>CAVRBY010000004.1:0-8813 GCA_963719375.1 uncultured Actinomycetes bacterium | reverse complement strand
GGGCAGAGCCCTCGGCTGGCCGTTCTCGGCGTCAAGTTGCGTGATCTCGATGAGCTCGCGGCGCTTCACGGCTACGTGCTCGACCCGGCGCTCCGCGCTGGCATCGAGCTCGCGATCGAGAGCGAGCAGCGCCTCACGCGTCTGCCCCCTGAGCGCTTCATCGATCCGGACTTCGCGTATCCCTACACGCTGGAGCGCGCGATCGACGCCGCTACCCGGCTCTACCGCGGCTCGCCGACGCCATATCCGGCCGAAACGCCCGAACCCGGTCAAACGCGCTTGGAAGCCGACCCGGAGCAACTGCGCGCCATCAACGCCCACGACGGCATCGTGCAGGTCATCGCGCCGGCCGGGAGCGGCAAGACGGCCGTGCTGATCGAGCGCGTGCGAGAGCTCCTTCGCCGTGGCGTGCCCGCCGAGCGGATCCTGTGCACGACCTTCAATCGCGACGCCCGCTTGGAGCTCGAGCAGCGCCTCCGTGCGGCCGGGGTGCCGTCGGTCGCGGCGCGCACCTTTCACAGCATCGGCTGGTGGTTGATGCGGGAGGAGGGGCTCGCACGGCGAAAGGGCGTCCGCGAGGCTTCGTTCAACCAGTGGCGCCGCCTCTGCGCGCTCGCTCTGCACGAGATGGGCACATGGCTCGACCCGGCGGACGCGCGTGCAGCGATTGGCGCCGCCAAGCTCGGAATGCTGGCCACGCCGCGCGAGTTCGCCGAGCAGGCCCGCAGGCATCCGGAGGGGGAGACGGTGGCGTACGTCTACGAGCTTTACGAGCGCCAGCTGGCCGAGGACCAGGTACACGACTTCGATGACCTCGTCCTTGTCGCTGTCCGCGCGCTCCGCGAGGACGCAGAGCTTCGCCGGCGCTGGCAGAGCCGCTTCAGTCAGGTGCTCGTCGACGAGTATCAGGACATCGAGCCGGCACAGGAACTGCTGGTCCGGATCCTGGCGGCGCCGCAGGACGGCCTCTTCTGCGTCGGCGACGAGGACCAGACCCTGTACGGATGGCGCCGGGCCAGCGTGCGCCGCATCCTCGACCTCGACCTCGCCTATCCGGGGCTCCAGCGGGTCGCGCTGGCACACAACTACCGCTGCCCCCCCGACGTCGTCGAAGCGTCCCGGCGGCTCGTCGAGCATAACGACATCCGCTTTCCCAAGGAGATCCAGGCCAAGTCGGCGCAGACGGGCGAGCTGGCAGTGCAGCTGTGCATGCACGAGACCCAACCGGACGGCGCAGACGAGATCGCGGCGCTGCTGGCGGGTCGCACACGCGGTCAGATCGTGGTGCTCGGACGGACGACCAACCTCCTGCGCACGGTTGCGCTCGGGTGCTCGGTGCTCGGCGTGAGGATCGCGGCGCCCGAGCAGGTGTTTGAGCCCGCCGGCGCCCGCGGCGCACTCGAGGCGTACGTGCGCCTGTGCGTCGATCCCACGAATGCGGACCCCGACGATGTGGCCCGCGTGTGCCGCGCGCCCGGGCGCGGCCTACCGCTCGACGCCGAGCAGCAGGTCGCGGCATCACTGAGAGCGGGCCGTTCGTTCACCGAGAGCTTTGCGATGGTGCCGGTCGGCGCTCGCCAGCGCGCGAGGCTCGACGAGGCAGGAGTGACGCTGGATGCGGTTGCCCGGAGCACAGACGCCAGCCGGTTCGTCCGCTACCTGCGTGGCCCCGGCGGGCTCGATGACTATTTCGGTGAGCACGAGCGCGCTTTCGGAGGCACCGAGCGGATCGAGGTCGAGGTGCTCGAGCAGGCAAGCCGCGAAGCGTCGGGAAAGACGGTCGCGGAATACGCCTCGCTGCTGCAATCCAGAAGCGATGCGCTGACGGCGGTCCGCGACGACGAGCATGGCATCGAGCTCACGACGATTCACCGAGCGAAGGGCTGCCAATGGCCGGAGGTGCACGTGTTCGGCTGCGAGGAAGGCCAGCTGCCGCACGCTCGTTCGCTCGAGGTAAGCCCACAGGAACGCGCGGCGGGCGAGGGCATCGAGGCCGAGCGCCGGCTCGCGTATGTGGCGTTCACCCGGGCCCAGCGCAGTCTGACGCTGCACTGGACCATCGGAGCACCGAGCCGCTTCCTGACCGAAGCCGGCCTCCTGGCGCCGGTCATCGTGGAGCCGCCACCTCCGCCACCGCGGTCAGCAAAGCGCCGGCGGGAGCATCGCCGCCGCCGCGGCGGCCTTGCCGCTGACGTCGCGGCTGAGGCGGAGCGCGTCGGCCTGGCCCGCGCGCGTCGCACCGCTCCCAGCCGCGAGGCCGCCCTCGACGGCGCGGCGGCGGTCATCGAGGCGCGGCTCGTCGGACCGAAGACTGCGTCCGCCCGGATGTCGGTGCTCGACTTGCTTGGCGCAATCGAACAGCTTGACCAGCGCGCGGGTGCGGCGCTGCTCCAGTCGGCCGGCATCGACAACGGCCACCGTCGTCTCACTCGCCTTCACGCGCGGACCCGAACTCGGCTCGTGAGCGCCCTGCGTGACCTCGCCTCCCCTGCGCCGGACTCCGCCGCAGGCGAAACAAGCGCCCCGTAAGCGCGCGAGGCGTCCCGATCCCGGCCTAACCCCGGACCGGCTCGAATAACTCCGCAACGAGCGAGTCCGCGGCCCCACCCGTCCGGAGCCCATGCGAACATCGCCCCTCGATTGATGCCTGCACGAGCCACCCGACAGCCTCATACCGCGCCCGGCAACGGCGCCGTCGCGCCGGGCGAGCGTGCGGTGCCTTGGGTCCCGGAGGCGGGCCAGGTCGCGACGAATCCGCTGTCCCGGTATGAAGCCCTCCGGCGCCGCCTGGCGCCGGGCTCAACCGTCACCGAGGAGCGCTCTTCGCTGGTTGACCGGGCGCTGGCGGTGTGGGCGCGGCCGAGCTTCGAGACGTTCATGTGCATGCCGCGGCTGCGCTTTGAGCCGTTCCCGTATCAGCTGGAGGCAGCCGCGCGCGTGCTGCGCCACATGCAGGGCCGGGCCATCCTCGCCGACGAGGTCGGACTCGGCAAGACGATCGAAGCCGGGATCGTGTTGAGCGAGCTTCGGCTGCGCGGCCTCGCGAGCCGCGTTCTCGTGCTCGCTCCCGCTGGCCTCGTGGGACAGTGGTGCGAGGAGCTCGAGCGCAAGTTCGCGCTTCCGTGCATCGTCGCGGACCGGCGCTTCGACGCGCCAAGCGCTGACGGCGTCGCGCCGGTCATCGTGGCGTCGCTCGCGTCTGCGCGCCGAGATCCATTGCGTCGCGCGCTGACCGGCATCGAATGGGATCTGGTTGTTGCCGATGAGGCACACCGCCTGAAGAACGCCCGCACCGCTTCGGCGGCGCTGGCTCGAGCGTTGCGCACACGCTACCTGCTGCTTCTGACCGCCACACCAATCGAGAACCGGCTCGCTGACCTGTTCCAGCTTGTCAGCCTCGTCCGCCCGGGTTTGCTCGGCGGCGCCGCCGAGTTCCGGGCTCGGCACGGTGGTGGCGACGGCGCGTCCGTACGCAACATCGCGGCGCTCCAGCTCTCCCTGCGCGAGCTGATGGTGCGCCATCGCCGGAGTGAGATCACCGTGATGCTGCCGCGGAGGATCGCCGAGACGGTGCCGGTCACTCCTACGGTGCCGGAAGCCGAGCTCTACCGCGCGATCTCCTCGCACGTGCGGGAAGCAGCGCGCGATGCGGGCAGCGCGACGCGGCTTGCACTGCGCAGCGTGCAGCAGCTGGCCGGCTCAAGTCCGTGGGCGTGCGTAGACAGCCTGGCCAAGCTCGGCTGGAAGGATCTGGCCGCCGACGCGGCGCGGGTGTCGAGCACCGCCAAGGCCGCGGCGCTGCTCGAGCTGCTGGAACGTCACCGTTTGCGCGGCGAGAAGGTCGTGGTCTTCACCCAGTTCCGCCGCACGCTGGAGGCGCTGGCAACGCTGGCGGCCGCGCACGGCTTCGATGCCGCGATCTACCACGGAAGCTTGACTCGGGCGTACAAGGACGCCGCGGTCACGCGGTTCGCCGGCGACGTCCCGGTGCTGCTCAGCACCGAGGCGGCGGGCGAGGGCCGGAATCTGCAGTTCTGTCACGCGATGGTCAACTTCGACCTGCCATGGAACCCGATGCAGATAGAGCAGCGTCTCGGCCGGATTCACCGCATCGGCCAGCAGCACGACGTCCAGCTGACGAACCTCGTCGCGCGTGGCACGCTCGAGGAGCGCCTGCTCGAGGTTCTGCAGGCGAAGATCAACCTCTTCGAGCTGGTCGTCGGCGAGCTCGACATGATCCTGGGACGAATCGCGGACGACTTCGATTTCGAGGCGCTCGTCTTTGAGCATTACGTCGCTAGCCGGGATGACGCCGAGTTCAAGGCGCGCTTGCAGGGCGTTGGCGACGATCTCGCACACGCCCGCGCCGCGTATCTCGATACGCGCGAGCGCATCGACACCATGGTGGCGAGCGGCTGAACGCATCAGGCATGCCTCTCCAGACCGCCGAGCCCGCCCTCAGCTTTTGGTTGGAGTACGCGGAGTGCGAGGGAGCGCTGCTCGAACACCATCACGATCACGCCCTGGTGCTGCTCCCGGAGGCGCTGCGGCAGGCGACCGGCCTGCCCGAGGAGGTGATGGTTACCGCGGACCCCGACGTCGCTCGCGAGGACGAAGCCATCCTGCTGATCGCGGGGCATCCGGAGGTAGAGCGAGCCGCCGCGGCGGTACTGGCTGACGGTGACACGGGCAGCGCCTATCTCCCCTGGCCGCCGTCGCGGCCGCCCACCCGCTCGACGCTCGAGGCCCGGGCTCGCGAACGAGTATCGGTCGACCATGGGCGGATCGACGCCGCCGGCGAGCCGATCGCCGCCTACCTGCCGCTGCTTCGGGTGGGCGTGATAGTCAGCTACTCCGCATCTCTCGCGCTTCGGTTCCACGAGCAGGAGGAAGTGTGGGTCGACGCGCGTAGTCGAACCCCGGCCAGTGAACGGGTGCTCTCCGCCCTCCGCGATCGGGCGCGTCTGCCGAAGCCGGACGGCCCCGCACGAATCCTGCCAGCCGACCTGGATGCAGCCATCGCTGCCGCCCACGACCGACTCGCGCAGCAGGCGGCCGCGCGGGAATCCTCGCTCGCCGCCCACACGAGGCGGATGCTCGACGCCGAGCTGGCCAGAGCCAACGCGTACTACGAATCCGCGCTCGAGTCCATCTACCGCCGCCGCGCCAAGACCACACCGGACCGGGTCCGCTTGCTGGACGCCCAGGCGGAAGCGACGCGAGCGGAGCGCGACCGTCGCGGGCGGGAGATCGCAGAGGAGCACCGCCCGCGTCACGACCTGCGGCCGTTTCGGCTGCACCTCGTGCACGTGCCCGCGTTCGTGCTGCCGGTGCATGTCCGGCGCGGAAGCCGGACGTTCGCGTTCGAGCTCACCTGGATTCCTGCGGCCGGCGAGTTCGGCGCCGTCCGGTGTCCGGCGTGTGGCGCTGCGCAGCCGCTGGCGGCGACGCGCGAGCGGCTGGGCTGCCGCGTGTGTGTGACCCCGATGCGCGCCCCGGCGCGACACGCCGCGCCTGTGCGGGCGCCGGCGCGACCGGACGCGCCGGAGCCGTCGGAACGCGGCGGGAACCGGACAAACGAGTTAGCCGCCGGAGAGACCGCCGGTCAGCCACCCTCAGTGGCGCATCCGCGGCCCGTCGGAGCCTCCGGCAATATGCGCACCAGCCGCGACCGACCACGGCCGCCAGCGTCGGCTCGCGTCGAGACCCGGCGGCCGAGCCCACGGACGGGTCAGGAGCAGCTCAAGCGCACCGGCAACAAGCTTGCCTTCGCCTTCTGGCAGTGCATCGCCAACGGCGGCCGCTGGCCCCGGCAGAAGATCGCACCCGGATCGCCGCTGCGGGCTGTCTACCGGCTGTACGGGCGCGCCGGTCCCCTGTGCGCGATCGGCGCTCCCCCGGATGCTCTGGTGGAGGAGATGTCCGCGTCAACATGCTCCAGTGACGTAGGCGGCGCGGAGGTGACGGTCGGAAGCCTCCAGGCGAAGCGAGCGACCTACGCGTACACGCTCGCCTGGTCGGTCACTGCCGGCAAGCCGGTGATCGGCGAGGTGATGCCAGCGCCGCATCCACTGGCGCTGCCCCCGGTTGGCGGTGAGACCGCGGAGATCGCGGCGCGGCTGCGCGAGCAGGCGCCGGAGCCGATCGTCCCCCTCGATGCGGTCGGCGCCCTACTCTGGCGCAACGAACTCGGGCATTATGGACTGCCGTTCGCGATCCGGTGTCTTGCCGCATGGTGGCGCGTGCCTGACACGATCGATCAGCCCGGCCCGGCAGAAGCAGTGGCCGCAGCGGTGTCGAAGGCGGTCGCACGGGCGGGTCGGATACGAAGGACGCTCGACGAGTCCGCTGCGCTCTACGGCACCGATCCGCTGCTCTTGACGCAAGCCGAGCGCGCGGTGAAGGCCCAGCTGCGTCTGGATCCCGGGCGCGGATGGTGAGAGGTCGAGTCGGCAACGGAAGAAGGCCGTCGGTATTGCGCCGGAGCCCAGTAGCTCAGTTGGCGATTTCGTCAAGCCGTGCGAAACGCTAACAGCGGGTGGAGGCTCGTGACTGTCCAGGCCGCCCCTCCCTCGGGTGAGGAGGCGCTCACCTTGCAGCCCATCCACGCTGGCGCCTACCGTAGTCGTATTGCTCCCGGCCGTCCGACCCTTCGGCGCACTGGCGGGAGGCTCTTCCGTTATGGCTACGTCTCCTATCAGCGCCGCCCTCTTCTACGACTGGCAGAACGTTAATAGGACGGCTCGCCATGCGTTCGGCTGGAGCGATACGCCGAACGAGTACGGCCACTTCAGCCCCTACCAGCTCGCTCCCGTATTGGCCGTCGGAAACGGGCGAGGCACGAACGGCCGCCTGTGCGGGTCGAGGTTCATCGAGGCGTGCCGTCGCAGAGGCACCACAGAGCGCTCTCCTGCGGCCAACCGTCGCTAGTCCGTCAGTCGACGATCATAAGCTGCGCCAGCTCGGCCTGGATGCGCGAGGCGCCGCAGGTCGTAATCCCACGCCTCCGGCCCCAACGTTACCCGCCCGGTTATCCGCAGAGCCCAGCAATCGAGAAGGGGGTGGACGTCAACCTGGCCCTCGGCGAGAAGGAGGGCTGTCTCATGCGATGTCGCGGTGATCTTCTCGAACGGGACCGACCCGCTGGCAGTGCCCGAAACGCTCGCCCGACTGGCCGGCACCGACGCGGTCGAGGCCGCCTCTGGATGAGCAAGGGCCTTTGCGGGATGGATGGACCCTGCGAACGTTTCATTGCCTGGATAGTTGCGTAAGGATCCTGATCTATCCTTACAAAGCTCCGGAAGCTCTGAAAGGTTCGCGTGTCGACTTCGACCATCCATCACCGTACGCAGGCCGTCCCCCTCGGCCACGTGGATAAGCGGGTGTGGCCAGCCGACCCGGGCGCGTACGGAGGCCGCAAGTCACGGCGTCCCGGCGCGTACGAAGTCTTCATCCCGGATGAGATCTCGGGGCGCGACTTCCCGCTCGATGGCGATGCCGTCGCGGCCGTGACCGAAGCGACGCGAGCGTTGCAACATCTCGAGGCTTCGCCGCCACGCGTCGCCACGCTCGGAGCGCTCGCGCAGAACCTGCTGCGCTCGGAGAGCGTGGCATCGTCCCGGATCGAGGGCGTTCACCTTTCGCACAAGCGCCTCGCGCGCGCCGCCTATCAGGCCGACACCGGGCAGCGCGACCGGCGCGCCGCCGGAGTCCTCGGAAACGTCGAAGCGATGAGGCGCGCGATCGAGATCGGGATAGCCGGCAATCCGCTCACGGTTTCCGACATCGAGGACGTTCACCGGACACTGCTGCGGTTCACCGAAGACGCAGACATCGCCGGGGTCGTGCGGGAGTCGCAGAACTGGATCGGCGGGAACGACTACAACCCGATCGGCGCCGCCTATGTCCCGCCGCCGCCCGAGCATGTTCGGCCGCTGCTCGACGATCTTTGCGCGTTCGCCACCCGAACCGATCTCGCCCCGATCGTGCAGGCTGGGATCGCGCACGCCCAGTTCGAGACCATCCACCCGTTCGCCGACGGCAATGGCCGGGTCGGCCGAGCGCTCATCTACACAGTCCTGCGCCGCCAGGGCGAGATCCCTAACTACGTCCCGCCGATCAGCCTCATCCTCGCCGCGGAGCCGAAGGGATACCTCGGCGGACTCACGGGCTTCCGTGAAGGCGGAGTCAGCGCGTGGATCGCCCAGTTCTCCGACGCGACCGCACGCGCCGCGACGGAGGCCGAGCGACTCGCCGACGCGATCGAGCAGCTCCAATCAATCTGGCTCGACGAGCTCGGCAGGCCACGCAGAGACGCCGCGGTCCGGCAGCTCATCAGTGCGCTGCCTCAGCAGCCCGTGATCGACGTCGCGGTCGCCCAAACGCTGACTGGCAAGTCACACGTCGCGGTTGGCAAGGCTCTGCAGGAGCTCGAGCGTGCGGGCATCCTGAACAAGCTCAGCGAGCGCAAGTGGGGCCGCGTCTGGGAGTGCGATCAGCTGCTCAACTTGGTCGACGCGTTCGAGAGACGCGTCCGAGTGCCACGCCTTTAACGACATCCGTTGACAAACCCCGAAAACGACAAGAGCCCCGAACTTCCGGGGCTCTTCTTTTTGTTGCGATATACAGGCTTTTCTTGAGTAGCGGGGGCGGGATTCGAACCCGCGACCTTCGGGTTATGAGCCCGACGAGCTACCAGACTGCTCCACCCCGCGGCGGGCAGAAAATGATAGCAACACCGCGAAGCGGGTCGGCGGAAACCTAGCCCCGAGGGCACGCGAGATTGGACGCGTCAGCTGCCCAAGTCCAGCGCG
>CAVRBY010000003.1:0-4855 GCA_963719375.1 uncultured Actinomycetes bacterium | reverse complement strand
ATCGACGGCGCTGACGAATTCGACCCCGCTTTCTTCGGCATCGGCCCGGGCGAGGCGACGGCGATGGATCCGCAGCAACGGCTGCTGCTGGAGACGGCGTGGGAGGCGTTCGAGCGGGCCGGGATCGACCCACGTTCGCTACGCGGCAGCGACACGGGCGTGTTCGCCGGCGTCATGTACGCCGACTATGGCATGGGCGACGCCCGGCCGCCGGCGGAGCTCGAGGGCTACCTCGGCACGGGCGGCGTGGGCGGCAGTATGGTGTCCGGGCGTGTGGCCTATACGTTCGGGCTCGAGGGCCAGGCGGTCACCGTTGACACCGCCTGCTCGTCGTCGCTAGTGGCCCTCCATCTGGCTGCGCAAGCGCTTCGGAGCGGAGAGTGCTCGCTCGCGCTCGCCGGTGGCGTGACCGTCCTCTCGACGCCCGGCATGTTCGTCGCCTTTAGCCGCCAGCGCGCGCTCTCGCCGGATGGCCGCTGCAAGTCCTTTGCCGGGAGCGCTGACGGCGCGGCGTGGTCCGACGGCGTCGGGCTCGTCCTCCTCGAACGGCTCTCCGACGCTCGTCGCAACGGCCACCGCATCCTGGCCGTGATCCGCGGCAGCGCGACCAACCAGGACGGCGCGTCGAACGGCCTGACGGCGCCGAATGGGCCCTCACAGGAGCGAGTGATCCGCGCGGCGCTCGCGTCGGCGGGGCTCTCGCCGCCGGAGGTTGACGCGGTCGAGGCGCACGGCACCGGCACTCCCCTCGGCGACCCGATCGAGGCGCAGGCGCTGCTTGCCACCTACGGTCGCGAGCGCGACGGTGACCCGCTGTGGATCGGGTCGATCAAGTCGAACATCGCCCATGCGCAGGCGGCGGCGGGGGTGGCAGGCGTGATCAAGATGGTGATGGCGCTCCGCCACGGGGAGTTGCCGCGGACGCTGCATGTGGATGAGCCCTCGCCGCACGTGGACTGGCAGTCAGGTGCCGTCGAGCTCCTCACCGAGGGGCGGCCGTGGGGACGCCGCGACAGGCCGCGGCGCGCGGGCGTGTCGTCGTTCGGGATGAGCGGCACGAACGCGCATCTGATCATCGAAGAGGCGGCGGAGGCTGAGCTACCGGCACCGGTTGAAGGGCGCCGTGACGGACCGGTGGCCTGGCTGCTCTCGGCGGCGAGCCCCGATGCGCTCCAGCGCCAAGCCGACAACCTGCGCGAGCACGTGCGCGCGAACCGCGAGCTGGAGCCGCTCGATGTGGCGTACTCGCTCGCCACCGGCCGCGCCCATCTCGAGTGGCGCGCAGCGGCCGTCGGCTCCACGCGCGAGGATCTGCTGAGCGGACTCGACGCGCTTGAACCGGGCCTGGTCCGCGACGGCAAGACCGCGTTCCTGTTCACCGGCCAAGGGGCGCAGCGTGCCGGGATGGGCGCGGAGCTGTGCGAGGAGTTTCCGCGGTTCTGGGAGGCGTTCAGCGGTCTGCCGGACGGCGACATCGACCGGACCGAGAACGCACAACCTGCGTTGTTCGAGCTCGAGGTGGCGCTATACCGCCTGCTTGAGTCCTTTGGGGTCAAGCCGGACTTCCTGATCGGCCATTCGATCGGGGAGCTGGCGGCGGCGCACGTGGCGGGGGTGCTCTCGTTGGAGGACGCGCGGGCGTTGGTGAAGGCGAGGGGGCGGCTGATGGGCGCCCTGCCCGACGGTGGCGGGATGCTCGCCGTCGAGGCGACCGAGGACGAAGTCCGCGCAGTGCTCGACGAACGGCTGTCGATCGCGGCGGTGAACGCTCCGCGTGCGGTCGTCGTGGCGGGCCTCGATGCGGTGCTCGACGAGTGGGCGATCCAGTTCGAGCGCACGCACCGGCTGCGCGTCAGCCACGCGTTTCACTCGCAGCTCATGGAGCCAATGCTCGACGAGTTTCGGAAGGTCGCTCACGCGCTGATCTACGAGCAGCCGCGGATCCCAATCGTTACGGCCGGCAACGTTACAGACCCGGAGTATTGGGTTCGGCAGGTGCGCGACACCGTGCGCTTCGCCGACGCGGTGGCGCGTGCGCGTGCGGCGGGGGTATCGCATTTCATCGAGCTTGGTCCGGACGCAGTGCTGAGCGCGTTGGTTCAGGAGGGGTCAGTGGCGCTGATGCGCAAGGGTCGTCCGGAGGCGGAGGCGTTTTTGCGCGGGCTCGCGGCGGCGCACGTGAGTGGGGTCGAGGTTGATTGGTCGCCGCTGGTGCAGGGCGGGCGGCTGGTGGATCTGCCGACATACGCGTTCGAGCGTGGGCACTACTGGCTGCCGGTCGCGCCGCGTTCGGGCGATCCGACTTCGATCGGCCAGCTGCCGGCTGAGCACCCGCTGCTCGGCGCGGCGGTCCCGTTGGCGGGCGAGCGCGATGAGTGGGTGCTGACCGGCCGGCTTTCGCTCGTTGCGCAGCCCTGGCTCGCCGACCACACGGTGCTTGACCGCGTCTTGGTCCCGGGGACGGCTCTCGTGGAGATGGCCCTGCGCGGCGGCGCGCAGGTGGGCCTCGATGCGCTCCAGGAGCTGACGCTCGAGGCGCCGCTCGAGCTGCCGCGTGATGGCGGTGTGCAGGTGCAGGTCACGCTCGCGGGCGGCGACGAGTCGGGCCGCCGCGAGATCGCGATTCACGCGCGAGCCGAGGATGCTGCCGGCGAATGGATCCGACATGCGAGCGGCGTCCTCGCCGTCAGCGACGAGCGTGGCCCGCCGCTGGACGGGTCGTGGCCGCCGGAAGACGCCGACAAACTCGACCTCGAGTTCGCCTACGACCGTCTGGCCGAACTCGGATTTGGCTACGGCCCTGCGTTCCAGGGGCTCCGCGCGGCATGGCAGCGCGGCGACGAGCTGTTCGCCGAGGTCGAACTGGGCGATCAGCATAAGCCTGACGCACGGCACTTCAACCTTCACCCGGCGCTGTTCGACGCCGCACTCCACGCGGCGCTCCTGGCGACAAACGAGACCGAGCCGCGGCTGCCGTTCGTGTGGACTGGCGTGCGGCTGCACGAGCGCGGGGAGTCGTCGCTGCGGGTGCGGATCGCGCCCGCCGGCGATGAGGGCGCGCTTAGCATTGTGGCGGTCAACCAAGTCGGCATGCCGGTCGTGTCGGTCGACCGGCTCGTTGCTCGGACCTTCGACACGAGTGGCGAGGCTCGAGCGCGCGATCTCTACCGCATCGAGTGGGTGGAGGTGCTGGCCGGTTCGAGTGAGAACGGCGAGGCCCCGGAGATCGTCGAAGTGGGAGCCGAGCGTCCGGAGTGTGCGCGCGTGCTTGGCCTCCTGAAGGAGCGGTTGGGCAGTGAGGGGCAGGTCGCCTTTGTGACGCGCGGGGCGGTGGCGGTTGAAGATCCGGAGCCGTGGGCGACGGCGGTATGGGGGCTGGTGCGTAGCGCGCAGATCGAGCATCCGGGCCGGTTCACTTTGATCGACGCCGACGGCGATGTGCCGCCGGAGGCGCTGGCAAGCGACGAGCCGCAGCTAGCCGTCCGGGAGGGCCGGCTGCTTGCACCGCGGCTGGTGCGTGCTGACGCGCACGCGGATGCGACGATCGACTTCGGCGACGGCACGGTGCTGATCCTTGGCGGCACCGGCGCGCTCGGGACGCTCGTCGCGCATCACCTGCGCGAGCACCACGGCGTGGGCGAGGTCATGGTCGCGGGACGGGCGCGCTGCGACGTGACCGACCGCGACGCGCTGGCCGCGCTCATCGACTCGATCCCGAACCTCACAGCCGTTGTGCACGCGGCGGGCGTGATTGACGATGCGACGCTCGATTCGCTCGACGAGGAGCGCCTGGATCGTGTCATGCGTCCGAAGGCCGATGGCGCGCTCAACCTACACGAGCTGACGAAGGCGCGCGACCTGTCGGCATTCGTGCTCTTCTCCTCCGCCGCTGGCACCTTCGGCGGCCCGGGGCAGGGCAACTACGCAGCCGCGAACGCTTTCCTCGACGCGCTTGCGGCGCGGCGTCGCGCACGAGGCCTGCCCGCGACCTCGCTCGCTTGGGGCCCGTGGGAGCCGAGTGGCGGGATGACCGCCGGGCTCGCCGAAGCGGACCGTGCCCGGATGCGGCGGGCCGGACTGCTGCCGCTCGCTAGCGAGCGCGGCCTCGGGCTGCTCGACGCGGCGCTCGGCGTGGACGAGCCAGTGCTCGTGCCCGTGCGGCTCGACTTCGCGGCGCTGCGGGCGCAGGCGCGGATGGAAATGTTGCCGGCGCTCTTGCGCGGGCTCGTGCAGGCGCGCGGGGCGCCGGCCGGTTCGCTCGCGCGCCGGCTCGTGCAGACGCCGGAAGCCAAGCGCGACGAGGTCGTTGTCGAGGTTGTGCGCGCCCAGGTCGCCGCGGTGCTCGGTGTCGGCGGGGCGGCCGCCGTCGATCCGGAGCGCGCATTCAAGGATCTGGGTTTCGACTCGCTCGCGGCGGTCGAGCTGCGCAACCGGCTGGCTCAGGTCAGCGGCCTGCGGCTCCCGGCGACGGTCGTGTTCGATCACCCGACGCCCGTCGCGGTGGCGAAGCTCGTGCGCTCGCAGCTCGAGGGATCAACACAGAGGTACTCCCGCGAGGAGGAGACCCGCCGCAAGATCGCTTCGATCCCGATCGCCCGCCTGCGCAACGCCGGGCTGCTCGACGCACTGCTCGAGCTCGCGGGGCCGGACGACCACGACGGCGACGGCGAGTCCGCAAGGGGAGACCGTATCGACACGATGAACGTCGAGAGCCTCGTACGTCAGGCGCTGGAGGGATCGGGATGAGCACGGAGCACGAGCGCGTCGTCGAGGCGCTGAGGTCGTCGCTCAAGACAAACGAGCGCCTGCGCGAGGAGAACCGCCGCATGCTGGCGCGCGCCGAGGAGCCGATCGC
>CAVRBY010000002.1:0-9279 GCA_963719375.1 uncultured Actinomycetes bacterium | reverse complement strand
CGCGCAAGCATTGGGCGATGCGCTCGAGTTCGATGAGCAGCAGAGGGATGCCCGGCTCGTGCGCGCGTTCCGCTGACGGATCGGGTACCAGCACAGCTCCTCTCCGAGGAGCGGAGTCCAGGGCCTCGTCCGGCTGGTTTGCCAGGGCGACGGCTGCGGTGGTTCGCGAGACGCCGCCGTGCTTCCAGCGTCGCCTTCGGCTGGAGTACTCCCGATTTGGCGACGGCCCATCCGGCCCGTCACCAAATCGGGAGTGGATGCTCGGCGGGATGGGAGCGGGCTCGTGAAATTCAGATAGGGCTTGATGAAAGGCCTGCGACCCGCCGGGCGCGCTGCGGCTCTTGAGCGGCTGGGTCAGCGAGCAGCACGACGCCGCGGACGAATCGGCGAGCAGGTCGGTAGTTGCCCCAACAAGCGCTTCCACCAGGCTTCCATAAGCCACCCCGACCGCTAACCGGCTGCGCGAGCAACATGCAGAAACCGCCGAGTAGCAGCACAATCCCCAGTGGGCGGTGACGGGCTCGAACCGCCGACCTCCTGCTTGTAAGGCAGGCGCTCTATCCAGCTGAGCTAACCGCCCGTTTGTGCTGATTTGCAGCGAATTCGTGCGCTGCGCGGTGCCAGCTCACGAGCCGCGTCCGAACTCTATCCGAACATTGCTGCCACGACGCGCAGCGAGGATGGCGTCCTCGGCGCTTATGCGCGGGGCGTCCTCGAGCTCGTCGATCACGTGGCCGTAGGTGCGCATCGTCAGCGCTGCCGAGTGCCCGAGCTGGCGCGCGACGTAGATGACGCTCCGCCCCTCGTGCAGCAGCAGCGACGCGAACGAATGGCGCAAGTCGTATGGGCGCTGGTAGGCGAGCCCGGCGGCCTCGAGCGCGGGGGCCCAGACGCGGGTGATCCATTGCTCGTAGCCGACCTCGGTCCACTCGCCGCCGCCCTGGCCGGGGATCACGTGCTCGTTCGCCCCCGGGCGTCCGCACGCGAGTCGCCATTCGCGCAGATCTTGTGCGACCGGCGCGAGCAGTCGAACCGATCGCGGCTCGGTCCGGTGGCGTCGCGTCTTCGGCGCGTGCACGACCAGCGTCCGCTCAGCGACGTGCGTCCACAGCATGGCGCGGGCCTCCTGAGGCCGCACGCCGGTGTAGGCGAGCAGCGAGACAACGATGCGGTCGCGCGGGGCCACGAGCTCGCGTACGGCCTCCACAGCAACCGGAGCGAGTGGCCGGACCTCCGCGCTCGCGGCGGGTGCCGCCTTACGCACGAGCCGCTGCGGATTTGACCGAATGCGTCCCGCCTCCATCGCTCGCTGCAGGATGCCGCCGAGCAGCGTCAGCGCCTTGCGGGTTGACTCGACAGGGGCGCCGGCGGCCAGCCGGTCAGCCTGCCAGCGGCCAATGGCTTCCGGGGTGAGGTCTCGCAGCGGGTAGGAGCCGAGCGTCGGAGCTAGGTGTCGGTCGTAAAGGCCCGTGTAGAGCGCCTGCGTCTTGGGGGCGAGGGTCGCGGCGTGGATCGGCGCCCAGGTCTGCTCGACGTACTCGTTGAGCGTTTGTGAGCCACCGTCGAGCTGCGCGAGTGTACCGAGCGCCTTGGCGTCCTTGATCTTCTGGTCGTAGCGCTCGGCGTCGCGCTTGAGCCGGATCGTCTTCACGCGCTGGCGGCCGGTCGGGTCGCGCCAGTGAACGTCGTAGGTGCCGAGCCGGTTCTTGTGGACGCTCATAGCCGCACCCGAGGACGGAACCCAAGCGCGCGCATCACATCCGCGATTATCGAAGTGTCTGGCTCTCTCGTCTGCTGAAGTAAGTCGGCCAGTTCGGCCTCGGGGTCCTCCATTTCGTAGTAGTCCATGCGCTCGGCTTGGTAGACCAGCACGCGCTCGTCGTTGGTCAGGAAGATCTGATCACCGTCCTTGAACGTCCCGAGGAGCTTGCCGGTGATCACGCCGGTGTGTGTCTCAAGATCGACCTCGTGCTCCTGGACGCCCTCGGCGAGCGTGTCGGCGATCGTGGCGCGGCGGTCGAGTTCCTCCTCGACGGCATCGCGCAGCATTCGCGAGAACGGCAGCTCGGCTTCCTTTGCACGGGTACCGATCTCATCGGGCAGGTATACGGTGATGTCCACGTGGGCTCCCTTCATGGATTGCGTTTACCTGCGTATCCTAGCCTATACCCGTGGAGCACGTCAAGTACGCCTGGAAAGTGCTCGCGCCATCACGCCCCCGGCGGACGCCGGAGCCCGGCGACGCCGCGATCCGCGTGCGTGCGGACCAGCATCGGCGTGCGCCCAAGCGGCGACCGCATCGGCCGGGATCACCCATCCCGCGCCGCGCTTGACGGCGGCCAGTTCTCCTCGGGCAATTGCGCCTCGGATCGCTCGCGGTGAGCGCCCGAGCGCAGCCGCGAGCGTCGCGGGCGTGTACGCGATCGCCGAGTGCCGAGACGGATCCGCCTCGCCTTTGCCGACGAGATCGCGCAGCCGCTCGAGCGCCACCGGATCGCCGGCGAGCTCCTCGAGCAGCGCGCGAGCCAGGTCGCTCACGGTGTCCGCGCCCCATCGAACAGCGTTGCTTGACGCTCAAGCGCGAGCAGCTCACCCAGGCGCGCGTCGACCTGGGCGCGGGTGAGATCTTCGCCGAGATACGTCCAGGCGTAGTAGCCGGCAACGTACGGGCGGAACCACGGCGTGTGCTCCCACGGCCACACGCGCGCCATCTTCACCTTGCCCTGGATCTGCAAGTGGCATCGCTGGCAGAGCGAGACGCAGTTCCACCAGCGGCAGTTGCCCTTGTCGCCGTCGAGATGGTGAACGGTGAGAATACGCCAGCGGGCCTCGCGGACGCCATCGACGGTGCGAGTCGGCTCGCCGTGCGCGCAGCGCCCGTCGCACGGCGACCACTCGCCGTTGCCGTGCTGTCCGTTCCGGTACGGGTGGCCACAGCGCACGCAGCGATGGCCTGCGGCCTCGCGCACGGCATGCTTGATCGTGCGGTGCCACTCCGGCGGGTAGCCGTCGCCGCCGAGCTCGTCGAGACCGTAGAGGCGGAGCTCGTCGCTCACGCCGTGTCGCCCCCGTCGTCTCGCCGGAAGGCGAACATGAGCAGGCCTGCCAGCTGCCGCGCCTCCGCGCGAGTGAGGGCGTATGCCGTCTCCCTGGCCAGCGGCGTGCCGGGGCAGGCGCGGATCCAGAGCGTGACGCCGTCGTCGTCGCGCAGCGCGGTCGGGGTGACGTCGAGCTCGACGCCGGCGCTGCCGATGGTGGTTAGCGTGATCATCGCTCCTCCTCTCTGGCCGCGTCGCGGCCGGTTTTGGCGGCATCGGCGAGTCGGACGAAAACTGGGGAACCCTCACCCTTATTTGGGGGGAGGGGGGGGTGGGGGGAAGTTTTCGTCCGACTCTCTTTCGCGCTGTTCGACGCCGCGTAGTAGCTCACTTGAACGCCTCCTGCACCAGCTGCGTGTAATCGCCGTCGGCGAGCCGGTACGGCCGCGGCCCGCCCAGCGGACGCCCATCCGCCGCGAGCCTCGTCTCCTCGATCAGCCCGGTCAGCGCGAGGTCCTCGAGCGCGCGCGCCGCGACGTGCCAATCGCACCCGATCCGTTGCGCCAGCTGGTTCGCGGTCAGCACCTCGCCGTCGGCGAGATCGGCAAGCGCCCGCCGGCGGGTACGGTCGATCGAGTCGAGCGCGCACCGGCGCACCAGCCGGATCGTCTCCGCGCGCGAAACCCGCAACGCCAGCAGCCCGCGCGCCAGGAGCTCCAGCTGCCCGGACAAGCGCATCGGCTCCTCGCGCACCACCTCGCCGATCACGTCCCGTTGCCCGTACCCCGAGCGGGGCACGCCGGCGCGCGCCTGCGTTGCCACGATCGCCGTGTCGATGATCGTGTCCGCCAGCTCGTCGGGGACGGCGACCATGTCGAGCCTGACGGCGGCGTCGCCGACCGCGATCGTCGCGAGCTCCTGCACGTGCGCCCGCTGCTCGCGCTTGTCCTGCGCGGTGATCCGCGCGTACGCCGCCGCACGCTTCTTCCCCGCCGCTGACAGGTCCGGGATCCGGAAGTACACCCAGCGCGGGCCGAGCGCGTCCGCGTGGCTCGAGTAGTTGTCGACCACCCCGGTGACCGCGGCGATCAGCGTCAGCCGACCCTTCCACTTGAGCGGCTGCGGGTACGTGCCGAGCGCGCGCGAGTAGCTGCCGTCGTAGATCCGCCGCAGCGCGGCGAACGTCTTCTCGCGCTCCTTGAAGTCGCCGGCGAGCAGCGTCGAGAGGTCCGCGATCGTCGCCAGCCCCCGCGAGCCGACGCGCAACAGCAGCCCGGACGGGCGCCCCTTGCTGCCCGAGCCGACCCAGCCGAGCAGTCCTGCGACGGTGACGTCGTCGATCGACCGCGCGAGCCCACCGAGCGCGCGCAGAGCCTCTGTCTTGCCGGACGATGGTCCGCCGATCAGCATCAGCCACAGCGGGTCGCCGTCGAACAGCGCGGTCAACGCGCCGGCGAGCGTGACCTTCACGTGCCCCTCGTCCTCGACGAGCTGGTAGTCGCGCAGCGCTTCGATCACCGGCCGGGTGTTGTCGCCGCGCGGCGGCCGGTACCCGTCCGGCCGGCCGTTGCTGGCGGCGAGCCGCTCGGCGAAGTCGTCGCGATCGTCGAGGTTTTCTGCTTCGGGTTTGCCGCGGATCCGCTTGAGCAGCTCGCGGCGCTCGAGCTGCTCGAGGTCGCCTACGGTGAACGGCATCACGCCGACGCTCCTCGCCGGCGCTGGCCTACATGTGGACCTTCGCCGTCAGAGTCGGATGAGTCTGAGTCGGGCCCGGAACGCGAGCCCGAGCGAGCCCGTCTCGCACGACGCTCGCGCGGCCTGGACGCCGCTCGGCGTCTCATCGGAGCGTCAGGCACCCTCGGCGGATGCTCGGTCTTGACCGCCGCCTCGTACTCGACCCGGAGCGCGTCGGCGTCCTCGGCCATCCTCTGAGCGCGCGACTCCAGCTTCAGCGCCTCCTGCTCGGCCGCCTGCTCACGCCGGAACGCTGCCTCGGTCTCCGCGCACCCGTCGGGCCTCGCGAACTCCAAGAACGTGTAGCGCGAGTGCTCCTGGTCGTAGCGCGCCCACGCCTCGTCGGCCTTTTCGGCGAGGATCTTCGCGTGGAAGCCGAGCTGGCTGGCGTCGTTGCCGATCCACCACGACCTCGGCCGCTCGTCGACTTCGGTCGGCCGCCGCTCGGTCGGAGCTACGAGCCGAGGAGCCATCGGCGGGAGTAGGGACTGAGCACGCTGCGGATCTTGGCACCTGCCCCGGTCGGAAAAAGCGGCCGCCCCTGCTCGGGACGGCCGCTAGGCGAAAAGTTGTGCTCAATCCGCCGCCGGATGGGTGCCGACGCGATGAAGACTACCCGCCGCCTCGGCTAGAAACGGCGCCGGGACCGGCGCTGCTGCTGCTCGAGCCTGGCGAGCCGATGCTCGAGCGCCGCGAAGCGCTGCTCAAGCTCCCACAGCCGCGACCACCAGTCCTCGATCAGCGCGAGCCCGCGCTCCTCGGCCGTCAACTCGGCGTAGGCTTCCTCGTCGGTAGTTGCCATGGTGGCTCCTTTCGTTGGTTGCGGCGCCCGGCATGGCAAGCCGGGCGCCGGCGTTTTAGGGTTCCGGTCGTGGCGAACCCGACCGGCCGGCGTCCCCGTCTGACCAGGCGCACGCAACATCAGCTGTGCTTCCTGGTCTCGCAGGGGGTCTCGCTCCGGCAGGCCGCCTACGCGCTCGGGATTTCGTACGACACGGTCTTCACGTGGTTGAAGTTGGCGCATCGCCCCGGTCCTCACGAACGGGCTTTCCACGAGTTTCTGGACGGTCTGGACTGGGCTCGCAGGGAGCGGGCCTCGACGGTGGAGCAGCTGCTCGAGCGGGCTCGCCGGGACGCCGGCACTAACGGAGTCGCCGCCAGATCGTCGGGTCCCAGTGCTGCGCGGCGAGCTCGCTTTCGGCCGTGATCCACACGCCGCGGCCGGGTATCGGCTGGCCGTCGAATGGCCACACCTCGCCCACCCAGACGGTCACGGGACCCTCGCATGAGGACTTCTCTTCCGGGTCCCCCTCCTCGGGCTCGGAAGCGGCCGCGGGGGTCACGACTTCGCCTTCCGCGTGCTTCCGCCGTCCGTGCCGCCGTTGCCAGTGCTCGTGGCGAGCGTGACCGCCGTGAACGCGCTCGGCCTGGTCACGGCGAAACCGGCCCTCACCTCGGCACGCCAGACGATCTCGTTGCGCTGGAACGTCTCGCCCGTCTGCTCCGAGTAGGAGAGGGCGACGCCGCCGCCATCGGCGACGACCAGCGCCGCGGAGCCCCGGAAGTCGCCAACGATGGCGACACCGGCGTTCAGAGCGGGGCAGACGACCACCGGGCGCCCCCATAGCCGCTGAGTGGCCCGGTCGACCGGGCCGGCGTCCAGCAGATACCGGCCCTGCGCGTCCTTCGCGAGCTCCATATCCCGCCAGTCGGCCGGGCTCGTGACGATCGCATCGACGGTGTTCCCGGCCGCCTCCAGGTCGCCCATCGCGGTACGGATGCTGTCGAGCGGAGTGCCGGCCGCGTCGGCGTGGCCGATGCCGTCGGTGTTCAACAGTCCGACAAACCCGGAGTTCGCCGGGCCGGCCAGGATCGCCTGCTCGAGCGCCTGCTCTATGCCGAGACGCATCTCGCCGGACAGGAACGCGGCCAGCGCGGGGCTGTCCGCGAGGTCGTATTTGTTGAGCGGCTCGCTTAGATGTGCGATGACCGACACCCGGCCGTCCCGCCACTCCAGGCCGTACTTCGATGTCGGCTTGAGCTGCCCGACGGGGACAACCGCGGCGGCGTTCTGCCTCAAGTTCTGCAGCAGCCAGCGGTAGGAGCCGCCGGCGGCCGTCGCGGTGTCGAGCAGGGCCCGCAGCACCGTCACGGGGGCCTCCATCGTGACGATCGGCGGGCGGGGCAGAGCGACCGGCAATGGTTCGCCCGGCGCGATCAGCGCCTTGCCGTGAATGTCGACCCGGCCTTGCAGCGCCTGCGCGCCCCAGTCCTCGCCGCCCCACGCGGTGTGCGGGGTCAGTCCGGCCTTCGCGAGCGCGCCGGCGCGGCCTAGCGTCAGCGGGTGCGACTGGCCGGGCATGTGCGTTGGCAGCGGGCTTCCCTCTGTGGCGCCGATCTGGACGCTCAGTTCGTGCAGCTGGGTGCGGAGGCTGCCAAGGTCATCATGCTCGTTTTTGAGCGCCTCGGCCTCTTTGAAAAGCTCCGAGACACGACTGTCGTCGCCGTTTAGGGCCTTGCCGGCGGCGCTGCGGGACTCGATCGCCTTCGCCTCGGCCAGCAACTCGCCGAGCCTGGTCTTGATCTCGGCCCGACGCTGCTCGGACCGGGGGGAATAAACCGTCATTTTGGGACTCCATGAGGACGCGGGTTGTCAACCGCTCACTAGCGCCCTCTGAGGCTTCCCGGGCGGTCCCGAGATCTCCGGCTGTCCGGATCGGTGCCTACAGGACTTCGGCTTGGCCGTCCCTCCGCGGGCGGATCCGACGGTCGAGCGTGCAGCCGGTCGGGATTCTAATTCAGCCGCGGGTCGGTGAATTAATTCAGCCGCGGGTCGATGAACGGCAAGTCGGCCTCGCCGATCTCCTCGCCGGCGCGCCAGCAGCGCGCCTGCACCGACTGGCCGCGCAACGTCAACTTCATCGCCGCGAGCCCTTCCGGCTGCCCGAAGCCCACGAGCCGCCAAACATCGACAGCTTCTTCCGACGTGAAGCGCAACAGCAGGTGCCCGCCCTCGTCGGTGCCGAGCTCGCACGGTTCGTCGTCGTCGGGCTGCTCGACCTCGGGCACGTGCGACCACAACTTGCGGGCCTCCGCGGCCAACAGCGTCGCGAGCCGCGCGTTGTCGTCGGTGCCGGGCATTCCGCAAAGTGTGACGCCGCTCGCACATCGGGTATTCCCTGATGAGAGAGCGTCCCAAGATCGCGCAAAAAGGCGGCGAAATCCGGCGATTGTGGCCGGTTATCCCCCAAAATCGTTTTTTCCGTCCGCGGATGCGTGCGCGCATGAAATGCTCCGGGGCCGCCTCGCTCGCTGCGATCGCAACCCCCCCTCCCTCGACGGCTCGTCGAGGCGTGCGCGCCCCGCCACGCTCGCCGTCGCTCGTCGTCGCTTCGCCTCGTGCTTCGACGTCTCGCTCATCGGTCGCCGCGCTGGCGGCTTCGCTCTCGCTTGTCGTTGTTCGCTTCGCCTTCGCGTTTCGCTTTCGCTTTCGCCGCTTCGCGTTTCGCTTCGCTTCGCGGCTCGCGCCGCGCTGCCCTGGGACCCCGCGCCAGGTGCACGTCGCTTGCGCTTGCTCTGCTCGCTTCCCTTGCTCTCGCGTCGCTCCGCTCGTCTCGCGTTCGTCGGTTCGCGTCGCTCTCGTTCCGCTTCGCGTCGCTTGCCTCGCTTGCGCCTCGCCTCGTTCGCTCGCTCCGCTGCCTCGCTCGCTTCGCCTGCTCGCTTTCGCTCTCACGATCGCGTTCGCTTCGCGCTTCGCTTCGCCTGCTCGCTCTCGCCCTGGGCTCGCCGCTCTGGGGTGCTGGCCCATGGAGCGAGGGGATCGAACGGGACCATGTGAGGGGACCATCGGACGGGACCATGCACGGTGACCTGAAGGGGGGGATCGTCGGCCAGGGGCGCCGGGGGAAGTCAGCGCAGGGGGGATATGGCGCGAAGCGACGGGGCGGCCGAAGCCCGCCGTATCCTCGGTGCCGGCCGCGGGATAGCCTCCACGTGGCCCTTGGCCCCGGCCGTGCGTAGGCGGTGCGGGGCCGTGCTATGCGCGCTGGCCTGGCGCGTCCGGGCGCTCGACGCGCTCGAGCTCGACGTGCTCGCCGGCGTGCAGGTGCTCGCGCGCGTCCGCGAGCAGCTCGCACGCGAACTCCTCCGCTTGCTCGGGCGTGAGCTGTGCGTCGATGGTGATGGTGATCGTGTAGCGCATCCGTGGCTCCGTTCGTCGTCGTTGGAGCCCGGAGGCTCACCCACGAGCGCTGCGAGGACAACCGGAGGCAGACCGCAATCCGGTCAGCCGCGCGCTGCCGCAGGGCGCGTTGCGCTGCGAGGGGCCGCCCCTGAGGCGCTGTGCGCGCTTCTAAGCGGCTGCGCGCCCTGGGGGCGTCCTAACTCTGTCCGAACATTGCTGCAGCTACAGCGGGCGCCCAGCGGCAGACCGGAAACTAGAAAACCCTGTAGCTACAGGGGATTCAGCTACTCTCGCAGACGCTGGCGGACGCTGAGAGCTGCTTGT
>CAVRBY010000001.1:3452500-3576660 GCA_963719375.1 uncultured Actinomycetes bacterium | reverse complement strand
GAGGGGATCGCGATAAGCACCCATTGGGCGACGCCGGCGCGGGCCGTGAAGGTCGGGTTGGTCGTGCGGCCACAGAACCCGTTGGGGTCCGCGTAGCCGAACCAGTCCTTGACCACGTAGTGCGACGTGGGGGGCAGGATGGCGCGCACGATGCCGCCGCCGTGGATCATCGTCGTGTCGGCCTCGATGCGCGCCTGCGCGTCGGGGGCGCCCTCGGCGAGACGCGAGCCGAGAGTCGCGGGCGGCCCACCGGGCGCGTCGATCGCCGGCGGCGGGAACGTCGCGTAGTTCGCGTAGCGGTTGTCGAACGGGTTCGACTCGATCGACCGGCTGCCCGAGCCGAAGCTCGATCGCGACGCGCGCCTCGGGGCGCCCGGGAACTCCGCGTTGTAGCGGTAGAACCAGGCGAATTGCGGGTCGAGCAGGTTGCCGGAGAAGGAGGCCGTCGCCGGCCGGCTCGGGTCGCGGAACCCGAGCGCGTGCTGGTTGCAGCCGGTCCGCGCGTGGAGCGCCGCGAGCGCCTGGGGGACGGCCTTGCCCTTGAGCGGACCGCCGCGGGAGGTGTGTCGCGCGTACTCGGCCGCCCTCGGGTTGAGTATCGGCTTCTTCGGAAACGCGGCCGGGCTGATGAAGCCGCGAAATCCGATATAGCGCCCGTGGTCTCCGAAGCTGCCGTGCTCGAGCACGACGATCGGGAAGCTCCGGTCGCTGGCCTGGAGCATGCACGCGTAGCCCTGGATCGCGAGGTAGGGCGCCGTCGGGTCGTCGCGGGCCGACTTCGAGGCCAGCGTCCGGGTCTCGACGAGCGTCTTGCCGTCGGCCTCGAACAGGCTCCAGCGGGTCGTCTTGTTGAGGCCCGGAGCCGCCGCGTTCCAGTCCTGCTGGATGAAGGCGATCGTCTGGCCGAGCGAGTTGACGAGCGGCCACTTGCGCGCGCCGGTCGCGGGGTTCACGTTGAGCGGCCAGTCCGGCTTGAAGCTGCTGTAGGCGGTCAGCAGCGCCGTCGTCCGCTCCGATGCTCCGTTGGTCGCGATGCGGCAGTACGCCTGGCTCTTGGGGACGCCCTTGACGCAGGCATGCGAGGCTGCGCCCGCCGAAGAGGCGGTCCCGAGCGCCAGAACGAACCCGGCGAGAAGCGTGGTCAGGGAAGGGCGGGTCATCTGAGTGAGCGCTGGAGCTTAGAAACCCGGTCGGTCGCCCCTTGTTCCGCAACTACTGTGTGAGCATGCGCGACGTCGCGATCAGGGGAGACGGGATCAGGCTCGGCCAGCTGCTGAAGCTCGCCGGAGCCGTCGAATCGGGCGGCGACGTCAAGGCCCTCCTCGCGGAGGACGCCGTGGTCATCAACGGGGAGCCCGAGCGCCGGCGCGGGCGGCAACTGCGGCGCGGAGACGTGCTCGAGGTACGCGGCGACGAGCTGCGTCTGACCTGAGCGTCGATGACCCTGCGCGACCGCCACCGCGAGCCCCGCCGCCGGGCGATCGCGCTCGTCGACGACGAGCTCGAAAGGCTGCGGAGAGGGGGGAACGGCCAGCTGGCCGAGCTCGCCGGCGGGTCGCCGCTCGAGAGGGAGAGCGAGGGGCTCACGCTGACGACGCACGTGAGCGCCGAGGGAGCCCGGCTGCTCGTCCTCGTCGAGGTCTCCCGCGGCCGGCGGATGCTGGCGACGGGCGGCTTCGCGATGCTGCCGGACGGCTCGACGCAGACCCCTCATTGAGCACCGGATGCGGCTCAGCCGCTCGACGCCCAGGGCACACTTGGAGCCCCACCCGACAGGAGTCGCATGTCCCTGACCCGCGCACACGGCCCGCTCTCGGGCCGACCACCCGCAAGCGTCAACTACACGATCGACGGGCCTCCACATCGCCTGCTGATGCACCCGTTCCCGCGCCGTGTGCGCGCCGAGCTCGGCGGCGAGACGGTGCTCGACAGCACGCGCGCCGAGCTCGTGCACGAAACCGGGCTGCTGCCACAGCTCTACGTGCCTGCGGACGACGTGCGACGCGAACTGCTCGAGCCGACGGACCTTCGGACGCACTGCCCGTTCAAGGGGGACGCCTCCTACTGGTCCGTGCGCGCCGGCGAGGCCCTCGCCGATAACGCGGTCTGGGGCTACCCGGAGCCGATCGACGGCGCCGGCTGGCTGCTCGGCCAGCTGGGGTTCTACTGGGGGAAGATGGACCGCTGGCTCGACGAGGACGAGGAGGTCAACGGCCACCTGCGCGATCCGTACGCGCGCGTGGACGTCCGCGCCTCGAGCCGGCACGTCGAGGTGCTCGCGGGCGGCAAACTCGTCGCGGACACGCGACGCCCCACGCTGCTGTCCGAGAACGGCCTCCCGAACCGCTGGTACGTGCCGCTCGCCGACGTCCGTGCGGACGTGCTCGAGCCGAGCGAATCGCACAGCGTCTGCCCGTACAAGGGCACAGCCTCTTACCGGTCGGTCGTGGTGGACGGCCGGCGGCTCGAGGACGTCGCCTGGTTCTATCCGGAGCCCTTCGACGGCGTCCGCGCGATCGAGGGTCACCTCTGCTTTCTCGGCGAGGAGATCGAGACGCGCGTCGACGGCGCGAAGATCTGAGCGTCAGGGGTCGGCGGTGAGGGTGGCGCGCCGCGCCACGTTCCCGAGGCGCGCGAGCGCCGACGCGCCGCCGACGCGCCGCAGGTAACGATCGAGGAAGGCGATCGAGACCCGTTCGACGATCCCGAGATAGGGCTGCTGCCAGGTATAGGGGGGGAGGTGTGCCGCGCCGAGCAGCTTGAGCAGGTACTTGGGGTGCGGCGCCTCGCCGAAGTAGCGGTAGGTCGCGGGGGGCGCGTTGAGCGGGTCGCGCGTGCCCTGGGCCGCGAGCAGCGGTGGCAGGTGCCCCGGCGCGAAGCCGACGAACGGCGGGATCTGCGCGCCGGAGAGACCGATCACCGCATCGACGCGGCGGTCCCGGTGGGCCGGGTCGTAGCCGAGCGCCAGCGCCGTCACAGCGCCGTCCGACTGGCCCGCCGCCGCGATCCTGCCGCGGTCGACGAGCCCTCCGAGGCCGTCCACCCCCGCGAGCAATCTCGAGATCACGAAGCTGAGATCACGCGGCTGGTTCACGATGTCGGCCTCGTCCGGGCCGCCCGGCGCGCCCGGGCTCGAGCGCGGGAAGACGGGCGCTGCGACGACATAACCCGCGGCGGCCCAGGCCCGCAGCAGCCGCGTATAGGGGGCGGGCGTCGTGTCATAGCCGTGGGCGAAGACGATCAGCGGATGCGCCCCCGGCAGCGGCGCGGCCCGGCCGTCGTCGACGTCGGCGGCCGGCCCGGCGACCGGAAAACGGACGTAGGTGACGAGAGTGCGCGGCTCGGAGCGGTGGCTCACACGGATATGGCGGCTCGCGTCCACGAGCTTGATCACCCGCAGGCCGACGGCGAAGCGGGACGAGGCGCCGGCCGGGGCGGCCAGCAGGAGGGCCGCCAGCAGCGCGAGGGCCGGCACGAGCGCGGCGAGCTTCCAGCTACGCTTGCGCCCGTGGGCACCCTGGGCGGAGAGGCGTGGATCGAGCTCGACGCTCGCATCGAGGAGGTCTGGGCGGTCGTCGAAGATGTCGAATCGGCTCCGGATTGGCAGAAGGGACTCGAGGACATGGATGTTCTCGAGCGCGACTCGCAGGGGCGCGTCCTCGTTGCTAACTCGGTGAGCGACGCGAAGGTGCGGCGCGTGACGAGCCGCGTTCGCTTCTCCTACGACGAGCCGACGCGGCTGGACTGGCGCCAGGAGAAGGGGGACCTGAAGTCGCTCGTCGGCGCCTGGGAGCTCGAGCGCCTCGGCGACGATCGCACGCGCGCGAAATACTGGCTCGAGGGAGACCCGGGCCGCGTCCTCGGCATGCTGATTCGCGGGCCCGTTGAGGACCGACTGCGCGAGATCCTCGTGGGCGGACGGCCCGAGGAGCTTGCGCGGCGCGTCGGCGTCTGATCAAACCGCCGTCGGGACGAGCAACAGGCTCGTGACCAAGCCCACCGACCGTCCGAGTCCGGCCAGGTAGATCTCGAGCAGCGCCGGATCGTCGGCGAGCTTGTAGATCGCGATCGCATGTGCCCAGGCCGCCTCCCGCGCGGCTTCGACCGTCCAGCCGGCGACGACGTCGTCGGCGCCATCGAAGACGCGATCGACCTCCTTGACCGCTCCGGTCAGCAGATAGCGCTTGTCGACCGGCTCGACCGTCGCGATCGTCTGATTGACCCGGTCCCAGTCGCGATGCTCCGCGCTCGTCGGCACCGGATCGACTCCCGCCGCGCGCCATTCGAGCTCGAGCCCCATCGGTGCGTCGTAGCCGAGATGGGCGCCCAGGCCCGCGATCGCGAACTGGAGCGGCGCGATCCGGTCATCGTGGCGGCGCTCGAAGATCGGCTGCCATGCGGGCGTCGCCGACCCGGGATCGGCCAGCGTGGCGAGGAAGCGACGGCCGAAGTCGACCGCGAGCGCGGAGATGAAGTCGGGCGCCTCGAAGCCGCTCGCGTCGAGCATCCGCGCGAGCGCGGCGGTGATGTCCGCGTAGAGCAGCACGAACCATTTGAGGCCGTCCGTCGGCGGCAGCGACTCCTTCAGCTGCCCGAGCTCGGCGGCCAGGTCGTCCACAGGGGTGCTCGTCACGGCGGGGAAGTTACGCTCAAGCGCCGCCGCGGGCCGCCGATAAGGGGGGTGCAGATCGCCAACCTGGCGCAAGCGCTGGGATTTGTGACGCCGCCGGGCTCACTCGACCCGGGACTCCACCAACTACAGTGCGATCTAGCCAGCGAGCCGGCAATTTGCCGGCTCGTCTGCTTTCGGGGGTTACCCGTACCGCGACGAGGGCGGTCTCCACGATGGCGGCCTGAACGGCGCAGACCTAGGTTGGGACAGCAGCGATGGTCGTTTGCTTGAACCCACTGCCCGTCACCGATATCCGAGTGCCAGGGGGCCCCCAGGCTCCGGCACAGATCCGCTCGGTGCTCGAGCGCGAGCTCTCCGATGAGCTCGACGACGCGCGACTCGCCGACCTGCGGCTACTGACCACCGAGGTCGTCGCCAACAGCGTCCGTCACGGGGGCGTCGACGAGGCCGGCTGGGTCACCACGTCCGTCTCGCGCGCGGGCTCGAACCTGCGCGTCGAGGTGCGCGACTCCGGTGCCGCCGGCGAGCCGTGGCCGCGCAGGCCGGACTTCGAGAACGGCGGCGGCTTCGGTCTCTTCCTCGTCGACCAGATCGCGTCGAGTTGGGGCTTCGAGAAGGGCTCCGGGCTCTGCGTCTGGTTCGAGCTCGCGCTCTCCTAGCACGGTTCCCGGAACAAGGCAGCACTCAGAGTGCTCCTTCTCCAGCGCCGCCAGGGCTTCAGCATGCAGGCGTGGCCGCCTGCCCCAACTCGCGCCGGCGGATCTCGA
Source organism: uncultured Actinomycetes bacterium (assembly GCA_963719375.1). Taxonomy (GTDB): domain Bacteria; phylum Actinomycetota; class Thermoleophilia; order Solirubrobacterales; family Thermoleophilaceae; genus JAICJV01. The sequence continues at coordinate 3,571,260 of CAVRBY010000001.1, read as the reverse complement.
TGCTCCCGTTCGACGGCGCCAGCACGCGGCCGATCGAGGCTCTGAGGGCGCGCTCGACGCTGTCGTCGCAGGCGTAGTAGCGAACCGCCGCGACGTGCCTGGCCCAGCCGAGTGCTTCGATGATCGGGTCGAGCTCGGCGCGGGCCTTCGGCACTCGCTCGAACTCGACCAGCAACGGCAGCTCGCCCTGATAGCCCTCCACCGCCAGGTCGGGGTAATGACGCCGACGGCGGTATACCCCCGCGTACGGCGCAAAGCGCGGCTCGGTTCCCGCTCGCTCCGCGTGGCGCAGATCGCGCTCCGTCAGGACGCGCTCCGCCCCGAACTCGCGCTCCAACTCGATGCAGAGCGTGGTCAGCTCGAGGTCGTGCGCGTAGGTGGCGAGCGCGATGCCGCGCTTGGCCGAATACGGGAGGCCCGCCAGCTTCAAGCCCTCCCCCGTCGCCGAGTAGACACCGGCGGTCCGGTGGAGGATGCGCTCGTGGGCGACGGCCCGGAACGACCGGAGCGCCGCCAGCCTGCGGTAGGCGATCGCGCGGCTGAGCCCGAAGCGCGTCTCGAGCTGCTCGACGGTGGCCATTCGCTGGCGCCCCAGCCACTTCAGCAGCTCGAGGTCTCGCGTCGTAAGGCGGGGCTGGCGAGGCGCACGGGGCCTGTCGCGGGCCGGCTTCGTTCGGCCGTGGGTGCGACGAGCGGGTTCAGCCCGCACCGCCGGCGGACTCCAGGGTCGCAGCTCGAAAAAGCCTCGGCAGGAGTCGTGGCGATCGATCTCGACGCGGAGCGACCGCTCGACCTTCGCGTCGGAGGCGTAGAGGCGAAGGAGGCCGACATGGCGATTCAGATAGGCGCCCAGCATCCTCTCGAGCGCCTTCGGCGTCCGGATGGCGCGCTCGTATTCGACTGCCAGGAAGCGACCGGGCTCGCCATAGTCCCGCACCGCGAGGTCAGCGTAGCGGCCGGGCTCGCCGTACCCGAACCGAACTCCGCCGGCCCGCATGTCGGGGCCTGTGATCACGCGCTCGACGCCGAACTCCCGTTCCAGCTCCATCGCGATCCAGGTCAGCTCGAGATCATGGCGAGCGCTCGCTATGCCGAGCGGCCATGAGTCTCCCCTCCGGCCGGCGAGGCGAATCGCCTTCGCGGTCGCGCGGTAGATCGCGCGATCGCCTGAGAAGAGGCGGTCGTAGTGCAGCAGCCCATGCTCGACGAGGACTCGAAGGCGGACGGATGCGTTGGGACGATTCATCGCGAACCGCTCGCTGACGTGCAAGACGGTGACCATCCGCTGGCGCACGACCCAGCGCATGATCTCGCGGTCGCGCGCGGTGAGCAGCCTTCCCTCGACGCTCGGAAAGACGGGCGGCTTGTGGTGGGTGGCGGGGGCGGACGTGCGCCTTCAATCGGCTCACGGGCGTCCTGCCGTGCGCGACGCGACGCGACCTCGACACGCGCCCTAATACGAAGGTTTACCGGCTCGCGCCGGCCGCGAGACACGAACGCGCGTTCGGTAGACTTGACGAGCGATGCCGAAGACCTACAAGCTCGACCATTTCACCAAGGGCACCGGCGCGACCGTCGTGCCCGCGGACGAGCGGGAGCCGGAGACGTCGCCGCGGAAGCTGCACGGCGCGCGACTCGGCGGCGGGCCGCGCAAAGAGCGAACCGCCGGCTCGACCGTCTCCTCGGCACTGCCGCCCGGACACGTGCGCAAGAAGGCGACAGGCGAGATCGGGCGCGTCCAGTCGGTCGACTCGAAGAGCGGTACCGCGCGCGTCCTCTGGCTGCGACACGGGCAGGTCTCGACGGTCCCGCTCAGCGCATTGTCGCGCCGCTGACGCGTACAGTGGCCTCGTGCGGAGGCTCTCGGGGAACCTGATCGCTGCCATCGGCGGCGCCCTGCTGGTCATCGCTGCGGTCGCCGCCGCCTACGCATCGAGCTCGGGCCACGGTCACGGGACGCCCCTTCCCGCTCCGCGCACGCACCGCTTCGACCTCGCCCGCGCCTACGCGCTCACCCGGTTGCAGGTCGACTACGGCCCTCGACCCGCGGGCTCGCAGGCCGAGCGCCGCGTCGCGGAGCGGCTCGTGCACATGCTCCCGGGCGGCCATTTCGAGCGGGTACCGGGGGGCCTGCGCAACATCGTGGGCGGCCTGCCCGGGCGCGGCCCGGCGATCGTGCTCGCCGCCCACTACGACACGACGCCGGTGCGGGGCTATCTCGGGGCGAACAACAGCGCGACCGGCGTCGCCGCGGTCATCGAGATCGCGCACGCGCTCGCCGCCGAGCCTCGCCGCTCCGGGGACGCCGCGGTCCGCTTCCTGCTCACGGACGGCGAGGAGGCGCCGGCCGGCTACCAGGACTTCTACTCCCAGGGACTGCGCGGCAGCAGGGCCTACGTCGCCGCACACGCGCGCGGCACGCGCGAGATCGTGCTGCTCGACTTCATCGCGCTGCGCGACGAAAGCCTGCCCCGCGAGCTCGGCTCCGACCCTGACCTATGGACGCGGTTGCGCGCGGCGGCCGCCGCCGAGGGGACGACTGCGATGTTCCCGGACGCGACCCAGGGCGAGGTGCTCGACGACCACACGCCGTTCACCCGCGCGGGGATCCCGGGAATCGACCTGATCGACTTCAACTACCCGTGCTGGCAGCGCGACTGCGACACGATGCGCCAGGTCTCGCGTCCGGCTCTGCGCGCGGTTGGCGAGACGGTCCTTGCGCTGATCGACTCCGAGCGTCGCCGCTAGATGATTGATTCCAAATCAGGCCGATTCTGTCCGACGGCGCGCTTGGAATCAATCATCTCCACCAGATGCGCGGGCCGAGCCGAATGATTCTGCCGGCGCGAGCCCAGGCGGTGAATTCGGAATCAATCGTCTAGCGCAACGAGCCCGTCTCGGAAGGCTCCCTGCACAGCGCACACGCCCCCCGGAGAACCACGTCGTGCTCGGAGACGACGAAGTCGACACGCTCCGAGAGGCTCCGCAGGCTGCGCTCGAGCGCGCGATCATCGAAGGGCATGACCCGCCCGCAGCGGTCGCAGACGAGGTGATGGTGGTGCTCGCCGCTCGGGAGCATCCGCTCGTAGCGCGCGACGCCCTGGCCGACGTCGAGGCGCCCGACCAGCTTCAGCTCGACGAGCAGCTCCAGGTTGCGGTAGACCGACGCGATGCCGACACCATGGCCGCGGGCGCGCAGGGCGTCGTCGATCTCACGAGCCGTGAGCGCGCATGGCTGCGAGTCGAGGAACTCGACCAGCGCCCGGCGCGCGGCCGCGTCGCGATGGCCCGCGTCGCGGAGCACGCGAAACGCGTGCTCCTTCCAAGCACCAGCATCGGCCACGCTAGCCATCCTCTCCGAGCGTAGCCGCCCGGGAAACGGGTGGGGCGCTGCCGGCCGACTCGCCTTCACCGCGAGGCAGCCGGGCGAGCAGGCGGGGACCGGCGAAGCGCGCAGCGACGTAGCAGGCGAAGCTGATCGAGGTGACGAAGACGCTGACCGGATAGGGAGCAACGAGCGCCAGCAGGATCCCTCCGACGGAGGCGAGCAGGGCGATCGCGACGCTCAGCGCGAGGGTCGTCCCGGGACGCGCGGTGAGGCGCTGCGCCGCCGCCGCGGGGGCGATGATCAGCGACAGGATCAGCAGCACGCCAACCACCTGGACGGCCTCGGCCTCGGCGATCGCCATGATCACGAGAAAGGCGATCGAGAGCAGGCGCACGGGGACGCCACGTGACTCGGCGACCTCTGGATCGACGCTCGCGAACAGGAGCGGCCGGTAGATCAGCGCGAGCGCCGCGAGCACCGCCGCGGCGCAGCCGCCGAGCAGCGCGAGCTGGCCCTGGCTGACGCCGGTGATCGTGCCGAACAGGAGCGAGAAAGCCCCCGTCGCATACTGCTTGTAGAGGCTCAGAAAGAGGACGCCGAGGCCCAGGCCGAATGCCAGGATCACGCCGATGACCGAGTCGCGCTCGCGCCCGCGCACGCCGAGGCCGCCGATAAGGCCGGCCACGAGCAGCGAGCCGGCGATCAGGCCGACGATCGGATCGAGGCCGATCAGGAGCGCGCCCGCCGCGCCGGTGAAGCCGAGCTCCGCGATCCCATGTACGGCGAATGCCATGTTGCGCGTGACGACGAACGGCCCGACGAGGCCGGCGACGACGGCAACGATCGCGCCGGCCACGAGCGCGTTCTGAACGAAGCCCTCGCCGAGCAGATTGCCGAAGGTCGCGGCGGTCACCGCTCGTAGCGCGGCAGCGGCGCGCTGAAGTCGGAGTGCTCGTCGTGTCCGGCCGCGCCGTCGGGGGCTCCGACGACCACGACCCGCCCGCGAACGCGCAGGACGTCCACCGGTGCCCGATAGAGGCGGCTCATCGTCTCCGTCGTCATCACCTCGTCCGGCGTACCGATCGCCCATAGCCCGCCGACGAGGACGAGTACGCGGTCGACGTGGGCGAGGATCGGGTTGATCTCGTGGGTCACGAAGACGACGGCGTTCCCGGCTCGCCCGCGGCGCTCGGCGATCAGCGCCACGACCTCCTGCTGGTGGCGCAGGTCGAGGCTCAGCAGGGGCTCATCGCAGAGCAGCAGGCGCGGTTCGCCGACGAGCGCCTGGGCAACGCGCAGCCGCTGCTGCTCGCCGCCTGAGAGCAGCCCGACCGGCGCGTCCGCGTAGCCCGTCGCGCCGACCGACTCGAGCGCCCCCATGACGCGCGCCTGCGTACGCCGGCCCGACGACGGCAGTCCAAAGCGATGGCCGTCGAGGCCGAGACGGACGAGGTCGCGCCCGCGCAACGGCAGCGACGGGTCGAACGCTCGCTGCTGGGGTATGTAGCCGACGGCCGAGTCGCCACGCCGGGGCTGGTGGCCGAGCACCTCAACGCTTCCGGCCGAGGGCCGCTGCAGCCCCAGCAGGACGCGCAGCAGCGTGCTCTTGCCCGCCCCGTTCGGCCCGAGCACGGCGAGGAACTCGCCATGCTCGATATCGAGGCTGAGGTTGCTCCACAGGGTCCGGGGCCCGAAGCGCAGCGCGCTGTCGTGCAGCCTGACGGCCGGCTGGCTCATCGCTTCGAGAGCGCTGCGTCGATCGCCCGCAGCTGAGCGAGCTGCCAGTGCTGGTAGGTCTCGCCCGGCGCGGAGGTCTCCGACACGGCGACCACGGGAACCCCCGAATCCTCGGCGAGCGAGCGGATGCTCGCGGCGGGCTGCGAGCTCGCCTGCGCGTTGTAGAGCAGGAGGCGGATCCTGTGTCCGGTCACGAGACCGCGCATCGCGGCGACCGCCTGAGGCGGCGGGTCGGTGCCGTCCTCGTCGGCCTTGGCGAACTCTGGTGGCGTCTTGAGCGCGAGGCCGATCGCTGCGGTCAGGTAACCCGGGACGCGCTCGGTGTAGGCGAACGAGATCCCCGCGAAGCGTCCATGGAGGGAGGCGATCTCCGCTCGGATCGGGGCGAGGGAGGCGATGAAGCGCCGCGCGTTCCGCCGGTAGGCGGTGGCGTGCGCAGGGTCGATGCGGGCGAGGTCAGCCGCGATCGCGTCGGCGACGGCGATCGGCGTGCGCGGGTCATACCAGAGGTGCGGATTGGGATCGGCGCCCCGCGTGCCGAGCAGCCGGTCGACGTGCACGATCGTGCGGGCAGAGCCCGATGAGGACGCGACGAGCCTGTCCATGAACGAGTCGTAGCCGGCGCCGTTGATCACGACGAGGCGCGCGGAGGCGACCGCCTCGGCGTCCTGGACGTTGCTCGTGTACTCATGCGGATCCGCGGAGGGGTCCTCGATGATGCTCGTCACGTGGACCCCGGGCCCGCCGACCTGGCTCGCGACGCTGCCGTAGAAGTTCTCGGCAGCGACTACCGAGAGCCCCCTTGCGGCCGGGGTCGAGCAGGAGGCGAGCGTGAGCGCGGCGGCGAGCAGCAGCGCCCAGGGGCGAGGTGATACGGGCATCCGATCCGACGCTATCAAGAATCATTATCAGCGGCTGTACGGAGAAGCCGCCATCAGCGCAAGCCGCGCTCGCGGAGCACGATCGAGACGGCGGGCCCGAGCAGCATCGTAAGTCCGGTGCGAGCGTCGCGTGGGGAGGGCCGGCTCTCGCGGAGCACGACCGCCGACCACGGGCGTCCGCTGTCGAGACCGGGCGCGACGTCGGTCGCGATCTCGCGTGGCACCCAGCCCACCTGGCGACCCTCGATCGAGTCGACGGCGATCGCGTTCGGGTCGTGCGGGTTGCCGGCGTCGCGTCGCAACACGAGCCGGCTTCCAGGCTCGAGCGCCTCGGCGCGGAGCGCCTCGTTGTGGTGGCGGGCCGCGCCGGCCACGCTCGCGATGCGGAGCCCGCGCGCGACGAGCTCCGGGTCGTCACGTCCGACGTAGCGCCCCGAGGGGTCGACGAGGCTGAACCCGGCGAGCCAGACGGCGCCACCCTCGTCCGGGTACCAGTAGCGCTCGTCGCGCTCGACGTCGATGACGATCGCGCCTGTCACAAGCCGAGCGTACGGGCACCGCGATGAACGCCGCGGTGCCCGTCGGCATCAGGGCTAGGCGGGGCTCTGCTCGTCGCTCGGGAAGACCATCACCGAGCGAACCTCCACCGAGCCGTATGGCGCGCTCGGGATGCGCGCCGCCCACTGCTCGGCGGTCTCGAGGTCCGGTACCTCGATCAGGTAGTACCCGCCGAGAGCCTCCCTGGTCTCGGCGAACGGCCCGTCGCTGACGAGTGTCTCGCCGTCGCGCACGCGCACGGTCCGAGCCGTCTGCACCGGATCGAGGGCCTCGCCGGCGCGCAGCACGCCGGCCTCCTCGAGCGCCGCGGTGTACTCGTTCCAGCGCGGCATCTCTCCGGCCAGCTCGTCTGGAGACCGATCGCCCTCGGCCGGGGTGTAGATCAGCAGCATGTACTGGGGCATGGGATTACCTCCTGGTAGCACGGACCGGCGGACTCCGGCCTCTCACGACCCTGACGAACGAGCAATGATCATTTCGACACGGCGGTGCACGAGTGGTTGACGGCTCTGGCACCGGGTAGCACGCCCCGAACGTCGAAGGGTCGCCCAAGATGCTGCAGATGAACGTCGCCGACGGCATACACCGCGTCGAAGACTGCTACACGAACTGGTACATCGTCGAGGACGGCGGCGAGCTGACGATCGTGGATGCGGGCGTCCCCGGCGTCCTGGAACTCGCTGCAAGAGGCGCTCGGCCGGCTCGGCCGGACCGCCTCGGACGTGCGCGCCCTGGTGCTGACGCACGCGCACTTCGACCACATCGGCTTCGCCGAGCGCGCCCGGCGCGAACTCGGCGTGCCGGTCTACGTGCACGAGAACGACGTGCCACTCACCCACCACCCCCTGCAGTACGCGCACGAGCGCGCCCGTGCCTACTACGTGCTGACAAAGCCCCGGGCGCTGCCGATCGTCGCCGCCTTCACGCTCAACCGCGCCTTCTGGCCGACGCCGATCGGAGCGGTGCGGCGCTACGTCGACGGGGCGCTCGACGTTCCGGGCAAGCCGCAGGTCCTGTTCACGCCCGGCCACACGCTGGGACACTGTGCGCTCCACTTCCCCGAGCGGAACGCTGTCATCGCGGGCGATGCCCTGGTCGCGCTCGACCCCTACACGGGAACCAGGGGGCCCCGCATCGTTGCGCTCGCGGCGGTCGCCGACAGCGAGCGCAACCTGGAGTCGCTCGGCCGGATCTCGGAGACGGGTGCGAGGACCCTGCTGACCGGCCACGGGCCTCCGTTGACGCGTGGCGCGGCGGAGGAGGTCAGGCTGGCGCGCGCCGCCGGCACGGCCTGACCCGCGTCAGGCGCGCCGCTGCTTGTGTCGCTTGCGGTGCCGCCGATGCTTGCGGTGGCGATGGCGCTTCGCGTGGTGCTTGGCGCTCGACTTGTGAGCTGTGGCCGCAGGCGTGTCCGCGGCGAACGCGTCGGGGACGAAGCTCGCGACGAACGACCGGATCGGGCCCTCGGCGAGGCGCGCGTAGACTCCCGGCTTGCCGGCCTGAGCGCAGCCGGCGCCGAAGCTGGTCGCGCCGACCAGGCGCTGCTCGCCGTCGGGGAGCGAGGCGAGCAGCGGCCCGCCCGAGTCGCCCTGGCAGGTGTCCGTGCCGCCCTGGGGGTATCCCGCGCAGACCATCGTCGTGGCGTCGAAGGAGCCGTCGTTGGCGGCGCTGCCGAGCCCGTTCGGGTAGGCGGCCGCGCAGTATTGGTCGGTGGTGATCGGGACGCGCGCGTACTGCATCTGGGGCGGCGGCGTCGAGTCGTTCTGCGAGGTCGTCCCGAACCCCGCGATCGTCGCGAGGCGCCCCGGCAGCCAGCTTGAGCGGTCGGCGACTGCCGCGATGTGCATAGGCGCGACATGCGACGGGGTGGTCAGCTTCAGCAGCGTGACGTCATCGCCCGCCCCGTGAGTGGGAAGGTAGTCGGAGTCCACGATCACCTGGCTGACAGTGTGGTCCTCGCCGCCGTGCCCGTCCGCGTAGACGCTGGCGAGCCGCACGTCGTAGGCCGACGCGGGCCAGGCGGCGGGGCTTGGCGCGAGGCCCTCGCTGGCCGAGCCGGTCAGCGAGCCGCAGTGACCGGCGGTCAGCACCCATTGCGGCGAGATCAGCGTTCCGCTGCAGCCGAACGAACCGCCGATTTGGACGTTCGCCACGTACGGGAAGGACCCAGGCGGCGCGGGCTGCCCGCCGACAACCGCGGACGCTTGGCCGGTTGCCCCGATCGCGAATGTGAGCGTCGCGGCGAGCGCGAGCGCCGCGCGCCTCAGCGCTCCCACGGGGCCTCTTCGCCGAGCTTGCGGTAATAGCGGGCGAGGTGTGACTTGATGCGCGGAATGTCCTTCTGCGGCAGGTCGGCACCGCCGCGCGAGCCCTGCATGACCGCGGCCGCGATGAACACGCCGCGGGGAACGACCTTCAGGTCGCCGTCGACCACGTCGGCGATCTGGAGCTTGTAGGCGGTGAAGTTGTCCTTCGCCTGGCCGTCGAACCAGACGAAGGCGCGGCGGTACTTCGTGTTCGGCTCGTCCCGCGCGCCGGCCCAGCGCCGGACGCGCTTGTTCGCAGCGTCGCCGTTCCAGCGGCGCTTGCGGTCGGTGAGGGGCAGGTCCTGGAAGCTGACGACCGACATGTCGCTGTCACCTGTACCCGTGCGAGCGCGCAGCGGAAACGTTTGCGCGGACAACGAACGGGCAGGGACAAAGTGTCCACTACACGAGCGAGCTGCAAGCGCCGGGGAAGGAACGGAAATGGCTGACAAGCAGACAGTGGCGGTGCTCGGCGCCGGCGGGACGATGGGCTTCGCCATGGCGCGCAACATCGCGCGTGCCGGCATCGCGGTGCGGGCGTGGAATCGCTCGCGCGAGAAGGCGGAACGGCTCTCGGACGACGGCGCCACGATCGCTTCCTCGCCCCGCGAGGCAGCGGAGGGCGCCGACGTGATCCTGACGATGCTCACCGACACCGACGCGGTGCTCGAGGCGGTCGACGGCGAGAAGGGCGCGCTGAACGGAGCAGGCGAGGAAACGACCTGGTTGCAGATGAGCACGCTCGGGATCGACGGCATCGAACGCTGCATCGAGGTGGCCGAGCGCCACGGGGCCGGGCTGGTCGACGCGCCTGTGCTCGGCACGAAGCAACCGGCCGAGCAGGGCGAGCTCGTCGTGCTCGCCTCAGGACCCGATGAACGGCGCGAGCGCGTCGAGCCGATCCTCGACGCGGTCGGCAAGAAGACGATGTGGGTCGGTGAGGCCGGCGCCGGCAGCAAGCTCAAGGTCGTGACCAACAGCTGGCTCGTCACTGTCGTCGAGGGAGCCGCGGAGACGATCGCGCTGGCGGAGGGGATCGGCGTGGACCCCCAGGATTTCCTCGACGCGATCGACGGCGGTCCGCTCGACATGCCATACCTCGAGCTGAAGGCAAAGGCGATGATCGAGCGCGAGTTCGAGCCGTCGTTCCGTCTCGAGCTCGCGACCAAGGACGCCACGCTCGCGCACGACGCGGCGAAGCAGGCCGGGCTCGACCTCCCGATGATCGAGGTGATCCGGAACAGGATGGAGGAGGGGTCCCGCGAGCACGGCGACGAGGACCTCTCGGCGACTTTCCTGACGAGCGCGCCCGCCTAAGAGGCATCCTGCAGGTCCGCACGCCTTCGTGTGCTGGGCGGCAGGCTCATCCGGGACGCCCGGGGTGGGCGTCCCGGAGCGCCACGATCCCCTAGCGCTTGGCGCGGTCGCGTCCAGCGCCGGCGCGTGAGGCGGCTGCCTTGCCCGCCTGCTTCGCTGCACCTCCAGCGGCCTTGGCGGCCGACTTCACGCCGCCGGCGGCACTTCCGGCAGCCTGCTTCGCACGGCCGGCCGCGTCGCCGGCCCCAGCGGCGGCGGCGCGACTCTGGCGCGTCGACGCGGCTTTCTTGCCGCTCACCTGAGACTGCTTCTTCTGCTCGTTGCGCTTTCGCGTCGCGGCGGCCTTCTTCGCCGCGGCCGACCGGTCAGCCTTCGTCTGCGCCACTACCCGCTCCCTCCTCAGTTCGGAAATGCCTGCGGCGTACCCGCGCGGCGACTGAGCAAACGGCGCAAGGGGCCGCCGCGAGACGGACGCCTGCCGGTTGAGTTATATAACCAGCGCGTCACGTGAGGAGCACTTTCGAGACGTCCCTGCTGGCACGGCGGTTGCTGCTCGACCGCGAGCGGTCCGCGGGCGACCCGGCGGGTGTTGCGCCGCTGACTGGCCGGCGTGCCGGCTCGGCCGATTGCGCCGCAGGATGACGCGATCTCGGTTCCGGCTGCCGACGTCCCGGTCAGAACGTGCCACGATCTCGGAGGTGACGAGCGGAGCCGCCGCGGCGCAGCACCTGCGCGACCTCGCGCTGCTGCGGCGCGTCCGCGACCGGATCGACCGGGAGTACGCGCAGCCGCTGGACGTCGAGGCGCTCGCCCGCGACGCGCACATGTCGGCCGGGCACTTCAGCCGCGTATTCCGGCTCGCCTACGGGGAGTCGCCGTACGGGTACCTGATGACGCGGCGCATCGAGCGCGCGATGGCCCTGCTGCGTCGTGGCGATTTGAGCGTGACCGAGGTCTGTTTCGAGGTCGGCTGCTCGTCGCTGGGCACCTTCAGCAGTCGCTTCGCCGAGCTGGTCGGTATGCCGCCCAGCACCTACCGGCGCGATGCGGCAGGCGCGACGGCGGGGATGCCTTCGTGCGTCGCGAAACAGGTGACCAGACCGATCAGGAATCGAGAAGCGCGGTCACCGCGCGGCACCTAGCATGACCGCCATGGACATCACGATTCACGCGAGCTTCCTCCCGCACAACGACCCGGAAGCAGCCCTGGCCTTCTATCGCGACACCCTCGGCTTCGAGGTTCGCAACGACGTCGGATACCGCGGGATGCGCTGGATCACGGTCGGCCCTCCCGACCAGTCCGGCACCTCGATCGTCCTGTACCCGCCGGCCGGCGACCCCGGGGTAACCGAGGACGAGCGCCGCACCATCGCCGAGATGATGGCCAAGGGCACCTACGCAATCATCCTCCTCGCCACCAAGGACCTCGACGGCGCCTTCGAGCGGCTGCAGGCCAGCGCCGAGGTCGTCCAGGAGCCCACCGAGCAGCCGTACGGGATTCGTGACTGCGCCGTCCGCGATCCCGCGGGCAACCTCCTGCGCATCCAGGAGCTGCGCTGAGCCATCCGGCGATTCGCGCACACACCGGGTCGATGTGACCCACGACCACAGGAGTGACCATGACCGACACAGAGGGCATCAAGACCGTGCTGCACCCCGTATCCGACCTGGCGAAGGCCAAGCCGGTGTACGCCGCCCTGCTCGGCGGACCGCCGCAGGCCGACGGGTCCTACTACGTCGGCTTCGAGGCCGCCGGCCAGCACATCGGGCTGGTGCCGGGCGGTGGGCCGCAGGGGATGACCTCACCGGTGGCCTACTGGCACGTGCCGGACATCGAGGCGAAGCTCGCCGAGGTGACCGCCGCAGGTGCCACCCTGAACGAGCCCGCGCACGACGTCGGTGGTGGCCGCCTGGTAGCCACGGTCACCGACCCGGATGGCAACGTCCTCGGGCTGCTCCAGGACCGATGAGAGCGCTTGGACGCTCGGCGTCGTCACGACACCGAGCATCGGCCGGCGCTCGACATCGATGATGGCCACGAGGACGGACACTCGGTCGTCCGCGCAGGACATTGCCGACAGCCATGATCTGATCCGCGTGCACGGCGCGCGCGTGAACAACCTCAAGGACGTCAGCGTCGAGCTCCCGAAGCGCCGGCTGACGGTGTTCACCGGCGTCTCCGGCTCGGGCAAGAGCTCGCTGGTGTTCGGCACGATCGCGGCGGAGTCGCAGCGGCTGATCAACGAGACCTACAGCGCCTTCGTGCAGGGCTTCATGCCGACGCTGGCGCGGCCCGAGGTCGACGTGCTCGACGGGCTTACGACCGCGATCATCGTCGACCAGCAGCGGATGGGGGCCGACCCCCGCTCCACGGTCGGCACCGCCACCGACGCGAACGCAATGCTTCGCATCCTCTTCAGCCGGCTCGGGCAACCGTACATCGGCTCCCCCAGCGCTTTCGCCTTCAACGTCCCCTCGGTCCGAGCGACCGGTGGGATCACGGTCGAACGCGGTGCCCGCAAGACCGTGAAGGCGACCTTCACCCGCACCGGCGGCATGTGCCCGCGCTGCGAGGGCATGGGATCGGTGACCGATATCGACCTCTCCCAGCTCTACGACGACACGAAGTCGCTCGCAGAGGGCGCGCTCACCATCCCCGGTTACACCGCGGGCGGCTGGAACTATCGCCTCTACGCGTCATCCGGCTTCGTCGACCCGAACAAGCCGATCGGCGACTACACCAAGAAGGAGCTGCACGACTTCCTCCACCGTGAGCCGGCCAGGATGAAGATCGAGGGCATCAACATGACCTACGAGGGGCTGATACCGCGGGTCCAGAAGTCGATCCTCGCCAAGGACAAGGAGGCGATGCAGCCGCACATCCGGGCGTTCGTGGACCGAGCGGTCACCTTCACCGCCTGCCCCGAGTGCGGCGGCACCCGGCTCAGCGAGGGCGCCCGGTCATCGAAGATCAGGCGCATCAGCATCGCCGACGCCTGCGCGATGCAGATCAGCGACCTCGCCGAATGGGTCCGGGGCATCGACGAGCCGTCAGTGGCGCCGCTGCTCGCGACGCTCCAGCAGACGCTCGACTCGTTCGTCGAGATCGGGCTCGGCTATCTCTCGCTCGACCGGCCGTCGGGCACGCTGTCGGGGGGCGAGGCGCAGCGCGTAAAGATGATCCGCCACCTCGGCTCCTCGCTCACCGACGTCACCTACGTGTTCGACGAGCCGACCATCGGGCTGCACCCGCACGATGTCCGGCGCATGAACGACCTGCTGCTGCGGCTGCGTGACAAGGGCAACACCGTGCTGGTCGTGGAGCACGAGCCGGAGACGATCGCGATCGCGGAGCACGTCGTCGACCTCGGTCCCGGCGCCGGTACGGCGGGCGGGGCCGTCTGCTTCGAGGGCACCGTCGAGGGGCTGCGCGCCAGCGGCACCATCACCGGCCGCCATCTCGACGACCGGGCCGCCCTCAAGGAGGCGGTGCGGACGCCCACCGGCACGCTCGAGATCCGCGGCGCGGCGGCGCACAACCTGCGCGACGTCGACGTCGACATACCGCTCGGCGTGCTGGCCGTCGTGACCGGCGTGGCCGGGTCGGGAAAGAGCTCGCTGATCCACGGCTCGGTGTCGGGGCGAAACGGAGTTGTGTCCATCGACCAGACCCCGATCCGCGGCTCGCGACGGAGCAACCCGGCGACGTACACGGGACTGCTCGACCCGATCCGGAAGGCGTTTGCGAAGGCGAACGGCGTGAAGCCTGCGCTGTTCAGCGCCAACTCCGAGGGCGCCTGCCCCAACTGCAATGGCACCGGCGTCATCTACACCGACCTGGCGATGATGGCCGGCGTCGCCAGCACCTGCGAGGAGTGCGAGGGGAAGCGGTTCGCGGCATCGGTGCTGGACCACCACCTCGGCGGCCGCGACATCAGCGAGGTGCTCGCGATGTCGGTGACCGAGGCCGAGGAGTTCTTCGGCGCCGGCGAGGCGCGCACGCCCGCCGCGCACGCCATCCTCGACCGGCTCGCCGACGTCGGGCTCGGCTACCTCGGCCTCGGCCAGCCGCTCACCACGCTCTCCGGCGGCGAGCGGCAGCGGCTCAAGCTGGCGACCCACATGGCCGAGAAGGGCGGCGCCTACGTCCTCGACGAGCCGACCGCCGGCCTCCATCTCGCCGACGTCGAGCAGCTGCTCGGCCTGCTCGACCGGCTCGTCGACTCCGGCAAGTCGGTCATCGTCATCGAGCACCACCAGGCGGTCATGGCGCACGCCGACTGGATCATCGACATCGGCCCAGGCGCCGGCCACGACGGCGGACGGATCGTCTTCGAGGGCACACCCGCCGACCTCGTCGCTGACCGCTCGACGCTCACCGGCGAGCACCTCGCGGCGTACGTGGGGACCTGAGCGAGGCCCTCGCCGGCTCCGATGTCGAGACCCAGTCCGCAGTCGCTATGGTGCGCTCGCCATGGCGGCAGCGCGAGCTACGGGCCTCGTCAAGCGGTTCGAGGACATCGTGGCGGTCGATCACGTCGGCTTCGAGCTCGAGGCCGGCGAGGTGCGTGGGCTGCTCGGACCGAACGGCGCCGGGAAGACCACGCTGCTGCGCATGCTGCTCGGCCTCATCCGGCCCGACGCCGGAACGATCGAACTGCTCGGCAACCCATTACGCGAGGTCGCCGACGTTAGGCTCGACGGCGTCGCGGGATCCGTCGAGGAGCCGCGCTTCTACCCCTACCTCTCGGGACGCGCCAACCTCGAGCTGATGGCCGAGCTCGACGGGCCGGGCGCGCGCGTCCGGGTGCCGGACGCCCTCGAGCGCGCCGGCCTTGCCTCGGCGAGCGAACGGCGGGTCGGCGGCTACTCGTCCGGCATGCGCCAGCGGCTCGGACTCGCCGCCGCGCTGCTGCGGGCACCGCGCCTGCTGCTGCTCGACGAGCCGACCAACGGTCTCGACCCGGCGGGCGCGCGTGACGTCCGGCGGCTCGTCCGGACCCTGTCGGGCAACGGGGTGGCCGTCCTGCTGAGCAGCCATGACATGGCCGAGGTCGAGGATGTCTGCGACAGCTTTACCGTCCTCCGAACCGGACGCGTCGTCTGGGATGGAAGCGCCGAGCGCCTGCGAGCCGAGGCTCCGACCTCCGCGCACCGGCTGCTCACGAGCGACAACACGCGAGCGCTCGAGATCGCCGCAAGGGCGCGTGGGGTCAGCGCCGCCGCGAGCGAGGGCGGCTACCTGACGCTCGAGGTGGCCGAGGGCCGGCTCGACGCCTATGCGCTGGCGCTCGGTCAGGCCGGTATCGCGATCCGCCGGCTCGAGCTCCTCATGAGTCCGCTCGAGGCGATGTTCTTCGACCTGGCCGGCGACAGGGACGACCCAATCGAGCTGAGCCGGTGAGCAGCGCGGTCGCCGCGGACCAGCCCGCGGCGATGCCCGCAACGGGCGCTCCCGGTGCGGGGAGCGTCTACCGCGTCGAGCTTCGGAAGGTCGTCGCTCAGCTTCCGCCGCGGATCGTCGCGCTCGCCTGCCTGATCGGACCGTTCGTCGTCGCGGCCGTGCTGAAGGGACAGAGTGCCCTGCCGGAGGACACACTGTTCGGGCGCTGGGTGCAGAGCTCGGGCTTCGCGGTCCCGCTGTTCCTGCTCGGCTTCGCGGGCTCGTGGGGCTTCCCGGTCCTGATCGGTGTGCTCGCCGGAGACGTCTTCTCCTCAGAGGATCGCTACGACACCTGGAAGACGCTGCTCGGACGCTCGTGCCGGCGCCGGGACATCTTCGCCGGCAAGGTCCTCGCCGCCTGCACCTGTACGGCGGCGGCGCTCGCGCTGCTCGCGATCAGCAGCCTCGTCGCCGGCCTCGTCGTGATCGGCAGCCAGCCGCTCGTCGGGTTGAGCGGAGCGCTGCTCTCGCCGGGCCGTTGCGTCGCGCTGGTGCTGGCGGCCTGGCTCGTGACCCTACTTCCGGTGCTCGCGTTCACAAGCATCGCCCTGCTCGTCTCGCTCGTCACGCGAAACGGGATCGCGGGCGTGCTCTCCGCACCCGTCATCGCGCTGGTGATGCAGCTGCTCACAGGTATCGGAACCGGAGTGGTCGTGCGCACGGCACTGGTCGGGTCGGCTTTCGACGCCTGGCACGGACTGCTCGCCTCAAAGCCCTTCTTCACGCCGCTCGTGCTCGGCGCGGTCGTCAGTGTCGTGTGGACCGCAAGCTGCCTCGCGGTCGCCTGGCGCGTCCTCCGCACGCGCGACCTCGGCGGGACGGGGGCGCGCCAGCGTCGCGGCTGGGTCCGTCCGCTGCGTGCCATCGTGGTCGCGGCCGCGCTGATCGCCTTGCTCGCCGTGGCCACGAACTGGGGGCCCTCAGGCGTGACCGCGGCCCGGCTCGAGGGTGCGATCACAACCACCTTCAGCAACCTGACCGTGCTGCAGCAGCGGGCGCTCGGACACTACGTGCCGCCTGGCGCGTCGCTGAACGTGCTGACGACGTGCAAGCGGCGTGGGGGCGTTTCGAGTCGCGGGCCGGGAGACGACTGGACGTGCACCTTCCAGCTTTTCACGCCGGCGCAAGGTGGCCCCGTGCCCCTCAACGCGGCGACGTCGGTGACCTACGACCTCGGAGTCAAGGCAAACGGCTGCTACAAGGCCGAGTCGCCGCCCGCCTACATCGGCCAGCGCCTGATGCGCGATGCGCACGGGCACAACGTCATCAACCCGCTCTACGCGTTCGACGGCTGCCTCGACGCGAAGTGACACGGGGGCCGGGGCCGCGCTGTCACGGGCGGCCGGCCTGAGCGTCAGCACCGGGAGCTGACGAGAGGAGCAAAACGGCCGCGCGGCGCTCGGGTCCTTGCGAAGTCACCGCTTGCGGCTCGAGCCGGCGCCCGGGCTCGGCGTCGCGAACCCGAGGCCGGTCTCATGCGCGATCAGCTGGCTCCGACGACCATCAGCGTGTTGCCATCGGGATCGCGGAACCAGAACATCGGCGGCACCGGATCACCCATCCGGCTCACCTCGGGATCGACGTCGACCCCGCGGCCCTTCAGATCGGCGTGGTCGGCGTCGACATCGGCGCTCTCGAGCCCGATCCCGGTCTCCTTGTTGCCGCTCGGCTTGTCCGGCGGCGGCGGGACGATCGCGATCGTCGTCGGCGCGTCCGCGGGCGCGACCTCGACCCAGCGGTAGCCGTTCCCGAACGGAATGTCGGTGCGCTTCTCGAAGCCGAGCGTCCCGACGTAGAACTCGATCGCACGCTCCTGGTCGGACACCGGGACGACGACCGTTGCGAGCTTGCTGATCCGTGTCGTGGTCTTGCTCACGACGACCTCCTTGGTGAGTTGGCGAACACCGTATGAGACCGGACCAGCGCCAGAAATTCATCGCCGTAACCTGCTCCGGCCAGGGGACGACGCGGCGCAATCGATCGCGATCGCGCCCCCCGGCGTAGCGGTCAGGGATGCGAGTCGCGCTCGGCGCCGCCGCGCTGCGCTCGACGATCTCGGGCGAGGACGCGCGGGCTGTCGGTTATCAGCCCTCGCGCGCGCAGGCTTGCGGGACCGAGCTCGAGCTTGCCGAACGAGACCAGCGTGACCCTGCTGTCATGCACGGACAACTCGTAGTCGAGCGCGTCGAGCGGATGACGGTGGCCGTCGATCTCGACGTCGAATCCGGCGAAGCCGGGGTGGACCTCGAGCTGGATCTTCGATTTCTCCGGGACCACCAGGGGAGGGGCGCTGCCGCCGTGCATGGCGAGAGGCGTGAAGACCGCCGACGAGGTGCCGACCGCCAGGACGGGACCCCCGGCGGCCATCGAGTAGGCGCTCGAGCCGAGCGCGGTGGCGATGACCAGACCGTCGCCCGCAAGGCGGACATAGAGCTCCTCGTCGACGGACACGTCGACCGTGACCTGGCCCGCGTCGCGGCGCACGACGACGAAGTCGTTGATCGCCCAGTCATCCGGCTCCCCTGCGGGGTGAACAGCGAGCGCGGGGAGGTGGCGCTCGATCCAGTCGCCCGCGTGGATGCGGTCGAGCGCGGGCCCTACCTGGTCGCTCGGGACGGCTGTGAGCGCGCCGAGGCTTCCGCACGCGACACCGAGCACCGGCGAGCCGGTTGCCGCGGCGGCCCGGAGCGACGAGAGGACCGTGCCGTCGCCGCCGAGCGCGACCACGAGGTCGCCACTCTCGAGCTGTCCCACCGGGAGCAGATGCCGGTCCTCGCTGCCGGGAGCGGGAACCTGGACGGCCGCCAGACCATGGTCGCCTGCCCAGCGCTCGATCTCCTCGAGCGGAGCCGCGATCGAGCGTGTCGGGTGGACCACCACGGCGACCCGCGCGAGCTGTGTTCGGTTTGCCACCGCGGGGACCCTAGTATCGACCGAAGCGCCGAGCGCCTGTGCCTGCTTCAGTCTCGGCCGCCATGCGCCGAGCATTGCTGGGTGAACCCGAGTGCGGACTCGTCGCGGCCGAGTCGACCGGACATCGGCCAGGTCTCGTGCTCCATGGCCAGCACGCTCATCCGCCACGTGCGCAAGCGCGGGGGAGAGGACCTCCGTCAGCGAGGTCCTTGGACGGCCCAATCGCAGCGGAAAGGCGCGCGATCGGGCCGTTTCTCCATAAGTTGTCATAACCCGCGTTATCGAGCATTCGCTCGAAGGCTCTACGACGCTGGAAGATCGCGGATCGGTCGCGGGAGCTAGCGCAAGGCGCCTCAGAAGCCAGCGGCGGTCGGCGCAGCTGCTCAGCAGCGCCCGATGTGTTGCCTGAGCTTCACCTTGTCGTTGAACAGCGGCGGGTACGCGGTCCCGCTGTTCACGATCCAGGTGCTGACGGTCGCGAACTTGATGTAGGCGCCCTTGGGCGTCGAGACCGGGACGCGGAACTGCCCGTCGAATGCGCGATGCCCCGGCCAGGTCCGAGCCTTCGTGATCCGATAGACCGGGCCCACCTCGAAGTGCTTCCCGTCACTGCGCGTGACGGAGAAGAGCATGTCGAGCTCGGCGCCGTTGTGGAGCGAGCTCGAGTTCCATGCCGAGTCCACGTTGAGACCGGCGGTGCTGCTGCGGCAGGCCGTGTAGCTCGTGAAGTCCGTCGAGACGCCCCAGGCGATCAGGCCCACGTTCGGCCCGCCCCAGGTGGCATGGGTGTGCCGGCCTGTGAAGCCGCTGGAGGATCGGGTCGACCTGGCATCGGCGACCGGCGCGCAAAGCACCGCCGCGCCGACGGCGAGCAGCAGGACCGTTCGAACTCGGAGCACACGAAGCATTACGACCTCCCGTCGCAGAACCGACGATACGCGAGCGAAGCCGCGGTAGCGGCGCGAAGCGCCTGATCCCCCGATCGCGGTCAGCGAGTCGGCGCGCCGATCACCCGCACTTCGCTCGGGTCCGCTCGCAGACCGACCGCCGCGCCTTCGGCGGGATAGGGTCGACCGTTGTCCGCCGGGACCCGGACGGTGAGGCGGGTGAGTCGCACCACGACGTTGCGACCGTCGGGCCGAACGCTCAGGATCGTGTCGCTCAGCGCGCTCCGGTCCAGGTCGGCGAGCTCGAGCGCCCAAGGCTGAACGGCGATCTGGACGCGTCCCTCGACCGCGGTCGAGCATCGCAGCTCGCCTCCGCCCACGAGCCGGATCACTGACCCTTGTCGGGCGCGAGTCGCCTCGCCCTCCAGAACGTTGGCTCCGGTGAGCCCGGCGACGAGCGCGGTGGCGGGGTCGCGCACCAGCTCGGCGCCTCTGCCGAGCTGGACTATCCGGCCACGATCGATCACCCCAACGCGGCTTGCGAGCAGCACCGCATCCTCGAACGAGTGCGTCACCAGCAGCGCCGGTAGTTCGAGCCCAGAAAGAGTGTCGGCGAGCTCGTCGCGCACGCGGCGGCGAGTGATCGCATCGAGGGCGGCGAACGGCTCGTCGAGCAGCAGCACACGTGGTTCGCGGGCGAGCGCCCGGGCCAGCGCAACGCGCTGCCGCTCGCCGCCGGAGAGCTGCGCCGGGCGCACGGACGCGAGCTCGCCGACCCCAAGTCGCTCCAGCAGGTCGAGGCGGTCGCGCCCGGCGGCGAAGCGGACATTGCCGGCGACCGTCAGGTGCGGGAACAGTCCATAGTCCTGAGGCAGGTAGCCGACCCGCCTTCGCTCCGGCCCCAGGTCGACGCCGCGCTCGTCGTCGAGCCACGCCTCCCCTGCGAGATGGATGCTCCCCCGCGCACGCTCGAGCCCGGCGACCGTCCGAAGCAGCGACGTCTTGCCGGCACCCGAGGGACCGACGAGCGCGACCGTCTCCCGACCGGCGCTCAGCCTGGCGCGAAGATCGAACGACCTTCGCGGAAGCGTGATGTCGATTGCGAGCTCGTCCATGTCCGCACCAGCAGCTTGGCGCTCAGAAGGATCGCGGCGCTGACGATTATCAGCAGCACGCCGATCGCGATCGCCTGGTCGAGGTTCGCGTCGAAAAGCGAGTAGACCGCGAGCGGCAGCGTCTGAGTGCTGCCCTCGAAGCTGCCGGCGAAGAGGATCGTCGCCCCGAACTCGCCGATGCCGCGCGCGAACGCGACCGCGGCCGCCGCGCCGAGACTGCCTCTCGCGACCGGGATCGCGACCCGCAGCATGCGCCTCACCGGTCCCGCTCCGAGCGTCCCGGCGACGTCGATCAGCGTCGGATCGAGCGCTTCGAACGCGGCGATCGCCCCCCGCAGGTAGAAGGGGCTCGCCACGAACACGATCGCGAGGACGACCGCCGCCTGCGTGAAGGCGAGGTCGATCCCCGCGGAGCCGAGCGCCGGCCCCAGCAGGCCCAGGCGGCCGAAGGCGACGAGCAGGCCGAGGCCCGCCACCGCCGGAGGCATGACGAGCGGCAGCTCGACCAGCGTGATCACGGCGCCGCGGCCGGGGAAGCGCAAGCGTGCGAGCGCGTAGGCGAACGGCGTCCCCAACAGGACGATCACGGCGAAGGCGATCGCGTTCGTCTTCAGCGACACCTCGATCGCCTGCGTGGCCACGCGGCTCCCGAAGCCGTCGATCAGTTGGTGAAGCGGCTGGTAGGTGAAGAGCGCGACGATCGGCAGGAGAAGGAAGGCCAGGACGACGGCGACGACGAGCGCCGTCCCGGCGGCCAGGGCGATCCGTCCCGCGCCAGGGCGGAGGCCCAGCGCGCCCCTCATGGCTTGCCGAAGCCGGCCGATCTCAGCTCGGCCTGGCCCGGCGGCGACAGGACCTTCGCCACGAAGGCGGTCGCCGCCGCGTGGTTTCTCGCGGCCCTCACGATCGCGATGTAATCCTGCGCGCCCGGCTTCGCTCTCGCCGGCAAGCGGACGGTGAGCACCTTGCCCTTGGCCGCCTGCGCGTCCGTGACGTAGACGAATCCCGCGTCCGCCTGGCCGAGCGCGACCTGGGCGACGGTCTGGGTCACGTCCGTCGTCTGGCTGACCACGTTGCGCATCGCCGCTGCGGTGATCCCGAGGTTTGCGAACGCGTTGCGCGCGTAGTCGCCACAGGGGACGGTGGCGTTGCAGATGACGAGCTTGACGCCGGGCACGGTGATGTCGTTGACGGAGCTGATGTGCTTCGAGTTGTCCTTCGAGACGATCAGAACGAGCGTGTTGGTCGCGAACTCGACCGGCTTCTCGACGAGCCCCTTCGCGTAGAGCGCGGCCGGCTGCTTGCTGCTCGCCGCGGCGAACACGTCCGCCGGAGCACCCTGCTCTATGTCTGCCTCGAGCGCGCCGGAGCCCCCGAAGGTGAACTTCGCGCTCGGGTCGATCCTCGGAAAGACCTTCGTCAGCGAGGCGGCGGCGAGCACCGTCGGCTTTCCGCCCCCCTCCCTCGCCGAGGTCTCCGAAGTCGTTCCCGACGAGGTGCTGCTCCCGCACGCGGAGAGCAGCGCCAGACCGCCGATCGCGAGCGGGATCAAGCTGCGACGTACCCGACGTACTCTCACCAACCCGAACACCTCCTCGACGCTCTTGCCAGAATGCTGGCACCCTAACGAGATCATGGAATCACGGTCGAGCAGTCCCTCCCGCATGCGTCGCCGCCGCCTGGCCTGGGGCCTGACGCAGTCCGAGCTCGCTTCGCGCGCGGGCGTGAGTCGCCAGCTGGTCGCAGCAGTCGAGGCCGGGCACAACGCCCCCGCCGTGGACGCTGCGCTCGGCCTGGCACGAGCGCTCGGAACGACGGTGGAAGACCTCTTCTCTCCCCTGCGACCGTCGGTTACCCACGCACTCGGTCACGGACTGCGTGAGCACGCGCTCCTGCGTGTGGGCCGGGTCGGCGAGAGCCTCGTGAGCGTCGAGCTCGCCGACCATGGGACCGCGGGCACGGCCTGGGCAAAGCCCGACGGCGTGTTCGAGGAGGGGACGCTGCGCCTGTTCCCAGGTGCGAACCCCGCCGGCCTCGTACTGGCCGGCTGCGATCCGGCAATCGGCATCGCCGAGGCCATGTTGCACGGCCGGGCCGGCCGGAGCATGCTCGCGATCTCGACGGCCACCGGCACCGCCCTGAAAGCGCTCGCCCGCGGGCGGGTGCACGCGGCCGTCGTGCACGGGCCCGAGCAGCAGCTCCCGAAGCCACCGGTTCCGGTGGTCCGGTTGCGCTTCGCGCGCTGGCAGGTCGGCCTGGCCTCGGGAAGTCGGCGGGGCCGGGCGTCGCTCGAAGACCTGCTCGCCGGCAACCTACCGATCGCCCAGCGCGATCCCGCGGCAGCGAGTCAGCAGGCTCTCGACCGCATGCTCGCGACCGCCGGGATTGGCGGACCGCCGCCGGGACCGCGAGCGAGCGGCCATATCGAAGCCGCTCGTCTGGCGGCGACGCTCGACTGCGCCGCGCTCACCACGGAGACGGCAGCCGCCGCGTTCGCGCTTCGATTCATCCCGCTCGAGGAGCACGCCGTCGAGGTCTGGGTGGCCGAACGCTGGCAGGCGCACCCGGCAGCGGACGCGCTCGAGGAGGTTCTGGCAAGCCCTGCCTTCACCGAACGGGTGGCGCGGTTCGGCGGATACGACCTGACCGGCTGCGGGACGCGCGCGGAGCCCTCCCCCGCAAAATCCCAGGCCGAACGGTTCCTCGGCGGCCACTCGGCGGGTCGCTAGGTTCTCCGTCCGAGCCGCCAGGGGCAACCGGCGCGCCTGGCCTGCGAGCCGCCGGGTAATGCAGTGTCCGAATGACGACCGCAGCGCTCTTCTCCACGCATACGCTCGATCAGCTGCTGACCCAGTACGGCTACGCGGCGGTGTTCGCCTTCGTGTTGATCGAGAGCACCGGCATACCGCTTCCCGGCGAGACGATGATCATCGCGGCCGCGCTGTTCGCCGGCTCGCACCACAATCTCGCCGTCGAGCTGATCTGGGCGGCAGCCGCGGCCGGAGCAGTGATCGGCGACAACTTCGGCTTCGCGATCGGTCACTGGGGCGGCTACCGCCTGCTGCGACGTTACGGCTCGAAGGTCCGCATCGACGAGGGGAAGCTGAAGGTCGGCCGCCTGATCTTCGCGCGCCATGGCGCCAAGGTGGTCTTCTTCGGCCGCTTCGTCTCGATCCTCCGGACCTACGCCGCCTTCCTCGCGGGCACCAACCGGATGGACTACTGGCGCTTCCTGGCGTTCAACGCGGCCGGCGGGATCATCTGGTCGGGCGCGTACGCGTTCGCCTTCTACTACCTCGGATCCAAGCTCAGCAGCGCCAAGGGTCCGGTGGACATCGCACTCGGCGTGGTCGCGGCGCTTGTGGTAATAGCCTTCCTCTCATGGAGCCGCCGGCACGCCCGGCGGCTCGAGGAGGAGGCCGAACGTGAGTATCCCGGGCCACTCGACGAGCACGCGTCCTCGAGCGCCTGACGGCTCGTACAGTGCTCGGCGTGCGGCGCTCATGGCGAAGCGAGACGTGGCTCGCGGCGCTGGCCACGAGTCTCGCGGTGGCCTGCGCGCCTGCGGGTCCCGCGCGGGTGCCGGCGGCGACCCCTCCCCTCTCCGCCGCGCAGCTCGCCGGCGAGCACGTGATCTACAGCTACGCCGGTGCGACGCCTCCGGCAGAGCTGATTGCGCTGATACGTCGCGGCGAGGCCGCCGGAGTGATCTTCTTCGCTCCGAACGTGACCACGGTCGCTCACACGCGGGCGGTGGTAGCCGAGCTTCAGCGTGCGAACGCCCAGAGCCCGGTCCACGCGCCCCTGCTGATGCTCACCGACCAGGAGGGCGGACTCGTGCGCCGACTTCCGGGAGAGCCGACGCTGTCTGAGAAGCAGCTCGGCCGGTCGCCCGATCCACGGGCAGGCGCGGCGCGAGCCGGTGCGGGCGCGGCACGCAGCTTGAGAGGCGCCGGCATGAACGTGAACCTGGCGCCGGTGCTGGACGTCTATCGCTCGAGCGGCGACTTCATCGACCGCTACCAGCGCTCCTACGGGCACGACCCGGGGCTCGTCGCCAAGCTCGGCGCCGCATTCGTAGCCGCCCAGCAGGGGCGACGCGTCGCCGCGACCGCGAAGCACTTTCCCGGCCTCGGCGCAGCGCGTGCGGGTCAGGACACCGACGCCGGGCCGGTCGAGCTCTCCCAGCCGCTCAGCCAACTCCGCGCGGACGACGAGGCGCCCTACACGGCGGCCGTCAGAGCTGGAGTGCGGCTCGTCATGCTCTCCTGGGCCGTCTATCCGGCCCTCGACGCTCGCCGCCCGGCCGGAATGTCGCCGGCGGTGATCGGCGGTGAGCTACGCGCTCGCCGACATTTCCGCGGGGTGACGATCACCGACGCGCTCGGGGCGGGCGCGCTACACGCGTTCGGGGGCTTCGGGTCGCGTGCCGTAGCCGCGACCGGCGCCGGCGCCGACCTGCTCCTGTGCTCGGTCCCGAACGTGGCGAACAACACCGTCCGGAACGGCACGAGCGCGCGCGACGCGCTGGTGCGCGCGCTGAGTCAGGGAAAGCTCTCCGCGGCGGCGCTGCGGCAGTCCGCCGCGCGCGTGGTCGCACTCCGCTCGAGCCTCTGACCGGCCTCGCACGCCGCTGAGTTCGCGCGGAGCCTCCGCTCAAGGCGTCCGGCTGGTTCGCGCGTGCTCCGCGAGCCTGCGCAGAGCGCCGCCGATCTCACGCGCGGCATCTTCGTCGCTGATCAGGCCGTCCGCTCCCACGATCTCGCGCGTGACCGGAACCCTCGTGCAGGCCTCCGCCACGATGTCCGCGCCGACGTACTCGAGCACCTTTCGCAGCGACCCATGGGCATCCGCTGCACCGGTCGGCGCCGCGGGCCCAGCCGCGTTGATCCAGGCGACGGGCTTGCCATACGTGCTCGCGTCGCCGACCGTCCACTCGAGTAGGTTCTTCATCGCCGCCGGCAGCGCTCCCGCGTACTCCGGGGTAGAGATCATCAGCGCGTCCGCGCGCCCCACCGCGTGGCGCATCGCGGCAACAGCGGGATGTGGCTCCGCGCCCTCGCGGTCGTCATCCGGATTGAACAGCGGCAAGCTCCCGATCCCGTCGAGGAAGGCGGGCCTGATCTCCGGCGTGGCTCTCGCCGCGGCCGTCCGCAAGACCGCGACGTTCGTCGAGCCGGCGCGGCTGCTGCCAGGGACGAGCAGCACTCGGACGGGCGCGGGCACCGGCACGCCGTGGAGGGTATTGCCGCCGGCCCGGGCTCTACCTTAGTGCGGTGACCGCGATCGTCACAGGCGTGGACTTCGTCTCGATCCCGACGAGCGACCTGGCGCGCGCGGTCGCCTTCTACGGTGAGACGCTCGGATTGCTGCGTTCCGTCTACCGGCCGGAGCGCAACTTCGCCGAATTCGAGACCGGAACCGTCACGCTCAGCGTGGTGGACCCCGAGCGCATGGGCATCGGCTCGCTCCAGCCGAACGCCAACCATGTCGCCCTTCACGTCGAGGACGTGGCCACGGCAAGAGCAGAGCTCGAGAAGCGCGGCGTCACGTTCGCCGGCGACACCTTCGACACGGGCGTCTGCCACATGGCCTTCTTCAGCGATCCCGATGGCAACGCCTTGATGCTTCACCACCGCTACGCGCCGCGGACGACCGACAGCTGAGCGGTCAGACGCGGAACGGGCCCGCCGGTCAGTCCTCCTCTTCCCAGTCGCGGCCGCGCGGGTCCCTTCCGGTGGCCAGATCGACGAGGTGCCGCCACCGGCTTGGCTTCACGCCCGGATCGCGCTCACGCCAGGCAGGGGCGCCGCCGTGAGGCTCCGGCAGCGCCGCAGCGGCGGCGGCGTCGATGCGCAGGTCGACCCCGCGCTCGTGCAGGGAGGCGATCGCATCGGCGGGAACGAAGCGGCGGCTACCGCCGGTGCTTAGGACGATGCCGTGGAAGATGTCCTCTCGGGGTGCTGCAACCACATGCTCGACGACCCCGACTGCCTCACCGCCGGAGGCGTAGACGGGAATCCCGTCCTCGAGCACCTGGTAGGCGATGGGAAGGCCTTCGTCGATGGAGGCCACCATATCCCTGCCGTCACCGCTGTGGCACGCCGAGCTCCGCGAGGCGGTCGAGCGCGGCCGCGATCAGCTGAGTGTCCTCGAATAGACGATCTTCGCGCACCCGGCCCCAGCGCAGGTCGAGCAGCTGCATTCCGGAATTCCGGTAGGGCGCACCGTCGGGGAAGGTGGCAAAGACGTCGAACCAGGTTGCGACGCGGGTGTGCCAGGGAGCGCCCTCGACGACGATCGTGCGCGGCTCGACCCGAAAGTCGGGGAACAGGCGCCGGGCCTCGGCGAACCACGCGCGAATCGCGTCCGGCCCTCGGCGCTCACCGGAGAGCCGGTTCTCGCCCGGGAACGAGAAGACCGCGTCGGGGGCGAACTGCTTCGCGAGCGCGTCGAGCCGGCCGGTGCTGAGGAGCCGGAAGCCGTTTCGGACACGAGAGCGGACGAAAGCGTGATACATCGCGGGTCTGCGATGCTACGCATGACCGGCTACAGCGCCAATGGCCTCAGAGCAACAATTCGGGGACCTGACTCATAGGGAAGCTATGAAACTGGTCGCTGAGCGCCTTCGAGGCGAGTTCGCGGCCATGTGCGAGGAGACCGAGTCGGCGGTGCTGCGCGAGCTGCCCGAGGTCGTCGAGCGTGCCGACCCGCTGATGCGGTTGCGGATCATCGAGGGAACCTTCCAGCGTGTGCTCGCGCTGCTCGCCGGCGAGACCGGTCCGGACACCAAGGCGGCGACCCACGTTGCCTTCGGCGCCGCCGCGGCGCGCGCGGGCATCGCACTCGAGACGCTGACCGCCGGCTACCGGATCGGGGCCCGCGTGGCTTGGGCGCACGTGCGCGGGGCGGTGGATGACCTCGCGCTGGGAGCGGATGACGTGCTCGTTCTCGCCGACGCGCACCTCGCATATGTCGACGAGCTCGCCTCGAACTCGGTAGAGGGATATGCGCGCGAGGCGGAGCGTGTCCATGGCGAGAGAGCGCGCGAGCGGCAGGCGCTGATCGATGCGCTGCTGAGCGGTTCAGAGCACGCCCGCACCGCGGCGCGCGATGCCGGCTGGGCCATGCCAGACGAGCTCGCGGTGGCGGTCCTGCTCTCCGACGCGCGCGGTGCCGCGAGCGACGAGCGCCTTCTGATCGGCATGGCCGACGGGGCGGCGGTCGCGGCCGGGCCGGCCGCTGCGCTAGACGCCTGGCTTGTCGGAAGCGCGATGCGCGCGAGCGTCGGACCGGTCGAGCCGCCGGAAAGGGCGTCGAGCTCGCTCGCGCGTGCGCGCCGGTTGGCGGGGCTGATCACGGCGGGTGTCGTTACCGGCGGCGTGGTCCGTTGGGAGGAGCAGCTCCCGGCGCTCGTCACCCACGCCGACCCGGTCGCGGCCCACGCACTCGTCAAGCGACGGCTGTCGCCGCTCGAGGATCGCTCTCCAGACCGTGCCCGACTGCTGCGTGAGACGCTTGAGGCGTGGCTCGACCACCCCGGTCAGCCGCTCGCTATGGCTCGTGCGCTGCACCTGCATCCGCAGACGGTCCGTTACCGGCTCGCGCGGCTGCGCGAACGGCTCGGCGACGCGCTCGACGATCCGGACGCCCGCTTCGAGCTTGCCCTCGCCCTGCGCTTCAAGCCCGGGGCGTGAGTGGCGCCGAGATAGCCCTCTCGCGGTGGCGTCCCCGATGGCTCCGACCCGGTTTCGCACCGGCGGATCCGCTTCGGCCAGCTCGACGAGATTCGCTTGGCAAGCGATGAGAAGAGGCCTCCACATGCCCGCGGAACAGTGGCGGTGGCGGGGCCTCGGACGTAGAATGGCCGCGCGGCCGCCTTCGCCCGAAGGGGTGCAGAGGGCCGCCATGCGGGTATGGAGATCTCCACTCACTTGCGGTTGGAATCGTGGCGCAGCGGCGATGCGTCGGTGGTATCCGCGCATGGGGACATCGACCTCGCTACGTGCATCGACGCGGAGGCGGCGCTCGCCGCGGCGCGCGAGGGTCCGGGAGCAGTCGTTCTCGACCTGCGCCGCGTCGGGTTCATGGACACGTCGGCGCTGCGGCTCGTCTTCGAGGAACGGCGGCGCGCGCGCGAGCACGGCTACCGGTTCGCGGTCGTGCGGGGCTCGAGCCACGTCCAGCGGCTGTTCGAGATAGTCGGCCTGCCCACGTCCGACACCCTGTTCGTCGACGACCCGACCGAGGTCGCGGACGGCGTGGCTTGAATGACCGAGCGGACCGCTTCGAGCTGCTCGCCGCCGTCGGCGAGGTAGCCGACGGGACGCTCTCGCTCGAAGAGACGACCGAACGGCTGCTCGACATCGTCGTTCCGGCCTTCGCGGATCTGGCCCTGCTCGACGCGATCAGCTCCCCCGGGGAGATCCGGCGACTCGGCGCGCGCGTAGAGGCACCCCAGCGGGCCGAGGCTGAGCGCGCACTGCTCCGGCGCCGCCGCGTCGCCGCCGCTCCGGTCGGCGTTGCCGCGGCGATCACGAGCGGCAAGAGCGAGCTGCTCTCGCCAATCACCGACGCACACCTGCGGGCGCTCGCGAGCAGCGAGGAGGACCTCGCGCTCCTGGGCTCGCTTGCGATGCGCGCGGCGATGTTCGTGCCCCTGCGCGCGCGGGGGCGGGTGCTTGGTGCGCTCGCCTGCGGGGTCGGCAGCAGTGGACGCGACTACGGCGAGGACGACCTGCGCTTCGCCGAGGTGCTCGCGGGGCGTTTCGCCCTCGCGCTCGACAACGCCGGCCTGTCGGCCGCGGTCAGCGGCCTCGAGCAGCAGTTCGAGGCAACACTCGCGAACCTCGCGGAGGCCGTCATCGTGCGCGACGCCGGGGGTCGAATGATCTTCGCCAACGCGGCCGCCGCTCGCCTGCTCGGCCTCGGCTCGGTCGAACAGGTCACGGGCGCGGGGGCCGAGGCGCTGATGGCGCTCTACGACGTCTACGACGAGACAGGACGTCCGATCACCCTTGCCGACCTGCCCACCGCAGTCGCCGAGCGCGGCGAGTACGCCGAGCCGCTGCTCGTTCGAAACGTGATCCGTGCCACGGGCGACGAGCGCTGGCTCCTTCACAAGGCCACTCCCGTCTTCCACGACGATGGCGCGCTGTCGCTGATCGTGAGCGTGATCGAGAATGTCACGGAGGTCAAGCGTGCGGAGCTCGCCCAGCGCCTGCTCGCGCAGGCCGGCAAGGAGCTGTCCTCCTCGCTCGACTACGAGCAGACGCTTCAGCGGGTCGCACAGCTCGCTGTGCCCGAGCTCGCCGACTGGTGCGGCGTGGTGATCCGAGGGGAAGGAGACGTGCTCGAGCAGGTCGCAGTCGCCCACAGCGATCCGGAGCGGGTGGAGGTCGCGCGGCGCTTCGGCGAGCGCTATCCGGCGCGGATGACCGATCCGACGGGCACTCCGGAGGTGGTCCGCAGCGGGAAGTCGCAACTCATCCCGCAGATCACCGAAGAGATGCTCGTCGCGGCCGAAATCACCGATGAGCAGCTCGACCTGATCAGGGAGCTGCAGATGCGATCGGTCATCATCGTCCCGCTCGAGATCGCCGGACGCGCGCCGATCGGCGCGCTGTCACTGGTGATGGCGGACTCCGGTCGAGTATTCGACGAGGATGACCTGACGCTGGCCGAGGAGCTCGCGAGGCGTGCCGCGACCGCCGTCGAGAACTCGCGCCTCTACACGGAGAGCGTCCACATCGCCGACACCCTTCAGCAAAGCCTGCTGCCGCCCGTGCTGCCGCGCATCCACGGGTTCTCCCTCGCGAGCCTATACCGCGCCGCCGGCGAGCAGAATGAGGTCGGCGGCGACTTCTACGACGCCTTCGAGGTCGCCGGCGGGTGGCTCGTGGTCGTCGGCGACGTGGCCGGCCGCGGAGCCGAGGCCGCCGCACTGACGTCGCTCTCACGACACACGTTGCGCACCGCGGCGAAACTGCTCGGTGACCCGATCGCGGCCCTCGGGCAACTGAACGCCGCCCTTCGAGAGCGTCCTCGGCTCTCGCTCGTCAGCGTCTGCTGCGCGCTGCTGCGGCCGGCGGACGGACGAGTCGGCGCGACCGTCGTGCTGGCCGGCCATCCGCCCGCCTACCTGGTCAGGGGCGGAGAGCCCCAGGCGGTCGGCATCTTCGCGCCCTTCCTCGGCGTCGACGACACGGGCGCGTGGCAGGGGGTCGAGCTCGCGCTCGAGGTGGGGGATCGGCTCGTGCTCTACACCGACGGAGTGATCGACACGGTCGGCGCGAGCGAGCGCTTCGGCGAGGAGCGGCTCGAGCGTGCTTTGCGGGGCACCGGCGATGCAGCCGAGACGGTGCGGCGTATCGAGGAGGCAGTGAGTGCGTTCGCGAGCGGTCCACAGGTCGACGACACCGCCGTGCTCGTCGTCGAACGCGTCTCGAGCGACCGGGAGTGGGATCGCGGAGAACCCGACCGGCTTGGATCGGCGCGGGAGGTCGAAGCCAGGATCGGGTGAGCACACGTCTTGCGTTCGAGCGCCGGGCCCCGTACCCGTGTGCATGGAGCCGCCACCGGCATCGCAGCTGCGCCACCGCTCGCGCGGCCCCGCCCGGCATCTCGGGGGGCTGCCGTGCCGGCCGGCCTCACCGCCGGAAGGCTCGCCGGCGAGCGCGACGCGGACGCGCGGCTCCGACGGCTCCGGGAGGCGACGCGCGATCGCGTCGCTCAGCGTCTCCGCCCGAGCCGTCCGCGCATGCGGGTGCTACGCGCCGCGCCCGGCGGTCGCTTCAGCTGGCAGGAAGTCGCCACGCCGCCGCCGCCGGGACCGCTCGCCGCGATCGTCCATCCGATCGCGATCGCGACCTGTGACATGGATCGGGTGCTCGGTCTCGGCGCGACGCCGTTCGTGCTGCCGCTCCACTTCGGACACGAGTGCGTCGCCGAGGTGCTCTCGGTCGGCGAGCGAGTCACGGGCGTAAGCGCGGGCGAACGTGTCGTCGTTCCAGATCAGCTGCGGCGCCTGCCCCGCCTGCCGCCAGGGACGGACGGGCAACTGCGCGAGCGTGCCGCCGATCTCGATGTACGGGTTCGGCGTGCCGGCGGCCACTGGGGAGGCGCGATCGCCGACCAGCTGCTCGTGCCCTACGCCGACGCGATGCTCGTCCCGTTGCCGGCCGGCATCGACCCGGCCGCTGCCGCGAGCACGTGCGCCTGCTGGGGCTCACGCCGCTGACCCCCGCCGAGCTGCGCCGGCACCCTCCCTAGTGCGTCACGACTCATGTCGCCGCGATCGACGCACCTCGGGCAATCGCCCA
The DNA here is from genome assembly GCA_963719375.1 of uncultured Actinomycetes bacterium. GTDB lineage: Bacteria > Actinomycetota > Thermoleophilia > Solirubrobacterales > Thermoleophilaceae > JAICJV01. Next base: position 3,539,454 of record CAVRBY010000001.1, on the reverse strand, counting down.
CCATGTCCTGCGCGGCGAGGCGACGAAGACGGTGCTCGTGGAGGGTTGAGCGAGCGCCCGGTCAGGGGCCCAGATTGTGCGAGGCGGCGTAGCCGGCGGCCTGGCTCGGCGTGTAGGCGTCGACCGAGGCCTGCGAGAAGCGCACGTCGCCGCCCTGTCCCGTGCTGCAGTCGACCTGCCCGTCGGTCGAGCTGCATTGAACGGTGAACGAGGAGCCGGTGGCCGGGCTGTAGACGGAGAAAGTCGAGTCGCCGTGATGCGACCAGTACTCGTAGAAGGTGTTCTGCGCGAACTGGCAGTCGGTCGTGTCGGACTTCGCCGAGATGTTCTGGTCGCATTGCGTGTAGCCGGCGGAGGACGGCGCCGGCGACCCGGACGCGGTGGAGCCGGAGCCGGGATCGGGCGCCGTCCCGCCTACGGCGACCGTCCACGGGCCTCCTGTCGTGTCGACTACGACCGTGTGGTAGGTGCCCGCACCGATCGGGTCCACGCCCTGGGTCTGATCGAGGGCGTTCGTCTTGATCGACTTGTCGTCGCTCTGAGCGTTGTTGATGATGAAGTTCGTGTCTCCGCAGCTGGGGCAGTTCCAGCTGATCGTCGAATCGCTCGGCACGACGATCGTGCCCAGGTTCTGCTGACCGGACCCGCGGAAGACCTGTGGCGAGGGCGTCCCGGATCCCGACGAGCTGCCGGCGTTCGAGGTCGTGACGGTCTTCGTGGCCGTCCCGGCGCAGCCGGCCGAGGCGGCGACCGCCATCGCCGTCACCAACCAGAGCGCTCTCGAACGTCTCATCTCGCTCACCTCGCCAGCGGGTCCCGACCCATGCTCTACGAGCACCCCGCGTGGCGCAAGTCCTCTGGGCCAAGATCGGCGTACAAGCCGCCCTTCGGACGAGCGACAGGCACGGCGTCGCGATCCTCGCCTACCCCCCGCCTAGCTCCGGTGGCAACGCCGTCGTCCCGTCCGGATAGAGATCGGCGAGTAGCCCCGCGTCCATCGAGGTGGTGCTCCCGCGCTCCGGGGGCGCGCCGACGACGAGCCACAGAGCCTCGGACTCCGTGTCGTTGAACACCTGGCGCACGACTCGCGGCTCCACGGCGAGCGCGGAGAGCGGCTCGAGCGTCAGCAGCTGACCGGCGACACGCACGCGACCAACGCCGGCGAGCAGCACGTAGAGCTCCGTCTGAGAGACGTGGCGGTGGCGCGTCGAAGCCTGACCGGGGGCGAGCCGCCACAGGCGCGCGCCGAGCTCGGAGACCTCGAGCTGCCCGGCGAGGTCCGTGTTCAGCACGCCCATCGCGTTCGAGGGACGCCAGAAGGCGTCAGCGGCAGGCAGGACGCGAAAGCCGACGCTCATGCCCCGACGGGGACCGAGGCGGGCACCTGCTCGAAGTCCCCAGCCGCGCGCTCGGCAGTCGCATTCGCCCAGCGCGTGGTAGTGAGCAGGCCGACCGCGAGCACGGAGAGCCCGCCCGCGGCGACGAACCACCAGCCCGGATGGCTTGCCTGCGCCAGCGCAATGTCGTGTGCGCCGATCGCCGCCGCGGACACGCCGATCGCACCGACGACCGCGACCCCGAGCGACTGCCCGACCTGTCGCGAGGTCGAGGCCACCGCCGCGGCGACGCCGGCCTGAGATGACGGCATGCCGGCCACCGCGGTGTTCGTGATCGGCGGGTTGACGAAGCCGAACCCGATGCCGAACAGCACGTAGGCGCCGATCAGCCAGCCGAACGGGGTGGTCGCCGACACCGTCGTCAGCATCAGGCTGCCGAGCATCAGGCCGAGGCCCCCGATGACGAGCGAGACGCGTGCACCGCGCGCGCCCACGACCCGCCCCGAAAGCGGGCCGAAGACCATCGTCATCACCGCCATCGGAAGCGTGTAGAGGCCCGCGTGCAGCGGCGACAGGCCACGCACCGCCTGGAGGTAGATCGTGTTCAGGAACAGGAAGCCGCCGAGCGCCGCAAAGGCGCTCACCGCGATGATCGTGGCGCCCGAGAAGGGCGCGCTGCGGAAGAAGCGCAGCTCGATCAGGGGCTCCATGCGCCGCGGCTCATACCAGAGCAGCGCCGCCAGCGAAAGCGCGGCGAGGGCAAACAGACCGAGGATCTCCGTCGAGGTCCAGCCATGGCCAGGGCCCTCGATGATCGAGTAGGTGAGCGAGCCGAGCAAGGCGATCACGAGCAGCTGTCCGATCGGATCGACCCGGCGCGGCCGGGGCGCCTTCGACTCGGGCACGTAGCGCAGCGTCAGCGCGAGCGCGGTCAGGCCGACCGGGACGTTGATCCAGAAGATCGACCGCCAGCCTGCGGACTCGACGAGCGCGCCACCGACGACCGGGCCGAGCGCGATGCTAATCCCCACGACGCCCCCCCAGACACCGATCGCCTGGGCCCGCTCGCGGGGGTCCGTGAAGACGTTGCGGATGATCGACATCGCGACCGGGTTCAGCATCGAGCCGCCGACCGCCTGGACCATCCGGAAGACGACGAGCCATTCGAGCGACGGCGCGAGGCTGCAGAGCAGCGATCCGGACGTGAACGTGACGAGCCCGATGGCGAAGACACGCCGCCGACCGAAGCGGTCTGCCATCGAGCCGGAGAGCATCAGCAGGCTCGCGATGACGATCGTGTAGGCGTCGACCGTCCACTGCAGCCCGGACACCGCCGCGTGCAGATCCCGCCCGAGCGAGGGCAGCGCGACGTTCACGATCGTGTTGTCGAGCCCGACGATCAGCAGGCTCATGCAGCAGATCGCCAGGACCAGCATGCGCCGGCCCCGGCTGCGCTCGTCGACCTCGCTCACCGGGTCAAACCTACTGAGGGCAGGTTGAGGTTCGGCTGAGGTGGGAAAAACGGAGTTGAAGCGATGCGCACGGAGCTCGAGAACCTCAGGGCGCCGGGTCGCGAGGTCGCCCTCCGCGCCGACTTCGACCTGCTCGAGGACGACGGGCGCATCCGCCTGTCGCTGCGCTTCGTGCGGGGCGTCGGCGCACCCGAGCAGGGGGATGTCGTCTACCTTCTCGACGACCTCGGCCGCGGCTGCGTCGCACGCATCGAGGAGGTCGACGGCTGGTACGTGCAGGCCCGCCCCGACTGGGCGAGCTGGACGGGCGAGGAGCTGCCGACCAAAGCGGCAGCTCGACACCGGTAGCCGGCGGTCAAGTTCTCCGCTCGTGAGGCCGAAACGAAGGCATGGCCGCCTTCGCGCCGCGCCTCCCCCACCTCGTCGCGATCCTCGCCTGCCTGCTCCTGGCCGTATTCGCGCTGCTCGCGCTCGCTCGGCCGGGCGCCGTCGCCCTCAGCGGCCGGACCGCCAGCGGCGGCCGGGTGACCCTTGCCGTTCATGGCACCTCGGTGAGCTTGCTCGAGATCGAGCGTGAGCCCGTCTCGTGCGCGAGTGGATATAGAACCACCGTGAGCCTTCGCGGCGCCGGTGCGACCGTTCGATATCCGGACGGCGAGCTTGCGTCAGTGACGTCCGCCGCGCTCTCGGCGTCCACTGCAGGCGCGAGAGAGGCGCGCGGCGAGGTGCGACTGACCCTGCGCCTGTACCAGCCCGGTCAGGCTCCCGACGTCTGCACGGCCTCAGATCGCTTTCTGGTAGGAGCGTGAGCCGCGCGGTCGATCTGATGCCAGCGGTCGAAGCTGCTCATCGGCCCGCGAGCGGGTAGCCGGCCCTGCGGCAGGCGGACGCAACCGCGGCGCTCACGTTCCCCGCCTGCTGGGACTGCATGCAGAACTGACGGCCCGCCGCGCCGCAGTTGTGAAGCGTCGCGCCGCCGGTGGCGGTCGCCACGGTGACGTCGACGCAGCCGGCACGCGCGCTCGAATGACGACCGCCCAGGTAGGCCACCACGCTGATCGAGACCACCGCGACGAGCGCGCCCACGAGCACCATGATCACCCGCCTCTCACGCCGCCCGAGCCGGGGCAGAGGCGAATGCTGGCGCTGCCAGTGGCCTTCGAGCGGCATCTGCCCAGTCTAGGATCAGCTGCCGGCGCCGGGCTCCCCGGCCGGTGCGTACAGGCGCCGCTCCGGCGGCCTTCCGCGGAGGCGGTCGAGCAGCCGCCGCCACCAGGCCCGAAGCCGCCGCACCCGGCGCGGCTCGGCCTCGGGCTGTGAGACGCGCACCAGCTCGACCCAGCGCTCGAGCGGCAGGGTCCCGTCGATCAGGCTGGCGAGCGCCGAGACGATCGGCGCGGGCCGGCCGGCGTCGGCGAGCGCGCGGCGCAGCAGCGGGACCGTCTCGAGCGCCTCGACGGCCTGTCCGAGGCGCATGGGAATCTCGGCGGCCGGGACTCCGTCCGCAAGCAGCTCGCCGGCGCTGCGGTTGCGCGAGCGCGGAGCGAGAGCTGTCGCGACCAGATCCCCGACGCCGGCGCGGCCCACGAAGGTCCGCGCCCGGCCGCCGTCGCGCTCGGCGAGCGCGAGCACCTCGGTGAAGATGTCCGCCGCGGCCATGCCGGCGGCGTTCAGCCCCTGCGACTCAGTCGCGCCGGCCGCGAGCGCGGCCGCGTTCTTCGCGCAGCCGGCGAGCTCCACCCCGACGGGATCGGAGGACGCCTCGCAGACCACACGGCCGCGACGAAAGACCTCGGCGACGCGCTCGGCGAGCTCTGGTGAGCTCGAAGCGCAGAGCAGCCCGGCGCCGCCGTCGACCATCTCGCGGGCATGCGCCGGCCCGCCGATCACGGCGATCCGGCCGGAACCGAAGGAGCGGGCCAGCGTCACGCTCGGCGGGGTCCCCGCCGGCGGCACCAGGCCCTTGGTGAGCGACACGATGCCCGCGCCCGAGGGCACGCCGGCCTTGGCCAGCCCGGTGACCGCGGCCGCGATTCCCGACGAGGGGACCGCGAGGAAGATCAGGTCCGCACGATCGAAGGCGCGGCCGGGAAAGGCGCGCACGCGCAGCCGGTCCGGCAGTGCCACGCCGGGCAGGTAACGGGCGTTCTCGCCGTCCGCCTGCAGCCGCTCGGCCTGCTCGGTCGTGCGCGTCAGCAGCGTAGTGCGCAGGCCCGCCCGGCTCAGCACGATCGCGATCGCGGTGCCGAACGAGCCGGCGCCGATGACCGATGTGCGATGTGGCGCGTGTCGAAAGCGGGGCGCGATCCGGCCACCCTAATCGACGCGCTCGGATCGGCCATTCGGCCAGCGGCCGTCGCCGGCCGCGGTGTCCGCGCCGTGCCCATCCGATGTAACTCCCACTCTCTATGCGGCTCGTGGCGACGACAGATCTCGACGACGGAGCGCGGGTCGCTCGCGACGTCCTGACCGGACGCTCCGACGCGATCCCGCTCCTGCGCGCCGGAGCACGAATCTCGCCGCGCTACCGGGATTCTCTCCTGCAGGCCGGCGTGTACGCGATCTACGTGGACGACGAGCTGAGCGCCGGGATCGAGGTGCCCCAGCTCGTCACCGACGCCGTCAGGCGGCGGGCCACGCAGGCCGTCGCCGAGGCCTTCGACGCGGCTCAGGGTCGCTCGGGCTCGTTTCCCGACGCCACGGTACGCGAGCTCCAGGAGGTCGTCGACCACATGGCCTACGAGATCGCCGAGACGAAGGCGTGTGCGCTCGCCCTCGGCGACCTCTCGTCTGCGGACTCGTACACGCTCCAGCACTCCATCGACGTGGCGGCGCTCGGCCTGCTGATCGGACAGCGACTGTTTCGCCAGCGCGGCGTGCGCGACTGGCGGGGCCAGCGTACCTTCGAGGGGATCGAGCGCCAGCTGGGCCTGCTGGGTCTCGGCCTGGTCCTGCACGACATCGGCAAGCTGACGATCCCGCAGGAGATCATCAACAAGCCAGGCGAGCTCGACGACCGCGAGTGGGCCCTGATCCGGACGCACCCGCGCGCGGGCGTGGCGATGCTCCCGCGGCACCTGGTCAGTCCGCTCGCGCTGGTCGTCGTCCGCTCCCATCACGAGCGCTTCGACGGCGCCGGCTACGCCGACGGGCTCGCCGGCGATGCGATCCACGAGTTCGCCCGCATCGCCGCCGTCGCCGACGTCTACGACGCCGTCACCTCCGAGCGTGCCTATGCCTCAGCCCAACCGCCGCACGTCGGCCTGCAGGTGATCGTCGACGGGGCCGGCACCGCCTTCGACCCGGAGATCGTCGAGGTCCTCCGCAGCGTCGTCGTGCCCTACCCGCCGGGCAGTGAGGTGATGCTCTCGGACGGCCGGCGCGGCGTCGTCGCCGCGGTCGCGCCGACGGACGGCGAGCGCCCGCTGGTGCGTATCGGCTGGGACGCGGACGGGGACCCGGTCACGCCTTACGAGGTCAACCTGAGTGACCGCCGCGCGCTCGAGATAGTGCGCGCCGGCCTCACCGCGGAGGCGCCGCAGTTGAGCCTTGACCGGCATACCGCGCTGGTCACCTGAGCGGGCCTTCGGACAGCTGGTTGCACCCGCAACTACCTGCTAGCCTCGCAGCTGCTGCGACGGAAAGGGAGTCGAGGTGCAGCTCGAGGGCATCCACCACATCACGGCGATCACCGGCGACGCGCGCCGGAACGTCGACTTCTACGCGCGGGTTCTCGGCCTCCGCCTCGTCAAGAAGACCGTCAACCAGGACGACCCGAGCGTCTACCATCTGTTCTATGCCGACGAGGACGGCAGCCCCGGCGCCGACCTGACCTTCTTCGAGTACCCGGGCGCGGCACGCGGCCGCCCCGGCGCCGGGATGGTCCACCGGATCGTCTCGAGGGTCGGCTCGCCGGACGCGATCCGCTACTGGGAGCAGCGGCTCGCCGGCGAGGGCATCGACAGCGCGCGTGACGGCGAGCGTCTGCTCTTCCGCGACCCGGATGGGCTCGAGCACGAGCTGGTCGTGGCCTCCGTCCCGGACCCCCCACTCGTCGCAGCGCACGTCGAGGTTCCCGCCGAGATGGCACTTCAGGGCTTCGACGGGGTGCGCGCGTTCAGCCCGTCGCCCGACGCGAGCGCGAGCCTGCTCGGCGAGGCGCTCGGCTTCCAGCGCGCCGGCCAGGCATGGGAGGCGCGCGGCGAGCGGCGCGGGTCGACCTACTCGTACGACCCCCCGCCGGAGCCGGCAGGTGTCCAGGGTGCCGGGTCCGTCCATCATGTCGCTTGGGCTACGACGATCGAGGACCATCCGGCCTGGCGCGAACGGGTCGTCGCCGCGGGGATGCACGCGACACCGGTGATCGACCGCTTCTACTTCCGCTCTGTCTACTTCCGCGAGCCGAGCGGCGTGCTGTTCGAGCTCGCCACGATCGGGCCGGGCTTCACCACGGACGAGCGCGCCGAGTCGCTCGGCGAGCGGCTTTCGCTGCCGCCCGCCTTCGAGCACCTGCGTGACAGGGTCACGCAGGTGCTCACCCCGCTGCCGGACACGCGGCCGTGGCGGCCGGCGGCGACGGTCTCGCGGCGATAAGGCCGCGCGGTCCGCAGATCTACTTCGACAGCTGGCAGAACAGGTCGCCGAGTGTCCCCTGCCCCGGCGAGGCGGTCACGCTCAGGTGGACCTGGTTGAGGTTGACGACGAGGCCGAGCAGGTTCAGGTCGAGCGGTCCGACCACCAGGTCGAGAACCGGGCAGGACCCCGCGGGCGCCTGCGCGGCATGGATCGACGTCGTGAAGCCGAACGGGTGCAGTGGGTGCCGGCGCAGCCCCGCGTTCAGCGACCGCGCGGCGGCGACCCGTGCCGCGCTGGCGCGTGCGTGTGCGAGCTTGCAGAAGAGCGACCCGAGCACGCCACCGCGAGATTGTCCGGTCACCACGAGCAGGACCCGGTCGAGGTGCACGTTCAGCCCGAGCAGGACGAGGTTCAGCTGCTGCAGATCGAGGTTGAGGATCTGGCACGACGCGCTCTTTGCCACATGCAGCGTGATCGGCGCCTTGAGGACGGTCGAGTGGCCGCCGACCTGCGAGAGATCGGCGGTGACCGTCCCGCGTGCGGTAGTCGAGCGTGCGCCGGTGACGAAGCGGTCGACGCTCATGGCGACGTGCAGGCGGCCATGGGCCGGGGCTGCCGACGCCAGCGCCGGAACCGCGAGCATGGGGACGGCTGCGGCGAGCGCCGCGGCGATGGTGAGACGTAGACGGAGCATCCTGCCTCCTATGTAGGGGTACGCGAGCCCGACGATTCTGGCCCCCGTTCCGGATGGTCACCGTTTACGGCTCCTGGCCCCGGGGTCGCTCCCGATGGCTCGAGCCTTCCTCGACCGCTCAGCCTCCTCCACTGACGGCCAGGGCCGGCTCGTCGTCCGGCGCGCCGCGATCGCCCGGGTGCGCGAGGAGGATCGCGCCGGCTGTGACCGCGGCGAACGCCAGGACTCGCAGGACGCCGAGCGCGCCGGAGGGCACCGGTTCGCGGAGCACGATCGTGCCCGCGGCAATCGGGAGCGCCGTCGTCAGCAGGGTGGCGAGGCCGGCGACGGTCAGCGCACCGCCGTGCTGGTAGCCGAGTTGGAGCAGCGACGTGCCGAGGACGTAGCCGAGGATCAGCGGGACCGCGAAGGCAACGCGCGCCCCACCCTGCGTCGCGACCTTCGTCGAGATGTCGCCGATCGAGAAGAACAGCCCGCCGGCGACTCCCTGCGCGATCGCGAGTCCGAACCAGCGCGAGCCGATCTGGCGAACGACGATCGCCAGCGCGGCAGTCGCGCCGAGCCATGCGGCCAGGCCGGTGACGGTACCGCCGCTGCCCTCGCCGCTCGCCCGGGCGAGCGAGACGCCGAGCGCGAGCAATCCGATAAAGGCGAGCACGACGCCCGTCAGCTCGCGCCGGCTGAGCGGCCTGCCGCTCACGCGCGCGGAGACGAACGCGAGCACGCCGATCCCGCCGGCGGCGGCGCTCTGGACGATCGCCACGGACGCGAGCGCGAGCGCGGCGACGTAGAGCGCGAAGCCGCCGCTCTCCATCAGGAAGCCGAGCAGCCAGCGGCGGTCGCGCAGAAGCAGCATCAGCGAGCGGACCGGATGGCGCATGCAGAGCGGCGGCAGCGTGACCGCCGCTTCGTGCTCGCGCAGGTACGCGAGGTTGACCAGCGTCGCCGAGCAGAGCGCCAGGATCAGGGCGATGCCGATTCGAGCGTTCATCCTCCGGTTCGCGGTCGCGCTGCGGGCGCGTTGGCTAGGCGCCCTCGTCCTCGCGCAGCGGCTTGTCCGGGGGCACGAACCTGACCTCGACCTGCTCCTCCTGGGTGCGCTCCTCGATCCGCGCGAGAGCGCGCAGCGCCTTGCGATCGGCGGGCTCGCTCGACTCGAGCAGGCTGCGCGGCCACAGCCGGCGGCTTCGGACGACGTTCGCCTCGGCCGAGTAGACGACGACGCGCGCACCGAGGAAGATCCACGTGAGCAGGCCGATGACGGTCGCGAAGGTGCCGTACGTGCGGCTCGCGCCCCTTACCACGTGGCCTATGTAGGCGCCGCCGACCGCCTGCAGGACCGCCCAGAGGATGGCGCTGAGGACGATTCCGAGCCACAGCTCCCGGGCCGGCACCGTCCGGTCGGTGAGCAGCCGGAAGACGGTGAAGAAGAGCACGAGGTTGATCAGAATCGAGACCGCGATGCCGGCGATGACCAGTGCCGCGCCGCCGAACCCGCCTGAGACGAGGCCGGAGACGGCCGTCGAGACTATCTGCAGGAGGCCGAGGAGCACGAGCGTGCCGAGTCCGCGCAGCCGGGCGACGAGGAAGTTCGGACGGTGCTTGTGGGGTACCGCGTAGATGCGGTTGAACGCGTTCTGCGCGGCGAGCGTCACCCCGAGGCCCGAGAGGATCGTGCCCACGAGCCCGATGCCGAGTCCCACTCCGCTGCCCTTCAGCGTGGCGAGCGAGTCGCCGACGATCGGGAACTGCTTCAGCGCCGAGTTGACAATGTCGTGTTGGGTCTCGGGATGGCCCTGGAGGACGAACCCGAGCACGCTCACGAACATCAGCAGCAACGGGAAGAGCGAGAAGAAGCCATAGAAGGCGATCAGGCCGGCCAGGTTGCCGCCGGCGTCGTCGGAGAACTTCTTCACCACCGCAAGCGGGAAGCCGAGCCAGGCGTGACGCAGCTGGTAGCCGTCGATCTTCCTCAGCGGAGCCTTCAGGTCCATCGCTTCCCGTATACCCGGTCGCTCGGCGCGGTATAGAGGGAACATGGCGAGGCCAGCGACCATGCTCGCCGCAGCCGCCCTCCTCGCGGGCTGTGGCGGATCCGCGCACAGCTCGAACGACGGGGCGGCGATCTTCGCCTCGGCGTGCAGCAGCTGCCACACGCTCGCGCCGAACCCCCACCCGAGCCCGGTGGGCGGGACGCTCTCGGGCTACGGCTTCACAGAGGCCCAGGTGGCCAGCTTCACGCGCGTGATGCCGCTGCGCAAGCGGCTGACGCCGCGCCAGATCGCGGCCGTCTCGCGCTTCGTGGTGCGCTCGCAGCAGCGCTCGGGCGGGCTGCGCCCGGCGGGCGGCTAGATCCGGCTGTCAGTCCGCCCGCGCCGCGGCCGGCGCGGGTCGCGCGCCCAGTTCTCCCTGCTCTGCTCGGGCGTGCTCCACTGCGGCAGCCGCAGCGCGAGCCGGTGCGCGAGGCCGTTCGCGTAGGGCTCGTAGCTGCGTCGGAGCTCGGTCAGGCGCTCGTGGACGGTCTCCTCGTCCTCGAGCACGAGCCCCGCGGCTTCGAGATCGCCGATCAGCTGCCGCAGATCCTCGCGCCGGACCCGCTCGTCGGGCTCGACCGGCTCGGCGTGCATCACGTACGAGAGGTCCACCAGCGCGTGGCGCCCGATCCTGTAGGTCATCTCGGCGGCCAGGGCTACGCCGTCGCGTGTCGCGGCGGTGGCGAACGTACACGCGTCCATGATCGTCGTGAGCGCCGAGAGCCAGTTCTGGTTGACGTGCTGCGAACGGAAGTACATCAGCACCGGATAGGAGAGGTGCGTCTCCATCAGCTCCGCCGTCCAGCCCTCCCAGTCGTGGAGGTAGGCGTCGATCGCGTCCCAGTCGCCCGCGTCGGCGCCGCGCCTCAGCAACGTGCCCGCGTCGGGCGGCGAGCCGGCGCGCGGATCGAGCTGCGAGACCGCCACCTCGCGGCGCTCGAACGCCTGGTAGAGCGACGGGAGGTAACCGATTACGATGAAGATCACGCCGAACCCGCTGGCCGCCTCGGCGATCCGCGCCACGTGTCCCACGACTCCCGGCGGGGTCCCGCTGGGTGACGCGCTGAACAGCGCGCCACCGCTGTAGTAGAGGTCGGTGCCGAAGGCGTCGTGGGTGCCGCCCAGGTTCGCGCGCAGCGCCCAGTAGATCAGCGCGAAGCCGAGCAGCAGGCCGACCACCCACAGCAGCAGGATCGTCATCACCCCGAACGGCCCGAAGATCCCGAGCCAGGTATCCGCGGCGCGCGGCGACATGCGCCGCGCAACGGCGCGCCAGGGTCCCCAGGCGATGTCGAAGAACTGGCGCGCGAGCCGCGGGTCGCGCTTGACGCGACGCGGCAGCAGGTAGACGAGGAAGAACTCGAGCAGGATCAGGACGATCAGGACCAGGCCGACGACACCGGCGAGCGCGCGCATGCCGAGAGCGTAAGGCTAGGAGCGCTCGCGGGCGGTCACGGCGACGGCATAGTCGTCGCGAGCGGATGCCGGGCCGGCCGACACCCAGGCGAACCGGAGCGCGAGACCGCCGACGAGGTACAGGGCGCTCGCGACGTGATGCACGCCGGGGCCGAGGCGGCGGCGGCCGAGGCGCAGCGCGAGACCGGCGCGGATCGACCACTTGCCGAACCGGTAGAAGCGCCCCGCGCGGCCCCGCTCGAGCGCGTCGGCAAGGCGGCCGAGGCGCCGGCGGTTGACGGTTGAGAGGACCAGCTCGCAGGCCATCGCCCCGGTCTCGACCGTGCCGAGCGCGGTGCGCGTCGGGTGGCCGGCGGGCACGCCGGTCGCGACCAGTGTCAGGCGCGTCGCGGCGGCGCCCGTGGCGGTCGCCGTGGAGACGAAGATCGGTCCGAGAAACGCGCGGCTGCGCGCCCAGAGGGGCACGGCCGTCGCCGCCAGCAGCACGCCGGTGTAGGAGCCGAGGTACCCGCCCAAGAGCGTGTTCACATAACCGAGCCGGCGGCTGAGCCGCGGGCTCCCGAGCAGGTCGGCGCAGACCCCCGCCGCGGCCAGGTTCCCGAACATCGTCAGAGTCCAGGCGCCGAGCGACATCGGCGAGCGCGGCTTGAAGATCCGCAGCATATGGAGGAAGCGCTCGGGGCGTCCCAGGTCGGCGATCAGCAGCAGCGGGCACGGCACGAGCGCCGCGAGCGAGACGCGGCGGGCGATCACGGCGGAGTCCGGGTCCCCGGCGAGGTCACAGGCGGAGGCGATGAACGCGCCACCCGAGGCGAGCCCTCCGAACCAGAAGTAGAGCGGGATCTCCCAGGTCCACACCGGCGCGTTGATCATCGGGCCCTGGATGTCGCCCTCGCGCAGCTCACCGTGGCGGTGCGCCTGAGACGGCGGGGTCGGCGCGGGCGCGCGCGCGTAGTGCGTGTCGCGACCGAACAGGAACGACCAGCGCGCGTCCCCGAAGCGCTCGCGCGCCATCGAGACGCCCTCTCCGGCGCGACGCCATGCCGCGGGACCGCCGCGACCGCCCACCGCCGGTGTGGTGTCGCGCGTCGACTGGTCGTGGTCGGCGGTCCACTCGCGCTCGCGTCGAGCCGCGCTCGGCGGCGGCTTCCGCTCGGCGCTCATCGAAGCCGCCGCAGCAGGCGCGGTCGACCGGTCCGCTCGGCATGGCCTGCCGCGACGAAGGCGGCCGCCACGCCCGCCGCCGCGAGCAGGCCGGCTCCGACCGCAGCGAGCGTCGCGGGGACGACGTTCTCCTGGATCGGCGACTCCGCCCGCGCCGGCAGGCCGAAGCGCTCGGGATCGTCGGTCAGCAGGAAGAACGCGTGCAGCCCTCCGGCCGTGCGCGAGCCCTCCGGCTCGTCAGCGCCGTAGAGGTAGGCGTCGCCGTGGCCGCGCGCGTGCAGCTCGGCGACGCGACCGCGGGCGCGCTCGACGAGCTCGTCGAGCGGCCCGAACTGGATCGAGTCGGTCGGGCAGGCCTTGGCGCAGGCGGGCTCGAGGCCGTCCTCCAGCCGGTCGTAGCAGAGCGTGCACTTGGCGGCGCGGCCGTCGACCGGATCGCGGTCCACGACGCCGAACGGGCACGCCGGCACGCAGTAGCCGCACCCGTTGCAGACATCCGGCTGGAGAACGACCGTCTCGAACTCCGTGCGCACCAGCGCGCCGGTGGGGCACGCGTCGAGGCAGCCGGCGTTCGCGCAGTGCTTGCAGACGTCGGACATGAACACCCAGCGCCCGGTCGAGGCCGCCGCGATATCGACGAGGTCCACCTCCCCGCGGCCGGCCGCGGGGGGGATCGCGGGCAGGGCCCCTTCCTCGAGCGAGCGTTCCCCCAGCGCTCGTTCGAGGGGCGAGGGCTCGAGCTGCTCGACGAAGCGGACGTGCCGCCAGGTCGATGCGGAGAGCCTGCCCGTGTGGTCATAGGAGGCGCCGGACTCCGAGCCGTCGGCCGGCAGGTCGTTCCACTGCTTGCAGGCGACCTCGCAGGCCTTGCAGCCGATGCACGTGGTCGTGTCCGTGAAGAAGCCGACCGGCTCGACGCCGGGGCGCTCGATCGCGACCTCGGTCACTTCGCCGGGGTCTCCTTCGGGTTCTCCGCCTCGGGGTCGTCGTCGGCGGGGCCGATCCGGACCCCCCGGCGGACCCCGGCGAGCCTCGCGGTCGAGGAGCGCTCGCGGCGCCCGGCGCGCACGTCGCAGCTGAATGCCTTCGACTCCTGGATCGAGACGTTCGGATCGCCGGAGATCGCCCCGATGTCGTTGAGCGAGTCTCCACGGCTCTCACCGCTGTAGCCCCAGTGCCACGGCAGCGCGACCTGGTGCACGGGCCGGCCCTCGACGCGCAGCGGCCGCATCCGCTCGGTCACACGGGCGCGCGCCTCGATCTCGCCGCGCTCGGTGACGATCGTCATCCAGCCGCCGTCCTCGATGCCGCGGTCGGTGGCGAGGATCGGGTCGATCTCGGCGAACATGTCCGGCTGCAGCTCCGACAGCCAGGGTAGGTTGCGGCTCATGCCGCCCGCGGTGTGATGCTCGGTCAGGCGGAAGCTCGTCGCGACCAGCGGGTAGCGCTCATCGCTCGCGCGGTTGTACGGGTTCTCGGGGCGCCGCCAGCGGATCGCCGCCGGGTTCGGACCGAGGCGCGGATAGAGGGCGTTCGAGACCGGCGACTCGAGCGGCTCGTAATGCGCCGGCAGCGGGCCGTCGAGCAGGCCGGAGGGCGAGAAGAGCCATCCGCGCCCGTCGGCCATCATGATGAACGGCTCGTCGCCGCCGATCGCGTCCATCCCGTCGGCGTCCTCGGGTGAGCGGAAGTCCGGCCGCTTGTCGGCCGGGAAGTCCGGCACGTCGTAGCCCGTCCAGCGGCCCGCCTGCTCGTCCCACCAGACGTAGCGCTTGCGCTCCGACCACGGCCGGCCCTCCGGGTCAGCGCTCGCGCGCGAGTAGAGCAGCCTGCGGTTCGCCGGCCACGCCCAGCCCCACTCGGGCGACACCCAACCTCCTTCCGCTTCGAGGTCGCCGGGATCGCGGCGGCGCGCCTGGTTGACCCCGTCGGCGAAGACGCCCGAGTAGATCCAGCAGCCGCACGCGGTCGAGCCGTCGCCCGCGAGGTCGGAAAAGCCGGACAGAGGCGTGCCGTCGGCAACGCGGTAGCCGTTGATCTCGCGCAGGACCTGCTCGGGATCGGGCTCGCGTGCCTCTCCTCGCTCGGCGTAGTCCCAGACGAGGTTGCGCAGCGGCCAGTCGCGCTCACGCTCCGAGTCGCGGTAGCGCGCGAGCACCCGCTTCGCGAGGTGATGCATGAACCAGAGGTCCGAGCGGGCGTCGCCGGGCGGCGCGAGCGCCTTGTCGCGCCACTGGAGCAGCCGCTGGGTGTTGGTGAACGTACCTTCCTTCTCGACGTGCGACGCGGCCGGCATCAGGAAGACCTCGGTCTGGATGTCCTCGGTGCGCAGCTCGCCGGAGGCGACCTCCGGGGCGTCACGCCAGAAGGTGGCCGACTCGATCTCGGCAAGGTCTCGGACTACGACCCAGCGCATCGAGGCGAGCGCGCGTCGCTGCAGCCCCGCGTGCTGGGACCCGACCGCCGGGTTCTGGCCCATCAGGAAGAGGCCGTCGAGCCCTCCGTCGAGCGCTCGGAGCATCGTCGCGAAGTGGCTGTGGTTGCCGGAGATCTTCGGCAGGCGCGCGAACCCGTAGTCGTTCTCCGCGCTCGCCGCGGCCCCGAACCAGGCTTTGAGCAGCGAGACGATGTACTTGTCGAAGTGCGACCACCAACCCTTCTTGAGGCCCTGCGTGTCGACGTAGTCGGCGAGCGTCAGCTCGCCCTGCCGCGCCCGGGGCATGTGCATGTAGCCGGGCAGCAGGTCGTAGAGCGTGGGGACGTCGGTCGATCCCTGAATCGAGGCATGACCTCGGAGCGCGAGGATGCCGCCGCCCGGGCGACCGATGTTGCCGAGCAGAAGTTGGAGGATCGCCGCCGTACGAATCATCTGCACCCCGGCGGTGTGCTGCGTCCAGCCGACCGCGTAGCAGAACGCGGTGGTCCTCTCGCGCCCCGAATTCTCCACGAGATTTTGCGCCACGTAGTTGAAGTCGTCCTGTGAGACCCCACAGACCTGCTCGACCATCTCCGGCGTGTACCTGGAGAAATGGCGGCGCAAAATCTGAAAGACGCAGCGCGGATGCTCGAGCGTCTCGTCGTGCGGGACCTCGTCGCTCGAGAGCCCAGCCCCCGTGCGCTCCTCGAACGACTCCGCGGAGTGCTCGGCCCGGCCGGGTGAGGAGCCCTCGCCCCCGCCCTCGTACCCCCAGCTCGACGGGTCGTACATTCCGGTCTCCTGATCGAAGCCGGAGAAGACGCCGTCCAGGTCCTCGGTATCGCGGAAGTCCTCGCCGACGATGAACGAGGCATTCGTGTAGCGCACGACGTAATCGTGGAAGTAGCCCTCGTTCTCGATCACGTGGCGGATCAGGCCGCCGAGGAAGGCGATGTCGCTGCCCGCGCGAATCGGGACGTGCTTGTCGGCCGCCGCGCTCGTGCGTCCGTAGCGCGGGTCGACGTGGATCACTTTCGCACCGCGCTCCTTGGCCTTCATCACCCAGCGGAAGCCGACCGGATGGGCCTCGGCCATGCCGGACCCCTCGATCAGGATGCAGTCCGCGTTCTGGAGGTCCTGCTGGAACGTGGTGGCGCCGCCGCGCCCGAACGTGGTCCCGAGACCCGGGACCGTCGAGGAGTGTCATATGCGCGCCTGGTTCTCGATCTGCACCGCGCCCATCGCGGAGAAGAACTTCTTGATCAGGTAGTTCTCCTCGTTGTCGAGCGTGGCGCCGCCGAGGTGTGCGAAGCCGAGCGTACGGTCGACCCGGTCGCCGCGGCCGTCGTTGTCCTGCCAGCCGCGCTCGCGGGCCTCGATCACCCGCTCGGCGATCATGTCCATCGCCTGCTCGAGGTCGAGCTCGCGCCACTCGGTGGCGCCGGGTGCGCGGTACCTGACCTTCGTCAGCCGTCCGGGCTGCTGAACGAGCTGGCGCGAGGCGGACCCCTTCGGGCAGAGCGTCCCCTGGTTGATCGGGGAGCGTGGATTGCCCTCGATGTCGACGAGCTCGCCGCCGCGCGTATAGACGACCTGCCCGCAGCCGACGGCGCAGTACGGGCAGACCGACTCCGTGGCCTTGAGGCCCGCCACGCGCGCGCCGGCCTCACGCGTGGCGCTCGAGACCGCGTGCGGACCCATCCCCCAGTCGGCGACTCGGCCGAGCCACGGAAGCGACCGCAGCAGATGGAACGAGCGGGGACGGTCGGGACTCGTCACCTGACCGGGCCTATGCGCTTGCGAGGGCGTCCTGGCGGGTGGCGAAGACGGAGAAGGTCTCGGCGAGCCCGGTGAGCTCGAAGACCCGGCGCACGTGCCCGGGCGGGCAGGCGAGCAGCAGCCGGCGCCCGTTACGGGTCAGCCGGCGCAGCGCGCCGAGCAGCACCGAGATGCCGCTCGAGTCGAGCAGCTCGACCTCGCACAGGTCGACGAGGACCGTGCCGTTCCGATCGACCGAGGCCCGCCGCAGCGAGTCGCTCAGCGCGGGCGCGGTCGAGCGATCGATGTCCCCGACCGCCGCGATCAGGACGACGTCGTCGCCGACGAGATCGACATCCAGGCTGAGCGCCCTAGTCGACATCGTGCCTTGCTCTTCCCGCGATTCCCACCCGGTGGGCATGCTAGCGCGCGGCTTCGCCGCGCGCTCGTGAGATGCTGCCGGCGTGAGCGGCCTGCCGACGGCGATGTACGTGGCCGCAGGCGAGAGGTTCGAGCCGAGCGGGCTGACCCGCGGCCCCTGGGACCGCCGCCACCAGCACGGCGGCCCGCCCGCCGCGCTGCTCGCTCGCGCGATCGAGGCCGCCGGGGCGATCCCCGGCGCGGCGCCGGCGCGGATCAGCTTCGACATCCTCCGTCCGGTCCCGATCGAGCCGCTCGTCGTCGGCACGCGGATCGCGCGTCCCGGCCGCCGCGTCGAGCTCGTCGAGGCGTCCCTTGCCGCCGTGAACGGCGCGGAGGTGATGCGCGCGGCCGGCTGGCGAATCCGCGGCGAGCGTCAGTCGGCAACCGAGGAGCAGCCGCCGCCGGCCCCGCCCGAACACGGCGATCCGGGCAGCTTCGACTTCTGGCGCGACGACGTCGCCTACCACCGGGCGCTCGACTGGCGCTTCATCAGCGGGTCCTTCGACCGGCCCGGTCCAGCGACGGTCTGGACGCGCCTCGGCTGCGAGCTCGTGTCCGGCGAGGACCCCACCCCGCTCGAGCGGCTGATCGTGATGGCAGACGCCGCGAGTGGCGTCAGCGCGATGCTCGACTGGGAGCGATCGCTGTTCATCAACGTCGAGCTCGGCATCCACCTGCGCCGGCCGCCGCGCGGCGAGTGGATGGCGATGGACGCCCAGACGCGGATCGGAGCTGACGGCACGGCGCTCTGCAGCGCCGAGCTCTACGACCTCGACGGCCACGTCGGAATGTCGACGCAGAGCCTGCTCCTGGCGGCGCGCCCGTAAAGGAGGGCTAGGTCGCTCGCTTCCGGTCGTCGAGCGCGCAGCTTCGTTGCGCGCTTAGCGGAAGACGCCGGTGTGGCCGAGCGAGTAACGACCGGGCTGCGGGTAGACGCAGAGGCCGTGCGGGCCGAGGCCCACGGGGATGCGCGCGAGCAGCTGTCCGGTCTGGGTGCTGATCGCGTAGACCTCGGCGTTGTAGCGCCCGGTCAGCCACAGCACCTTGCCGTCCGCGGAGACGCCGCCCATGTCCGGACTGCCGCCGCCGGGGATGACCCAGCGACGGATGACCTTGCGCGATGCGAACGAGACGACGGAGATCGAGCCCTCGCCCCGGTTCGAGACGTACATGACGCGCGAGTCGCGGCTCGCGTAGAGCCCGTGGGCGCCCTTGCCCGTGGGAAGCAGGCCGATCACGCGGAAGGTGCGGGCGTCGATCAGCCAGAGCCCGTCGGCCTGCATGTCCGCGACGTAGAAGACGCTGCCGTCAGGCGAGAGCTTGACGTCCTGGGGCATGTCGCCGATGTGGAGCGGGATCGTCTTGACGACGCGCTGACGCTCGACGTCGACGACGATCATCTGCCCGGCGAACTCGCAGCTTGCGACGAGGTAGCGACCATCCGCGGTGAAGTCCATGTGGTCGACGCCGGGGCAGGGCACCTGGAGCGAGTGGCGCAGCTTCATCGTGACCGGGTCGCGGAAGTCGAGCCGCTGCAGCTGCTCGGCGACGACGATCGCGTTACGCCCGTCCGGGGTGAAGTAGAGGTTGTACGGATCCTCGACGGGAACGGGGTCGCCCGGCCGACCGGTCGCCGGATCGATCGGCGTGAGGCTGTTGCCGAGGTCGTTGTCGACCCAGAGGCGCTTCATGTCCTATGACGGGGTGACGTGCTGCGGCAGCGCGCCGGTGGGGAACTCGCTGACGATGCGGAAGGTCTTCTGGTCGATCACGTCGACCGTGTTGCTCTGGCTGTTCGGCACGTACACGCGCGCGGGGTCTCCGCGCACGACAGCGGCGAGCGCGCCGGGGCGATCCGCCGCGTAGACGTCGTGCCGGTTGAGCGGCGGCGGCATACCCGGCAGCGCTCGCACGGCGCCGGAGCGCGAAGGGGCATCGCTCGGGCCCGGACCGGCCGTGAAGGCCGACGTCTTGTGCCCGTTGCCACCCCCGCTGCCCGCGGCGGCGAGCACTGCGATCAGGGCCACGGCCGCAGCAACCAGGGCGGCGGCACGCCGGCGGCGGATCTGCTGGCGCCTGCGGATCTCCTCTCGCCTGCGCCGGCTCAGCAGGAGGTTCGGCGGGTGTCCGCCAGAGCGTGGTCGCGCGGGCTGGTTCGGCTCGGAGAACATGAGTGATGCCGGCCGGCCAAACTTGACCGATCAGCCGGACGTGACGGAGCCGCGCGCGCGGAGGGCTCGGCGCGGCGAGGGGGCACCAACCTATCAGCCCGCCGGCTCGCCGCAGGTTTCGACCGCAGAGCCCGTGCAACGGTCGGGCGTCCGCTGGAGGGGCGGCCCGGAAGGCCCGAGAGCTGAGGGATGCGGCGCCTGCTCGCAGCCCTCTGCAGCGCCTCCCTCCTGCTCGGCGCGGGCGCGACGCAGGCGACTGCGGCGCCCTCGCCGCCGCAAAGGCTCGGATCGCGCACGCTCGCGCTGGGCATGGCGGGCACGGACGTCTTCCATCTGCAGGTGCTGCTCACCAGGCGCGGATACCGCGTGGCCTATACGCGGGTGTACGACCGTCCGACAGCGCTCGCCGTGATCGGGTACCAGCGTGCCCACGGCCTCGCCCCGGACGGCATCGTCGGTCCGCTGACGCTCGCCTCCCTCCGCGCGCCCGCCGGCGGCGCAGCCTCGACGGACCCGGCCGGCTGGGCGTTCCCCCTGCGTCCGGTGAGCCGCGTGGCGGCACCCGCAAGCTGGACCGTCGACCAGGGCGTCGACATCGGAACCGTCGGCGGGGCCTGCGGCGCGAGCGTCACGGAGGTCGCCGTCGGCAGCGGCACGGTCGTGCAGGAGGGCATCGCGGGGTTCGGCAGCCAAGCACCCGTGCTGCGACTCGACTCCGGGCCCTACGCGGGCCGCTATGTCTACTACGGGCACGCGCAGCCCGCCCTCGTGCGCGTCGGCGCGCACGTGATCAGGGGACAGGCGATCGCCGACGTCGGCTGCGGCGATGTCGGCATCTCGACCGCTCCGCATCTGGAGATCGGCATCAGCAACCCGGGCGGTCCCCCCTGCTGCCCCGGCATGCATCAGACCTCGCCGGGCATGTACTCGCTGATGCGCCAGCTGCTCACCGCCTCCGAGCGTTGAGCTCGGGGTCGACGTCGCCGCGCCGAGACGCGACCGGCGCTCGACAAAGTGACCGCGCGACCAGCTGACGCGGTCGACGTTCGTTCGAGCGGGAGCTCACCGAGAGGCTCTGATGCGGCGCCCCGCTCCGCCCGCCAGGCGCGGCTTAGATCAGACGTCCAGCGTCCCGCGATGACGCGGCCAGCACCGCGTCCAGCCTGCCCCAACCCCGCTCCGCGGCCCGTCGGTGCCTTTGTCGAGATCTCGAGCGGGACCCGCGGCCCGGCCTTACCTTGGCGCTCGTCGAACGTCGAGGAGGTACGAGAGATGCAGGGATTCGGAGGAGCACGGGTGATCGCGATCGAGCCACGCCGCACGGCGCACAGGACGGGGCGCCTGACGGAGCGCGAGCGTGAGGTGCTCGCGCAGCTCGCGGCCGGCCGCCAGACCGACCAGGCCGCCGAGGCCCTCTATCTCAGCCCTCACACCGTTCGCGCGCACGTGCGGACGGCGCTCTGGAAGCTCGGCGCCAAGACGCGCGCGCAGGCCGTGGCGATCGCGATCAGCGAGGGCGCGATCGACTGCCGCGAGTAGCCCTCACCGGTACCCTCTGGCGGGTGCCCGGTCGACGCCCGTGGATCGCCCTTGCCGCGGCCGCGGCGCTGGCCACGGCCTGCGGCTCGGGCGGCGCGCATACGCAGCCGCGCCCCGCCAGGCCCGCGGCGGCCATCCACGATCCCGGTCACGTCGTCTCGAGCGAGGCGCTTGCCGGACATCCCACTCCCACCCCGCCGCATCCGACCGGCTGCGTCCGCCATCCGCAGGAGCAAGCGATCAGCTCACCGCGCTGGATCAGCGGCGTCGAGATCACCGAGTACTTCCCGACGCCCGAACGCTGGTTCGTCGGCAGGAAGGTTCGTGCTCCGGGGCTCAGCGGCCTTCACCGAGTCGACTGGCTCTACTCGAGCAGCGGGATAGCGATGGAGGGAACGGGGCTCGGGCTCGACGGTCACAAGTACGACGTCGCGAGCACCGGCGACGGCGGCTGGGTGAACGCGAACGGCCAGCTGACCGTTCCGGGCGACTGCGCGAGCCGCTGGAGCCGCGGCACGCCGGTCTGGTTCGCCGGCGGCTGGCGCAATGCCGCAGGGCAGGTCACCTTCCCGCTCGAGCGCGGCGGCTGGTCCAACGGGATGGCGGCGCGCACGCTCGGCTATGGCGGCATGACCTTCGCACAGCACGATTCCGCCTCGATTCGCCCCTACCACACCGTCGCCGTCGACCCGGCGCTGATCCCGCTCGGCAGTCGCATCTACGTGCCCGCCTACAAGCCGATCAACGGTGGCTGGTTCGTGGCGGGCGATACCGGCGGCGCGATCATCGGCAAGCACATCGACGTCTACCGGCCCCCGACCGCGATCCGCGACGACGGCGGACGCTACCTCGTCGACCAGCGCATGTACGTGATCCCGCCCGCCCGTTAGCTCCCGGGCCCGCAACCGCTTGCGCCTGACCGGGAGAGGGCTATCTTCCACTCAGAGGGAAGCGGAGGAAAGAGCTTGATCGACCCTGTGAGAGGCAGCTGGCGGCTAGCCGCGCGCGCCGCCGGGCGCCTCGCGGGTGCCTTCGGCCTCCCACTGAAGCTCGGCGGACCGGGCGGACCCCGGGTCGTGTGGACGACCGACCAGCCAGAGGAAGGCGACGGTCGCGGCGCAGCGAGCGTCGCCTCGGTGCGGCGAGCCCGCTTCGAGGTCGCGGGCGGCGTCAGCGCGCCGGGCCTTGCTCGCTCGGTGGTCCGCGAGGAGCTCGCCGACGCGCTCGACGGCGCGCGTCTCGACGACGCGCTCGTGCTGATCTCCGAGCTCGTCATGAACAGCGTCCTGCACGGCCGTGCCGACGCCCGCCATCCGGTCGTCGTCCATCTGGCGGTCGCGCCGGCCAGAGTGCGGGTGGAGGTCTGCGACGAAGGACCGGGCTTCGACCCGCTTCCCGCGCGCGGTCCCGCGCCACAGCAGGGGTTCGGCATGCAGCTGCTGCGGCGGATGGCGCGCTCCTGGGGAGTGACGACGGAGAACGGCATGGCGTGCGTCTGGTTCGAGTTGAACCGCAGCGCACCGGCGCGGCGCGGACGCGGCGAGAGGCGTGCCGAGCGCGAGCGGTGAGCGCTATCTTGCGCGCTCGGGGCGCGGCCTGAGCGCCTCGGGATTGCGCAGCATCCGTCGCAGCAGGACGAACGCGACCGTCCCGATCGCCGTCGGCACCCATAGAACGATCGCGTGGTAGGCGATCACGGCGGCCGTCGACGGTACCGCCGTGATCCCGTAGAGCACGAGCGCGCCGACGAGGCCGGCGTCGAGCGCGCCGATGCCGCCGGGAATCGGGATCAGGTTGGCGAGGTAGCCGATCTGGTAGGCGAGCGCGACGGCGACGATCGGCGGCGAGTAGCCGAGCGCCTTGAAGCACGCCCACAGGACCGCAATGTCGAAGAGCAGGTAGGCGAACGCGCCGAGCAGGCGCCAGTCGGGTCGGGTGAAGACGACCTCCTCGGTGTGGCGGATCGCCTCCGCGAGGCCGCGCAGTCCGGATGCGACCCGCTCGCGCCCCCGCAGCCTCTCGGCCATTCGCTCCGACCAGCGCGGCAGTGCGAGAAAGAAGGCAAGCACCACCAGCCCCACGCCGCCCGGCACCAACCCGAGCAGCACGCTGCCGGATCCAGGCGAAATCCCGAGCGCCAGCAGGGCACCCGATACGACCAGCACGATCACGTTGACCGCGCTCGTAGCGAGGAACAGAACCGCCGAGCGCTCGGCGACCCGACCGGTCGGCGCCCCGACCGAGCGCAGCACCCAGACACCGAGGGCGACGCCCCCCGCGCCTCCGAGCGAGACGGCCGCCCCGAAGGCGAGCTCCGACCAGGCGAGGCGGGCGGCGAAGATGCGCGGCGCCCGGTAGAAGATCGATTGGAAGATCAGCACGTAGCCGACGCACGAGAGGACCTCGAGCGCGATGGCGGCCGCGATCCAGCCTGCCCGCGCGTCACGCAAGTCGCGCTCGACGCCCGCGAGGCCCGGCACCGCAAGCAGCAGTGCGCCGACGAGCACGAACAGGACGATCAGCGAGAGGATGCTGTTGCGCAGCCGGCGCGCGTGCTGGCGACCGGTCTCCGCGTCGGCGAGCGCCCGGTCGGTCGCCGGCTGATCCGACGCCTCCGGTGGTGGGCTCGTCTCAGGAGTTGCCACCGGCTCTCCGCGTCCCAACTCCGAATCCGCGCGAGATCGCCAGGTAGCGTCGCACTACGGACTGACTTTATACGGCGACGCGTGGATCGCCCGGCGGCGATCCACACCCGGTCACGTGCCTATCTGCGGGGATCCGCGCCGAGCGTAGACCGCCCGGCGGCGATCCACGCTCCTCTCACGCGCGGCCCGGTGCGGATCGACAGACGCTCATATCCGGCCCAACAGCAGCAGGATGAGCAGCACGAGCGCGATCGCCCCGACGATGCCGCCGGCGATGGCGACCTTGACGAGGAACAGCACCACGGCAACTACGATCAGCAAGCCAACAAGTGCCCTAATCATCCGGTTCCTTCCCTCGGGCTCCGATGTGGACTGCGTGTACCCGCTTTGGCGGCCTCGCAGTCCGCATGTCCCGGCGCGCTAACTTCCAGGCTGTGAGCCCGCGGATCGAATTCGAGGACGGCACGGGGGTCGACGTCGACGAGGAGACGGCTGCCGAGGTTCGCTCGCTGTGGGAGGAGCTCCGCGACGCGCATCCCGACCGTGCCGTCGAGTACGAGACGCGCGACGGCGAGCGGCGCTCGTCGCAGCTGCGCGACATCAGCGCGGTCGACGACGGCGGAGCCTGAATCAACCGACTCGGCGGTCGTCTCGACGCTTGGATGGCCGTCGCCATCCACGATCGGCGTCGCTCCGAGGGGTCGCCCCGATGACGCTCCGCCGTCGGTGGATCAGGCTGACTCAGCCGCCGGTTACCGGCGTCGACTGGCTGAGCGCGCCGGAGGCGAGCCCCAGGACCGTCTCCGGGCCGGCGTCGCGGCCGACGTGCAGGCGCGGCTGAGTGAAGGGCTCGAGCGAGGAGTGCGTCAGTCCGGGCGCCGTCGTCACCGCCAGCAGGAAGCCGGCGCGCCTCACCGCCCCGACGACGCGGGCGTCGTACTCGCCGAACGGGTAGGCAAACCAGTAGACGGGATGTCCGAGCACCGCCTGGAGGTCGCGGCGCGAACCGGCGACCTCGCTGTCGAGCGCCGCGCCCGTGAACTCCGGCAGCGGCACGTGGTGACGGGTGTGCGCCCCGACGTCCATGCCCGCGGCGTCGAGCTCCCTCACCTGCGCGGGGTCGAGGAAGCCCGGTTCGTGGAAGCGGCCGGTGATCACGTAGAACGTCGCCACCATGTGCTGGGCCCGCAGGACCGGGAGGATCTGAGTCACGTCATCGACGTAGCCGTCGTCGACCGAGATGAGAACCGGTCTCGGCGGAAGGCTCGCGCCGTCGTAGAGCGCGCCAAAGAGCTGCCGCTGGGAGACGGTGTGGTATCCCGATCGCGCGAGCGCGCTCATCTCGGCCGCGAACGTGTCCGGCTGGACGGTGAGGTCCGGCACGGACTTCGTCAGCTCCGTGGCGAAGTCGTGGACCCTGTGGTAGGTGAGGATCGCTACGCGGACACTTCGCCGGCGGGGGCTCGCGGGCAGGCTGAGCGCCTGAAAGGCCGGCCTTGCCGATGCGCTCGAGCGCTCGGACGCGTGTCCCCCCGACGTCGTTCCCGTGGACCCGGTGCCGCAGCCCGACAGCGTCGCGGCGACTACGAGCAGCAGCGCCCCGATCGATCGCATGCGCGGCCAGTGTAGGAGGCGCGCCCCGGGAGACGAGCGGAGCGGTCCTGGGCGCCCAGCCGCAACTCTCGCCACCGGCGGGCGTCTACCCTGTGCACCCGCTGCCTGCCCGATGATCCGACCGCGCGACATTCACAGGCGCCCGCCCTGGGCGATCGCGCTCGTCGCGTCGCTCGCGGCCGTGCTGCTCTCCCTCGCGGGAGGCGCCGGCGCGGCGACGCGCCAACTCTCCCAGGTGAGCGCGCTCGACTACGCCCCGAGCCAGGTGATCGTCAGCTACAAGCCCGGCACGAGCGAAGCGACCGCGGCCGCCGTCCGCCGGGCAACGTCGACCGTGGCCGCCGGCGGCCTGCCGGGCGGCACGCACCTGCTGCAGATCGCGCGCGGGCGCTCAGTGGACCAGGCGATCGCAGCGCTCAAGGGCCAGCCGGCGGTCCGCGACGCGGTGCCGGACTATCGGGTTCACGCGGCCGACTTCAGCCCCGACGACCCGGGCTTCGGCCACGGCTGGCAGCGCGTGCAGTGGAACTTCACCGGGCCCTACGGCGTCGACGTGCCCGCCGCGTGGAACCTCGCACGGCAGGCCGGCGCCCCCGGCGGGCGCGGCGTGACCGTCGCGGTGATCGACTCCGGCGTCGCATTCGAGAACTACCACGAGTTCCGCCGCAGCCCCGACTTCGCGCGCTCGACGTTCGTCTCGCCGTACGACTTCCTGACCCACGACAACCACCCCGTCGACCGCTTCGACCACGGGACGCACGTGGCCGGCACGATCGCCGAGGAGACCAACAACAAGGTTGCCCTGACCGGGATCGCCTACGAGGCCCACGTGATGCCGCTGCGCATCCTCGACGCGGCCGGAAGCGGGGACACCGCGACGCTGGCACGCGCGATTCGCTACGCGGTGGTCCACCACGCGCAGGTGATCAACCTGAGCCTCGAGCTCGATCCCACGGTGCGCGACCGCAGCCTCCCGTCGCTGGTCGCGGCGCTGCGCTACGCCAATCAGAAGGGAGTCGTGGTCGTGGCGGCCGCGGGCAACGGGTCCCCGCCGCGCTCGTCGGTCGATTATCCGGGAGCCGGCCCCGGAGTGATCGCCGTGGGCGCGATCTCAAGCGATGGCTGCCTGACCGACTACTCGAATCACGGCAAGGGACTGGCGCTGGTCGCCCCGGGCGGAGGGGATGACGCCGCGCTGTTCGACGATCCCTACGACTCGAGTCACTGCGACCCGTCGAAGACCGGCCGCGACGTCGTTCAGGAGACGTTCAACTCCAACCCGCGCAAGTTCAGCCTGCTCGGCTTCGACGGCACGTCCTTTGCCACGCCGCACGTCGCGGCGGCCGTCGCCCTGCTGATCGCCACCCACCGGCTCGGCCCCCACCCCACCCCGGCGGCGATCTTGGAGCGCCTCGAGGCAACCGCGCGGCCGCTCGGTCCGCGCGGCCGCTACGGCGCCGGTCTGCTCGACATCGCCGCCGCCCTGCGGCCCTGACGCCCGTGCGACGGCCGGCGCCAGCAGCGCTCCTGGCCCTCGTGCTCGCCGTGCTGCCGGCCCTGACGCTGCCAGGGTCCGCCGCCCTCGCGGCCGGCCAGTCGCGTGCGCTGGTCGCCTTCCTGCCGGCGCACGAGGACCCCGCCTACAGCGTTCCGCCGCCCGGTGGCGAGAAGCCCGGCGCCACCGAGGTGCTCGTCGACGAGCTCGCCGCCGAACCGGGACTGTCGCTCGGCCTCGTCAGCACCAGCCAGGGCGGATACACGCCGCAGCAGGCCGTGCTCGACCTGAGCCAGGGCACCCGAACAGCCCCGACCGCATACGGGTCCGATCCGCCCGTGCTCGATCTCGCCGGCGACGGGTCGATCAGCGGCTGGCGGAGCGCGCTGCGCCGCGCGTCGGGCTCGTACCAGTCGATCGAGCCGGGCCTGCTCGCCGCGAGCGTCCCCGGCGGCGCGGCCTACGCCGGTGCGGCGGGCGGCCAGCACCTCGACGCGGCCGTCGCGGCCGACCGGGACGGCCACGTCGCCGCCGAGTCGCTCGGCAGCGCCTCGAGCGTCGCCGCGCGCGCCCGAGCGCTGCTCCTGAGCCACCGCCTGGTGGTCGCGGACCTTCCACCCGACGGCCTCGGTCGGAGCGAGCTCTCCTCGCTGATCGGCACCCGACGCCCGGGCACCCTCCTGATCGTGATGCAGCGGCCGCCCGCGAGCGGCGCCCCGCTCGTGCCGATCGGGGTCGACGCCGGCGCCGCCGACGGCGGGCTCGACTCGCCGACGACTCACCTGCACGGCCTCGTCGCAGGCATAGACGTAGCTCCGACGATCCTCCGCGCGCTCCATCGCCCGCTTCCCGCCGCCATGCGCGGACAGGCGATCACCGTCGCGGGCCCCCGTGACGCCGCTGCGACACTGTCGCTGAAGACGCGGCTCGGCGAGATCGAGGGCCGCCGGATGCCGACGCTCGTGCTGATGCTGGTCGTCTGGGCCGTCCTCGCCCTGGCGGTCGGAGCCGCGCTCGGGCAGCAGCGCGCTCGCCGGCCCGTCCTGCGCATCGGCGGTCTGGCGTTCATGTGGCTGCCGGTCGCGGTCCTCGTCGGCGCCGCGCTCAGACCGGGCAGCGGCACGCTCGAGTCGCTCACGATCGCGGCTGTGGGCTTCGGGCTCGCCGCGCTCAGCGACCGGCTCGTGCCCTGGCCGCGCGCGCCGATAGTCCCCGCGGCCGGCGCGGTCATCGCGCTCACGACCGTGCTCGCGTCGGGGTCGACGCTTCTCGCGACCTCGCTGCTCGGCCCCGATCCGAGCTTCGGAGCGCGCTTCTTCGGGATCGGGAACGAGCTGAAGTCGGGGCTGACCGTGCTCGTGCTGGTGGCCGCGGCGGCGGCACTCGGTCCGCATGCGAGCGGCCGGCGGGTCGTCGCGACCTTCGTCATCGTCGGAGTGCTGCTCGGCGTCCTGCTCGGCTCGGGGCGGCTCGGGGCGGGCGTGGGGGGCGTGATCATCGTGGCGGCGGCGACGGCGGCCGCGGTCCTGGCGGCGCTCCCTGGCCGGCGCTCGCCGCGGGCGGTGGTGATCGCCGCCGTCTCGATCCCCGTGGCGCTCGCCGCCCTCGCCGGGCTCGACCTGTTGACGGCCGGTGGCAGCGGCCATCTCAGCCACGATGTGCTCGCTGTGCACTCGAGCAACAACCTCCCCGACATCGTCATCCGGCGCTACAAGCTCGCGTACGGCGCCTATACGCAGGGGATGCCGGTCGCGGCCGCCCTGGCCGCGCTCGCGGTCGTATGCGGCCTGAGCAACCGCGGCCTGTTCGCCCGGCCGGCGACGACGGCCTGGCGCGCGGCCCTGATCGGCGGGCTCGTCGGCGGCGTGGTCGGCGCGCTCACCGAGGACTCGGGCCCGCTGCTGCTCGTCGTGGCGGTGTTCATGCTCGCCTGCGTGACCGCCTACGCCCGCGGCGAGCCCTCCCTCGCGCGCGCCCCCGACGAGCCGGCGACGCGGGCCGCCACCTGAGCGGCAGCCTGGCCCGACCGCCAGGGAAGCTGCGCCGGAGGCCACTAAGCTGCGTTCGTGGACGCTGATCCCTACGCGGTGCTCGGCGTCGGGCCAGGTGCCTCCGAGGAGGAGGTTCACGACGCCTACCGGCGGCTCGTCAAGCGCCACCATCCCGACCGCAACGGCGGCTCGGCCGAGTCGGGACGCATCTTCCGCGAGGTCCAGGCTGCCTATGACGAGCTGCGCTCGCGCCCTCGTCGAGCCCCGCCGCCGCCCGTCAGCGACGCGTCGGTCGAAGCGCGCATGGCCGACCTCGAGCGCGAGCTGCGCGAGGCCGCCGCGGCGAACGAGCGCGTCCGTGCCGCAGCCCGGGCCGCCGCTCGCCAGGCGACCGGCGGGGGCGCCTCCGACGAGCAGCTCGGCTACGTGACGACGGACGACAGCTTCGGCAGGATCCTCGGAGACGTGCGTGACGAGCTCTCGGATCGCCTCGCCGGCGCACGCCGGCATCCCGCCGTCAAACGCGTGACCGACCTCCTCGAGGGCCTCGAGGACCTGAGCTCTCGCTTCGACCGCTGAGCTCCCGGTTCGGGGGGCTCAAGGTTCGCCCTCAGGCGCCGATCTCAACGAAGGATGAGCATCCAGTCCGTCCTCGCCCGCATCGAGCAGCTGGAGAGCGCCTTCTCGCCGCAGCCGCCGACCACGACGAGCACCGACCAGCTCGGTGGCAGCGGCGCATCCAACTTCTCTTCGCTGCTTGCGCAGGCAAGCGGGACTTCGCCCGCGGGCGCCGCGGGAAGCGTCTCGCCGGCCGGCGGGACGCTCGGGCAGCGGATCGTCCAGATCGCCGAGGGCGAGGTCGGTCAGGGAGAGCAGCCTCCCGGCTCGAACGACTCTCCGCGGATCGCGCAGTACCGCAGTGCCACGCAGGGCGCGATGGCTGGCGCGCCCTGGTGTGCCTACTTCGTGTCCTGGGTCGCCAAGCAGGCCGGCGCACCGGTGGGTCCGAACGGGCAGGGCTTCGGCGCGGTCGACGACCTGTGGTCCTGGGCTCAGCAGACCGGCCGCGCGCTGAAGCCGGGGCAGCAGCCGCAGCCCGGAGACCTGATCGTCTTCAACGAGCACATCGGCATCGTCGACAAGGTCCTCCCGAACGGCGACCTCCAGACGATCGAGGGCAACTACAACGACCAGGTGTCACGCGTTCACCGCTCGCCGAGCGAGGCGATCGGCTACGTTCACCTCGGCTGATTCTCCGATCGGGACGCCGGCTCAAGCCGGGCGCGTCGAGGCGGCCAGCGCGAGCATCTGCCGCTCGCTGAGCGTCTGAAGCAGCGAGTTCGAGATCCAGTAAACGGCGTTGCCGGCGCGCCAGGAGACGAGCCGCAGCCGGCTGCCGCTGTAGAAGAGCTCGAAATCGCGCCCGCCGATGGTCCGGTGCTCGCTGGGGTGGGCGAGGATCGGCGGATTGAGCCAGTCCATCCCCTCGACCCCGTAATAGTCGCCGGGTGAGGCCATCCGGACTACCAGCCGGTAGGCGCTGTGGACGCGGCGGTGCTCGGTCAGCGTGTAGGTCCGGGAGCTCTGGTCGTACGTGGCACCGGGGATCAGCACGGTCGGGTAATAGACGGGGAAGGCCTGGAAGAGGAGGTTGCGCGCGGCGAGCTGGCCTCCGACGGGATCCTGCTCGAAGGCCGGCGGCTGCCCGCCGCCGCCGTGTGACGGCGCCGGCGCACGCGCGGGTGCGGATGGCTTCGGGGGCGCCTGCGGGCCGATCAGGTCATGCACGGCCTGCTGGATCTGCGCCGGCGTCGCCGTGACATAGGAGGGACCGGCCGTGGCCGGGAAGTGGACCTGGCGGATCGAGTGACCGGCGGCGAGCGCGAGCAGCTCGCCGATTCGCAGCACCTCCTTCGAGGAGTGGATGTCGGTCTCGGTCGACCCGCCGAAGATGTCGACGAGGTGGCCGCGCTTCGATAGCAGCTTCGACGACCCGATCTGGTCCTTGACCTCGCGGACGAAGTCCTGCTGGCGTGCCACGCGCACGAAGTCGCTGTCGGTATGGCGGTAGCGCACGTAGTCGAGCGCGTCGCTGCCGCACAGCTGCTGGTAGCCGGCGGATACGTTGATCGTCGCGTACTGCTGCGGGCCGGAGTTGTCGTTGAAGTAGTGGCGGTCGACGTCGACCCAGACGCAGCCGAGATAGTCGACCGCCTGCTTGAAGCCGCCGAAGTTCGTGTCGACGAGGTGGTTGACCGGGATGCCGAGCGTTCGCGAGACCGTCTCGATCGCGAGCTTGGGACCGCCGATCGAGTAGGCCGCGTTGATCTTGCCGGTGATCGCGCCGCCCGGGGCGTCGATCCTGACCTTGAGGTCACGGGGTATCGAGAGCAGCGCGATCGAGCTCTGCGAGGGGTCGATCCGCATCAGCATCATCGTGTCGGTGTGCGGCGGGTTCGAGGCGTCGATCGCGCCGCTGGCCCGCTTGTCGGAGCCCATCAGCAGGATCGTCTCCGGCGCCCCCGGGCCGATCGGAGTGAGGGCGTTGCCGAGCGCCGGCGCAGGGGTCCGGTCGAGAGCGTGGACGACCTGGTCGAGCTCGTTGAAGGCGGCGGCGACCGTCGTCGCGGCGCTCGCGGTGATGACGATCACGGCGCCGAGCAGGAGCCGCTTCCAGAGGCGAGGCGGTTTTACGAACGGATCCGGCATCTGATCTCGCGTCCGGGCGCGGCGGCTAACCGTAGACGACGGTGTCGACTCCCGGGCGGCTCTCGTAATATTCCGAGTGCCCCACTTGGGTATCGACGTTTGTCGCTAGCTGACACAGCCCTGCTCGGAGCCCTGGCGGGCTTCACGATCTACCTGAGCCTCCCGTTCGGGCGCGTGCGGCTGCTCGGCACGCGGCCGCGCGTGGGGCTCGCGATGTTCGCGGTCGGAGTGCTTGCGTTCCTGTTCGTCGACGTCCTCTCGCACGCGCGCGACATCGTCGCCCAGGGGGTCGACTCCTACAAGACCGGCCACGCCTCGCTCGGCCACCCGATCGCGCTCACCGCCCTGCTCGCCGTCGGCTTCGCGGCGGGGAGCGCAGGTCTCGCCATACTCGAGCGCCGGATACGCCCGAGCGCTCCGGCACGCCCCCCGGTCGCCGGCGGCTCGACCGACGCGCTCGCGGCCGGCGACGCCGCCGCGCTCGCCGCCGACGGGGACAGCGCCCGCTCGCGCGCGCTGCGCACCGGGATGACGATCGCGGCCGCGATCGGAATGCACAACTTCGCCGAGGGTCTCGCGATCGGCGTCTCCGCGGCGAGCGGGCAGGTCAGCCTCGCCACCGTCCTGATCGTCGGCTTCGCGCTTCACAACGCCACCGAGGGCTTTGGCATCGTCGGTCCGCTCGGGAGCGTAAGGCCGTCGTGGCGCTGGCTGCTCGTCGCCGGGCTCGTCGGGGGCGGCCCGACGTTCGTCGGCTCGCTCGTCGGCTACAACGTCGCCTCGCAGCCGCTGCAGCTCGTCTTCTACGCCGTCTCCGGCGGCGCGGTCCTCTACGTGATCGGCGAGGTCTGGAACGGGATGCGCCGCTACGGGCACCGCGAGCTCGGGTTGACGCTGCTCGCCGTCGGCTTCCTGGTCGGCGTCGTCACCGATCTCGTCGTCTCCTACGGCGGCGGCTGAGCAGCCGCTCAGCCGCCGAACGCCTCGAGCCGCGACCCCGCGCCGGCGAAGATCTCACCGTCGCCCGCCGCCGGCGTCGCGAACTGGGCGACGCCGCCGACCGAGACGTGCGCCCGGACGCGGCCGGTGTGCCGGTCGAGCCCGTAGAGCGAGCCGCCGTCGAGATCGAGCGCCCAGACCTGGGCACCCGCGACGATCGGCCCGCCCGCGCGGAAGCCCGGTCCGCGCCAGGCCGGCCGAAGCCCGCGACGGGTGACGCGCGCCGCGACGACCCCGTCCGTGCAGGCGACGTAGACGAAGCCGCGGGCGTAGGCGGAGCTGCTGTAGGCGCCGCCGGAGCACAGCTTCGTCGCGGAGAGCTGGTGTCCGATGCCCCCCAGGCGGCGCGCGCGCAGGAGATAGCCGACGCCGTCCTTGCCGATCTCGAACACGCGCCCGCCGGGTAGCAGCAGCGGGCCGGTCGAGCCGAGGTCCGTGTCGGAGGCGTTGTTCGAGCCGTTGTCGCGCGGAGAGAAGAAGCCGGTGCGCCGGAGCGCGGGCGAGAGCCGGATCACCGAGTTGCCGAAGTCGAAGCCGCTCGAGTCACCGTTGCCGGTCGCGACGAAAAGGTTGCCGCGGCGGTCGACGGCAGCTCCGGACGGCGCCCAGATGCCCGCCTCGCGGTGGGCGGGGACGCGGTAGGAGACGAGCTTGGCGGACGGGCCGCCCGCCGGCGCCCCGACGACCCAGCCGTGATAGTCGCCGCAGTCACCGTCGAGCCCGCCATAGGGCACGTAGACGCGGCCGCGGGAAAGCGACAGGGCCCCGCGCTCCTGCTGGACGCGCGGGTCGGCGCCGGGCGGGTCGATCGGCCGCTGCCAGCGCACCGAGCCGTCGGTGAGGTTGACCGCCACGAGCATGTGCCGGGCGGGGCGATCGAAGACGACCGCGTAGACCGTGTTCGAGCGGCTGTCGACGACGGGCGTGCCGGTGATGCCCGAGGGGTCGATGTCGCCGCAGGGCAGGGCGCCGCCCGGGACCGGAGTGCCGAGCGCCGCCCGCCACAACCGGCGCCCGGTGCGCGCGTCGAACGCGTAGAGCGAGTCGTTCTCGGTCGCGGCGATCACGCGGCCTCCCGCGACGAGCGGCTCCGCATAGATGCTGCCGTCGACGGGCGCGCTCCATCGGCGGCCGAAGTGGCTCAGCGAGGGGGCCCGGGAGACGGCCCCGAGGCGGCCCTGGCCGGCGTGGTAGGTCGGCCAGTCTGCCGCCGCGCGCGTGTCGCAGATCAGGACGGCGAGCAGGCCGATCGCGAGGATCGTTCGCAGGCGCACGGCGCCCAAGGCTACGAGGGGTCTTGGCGGCGCTCGGCAGGCAGGCGCATCGCCCCGCCCCATGGCAGCGCGTAGAAGAGCGCGAGCAGGCCGTTGAGGGCGAGACAGGCGCCGGCGTCCAGGAAGGCGACCGCGATCGCGATCGCGTAGAGCGGCGAGCCCGCGACGAACGAACGGGTCATGGCGACGAGCTCGGCGTCGCTGAAGTCCGGCCGGATCAGGCGTCGGTTGTGCGACGCGTAGGTCCAGAGCACTCCGAACAGCGTCCCGAGCAAGGCGAACGTGCCGCTGAAGACCGCGGCGGCGACGTGCTGGTCGGATCCGCCGTGGCGCAGGTAGTCGGCAAGCAGGGCCGTCGGAAAGGGGATGAACGCCACGGACATCAGGAGCAGCAGGTTGAGGAACAGGAGCGTCCGGTCGCTGCGCGCGATGTGCTCAAAGACGGCGTGGTGGTTGACCCAGATGATCCCGATCGTGAGGAAGCTGACGAGGTAGCTCGCGTATGAGGGCCAGAGCCGCAGAAGCGCGTGCCAGAGCCCCCCGGGCCCGGCATGCGGCGGCTGAATGTTGAGGATCAGCAGCGTGATCGCAATCGCGAACACGCCGTCGCTGAAGGCCTCGGTGCGCTGGGTGCTCACCGGGCCATCATCCGCCGCGCCGGATGCGCGTCAGGCTACGTAGACGACGTCGCCCACCGAGACCTGGGGAAACAGCTCCTCGACGTCGGGGATCAGCATCC
Organism: uncultured Actinomycetes bacterium; assembly: GCA_963719375.1. Lineage (GTDB taxonomy): Bacteria > Actinomycetota > Thermoleophilia > Solirubrobacterales > Thermoleophilaceae > JAICJV01. The sequence goes on along the minus strand of CAVRBY010000001.1, from coordinate 3,504,990 downwards.
GCACGCACCCATGCGAGCCGGCGGTCCCGATCGAGTCGGTCTCGTCGGTGCCGTGGATCCCGGCGCTGCCGTCGAAGCCGATCCAGCGCGCCTTGATCGGGTCGTCGGGGCCGGGCGGGATCACCTGGCCGGCGAGCGAGCCCGCCCAGGGGCTGTCCGGCACCGCCCACGAGGGGTCGACCTGCTTTTCCTGGACGTGGTAGGTCCCGGCGGGCGTCTCGAGGCCCTGCATGCCGATCGCCACGGGATAGGTCTTGACGAGCCTGAGGTGCTTGTAGAGGCGGAGCTGGAAGGCCGGACGGTCGATCACGATCGCCGCCGGATACCTGGCCGGAAGGTCGCTCGCCTTGAGCGCCGCGGGGGTCGTGTCGGCCGGCACCTCCACACTGCGCCCCCCTCCCCCGGCGACCGCCGCGGCCACCGAGGCGCGCAGCTCGTCCTCGAGCACGGTGACGCCGCGCCGGTCACGCACCACGTGCGGGCCGCTGCCGTCGAACGCGACGCTGGCGTTCTGCGTCGGGTGGTCGAGGGCGTGCGCGACATGCGCGACGAAACGGTCGACGGCCGCCTGCGAGTAGCCGATCACCGGTGATATCTCGAGGTTGAGCGAGCGGCCGACGAGCGCGTCGAGCGAGCGGCCGACGAACCAGCCCTGGCGGCTACGGGCGAGCGCCTGCCCGACGATCGCGGTGGTGCTGGCGTTGACGCCCGCCGCGCGCGCGCTGAGCGTGAAGTCGCGCCCGCCGTAGCGAGCCCGGACGGGGCTGTGCAGCTGCGGCTGGAGCCGGCTCGCCACGAGCGCGCGCGCCTGCGCCGCCGTCATTCCACCGACAGCGACGCCGTCGATCGTGACGCCCTTGGCGATCGTGTCGCTGCGCGAGGAGTCGACCGCGTAGGCGACCCCGACGAGCACCAGGAGGACCGCGAAGACGATCGCCACGGCGATCGAAGAGCGCGTCTTCATGGGCCGATCTTAATGCGGCCTCCGCTCAGGCGCTCGGTGGTGTCGTCGGCTCCCCGATCGGGCCGACCTCGGTCTCGAGCTCGTTGCGTGGCGCGTCGAGGCCGGCAGCGGCATAGGCCTCCTCGGTGTCCAGCGTCTCGCGCTCGAGCAGCGCCTGGACCAGGTCGTCGAGCCGGTCGCGATTGCCGCGCAGGAGATCGGTCACGCGCGCGTGGGCGGCGTCGACGATCCGCCGCACCTCGGCGTCGATCAGCTGCTGGGTCTGCTCCGAGGTCGTGGAGAGCCCCGGCAGCAGCGGCCCCTGGCTCTCGTCGGGAATGACGAAGACGGGGCCGATCGCGTCGCTCATCCCCCACTTGCCCACCATCTGGCGAGCGATCTCGGTGAGCTGGCGGATGTCAGACTCGGCGCCGGTCGTGATGTCGTCGAAGACGACCTCCTCGGCGACGCGGCCCCCGAGCGCGACCTCGATGCGGGCGATCATGTAGGAGCGGTCGTAGTTGAAGCGGTCTGCCCATGGCGCGGAGAGGGTGACCCCGAGGGCCGGCCCGCGCGGGATGATCGAGACCTTGCGGACGGGGTCGGCGCCCGGTGTCAGCATCCCGACGATCGCGTGACCACCCTCGTGGTAGGCGGTTCGTGCGCGGTCGCTCGGCGAGATCAGCACCCGACGCTCGGTGCCGAGCACGAGCTTCTCGACCGCGTCGGTGAAGTCGGGCATGGCCACCTGCCCGTGGCCGCGTCGGGCGGCGAGCAGGGCCGCCTCGTTGACGAGGTTCGCGAGGTCCGCGCCGACCATCCCCTGCGTGGTCGCGGCGATCGCATCGAGGTCGACGCTCGGGTCGAGCGGGACCGAGCGGGTGTGGACCCGGAGGATCTTGAGGCGGCCGTCGCGGTCGGGCGGCTGGACCTGGACGCGGCGGTCGAAGCGGCCGGGGCGCAGCAGCGCGGGATCGAGGATCTCCGGGCGGTTGGTCGCCGCCAGCACGATCACGCTGTCGGTCTGGTCGAAGCCGTCCATCTCGGTGAGGATCTGGTTGAGCGTCTGCTCGCGCTCGTCGTTTCCACCGCTGAGGCCGGCCGAGGAGGCGCGCGAGCGGCCGATCGCGTCGAGCTCGTCGATGAAGATGATCGCCGGGGCCGCCTGCTTGGCCTGCTGGAAGAGGTCGCGGACGCGCGAGGCGCCGACGCCGACGACGATCTCGACGAACTCCGAGGCCGACATCGAGAAGAAGGGCACGCCCGCCTCGCCGGCGACCGCCCGGGCGAGCAGCGTCTTGCCCGTTCCCGGCGCGCCGCTCAGCAGCACTCCGCGGGGGATGCGCCCACCGAGCCGCCGGTACTTGTCGGGGTTTCGCAGGAAGTCGACGATCTCGGTCAGCTCCTCCTTCGCCTCGTCGATCCCGGCGACGTCGTCGAATGTGACGCGCTGAGCGGTGCCGCCCTCGAAGCGCCGTGCGCGCGAGCGTCCAAAGCTCATGATCCCGCCGCCGGCCTGGGTCGCGGCGCGCCGCGCGAGCCAGACGAAGATCCCGACGAGCAGCAGCGTCGGGCCGAAGCTGAGCAGGACGTTGAGGACCGTCGAGCCCTGCTGGTTGACCGGCTTCGCGTTGATGACCACCCCCTTCGACTGAAGCTCGGCCGAGAGCTGGTTGTTGTTCGCGAACACCGGGACCTCGGTGCTGAAGGCCGTCGTCGCCTGGGCGTTCTTGTCGTTCGCCGGATAGCGAACGGACTTGTGGAAGCTGCCCTGGATGTTCGACCCCTGCGCGGAGATCGAGCTGACGTTCCCCGCCGAGACCTGCTGCAGGAACGTCGGGCTGTAGGGGACCTGGACGCGCGGCGGCCCGCCCGAGGGGATCGACGAGGTGAGCCAGATGTTGATCGCCAGCAGGATCAACAGCACGACGCCGAAGCGCCGCAGCATGCTGCGCATGTCGGGTGGCTTGCGCGGCGGCATCCCACGCCCGTCGGGCGACGGGCTGACGCGCCAGCCGCTCGGGTGCTGGTGATCGTCGGGCGCACTCGGCGCGGGGCGTCGCCCGCCGTCGGCCGGCGCGCGAGGATCCCCCTGGGCTCGGGGTTGGTCCGCCATCTGCCACAAAGCTTAAGCCGTCGCCTGTCGCGAGCCGCGTTCCGATCGCGCCGCGGCACCGAGCCGAGCTCGGTCGTCCCGCGATTCGGCGTCAGGCCGCTACGAGCGACCTGCGCTTCTCGGCGATCCCTTCCTTCAGCTCCTTGATGGAGTCGGCGAACTTCTGAACGCCCTCGCGCTCGAGCGTCTCGGTGACGTCCTCGTAGCTGATCCCCGCCTCTTCGAGAGCGTCCAGGGCACCGTGGGCGCCGTCGAGGTCGCGCTCGAGGGTCGGCTCGACGACCCCGTGGTCCTGGAAGTCGTCGATGGTCTCGTCGGGCATCGTGTCGACGGTCTCCGGGCCGATCAGCTCCTCGACGTAGAGCACGTCGCGGTAGTCGGGGTTCTTCGTCGAGGTCGAGGCCCACAGGCAGCGCTGGGTGGTCGCCCCTGCGGAAGCGAGCCGCTCCCAGCGCTCACCGGCGAAGATCTGCTTGTAGCGCTCGTAGGCGAGCTTCGCGTTGGCGATCGCGATCTTGCCCTTCAGCTGGTCGTGGCCGCCTGCCTCGTCGAGCCGCTTGTCGACCTCGGAGTCGACACGTGAGACGAAGAAGCTCGCCACCGATGCCACCGAGCCGAGATCGCCGCCCGCCTCGGCGAGCCGCTCGAGGCCCTTGATGTAGGCCTCGGCGACGGCCGCGTAGCGCTCGAGCGAGAAGATCAGCGTGACGTTGATCGCGATGCCCTCGGAGATCGCCTGCTCGATCGCCGGCAGGCCCTCCGGGGTCGCGGGGATCTTGACGAACAGGTTCGGGCGGTCGACCAGCTGCGAGATCCGCCGCGTCTGCTCGAGCGTCGCCTCGGTGTCGTGCGCGACGTTCGGGTCGACCTCGAGCGAGACGTAGCCGTCGCGCCCGTTGCCCTCGTCCCAGACCGGTCGCAGCAGGTCGCAGCCGTCCCGAACGTCGGTGGCGGCGAGCTCGAGAAAGATCTCGTTGTCGTCGAGGTCGCGCTCCATCAGCTCGCGCATCTGGTCGTCGTAGGTGTCCCCCGAGGCCATCGCCTTCTGGAAGATCGTCGGGTTCGACGTGACGCCCACGATCGAGTCGTCGCTGAGTCGCCGCTCGAGGGTGCCGTCGCGGAGAGCCTCGCGCGAGAGGTTGTCGATCCAGGGGCTCTGGCCGGCGGCCAGAAGCCTTGCAAGCGGTTTGTCTGGCATCTCGGGATCCCTTCGATCGTGGCCTTGTGAGAGCAATACCCGTCTATCCGGAGTTAAACAGACGCTCCAGGCGGTCGGCGAGCTGGTTCATCGCCTGGGAGCGCGCGGCCTGTGCGGCGCGCTCGTAGTCGGTCGGCCGGTCCGCCGGCCGGCTCAGGTCGATCTGCTGCAGGGTCGCGATGCGCTTGAAGCGCAGGAGCTCGTCGCGATGGTCGCGAAGCGCGCCGGCCGCGCGCGGCGGGCGGACGCGGGGCCAGGAGTCGAGCGCAGCCTCGAGCGAGTCGAACTCGGCGAGCAGCGAGGCCGCTGTCTTCGCGCCGATTCCGGGGGCTCCCGGCAGGCCGTCGGAGGGGTCTCCGCGCAGCGCGATGAAATCCGGGACGAGCCTCGGCGGCACGCCATAGCGCCGCCTCACCTCCGCCGGGTCGACGAGCTCGACCTGCGACCCGGTCCGGACGTAGAGGACCGCGACACGGTCGCTCGCGCACTGGAAGAGGTCGCGGTCGCCCGTCATGATCCGCGCCTCGCCGCCGGCGTCCTCCTCGACGCGCGCATAGGAGCCGAGCAGATCGTCGGCCTCGAGCGCGTCGTGGTGCTGCGAGCGCCAGCCGAACGCGTCGAAGAACTCGTGCGCGAGCGCGAACTGGCGCTCGAGCTGCTCGGGGATCGGCGGCCGCTCGGCATGGTAGCGCGGGTACAGCTCGACTCGATAGTGCGCGGCGTCGGGGCCGAAGCAGAGCACGACCGCGCGCGGAGCGGTCTCCTCGACGGCGCGCAGCAGCATGTTCGCCGTTCCGAGCAGCGCGCCGGTCGGGCGGCCCTGAGCGTCGGTGATCGTCTCCGGCAGCGCGAAGTAGGCCCGGTAGAGGAGCGAGGGGGCGTCGACGAGAAGCAGGGGCGCCGCGGCGGGCACCTCCCAAAACCTACCTGCAGCTACGCCGCATCGGCGCTCGGCTCGGAGAGTCGCTGCTGCTTGCGGAAGCGGGATGGCGGCGCGCCATGGTGACGGCGGAAGCTCTTCGCGAACTGCGCCGGCTGGTGGTAGCCGACGCTCGCGGCTATCGTGCGCACCGGCAGCGACTCACCGGCCAGCAGCTCGCGTGCTCGGCGCATCCTGACCCGGGCGAGCTCGTCGCGGAAGCTCGTGTGGCCGGCCTCGGCGAAAGCGCGCTGGAGTTGCCGGCGCGAGGTCGCGAGCCGGCGAGCCACCTCGCTCAGCTGAAGGTCGCTGGCGTACTCGTGCTCGATCAGGTCGAGCGCCTCCTCGAAGAGGTCCCTTCGTCTCTCGGCGGTTCCTTCTCTCATCTCACCTGACTCTCGCTTCGGCATATGTACCCGGGAATCGATACGCAAGCGGGCAAGCATTGGCTCACTCGCCAGCCGAAAGACACCCCCTGAGGAGAGGGTAGCTCCGAATGGGGTATATCCTAGAAGCTAGAGGATCTCAACCTTCGAGGACCTGGACTAGAATTGGCGCAGATGCGCTCTTCGGCGCCTCACCGCCCCACAGATCCCGCCGTCGAGGCCTGGGCGCTGCTGCACCAGCTCGTCGCCTCCGACCGCCCGCGGCTGACGGCGCTCGCCGGTGAGCTCGGGCTGGCCCCCGCCCAGCTGAACGCGCTGCGCAGGCTCGAGCCCGGCAGGCCGGTCTCGATGCGGGAGCTCGCGGCGGCGCTCGGCTGCGACAGCTCGAACGTGACCGGAATCGTCGACCGGCTCGAGCAGCAGGGGCTCGTCGAGCGGCGCACCTGCGCGCACGACCGTCGGGTCAAGCTGCTCGAGGTGACGGCAGCCGGCGTCGATCTGCGACGCCGCCTGCTCGAGGCCGCCGACCGGCCACCCGCGCAGATCGCCTCGCTGTCCGCGGAGGACCAGCGAGACCTGCTGGCCATCCTCCGGCGCGCGGCCGGCTGAGCGGCAATCCGCCGAGCCGGGCGCGACAATCGAGGCATGCGGCGGGTCGTCGCGCACATGGACATCGACGCCTTCTACGCGAGCGTCGAGCTGCTGCGCCATCCGGAGCTGCGGGGCAAGCCCGTCGTCGTCTCGGGAAGCGGTCCGCGTGCCGTCGTCACGACGGCCAGCTACGAGGCGCGCAGGTTCGGGATCGGCTCCGCGATGCCGACCTCCCGCGCGCTCCGCCTGTGCCCCGAGGCGATCCTGATCCCGCCCGACTTCCAGGCGTACCGGAGCTTGTCAAAGCAGGTCTGGGAGCTCGTCGCGGCGGAGGTCGACGTGCTCGAGCAGGCCGGGCTGGACGAGGCCTACGCCGAGCTGTCCTCCGTGCGCGCGCCGAAGGCGCTGATGCGCCGGCTGGTCGAGGAGGTGCGCGCCGCGACCGGCCTCGGGATGTCGGTCGGGATCGGGCCGAACAAGCTGATCGCGAAGGTCGCGAGCGACTGCGAGAAGCCGGCCGGGCTCGTCGCGCTGAGCAGGGAGATGGCGTGCGAGCGGTTCGCCTTCTCCCCGCCCAAGCTGCTGCCGGGCGTCGGGCCGAAGACGGCGGATCGGCTCGAGGCGCTGGGGGTCAGGACGCTCGAAGAGCTCCGCCGCGCGCCCGAGGACCTGCTCCGCGAGAGCGTCGGCGACCGTCTCGGCCAATGGCTTCGCCGCCGGGCGGAGTTCGTGGATGACACCCCGGTGGCGCCGCGCGGCGCCGCCGTCTCCCGCAGCAACGAGACGACGTTCCCGACCGACGTGAGCGACCGCGCCGAACTCGAGCGAGCGCTCACGGGGCTCGCTCACCGGCTCTGCGAGACGCTGGCGGCGAGCGGCACGCGCGGCCGGAACGTCGCGATCAAGGTGCGCCTCGACGACTGGACCACCGTCACGCGCGCGCGGATGCTGCCAAAGGCGACGAACGCGCGCGAGGAGGTCGCAGGCGCCGCCTGCGACCTCCTGCGCATCTACGACCCGCCGCGGCCGGTGCGGCTGATCGGCGTGCGGGTATCCGCCTTCGAGGGCGGCGCGGACAGGCAGCTCAGCCTGCCCGGCCTGATCGGAGCCGTCTAGCGCGAGGACCAGACGACGCCGGTCGACGGGAAGCCGAGCCGGTCCTTCGTTGCGCTCGTCAGGTCGTACGTGCGCCCGGCGACGTACGGACCGCGGTCAATCACCGGCACAGTCACCGAGCGACCGCGGTAGCGCAGCGAGACGCGCGTACCGCAGGGCAGCGTCTTGTTCGCGACGCCGAGCGTGCCCGCGTCGAGCGTCCCCCCGCAGGCGAGCGCCCCGCCGTAGAGGCCCGGGCCATAGAAGCTCGCGACCACGGACCGGTAGACCGTCAGCCTGCCCGCCGGCGCGCTGACGCCGGCCATGTCGGCGACGGTCACCCGCAGGCGATGGATGCCGAGGACGCTCGGGCGCCAGCGCGCCCGGAACCGACCGCCGGCGGCAGTGCGGACACGCGCCACCACCCGCCAGCCCCGGGAAGAGCTGCTCTCGACGACGACGGTATGGCCGCCCGCGGCGGCGCTGAGCGCTCCGTCCACCAGCGCGACACGCCCCTCCAGTACGTGCCGGCTGCCCGTCGCGGTCAGCGACGGCGGTACCGGCGGCGCCGCATCCCCTGCGGCGGCGGACGGGGCAACCAGGAGCGACCCGAGGGCCGCACCCGAGATCGACGCGGCGATGCCGCGCCCGAGCACGCGCCTGAGGCGCACGCTCCGAGACGTATTCACTTTCGGGAGATTCCTTTCCCGGCCTTGCCTGCGGGGTTAGCTGACGGGCTCGCGCACAGCCCCTCTCGGGCATCGCGCTACGGCCGGAGCACCGGCCGATTCGCCCCTGCCGCGACCCCACGGGCCGCGGCAATGGTTCCCCCGCCCGGCGCGAGGAAAAGCGCCGGCTCGGCGAGCCGATCGAACAACCGTTCGAATCCTAGGAGCGAGGCGCCGAACGTCCGTGCGTTCGGTCACGCAGCGATGCTGAGCGGATCAGCGTGCGGGCTCGACCGCGGTCCCCGGCCGAGGCTCGGCCGGCAGCGCGACGTCGGGCGTCAGCGCGACGACGGCGGCCGCGACCATGAGGTGCACACCGGGGAAGCGCTGGCCACGATCCTCTTCGGCGAGCGCGCTCCAGCTCGCCGCGTGCTGCTCGAAGCTCTCGAGCAGCGAGAGCACCGCTCGGCAGACCGGCGCCTGCGGAGCGTCCATGCCGACCTCGCAGGCCAGCCGCGTCAGCGCCAGGTACTCGTTGCTCGTGCTCGCCGGCCATCATCCTTCCGATCGCCGTCGCCAGGTAGCTGTGGACGCGCTGGAGGATCACGTCGCTCGACAGCGTCGCCGTGCCGGGCGCCGGACCGAGGTCGAGCGGCTCCTCGCCGGCGACCAGGCGCTCGGTCTGAGCGCCCATGATCGTCTTGAGCTGCTCGGGGCCGACGCCGGCCTGAAGCGCGCAGCGCATCGCGATCAGCGACGAGTGGACCGGGGTGCCGTACGGGATGTCGCTGCCGAAGAGGATCTGCCCGGGCGGCACGAGCGTGAACAGGGTCGAGCAGGTCGGCGAGCGCTCCACCAGGCGGTGTCGAAGAAGAGGTTCGGGTGATCGGCGGCGTGGCGCCAGATCCAGGCGAGGTCGCAGACGGCGGCGTGCGCGAGGATGATGCGCGCGCCCGGGTAGCGCCGGGCGAGGTCGAGCGCGTCGCGACCCGAGCGCCGGAATGCCCGCGCCCCGCGTGCACGATCACCGGCACGCGCCGCTCGTCGGCGAGCGCGAAGATCGGCTCGGTCTCGGGCTCCTCGAGCCGGAACCGCTCGGCGCGCGGATGGAGCTTGATCCCGCGCGCGCCGCGGTCGAGGCAGCGCTCGGCCTCGCGACGCGGGTCGCTGTGGGGGTCGAGCCGGCAGAACGGCACGAGCAGCCCGCCGGAGCGCTCCGCCTCCGCGAGCACGCGATCGTTCGCGCGGCGGATAGCCGTCCGGCTCGTGCATCGTGAAGACGACCGCGCGCGCATCGGACTCGTCGCAGCGTCCGCACGAGGTCCTCGGCGCTCGAGCTGAAGCCGTCCGGGTCGTTGGCTGCCGGTGTGCGTGTGCACGTCGAACAGCGAGATTTCGGGCACGAGCGCTCGTAGCGGCTCGCTGCCATCGACGCAGCTGCTCGTCGGCGTACATGCGCGCGTAATCTACGGGGGTGGTGCGCAGGCTCGAGGGAGAGTCGAACGTTAGATGGCGCACGATCGCCTGACCGGACTCGACGCGTCCTTCCTGCATCTCGAGGACGCCGGCCGCGCACATGCACGTCGGCGCGGTGATGACCTTCGAGGGCCCGCCGCCCGACTACGAGGACCTGCTCGAGTCGATCGAGGGGCGCCTGCACCTGGTCCCGCGCTACCGCCAGCGGCTCGCACCGGTACCGCTCGGCCAGGGGCGCCCGCGTCTGGGTCGACGACCCCCACCTCAACCTCCGCTACCACGTGCGCATGACCGCGCTGCCTGTGCCCGGCAGCGAGGAGCAGCTGCGAAACCTGGCCGGCCGGGTGTTCGCGCAACGCCTCGACCGCGACAAGCCGCTGTGGGAGCTGTGGGTCGTGGAGGGGCTTCGAGGAGACCGCTTCGCGGTCGTCTCGAAGACGCACCACGCGCTCGTCGACGGCATCTCCGGAGTCGACATCATCAGCGTCCTGTTCGACACGGCGCCCGCGCCGCAGGCGCCGCCCGATCGAGGCTCGCCGCTGGCTGCCCCGACCGCTGCCGTCGGGCACCGAGCTGCTCGCCGAGGCGCTGCTCGAGCGGACCACGATCCCGGCCGAGATCGGACGCGGCATCCGCGCTCTCTGGCGCACCCCCCGCCGGCTCGCCTCGACCGCGCTCGGAGGCCTCGTCGGCCTCGGGGCGATGGCCTTCGCCGGCCTCGACCCGTGCGCGGCGACGCCCTACAACGTCGAGATCGGCCCACACCGCCGTTTCGCGTGGTCGCGCGCATCGCTCGCGCGACGTCAAGGCGATCAAGAACTCGCTCGGCGGGACGGTCAACGACGTCATGCTCGCGACCGTCTCGGGCGCGCTCGGACGCCACCTGCGACGCCGCGGAGTCGACACCGACGGGCTCGAGCTGAAGGCGATGGTGCCGGTCAGCGTGCGCACGGACGAGGCGCGCGGAGCGCTCGGGAACCAGGTTGCGGCGATGATGGCTCCGCTGCCCGTCGGTTGCGAGGACACCGCTCACCCGCTACGAGCTGATCCGCTCGGCGATGGACGCGGTGAAGCGAAGCGGACAGGCCGTCGGCGCGCAGGTGCTGACCGAGCTGGCCGGCTTCGCTCCGCCGACGATCATGACTCAGGCAGCCCGCGTCGTCAGCGCGCCAGCGCTTCTTCAACCTCGTCGTCACGAACGTCCCGGGACCGCAGATACCGCTCTACCTGCTGGGGCCGCGGCTGCGAGGAGATCTTCCCGATGGTGCCGCTGCCGCCGAACCAGGCGCTGGGCGTCGCGATCATGAGCTACAACGGCCGGATCGACTTCGGCCTCTCCGGGGACTACGACGCGATGCCGGACCTCGACGCGCTCGCCTCCGACCTGCGCGGCTCGCTCGCCGACCTTGCCGAGACCGCCGGGCGTCGAGCTGGCGCCGGCACGGGCGCCGGGACGCCAGGCGAGCCGCAACGGGCATCGCCGCGGGCGGTCACCGCGCGATCGCCGAGGCCTCCGCCATCCCCCTCGGACGGGACGTGAAGGACCGCGTCATCCGGAGCGCCCGAGAGCTCGGGCTCGATGTCCACGTCCGGGCGCTCGGAGCCCCGCGGCGCACGGTCGACGAGGCCGCCGCGGCGGTCGGCTGCGAGGCGGCCCGGATCGCCATGACGACCCTGTTCGTCGCCGACGGGGAGCCGGTGCTCGCCGTCGCCTCGGGGGCGGGACGGATCGATCACGATCGCCTCTGCGAGGCCTTCGACTGCGCGGAGATCCGCCAGGCGACGCCTGAGGAGGTGCGCGCGGCGACCGGCTATCCGGCCGGCGGCGTATCCCCGGTCGGCTGCGGCGTGCCGGTCGTCTTCGACGCCGAGCTGCTCCGGCACGACTCGATCTACGCCGCCGCGGGCGACGACAGCAGCCTGCTCGAGGTCGACCCGCGCGAGCTCGCGCGCAGCATCGGCGCCCGGGTGCTGACGGTGGCCTGAGGCGCGCGCCGGCGCGCGCCGGTTGCATACTTGCCGCGCCATGACCTCGAGGAACGACCCGCTGCGAATCGCCCTCGCCCAGATCAACGCCGTCGTAGGCGACGTCAGGGGCAACGCCGACGCGCATCTCGCGAGCAGATCGAGGAGGCACGCGGCGAGGGCGCACAGCTCGTCGTCTTCCCGGAGCTCGCGCTGACGGGCTACCCGCCGGAGGACCTGCTGCTGAAGACCCACTTCCTCGACGCCGCCGGCGCAGAGCTCGAGCGGCTCGCGCGGGACGTGCACCAGATCGTCGCGCTGGTCGGCTTCCCGCACCGCAGCGACGACGTCTACAACGCGGCGGCGGTACTCGCCGACGGGGAGATCGCCGCCGTCTACCACAAGGTCTTCCTGCCCAACTACGGCGTCTTCGACGAGCAGCGCTACTTCCAGTCCGGAACCGGCCCCGCCGCTGATCGAGCTGAACGGAGTCCGGGTGGGGCTGACGATCTGCGAGGACATCTGGGAGCCGGGCCCGCCCGCGACGAGCGAGGCGCTCGCCGGAGCGCAGGTGATCGTCAACCTCTCGGCGTCCCCGTACCACGCCGGCAAGCCGCTCGAGCGGGAGACGATGCTGGTCCAGCGGGCTCGCGACAGCATCGCGATCGTCGCCTTCTGCAACCTCGTCGGAGGCCAGGACGAGCTCGTCTTCGACGGGCACAGCGTCGCGATCGACCACGAGGGCACCGTGCTCGCGCGCGCGCCCGAGTTCGAGGAGTCGCTCACGATCTGCACGGTTGACCCCGGAGCCGTCGAGGCGGGGCGCCTGCGCGACGCTCGTCATCGCGCGGCCGCCCGGCGCGAGCGCGCCCGCGGCGGGGATCGAGCTCGAGCCCGTCGCGTCGCTGCGGGTGCCCGAGGCCGACGGGCGAGCACCCGGCGGTCCGCTCGCCGAGCCGCTCGAGCCCGTCGAGGAGATCTACCGGGCGCTCGTGCGCGGCCTGCGCGACTACGTCGACAAGAACGGCTTCAAGCGGGTCGTCTTCGGCCTCTCGGGCGGCATCGACTCGACGCTCGTCGCGCTGATCGCGGTCGACGCGCTCGGGCCCGAGCGCGTGGCCGCCGTCGTCATGCCGTCCCCCTACTCGTCGAGCGAGACCCAGTCCGACGCGCGCGCGCTCGCCGGCAACCTCGGCATCGAGCTCTACGAGTTCGCGATCTCGCTCTGTGATGGAGGCCTACGACGGGCTGCTCCGGGAGGCCTTCGAGGGGCGCGAGGTCGACGTCACCGAGGAGAACATCCAGGCGCGCATCCGCGGCAACCTCGTCATGGCGCTGTCGAACAAGTTCGGCTGGCTCGTGCTGACCACCGGCAACAAGTCCGAGATGTCGGTCGGCTATGCGACGCTCTACGGCGACATGGCGGGCGGCTTTGCGGTGCTGAAGGACGTCTACAAGGGCTGGGTCTACCGGCTCGTCGAATGGCGCAGCGAGACGCGCCGAGCGCGAGCTCGTGCCAGGACAGATCGTCACCCGGCCGCCGTCCGCCGAGCTTCGCGCGGAGCAGCGCGACGAGGACTCGCTGCCGCCGTATGACATCCTCGACGGGATCCTCTACGGCTACATCGAGGGCGACCTCGACGCCGACCAGCTCGTCCGCCAGGGGATGCCGCGCGAGGACGTCGAGCGCGTGATCGCGCTCGTCGACCGGGCCGAGTACAAGCGGCGCCAGGCGCCCCCCGGAATCAAGATCTCGACGCGCGCCTTCGGCCGCGACCGGCGGCTGCCGATCACGAACCGTCGAGCTGAGCCGCTCGCACGCGGGCGCGGCGCGGACCGCGATCGTCACCGCGCGACATTGCGCAGAGCCGGCCCTCGCCGTCGGTATGGTCAACCTCCCAGACCCATGTGGTGCGACCGCGGTGACGCCGGCGCGCCTCGGTCGTGACGGTCCCGTCGAAGACGGGGCGCAGGAAGCTCGTATGGTTCGAGAGTCCGACCGCCACCATCCCGTCGGCCGCCACCGCGGCGAACGTCGCGGCCGACGCGAGCGACTCGGCGAACGCCGCGTAGGCGCCGCCGTGGACGAGCCCGAACGGCTGCTTGACGCGGTCGGTGACGGCCACGCTGACCGCGTGCGCGCTCCTCCTCGATCGACAGCACTTCGAAGCCGAGCGACGCCGTCGAGCGTCCGTTCGTAGGGGACCGGCGGTATGGGCGCGTCCACTCAGCGCGGAAGTTAACCTTCCGCTGCGGATGGCCACCTTCGACCAGCTTGCGCCCGATCAGCGGGCGATCATCGAGTTGATCGTCCAGCGCGGACGCTCCTACGACTCGCTCGCGGAGGTTCTCGCAGCTGCCGCCCGCGCGCGTCCGCGAGCTCGCCCGCACCGCGCTCGCGCAGCTATCGCCGGTGAGCGCCCGGCGCGTCGACGCGGAGTGGCGCGGCCAGATCGCCGACTACGTGCTCGGCCAGCAGACCGGTCCCGAGGCGACCGCGACGCGCGCCCACCTGAAGCGCTCGGAGGCGGCGCGCAGCTGGACGCTGTCGCTGCTCGACTCGCTCGACTCGCTCTACGGCTCGGCCGACCGCCCCGAGGTGCCCGACGGCGGCAACGGGCGCATCTCGACCGAGCAGCCGGTGCCCGAGGAGGAACCGGAGCCGGAGCCGCTGCCGGCGATCATCGCGGTCGCAGAGGCCGAGTCGACGGCCATCCCCGAGCCCGAGGCACCGCGCCCGGAGGCGCAGACCGAGGCTCAGGAGCCGGCTCGAGGAGCCGGCCGCGCCGCTGTCGCCCGAGGCGCAGGCGGCGCTGGCCCGGCGGCGGCGTCTCGGCCTCGTCGCGGGCCTCGTCGGCCTCGCCGCCGTCGTGGTGGCGGTGCTCGCGATCGCCGGCGTCTTCGGCGGCGGCTCGAGCAAGCATTCGGCGCGTCGCGCCGCGCCCGCGGCGAACGCCCAGGTCGTCGGCGAGATCCAGCTCTCCCCGGTCGGGGCGCAGCCAACCGCGCAGGGAGTCGTCGCGCTCGCCCGCAGCGGCAACCAGCTGGAGGTCGCCCTGCAGGCGAGGCTCAACCCGAGCCAGAGCGGATACGCCTACGAGGTGTGGCTCTACAACAGCCCGACCGACGTCTACTCGCTCGGCGCGGCGGTCACCGATCAGCAGGGCAACCTCGCCGGGCGCGCGAGCCTCCCCGCCGACTACACGCACTACAAGTTCATCGACGTCTCGTACGAGCGGATAACCCACAGCACCGCGCACACCGGGCCGTCGGTGCTGCGCGGCGCCTTCGCGTCGGTCAGGCGCCCTCGACGGGCTCGGGCAGCTCCTCGGCGGCACCCTGAGGGACCAGCTTGCCGGGGTTCATCACCCCGGCCGGGTCGAGCCGGCGCTTCAGGCCGCGCAGGAGCTCGACGCCGAGCGCGCCCACCTCGGCCGGCATCCAGGCCGCGTGAGCGCTGCCGACGGCGTGATGGTGGGTGATCGTGCCGCCGGTCGCCTCGATCGCGTCACTCGCCGCCCGCTTGGCGGCGCTCCACTGCTCGATCTCGGCGCCGGGCGCGCGGCGCGCGAGCACGGTGAAGTAGAGCGACGCGCCGGACGGGTAGAGGTGCGAGACGTGGCAGCCGACGAGCGGCGGCGTGCCGCGCGACGCGGAGCGACTCCCGCAGCGCGCCGCCGACCGCCGCGTAGAGCTCCGGCAGCCGAGTCCAGGTCGCTGCCGTCTCGAGCGTCTCGACGAGCATCGCCGCGGTCGAGCAGCTCGTCGCGCAGGTAGGGCCCGCGAGTAGCGGCCGCGCACCCAGGCTGCGCCGGGCCGGGCTCCGAGCGCGACGCCCCCGTGCATCTCGCAGCAGCTTGCGCGGCGCGCCGGCGCCGCCGCGCCATGTCGCCCTCGAAGCCGAGGATCGCGAGGCAGCCGCCCCCGTGGCCGCGCGCGCGCAGGTAGAGCTTCCCGGCGCGCTCGGCGAACGACCCGCTGGCCGCGAGCGCCGAGGCCGAGGCGCGTCTCGGCGCGCGTCCGAGAGGCGCGCCACGTCGGGCGCGGCGTCTGCCTGCGCGAGGCTGCGGAACGCATCGAGCCCATGCTCGAAGCGCGTCGAACGACCAGCCCTCGTAGCGATGCTCGCGCGGGCGCGGGCGGACCGCCAGCGTCGCCTCGGTGATCACGCGCGAGCGTGCCCTCCGAGCCGACGAGCAGCTCGCGCGATCGACGGTCCGGCCGCGGAGGCCGGCAGCGGCGCTGCGACGAGCGTCCCGGACGGCGCTGACGGCGCGCAGGCCGAGCGTGAGCTCGTCGATCCTGCCGTAACCGGTCGATGCCTGACCGGCCGAGCGGGTCGCGACGTAGCCGCCGATCGTGGCGAGCTCGAACGACTGCGGGAAGTGGCCGAGCGTCAGGCCGCGCGCCCGCAGGCGGGCCTCGGCGTCGGGTGCGCGCAGGCCTGCGCCAGAGGTCGCGGTCAGCGAGACGCGGTCCGATCTCGAGGCCGTCGAGGCGCGCCAGGTCGAGCGTGATGGCGCCGCTGAAGCCCTCGCGCAGCGGCTCGACGCCGCCGACGACGCTGGTCCCGCCGCCGAACGGGACGACCGCGATGCGCCCGCTCGAGCAGAGCTCGAGGATGCTCGCGAGCTCGGTCTCGCGAGCCGGGGTAGAGGACGGCGTCGGGGGCGCTCGAGGCGTCGCCCGAGCGCATGCCTCAGGAGATCCTGGTAGCTCTTGCCGAGCGCATGCTCGATGCGCGCGAGGCGGTCGGTGCGGACGTGCTCCGCGCCGACGCATGCGCTCGAACGGCTCCGGATCGAGCGCGAGCTCGGGGACCTGCACGGCCTCGAGCGGGACCGACGGCGTGTGCGGCAGCGGGCCTCCGAGCTCGTGCTCGAGCAGCGCGCAGCGCCGTTACGGGAGAGAAGCGGCGCGCCGCTTCTCTCGAGCCAGCCATTCCAGCGCGTATTCACTGCGTGAATACGCGCTCGAGGTTGCCGAGCGCTTCGTCGATCCGGCGGCGCGCGGCGCGGCGGACCATGAAGGCGCCGAGCCGGAAGCGGCCCTGGAGCTGCTCGCTGATGGTGATCGAGACGCGGCGTCCCGGAGCCCGCGCGCTCGAGGTCGATCTGGACCGAGGCCGCCGCGAAGACACGCTCGAACGGCGAGCCCTCGACCTCCTGGCGCCAGGCGATCCGGTCCGGCGCATGCCAGTCCGTACGGGTGAAGTCGGCGCGCACCGGGCGTCCGCGGGGGCTTTCGAGCACCATCGTCCAGGCGGTCGGGGTGGCGTTCTCGACGCGGCTGAGCGCGGGCCACCAGCGCGGCAGGTGGTAGGGGTCCGAGACGACCTCCCACACTCGCTCGCGGTCGCCGCGATCGTGCGGCGCCGGCGCGTGACGGGCACTAGCCGTCCTCGTAGACGACGAGGCTGCGCACCTCGCGGCCGGCAAGCCGGTCGCGGCCGCCGAGCGCGGCCAGCTCGATCACGAACGCGCAGGCGACGACGGTCGCGCCGGCCCGCTCGACGAGCTCGCACATCGCGGCGGCGGTGCCGCCGGTCGCGAGCAGGTCGTCGTGGACGAGCACGCGCGCGCCGCCGGCGAGCGCGTCCGCGTGCATGTGCAGCGCGTCGACGCCGTACTCGAGCGCGTAGGTGACCGAGGAGGTCTCGGCCGGCAGCTTGCCGGGCTTGCGGGCGGGACGAAGCCGACGCCGGCGCGCGGCCGCGATCGCGCCGCCGAGCACGAAGCCGCGCGCCTCCGCCGAGACGACGTAGTCGACCTCGAGCTGCTCGGCGTAGCGGGCGAGCAGATCCGACCGCCTGCTCGGAGCGCCTCGGCGTCGCAGCAGCAGCGGGGTGATGTCCTTGAAGACGATTCCCGGCTGCGGGAAGTCGGGGATGTCCCGGATGAAGCGCGCGCAGGTCCACGGCCCGGCTCAGGACGGTGATCTTGCGGAGGTCGCGGACGAGCAGCAGGTACTTGAGGTGCGAGGCGATCGCGGCGAGGTTCTCGAGCGCCTCGACGGCCTCCTTGCGCCGCTCGGGGTTGCGCGAGCGCAGCGCCGGAGCGAGGATCTGCTCGAGCAGCGCGGCCTCGCGGTCGGCGGAGGTGCGAAAGACGCGCAGGTTGCGCCCGCCGACGCCGAAGCGGGCGAGCTCGTTGACGGCGCGCACGATCTCGCGCTCGGTGTCGTCGAAGAAGGTCTCGCCGTCGCGACGCTCCCCGCTGATCACGCCGTACTCCTCGAGCTCGCGGACGAGCTTCGGATCGGCGCCGGTCTCCTCGACGACGTCGCTCATCCGGTACAGGGCCCCGCCGCCGGAGACCGCCACGCTCGCCCGGCGAAGCGCGCGCGGATCGGGCCCGCGACCCGCGCCCGGGACCGGCTCGGGTTCCGCGCGACCGGCGGCGAGCTCCTGACGGATCACGCGAAGCGGCAGGAACTCGTCGCGCTGGAGCCGCAGGATCGTCCGCAGGCGGGTCACGTCGACCGGCGTGTAGAGCCGGTATCCGCCGCGCGTCCGGCGCGGCGAGAGCAACTTCTGATCCTCGAGGTAGCGGATCTTCGAGATCGAGATGTCAGGAAACTCGCGCTCGAGCTGCTTGCACACCGCGCCGATCGTGAGCGACTTCTGCGCCGCGACGGGCGGCGGCTCGGGCAGGCTCGCGGGCGCGCCGGGGAGCGGCGGCTCCGAGGTACCGATGTCGACGCCCGACTCCATCATCCGAGGAAGGTCAGCTTGTACTTGCCGATCTGCAGCTCGTCGCCGTCGAGGAGCTTGTGCGACTCGATCCGGTGCCGGTTGACGTATGTGCCGTTGAGCGAGTTGCTGTCATCGAGATAGATGCCGTCGCGGCGGCGCACCAGCAGGGCGTGGTTGCGCGAGACACGGTCACGTCGTCGAGGAAGATGTCGGCATCAGGGCTGCGCCCGATGCGCATCCGGTCCCGGTCGAGGACGAAAGTCTCACCGGAGCGCCCGCCGCCCGAGCGGATCACGAGCGCCGCGCCCTCCGCCGCGACCTGCTCGGGGTCGACGGGACGGGCGTCGCCCATCTCGTCGATCTGCCAGGCCGCTGTGGTGTCGTCGCTCGAGCCGCCCGAGACGTCTGAGAGGAAGGCGCCGCACTTCTGGCAGTAGTTCGCCCCCTCGGCGTTGACGAAGCCGCATTCGGGACAGTGGATGACTCGGTCCGCGCCGGAGCTAGTCGTCAGTCGGTGGCTCCGGCATCGTCTTTCCGGCGAGGATGTCGGTCAGCTGCTGGACGTCGGCGCCGCTGATCACCGCCTCGCCCTCCTCCCGCTTGCGGCGCAGGCGGTTGACGAGCTCGGCGCGCAGGATGTCGATCTTGCCGTGCAGGATGCGCCGCTGGTAGCTCACCTCCTGCTCCTGGTTCGTGAGCTCCTCGATCAGCGCCTTCAGCTCCTGGTCGGAGAGGGCGCCGAGATCCGGAAACGTTTCCAATATGCCCGTCCTTGCGTTGGCTTCGCGAGCGGCGAGTATACCCCCCTGAGGCGTAGGGTCAACCCAAGCTTGAGGGTCCGCCGTCGCGTGCCGCGCGCAGGCCGTCGCGGACGTAGAGCACGGTCGCGAGCAGGGTGAGCCCGAGGCCGACATAGAGCAGTGCGTCGAGCAGCCAGCCCCTGAAGAGCAGCGCGAAGAAGAGCGCGGAGAGGACCGGCCAGACCGCGTAGCGCCCGAGCTGGCGAACCTGCACGTCGACGCCGCGACGCAGCGCGACCCGGCTCAGGATCAGCATCACGAGCTCGCGCCCGGCGAGCACGGCAAGCGCCCAGCGCGGCAGCGTCGAGAAGCGCCACGCGGCGATCGCGCCGGCGAGCACGAGCAGCCGGTCGATCGCCGGGTCGAGCAGCGTCCCAAGGCGGCTGTACTGGCCGGTGAGACGCGCCGCGATCCCGTCGAGGTAGTCGGTCCACCCGGCCACCGCATAGATCACCGCGGCGGCGACGCTGCGGCCGTTCGTCGACGAAAGGGCGACGACCAGGAACGCCGGGATCAGCGCGAGCCGGGCGAAGCCGATCGCGTTCGGGATCGTCCAGGGGTTGAGCGGCTCGCCCCGGCGGGTCGCGGCCGGCGGGGGGCCGGAGCGGTCGATGCCGACGCAGCCGCTTGCGGGTCAGGCGAGCTCGCGCCACAGCTCCAGCGCGTCCTGCGCCGTCCGGTCGAGCCCGAGCGAGCGCCGCTCGCGACCGCGGCGTAGCTGGGCCTCCACCTCACCCGCCTCGATGCCGCGCCTGCCGACCGTGAGCCGCAGCGGACAGCCGAGCAGCTCGGCGTCGGCGAACTTCTCGCCCGCGCTCGCGTCGCGGTCGTCGTAGAGCGTGTCGAGGCCCGCCGCTCGAAGCTCTTCGTAGAGTCGGTCGGCGACCGCGCGAGCCTCCTCGCCCGGCTTGCCGAGCGTGACGAGCTCCACGTCGAAGGGGGCGATCGAGCGCGGCCACGAGATTCCCTGCTCGTCGGCGAACTGCTCGACGGCCGCGGCCAGGATGCGCGCCGGGCCGACGCCGTAGGAGCCCATCCAGATCGGCTGCTCGCGGCCGTGCGCGTCGAGGTAGGTCGCCCCGAGCGGCAGCGAGTAGCGCGTGCCGAGCTTGAAGATGTTGCCGATCTCGATCGCCCGCTCGATCCGGATCGGCGCTCCTCCCGGGCAGGTGTCGCCCGCCTCGACGCTGCGCACGTCGACCCAGCGCGGCTCGAAGTCGCGGCCGGGCTCGACCCCCTCGAGGTGGCGGTCCGGTTCATTCGCGCCGGCGATCAGGCCGTGGAGGTTCCTGAGCGCCTCGTCGGCGAGCACCGGCGCTCGCGCGTCCACGGGTCCGATGAAGCCGGCGACGGTGCCGAAGCGATTCGTGAGCTCGTCCTCGCGCGCCGGTCTGAATGCGCGGCCAAGCGCATTCTGGAGCTTGATCTCGTTGAGGCGGTGCTCGCCGCGCACGAGCACGAGGTAGGGCTCGTCGCCGTCGGCGATCACGGGCAGCGCCTTGATCAGCGCACCCTGCGGGACGCCGAGCATCCCGGCCACCTGCTCGATCGTCGCAGCGCCCGGCGTCTCGACGGCCCGCGGTTGCGACTGCGCCCCAGGCAGGCCCTCGACCGGCTGCGCTCGCGCAGTCGCAACCTCTACGTTGGCCGCGTAGCCCGCCGCCGAGAGCGCAACCTCGTTCTCCCCCGCGGCGCAGGGAGCCATGTACTCGTGCGCGCCGAGGCCGCCCATCATGCCGACGTCCGACTCGACGCGGTACCACTCGAGACCCGCCCGCTCGAAGATGCGGTCGTAGGCGCGGATGTGCAGCTCGTAGCCGTGGTCGAGGCCCTCGGCGTCGCGGTCGAAGGTGTAGGAGTCCTTCATGATGAACTCGCGCGTGCGCAGCAGGCCGGCGCGCGGGCGCGCCTCGTCGCGCTCCTTGGTCTGGATGTGGTAGAGGATCAGCGGCAGGTCGCGGTAGGAGCGGATCTCGCGCGCGACGTGCCAGGTGGCCGTCTCCTCGTGGGTCATCGCGAGCACGTACTCGGTGCCCTTGCGGTCCTCGAGCTTGAACAGCTCGTCGATGCCGTAGCGGCCGCTGCGCTTCCACAGCTCGGCGGGCGTCAGCACCGGCATCAGCATCTCGTGCGCCCCGATCGCGTCGAGCTCCTCGCGGATGATCTGCTCCGCCTTGCGGTGGCTTCGCCAGCCCGCCGGCAGGTACGTCCAGAGCCCCGAGCCGAGCTGGCGCACGAGGCCGGCGCGCACCAGCAGCCTGTGCGAGATCGCCTCGGCGTCCGCGGGCGGTTCCTTCACCGTCGGCAGGAAGTAGCGGCTCAGCCGTGTCATGCGGCGAAGCGTATGCGGTAGGCGCCGTTTGCCGAAGATCCTCAGGGAGGGTGGTCGGGCCGGTCACGGCACCGACAGCGGTCTCAGGTGCGAGAGAAGCGCCGGCCGGCGGTCGGCGAGACGTCCTCGTCGAGCCGTGGCCGGCTCACCTGCGGCAGCGGGGTGCCGTTCTCGGCACGGGCGGCCTCGGCCTCGAGCTTGGCCAGCCGCTCGGGGGTGAGCTCGCCCGCGTTCTCCTCCTCGATCCGCTCGAGCCACTCGGCGCCCTCGGCGGCCTTGTCGTCCTCGAACACGGTTCGCCCGGCACGCAGCGACTTGTCGATCTCGACGAACAGCTCGTCGACGAGGCGCTCCTGGGGAACCTTCCGCAGCGGCTTTCCTGCGGCGAAGATCAGGCCCTCGTTCTTGGCGCCCGTGATGCCGAAGTCCGCGTGCGAGGCCTCGCCGATGCCGTTGACGGCGCAGCCGAGCACCGCGACCTCGACCGGCTCGGCGTAGCCCTCGAGACGATGCTCGATCTCGCTGACGACGGTGTCCATGTCGAACTGCAGCCTGCCGCAGGTGGGGCAGGCGATCAGCTCCGGGCCGCGCTGGCGGAGCTTGAGCGCCTTCAGGATCTCCCAGGCGACCTTGACCTCCTCCTCGGCGTGGAAGGTGGACAGCGAGATCCTGATCGTGTCGCCGATCCCGTCGGCGAGCAGCGTCCCGAGCCCGACCGCGGACTTCAGCGAGCCCGACCACTTCGTGCCGGCCTCGGTGATGCCGAGATGAAGCGGGTAGTCGATCTTCGAGGCGAGCAGGCGGTTCGAGGCGATCGTGTTCGGCACGCTCGTCGACTTGATCGAGACCTTGAAGTTGGTGAAGTCGAGCCGCTCCATCAGCTCCACGAACTCGACCGCGGCGGCGACCAGTGCCTCCACCGGGCTCTCGCGCTCGAGCGCGTGCAGGTGCTTCGGCAGCGACCCGGAGTTGACGCCGATCCGCATCGGCGTTCCCGCCCGGTTGGCGCGCTCGGCGACCTCGGCGACCTTCTCGGGGCCGCCGATGTTGCCCGGGTTGAGCCGCACGCAGTCGGCGCCCGCGTCGATCGCCTTGAGCGCGAGCGTGTGGTTGAAGTGGATGTCGGCGATCACCGGGATCGGCGACTCGACGACGATCCGCCTGAGCGCGTCGACGTCCTTGTCGCGTGGGACGGCGACCCGGACGACGTCGCCGCCGGCATCCGCGACGGCGCGGATCTGGCGCATCGTCGCCTCGTAGTCGGCGGTCTCGGTCTTCGTCATCGACTGGACGACGACCGGCGCTCCGCCGCCGATCGGCACGCCGCCGACCTGGATTTGACGCTTCGAGGCCACGCCGCAAGGTTAGCGGCGGCTCCCTCCCTACCCGTTGTAGAGCGCCTCGATCTGCTCGGCGTACTTCTCGGCGATCGGCTTTCGCTTCAGCTTCATCGTCGGCGTCAGCTCCTCGCCGCCCGCCTCCCAGTCCTCGCCGAGAACCTTGAAGCGCTTGACCTGCTCGACGCGCGCGAGCCGCTCGTTCGCGCGCTCCACCGCCGCTTCGATCTCCTCGAGAACCTGATCGTCTTCCGCGAGCGCCGTCAGGGAGGTCTCGGAGGCACCGCGCTGCTGCGCCCAGTGGGGCGCGATGTCCGGGTCGAGCGTGATCAGCGCGACGTTGTAGGAGCGGCCGTCGCCGATCGCGATCGCCTGCCCGATCAGGTCGCTCGAGGTCTTCAGCTCCGCCTCGATGTTCGCCGGCGACATGTTCTTCCCGGCGGCGTTGATGATCAGCTCCTTCTTGCGGTCGACGATCCGCAGGAAGCCATCGTCGTCGAGCTCGCCGATGTCGCCGGTGTGGAAGAAGCCCTCCGCGTCGAAGGCCTCGGCGTCCTGATCCTCGCGATTGCGGTACCCCTTCATGACCACGTCGGAGCGGATCAGGACCTCGCCGTCCTCACCGAGCTTGATCTCTACGCCCGGCGCGGCGGGGCCCACGGTGCCGATCTTGATGTGCTCCGGCCGGTTGCAGGTGCCAGCGCCACACGTCTCCGACATGCCCCACAGCTCCGCGAGCGGAAGCCCGATCGCGTGGTAGAACTCGACGACCTCGCGCGGTGTCGGCGCGGCCCCGACGTTGAGCGCCTCGAGCTCATCGAAGCCGAGCCGCTCGCGGATCTTCGACAGCAGCTGCTCGTCGGCCTGGCGCCAGCGCTCGGCCATCTCGTCCGGCAGCTCTTCGCCGGCCTGCTCGGCGCGGACCTTGCGCAGTCCGAGCTCGATCGCCTCGCGCAGCGCCTTCCGTCGCTGCTCGTCCTCGTCGGCGGCGATCCCAGCCTCGATCGCCGACTTCAGCTTCTCGAAGATGCGCGGCACCGAGAAGAACCACTGCGGGCGCACCTCGGGCAGGTAGCCGACGACCTCCCGCGCGTCCGGACAGGTGGTCACGGTGAAGCCGAACATCTCCGGGAGGTAGAGCGTGCAGGAGCGCTCGGCGATATGCGCCATCGGCAGGTAGGAGACGACGCGGGCGCCGTCCGCGAACTGGATGATCTCGTCGAACGAGCGTCCCGCCGCGAGCTCGTTCGCGTGAGTGATCTGGACGCCCTTGGGCGGCCCCGTCGTGCCGGAGGTGTAGATCAGCGTCAGCACGTCGTCGGGCTCGACGGCACGCCAGGCGGCGTCGAAGTCGAACCCGTCCGCCGCGCGCGACTCGACGTCCGCGATCGAGAGCGTCCCCTCGCTCCCCGCTCCGTCGACGTCGATCACATGCTCCACCCCTCCGGAGCGGCCCGCGACCTCGAGCACGCGCTCCAGATAGGCGCCCTCGGTGACGAGGATGTGGTTCTCGGCGTCGCCGACCAGGTACTCGATCTGGTCGGGTGAGTAGGTGTTGTAGATCGAGAACGGCGTCGCGCCGAGATGCATCGCCGCCGCGTCGAAGACGTGGAACTCGGGGCGGTTGTTCAGCATCAGGCCGATCGTCATCCCCCGCTCGAGGCCCAGGCCGGCGAGCCCGGCGGCGACCCGCCTGACCTTCGCCGCGTACTCGCTCCAGGTCAGGCTCTGCTCGTCGCCCTTCGTCCTGAGGGCGACGCGGTCCGGAAACTCGGATGCGGTCACCTGGAACGCGCCGCAGACCGTGCTCTCGTCGAGCGCCCTGAAGCGGACGCGCTGGCCTTTTGTGGTCGTTGCCAAGCTCTCCCCCTCTCCTTGCCATCAGCATAAACGGCCGTTGGCGTCGTTTGTGGGGCCAAGAGCGCGAAGCCGGCTCCGCCGGAGCGCCCCGTGAACGAGCGCGCAGCTTTGCTGCGCGCTAGTGGACCGGGGAGAAGCCGCCGCCCGTCAGCGTGTTGATGTCGTTCGTGAGCCCGACGAAGAAGAGCATCAGGACGAGCGCGAAGCCGACCACTCCGGAGCGCTCCATCACCGAATAGGAGACTGGTCTCCGGCGGACCAGCTCGACCAGCGCCCAGAAGATGTGGCCGCCGTCGAGCGGCAGGAACGGGAAGAGGTTGATGATCGCGAGCGCGAGCGAGATGACCCCGAGCAGGAAGACCGCGTTCGCCGGGTCGTGGAGGATCGTCTGGTGGGTGGTGGCGGCTATCCCGACGATGCCGTGGACCTGCGCGCGCTGGCGGCTGTTGAAGATGATCCCCGGGATCCTGACCGTGGCGCCGGTGACATAGGAGACCTCGTGCAGGGAGCTCGAGAGCGCGGGCTGGGTCTGGCGCGGGCCGGTGTCGCCCCAGCTGAACCCGAGGCGCATCCGGTCGACGCCCTTGCCTGCGTCATAGAGGGGCCGCATCGCGAAGGTGAGCGTCCGTCCCTGGCGCTCGACGACGACCGTCAGCGGTCGTGCTCCGCCGCAGCCCGCCGTCTGCGTGCCCGGGCAGCGGTCGGCGGCGATCACGTTCGCGAGCTGGTCGGGGTTGCCGCGGTGGCCGTCGACCGAGACGACCCGGTCGCCCTGGCGAAGCTGGCCGTGCGCGGGGAAGCCGGATGAGGTCGTATCGACGGCGAGCGCGGGCACCCCGATCGCCCCGTAGAAGACGGTCAGCAGCACGAGGGCCAGGACGACGTTCACGAGCGGCCCGGCGAGGATCACGACCACCCGCTTCCAGACGGGCTGAGCGTGGTAGGCGCGCGTGCGCACCTCGTCCGGCAGCTGCTCCGCCGGGCTCATGCCGCTGATCTTGACGTAGCCACCCGCGGGGATCGCCCCGATCGCGTACTCGGTCTCGCCGATCTTCTTGCGCACGAGCAGCGGCGGGAAGAACAGCGAGAAGCGCTCGACGCGCATGCCCACTGCCTTCGCCGCTGCGAAGTGCCCGAGCTCGTGCAGGATGATCAGCGCGACGAAGCCGACCAGCGCGAGTACCCAGCTCAAGCCGCCACCACCTCGATCAGCGACCGCGCGGCCCGGCGCGCCTCCTCGTCAGCCGCATAGAGGTCCGAGAAATGCCCAACGGCGCGGGGCGCGTGATCGTTCAGGGTCCGCTCGATGACCTCGGGGATCCCGGTGAACGGGAGCTCGCCGCTCAGGAAGGCCTCGACGGCGACCTCGTTGGAGGCGTTCAAGACGCATGGGGCCGTGCCGCCGGCGGCCGCCGCCTCGCGGGCCAGCCGCAGGCAGGGGAAGGCCTCGACGTCCGGCTCCTCGAAGCTGAGGGTCCCTACCCCCGCGAGGTCGAGCGTGGGGACGGGGACGTCCGCACGCTCGGGATAGTGGAGCGCGTAGGAGATCGGAACGCGCATGTCGGGGTAGCCCATGTGAGCGAGCGTCGCGCCGTCGGCCAGGTGAGCGAGGGCGTGAACGATCGACTGCGGGTGGACGACCACGTCGATCTGACCGAGCGGCATCCCGAACAGGTGGAGCGCCTCGATCACCTCGAGGCCCTTGTTCATCAGCGTCGCCGAGTCGATCGAGATCTTGCCGCCCATCTGCCAGGTCGGGTGGGCGAGCGCCTGCTCGCGCGTGACCCCCGCGAGCGCGGCCGCCGAGCGCCCCCGGAAGGGGCCGCCGGAGGCCGTCAGGACGAGGCGGTCGACGCCGCCCGGCGGCTCGTTCGCGATCAGCTGGTAGAGCGCGGAGTGCTCCGAGTCGACCGGGACGATCGTCGCCCCCGTCGCCTCGGCAAGCGCCATCACGAGCGCCCCCCCGACGACCAGGCTCTCCTTGTTCGCGAGGGCAAGGGCTACGCCCTCGCCCAGGGTGGCGATCGTCGGCCCGAGCCCCGCAGAACCCACAAGAGCGTTGAGGACGAGGTCGCACTCCGTTTCCGTGATCAGCCTGATGAGACCTTCCGCGCCCGAGAGGACCTCGCCGTCGGTCCATTTCTCAGCGGCGCGCGCGGCCGCGCCCTCGTCGGCGAGCGCCACCCGGCCGACGCCGTGACGGGCGGCCTGCTCGAGCAGCGGCTCGAAGCTCGAGCCTGCTGCAAGGGCGACGACCTCGAGGTCCGGGCTGCGCTCGATCACTTCGAGCGCCTGGGTTCCGATCGATCCGGTCGAGCCGGCGAGCACGATCCTGCGGGCCATGCCGCAAGTCTAGGCGCGGCCCTAAGGCCCGCCTAAGCCCCGGCTGCGCAGCCGTCTCGACACCGCCAGCGCTGAGATTTCAGGCTCGCGCCTCTCCTATGTGTGGCCGGGCGCGAACGCGGGGTCGTCCTCGTGCGCCCTGAAGAAGTCGACGATCGCGCCGACGTACTCCTCGAAGCGGGGCACGCGCAGGCCCGCGCGACCGAGCACGGCCTCCGCGCGACGCGTGTCGAAGCGGACCGCGTGGTTGAGATAGCGGATCGACTCGCGCGGGGCGCCGGAGAACAGGTTGCGCACCGTCCTGAAGCGGAGCGCGTTCTCGATCACGGCCGGCGGCACCCGTACCGACGGTCCCCTGCCCCCGTACTCGCGGCTCAGCAGCGTGAGCAGCTCGCGGGCGCTGATCGGGTCCGGGTCGACGAGGTGGAGCGTCTCCCCGACGGCCTCCGGCTGGTGTCCCGCCGCGACGATGGCGGCGACGACGAAATCGACCGGGACCACGTTGAAGGGCGCCTCGGAGGCCCCGAACTGGGCGATCGGCTCGCCGCGGCGAACGGCGCGCGCGATGGTGCGGAGCATGTAGTAGGGGCCGTCGAACTTCTGCGTCTCCCCCGTGCGCGAGTCGCCGACGACAATCGCCGGGCGGTAGACGGTCGTGGGCACGCGGTCTGCCAGCTGGTGCACCCAGAGCTCCGCCTGGAACTTGGTCGATTCGTAGTGGTTCTTGTGGCGCTGGCCGAGCGAGAGCTCGTGCTCGTAGACGACGCCGCGGCGCACCCCGGCCACATAGGCGGTGCTCACGTAGTTGAGCCGCTCGAGCCGCTCGCAGCGGACACAGAGGTCGAGCACGTTGCCGGTGCCCTCGACGTTGACGCGCTGAGCGAGCTCGAGCGGGACGGCCAGGTCATAGATCGCCGCGAGGTGGTACACGCTCGCGACCTCGGCCTCGAGCCGCTCCCGCTGCTGCCCGGCGAGCCCGAGGTCTCGCTCGCCGATGTCGCCCTCGACGAGCTCGATCCGCTGCGCGTCGAGCGCATCGGCAGCTCGCTGGGCGGGCTCGCGGAAGCGCGGCTCCACGAGCGCCGCGACCCGCGTGTCCGGGTCGCTCTCGAGCAGCGCCGCTACGAGCCGCCGGCCGATGAAGCCGGGGAAGCCAGTGAGGAGGATGAGCGCCAAGGCGGCGGCAGTCTATGCGCTGTCAGCGAACGACGAGCGTGACGTAGTAGCCCACCACCGCAGAGAAGAAGACCGCGTCGAGGCGGTCGAGCACCCCCCCGTGCGCGCCGAACAGCCGGCCCGCGTCCTTCACGTCGAGATCGCGCTTGACGAGCGACTCGAACAGGTCGCCGACGGGTGCGGCGAGCGCGACGCAGAAGCCGATCGTGATCGCGTCGGCCCCGTTGAACCACTGCTGATAGGCCTCCGCGAAGAGCCAGAAGGCGAGCGTTGCGCCGACTATGCCCGTGACGAGGCCCTCGACGGTCTTGTTCGGTGAGATCACCGGGGCGAGCGGCCGGCGGCCCCAGGCGCGCCCGCCGAGGTAGGCGGCGGTGTCGCCGACGAAGGTCGCTATCAGGACGTCGACGACGATGCCGCCGCCGTGCGGCAGCTTGCGCAGGAGCACCGCGTAGGCGAAGGCGAGGCCGATCCAGAGCACTCCGAACAAGGTCACCGCGATCGCCCACGAGACATGCTCGCGCCGCGGGCGGGCGAGCGCGAGCAGGAAGGTTGCCGGGAGCGCGATCCAGAGCACCAGCAACAGCTGGGCGCGCTGGCCGTAGTAGGCCGTCAGCAGCAGCGCGGCGAGCGCGAGGAAGCCCGCCAGGTTCACCGGCCGCACCTGGGCCATCATCGTGTAAAGCTCGTGCAGCGCGATCACGCCGAGCGCGATCAGCGCGACGGTGAACACGATTCCGCCCTCCGCGACGATGAAGATCGCGAACGCGATCGCCGGAATCGCGGTAAGCACGCGCGCGCGCAGCTCGCTGCGCCGCCGGCGCTCGGGCTGCGGCGGAGCGGTGGCGCGTCCGGTCGCCTCGGTGACGTCGCCTCCCCCGCCGCGGCGCCGCGGACGGCGGCGTCCGCGAGGCCGGCCGCTGCTCACCGCGCCCCGAAACGGCGCTGGCGAACGGCGTACTCGTCGAGAGCCGCCTGCAGCTCCGCCATGTCGAAGTCGGGCCAGAGCGCGTCGGAGAAGACCAGCTCCGAGTACGCCGACTGCCACAGAAGGTAGTTCGACAGCCGGTGCTCGCCGCTCGTCCTGATCAGCAGCTCGGGGTCGCCCATCTCGGGCGCGTAGAGCAGCCGCGCGAACTCCTCCTCACCGCCTCCCTCGAACCTTCGCGCCGCGTCGACGATCTCTGCCCGCCCGCCGTAGTTGAACGCCACGAAGAGGGTCATCCGCTCGTTCGCGCCGGTCGTCCGCTCCGCCCAATCCATCCGCTCGCGCAGCTCGTCGCTGAGATCCTCGCGGCGGCCGATGAAGCGCATCCGCACTCCCTGCTCGTCGAGCTCGGGCGTCTCGGAGGCGATCAGCTCGGTGAACAGGACCATCAGACCCTCGACCTCCTCACGAGGGCGCGTCCAGTTCTCGGTCGAGAACGCATAGACGGCCAGCTCGAGCAGCCCGAGCTCGACCGCGTTGCGGACGGTCTGCTTGAGCGCGCGGGCTCCCTCGCGGTGGCCGGCGAGGACGGGCACGCCGTGCTCGCGCGCCCAGCGGGCGTTGCCGTCCATGATGATCGCGACGCGCCGGGCAGGCGCCGCCGGCGGCGGCGTGCTCAGCCGCTGCGTCTCGGTGTCACGAGCCGACATCGGCAGCCCGCGGGAGTGAGAGGTCTGACGAAGTCAGACCTCCAGGATCTCCTTCTCCTTCGCGGCAAGGGTGCTGTCGATCTCGGCGATGCGGGCGTCCGTGAGCTTCTGCAGCTCGGTCTCGGCGCGGTGCTCCTCGTCGCCGCCGACGTCACCCTCGCCCTTGAGCTCGCGCAGGTCGTGCATCACGTCGCGGCGGACGTTGCGGACGGCGACCCGTCCCTCCTCGGCGATTCGCCGCACCACGCGAACGAGGTCGCGGCGGCGCTCCTCGGTCAGCTCGGGGATCGTAAGCCGGATCACCTGGCCGTCGTTCGACGGTGTCAGCCCGATGTCCGACTCCATGATCGCGCGCTCGATCGCCTTGATCGAGGACTTGTCGTACGGCGTGACGGTCAGCAGACGCGCCTCGCTGGCCGAGATCCCGGCGAGCTGGCGCAGCGGCGTCACGGCTCCGTAGTAGTCGACCTCGACGCGGTCGAGCAGCGCCGGCGAAGCGCGGCCGGTGCGCACGGTGCCGAACTCACCGCGCGTGGACTCGACCGACTTGTGCATGCGCTCGCCGGCGTCCTCGAGCAGGTCTTCGACCAGTCCGCCGCTCATGTCGAAACGACCGTGCCCACGCGCTCGCCGCACACTATCCGGTCGATGTTGCGCTCGTCGTCCATGTTGAAGACGAAGATCGGGAGAGCGTTGTCCATGCAGAGCGAGAGCGCCGTCGAGTCCATCACCGCGAGCCGCCGCTCGATCGCCTCCCGGTGCGTGATCTCCGGCAGGAAGCGGGCGTCCGGCTCGGTGCGCGGGTCGGCGTCGAAGACCCCCTCGACGCCGTTCTTGGCCATCAGTATCACCTCGGCGTGGATCTCGAGCGCCCGCAGCGCCGCCGCCGTGTCGGTGGTGAAGAACGGGTTCCCGGTCCCCGCCGCGAAGATCACGATGCGTCCCTTCTCGAGGTGCCTGATCGCCCGGCGGCGGATGTATGGCTCGGCGACCTCGGAGATCTCGATCGCGGACTGCACGCGCGTGTGCACGCCCAGCTTCTCGAGCGCGTCCTGCAGCGCGAGCGCGTTGAGGACCGTCGCCAGCATTCCCATGTAGTCCCCCGTCGCCCGGTCCATTCCGGCCGTGGCCTCGGCCAGGCCGCGGTAGATGTTGCCGCCGCCGACCACCACGGCGACCTCGATCGCGCGCTCCGCGACACGCTGGATCTCGCCGGCGATCGCCGCGATCCGCTCGCGGTCCTGGCCGTAGTCGAGCCGGCCCATCATCGCCTCGCCGGACAGCTTCAGCAGAATGCGGCGAAACGCCGGTCTGCAGTCAGCCGGCTGCACGGGTCCGTCTATTCCTCGCCGACCTGGAAGCGCGCGAAGCGCCGGATGACGACGTTCTCCCCCGTCTTCTGGGCGAGCGCCGTTCGCAGCTGCTCGATCGTCTGGCCGCCGAACTTGTCCTTGTTGACGTGCTCCTGGTTGAGCAGGACGACCTCCTCGAGCCACTTGCGAAGGCGGCCCTCGGCGATCTTGCCGCGCAAGTTCTCCGGCTTGTCCTGCGCCTGCTCCTCGAAGATCCGCAGCTCCGCCTGGCGCGCCTGTTCGGGAACCTCGTCCTCCGAGACGTACTGCGGCGCGGTGGCGGCGACGTGGAGGGCGACGTCGCGCGCGAACTCCTGGAAGTCCTCGTTGCGCGCGACGAAGTCGGTCTCGCAGTCCACCTCGACGAGCGCGCCGATCTTGCCGGTCGCGTGCACGTAGCTGTGGACCGCTCCCTCGGAGGCCGCGCGCGCCCCGCGCTTCGCGGCCTGGGCCTGTCCCTTCACGCGCAGCACCTCGACCGCCTTGTCGAAGTCGCCACCGGCCTCCTGGAGGGCCTTCTTGCAGTCCATCATGCCGGCACCGGTACGCTCGCGGAGCGCCTTCACGTCACCGGCCGAGATCGTCTGCTCGGGCATCAGCCCACCTCCTGGTCGGGACGGGACGCTTCCTCGCGCTGCTCGGCGGCCTTGACGTCGGCCTCCTCGGGGTCGCGCGGCCGGCGCGTCTCGCCGAGCGGCGCCTTCTTGTCGCGCTCGGCCCGCTCCACCTCCTCGCGCGCGGGATGCTCCGAGGCCTCGCGGACCTCCGCGCCGCCGCGTGCGGGCGCGCTCGCGGCGACCGGCTCGACCTGCTGCGGCGCTGTCTGCGGGTCCGGGTCGCCGGCGCGCGCAGCGCCCCCGTGCGGCTGGCCGGGCGCGGCCGTCTCCTGCTTCGGCGCCGGCGTAGCCACGGTCTCGGGGGCGGGCCGCGGCGAGGGCTGGCGGCGCTCCTGCTGCGGCTGCTGGGCGGGCTGGGCCTGCTGCTGCTGCTGGGCGGGCTGGGCCTGCTGCTGCTGGGCGGGCTGGGCCTGCTGCTGCTGCTGGGCCTGGGCCTGCTGGGCCTCGCGCGCGGCAGCCTGGGCCTCCTCGCGGGCGCGCTCCTCGGCCTCGCGGCGAGCCTTCTCCTCGGCCTCGCGGCGGGCCTTCTCCTCGGCCTCCTGACGCGCCTTCTCCTCCTCCGCGCGGAACTGCGCATGGCGCTCGCCGACGACCGAGGCGATCGCGTCGACGATCACCTTGCAGGAGCGGATCGCGTCGTCGTTGCCCGGGATCGGATAGGTGACCGGCTCGGGGTCGACGTTCGTGTCGACGAGGCCGATGATCGGGATCCGCAGCCGCTGCGCCTCGCGCACGGCTATCGCCTCGGTCTTCAGGTCGACGATGAAGGCGGCGTCCGGCGGGCGCTGCATGCCACGCACGCCGCCGAGGTTCATCTCGAGCTTCTCACGCTCGGCGATCGCGCCGATCCGCTCGCGCGTCGGGAGCAGCTCGAGCGTCGCCGTTCTCGGTCCACTCGGTCAGGTCGTGGAGGCGCTTGATGCGGCGCGAGATCGTCTGGAAGTTCGTCAGCAGGCCGCCGAGCCAGCGCTGGTTGACGTACGGCATGCCGGCGGCGGAGGCCGCGTCGCGAATCGCGTCGCGCGCCTGCTTCTTGGTGCCGACGAACATGACCGTGCCGCCGCGCGCGGCGATGTCGGCCGCGAACTCCTGGGCGACCTCCAGCAGGCGCTCGGTCTGCTGCAGGTCGATGAGGTGGATGCCGCCGCGCTCGCCGAAGATGAAGCGGCGCATCTTCGGGTTCCAGCGGCGGGTCTGGTGGCCGAAGTGGACGCCGGCCTCCAGCAGCTCCCTGATTCCTACTTGAGCCACGGGGGTCTCCCTTTGGATGGTGGTGGTACGGACCGGCGGCGGTGCGCGGACCCGGTCGGGTGACCGGGCAGGGCCGCGTCCTCTCCGCACGGGGTAGAGGGTCGGTTTGCGCGTTCAAGCATAAGAGGCTCGCTCGCTAGGCGCTCCTGCCGCGGCGCGGTCGCAGGCCTGCCGGAGGTCGCTCGGCAGATCCGATTCGCAGGCGATCGGCTCGCCGGTGATCGGGTGGGCGAAGCTGAGCCGGGCGGAGTGCAGGAACTGGCGCTCGAGGCCGAGGCGCCTGCCAGAGGCCGTGCCGCCGTACGCGGCATCGCCGCAGATCGGGTGGCCGATCGCGGCCAGGTGCACACGGATCTGATGCGTTCGCCCCGTCTCGAGACGGACTCGCAGCAGCGTCGTCCGCACGAACGGCCGGTCGAGCTCGAAATGGGTGCGCGCCTCACGGGGCTGGTCGGTACGGGTCGAATGGACGGTGCGGCTTCGCCGGTCGCGGCCGATCGGGGCGTCGATCGTGCCGGTCCTGGCGTCCGGGCGGCCATCCACGAGGGCAGGTACTCGCGCCGCAGGGTGCGTGCCCGGATCGCCTCGGTCAGCCGGGCGTGGGTGTCTTCATCGCGGGCGACGACCATCAGCCCCGACGTGTCGCGGTCGAGGCGGTGGACGATGCCGGGGCGCCATCGCTCGCCCCCCGCGGCGAGGCCGGAGAGCGCCTGGACGAGCGTGTCGCGCGAGTGGCCCGGCGCGGGATGGACGACCATGCCCGCCGGCTTGTCCACGACGATCAGGTATCGATCGCGATAGGCGATCGACACGTCGCCTGGGGCGGGCTCCGCGACTGGCGGGGTGGCTCGCCGGGCAGGGTCACGACGACGCGCTCACCTGGTGCGAGGCGGTGCGATTTCGGCCGCAAGGCGCCGTCGACGGTCACGGCGCCGGCCTCGAGCAGGCGCTGCGCACGGGCGCGCGAGACGACCTCGGGACGTTCGGCGAGCGCGGCGTCGAGGCGCTGCGGCGCTGCGGCGACGAACTCGACCGTCGGGGTCATTCCTGCTTGCGGGAGCCCTCGATGACGTACAGCAGGCCGAGCACGCCGAGCACGATGCCGGCGTCCGCGAGGTTGAAGGTCGGCCAGATGCGCGGATCGATGAAGTCGGTCACCGCTCCCGACCGGGCGCGATCCGCGAGGTTGCCGAGCGCGCCGCCGAAGATCACGCCGACCGGCAGCCACAGCAGCGGCACCGAGGCGCGGAGGGCGAAGTAGCCCACGAGCAGCGTGAGCGCGACGAGCGTCAACGCGAGCACCACGGCGCCGTGTCCGGCGAGCGCGCCAAAGGCGACGCCCTGGTTGCGGGTGTAGGTGATGCGGAGGCCGAAGAAGAGGCGCACGTGCTCACCGAGTGCCATCGAATGGCTGACGATCTGCTTCGACGCCTGGTCGAGGGCCATGTAGAGCGCGGCGGTGATCGCAGCGAAGCGCCAGTGCCGGCCCGCGACGTTCGTCGCTCGCTCTGCGCGGGCGCCGACCATCGCTCAGTCGCCCGAGCTCAGCCCTGGACGAGGCTGACGACCACGTTGCCGATCAGCTGCAGGACGAGGATGGCGATGATCGGGCTGAGGTCGAGACCGGCACCCCCGAGGCGGACCATCGGCATGAAGCGCCGGAAGAGGTTCAGGTACGGGTCGGTCACGTCGCGCAGGAAGGTCAGGAACATCTCGAGGTAGCGGTTGTACGGGATGCGCGGGAACCACTGGATCAGGATGCGGACGAAGATCAGGATCGTGTACACCTCGATCAGCGT
The DNA here is from genome assembly GCA_963719375.1 of uncultured Actinomycetes bacterium. Taxonomy (GTDB): domain Bacteria; phylum Actinomycetota; class Thermoleophilia; order Solirubrobacterales; family Thermoleophilaceae; genus JAICJV01. The sequence continues at coordinate 3,470,434 of CAVRBY010000001.1, read as the reverse complement.
CAGCAGGTAGTTGCCGACGTCGGTCCTCGTCACCGCGAGCGGGAGCGTCATCGCCGTCCGACCTCGACGACGGCGTCGACCGCGTCGCCCAGGGCGCTCCGGAGCCCGCCTCGCTCGAGCGCCGCGATCCCGCGGGCCGTCGAGCCGCCCGGCGAGGTGACGGCGCGTCGCAGGCGGGCGGTCTCGAGCGGCTCGGCCTCGAGCAGAGCCGCCGTGCCGGCCATCGTCTCGACGGCCATCCGCGCCGCGGTGGCCGCGTCGAGGCCGTGGCGGACGCCCGCCTCGGTGAGCGCCTCGACGGCGAGCGCGAAGAACGCCGGCCCGCAGCCGATCAGCGCCGTGGCCGGCTCGATCAGCGGCTCGGGCAGCTCGATCACGGTGCCGAGGCGCTCGAAAAGCTCGCGCACGGCCCCGGCGTCGCCGGCAAGGCGCCCGGGGGCGAGGCAGAAGACGCCGCGACGCGCGGCGGCGGCGACGTTCGGCATCACGCGGTAGACGGGCCGGTCGGGGTAGGCTGCCTCGACCGCGGCGAGCGGGGTCCCGCCGAGGATCGAGATGACCGTGCGGGCGTGGCCGTCGAGGCTCGGCGGCGACGCTCTCGAGCTGAGCCGGCTTGTGAGCGAGGATCACGGCGTCCGTGCGCTCCGCGACGGCTTCGTTCGAGTCGAGCGCCTGCCCCCCGACCTCCGCCGCGAGAGCGCTCGCCCGTCCGCGGTCGGGATCGGCCACGAGCACGGGATCATTCCAGCCGCGCGCCAGCGCGCGCGCCATGTTGCCGGCACCGATCAGTCCGATTCGCATCGCCGCCGAAGCATATGCTCCACGGCTGGCGAATCCTCAGGCCTGGTTGAAGAAGCCCTTCTCGATCAGCCGCGCGCGCTCCTCCGCGGAGACCTCGACGTTGCGCGGCGTGAGCAGGAAGACCTTGTCGGCGATCCGCTGCATGCCCCCGTCGAGCGCGTAGGTGAGCCCCGAGGCGAAGTCGATCAGGCGCTTCGACAGGTCGGTGTCGGTCCCTTGCAGGTTGAGGATGACCGGGATCGTCTCCTTGAACCGGTCGGCGACCTGCTGGGCGTCGTTGAAGCTCTTCGGGACCACCAGATGCACCTGGACGCCCCGGCCGTTGGTCTCGACCGGTCGCAGCACCCGCGTCTGACGTGAGGACGGACGGGCCGGCTCGTCGGCGAAGATGTCGTCGAACTCGTCGCGGCGGCGGCGGCTCTGAAGGCGGCGCACGTTCGGCCGGTCGCGATAGTTCTCCTCGATCTCGCGTTCGGGCTCCGGCTCCGGGTCGTCGACGTAGCCGTCCTCGGGCTCGGCGAGGCCGAAGTAGACGAGCGTCTTATGCCAGGTGTCTCGAAGGGCCATGATCTGCCGTCATCTTCGCGGGCCGGCCGCGAATCCCTCTCGTTTACACGTTACAGCGTCCGCCTATGACCGAAAGCGTTCTTACCAGGCCATACGTGGTGGCGATCGGGGGCGGGTTGTTGCGCGGGGCCGGGGCCCGGCGGACGCTCGGGGTCGGGTGCCGGCGGCGGCTCGGGTTCCGCGGTTGGTCAGGGAGCGTCGGCCCATGACCGAGAGCGTTCGAGCCAGGCCGTTCGTGGTGGATGCCGTGGGGGTGGCACTGCACGCGACAGATCTCGGGCGAACGCACGGGACGGATCTCGGCGGACGCTCGGAGGCGATCGTGCTCGGGCACGGGCTGACCGCGACCCGCCACTACACCGTGATGGGGTCGAAGGCGCTGCCGCGGGCCGGCTACCGGCTAGTGACATACGACGCGAGGGGGCACGGGGAGTCGGACCCGGCTCCGTCCCCGGCCGGCTACGAGTACCGGGACCTCGTGGCCGACCTCGAGGCGGTGCTCGACGGGCTCGAGATCGAGCGTGCTGTCGTCGGAGGTGCATCCATGGGCGCTGCCACGGCGCTCGCTTTCGCTCTCGAGCATCCCGAGCGTGTGTCCGCGCTGGTCGTGGTCACGCCCGCCTGCGGCGAGCACGACCTCGAGGAGTGGGCTCGGCTCGCGGACGGTCTGCGCGATGGCGGTGTCGAGGGGTTCATGGACGCGTACCGGCCAAGGGTCGCGGAGCGCTGGCGGGAGGCGGTGCTGACGGCCACGCGGCAACGCCTCGAGCGGCATCTCCATCCCGATGCGGTCGCGGATGCGCTGCGGGTGGTGCCGCGGTCGGCGGCTTTCGAGGGACTCGACGCGCTCCAGGCGATCGAGGTGCCGGCCCTGGTAGTCGGCTCGGGTGACGAGGCCGACCCGGGCCACCCGCTGGCGGTCGCCGAGGAGTACGCCCGGCGGATCCCGCGTGCGGAGCTGGTGACCGAGGAGCCGGGCCGGTCGCCGCTGGCATGGCAGGGAGCGCGGCTTTCCCGTGCAATCGCCGAATTCCTCGCTTGAGGCGGTCCGGTAGCGGGAATCTGAGAGCGAGAATGAGACTTCCACGCACCACCGGGGGCCTCAGCGGCCTGATCATTTTCGCTCTCGGGATCTGGGTCGCCCTGATCCTCTTCATCGGGCCCTACTTCCACTACGGGTTCCACCCCGACAAGGCCTGGCACTGGAGCAGCAACCGCTTCTGGCTAGAGGTGCTGCCCGGGATCGTGGCGGCGATCGCCGGGGCGATGATGATCTCGGCGGCGCGCCGCATGAGCGGCGGCTTCAGCGGCTGGCTCGCGATCGCCGCCGGTGCGTGGCTGATCATCGGTCCGAGCCTCAGCCTGCTCTGGCACAAGTCAGGCTTCCCGGTCGGCACCCCGATCGGCGGCAGCACCCGGCGAGCGGTCGAGGAGATCGGCTTCTTCTACGGGCCCGGGGCCCTGATCGTCGCCTACGCCGCGTTCGCCACCGGTCGCTTCGTCTCACGCCCGCGGGTCGCCGAGGAAGCCGGTGTCGCCGCGGCGGGCGCAGCCGCCGAGGGCGGCAGGTTGCTGCGGCGCCGCAGGGGGCGGCGCGAGCCGGTCGCCGACCGCGAGGAGCAGCCGGCGGAATAGCGGCCGGGAACCCGCCTGGGGCGGGTCACGGGGAGAGGCGCGCCTTTCCGTTTCCGAGCGAGGCGCTTCGAGGCCGGTGCTCGCACTGCGGCGCTGTTGACCGGAGAGCCGCGGCGAGCGCGGCTGCGTGGTTCGCGGGTCGTGTTCGCCTGGGCTCGGCTCCTCCGTGACCAGTCGCCAAGGCGGGACGCGCCTGCACCGCCGCGACACAAGTGTTGACAATGTGCAACACTGTAGCTATGTCAATCAACATCTCTGTCCGTCTTGACGACCGGCTCGCTGAGCGGTTGCGTCTTCGCGCCCGTGCCGCTGGCGAGAGCCTGTCCGAGCGCCTCCGTCGCTATGCCGAGGAAGGTGCCCGGCGCGACGAGCATCCCATGATCACGTTTCGCGACGGACCGACCGGTCGCCGCGCGGGGCTGGTCGGGGGTCCCGACGTGTGGGAGATCGCGATGTGGCTAGACGAGCTCGGGCAAATGAAGGACCCGCTGGCCGAGCTGGTGGCCGACGGAATTGTCGGGCGAGCGCAGATCGACGCCGCACTCGCCTACCGAGCCTCGTATTCGGAGGAGATCCAGGCCCGGATCGACCTTCACCGCAGTGAGACCGCCGCCGCAGAGGCGCGGTGAAGCTGCTGCTCGACGAGATGTACCCCGGAAGCCTGGCCGCGGCGCTACGCGCCGGCGGGATCGATGCGGTGACGGTGAGAGAACTCGGGCTGGCCGGCTGCTCAGACCTCGAGATCTTCGGAGCGGCGGTCGCCCAGGAGCTCGTGCTGCTCACCGAGAACGTCGGAGACTTCGCACGGATCGCAGCGGAGCACAGCAGCGCCGGGCAGAGGCACCCAGGGCTGTTGATTGCCCTGTCGTCACGGTTCTCTCGCCGGCCGGCAGGGGCCAGGCCGCTGATCGGAGCGATCAAGGCCGTCGCGGGAAAAGACCTCGGCGATCGCGTGGCCTACCTGCAGCAACAAGGCGATCAGCGAGCCGAATAGAGCACGCCTCCGAGGCGAACGATCGTCGCCCCTTCGGCCGCCGCGACGTCGAAGTCCTGCGACGTGCCCATCGACAGCCGCGTCAGGCGATGCTCGGCGGCGAGCTCGGCGAGGCGGGCGAAGTGACGCCGGTTGTCCTCGGCGCGCTCGACCGCGGGCGGCATCGTCATCAGCCCCGTGACCGGGACGAGGGCTCCGCTCGATGAAGGCGGCGAGCTCATCCGGTGCGATGCCCGCCTTGCCCTCCTCGCCCGCGACGTTGACTTCGATCAGCACCTCGGCGACGGGATGGCGCTCGAGCTGCGCCAGCGCCGAGTCGGTGGCCACCGAGTGGATCAGCCGCACGCGCGGCGCGACCTCGCGCACCTTGCGGCTCTGCAGCGCGCCGATGAAGTCCCAGAAAAACAGGTCGCCGTGGGCGACCTGTTTTTCTCGTAGGGCCTGGGCGCGGTTCTCGCCTACGAGCTTGATCCCCGCCTCGGCGAGAGCCGGCAGGTCGTCGGGAGGCAGGTACTTGATCGCCGCGCAGATCTCGACCGTGGCCGGGTCCCGGCCTGCGGCCGAGATGCGCTCATGGACGCGGTCGAGGTTGTCCCGCACGCGCCGGGGATCGAGCGTCATTCGAGCCAGGCGAGGCCGCCCTGGCGGCCGGTCACCCCGCGGTCGCGGCGATGCGAGAAGAACAGGTCGGGACGGCAGGACGTGCACAGGTGCACGTCCTCGATCGCGCGTGACCCCGCCGGCGGCCAGCTTGTGGCGGACGACCGCGCGCAGGTCGAGCATCCCCCCGCGCGCGACCCCGTCGAGGTCGGCGAAGGCCGCCAGCACCTCCTCCCCCACCTCGTAGCAGCAGCCGCCGATTCCCGGACCGATCGCCGCCGCCGGCGGCTCGGGGAACGTCGCGAGCGCCTTCTCGACGATGCCGCCGGCGAGGCCTCGCCAGCCGCAGTGGAGCATCGCCAAGCGGCCCTGTCCGGCGAGCGCGACCGGCAGGCAGTCCGCGACGAAGACGAGCATGGCGAGCCCTCGCACCGCGGTGATGTGACCGTCGGCCTCGGGATGCTCCGCGGTCGAGGCCTCCCACTCCCGGATGTCCGTGCCGTGGACCTGCCGTCCCATCGCCACGCTTTCGACTCCGGTCTGAGAGAACAGGCGCAGCCTGTTCTCAAGGACGCGCTCCCGCACGTCCCCGGTCATCAGGCCCAGGTTGAGCGACTCGAACGGGCCCTCGCTGACTCCCCCCTGGCGGGTGGAGAAAATGACCCGGGCGCCGGGCAGCCGGCAGTCGATCATCTCTCAGCCTCGAGCGCCGCCGCGAGCTCCTCGTCGCGGCCTGATATCTCGCCGTCGAGCTTGCGCCTGAGGGCGTGGTCGAGGGCCCGGCCGATGGCCGGGCCCGCGGGGATACCCGCGGCGATCAGGTCGTCGCCGGTGATCTCCAGGCGAACCTCTGCGAGATTCGTCTCGACGGGGGCACCGAGCGCCCGTGTCAGGGCCAGCGTTTCGGGCGGCTCCGTGGCGAGCAGCGCGTGGACCTCGGAGGGCCGCATGTCCGGGCGGAGCTCTCCGGCGATCGTCGGTGCGTTGTGCGCGGCCCGGAGCACCGCGTCGCGCCGTGCGGCGCCCAGGTGGAGATCCTCGAGCCAGCCGGAAAGATCGTCGGGAGCGCCAACGACCATCGCGGGGAGTCCGGCTGCGATTACGCAGATCCGGGTCGATCGAGAGCGCCGGATGAAGCGCTCGGTCGAGGCCGATCTCGTGCATGCGCCGGATCGCGGCGGGCTCCTCGAGCAGCTCGAGCAGCTCATCGCGAACACGGGGACCGGAGACCGTCATCGGAGCGCGCGCGGCGATAGCCGCGCGCGCAAGCGACTCCGTGTGCGGGTCGAGCGTGCCGCCGAGCCGGGCCTCGTAGCGCAGCGCGCGCAGCAGCCGCGTCGGATCGTCGGTGAAGCTCCCGTCGTGCAGGACCCGGATCGTTCCCGTGGCCAGGTCCCCCTCGCCGCCGAAGGGATCAATCAGGCGCTCGGGCTGCTCGAGCGGAATCGCCATCGCGTTGACCGCGAAGTCGCGACGCGCGAGGTCCGCGAGCAGGTCGGCGGGCTCGACCTCCGGGAGCGCCCCCGGATGCGGATAGCGCTCGCGCCTCGTGCGGGCGACGTCGAACGTGAGCGCCGGTGAGCTGACCGTGGCGGTGCCGAAGCGGTCGTGCACGCGCGCCCGCCCGCCGAGCCGCCGCGCCAGCTCAGGCGCGGCGGCAGTCACGTCACCCTCGAGCGCGAGGTCGAGGTCGACGTGGTCCGCTTGGCGCAGCAGGTCGCGCACCGCGCCTCCGACGAGGTAAGCGGGCGGGAGGCCTTCGAGCACGGCGAGCAGCTCCGGAATGCCGGGTAGCGCGCGCAGCTCAACGGACCGGGATACCCGCGCCACGCATCCGCTCCTTGGCCTCGGCGACCGTGAACTGGCCGTAGTGGAAGATCGACGCGCAGAGGACGGCCGCCGCGCCGCCATCCTCCACCGCCTCCACCAGATGGTCGAGCTGGCCCGCGCCGCCCGAGGCGATTACGGGCACGCTCACCGCCCCTGACACCGCCCCGGTCAGCGCGAGGTCGTAGCCGGCCTCGGTGCCGTCGCGATCCATGCTGGTAAGCAGTATCTCCCCGGCGCCCCGCCCCACGCCCTCGAGCGCCCACTCGACACACTCACGTCCCGCGGGCGTGCGGCCACCGTTCGTGAACACCTCGAAGCCGTCCCCGCGCGCGCGTGCGTCGATCGCCAGGACGACGCACTGGCTGCCGAAGACCTCGGCGAGCTCGCCGATCAGCTCCGGCCGCGCGACCGCCGCCGAGTTGACCGAGACCTTGTCGGCGCCCGCGTCGAGGACGGCCTGGGCGTCGCGGACGGAGCGGATCCCGCCGCCGATCGTGAACGGGATGAAGACCTCGTCCGCCGTGCGGCGCGCGAGCTCGACGATCGTCTCGCGCCGCTCGTGCGATGCGGTGATGTCGAGGAAGACGAGCTCGTCCCCGCCCTCCTGCTCGTAGCGCGCGGCCAGCTCGACGGGGTCGCCCGCGTCGCGGATGTCGACGAAGTTGGTGCCCTTGACGACGCGGCCCTTGTCGACGTCGAGGCAGGGGATGACGCGTTTAAGCAGCACGGCTCGCGCGCGCCGAGTCGAGCAGCTCGTGCGCCTCGGCGATCGTGAAGCGGCGCTCGTAGAGCGCCTTGCCGGAGATCACCCCGGCTAGGTTGAGGACGCGCAGATCGCGCAGCGCGCGCAGGTCCTCGAGCGAGCCGATCCCGCCCGAGTAGAGAAACCGCCCGCGCACCGCCGTGGCGATGCGCCGGACCTCGTCGAGGTCGGGGCCCTCGAGCATCCCGTCGTGGTCGACGTTCGTGTAGACGAACTGCTTCACGCCGCGGCGCTGCATGCGCCCGATCACATCCTCGGGGAGCATCTGCGTCGCCTTCGTCCAGCCTGCCACCGAGACGTGGCCGCCGCGGACGTCGATCGCGACGACGATCCGCACCGGCCAGGTTGCGAGCACCTCGTCGAGGAAGTCGATGTCGCTGTATGCGGCGGTTCCGAGCACGACCCGTTGCGCGCCCGCCGCGAGCGCCTCGCGGACCGCGACGAGCGAGCGCAGGCCGCCGCCGTACTGGACCGGCACGTCGAGCTCGGAGGTGATCCGTCGCAGGTGGTCGAGGTTGACGGGCTCGCCCGCGAGCGCCCCGTCGAGATCGACGACGTGCAGCTGGCGCGCGCCCTGCTCGACCCACGCGCGCGCCGCGTCGAGCGGGTCCTCGTCGTAGACGGTCTCCTTCTCGAAGTCGCCCTGCTCGAGGCGGACCGCCTGGCCGCGGCGGATGTCGATCGCCGGCAGCAGGATCATGCAGCGGCGAGCGCTCGGTCTGCGACCTGGGCGAAGTTCGAGAGCAGCCTCAGGCCGGCGGGGCCTGACTTCTCCGGATGGAACTGGACTCCGTAGAGCGGCGGGCGCGCCACCGCGGACGTGAAGCGCTCGCCGCTGTAGTCGGCGCGGCCAAGGGTCAGCTCGGGGTCCGCCGGGCGGACCGTGAAGGTGTGGACGTGGTACATCGGGCAGGGGCTCCCGAGCCCCTCGACGAGCGGGTCGGAGCGAACCCAGGTGACGGGATTCCAGCCGATCTGGGGGAGCTGCTCGGCGTCCAGCCGTTCGACCCGCCCCGGCAGCAGTCCGAGGCCGTCCGCACCGCCGAGCTCCGTCGAGTGCTCGCACAGGAGCTGCAGGCCGAGGCAGATCCCGAGCGTCGGCGTCCCCTCGCGGACGCTCTTTATGATCGGCTCGCGCAGGCCGCGGCGCTCGATCTCCCGCATGGCCTTCGGAAATGCCCCGACGCCCGGAAGGATGAGCGCGTCGGCGCGCTCAATCAGGCGGGGATCAGGCGTTAGCGTCGCGGGCGCCCCGACGCGCTCGAGCGCCTTCTGCACCGAGCGCAGGTTTCCCATCCCGTAGTCGACGATCGCGATCACAGCAGTCCCTTGGTGGACGGTATCCCCGCGGGGCGCTCGTCGCGGGCGGTGGCCTGGCGGAGCGCCAGCGCGACCGACTTGAAGACGGCCTCGATCACGTGGTGGTCGTTGCCGGCGGCCTCGACCGAGGCGTGCAGGGTGATCTTCGCCGAGGAGGAGAGCGCGCGCAGGAACTCCTCGCACAGGCCGGGCTCGAAGCCGGCGACTTGGCGGCGCGGGAACTCCCCGTCGAAGCGCGCGAAGGGCCGGCCCGAGATGTCGATCGCGGCCGCGGCTCGGGCCTCATCCATCGGCACGACGGCGTGGCCGAAGCGGACGATCCCGTCGCGGTCGCCGAGCGCGCTGTCGAGCGCCTGGCCGAGGGTGAGGCCGGTGTCCTCGACGGTGTGGTGGGTGCCCGTCTCGAGGTCGCCGTCGACGCTGACGTCGAGGTCGAAGCGTCCGTGGCGGGCGAGCGAGCCGAGCATGTGGTCGAAGAAGCCGATCCCGGTGGCGCGGCGGCCCGCGCCGGTGCCGTCGAGCGTGAGCGTTAGCTCGATGCTGGTCTCGGACGTGGTGCGCTGGATCTCGGCGCTGCGCGTCATGTGCGTCGTTCCATCGATTCGGCGTGAACGGGGAAGCCCTCGGCGCGGGCGAGCGCCGCGCCGGGCGGGGCGAGGCGGGCGGCGGCGCCGGGCGGCAACGATACCCGAGCCATCCTCCTGCGAAAGGTCGCCGGACCGAGCGCGCTTTCGAAGCGTGCGGCGCCGCCGGTCGGCAGCACGTGGTTCGAGCCGGCGACGTAGTCGCCGAAGGCGGTGGCGGCGTCGCGACCGACGAACACGCAGCCCGCCGAGCGAACCGTGTGCGCGAGTGGCTCGACTTCGGGGCCGATCAGCTGCAGGTGCTCCGGGGCGATTGAGTCTGCAAGCTCGATCGCCGTCTCGGCGGAGGTAACGCGGATCGCCGCGAGCGGGGCGTCCTTGACCGAGGGCCGTTCGGGGACGAGCGACTCCACCTGTGCGATGACCGCGTCGAGGAAGTCGCTGCGCGGCGAGATGACGACGACGAGGCTGTCCGGACCATGCTCCGCCTGAGCGATGAGGTCCAGGGCGACGAGATCGGGATCAGCGGTGGCGATCACGACGAGCTCGCTGGGCCCGGCGAGCCCGTCGATGCCGACCGAGCCCTGGACCTGGCGCTTGGCCTCGGTCACGTAGGCATTCCCCGGCCCGGCGACGACGTCGACCGGGGCGATCGTCTCCGTGCCGTAGGCGAGCGCGGCAATTGCCTGGGCGCCGCCGACGGCGTACACCTCGTCGACGCCGGCGAGGCTGCAGGCCGCGAGCACGGCCGGGTCGAGCCGGCCGTCGGGACCCGGCGGCGAGCAGACCGCGAGCTGGTCGACGCCGGCGGCGCGCGCGGCGGCGGCGCACATGACGACCGACGACGGATAGGCGGCGCGGCCGCCGGGAACGTAGGCCCCCGCTCGCCGTACGGGGACGTCGGCGATCTCCACCGTCTGACCCTGCGGCAGGGTCACCCGCAGCGGGTCGCGCAGCGCCGCGTTCGCGACCGCGGTGACGTTCGCGAGCGCCGTCTCGATCGCCGCGCGCAGCTCGGGATCGATGCCGCCGGCGGATGCCTCGACCCGCAGCGAGGCCGGCCGGACTCCGTCGAAGCGCTCGCTGAGCTCGGCCAGGGCGGCGTCGCCGCGCGCCCGCACGGCATCGATGATCTGCGCCACCGCGGCAGCCGGCGGCGGTGAGCTGATCGCGCGGACGTCTCGCGCGGTCGCGGCGGGGTCGAGACGGGTGATCCTCATGCGCCCGGGGCCGTGAGCGCCCGAATGCGCTCGACCAACGCATCGAGGCGGCGGGCCTTCAGCTTGTGCGAGACGGGATTGGCCACGAGCCGTGCCGTGCACTCGACGATCCGCTCGCGCTCGACGAGGTCGTTCTCGCTCAGGGTCCGGCCGGTCGCGGTGAGGTCCACGATCGCGTCGGTGAGGCCGGTCAGGGGGGCGATCTCGACCGAGCCCTTGACCTCCACAATCTCGACCTGGCGGCCGGTCGCGGCGAAATGGGCCGCCGCGATGCGGGGGTACTTGGTCGCGATCCGCGCGACGCCGCGGCGTCGCAGCGCCTCCTCGAGCACGTTCTCCCCGGCCGAGCTCGCGACCACCATGCGGCAGTAGCCATAGCCCAGGTCGAGCAGCTCGTAGACATCGCGGTCCGCCTGCTCGAGCAGGACGTCCTTGCCGGTTATGCCGAGGTCCGCGGCGCCCTGCTCGACGTAGGTCGGAACGTCGCTCGGCCGGGTCGTGATGACGCCGAGCTCGGGGAAGATCAGGCGCCGATCATTCTCGCGGATCGCCGCCGTCTCCAGGCCGAGCGCGTCGAGGAGATCGAGCGAGTCCCTGAACAGGGCGCCGCGCGGGACCGCGAGCATGAGTGGGGCCTCGTCGCCGCTGGTGCTCATGCGAGCCGCTCCTCCTCGAGCTGGGCGACGTGGACTCGCTGGACGTCGAGGGCCAGTCCGCACGCCGCACGCGGCGAGCCGAAGCGGCCGAGCAGCTCGTCGTAGCGGCCGCCGCCGCCGAGCGGAAAGCCGACGGCCGGGTCGTAGATCTCGAGCACCGCGCCGGTGTAATACGAGGGGTCGCGCACGAGCCCGAGGTCGCAGATCAGGCGGTCCGCGGCGCCTCTGTCGGCGACCGCCTGGATGATCGCCTTGAGGTTCTCCGCCGCACGGGCAGCGGGGCCCGTGGCCCGCTCCAGGATCTCCGGACCGCCGCGCAGCGTCGGCAGGCTCGAGAGAAGCCGGCGCCCCTCGCGGGGAATGCTGAGCGCGTCGGCACGGACCTCGAGGCCGACGAGGTCGTGGACGGCGAGCCGTTCGAGCAGCTCGCGCCGGTCTTCCGCGGGCACCTCGAGCTCATCCAGCAGCGTCCGGTAGAGCGACCCGTCGCCGAGCCCGACCCTGTGCCGGCGCAGCCCCGCGGCGGCCAGGGCGTCCACGACCAGTCCGATCACCTCGGCATCGCCATCCGGCGCGGGCGCTCCGACCAGCTCGAGCCCCGCCTGGAGGAACTCGCGCGCGTGCCCGCTGCCCCGCGGGGCGAGCCTGTAGGCGTGGGCGAAGTAGCAGAGCCGGATCGGCGGCGGTGCGGCGGCGAGACGACTCGCCACGAGTCGAGCGATCGGGATCGTCGGGTCAGAGCGCAGCGCGAGGATGTTGCCGTGCTCGTCGAACGTCCTGAAGCCAGCACCCGCCGCGCGCTCGTCGCCGCGCCGGAGGACCTCCTCGTACTCGAGCGTCGGGGTCCACACCTCGCCGTAGCCGGCCTGCTCGAAGACACTCCGCAGGCGCTCGCTGATCGCGCGCAGCTCCCGCATCTCCTCCGGCAGCACGTCGCGAGTGCCTGGAGGCACGCGATGGATCATCGCCGTCGCCTCCCGGCCTTTCGTCGTCCACGCTCGGGGGGCGGGAACCGCTGGGAAAGCAATCCCCTAGATGGTTGATTCCGAATCAGGCCGATTCTGTCCGACGGCGCACTTGGAATCAATCATCTCCACCAGCTGCGCGGGCCGAGACGAATGATTTCTGCTGGCCCGAACCCAGGCGGTGAATTCGGAATCAATCGTCTAGGCGGGTACCCGCTCGGCGGCGACCCGCTCGATGCGGGCGCCCAGTGAGCGCAGGCGCTCGTCGATGCGTTCGTAGCCGCGGTCGATCTGGCGGATGTTGCCGATCTCGGACTGGCCTCGCGCGCAGAGCGCGGCGATGAGCATCGCCATGCCCGCGCGGATGTCCGGGCTCTCCATCCGCTGGCCGTGAAGCCGGCTCGGGCCGCTGACGACCGCGCGATGCGGATCGCAGACCAGTACCCGGGCGCCCATGGAGACGAGCTTGTCGACGAAGAACAGGCGGTTCTCGAACATCTTCTCGAAGATCAGGACCATCCCGTCGGCCTGCGTCGCGAGCGAGAGCGCGATGCTCGTCAGGTCGGCAGGGAACGCCGGCCACGGCCCATCCTCGATCTTCGAGATCGCATCGCCCTCGTCGTCGCGCACGCGCAGGTGCTGGTCGGGCGGGACGACGATGTCGTCGCCGTCGTATTCGACGCGGCATCCGAGACGCTCGAAGACCATGCGGGTCATACGCAGGTCGTCGGTGACGCCGCCGCGGATGCGCAGCTCGCCGCGGGTTACGGCGGCAAGCGCGATGAAGCTGCCGATCTCGATGTAGTCGGGACCGATCGTGTAGTCGGCGCCACCCAGCGAGTCGCTTCCGTGGACGATCAGGACGTTGGAGCCGATGCCCTCGATGCGGGCGCCCATCTGCAGCAGCAGGCGCGCCAGGTCCTGAACGTGCGGCTCGGAGGCCGCATTGTGGATCACCGTCGAGCCCGGCGTCAGGGCAGCGGCCATCAGCGCGTTCTCGGTCGCCATCACCGACGGCTCGTCCATGAAGAAGTCGCAGGCGCGCAGCCCGCCCGGCGCGCGCAGGCGGTAGCCCCGATCGAGCTCGACCTCCGCACCGAGTGCGCGGAAGGCATCGAGGTGCGGGTCGAGGCGCCGGCGGCCGATCACGTCGCCGCCGGGGATCGGCATCTCGGCGCTGCGGAAGCGTGCGAGCAGCGGCCCGGCAAGCAGGAACGACGCGCGGATGCGACTGGAGAGCTCCGCGTCGACAGACGTGCGCTGCAGGTCAGCCGCATGGACGGCCACCGCGTTGTCGTCTTGCCATTCGACGCTCGCGCCGAGGCCCCGGAGGATCGCGAGCATCGCCTCGACGTCGCGGATGCGGGGGACGTTGCGCACGATCACCTGCTCGTCGGTCAGCAGCGCGGCCGCGAGCGCCGGCAGTGCGGCGTTCTTGTTCCCGGCGGGCACGATCGTGCCGGAAAGCGGGTAGCCGCCCTCGATGACGAACTTGTCCATGCGTGCAGCCGTCCAGTCGGGGCTCGGCGACGGCTCGGCAAGATTATCGATCGGTCCCCGCGTGCCGCCATGCGGCGAGGCGGAGGGTCGAGTCGGGAGAAGGGAAGCGCTCGAGTGCATCTTGGGCCCCTGGGTCGGCGGGTCGACGGCTGACTCCTGGGAGATTCGATCCGCAGTCCGAAGGCCCTGCCCCCCGCCACCCGTGCCGAGCATCTACCGTTGGGCGACGATGGACGTCTCGCGCGATGAGGCTTGGCGGCTGTTCTGCGAGTGGACCGTGTCGGAATCGCTGCGCGCCCACGTGCTGGCCGTCGAGTCGGGGATGCTCGCATACGCGACGCTGTGGGATGAGGATCGCGAGCTGTGGGCGGCGACCGGGATCCTCCACGACCTCGACTACGAGCGCTATCCCGATCTCGAGACCGGCCACCCACGCGTGGCACTGCGCGAGCTCGAGCGGCTCGGCTACCCGCCGGAACTGATCGACGCGGTCGCGGGGCACGCCGAGTTTCTCGGCGTTCCCCGGGTGACTAGGCTCGCCAAGACGCTCTACGCCGTCGACGAGCTATCGGGCTTCATCGCGGCCTGCGCGCGCGTGCGCCCGACCGGGATCCACGGGCTGACCCCGAAATCGGTCAAGAAGAAGCTGAAGACGCCCTCGTTCGCGGCGGGCGTCGGTCGCGAAGAGGTCCGGGCCGGGGCGGCGGACCTGGGCGTCGATTTCGACGAGCACGTCGCACGGGTTATCGCGGCGATGGAGCCGCGGGCCGCGGCGCTCGGTCTCGACGGTCAGCCGGCCGCGGATCCGCCGGCCTGAACCCGCGAACGCCGGATCGGCAGCGGCGGTAGCGATGCCCGGGCCTCGACAGCGGCTCTGCCATCAGAGCGCGGCGTCCAGCCCTATGCTCGCGCCGTGCGGGTTCCGACCCTCAACCCGGTCGAGCAACGGGTACTCGGCTGCCTGATCGAGAAGCAGCGGACCACCCCCGACGCCTATCCGCTGTCGCTGAACGCGCTGCGGCTCGCCTGCAACCAGGCGACGAACCGCAACCCGGTCGTCGAGTACGACGAGCATGCCGTCCGCGAGGCAGCCCAACGGCTCTCGAAGGCCGGCCTGGCGCGGCTCGCGAGTGGCGCCGGGAGCAGGGCGGTGAAATACCGCCAGCTCGCGGGCGAGGCGCTCGAGCTAGGTGACGGCGAGCTCGCGCTCGTCTGCGTGCTGCTCCTCCGGGGCCCCCAGACACCGGGCGAGCTCAAGGGCCGGACCGAACGCCTCGCTCGATTCGACTCCCCCGCTTCCGTCGAGGCCGGCCTCGACGGCCTCGCCGAGCGCGGGTTCGTCGAGCGGCTCGGCCGCATGCCGGGCCAGAAGGAGGAGCGCTTCCGCCACCTGATGGACGACGACCGAGCGGAGCACGAAGATGGCGAACGGTCCGATGCCGGCGATTTGCCGGCGAGATCCGAGAGCGACGACATCCGAGAGCGTCTCGCGGCGCTCGAGGCGGAGGTCGCCGTCCTCCGACACGCGCTGACCGAGCTGCAGGGCGCGGCCGGCGGACTGACCTAGCGGCGTTTGGGGTTGCCCCGTCGCCAGGCGCGGGTATGGTCCGCGCCATGGCCGACCCGATCAAGATCGTCGTGCTGGAGGGCGACGAGACGGGTCAGGAGCTGCTCGACCAGGCGCTTCGAATCCTCGACCCGGACGTGATCGGCCTCGACGTCGAGCTCGACCGCTACGACCTCTCGCTCGACAAGCGCCGCGAGACGGAAAACGGGGTCGTGGAAGAGGCCGCGCGTGCGATGGCGGAGGCGGGCTACGGGATCAAGGCCGCGACGATCACCCCCGAGGGCAAGGACGACGTGGGCAGCCCGAATCGCATCCTGCGCGAGCAGATCGAGGGCAGCGTGATCATCCGTACCGGCCGGCGGATCCCGGGCGTCAACCCGGTGGCCGGCGTCCATCACCCGATCTCCGTCTGCCGGATGGCGGTGGGAGACGCCTATGGCGCGGAGCAGTGGCGATCGGAGGAGGAAGGCGACGAGTTCGCCTTCCGCACCGAGCGCATTTCGAGGCACGTCTGCCGAGCGGTCGCCGAGCACGCCTTCCGCACCGCGGACAAGATGGAGGGCCGCGTCTACGGGGGGCCCAAGTGGACGGTCAGCCCCGTCTACGAGGGGATGCTGAAGGAAGAGCTCGATGCCGCGGCCGAGCGCCACTCGGACGTCTCCTACGAGCCGGTGCTGATCGACGCGACGTACGCCGGCCTGGTCTCCGGCGGCCCCGATGGACCACTCGTCATCCCGGCGCTCAACCGCGACGGCGACTGCCTGTCGGACATGGTGCTCCCGCTCTTCGGCTCGATCGCCGGAGCGGAGTCGGTACTGCTCGCCCTCGACGACGACTACAACGTCAAGGCGGTGATGTCGGAGGCGCCGCATGGCACCGCGCCGTCGCTTCAGGGCAAGGACCTCGCGAACCCGATGGCCATGATCCTCGCCGGCGCGGCGCTGCTCCACTATGTCGCCGAGGCGGGCGGCCTGAAGAAGCCCGAGACCGTATCGCGGGCGATCTACGAGAGCGTCTTCGAAGCGGTAGGCGCCGGGGTACGGACGTTCGACCTAGGCGGCGAGGCGACCTCGAGCGCGTTCACAGACGACGTCATCGAGCGGGTCCGGACGAAGCTCGACATCTGGTCCTCCTTCTAAGCGCGGCGGTCGCGCGGCGCTTCAGGGGGCGAGCAGGCGCAAAGTTCCGTCCGCCGCCACCCCTACTCTCACGAACACATGTTCGCTGAGGCGAAAACCGTTCTGGCCCGCGGGATCGGACTCACCGTCGAGTTCGCCACGCTTGGAGAATTCGGCTCACCTGGCCCCGACCCGAGCTTGCAAATGCCGCGCGGGCAGACGGCTCTGCGGCGCGCTCCAGCTCCGGTCTCCGAGCCCGCCGGACGGCCCTCGGCGCGGTCGCCGGTGCGCTCACGCCACGTGCCGCCCGCGACCGCAGCGGCCCGCCGGCGCACCAGCTGGCCTACCACTCGCAGCGCGCGCGTGTCGACCCGAGCGGCGATCCGGTCCCTTGCCCTCGACCCGCCGCGCAGGGCGCCCGACCCGTCGGTGCGCCGGCAGCGCGGCGGTGCACCGATCGCTTCGGTACAGCAGTGCCTCTGGGTGGAGCAGCCCGAGACCGCCTGACTGGCTCCGGCGCGGTCGGCTGAGGGCTAGCCCACTAAGGCAGAACGGGCCGCCCGCTACGCGGACGGCCCGTCTAGGTAAACCGGCGGCGACCTACTCTCCCAGGCCCTTGCGGGCCAAGTACCATCGGCGCTGAGGGGCTTAACTTCTCTGTTCGGAATGGGAAGAGGTGTATCCCCCTCGCTATGACCACCGAGAGCTTGCGAGACGAGCGTGCTCGACGGGGCTTGAAAACCGCACAGCTGGCCGCGTCATAGAAGAGGTATCAAAAAATCCGTCAAGCCCTCGGAGCATTAGTACCGGTTCGCTCAAGGCATTGCTGCCCGTACACGACCGGCCTATCAACCTGGTGGTCTTCCAGGGCTCTTACTCTCTCAAGGAGATGGGAGAACTCATCTCGAGGTGGGCTTCCCGCTTAGATGCCTTCAGCGGTTATCCCATCCAGACGTAGCTAACCTGCAATGCCCTTGGCAGGACAACAGATACACCAGAGGTCTGTTCATCCCGGTCCTCTCGTACTAGGGACGACTCCCCTCAATTCTCCAACGCCCACGGCAGATAGGGACCGAACTGTCTCACGACGTTCTGAACCCAGCTCGCGTACCGCTTTAATGGGCGAACAGCCCAACCCTTGGGACCTACTCCAGCCCCAGGATGCGACGAGCCGACATCGAGGTGCCAAACCGGGCCGTCGATGTGGACTCTTGGGCCCGATAAGCCTGTTATCCCCGGAGTACCTTTTATCCGTTGAGCGACGGCGCTTCCACTTGCTACCGCCGGATCACTAAGGCCTGCTTTCGCACCTGCTCGACTTGTTAGTCTCGCAGTCAAGCTCCCTTGCTGCCTTTGCACTCTACGCACGATTTCCGACCGTGCTGAGGGAACCTTTGCGCGCCTCCGTTACATTTTGGGAGGCGACCGCCCCAGTCAAACTACCCACCTGACACTGTTCACTCCCCGGATTCACGGCGGAGTGTTAGAAGCCCAGGACACCAAGGGTGGTATCTCAAGGTTGGCTCCACAGCAGCCGAAGCCACTGCTTCGAAGCCTCCCACCTATCCTGAGCGAGATGCCCCAGACTCCAATATCAGGATGTAGTAAAGGTTCACGGGGTCTTTCCGTCTGGCCGCGGGTACTCGGCATCTTCACCGAGACTGCAATTTCACCGAGCCCCTCGTTGAGACAGCGTCCAAGTCGTTACGCCATTCGTGCAGGTCGGAACTTACCCGACAAGGAATTTCGCTACCTTAGGACCGTTATAGTTACGGCCGCCGTTTACCGGGGCTTAGTTTCGGTGCTTCGCCACC
>CAVRBY010000001.1:0-3447500 GCA_963719375.1 uncultured Actinomycetes bacterium | reverse complement strand
CGCGCGAAGTCGTCGCGCTCGAGCAGCTGCGCGACCGTCGCGGTGCGTGCGAGCCGGAACAACTCGTCCATCGGCATTGTCGAGCCACTCGCCGTTACGGCGTAGCTCCGTGCGCGCGGGGTCGAGGATCTTGAACGCCTGCCGCTGGTAGGTCTCCGCGTTGCGCTCGATCTGGTCCGGCGGCAGCACCGGACGGCTGCTCGAGCGGCCGCTCGGGTCCCCCACCCGCGCCGTGTAGTCACCGATCACGAGAACGGCCGTGTTGCCGGCGTCCTGGAACTCGCGCAGCTTGCGCAGGACGACGGTATGTCCGAGGTGGATGTCGGGTGCCGTCGGGTCGATGCCGAGCTTGACCCGCAGCGGATGCCTCGAGGCCAGCCGCTCCTCGAGTGCGCCCCCCGGGAGTGAGTCGACCACGTTGCGAAGCAGGTGCGCGGCGGTCTCGCGAGGCACCGGGGCTTTCGAGGGTGAGCTCATGACCAGGGTCGATTATGGTCGCCTGACCCGTCGTGCCGGGGCCCCGCCCAGAGTTGCTGGCAATCGCGGCGGCTGGTGGATCGTCTAGAATCGCGCCGCCGCCGGGTCGCCGCCGCCCCGGCTCCCGCCCAGCCTCGCACTGCCGCATGCTTGCGACCGGGCAACCCGGACCATGGGGAATATCTCACCCGTACCACTCAGGCCGCCGCGCCGAGCCGCTCAGGCCGGTGCGCGCAGCGATGCGCGGCGGCGCAAGCCGAAGCTGAAGAAGCTGCGTGTCGCCGCGATCCTCGCCGGGCTCGGCGCGCTCGGCCTGATCTCGACGATCTTCGGGATGATGATGGCCGTCGCGCATGACCTGCCGTCGCTGGAGACCAAGGCACAGTTGCGCACCGCCGTCAACTCGCGCCTGTTCGCGAGCGACGGCAGCCAGATAGCGCTCCTCACCGACAACCGCAACCGGATCATCGACTCAGACTGCGGAGATCTCCCCTTACATAAAGAATGCGGTCATCGCGGTCGAAGACAAGCGCTTCTACCACGACTCGGGCATCGACTTGCGCGGCATGGCGCGTGCCGCCTGGAGCGACGTGTCGGGAAGCGGGCCGACGCAGGGCGCCTCGACGATCACGGAGCAGTTCGTGAAGAACGCGCTCACGGCACAGAACAACCGGACGATCTTCGAGAAGCTGCGTGAGGCGGCGCTCGCCTACCACCTCGACCATCGGTGGTCCAAGCACAAGATCCTCGACCAGTACCTCAACACGATCTACTTCGGCAACGGCGCCTACGGCGTCGAGGCTGCCGTCCGCACGTACTTCGGCGGACCGGGTCGCCACTACGGCCACGCCGAGCATCTCGCCAAGACCGCGACGATCGACCAGGCGGCGCTGCTCGCCGGGATGATCGCCTCGCCCGGGCTGTTCGACCCGATCCAGAACCCCGGCCGGTCAAGGCAGCGCCGCGACATCGTCCTGCACGACATGCTCCAGCAGCGCCTGATCACGCCATCGCAGTACGCGACGGCGCTCGCTCAGCCGATTCCCACCGAGCAGGACCTGAATCCGGCGCCGCTCGAATCAGACCAGCCGTACTTCTCTAGCTGGGTGACCCAGCAACTCGTCGATCGCTACGGAGCCGGCACGGCCTTCGACGGCGGCCTGAAGGTCACGACCTCACTCGACCCGCAGCTGCAAAACGCGGCGGAGCAGGCGATCAACTCGGACCTCGCGGGCGTCGGTCCGTCGGCCTCGATGGTCGCGATCGACAACGCCACCGGCGAGGTCAAGGCGATGGTCGGGGGCAACGACTACCGCCATGTGCCGTTCAACCTGGCGACCAACGGGCACCGCCAGCCCGGGTCGGCTATGAAGGCGTTCGTGCTCGCGGCCGCGCTGCAGCGAGGTGTGTCGCCGGACTCCGTCTGGGCCTCTCACCCGGAGGTCTTCCATCTTCCCGACGGCGAGAAGTTCGTCGTCCGCAACTTCCAGAACAGCTACTCGGGCGAGATCTCGCTGGCGAACGCGACGGCGGTGTCTGACAACTCCGTCTTCGCCGCGGTAGGAATGCAGGTCGGCACCAAGCCGATCGCTCAGCTCGCCGAGCGCATGGGAATCCGCACGCCGCTCTCCACCAACCCGGCGATGGTTCTCGGAGGTCTCAAGGAGGGAGTCACCCCGCTCGAGATGGCCTACGCGTACTCGACGATCGCAAACGGCGGCCGACGGATATCAGGCTCGCTTGCCTCGTCGCCGCTCGGCCCCGTCGCGGTCGCCAAGGTCCAGAATGGAGGGCAGACCGAGGTCAACAGGCCGGTCGTCCAGCGCGTTCTGTCACCGGGCGTCGCCGAGAGCGAGCGCCAGATCCTCCGCGGCGTCGTCCTCAGCGGCACGGCCGTCTCCGCTCAGGTCTCCGACTGGGCTGCGGGCAAGACGGGCACCACCGAGAACTATGGCGACGCATGGTTCGTCGGGTTCACGAACAAGTACACCGTCGCGGTGTGGGTCGGTTATCCGAATCGGTTGAAGCCGATGCTGACCGAGTGGCGCGGTCAGCCGGTCGAGGGCGGCACCTACCCGGCGCTGATCTGGCATGACTTCATGACGCAGGCGATCGCGATCGACCAGTCGCGCCATCCCAACCAGCAATCGAACAATGGCGGCCCTGCGCCGCTCTCATCGCCCGTGCAGTCCTCGCCCTCCCCCGCGGCCCCCACCACGGCGCAGACGACACCGCAGGGCGCAGCCGGACCGACGACCGCGCCTCAAACGCCGTCGGTCAGGCCTCAGTCCCCGCCTATTCCGACCCATACGGCGCCTCCCCCGCTCCCGCCCGCGCAGCGTGCTCCGACCGCTCCACCGCCGACGACGCGCGGCGGCGCAACACCCGGAGCCGGGGGCCGTTGAGCGCTCTCAGCTCGCTCAGGCGGCGCGACCCCGGCGCATAGCCGGCGGGCGCGGGCGCGAGACGTGCTCTGAGTCCGCGTCGCAGAGCCGCCACGGCAGCTCGACGGCCTTGGTGATCCCGACGCGGACACCGCTCGCGACGGCGTGTGGCCGCTCGCCTGGCAGGATCTCGATTACGCCCCCGGTCAACGATGACCCGTTGTGAGAGAGATCGATCCCGAGGGCCTCGGTGAGCTTGCCGGGCCCAGAGCAGAGCTCGACATCGCGGTCGAGGCCACGACGCGCGCGCATCGACTCGATGCCCTCGGTTGGCTCGAGCGCGCGAATCAGCACCGCGGCACCGGTGCCCTCCGGCTCGCACACCGCGTTCAGCAGGTTATGGACGCCGTAGGAGCGATAGACGTAAGCGAATCCCGCCGGGCCGAACAGCAGTTGAGTGCGGAGCGTGCGGCCGACGTGGGCGTGACAGGCCGGCTCCCTCTCGTGGTAGCTCTCGACCTCGACGATTCGGCCGGCGCTACCTCCGTGGCGGACGACGCATCCGAGCAGATCAGCGGCGACCCGCTGCACGGGACGATCGTAGAAGGCGCGCCTACGCGGATCGAGGGTCAAGTCGCGGCTTGGCGAAGCACGCCCCGCGCCCGTCCCAGCTGCTCCCTGACACGCTCAAGGGACGTCCCCCCCTCGGAGACCTTCGACTCGAGCCACGCGCCTTCGGCGAGCACGGAGCCCAGCGATCCGTCGAGCTGAGGTGCGATCTCGGCGACCTCAGCCTCGCTCAGCTCCGACAGCCGCTTGCCCTCGTCGAGTGCGCGCCGGACCAGTGCACTGACGATTCCGTGCGACTCGCGGAAGGGAACGCCGCGGCGTACGAGCAGGTCGGCGATGTCGGTGGCGGCGAGAAACTCGTCGGATGCCGCGGCAGCGAGGCGCGCGCGGTCGAAGCTCAGGCCACTTAGCATGCGCCGGGCCACGGTGAGAGAGAGCTCGAGCGTGTCGACCGCGTCGAAGAGGTGCTCCTTGTCTTCCTGGAGATCCTTGTTGTACGCCAGCGGGAGTCCGTGGAGGACACCCTCCAGCGCGACGCGGTGACCGCTGAGACGGGGCGCCTTGGCACGCAGCAACTCGGCCGCGTCGGGGTTCTTCTTCTGCGGCATCAAGCTCGAGCCAGAAGCGAACGCGTCGTCAAGCTGGGCAAAGCCGAATTCGGTGCTCGACCAGAGGACCACCTCGGCGCCCAGCTGCGAGAGGTGAGTCGCGCACACGCTCGCGGCTCCCATGTAATCGAGAACGAAGTCGCGGCTTGAGACGGCGTCGATCGAGTTCTCGGCGACGCGGGCGAACCCGAGCTCTCGCGCGACGGCGATGCGGTCGGTTAGAAAGTTCACGCCGGCCAGGGCCCCGGCCCCGAGGGGCATGGCATCGGTCTGGCTCATCGTGAACTCAAAGCGCTCAGCGTCACGGGCGAACTTCCAAAAGTAGGCGAGCAAATGGTGCGACAGGTAGACCGGCTGTGCGCGCTGAAGATGGGTGTAGCCGGGCATACGCCAGTCGAGGTGGGCTTCGGCGCGCTCGACGAGCAGCTCCATCAGCTCCGCGAGTTGCTCCTTCGCGGTCAGCGTGTGGGCACGCACGAACAGGGCGACATCGGTCGCCACCTGGTCGTTGCGCGATCGGGCGGTGTGAAGCTTGCCGCCTAGCGGACCGATCAGCTCTGTCAACCGACGCTCGATCGCCATGTGGATGTCCTCGTCGCTTGGCGCGACGCGAAACGAGTCGTCATCTATCTCCTCGCGAACGGCCGCCAGGCCTCGCTCGATGGCCTGAAGATCTTCGGCGCTGATGATGTCGCGCGATGCGAGCATCCGCGCATGAGCCTGGGACTGCTCGAGGTCATAGGGAGCGAGCCGGTAGTCGAAGCCGACTGAAGAGTTGATCCGCTGGAAGAGCGGATCCTGCGGGGACCCGAAGCGAGACATCACGCGGAGTCTATGGCCGCGGTGCCAGCGCTGCGTTGCCGCCTCGGTACCGAATCAGCGGGCGGCGGCCACGGTCGTCAGGGCGTTCCGGAGCGCCTCGGCGACGCGTGCCACGCCACGCTCGCCAAGTCCGGGAAAGAAGGGCAGGGCCAGAGAGCGCCGGGCGACGTCCTCGCAGACCGGAAACTCGCCTTCGCGGTGGTCGAAGCGCTCGCGGTAGAAGCTCATCAAGTGAATCGCCGGCAGGTATGGCTTCGACTCGATCCCGCGCGCTCGAAGCGACTCGATCACGCCGTCGCGATCGCCATCGCTTGGCAGCTGGACGACGTAGACGAACCAGCTGCGGCGGTCTCCGCCGGTGTCGGGACAGGGAAGCTCGAGTCCCTCAATCTCGGCAAGCGCGTCGTGATAGAGGGCGGCAGCCGCGGCGCGTTCCGAAAGCAGGTCGTCGAGGTGCGCGAGCTGTGCGACGCCGAGTGCGCAGGCGAGATCCGAGAGGCGATAGTTGAAGCCGAGGCGGTCGTGGTCCAACCAGCCCATGTCCGGTGACCGACCCTGGTTCCGCTCGGAGTCGATGCGCTCCTTGGCCGCGTCCGTCGGCGACACGACGAGCCCGCCCTCGCCGGTCGTCACCTGCTTGTTCGGATAGAAGCCGAAAACCGAGAGGTTGCCGCGGGCGCCGACCGGAATTCCGTCGGCGTGTGTCGCGCCGAGCGCTTCGCAGGCGTCCTCGACGATCCAGAGTCCACGCGCGGAGGCGAGCGCCTCGAGTGCCTGCATGTCCGCCGGGTAGCCGAAGATGTGCACCGGCAGCACCCCGGTGGTCCGGTCGCCGACCGCCGTGGTGGCCGCGGCAGGGTCGATGTTGAGCGTGCGACGATCGATGTCGCAGAAGATCGGCCGCGCCCCTTCATAGAGCAGGCAGTTGGCGGATGCGACGAAGCTGAACGGGGTCGTGAGGACCTCGTCACCCGCAGCGACGCCCGCCGCTCGAACGGCCAGGTGAAGCCCGGCGGTCCCACTCGAGACCGCCGACGCATGATCCACTCCGAGCCGGGTGGCGAAAGCGCGCTCAAACTCCGCGAGGCGCGGGCCCAGGGAAAGTCGTCCCGATCTGATCGTCTCGGTGACCGCTGCGAGCTCCCGCTCGCCGAGCATCGGTCGCGCCAGGGGAATCCGATCCTCAGGCACTCTGCTGGCGGGCGGTGCGCAACCCGCCGAGCTCGTACCCCGGTTCGCCGTCGCGTCGGCGCTCGTGATCGCTCCGCCCCGGCAACATGCCGGCCTCGAGCGAGTCGACCAGAGCCTCCCAGCTGGCCTCGATCACGTTCTCGGAGACTCCGATCGATCCCCAGCGGTCTACCCCGTCGCTCGCGTCTAGCAGAACCCGGGTGACGGCACCGGTGCCCTTGTCCTCGTCGAGGATCCGGACCTTGAAGTTGACGAGCTCGATGTCGCGCAGATGGGGATAGGTCTCGCCGATCGCAGCGCGAAGCGCCCGGTCGAGGGCGTTGACCGGGCCGTTGCCCTCGGCGGTCCGCACGTAGCGCTCGCCGTCGACCCATATCTTGATCGTCGCCTCCGTCTGGACCTTGCCGTCCTCACGTTTCTCGACGATCACTCGGAACGACTCGAGCCGGAACAGCGGCGTGTAGCTTCCGGTCTCGCGGCGGATCAGCAGGTCGAACGAGCCGTCGGCAGCCTCGAACTGGAAGCCGCGCGCCTCGAGCTCCTTGACCCGCTCGACGGCGCGCGCCGCCGCCGTGTCGTCAACCTCGAGTCCGCGCTGCGCCGCGCGCGCCTGGACGGTGCCCTTGCCAGACAGCTCGGAGATCAGCAGCTCGCGGTCGTTACCGACAGCCGCGGGATCGAGGTGCTCGAAGGTCCGGGCGTCCTGGACGATACCGGCGACGTGCATGCCTCCTTTGTGCGCGAACGCGTTGCGGCCCACATAGGGCTGATTCGGGTTCGGCACGACGTTGCAGATCTCATCGATCAGGTGAGCCGTCTCGGTCAGCACGACGAGGCGCTCGGGGGCCACGCAGCCGTATCCGAGCTTGAGCTGCAGCGCCGGAATGATCGAGATCAAGTTCGCATTGCCGCATCGCTCGCCGTAGCCGTTGACGGTGCCCTGTACCTGCCGCGCACCGGCCTCGACCGCCACGAGCGCATTCGCGACGCCGCAACCGGAGTCGTCGTGGGTGTGGATTCCCAGCCGCGCGGCGCCGGCGAGCTCCGTCACCGCGCTTGCGGTCGCCGCGGCTACCTGTCCCGGCAGCGACGAGCCATTCGTGTCACAAAGAACAACGGTCTCTGCACCGGCTCCGACGGCGGTTCGAAGGCATTGCAGCGCATACGTGGAGTCGTCGCGAAAGCCGTCGAAGAAGTGCTCCGCGTCATAGATGACGCGCTTGCCGCGTGCCGCCAGGAAGGTGATCGAGTCCGCGATCATGGACAGGTTCTCAGTGCGGTCGACCCTGGTCACTTTCTCCAGGTGCAGCGCCCAGGTCTTTCCGACGAGCGTGCACAGCGGCGTAAAGGAGCCGGCCAGAGCGAGCAGGGACTCATCTTCGTCGGGCTCCACACCGCGCCTGCGAGTCATCCCGAAGCCCGCCAGGTGTGCATGCTGTGGGCGCTCTCGTTCGAGCAGGTCGAAGAAGGCCCTGTCCTTCGGGTTCGAGCCGGGAAACCCGGCTTCGATGATCGCCACGCCGAGAGCGTCGAGCGCCTGGGCGACCCTCAGCTTCTCCTCGATCGAGAGCGACATGCCCTCGCCCTGCATGCCATCTCTAAGCGTGGTGTCGTAGATCTGAACGTCGTCCATCGTTTAAAACGCCTTCCCTGGGTTCGGCGGCGTGTCGGCCGGAGTACGCGAACGGGCGGCGGCGCTCAGGGAGCCGCCGCGCGGCTAATTCGCGTGACAGTCGGCGTGAGATGCATGGAAACGATGCTACTCAGGCAGGCGAACCGGTTGCGGTAGTTGCCGGCGGACCGACGCGCTCGACGTAGTCCAGCCACTCGCGGTAGCGCTCAGCACGGCCCAAGAGGGCATCCTCGAAGACACGCTGGATCGCAAGCGTCACCTCACCGGGAGGACCGATCTCGATGTCGTCGACGGATCGAACCGGCGTCAGCTCTGCAGCGGTCCCCGTGAGGAAGACCTCATCGGCAAGCGACAGCTCGGCGCGGGCCACGTCGCGCTCGACGACCTCATAACCAAGGTCCCTCGCGATCTCGATCACCGACTTGCGGTTGATGCCGTCGAGGATGCTCGAGCTGTGCCCGGGGGTGACGATCACGCCGTCGCGAACGGCGAAGACGTTTTCACCGGTGCCCTCGCAGACGTTCCCCTTGTGGTCGAGCAGGATCGCCTCCTCATAGCCGGCCTTGGTCGCCTCGACCTTGGCAAGCACCGAGTTCAGGTACTGCCCAGTGGCTTTCGCGTGCGGGATCAGCGACTCCGGAGAAATGCGGCGCCACGAGGAGACGCGCGCGCGCACGCCATTGCGCTTGCCTTCCTCCCCCAGGTATGCGCCCCACTCCCAGACCGCAATCGTCACCTCGACCGGATTGGAGAGCGGGTCGAGGCCCATCGGGCCGTATCCACGGTACACGAGCGGCCTCACGTAGCACGAGCGCAGCTCGTTGCGCGTAATGAGCTCGTGTGTCGCCGCGCGAATCTCGGCTTTGGAGTACGGGACCTCCATGTAATAGAGCTGCGCCGAGGTGAACAGGCGGTCAAGGTGATCGCCGAGTCGGAAGATGGCGGGCCCGCCTTCGGTCTCGTACGCGCGGATGCCCTCGAATACGCCGGTCCCGTAGTGCAGCCCGTGGGAGAGCACATGCACCTTGGCGTCCTCCCAGGCGACGAACTCGCCGTTCATCCAAATGAGCTCCGCGGTGTTCAAGTCGTTGCAGCTCCTTCCCCTAGGGGTTTGCCTCGCCCATCAAGTGTGGCTCAACCAATCGTGTCAGACAACTCATGAGAGCCTCGCGAGGACCGCTCGCGTCGCTTCGGCGGTACCGACTTCGCCACCGAGATCCGCCGTCCGCAGCCCATCATCGAGCGCGCGGTCCACCGCTGCCTCGATCGCGTCGGCCTCGTCGGAGCGCTCCAGCCCGTAGCGGAGCATCAGCGCCACCGATCCGAACATCGCGAGCGGGTTGGCCTTCCCCGTACCGGCGATGTCCGGCGCCGAGCCATGAACGGGCTCGAACAGCCCGGGCCCGTCGCTTCCGAGCGATGCGCTGGGGAGCATCCCGATCGAGCCTGTCAGCATCGCCGCCTCGTCGGAGAGGATGTCACCGAACAGGTTTTCGGTCAGGATTACATCGAACTCGCTCGGGCGTGCGATGAGCTGCATCGCGGCATTGTCGACGAGCAGATGCTCGAGCGGTGTTGCGGGGTGCTCCGCTCCGATCGTCTCGACCGTGGCACGCCAGAGCCGAGAGGTCTCGAGAACGTTTGCCTTGTCGACGCTGGTCACCTTCCGCCGGGCAAGCCGGAAGGCGACGTCGGCGATCCGCTCGATCTCGGCCACCGAGTAGGTGCAGGTGTCGAAGGCCTCGTCGGCTCGGCGAGCCGACTCGCCGAAGTAGATCCCGCCGGTGAGCTCGCGCACGACGACGAGGTCGGTTCCTTCGACGCGTTCGGGTCGCAGCGGGCTCGCCTCGATCAGTGCCGGCACCACCCGTACCGGCCGCAGATTCGCGAACAGCCCCAGTCCCTTGCGCAGGCCGAGCAGTCCCTGCTCGGGTCGCGGTGCCCCCGGGTCGGTGGTGTCCCAGCGCGGCCCGCCGACGGCGGCGAGCAAGACCGCGTCCGCTTCGCGGCAGGCGGCCAGCGTCTCCTCGGTCAGCGCGCTGCCATGGGAGTCAATCGAGGCTCCGCCGAGTAGCCGCTCGTCGAGCTCGAAATCACCAACCGCTCCGAGCAGCTCGACAGCGCTGCGCATGATCTCCGGGCCGATGCCGTCGCCAGGCAGGGTGACGATTTGGGGCCCGCTCAAGCGCCTCTACCAGTTCTCTGAAGCATCGATTCTCCTTTCGTCTCTCAGCCGGCCATCCGAAGCAGCAGCGCAGCGTTCGCCGTGCCGAGCTTGGCTGCCGTCAGCTCCGCGGCACCCACCACCACGGGGGCGCCCGCTCGGTAGCGAAGCAGCTCGTAGCTTTCGGCGTGCACCGCCTGCACCTCACGGAAGCCCGCGGGCGGAGCGGGGGTCGTGAAGTGGGCCGGGCGAGCGTTGCCGAGCACGTCGATCTCCGCCACCGGAGGGCTGGCCGCGCCGAGTGGCGCCATCCGCCCGGCATAGAGCGTCAACGGCATGACCGCGACGTCGGGTGTGAGCACCACGACGCTCGGACTGCGAGCTGGGCCGAGGGCGCGCGCCGCGCCACGCCAGTCGTCGCGCTCGACGTGCGGGTCGTACGCCACAAAGGCGTTGACGACAATCGCTACGAGCGCCACGACTCCCAGCAGCGCGAGCCCAGGCCTTCCGACCCGCGCAGAGCCGAACCCCGCGGCGGCGAGCAACGCGAGCGGTATGTAGGCAACGACCACATTGCGAGCTGTCACGTAGTCGAGGCCAATGGCTGCCATGCCCAGTGGAACCGCGAGGCTGCCGGCCGCAAGCACCAGCACGAGCACTGCAGGACGCCTCATCCCGCGGTCGGCGCGCGTCAACGCCAGAACGACTCCGGCGGCGACGGCTACCCCGGCGAGCCCGCCGAGTACGGGTAGGGGCAGCCCGAGCTCCCCGGTGACAAACGACTTCGGGATCGCGGCGAGCCGCGTTCCGAAGCGCTCGCCGGCGATGTACGAGACGTGCCCGCTGGCTCGCTGATGCAGCGCGAGCGGCAGCAGCGCCGCTCCGCAAAGCAACGGGGCCGCGACCGCCATGAGCGCGCGCCGATCGGCATGCGCCCGGATCAGCACAATCGCCTCCGGGATGAGGATGAACGCCGCGAAGTAATGAGTGAGGAGAGCCAGCACACCGGTCAGCGCCCACAGCGCGTATGAGCGTCCGGTCGGGTGCTCGATCGCCCGGACCAAGGCAAACACCGAGGCGAGCGCAAGCAAGACCAGCAGCGCGTAAGAGCGAGCCTCCTGCGAGTACCAGACGAGGAAAGGGTTGATCGCGAACAGGCCCGCTGCCGCGAGCGCGACGCGTTCGCTGAAGAGCTCCCGGGCGGTGCGGTAAGCGAGCGGGATGGCCAGCGTGCCAAAGAGGGCGGAAAGGGCGCGCAGGGCGCTCTCACCGCTACCGAACAGATGAGCCCAGGGCCACGCGACGACGTAGTAGAGCGGCGGGGTGGTCTCGGTCTTGGGGATCGTGGAGAGCATCGGGCCGAAGCCCATCCGCATCAGGCTGACGGTGTAGGACTCGTCGAGCCAGTAGCTCTGATGCCCGAGCCGCCAGAAACGGATCACTGCGCCCACGGCGACCAGTCCGGCCAAGATCATCATCACGTGGCGAACCGCGTGCCTCGGCGCCGCTGTCGCGACGGTGTTCAAGGGCGTCGCACGGAGGCTTGGAGAGCTCCGTATCCGAGCTCGAGGACCCAGCCAAGACGCACGTCGGCGCGGAGAGACGAGTCCCGCTCGCGCCGACGAAACGCCATCAGAGGGCTGTGGTCACAGGCCCCTGACGCTCGCGCTCACGCTCGTAGCGGGAGATGGCTTCCTCATTTGCGAGCGTGACGCCGATGTCGTCGAGACCGTTCAGCAGTCGATGCCTGATGTCCTGGTCGATCTCGAACCCGACTTCCTCCCCAGCGATCACGACGACCTGCCGCTCGAGGTCGACTTCACCCTCGCCTGCACTCATCAGCCTGTCGACGGCGCCCCCCGGCAGAGCAACCGGCAGCAGCCCGACCTTCGTGCAGTTCGAGTAGAAGATGTCGGCAAACGAGGGAGCAACGATCGCTCTGAAGCCGTAATCCTCGAGCGCCCATGGTGCGTGCTCACGCGACGAGCCGCAACCGAAGTTCGGGCCGGTCGCCAGAATGGGGTTCACGGGCAGCTCCCAATCCGGCTCCTGGGCCCAGTCGTAGAAGAGAAACTCGCCGAAGCCCGTCCGTTCGACCCGCTTGAGGAATTGCTTGGGAATGATCTGGTCGGTGTCGACGTCGGCGCGGTTGAGCACCGACACCTTGCCGCTGATCTTGCGTATCGGTTCCATCAGGTCCAGCTCCTGATATCGACGAAGTGTCCAGAGATCGCCGCCGCTGCAGCCATTTCAGGGCTGACCAGGTGTGTACGACCGCCGCGACCCTGCCGTCCCTCGAAGTTGCGATTCGAGGTCGACGCGCACCGCTGGCCCGGGCGCAGGATGTCCGGGTTCATTCCGAGGCACATCGAGCAGCCGGCCGAGCGCCAATCAAATCCCGCTCGTCTGAAGACGTCGTCGAGCCCCTCGGCCTCGGCCTGCGCCTTGACCTGCTGCGAGCCCGGCACGACCATCGCCTCGAGCGAGCGCGAGACTCGTCGCCCGTCGACGACCGCGGCCGCCGCACGCAGGTCGCCGATGCGGGAGTTGGTGCACGAACCAATGAAGACACGGTCGAGCTCGATCTCCTGAATGGGCGTGCCGGGGACGAGCCCCATGTAGCGCAGTGCACGCTCCTCCCCATCGGAGCGCGGGTCCGGAACGGCTCCGCTGACGGGAGCGACCATCTCCGGTGTCGTACCCCAGGTGACCTGTGGCGAGAGCTCGGAAGCGTTCACCTCGAGGACCTTGTCGAACTCGGCATCGGAGTCAGAGCGCAGCTCGTTCCAGGCTTCGGACGGATCGGCCGGGGCGCCGGGCCGGCCGGCGAGCCACTCATAGGTGGTGTCGTCAGGCGCCACCATCCCGGCCCGACCGCCGCCCTCGATCGTCATGTTGCACACCGTCATCCGGCCTTCCATCGACAGGCGCTCGATCGGCTCGCCGGCGTACTCGATGACGTAGCCCGCGCCCCCCGAGACGCCGAGCTCACCGATCGTCCCGAGGATCAGGTCCTTCGCGGTTACGCCGTATCCGAGCTCGCCGCTGTAGCGGACCAGCATGGATTTGGGCTTCGGCTGCATCAGCGTCTGGGTTGCCAGCACGTGCTCGACCTCGCTCGTACCGATGCCGAACGCGAGCGCGCCGAACGCGCCGTGGGTCGCGGTGTGCGAGTCGCCGCAGACGATCGTCATCCCGGGCTGGGTGACCCCCAGCTCGGGGCCGATGACGTGGACGATGCCCTGACGACCAGATCCGATCGAGTAGAGCGGAACGCCGAACTCACCGCAGTTGCGCTCGAGCGTCTCGACCTGGACTCTCGAGAGCTGGTCACGAATCTGTGCGGCGACCATCGAGCCGTCCGTTGGGACGTTGTGGTCGGCCGTCGCGAGCGTGCGGTCCGGCCGTCGCACTGGGCGACCGGCCAGCCGAAGGCTCTCGAAGGCCTGCGGCGAGGTCACCTCGTGGACGAGGTGAAGATCGATGTAGATCAATCCGGGCGCGACCTCGTGGGCGGCCCAGATCTTGTCGAACAGCGTGGTTCCCATGATCAGCTTCTCCTAAGTCCTGCGGAGACGACGGACAGCAGCTCTGCCTGCTCCGCCTCGAGGTTCTCGAAATGGTGAGATAGGTCGGCATCGAAGGTGACCGCGTCGCCCTCCTCGAGGTCATAGGTGGCGCCGCCGCAGACGAGGCGGACGGTGCCGCGCGTAACCACCGCGGTCTCGCGACTCCCCGCCTCGTGCATGGGAGGGTCAGACGGGCCGCCCGTTGCCGCTCCGGGCGCCAAGGCGTGTGCCGACAGCTCGGCGCGCTGGCCGGGGAGGGGCGGGGTCAGGATCTCGTAGGTGTGGCCCGCCGAGCCGCCCTGGCGCCGCTCGGCGCGCCGGACGACGCTCACCCCCTCGCCCTCATCGACCCTCAGCAGCTGCGAGAGCGACAACTCGAGCCCGGACGCGATCCGCGCGGCTACGGCAAGCGTTGGGCTAGTGTCGCCGCGCTCGACCTGGGAGAGCATCGGTGCCGAGACGCCCGAGCGGAGCGCGAGGTCGCGGAGCGACAGGTCCATCGCTTCGCGAAGCGCTTTGACGCGTAAGCCGAAAGTCGGCGTCTCGGCTGCGGTGACAGCTACGCTCACTCGGTGCCGTACGTTATCACATACGACTGTATGTCCTAGCCGCCGGCTGCCTGCGAGCTTTCGATCTTCCAGTCGCCGCCCTCTTTCACCAGCGACACCGGCACGTGGACAGCGCCGAGCGAGACCTGAGCGGTCGCAGTGCTCCCGGCGATCTTGATGGCGCTGACCTTCGCGTCTTTGAGTCGAGGACGGATCTGCGTGAAGTTGGGCTGGTGTGCGGCCTGCACGATCGCTGCCGAGCAGCTCCGCCCTCCCGCAGCCTGCTGCAGCGCCGTGCGAGTCTTGCTCGAGAGCTTCGAGCAGGCGCCCGACCCGTCGGCGCTCGCGAACGCCTGGTAGTAGCCCGTGATCGCCGAGCGCACGTCGTCAGCCGGCGAGCCTCCACAGGCGGCGATCAGCGTGGCGGCGCCGAGCGCGAGGACGGTTCTCCTGGCGAGCATCCGAGCACCCTAGAGGATCGGCTTCGCCGATCCTCTCAGAGGGCCGCGTCGATTATCCCCTCCAGCTCCGATCTCCCAGGAGGGCGTGGCGTGTTTCCCAGGGCCGGGTTGGCGAGCACGGCGTCGATGACGTCGGGTATCAGGCGGGGCTGAAAACCCAAGGCGCGCAAGCCCGACACTTGCGCGCGCTCGGCGAGACGCTCGATGAGCGCGGACGCGTCATCTCCGCCGAGGGCACGTGCCAGCGCCGCGATCTGGTCCGGCGCCCGATCGGTCATGAGGCGCACCACGTGCGGCAGGATGACCGCATTGGTCTGCGCGTGTGGCGTACCACCGAGTCGCACAAGCGTCTGACAGACGACGTGGTGGACGGCG
Source organism: uncultured Actinomycetes bacterium (assembly GCA_963719375.1). Taxonomy (GTDB): domain Bacteria; phylum Actinomycetota; class Thermoleophilia; order Solirubrobacterales; family Thermoleophilaceae; genus JAICJV01. The sequence continues at coordinate 3,432,698 of CAVRBY010000001.1, read as the reverse complement.
AAGCCGGCCTGGCCGCTCGCGTAGCCGGCGAGGAGGGCACCGACCGCCAGCGTTTCAGGCTCGTCGTGCCCCAGCAGCTCGGCGGCGTGCAGGGCGGCGAGTGTCGCCACCGGGTTCGCGAGCGGCGTATACAGGGACTCGACCGCGTGTGCGAGCGCGTTCATCGCGCTGGCCGCGCGCGCCGGCCCCGGCTGGGACGCCATCAGGTCCGGATCGGCAACGACGAGCGCGGGGCGCACCATGCGCCCGCCTTCCACCCCGGCGGGCAGGCGATGGAAGGGTGTCATCTCGGCGCCCGAAAGCGTCGTCGGAATCGCGGCCGCCCGCCCGGCCGTCACGCCGGCCAGGGCCTTTGCGACGTCGATCGCTCGCCCGCCACCGAGCGCAACCGGAACGCGGCCGTCTAGGTCGTCGATGAGCGGGGCGGCAATCTCGTCGACCCGGCCCGCGGGGATCTCGATGACCCTAAGGGCGTCGAGTCCGGCAGCGGCGTCGGCGAACCGCTCCGTCGTTATCAGGACGTAATCCTCGAACCCGTTCGTGCGCAGAAGCTCGGGCGCTTCGGAGAGCGCCCCGCGCGCGAAGCGAATCAGGCGCTCGCCGTCACGCCAACCGAAAGACGCCTCCGAGCCTACTGCTCGCTCGCCTGCCCGAGGTGATGCTCCGCTTCGGCCACCGAGGAGCCTGCAATGCCGTTTGAGAGCGCTCGCAGGTAGGCGCGGCCGGATGCCTCGAGGATGTCGGTCGAGACGCCCTGTCCGGACACCGTCTTGCCGTCGAGCTCGAGCAGGACGGTGACTTCGCCGAGTGCGTCCCGACCTCCGGTTACGGCGCTGACGTGATATTCGCGCAGGCGCCCCTCGAGGCCGGTGGCAGCGTTGATCGCGCTGAAGAAGGCATCCACCGGGCCATCGCCGGTGAAGCTTCCCTCGACGAGATCGCCGTTTGGCAGTCGCACCGCGACTTCGGCGAGCGGTGACCGCGACGATGAGGCCTCCACCTCGAACCACTCGAGGGTGAACGCAGATGGGGCCTGACGCATCTCATCGGACACGAGCGCTTCGAGGTCCATCGCCGTCACGCGCTTCTTCTTGTCCGCCAGGTCCTTGAAGCGCTTGAACGCCTGGTTCAGGGCTGGGCCCTCGACCTCGAACCCGAGCTGCTCGAGGGCGCTGCGGAGCGCGTGGCGTCCAGAGTGCTTGCCGAGCACGATCGCGTTCGTCTCCAGGCCGATCGTGGTCGCGTCCATAATCTCGTAGGTGGTCCGCTCCTTGAGCACACCGTCCTGGTGGATCCCCGCCTCGTGAGCGAACGCGTTTCGGCCCACGATCGCCTTGTTCGGCTGCACGGCATAGCCGGTCAGCCGTGAGACGAGCCGGCTCGTGCGAGCGATCTCCCTGGTGTTGATGCCAGTGTGCACGCCGAGGTTCGCGGCGCGCGTATGCAGAAGCATCACGACCTCCTCGAGCGAGGCGTTTCCTGCACGCTCCCCGATCCCGTTGACCGCGCACTCGACCTGTCGCGCCCCCGCGCCGATGCCTGCGAGAGAGTTCGCGACGGCGAGGCCGAGATCGTCGTGACAGTGGACAGAGAGGGTGACTCCGTGCAGTGCCGGCACGAGCCGGTAGAGCTCATCGAACATCGCGGCGTACTCGTGCGGCATCGTATAGCCGACCGTGTCGGGCACGTTGATCGTCGTCGCGCCCTCGGCGATTGCGATTTCGATCACCTCGGCCATGAACTCGACGTTCGAGCGGGAGCCGTCCTCCGGCGAGAACTCGACATCGTCGGTGTACTGCCTGGCATGCGCGACCGCGGCGCGCGCCTGCCCCTTGACGTCCTCACGCGTTGTGCGCAGCTTGTGACGAATATGCACGTCGCTGGTGGCGATGAAGGTGTGGATGCGCGGACGCGGGGCGTCGCGCACGGCGCTCCAGGCGGCGTCGATGTCTGGAGCGCTGGTACGAGCGAGGGCACAGATCACCGGGCCTTCGACCTCCCTGGCGATCGCCTGGACGGACTCGAAGTCGCCTGGCGAGGTGATCGGGAAGCCGGCCTCGATCACGTCCACTCCCAGCCGCGCGAGCTGATGGGCGATTTCGAGCTTCTCCTGCTTGTTCAGAGAGATGCCGGGAGATTGCTCCCCGTCACGCAGGGTCGTGTCGAAGATCCGTACCCGGTCGGGCCCTGTCCCGTCGTTCATGCCGCTCCTTTCCAGTGTTCGCCTTCTTCTCCTCTTGCTGGTATGCGGCTACGCGGCCGCCACGCGCTATTCCCCCCGAAGGGGGAGGAGGAGCAGAAGTGGGCGCTGGAACTGCATGCGGACTAAGCGTACTGCTAGAGGAAGTCGACGGCGCGGCCGTCGTCGAAGCCGTCGAGCGCGACGATCTCGCGGATCAGCTCGGGTGGCACCGGTGCGTCGGTCGTGACGGCCATTACAGCCTCGGTTCCGGCCTCGGCGCCGACCGCAGCGGAGGCGATGTTGACGCCGTGCTCGCCGAAGATCGAGCCGACGCGGCCGATCATGCCAGGCTGATCGCGGTAGCGGAAGAAGGCGAAGTGGGGCGCGACCTCGATGTTGAAGCTCTGCCCGTCGATCGAGACCAGGTGCGGCGTGCTTCGCGGGCCGAAAGCGGTGCCGGCGACCTCGACACGTGACCCGGCCGAGCCGATCGCCACCCGCACGAGGTCGTTGAAGTCGGGCGAATCGGGTTGTCTCTGCTCGGCAACGACGATCCCGCGTTCCTCCGCGAGCGCCGGCGCGTTTACGAAGTTGACCTCCTCCTCTGTGTGTCCCTGCAAGACGCCGTTGAGCACCGCGGTCGTGAGCAGGCGCGTGTCGAGCTCGGAGAGGTGACCCTCGTACGCGACCTCGACCCGGTCGATCGACGATGCCGCCGAGAGCGCGACACAGAGCCGTCCAAGGCTCGTGCAGAGCGGCAGGAATGGCCCGACCTGCTCCATCACCTCCGGCCCCATGCTCGGCATGTTGACGGCGTTCGTGGCGACGCCGCCGCTCAGTGCGGCAACGACTTGCTCGGCGACCTGAACGCCTGCCCGATCCTGTGCCTCCGTCGTCGACGCGCCGAGGTGGGGCGTGACGACCACGCCATTCATTCCGAACAGCGGGTGCTCGGTCACAGGCTCGCCGCGGAAGACGTCGAGAGCGGCACCGGCGACCTTTCCGGATTCGAGAGCAGCGGCGAGAGCCTGATCGTCGAGCAGCTCACCCCGCGCGCAGTTGATCACCCGAACTCCGTCTCGCATCTGCGCGAATGCTTCCGCGTCGAGCCAGTTTGCGGTCTCCGACGTCTTCGGGAGATGCAACGTGATTATGTCCGCCCGCGAGTAGAGCTCCGCGGACGTCTCGACCTTTTCCACGCCCAGGTCCCGGTAACGCTCCGCGGCGACGAAGGGATCGAAGGCGATCACCTTCATTCCGAAGGCCCGGGCCCGCTCGGCAACGAGCTGACCGATCCGGCCGAAGCCGAGCACCCCGAGTGTCTTCTCGTAGACCTCGACGCCTCCGAACTTCGAACGCTCCCACTGCCCGGAGGTCAGGGACGCGTGCGCCTGGGGGATGTTGCGGCAGAGCGCGAGCATCATCGCGAGGGTGTGCTCGGCCGCCGCGACGATGTTCGACTGCGGCGCGTTGGCGACGATGATGCCGCGCTTGGTGGCGGCGGCGACGTCAATGTTGTCGACTCCGATCCCCGCTCGACCGATCACCTTCATGCGCGTGGCACGCTCGACCAGGTCGGCGGTCAGCTGGGTCGCCGAGCGAATTACGATCGCTTCGTACTCCCCGATTCGATCGGCTAGCTCGGCGTCGTCCCAGTCGAAGCCGAGATCGACGTCGAAGCTCGAGCGCAGCAGGCTCACGCCCGACTCGGCGATCTTCTCTCGGATCAGGACGCGCGCTGCCGGGGTCACGCCGCGGCGGGGACGCCCGCGTCAGCGAAGACGGCTTGTGCGGCGCCGACCCCGGCCCCGAGGTCGACCGGATGGCCGAGCTGAGCGAGGGCCATCTCGAGCGCGGCGACCGTGGTCAATATGTCGAAGGCGCCGAAGTAGCCGGTATGGGCAATCCGGACGATCTTGCCCTTGAGCTGATTCTGGCCTCCGGCGATGGTGACGCCGAACTGGTCGCGCATCAGCTTCGGGACCTTCGTGCCGTCGACGCCGTCCGGCACCCTTATCGCGGTGACCACGTTGGCGCGGTCGTCATCGGGGCCGAACAGCTCGAGGTCGAGCGCCTTGACGGCGGCTCGTGCGGCGCGACCGAGCAGGCGATGGCGCTCGAAGACCTGATCGAGGCCCTCGGTCTCGATCATCTCGAGCGCCACGTCGAGGGCCATGAAGGTCGTGACCGCGGGCGTGAAGGGGCTGTCGGGCGGGTCTTTGCGCTGTCCCTTCAGGGTCCGATGCCAGTCGAGGTAGTAACGGCCGCCGGGCGCTGCCGCGGCGCGTTCGAGGGCGGCGGCGCTCGCGCTGGCAAAGCCGAGCCCCGGGGGACACATGAGCGCCTTCTGCGAACCGGCCACGACCACGTCCACCCCCCACTCGTCCTGGGGAATCGGAATCGCCCCAAGTCCGGACACCGCGTCGACCACGATCAGTGCGCCGGCCGCGTGGGCAACCTCGGTAAGCGCCTGGATGTCATTGACGACGCCCGTCGAGGTCTCTGACAGCGTGGTGAGGACGACCTCGGCGCCGCTCTCTCCAAGCGTGCGCTCGAGGTCGTCGGGCTCGACCTTCGACCCCCAGCCCGCGTCATAGTGGACGGTCTCCAAGGCGTAGGCCTCGCACAACTCGAGCCAGCGCTCGCCGAACTTGCCGGCGGACGCGACGAGTGCCTTCTGGCCGGGCCGGAGCAGGTTCGCGACTGCGGACTCCATCGCTCCCGACCCGGACGCCGCGAAACTGAGCACGTCGTTGTCCGTCTGGAAGACCGCCGGGAGGCGCCGCAGGCAGCGCGCATATACCTCGATGAACGCGGGGGCGCGGTGATAGAGGATCGGCTCGGCCATCACCTGCGAGACGCGGGGTGGCAACGGCGTCGGTCCTGCGGTCATCAGGTACTGCTTGACATACGGGTTGACGGCCATCGAAAGCGCCACCATACCAGCGGATCCGGGCGACTCCGCGGTCGTTACCAGTCCTGTCTGATCCAGGGCATCATCGAGCGCAGCTCCTTGCCCTCTTGCTCGATCTGCGCCGCCTGCTGCTCCTCCCGCAGGCGCCGGAAGTTCTCCTGGCCGGCGCGATTCTCGGCGATCCACTCGCGGGCGAAATCTCCCGACTGGATGTCGGCGAGCACCGCGCGCATGGCTTCGCGCGTCGGCTCCGAGATGATCCGCTTGCCGCGCGTGAGGTCGCCGTACTCGGCCGTGTTCGAGATCGAATAGCGCATTCCGGTGATGCCCTTCTCATACATCAAGTCGACGATCAGCTTGAGCTCGTGAAGGCACTCGAAGTAGGCGAGCCGCGGATCGTAGCCGGCGCCGACCAGGGTCTCGTAACCGGCCTGGACGAGCTCGGAGACGCCCCCGCAGAGGACCGCCTGCTCGCCGAACAGGTCTGTCTCGGTCTCTTCCTTGAAAGTCGTCTCGATCACCCCGGCGCGCGTGCAGCCGATTCCCTTCGCGTAGGCCAGGACGCGCTCGCGCGCGTGTCCGGTGGCCTCCTGATGGACCGCCGCGAGTCCCGGCACGCCGTTGCCATCGACGAACTGGCGCCGGACGAGATGCCCAGGCCCCTTGGGAGCGACCAGGCCGACATCGATCTCAGACCCAGGGACGATTTCCCCGTAATGGATCGCGAAGCCATGTGCAAAGAGCAGGAGATTGCCGGCGGCGACCCCGTCGGCTATTTCGGACTCCCACACGTCGTGCTGGCGCTCATCGGGAAGCAGCACCATGACGATGTCACCACGGCTTGCGGCGTCCGCGACGGTCATCACCTCAAAGCCGTCGGACCGCGCCTTGTCGCCCGACTGCGACCCCTCGCGAAGCCCGACGACGACGCTCACTCCGGAGTCGCGCAGGTTGAGCGCGTGCGCGTGCCCCTGCGACCCGTACCCGAGGATCGCGACGGTCTTTCCGTCGAGCGCGCCAAGATCGGCATCGTCGTCGTAGATCATGCGGGAGGACTCTAGCGCCGCATTCACGGCAGGCGGCCGCGAAGTGTCTTGCCCGACGCGGTGCGTGGGATCTCAGCGATCCAGCGGATTTCCCGTGGCAGCTTGTACCCCGCGAGGCGCTCGCGGCAGTGCGCGAGGAGGAGGCGTCTGAGACCTCGTCTCCGACGACGAAAGCCGTTACCACCTCCTCCCACTCCGGATCTGGACGACCCACCACGGCGGCATCGTGAACTGCCGGATGCGAGAGCAGGGCCTCCTCCACCTCCGCGGCGGCGACGTTCTCGCCGCCTGACACGATCATGTCCTTTATCCGTCCCTCTACGTAGAGGAAGCCCTCGGCATCGAGTCGACCCCGGTCGCCGGTGTGTAGCCAGCCGTCGACGGTCACCATCGGACCGGAGACCAGAATCTCCCCATCGTCGGCGACACGCAGCCGGACTCCTGGCAGTGGCTTCCCGGCCGAGCCTGGTCTCGCTCCTGCGTCCGCGGGGCGCATCGTCGCGACCTGCGATGTCGTCTCGGTCAGGCCGTAGGTCTGGACGAGGGGAATCGCCTGCGCCTCGGCCCACTCCAGCAGGTCCTTGCGGCACCGGTCCGCCGCCGATCAGAGCCGCACGCAGCCTCGGCGTCCTGTCGAGGCCAGCGTCGCGCAGGCGGCGCAGCATCGTCGCCACGAGCGAGACGATCGTTGCCTCGCCGCCGGCGAGCGAGTCAGCGACCGCGGCAGCGTCGAAGCCGTCGTGGAGGACCGCGGCGGTTCCGTAGATCGCCGAGCGCACGAGGATCGACAGTCCTCCGACGTGGAAGAGCGGCATCGGGCAAAGCCAGCGATCGTCAGGCTCCACGCCCAGGTTGGCCGCCGACGCAAGGGCGCTCGCGAGGAAGTTCGCGTGCGTGAGCTCTACCTGCTTGGGCTGCGCGGTCGTGCCCGACGTGTAGAGAACCGCGAGAGCGGAGGCGGCGTCAGCGCCCGTCGCGAGCGTGCGATCCGCCTCGGGACCGTCGGGCGGCGCATCGAGCACGAGCCGCGCCCCGCAATCCTCGAGCTGCCACCGGCGCTCAGCCGCGGTCAACCGCGTGTTCAGCGGAACGAACGCGGCGCTCGAGCCGCGGCAGCGCGTGCAGCAGCCCGGCGAACGCCGAGCCCGGAGGGAGTGTCGTCGCAACCCTGTCTCCGAGGCTTGACTCCTCGCGCTGCCAGCTTTCGTGCATAGGTCGAGGCGAGCGTGTCGAGCTCGCCGTATGACACCGGCCCGCCGTCAGCCACAAGCGCGAGTGAGTCGGGTCTCTCCGCCGCTCGTCGCGCTACCCAGTCGTCGAGGCGGTTATCTTTGACGGCTCGATGGACGCAGCGATCAAGCAGGCCCTGGATTGGGTCCCCGCCGGCGAGTACCGCGATATCCGCTACGAGGTCGCGGAAGGCATCGCCAAGGTCACGATCAACCGCCCGGAGGTGCGCAACGCCTTCCGGCCGCAGACCCTGTTCGAGCTTTCCGACGCGTTCGATAAGGCCAGGGACGATACGAGCCTCGGCGTGATCGTCCTGACGGGCGAGGGACCCGAAGCCTTCTGCTCCGGTGGCGATCAGCGGATCCGTGGCGACGACGGCTACCTGGGCGAGGACACGGTCGCACAGCAGGGCGTCGGTCGCCTGAACGTGCTCGACCTGCAGATCCAGATGCGCCGCACACCGAAGCCGATCGTCGCCATGGTGGCGGGCTACGCGGTCGGCGGCGGCCACGTCCTGCATGTCTGCTGCGACCTCACGATCGCGGCCGACAACGCCCGCTTCGGCCAGACCGGACCCAAGGTAGGCTCCTTCGACGGCGGTTACGGGTCGGGGTTGCTGGCGCGCCAGGTCGGTCAGAAGAAGGCGCGCGAGATCTGGTTCCTATGCCGCCAGTACGACGCCGCAGCAGGCCCTCGAGATGGGCCTGGTCAACACCGTGGTGCCCGCTCGAGCAGCTCGAGGTCGAGACGATCGAGTGGTGCCGTGAGATGCTCGCGCACTCTCCGATCGCGCTGCGGATGCTCAAGGCGTCCCTGAACGCCGCGGATGACGGCCTGGCGGGCATCCAGCAGCTTGCCGGGGACTCCACGCTGCTCTTCTACATGACCGAGGAGGCGCAGGAGGGCCGCGACGCGTACGTCGAGAAGCGAAAGCCTGATTTCGGCAGGTTTCCAAAGCGCCCGTGAGCCGCCGCGCGCGGTGAACCCGCTGCGCCTCTGGTTCCTCGCCGCCCGCCCGCGCACGCTGCCCGCAGCTATAGCGCCTGTACTCGTCGGCACCGCGCTCGCGGCGCAGCGCGACATCTTCCATCCGCTGCGTTTCGTTGCGGCGCTCGTCGCGAGCGTCTTCATCCAGATCGGCACGAACCTCGCCAACGACTACTCGGACGCCCGGCGCGGAGCCGACACGGACGATCGGCTTGGACCGGTCCGCGTCACGGCCGGGGGGCTGCTGCCACCGCGCCGGGTCCTGCTCGGAACCTATGTCGCGTTTGGGGTCGCGGTGGCCTGCGGCGCGTATCTGATCGCGGTCGCCGGCTGGGGCCTGCTGCTCGTCGGCGCCGCGTCGATCGCGGCCGGGGTCCTCTACACCGGCGGGCCGAGACCGTACGGCTACGAGGGCCTCGGCGAAGTCTTCGTCTTCCTCTTCTTCGGGGTCGTGGCCGTCGTAGGCAGCTTCTACGTCCAGGCGAGGACCCTCCCCTGGGAGGCCTTTGCGCTCTCGGTGCCGATCGGTCTGCTGGCGGCGGCGATCCTGATCGTCAACAACGTGCGGGACGTCGACACCGACCGGCGCGCCGGCAAGCGGACCCTCGCCGTACGCCTCGGGCGCGGCCGCGCTCGCCGCCTCTTCGCGGGCGCGATCACCGTCGCTTTCGTTGTACCGATCGTGACATGGCTCGCCGGAGGGCTGTCCGCGTGGCTGCTCCTGACGCTCGTCGCGGCGCCCCTCGCCATGCCACTGGTCCGGATCGTCTCAGAGCGTGCGGACGGGGCGTCGCTGAACATGGCGCTCGCGCACACGGGACGGCTGCTCGCCGTCTTCTCCGTCTTGCTTGCGGCCGGAGAGCTGCTCTCTTGAAGCGATCCCTGGCAAGGCTGTCGATCCCGCTGCGCGAGCCGTTCGCCACGTCCGCCGGAGTCGTGCGGGCTCGCGAGCTGGTACTGCTCCGAGTCGAGGACGACGACGGCGCCATCGGGTTCGGCGAGGCCGCGCCACTGCCCACCTACGATGGCGTCTCGCTCGACGAGGTGATTAGCGCGCTCGCCTACCGAAACGGCGCGGTGGGCCCCCCGCAAGCGCGGGCCGCGCGCGAGATGGCCCGGCTCGACCTGGAGGCGCGGCGTGCGGGCCGGCCGCTCGGCGAGCCGGGGGCCGACGCGATCGCGGTCAACCGGACGTTGCCCGCCGGGCCACCGGAGGAGGTGGCGCGAAGCGCGGCAGACGGCGCGCGGCAGGGATTTTCCTGCTTCAAGTTGAAGGTAGGCCTCCCCGACGACGTCGAGCGAGTCGCTGCTGTCCGCGCCGCCGTCGGACCCTGGCCGGCCCTGCGGATCGACGCCAACGGCGCATGGTCAGTGGACGAGGCCACCGCCGCGATCGAGTCCCTCGCGCGCTTCGATCTGCAGCTCGTCGAGCAGCCGTGCGCGACGCTCGAGGAGCTCGCGGCCGTCCGTGGCACAGTCAGCGTGCCGATTGCGGCCGACGAATCGGTTACGAGGCCGGACGACGTGCGCGCGGCAGCAGCGCTCGGTGCCTGCGACATAGTCAACGTCAAGCTCGCTTCGAGCGGGGGCTTTCAAGCCGCCCGAGAGGCCCTGCAGGCGGCGACGGCCCACGGCCTCGGCACGTACCTCTCGAGCACGCTCGATGGCCCGTGGGGCATCGCCGCAGCGCTCCAGCTTGCCGCGAGCGAGCGGCTCTCGCTTGCCTGCGGGCTCGCGACCCTTGGGCTGTTCGACGCGGGCCTCGCGGACGCCATCCCCCCTCCGGAAGCCGGCCTCGTGCAGGTGCCACAGGGCCCGGGCCTCGGTATCACCGTCCCGGAGGACGAGATCGCGGAGGTCCTAGTCGAGAACAAAGTTCTCGAGTAGCGCGGCGACGGCGGCGGGCTGCTCGAGCTGCGGGGCATGACCGGCACCCGCGACGAGCTCGCAGCGTCCATGGGACGTCGCCGAAGCGATCCGCCGCGCCGCAGTCGAGTAGCGCTGATCGCGCTCTCCAGCGATTGCGAGGACAGGGAGTGCGAGGCGCGCCAACTCTCCCCAGAGCGGTTCGAGCACGCCCTGCCCGCAGTCGCGCAGCAGCTGGGCGAGGCGGCCCGGGTCGTGTGAGAGGCGGCCGCGGCGCTGGGCGGCAACGAGCTCCGGTCGCTGCGTCGCGAAGATCGGCTGGGCCTCCCAGTGGGCGACGACGGCCTCGATCGGCTGCTGCTCGATCCAGGTTGCGAGCCGCTCGTCGGCGGCTTGCCGCTCGGCGCGCGGCCGCGGAATCCTCGATCCCGGCACTCGCGCCGACCAGGGCCAGCGCTCGGTAGCGCCCGGGCTCCGCGAGCGTTGCGCGCAGCGCGAGCCGTCCGCCGAGCGAGTAGCCGACGAGCAGCGCTCCGGGCGGCGCGGCCGCTCGAATCTCTGCGAGCCGCCCGTCGAGCGTGCTTTGACGATGATCGACGCATAGCGTCGAGTAGCGTTCGCGCAGTTCCTCGGCCACTGGCAACCAAGCGTCGCCTCGCTGCATGAAGCCCGGAATGAAGACGATCGTCCTCACGCCCAATTAATCCAATCAACCGCACCTACGCCCCTCTGCAGGCTCTCGTCGAAGAGCTGGCACGCTGCGGCATGCGCGACGCCGTCACCTCGCCCGGGTCGCGGAACGCCCCGCTCGCGCTCGTCCTTGCCGGCCAGCCGGGTCTTCGGGCGCATTCGGTAATCGACGAGCGCTCCGCCGGCTTCGTCGCCCTCGGGCTGGCGAAGGCCTCGGGCCGGCCCGTCGCGATCACCTGCACATCCGGCAGCGCAGCGGCGAATCTCCTGCCCGCGATCGTCGAGGCGCATGAGGCGCGTGTTCCACTGATCGTCCTGACGGCGGACCGTCCGCCGGAGCTTCGTGATACCGGCGCCGGCCAGGCGATCGACCAGCTGAAGCTTTACGGCGCGTTCGCGAAGTGGTTCGTCGAGGTCGGCAATCACGAGGCCAGCCGTGACAGCGCCGTGCACCATCGGGCGCTTGCGTGCCGCGCCTGGCATACGGCGCGCGGTGGACGAGCGGGCGTGTGCCATCTCAACTTCGCGCTGCGTGAACCGCTTGCTCCAAAGCAAGAGGAGCTCGACGCGAGCGTATGGCAGGGACGCGTAGACGGAGGGCCTTGGTTGCAGCTGCACGAGCCCGATCCGGCGCCTCCCCCGGAGCTGGTCGACGGGATGGCCGCGCGGATCGCGGGGACCGACCGCGGAGCGATCGTCTGCGGACCGAGCCCGGGCACTCCGCCGGGCGCGGTCACGCGTCTCGGCGCGGCCACAGGATGGCCGATCCTCGCCGAGCCGACGAGCGGTCTGCGCTGCGGCACGCACGACCGGTCGCATATCGTCGCCCACTACGACGTCCTGCTGCGAGGCGAGCGCTTCGCGAGCGCGCACCAGCCAGAGCTCATCTTGCGGATCGGCGACACCCCGACGTCGAAACCGCTGCGCGCATGGCTTCGCCGGAGCTCGCAGCTGCTGATCGACCCGCACGGTGCTTGGCACGAGCCCACCCGTCTCGCGGAGACGATCGTCAAGGCCTCCCCCGCGCTCCTCTGTGAGCAGCTCGCACTGCATCTGAACGGCGGCGACAGCACGTGGCTCAGCTCCTGGCTCGAGGGCGACGAGCTCGTCGAGCCCATGCTCGCGGCTGCTCCGGATCCGTTCGAGGCAAAGGCTTTCACAGCACTCCTCCCCGAGGGGGATCCGGTGTACGTCGCGTCTTCGATGGCGATACGCGATGTCGAGTCCTTCCTTCCTAAGCTCGATCGGGAGCTCTGGCTGCTCGCGAACAGGGGTGCGAACGGAATCGACGGGACCGTCTCGTCCGCGGTCGGCGCTGCGCTCGCCGCTCGCGGGCGAGCGTTCCTGCTGACCGGTGAGTTGGCCCTGCAGCACGACATGGCGGGGCTCGCCACCGCGCGTCGGCTCGGCGTGGAGCTGACGATCGTCTGCGTGCACAACGGCGGCGGCGGCATCTTCGACTTCCTGCCGGTGGCGGACGCCGCCGACCCGGAGCTTTACGAGCGACACGTCGCCACGCGCGAGGAGGTCGACCTCGAGGCACTTGCCGCGCTCGGCGGCCTCGAGCACCGCCGAGCGCAGACGCCCGACGAGATCAGAGCGGCTGCAGCCGGTCCCGCGCTGATCGAAGTTCGCACCGACCGTGCGGACAACGTGCGGCTTCACCGCGAGCTTTTCGCTCGTGTGGCGCAAAGAGCGGGCTCGTTGCCACTCAGCTGAGCAGGGGCAGGAGCGCCTGCAGCTTCGCTTCGTTTGCGGTCAACTCGTCGGCAGGCACTGAGTCACGCACGATCCCCTCGCCGGCGAAGAGGTGTGCTATCCGCTCACGCAGCAAGGCGCAGCGGAGCGCGACACAGAATTCGCCGTCCTCGGCGAGGTCCATCCAGCCGATCGGGCCTGCATACCAGCCGCGGTCGAGGCCCTCGAGCGCCGGAATGAGCTCGAGGGCGCGCTCGCGCGGCTCACCTCCGACCGCCGGCGTTGGATGCAGCAGGCCCGCCAGATCGACACACGAGTAGGCCTCGTTGAGCTGAGCCCGGATCGGGGTTGCGAGGTGCTGCACGTTGAGGACCTTGACGAGCGACGGCTCCTCCGCTGCGGCGACCCAGATGCTGACCGGGTCGAGGAGCCTGGCGATCCTACGCGTCACGATCGCCTGCTCCTCGCGGTCCTTCGGGCTCTGCATCAGCTGCTCGCCGAGATGGGCGTCGACGGCCGGGTCCGCGCTCCGGCGACGGGTTCCGGCGAGCGCGACGGTCTGGAGGCGCTGGCCCTCGCGGCGGACGAGCAGTTCTGGACTGGCGCCTACGAATGCCAGCTCCGGCGTGCCGACGAGATAGCAGTAGCAGGACGGGAAGCCCGCGCGGAGGCCGTCGAAAACGGCACCCGCGTCGAAGTTCGAGTGAGCGTGAACGCGGACTTCTCGCGCGAGCACCATCTTGGTCAGCTCGCCCGCGCGAATCCGTTCTGTGGCGCGCGCCACCGCGGCTTCGAAATGCTGCGGCGGTGCCGCGCTCGCGACCCGCGTACCACCGACGGGGTCGGGATCGAGCAGCGGCATCGACGCCGGCTGGAGGGTGTGCAGGCGGGCTTCCAGCCTCTCCATGAGCCGGTCGGCATCGTCGCCCGGATTGGCTACCGCGTTGAGCGTCAGGCGACCCTGCGTGCCGTCGCGCGCGATTGAGATTTCCGGCATGACGAGCAGTGCAGGCTCGAGCGAGGACCATTCCGGCGCCATGCCGCCGTGGGGGGCAAAGGCGAAGCCGCCCACCCACATCGGTCCGGACGCGCGCGGAGCGGAAGGGTCGTCGCGGGCGGGCCCGCCGACCGCGGTGGCGGCGAGCCGGCGCGTGTCTCGCGTTACGGCATCGAACCGATCGGGACCGGAGGCCGTCACAGTCGCGGCCTGACCGAGAGCGGCCAGCTGAAGCTGGCTGCTCTCGAGACAGAAGTAGCGGTCGTTGGGGTGGCGCGCGGTGAGGATCGCAGCCGAGGCGTCGAATTCCGGGTCAATCGCCACGGTCAGCGACGCGAGCGTCGGGCGGTCGAACCGCGCGGCGCGTCTGCAGGCGAGGGCGATGCGCCCGTCGAGCAGCACTCGGCTCTCGGGCGCGAGGGAGAGCGGACCCTCGCCTGATATCCCGAGCGTCGGCACTCCGGTCCGACGTTAGGTCGCTGAACGGCCGCGCGAGATGGCTATCTCGCCCGTACGCACCATCTCGATCAACCCGAACGGCCGGATCATCCTCTCGAAGGCCTCGATCTTGTCGTCGGTGCCGGTGATCTCGACCGTCAGCGAGCGCTTCGACACGTCAATCACCTTGCCGCGAAATATGTCGGCGAACTGCATGATCTGCCCACGCGTCTCCGAGTCGGCTGCGATCTTGAACAGCGCGAGCTCCCGCGCGACCGCGTCCTCGGGCTCGAGATCACGGATCTTGATCACGTTGACGAGCTTGTGAAGCTGCTTCGTGACCTGGTCGATCGGGTGGACCGCACCGTCGAGCGTCAGCGTCATCCTCGAGAGCGACGGGTCGTCGGTGGGGCCGACCGCGAGTGTGTCGATGTTGAAGCCACGGCGCGAGAAGAGCCCGGCGATCCGGGCGAGCACGCCCGGCTTGTTTTCGACGAGCAGCGTGAGGATGTGCCTACGGCCGCTATGCAGGCCGCCGGAAGCCTCGAGGTCGGCGAGGTTGAGGACTTCGGATGTCGCGGGCTCGCCCATCAGCCAACCATGTCGCGGGCCGCCTCGCCCGCCGGGATCATGGGATAGACGTTCTCTTCCTTGGACACATGGACGTCGAGCACGACAGGTCCCTCGGTCGCGAGGGCCGCCCGCATCGTCTCGACGAGCTGCTCCTTCTTGGTCTCGCGCATTCCCGTGGCGCCGTAGGCCTCGGCCAGCTTGACCCAGTCGGGACTGCCAGCCAGCTCGACTGCCGAGTAGCGGCGATCCCAGAACAGCTCCTGCCACTGCCTCACCATGCCGAGGAAGAAGTTGTTCATGATGAAGACCTTGACCGGAATTCGCTCAGTGACGAGCGTCGCGAGCTCCTGGGATGTCATCTGGAGGGACCCGTCGCCGGCGAGGCACACGACCGTCCTGTCGGGACAGGCAACCTTGGCGCCAAGCGCCGATGGAAGACCGAAGCCCATCGTGCCGAGACCCCCGGAGTTGATCCAGCGCCGGGGCTCCGGGAACGCGTAGTACTGCGCGCACCACATCTGGTGCTGCCCGACGTCTGAGGTGATGATCGCATCGCCACCGGTGGCCTCGTACATCGCCTCGATCATGAACTGCGGCTTGATCTCGGAGTCCTCGGACTCTGCGTATGAGAGCGGGTGCTTCTCGCGCCAGCCCCGGATCCGCTCCCACCAGCCGTCGAGCCGTGACGGGTCGGTCTCGAGTGCGCGGTACTCCCGCAGCAGCTTTGGCAGGATCGCCTTCGCGTCGCCGACGATCGGAATGTGCGCTGGAACGTTCTTCGAGATCTCCGCGGGATCTACGTCGATATGGATGAATTTCGCCCGAGGCGCAAACTCGGACAGCTTGCCGGTGATGCGGTCGTCAAAGCGCGCACCGATCGCACAGATCAGATCGGCTTCATCCATCGCATAGTTCGCAGCACGCGTGCCGTGCATGCCGAGCATTCCGAGCCACTGAGGGTCGGGGGCCGGGTAGGCGCCAAGACCCATGACGGTGCAGGTGATCGGAAAGCGATCGGCCCGCACGAGCTCGGTCAGCTCGCGCGCGGCTTCGGCGCTGACCACGCCGCCGCCCGCATAGATCACGGGTCGCCGTGCGTTGGCGAGCGCCTTGGCGGCAAGCCGGACCTGCTTCGCGTTGCCCTCCCGGGTCGGCTGGTAGCCAGGGAGGTGGACGCTGTCGACGGGCTCGTAATTGATCTCCGCGCGCGAGAAATCCTGGGGGATGTCGACGACCACCGGACCGGGACGCCCGCTGCGGGCAATATGGAATGCTTCGTGAATCGCCGTCGGGATCTCCCGCGGATCCTGGATCATCAGCGAGTGCTTGACGATCGGCATCGTGATCCCGGTCACGTCGGCCTCCTGAAAGCCGTCCGTGCCGAGTAGCTCGGTACGCACCTGACCTGTCAGGAAGACAGTGGGAACGGAGTCCATGACCGCATCGGCGATCGCCGTGACGAGGTTCGTCGCTCCAGGGCCTGACGTGGCAAGCGCCACTCCGACTCGACCCGAGGCCTTGGCGTAGCCCTCGGCCGCGTGGCCCGCACCCTGCTCGTGTCGGCAGAGGATGTGCCGGATCCCGGCGTCGTAGAGAGCGTCGTACGTCGGCAGGTTCGCGCCCCCCGGAATGCCGAATACGGTGTCGACGCCCTCGGCCTTGAGGCACTCCATGATGGCGTCTACAGCTCGCATCGCGTTCGGTCTCCTTCGTTAGGTCCCCGCAATCTGGCCAGTCTAACAGCGCTTTTCCGCTCCCCAGAGCGGAAAAGCGGGTCAGCGCGCAAGTGGCGCGCGGGGGTTGGCGGGGGCGATCGCCTCACTCGGGAAGTCGAGGTCCGCTCCACAGCGGCGGCAGACCTGATCACTGATCGAGAGCACGGCACCGCACTCGTCGCAGGCGCGCCGGAGCTCGTTGGACTCGAAGCGGTAGAAGAGCGCGGCGAGTAGCCCGAAGAACGGGAGCACCGTGCCAATCATCAGCCAGATGAAGAACGAGCTGCCCTTGATCTTGGCGACGATCCCGGTCGCAAGTCCGAAGCAGATCGCGAGGACGACGTAGGCCATGCGGGCGCTTACAGCACCCTGATCGCCCACACGATCGCCGCGATCGCCAGGACCGCGACGACGATCCATGCCACGGACGCGACGATGCCGATTACGAGCTTGAGCAGCACCCAGGCCGCGACCAGCAGTATCGCGATCGCGAGCGCCTTACGGCCGATATCGGATATCGCGTTTCGCATTGCTCCATTCTGACAGGGGCAGATGCCTGCCAGTGCGAGCTCTCCGCCAGGGTGCCTTACGCGCGGGCGACCCGCTTGGCGACGTCGAGCGCCGGTCTCATCGCTGCAGGCAGCCGGCGACGCAGCCTCCACGGCGCGCCCGCGAAGGCGTGGTTGGCGACAGTCGCAAACCCGCATTCGTCGGTCCGCAGCGCCAGCAGCAGGTGGGCGATGCGATCGGAAGGCGGCAACTCCGGGTCGGTGGCCGCGACGCAATAGCAATGCACGCGGCGGCCGCCCGCAGGGACCAGCAGCGCTCCCGCCTGCCCGATCAGCCAGACGCCCAGCGCCCCGCGCTCGAGCGCCAGTCCCGTGTCCCGCTGCAGGCTGCGCTCTGCGTGGCCGAGGAGGTCTCCGAGCAGCCCCTGCGCGACCTGCTCGGCGCGGCTTCCGGCCTTCGATTTCGGACGGACGACGTTGGATCCGCGGAAGGCGTACAGCTCGGGGATGATCCACGCGTGCGCGAAGGCCGCCAGCGCCACTGGCGCGGAGATGGGGTTGAGCAGCAGCAGGAAGACCCCGGCGGCGAGAACGGGAGGGTGTGCAGCAACGCCGACAGGGTCCATAGCCGCCCTCGGCGTGCGATCGACGCGGCGTCGGCATGGGGGCGCCAGGGGACCGAGGCGAGCTCGGGGAGAGTGCCGGCCCCGGGCGCATCAAGCGCCTCGGAGGCCACCGATCAGCCGCCTGCGATCGGGCGCCGCATGATCACGAGCGACGCTTCGCGCGGCAGCTCGCGGACCTGGGTCGCCTTACCGGCCCCGTCGTCGAGAACGCCAATGTAGCCCTCGTCGAGGCCGCGGCGGAACTCCTCCACGGCGGCCTCGTACCCGCGCTGGTCGTCGGTGCTCCACTCGGCGAGCGTGGAGTGACCGGTGTCGTCCATCCTGATCAGTCGCGACATCCCACTACCTCCTGATCGTGGCCTCAGGACGATCATACGCCTACCCGATCCGCTCCCTGATCAGCCTCTGCACCTCGCCCCCGTCCGCCCGCCCCTTGGTCTCACGCATCACGGCGCCGACGATCGCGCCGATTGCCTTCTGCTTGCCGGCCCTGAGCTCCTCGACGGCGCGCTGGTTCGCGTCGATCGCGCGATCGACGATCCCCTCGAGCTCCTCGGCGCCGGCTCGTGCGAGCCCACGCTCGGCGACGATCGCGTCGGGATCCCCTCCTTCGCTCGCGAGCACGCTCAGCACCTCCTTCGCGGCAGATTGGGATATCGCGCGCTCGGAGACGAGCCCCACCAAGCGCGCGAGTGAGGCGGGAGTGACGTTCGAGGTTGCCGGGTCGAGATCGCCGATCCGCGCGACCAGCTCGCCACTGACCCAGTTCGCCGCGACCCGCGGCTCCGTCGTACCGTCGGCGGCGAGCGACCGCCTCGAAGTAGTCCCCGAGCTCGCCCTGAAAGGCGAGCAGGCGGGCGAGCTCGGCCGGCAGCCCGAGCTCCTGCTCGATAGCGCTGCCGCGCGGCGGCCGGGCAGCTCCGGCAATGCTGCCCTGGCACGCTCGAGCATGTCCTCGGTCGGCGCGAGCGGGACGAGATCAGGCTCCGGGAAGTAGCGGTAGTCGTGGGCCTCCTCCTTCGAGCGCAGCGGGCTCAACCGTCCGCTGTCAGGATCGAAGTGGAGCGTTTCCTGCACCACATGCTCACCGTCGCGCAGGAGTTGATCCTGCCGGGCGATCTCAGCCTCGATGCCGCGCGTCAAGAAGCGGAACGAGTTCATGTTCTTGAGCTCCGTCTTCGTTCCGAACTCGGTGGCGCCCGCGGGGCGGATCGAGACGTTCGCGTCGCAGCGCAGCGAACCTTCCTCCATGTTCACGTCTGACACTCCGATCCGCTTGAGCGTCCCGTGCAGCCGGCGTAGCCAGTCGCCCGCCTCGTCGGCGGAGCGCAGGTCCGGCTCGGTGACGATCTCGACCAGCGGCGTGCCGCCGCGGTTGAAGTCGACGACTGCTCAGCTCGGCGCCGTGGATGCGGCCGGACGAGCCGACGTGAACCAGCTTCGCAGCGTCCTCCTCGAGGTGGACGCGGTGCACGCGGACGCCGTCGAGCTGGCCGGCGTGGCCGAGCGGGATGTCGTACTGCGAGATCTGGTAGCCCTTCGGAAGGTCGGGATAGAAGTAGTTCTTGCGGTGGAAGATCGAGCGCGGCGCTACATCGCACTCGAGTGCGAGCGCGATCATGAGACGCGAAGTGGACGGCCTCGGCATTGGCCACGGGCAGCGTGCCGGGGTGGCCGAGGCAGACCGGGCAGGTATGTGTGTTCGGGGGGTCCCCGAAGGACAGCGAGCAGCCGCAGAACATCTTCGTCCGCGTCCTCAGCTGCACGTGGATCTCGAGCCCGATGACCGGCTCGAAGTGGCGCTCCGCTGCCGGGTCACCCGCCAACGGGCACCCCCTCGAAGCCGATCGCTCGCTCGAGCGCATGTGCCGCGTCGAGGATTCCGTTCTCGCTGAAGGCAGGGCCGGCGATCTGGAAGCCGACCGGCAGGCCGTCCGCAAGGCCGGCGGGGATCGATACGGCCGGCAGGCCCGCCGAGCGACATCGGTACGGTCAGCGCGTCCGACAGGTACATCGCGAGCGGGTCGTCGGTGCGCTCCCCGAGCTTGAAGGCAACGGTCGGCGAGGTCGGCGTGACGATGAAGTCGACCTTCTCGAAGGCCGCGTCGGAAGTCCTCGGCGATCTTGGTCCTCACCCTCTGCGCCCGGCCGTAGTAGGCCTCGTAGTAACCAGAGGAGAGGGCGTAGGTGCCCAGCATTATGCGGCGCTTGACCTCGACACCGAAGCCCTCCGCGCGTGTCTGCTCGTATAGCGACAGGAGGTCGTCGGCCGGCGCTCTGCGCCCGTATCTGACGCCGTCGTAGCGCGCCAGGTTCGAGCTTGCCTCGGCGGGCGCGAGCACGTAGTACGCGGCGAGGCCGTGAGCCGAATGGGGCAGTGCGACCTCGTCGACCGCCCCGCCGAGCTCTTCGACCAGCGTGAGTGTCGCCTCGAAGCGGTCCCGCACCCCCCGCTCGATGCCCTCGCCGGTGAGCTCGGGCGGAACTCCGAAGCGCAGGCCGTCGAGCCGCTCTGCGCTCGGCAGCCGGATCTCCTCGGGATGATCGAGCGATGTCGAGTCGCACGGGTCGCGCCCGATCATGTGGCGGTACAGGAGTGCGGCATCGGTGACGTCACGGGTGAGCGGGCCGCACTGATCGAGTGAGGACGCAAAGGCGACCATGCCGTAGCGCGAAACGGAGCCATACGTCGGCTTCAGTCCAACTATCCCTGTCAGGGCGGCGGGCTGGCGAATCGAGCCTCCGGTGTCGGTGCCGATCGCCCACGGGGCGCTGCCGGCGGCGACAGCCGCAGCGGAGCCACCGGAAGAGCCGCCCGGGACGCGCGTTCGATCCCACGGGTTGCGGACCGGCCCGTAACCCGAGTTCTCGTTCGAGGAGCCCATTGCGAACTCGTCCATGTTCGTCTTGCCGAGCATGGGCGCGCCGGCTGCGAGCAGGCGCTCGACTGGAGTTGCGGTGTACGGCGGCCGGTAGCCCTCGAGGATGCGCGACCCGGCTGTTGTCGGAACGTTCGCGACGCAGAAGAGATCCTTGACCGCGAGCGGAACGCCGGCGAGCGGACGCGCCGCAGCGTCGCTGTCGCGAACCTCGTCCGCCAACCATAGGTAGCACCCGAGGTCGTCGCGGAGGGCGCGCTCGCGGTAGGCATCGAACAGCTCGGATGCGGAGACCTCCCCGCGCCGGACTGCGGCGCTTGCGGCCGCCGCGCTCAGTTCGAGCAGGTCTGTCAAGTCAGCGGGTAGGGCTCGGGACCGTGAAACCGCCGTCGTCGCTGGCGGGTGCACGTGCGATCGCCCGGTCCTGCGACAGGCTCGGTCGAGGCTCGTCCGGCCGGAGCACGTTCTCGAGCGCAACGACGTGCGACGTCGGCTCGACGCCCGTGAGGTCGAGCTCGCCGATTCGCTCTATGTGGTCGAGGATCGATGACAGCTCGCTTGACATCCGCTCGAGCTCGGGCTCCGTGAGCCTTAGCCGCGCCAGCCGCGCCACGTGGAGAACCTGGTCGCGATCGATCACGCGCGCCGATTGTAGGCGGGACGGCTGATCAGGCCGGTACGTCGGCCGCCGCACCAGGCGAAGCGTCTGCTCGCGCTCCGCCGGTCGGTTCCCGGGCTCGGCGCTCGGTGCGGGTGGCGAAGCGGGCCCCGATCGCCAGGGCCAGCGCGCAGAGAAGCCCCCACCATGCCCAAGCCTTGACCACCGCCGCCGCGTGCAGCCCGGGCGGGTCGGCGATTCGGAAGATGATCAGTGCCGCCGCCACCAACCCGAGGATCGAGGCAAGCTCGCTTGCCATCGAGCTCCGACCGGCCGCACGGAGGAATGCAGCCGCGATCGCGGCACAGATCGCAGCCAGCATCGTTACGAGCAGCAGCCGATCGACCGCGCCCCCGGCGCGCCAGGCGCTCTTCTCGCGCGCCGCAGCAGCCTGCGCCGCCTGCGTCGAGGGGCTCGGTATCTCCTGCTGATTGAGCTGTGGCACCACGTCCTGCTGGAACTGCCGGTCCTGCTCCGCCTGCTGATCGGTGTACCACGTCATGGGCATCACGAGAAGCAGAGCGAGTGCCGCGACGAAGGCGATCAGGTGGCCCCGACCAAGGCGTGTGAACGTCAACCGTGGCCCTCCGCAGACGGTGGCGGAAGCCGGGGTACGTCGAGCGACGGCGCGAGTCGTTCCGGTAGCACGTCGTCGTTCATGTTCCACCACCCCGCCGTCGCGAGGGCCGCACTTAGTGCGAGCGCCGCCCAGATGCCCGGCTCGGCGGCCGTCGGCGGCGGGGTCAGCTCCGGCAGGCTCAGCGCCCGATACAAAAGCAGCAGCGCCGCAATACCCGCCACTACGGTCGTCAGCGAACATGCCGCGATCGTCACGGCCGGCGTGCGGTGCGTCGCCGCCATCAGGCCCAGCAGCAGGCCGAGCAATGCCGCGATCACAACCACGATGTCGATCACCGTGAGGGCTCGCCATGCGCTGAGCAGCCGGTCGCCAGCCCGGTACCACGGGGCAAACGTGTCCCCGATCAGCAGGGAGCCTAGAAGGGCACTCAACCACTCGAAGCGCCGCACGCGCGCGATCCTGAACTCCACCTCCGGAGCGTACCGCGGCGCGGCGCTAACTTGTGCCGGCTGCGATCCCGGCGGCGAGGCGGGCGGCGCGCAGGGTGTTGTCGAGCAGCATCGCGCGGGTCATCGGGCCGACGCCACCCGGGACGGGCGTGATCGCCCGAGCCTTGTGACGGACCGTTTCGAAATCGACGTCGCCGACGAGCCCTTCCTCGGCGCGGTTCATGCCGACGTCCAGCACCGTGGCGCCCTCCTTGACCATCGCCGCCGTGACCAGCCGCGGACGCCCGACGGCGGCGATCAATACGTCGGCAGACGCGCAGATCGAGGCGAGGTCGCGCGTGCGCGAGTGGCAGTGGGTCACAGTCGCGTCGGCCGCGAGCAGCAGCGACGCCATCGGCTTGCCGACGAGGTTCGAACGGCCGACCACCACCGCGTGCGCGCCGCTGCAGCTCTGTGCCGGCGACACGGAGGAGCTCCATGCAGCCCGCGGGCGTGCACGGAACCAGGCCGGGGCGCCCATGCGACGAGCAGACCGGCGTTGATCGGAGTCAGGCCGTCGACGTCCTTGGCAGGATCGATCAAAGCGGTCATGGCGTCGCCGTCGATCTGTGGCGGTACGGGCAGCTGCAGCAGGATTCCGTGTACCGAGTCGTCCTCGTTCAAGCTCAGCAGGAGCTCTCTGAGCTCTTCCTGGTCGGTGTCCGCGGGCAGGTCGCGGTGAAGCGAAGCCATCCCTACCGCGCGCGCGTCCTCACCCTTGCGGCGGATATAGATCTGCGAAGCCGGATCGTCGCCGACGAGCACGGTCGCGAGCCCCGGCTGTGGGCCGCCCGAAGCAACGATCTGCTCCACGCCCTCCCGCACGCGCGCGCGAATCTCCGCGGCCACGGCGTTCCCGTCGATCACGGCGGCCGGCACTCAGCGTCTCTTAAGCGGGGCGTAGTCGACCATCAGCTTGCGCTCCGAGCCATCACTGGCGAAGCGCACCACGACCACGCCGCCAGGTTCCGACCCGACCACCACTCCGTCGCCGAGGGAGGCGTGGATCACATCGTCTCCGAGCGAGAACGATGCACCACTGGAATGCGGCTCCCGTGACGGTGCTCCCGTCCCCCAGCGTTCCCAGCTTGTCGCGGCCGCCGGGCGCGCGCGGCTCACCGTCAGTCAGGGCGACGGGAATCTCGTCGACGAAGCGGCTCGGCACGTTCCAGTCGCGCTGTCCGTAGAGGCTGCGCTGGCGGGCGTAGGTCAAGTACAGCTCGCGACGAGCACGGGTGATGCCGACGTAGCAGAGCCGACGCTCCTCGTCGAGGTCGCCCGCCTCGATCGATCGCATGTGCGGAAAGACGCCTTCCTCGCAGCCGATGATGAAGACAACTGGGAACTCGAGGCCCTTCGCGTTGTGAAGCGTCATCAGAGTGACGATCCCTTCGTCGCTGCGAAGCGTGTCCTGATCGGAGAAGAGCGCAATCTGCTGCAGGAACTCCTCGAGCGATGGCTCGTCGGCACTCGCGTCGTACTCGCGCGCGACGCCGACCAGCTCCTCGAGGTTCTCGAGCCTGCCCTGCAGCCTCGATCGTGCGCTCCGCGCGCAGCGCGTCGGTGTAGCCGCTTTCGGAGAGTACGTCCTCGAGCAGGTCGCCGACCGAGGCGCTCTCGCCGCGCTCGCGCAGGCGGACCATCTGGGACATGAAGCGGCCCGACCGCCTTGATCGGCGCCGCGCCGAGGCCCGGGAACCTCCTCCGGCGTCGACAGCGACGTCCCAGACGCTCTCCCCGATTGTGTTCGCTTGCGACCGACGATCCGTGCCCGGGTCGTCTGCGCCGATCCCGCGCCGAGGCGAGTTGACGATTCGCTCGAACGAGACGACGTCCTGGGGGTTGACGAGCCAGGTGAGGTAGGCGATCGCATCCTTGATCTCCGCGCGCTCGTAGAACTTGGTGCCGCCGATCACCTGATAGGCCGACGCCATAGCGGACGAGCGTGTCCTCGAGCACCCGCGACTGGGCGTTGGCGCGGTAGAAGACGGCGATCTCGTCGCGTGAGCAGCCCTGGTCGACGAGTCGCTCGATCTCGCCCGCGACGTAGCGAGCCTCGGCGTGCTCGTCGTCGAGCTCGCGTATCCGCACGGGGTCTCCTGCGCCGGCGTCCGTCCACAGCGCCTTCTGCTTGCGGCGGCGGTTGTGGGAGACGACGGCGTTCGCGGCGGACAGGATCGTCTGAGTCGAGCGATAGTTCTGCTCGAGCTTGACCACGTGCGTCTCCTCGAAGTCCCGCTCGAAGTCGAGGATGTTGCGGATGTCGGCGCCGCGGAAGGCGTAGATCGACTGATCGTCGTCGCCGACGACGCAGAGGTTGCCGTGGTGCCCGGAGACGAGCTGGAGCCACCGATACTGCGCGCGGTTGGTGTCCTGGTACTCGTCGACGAGGACGTGCCGGAAGGCGTGCTCGTAGCGTTCGCGGACCTCGGTGAACAGCGTCAGCAGGTCGACGCAACGGAACAGCAGGTCGTCGAAGTCCATCGCGTTCATGGCGTGGATCCGCCGCTCGTAGAGATCGTAGACGTCGGCCGCGGTCTGCTCGAAGAACGACCCGACCTGCTCGCGGTATCCCTCGGCGTCGACCAGCCGATTCTTCGCATCGGAGATCTGGCGCTTCAGCGCGCGCGGCGTGAAGCGCTTGGGGTCGATGTCGAGCGCCTCGATGCACTGCTTGACCAGCCGCACCGAGTCGGCGTCGTCGTAGATCGTGAAGCCGCGCGTGTAACCGAGCTTGTCACCGTCGGCCCGCAGCATCCTGGCGCAAGCCGAGTGGAAGGTCATCACCCACATCGCCCGCGTGCGCGGACCGACGAGCCCTTCGACGCGCTGCGCATCTCCTGAGCCGCCTTGTTGGTGAAGGTGATCGCCAGGATCTCGGCGGGCGCGGCGGCGCCCGAGTCGACCAGGTACGCGATCCGGTGGGTCAGCACGCGAGTCTTGCCGCTGCCGGCACCGGCCAGGATCAGTAGCGGCCCGTCGCCGTGCAAGACGGCTTCGCGTTGAGGTTCGTTCAGCCCTTCGAGCAGACGGTCAGGTACGGCAGTCGCCACGAAACCAGGATAGAGCGGGCTCCGGCCGCCAAACTGGGGGCTGTCATGGGGCTATGCGACGGTGTACGGACTGCGTGCGCGGAGATCGCGACCGGCGCGCGCTGGGTGACGATCGACCTGGACGCCTTCGACGGCGTCGACCCCGGACCCGAGCCGGCGCTCGACCCGGAGCGCCACTTCCTCGAGGGCAGTCGCGCAGACGTCGGCGACTTATCTGTTGACGCTCGGCGCGATCAACTTCGGCTCGGGCTGGTTCCCGACACTGCGAAAGCGCTTTCGGTCGTCCGGATACTTCACCGTCGCCTGGGCCCTCGCAGACCGTTTCCGCGCCGCGGGCCCTTGGACGGCGCGCGAACTTCGAGAGCTGACCGCGGCGGCCATAGGGGGCGCTCTCGAGCAGGAGCCTGACCACCCCCTGATGGACCTCTACTCGCAAGCGTTGCGCCAGCTCGGCGCATTTCTCGACGATCGCTCGGCGCTCGAGTTCGTCCACTCCGCGGCCGGGTCCGCGGAGCGGCTTGCGGAGATGCTTGCCGCCGGGATGCCCTTCTTCGACGACCCTGGCTTCTACAAACGTGCACAGATCGTCCCAGCGGACCTTGCGCTCGCCGGCATCGCGGCTTTCGACGACCTTGACCGACTGACGATCTTCGCTGACAACCTCGTCCCGCATGTCTTGCGAGTCGACGGCGTTCTGCGCTACGACGCGACCCTGGCAGCCCACATCGACCGCGGCGAGTTGCTCCGGCCCGGGGA
Source organism: uncultured Actinomycetes bacterium (assembly GCA_963719375.1). Taxonomy (GTDB): domain Bacteria; phylum Actinomycetota; class Thermoleophilia; order Solirubrobacterales; family Thermoleophilaceae; genus JAICJV01. Next base: position 3,406,813 of record CAVRBY010000001.1, on the reverse strand, counting down.
GCAGGAACGCGAGATCAGAGCGTGCGCTGTGCACGCATGCGAGCTGATTGCAGAGCGAATTCAGGTGGCACCGCACACGCTCGACAACTGGCTGTGGAATCGCGGGCAGGGACGCCGGTACAAGGCGCTGCCCCGCCACCGGACGCGCTCGGTGTTCTACTGAATCAGAAGTCGAAGCGGCTTGGATCCTCGATCCGCTGCGGTAACGGCTGGTCCTCGTAATCGAAGCGGCCTTCTCGCTGCGAGCGCTCTCGTGCCGACGCGGATCCGTTGGATGGCGGAGCCGCAGGCGGGCGCTCCGGCGACGCCTCGTCCACCGCTTGCGGCTGCGGCGACGGGGGCGATTCGACCCTTGGCGACGAGCGCTCCGCAGGTCCGTCATAAACGCGGACGTTGCCGGTACGCGCCTGCGCGGCGGCCGACGGTACAACCTCCTGTTCCCCTGCGTCGCTCGCACCGAGGGCGACCCCCGGGAAGCGTCCCTTCCACGGTGCTCGAGCCCGCCGAGGCCTGACCGTAGTGGCAGCCGCGACGCCGGCGACGACCCAGAAAGCGAGCGCGACCTGATCGACGTTGGCGGGGTGATCGGTCATGCTGTATCCGAAGAAGCCAAGCAGCGCGATGAGGGCGAAGACGGCGGCCGGCTCGCCCGCGCGAGCGGCCCGGAAGGAGCGCCACAGGAGCACAAGCGCAAGCCAGATCCAGGCGATGAGCGCGCCCGTTCCGGCCTCTGCCCACCAGGTCAGGAAGAGATTGTGGGCGTGCTGCGCCGTGGACAGAGCGTTACGGGCGTGCAGGACGCTGCCGAGACGTCCCAGCCCGACGCCGTAGATCGGGTTGTGGCGGATCACCGACAGGGTCTCGCTCCATTCCTGGGCGCGGCCGTAGCCGGCGGTGACGTTGGAACCGCACGTGGAGACCAGGAAGGAAAGGCCGATCGCGAGTCCGAGCGCGAGCACGATCAGATAGCGACGACCGGTCAGCTGCGAAAGCGCGATCGCGAGGCCGACAAGCGCGAGAGACAGCAGCACCGCGGCCCGCGAGTAGGTGAACATGACCGCGAGGTAGCCGAGCGCGAGCGTCGCGACGAGCGCCGGCCAGGCGGTGCGCACGCGGCCGAGGGAGCGAGCCCCGAGCGCGCCTAGCGGGATCAAGAGCATCAGGTACCCCGCGAGCACGTTGGGATTCGAAAAGGTGCCGATAGCGCGGGTCAGCGAGCCGCTTGGCGGACGGCCACCCGTCATGGTGACGGGCGTGCAACCCTGCCTGTAGAAGCCGGTCAGCTGTCCCTGCGCGACCTGAGAGACGGCCGTCAGGGCGACGACCCCGAGCGCGACAAGGCCGATTGTCGCGAGAGCGTCCCGTGACTCCGCGCGCGCCCGGATGACAGCGAAGGTGAGGTAGAAGAGGGCGACCCCTTCGACGAGGAAGCGGTAGCGAGGGTAGGTGCCGTACTTGTGGCTCGATAGCAGTCCCACAGCGAGCAGAAGCAGCAGCGGCAGGCCCACTCCGGTCCTGAACAAGCCTCCGCCCAGGCCCCGCGTCGCGACGGCTGCGATCAGGCCGAGCAGGATCAGGATCCGTGCCAGGTTGAGCTGCACCTCGCCGATGCCGACCAGCGAGTTACCGGGCAGGATGTCGGCTGCTGTGGAGAGCAGCACGACGCTCACGACGACGAGCGGTACTCCCGCGAGCCACCCCTCCAGTTGCTCGCGGCTCGGAGCCGACGGCAGCGCAGTCACCCGCTCACCGGCGCGGTACTGCGCGTCGTAGCGCGGAGATCGGCGGGTTCGCGCTGAGTCGCACGGCGCTCAGGCCTCCTCCCTTGCAGCTAGCCGCAGAAAGCCTATCCGCCGGCAGGGTCAGCCCCCTTGGCGTTTCTGAACGGACGCACCTCGGCCGAAGGACGGGGGCGGCGTCCGGTGGCCTCCCCAAGCAACTCCTCGAGCTCGCCGACACGCCGGCTGAGCGCCTTGATCGCGTCCGCCACCGGGTCGGGCAGATGCGCCCAGTCGGCGTCTGGGCCCTCCGGTCGCCTGCCCTCGACCCGTACGGGGTGGCCAGGATTGCCGACGACGGTCGAGTTTGGCGGGACGTTGTGGATGATCACCGAGTTCGCTCCGATCTTGGCGCTCTCCCCTACCTCGATTGGACCGAGGAGCTTCGCGCCCGAGCCGATGACGACTTTGTCGCGCACGGTCGGGTGGCGCTTGCCCCGCATGAAGCCGGTACCTCCGAGCGTAACGCCCTGGTAGAGCGTCACGTCGTCGCCGATCTCCGAGGTCTCGCCGATCACGACCCCCGCACCGTGGTCGATGAACAGCGAGTCGCCGATTTGTGCGGCCGGATGGATCTCGATTCCGGTGACCATCCGGCTGACGTTCGACAGCGCGTAGGGCACGAGCGGAAGGCCGCTCTCGTGCAGCGCGTGCGCGACGCGATGCGAGAGCAGCGCCTGGACCCCGCCGTATGTCAGCAGGATCTCGAGACGGCCGAGCGTGCGCGCGGCGGGGTCGCGCTCCTGCGCTGCGGTCAGGTCATGGCGCAACTCGCGCGCGACGCGCGCCAGCTTTCCTAGACCGAGCACGTTTCGCTCCTGCACTCGCTCATTTCGGAATTGTGGCGCACGGCGAGCTCAAGCTGGCTGCGACGCCGCGACTCTCGAGCACGCCGGACAATCGGGCCGCTTCTGCGTGTCCACGATCGTGAAGGCACCGGTGAGGCCGTCGAATTGCAAGCAACCGATCGAGCAGCGGCTCGCCGAGATCGGCGATCAGCTTGATCGCTTCGAGTGCCTGCAGCGAACCGATCACTCCCGCAACCGCTCCGAGCACCCCGGCCTCGCGGCAGGACGGCACTGCGCCTTGCTTCGGCTCCACGGGAAAAACGCAGCGGTAACAGGCGGAGCGGCCGGGGTAGACCGCGAGAACCAGACCCGTCGAAGCCGAGCACGCCGGCCTCGACGAGTGGGATTCGCTGCCTCGGCGCAGGTGTCGTTCACGAGGTAGCGTGTCTCGAAGGAGTCGGAGCAGTCGACCACGACGTCCGCGCCGCTCACGATCGCCGCGGCGTTCGACGCGTCGAGCTCCGCCGGATAGGGGTCGACCTGGACCTCGGGGTTGAGGGCGCTCAACTTGACGATCGCATTGGCCGCCTTCGTCAGGCCGATATCGGGTGTGAAGTGAAGCGGCTGGCGATGAAGGTTCGAGAGCTCGACCGAATCGTCGTCGACGATCCCAAGGCGTCCGACGCCCGCGGCGGCGAGATAGGTGGCTGCCGGCGAGCCGAGCGCTCCGGCGCCGACGACGATGACGTTCGCAGCCCGCAGTCGTTCCTGAGCGGCTCCGCTCCACGCGCGGGAGCACCAGCTGACGCGAGTATCGTTCGACCTCCGAGTCGGAGAGGCTCACGACGCGGCCTTTCACGATCAGCAGGTCGGTCCCGGTCACTCGCACCCGATGCCCCTCCTCGCGAGCCGAGCGTGGAACGCTTTCGAGCGCTTCGCCGGGGTCGAGCCGGACAGCGAGCACGTCACCGGAGCTCAGCGTCTCGAGTGCGAGCCGCGTCCTGACCCAGGTCAGCGGGCAGGCAACGCCGGTGAGGTCGAGCGAGGTTCGACTCATGGCGCGAAGAATGGCAGCGAGACGTAGCGCTCGCCAGAGTCCGGCATGATCACGACGATCCGCTTACCGGCCCACCCAGGCCTGCTGCCGAGCTCGACTGCCGCGGCGAGCGCGGCGCCGGCCGAGATTCCCGCCGAGCACGCCTTCGCGACGCGAGACCAGGCGGGCGGTCGCGATCGCCGTCCTCGTCGTCGACAGTGATCACCTCGTCGATCACCTCGAGATCGAGCACCGCGGGGACGAACCCGGCGCCGATGCCCTGGATCTTGTGCGGCCCCGGCATACCGCCGGAGAGCACGGCGGACGACTTCGGCTCGACCGCGACGACGTGCAGCGCCGGGTTGAGCTCCTTGAGGCGTCCCCCCGCGCCGGTGATCGTGCCGCCGGTACCGACACCGGCAACGAGTGCGTCCACGTCGCCGTCGAGGCTCTCCCAGATCTCGACGGCCGTCGTACGCCGGTGGATCTCGGGGTTCGCGGGGTTCGAGAACTGATCGGGACGCCAGAATTCGGTCTCCCCGTCCGCGAGCCGGTCCGCGGCTTGAACGGCCTCGTTCATGCCCCCGAGCGATTCGGTGACTTCCACTCGAGCTCCGTAGAGGCGCAGCAGACGTTCCCGCTCGCGGCTCATCCCCTGCGGCATCGTCAGGAGGAGGTCGTAACCCTTCGCGGCACAGACGAAAGCGAGGGCAATGCCGGTGTTTCCCGACGTCGCCTCGACGATCGTCGTGCGGCCCGGCTCGATCCGTCCCTCGGCCTCTGCGGCTTCGATCATCGCGACACCGATCCGGTCCTTGACGCTTCCAGCCGGATTGTGTGCCTCGAGCTTCGCGATCAGCTCCGCGTCGCAGCCGGGCGCGACCCGCGTCAGGCGCACCACCGGGGTGCGTCCGACGACGTCGGCGAGGTTTGACGGAATCGCTTCGTTTACCGCGCCGACACTCTCCTGCGCCGGTAGTCGGGGCATCCGCCTCAGCCTAAATGACCGTTTTCGGCTCGCCCAGTCGTGCGCGAACCAACTCAGTCCTCGTCGGCGGGCGGCGGCCGAAACCGCGCTCGCAACTCGTCGCTCGACTCCTGGAGCGCCCGGCTGAGCTCGCGCAGCTCCGCTTCGCTGCGCTGCTGGCGAGCCCCCAGCGCGGCATCGAGCGCGCGCAGGCGCGCTAATTGCTCGTCGAGGGCGTCGATGTGCGCTTGAACGCGCTCGTCGCGATCACTCTGCTCCACACACCCAGCCTAGTAGCCCGTCCCAGTCGCATCACGAAAGGGAGCGGGCGGCCGGTGGCCGCCCGCTCCGTGATCCGTCCCTTCGAGGTGCCCTAATCCCTCGGAGGCCGTATGTGATTGTGTTGGTGAGCGGCGTTGGGCCTCCCACCGGTGATCCGTCTGACCAGCCCACCGCGGGGCGGGGAGGCCCGACTCCTCCTTCGAGGTGCACCCCGAAGGATCTCTGTAGCTCAAGCGGCTGCCTACTGCAGCAGCTTGAGCACGCTTGACGAGGCCTGGTTGGCCTGCGCGAGCATGCTCGTGCCGGCCTGCTGCAGGATCTGCAGCTTGGTGAAGTTGACCATCTCCGCGGCCATGTCCACGTCCTGGATACGGCTGTTGGAAGCGGTCAGGTTCTCCTCGTAGATCGAGGCGTTCGAGAGCGAGTACTGCAGACGGTTCTCGACGGCGCCAAAGGTCGCGTCAGCGGCCGAGACGTTGTTGATCGCCGCGTCGATCAGCGACAGCCCGTTCGAGGCGCCCGAGCGAGAAACCCGCGCTGTTGACGGAAGCACCAAGCGAGATCAGCGCGACCGAGATCACCTGGCCGTCGTTGGCGCCGACCTGGAACGTGACCGTCGAGCTCGCAGACAGCAGCGAAATGCCGTTGAACTGCGCCGACTCGCCGATCCGCTCGATCTCCGAGGCCAGCTGGTTGACCTCAGACTGAATCGCCGCCTGGTCAGAGGTCGACAGCGTCCCGTTCTTGTACTGAACGCTGAGGTCGCGAATGCGCTGAAGCATCGAATGCACCTGCGTCAGCGAACCCTCCGCCGTCTGCACCAGCGAAACGCCATCCTGGATGTTGCGCTGAGCCTGATCGAGCCCGCTCACCTGCGACTGCAGGCGCTCAGAGATCGCAAGCCCCGCGGCGTCGTCAGCCGCGCTGTTGATCCGATAACCCGAGGACAGCCGCTGCATCGACTGCGAGATCGCATCCTCGGTCTGCACGAGGTTACGATGGGCGTCGTAGGCCTCGACGTTGGTCTGAACGTAAAGGGACATCTGCATCCTCCTTGATGCCGTGTTTGTGCGTCCCATAGGCGACTCCCTGTCGCCTTATGTCGTCCTGCAAGCGGAGTAATCGACGCTGCTCCGACGATCTTGAGCAGGCGGTGCGCGGGCGGCAGTGCCTGGCCTTCAGATGTAGTACATCTGCGTTCCGGCCTCGCGCGCCTCGCGCTCGGCGACGTCGGCGATCGTCACCGCGCCGAGCCGCTCCCTGCAGCGCGTTCGACCGCGTCCGCCCAGACCGGACCGGCTTCGGCGGCTCCCGCGCCGAGCGCCCCGTCGAGCGCCTCGACGACCTCCAGCACCGTCACCTCTGCTGGCGCGACGGCGAAGCGGTAGCCGCCCTTGACGCCGCGCTGGCTCTGGAGGATGCCGGCCCGCCGGAGCGTGGCGAAGAGGCCCTCGAGGAATTGCACCGGCATGTCGCGCCGTCGAGCGATCTCGCCGATCGGCACGGGTGCCGTCGTCGCCCGCGCGGGCGAGCTCCGCGAGCGCGCGCACCGCGTAGGGCGACTTTGAGGTGATGGCGAGCAAGCCGGCGCGAGTCTAGGTTATGGGCCGTGCCAGCGATGGACGCGCGATGAAACCGGCTTAGCGTCGGGAACGCCGGCTTAACCGCTTGTTGAGCGCTCGAGCGGCTCCCGCTCGCCTCCGACGCGCCCGTCGCGGGCTTCGCCGTCCTGCGTTTCGTGATCGTCCTCGTCAGCGCCGTGGCGCTGGCCGGGTTCGCGTACCCGGGCCGCGACGATCTGCTGGTGCTGGTGCTCGGCGCAGCGCTCCCGTGGGCCGTGGTCGTCTGGGGCCTGACCCGTCGCGCGCCAGGGTGGGCTCTCTCGCCCGCGGTCGCGCTCGGCGACCTTGCGATTCTCGTTGCGGCTCAGGTGGTCGCCCCGGACAGCTACGTGGCGGTGCGGCTGCTCGCGATCTTGCTGGTCGCGGCGCACGCCCACGTCCAGGGCGAGCGGCCGCGGCGTCTTGCTGGGGATGGCGTTCGCGGGGGTGCTGCTTCCGGTCACCTCAGTCATCGAGGACTCCCGTCGGGGGGAACTTGCACGCTTTCGACGAGGTCCTGTTCGCGTTGACGGTGACTCTGCACCGGGTCTCTTCGTCGGCCGCCTGCGCACCGCGGAGTCGGCGGCGCGCCTGCAGGGCGCGGGAGCTCTCCCGGCGGGCGCTCGAGGCCGAGAGCAGAGTCCGCCGGGAGGTCGCCGAGGGCGATCCACGACGGTCCGGTGCAGGAGCTCGCGAGCCTGGCGATGATGCTCGAGGCAGCGCGCCGAGCGATCTCGCGCGCCGACGTCGAGCGCGCCGCAGACGCGGTCGCGGAGGCGCAGCGCGGTCGACCGAGCAAGGCGACCGAGCACCTCCGGCAGGAGATCCTCGGGCTCGCTCCGTACGCGGTCGGAGCACGCTGTCGCTCGATGCGTCGCTCGAGCAGTGCGCGCCCGTCTGGGGAGCGGCGCTACGGGATCGAGGTCGAGCTGTCGCTCGAGCCACTCGAGCTGTCGGCCGACTCAGCGGGATGCGCTCTTTCGGATCGCGCAGGAGGCCGTCGCCAACGCCGGCCGCCACTCCGGCGCGAGCCGCGTGCGGTCCGTCGCTCCAGGTCGAGCGCGGCGGCGCGCTGCTCGAGGTGCAGCGACGACGGGCACGGCTTCCCGCAGCGCTCGCCGCTCGGCGAGCGCGGAGCTCGGTCACATCGGCCTCGCGAGCATGCGCGAGCGAGCGGAGCTCGCGGGCGGCTCGCTCGCGATCGACTCGACGCCGGTCGGCTCCACGGTGACCGCGCGCGTACCGCACTCGAGCGGCTGCGACGGCTCGCGGAGCTCGCGCCGGCGAGGACGGCCACGGGCGCTCCTCATCGCGCGTAGCGGCGGCACGAGCCGCTCGCAGGTTCCTCCCGGAGTGGCGCGGGCCGCCCGCTAGAGCCAGCCGCGCTGCGTCGCGAGCAGCACCGCCTGGGCCCGATCGACGGCGCCGAGCTTGCAGTAGGTGTTGTGGAGGTGCGTGCGCACCGTGCTCGTCGAGAGGTTCAGCTCGAGCGCGATCTGCTTGTAGACCTTGCCCTCGGCGAGGCGGCGGAGCACCTCGATCTCGCGCGACGACAGCGGGCACGGGTCGATCTGGCGGCGCTGGCCCTCGGTCGGGTAGGGCAGCTCGTACATGACCGCTGCGCAGCTGCTCGGTGCGCAGCCCGATCTCGCGCGCGACGCGCATCATCCGCGCCGGGTCGACCGGCTGGCCCGGCGGTGTAGTGGGCGAGCATGTCGGCGAGTCGGATCAGGGCCGATTCGCCGTCGAGCTCGTCGCTGTGGTGGCGCTCGATCGCGCTCGCGAGCCGGCCGGGCAGCCCCCAGCGGCGGGCGAGGACGCCGCCGACGAGCGCGTGGTCGACTCCGAGCTCGCGGCGCTCGCGGTGGATGCGCTCCTCCGGCGTCTGCGCGTGGCCGTGGACCTGCTCGGGGTAGCCGGGGTAGGCGTGGACGAGCACGAGCTTGCCGATGTCGTGCAGCAGCGCGGAGACGAGCAGCTCGTCGCGCTCCTCGAAGCCGACCTCGCGCGCAAGCCGCTCGGCCGCCCGCTGGGTGGCGACGGCGTGCAGGCGGAAGCGCTCCGGCGCGGCATCCCAGCCGGGGATGCGCTCGAAGAAGTCGAATGTCGTCGCGCGGGCGGCGAGCGCCTCGACGCCCGCCGGCGTGATGCGCCTCGACGGCGCGCGGCACGCTCGAGATCTTCTGCTTCTTGGCAGCGCTGGGTGCGGTTCGCGATCCGCAAGACCGCGATCACCGAGCGACACGTCCGACTCGATCGCGGCTACGACGTCGCCCGCGGAGGTGTGGTCCTCGCGGACGAGCCGCAGGACGCGGTTGCGCGACTCGGCGAGCGCGGGAAAGGCCTCGAGCGCTTCGAAGGCGGCCGTCAGCCGTCGGCCGTGGCCCTCGTTCTCGCGCGGCGCCTGCGTCGTCGCGGCCCGTCCCGACCCTGGGACAGGCGTCAATGCCGGTTTTAGCGTCGTCTCTGACATCCCCGTGAAGGCCGCGTTCGTGCTGCCCTGGACCTCTAATCGGCATCACGCAGACGGAAACCTGAGTGCGCGCAGCGCTGCGCTATGCTGCGAGTCAGAGGCCTCAGCGCCTCGCGCTCCACTGCGCGCTGTCGAGGCGCGCCAGCGTCTCGCTCGCGGCCAAGCAGCGCGACGGACTCGAAGATCCCCGGCGAGACTGCTCCGTCCGCTGATCGCCACGCGGATCGGCTGGTAGACGCGACCGGGCTTGACGGCGAGCTCCTCGACGAGCGCGGTCAGCGCCTGCTCGACGTGTTCTCGGTCGAACGGTTCGACCCGAGCGAGCACCTCGCGCGTTCGTCTCAGGTTCTCGAACGCGCCGTCGCGCATGACCTTGCGCCATGCGTCGGGCTCGTCGTCGGCTGCGGCTCGATCGAGGAACCCGGCGAGCGGCCAGAAGTCGTCCAGGGTCTGCATCTTCTCCTGAGTGATGCCGACTGCCTCCCGAAGGTCCGAGCGACCGAGCCGCAGCTCGAGCCGCCGCGTCAGGTCCTCGCGTTCGAGCTGGCGCAGGTAGTGGCCGTTCATCCAGCGCAGCTTCTTCTCGTCGAAGATCGCCGGTGACTTCGAGACACGTTCGAGCGAGAATCGCTCGACCAGCTCCGGCGTCGTGAAGAAGGTAGTGCTGTCGTCGAAGCCCCATCCGAGCAGCGCGAGGTAATTGCGCACCGCTTCGGGCAGGTAGCCGGCTTTCGCGCAGCTCTTGCACGGACGCGGCTCCGTGTCGTTTGGAGAGCTTCTTACCGTCGGTTCCGTGGAGGAGCGGCAGGTGGGCGTAAACCGGCGGATCGGCGCCAAGCGCAGAGAGGATGAGCAGCTGCCGCGGAGTGTTCGAGATGTGATCGGCGCCACGGACGACGTGCGTGATCCCCATGTCGCGATCGTCGACTGCGACGGCGAGGTTGTAGAGGGGGCTGCCGTCGGAGCGGGCGATCACGAAGTCGTCAATGGCTGCATGCTCGAAGACGACCTCTCCGCGAATGACATCCTGCACGGTTGTCGACCCGGTGTCTGGCACACGCAGCCGTACGGCACCCTCGTCTCTATAGGCGTGCCCGTCGTCGACGAGTCGCGCGATCTCCTGGCGATGCCGGTCCGTCCGCTCGGCCTGCGAGAAGGGCCCCTCGTCCCAGTCCAGCTCAAGCCAGTCGAGCGCGTCGTAGATCTGCTCGATGTTCTCGCTGCTCGACCGCTCGCGGTCGGTGTCCTCGATTCGCAGCGCGAAGCTGCCACCGGTCCGGCGCGCCAGGAGCCAGTTGTACAGTGCCGTCCGCGCGCCACCGATGTGAAGGGCGCCTGTCGGCGACGGAGCGAACCTGACCCTCATCTTGTCCTGCATACCTCGATGCTAATCGGCGGTCACGTCTCCACGGCCGGCGGCCTCGCGAAAGCCCATGCGCGGGGCGTCGCGCTTGGGGCCGACGCCATCCAGATCTTCAACCAGTCGCCCCGCATGTGGCGTCCGACGAACTACAAGCAGGCCGACATCGAAGGCTTCCAAGCGCTGATGAACGATGGGCCGCTGCGCTCGGTGGTGATCCACGCTGTGTATCTGATCAATGCCGCTTCGAAGGTGCCGGAGATCCGCCAGAAATCGCTCGCGTCGCTCACCCACGCCCTCCGGGTGGGCGACGCGATCGGGGCCGATGGCGTCGTCTTTCATCCCGGCTCGACGGTCGGCGAGCCGCTTGGGGAGTCGCTCGAACGTGTCGGGGAGGCGATCCGGCGCGTCCTCGAGGACTCGGAGGAATGCGCGCTGCTGCTTGAGGACACGGCTGGAGCCGGCGGAACCATCGGACGATCGTTCGAAGAGCTGGCGCTATTGCTCGAACTGGCGGACGGAGATCCGCGGGTAGGGATCTGCCTTGACTGCTGCCACCTGCTCGCCTCGGGCTACGACATCCGGACGGCCGAGGGGCTCGGCGCGGCGATCGACGACTTCGACGGCGCCATCGGCTTGGAGCGGCTTCGCTGCCTACATGTCAATGACTCGCAGGCGTCGCTCGGCACAAATCGCGATCGGCACGCGAACCTGCCGGATGGCGAGCTCGGGCGAATCGGCCTCGGAGCGTTCCTCTCGGAACCTCGTTTCGAGGATCTGGCTGCTTTCCTCGAAGTGCCTGGCACGGACGGCAAGGGCCCGGACGCCGAGCAGATAGCGATCGCGCGAGAGCTGAGGGCGGAGGGGTTGCGGAGCCGTGCCGGGCAGCGGCCCGTGTGTTGACAAGTGGCGCCCGCCCGCCTCAGCACGATCGACTGCTTCGCGCTAGAGGTTGTCCCGTAGGTCGAAGGCAGCGGATGCGTCGCCGCCGTCCGCCGCATCGAAGAAGCCAGGGTTGACGCAAGCGAAGGGATCTCCGCTGCCTGCGTAGGCACGCTCGACGGAGGTGCGGCACTGAGGCAGCGCACGGCCGGTCATCTTGACGCCGCCGTATCCCTGCCTCGTGCGTTCGGCCTCGCTGAACAGGGCTACATCGATTTCGACCCGGAAGACCTTGTTCATGCACCCCATGTAACGCGCACCGGTGAGCTCGTCGTCATAGAGGTAGAGATAGCTGCATCCCTCCTCGATGCAGCCCGCCGGATGTACCACGCGATCGCAGAACGCGCAGCACTGGCGACACTCCGTGGTTTCGACTGCCCGCGCGGAACTGGACACGGACGCGAGTTTACCCGCGTAGCGCGGCCGGGTGAGGCGCAGGCCGCCGGGCCCGGCAAAGCGACTTGCGCTGCCGTCAGTGCAGGTTGCGTCGAACAGGTGCCGGCACGCTCAGGCGACGAGCTGAGCGCCACCCGAGAGGGCGCCGAGGTCGGCGCGAAAGCGAAGAGGCGAGACGCGGAAGTCATCGCCGAGTACGAGCCGCCGGTCGCCCACCCTCAATTCGAGCTCGTGGTCGCCGCGATGGTGGCTAACTAGCTCGCGCAGCTCGTCGAGGAAGGTCGCCGATACTCCGGGCTCGACTTCGATCGTGATCCGCCGCACCGGTTGCTCGGGTACGACGATGCGCTTCGCGGCCTCTCGACCTCCTCCGCGCTCGGCTCGAACAGCTCGACGTCTTGGACGACGAGCTTCGTCTCCCCCTTCTCCTTGTGGTCGACGCGGCCGCGCACGATGACGACCTTGTCCGTGTCGAGCTTGGCCTCGTTCGACCCGTAGGCGGAGTTGAAGATGAGGATCTCGACCTGAGCCTCGAGATCGTCGAGCGTCGCGAACATCATCGGGTCGCCCTTCTTCGTCCGGATCCGCTTGCACTCGGCGATCATCCCGCCGACGGTCACCCATTCGCCGTCCTTGAGGTCGGCGAGCTCGGCGAGGGTGTGCTCGACGCGTGCGCGCAGCGCCGGTCGTACCTCCTTGAGCGGATGGCTGGAGAGGAAGAGCCCGAGTGTCTCCTTCTCCATCTCGTTGACGTCCTTGCGGTCGTCCGGGAGGTTCGGAACCGGCGGGTGCTGCGGGACGCTGAACGGCGCCGGCGCTCCCGTCCGCTCCCCCTCCTACGTCGAAGATCGAGCCCTGACCGAGGAGCGCGTCCTGCTGCTGCTTTTGCCCGGCCGCCTGGGCCTGTGCGAGAACTTCGAGCATTCCCGACCGCGTGGCGCCCGTGGAGTCCAGCGCTCCGCAGCGGACGAGAGACTCGATCGCTTTCTTGTTGACTGCTCGGCAGTCGACGCGCTCGCAGAAGTCCCATATCGAGCTGAAGGGCCCGCCCTCGTCGCGCGCCTCGATGACGGCGTCGACAGCGGCCGATGCCGACGTTCTTGACTGCGTCAAGGCCGAAGCGGATGTTGCCGCCGGTAACGACGAAGTCGTGGCTCGACTCGTTGACGTCGGGGGGCAGGACCTCGATTCCCATCTCCTCGCAGCGTGAGACGAAGAAGGGGACCTTGTCCTTCGTCGACATCACCGAGGAGATCAGCGCGGCCATGTACTCGGCTGGATAGTTCGCCTTGAGCCACGCGGTGCGGTAGGAGATCAGCGCGTAGCACGCGGCGTGAGAGCGGTTGAAGGAGTAGTCGGCAGCTGCCTCGTTGACCGCCCAGAGCTCCTCGATCACGTTCTCCGCCGTACTGCTCGCCCTGCCCCCCTCGAAGAACTTCGGCTTCAGCCGCGCCATAGCCTCGCGGTTCTTCTTGCCGATCGCCTTGCGCAAGTCGTCCGCCTCCGGGCCCGTGAAGCCGGCGATCTGCTTCGCGATCTGCATCGACTGCTCCTGGTACAGGATCACCGAGTAGGTCGACTCGGTGATCGGACGCAGGCGCGGATCGAGGTACTGGACTGCCTCGGGGTGGCGCTTGTTTCGCGCGTAGGTGTCGATGTGGCGCATCGCGCCCGGCCGGTAGAGCGCGCCGAGGGCGACGAGGTCGTTGAACTCGTTCGGGCGGACCTTCCTGCAGCGCCTCGCGCATCCCCTCCGACTCGAACTGGAAGACGCCGACCGAGTCGCCTCGGGCGAGCATCTCGTAGGTCTTTGAATCGTCGAGGGGCAACGTCGTCATGTCGGGACGCGCGCCGGTCGAACGCTCGATGATGTCGAGCGCAGACTCGATCACGTCGAGATTGCGCAGGCCCAGGAAGTCCATCTTGAGCAGTCCGATCTCCTCGATCGGCTTCATCGAGTACTGCGTCACGGTCTTGTAGGAGCGGCCCCCGTCCTCCGCCACCTCGCCTCGTTCCTCGGCGAGCTGGAGCGGCACGATGTCGGTCAGCGGTCGGTCGGCGATGACGACTGCCGCCGCGTGGATTGACGAGTTGCGCACGACCCCCTCGAGACCGCGGGCCACGTCGACTATCTGCTTCGCCTGGGGGTCCTCCGCGTACGCCTTCGCGAGCTCTTCGCCCGGGGCGAGGCACTCCTCGAAGGACGGTGGGCGACCCATGATCGGGTCCGGAATCATCTTCGCGAGACGGTCCCCGGCGCCGTAGTCGTGGCCGAGTACGCGCGCGGCGTCACGGGTCGCCGCGCGCGGGAACATGCGCCCGAAGGTGACGATCTGGGCAACGGACTCGGGACCGTACTTGGCGCTCACGTAGCGGATCACGCGCTCGCGGCCCTTGACCGAAAAGTCGATGTCGATGTCGGGCATGGAGACGCGCTCCGCATTCAGGAATCGCTCGAACAGCAGCTCGTAGCGGAGCGGATCGACGTCTGTGATGTTCAGCGAGTACGCGACGATCGAGCCGGCTGCCGACCCGCGGCCCGGACCGACTGCGATCCCCGAGTCCTTGGCGAACTTGACGAAGTCCCAGACGATCAGAAAGTAGGCCGCAAACCCCATCCGGACGATCACCTCGAGCTCCATCTCGAGGCGCTCGACCGCTTCGGCGGGCGGCGGATCGCCGTAGCGCCGGCGCAGGCCCTCTCCGGCGAGCCGGCGAAGATACGCGACTTCGTCGCTGCCGTCCGGAGTGGTGTAGCGCGGTATCAGGCGCCCGCCGAGCTCCAGCTCGACGCTGCAGCGCTCGGCGATCTCGAGGCTCGTCGGTACCGCCTCCGGCCACTCGCGCGAACGATTCCGCCATCTCCCGCGAGTCCTTGAGGTAGAACTCGTTCGTGTCGAAGCGCATCTTCGGCTGCGCGAGGGTCGATTTCGTCTGCACGCACAGAAGCGCCTGGTGGTGGTCGTAGTCCTCGCGCCGTAGATAGTGCACGTCGGCGGTGCCGACGAGGGGCCGCCCCAACTCCCTGCGCTATCTGGACGATCCCGTTGTTCGCCTTGTCCTGCTCGGCGACTCCGTTGCGCTGGAGCTCGAAGTAGACGTTCTCATCGCCGAAGATCTGAATCAGATCGTCGGCATGCTCCCGGGCCTCGCCCGGGATTGTCATCGACCAAGCGGCGGCAGAAGCGGGACTGCAGGCAACCCGTCAGCGCGATCACGCCGTCGGCATGGCTGTGCGAGCAGATCCATGTCCACGTTCGCCTTGCCGCGCTTGTAGCCCTGCAGGAAGCCGGCCGAGGACAGCTTGACGAGGTTGCGGTACCCGTCGCCGTTGTGGGCAAGCAGCGTTAGGTGGTTCCGCTCGAAGCGGACTGCATCGGAGCGGAGATCGTCGCAGAGATAGGCCTCGAGTCCGATGATCGGCTTGATCCCGTGCTTCTTGCACGCCTTGTAGAGCTCGACGGCGCCGTTCATGACACCGTGGTCGGTCAACCCGAGAGCCGGTTGCCCGAAGTCGGCGGCGCGTGCAGCGAGGGCGTCGATCTTGCAAGCGCCGTCGAGCAGCGAATACTCGGAGTGAACGTGCAGGTGGACGGCGGTCGGGCTCGACACGTTGGCCAGTCTAAGCTCGGTGCCCGACGGCAGACCTGGCATTCGCCGCAAACAGCGCGCTCGCCGGCTGCCGATGTCCCGCTCGCTAACCCGGTATAAGAGAGCTGTGCTTCGCGAAGGTCCAGTACCCGCGCTCGTGCATGGGCTCTACGAGTACGCCGGCGGAGTCGCGCTCATCGCGCTCCCGCTCGTGCTCGACTACAAGCACGGCGCTGCGATCGCGGCCTCAATCGTGCTGGGCGTCCTGCTCATCGTGGTGGCCTCCACCAGTCGTGGCTCGACGAGCCTCGTCAACCAGCTGCCGCTGCCGGTCCACGTCCTGCTCGACTACGCGCTTGCCGCGATCTTGATCGCATCG
The DNA here is from genome assembly GCA_963719375.1 of uncultured Actinomycetes bacterium. Taxonomy (GTDB): domain Bacteria; phylum Actinomycetota; class Thermoleophilia; order Solirubrobacterales; family Thermoleophilaceae; genus JAICJV01. The sequence goes on along the minus strand of CAVRBY010000001.1, from coordinate 3,391,220 downwards.
CCCTTCGTCTTCGGCTTCTCCTCGGAGACGGTGCCCACGGCGGTCTTCCTGGTAGGGGGGGTCTTGCACCTGCTGATCAGCATCGGTACCCGCTTCAAGCCGCGCGACGCGGATGAAGGCCCGCGGAGGCGGCGACGCTCGGCAGAGCCCGCCGCGCCCCTACCGACCGAGGGGGGCAAGCGCGGCGGAGCCGCCGAGCCGGGGGTCGTGCGAGACCCTGGGGCACCGCCCGCCCGGGACGGCTAGGCGTCTTCGCCCGACGCTGCCCGAGCTGCGGCTGCTCCACCAGCGATCACGAGAACTACCACGCCTGCGGCAGCGAGCTTTCCACGGTTGGCGGCCAGCTTGCGCTTCAGCAGCCTCGAACCCACCTGCCAGACGATCCAACCGAGCAACGTGTAGCCGCGCGAGCTCATGAGTCCTCCTTATGACGATTGCGCAGGGCGTAGGCCATCCTCGACTGCAAGCTCCAAAGCTCGATGAAGCCGGGGCTCGCCTGCTGTGAGAAGAGGCCGCCGGACTCGCCGAAGCCGGCGAGGGCGGGATCGTAGAGCGCGTTCGGGGACGAGCGGGCGACGGGACGCACCGAGCCCTTGTAGAGCTTGAGCGTGACAGTCCCGGTGACCTGCTCGTTGACCGCGTCCATGTAGGCATTCAGGTCGCTGAGCAGCGGCTCCTGCCAGAGGCCCGCGTAGACGAGGAAGGCCCACTGGTTGTCGATGTTCGGCTTGAACTGGTTCTGGTGAATCGTCGAGACGAGCTTCTCGAGCTCGCGATGCGCGGTCAGGACTATCGCGGCCGCCGGGACCTCGTAGAGGTCGCGCACCTTCAGGCCGACGATCCTGTCCTCGATGTGATCGACGATTCCGACCGCGTGGCGTGCGCCCACCGCCCCCGCCCGCTCGAGCAACTCGACGAGCCCGAGGCGGTCACCGTCGAGCGAGACAGGGCGCCCGAGCTCGAAGCCGACCTCGAGTAGCTGCGGCTCGTCGGGTGCCCGCTCGACCGGCCCTACCAGCTGGAAGACGTCGTCGTGCGGCGGCTCGGCGATGTCCTCGATCGGTCCTCCCTCCGAGGAGCGCCCCCAGATGTTGTCGTCGATCGAGTAAGGGGTCACTTCGGTGCCGCCCTTGACGGGAATGCCGTGCCTGCGCGCGTAGGCAACCTCCTCCTCGCGACCCATCTGCCACCCGCGCACGGGCGCAATCACCTTCATGCCGGGCGCGAGTGCCGCCACTGTCGCCTCGATCCGGACCTGGTCGTTTCCCTTCCCCGTGCAGCCGTGCGCGATCGTGTCGCAACCGCTGTGGCGTGCCGCCTCGACAGCGAGCTTGGCGATCAGGGGACGGCCGAGCGCGGTGAACAGCGGGTAGCCGCCGCCATAGAGCCCGTTCGCCTTGATCGCGGGAAGCACATAGCGCTCGGCAAACTCCTCGCGTGCGTCGATCACGGTGCAGTCAAGCGCTCCAAGGCCGATCGCCTTTTGCCTGACGTTCTCGAAGTCCTCCCCGGGCTGACCCAGGTTCACGGTAAGCGCCACGACCTCGGCGGAGTACTCGTCCTGGATCCACTTGAGCATCACGCTCGTGTCGAGGCCGCCCGAGTAGAGCAGCAATACGCGGCGAACATCGCCCGGCTCTGCCTCGTACGAAGCGGTCTTGGTCAAGACCGTGCGCTCGTGCTGCTCCGCCATCAGGCGCCTGACCCTACAGGCGTGGCGACGACGCGGGCGAGCCGCGCAAGGGCGTCCTCGATCTCGGCCTCGCTGACCGTCAGCGGAGGGAGCAGCCTTATCGTGCTCGGGCCGGTGGCGTTGACGATGAGGCGCTCCTCGATCAGGGCTCGCCGAGCAAGTGAGGGCGCATCGTCGGCCTCGAACGCGACCATCAGTCCCTCGCCTCGGGCCCTTCCGCCGGATAGCTCGTCAAGGCCGCTCAGCAGGGTCTCGCCGTTCTGCTGCACCGCCTCGAGGAAGCCGTCGGCGGTCACGACGTCGAGTACGGCGTGTGCCGCCTGGCATGCCACCGGACCGCCGGCGAACGTCGATCCGTGATCTCCCGCCCGAAGCACGTCCGAGCATTTGGGGGAGGTCACGCAGGCGCCGATCGGCAAGCCGCCGCCGAGGCCCTTCGCGAGGGTCATCGCGTCGGGGCGTACGCCGGCGTGCTGCCACGCCCAGAGCCTCCCCGTCCGGCCCATGCCGCATTGGACCTCGTCGAATATCAGCAGGGCGTCGACGCGATCGCAGGCGTCACGCGCGGCGTCGAGCAGCCGCGGGTGCAGTGGATGGATGCCCGATTCGCCCTGAATCGGCTCGAGCAGAACGGCTGCCGTGGCGCTCGTCGACGGCGGCGGCCAGCGCTTCCGGGTCGCCGCGCGGCACGACCTTGAAGCCGGGCACGAGCGGCGCGAACGGTTCCTGCTTCGACTCCTGTGGCGTGGCGGAGAGCGCCCCGTAGGTGCGGCCGTGAAACCCGCCCTCGACCACCACGATGTCGCCTCCCCGCCGGCGGCGGCGAGCGAGCTTGATCGCGCACTCGCTCGCCTCGGCCCCGGAGTTGCAGAAGAGAACCTTGCCCTGCAAGGAGAGATCGGAGAGTCGCCGGGCGAGCCGCGGCCCCGGGGCGGTGTAGAACAGGTTCGAGACGTGCATCAGACGTCCCACTTGGTCGCGGACCGCCTCGACGAGGCGCGGATGGGAATGGCCAATCTGGACGACGGAGATGCCGGCGAGGAAATCGAGGTATTCGTGGCCGTCGGAGTCCCACAGGCGCGTTCCCTCGCCGCGGACGAACTCGACCGGCATGCGCGCGTAGGTGCCAACGACGTATTCGGAGTCGAGTGCTGCGGTGTCGGCGAGTGTCATGGCCAGATCTTCGTGCCGATGCCGGCGTCGGTGAAGAGCTCGAGCAGCAGCGAGTGCGGCTCGCGGCCGTCGATTATGTGGGCCGCGCTGACACCGCGCTCGACAGCGGCGACGCCGGCGGCCAGCTTCGGTCGCATCCCACCTGCGACCCCGTCGAGCCGGCTACGTACCTCGCCGGCGGAGGCTCCTTGGATCTTCGACGCGGGGTCGTTCGGGTCGCGCAGCCACCCACGCACGTCGGTCAGGAACACGACCTTGTAGGCGCCGAGCGCGGACGCCACGGCGCCCGCTGCCTCATCCGCGTTGACGTTGTAGGAGCGGCCGTCCGCATCGGCGCCGACCGAAGCGATCACGGGGATGTAGTCGGCAGCGATGTGGTTGAGCACACCTACCTCGACGTGCTCGATGGCGCCGACGAAGCCGATGTCGACATCACCGCCGGCGAGCACCTTGCGCACCCGAAACAGCGATCCGTCGTCTCCGCACAGGCCTACTGCCGGCTGACCGTGACGGTTGAGCAGCAAGACGATGTCCTTGTTCTGCTTGCCGACCAGCACCATCTTGGCCAGCTCGACGGTGGGCTCGTCCGAGACCCTGAGCCCTTCGACGAAGCGAACCTCCATCCCGAGCCGCTCCATGTAACGCGTGATCTCGGGCCCCCCGCCATGGACGACGATCGGGTTCATACCGACGTACTTGAGCAGCACGACATCCCTGGCAAAGTCCTCGTTCAGCTGCGGATTGGTCATTGCCGCTCCGCCAAACTTGATCACGATCGTCTTGCCGTGGAACTCGCGGATGTACGGAAGCGCCTCGAGCAGAGTCGCGACATCGCGCGTGCCCGTGCCGGAGATGATCTCGCTCATGTCGTGTACTCCGCGTTTAGGGTCACATACGCATGCGAGAGGTCGCTGAAGAAGAGCTCGATCTCTCCGCCTTCTCCCGGGATCGTCAGCGCGTATTCGACCTCGTCGCGCGCCACGGACGCCTCGAGGTGCCGCCACTCGTCTCCTTCGAGGGGAATGACGGCGCCGCCCGATACGACCGGGAGGCCCTCGATCTCGAGGTCGACGTGGAATGGAGGCGGCAGGGGGCTGCTCGCGGCGAGCGCCTGACCGGCCGCCTGCAGCAGGCGTCCGTAGTTCGGGTCACCGCCATGCAGCGCCGACTTGACGAGCGGTGAATCGGCGACCGCCCGTGCCACTCGCTCGACGTCAGCGCTTTCGCCTCGCACGATGACTCGGCCTACCCGGGAGGCGCCCTCGCCATCGGCGACGATCTCGAGCGCGAGCTGGCGCAGCAGCGCGTCGAGTGCTTCCCCGAAGGCGAGCTCGTCAGGCGTCTCGGGCTCGATCAGCACACCGCTTGCTCCATTGGCTAGCGCGTAGACGGTGTCGCTCGTAGACAGCTGGCCATCTACCGAGATCCGCTCGAACGAGCGCTTGACGCAGACGTCGAGGAGCAGATCGAGCGTCTCGGGCGCGAGAGCGGCATCGGTCTCCACGAAGCAGAACATGGTCGCGAAGCGCGGTGCGATCATTCCCGCGCCCTTTGCCTGCGCCGCAAGGCGGACCCGACCCGCGCTGAGGAGGACGTCGAGACACGCGCGTTTCGGCTCGCGATCGGTCGTGACGATCGCCTCGGAGAAGCCGGCCGCAGAGGGGCCGAGCTCACCCGTGGCGCGCTCGATGCCGTCAACGAGGAGGTCGCGGGGGAGCTCACGGCCGATCACGCCGGTGGCGGCCAAGCCGATGCGGAGGGGGTCGATCCCGATCCGCGAGCCGAGCGCCTGCTGGGATACGCGTGCGGTTTCGAGACCGCGCTCGCCATCGGCGACGTTGGCGTTGCCCGAGTTCGCGATCACGGCCCGGAGCGCTGCCGTCGAAGCCGCCTGCGAGACGATGACAGGCGCCCCGAGGAGTGCATTCGCCGCGAAGCGGGCAGCCGAGACGGTGTCTTCGCGCTCGGATAGCAGGACGCCGACGTCCAGTCCGTCGGGCTTGATCCCCGCCGCGACGCCCGCGGCGACGAAGCCGGCGGGCAGCTCGGTCGGGGCGACCTCGATGACATGTCCGGGACACTCGACCCAACGCGAACGGAAGAAGGTCACAGGAGCCCCTCGGTCTCGTCGAGGCCAAGCATCAGGTTGAGATCCTGTACCGCCTGGCCCGCCGCGCCCTTCCACAGGTTGTCGATCGCTGCGAAGACGAGCACCCGGCCGGTGGCGGCTTCAAGCGTCACGTGGATCCGGCAGATGTTCGTATCCCGCACGTCGCGCACGCCGGGTGGCGCTTCCGCAAGCTCGACGAACGGCTCGTCCGCATATGCACTCTCGAAGAGGCGCTCGAGCTCGTCCGCCGCGAGTGCGCGTCCCGGCGTCACGTAGCAGCTCGCCAGCAGCCCCTGGTCGAGCGGAACGAGGTGCGGTACGAAGGTGAGGCGCTCGGTCCCGAGCTCCTGTTCAAGCTCCGCCCGGTGGCGGTGGCCGTCGATCTTGTAGGCGTTCACGTTTTCGTCGGCGGAGACGAAGTGCGTGCTGGCGGTCGGCTCGCGCCCCGCGCCGGATGACCCCGGACTTCGCGTCGACTATCGCGTCGTCGATGCGATCCGCGAGCGGGGCGAGCGCGAGCAGGGCCGCGGTCGGATAGCAGCCGGGCGCGGCGACGAGCCGAGCGGCGCGGATCGCATCGCGATGCAACTCGGTCAGACCGTAGATCGCCTCGGCGATCAAAGCAGGCGCCGCGTGTGGCTGGTAATAGCGCTCGTAGCGCTCGCGCGAAAGCCGGAAGTCCGCGGAGAGATCCACCACGCGCAGCCCGCGCTCGAGCAGCGCCTCGACGACCGGAGCCGAAGCGCCGTGCGGGTAGGCGACGAGCGCGGCATCGGCACGGGCGGCGACCGTGTCGGCATCGAAATGCTCGAGCTCACGACGCACGCGATGGCGCGGGTACAGGTGGTCGAGGCGACGGCCCGCATCGGAGCGCGCCGTCACCGAGCTGAGCTCGAGCGAGGGGTGCCGCTCGACGATCGCCGCGCACAGCGCACCGGCGAAGCCCGAGGCGCCGACGACGGCGACCCTATGCACGCAGCCTCCCACCGAGATCCGCAAGTGCGGCCTCGATCGACTGACGCGCGGAGGCCACGTCGCCGTCGGTCAGCGTCCGCTCGGACGATCGAAACTCGAGCCGCAACGCGAGGGACTTCTCGCCTTCACCCAGCTGCTCACCCCGGTACAGGTCGAATGGCTCAACGCTGGCAAGCAGGGGGGCGCCGCCGCGCCTGACTGCGGCTACGACCCCGTCGGCACTGACCCCGTCCGGAACCACCACCGCTATGTCCTGGAGCAGTGAGGGGTAGCTCGTCAGGTCGCGGTAGGTTGCCGCACCACCCGCCAGGCGGGCGACCGCATCGAAGTCGAACTCGAATGCGGCTGCACGCTCGATGTCCCAGTCGGCGGCCACCGTCGGGTGCAGCTCTCCCACGAACCCGAGCGGTCCCGCTTCGACGACGATCGACGCCTGGCGTGCCGGATGCAGGAATGGATCTTCCGAGGGCACGGCGCGCCAGTCCACGCGTGCCACTTCGAGCAGCGCCTCGACGAGCGCCTTGATCGCGTAGAAATCGGCCTCTTGGCCGGCCGAACGCCATCCCGGCGGCGAGGTCTCGCTCACGAGCGCAGCCAGGTGGTGGGCCTCCCGCGCCGGCGATGCGTTTGCCACGCGCGCGGACCCATCTCCGTCCGATTCCCGCGGAGGCTCGTAGACATGGGCGGACTCAAACAACCTGAACGCCGCCTGGCCGTGAGCGCGGCTGTGGGCCGCCGCCTCCGCAAGTCCGGGCAGCAACGACGGCCGCATCACGCTGTGGTCCTCACTCAGGGGGTTTGCCAAGCGCAGTGCCTTCAGGGGATCGAGCCGAAGCCTGCTCAGCGACTTCGGCGAGGTGAAGCTGTAGCTGACGACCTCGATCAGGCCGCGGCCGCGCAGGTCGTCCTCGAGTCGTCGCCGCAGGCGATCCCGCCTCGAGAGGCGGCCAACGGCGCCACGCCGCGCGGGCAGCGTCGTCGGCAGCCGATCGAGCCCGTGTATACGTGCAACCTCTTCGATCAGGTCCGCCTCACGCTGCACGTCGCTGTCGCGATAGCTCGGCACCGACACGTCGAGCGTCGAGTCTTCGCGCTCCGCCACTCCGAACCCGAGCCGCTCGAGCGAGGAGGTGATCTCCTCGACGGGAATCGGCGCGCCGAGCAAGCGCGCGACACGCGAGGGACGAAGCTCGACCTGCCGGGGCCCCAGGGGGTGCGGGTAGGCGTCAAGCGTGCCTGGCACGAGGCGCGCGCCGCACAGCTCGATCATCAGCCGCGAAGCGAGCCTTTGTGCGTCAAGAGCCTGGTCGGGGTGGAGCTGCTTCTCGAACCGAGCGCTCGCCTCCGTCCGCACGCCGAGCCTTGTCGAGCTGGCCATTATGTTCGGGCCGACCCAGGTCGCTGCTTCCATCAGCACTCGCCCGGTGGAGGCGGAGACCTCGGAGAACTGGCCTCCCATGATGCCTGCGATGCCCGAGGGGCCTTCGGCATCGCAGACCAGCGCGATGTTTTCGTCGAGCTCCCGGTCGATGCCGTCGAGTGTCGTCATCCGCTCGCCTGGGCCGGCTCGCCGGACGATGATTCGGCTGCCTCGGACCCGGTCGAGGTCGAACGCGTGAAGCGGCTGACCGGTCAGCAGCATCACGTAGTTGGTGATGTCGACCACGTTGGAGATCGGTCGCTGGCCGGCAGCGGTAAGGCGCGCTTTGAGCCAAGCGGGAGACGGGGCGACGGAGACGTCCTCGAAGATGCGCGCGGTGAATCGCAGGCATATGGAGGGGTCCAAGACCTCCACCCGCGCGTGGTCGCCAGCATCCCCGCCCCCCTTGGCGGGGGCGTCGGTGTCCGTGGGATCCGGAGCCAGCGGCGCGCCGCTAAGCGCGTGAAGTTCCCTCGCGACCCCATAGACGGCGAGCGCGTCTGGCCGGTTCGGACTGATCTCGAGGTCGAAGACGTCCTGCACGAGCGGCAGCACGTCGACCAGCCTCGCGCCGGGAGGCGCACCGTTATCGATCACCAAGATGCCGCTGTGGTCGGGGCCGATGCCGAGTTCGTCCTCTGCGAGGATCATTCCCTCGGACTCGACCCCGCGCAGCCTCGCGGCACCCAGCCGGCGCCCATCGGGCAGAAGCGCCCCCGGTCGGGCGACGGCAACGGTCTGCCCCGCGGCGACGTTGGGCGCGCCGCAGACGATCGTGCGCGGTCGGTCGGAGCCGTCGTCGACCGTGCACACCCGCAGCCGTTCGGCATTCGGGTGTGGCTCAGCCGTCAGCACGCGTCCCACGACGAAACCATCCGGCGACTCGAGTCCCGGCCGCTCAATCCGAGCGACCTCGAGGCCGGCGGCGTTCAGCAGCTCGGCGACTTCTGCGTTCGCGAGCTCGGGATCGCAGTACTCGCGCAGCCATTCACTCGGAACGAGCATCAGTCGGACTGCCTTGGAAGCCGCCTGACCGGGTGCCGCTCGTACATCAGCCGAACTGCTCCAGCATGCGCAGGTCGTTGTCGAAGAACAGGCGCAGGTCAGGTATGCCGTGGCGCAGCATCGCGATCCGCTCGATGCCGAGTCCGAAGGCGAAGCCCTGTACCCGCTCGGGGTCGTAGCCGTGGTCCGCCACGAAGGCCAGCACGTTCGGGTCCACCATCCCGGCGCCCAGTACCTCGATCCACCCGGATCCCTTGCAGAGAGAATCGCGCGGGCCGTCACGGAGCATCCCGCTGCCGCCACAACGGAAGCACGAGACGTCGACCTCGACGCTCGGCTCGGTGAACGGGAAGTAGCTCGCGCGCAGGCGGATCTCGCGTTCTTCGCCGAAGATCGAGCGGGCAAACTCGAGCAGGACGCCGCGCAGATCGGCGAGCGTGATGTCCTCGTCCACGGCCAGTCCCTCGATCTGGTGGAACATCGGCGTGTGCGTGGCGTCCGAGTCTCGCCGGTAGACACGTCCGGGCACGACAACGTAGATGGGAGGGGCCTGCTGTTCCATCGAGCGCACCTGCATCGGCGAGGTGTGGGTGCGCAGCAGCACGTCGGCCGAGAGATAGAACGTGTCGTGCATCCCCCGAGCGGGATGGTCCGGCGGCATGTTGAGCGCGGTGAAGTTGTAGTAGTCGAGTTCGATCTCGGGGCCCTCGACGACCGTGAAGCCGAGGCCCACGAAGACGTCTTCGATCTCACGACGTGTCGCGCTGATCAAATGCATGTGCCCCACGGGGACGATGGGGTCCCCCGGGAGCGTCACGTCGATCCGGTCTGACTCGAGACGCCGCTCGAGTTCGGCCTCCTCGAGGGCGTGCGCTCGCTCGCCGAGTGCACTCTCGAGCTCTTGGCGGACGGCGTTCGCCGCCTGTCCCACGCGCGCGCGTTGCTCGGCCGGCAGGTCGCGGATCGATCTCAGCGTGGCTACCAACTCGGACCGCCGCCCGAGATAGCGCACCCGCGCGGCTTCGACCTGATCCGACGTCTTGGCGGCGTCGACCGCTGCCAGCGCCTCCGCCCTCAGCTGGTCTAGGCGGAGCGCGGTGTCAGACATGGTGCGCCATCCTATTGCGCTCGTAGAGGGCCACGGTCGCCGCCATGGCCACGTTCAGTGATTGTGGTCCATCATTGGCGACAGCGATCCGCGCACGGACATCAGCCAGCTCGCTGACCCCGGCCGGAAGTCCGTCGCGCTCCGCACCGAGGCAGAGGATGGTCGGCGGCTCGACCGGAACCTGCTCCAAGGTCTGGGCGGCACGGGCGTCGAGCGCGATCGTCGTGCCGCGCAGCTGCTCGAATGCTGCTCGGGCGGGCGGCCGGGCGAAGATAGAGCCCATGCTTGCCCGGATGGCCTTGGGTGAGTAGGGGTCGGCGCAAGCTGGACCTAGGACGACCGGCCCATCCCCGAACGCGTGTGCGGATCGAATGATCGTGCCGATGTTCCCCGGGTCGGCAACAGCGTGGAGGTAGACCGAAAGCTCCCCACCAGGCTGTGCCCACCGCTCCCGGTAGACGGCGAGCACTCGCGTGCCGGAGCCAAGCGTGCTCACCTCGGCCAGCAATGCGGGCTCGACGTCCACGCCGGCACGCAGCAGCAGTTCCGGCTCCCAACCCGAAGCAGCCGCAGCCTCGACGAGGTCCTCGCCCTCGGCAACGAACATCCCGCTACGCGCGCGGGCGCGCTTCCCGCGCGTAAGCCGCCGGATCGTCTTGAGCTTGTGGTTTTCGGTTGAGCTGATCAATTTCGGCATAAAAAAGGCGCCTAAAGCGGCGCCCGTGGAGTCGATCTGGCGGTCCTGCCGTTCAGGCAGCCGCCGCCTCCCGGGCGCGCTCGGCAAAACGTCGGAAGGTCTCGGGGTCGCGCACGGCGATGTCGGCTAGCACCTTGCGGTCGAGCTCCACCTCGGCCGCCCGCAACCCGTGCATCAGCTGGCTGTAGCTGAGACCCTCGCGCCTGGCTGCGGCGTTGATGCGCGTAATCCAGAGGCGCCTGAAATCGCGCTTGCGGTTGCGCCTGTCGCGGTAAGCGTAAGCGTCGGACTTGAGCAGTTGCTCCTTGGCGCGCTTATAGCTCGAGTGACGCTCGCCCCGGTAGCCTTTGGCGCGATCCAGCACCGCACGGCGCTTCTTGCGTGCTCCGGTGGAGCGCTTGATCCGACTCATTTGCCGAGGAGCCCCCTTACCGTCTTGCGGTCCTGATCTGCGACCGGCATCGGGGACGCGAGCCTCCGCTTGCGCTTGGCGTTCTTCTTACCGAGGATGTGGCTGCGCATGGCGTGCCTGGCACGAAGCTTGCCGCGACCGGTTTGGCGGAAGCGCTTCTTGGCTCCGGAATGCGTCTTCATCTTCGGCATGGGACTCGCGTAGTGTAGACAGCCGGCTCCGCCTAAGCCGTCTAGCCGCTGGAGGCACCGTTGGGTGGTGCGTCGTCCGGACCAGCGTCGTTGCCCGGTGCGGCGTCCTCCTGGCCGCCGCCTGCGTCGGCCCTCGGGCGGACGGGAGCGAGGACCATGGTCATGTTCCGACCGTCCAAGTTTGGACGTTGCTCGATCGTCGCGATCTCCCCCACGTCCTCGGCGAGGCGCATGAGCAGTTGCTCGCCGCGCTCCGGGTGAGTCGTCTCGCGACCCCGGAACATGATCGTGATCTTGACCCGGTCCTGGTGGCGCAGGAAACGCTCGACGTGGCCCTTCTTGGTCTCGTAGTCGTTCGCGGCGATCTTCGGACGGAACTTGATCTCCCGTACCGTGACCTGCTTTTGGTGCTTGCGGGCCGCCTTGGCCTTCTGCTCCTGCTCGTACTTGTACTTGGAGTAGTCGAGTACGCGGACGACCGGTGGTCGCGCTTCGGCAGCCACCTCGACGAGGTCGAGCTCGCGATCCTGGGCGTAGCGGAGTGCCTCGTCGCGGGAGACGACGCCGACTTGGCGCCCGTCCTCGGCGATTAGCCGCACCTCGGGGACGCGGATTCGCTCGTTGATCCGGGTCTGGTCCCGCTCGGGCGGGCGCCGATCAAACCTACGCGGGATCGGCACTACCGAAAGGCGAGCTGGACTTCAAAGGTGGTGGCAAAAAGCGGTGCTGGAGAAGGGTGCGGGCGGCGTCGATCGACGGCGCGTGAACTGGAAACCCCTCATTCGAGGCCGAGTATAGCGGTGGCCCGGACCCGATCAACCATTCTGAGCATGCTGTTCGCGCCCGCGTCGCTCACGGGCCTCAGCGACCAGGAGCGCCTCGAGCGCGTCCAGCTCAAGCGACCCGATATCGCCGAGCTTGTGGCGCCGGGGTGCGACGGTCCCGCTGTCCTGCTCCTTGTCGCCGACGACGAGCATGTATGGGATCTTGTGGAGTTCCGCGTCGCGGATCTTCCGGCCGACGGACTCGGAGCGTTCGTCGACCTCGACTCGTAGGCCGGCGCCTCGCAGGCGAGTGGCGACCGCCGAGGCGTACCCGTTATGGCGATCGGCGATCGGGAGCGCCACCGCCTGGACCGGCGCGAGCCAGAGCGGGAACTCGCCCGCGTAGTGCTCGATCAGGATGCCGATGAAGCGCTCGAACGATCCAAGCAGCGCGCGATGGATCATCACCGGCCGGTGCTCCTCGTTGTCTTGCCCGGTGTAGCCGAGCTCGAAGCGCTCGGGCATCGAGTAGTCGAGCTGGACCGTTCCAAGCTGCCATGAGCGGCCGATCGAGTCCCGCATGTGCAAGTCGATCTTCGGTCCGTAGAAGGCCCCGTCTCCCGGGTTGAGGTCGTACGCGAGCCCGGCTCGCTCGAGCGCGGCGATCAGCGACCGCTCCGCCTCGTCCCACATCGCGTCGGAGCCGATCCGCTTTTCTGGCCGGGTCGATAGCTCGAGGCGCGGCTCGAAGCCGAAGATGTCATAGAGGAAGAAGCCGAAGTCGAGACAGCCAAGCACCTCGGACTCGATCTGATCGGGCGAGCAGAAGATGTGGGCGTCGTCCTGCGTGATATGCCGAACGCGGAGCAGGCCGTGCAGCGCGCCCGTCGGCTCGTGGCGGTGGACGAGCCCGGCCTCCGAGTAGCGAATCGGCAGCTCGCGGTAGGAGCGGCGAGCCTCCTTGTAGATCTGGATATGCGCGGGGCAGTTCATCGGCTTCAGCCCGAGCTCGCGCTCGTCCACATCCGTGAAGTACATGTGGTCCTTGTAACGATCCCAGTGGCCGGACTGCTTCCATAGCGCGACGTCGTAGAGGATCGGGGTCTTGACCTCCGTATAGCCCCGCCGGGCGTTCTCGACGCGCCAGAGCTCGGTCAGCTCATTCCAGATCACCATGCCGGCCGGTTGCCAGAACGGCGAGCCGGGTGAAAGATCGGACATGAAGAAGAGCTCGAGCTCGCGCCCGAGGCGACGGTGGTCGCGCGCGCGTGCCTGCTCGAGCCGCTCGAGGTGCTCGGCAAGGTCCTGCTGCGAGAGGAACGCGGTGCCGTAGATGCGCGTCAGCATCGTTCGGTGTTCGTCGCCGCGCCAGTAGGCGCCCGCGACAGAGAGCAGCTTCACCGCCTTGATCCGGCCCGTCGACGGCCCGTGCGGACCGCGGCAGAGATCTAGAAACGGACCGTTGCGATAGAGCGAGACGGTCTCGGCGCCCTGATCACGCGCGAGGTCTTCGATCAGCTCGACTTTGTACGGCTCCCGCCTGCTGCGGAACAGCTCGAGGGCTTCCGAGACGGGCACGTCTTCGCGCTCGAAGGCCTCGTCGGCGCGTATGTGCTCTCGCATTCGCTCTTCGATCGTCGGCAATTCCACGTCCGAGACCTTGACGCCCTCGGGGAACTCGAAGTCGTAGTAGAAGCCGTTCTCGATCGGGGGTCCGATCGAGACCTTCGTACCCGGGTAGAGCTCGACGACCGCTTCGGCAAGCACGTGCGCCGCGTCGTGGCGGATCAGCTCGAGTGCGTCTTTCGAGCGAGGGGTCACGATCTCGAGATGCTCGCCGCCGATCAGAGGCGCCGCGAGATCGCGAACGGCGCCGTTCTGCTTGGCAGCGAGTGCCGCGCGCGCGAGGCCTGCGCCGATGGCGCTCGCGGCATCGGCGCCGGTCGCGCCGTCCTCGAGTTCCAGTTGCGTGCCATCGGGGAGTGTCACGCGCATGCGCTGAACTTATCGCGCGGACGATTGCCGGCTTCGCGATTGCTCAAGGTTGCTGCGTGATCGATATCACTTGACAGTCAGGCCGCGCTGCTAACTTTTCGGGCGATCGGGCCGGTCCGTCGCCCCGTGGGGCCAGTCGACCGGTTCACACCCCGCCGCATCGTGGCGGCGCGTCACGGACGTGAGGCTCAAGTGCCGGGGACGGAACCTCCCTCGGGGCTGTGCATTTGCGCTGGGCGCTCGGAGGAGAGCGACAGCGAACCCGACCCTGGAGGCTTCCTTGCGGAAAGGATTGATCGCGTCAGGGCTGTGCGGTTGTTTGACCGCGGTCCCGGCCGTCGCCTACGCGGCGAACCTAGACAGCACCACCCCCCAACCCAACATCGACACACCGACCGGGACGGCGGCCAACAACCAACGCGTCGACGCTGCGGCAAAGCGACGCGCCGCGCGGGAGATGCCGCTCCATCACCACGCCGTAGCACTGGCGAAGCGGCGCGCACGCGAGCGGCAGCGCGCGGCGGCCGAAGCGCAGCAGGCGGCGGCGAGCGGAAGCTCGAGCGGTGCGTCGACCACGACCGCCGACACCGGAAGTGCGGCCGCCGGCGGCTCGAGCCAGTTGCAGTCGATCGCGGCCTGCGAGTCGAGCGGCGACCCGAGCGCTCGCAGCGGCGCCTACGGCGGTCTCTACCAGTTCGACGAACAGACCTGGCAGTCCGTCGGCGGCACCGGCGATCCGGCGTCAGCTTCACCCGCGGAGCAGACCATGCGGGCGGAGATGCTGCTCCAGCAGCGTGGGACCTCGGCTTGGCCCGTCTGCGGCCAGGGCCGCTGAGTCGACCGCGCCGGCGGAGGCGGGACCCGCGGGGTCCTCGCCTCCGCTAGATCCGCTGGATCATCGAACCCGGGACGATGTCATCCCGGCCCGAGTCGTCCCACCTCACCCACGCCTTATGCCCGCCGTCGTAATCAGGTGCAAGGAGGACGAGCGTCGCCTGCTCCGAGCCGACGCGGCAACGGTCGGTGCCCTCGCCATCGAGGCCGCGCCAGATTCGGACGAACGCGTTGTGCTCCCATTCGTCTCCGATGCTCGTCGAGTCGGTGTGGCCTGGGTGAACGTTCGTATCGGGCGGGAGCCGCATCAGGACCTCCATCACGGAGCTCTTCAGGTCCTCGAAGGTCGTGGACCCCGGGGCGCGGACCCCGCCGACCGACCGTCGGAAGAGCGTGTCGCCCGTGAACACGTCACCGTCGCCGACGCGGTACGACAGCATGCCCGCAGTATGGCCTGGCGTTGACAGGCCGTCGACTCGAAGGTTGCCGACCTCGATCACCTCGCCCGGCTCAATCGCCCTGTCGACGTCGACCAGGTGCTCTGCTTCGAGCCGGTGGGCGAGGATCTCGACTCCTAGACGCTCCTTAAACTTGGCGTTCTCGGCGACGTGGTCGTGGTGGTGATGGGTGAGCAGCAGATAGGGCACCTGCAATCGGTGGCGTTCGATCGCAGCAAGCAGCGGCTCGGCCGGTGCGCCCGAGTCGATCAGCACGCCATGGCCCCCCGGCGTGTCGGCGACGAGGTAGGCGTTCGACAGCCACCCGTCGTGCATCGAGCGCTCGACGATCACGTCCCGCAAGATACCCGCGTCGTCCGCCCCATAAGATCGGGGAGATGGCCATCGAGACGTTGCGAGCAGAGTTTCCGGTGCTCGCGCGCCTCTCCTACCTGAACGCGGGGACGGACGGGCCCGTCCCGCTTGCCGCAGCGGAGGCGGCCCGCGAGCAGATCCGCGTCGAGCTCGTGGACGGGCGTGCCGGCCACCATCACTTCGCGCGTGTGCAGGCAATCGCAACCGACCTGCGGACCCGGGTTGCGACGCTGATCGGCTGCGCCCCGGACGCGATCGCTCTCACGCGCTCGACGACCGACGGTGTGAGCACCGTCCTCTCCGCCCTACCGCTCGGCCCGGGCGATGAGGTGTTGACGAGTGACCAGGAGCATCCCGGATTGCTGGCCCCGCTCGAGGCGGCACGGCGGCGCAAGGGCTTCCGTGTCCGCGTCGCGCCCTTCGACGTAGTGGCCGACGAGGTGCGCGCGGCCACCAAGCTGGTTGCCTGCTCGCACGTCTCCTGGATCAACGGACGCGTGCAGCACGTGACGGCACTTGCCGCCGCGGACGCTCTTGTGCTACTCGATGGTGCCCAGGGGCTCGGAGCGGTTCGCGTGGCGGTCGGCGAGCTGGGCTGCGACTTCTACGCCGCCTCTGGCCAGAAGTGGCTCTGTGGCCCGGACGGCAGCGGCTACCTGTTCGCGCGCGCGGAGCTCGCCGAGACGCTCGACCCGCCGTGGCCCGGCTACGCGTCGCTCCAGGATCCTCATGCGCCAGCCGAGCTGCGCGTACACCCTGGTGCGCGCCGCTTCGACATGGGCGTCGGGCCAGGTCCCGCCACGGCTTGGGCGCGCGCCGCCTTCGACGTCCTCGCCGCGGCCGGCTGGGAGCGCGTGACGACGTCCGCTACGGACAGCGCGGCTCGCCTTGCAGACCGCCTTCTCGAGCGCGGACTCGAAGTAGCTCCGCGCGGGGATTCGACGCTCGTCTCCTGGCACGCGGACGATGCCGAGGCGACCGTGAACCGGCTTGCCGCAGTCGGCATCGTCGTCCGGCACCTACCGGGTCTCGGGTTGGTACGGGCCTCGGTGGGCGCATGGACCAGCGACGAGGAGATCGAGCGCCTCGCCGAAGCCGCCTAGCGACCGGTGCCGACGCTCACACCGGCAACTCGGCCTGCCCACCGAGGCGCCGCCGCCGCCGCGGCACTCCCGCGGCCTCGGCGCGCGCGGACTCGAGGTCGGCGAGGATCGCCCGCTCCGAGCGCGACGCGACGAGCGGCTCGGACAGCCCCTCGACATGCACGTAGGTCCGGCGGCCGTCGCCGCGCTCCTCCGCCTCGAGCGGGACGATCGCGAAGACGCGGTCAGCGCGCACGAACTTGCCGTACCCGAGCGGAACCATGCGGGGTGAGCTGGTGGGCATCCGCCCCGATTATGCGCCGCCGCGACGCGTCAGTGCGAGCGCGTTCCGCGCACGGACATCACGACCGGCGCGAACGTCGCCACCGCCGCGAAGACGCCGCCGGCAACCTTCGCCCGCCGCGCGCTGCGGGCCTGCTGCGCGCGCCATTCGGAGAGGCAGACGCCCTGAGGGACGTCGCAGTGCTCGTAAACGATGCTCCGCTGTACGACCTGTTCCGTCATCCTGACCCCTTGTGCCGATCTGCACCTATTATCTCCGCCTTTGCGGGGCCGTCAAACGGTCACGGGATAGATGCGCCGTGCTGGGCTCGAACCAGCGACCCCCAGCTTGTCGAGCTGGTGCTCTCCCAACTGAGCTAACGGCGCGGGCGGCGAAAGCTTAGTCGCTTCGCTGCGGCGCCGGGACCGCTGAGGGCGATGGTAGCCTCTCGGCCGCTTTGGCCGGACGGGGACATCTCGCGGCGGAACACGCGCCCCTTCCCGAGGCGGATCACTCACGCTTCGCCATCGGCTTCGATCCACGCGACCGGCCTCGCCTACACGCTCTGTGGGATCAGGTCATCGATTCGCACCGATGGTCGGAAGGCCAGCTGACAAGCGCCTTCGAAAGCGCGTGGAGCTCCTGGAACGGCCTCTCGACGGTTGCCCTCTCGGGGTGGGCCGGGGGCGCACTGGCCGCGCTTGACTACGCCGGCGTGCGCGGCGAGACGGTGTTGTGCCCGTCGAACACGTTCATGGCAACGCCGTTGTCGGTGGTGCGCGCCGGGGGCCGGGTCGAGTTCGTCGACTGCAACCGCGACGACCTCTGCATGTCTTTCGCGGACTTCGAGCGCAAGGTGCGCGAGCACCGGCCGAAGGCGGCCTGGCTCGTGCACATAGGCGGCCACATCAGCTTTGAGGTCGAGCAGATCGCCGAGCTCTGCCGAGCAGAGGGGATCTTCCTGATCGAGGACTGCGCCCATTCTCACGGCGCCAGCTGGAACGGTCGCAAGCCGGGATCGTGGGGCGATGCGGGCGTTTACTCGTTCTACGCGACCAAGACGGTCTCGACCGGCGAAGGTGGAGCGCTCGTCTCGCGGCATGACGACCTGATCGAGCACGCCCGTCTGTACCGAAACTACGGCAAGATGGACTACCGGGTGGAGGGCCTCAACTTCCGGATGAGCGAGTTCACCGCGGCGATCGCCCTCGTCCAAACCGAGCGCCTCGAGGAGATCGTCGCCTGGAAGAACGATGTCGCGCGAACCGTGCTCGATCCGGTCCATCGCTCACATCTCGAGCTGCCCGACGGCATGACCTCCGGGCTTTACAAGTACATCGTCTTCGATGAGATCGAGCGCTCGACTGGGAAGGTCTACGACGAGCCGTGTCATCGCTTGATGGGCCACCGTGTGGACCTTCCCAATACCGACTGGATCGCGCAGAATCATTGGTGCGCGCCGCTCTACTACCGCCCTTCGGTCTAGAGCGGGACCGGTGCGAGACCCCGTCGAGCGACCCGGTCAAGGATCCGTGGCAGGGCCGCGACGGTCGCCCGCCAGGCACCGGGTTCGCTATAGAAGTCGGCGTCGTGAAGCAGGACGACGTCGCCGGCCGTGACTCGGCCTGCCGCTCGTCGTTCGATATCGCTCGCGTCGTGGCGCAGCGTCCAGTCCCAGCCCCACCGCGACCAGAGCAGCGGTCGCCAGCCGGCGTGGCGCGCGAGCAGCAGCGCCGCAGGTGTGAAGATCCCGTACGGCGGCCGGTAGATGTCCGGCGACCGCCCTGTCGCCTCCCCGATCGTCGCCACCGCACGGCGGAGGTCCTCCGCCAGCGCGACTGGCGGAACGTGCATCAGATTACGGTGGCGGAAGCCGTGCAGGGCGATTGTGTGACCGGCCGAGACGATCTCGGCGGCGAGCGCCGGACGGGCACGGACCTGCTCGCCGACAAGGAAGAACGTCGCGGGTGCTTCCCGGCGTGACAGCTCCTCGAGCACACGCGGCGTCGCCTGCGGATGGGGACCGTCATCGAATGTCAGTGCCACCCCGGGCGAGTCGACTCGGCGCGCGATGCCAAATGCGGAAGCCGCCGCGGGTAGGTGCGGACCGAGTGCGGGCGCGAGCCAGCTCACGGCCGCGAGCGTGAACGCGCCGCGCGCCGTCACGCTCGGACGGCGGCTCGCTCGAGGACGACCGAGGCAGCGGACGGCAGGGCCGCGTAGGTCTCGTGGAGGTCCGGCTTTCGCTCGCGGAGGGCGGCGCGGAGGGCGGCGGCCAGCTCAGTGCGTGACCGGGCGACGCGCGCGATTCCGAAGCGGACGAAGGCTCGGTTGTTCAGGCGGATGTGGGCGACGCCCCACCCGTAGGAGATGATGCTGCAGCCGCGGATGTGAGCCTCCAGGACGGTGAGCCCCGCGGTCGAGTGGATGAGCACGTCCGCTGCCGCAAACAGCGCGCTGATCTGCTCCGTGAACCCAATCGGTCGCACTCGCGGCTCGGCGGCGAAGCGGCGCTCGAGGCGTCTGCGTACCTCGTCGTTGCGCCCGCAGAGGCAAACGACCGCAGCGGCGCTGTCGGCCTCCAGAGCGACCTCCACCGCGCCTGCGAGGTCGCCCACCGCCCACCCGCCTCCCGAGACGACGATCACCCGTCCATGCTCTGGCAGCCCGAATTTCCGTCGCCCCTCCCCCGGGTCCGACGGTTCGGTGAAGCCGGGCGAGGTGAGCCCGCGGACCCAGCGGATCTCGGAGCGGGGAGCGATCGCTCGCACCTCGGCGATCGACTCCTCGTGCGTGACGAGGTGAAGGTCGACGCCCGGATGCGCCCAGAAGCGCAGAGCGGCGAGGTCGGTGATCGCAGAGCATGCCGGGACGTCTAGACGACCGCGGCGCCGAAGGATTCCGAGCACGGCGGTCGTGCCTGGATAGGTGGAGACAACCACGTCGGGGTCATGCGCTCTGATCAGACGCAGCAGTCCGCGAGAGCCGATCACATAGTTGAGCGTTTCGGCCAGCCAGCGGGTCGGGCGCAGGCGCGAGAAAGCCCAGAACTCGAGGTCGAACATCCACCGCGGAGCCGCGAAGATCAGGCGAGACTGATCTTTGACGATCGCGTTGAGCAGCCGCCCCATGGCCGCAAGGCCGTCGGCGACCGTCACGTCAGCCGATGGCCGCTCGCCTTGCAGCGCGAGCGCAAGCTGCCTTGCGGGCAGGTCGTGGCCTTCGCCGATGTCGGTCGTCAGGATGAGAATCCGCGGAGAGCGAACCGTCCCCGGCGCCGACGACTCGCGGAGCTCCCCGGAGAGCACAACGCCCGACGGCGACGCTCAGCGACGATGCGCCGTCAGGCGCTTCAGCGCGTTCGCCGCCGGCTTAGGCCGGAAGTCGGAATGAAAGAGTCCCATGAAGCCGCCAGTCCAAAAGCTCTGTTTGCGCGGGTCGACAAGCCGGAAGATATAAATCGCCTGGACGTCCCGGATCGAGTTCAGAACCTCGTACGTGATGGTTATCCGCTGAGCTTGATTGCGCTCATCCAGGACGCCGCCGCCGTAGGGTGAGACACCGTGGCTTGCATAGCCGGTCTCCGTGATCCAGAAGGGTGCGCGGTCGTGGTTGGCGTTGCGCACGGCGCGCATCCCGTCGAGCTCGGTGAGCAGGTCCGCATGGACGAGGCTGACCGCGCGCCCCGGGTAGATGTGGTACCCGATGGCGGTGTAGTGGCCCTTGATGCCGTAGCGGTAGAGGTCGGCGAGGAAGCGTGACGCGCCGATGCTCCCGTGACCGCTCGCTTCGTTGCAGCAGGTGCTTCCGAGAATCACGCGCATGTGCCTGTTCGCCTGCCGCACCCCGGCGTAGCCCGCCTTCATGATCTGCGCGTAGCGACGGGGGTCGGGGTGCACCGACCAGTTCGTCAGGTTGGGTTCCTGGCCGATCTCGATGCCGATCGCCTGTGGGTAGCGGAGCGTGAGGGTCCGCACGAAGGCGCGAAAGTCGCCGTCGTGGGCAGGCGTCTGGTTACAGCGCTGGATCGGATGGCAATTGCGCGCGATCGCCCAGTGGGGCGCGCTCAGCACGTCGAGCAGCGGCCGCTCCCGCATCTTCAGCATCGTCGCGTAGACGCGATCGAGATAGGCCCAGCTGTAGCGGTGCTTGTGCGGCTCCGTCGAATTCCACCAGACCGCGACCCGTTCCGTGTTCGAGTGGAAACGCTCGCTTACCGCGGCCTCGCGGTGGACAGTCGACCATGCCCAGTCGTCGTCGAACCCGAAGAAGGGGGCTGCCAGCGCCGGCGGGGCGGCGAGCAGCGCTGTCACCAGAAGGGCGAGCAGCAAGCGGGCATGACGACGACGCAGTCTCATGGATTCTTAGGCGGGCAGGAAGACACGTCGTCCCTGCCCCGGGGGCGGCGAGAATGATAGAGGGCGGACCAGTCAGCAGAGGCGACGACCGGAATCGAACCGGTGTAAACGGCTTTGCAGGCCGCTGCGTAACCACTCCGCCACGTCGCCGGGAGCCGCTGATTCTAGGGGCCGCCTCGGCTACCGAAGCTATAATCTCCGCCTCTCGCGGATGTAGCTCAGTTGGCTAGAGCGACGCCTTGCCATGGCGTAGGTCGTGGGTTCGAATCCCATCATCCGCTTCGACGCGCTGCATCCAGCTCAGCGTTGACCAGCTCGTCGGCACGGACGTTGCTCATTCGCGGGACGTTCCTGACCGACCAGCGTTGGAACCCGCGCAGCGCGGCGAGTGTTTCGAGGTAGAGCGGCCGCAACCCGGCGTTCTTGACCTTGTACTGCCCCCCGATCTGGCGGGCGATCAGCTCCGAGTCGTTGACCACCTCCACCTCGCCGGCGCCGAGTTCACGCGCCAGCTCCAGGCCGAGCAGCACTGCGCGGTACTCGGCGACGTTGTTGGTGGCTTCGCCAATGTAGGCGCCGCGCTCGGCAAGCGGGACGCCGCTGGGGCCGGTCGCGACGGCGGCAACCGCAGCGGGTCCCGGGTTGCCACGCGCGCCCCCATCGACGTGGACGACGACACGGGTGCCCACGGCAGCCGCGCTAGTCGCCCGAGACGGTCGGCGGGAACGTCCCGGGGATGCGGCGTTGACGGCGGTCGCGTAGTTCGCGGCGCTCGTCGTGCTGCGCGCCGCTGGCGCTGCGGCGGTCGCCCCCCTCGCGGCGGTCGATTATCACGGTGACATTCGGATCGTCGCGGTAGTACTCGGACATCTTGTCGTAGAGCTCGTCGGCGAGCGCCTGCGGGATGACGCAATAGATCATCTATGAGACGACGCCGATCGCAAGCCGCCCGTCTGGAAGGGCGCTTGCGTTCCAGTCTCGCGTCGATTCGTCGAGCTCGTCGAGCTCTTGACCCTTCCCGATCAGCGAAACAGCTTCGCCCGCCTCCGCGAGGTCGATGCGGTAGCGGTACCACGACAGCTCCCAGGCAACGACGAGCGACACCTCGCTCGGGGCCTCCGGTGCGGGCTGGGCGCTGACCCAGGGTTCGCCGAGCGTGCGACCGATGCCCGCGATCGTACGCACATGGTCCGACCGGTTGAAGACCTCGAGAGCGCGCTCGACCTTTGCTTGCCCGTTCGTAGGCACGGCCCGCACATGACGCGGGTCCTTGCGCCGACGCATCCGGGGAATGGCGGGCGGCGGGTCGGGGGCAGCCGGCTCGTACGGGTACTCATCATCGGCATGCAGCTCATCGCCGGATTCGTCGGGGGCCGACTCGTCGGGGAGCTCGTCTCCGTCCAGAACGACCTCTCCCTCCTTTCGCCGTCGCAGTCGGCCGAAGAGGGAGCGTCGTGGCTCGGCGTGGCGGCTTGCGGTGGGAAGGTCGGCGTGCGCGGACTCGCGAATCCACCCATAGTGCAACGCGCGGTCGTTGCAGAGCTCGCAGACGATGTGGCGATTGCCACCCGGCGCGAGGTACGCCTCGGTCCGCTCGCCCTTGAGGATCGTCCGCCCGCAGACCTCGCAGGAGACATCCTCGTTGGTCGGCCTGACCTCCTTCTTCATCGCCGGGATGCTAGCGACCGCGGCAACCCCCCGGCTTCGCCTCAGCGGACGCCCGCAAGCGAATCCCGCTCGCTCGCTATGACCTTCTGCGCAAGGTGCGCCGGGACCTCCTCGTAGCGCGCGTACTCCATCGAATAGTCCCCCTGTCCGCCGGTGATTGAGCGGAGGTCGGGCGCGTAGCTCAGCATCTCCGCCATCGGCACCTCCGCCTTGACCTCCGTCATCCCGGCCTTCGGCTCCATCCCGAGCGGGCGCCCGCGGCGACTGTTCAAATCACCGATTACGTCGCCGACCGACTCCTCGGGCACCGAGATCGTTACCGTCATGATCGGCTCGAGCAACACCGGCTGCGCTTGCTCGGCGGCCTGCTTGAAGGCCATCGACCCGGCGACCTTGAACGCCATCTCCGACGAGTCGACCGAGTGATAGGAGCCGTCGTAGAGGCGCACCCTGACTCCCCTGACGGGATAGCCGGCGATCACTCCCTGCGCCATCGCTTCGACGATCCCCTTCTCCACCGCCGGGATGAAGCCGGAGGGGATCACGCCGCCCTTGATCGCGTCGACGAACTCGAAACCGTCGCCCTCCGGCAGTGGCTCGATCTCGATATGACAGTCACCGAACTGACCGCGTCCGCCCGTCTGCTTCTTGTACCGCCCGTGCGCCTTGGCGCTCGCCTTGATCGTCTCCCGGTACGGGACGCGCGGCGGCTTGAGCGTCACCTCCGCCCCGAAGCGCTCTTTTAGCCGGCTGACGATCACCTCGACGTGGATCTGCGAGAGCCCCGCGACGATCTGCTCACCCGTCTGCTCGTCACGATGCAGGTCGATCGTCGGGTCCTCCTCCTGGAGGCGGCGGAGGGCAGCGAAGACTTTCTCCTCGTCGCCCTCTCGGCTCGACGGCAAACGCCATCACCGGTGCGGGCACCTCCGGAAGGCTGAGGCTGACCGGCGTGTCGGAGCTCGCGAGGACGTCGCCCGCATGGGTCTCCTTGAGCTTCGCGACGGCGCCGATATCGCCCGGTCCGAACTCCTCGGCGTGTCCGAACTCCTTCCCCTGGGGTACGAGCAGCTGCCCGATCCGCTCGCGCGCGTGAGCGCGCGCGTTGAAGACCTGCGTATCCGGCGTCATCGTGCCCTGGTAGACGCGGAACAGGTTGATCTTGCCCGCGAAGGGGTCAGCGAGCGTCTTGAAGACGAAGGCGACCAGATCGGCGCTTGGATCCGGCTCGAGCGAGCGTCCTCCAGCATCGACGGCGCCCGCCTTGACCGGCGACGGGAGATCCTCGACGAAGGCGTCGAGCAGTCTGTTCGTCGCGAGGTTCTTGGTCGCCACGCCGCAGGTGATCGGGAAACAGCCGGCCGCTCGTGACCCCTTCCTTCAGCGTCGTGACCATCTCCTCGTGAGAGATCTCCTTGCCCTCCAGATAGTGCTCCATCAGCTCGTCAGAGTTCTCGGCGACCTCGTCGATCAGCTTCTCGCGGTACTCCTGCGCCTGGCTGCGAAGCTCCGCGGGAATCTCGATCTCGCGGCAGTTCTCACGGCCCGCGCCTTCGTAGTCGTAGGCCTTCATGTCGATTAGGTCGATCACGCCGCGGAGCTCGTGCTCCGTCCCGATCGGGATCTCGGTCGCGACGGCGTGGGGTCCGAAGCTCGCCTTCAGGCTTTCGAGCGTGCGGAAGAAGTCGGCGCGCTCCCTGTCGAGCATGTTCACGAAGATAAGTCGCGCCAAGCCCAGGTCCGCGGCACGGCGCCAGAGGCGCTCGGTGTTGACCTCCACGCCCATCACGCCGTTGATCACGAAGACGGCGCTCTCGCAGACGCGCAGCGCGGCGAGCGCGTCCGCGACGAACGAGGGCTCGCCGGGAGTATCGATCAGGTTGACCTTGCGGTCCTGCCACTCGAACGACGCGAGGCTCGCTGCGATCGACATCTCGCGCGCCTTCTCGTCGGTCGCCGAGTCCGACACCGTGGTCCCGTCTGCCACCGAGCCTAGGCGGTTGATCGCGCCCGCCTCGAACAGGAGGGCCTCGTTGAGCGAGGTCTTCCCGCTGCCTCGGTGGCCCACCAAGGCCACGTTGCGGATCCTGTCGGCCAGCATGGCGTCTCCTCTCCTCGTGGGAGAGGCCAACATACTCTTCGAGCGAAAGCTGCTCGCCAGCGGCTTCCCTCGAGCCGGTCGTGGCTGCCGACGAGTCTCAGTCGACGACGTCCGACTGAAGCGCGGCCTTCAGGCGCAGGACGGCCTTCGTGTGAAGCTGCGAGACGCGCGACTCGGTCACCCCGAGGACCTCGCCGATCTCGCGCAGTGTCAGGTTCTCGTAGTAATAGAGCGCGACGACGAGCTTTTCGCGCTCCGGCAGACGAGCGATCGCGTCCGCGAGCCGGTCCTTGGTCTCGGTCGCGTCCATGGCGCTGGCCGGATCGACCGCGTCGGGATCCTGGATCGTGTCGAGCAGGGAGACCTGGTCGCCTGAGGCGTCGGACAACGTCCAGAGCTCGTCGAGGGCGACGACGGATGAGTTCGAGATGCGAGTCAACGCATCCCTGAAGTCCTCGACCGACATCTCGAGCTCGGCGGCAACCTCCGCATCGGTCGGCGCGCGGTGAAGGCGATGCTCGAGCAGGGCGTTTGCCTTCTCGATCTGCCGCGCGCGGGCACGCACGGACCGCGGCACCCAATCGAGGGACCGGAGCTCGTCGATGATCGAGCCCTTGATCCGCGTCATCGCGAATGTCTCGAACTTGATCTCGCGGCTCGGGTCGAAGCGCTCGATCGCGGAGATCAGGCCGAGTAAGCCGTACGAGATCAAGTCTGACTCCTCGACGTGCGCGGGAAGGCCGGTGGACATCCTCCCCGCGACGTACTTCACGAGCGGGGAGAAGGCCAGCACGAGCTGCTCACGCGCTCGCTTGTCCCCTGTCTCCTTGTACCGGCGCCAGAGCTCCTTGAGCTCGATCGCCTTTACGTTCGCTTCCAGGTTGCCTCCCTGGGCCGCCGCCTATGCACGAGGATGCGCCTTTGCGTAGACCGCCCTCAGGCGCGCTGACTCTATCCGAGTGTACGTCTGTGTCGTGCTTATGCTGGCGTGACCGAGGAGCTCCTGGATCGCTCGCAGGTCCGCGCCGCCTTCGAGCAGGTGGGTCGCGAATGAGTGGCGCAGAGTGTGCGGCGTCGACGCCGGCGGCCGCGCCCGCGAGCCGGGTCTGACGCTTCAGGCGACGGCGCACATCCGAGGTCGACAGGCGGCGGCCGGTGCGCGACAGGAAAACCGCTTGCTCCGTCCGGCTGCCCGACTCGCGCTCGCCGAGCAGCGGCCGTGCTCGATCCAGGTAGAGCTCGAGCGCTCGCCAGGTTGGCTCTCCCGCAGGAACGACGCGTGTCTTCGACCCCTTCCCGATTACCCGCAACTCCTCGGCGTCCGGATCGAGGTCGTCGAAGGTCGAGCGCGGTCAGCTCCTCGGCGCGCAGTCCCGCTCCGTAGGCGAGCTCGAAGATCGCCCGGTCGCGGATGTCGAGCGGTCGGCCGGTGGGGATGCGCTCGAGCACGTCCGCCACCTCACCTGGCTTGAGGACGCGCGGCAGGTAGGCGTCGCGTTTCGGCGTCGCGACGAGATCAGCGGGATTCGCAGCGATCGCGCCACGCGCCTGCAGGTGGCGGTAGAAGCCGCGGATCGAGGCGAGCTTGCGGGCTACGGTCGTCTTGCTCAGACCGCGCTCGGTCAGCACGCCCGCGTAGCGGCGCAGGAGGCGCGGCGAGATCGTCGTTCGGCCCGAGTCCCTGGCCCCGTGCCCAGCGTGCGAGCTGACCGCTGTCGATGCCGTACGCTCGCCGAGTCTTCTCTGCCATCCCGCGCGCATGCAGATACGCGTCGAAGCCCTTCAGAGCCGGGCCCCACTGGTCGCCGACAGTCATGATCTAGCCTCGGAAAGGGTGGGAAGGTTCTTCATTCGTACGGACACGGGCGCGGTGGCGACCCGGCGGCAGCTCGTCGAAGCCGGCCTCGCGAGCGAGTCGGAAGATCCGGCTCGACCCTGGTACCGAATCATGGCGCCGCCGGACGCCTCGACGATGTGGTACGCGGTGATGCGCAAGCGAACGCGAGGAATCTTCATCGGCACGCTCTGCATTCGACACACCTCGCGCCAAGCCTCTCTCGAGGCTCAGGGGTGGGAGGAGGTCCCCGTGCCCTCGATCGGCGTCCCCGGTTAGGGCCCGGTCAACTCAGTTGCTTGGACCCGTCCTGCGGCGGTCGAGGACGGTTTCGATCTCGGATACCACGGGTCCGCGGTTGAGCCGGGCACGTTCGTAATCGAGCAGCGCCACGAGGTCGTCCGACTCGAGCGAGCCGATCAACGAGACCAGCTCCTCGGCCTGTAGATCGTCGTAGTGCTCGAGCGGCGCAAGCGAGCGGCGGGCTGCGCGCTCGTCGTGCCGGGAACGACGCCCGGGCGTCCGGGCAACGGCTTCCGCACGGGCGCGCGGGGCCCCGCCGGCCTGCGCTCGGTAGACGGTAAGCAGCTTCTGGAGCTCGACCATCTCATCGGGCGACAGCCGCGCTTCGCGCTTGCCGATGGCGTGGCGGACGTAAGGACTCCAGCGAAGGAAGTCCTCGACCTCGCGCTCGTAGCGGTATGGCTCGCGCACCCCTCTCAGGACCGGGTGAAGGCGGAGGTACTCAGCGAGTTTGATGACGGTTTCACGCGTCGTGAAGCGGTAGCCGAAGCCGGTCGCCTTCAGCTTGCGGTTGTCGAGGCCCCGTCCGAACCGCATCTGCTGGAGCATCTCCGGCGGGATCTGCAGTCCCAGGCGCCGCATGACGCCGGCCGCCAGGCCTGTCCCCCACGGCGGGAAGCACCGGCGCGTACCGCTTGCCGAGCAGGCCGATCACCTCGCTCAGCGCGAGGACCCCGTCGGCGGCGACGTTGAAGACGCCCCGCAGGCCGCCCTCGACAGCGTGCAGGAGCGCTGAGACGACGTCCTCCTCATGGGCGAACTGGTACCGCGGATCGAAGCCCAGGATCATCGGCACCACGGGAAGTGCGAAGAGCGCGGTGTGAGAGGTCCTGACGTCGGGCCCGAGTACGTTCGCGAAGCGGAGGATCGCGACCGACACGTCTGGGTTCTTCTCAGCGAAGTCGGCAACCGTCGCCTCCGCTTCGACGATGTCGCGCTCGATGTTGGTACGGGGAGCGTGCGGCCGGCCCATCGATTCGGTGAAGAACGCCGGGTCGTCCTGCTCGGCGCCGTAGTAGTGGGCCGATGACTTGAACACGAAGTGACGTACGCTCGAGTCGGGGCCACCGCAGGCGGCAAGGATGTTCATCGTCCCGATTACGTTGTTCTCGTGTGCGTTGCGCGCTGAGGTCGTAACCGAGTCGACGACGAGCCGACTGTCGACGACCGTGTCGATCTCGGCGCCCTCGACGATTCTTCGCAGCAGAGAATGCTGGTTGCCGACGCGCACGAACTCGGTGCGCTCGAGCTCGAGTGTGGGATCACGGTTGTCGACCCCGACGATCGCCTCGACCTCGGGGTTCTGCTCGAGTGCCTGCGCAAGGCGAGCGCCCCAGTAGGTCGAGAGGCCGGTTATGAGGACGCGGCGCGGAGTCAACCGAACCAGATCGACGTTCGCCGCTTGACCATGTCGAACAGGTTGGTCCTGGATCCGAGCCCGGACCTCTTGCGCGATCGTCTGAACGAGTGACTTGTCGCGCTGCAGGTCCTCGCCTTGAAGGTGGATCGGCTCGAGAAAGCGAATGCGGAACTTCGCCGGAAGGTATCCGAGCATTCCGAGTGGTCCGAGGTGCGGAAAGGTTGGTGTGATCGGAAAGTAGATCAGGCCCGTGAGACGTCGCAGGACGCTCACCTGAGCGAAGATCGGTGCGGCCTCCTCGGCCCCAACGACGCATACGGGAACGATCGGGGCCTGCGCTCGAAGCGCAGCATCGACGAAGCCGCCACGACCAAACCGGCGCAGCTTGTAGCGGTCCTTGTAGAGCTTCTCGGTGCCCTTGCGGCCCTCCGGGAAGACAAGCACCAGCTGCTGCTCGTCGTAGAGCAGACGCTGCACGTTCGCGGGATGGGCAGGGACGCAGCCGAGCTTGGGCAGCAGCATCGAAAACCCTGGATAGCCCTTGAAGAAATGCTCGATGGTGACATTGAGCGGTCGCGGGCGGGGATGTTCGGCCTTGATCGCCTTTCCGATCATCGTCGCGTCCGGTGGCAGCGCACCCGAGTGGTTCGAGACGAGCAGCGCACCGCCGGACGAGGGCACGTTCTCGATGCCCTCCACCTCGCATCGAAACCAGTAGCGGTAGAAGAAGTCAACCAGCGTTCGGTCGAGCAGCCCCTCGATGCGCTCGGAGCGACCCCAGTCATTGACCTGCCGCTCCGGCTCAACTCCGGGCAGGTACGGCCGCAGGTCCCTGGCGCGGGCGGCGGGCAAGGGGCGCAGGCCGAGGCGGTCGGCGACGCCCTCGGGCTCGCGCAAGCTGGTCCTACCCCCGTCCGACACGCCCCGATTGTCGCAGACCACCCCGCACGTGACACGCCCAGCGAGGCGTCAATCCGTCCAGTACCGTACGGGCTGTGCCTTGGATGAAGCAGTCAAAGGCATGGCCCGCGCTGCCCTGGGGAGCGTCGCGAGCGGATTCCGACTACGGGGCGCCTGCCGAACCCGACTGGCGCGCGATCGACTGGCGTCCGCATCTGCGCGAGATGCAGATCGGCGGTCGGCGGGTCAACTACGTCGACTGCGGCGAGGCGAGGTCGGGCGGCACGGTCGTACTCATCCACGGCCTCGGCGGCTGCTGGCAAAACTGGCTCGAGACGATCCCCCGCTTGGCGGCCGACGGCCGTCGAGCGATCGCCCTTGACCTGCCCGGCTTTGGAGAGTCGGATCTTCCCGCCGACGAGATCTCGCTGCCGGGATACGGCAAGTGCGTCGAGGAGCTGTGCGAACGCCTCGAGCTCGGTCGGGTCACCCTCGTCGGCAACTCCATGGGCGGCTTCACGAGCGCGGAGTGCGCGATCCAGTATCCCGATCGGGTCGAGGCGCTGGTGCTCGTCTCGGCGGCCGGTATCTCGAGTGCCGATCTGAAGCGGCAGCCCGCCATGGCGGGTGCGCGCCTGTTCGCCGCGGCTTCCACGCGCGTCGTTGCGCACAGTGAGAAGGTCGTGCGACGACCAAGGCTGCGACTCCCGCTGTGGGGGATGATCGTCCGCCACCCGCAGCGGATCGGCACCGAACTCCTATACGAGGTCACACGCGGCGCTGGCCGGCGGGGGTTCCTGCCCGCGCTCGAAGCCCTCACCGACTACGACTTCCGCGACCGTCTCACGCGGATTGGCTGCCCGACGCTCATCGTGTGGGGCGCCGAGGACGTGCTGGTCCCCGTCGCGGACGCCGACGAGTTCGAGCGGCTCATCGACGACTCCCGAAAGCTCGTCTTCGACGACACCGGCCACATGGCGATGATCGAGCGGCCCGAGACCTTCAACCAGGCGCTCGCGAAGTTCCTCTCGACCGCACTCGAGCGCCCGCGCGCCCTAGACGAGGGTGACGGCGCCCTCCGACGCACTCGAGACGAGCCGCGCGTACTTGGCTAGGACCCCGGTGGCGTCGGGGTTCGGGGCGACCTCGTAGGCGTCCACTCGAGCGGCGATCTCAGCATCGCTTAACGCGACGTCGAGTCGCCGGGCGTCCACGTCGATCGTGACCTCGTCACCGTCGGCTACCGCGGCAATCGGACCGCCGCGAACCGCCTCCGGTGCGACGTGCGCGCACATGAAGCCGTGGGTGGCCCCCGAGAAGCGCCCGTCCGTGAGCAGCGCCACCTCATCGCCCAGACCGGCACCATTGATCGCGCCGGTCACCGCGAGCATCTCGCGCATGCCGGGTCCCCCAACCGGGCCTTCGTTGCGGATGACGACGACGTCTCCCGGCTTCACCCGCCCTTCGGTGACCGCCGCCATCGCGCCCTGCTCGGTCTCGAAGACCCGCGCGGGGCCGGCGTGCCGGCGGCGGTCGTGGCCAGCGAGCTTGACGACGCACCCTTCCGGAGCGAGGTTTCCGCGCAGCACCGCCATCCCGCCGTGCGGCTTGATCGGCCTCGAGAGCGGCCGGATGACCTCCTGGTCCGGAGCCTCCTCGGCGAGTGCCGCGTGCTCGCCGATCGTCCTCCCGGTCACGGTGATCGCGTCCGGGTTCAGGAAGCCCCCTTCACGCAGACGTTCGAGCACAAGCTCGATGCCCCCGGCACGGTAGAGGTCGACGGCGTTGAAGCGACCGCCGGGCCTCAGGTCACAGAGCAGCGGGGTCCGGTCGAGCACGCGTGCGAAGTCATCGATATCGAGCGGCACATCGGCCTCACGGGCGACCGCCAGGAGGTGCAGGACCGCGTTCGTCGAGCCGCCGCTCGTTGCGACCGTCGCGATCGCGTTCTCAAGCGACTCGGGAGTGATGATCTCGCGCGGGGTCAGGTTGGCGGCGAGGACGTCCATCATCAGGCGACCCGCCTCGAAGGCGACGTCGGCCTTCGTGGCGTCGACCGCCGGGACCATCGCCGAGCCGATCGGCGAGACGCCGAGCGCCTCGAAGGCCATCGCCATCGTGTTCGCCGTGAACTGACCGCCACATGCCCCCGCGCCCGGGCTTGCCGCGACCTCGATCTCGTGCAGCTCAGCGTCCGTGATCTTTCCCGCGGCGTGCGCGCCAACCGCCTCGAAGACGTCCAGGATGGTGATGTCGCGTCCCTGATACCGGCCGGGCATGATCGAGCCGCCGTAGAGCATCAGGCTCGGCACGTCGAGCCGGGCGAGTGCCATGACCGTCCCCGGCAGGGTCTTGTCGCAGCCGCTCAGCGCGACAACTCCGTCGAACAGGTATCCGCGCGCGGTCAGCTCGATCGAGTCGGCGATGACCTCCCGGGAGACGAGCGACGTCTTCATGCCACTCGTGCCCATGGTGATCCCGTCTGAGATCGCAATCGTGTTGAACTCCATCGGGGTTGCGCCGGCGGCGCGCAGCCCCTCCTTGACCTTGGCCGCCAGAGCGCGCAGGTGGAAGTTGCAGGGCATCGTCTCGATCCACGTCGATGCGACTCCGATGATCGGCTTGGACATCGCCTCGTCATCGAAGCCGATGGCCTGGAGATACGAACGTGCGGCCGCTCGTTGCGGTCCCTCGGTGAGGACGCGCGAGCGTCGCTTGAGGTCCGAGGCGGTAGTCGTCACGAAGCGGTCTGAGCGTGCCGTCTCAACGCGAATCGCTCGAGGCGGTTCGCGTCGGATCCGAGCCGCGACGCTGCCGTTCCCACTCGGACAGTCGCCACAGATCGCGCCGCACACGACCAGGATCGACCTGACCTCCCGGCAGGTGCATGTTGGCACTGCGGATGAGGCGCTGCTCGTCCCCGGTAAGTGCCATCCACTTGGCGAGGACGTCGTCCGAGTCGGGAAGGCGGGTCTGTGAGATCGCGCCGGTCAAATCCGGGAACTCGACGCAGTACTCGCTCAGCAGCCTGCCATTACCCGGGACGAATGCAACGATCGGCTTGTGGGGGTAGATCAGGTATGCGTACGCCGGGTCCCCGGTCGCGGCGCGGCCCCCGGTTGCGTCGCCCCGGCCACTCCGGCGTCGAAGCCGACCATTTACCCGGATGAAGCCGAGGTCGCGGTACATCGCCCATTCCTCTTCGCTGACGCACGAGCGAAGTAGCTCCCGCGCGCGTTGCTCGGCGCGACGCTCACGACCGGGATCGGGGAGCTCGTTCGCGCTGGCGCGAAGTCGTCGCCGCGAGGCTCGGCACCGCGCCAGCTGTGAGGAAAGCAGCCGGAGCGTCATAGGCGCGGAAAGAATCGCCGCGATCAGAGCCAGCGCGAGCAGCGCGAGCAGCACGCTCAGCCGCCCGCCGCGCGGGGAAAGAAAATCACTCGCTCCGCGTCGGCCGGAATCTCCTCGAACCGGGTGACCATGTTCGCTTCGCGATGACCATCGGGAGCGACCTTCGGCACGGCGGCCCACATGCCCTCGTCGAGCTGCTCACGGAATTCGGCGAGAAGCCGTTCCGCATCCCCCGGCAGAGCGGGATCGCCCTCCGTCAGGAGGACCTCACCATGGCCCGGCTTCATCCGAAGGAACTTCATCCGGCTCTCCTAGCCTCGTGCGTCTGGCGCTTGCGGGCAAACGATTATGTCAAATGGCGAGTCGCCTGATGGGCCGCACCGTCCCCGCGGGCGGCCGCACGCCCCAGGCCGAAGACGTCCACCGGGCCGCTGCCCGCACCGATTCCCCGCAGCCCGTCGCGGACTGCCCGGGAGGCGACTCGCTTTGCCGCACGTGCGGCCTCGAGCGGGTCGAAGCCGAGCGCGAGGTGCGCCGCCAGGGTCGAAGAATGCGTGCAGCCGGAGCCGTGCGCGGCGCCATCCGCGTACAGCTCGCCCGGAATCGTGACGCAACCGCCCGCGTCGCAGTAGACGTCGATCGCCCCCTCACGATGACCGCCGGTGACGACGACCGCACCGCAGCCGAGCTTTCGCAGCTCCTGCGCGAGATCGACCGCGGGGCGGGCGCCAGCCGAACCCGTGAGGGCGAGCGCCTCGGGAACGTTCGGCGTGATGACCGTCGACCGCGGCAGCAGAAGCTCCCGGAGGGCATCGCGCGCCGCGGGCTCCAGCAGGGTCGCGCCGCTTTCGGAGATCATCACGGGGTCGAGCACAATCGGCGCATCGCGGACGAAGTTGAGCGCTCCGGCCACCGCCTCGATTGTCCGCGAGCTGCCAAGCATTCCGACCTTGACGGCGTCGACGCCGATATCCTCGGCGACCGCTCTGACCTGCTCGACGATGACCTCGGGCGGCAACTCGTGAATGGCGCGGACGGCCACGGTGTTCTGCGCCGTCACGGCGGTGATCGCGCACATGCCGTGCACGCCGCAGCGGGCGAAGGCCTTGAGGTCCGCTTCGATCCCCGCACCGCCGCCCGAGTCCGAGCCTGCGATGGACAGGACCGCGGGAATCGGACGCATGGCTCGAGTCTATGCTCCTCGAGCGCCGCGTCGGTTGGCTCAGAGGGCGGCCGGCAGCCCCTCGTCCCAACGCGAGGGGTCGACACCGACCATCGCGCCATCCCAGGTGAGCTGCTGGTAGGCGATCGACTGGAACGAGAGCCGATGGAGCGGCGATATTCCACGGGCGGCTATAGCGGCGCGATGCTCGGGCGTCGAGTAGCCGACGTTCGTCTCGAAGTCGAACCCTGGGTGGCGCTCCCCGGCCGCTCGCATGTACCGGTCGCGCGTTACCTTCGCGAGCACCGACGCCGCGGCGATCGCGGCGCTTGTCGAGTCGCCGCCGACGACCGGGCGCTGCTCATGGCCGAATTCCGGCACCCGGAAGCCGTCGACGAGGCAGAGGGTGCCCGGCTGGGCGACGCGGTCGAGGGCGCAGCGAAGGGCATCGAGGTTCGTGTTGTGCAGGCCGCGGGAGTCAATGCCGCGGACACAGCGCACGATTACCGTCGCCCTCGCCGCCGCACGGAGCACCAGTGGATAGAGCCGCTCACGCCCCTCTTCCGTGTGCTGCTTGGAATCATTGAGACGCGAGAGCGCGCGACGGTCGGCGAGCGTCAGCTCCGTGAGATCGAAGAGCACCGCCGCCGCGACGAGCGGTCCAGCGAGACAGCCCCGTCCCGCTTCGTCGGCGCCCGCGATGTAGCGGCGTCCGAGCGAGCGATCGTAGGCGAAGAGGCGCCTTCCGCTGCGCGCTCTAGAGCGTGCCGAGCCGGTCCGGTGGCCAGTACGTGAAGAACGCCCGGCCGATGAGCCACTTCCTCGGGACGGGTCCCCATTCACGGCTGTCGGCGCTCTCCCCACGATTGTCGCCCATCATAAAAAAGTCGCCAGGCGGAACCGTGATTTCCCTGGGAAGGTTGCAGAGGGACGGGTCACAGGGCGTACCGCGGTCGATGTACGGCTCACGCTGGAGCTTGCCGTTCAGCCACAGGTGGTTGTCGACGATCTTGATGTGATCGCCGCCGATCGCCACGACCCGCTTGATGAAGTTCGTGTTCGAGCGGTTCGAGGTCGGCGTGGGACAGGCTTCACCCGGCGGCTGCTGGACGCCGCAGGAACCGGTGTCGGCACCGGCAGGGGGGTTGAACACGACCACGTCGCCGCGCTTGGGGTCGGACCAGTGGCCCGTGAGGCGATCTACGAGTACGCGCTGGCCCACGATCAGGGTCGGGACCATCGACTGGCTGGGGATCCGGAAGGGCTTGACGAAGAAAGCCTGGATCGTCAGGGCCAGCACCAGCGCGACGACGACGATGATGATCAGCTCGACGAACGAGTTGCGTGCGCGTAGCCGTCCTCGCTTCTGCCTCGCGCTCGCCACTAGCTTCGCGTGACCGGCATCAGCCGTCGGCGGATTCGCTGCCTTCGGCGCTCGCTGCGTCCTCCGCAAGTGCGACCGCCTCGTCCGGAGCGATCTCGTCGGCCTCTACCTCGTCGCCGGCAACGATCGTCGCCTCCTCCTGCGCGCCGCTTGTGTCCTGCGCCGGAGGCGGCTCGCTGAAGCGCCCGCTGACCCCGGTGAATTGACGCTCGCGCACGCGCGCCCGGCGACCGACGCGCCCGCGCAGGTAGTACAGCTTGGCACGGCGCACGTCGCCGCGACTCGCCACCTCGATCCGCTCGATCTTGGGCGAGTGCAGGGGAAAGGTGCGCTCGACACCGACCCCGAAGGACTGCTTGCGAACGGTGAAGGTCTCCCTCACGCCGCTTCCCTGGCGCTTGATGACGGTGCCCTCGAAGACCTGCGTGCGCCGTCTCGTGCCCTCGACCACCTGAAAATGGACCTTCACCCGATCGCCGGCCTGAAAGTCAGGAACTCGGCGCAAGTGCGTCCGTTCGAGGCTGTCGATTACTCCACTCATCGCGTCAATAGAGCGCGGAGGGGAACTCCGCCCCGCAGGGGCCAATCGTAGCGAAGGCGCCGGCGGGCCCCGAGCCGTTCAGCGATCCTGTGAGCGCTCGGCCGCAGTGCGCAGCTGGCTTTGCTCGCGCCGCCATTTCTCGATCCGAGCGTGATCGCCGGAGAGAAGGACTTCCGGGACCTCCTGGCCGTGCCAGTCTCGCGGCCGGGTGAAGTGCGGATACTCGAGCGCGCCGGCAAGAGCCGTGCTGAATGACTCCTCCCGCGCGCTGCCTGGGTGGCCGAGCGAGCCCGGCAGCTTCCGGATCACCGTGTCGGCGAGCACCATGGCCGCCAGTTCGCCGCCGGCGAGGACGTAGCGGCCGATCGAGACGACGTCCGTCGCCAACTCGGTGTTGACCCGCTCATCGAAGCCCTCGTACCGTCCGCATAGCAGCGCCAGCTGCGGCTCGCTCGCCAGCTCGCTCGCGAGCGAGTCATCGAGCAGCCGTCCGCCGGGTGAGAGCGCAATCACTCGTCTTCCGGGCGGCGGTGACAGCGGGTCGCCGCCATAGCGCACGGAGAGGGCGGCCTCCACGACATCGACCCGAATCACCATGCCGGCGCCCCCTCCATAAGGGGCGTCATCCACCTGGCCCGCGGGAAGCGGCGTCGTCGCCCGCATGTCGATCGCGCTCAGCTCGTGGCCATTGCCTCGCGCGTTGCGCACGTGACGTTGCTCGAGGAACCACCCGAACCAGCCGGGGAATAGCGTGAAGAAATCGATCCTCAAAGTCCCAGGAAGGACCGGTCGACCTCAATCACCCCGGTCTCGGTGTCGACACGTTCGATCGCGTCCCTGACCAGAGGAATTAGAACGGCGTCGTCGCCCACGTCGAGCAGGTCACACGAGGGCGCCGCGAGGACCCGGTTGACCGCCCCGAGGCCTGGAACCACGCAGCGCAAAAGGTCTTCGACCAGGTATTCGCCCGGCCCGAGGCGAATGCCGAGCGCATACAATACCTCCCCCCCGATAGCCACCGCCGCCTCGCGGGAGTCGAGGCCGGCGAGGTGAACGATCGTCCGCTCGCGCGTGCCGGCGAGCCTGTCGACGGTGGTCTCGCGGTCTCCGACGCCGACGGTCGAGCCCACCCCGAGCGCCGGATGCGGCAGATGGACAATGAAACTGCCGTCGAGTCCGTGGGGGCGGCCGACGCGCCCTACGCTCAGCGGCGGCGGCTCCGCCTCAGTCAACGACGTCGACGAGCACGCGCCTGCCCTGCCGAATGGAGCTCGCGCGAACCACCGCGCGGAGCGCGTTGACGGTGCGCCCGCTCCGCCCGATCACCTTGCCGACATCGTCCTCCGCCACGTGAAGCTCGAGTATCAGCGTGCCGTCCTCTTCTTCGAAGCTGTCCACCGAAACCTGCTCCGGGTCGTCGACGAGCGCCCGCGCCAGATATTCGAGCAACTCGTTCATCACACGAGCCGGAGCGCGCTCAGCCGGTGGACACCCCGATGCCCTTGGCCCGCATCAGCTTCCGGACGGTAGGCGAGGGCTGGGCCCCCCGTGCCAGCCAATGCGTGAGGCGCTCCGCGTCGAGCACGATCTCGGACGGTTGCGTCTGGGCGTTGTAGCGACCGACGGTCTCGATGATTCGGCCATCGCGGGGCGCGCGCTGGTCGGCGACGACGACCCGCCACTGCGGGTTCTTCCGCGCCCCGACTCGCGTCAACCGGACTCTTACCGCCATGTGTCTAGCACCTCTCGCAAGGCACGCAACCTTAGCGCGGGGCGACCAACCGGTCGCTCACCGTCCCGCGAGCTGCTGGAGCGACGGCATCTGGCCTCGCTGCATCTGGCGCATCAGCTTCTGCATCTGCGCGAATTGCTTGACCAGCTGATTCACGGCCTGCACGTTGGTCCCTGAACCGAGCGCGATCCGCCGCCGGCGCGAGCCGTTCAGGATGCTCGGGTTGCGGCGCTCGGCAGGCGTCATCGAGGTGATGATCGCCTGCAGCCGGTCGAGGTCGCGATCGTCGACCTTGAGGTTGCCAAGTTGGCTGCCTACGCCCGGCATCATCTTCAACAGGCTGGTTAGAGGTCCCATACGCCTGACCTGCTGCATCTGGTCGAGGAAGTCGTCGAGCGTGAACTGCTGCTTACGGATCTTGCGCTCGAGCTCCGCCGCCCGCTTCTCGTCCATCTGGCGCTCTGCCCTCTCGACCAGCGTGAGCACATCGCCCATGCCGAGGATGCGCTGAGCCATCCGGTCGGGGTGGAAGCGCTCGAATGCGTCGAGCTTCTCGCCCGTAGAGGCGTACATGATCGGCTTGCCGGTGACCGCCTTGACGGAGAGCGCCGCACCGCCGCGGGAGTCGCCGTCGAGTTTCGAGAGGATGACGCCGTCGAAGTCGGCGACCTCGGCGAAGCGCTCCGCCACGTTGACAGCGTCCTGACCGGTCATGGCGTCGACGACCAGCAGCACGTCATGCGGCTTTGTCCGCTTCTTGATCTTCGCGAGCTCCTCCATCAGTTCTTCGTCGATGTGGAGGCGGCCCGAAGTGTCGACGATGAGCACGTCCCGGCCGTCCGCGCGAGCCTGGTCGAGCGCCCACTCGGCGATGTCGACGGGATCGCGGGCGGTCCCCTGCTCGTAGACGTGAGCACCGGCCTGCGCTCCGACCTTGACCAGCTGCTCGACGGCGGCCGGGCGGTACACGTCGCAAGCCGCGAGCGCGACGTCGAGCTTGTGCTCTTCCCGGAGGTGACGAGCCAGCTTCCCGCAGGCGGTCGTCTTTCCGGAGCCCTGGAGCCCAGCCATCAGGAGCACCGTCGGGGGCTTCGAAGCGAACACGAGGTCGCGCCCGGCCCCGCCCATCAGCTGTGGTCAGCTCCTCGTCAACGAGCTTGACGACCTGCTGCCCAGGGTTGAGCGACTCGAGTACCTCCGCCTCGAGGGCGCGCTCCTTGACCTGAGCGGTGAACTGCTTGACGACCTGGAAGTTGACGTCCGCCTCGAGAAGCGCGAGGCGCACCTGGCGCATCGCCTTCGCAACGTCGTCCTCGCTCAGCTTGCCGCGCGAGCGCACGTCGGCCAGCGCCGCCTGCAGCCGATCCGAGAGTGTGTCGAACACGTAGCTGAGGCTAACGCCTCTGCTCGCGCGTGCGCCCACTGCGGCGGGCGCTAGGGCTCGAGCAGCGCCCGGGCGAAGTCGTCAGCGTCGAAGGGGCGGAGATCTTCGAGCGATTCGCCGATCCCGATCAGCTTTACGGGTACGCCCAGCTCCTGGGCGATGGCGAGGGCGATTCCTCCCTTGGCGGTGCCGTCGAGCTTGGTGAGGACGATCCCGTCGACGTCTACGGCCTCCCGGAAGAGCATTGCTTGGCGCAAGCCGTTCTGCCCGGTCGTAGCGTCGATCGTCAGCAGCGTCTCGTGCGGTGCCTCCGGGATTTGCTTTGCGATTACCCGCCGAACCTTGGCGAGCTCCTCCATCAGATGCTGCTGTGTATGCAGGCGACCGGCGGTGTCGCATATGACGACGTCGTGTCCACGCGCGCGAGCAGCCTCGATCGCGTCGTAGGCGACCGCGCCCGGGTCGGAGCCCGGAGCCGCGCGAACGATGTCGCATCCGGAGCGCTCCGCCCACTCGGCGAGCTGCTCGACGGCGGCGGCGCGAAAGGTGTCGCCGGCGGCGAGCACGACAGACTTCTCAAGCTCGTTGCGCAGGTGCCAGGCGATCTTGCCGATTGTGGTCGTCTTGCCGGTGCCGTTGACGCCCGCGACCATGATCACCGTCGGCTTCGCGCGCAGGTCGATCCTGTCCTCCCCGGCCCGGGCAGCGCCCGCAAGCAGTTCGCGCAGACGAGCGGTCAGCGCCTCTCCTCCATTCAGCTCGCCGCTGCCCGCTTCGGTCTCGAGCCGCTCGACGATGCTCGCCGTCGTCGTCGCACCGACATCGGCGTAGATCAGCGTTTCCTCTAGCCGTTCCCAGGTCTCGTCGTCGAGCGTCTGGAAGACACTTGCCTGGAGCTCGGCGCCGAGCGCCTGACGGCTCTTCGAGAGGTTCTGGCGGAGTCGCCGGAAGAAGCCGCGCCGCTGCTCGACGTCGCCCTCACCGGCGTCCCCGTCAGGGACGGGATCGTCGGTTATGAACAGTTCCCGCCAGGTTCTCGGCATGCGCGGTCACCATAGAGGCCGTGGACGCTGAGAACGCGGGCTGGGGCGGAGCGGGTCAGGCGGCTCGCCGGGCCACGTCGAGCGAATCGAGGCCGGTCTCGCGAGACAGTTTGCGGGAGACCACCTTCGAGACGCCGTCTGCCCCCATGCTGACGCCATAGAGGGTGTCGGCGGCGTCCATCGTGCGCTTCTGATGCGTGACGACGATGAATTGAGCCCGGTCGGCGAAGCGGCGCACGAGCTGGAGGAAGCGGTCGATATTCGAATCGTCTAGGGCCGCCTCGACCTCGTCGAGGATGTAGAACGGGCACGGTCGCGCGAGGAACACGGCGAACAGGAAGGCGAGCGCGACGAGCGACTTCTCGCCGCCGGACATCAGCGACAGGCGCTTCGTTGCCTTGCCGGCCGGGGTCACCTCGATCTCGACACCCGGCTCGTCGCGCTCGGCAGCATCGTCGGGACGCTCTGGCTGGCCGTCGTCAGGGTCGGCGTCTTCCGCGACCGCGCGGGGGCCTTCGGGCCGGACCAGCCTCAGCCGCCCACGCCCGCCGGGAAAGAGGTGCGCAACGGTTTCTTCGAAGTTCCTCGCCGCGGCCGCGAAGGTCTCCTCGAACGCCTGCCGAATCTGGCGATCGGTCTCTCGGATGACACGTTCGAGCTCGGCAAGAGCATGCTCGAGGTCGCGCCGCTGGCCCTCGAGCTCCTCGACGTGCGCAACGGCCTGCTCGTATTCCTCGCGCGCCAGAGCGTTGACCGGCCCGAGCTGCTCGCGGCGCTGCTCGAGCCGACCGATGGTGATGTCGAGCCGCTCGCGCGTTTCGACCGCAAGCGGCTCCGCGGCCTCATATCGGGGCTCCACGCCGAGGCGTGCCGCGATCTCCGCGACCATGCCCTTCGCGTCCGCGGCCGAGTCACGGAGGCGCTGGGCACGCACCTCCGCGTCAGTGACCAGTTCGCCCGCGGCGCGCAAGCGCGCCTGCAGCTCGGCCTCCTCCTGAGCGCATGCCCGCAAGTTCGCGGCGGTTCGCTCAGCCACGGCCTCGTCGGCGGTCAACGCCTCGCGCAGCCGGCTCCGCCGACCGTCGACCGCCTGCCTGGCAGCTGCGAGTGCGGCACTTACTCGCTGCGCCGAAGACGCGACTCGCGTGTCGTGCGCGCGGCAGAGCCGAAGCCACTCGACCCGGCGGGCACGTTCGGTGCGCAGGCGCGACGCCTGCTCAGCCAGTAGCCGCTCGGCCCGTAGCTCAGCGGCAAGCTCGGCTGCACGCACCGCCGACGGGCCCTCGTCGGGCGCTTCTCGTCTGCGCTCGATGAGCCACTCGGCACGTCTGAGCGCTTCGGCGGCCTCGTCCAGGCTCCTCCGAGAGGACCGCAGGTCGGCCTCTGCGCCTTCTCGCGCTGCGTGAGCCTCAGAGAGCGCGGCGGCGGCCGCTTCCTCCTTGGCGCGGGCTGAGCTTTCGGCTTCGGCCGCGCGCTCGATATCGACGATCAGCTCGGCGCGTCGATTGCGGCGCTCGAGGATCTCGCGCTCGCTGCTGGCAGGGACCTGGCGGACCTCGCCCGTTCGGGCGAACAGAACCCGGCCTGCGGGCGTCGCGGCGACGCCCGAGAAGCCGGCCGCGAGGCCATCAAGCGACTCGACGAGCCACACGTCGGCGAGCAAGTGATCGACGATCGACTCTGCGGCCGCGCTCACGTCTACGACGTCTCGGAGTCGGCGGGCGCTCTGGGCTGGAGGCCGCGGAGCCGCGGGGGAGGCTCGCCGGAGACCGGCGAGGAGCGTGCTTCCGCCGTCTCGCGCTCCGTCAAGCAGGCGTCCGGCGTGCTCCAGGTCGTCGGCCAGCGTGGCGCGCAGCAACGGACCAAGCACGGCAGCTACGACCTGCTCGAAGCCGGGAGTGACGGTGATCTCGTCGGCTAGCGCGCTGCCCGCGCCGATCGCTCCCCCGGCCGACCTTAGGAAATGATTCACGCTCGCGAGCTCCGCGCCGAGCGAAGCGGCAGCACGGCGTGTTTGCTCGACGGCTCGCTCCGCCTCCGTTCGCGACTTGCGCGCCGCCTCGACCGCCCGCTCGCTGGACTCGCGGTCGTCGCGCCGCGTCGCAACCTCGTCCATGAGGATCTTGCTGCGTCGGGCGACGGCATCGCGCTCCGCGCGCAACTGCGCCAGCTCACGCTCGAGCCGCCGCTCGCGGTCCTCGCGGAGAGCGAGCAGCTCTCGCTCGAGCTCAGCAAGACGCTCGTTCTCGGCCTCGCTCGACGGTGCTGCGGCGGCTGCCGCCTCGAGCGCTTCGAGCTCGGCGTCGCGCCGCGCCACGGCGTCGACTGAGGCGCGCTCGAGGTCACGCGCCCGCTCCAGTCGCATCATGATGCGCTCTGCGGCCGAGCGGGCCGAGTGCAGCGCGGCCGAGCGACGCTCGCGCAACCGGCTGTGCTCACGGAACTCGCGTTCGATCTCGTCGCGGCGCGCGGTGATCTCCGCGAGCCGCTCGCCGGCACCGTCGCGCTCGGCCCGAGCCCGCGACACCTCCGCCTCGCGCCGTTCCAGCTCACGGGCGCGAGTAGTCAGATCGTCGATCACAAGCTCGAAGCGCGCCTCGAGCGACTGTCGCTCCAGGCGCGCGTGCAACGCCGCGGCCTCCGCCTGACGCTTGAGCGGTCGCAGGCGCGACCGCGCCTCGCGCTCGACGTCGCCGGCGCGCGCAAGGTTCTCCCCGGTGTGCTCAAGCTTGAGCTGGGCACGACGTCGCCGCTTGCGATGCTTGCCGAGGCCGGCGGCCTCCTCCACGAGCAGTCGTCGGTCGCGAGGCTTCGAATGAATGATCGCCTCAACGCGGCCCTGGGACACGACCGAATGCATCTCCTTGCCCAGGCCGGTATCCGAGAGCGTGTCGATCACGTCGACGAGACGGCAGCGCGCGCCGTTCAGCCGATACTCGCCCTCACCGGAGCGCTCGAGCCGCCGAACGATCGAGATTTCCGAGAAGCCCTCGCCGCCGCCGTTGTCGATCACTATCTCGACCTCTGCGCTCGACCGCGAACTCTGGCCCTGACCGCCGGCAAAGATGACGTCCTGCATGGTCTGTCCGCGCACGGCGAGCGGGCTCTGCTCGCCGAGCGCCCAGAGCACCGCGTCGGTGACGTTCGACTTGCCCGAGCCGTTGGGACCGACGATCGACCGCCACGCCGGGCGAGAATTCGAGCTTGGTGCGGTCGGGAAAGGACTTGAAGCCCTTGAGCGTGATCGAGCTGAGGTGCATCAGGGCAAGTCCTCGGTGGGCATCAGACCGCCTCCTCGTAGCGGTCCAGCGCCTGCGCCGCGGCCTCCTGCTCAGCGCTCTTCTTGGTCTTGCCCGATCCACGCCCGATTGCCTCGCCACTCACCTCTGCGATCGCCACGAAGCTGCGGTCGTGGGGAGGACCCTGCTCGTCCGCGATCCGGTAGGTGACGACCTCGGAGCGACGGGCGAGTCGCTCCTGGAGGAGCGACTTGAAGTCGACGGGGTTCTCGAGCGCATCCGCGACCTGCTCGCTGAACGCTTCGACGACCGCCGGAGCGACGTGATCGAACCCCCACGTGAGGTAGGCCGCGCCGATGATCGCTTCGCACACCGACGCGAGAATTCGATCCGAGACGATGAGGATCTCGGCGTTCTTGCCGATCCCCGCTGGGGCCGCGGCGCGCAGTCGCGCGGGCACGTCGAGGGCACGGCCAACCTCGGCGCAAGCATGTCGGGACACGGCCTGAGCGCGAAGCTTCGTCAGGCGGCCGGCACCGTACGCCGCAAAGCGTGGGTAGATGTCAGTAGAGACGGCGAGGCTCAAGACGACATCTCCGAGAAAGGCAAGCCGTTCGTATGACAGGGCTCGATCCTCGACCCAGGAGGAGTGCGTGAAGGCCTGGCGTGCAAGGTCTTCCGGAAGCTGGTCGAGGAGGGTTCGGAGAGAGTCCAGGGCTGTTCAGCCGGCGGTCTCGGGGGCGTGCGCCGCGACGAAGTCGGCGGCTTGGCCGACAGTCAGGATTCGCGCGGCCTCATCGTCGGGGATTCGCACCCCGTAGTTGTCTTCGAGCTCGACGACGAGTTCCACCAAGTGCAGCGAATCGGCGCGAAGATCCTCCTTGAAGCGGGTCCCATCGTGAATCCGCTCCGGATCGACGTCCAACTCGGTCGCCAGGTACGCGCGAACGCGCTCGAAGACCTCCTCCCTATTCATCGGCGGACGCCAAGCTAACAGCGGTCTCGGACG
Source organism: uncultured Actinomycetes bacterium (assembly GCA_963719375.1). GTDB lineage: Bacteria > Actinomycetota > Thermoleophilia > Solirubrobacterales > Thermoleophilaceae > JAICJV01. Next base: position 3,347,297 of record CAVRBY010000001.1, on the reverse strand, counting down.
CGGTCGCACCGGCCCGCTCGAGTGCCGCCTGGGTGCGCTCCAGCATTCGCTCGTCCGAGGCTCGCTGGGCGAGCCTCACGGCATTCGCGATGCCGGTCTCGCTCGCGTCCCCGTGCGTGACGACGGCGACGCCCCGCAGACCGAGGAGGATCGCTCCACCGACCGTGTCCTGCGAGAGCTCGCTACGGAGTCCGCCAAGCCTACCTCGCAGCAGCAGGCCACCCATCATCGCGAGCGGGCTCGAGCGAACCGCGTCTCGTATGGCGCCGACGACCGCCTTCGCGGTTCCCTCGACAGCCTTGAGCGCAACGTTGCCGGTGAAGCCGTCGGTGACGACGACATCGAGTTGCCCGCTCACCACATCGCCGCCCTCCACGTTGCCAACGAAGGCTAGCTCGCCGGCGGCGATTCGCTTGTGCGCCTCGACGACGGCCGATGTCCCCTTTGCCGCCTCCTCGCCGTTTGAAAGCAATCCGACGCGGGGCCGCTCGATCCCGTGCACCGCTGACATGAAGGAGGCCCCCATATAAGCGAACTGGACGAGCCATTCGGCCCGCGCGTCGATGTTCGCGCCCGCGTCCAAGAGGAGTGTCGGCCGTCCCGGCACAGGGAGCAGGACCGCGACCGCCGGTCGATGGACGCCACGCATGCGCTTCAGGTGGAACAGGCCCGCGGCGAGCGCGGCGCCCGTCGAGCCCGCTGACACAAATCCGTCCGCATTGCCGGCGGCGACCGCCTTGGCTGCCTGCACGATGGAGGCATCCGGGCGGGCGCGCACGGCGCGCGCCGGCTCGTCCTCATTCGATACGGAGACAGGCGCGTCAACGACGTGCGGGCCGCCACCGAGCTGGTCAGCTGGGCCGAACAGCAGCACGGGTACTCCCGAACGTCGCCCACCGGCCGCGACGGTCGCGGGCCCTCGGTCCGCCCCGTTCGCGTCCAGCGCGATCAACGCGCGCTACGCAGAATCGACGTCCGTGTCGGCGCGAACGACCTCGCGCCCGGCGTAGTAGCCGCAGACGGAGCACACACGGTGGGGCAGCCGCGGCGAGTGGCACTGGGGACAGACGGAAAGCCGCGGCGCGGAGATCTTGTGCGTTGACCGGCGCTTGTTCGTCCGCGCGTGGGATTGCTTCTGCTTCGGAACCGCCATGGCGTCGCCAGTCTAGCCGCCGTCGTCGAAGCGCAGCTCACCTAGCGTGGCCCAGCGAGGGTCCGCGGGACGCTCGTGCTGATGAGAGGGTCCGACCATGTTCAGGTTCTCGCCGCAGACCGCACAGATCCCGAGGCATTCCTCGCGGCAGACGATCTGCGCGGGCAGCTCCAGTGCCAGCGCATCCCTCGCCCACCCGCGAAGGTCGAGCTGACGGTCGTCGACGTACGGTGAGTCGAGCTCCTCGCCACCACCGGGCTGGTCGACCTCCCACACATCGATCACGAAGCGCTGGGCAGCATCCTCCAGACAACGCATGCAGGGCCCCTCAAGCGCTACGTCGTACCGAAGCCTCAGTGAGTAGCCCCCGCCGATCGTGCGCGTCACATCCATTCGAGCCGCGACCGCGCTCGGCCGCGGTTCGTAGCGCTCACCGCCAAACTCGAGCGAGTCGAGCGGCACGCTGAGATCGAGGTGCCGGGCTTCGCCGGGGCTCAGTCCAAGCCGGCCGAGATCGAAGCTGTCAGCCTGCTGGAGCACATTTTTCAGGGTAGCGACGGAGCCGTCGCGACCATTGCGTGGAGCTGGTCCCGGGGGGGCGGTCCGGCTCTAGCCGACTTCCGCTTCTTCCCTGCCTTGAAGCCGGTCGCGGCCCCGCTGAACGGCCGCAGTGAACTTCTGCAGGTTTACCTCGAGGGTGTTGAGGATGTCGTCCGCGTAATCCTCCGCACCGAGCCTGATCTCACGCTCGCGAGTCCGCGCCTCCTCGACTATGTCCTCAGCTTGGCGCTCGGCCTGCTTGACGACCTCCTCCTCCGAGATCAGTCGCATCTGCTCCTCGTGCGCTTCGCGCAGGATTCGCTCCGCTTCGCGCTTCGCCTCGGCGAGCATCTCCTGACGCTCCTTGACGATCCAGCGGGCTTGCTTGATCTCCTCCGGAATCGTTGCGCGCATCTGGTCGAGGATGTCGTAGATCTCCTCCTTGTCTACGCGCACCTGATCCGTGAGCGGCACGGGCTTCGCGTTGTGGATCGTGTCGTCGAGCTTGTCGATCAAAACCAGGACGTCCATCGGCAAATCCAGTTCGTCAGCGCCTGAGCGCTTCCTCTAGTCGCGCCGCGACTGCCGGTGGAACGAGGCCGGAAATGTCGCCACCAAACATCGCGAGTTCCTTGACCCCGCTCGAGCTGAGAAAGCTGTATTCGGGCGAGGCCATCATGAAGATGCTCTCGATATCAGGTGCCATTTTCCGGTTCAGCTGGTTCATTTCTGCTTCGTACTCAAAGTCACTAACTGCCCGTAGACCTTTGACGATTGCCTGGGCTTTTTCGGCCCTGGCGTGGGCCACGATCAAGTTGGCGAAGGACTTTACCTGCACATGCGGCAAATCGGTGATCTCGGCCTCGATCAGGCTGATTCGCTCCTCCGTCGAGAAAAGAGTCTTCTGCTTTCGAACGGGGTGATCGACGACCGACACGACGACGTTGTCGAACACCTGCGCGGTGCGGCGGATGATGTCGAGGTGGCCGAATGTGACGGGGTCATACGTGCCCGGGCAGACGGCCGTCCCGTTGCCGTTCCCGCTCGGGCGGGACAAGTCAGCTCTCGCGCGAGACGCGGATCACGATCCGGGTATCGCCGTAGTCGCGCTCACGCACGGACGTGAACGGGAGCGCTAGCGGATGCCGCTTGTCTGATTCGGTGACGATCAGGGACCTCTCGTAGACGACCGAGGCCAGCCTCCCGGCGAGGCTGTCCGCGATGTGTTGGCCGGAACTATATGGCGGGTCGACGAAGATGAGGTCCCAGTGCCGCCCCTCCCGCGATGCGCTGGCAAGAAATGCCAGCGCATCGCTCCTCGCGAGCTCGACGGCGACGCCCAGCGCCTCGGCGTTGCGACCCACCGTCGCGAGCGCCGCGGCGTCCGCGTCGACGAACGTCGCCGCGGACGCCCCACGCGAGAGCGCCTCGAGCCCGAGCGCTCCCGACCCCGCGAAGAGATCGAGGACCGCGAGTCCCTCGAGGTCCTCGGATCGGAGGACCGCGGTGAGCATCGAGAACAGCGCCTCGCGGACGCGGTCGGCGGTCGGCCGCGTCGTCCGGCCGCGCGGCGCCTCGATCCGCCGCCCGCCGTAGCGGCCCGCAACGATCCTCACGCCCGCGCCGGCCCCCCCGCCCGCCGCCTCACACCCCACCGCCAGGCGACCCCCCGCCGCCCGGGCCGCCGCCACGCTCCGCGCGCCGCCGACCCGGCCTCACCCCCAATCCGGCCGGCGCCGACCCGGCCGCCCGCCGCCTCACGCCCCACCGCCAGGCGCCGACCCGGCCTCACCCCTAATCCGACCCGCCCGCCCGGCACTAAACACCCCACCGCCAGGCCGCCCCCACCGGCGCCCTCGAACCCGCCCCGCGGCTCATGCCGCCATGACCCGCTGCGCCGGCCCGACGCCCCCGAGCGCGGCATCGCGCAGTAGCACATTTTCCGGCTCGATCAGGCCCGGGTCGCTAGCCAGCACGTCGGCCGCGGCAATCCGCGCTCGCTCGAGCAGCGCGAGGTCCTGCGGCAGCCGCGCGGCACGGAACTCCGGCATGCCGTGCTGGCGCGTCCCGAGCACGTCGCCCGCCCCTCGCAGCGCGAGGTCGATCTCCGCGAGGCGGAAGCCGTCCCCTTCCTCGGCAAGCGCGCGCAACCGGGGCAGCGACGGGTCCCCGAACAGGACGCAGAGGCTCTGGTGCGGCCCCCGCCCCACCCGGCCGCGGAGCTGGTGCAGCTGCGAGATCCCGTAACGCTCCGCAGCCTCGATCAGCATCACGCTCGCGTTGGGGACGTCGATGCCGACCTCGATCACGCTCGTCGCGACGAGCACGTCGGCCTCCCCGGAGGCGAACGCCCCCATCGCCTCCGCCTTATCGCGACTCGGCATTTGACCGTGGATCAAAGCCACCCGTTGCGCTCGAAACTCCGTCGCCGCGAGCCGCTCCGCCTCGACGGTCGCGGCGGCGGCCTGCAGCGCGTCGGACTCCTCGACGAGCGGGCAGACGACGTAGACCTGCCGCCCAGCCGCGATCTCCTCCCGCGCTCGCGCGTACGCCCGCGCCCTCGCCCGCGCCCCGGAGACGGCGAAGGTCTCTATCGCCCGCCGCCCCGCGGGAAGCTCGTGCAGCGCGGTCACGTCGAGGTCGCCGTAGACGGTCAGCTCGAGCGTCCGCGGGATCGGCGTCGCCGTCATGTGCAGCACGTGCGGCACGACCGCGCCCTCGCGATCCCCATCCGCGGCTCCCGGACCCTTGCCCTCGAGCGCCGCACGCTGGCGCACGCCGAAGCGGTGCTGCTCGTCGACCACGGCGAGCCCGAGCCGGCGGAACCGGACCGCTTCCTCGATCAGCGCGTGCGTGCCGACGACGAGCCCGAGCTCTCCCGAGGCGAGCCGCTCGGTCAGCGCCCGTCGCCGCGCGGCCGGCGTCGAGCCGGTCAGCAACTCGACCGGCCGCGTCCCGCCGAGCAGCCGGTCGAGCGTCGCCAGGTGCTGCTCGGCGAGCGTCTCGGTCGGCGCCATCAGGGCCGCCTGCGCTCCGCCCTCGAGCGCCCGCAGCATCGCGTGCAGCGCGACGACGGTCTTGCCGGAGCCGACCTCGCCCATCAGGAGCCGCTGCATCGGGCGTCCCGAGGCGAGGTCGCGGTCGATTTCCTCGCAGGCCCGCAGCTGGTCGCCCGTGAGCGCGAACGGCAGTCCCGCCCGCCACGTGTCGACCATGCCGCCGCGCTCGCCGGCGGCCAGAACGGGCGCCCGCAGGTCACGCTCGCGTGCCCGGCGCCGCGCTCCGAGGGCAAGCTCGAGCAGCAGCAGCTCCTCGAACGCGAGCCGCTCGCGGCCGGCCGGGTCGTCCTCAGGCTGGTCGGGGAAGTGGACCGCGTCGAGCGCGGCGGCGCGGTCCGGCAGCCGCTCCCGCGCGCGCAGCCGGCCGGGCAGCGGCTCGACGACGTCCCGAAGCAGCGGCCGCGCCCCCACGACGAGTTCGCGCAGCCGAGCCGAGCTGAGACCCTCGGTCGCGTGGTAGACGGGAACGAGCCCGGTCGACTGCGCCCCGACGCCCTCGTCGACGACCTCGTGCTCCGAGACGGTGAAGCCACGCCGGGCGCCGTTGTAGCGCCCGTGGAGGGCGACGCGGGTGCCCGCGGGGAGCCTGTCGACGAGCCACGGCTGGTTGAACCAGACCGCCTTCATGACGCCGCTCTCGTCGCTCACGCGCGCCTCGACGAGCACGAGCCGCCCGCGCACGCGCCGGCGCGAGATGCTCCGCACGACGGCGATCACGGTGGCGTCCTCGCCCGCCGGCAGCGTCGCGATCGTGCGCGCCTCGCGGCGGTCCTCGTGCCGGAAAGGGAGCTGCTCGAGCAGGTCCCCGACCGTCTCGAGCCCGAGCGTGGAAAGCGCCCGCCGCGCCTTCTGCCCCCGCACCTCGAACGGGACGCGTAGCCGGGAGGCTCGCGGCAGGGAGCGCAGGTCGGCGCGCGCGAGCTCCTCCTCGCCGAAGGCCTCGGTCGACCCGAACCGCGTGCCCGCGAACGTCTCCACGCACCAACTATGCAACTCGCTGCGGTCGCGTATCGCACGGCACCGGGAATGGGAAGGTGCGGCTGCCGCGGCGGCGCGACCGCGGCAGGCAGGTCACGAAACCGCCCCGGTGGTCCCGCAGCGCGCCTCGCCGGCCACCGGTCGCCCCTGCGACCAGCGTTGTCTGGCGCTCCGAGTACGAAGCGCGACCGGGCGGGCTGCCGCCTGAGGTCAGCGCCTCATCCGGTAATTCGCCGCCGGCCGGGTCGCGCGCCGGCGCGCCAGCGTTGTGTGACGCGGAAGGCGTGGTAGCCGATCGTCGGAAGGGGATCGTCCCAGCGGTAGACGTGGAGATGGAGCGGGAGGCGGAAGCTGCGCAGCCACCCGAGCGGCGAGAGCGCCCGGCGTCGCCGGTAGGAGCGCAGCGCGCGCAGGTCGTCGAGCGGATTCCACTGATACGTCCGCGCGTACCGCCGCGGCGCGACGGCACTCGGCAGACCGAGCGACCGCTCGTACGCGACCACGGGCAGGTCCGGCTCGAAGCTCGCAAACTCGATCGTGAGGCGGTGATTGCACTCGATCAGCTTCCAGTCGCCGTCGCGATCGTCGCGCTTGAACTCGACGTATGACGGGCCTCTGACCCCCATCGCACGCACGAACTGGAGACCGCGCTCGGCCAGCTCCTCGTCGCGATGGTTCACGACATACGATCCGATCCCGAAGCCGTTCGGGTACTGCCGGATCTTGTGACTCGTGAAGTCCACGAGCGGCACACCGGCGTCGTCAGCGTAGGAGACATAGGCCGCGAGCTGGTCGTCTCCCCCGGGGACGATCTCTGTCAGGAGCATCGGCACTCCCGCGGCGTAGGTCTCCGCCAGCGTCGCGCGCAGCTCCGCGAGATCGCGCACGATCACCGCCTTGCCGTGGAAGTGCGTAGCGTACTTGTGCGATTGGACCGGCTTCAGCGCCGACGGGAAGCCGATCGCGCGCGCTGCCTCTGCGGCATCGTCGGGGCACCCGACGGCGGCGGTCCGCGGCGTCGCAATTCCGGCCCGCTCGGCGAGGGCGTAGGTCTCGCGTTTGTCGAGCATCGCGAGCATGACCTTGGGGTCGCCTTCGGGCAGCCGGTACCCGAGCTCGCGCAGCTCGCGGTGCCGGCTTGCCACGAGCTCGAGGCCCTCGTCGGCGCAGGGGACGAGGACCGCGCCGCGGGGCCCTTCCCGGAGCCACTCGAGCCATCGCTCCTGGGCGCCGTCGCCGTCGCCGAGCCCGACGAAGGCGGAGCGGAACCGCGACCAGGCGACGGGGTCGCACGCGCGACCGAGGGCGTACACGTCGATCCCGGCTGCGGCCAGCCGGCGCGCCACGGGGACGGCGGTGCCACGACCGCCGAGTATCACGGCGGGCGGGTCGCGGCGGGCGCGCCTCGCGGGCCGGGCGAGCAAGGCGCCGTTCCGCGCGCGCAGCCCGTTCTCTTCCTGGAAGTGGCGCATCCCCGGGTTACCATCCTCCCCGAGCTTCGCGCTCGGCGCCAGCGCTTGCCTCGCGTCCGTCTCGACGGCCGGGCGGGCTCTCGATGGAAGCGACCAGACCGACACCCGACCTGCTGCGGACGAGCGGCGCCGACCCGCGCCGATCGACGGGTTGACGACGCGCTGACGGTGCTGCGCCGTGTTCGGCGTGCCGCGAAGGTCATTCGCGACGACGGCGTCCGCCTCTTCGCGCTGAGGGTGCTCGCGCGCTCGCCCTACCGGCAGGTCGCGCTGTTCGAGAGCTCGCTCGACCGCGAGCCACCCGGCGTGGCGGACGATCCGAGCGTCGAGGTCCGGCGTGTCGAGGCGGCCGAGCTCGACCTATGGGCGGACTTCCGTGGCCTCCCCGAAGCGGAGGCGAGGCGCCGAATGACGATCGGACACGAGTGCTATGCGGCCTGGCGGGACGGCCGCATCGTGTCCTCGGCCTGGATCGTTCGCGATCGTGCCTGGCTTGACGAGCTCGACGCCTTCCTCGCCCTCGGGCAGGACGAGGTCTATTGGTACGACTCGTATACCGCGCCGGCCCTGCGCAGGGAGCACCTTGCGACCATCCGCACGGCCGGGACGGACGACCTCGTCCGCCGACAGGGATGTCGCCGCCTGCTGGCGACGGCCCGCCCGGAGAACCCGCCGGGTCGGCGCGCGCTGCTGAGCGCCGGCTACCGCCAGGTCGGGACGCTCGCGCGGATCCGTCTCGGGCGCTGGCACCTGAGGCTCCAGCGGGGCGGGCGTGGGCGCTGGCGCGTGCGCTCACACCGCCTGCCTCGGGTCACCCGGGGCGAGCCGTAACGCGCTCGTGCCCGTCTGCCTCGCTCGGGCCGAGCCCGCGGTCCAGGCTTACTCCGCCGCCACGAGCCACCACCACGCCGGCTGCCCGCCGTCGTGGTATTCGACCTCGAGCCCGTCCGGCGCTGCGCGGGCGACCTCGTCCGGGTCGAGCGGAGCGCTCTCGCCGGCGATCACGGTCAGGACCTCGCGCCCGCCGCCGACGGAGCGCAACACCGCGGCGAGCACCTCGGCAGGCTCGCCCCAGGCGACCAGCTCGTCGTCCGCGTAGCCGACGGCGTCGCCCTCACCGAAGCGCCCCCCGGGGTCCTCGCGGGCGGCCCGCGCGACGCCGCCCGAGCGGATCCCCCCGGCGATCGCGGCGAGCGCCTCGGCGTTCTCGCCGGCCGGCCGCGCCGGGTCGAGCTCGACGAGCGCGGCGAGTCCGACCTGCGGCGCGGTCGTCCGGACGAGCGCGGCGGGCTTCTCCGACAGCTCCGCCGCGCGCTCCGCGGCGAGGGTCACGTTCGAGCTGTTCGGGAGCACGACGACCTCCTCGGCGGGCGCGGCGTGGATCGCGGCGAGCAGGTCGTAGGTCGAGGGGTTGAGCGTCGGGCCGCCGTCGATCACGAACGCGCCGAGCCCCCGGTAGAGCTCGACGAGGCCGGGCCCGTTGACCACCGCCACCGCGCCGCAGAGCGTCGGAGCGGCGGCACGGCCTCCGGAGCCGTCGCCGCCGAGCCGCGCCTCGCGCGCCGAGATCTGCGCGCGCATGTCGGCCACGTCGAGGTGCGAGGCGGCGCCCCCGGCGGAGCCGAAGACGGCCACGGCGGCGTCCGGGTCGTCGGTGTGGACGTGCACCTTCAGCGTGCGGCTGTCGCCGACGACGAGCACGGAGTCCCCGAGGCGCTCGAGATCGGGGACGAGCGAGGGCCCGTCGAGCCCCTTGCCGGTGACCACGAAGTTGGTGCAGTAGCGGTAGCGGCTCGACTCGTGCGCGGCGTGATGGCGGCCGGCCTGCGGCGCGGTGTGATGCTCGAGCTCCGGCACGCCGCCGTCGCGCAGAGCGGCGATCACGCCCGCGAGGATGACGATCAGCCCGTAGGCGCCGGCGTCGACGACCCCCGCGTCGCGCAGCACGGCGAGCTGGTCGGGTCCGCGGCGGACGGCGTCGCGGCCCGCCTCGAGCGCGCGCTCCAGGGTGACCGCGAGCATGCGGTCCTGGACCTCCGCGGTGACGCCGGGGTCGAGCCGCTGCGGCTCGACGTGCGCGAGGTCGCGCGCGACGCGGTGGGCCATTGCGCGCACGGCGGAGAGCATCGTTCCCTCGGCGGGGTCGCGCACGGACTCGTAGGCGGCGTCGGCGGCGCGGGCGAGTGCGGCCGAGACGAGGATCGGGTCGATCGGCTCCCCGGGCCGGGAGGCGAGCTCCTCGGCGGCGCCGCGGACGATCTGCGAGAGGATCACGCCGCTGTTGCCGCGCGCGCCGAGCAGGGCCGCGCGGGCGACCGCGGCGACCAGCTCGTCGCGGCCGATGTCGTCGATCGGCTGCCCGTTGATGCGGTCGAGCTCGCTCAGCACCGCCCGCATGGTCATCGCCATGTTGTCGCCGGTGTCGCCGTCGGCGACGGGGAAGACGTTGAGGTCGTTGACCTCCTGGCGGCGGCTCTCTAGCTCGGCGGTCGCCGTGGCCACCGCCTTGCGGAATCGGATGATGCTGGGGTCGGCCACGGGCACTTTCTACACCGCATCACGCCCGAGGTTCCTTCCGCCCATAGCATCCGTCGCCGTGCGGACCGTTTACCTCGGCACCTCGGAGTTCGCCTCGACGGTCCTCCGGCGGCTCGTGGAGAGTAGCCACCCCCCGTCGCTCGTGGTCACCCGCCCGGACCGGCCGAGGGGCCGCGGCCGCCGCCTCGCCTCCCCACCCGTCGCGGAGACCGCGCACGCCCTCGGCATTCCGGTGAGCCAGCCGCAGAGTGTCAATTCGGACGAGGCGCGCGCCGAGATCAGGGCCCGAGAGCCGGAGGCGGTCTGCATCTGCGCCTTTGGGGCTTTGATCAAGGAGCCGCTGCTCTCAGAGCACCCGATGCTGAACGTCCACCCCTCGCTTCTCCCGCGCTGGCGCGGCGCCGCCCCGATCGAGCGCGCTATCGAGGCGGGCGACGCCGAGACGGGCGTCTCGATCATGCGCCCTACGGCCGAGATGGACGCCGGCCCGATCTTCCTCGCCCGCGCAGAGCCGATCCACGCCGACGACGACTACGGGACGCTCGCCCCCCGCCTGGCTACTCTCGCCGGCGACCTGCTGGTCGAGGCGCTCGACCGCAGTCCCGACCCGACCCCCCAGCCCGACGAGGGCGTCACGATCGCGGCCAAGATCACGCCCGAGGACCGGCTCCTCGACCCGCGACAGGACGCGGCCGTGCTGGCCCGCCGCGTCCGCGCCCTCACCCCCCACATCGGCGCCTACGTCGAGGCGCAGGGGACCCGCCTGGGGGTCCGCAGCGCCCGGCCCACCGTCAACGCCGTCGAAGCGGGAGCGCTTGCAACAGAGGACGGGCACCTCCTCTACGGCACGCGCAAGGGCTCCCTCGAGCTTCTCCGCCTGGTCCCGCCCGGCGGGCGTGAGATGGACGCCGCCGCCTTCCTGCGCGGCCGCCCCGCGGCACTTCGCTCGTGACCGGGATCGCGCGCCGCGAGGCGCCGCCGGGCGGCCCGGGGTCCGGCATGTGACCGCCTCCCCCGCCCGCCGCGTCGCCTACCGCACCCTCCGCCGCGTCACGAGCGATGCCGCCTACGCCGACCGCGCCTTCCGCGCCGAGGCCGCCCGCGCCGCCCTCCCGCCACGCGACCGCGCCTTCGCCCAGGCGCTCGCCTACGGCGCCATTCAGCGGCTGAAAACCCTCGATCAGGTCATCTCGACACTTTCCTCCCGGCCGCTCGACCGGATCGACCCGAGCGTCCGCGACGCGCTCACGCTGGGCATCTACCAGCTCGTGTACATGGACGCCGTCGCCGACCACGCCGCGGTCGACGAGACGGTCGAGCTCGTCAAGTCCACCGCCCCCGCGGCCGCCGGCTTCGCCAACGCCGTGATGCGCCGCGCGACCCGCGAGGCCACCCCGCTCGTCGAGGCCCTCCCCGACGACACTCCCGCCCAGGCCGCCGTCAAGCACTCCCACCCGGACTGGCTCGTCGAGATGTGGTGGGACGAGCTCGGCGCCGACGAGACCCGGGCGCTTCTCGCGCGCGACAACGAGCCCCCCGAGAGCGCGATCCGCGCCAACACACTGCGCGCCACCACCGCCGCGGTCGCCTCGAAGCTGCCGGTCCCGACCCGACCGGCGCCCGACCTCCCCGAGGGCCTGATCCTCGACGAGCCGTTCGACGCGCACGGCTCGGAGCAGTTCGCCCGCGGCGAGCTCACCCCCCAGTCGCGTGCCTCGATGCTCGTCGCGCATGCCGTCGCCCCCCGCCCCGGCGAGCGGCTCGCGGACCTCTGCGCGGCGCCGGGGGCGAAGGCCACCCACCTCGCCGCGCTCACCGCGAACCGCGCGAGCATCCTCGCCGTGGAGCGAAATCCGGCGCGCGCCGAGGAGCTCCGCCGCAACGCCGCCCGCCTCGGCGCGAGAGCTGTCGAGGTCCACTTGGCTGACGCCCGCGAGCCGCTCCCGGGCGCCCCGTTCGACAGGGTCCTGCTCGATCCCCCATGCTCGGCACTCGGTACGCTCCAGGCGCGCCCTGACGTTCGGTGGCAGCGCGAGCGCGCCCGGATCGCCGAGTTCGCCGCGCTTCAGCGGGAGCTGCTCGTGGCCGCGGCGGGGGCGGTCCGTCCGGGCGGGACGCTGACCTATTCGACCTGCACTATTTCCACACGCGAGAATGAGGGCCTGATGCAGCGCTTCCTTGCCGAGCACCCCGAGTTCCAGGCCGCCGGCCTCCGCCGGCTGCTGCCGCACCGCGACGGCACCGACGGCTTCTTCATCGCAACGCTCGAACGCGACCGATGAGCGACCGCGAGCCGCCGAGCCTCGACGAACCCGTAACGAGCCTCCGCCCGCCCTGCCCGGGTTGCGGTGAGCCGTGGCTGCGCCCGTCGAACCTCCCGGGCCGCTACCGCTGCGTCTACTGCCTGCGCCGCTACGAGCTCCGCAGCGACTGCCCCGACTGCGGGGCGCACTCGACGATCGCGCGCATGTCGGACACCGCGAACGTCACCTGTCGCAACTGCGGCGGCAGCATGTTGACTCCGATTTAGGAGGGGGTTCCACTGTTGGGGGTCGCGCGGCCGTGGCCGGCAGGTCACGAAACCGCCGCGGTACTCCGGACTTGCGCTCCGGGCGGATCGCGGTTAGAGCTATCTCATCGCATGGACGCCGACCGACTGGAGCTCCCGATGCATGTCGTAGCCGCCCGCATCTCCCCCGTTGGCCGTGTCTTTTGCGCGCTCGCCGCCGCCCTGCTGACGGTCGCGCTCGCCGGCACCGCACACGCCGCGACCACGTTCACGGTCAACACGACCGCCGACAAGCCGGCTTCCACGCCCGAGTGCCCCGACGTCGCCGGCGACTGCTCGCTCCGCCAGGCCCTCGACGCCTCGAGCACGGGCGACACGATCCTCGTCCCCCCGGGTGATTACAAGCTCACGAACGGCGAGCTCTCCATCAACAACTCGGTGACGATCAAGGGCACGCCCGGCGACAGCCCGGCGACCACGATCGTCGACGCGCAGAGCAACAGCAGAGTCTTCGACATCGACGCGGGCTCGAACCCGGGGACGACGATCGAGGGCCTGACGATCACCGGCGGCAACAACGAGGTTGCCGGCGGCATCGAGAACTTCACCCCGCTGACCCTGATCAACGACGCCGTCACCGGCAACACGGCCACGGTATTCGGTGGCGGCATCACCTCCGACGTCAGCACCGACGGGTTGGCGTCGCGCTCCGCCCCGGCGTTCTCGAGCGAGGGATTGACGGTCGTCTCGAGTCTGATCGCGGACAACCACGTGCTGCTCTCGCTGTCCGCGCCGAAGAACGGGCTGGGCACGGTCTTCAACATCGGCGGCGGCGGGATCGCGGCCGAGTTCGGCGGCGTCTCGCTGGCGAACAGCACGGTCGCCGACAACACCGTCGCCACGAACTTCTCCGAGCTGACCGCCGGCGGCGGTGGGATCCTGGCCGACACCAACTCGGATGTCGAGACGCTCAACGTGACGGTCAACGGCAACAGCGTCACCGGCGGCACGGGCTCCGGCGGCGGCGGGATCGCTGGCGGGGAGATCGCGGAAGCGCCGCAGAACGGCCAGGGCCTGACGGCGGACTTCACGGCTCAGAACACGATCGTCTCGCGCAACTCGGTCAACGGGACGGCGCCGAGCGATTGCACGAACCTCAGCACCAACTCCGGCGCTACGTCTGACGCGAACATCTCGACGGACGCGTCGTGCGGTTTCACGGATTCGGCGAGCAAGCAGAACACGGACCCGGGCTATACGAGCGCGAGTCCGCAGGACAACGGCGGCCTGACCCGGACGCTCGGGATCAACGAGGCCTCGCCGGCGTTCAACACCGGTGACGGGGCCGGGGCGCCGACCGTCGATCAGCGCGGCGTGGTGCGGCCGCAGGCGGGCGCCTGGGACATCGGCGCGTTCGAATACGTGCCCTCGGCCGACCTGCAGATCACAAAGACCGGAACGCCCGCGACGGTCACGCTCGGCCACAACGTCACCTACACGCTGACGGTGCGAAACAACGGTCCCGACCCCGCCAGCGGCGTCTCCGTCGCCGACACGCTTCCCTTCACCGAGACCTTGGTCTCGGCGACGCCGTCGCAGGGGACGTGCAGCTCGACGAGCTGCACGATCGGCAACCTCGCCTCCGGAGCGTCGGCGACGATCACCTTCGTCGCCCGGGCGAACGCCGTCGGATCGGTCACCAACACGGCGACCGTGCACGGCAACGAGGCGGATCCGAACCTGGCGAACAACACCGCCGCGGCGACCAACAGCGTGGCCGCCCCCCAGAGCCTGGCCAGGCCAAAGGTCCACGCCTCAGCCGCACCCTGCTACAGAAACGCCGTCGCACTCTCCGTCTCGATCTCGAGCAAGGCCGCCCTCAAGGGCGTCCGCGTCCTGCTCAACGGCAAGCTGATCGAGACCACCAAGAAGAAGCACTTCACGATCCACATCTCGAAGCTCAACAAAACCCACAACACGCTCACGATCGTCGCCCGCAACAGCGGCGGCAAGAGCCCCACAAAGCACATAACACTCCGCCGCTGCCCCACCCCCACGCCACGCTTCACCGGCTGAGCGCTTCCAGCGCGGGCGCTAGACATGACATGCGCTGCGCGTTCGCCCTTCGTTGTTGACGCGGCGCAGCCCTTGCGCTCCGCCCGGTTTGGGGTTAGGACTTAGCTCGCACGGATGCCGAACCAGGGGAGCGTAAATATGAACGTCGCAGCCCGCCTCTCAACGGCTGGCCGAATCGGCTGCGCGCTCGCAGCGATCGCCCTGACGCTCTTCCTCGCGGGCACCGCGCACGCCGCGACGACCTTCACGGTCAACACGCCGAACGACAGCGCTGCTTCACCAGGCAGCGAGTGCATGGGGGGACAGGGCGACTGCTCGATCCGCCAAGCGCTCGACGCGTCGAGCACCGGCGACACGATTTTGATCCCGCCGAACGACTACAAGCTGACGGGCGGGGCGCTGAGCGTCAATAAGGGGGTGACGGTCAAGGGCACGCCCATCGACAGCCCGGCGACCACGATCGTCGACGGCCAGGGCAATGGGGGAGTCTTTTCCGTGAACGCCCCTGGTACGACACCCGTGACGATCGAGGGCCTGACGGTCACCGGCGGTATGGAGCCGAACGGCGGCGGCATCGACGCTCTCACGCCGCTGACCCTGGTCAACGACAGCGTCACCGGCAATACGGCCGAGTTCAACGGCGGCGGCATCTACGCGCAAATACAGCCGCCCGGGCAGCCAGCCGGCCCGCCCCCGCTGACCGTCGTGTCCAGCCTGATCGCCGGCAACCGCGTCGACCCAACCACCTTTACGCTTGCCCCAGTCGCCCGGGCTTCCACGGACTTCCTTTACGCGGGCGGCGGACTCGCAGACCTCTCGGGCGGCGCGTCGCTCACCAACACCACGGTCGCCGACAACGCCGTCGCGGGTGGCACCTCGGAGTCCGGCGGTGGCGGCGTCTACAGCTCCGAGGAATCGCCGCTATCGATGTTGAACGTGACGGTCAACGGAAACAGCGTCACCGGCGGCACGGGCTCGGGCGGTGGCGGCATCGCCGGCGCCGTCGCGGAGACCGCGCCAAAGAAGGACGCCATCGCCATTCCAAGCACCGCGTTCACCGCCCAGAATACGATCGTCTCGCACGACACGCTCGCGCTCAGCGGCGCCGCACCCACGCTTCAGGACTGCGCCAACCTGACGACCACCCCGGACCACGACATCTCCACCGACACCTCGTGCGGTTTCACGGACTCCGGCAGCAAGCAGACCACCGACCCCGCATATACGAGCGCGTCGCCGCAGGACAACGGCGGTCCTACGCACACGCTCGGCATCAACGAGTCCTCGCCGGCGTTCAACGCTGGTGACAGCGCGAGTGCGCCGAACGTCGACCAGCGCGGTGTGAGCCGCCCGCAGGCGGGCGCGTGGGACATCGGCGCGTTCGAGTATGTCCCCTCCGCCGACCTCCAGATCACCAAGGCCGGCACCCCCGCGACGGTCGCGCTCGGCCACAACCTCACCTACACGCTCACCGTCAGAAACAATGGCCCCGACCCCGCCACCGGCGTCACCGTCTCAGACACACTGCCGGCGTCCGAGACGCTCGTCTCAGCCACTCCCTCCCAGGGAGCGTGCACGTCTACCACGTGCACGCTCGGCAACCTCGGAAGCGGTGCGTCCGCGACGATCACGGTCGTCGCGCGAGCCAACGCCACCGGGTCGGTGACCAACACGGCGAGCGTGCACGGCAACGAGAGCGACCCCGACCCGGCGAACAACACGGCCGCGGCGACCAACAGCGTGGCCGCCCCCCAGAGCCTGGCCCGGCCGACCGTTCACGCGAGCGCCGCTCCGTGCTACCGCAACGCGGTCGCGCTGTCGGTCTCGATCACGACCAAATCGGCGCTCAAGGGCGTCCGGATACTGCTAAACGGCCACCTGATCCTGACCACCAAGCGCAAGCACTTCACGATCCACATCTCGAAGCTGGCGAAAACCCACAGCACGCTCACGATCATCGCCCGCAACAACGGCGGCAAGAGCCCCACCAAGCACATCACCCTCCGCCGCTGCGCCATCCCCAAGCCACGCTTCACCGGCTGACCGCCAAGCGGTCACCTTGCGGAGCCGCCATCGAGCGGTTAGGACTGTTGTAGGTGAACCGTCAAGGACGATCGATGACGCTGGCAGGCCCCGTCTCTGCCACCCGGGCGCTGATGGCGGCACTGGGTGCCCTCGTGCTCACGCTTGCCTTCGCGGCGACGGCGCATGCGGCGAACACCTTCACGGTCAACACGACGGCCGACAACCCAACCGCGAGCGGCGAGTGCACCGGCGGGTCCGCCTCCGGCGACTGCTCGCTGCGCCAGGCACTCGACGCGTCGAGCGACGGCGACACCATCCTCGTCCCGCCCCCCGGCTCGCTCAGCCCGCCCGCCGCGACCTACCAGCTGACGGGCGGCCAGCTCGCCGTCACGCACGGGGTCACGATCGAGTCGACGCCGGGCAACGGCCCGCGCAACACCTCGATCACCGGCCAGGTCCGCAGTCGCGTCTTTAGCGTCGACACCTCCGGCGACAACACCTCTCCCGCGTCGATCCGGGGCCTGACGATCACCGGCGGCAACGACTTCAGCAACGTGGGTGGCGGCGGCGTTTACGTCGGCACGCCGCTCGACCTGTCAGACGACGCGGTGATCGGGAACACCTCCAACACCAGCGGCGGCGGCGTGTACGAGAACGCATCCAGCGCCAACCCGGCCACCTCGCCGTCGCTCACGATCGAATCGAGCCTGATCGCCGGCAACAAGGTGGCGTTCGCGGCGGACGCGCCGGTTCACCCCGCGGCCGTGTTCTTCGACTTCACCGGCGGTGGGGTCGGCTCTGCCGACGGCGGCCTGGCGATCACGAACACGACGCTCACCGGCAACAGCGTCAGCGCTCATCAGTCTGCGGCCGGCGGCGGTGCCATCTGGAGCGATCTGGTCTCTCCCCTGCGAACGCTCAACGTGACCGTCGACGGCAACAGCGTCAGCGGCGATTCGGGCTCCGCCGGCGGCGGCATCGCGGGATCAATTCCTTTGCCGGCGCCGCGGGTCGGCCAGCCGGTCGAACTGACGCCCTGGACCGCACAGAACACGATCGTCTCGCGCGACACGGTCAACACGACCACGCCGAGCGACTGCGTCGACCTCTCGACGACCTCCGACCACAACATCTCGACCGATGCCTCGTGCGGCTTCACGGACGCAGGGAGCAGGCAGAACACCGATCCGGCCTATACGAGCGCGAGCCCGCAGAACAACGGCGGCGATACGGACACTCTGGGGATCAACGAGGCGAGCCCGGCGTTCAACACGGGTGACGGGACGGGCGCGCCGAACCTGGACCAGCGCGGCGTCGCACGGCCGCAGGCGGCCGCGTGGGACATCGGCGCGTTCGAGTACGTGCCGTCGGCGGACCTGCAGATCACGAAGACCGGCACGCCTTCGACGGTCACGCTCGGCCACGACATCACCTACACCCTCACGGTCAGGAACAACGGTCCCGACCCCGCCAGCGGCGTCTCCGTCGCCGACACCCTCCCGATCTCAGAGACGCTGGTCTCAGCGATGCCCTCCCAGGGCACCTGCAGCGCCACCACGTGCACGCTCGGCAACCTCGGAAGCGGCGCCTCGGCGACGATCACGATCGTCGCCCGGGCGAACGCGGTCGGCTCGGTGACCAACACCGCGAGCGTGCACGGCAACGAGGCGGATCCGAACCCGGCGAACAACACCGCCGCCGCGACCAACGCCGTCGCCGCGCCGAAGAGCCTCGCCCGGCCAAAGGTCCACGCGAGCGCCGCGCCCTGCTACCGCAACGCGGTCACGCTTTCGGTCTCGATCTCCAGCAAGGCCGCCCTGAAGGGGGTCCGGGTGCTGCTCAACGGCAAGCTGATCGAGACCACCAAGAAGAAGCACTTCACGATCCACATCTCGAAGCTCAACAAGACCCACAACACGCTCACGATCGTCGCCCGCAACGGCGGCGGCAAGAGCCCCACCAAGCACATCACCCTCCGCCGCTGCCCCACCCCCCAGCCCCGCTTTACGGGCTAAACCGCTGAACGAGAGCGGGCGCGCAGCGCCCGCTCTTGCGCATTTGCGCCAGGGCGGTTAGGACTGTCTTAGTGAACCGTCAAGGAGGATCGATGACGCTGGCAGGCCGCCTCTCTCCCGCCCGGGCGCTGCTCGCGGCGCTGGGCGCGCTCGTACTCACGTTCGCCTTCGCGGCGACGGCGAAGGCGGCGACCACCTTCACGGTCAACACGACGGCCGACAACCCGGCCGCGAGCGGCGAGTGCACCGGCGGTCCGAGCTCCGGCGACTGCTCGCTCCGTCAGGCCCTCGACGCCTCGGGCGGCGACGAGGGCGACACGATCCTCATCCCCCCGGGCGACTACGTCCTCACCCACGGCGAGCTCACGCTCACAACGGCGGTGACGATCAAGGGCACGCCAGGTGACAGCCCGGCGACGACGACAGTCGACGCGCAGAATAAGTCGCGGGTCTTCGACGTCGCCGCGGACACCAGCACGCCCGGCTCGGTCATCGAGGGGCTCACGGTGACCGGGGGCAACGCTTCCGACGCTCCCGAAGCGGCCGGGTTTGGCGGTGGCATCTACGCCGGCACGCCGCTGACCCTCATCAACGACGTCGTGACCGGTAACCAGACGTTCATCGCCGGTGGCGGGATCGCCTCGAGACCCATCTCCTTCTTCGCGCCCCACGGCGCCGCGCCGACTTTCTCGAGCGAGCCGCTGACGGTCAGCTCCAGCCTGATCGCCGGCAACCGCGTGCTCGGTTTGCCTCCGGTCTCGGCCCCGAAGTCCAACGCGAGCATAGCGTTCGCGATCGGCGGCGGCGGTATCTCCTCGAGCGGCGGCGTCTCGCTGACGAACAGCACCGTCGCCGACAACAGCGTCGACGTGAACGGCAATGACGAGACGGCCGGCGGTGGCGGCATCCTGTCCGAGCTCTCGGCCGATGTCGAGACCCTCAATGTGACGGTCAACAACAACACCGTCACGGGCAGCACCGGCTCGGGCGGCGGCGGGATCGCCGGCGGCTTCGTCGACCTCGCACGCAGGACCTCCATCGCGCTCGGCGCGAACTTCACGGCGCAGAACACGATCGTCTCGCGCGACCACGTCACGATCAGCGGCACGACGACGCTCGAGGACTGCGCGAACGTGTCCACAACCTCTGACGCGAACATCTCGACGGACGCCTCGTGCGGGTTCACGGACTCGGCGAGCAGGCAGAACACGGACCCGGGGTATACGAGCGCGAGCCCGCAGGAAAACGGCGGGCTGACCGGCACGCTCGGGATCAACGAGGCTTCGCCGGCGTTCAACACCGGCGACGGTGCGGGCGCTCCTAACGTCGATCAGCGCGGCGTCAGCCGGCCCCAGGCCGGCGCGTGGGACATCGGCGCGTTCGAGTACGTCCCCTCAACCGACCTCCAGATCACGAAGACCGGCACTCCCGCGACGGTCACCGTCGGTCACAACATCACCTACACGCTGACGGTCCGAAACAACGGTCCCGACCCCGCCAGCGGCGTCACGGTCGCCGACACGCTCCCGATCTCTGAGACCCTCGTCTCCGCGACACCATCAGAGGGCACCTGCAGCGCCACAACCTGCAGCTTGGGCAACCTCGGCAGCGGCGCGTCGGCGACGATCACCATCGTCGCGCGCGCGAACGCCGTCGGATCGGTGACCAACACGGCCACGGTCCACGGCAACGAGAGCGATCCCAACCCGGCGAACAACACCGCCGCGGCGACGAACGGCGTGGCCGCCCCCCAGAGCCTGGCCCACCCGAGCGTCCACGCGAGCGCCGCGCCCTGCTACCGCAACGCCGTCGCCCTCTCGGTCTCGATCTCGAGCAAGGCCGCCCTCAAAGGCGTCCGCGTGCTGCTCAACGGCAAGCTGATCGAGACGACCAAGAAGAAGCACTTCACGATCCACATCTCGAAGCTCAACCGCACCCACAACACGCTCACCATCGTCGCCCGCAACAGCGGCGGCAAGAGCCCCACCAAGCACATAACACTCCGCCGCTGCCCCACGCCAAAGCCCCGCTTCACGGGCTGACCCCCCGCCAAGCGGTCAGCCTTCGCGAGCCGCTCTGGACCCACAGCACGCTCACTATCCGTCGCCCGAGACAGCGGCAAGAGCCCCACCAAGCACATAACACTCCGCCGCTGTCCCACGCCCACGCCGCGCACGGAATTCAATTTCTCGAGAAAGTCCCGAAGCACGCCCGTGACGAGCACGAGACCGAACCCACCCGGGAGCAGGTGCTCGCATCCCCTGCCCCGGCGTCACGCTGATGAGCGGGGCCCTCCCGGTCCTCAGCCGGGCGCGACGCCTCGCCCGAGCACGGCCTCGCTGACTTGCCTGACCGGACCACCGTCGGGGCCCGGTCATCCGGCGCTGGATCTCCGCCATCAGCTCCGCGCGAGCCTCGCGGTCGAGCGCGCCGATCGCGGGCGCTTAGATCGTCCCGACCACTGCGGTGGCCGCGGCCTCGGGGCTTGCCCAGGCGAGTTCGATCCCCTCGACGATCACCTCCACTTCACCGAAGCCCGCGCCGCCGAGCAACTCCTTCACGCCAGCTGGCTCCATGCTGATCGGCTCCGGGTCTTAGGCGCCCTCGAACGGCTCGGGGATCCCCGCCTCGCGCAGGGCGTCGCCGTAGACGCTGAAGGGCGCGACCTCGGCGCTCCGGAGCCAGACGGCGACGCGGCCCGGCCGCCGCCGGGCGCAAGCACGCGCCGCATCTCCCGCGCTGCCGCCGGACGGTCCGCCACGAACTGTATGCCCTGCTGGCAGAGGACCACGTCGACGCCGCCACTCTCCACCTCGAGCCGCGCGGCCGGACAGGCCTGGAGTGCCCCCGCTTTCGTGGACATCTGAGCGCTTGGGTCTGACGGCCCGAGCAGGGAGGATGTGGTGTCCATGCCGAGGACGCGTCCGCCGTACCCGCCGGAGTTCCGCCGTGAGGCTGTGCAGTTGGTCCGCTCGAGCGGCCGGAAGCTGCGTGAGATCGCGGCTGAGCTCGGCGTCTCGGAGCAGACGTTGCGCAACTGGTCGAAGCAGATCGACGTCGACGAGGGCAGGTCGCATGGCGTGACCAGCGACGAGCGCGAGGAGCTGCGGCGGCTGCGACGAGAGAACCGGATATTGACGGAGGAGCGCGACATCTTGAAAAAAGCCGCGGCCTTCTTCGCCAAGGAGAGCGAGACCCGGTGAGGTGCTTCCGGTTCATCGCCGCGGAGAAGGCCGCGTACTCCGTCAAGACGATGTGCAGGGTGCTCGGCGTCTCGCGGTCGGGCTTCCATGCTTGGGAGCGCCGGCCTGCGTGTGCGCGCGAGCTCGATGACACGCACCTCTGTGAGCGGATCGGGACGATCCACGGACGCAGCCGCGCGACGTACGGGTCGCGGCGGGTGCACGCCGAGCTGCGCCACCAGGGCATCCGGGTCGGGCGCAAGCGCGTCGAGCGGCTGATGCGGCGGGAGAAGCTCTCCGGGCTCGTGAAGCGCCGGCGCGGCCGCACGACGATTCGCGTGCCGGGCGTGCGCACGGCGCCCGATCTGGTCGGGCGTGACTTTAAGCCGACAGGGCCGGACAGGCTCTGGACGGCGGACATCACGTACGTGCGCACGTGGGAGGGCTGGCTGTACTTGGCGTCGGTGATCGACTGCTGCTCCCGCCGCGTCGTGGGTTGGTCGATCGCCGACCATCTCGGAGCCGAGCTCGTCGTCGACGCCCTGGAGATGGCCGTCGCGCACCGCCGCCCCGGGCCTGACTCGTGCATCACTCGGACCAGGGCTCGCAGTACGTCGCGCTCGTGTTCGGCCAGCGCTGCGCCGAGGCTGGCATCAACGTGTCGATGGGGTCGAAGGGCGACTGCTTCGACAACGCCGTCTGCGAGAGCTTCCACGCGACGATCAAGAAAGACCTCGTGCATCGCCGCTCGTGGCCGACGAAGGCCGAAGCGAGGACCGCGATCTTCGAGTACGTCGAGGTCTTCTACAACCGCGAGCGGCTGCACTCGACGCTCGGGTACCTCTCACCGATCACGTACGAAACGGTGCTTGCCAGCAGACAAAATGAACAGCAAGCTGCCTAACCAACCCGTGTCCACCGAACCGGGGGCGGTCCAGCCAGTGTCTCGATCGCTCCACCGTCCGCGTTGACCTGCGAGAGCATTTCGGGGCTGAGGTCGCTCGCTACGACCCGGCCGCCGGAGCCCACGCGTCGCGCGGCCGCTCGCGCCGCCATGCGGTGCCGGAGGCAACGTCGAGGATCCGCTCCCCGGACGCGACGCCGGCGAAGTCGATCAGCCGCTCAGCCCAGGGGCCGAAGATGACGGGCTCGAGCTGCTCGCGGTAGTTGGCAGGCACGGAAGCGGAGCTGAAGAGAAGGCCCGTCTCGTCGATGGCGCCGATCCCCTCACACCCTGCGCTGGCCCGGGGACCGAGCCGCAGGGCCGGCCCCAGCCGCTTAGAGCTGTCGCTCGGCCAGCTGGTTTGCCGCGCTCTGGATCTGCGCCGCCGATATGAGGGCGAGGATCGGGAACGCGAGCCAGCCGATGATGATGATCCACCCGGCCCAGCCGGTGATCATCGTCCACAGCGCGAGGTTTCGCGCGACCGGCGACGGCTGCCCACGGAGGCGATACTGGAAGTTGACCCGGTCCACCAGCCGCAGCCAGACGAAGAACTGCCAGTAGATGTTGAACAGCGGGATGAACATGAACCCGATCGCCTTGCCGGCGCTCGGGTCGTCGTGCTTGACGGTGGGCAGCTGCGAGTGCTTGAGGTGCAGGTAGATCGTCGGGAAGATCCCGATCGTCACGATCGACAGCAGCACCAGCGCCCAGGTCGGGAAGCTCGTGAGCGTATGGCGCTTGTAGGCCTCCACCTGGTCGGGCGAGAGCGTCTGGCGGGGGTCCAGGGCGTCTGAGTAGAGGTTCGCCGCCGCCCATGCCGGAGTGGCGGCGACGGCGCCGCTCGGCAGGACCACACCCGCGCCGGCCGGCTGCGGCGGGGCCGCGGGCGACTCGGGCGCCGGCGGGGGGCCGCCCGCGGCTGGCGCGTAATCGCCCCACGCGGATCCGTCCCAGTAGCGCTGCCGGCCCGTTCCTGGCTCCGGGTACCAGCCGGGCCCTGGGTTGGGTTGCTCTCCTGTCGAAGCCAAGCCTTGTCTCCTTCTCCCGCGGAGATGGTTTATCCCCTGCGACGCGCTGACACGCCGAGTCTAAGTCGGCATCGAGCTGCGCACAAGGCCGTTCTCGACCGTGCGGTTGCCCGTCCGGTAGAGCAGGTAGAGCAGCCCGCACAGGCAGATCGAGCCGCCGAGGTAGGCGACCTCGACCTGCAGCACCTTGTCGGAGCCGAAGCCCGGGATGACGAGCAGCACGACGAACGCGGCGAGGCCCGCGATCCAGCACGCCACCGCCTGCTTGGCGCGGCCCCGCGCGAGCGCGGCTTGGTTGAGCGTCGCGGCGGCGAGGTAGATCCCCATGCCGACAGAGATGATTGCGAGCCCGAAGCGCCCGTAGTCGTAGTGCTTCGAGCCGAAGACGACGTGCATCGCCTGCGGCCCGATCGCGAGCACGGCGACTACGACGAGGCCCGCGAACGCGGCGATCGCGAGCACGGTCAGCTTGATGCTGCGCCGGAAGGGGTCGGTCTCGCCGATCACGTCGAGCCGCGTCAGGTGCGGCAGGATGACGGTCTGGACAGCTTGGAAGAGCTGCAGCGGCGCGCGGACGATCAGCAGCACATTGAACGCGAACCCGGCGAGCGCGGCCGCGCCGAGCCCGGCGGTGGCGTTGACGAGCAGCGGTCCCGCGTTCAGAAATGTCTGCTCGGCGAGCATGATCACGAGTACCGCGCCGGCGAAGCCGGTGCCGTGCGCGAGCGTGAACTCACCGGCGCGCTCGTCGACGACGTCGGGCGCCCCGCCCGGGTCGGTGCCCGCCGGCAGCCCTTCCTCGTCATCGCGCGCGGCCTCCGCCCGCAGGCGGCGGCCGAGCGCCCACGGCACCACGCACAGCGACAGCAGCGGCGCCGCGCCCATCCCGAGCGCGACGAACGTCTGGCCGGTGACGAGCCCGATCACGGCGATGAGCGCGAACAGGCAGCGCGATACCGACTCGATCAGGACCAGGCCGCCATAGAGGTCAAAGCGTCGATTTCCCGCCAGGAAACCGCGTGCGAAGTAGCTCGCCGCGTACGCGAGGACCGCGACGACCAGGATCCAATAAAGAGCCGTCGCCCCATGGAAGAGATTGCGCTCCAAGGTCGTGCGTAGCAGCAGCGCCCCGATCGCGAACAGGACGCCGAGCGCGAGTTGGAGCAGGGCGGCGACGCGAAGGTGCGAGCGCCCTGGCAGCCGCCGGGTCGCCCGGTCCGAGATGGTGCGGGAAAGCAGCTGCTCGACGGGTCTGTAGAGCACCGACGTCGTGATGAAGATGGCCGACCAGAGCAGCGTGATGCCGCCGTAGCGGGCCGCTCCGAGCGCGTGGCTCGCGAGCCCGAAGTAGGCGTAGGTGACGAGCCCGGTTACGCCGATCGCGGCCGGCAGGATGCGCGCGCCGCGTCCGAACCCGGCGGCGGGCGCCGGACGCTCCGCGACGCCGCGGGCCATCTCAGCCGAGGCGGACGAGCGCCATCGTCCACGGGAACGGCGAGCGCAGCTCCTCGACGTTCCCATGGCGTTCGAGCAGGGCGCGGAAGCCGGCGCGCGACCAGTGGTTGAGGTGGCCGGGGGTGTTGCCGAGCTCGCGCCAGTACGCGCCGCGCGCCATGTTCAGCATCCGCCAGAGCGGCTCGCGCGGGACGGAGACGAGCAGGTGCCGCCGGGCGACACGGGCCATCTCGGCGAGCGTCGCCTCCGGCTCGGGCACGTGCTCGAGCACCTCGATCGCTGTCGCAAGCTCGAATTCGTCGTCCGCGAACGAGAGCGCGGTCGCCTCCTCCACGCGGTACTCGAGGTTCGGCCGCGTGCGCGTCTCCCACTCGGCGAGCAGCTTCGGGTCGTCGAGGTCGATGCCGACGATCCGGCCGTCGCCGAGCCGCTCGGCCCACTCGCTCGTCAGCACCCCCTCGCCGCAGCCGACGTCGAGCACCGAGCGCGGCGCGGCACGCTCCCAGAGCTCCTCGAGCGCGCCGTGGAAGCCGGCCATCAGGCGCTTCACGACGGGGTTCGTAGAGCCGTACTTGTCGTAGGTGTTGCCGGTCGGGACCGCCGCCGCCGGGCTCGGGTCCGCGCTCACAGCTTGAGCGCTTCGCGCTCGTCGGTCTTGCCTGTCGCGGGCCCGGCCTCGGCGCCGGTGGTCCGCTTCTGGCCGGCGTCGGGCTGCCCCGGCTCGTAGTGCGAGGGCTCCACCCCGAGCTGCAGCTCGACCCGCCGGACACGCTCGAGGATTCGCTGCGAGAGCACCCGCGAGCCGGCGAGAATGTCGCCGACGACCCCGAGCGCGGCAAGCTGGATCGCGGCGATGAAGAGCACGGCGCCGAGGATCAGCGACTGCACGTGCCCCTTGCCCTGGCCGGCGACGATGTAGTAGTAGGCGAAGCGGATCCAGATCGCAAGCGCGATCGCGCCGACCACGATCGCGGCGGTCATGAATACTCGCAGTGGCTCGTAGAGGGCGTAGATGCGGAAGATCGAGATCGTGTTGCGACGCACGTAGGACCACGTCGAGGGGAACAGGCGCGACTCGCGCGTCTTCGGGTTGGTGCGGATCGGGACGTCGTCGACGGCGATCGTCATCTTGCCCGCCTGGATGATCGTCTCGAGCGTGTAGGTGAACTTCGAGACGACCTGCATCTGGATCGCCGCCTCGCGGTTGTAGGCGCGGAAGCCGGAGGTCGAGTCGGGGACGCTCGTCTGCGAGGCGCGGCGGACCACGGCCGAGCCGAAGTGCTGCAGCGCCACCTTGACGCGCGAGAAGTGCTCTACCGACTCGACCTGGCGGTCGCCGACGACCATGTCGGCCTCGCCGCGCAGGATCGGCGCGACGAGCTTCGGGATGTCGCCGCCGTGGTACTGGTTGTCGGCGTCGGTGTTGACGACCACGTCGGCGCCGAGCTTCAGGCACGCGTCGAGACCGGCCTGGAAGGCCGTGGCGAGGCCGCGGTTGTTCGTCAGCCGCACGACGTGGTCGACGCCGTGCTCGCGCGCCACCTCGACGGTGCGGTCGCTCGAGCCGTCGTCGACGATCAGCCACTCGAGCTCGTCGATGCCCTCGAGCTCGCGCGGGAGGTCCGCGAGCGTCCTCGGCAGCTGCGCTTCCTCGTTGAAGCATGGGATTTGGACGATCAGCTTCATCTGCCCGACGCCTAGTCTAAGTCCGCGGGCTGAGCACCCGTCCCGGCCGCGCCGAGAGAATCAGCGCCCCGCGCTGATTCTCAGGGGATTTGGACGATCAGCTTCATCTGCCCGACGCCTAGTCTAAGTCCGCGGGCTGAGCACCCGTCCCGGCCGCGCCGAGAGAATCAGCGCCCCGCGCTGATTCTCAGCGTCACTCTTGGGTCGCCTCGCCTTCGGCAAGTTCCCTGTGCCCGTCCGAACGGGGATCTAGCAGGAAGATCTCGACACCCATGTCGGGGTCGATGTGGTTGTCGCTCATGAAGCCGATCACGGTCCGGCCGGTCGTGCGCTCGACGCCCTCGACGGCTTCGTCGCGCATCAGCTCCTGCACGCAGCGTCGAGTGTCGAGCACCCTGTCGCTGTAGCCGCCCGCGACTAGCGCTCGTTCGCCGGTCGTGAGCGTGTCCTGGAGCGCGATCAGGACGTGATCGTGACCAAGCGTTGTACGCGCCTTGGTCGGTCCCCGGCCCGTGTACTTGCGCAGCAGCGCAACCATCATGTTCGAGAGCGCGGCAGCCTGTTGGCCGCCGGTTTGGCGCTCTCCTGTGTCGCCTGACATGGGTACCTCAACCTGCCTTCCTTCGGACCGAAGCCGCGCGCGCAAGTAGAGGAAGGCATGGAGCACCCGAACGGCGGCGTTGTATAGAAGCATACGCACGTCGTTCACGGCTGCGTCGGCAGTGCGCGGTGAACCCAGCGGTCCCACGGCGGCCGGCCCGGCGGCGTCGGCAATCGCTTCGTGGACCGCGAGCAGCGAGCGTCGGCTGGGCGGGCTTCAGCTGCCGCCCATGAGCCGCCTCACCCGTTCCTTGAGCGGTCTGACGCGCTGCTGGATCGGGAAGCCGTTCGCGTCATATTCGAGGGGGTGGGCGTGTGAGGCCGGAGCGTCATCCGCCCCGCCTCCCAGCCCGCTTTCTGGAGCTGGCGGAAAGTCGCCGCTCCAACCATCACGCCTGCCGAACGGTCCGCGGTCTGGGCGCTCCTCGTTCATCGAGCCGCTAAGCCAGCTTGGTTGGAGCGGCCGTCGCTTGAGCTCGGCGGCGACGGCGTCCAGCGACCAGGCGAGAAGCCACAGGGCGTGCTGGCGCTTCCTCGCCTAACTGGGCGCGCTCGAGCATCGACTCGACCGCCGCGCGTCGCTGACCGTACGAGTACAGACGACCGCCCTCGGTTGGCTCCGGTCCGGTACCACTCGTCAAATCGCACCCCCTTTGGTCCCGCTCCGTCAGCCGCAAGGCGCGACCGCGAGCAGTCCCTCGCGAGCCAGACATGCTAGGGAGCCATGCGCGGGAAGTCAAAGCCACGCCCGCGGACGCCCGTGCACGCGCCGACGGCTACACGCTGCCCCTGACGGAGGCGTACCGAAACGTCCGCCGTGTCGCCCGCCTGACCGGCCCCGACCATCGACCGCCGCGCGTCGAGGACGCACCGAGTGACCGCGAGGCGGCACCCCGTAAGCCGCCAAGGCCCCGCCTCCGCAGTAGCTCACTCGGATAGGCCAGGGCGTAGACTGCAGGACGGCGCTGGGGAGCCAGTCACCGGACCTTCCTCGGGAGGCCGAGGCGAGACGAAGGCGGAACCCCAGTGTCCCCTACGGGTTCAACCCTCGGGTGGCTTCGTTTGGCGACCGCGCCTGCGCTGCGAAGCTCGGGGGAATCAGCCCCCCGGGCGCTAATCCTCGAGGACCTCGCGCACGTAGCTCTCGCGGACGTCGTCGCGCTGGCGCAGCATCCAGACCTGGGTCAGGCGGTCGCCGCCCCCGGCGTCGAGCACCTCGCGCACGTAGCTCTCGCGCACTTCGCGCGTCTGGGAGAGCATCCAGCGCTCCTCGGCGCTCTTCGCCTGGCCGGCCGCGAGCCGGCGGACCACGCCGGGGCTGAGCAGGACAGCGCGCGCGAGGCGCTCCATCCGGGTTGCCTTCCGCTCGGCTGCCACCCCCGACAGGCTACGAGCGTGCGGCGGAGCCGCGCCCGGCCCGCCTTAGAAGCGAGCCGGGCGGGAGCGGGAGATGTCGATCAGGTGATCGGGTAGGCCGAGACGGGCACGACCACTGTCGTGGCCATCTTGTCGGCCCAGGTCTGCTTCTCGCGGTCCCACAGCATCCACAGGAAGCCGAGCAGGATGACCCAGCCCGAGATGATCAGGCCGATCCAGCGGACGAACGCGCGGCCGTAGCCGATCGGTCCGCCCGTGTTCGCGTCGATCACCCGGATCCCGACCGCGCGCTGGCCGAGCGTCTGACCGCGCGGATCGCCGAAGAAGTACGTGAAGTAGGCGGCCGAGATGATCACCGCGAGCGCGTAGCCGGGCCCCTTGAGCGCAACCTCGAGCACGCCTCCGACGATCCCGACGAGGATGGCGTCGAGCAGGTAGCCGCCGACGCGGATCCAGAAGCCGGCGCGCGGACCTGAGGGTCCGGTCGCGACCATCGGTCCGGGCGGAGCCATCGGCGCCCCGGCGGGCGGCGGAGCGCCTGCGGGTGCGCCCGCGGCGGGGTTCATCGGTTCGGTAGACATGCGAATGCCTCCCTGTCGAGGACGTTCTGCCGCGGGCTTGACCCTTGGCGCATTCACACTAACCTCGCCTCCGGCGGCAAGCAAGGCCTCTATCGGTCCACGCGAGCGGCGAGCAGCAGCTCGAGGAAAGCCTCCGCGTCGAGCGTCGGATCGCTGCCCGGGACGCGCGTGCGAAGCGAGGCCGCGAGCGATTGTGCGAGCCGCCCGCGCGCGGCCGGTTCGAGCGTCCAGCGCCGCTCGAGGAAGTCGCGCACGAGGCCGAGCTCCTCGCTGCTGATGCCGCTCGCGTCCCAGCCGACCGGAGCGCGCACGGCCGCCGCGACCGCGCCCGCGACCAAACGGCGCTCTCGGACCACCAGCGTTCCCCCGGCCATGTCGCCGAGGCGGCGATTCTGAGCGCTCGCGAGGATCGCGACGATGCCCACCAGGTAGGCGCTCGGCAGCCAGTCGACGATCCGCAGCAGGTTGCGCACGACGCTCGCGCGCAGCGTCACGGCCTCCCCCGTCGGGCCGACCACGCGCAGGCCACTCCAGCGCTTGCCGAGCGTGCGGCCCCCTGCCCGCGTCTCGAACAGCACGTCGTAGCCGAACAGCAGCAGGAACACGACGATCGCGATCACCGCGCTCGCCACGGCACCCCCCGCCCCGGCGACCGCCAGCACGATCAGCACGGCGATCAGCACCGCCACCCGCAGCAGCGCGTCGAGCAGCGCGGCGGTCGCGCGCGAGCCGAGCCCCGCGAGCAGCAGCTCGAGCTCGACCCCCTCCGGGGTCGCTATCGGAACGTGATCCTCATACTCCATCGCCATCGCCAGCCTGAATGATTTCCTGACCGCCCGGACGCCAACCTGGGAGCGGCTCGACGAGCTTCTCGCAAGCGCCCGCGACCGCCCGGAGCGGCTCGGTGCGGACGGCGTCAGGCAGCTCGCGGCCGACTACCGCTCGACGGCCGCCGACCTCGCGATCGCCCGCCGCGCCTTCCCCGGCGACCCCGTGGTCGCCCGCCTCGAGAGCCTGGTCGGACGCGCCCGGTCGGCCGTCTACGGGCAGCCGGCGCGCCGCGGCGGAGTGCGCGCCTTCTACGCGCGCGAGTACTGGCGCACGATCCTCGAGCGGCCGGCGCTGCTAGCGCTCTCCGCGCTGCTTCTGTTCGGCTCGGCGGCGCTCGCCTACGCCTGGGCGCGAAGCAGCCCCGGCGCCGCGCTCGGCGTCGTCCCGAAGCAGTTCCAGCCGGCCGCCTCTCCCCCCGCCGGCAGCCGCGGCCTCTCCCCCGCGCAGCACGCCGCATTCTCGAGCGAGATCTTCACGAACAACATCCGCGTCACCTTCATCGCCTTCGCCGGTGGCATCGCCGCCGGCCTCGGCACCGCGCTCGTGTTGCTCACGAACGGACTTCTGCTCGGCGCGGTCGCCGGCCTCGCCTTCGGAGCGGGCAACGGCCGCGCCTTCATCGAGCTCGTCAGCGCCCACGGCGTCCTCGAGCTCTCCTGCATCCTCGTCGCCGCCTCCGCGGGCCTGCGAATGGGCTTAGCGCTGATCGACCCCGGACCGCTTCGCCGCCAGGTCGCGCTCGCGCGCGAGGCGCGGACGGCCGTGCTGATCGTGCTCGGCACGATGCCCTGGCTGGTGGTCGCGGGGCTCGTCGAGGGATTCGTGACCCCTTCCGGATTCGGCGAGGCGACCGACGCGACGGTCGGACTCGCCCTCGGAGCCCTCTTCTGGGGGCTCGTCCTGTGGCGTGGCCGTCGTCGCGGCCCGGCTGCGGAGAGCTTCGGCGTCGGCGAACTGGCCGGCCTCGATCGGCGCGTGACGATGACGCTTCGGACAGAGACCTGATCGCTGTCGATGACCGCGGCACTGCAGCGATTTCCGGCGAGGTCCTGAGAAGCGCACCACAGGCCCTCAGAACCGAGCCCGCGCCTTCTGCCTCAGGTAGGCGCCGACGCAGGCGGCGCCGAGGCGCTCCGCGGGCGCCTCGATCACGGTCGCCCCGGCCTGGCGCAGCCGCGCCGCCACGCGCGCACGAGCCCTCAGCGCCTCGACCGCGACGCTCGCTCGCAAGACGTCGAGCGCCGCGCGCGGCTCGGTCCGCACGGCGGCGTCCATGTCCGGGTCGACCGCGCTCGCGACGACGAGCGCGTGCCGGCGCGCCAGCGCGGCCACACTCTCGAGCAGGGCGCGCGCCGCGGCCTCGTCGAGCACGTCGGTGAGCACGAAGACGAGCGCTCGCTTGCCGCCCTCGACCCGGGTCAGGGCGAGCATGTGGTCGCTGTCGAAGGCTGAGGGCTCGAGGTCGAAGATCGCCCCCACGACGTCCCGCCCGCCGCGCCGCCGGGGACGTACGTAGCGGCGGATCTCGCGGTCGAAGGCGACCGTGCCGGCGCGGTCGCCGAGCTCGTCGGCGACCATCGCTATCGCCGTCGCCGCGTCCGCGGCGGCGTCGAGCCGCGTGCGGTCGCCGAGCGGCGCCGCCATCAGCCGGCCGCTGTCGAGCAGGACGATGACGTCGCGGTCCTGCTCGACGCGGTACTGGTTGCTCATCGGCCGGCCGGCGCGCGCGCTCGCCGCCCAGTTGAGCTGGCGCACGTCGTCGTCGGGCAGGTACTCGCGAACGGACTCGAACTCCGTGCCGAGCCCGAGCGGTCCGCGGCGTGTGCGGCCCTGGTCGCTGAATCGACCCTGGCGAACGGCGAGCGCGAGCTTGCGTGCCGCCGGCAGGTCGGGATAGACGGCCACCTCGACGGGCGAACCGAGCTGCCGGTAGGAACAGCCGAGCCCGAGCGGGCCGACCGTGCGGGCGGCGAGCGCCGGCAGGGTGTGTCGTCCGCGCCGGAGCCCGATCAGCGTCGCGGCGAGCTCGCCGTCGGCCTCGCGCGGCTCGAGCGCCAGGTCCGGCGGCGCGGCCTGCCGTATGCGCGCGCGGCACCCGGACGCCGCTGTGGCCTCCGCCTGGAGCTCGGCGGGGACGCCGCGTGCGACCATCGCCGGCACGGCCCGGCGGCTCTGCGGCGGCCGGCGTGCCACCGCGGCGTCGACGCAGGCGGCGGCTACGAGGGCCACGGCGAGGAGTGCGGTGACGGCGAGCGGCAGGGCGAGCGTGAGCACGGCGAGCCCGGCAATCGCGAGCGCGAGCCGCGGCGTCGGGCTCACCGCGGGATCGGCACGGCCGCGAGCGCAACCTCGACAGCGCGGGCCGCGCTGTAGCCCTCGAGCTCCGCCTCCGGGCTCATCACGAGCCGGTGGGCGAGCACGGGCGCGGCCATCCGCGCGACGTCGTCCGGCGTCACGAACGAGCGTCCCGCGAGCCGCGCCGCGGCCTGGCTCGCGGCGGTCAGGTGGACCGCGGCGCGCGGGCTCGCCCCGAGCGTGACGCTCGGCAGCTCGCGCGTGCGGCGGGCGAGCGCGACGATGTAGCCCGCGACCTCGTCCGCGACCCCGGTCTCGTCGACGAGCCGCCGCGCCTCGTCGAGCTCGCGCGGGCCCGCGACCGCCCGAACGCCGTCAAGCGCGCTGGGCGCTACCCCGTGGCGCCTCAGCGCAACGATCCGCAGCTCGTCGTCCTCTCGCGGGTAGCCGATCTCGACGCGTGCGAAGAAGCGGTCCAGCTGAGCCTCGGGCAGCGGGTAGGTGCCCTCGTACTCGATCGGGTTCTGCGTCGCGATCACGAGGAAGGGGTCGGGGAGCGGGTGCGCGCGGCCGTCGACGGACACCTGGCGCTCCTGCATCGCCTCGAGCAGGGCCGCCTGCGTCTTCGGCGGGGTCCGGTTGATCTCGTCGGCGAGCAGGATGTTCGAGAACACCGGGCCCGGCCGGAACGCCAGCTCGCCGCCGCGCAGCGTCATCGTCCCGGTCAGGTCGCTGGGGAGCATGTCGGGGGTGAACTGGACCCGCCGGAACTCCACCCCGAGCGCCCGCGCGGTGGCGTTCGCGAGCAGTGTCTTCGCGAGCCCGGGCGGTCCCTCGAGCAGCACGTGCCCGCCGACCGCGAGCGCGGCGAGCATCGTCTCGAGCGCCGCGGCCTGACCCACGACCGCCTTCTCGACCTCCCGGCTGACGGTGTCGACGAGCTCCCTCACCGCTCCTCCGAGGAGAGCCGCGCGAGCGCGCGCCCCTGCGCGACCATTTGACGCTCGTCACCCGCCGGGACGAGCAGCGCCTCGCCGTCGAGTCCCCGCGCCTCGGCCGCGCGCCGCAGCGCCTCGTCGTCCGGATCGGGCCCGAGCCCCGCCCGCCGGGCGAGCAGGTCGCGGGCGGCCTCGCGCACGGGCTCGGCGGCGCGGCTGCGCTCACGCGTGCGCGCGAGAGACGCGGCGACCGCGTCGACGAAGGCGCCACGGGCCGGTGCCAGCTCCCGTTCTTGGTCCTCCGGCGGTCCGAGCCGCCTGACCCGCGCGCCGATCCAGAGCAGCGCGGCGAGCGCGAGCCCGGCGAGCGCCCCCTTCCAGCTCGAGGGGAGCGCGTCGAGGCCGCTCGTCGCGCCGTAGCCGTGGACGCTCTCGGCGAAGGCCACCGGCCTTCCGGGAGCACCGGCGAGCGACGCCGCGAGCACCGGGTTGTCGGCCGCGGCGAGCAGCGAGTTCTCGAGTGGCGACGCGCTCGCGAGCAGCTCGACGTGGCCGCGGCCGAGCGTGCCGGCGAGCGCCAGGTACGGTCCCTGCGCCCCGCCGGAGAGCTCTGGCAGGTACCCGTTCGTCGAGCTGAACGATCCGTCACCGGCGCTCCGCACGAGCGCCACGCCGGGCACGCTGGCGACCGGATGCCATGCCGCCGGTCCGGCCGCGCTCCAGCGGGGCAGGTGCGGCAGAACTCCGCCGAGCCAGCCGGCGGGGTCCTGACCGCCCGCGACGAGCGTCCCGCCGGCGCTGACGAACGCGCGCACCGCGCGCGCGTCCGCGGGCGAGAACCCGTCGGGGTCGAGCACGACGAGGGTCGACGCCGGGTCGATCGGAGTGGCGGCGAGCGAGCTGCGCCGCTGCGAGACGGGGTGACCGCTCCGCTGCAGGAGCTCCGCATACGCGGCAAGCCCCGAGGAGGCCGTCGCGTAGGAGGAGGCTGGCTTGCCGCTCGGCTCGCCGAAGAGGCTCCCGAGCAGCTCCGAGAGGATCGCGAGCGCGAGGACGGCCGCCCCGACCCCGAGCGCCAGCCGTGTCGAGCGGCTCTTCACCTTCGCGCCTCGCGTAGCAGCCGCGGCCACTCGCTGCGGGCGTCCTCGACATCCGCCGTAGCGGGCGTGCGGCCGCCGTATACGACCTCGTCGAAGCTCCGAGCGAGGCCGTCGAAGCGCGCGGAGTGCAGGCGCGCGGCGATCGCGCCGCTCGTGAGGCCCGGCCGGAGATCGATCAGCTCCGCGTCGTCGAGGCGCAAGAGTCCCGCCCGAAAGCGCAGTCGCAGAGCTCGCTCGAGCTCCCCCGCGCGCTCGGCGGCGAGCGCCTCTCGCTCGAGCGCGGTTGGATCCACTCGCCGCCCGTCCGGCGTCGCGAAGGCGGCGCTCTCCGCGGCCCGCTCCCGCCCTCGAATGAGGCGCACCGACAGTGCCACCGCGCCCGCCGCGACGAGGACAACGAGCACGGGCCAGAGGTAGGGCACGTGGCCGATCGTCCCGAAGGCGCTCTCGATCGCGTTGCCGATGCTGACGAGCACCGAGTGCAGCGGCCGCGGCACCGGCGCCGGGTGGAAGCGACGCTCGGAGACGATGCTGCGCGCGAGCGCGTGCGGGTCGGGGACGGCGCGCGCCACGCCTTACTCGGGCGGCTGTGGAGGCGCCCAATCGCTTCCCGTCTCCGGCTCTGGAGTCAAACCATCCGACTCGCTCTCAGGGGCGGGTGGCGCCGCGTCGGCCGGTGGAGGCGGGGGCTGCCAGGCGGTGGGCGGCGGCGGCTGCCACCCGGGCGGGGGCGGCCAGTACGGAGGGGCGGCGCTCGTGCCCGGCGGAGGGGGCGGCGCCTGTGACCCGGGCGCGGCTGCCGGCGGCAACTCGGCCTCTGCGAGGGGGACGCCGAGATGCTCGGCGAGCAGTTGCAGGTCGTAGCCCTCCTTGCGCACGCGCAGGTCGAAGTAGATGACGGTGGTCAGCGCCGCTCTGAACGGTGTCACGAGCCCGGCGGATATCGCCGATCCGACGCCGCTGAGGATCGCCGCCGCCGCGACCGAGTTCTTCGCGCCCGCGGCGAGGACCCCGAGCAGCGCGGCGCCGATGACACCACCGACGATGCTCGCGATCACGAACCCGACGGCCTCGGCGCCGAGCGTCGGCCACCAGCGCCCGCGGACCAGCGCTCGCGAGCGGCCGAGTGCCTTGCGTCCACGTGTGCCCTCGAGCAGCAGCACCGGCGTCGCCACGATCCAGGCGAGCGCGAAATAGACCCCTGGCACGATCAACGCGAGGAAAGCCAGCACCTCGAGCACCGTGGTCAGCAAGGCGAGCCATATCAGCGAGTGCAGGCGGCGTCCCGCGTATGCGAGGGATCGGCGCCAGTCGGCGCGCCCGCCGATGTATGCGTCGGCGATTGCCTTGAACCCGGCGGCCGTCGCAAGCGCGGTCGTCACGAGGCCGAGTACCACGATCACCGCCTGTCCTCCGAGGTAGGCGGCGGTGTCGGATCCGGACAGGTTGGTCGTCGAGGTGCTCCCGAAGCCACCGCTTATCAGCCGCGGGTTGCTAACCGTCGAGATCCGGATCAGTATCTCGAACAGCTGGACCGGCGCCACGACGACGAAGATGACGCGGAACAGCGTCCAGAAGTTCCGCATGTAGATCTTGATCGCCACATCCAGGATCTCTCCGACCGAGAGCGGACGCAGGCGGGGCGGATCTGGTCGGTCGCCGGCCAAGCGAGCCGGAACCTTACGCCAGCGCTCGGCTGATGCCGCGCGCTCGTATGGTCTCCACCATGCGCAAGCCGCTCGTCGTCGCCGCGCTCGCCGCGCTTGCCGCTGGCTGCGGCGGCGCGTCGAAGACGACCCAGTCGCAGGTGGCGAGCACGATCGTCGCCTTCTCCGAGGCGTCCGGCACGCACGCGTGCGACTACCTGACCACGCTCGCGCTCAATGAGCTGTTCCTCGGGGGCCCCCACCGCGGCGATCACGCTCAGGCGCTTGCCGCCTGCCGGCGCGCCTCCGCGTCGCTGACCGGCGCGCCGGCCGTGGTGACCCGGATCTGGTACCCGAAGGCCCACGAGGCAAAGGCGTTCGCGCATCAGCCGGGCACTCGCAAGGGCTACACGGTGACGCTCCGCCAGCAGCCGGGTGGCCCCTGGATGATCAACCGCGTCCAGCACTGACGGATTGACGCTCGAGCACCCGCCGCAGCTCGCGCAGCTGGCGGGCGACGTCGCGCCCGATGCCGGCGCGCATTAGCGGCGCGAGGATCCCCGGCGATCCGAGCTGCGCGCGGGAGCGCTGCGTGAAGCGAGTGCCCTGGCCGGCGCGC
Organism: uncultured Actinomycetes bacterium; assembly: GCA_963719375.1. Lineage (GTDB taxonomy): Bacteria > Actinomycetota > Thermoleophilia > Solirubrobacterales > Thermoleophilaceae > JAICJV01. Next base: position 3,310,648 of record CAVRBY010000001.1, on the reverse strand, counting down.
TCGAGCTCGTAGGTGACGTGGAAGCGGTCATGCCCGTCGTCGGCGCGCCACTCGATATGGCTCGGACGCAGCGAGCCGAGGCACTCCAGCTCCATCCGTCGGGCGGGCCGCAGCGGAATCGGTCGGTGGCGCACGGCGTATCGCCCGTCCGCGAGCCGCTCGACCGAGTCGACCTTCGGACACCAGCTCGGGTCGTTCAGCGGTTCGGCGACGAACTCGAACACCTCGTCCGGCGGTCGCGCAATGGTTATCGAACGCTCGATCTCCACGGTGTGCAGGACCCGACACGGGTCGTCGCCACCTTAGACGGGGAGCGCGAAGGCGACCAGGGGGCTTCGACGAGAGAGCCGCAACCGGGTCGCCTTCGCTGGTAGGGTCCGCCGCGATGGCGGGGAGCGGGGTAACGCGGCGGACGCTGATCGGCGGCGCCGGCGCCGGAGCGGCGATGGCCGCCTTTCCCGCGCTCGCCTACGGCCGCGCGAAGGTCCCGGCTTCGGCCGACGTGGTCGTCGTCGGCGCGGGCCTCGCGGGCCTGACCGCGGCGCAGGCGATCGCCCAGGCCGGCCGCTCGGTGGTCCTGCTCGAGGCGCGCGGCAGGGTCGGCGGCCGCACGCTCAACTACGACCTCGGATCGCACGGCTTCCCCGGGCGCGTGCTCGAGGTCGGCGGGCAGTGGATCGGCCCGCTCCCCAGCCAGCCTGCGACCGCGACCGTCCCGGGCCAGCAGGTGTACCGGCCGCAGGATCGCCTCTACGCGCTCGCCAAGTCGCTGGGCGTTGGGATCTACCCGACCTACAACAACGGCGACTACGTCGACTACAGCTCGGTCACCGGCCGCTCGACCTATTCGAGCGCGACGCGCATCCCGACAGACCCGGGCACGGCGAACGCCGGCCTGGCGATAGCGCAGCTCAACCAGATGGCGGCGCAGGTCTCGACCGACGCGCCGTACCGCGCCGCCAATGCCGAGGCCTGGGACTCGCAGACGTTCGAGACATGGATGCAGCAGAACCTCCAGCCGCCCGGGCAGGCTCCGGGCTCACCAGCGTACGCCCTGATCAACCTCGCGGTCGAGTCCGTCTTCGCCGCCGAGCCGCGGGACCTCTCGCTGCTCCACGTGCTCTTCTACATCGCCTCGGCGGGCACGCTCGACAACCTCGTCGACACCGCCGCCGGCGCGCAGGACAGCCGTTTCGTCGGCGGCTCGCAGAAGATCTCGCTCGAGATGGCGCGCAGGCTCGGCTCGCGCGTCGTCCTCGGCGTCCCGGTCCGGCGCATCAGCCAGACCGCGAGCGGGGTCACGGTGGCCGGCGACGGCTACTCGATCGCCGCGCAGCGCGCGATCGTCGCGATCCCGCCCACGCTCGCCGGCCGGATCGTCTACGAGCCGACCCTCGCCGCGATCAACGCCGACGGCGGCCGTCGCGACCAGCTGACCCAGAGGATGCCGATGGGCACGACGATCAAGGTGGAGTGCCTCTACTCGCGTCCCTTCTGGCGCGACAGCGGACTCGCCGGCCAGGCGACGAGCGACACGGGCCCGGTGAAGATCACCTTCGACAACACCCCCTATCCGGACCCGGGGACACCGAGCGCCTCGCCGGGCGTCTTGATGGGCTTCATGGAGGGCGACGACGGCCGCGTTTTCGGTGCGGGCAGCCGCGCCGAGCGCTTCGCCGGCGTGGTCGACAGCTTCGCCCGCTATTTCGGCGACGAGGCGCGCAACGTCCTCGGTGGCATCAACGGCTACGTCGAGATGCTCTGGGCCGAGGAGGAGTTCACCGGCGGCTGCTACGGGGGCTTCCTCCCCACCGGCGTCTGGACCTCCTATGGCCAGGCACTCCAGGCGCCGGTTGGCCTGATCCACTGGGCCGGGACGGAGACCGCTACGACCTGGAACGGCTACATGGACGGCGCCGTCCGCTCGGGCGAGCGGGCCGCGGGCGAGATCCTCCCGCAGCTCGGCGCGAGCCGCCCGCCGGCGACCTCCACGAAGCATCCGCGCCACCACAGGCGCCGGCGCCGGGGCGCCAAGCCCCGCTTCACGGGCTGAGCCGCCCTACCCGGCGAACCGCGCCCGGCGCGCGGCGACTACCGAGACCACCGCTGTTCCGCGCCGCAGAGCGGGAGCGCTCGCCACCGCTACGAGCCGCCCCGCGCGGCGAGGCCGCACGATGAACACCGCCCGCCCCCGCGCGTCCGTCCGCGCCACTCGGCCGGCAAACGTCACCCGCACGCGGGCGAGCGGCCCGCCCACTCGCGCTCGGAAGACGACGCGCCTGAGCGCCCCGACGACGAGCTGGCGCGGCCTGACGCTCAGGCGGATCGCGCCGTGCGTGGAAGCAGCCCCGCCGGCACTCCCCGCGCACGCGGGACGTCGCGAGTCCACGGGGAACGGGAGGTCGGCGACGAGCGCAGTCTCGAGGTAGTCGTTCTCGAGGGGGTCGAGCGATCCCGGCGCGAGCTTCGCTCCGACCGCCCGCAGAGCGTCGCGCGGCCCGTCGGCGCTCACCCACGGCGCGAGCGCCAGGAAGTCGCGCTGGTCGCCGGCGTACTGGCGGTCCTTCGGGCTGTCCTCGGCGGGGACGAAGGCGGCATCGCCGATGTAGTGGCAGCCGGCGCCGGTCAGCCCGCCCCGCTGGGTGATCGCGCTCTGGCCGTCGAATGGCAGGTCGGCGAGGTTGCCGACCATCATCGGCGTCACCTCGTAGTCGAAGCGGACGGTCGGATCGCTCGCGGCGCGATACGTCGACTCCATCCACGACAACGGCTGCCACTGCCCGCCGCCGCTGCCGTCGGCTCCGGTCCAGCGCCCCGGGTTGGCCTCGGCCTGGATCACGAGGTTCGCGCCGAGCTTGTCCAGACAGCGCATGTAGTACTGGCTCGTGTCCGAGCACGGGTCGGTCCCCGCCGGCGGGTCGCCGTAGACGAACGCGGGCAGGCTCGTGGCGAAGCCGATCCGCGCCCGCGTCCCCGGCAACGCGTAGGGCTCGAGGTTCGCCACCCCGGCGGCCCCGGCGCTCGGGCCCGGCGTCAGCTGGAGCTCGCTTTCGATCGGGGTGAGCGGCACCTTGCGGTTGGTCGCGACCACGTTGCGGAGCACGGCGGGGCCGTCGGAGCGGACGTCGTGCGGTCCCCACATGAAGACCTGGTTGTAGACCTGCGGGCTCGTCGCCACGTAGACCGATGCCGGCCGCGGCCCGTCCGGGTCGGAGAAGGCGGCGATGTCGGCGGGGTCGCTCGACTGGGTGAACGGCGCCTGGTCGCTTGAGCCGACGATGTAGATGCCGTACTCGCGGGCGAGGTCGGAGAAGGTCTGCATGAAGGCGCGCACGAGCGTGTCGGTCGCCCCGACGAACGCCTGGCTGACGGAGCCCATCGCGGGGAAGCGCGCGTGGTAGGCGGCGATCTGTGGCGAGTAGGCCGCGGTCACGGCGGCCAGCGCGCCGAGTGTCGTGCACGGGACGCCCTGGGACTCACAGCCCGGGCCGCCGCTGCGCGCGAAGGCGTCGCGTGCAGCCGCGCCGCGCGAGCCGATCGCCAGCGTCATCAGGCCGACGTCCTCGTTGAAGGCGACGATGTTCGGCCGCCCGTGCGCGAGCCGCGGGACGACGTACTCGCGCATCAGGCACTCGATCTTCGTCCGGTAGGCCTCGTAGGTGACGACGTTCCGGATGTCCTGCTTGTACTGCATCGCGAACACGCGCGGCGCCCCCGGGTGCGGGTCGTAGGCCTGGATCGCCGGGGCCTGCCGGTGCGCCCGGGCTGCATCGCACTGCGCCGTGGTCGGCTGCGCGCTCGCGGGGCTCGCCACGGCGAGCAGGACAGCCGTCGCGGCGACGGCCGCCGCGATGCGCGCACGCATGCTGACACCTCCCTCCCGCACCGCAGGAAGATACCCGCGAAGGCGCGCCCCCGGGTACGAGGTTCACTCTTCGTAGGTTGGCGCTCGTGCCGGGCTGCCGCTCGCCGGGCACCCGGACCGGCCCGGTGACCTTCAGCGACGAAGGGCGCCGGCGGCCAGTTCGATCAGCCTTCGGCAATGCACCCTCCATGCCCCGAGGCGCCCGCTTCACCGCCTGACGCGAGGGGGACGGCGCTCACAGCGTCGCCGGCAGGCCGCAGCGCTCGACCAGGTCGCCCCCCGCGAACCGCGTCAGCACCGATATCCGCTCCCCGTCGAGCGTCAGCACGAACAGGCCCGATGCTTGCAGCGCGGCCTCCTCCGGCTCGCGCAGGTAGTGCGCCAGGGCGGGTTGGCCGTTCGCGCTCGTCGCCACGAGCCGGGCCACGCGACCGGCTCGCGCGGCCCGGCCGGAATGCCGCAGGAACTCGGCGATCGCCACTGGTCCCTGATACTCGTGCGGCTCGGGCGGCATCGTGACCCAGGCGTCGTCGGTCAGCATCGCCACCACGCGGTCGATATCGCCCTGCTCGAACGCGGTCGCGAAGCTCCCCACGAGCTCGCGCTCCCGCGCCGAGTCCGGCAGTGCGGCCCGCTCGCGCCGTGGCGGAAGCCGCGTCTCTAGCCCGGCGCGCGCGCGTTGCAGGGCGCTGTTGACGGTCGCCTCGCTGCTCTCGAGCATCCCGGCGACCTCGGCGGCCCGGAAGCCGAGCACGTCGCGCAGGACGAGGACCGCGCGCTGGCGCGCCGGCAGGCGCTGGAGCGCGGTGACGAAGGCGAGCCCCACGGCCTCGCGCCGTTCGTAGCGCGCGTCCGGTCCGGGCGTGACATCCGGCAAGGACTCGAGCAGGGCGTCTGGATACGGCTCGAGCCACGTGATCTCGCCAAACCGCGTCGGCGGTGGCGGCTCGAACGGCACCGTCCCGGTCGTTTGCGGCCGGCGCGAGCTTTCCCGCCGCATGTTCAGGCAGCGGTTGGTGGCGATCCGGTAGAGCCAGGCACGCAGCGAGGCCCGTTCCTCGAAGCTCCCGAGCCCGCGCCACGCGGAGACGAGCGTCTCCTGCAGCGCATCCTCGGCGTCGTGGAGCGAGCCGAGCATGCGATAGCAGTGCAGCTCGAGCTCACGGCGGTACGGGTCGGTCAGCTCGCGAAACGCCCGCTCGTCGCCCCCGCGAGCGCGGCTCAGGGTCGTCTCCGGCACAGAGCTCATGGTCGCAGGAGGGCCGTACGACATCCGTCTGGGACGCATGCCCCTGCGCCGGTCGTCGCCGATGATCCCCGCAGGGCAAGAAGCCCGGCCGGTTCCCACGGCAAGGAGGCCGTCCCGATGAATGTTTTCTCGGTCACGCAGATGCTGACCCCTCAGATGGTTACCCAGGCGGCGGTCCAGGCCGCCGACGGTGACGGCGACGGCCGGACCGGCGCGGCGGCGCTGAACGACGGCGACAAGGCGGCTCGCTCCGCGGCGGTCAACGTCATCTCAAAGCCGCCCGCGACGCCCGCGCCGGCGGCGCCCGCTCCGGCGAAGGCCCACAAGGTCGACGTCAAGGCGTAGAGCCACCGCTCAGACGAGCAGGCCGAGCGTCGCCACGACCGCCTCCGGCTCCATCCGCTCGCGCGGGTTCGCGGTGACGCCCGCGGCGACGATCGTCGCGTCGCTGTCGATCACGTAGGTGGCGCTCGCGGGCAGCCGCCAGGTTCCGTCGGCGTTCTCACGGCTCAGGTCGAGCCAGAGCGCCGAGCGGACCATTCGCTGCTGCTCTGCGGGAGTATCGAACCCGAGCCTGTAGGCGGCGATGGTCTCCTGAGCGAGGTCTGACAGCACGGGGAAGCGCAGCGCGTGCTTCTCCGTCATCGCCAGCGAGCGGTCCGGCGCCTGCGGGCTGATCGCCACGAGCGAGGCGCCGAGCGCCGAGATCCGCTCGAGCTGCGCGTCCATCGCGCGCAGCGTCAGGTTGCAGTAGGGGCACCAGTCGCCGCGGTAGAAGACCGCGACCACCGGGCCCGCGGCGCGCAGGTCTCGCAGCGAGACGGTCCGTCCGAGCTGGTCGGGCAGCTCGAAGTCGGGCGCCGGCTCCCCGGCGGGCAGCCCTGGCGCGAACCGGGCGACGTGGGCCACGGTCCGCCGCATGATCTCCCCTGCCGCTGGCGGCAGGGGGCTCTTCGCGCTCAGCGCGGCGAGCTGGTCGGCGAGCGAGGCGGATGTGACGGTCTGCGGCATCGGCTCCTCCAGGTCGTTTGCCGGTCATGAACCCGGCGGCCGCGAAAACTCATCGCCCAGTTTCTGGCCACCTCGGTGTCTCGACTGCCGAGCGGCATGTCGATCGAGACCGCCGCCGTTCGTCGCATCGCGACCGACCCAACCAGGAGGCACCGATGTCACCACCGCCCGAAACCGAATCGCCCCGCAAGAGCTGGACGCTCGTCCTCGCCTCTCTCGGCGTCTTCATGACCGCGCTCGACACGCTCGTCGTGACGACCGCGCTGCCAGTTCTCCGGACGGACCTCCACGCGAGCCTCTCCGGCCTCGAGTGGACGGTCAACGCCTACAACCTCGCCTTCGCCTGCTTCCTGCTGATCGGCTCGGCGCTCGGTGACCGCTTCGGCCGCCGGCGCATGTTCACGATTGGCCTGCTCGTCTTCGCCGCAGGCTCGGCGGCGTCCGCCTTGTCGCCGAGCGCTGGCGCGCTCGCCGCCGCGCGCGTCGTCCAGGGCCTCGGTGCGGCGACGGTGATGCCGCTGACGCTGACTTTGATCAGCACTGCCTTCCCGGTCGAGAAGCGCGGCGCCGCGATCGGCCTCTGGGGCGGCATCGCGGGCCTCGCCGTCGCCGCCGGGCCGGTCGTCGGAGGTGCCGTCACCCAGGGGCTCGACTGGCACTGGATCTTCTGGCTCAACGTTCCGATCGCGCTCGTCGTGGCGCCGCTCGCGGGCCGGCACCTCGCCGAGAGCTTCGGCCCCGCCCAGCGGCTCGACATCCGCGGCCTGCTGCTCGCCGGCGCCGGCGCGTTCGGTCTGACCTGGGGCCTCGTCCGCGCCGGGGCGGCCGGCTGGACGAGCGCGGAGGTGCTCGTCGCGCTCACGGCGGGCCTCGTCTTCCTGGCGCTTTTCGTGGCCTGGGAGCGCCGGGCGGCCGAGCCGATGCTTCCGGTCGGGCTGTTCCGGGCGCCCGGCTTCGCCGCCGCGAACGCGGTCAGCTTCTTCATGTACGCGGGCCTCTTCGGCGCGCTGTTCCTGATGGCCCAGCTGCTCCAGACGGCGCTCGGCTACTCGCCGTTCGACGCGGGCCTGAGGCTGCTGCCCTGGACCGTCCCGCCGATGCTGATCGCGCCACTGGCGGGAGCGCTCGCCGACCGCTACGGCAACCGCCCGTTCATGGTGCTCGGGCTGACCCTCCAGGCCGTCGGCTACGGCTGGGTCGCGTCGATCGCGTCCCCCGGCGTCGACTACGGACAGCTCGGAATGGCCTTCGCGATCTCTGGGATTGGCACGTCGTTCTGCTTCCCGACCGTCTCCGGAGCCGTGATGGGGGCCGTCCCCCTGAACCGCGCGGGTATCGCCTCGGGCACTAACAGCGCCTTCCGCGAGCTCGGCGGCGTCTTCGGCGTCGCGGTGCTGGCCGCCGTCTTCACGGCGCATGGCTCCTACGGCGCCGAGCGCTCCTTCATCGACGGGTTCACGCCGGCGATCTGGGCGGCCTGCGGGCTGTCCGCCTTGGGCATCGTCGCGGCGCTCCTGACCGGCGGCCGTCGCACAGCGCCGGCGGCGGTCCCGTTCCCCGCTCCCGCCCCGACAGGCTGACCGGTCTCGATATCGCGCGCGCCGCCGCGGCGGCGCACGCCGCTACAGCACTGCCGTCGCGTCAACCTCGATCATCATGCCGGGGAGCGCCAGCGACGCGACTCCGATCGCTGTCGACGCTGGCTGAGGACCGGGAATGTACTCGGCCTTCACGCGCGCGTAGTCGAGGAGCCTTGTCGTGTCGGTGGCGTAAACGACCAGCTTGACGATCGACTCGAACGTCGCGCCCGACTGCTCCAGCACGGTTCGCAGGTTCTCGAACACCTGCCGGGTCTGCGCTTCGAAGTCGCCCTCGCCGACGAGCTCGCCTTGTGCCGAAATCGGCGCTTGCCCGGCGAGGAAAACGATCGACCCGGGGCCGTCGACCCGCCACGCCTGCGAGAAGCCGAATCGATCCTGCCATTCCCACGGGTTGACCTGTCGTCTCTCCATCACGCCGCGGGATTGATTTCGAAGTTGAGCTCGAAGAGCTCCGGCGGCGCCGGCTCGACGCCGGCTGGGAGGTTCGGCGCGATATTGCCGTCGTACCACGCCTGATAGTTCTCGCGGGAGTCCCATAGCTCGATCACTCGATACCCCGAGCCGGTGGCTCCGCTCCAGTGGCCGCGGAATCCGTGCGTCGCCGGCAGGGCATCAACCACTCCAGTCCGGCGCATGCCTTCAGCGAAAGCGGTATCCGCGCCGGGAACGTCGGTCGTCACTACGATCGCCATCGTCTGCTCCTTGTCGCTTGCAGGGTTCGCGCCGTCGGGCTCAGCCGCCCGGCCAGGACTTCGTCTCGCCGGCGTCCCTCCCGTCGGTCTGCTCCCCGGCTCCTAGCCGGAGCCAGGCGGCATGAAGCGATGGTCACGCATGGCTCCTCGCCCACCACCACCCAAGCGTCGTGTCCCGGACCGACCAAGTGGGCCTCACCCGGTGCGAGGTCGAGCTCGCGGCCGTCGTCCATCCGGACGTGAAACGGCCCGAGACGACGTAGGAGATGTGACGCATCTGGCAGCAGGCGGTGCCGACGTGGGGCTGCACGTCGGTCGACCACCGCCAGCCCGGTGCGAACTCGGCTCTCGTGATCGTCGCGCCCGCAGCTTGACGAGCCGGACCTCGTCGTGCTCGAAGCTGCGCTGCTCGTCCGCCTACTCCACATTCCTGGCCTCAAGTGCCACCCGCGACGCCCTCCTCGTCTTGAACGATCCGTCGAGGAGTGGATCAGCTGGCCGCGCGCGACGCAATGGGCAAAACTACGTACATGCCCGAAGCGAGGCGCCATGGCCGGGACCGTGATCTCCGAATCGGACCTTGAAGCGATCCTCGGGGCTGCCGATTCGCTGGCCGACGTCGAAACGCTCGAGCAGCTGCGTAGGCGCGCGGTCGAGATAGTCGCAGAGCTGGTCCAGGCGACGATGGTCGCCTGGAACGAAGTTGACCTCGCCGGACGCCAGATCGATGCCGTCATCTCACCGCCGCTCGATCGATTCACCGCCCGAAGCGACGAGAGGCTGCGTTCGTCGAGCACGTCGTCGACCACCCCGTGCTCGCCCACTATCGGCGCACCCGCGACGGGCGTCCGTACGCGATCTCCGACTTCCTGAGCATCCCGGGCTTCCACCGGACCGGAATCTACCGCCATTTCTACCGGCGCCTCGGCGCGGAGGACCAGCTCATTTCGTGCTGCCCGACCCTTCCTCGTCATCGGCGTGGCGCTGAACCGACGCCGTCGCGGTTTCTCGAGCCGCGACCGGCAGGTCTGCAACCTGCTGCGCTCCCACTTGCCGCAGGCATACCGCACCGTTGAGGCATCGGCGCGTATGGAGCAGCTGACGTGACCGTCGAGGTCGCGACAGCCGACCACGGGCTTGGGTTCATCCGGCTGGACGACCACGGCGCGCCCTATGAGATGAGCCCGCAGCCCGAACCGTCCTGCAGCGCTTCTTCGAGCTCCACGCCCGCCGTCCCTCCCGCGGCGGGAGATCTCGAATGGCTGGCCCGCGACCGCTGCCGAGCGAGGCCCGCGGAACTGATTCTTCACCGCCGCGACGGGCGCCGCTTGATCGTCCACCGCGCCCTGCCCGCATCGGTGACCTTGTCCTGCTCTCCGAGGAGCCACCCTCGGCTCGACACCCTTCAGCTCGGCCTGACCGCACGAGAGGCGGCGGTGCTCGAGCTCGTACGCCCGGGGACTGATTCCGGTCGCCGTGGCTATGCACTTGAGAAGACATTCAGCGCGCACTCGACAAGCTGGGCGTCCGGACCGCAGGCGATCGCGCTGCTCGACGAGGTCGGACCCATCTTCGAGAGACGCGTCTTCCCGAGCGGCCGGCTCGCGCCGCCGCGCCCTGAGGACACCTCTGCTGAGCGGCGGCCGTCGTACCGCCCATGACGCGCCCCTACGAGCCCGGAACGTACGAGCTCGACAGCCCCTTGTCGAGCCCGCCAGGCCCGTACGGCCGCGTCGTGACGCGGCCGTACTGCTGCGTGCAGCCGTTCAACCGGTAGACGTCGATGATCGCGCCCGGCCGGTAGTACGCGCTCGGGTAGTAGTCGTAGGAGAAGTCGAAATGCAGCGGCACCGGCTTCGCCCCACGCTTGAACGGCGAGATCGTGTAGAGCAGCTGCGACTCGCGCACGAGCCGCGCGTAGTAGGCGCGCTGCGCGGGGTCGCCGTTGTTCTCGACGCGCCCCCTGATCAGGCTCATCGTCACGACCAGGCAATAGCCGGAGCGGCGGTAGGCGTCGATGTCCTCCGGCCGCAGCCCGGCGGCGTAGGTGGTGTCGGCGCCGAGCGGGGCGTCGACCGCCGCGCCCCGGCTCATGTCCTTCGTGAAGCCGCGCACGAACTGGCGCGAGCGGTCGTGGGAGCCGACGCCGTTCACCAGGTAGTAGTTGATCGGCACGGCCGGCTCGATCACCACGCGGGTGTCCCGTGGGAAGTGGCCTGCGAGGTAGTCGCGGGCGAGCTGACGCGTGTCGGTTCGCCCTATGACCTGCGTCGTCCGGGCGTCGGCGAGCAGCGGCTGGATCAGCACGAGCCCCATGATCAGGGCGACGATCGCACCCTGCTCCGCGAGCCTCCCGCGCAGCAGCTGGGCGATCCGAACGATGCCGATTCCGGCGAGGATCGCGAGGATCGGATACATGGCGAGCAGCCAGCGCCCGAAGTAGCGCGTTTGGGTGCTCATGTAGAGGAACAGGATGACCGGGAACACGAGCAGCACTGCCGCCTGCGCGCGGTTGCGGCGGATCTCGAAGATCGCGCCGACGAGCGCGAGCGGCGCGGCCGCGTAGCCGAACCCCCAGCCGAGGCTCGAGATGTAGTAGGAAAGTCCGCCCTGCTGGGTCTGGCCGAGCTTCTCCGACCCGCCGGCTGCCTGCGCCTGCGTCTTCAGCTGATAGAGGGCGACGTGTAGGTGCACGAAGAAGTAGGGCGTCGTGATCGCGAACACCACGACGAGCGCGGCGATCGCGCCGAGCAGGTGGCGCACCTCGATCCGCCCGACGAGCCGCCCGAGTGCCCCGCGCTCGCGCATGCGCCAGTCCGCCCGGCCGGCCCACAGGCGCAGCGCCCCGGCGAGCAGGACCGGCAGGATCGCGAGGCCGGCGGTGTACTTAAAGCCGCAGGCGGCGCCAACCGCGGCGCCCGAGAGCAGGTACCACCGCAGCCGCCCGTCGTCGAGCACCCGGAGCGCCGCCCAGACGGCAACCACGACGGGCAGGAACGTGCCGACGTCGGTCACCGCGATGCGCGAGTAGGTGACCGGCAGGAAGGCGAACGTCAAAAGCGCGGCGGCGACGAGCGCGACGCGCACGCCGAAGCGGTTGCGGGCGACGAGGAACGTGACCACGACCCCGGCCATCGCGAGCACCGCGCTGAGGCCGCGGGCGATCCGGTAGATCGGCGATGGGTCGAGCGCGAACTGGTGCACCACGCTGCCGCCCTTGAGGTGGAGCCCGAGCACCCCGTAGACCAGGTGCAGCGCGACGACGATCAGGTAGGTGTAGCCGGACGGGTTCTGATAGTAGAGCGGGTCGAGCGTCGAGTCGAAGGTGCTGACCGCGTGGTTCGTGAAGTGGTTGGCCTCGTCGAAGTTGTAGACGTATGGCAGCCCGTAGCCGTTGTGCAGGAGCCGTAGCCAGAGGCCCACGACCACGATCACGGCGAGGATCACCCAGGCGACCAGGGAGGCTCCGCGTGGGGGCGGGAACCGGTGCTTGCGGCGCTCCGGCGCGGCGACCGAGGGCGCCGGTGGCGGCGTTCCGGTGGCCGCGGAGGCGGCCGCCATTCGAGCGGGCCAGGGACGTCGCATCGCGCGCCAGAGGTTATCCGGGGGCTGTGTGCGGCTCCTATAGCCGCGACCCATCCCCTTTTTCAGGTAGCTGGTGCTCGCGGTCGGGACCGCTTCGACTATTACTCTCTCCGAGTGGACTCGAGCGACGCTGTCCGCACCCTGGGTTACGCCCGCCTCTACGGCTTCCTCGGCGCCGCCACCGTCGCCACGCTGCAGACCGCGGTCGACGACGCATTGCAGGCGCCGCCGATGGCCGGCTGCGAGCGACCGCACAGCCGCCTCGCGGCGCTTCGCTGGAACGACCCGATCGTTGCGGCCATCCTCGGCCATGCCGAACGGCGCCGGACGCTCAGGCAGCTACTCGGCGGCCACGATCTACGCTGGATCTCTGGCTATGTGATCACCAAGGACCCGAAGGCGGGCGCCCTCTGGTGGCATCAAGACTGGTGGTGCTGGAACCACCCGGTGAGCCTGCATCCAGACGCACCGCAGGTCGCGCTGCTCTGCTACCTGAGCGACACGAACAGTGCGACCGGAGCGCTGCGCGTGCTCCCGGGCTCGCACCGTCGCAGCATTCCGCTCCACAGCCTCCTGCCGGATGCATACGAGCAGGGCGAGGATCTGCCCTCCGACCATCCCGCCGTCAGCGACCAGCCGGACCAGCTGACGCTGAACCTCCGCGCTGGCGACGCGGTCGCACTCGACTACCGACTGCTCCATGGGACGCACCCGAACCGCTCCGAACACCGTCGCGACTGCGTGATGCTCTCGCTCACCCCTTCCTGGAGCCGGCTGCCGGACAACGTCCGCGCGCATCTGATCCAGCATCTCGCGCTCCCGCAGGAGGATGAGACAGCGGAGGGCTCTCCCGTGGAGAGCGTCGTGCCTAGCTTCGACGGCCCGCGGACGAGTCTGGACGTAGATGTCGTCGCGCCGTCGCACTTCATCGCAGGCGCGGCACCGTTGGCGTAGGAGGCCTCCGGGAAGGCTCAGGCGGCACGGCGCAGCGCCGATTTCGTCGACTGCGCCGGCCTCGCCGGCAGTCCGCCACCTCTGCGGTCGCGGTCAGGACTCGCTCGACAGTGAGCGGACGGCTACGCACAGCAGCTGCAGGTCTCGCCGCGCCACGCGTGGCGAGCCTCGCGGACGGCGACCGCAGCGATGACGAGCGCGACCGCGGGGTCGAGCCACCACGCGCCGAGCAGAGCGTTGGCAGCGAGTCCCGCGAGCACGCCGGCGGCCAGGTAGCCGCAGAGCAGATTCTGCTTGCCCTCGCCTTGAGTGGCGCCTGATCCGAGCTGCTCGCCGAGGCGCTGCTTCGCGTGCCCGAGCGGTCGGCAGATGAAGAGCGTGGCGAGGGTGAGCCCGATGCCGACAAGACTTGCCTGCGGGTGGTGCTCGACGATGAGCGTGCGGAGTGCTTCGAAGGCGATGTACGGCGCGAGGAGGAGGAAGCTGACGGCGACGAGCTGCTGGGCGCGGCGCTCAGAGTCGGTAGAGAGGGTGCGCGGACCCGAGAAGCGCCAGACGACGATGACGCTGGCGAGGCCCTCGATGGCGCTGTCGAGTCCGAAGCCGACGAGCGCGACCGAACCCGCGATGAGGCCGGCGATGACACCGACCGTGCCTTCGACGGTCAGCCAGGCGAGCGAGACCCATGCGAGCAGCTTCGCCCGCCTGGATTTGCGGAGCCAGTGCTCGTCCCGCTCGATGGGACCCGGGGTCGCCGTGGCTCTCGGAAGCTCGACCTGTGTGCTCATGCCTGCCTGTGAGCGTATGCCGGCGCATGCGAACTCTTCGACGGGGGCCGGGTCTCGCTGCTCCTCCGCTTACCCGCGGGCCAGGGTACGGCCGTCTGCGCAAGACCGTGCTCACGGCCTGCGGGCGACTCCGAGCACGTGCGTGGCAACGGGAACGACGAGCGGGACGGGCGCGAGCCACAGCCGGCGCTGCCTTTCGATGCTGAAGCCGGCGGCCGCGATGGCGGCAGCGGTGTCGCGCGCCGTGTGGCAGCCGCCGAAGGCGCGCGGCCAGAAGGTCCGGTCGACGAAGCGCTGGCTTCTCGCGATGCCAGCCTTGTGCGAGAGCACGTGCTCGTAGAAGCGAAGCTCGCCACCGGGACGCACGACGCGGCGAAGCTCGGCGAGCGCCCTCGTCTGGTCGGGGACCGAGCAGAGGACAAGGCAAGCGACGGCGGCGTCACAGGACTCGTCCTCGACAGGCAGGCGGTCGTCGGTGCCGTCGACGACGGTGACCGGAACCGTCGTCTTCGCTGCGGCGGCCTGAGCCTGCTCACGCAGATACGTCTCCGGCTCGACGGCGACGACCTCGCTAACGCTCTCCGGGTAGTAGGCGAAGTTCGTGCCGTTCCCCGCGCCTAGCTCGAGCACCTGCCCCGAGAGCCCCTCGAGCAGCTCACGCCGGTGTGCCCTCGCCCCCGCGGACTCGCTGCGGCTCAGGAGCGTGTAGAAGCGCGCGAACAGCGGATGGTGGACCTCTCCAGTCGTGTCAGCCATCAATCCTCCTTCGCTACGGGAAGGACGTACACCTCCACGTCCGCGTCGTTTCGACGGTCGTCGCGACAGTCGCGGAGCTCTGCGGCGCGCCGTTCACCCGCTCCTCGAACTCCTGCCGGCAGTGCTCGGAGCAAAAGAAATGGGCGTGGCCATCGTGCTCGGTAGAGAGCGCCTTGGCGCGGTCGACCTTCATCCCGCACACGGGATCTGTTGCCCCGCGCCGGGCTGTCAGCCAGAAGAACGCGGCGAAGACGGCGAGCCCGGCGAGGTTCAGGAATAGCTTGTAGTCCGGCTTGATGGAGCCGAAGATGTCGCCCCGCGTCGGCCGCGTGTGCGGGATTAGACCGGCAGCGCTGAAGAGTCCGTCGATGGCGAGCGCGGCCAGCACCATCGTCACGAACATCAGAGCGACTATCCGCAGCGCGAACGCGGTCCCGTAGTACTTGCGGTAGATGACGACGATGGGCAGGACGATGAGGTCGGCGAAGATGAACGCCATCACGCCCGCGAAGCTGATGCCGCCCGACCACAACACGGCCGCAAGCGGGACGTTGCCGACCGAGCAGACGAAGCTGAGCACGGCTATGAGCGGGCCGATGAATGCGCCCCAGACGCTCCGCACCAGGACCGGTGCGTGGTGCAGGAATAGACCGTTGAAGAAGCCATTTCCGAGCTGGGCGACGAAGCCCGCGAGCAAAAAACCAACGGTGATCTCCTTCCACAGCATCTGCCAGTCGCCGCGGAAGTTGTGCGCGACATCCGACCACGCCGAGACACTCGTGAGCCGCTGCCGCCAGCTCACCTGCTCGCCGGCGGGACGGTGCTGATGGCCGCTGTCGGCTTCCTCGGCGCGTTTACGCGCCTGTGCTTCGAGGCGCGGCGAGATGAACGTCCGCAGCAACACCGCCATCAGGGCAATCATCACGACGCCGCCGACGTACTCTGCGAGTGCGAACTGCCAGCCGATGAGCAGCCAAAGCACGAGTCCGAGCTCCCAGACGAGGTTCGTCGACGCGAACTGGAACGCGAGCGCGGAGGCCGCGGATGCCCCCTTCTGGAAGAGGCTCTTGGCGATGGCGATGGCGGCGTAGGAGCACGATGAGGAGGCGGCGCCGAGCGCGGTCGCTTTCGCAAGCGGAGCGACACCGCCTCCTGCGAGCGCGCTCTCGATGCGCTCGCGCGGCACCCACGCTTGGACGATGGCGCTGATGGCGAACCCGAAGACGAGCGCCCACCAGACCTCGTAGCTCATCAGGAGGGCGTCGCGGAGCCCGTGCCAGAGGACGTCGCCGACATCCGTCATGGAACCGAGCATATACCCCCTAGGGGTTAGGCGTATACTTTTGCGCTATGGCTAACACCGGGAAACGCGGCCGCGGCTACACCGCGAGCAAAGACGAGCTGCTGCGACGCCTGGCGCGCGTCAAGGGCCAGGTCGGCGGCATCGAGCGCATGGTCGAAGACGACCGCTACTGCATCGACATCCTGACGCAAATCGGGGCCATCCAGGCCGCGCTCGACAAGGTCGCCCTCGGCCTGCTCGACGACCACGCCCACCACTGCATCATCGAGGCAAAGGACGTCGACCAGCACGAACGCACCACCGAGCTGATGTCAGCGGTCGGGCGCTTGATGCGCCGCGGGTAGGCCGGCGGCCCGGGGACCTGAGCCGCCTCCTGGAAGCGTGACTCACGGACGCAGCGTCCTGATGCCGCTCTGCGCAAAGCCACGTCCGAAGGAGCGACCCGCCAGTCGCGTCGGAGTGCCTCTCCCCCGCCCGAAGAGGTAGAGACCGGAAGGTGTCCCATCCGAGATGGCCGGACGCTGCTCGCGCAGGGGTAGAAGCGTCTTTTGGCTCCCCCAGTGCGCGCGAGCTATGCGTTCGCCGCACGATGCAGCCGAGATGCTCGAACGCATAGCGCAGCTGCAGTAGCTTCGCCTCGGCGTTCGCACCGCTTCGCCATGCACCGGGGGTAAGCCACGTCCAGCCAATCTCGATGCCGCGATGCGCTGGCCGCGGCGCAGAAGCTGTGCTGCCGCTCGTTCGTGATCAGCCGGTCGGTCAGCCGACGCCCGTGAGAACCCGACGAAGGGTGGCGGCGAACGCGACCGGATCGCCCTGCTGGCCGAATCCGCCATGGTGGCTTGGGAAAATCACCGTCTCGGTCCCAAGTCGCTCCGCCACGGCAAGCGCGGCGCGGTAGGGGAACGTGCCCTCTGACTCGGCGCCGCCCGCGACGACGATCCGGGTGGAGGCCCCGCGCAAGGAGTCGAAGTCGGGCTCGTAGCGGGTGACGTAGACCATGTGCGGGCCCAGCAGCGGGTGGTCCCGGCTGCCATCGTCCTCGGTCGGGAGGCCGATGTCGGCCGGATCCGGAGCGTGGTTTGGGAGGTCGGGCGGAGTCGGTCCCCTGACGCTCGTGAAGGCGATGAACTTCGCCATCGCGGGTCCGAGACCATCGCGGTCATAGGTCTCGTGGATGTCCGCGGTCACCATCAGCGCCTCCTCCCGATCCGGGAGCACGGTCGCGAGGGGCGGCTCGTGGGCGACGAGCGAGCGAACCTCTTCCGGATGCCGGGTCAACAGCGCGAGCGCGTTCACGGCTCCCCCGCTGCTGGCGAAGATGTCTACGGCGCCAGCGTCGAGCTCGGAGATCAGCCGGTGCAGGTCCTCCGCATGCTCCTCCGGCGTCGCCCCCGTGACACCGTCGCCCCGCGGGCTGCGCCCGACTCCTCGCGGGTCGTAGGTCATGACCGTGCGGTCCGGGAA
This sequence comes from uncultured Actinomycetes bacterium, assembly GCA_963719375.1. Taxonomy (GTDB): domain Bacteria; phylum Actinomycetota; class Thermoleophilia; order Solirubrobacterales; family Thermoleophilaceae; genus JAICJV01. The sequence continues at coordinate 3,293,377 of CAVRBY010000001.1, read as the reverse complement.
GTGGCCGGCCAGCGTCGTGAACCCGCTCGCGTCCATCGGTGATCCGATCATCAGCAGGATCGGCTCGGTGCTCTCGGACTCCGCCTCTCGGACGTCGTAGGTAAGTGTGGCACCAGGCAGGTCCAGGGTATGGGTCTTCCGCTCGGTCATCGCTGCCCTTTCTCGATGTCTACTCCTACCGACCCACGGGAGCGGCGAGACTCATCGGCCGGCGACAGACGCCATCCGGGATCCAGGAAGCCGTCACGTCGCGGCTGAGGACTCGCTCTCGGGACGGACCAGTGGACAGCGCTCCGGCCCCGGAAGGCGATCTTCAAGCGACTCGCGGACCCGCCCCGCCGTTAGCGAGCTCGCTAGATCGGGGGTATGGGCGCCGTTCAGCCCGAACGGACCATCGCGATCGTGGTAGAGCGCGATCGCCAGTGAGAGCTTTATCCTCACGGAATGAGCTACCGAGGCATGCTGATCGCGCTGGCGGCCATCGTCGTGATCGTGTTTCCAGCGCTCGCTGTCGCCGCCACCGTCTCACCGACCCGGCCACAGAAAGCGGCGATCATCAAGGCGTTCGGCGACCCCAAATCTGCCTCCTCGTGCCTGACCGTGCGGCTCGCGGCTTCCAACCACATCTACGCAACCGTCCGCTTCCGCACAGTCAGTAGCTGCCGGAAGTGGGCCTTCAACGGCGCAAACGCTTTGAAGCGCGTCAGAGACAGGCACTGGAAGGTCGTGTTCGAGGGCAGCGCGTACCGTTGTCCGGTGGCGCACATTCCGAGGCGGGTGCAGCGGGACCTCGGCATCTGCCACTGACCTACGCCGCCACGAACGCCACTGGCGCCGTCGCCGCCGGCCCTGGCGGTAGCCGCCTTTGCCCGTGAGCTCACCACCGCAGAGGGCTTTGCACGGGGCCGCCGCACTGCGGTCCACGCGTGGGAGCCGCACCCGAACCCGGGCGCGTCGCCGTCCCGAGCCCTGTCTTTGTCATCCACGGGTACCTTTGCGCCGACGGTGCGCGGACAGCAGGACGGGCTTCCGAGCGCCGCTAGTCGCGACGCCGCGCTCTCGCGGGCGGTACGCGGTGGCAGGCGGTCAGGTAGCGAACCCGTGCCGCCGACGGCTGACGAGTAGCGAGATGGCGGCTGTGATGCCGGCCGCGCCGAGCACTGCGGCGATGGCCTTCACTCCGACCGAGGTGTGCTTCCAGAACGGCGCCTCGGCTAACTCGAACGCGAACAGGACGAGGAGGGCGACGGCGGCGCGGCCGCTGTCGCGGCGCCAGAACCAGGTCGTCGCGGCCAGGAAGAGCCCGGCGAACAGGACGGCGAATGCCGGAACTTCGATCAGGGGGGCGTCAATCGCCTCCGCGAGGGCGAAGCTGATCCCGAGTGCGAGCAGTGCGGTGCGCGGCGTGATCATCGGTTTCTCCTTGCAGGTCGCTTGCAAGGCGAAGTTACGGCGCGACCGAGCTGGCGTCGTCGGGCGACCGGTGGATTTCGCGGTAGTCCGACCGGCTGATTTCTCGGCGCGTTGAATCGGCCGGCTGGCTGATTTCACGCGTCTACTGCCGGGTTAGTCTCACCCAGTGCACGTGCGCCTGTTCTCCCGGGGCCGGCTCGGGCTCGACGCGGTTAGGCTCGACGCCGCGCTGGCGGTGCTTCTGACGCTAGCCGCGGAAGTGCAGGTCGTGCTCGCCGGGACGGCGACCCACCTGCGGCTCGCGCCCGCACTCGTCGCGCCCGCTGTGACGATCCCGGTCGCGGTCCGGCGGTTGCGTCCCGCGTCGGTCGGCGTCTGGACCTCGGCCGTGGCCTCGGCGCAAATCGGAATCTGGGGGGATCCGCAGGTGTTAGCCGTCGCGATCGCCGACTTCTGCGCGCTCTACGGGCTCGCTGTGTGGACCAATCGGCGGCGGTTCGTGATCGGAACGGCGTCCTCGGTTGCGGTCGGACTTTTCGCAACCGCGCTCGGCCCGAAGGGCAACCTCTCCAGCAGCGGCTTGTTCACGGTCGTCACTGTCGTTGTGATGCTGCTCGTCCGCCGGGTGGTCGGCGATCGCGAGCGCCGCGCGCAGCTCGCCGAGCGTGAACGCGATCTCGTCGCTCGCGAGGCGGTCGTGGAGGAACGTGCGCGGATCGCGCGCGAGCTGCACGACGCGATCGCGCACGACGTCTCGATGATGGTCGTACAAGCGGGCGCCGAGCGGCGTGTTCTCGTCGATGAAGCCCCGTCGACGCGTGATGTGCTCCAAACGATCGAGCAGATCGGCCGCGGCGCGCTGACCGAGATGCGCCGCCTGGTCGGCATGCTGCGCAGTGATGACCGTGATCCGCTGTCACCGCAGCCGGGTCTCGCCGAGCTGACGATGCTCGTCGGTCAGGTACGGGAGGCCGGGCTCCCGGTCGAGCTAAGCGTGGAGGGCGAGCGGCGCGCGCTCCCGATGGGGATCGAGCTCGCCGCCTATCGGATCGTGCAGGAGGCGCTCACGAATGCGCTCAAGCACGCCGGCGAAGCTCGCGCCGCCGTAAATGTTCGCTACAGCCCCGACACGCTCGAGCTCGAGGTCGTCGACGACGGGCCCGGAATGCAGGCGCCGGTAGCGAGCGGCGGCCACGGGCTCGTCGGCATGCGCGAGCGCGTCGCTCTCTACGGCGGACGCCTCGACGTCGGCCGGCGCCGAGAGGGCGGCTTCGCCGTACGGGTGGTGCTGCCGATCCAATGACGAGCGTGCTCGTCTGCGACGACCAGGCGCTCGTCCGGGTTGGCCTGCGGAAGATCCTCGAAGCCGAACCGGACCTCGAGGTTGCGGGCGAGGCCAAGGACGGAGAAGACGCGATCGCTGCCGCCCACGACGTACGCCCCGACGTCGCGCTGATGGACATCCGCATGCCGGTGCTCGACGGGATCGAAGCCACGCGCCGGATCCTTGGGGCGCAACCGCGGACGCGCGTGCTCATCCTGACCACCTTCGGGCTGGACAGCTACGTCTATGACGCGCTCCGTGCCGGCGCGAGCGGGTTCATGCTCAAGGACGCCCCGCCCGAGGAGATCGTCGCCGCCGTCCGCATCGTCGCTGCCGGCGAGGCCCTGCTGGCGCCCGCCGTCACCCGAGCCGTGATAGAGGAGTTCGTGCGCCAGGAGCCCTCCCCGGAGCCCGCGCCATCGCCGCCCGCCCTCGAGGAGCTGACCGCTCGCGAACGTGAGGTGCTCGACCTGCTCACCCGCGGTCTCTCGAACCCCGAGATCTGTGAGCGGCTTTTCATCAGCGCGGCGACCGCCAAGACGCACGTAACGCGCATCCTGCAGAAGCTCGGCCTGCGCGACCGCGTCCAGGCCGTGATCTGGGCCTACGAAACCGGGCTGGTCGAGCCGGGCTCGAGCTCCGCACCATAGACGTGAGCGAGCTGCACAACGCCGAGATCGTCTATGTCGTCCACGCCCGCCGCGCGCCCATCGCGGCCGGTCAACACGTCGCTCCGGCCTTAGCGCCACGAAGTGCCCGCGCGCGAAGCGGCAGCCCGGAGGGAGCGGACATTAGTCGCTTCCCTAGCGCGATGGCTATGAGTAGTGCATGGATTTCAGGTTGGGTCGTAGGACCCGGACGGCACGTGGCGAGATCGCCTGGGAGGTCTTTGGCTCTGGTCCTGCGGTTGTGCTCGTGCACGGAACGCCGAGTCGCGCACTGGTTTGGCGGCAGGTCGTTCCGGCGTTGGCGCAGCGCCACAGCGTGTATGCCTTCGACATGCTCGGCTTCGGTGAGTCGGAGAGGCGAGTAGATCAAGACGTCAGCCTCGCAGCGCACGGGAAGGTCCTGTTGGAGCTGATCGAGCAATGGGGACTCGACCGGCCGGCGTTGGTCGGTCATGACATCGGCGGCGCCGTCGTTCTGCGCGCGGCACTGGTCGAGGGTGTCGTGCCATCACGGGTCGCGCTGCTCGACGCAGTCGTCCTGGCGCCATGGATAACTGATCGGACGCGCGCCATGCAACGGGACGTAGCGCAGCTCATGGCGCGCGTCCCGGACGATGAGCTCGCGGCCGCGATCGAATCGCACCTGCGCAGTGCGACGATGACCCATCTCGACGACGACCTGTTCGGCGCACTGTTCGGTCAGTGGAAAGGCGAACTGGGACAGAGGTTGTATCTGCGCAACCTCGCGTGCTTGGACGAGCGCGACACCGACCCGATCGAGGAACGTCTCCATGAGATCGACGTGCCGGTGCTGATCCTGTGGGGTGAACACGACGCCTGGCTTGACCCGGCGGTTAGCGACAGGATCGCCAAGCGCATCCCGGCAGCGCAACGAATAATCGTGCCGGGCGCGGGCCGCTTCAGCATGGAAGACCAACCGACGCGCGTCACCGCAGAATTCGCCCGCTTCCTTCTCTGAGAGTTGCTCCCGCTTTTTCGGGCGAAGCCTCAGCGCGCCGAGGCGGCGTCGCGCCGCTGCGTCTAGCGCAATGCGCAGCGGCGGCTAGTCCTCGCTCGAGCGAGAGCCTCGGTTTCTCTATCGACTCGTGTTCCGCGCTGTGCAAGCTGTTCCTTCGACCTCGGGCAGAGGGGCGATCTCGTCACAGCCTCCCCCGCGTGGTGGTCTCATCGGGCCGTGTATCCGAGGTCGATCGGCACCGCTGTGCCGGTGATGGCGCTGGCATCGAGTAGCAGGTGGGCGATCGTCGCCGCTATCTCTTCGGGCTGGGCGATCCGTCTCAGGGGCACACGTTGCGCTTCTAGTTGGATGGTCGCAAGGGCTTCCTCGCTGGGAGTCGGCCCGAGGTATTCGCTGAGGTACTGCTCGATCATCGGGGTTTGAACGGGGCCGGGTACGACGCTGTTGACGCGCACGCGCGGGGCTAGCTCGACGGCCAGGTTGCGGGTCAGCCCGAGGAGGGCTGCCTTCGAAGCGCCGTAGGCAGCGTGCCGGTCGCGACCTCGGAGCGCCGCTATCGAGCAGACGAAGACGATCGAGGCGCCGTCGGCGAGCTGCTGTTGGAGCGCGCGGGTCAGCAAGAGCGGCCCGAAGACGTTGGTGCGAAATACCGCCTCGATCTCCTCGCGGTCTGACGCCGCCAACGACACCACTGATTCGCGGCCTGCTGCATGGACGATGCCGGTTAGGGGACGTCCCTGAGTCGCTGCGCGAACCTGCTCGATGCCGTGATCGCTGGAGATGTCGGCACTGACGGCTTCGGCGGAGCCGTGTTCGGGCAACTGCGAGATCGTCTCCGCGAGCGCTTCTCGCCCGCGCCCGGCAGCGACCACGTGACATTGGCGGGAAGCCAGCAGGTGTGTGCAGGCGCGGCCGATGCCGCTTCCACCTCCGGTGACGACAACATTGCTCACGTCCGCGCCTTCTCGTGAGTGAGGTCGGTGATTAGCTGCCGGTAGCTCGCATCTATGCGCTTGCGGTCGCCAGTTGCCAGGAGATCGAGCAGCAGCCCACGATGCGTGGCTAAGAGAAGCGTCGCCCGTCGCTCCACCTCCGGTGCGGGGACGCCGGCAGCGTTGACGACGGCCTCGGCGAAGGGCAGCCAGTCGAGGACCACGTCATCCAGGAAGCGTTGATAGCGGGATGGTTCCTGCAGGGCGAGTCCGTAGACCTCGAAGAACAGGCGCATGAATGGCTCCGCTTCCCGTGAGCTCAGCCACTCCCATGCCCGCTCGAGCAAACTAGCCGGGTCGCCCGCTGTGTCCTCTGCAAGCCATTTCGCGGCTTCCTCCTGCTGCCAGAGACGAATTCGGCGAAGCGCCTCGGCCAGGAGATCTTGCTTGGAGCCGAAGTAGTAGAGGAGCATCCGCGGACTCGTACGCAGCTTCGCTGCGAGCGGGCGGAGCGCGAGGTCGGCCAAGCCGACGTCGAGGATGTACTGGGCCACCGCCTCTAGAACCTCCTCCCGCCGGATTGGATCCGAGTGACGGCCCATTTTCAGCGCCCCAGCCTTCCCGAGCGGGCACGCAACGCCCACACCGCCAGCGTGAGCGGACCGAATACCCACGCCGGCTGGCGGCGCATAAACGGCGCGCGCAGAAGGAAGTCGTAAGAGAACGTGCCCAGCAGGAAATGACCGCCCACGGTGTGAAGCAGATGCCAGCGCGCACGACCAAGCCGCCGGACCGCGGCATCAGTTGAAGTCGCCGCCATGGCGGCGGTCTGGGCCGCGGCATAGCTGAGCCCTAGCTGGCGCCGATTGCGTACAGGCACCCGTGAGATCCCCGATGGCGCGAGCTGGTTGAGCGACGACGCGGAAAACGCCGCCGCGTACGGCAGTAATGCCACTCGCGCGCTCGCCCGAAGAGCCGCCCTGATGCCGGCCACGCCACTGCCCGCCCGCCGTTCCGCGAGCGCCGCGGCGGCTGCCGAAGCCGCGACGTCAATACCTCGACGGCGCCAGCGACGGCTGGCTTCGCGGGACTGCGAGGCTCGAGCGGGGCGCGCGGTAGCCGGCCAACGCTGGCGGGGCGGCGGCTGTGTTCATGAACCTTACGTTACATGAAACGCGCGTTACACGCCAAAGTGGTGCCTTGCTCCTCCTACGCCGTCCAGCGGAAGCCGACCGCGTCGGGGCGCGGTGCCAGCGGGCTGGCCGGCAGCTCGCCCGTCGGGTCGTCCTCGTTGTATGCGCTCGGCGCCACGTCATTGGGCGCGTCGGCGTGGAACAGCGCGGCCAGCAGCTCGATCTGCCCGCGGCCGACGCCCAGCTCCCCCATCCCGCCGCCGTACGTCGGCCACCGCTCCCGCGCGCAGCGCGCGTACACCTCGAACAGCGCACGCAGGCTGCCGATGCGCGACGGCTTGACGTTCACCACGCGCGCAGGAAGCGGCGTCGCGCCGATGTCCTCGGCACTGCGGATCGGCGCGTCGTAGGAGACGCGCTCGACGTGATCGCCAAGCCGCCGCGCGATCTCGGGCAGGTCGTGCGGATCCTCCAGGTACGCGTCCGGGAACGCCGCGAGCACGCGGTCGTACAGCGCGCCCAGCGCCTCCGGATCCTTCACCTCGAAGCCGTACTGGCCTTTGAAGTCGATCGTGTCGACCGCGTCGGTCGCCGCGACCTCGTCGACGAGCGCGGGCGACCAGGTCGCCTCCGCGTCGAGCTTGAAGCGCACGCCCGGCGAGCGGGCGAGCCGCCGGCGCACGTGCTCGATCGAGGGCTGCTCGCCGAGGCCGAGCGAGTTGACGAAGCGCACCGGCCGCGGCTCGAGGCCGAGCACGTCGTGCAGGACACGGCCGGCCTGGCGCAACGCGAGGTCCAGCGCCGCCGACTCGAACGCCCAGTTGCGAAAGCGCCGCGCCGCCTCCCACGCCGGCGGCTTGGGCCACGGATCGAGCGTCGCGAGGTGATCGCAGAAGCCTGCGAGCGTCCACTCGCCCGCGAGCGGCAGCGCGGGCTGCGTCTCGTGCAGCGAGCTGCCGTCCTCGACGTGGACCGAGACGTCCTCCCCGAGCCCGTCGGCGCCGGCGCCGACCAGCCGCACGTGCGTCGTCACACGCTGGAACTCGTGGGCGAGGACGGCGTGCAGCCGGTCGTACTCGCACGACTCGACGACGAGCGGCAGCTCCGCCAGCCGCGGCCAGAGCGATTCCATGTGAGCCATCCCCCCAGCCTCAGTCGGCCGTGGCCGTTGCGTACTGCGGACGCGCGGTGGGCCGGCAGACCTGGATTGATACCCGCTTCGGAACGGACTGCGAGTCGACCAGTTCGAGTGCTGCGTCCGGGCCGGTGACGGGGAATAGCCGCGTGCCCCGGCCGACGACCACGGGATAGGTGAGCAGGGAGATCTCGTCGACAGGAACGTTCGTGGTGGTCGTCAGTTCATGGTCGCAGGTGCCTTCTCATGTCGTCGTTCGGTAGACCGGACCGCCGCGCCGGACTCCCCTCAGAATCCGAATCGAATGACCGGAACGTCGCCGAAGCGGCCGTAGAGAACAAAGGCGGCGCGATCGCGCAAGCGATCATCGGCGCACCACGATGGGCTGGCTCGGCGCGGGTGCGACTGACGCACGCCCGTCGCGCCCGGCAGAGAGCGGCCCGACTCGCGGCGACTTCCGGCGATTGCTGGAGCCGTCTGCCTGCGGTTTGCCTAACTGATCATGTGCACGGCGCCCGCCGCGCCGTTACCAGGCAGGCGATCGTGCTCGAGCGGATCGGCCGGCCGAGCCGCTGGTGGAGGGTGTGGTTCTCGGCGACGAGAGCGTCGCGCTGGCGGGGCGAGAGGCGCGCCCAGAACGACATCGTGCCCAGCAGGGCGTTAAGCGCTTCGGCCGTGTGCTCGACGAGTGACGGCATCGCAGCAAGCTGAGCGTCCTCGAACAGGTCGGCGGCATACCCACGAGCGATCTCGTAGTTCCCGAGCCACGCCCACGCCTCCGACACGTTGTCTTGCCGCTGCGCTACGCCGGCGAGCGTGCCATCGAGATCTCGGTAAATCGGCCAGTCGGCGGCGAGCTCGGGGGCGATCCTCGCCAGTGCGGAGCGGAGCGCCTGCTGATCGTCGCCGCTGCGCGCGTCCTCCAACCCGAAGTAGGAGACGAGCGCGAGCGTCCCACCGTCCGCGAGCGCGTCGGCGACCTTCCGCCAACTCACATCCGGATCGACCCAGTGGATTGCCGACGCCGAAAACACGGCTCGGTAGCGCGCGTGCGGCAACCGGGCCTCCTCCATTCGCGCGTTGACGAACTGGACCTCACCGGCGCCGTCGAGCTGGTCGCGCGCACGCGCGATCAGCTGTTGGCCAGGTTCGACCGCCGTCACCCGCAAACCCCGCGCTAGCAGGCTGCGCGTCAAGTGGCCTGTGCCGCAGCCGACCTCCAGCACCCTCGCCCCGCGAGTGAGGCCCGCCACCTCGCAGGCGCGGTCGATCAGCACATCCGGGTAAGCCGGGCGGTGACGGTCGTACTCGTCGGCAATCTCATTGAACACCCTGCCGTAGCTGCGGACCTCAACTCCGTCGGCCATGGCCGGAAAGTAGATGACGGCGGCCAAGGCCGATCGTCCGACACGTCAAGGGGGGCCTACTTGTGGAGCTCAACGGTGTTTGGGCGCGGCCGGCGGGATGCTTAGATCGAGCTGCCCCAGACGCTCCGGGTCGAGAAGAACATCGATCTGGGCGACCTTCCCGTTCGTGACGGTGAAGGCCATGACCGAGAACACCCGGCCCTGTGGCGCCACCACGGCTCCGGCGGCGCCGTTCACGAGCGCGGGTCTGACGAACGGATAGAGCTTCGAGTAGGTCGCCGTCTGGGCGGCCACGGCGTCCGCGCCGTGCAGCACGAGTGAGGCCTCGGCGCGCAGGACGCCGCCGTCGATCCTCAGTTCGACGTCGGGGTCGAGCACCTCCAAGAGCGCACCGAAGTCGCCGTCACGGGAAGCGCCGAAGAACGCATCGACAACCCGTCTCTGCCGCGCGAGGTCGCGGTCCGGCTCCGGCGAGTTGCGCAACCGCCGGCGAGCGCGGCTGGCGAGCTGCTGAGCGGCCGCTTCCGAGCGGTCCAGCGCCGTGGCGATGTCGGCGAACGGCACGCCGAACACGTCGTGCAGCACAAACGCGAGTCGCTCGGCGGGAGTTAACGCGTCGAGCACCACGAGCAGCGCCAGACCAACGGACTCGGCCTGAAGCGCCTCGTGTTCCAGCTCATGCTCGTCAAAGCTGACCACAGGATCCGGGACGTGCACCGAAAGCTCCTCGCGTCGCGCTCTGCGCGAGCGCAGCATGTTCAGACACACCCGACCGACGACCGTCGTAAGCCAGCCCCGCATGTTCTCAACAGTCGCGGGATCCCGATCGCGAATCCGCAGCCAGGCCTCCTGGAGGGCATCGTCCGATTCGCTGACCGACCCGAGCATCCGGTAGGCGACCGCGCGGAGATGCGATCTGTGCTGCTCGAACCGTTCGGTCACCCACTCGCTCTCGTCCATCATCCGCTCCGCGCTCCCGTGATCAGACCGCCCAGTGGTTGCGGTAGGCGAGATCGGCGGTGAGGGCCGCCGTCGCCAGGAGCAAGAAGAACACGGCTCCGCCGATCTGACGGTCGCGGACCCGTACGTGAGCGCTCACAGCACAGATGAAGTACAGGACGAGGCCGATCGCTGCAGCCGTCCCGAGCGCCGGCACAGCGAAGCCTGCCAAGAGTCCGAGGGCGCCCGAGGCCAGCAAGGTGCCGAGCGGGACCATCCACCGTCTGGAGACCTGTACCCGGTCAGTGACGACCTTGACCGACTCGGCGCCGACGAAGTCCAAGGAGGCGGCGTAGCCGTTCGCGAGCGCGGCCAGGATCGTGATAACGAGATAGGTGACGTGCATACCTCCAAGACACGCGTCGCCCGAAGAACCTGACAGCCGACGAGCCGCTCCTCCCAGTACGACGGATCGTCGACGGCTCGAACCTGCCCAGGGGGCACCCTGCAACTATGGCCAGTCCTGCTCTGTTCCCGCTACCTCAATAGCTGCCCGCGGAGCCCTGGCTTGTGCGGAAACCGTGCATATCGCGGACATCGCATTCGTGCTCAGGCGTGACCGTCCGCGTACGACCGCTTTGGCGACGACGCGTCCGCGCCGATCTCCCGAAGTCCGGCCGAGTCGCCAACGATCGCTTCGCCCCGCGCCGGAGCGCCAGCGCGACGCGGCGAGATGCACGCTCTTGGCGAGGACCGGGACGCGACTCCCGAACTGGGCGAGAGACCCGCTTTCCTCTCCCCCGCGGGACGTGCGCACGGGCCATCGCAATCAACAGCGAGATGTCCCGGTTATCGCCCCCGTGCCGGGCGTCTGTCCGGACGGCCCATATGGGACGCGGCGGGTCGCGCGGCCTCGAAAACCACCTGCTCACAGGGCTCGGTGGGTCAAGGGGGTTGTCCGAGGCCACCACCTCGGTTGGGGTTCGGCTTGCGACACGCGCTCGGCGCTCGGACGTCCCCCAGGCTCAGGCTTACCGGACCACGCGGAACCCAATATGTGTCGCCGCCGGCGTAGCTTTGCGCTTGGGTGCGTTCGAGGGTGATCGATGCGTCGAGCGTGCCGAACAGCGGGGTGCCGCCGCCGAGGAGGACCGGGATCACGTGCACGCGGATCTTGTCGACCAGGCCAAGCGGGAGTGCTGCTGCATGACGGTCGCGCCGTGCAGGCCGATGACCTTGTCGCCGGCCGCGACCTTGGCCTGCTCGATCGCGCTGGGCACTCCGTCAGTGACGAACGTGAACACGGGCGGGTACGGCGCAGTCGGCTTGTTGTGAGTGACCACAAAGCACGGGGTGTCGCCGACCGGGCCGGCGTCGCCCCAGCCGCCGTCGCCTTCGTTCTTCTCGAATGAGGTGCGGCCCATCACGACAGCGCCGCAGCCGTCGAGCATCGCCTGCAACATGGCGCGGTCCTCGTCGGTCGCCGCGTCGAACATCCAGCCGTGCAGCATCCCGGCGCCGTCGCCGAACGGGTTCTCCCGGCTGTCATTGGGGCCGGTCACGTATCCGTCGAGCGAGATTGACATGTCGCAGATCACGCGTGCCATGGGTACTTCCTTTCTGTGTGGCTTGGCGGAGTAGTTCCATTTCAAGACGTGGACACGACCCACTTGGCGAGGACATCGAGATCGGTCGCGTGTCCCGATGAGACCGGGCCGTGCGCGCGAACTCATCGGGCCGGCGATCCGGCGAGTCATGGCCCACCTCGGGCTCGTCCCTGGTGGCGATCGCTCAGCGTGGCGCGGGGTGGGCTCGGAACGCTACGTGCGACCGTCCGTCGGGCCGGCGTTATCTAGGTGCTGCGCGAAGGTCCAACGGTGGCCTTCGAGGTCGGCGACTTGGTAGCGCCGGTCGCCGGCATGTATCTGAAGCTAGGTGACGATCATCGCGCCCAGGGCCTTGGCGTGCTCGTAGTGACGCTCGACGTCGTCGACGTACACGTAGAGCAAGCTGCTGACCCCGTCACGAGGGCTAGGGCGACTTGCGGCGCGTCGCCGATCCGGTGCCGGTAGCTGAAGCGGTCCCCGCAAGTCGATCGGCTCGCGGGACGGGATCGCCGGACTCGGCCCGGATTGCGATGATGGCGTCTATGCCGTTGCGTCCGCAGCCCTTGATCGCCGTTCGTGACGTCGAGGTCAGCAGTCGGTTCTACCAGCGCCTCCTCGGCTGCGAGAGCGCTCACGGAGGTCGAGAGTACGAGCGGCTCATGTTCGATGGGGAGCTGGTGCTGCAGCTGCACGACGCGAACACCGCCGACCATCACGGGACCATCGGTGATCCGGCGCTGCCCTACGGAAACGGTGTCCTGCTGTGGTTCGGCGTCGATGGCTTCGAGGCGGCTGTGGCGCGAGCTCGCGAGCTGCGCGCGGAGATCGTGCATGAGCCGCAGGTCAATCCCAACGCGCGACAGTTTGAGTGTTGGCTGCGCGACCCCGACGGCTACATCGTTGTGCTCGCGGGCGCGCCGGGCGAAATTGGGGGTCGCCACCGCCATGTATGACCCGGAGCGCGGCTATCCGCGGGTGGTCCCCTACGTCCTGTATGCGGATCCGGCTGCCGCTGTGCGTTGGCTTGGCGACGTACTCGGCCTGCGGGAGGCGCTGCGGGTCGCGATGCCCGACGGCGTGGGCCACGCCGAGCTTGTGTCGGGCGATCAGGTTGTGATGATCGGGGTCGCTGGCGGCGAGCGCTTCGGTCGGGTCTCGAGCATCACGCTGGTGTTCGTCGACGACGTCGAGGCGACATGCGAGCGGGCGACAGCCGCGGGCGGGACTTTGGTCGGAGAGCCGCTCGACCAGCCATGGGGGTTGCGCCAGGCCCTCATCGCAGACCCCGAGGGCCAGCGCTGGGAAATCACCCAACACTTGCACGATGTCCGCCCCGAGGCCTGGGGCGCCGAAATCCTCGACGCGTTGCCCGGCCACGACAGCAACTGAGGCCCCGCTGGAGGATCGGCCCGCGACACACCAGACGACTTCGCCCCGACAACAGCGGCTCGTCGCCCGCTGCCTAGCGTCAGCACACGGTTCGTCGTACGGGCACTGCCGAGCAGGCTCGGCAGGCTGAGGTGAACGGACGGCCGTTGACTCAGTGAGATGGCGGTTCGTCGTCGGCACGCTCGCGGTCAGCAGCGGCCTCCATGGCGCGCGTCACCGACTCGACCCACGGCACCTCAGTCCCCGCCGCGAAGGTCTTGCCTTCGCCGGAACCCGTCCTGGCGAGCAGCGTCCCGGTATCGGGGTACTCGGCCACCTCGGGGAGGTTCATCGTGGAGAAGACGAGCACGCGCGCGGGCGGACCGTCGGGGTTGCTGATCCTGTGCGCGCCGAGCGGGCCGCGTGGAAAAGCGACCGCGTCGCCGGGTTGCAGGCGGCGGCTACCGTCGGGGGTCCGCAGTTGCGGTCGCCCGTCGAGCACCAGGAGTAGCTCTTCATTTGCGTGATGGGCGTGGTAGGGAGAGACCGCTCCTCCGGGATCGATCTCATACAGCGTGACGCCGAGCTCGGCGGCGCCTGCTCGGGAGCCCAGGCGCATCGCGCGCCTGCGAAACGGCGGCTCGCTGGAGTCGACATCCCACTCGGGCCGGTTGACGTTGGGATCAGCCACGCGAATCAACCTCCGTTCCGGTTGGGGAGCCTGACAGCAACGCGATCAGCGCTCGGGGGGCGAAGTGCCACTGGCCGGCGATGCGCTGGCCCGGCGGGCGGCCCTCCTCAGCGAGAGCGACCACGGACGGCTCGTCGACCCGCAGGGCAGGACGCTCCAGGATCTCGTGCACCGTACCGCTGTGACTCGTCTCACCGGCTCGATCATGCCATCAGGGCACCACAGCTGTCAGCCGTCCCGGTCGCGGATCCGCCTGCGCTACGTGGGGCAGGCAGGGCTGTGACGGTCAGGCGTAGGGCGCGTAGCGGTGGTGGAGCATGAGCTCGTTGCCGTCCGGATCCGAGAAGAAGGCCATGTGGCAGACGCCGGTGTCCAGCGTGTCGCCGGCGAACTCGACGCCCTTGGCTTCGAGCTCTGCGCGGGTGGCCGCGACATCGTCGCACCCGAGCGCCCAGGCGTTGCCCTTCTGGGCGACGAACGGCATCCCCACCTTCTCCGGCTCCCAGATGCCAAAGCATGTGTCGCCGGCCCACTGCTCATAGTCACCGTGCTCGTCGGGGCGAAGACCGAGCGTGTCGCGGTAGAAGCTGCGGGCGCGGTCGGCGTCCTGGGTTGGGACGCCGATGAAGTCAAGTCGCATGATCATGCTGGAAGGCCCTACCTCGCACTGCGGTCAACACTGGTCCTCATGCTCCGACCTGGCCGCCGCGGCCTCGCCGCCATCGCGGCCGTCGCGCAAGCCGATCCCTCTGCGGCACGGAAATGGACGGTGCGGACGGGACCCGCCCAGGTCCGGAAGTTGATCATCCCACGAGCCCTTCGGGTCTGAGGCTCGCTGGCCAGGAGGCCAAGACCGCGAGCGTCGCCAGACGCCGGTCGGGGCGCGGCGAGCACCGCTGCCTGGGGTCGGAGTGGTGAACTGCGGTCTGAGGCGGTCAAGCAGCTCGGGCACCGGCGGCCGCAACGTTCGGCCACGACGCGCTGGCCCGGGCATCGCCTCAGCCTGTCTCGGCGGCGAGGGCCTCGGCGTAGGCGGCGGCGAGGCGCTCGCTCGCGGTCGGGTCGCCGCCCGGCGGCGGTGATGCCCCGAGGTGCTCGCTGCGCAGTTCAGCCATGAAGTCCTCCCATAGCGCGGGGCCGCCTTCGGCGAGCAGCTCGGCCCGCACGCGTAGCGTTGGGGTGCTCGGACGGTTGCGCAGGCCCCACTCGCCGAGTAGGGCTAGCAGCGGGACCAGCTCGATCGCCGCTTCGGTGAGGCTGTACGTGGCGCGGTGCCCGCGCCCAACGTCTGCCCGCGTCAGCAGCCCGGCCGAGACGAGCCGTCGCAGGCGGTCGGCGAGGATGTTCGAGGCGATCCCCTCCTCCGAGCACTCCTGAAGGGCGCGGAAGTGGCGCCGGTTGCCGAACATGACGTCGCGCAGGACCAGCAACGACCAGCGGTCGCCGATCACCTCGACCGCCGCGTTGATCGGGCAGCCCGAGCGCGGTTCGACCGTGCGCGTCGGCATCGCACCGATAGTACTTGCAGTTTGCTACTGCTAGGGCTAGAGTGCGGCCGCTTGCAACCCGCAATCACCTTAGGAGGACGCCGATGCCGGAGACCACCTGCCACATGTCGATCTCGCTCGATGGTTTCGTCGCCGGGCCGGGCCAGAGTCGCGAGGACCCTTTGGGCAAGCGCGGGAAAGAGCTCCACGGCTGGCACCTCGGCGACGAGCGCGCCAACGAGGCCGACGAGACCGCGACCGGCTGGCTCATGCGCCCGCGCGGCGCGTATGTCATGGGGCGCAACATGTTCGGGCCGATCCGCGGCGAGTGGGCCGACGACTGGCGGGGATGGTGGGGGCCCGAGCCGCCGTACCACGCACCAGTGTTCGTGCTCACCCACTACGCCCGCGAGCCGATTGAGATGGAGGGCGGAACGTCCTTCCATTTCGTTACCGAGGGCTTTGATGCCGCCTACGCCCAGGCGCGTGAGACGGCCGGCGAGGACGGCGTCGACATCGCGGGCGGCGCCTCCACCGTGCGGCAGGCCCTCGTCGCCGGGGTCGTCGACGAGCTCACGCTCGACATCGCCCCGGTCCTGCTCGGGTCGGGTGAGCGGATCTTCGACGGCGTCGAATCCCTCGGGTTGGAGCCCGTCGAGGTGCTGCATTCGCCGTTGGCCACACACATCCGCTACCGCCGGTCAGGTTGAATCAGGCTGGTTTCCGGATACGTCGACGAGGCATCGCTCCGAGTCTCCCGATGCGGACAACCAGCGACCCGATACGAGGTGTCCCGCATGGGATCCCGCTACGGAACGAAACGAGCGCGGACCTGCTCTTTAGCTCCAACGGGCATCTCGGCGCCGCTGACGTCCGTCTCGGTTTGCGCGGACTGCAGGCGCCTTTGGTCAGGCTGCGGGAGGTAGATGACTTCCTCCACTTGTTCGCCCGACCATGCTTGGATGGCACGGTCACCGGTTGCGTCCTGCCGGAGAAGGCACTGACCCTTGCGCGCCACCGGTAGCGTCGCGGTCGTGGATCCAATCTCGGTGATTCGCGCCGGAGCCGGGCGGGACGTGCTGTTGGTCCACGGCGGCGCGGGCCCGCGCACAACCTGGAGCGCGCTCGAATCTCTGAAGCCACGCTGGACACTGGCGCTCGTTTACCGTCGCGGCTATCCGCCCAGTCCGTCGCCGCCGGGAGCGGCGCAAGACTTCGATGTAGACGCGACCGACCTCTCGCCCCTGCTCGACTCGCGCCCGCATGTCGTCGCGCACTCGTACGGCGTGCTGGGGACGCTGATCGCAGCATCGCGCACGCCCGAGCGGGTGCGATCGCTGACGCTCATCGAGCCCCCGCTCTTCTACCTGGTCCCGGGCGACGCCGACGTAGCGCACCTGGAGCAGATCGGCAACGCGGTTCTAACCCGCGGCCTTGACACGGACGCCAAGACGTTGCGCGAGTTCTTGCGTCTGGCAGGGGCGCCAGACGTTGACGAAGGACGACTGCCAGAGGAGGTCGCCCACGGAGTTCGCCGTGCACACGGCGGACGGTTGCCGACAGAGGCACGACCGTCGCTTGCCACCCTCCGCGACGCTGGCGTTCCGGCGCTGGTGGCCTCGGGCGGACACGCGCCCGGGCTGGAGAAGATTTGCGACGCCCTCGCAGCCGAATTGCGCGCCGAGCGCCTGATCGCTCCTGGCGCGGGGCACTTCGTCCCCGCAGCGCCAGGCTTCCCGGATCGCCTTGAGAAGTTCCTCGTATCAGCCGACTGAACCAATCGCACTTACCAAGACAGGTAGTCCTGCTTTACGAGCCTCACTCCTCGCCGGCACCTTTTCTGCTCCGGGCGGACACCGCGCATCTCGCCGACGATCGCTTCTCCCGTCGGCGAATGGAGTCGAGGCGCGACGCCTCGGCGACGATGCATTTCTCCGCAAACGGCTCCCAAAATCGCCTAGCTGCTCGGGCACGGGTTCGTCCGAGCGCGCCGTATCGTGTCCGTGTTTGGGTGGTGATCATGCATCGAACATCGCGCAGAACGCGCAGGTCCGGCGCATCGCTGCGAGACACGGACTGACGCTCGATCAGGGATGGAAACTCAGCCAGGAGATACACCGGGCGAAGAGGAGCGCTGCGTATGATCTGGACATCCACGCGGCAACCTATTTCCGGCCGATATAGAGGACATGGCCACGGCCATCAAGAACGAGGACGCGAGATGAGTCGCCCGGAAACACCAGCGGGCGATACGGCAGCTGAGGCGCTCCGCAAGGTCCGGTCGGAGACCGAGAAGATCGTCGCTGACCTCTGGGATGCCCTCAGGCGCCTCGTAGCTCCACTACGGCCCCGGCTACCTCCGCCGGAGCCTGAGCCCGCCCGTGCAGAGGCGCATCTGCGCGCGGCCCTATTCGCACTCGATGAGACGCATATAGGCGAAGTCTCGCTCGGGACCGGGGAGCTGTTCGTCAGCTTCGAGCGGGACACCGAGACCTGGACACTCGGAACCGGCGGCTCGCACTGGGGGCTTATGCGCAACGGCGATCTCGTCGCGCACGACCCGAACGATGAGACGCAACTTGGCCGCTTCGCCGAGGTGCGGGGACTCCGGGTAGTCCACGCCGCTCCGCGCATCCATGGCGTCGAGCCAGGGGTCACGGCGTTGAACGTCGCGTTGGAGCACGGCTGGGGTTTCGCGATTGTCACCTCGCCCGAGGGCATCGGTGCGAACCTTCCACTGTTCGAGCTGCGTACCCCAGACAACAGGTACCTGCTCCTCTTCGGCGACGGCGTCGTAAGCGAGGTTCCGGGCGACGTCCCGATTCAGAAGCTGATCCAGAACGGCACGTTGAATCGCTGGCCGTCGGCGATCTGAGCGACCCGCAGCACCTGGCTTAGCCTCAGCGGTTGCTCGCCCGCGGGGTGGCAAGATTTCTTGGTCGTAAGGGCAGGCTGAACCTGAGCACCTCTTCGGATCGAGCAGTGGCCTATTTGTACGGTCGATCCCCTCGCCTCCCGCATATCTCAGCCGTCCCTATCGCATCGCCCGAGCCAGCCCACGACGGTAACCACGGCGGTAACGTCTCCACGGTCGCTTTCCTCCATCGCCGGATCTCGGATGTTGCGGTCGCTTCGGCGACGATGCGGAGGCACGCTGGCGTAGAGTCCGCCGAGTGCCCACGTTCGTGCTGCGCCTCATCGCTCCGCGCCCGAACTTCGCCGAGACCCTGACCGACTCGGAGCGAGAGATCATGAACCGCCACGCTGCGCACTGGGGCCCGTACCTCGAGCGAGGCGACATGGTCGTATTCGGACCTGTCCTCACGGACGAGGACTCGTACGGCCTCGCGGTGGTCGAGACGGACGATGAGCGGGCGCTGCGCGAGTTCGCCGCGCAGGACCCGGTGGTGACGACCGGAACTGCGGCCTTCGAGCTCGGGCGGCTGGCCGCGGGTCACGTTCGCGGGCGCTGACCGGGGGTTGCGAAGTCGCGGTCCGAAGTCGCAACTGCAAGCGCCGTTCGGTCGAGCGTGGTGGCGGTTGCCTCTCCCGCGTCAGCAGCGCGTCGAGTAGCCGACGTCCGCCACGTCGGGAGCGGCCCCGACGCGAGCGGCACACCAGGCGCTGGCCAAAGCGACATCCGCCGGGCTCGCCCCACCGGGATTGACTAGTCGATCGGTGGGTGTCAGGATCGGCTGGCGCTGGCCGAGAGGAACAGGATGGACGCGGATGAGCGGATCGACCTGAAGCCGACGTCGGATCCCGGCTTCATCGACGCGTTCGCCGACGAGGTCGCGCGTGTCGACGCCGGCTTCGAGATCACATCCAAGGGCCCCGAGACCGACCCGAGCAACCTCGCGTTCAGCCCTGGGGACATCGCCTCCGTCCTCGGTCTGTTCTCAGATCTCTTCATGACCGGGCCGATTTGTTCCCGCGCTGATCGCGGCCGTACGGCGCACCAAGCCGAAGAAGATCGTGATCACCTCGCCGTTTCGGTGCTTCCGTTCGGGGCATGAAACTGTCGCTCGCACAGTTGATGTCCGTGGTAGGTCGCGGCTGCGGCGGCGCTCAGTACGTGATCTCCTCCGCGACTTCGGTGACCGACGGGCCGAACGACGGTCGAAACCGCTCGAAAACGCCCGCGTCTTGGAGCCGTTTAACCGCCGCCCTCGCGTCGTCCGCCGACCTGTACTCAACCGACAGGAATACCTCGTTAGGGTTGTCGACCGACCGCGAGATGCGATGACGCTTCGCCACGGCCCTGCGGCCGGCGGGGTCTGAATCGAAGAGCTGCTTCCAGTCGTCGTAGTTGTCCATCTCGAAGCCCATCAGCATGAGCGCCATCGGGTGCCTCCCGTCGTTATCGCTGTGATCCGAGCGACCCTAATCGCCCGAAGGTGACGGCGCAAGCAGGCGAACCGGCCGTGACGACACGCTTCCTCGCGAGGACTGAGCGGAGCCAGTCCCAAAGTCGGGCGGTTTGCCCAGGTACCGCCACGTTCCGCGATCCGCCCCACAACCGAGCCGTCAACGAGCGGCTACGACCAGTCCGTGAGCGCCGGTCCACACTCATGCGTGACCGCGCCTATCTCAGGAAGATCCTGCGCGACGGGAGCGAAGCGGCTCGCGGCATCGCCCAGCGCCACGCTCACGCAGGTCGCCGCGGTCATGCACACGAACTACTGAACCGCGATCCCGTAGGAGCTGATGTCAAGAACTACGCCACTGCCTGAACCGAAGGTCCTCATGGACGGACTCGCGTACGTCGAATCGCCTCGCTGGCACGAGGGTAGGCTGTGGTTCGCTCACTGGGGGACGGGCGAGATCGTCGCCGTCGATGGCGACGGCAACAGTGAGGTCGTCGGCCGCGGCCCTCCGACGGTCAACGCCGCGGCACCGGGCCACAGCCTCGGCTGGTCCATCGACTGGCTACCCGATGGTCGCCTCCTGATCACCGGCAAGGAGCTCGTGCGCAGGGAGCCCGACGGCTCGATGGTCCGGCACGCCGACCTGAGCGACATCGGCACCTTCGGTTGGAACGAGATCGTGGTCGACGGCCGCGGGAACGTCTACGTCAACAGCATCCAATTCGGCTTCATCGCCGGCGAGCCCCCGACCTCCGGGATCATCGCGCTTGTTGCTCCGGACGGCTCTACCCGCCAGGTCGCCGACGACCTGGCGTTCCCGAACGGCATGGTGATCACCCCGGACAACTCGACGCTGATCATCTCCGAGTCCTTCGCCGGCCGCTTGACTGCATTCGACATCGGGGCCGACGGGAGCCTGTCTAACCGTCGTGTCTGGGCCGAAAGGCTCGGTCCTGACGGCATCTGCATGGACGCCGAGGGCGCCGTCTGGGTCCAGACTGCGGATTCGCCGAAGGGCGCGATCATCCGGATCCGGGAGGGCGGCGAGGTGCTGGAACGGATCGACCACGACCGCGCGATCTTTGCCGCCATGCTCGGCGGACCAGAGCTCTCGACGTTGTTCCTGCTGTCGGCGGAGTGGCGGGGAATCGAGCACGTGGACGAGGCGATCGCGGCCCGGACCGGGCAAGTCCTCATCACCGAGGCGCCCGCGCCCGGCGCCGGATGGCCGTGACGCCCGGGCCGACGTCGATTCGATGCGGCCTGCTCGCCGGCGCTCTCAACCGACAACCGAACAGCGCAAACAACCGCGCCGCTCCGTCGCGTCTAGTCGCGGCGACGGTAGGTGACCTTCAGATCGTCCCGCCAGTCGCCCGGCGTCTTCGCGACCTGCCAAAGGCGTTCGAAGGGAATCGTGCGCCACCGTCTCGGCGAAGCGCTGGCTGAACCCCGGTGCGTCGCCCCAGAAGCACGGCACGCCGTCATCGAACGAGACGCGGTACGTCCGCCGCACGCCGCGCGAGTTGAAGTACTCGCTCGGTCATGCCATTAGGACCAGCGCACCGCGCGGAACTCATCGCCCGGATCGGCTTCTCGCTACACGGCGACCACCGAGAACACGGGCGCGAGGCGTGTCGCGACTGTCGACCAGGTGGCGCCGGCGTCGCCCGAGCCAAACAGATCGCCGGAGGTGGCGCCGAAGTAGAGCTCGAGCCGCTCGCCTTGCCCAGCCCGGGTGAAGGCCTGGCGGAGCACCGTCAGGTAGGCGTGCTCGGCCGGCAGGCCGTCTCCCCGTGGCGTCCAGCTCTCGCCGCCGTCGCGCGTCTCGTAGACGCGCACGCGGCCGTCGGGAGTGACGCGATCCATGTCGGCGACGAGCGGGATCACGTAGGCGCTGTCGGGATCGGAGGGATCGACCGTGAGGGGAAAGCCGAAGTCCGACGGAAGTCCCCCGCCGCCGATGTCGGTCCAGCTTCCTCCGGCGTCGTCGGATCGGTAGACACCGCCATGGAACTGCATGAACATCCGCTCGGGCTGGCTCGGCGCGCGCTCCACGTGGTGCACGCAGCGACCCGCGTTCTCATCCTTCAACGCCTCCGCGGGCAGGTAGCGCGGGTTGAGTCCCACGTTGCCTCGCCGCCAGCGGCGACCGCCGTCCTCGGTCAGCCACATCCCGGCGGCCGAGACCGCGACAGCCAGCTTGTCGGGATCTCGCGGCCAGGTGCAGATCGAATGTAGGCAGAGCCCGCCGCCGCCCGGCTGCCACTGCGAGCGGGACGGCTGATCCCACAGTCCCGCGTTGAGCTCCCAGCTCGCTCCGCCGTCGTGGCTCTCGAAGAGGACGCCCGGATCCCCGCCCGCGTACAGCGTCCCGTCCGCCTCACCCGGGGCGATGACCCAGATCCGCTCGAGTGCCTGATCGCCACCTTCGGGCAGCGCGACGCCTTCGGCCTGCTCCCACTCCGCGTCCGGATCGCCGTCGGTGTAGAAGATCTTGGGGCCGTAGAACGGCGAGGTCACGGTCGCGAGCAACCGCCCGCTGCGCGGATCGCAGGTCGCGAAGTCGACCGGCTGTCCGGCAAAGGAGCGGCTCTTGATCTCGAATCCGGAACCCGGCTCGCCTTCGAGCAGGAACAGGCCCTTCTTGGTCCCCACGAGCAACTCGGTCACTGTCTCAGCCTCCTGTTATCGCCGGTAGCACCTCGACGCGATCTCCGGCCCCCACGGCGGTCGACTCGCCGCCGCGCTCGCCGTTGACGAACACGTTGATGTGGCGGCGGATCAGACCGCGCTCGTCGAGGATCCAGCCACTCATGTCCGGATGGCGAAGTTCGAGGGTCTGAAGCAGCTCGACCACGGTCGCGCCCTCGAGCTCATGCTCGGCGCGACCGCCTGCGAGCGTGCGCAGCGGTCCACGAAGCCGCACCACGGCCACCGGCGGAATCCTAGAGGTGGTCACGAAGCTGCAGACCGTAACGCCGCCCGTTTCTCATCGGCGCGTCCGTCCTCACCTCCTGCAGCGCGAGGCACGTCCTCGCGCCGGCCCGCTACAGCTGGCCGGCCGGAACGGGCTCGGCCGCCGCACCCGCGCCCTCGGCGGCGGACTGCGCCTGCGGCGCGCCGATGAAGTCGCGCTTGCGGACCAGCAGGAAGCCGAGCACCGACCCTACCAGCGCGACGATCGCCGCGATCAGGAGGATGTCGTTGAACGCGGTGATGAACGAGGCGTCCGCGGCCCGGTGGATCGTCCCTCGCAGCGCGGGCGGGACGTTCGCGATGGCCTGGTGGATCGCTCCCGAGGAGACAGCGTCGGCGAGCTTCCCCTCATACGCCCGGACGGCTGTGGGCGCGCCGCCGAGGTTGCGCGAGAGCGCCGATCCGATCCGGGAGGAGAAGACCGCGCCGAGCGCGGCGACACCGGTCGCGATCCCCACCTGGCGGAAGGTCGAGTTGATCCCCGACGCCATCCCGGCACGCGCCGGGGGAACGACGCCGAGCGCCGCCTCGGCGATCATCGGGTTCGCCATCCCGACGCCGATGCCGCCGACGATGAACCCGGGCAGCAGGACTGTCCACGTGTCGCCGGGCTGGACGCCGTGCATCAGGTACAGGCCGACGGCGACGAGCAGCAGTCCCGCGCCCATGATCGCGCGCACGGGGATCCGATGCGAGAGGTTCGCCGCGACCGGCGAGACGGCGAAGGTCAGCAGCGTCGTCGGAAGGAAGCGGATGCCCGCCTGCAGCGGCGAGTAGCCGAGCACGTCCTGGATGTAGAGGGTCTGGTAGAGGAACATCGAGAACATGCTCGCCGAGATAGCCCAGGCGACGATCGAGACGCCGCCGAACGAGCGAACGTGGAAGAGAGCCAGGTCGAGCATCGCGCTCCGGCGCCGCGACTCGACGATCACGAAGGTCGCGAACATTGCCAGGGCGACGGCGAACGACACGAGGATCTGCGCCGACGACCAGCCCGCCGTGTTGCCGCGGATCAGCCCGAAGACCAGCCCGAAGAGTCCGAGCGAGAAGGTGACTAGGCCGGCCCAGTCGATCGGCTGCGGATCGGTGGCGGCGACGTTCGCAAGCTTGGTCTCCGTCAGGGCGATGGCAGCGAGCCCGATCGGAACGTTGACGAAGAAGACCCATTGCCAGCCGAGGCCGTCGGTAATCGCCCCGCCGACGAGCGGCCCGATCGCGACGGCACCGCCGAGGGTCGCGCCCCAGATACCGATCGCCTTGCCCCGCTCGCGCCCCTCGAACTCCTGCGCGATCAGGGCGAGCGCGGTGGCGAACATCGCGGCCGCGCCGACACCCTGTAGGCCGCGGCAGAGGTTGAGCACGGTGGGGTCGTTCGAGAGGCCGCACAGCAGTGAGGAGAGCGTGAAGACTCCGAAGCCGATCGAGAAGATCCGCCTCCTCCCGAGGCGATCGCCGAGCGATCCGAAGACGAGCAGGAACGAGGCGAGGGTCAGGGCGTAGGCGTCGACGACCCACTGCAGGCTTGAGAGGCTCGCGTCCAGATCGGACTGGATCGACGGAAGCGCGACGTTGACGATCGTGATGTCCAGAAGGAGCATGAACGTCGCGACGCAAACCGCGATCAGCGTCCACCACTTGCGTTCCATCCGGCCCCCTGAGTATCGTTGCCCTGATTGTCAGCGGAGCTGACGATCAGCGTGTATAGCATAAGTGGACGATGGAGCCGACCTCTCATGCCGTGGCGACCGCCACGCCGGCGCCGCTGCCCGAGTGCATGGCCGCAAGCCCGCTCTTCCTCCTGGCCAAGGCCCACATGCTTGCCCACGAGCTCGGCGCCCGAGCCATAGAGCCCTTCGGGCTGACCCTCAAGCACTACGGCTGCCTCAAGGTCGTCGCAGCTGAAGGCCCCGTGTCCCAGCAGGCGCTCGGCGAGCTGATGCGCGTCGACCGGACGACGATCGTCACGCTCGTGGACGAGCTCGAGCAAAGCGGCTTCGTGCTGAGGCGTCGCAACCCCACGGATCGCCGCGCCTACGCCCTCGAGGCCACCACCGAGGGTCGAGAATGGCTCGCCGCCGCCGGCGACGCGGTGGCGTCCGCGGAGAACGAGACCTTCCGCAGATTCGTCGCCGGCGAACGGGCTCAGCTCGTGGAGCTGCTGCGGAAGCTCCTCGGTCACTGACAGGCGCACGCCCGCGATCGGTCGTGCCTGACTTCGCCACGCGGTCGTAGATTGAACCACCGCTCGACACTCGCAAGAGGGACGCTTGAGAGACGATACGGTCGCCGCCGAACGCGACGCTCGCCATCTCCGCAGGGCCATAGAGTTGGTCTCGCGGGCACGCAGCGCTACCAGTCCGAACCCGCTCGTCGGCGCGGTGATCGTCAAGGACGAATTATGAGCTAATCGCTGTCCCCGTCGTGGTCTGGGTCGTGGCGGGTCCGGCGCGGGTGTCTGTGCCTTGACCGCCGGCGTCGTTTCCTGGCCGGGCGGTGCTTGCGCGGATGAGCGGCTGGGGCGGCCGTGCACGGCGTGGTGCTGGAGACGTGCTGGGTACTGCCGTCAGCGAAGCTGAACGATGCCTGGGAGGTCCATTCGCCGCCGGTGCAGGTCGGGGGCGTGCGGAAGTAGTCCGTGCTTGCGGGGAAGGTGAAGTCGATCGTGCGGACGGCCGTTTGCCCGTCGGGTGGGCCGCCCGGAATCGCGGGCGGATTGCCGGTGAGGACGTTGCCCTGGACCTGGATGCGGTCGTCGCTCAGCGTGGCGCCGGTGCTGTGATCTCTTACGACCTCGACCCACCCCTGGCCGGTGTTGAACACCGTGACGTCGGTGAGGAACGGGTCGGTGGGTGCTCCGAATCCGGTGATCGCGGTCAGCGTGCCCTCGCCGACCTGCGAGGCGGGCGGACAGGCTGAAGGACCCTCGGCCATGATCTGCTGGTCGCTGGCGGTGCAGCTGGGGGCGCCGAGATCGACCCGGGTCCCCGGCGGCGCGGTGATGACCAGGTGGCGGATCGGCGAGGGCTTGCCACCCGGATCCGCGGGGCTGCGGTAGACGATGTACAGGTGCATCGCCGTGACGGAACCCGGTCTGCTCGATGCGAACTGGAGCGAGAAGTCGCTCTGCTGAGCCTGAGCGAGCCCTGCCAGCAGCAACCAGGACCCGACGGCGAGCGCCAGCACGCGTCGTCCTGCCCTCCGCCTGTTAGAGAAGATCATCATCGCTCAGCGCTTGCCCGTACGCGTACCGTACATGGTACGAGCACACGCTGCAAGCATGAACCCGATGCCCGCCAGGTCTAAATCCCGCTCGCGTCTCGGGCTGACCCACCGGGCGATCATCGAGGCGGCCGGCGAGTTGCTGGAGGAGCACGGCGTGAGCGGCCTGACTATGCGGCGCGTCGCCACCCGCCTCGGCGTCGGGACGATGACCCTCTACGGCTATTTCCAGGACAAGGACGCGCTGCTCGACGCGATCGTCGAGGCGAGCGGGGCCGAGGTCGCGCTGCCCCTCCCCGGCGAGGACTGGAAGCAGAGCCTGCGCGAGCTCATGCTCGCGCTGCACAAGCAGCTGATCGAGCATCCATTTCTGGTCGAGTTGCGCCTGCGCCGGCCGATCGTCAGCCCCCAGGCGATGCGCTGGACCGAAGCCGCGCTGACCGTCCTTCAGCGGGCCGGGCTGAGCCCCGGGCAGGCCGCCGAAGCGTTCCGCCCGCTGTTCGTATACACGTTCGGCCACGTCGCCTTCCTGCCCCGCCAAGACGAGCGTGGCGTCGTTAACCGCGCACGGGCAGCCGTCCTCGGCCTCCCGGCCGACGAATACCCCCTCGTCACCACCGCGGCCGAAGAGCTCGCCCAGGTGCTGGTGGGACGGGAGCCATACGAGTTCGGGCTCGACCTGTTGCTCGACGGAATCGAAGCACGGCTTCGGCATCGATGAAGGCCCCGCCGGAGACTCCGGTGCTGATCCTGAGCGGTCCGCCGGGTGCGGGTAAGACGACGGTGGCACGCGCCCTCGCCAGGCGGTTCGAGCGAGCGGCGCACGTCGAATCGGATCGCTTCTTCCGCTTCATAGCCTCCGGCTACGTCGAGCCTTGGCGGCCGGAGTCCCACAGCCAGAACATCACCGTCATGCGAATCGTCGCGGCCGCCGCTGCTGCCTATCGACACGCCGGATATTTCACGATCATCGACGGGATCGTGATCCCGCGATGGTTCCTGCGGCCATTGCAGGACGTGCTGGAAGGCGACGATGTTGACGTCGCGTACGCGGTCCTACGTGCACCTCTGGCCGTCTGCGCGTCGAGGATGGCCGAACGTGACGAGGCGGGCCGGCTGATGGATGCCGAGGCCCGGGAACGGCTATGGAGGGAGTTCTCGGAGTTGTCCGAGTTCGAGGGCCACGTGTTGGACAGCGAACGCGCCGAACCCGAGGAGACGGCTGATGCCCTCGCTGCCGACCTGCACGGCAAGCTCCTTCTCCGCGGCGTCTAGTGCGGCTTCCCGGAACGTTGAACCGGAAACCCAGCCCGTCGACCTACGTGGCTGAACTCGCATTCCTATCGGCAGCAAGCCGCACTCAGAGTGGCCCTTCTCCACCGCCGCCAAGGCTTCAGGTGGAGCATTTCGAGAAGGGCCACTAGCTTGAGCCCGGGAGCGGATCCTGGGGCCGCTGGGTGACCTCCCTCGCAACAGCTCCCAGGCTCGTCCGCGCGCGCTGAATCAGAGTGCCTTTTTCGCACGCGAGCGGCGGCGAATCGGGTGCCCACCGAGCGCGTGCCGCCGCCACGCGCTGATAGATTCAGTTGCACTCGATCACTTCCGGATAGGAACGCTTGACAGACCAGCCGGTCGCCGCCGAACGCGACGCTCGCCATCTCCGCAGGGCCATAGAGCTGGCCTCGCGGGCACGCGGCGGTACCAGTCCGAACCCACTCGTCGGCGCGGTGATCGTCAAGGACGGACGCGTCATCGGAGAGGGCTTCCATCATGCCGCCGGACGGCCGCACGCCGAGCGCGAGGCGCTCGCCGCCTGCGCCGAGGGGACGGCTGGAGCGACGCTCTACGTATCGCTCGAGCCGTGCGCGCACGAGGGCCGCACGCCGCCCTGCACGGAGGCGATCATCGACGCGGGGATCGAGCGTGTCGTCATAGCGTCGCTCGATCCAACCTCGAAGGCGAGCGGCCGCGGCCTCGGGATGCTGCGCGACGAGGGGATAGCGGTCGACTGCGTCGACGGCGACGTCGCCGCCGCGGCCCGCAACCTGAACCAGCCCTTCTTAAAGCACGCGCGCACCGGGCGGCCGCTGGTCGTCTGGAAGGCGGCGATGAGCCTCGACGGCAGGGTCGCCACCGCGCGCGGCGACTCGAAGTGGATCTCGGGCGAGCACTCGCGGGCGCGCACCCACCGCTGGCGCGCGGAGATGGACGCAGTCGCGGTCGGCCTCGGCACGGCGGTCTCCGATGACCCGCTGCTGACCGCGCGCGTCGAGGGCGTGCCCCGTCAGCCACGGCGGGTCGTCTTCGACGCCGAGGCACGCCTGCCGCTCGATGCCCAGCTCGTGCGCACCGCGGACGAGGTGCCCGTGACGGTGATCTGCTCCCCCGCGGCTGCCCGAACCGCCACCCAGCAGCTTGAGAACGCGGGGGTCGAGGTGATCCGCGTGCGAGGCGACAGCGAGGCCGCTCGCGTCGCGGCCGCCCTCTCGGAGCTTGGCCAACGGGACGTCCAGTCGCTCCTCCTCGAGGGTGGTCCCCACCTCGCGGGCGCCTTCCTGGACGCCGGCGAGATCGACGAGGCACGCGTCTTCCTCGCACCCCTGCTCCTCGGCGGCGCTCACTCGCGCGGCGCGCTCGACGGGCGTGGTGTCGAGCGAATCGTCGGAGCGGAGCGGGCGCTCTGGGTCGAGACCGAGCGGATCGACGAGGACGTCCTGATAACCGCCCGCTTCAAGGACTGGCGCTGATGTTCACGGGTCTCGTCGACTCGACCGGGATCGTCACGGCCGTCGAGCCCCGGTCGGAGGGCGTGCGGCTGACGATCGAGACGCCGCTCGCGGCGGAGCTCGGCGGGGGCGACTCGATCGCCGTTTCCGGCGTCTGCCTGACGGCCGTCGGGCCGGACGAGCGGCGCTTTCACGCCGACGTTATGGCCGAGACGCTCAGGCGGTCGGCGCTCGCCCCGTTGGCTGCGGGCGACAGCGTCAACCTCGAGCTTCCGGTGCGCCCGAGCGACCGCCTCGGCGGCCACATCGTCCAGGGCCACGTCGACGGCACCGGCACGGTCACCGCGACCGAAGACGAGGGCATCGCCCGGCTGCTCACCGTCGAGCCTGACGAGACCCCCCTCCTCCGCTACATGGCTGAGAAAGGCTCGATCTCGATCGACGGCGTCTCGCTGACCGTGGCTTCGCTGACGGACCGCGCCTTCACCGTGTCGCTGATCCCGGAGACGCTGGAGCGGACTACGCTTGGCGAGGCGGCACCTGGCCGCAAGGTCAACCTCGAGGTCGACATCGTCGCGAAGTACGTCGAGAGGCTCGTCGCATGACAACCCCGTTCAGCCCGATCGAGGACGCGCTCGAGGACATCCGCGAGGGCAAGATGGTCGTCGTCTGCGACGCGGAGGATCGCGAGAACGAGGGCGACCTGACGATGGCGGCGCAGTTCGTCACGCCCGACGCGATCAACTTCATGGCCAAGGAGGGTCGGGGCCTGATCTGCCTCGCGCTGACGCCGGACCGCTGCGACCAGCTCGGTCTCGACCTGATGGCCGCGAAGAACGAGTCGCCGTTCCAGACGGCTTTCACCGTCTCGATCGAGGCGCGCGAGGGCGTCACGACGGGCATCTCGGCGCATGATCGCGCGCACACCGTTCAGGTCGCGATCGACCCGCGCAGCGGCGAGCGCGACCTGGTCCAGCCGGGACACATCTTCCCGCTCAAGGCGAAGCCCGGAGGGGTGCTCGAGCGCACCGGGCAGACGGAGGCGGCGGTCGACCTGGCGCGGCTCGCCGGCCTCAACCCGTCCGGGGTGATCTGCGAGATCATGAACGACGACGGCACGATGGCGCGCGTGCCCGACCTCGTCGGCTACTGCGAGCGCCACGGCCTGCGGATGATCACGGTTGCCGACCTGATCGCGTATCGCCGCCGGCACGACAAGCTCGTCGAGCGCGTTGTCGAGACGAGGCTTCCCACCGACTTCGGCGACTTCACGGCGGTGGGCTTCCGGTCGCTGGTCGACCACAAGCACCACGTCGCGATGGTCAAGGGCGAGGTCGCGGGGCGCGCGGACGTGCTCGTGCGCGTCCACTCCGAGTGCCTGACGGGCGACGTCTTCCACTCGCAGCGCTGCGACTGCGGCCAGCAGCTCGAGGATGCCCTGCGGCGGATCGAGGCCGAGGGCAGCGGCGTGCTCCTCTATCTCGCCCAGGAGGGGCGCGGCATCGGGCTGCTCAACAAGCTGCGCGCCTACAAGCTCCAGGAGCAGGGGCTCGACACGGTCGACGCCAACCTCGAGCTCGGACTGCCCGCGGACCTGCGCGACTACGGGATCGGCGCGCAGATACTCGTCGACCTCGGGCTCTCGACGATCCGCCTGCTGACCAACAACCCGAAGAAGATCGTCGGCCTCGAGGGCTACGGGTTGCGCGTCACCGACCAGCTGCCGATCGAGCATCCCGCGACCGACCACAACCGCGAGTACCTGCGAACGAAGAAGGAGCGGCTCGGCCACATGCTCCACCATCAGGGGCTCGCGCTCGACGAGGAGATGCTGCTCGCCGAGCGCAGGCGCGACGACGAGCCGGAGCGCGACGACTCGCGCAGCGGCTCGGTCTGAGGCGGCTATCGAGGCCCAGGCCCAGACGCCGCCGCCCGGCGCCGAGCTCTTCACCCCGGCGGTCAGGGCAGACCCGTACCCGTTCTACCGCTCGCTGCGCGAGCGCGACCCCGTTCACGACACCGGCTTCGGCCTCTGGCTCGTGACGAGCTACGACGACTGCCACGCGGCACTCCGCGACGAGCGCTTCTCCTCCGAGTTCCGGACGATGGCTAACTACGAGGAGCAGATGCGGCTCGTCGGTCGCGACACCGCCACGCAGGAGCTGATGGAGCGGCTGATGCTCTTCCGCGACCCGCCCGACCACACCCGTCTGCGCGGCCTCGTCCAGCGGGCGTTTACGCCGCGCATGATCGAGGGGCTGCGCGACCGCGTCGGCGAGATAGCCGAGGACCTGCTCGACCGGGCCGAGCGGAAGGGCTCGCTCGAGCTCATGTCCGACTACGCCTGGCAGCTCCCGGTGATCGTGATCGCCGAGATGCTCGGTGTGCCGCCATCCGAGCGCGACCGCTTCCGCGACTGGGCGCGCGATCTCGCACTGACCTTCGACCTCGGAATGACGCCCGAGCGGGCGGACCGCGCCAAGCGGGCACAGGACGCCTTCACCGATTTCTTCCTCCGCCTTGTCGAGGAGCGCGCCCGCGAACCGCAGGGCGACCTGCTCACCGCGATGGGCCAGGCCGAGGAGGAAGGCGACCGCCTTACCTCGGAGGAGCTCGTCAGCAACCTCGTGCTGCTGCTGATCGCGGGCCACGAGACGACGATGAACCTGATCGGCAACGGCTCGCTCGTCCTGCTCCGCAACCCGGACGAGCTCGCCCGCCTCCGCGTCGAGCCGGACCTCGCGCCCGACGCCGTCGAAGAGCTGCTCCGCTACGACGGGCCTGTCCAGCTCACCGTCCGCTTCCTGCGTGCCGACGTCGAGCTGCACGGCAGGCGCATCCCCGCCGGGGCGCGCGTGATGCTTCTGCTCGGCGCCGCGAACCGCGACCCCGACCGCTTCGAGCACCCGGACACGCTCGACCTCTCCCGCGGCGAGCGCAACCACCTGGCGTTCGGCGGCGGTCCCCACTACTGCCTCGGCAACGCTCTCGCCAGGCTCGAGGGGTCGATCGCGATCCCGATGCTGTTCGAGCGCTTCCCGGACCTGCGCTTGACCGACGATCACCAGCCGGAGTTCCGCCAGACGATGACCCTGCGGGGGCTCACCGAGCTGCCGCTGAGCTTCTCGCACTGAGCCTGGGAGGGCCGGGCGACCGAGACCGCTACCAGCGCACCAAGAGACGCCTCGGCCGCCACGCGGACCGAAGGTCGCTCAGATCTACCTCAGCCGCACGCTGACCGCGGCGATCTGGCACGTGTTCACCCGCAACCAGCCCGTCGCTCCGGGCAGGCGCCGCTTCTTGTCGGGCGTGTTTTGAAAGATCGCCGCCCTTCGTGATGATCTTCGCGTGGGGCGGGGAGATCTGACGGGATCCCACGAGCCGCGATGAGTCCTGCGGGGTCTGGCGGTCGTACTGTCGAACCCGTTACCGAGGAGGACTTCTGGTGCGCTGCGTGACCTACTCGATGGCCGTGTCGCTGGACGGCTACGTCGTCGGGCCGGATGGCTCCCCCGACTGGACGGAACCAGACGAGGAGGTCTTTCGCCTCGCCACCGACGAGGTACGCGAGGTCGGCGTTCATCTGCTGGGACGACGGTTGTACGAGACCATGCTGTACTGGGAGACCGCCGACCAGAACCCGTCGCTCGACTACTCGACGCTCGAATTCGCTGCGATCTGGAAGGCGCTACCGAAGGTGGTGTTCTCCACCACCCTGTCGGAGGTGCAGGGAAACGCCCGGCTGGCATCCGGTGGCCTGACGCAGGAAATCGAGCGATTGCGAGCCGAGGCCGGGGAGGGAGACATCGCGATCGGCGGCGCGACTCTCGCCGCCGAGGCGGCCGCGTTGGGCCTGATCGACGAGTACAGGGCCAGGGTCTACCCGGTGCTGCTTGGCGGTGGCATTCCGTTCTTTCCCGAGCGCGAGCGCCGGGTGGATCTCGACCTCATCGAGACCCGCACCTTCAGTTCTAAAGTCGTCTACCTCCGCTACCGCGTGGCACGCTAGGCAATGTCGTAGACCGCTGCCGCCTCAGCTTGTTGGCCTGGGCGCTACGGCCCTTTGCGCCACGAGACGACCGCGTACGCGATGTCGCTGATGTCGCCCCCCGGATGGGTCGTCGATGTGGTCACCGTTCTAGCTGTCTGCGCGGTGGTGGGTGCAGGTGATACCGCGTCGCCGCAGGTAGTCCCGATTGACCCGGGAGGAATAGGCCTTGTCGCCTCGCACCCGATCCGGTCGGGCGCGAGGGCGGCCGGGCCCGTCGCAGGGCACGCGTATGGCTTCGAGCACCGCGGTGAACTGCGGCGAGTCGCCGCGCTGGCCCGCCGTGATCAGGATGGCCAACGGCTTTTGGCCCTGCTCGCAGGCCAGGTGGATCTTCGTGGTCAGCCCGCCCCGGGACCTGCCGAGGGCGTGATCGGCAGGCTCGGTGGCCAGGCCGCCAGGCGGTTCCTTCTGGGCTTGGCCGTCCCGGCGCGCCCCGGCGGCGTGCTGGTGCGCCCGGCAGATCGTGGAGTCGACGTTCACCGTCCATCCGATGCGACCGTGCGCGTTGGCTCGCGCCTGGAGCTTGATGAGCAGCCCTGTCCACACGCCCAGGCGCTGCCAGCGGCGGAACAGTCCGTAGACCGTCTGCCAGGGCCCGTAGCAGGGTGGGAGGTCACGCCACCGAGCCCCGGTCTGCGCTCGCCACCGGATTCCGTCGATCAGCATCCGCCTCGACCCTGGACGGCCCGCCCGTCGTCGCTGCGGCCGGCAGAAGCGGCTCCAGCACGGCCCATTGATCATCTGACAGATCTCCCCGCCACAAAGGGCGGCGTTCTTTCAAAACACGCCCTTAGCCGCCTGACAGCTCTCCTGAAATTGCGCGCCGGAGCGAGCCTCCTATTTCGCACGGTCCCCGACGTCGAAGGGGCGACAGAGACTTGAGCGCAGCTCGACACCAGGGACTCCGCAACCCACCGCACTTCACACGCCGCCCTCTTCACAGAGACGAAAGCCGGAGGCAACGCCGAGATACGCGGCGACTTTGTTGAGCCGCACCGGGTCGAGACCAGGCGACGAAGCGTTGGTCGCTCAGCGCGCGGGAGCGGTGATGGCTTCGAGCCACTCGGGCGGCAGCACCGCTGGGGTTCTTCCTGGAAAGTGCTCGACGATGCGGGTCGCGAGGCGGCCTGCCGGTCGGCCCTCGATTGCCGGTCGGAGGTCGTCGAGGCTCATGGCCAAGCGCAGGCTGGGAGCGATCTGCAGGTCGGCCACGTTCGGGGCCTCGCCCCCGAGGATGCCGTCCTCT
Organism: uncultured Actinomycetes bacterium; assembly: GCA_963719375.1. Classification (GTDB taxonomy): domain Bacteria; phylum Actinomycetota; class Thermoleophilia; order Solirubrobacterales; family Thermoleophilaceae; genus JAICJV01. Next base: position 3,259,749 of record CAVRBY010000001.1, on the reverse strand, counting down.
ATCCAGGTGTCGATTCGTTGGAGCATCCCGGGCAGGGCGGCGAGCGCGCTGCGGACGTTTTCGTCGGTGGCTCCGCGGGACCGGGCGTCGAGCGCGATAAAGGGACCTGCGACCCTCGCCGCGAGTCGATGGGGCATCCCGATCTTTGCGCCTTGGAGGTAGCCGACGAGTCCGCTGCGGTCCTTGCGTGTCGACCAGAGGAAGATCTCTCGGATCCGTTGCTGGAGCTCCTCGTCGCCGAAGCGTTCGGCCTCCACAACGGCCCGTCTTCGCTCCATATCGTCAGGAAACAGCGGGGGCTCCGGCTTGCGGCACTCGAGAACGCGGGCGATCGCCCGCGTTCCCTGCACCCGCTCGCCATCGATCTTGGCTGCGGGCACGGTCACGTCTGGGAATCGCAGAGCCTTGAGCACCATCCAAGAGACGACCGGCAGAAGGTCGGTGCGCTTATAGCTGATCCCCTTGTGATCAAAAAGCAGCTGACCCGTCGTTGCGGCGTGTGAGCCGGGCATCGAAAAGAGCCGGGCGGTCATGAGAGGTGCCGGTTGACGACGGCGGCGAGCATCTCGCGCTGCAGGCGCGTGAGCGGCGAGCGCTTGTGCAGGTGGAGGTGGTTGTAGGTGCCGCCGGCGTGGCGGGCGAGCTTGAGGTCGGACGTCATTGCGGCTCCTTTCTCTGCGCCGGGCTGCTCGAGCGTGAGCTCACGGCTGAGGTCAGGTCGTGAGCTCGGTCGTCGTCGGCGTGGGCGGCAGCTGGTCGGTTTTCCGCGGTCCCGTGAGCGCTTCGAAGGCGTCGGCGGCAGCGGCAGGTCCGCCGGCGGCGGCGAAGCCGTCAGCAACGCGGCGCGCGCCGGGAGTCTTGGTCATCGCCTCGCGGATCTTCGCGCGCAGTCGGTCGGCGTTCAGCCGCCGCGGCGTGAGTCGTGTGCCGGCGTCTGCGACCTCGACGCGGCGGGCGACCTCGAGCTGGTCGCGGCCGAACGGCACGACGCAGACTGGGACGCCGGCTGCGAGCGCTTTCTGTGTCGCTCCGGCTCCGCCGTGGGTGACGGCGCAGGCGGCGTGCGCGAGCAGTGGCGTGTGCGACACGAACGGCTCGAGGCGCGCGTTTGCGGGAACCGCGGTGTCCGGCAGCTGCGCGGCGGGAACGGTCGCGACGACGTTGACGTCCTCCTGCGCGAGCGCCTCCAGCGCGGTGGTGACGAGCCGACCGTCGTCCTGGAATTCGGAGGAGGTGCTGACGAGCACCAGCGGTCGACCGAGCTCGGCCAGCCAGGATGGGGAGTCGGCAGGCGGGTCCCAGCAGCAGGGCCCGACCATCCGCACCGACGGCGGCCAATCGGAGCGGGGGTACTCGAACGGTTCGGCGGTCAGGTAGAGCAGCAGCGGCGGCGTCGTGAACATCTGGCTGAAATCGTCCAGTTGGCGGATCCCCGCCGCCCTGCGTGCCGAGTTGACGGCGGGCAGGAAAGCGCCGGCCGTGGATCCGAGGACCAGCGGACGCAGGGCGCGGTCTCGCAGGCGGCCAAGACGCCCGGCGGCCGGCTTCAGTCCGGGACCGAAGGGCGGCACGTCAGGGGAGGGGAGCGGAAGCGGGTAGGGGAACCACTGCGCCCACGGCCCGCCCCACGCCTCGGCGACCGCGCTGGCGCCCCAGCTCATGGCGTCGACGAGCAGCGCGTCAGGCTGCTCGGCGTCGATCGCCGCCCTCAGGTCCGGCACCTCGTGCTCGGCGCGGGCGGCGAACGTCGTCACCGCACGCTTGATCTTGCCCTGGGGCGAGCGGGCCAGGTAGTCGTCGTGCTCGATGGCCTCGATGCTCGGCGCGATCGCCGCGGCGTCGAACCCCTGCCGGCGTGCCATTGGCACCTGCGACGCGAGCGTCCGGAGCGCGATCGAGTGACCGCGGCGGGCCAGCTCCTCGAGAATCGGCACCAGCGGGTACAGGTGCCCGCGCGCGGGCGAGGTGTAGGCGAGGACCTTCATTCGTTTGCCTCCTCCGGGATCAGGCTCCCGATCGCGTTGACCAGAGTCGCGCGGACCTCGACACGGGGAAGCTCGAGGTCGCGCGACAGCAGCCACCAGGCATGCACGTCGCACAGCGCGATCAGCGCGGCCCGACAGCGCCCCCGATCCTTCGGGCCCAGCCGCTGCAAGGAGGGGCCGAAGGCGTGGTCGACCCACTCGTAGTGAAGCTGGCGCGCCCGGCGACCAAGCCCCGCGACGACCTCCCCGAGCCCGTCCACGGCACCGATCCGCATCGCCCGCTCGCCCCAACGCTCGTAGTGCTCCAGCAGGTTCTCGACAGCCCCTGCGACGTCACCGCTCGGCACTTCGAATCGCTGATCGCGAACCTCCTCGAAGCCGCGCTCGAGCGCCCGCTCCACCAGCCCGTCCTTGGAGCCGAAGTGGCGAAGCAGCGTCTGCTTGGTGGCTCCCGCGCTCGCGGCGATCACCTCGAGCGACGCCTCCTCCCACCGCCCCGCGAAGAACTCACGCTGCGCCGCGGCGATCAGCGCATCGCGCGTCCGCTGCTGCGCCTGCGCCCGCGCGACCTGACGGTACGGTCGTGTCCGCGCCTCCAATTCCATATGACCGATGGTAACGCCAAACTCCCATCGCCGTCAAATCCTTCGCGTCACCCGCGCGACATCGATCCCCAGTAGTCGTCGACCTGCGGCCGGATCACAGCTTTGCTTCCGACGGCGCCGGCCGCGCTCCCGCTAAGCGCGAAGCGCGGCTCCACCCGGCCGACGCACGCTTCGCCGCTCGGTTAGCGTGCAAGGCGTGAGTCGCGAGCGCGCGTACGACATCGTTGTCTACGGAGCGACGGGGTTCGTCGGCCGCCTTGTGGCCGAATATCTCGCCGGCGCAGCGCCCGACGGCGTCTCGATCGCTCTAGCGGGTCGTTCGGAGCCGAAGCTCGAGCGCGTGCGCTCCGGGCTGAGCTCGCGCGCCGCGGGCTGGCCGCTCGTGGTGGCCGATTCGTCCGACCTTGACGCACTGGCGGGAATGGCCCGCGACGCATGCGTGGTGGCCACGACCGTCGGCCCCTACCGGCGCAGCGGGCTCAAGCTCGTCGAAGCGTGCGCCGACGCCGGCACGGACTACGCCGACCTGACCGGGGAGGTCCTGTTCGTACGGGAGAGCGCGGAGCGGCACCACCGCGCGCAGGCCACGGGCGCACGCATCGTGCACAGCTGCGGATTCGACTCGATCCCATCGGACATCGGCGTCTATCTGCTCCACGAGGCGGCGCGCGGCGACGGGGCGGGAGATCTGGAGGAGACCACGCTCGTCGTGACGGCGATGAAGGGTGGCGCGAGCGGCGGCACAATCGCCTCGATCAAGGGGCAGGTCGACGAGATCAAGGTTGATCGGGACGCGCGCCGAATCGTCGGCGACCCGTACGCGCTCGTGCCGGACCGGCCCCCCGAGGTGGACGGCGAGCGCGACACCCGCGGCGTCTCGCACGACGCGCAGTTGGGGCAGTGGACCGCGCCGTTCGTGATGGCCAACTTCAACACACGCATCGTGCGGCGCAGCAACGCGTTGCAGGACTGGGCATATGGCCGCGGCTTTCGCTACCGCGAGGTAACCGGAATGGGCCGGGGGCCGCTGGCGCCCGTCAAGGCCGCGGCTCTGGCGGGCGGCCTGGGCGCCCTCGCGGGTGGCCTCGCGCTCCCGCCGTCGCGCAAGCTGCTCGATCGGGTGCTGCCTGACCCCGGCGAGGGACCGAGCGACGAGGCACGCCGCAACGGCTTCTTCGAGATCGAGGTTCACACGCGAACCTCGAGCGGCGCGCGCTACGTCGCGAAGGTCGCGGCAAAGGGCGACCCCGGCTACAACGCCACCGCGATGATGATGGGCGAGGCCGCACTGTGCCTCGCGCTTGACCGCGACAAGCTGCCGCACCGCGCCGGAGTGCTGACGCCGGCGTCGGCGATGAACGGAGCGCTGGTGGACCGGCTGCGCTCGGCCGGGATGACGCTCGAGGTCGACCGCCGCTGACGCATCCCTGCCGCTAGCTAGCGCTTCGCGCGAGATGCGGCGCTCCGCCAGTCCGGCGTGGAATTGCGCCGCGAGGGCTCAGCTCGAAGGCGGCGGCGCCGGCGTGAGGCCGTAACGACGCATGACCTCAGCGATCCGGGCGAGGTCCGGTGGCCCGCCGGCGGCATCGGCAAATACGGCTGCTACCTCGCGGAAGTAGTCGGGTCCGAAGACTCCGGGCGTGGCGATCGCGAGCGCTTTGGCATCGACCTCTCCACGGTTGTCGAAATGATGAACAGCGCCGCGCCTGATGCAGCCCGCGTCTCCCGGGCCGATGCCGGTCGGGACACCGTCGACGGTCCAGGTCGAAACGCCCTCGAGGCCGTAGATCGTCTCTTCGAAGCCGTCGTGGCTGTGCGGCGCCGGCATCTTGGCGTTCGCGGATATCCCGACCTCGAACGCGGCCACGCTGCCACCCGAGTCGGCGCTCTCGACCAAGAACCGAATCGTCGTCGCTCCGACTCGTATCAACTCACCCGCCACAGCACGCAACCGTACCGTCTGGCAGTTGGTCGGAGCCGAACCCGGAGGCCGCTCGGCGCTGTGACAAGCAGCCGCCCCCCTTTTTCGTCCAAAGCGGCAGCTTCCCCCGCGTTGCGTGGCAGGCTTCCGCTATGCGGCAACCGCGCGCCCGATGAAGCCGGTGTCACTTGTCCTGCGGCCCAAGTCGGGCGCATGGAACGCCCATCCGGCGGCGCACGATCCCGGCTACCGACTGCTGCAGTGCGACATGACGGTTGATCGCAACGGCCGATCGCTGGGCGGGCACAACATTCAGATCGTGGTCGGAGCGCCGGATCAAGAGCGCCACCGGCTGGATCGGGATGTCGCGCTTTGGCTGAAGTCTGGCTGGTGGATCACGCTTCGCAACCAGTTCGCCCAAGCGCCCGAGGTGGCCGTCGAGATCGTCCGCTCCGCCGCCGAGGACCTGTCGGAGATCACCGGGCAGCTCACCACCGCGAGAGGAGAACAGGCCGAGGCGCTCGTCCGCGACCTGTTCGCCAAAGACTTTCACGCCAGAGGTCTCGACTACTGGCGGTAGCCGCCGCGGCGTAGCGCAACCGCTTTCCAAGCGCGGGAGCGCTGCGGCTCGAGTGCCGCTTTACGCGCGAAGCGGCGGTGCCGCCGGCTGGTCGCTCACCGCTGCGTTTCGGGCGAAGCGGCACTCGGAGCCGGACCGCTCCCTTGCATGGTCGTCCACTGCGGAAGCCGTGAGCGGAAGGTTGCAGACGCCTGCTGCAGTGCCGAGGCGAGCGTGATCGTGTGTCGTTTGACAATCCATAACCGCTACGCGTGACCTAACTGGCCTTACGACACTCCCCGGTGGCGCTCGGCATCGAGATCCCTGCTTAGGGCGCCAGGTGTGCCGGTGGCGGTTCCGCCTCCGGGGATCTCGGTGCGGCGCCGGCGATGTTCGTACGATCGCTTGGACCGCCCACGACGACGAGTTCTTCTTTCGCGGTCGGTCACTAACGGCGAAGCAACTGGAGACGGAAGGGGAGCCCGATGTCAGGCCTAATCATCGTCGGTCACTCCGGCCGGACGATCTGAAGCCATGCTGATCTACTCGATGAGCGTCTCGGTGGACGGCTTCATCGCCGACCGGGAGGGCGCGTTCGGGTGGACGGCCCCCAGCGAGGAGCAGTTCCGTTTCCACATCACGCAGACACGCGAACTCGGCGGCCATCTGTGTGGTCGCAGGCTCTACGAGACGATGTTCCCGTGGGAGACGGATTCGTCGATGCGCGACAACGAGCTCGGGGCCGCGTTCGCCGACGTCTGGTGCGCGATCCCGAAGGTCGTCTTCAGCCGCACCCTCGACAGCGTCCAGGGCAATGCCCGGCTCGCCGAGGGGTCACTGGCCGAGGAGGCCGCTGCGGCGCTCGACGCGACCGACAAGGACGTCTCGATCGGCGGCGCCGGACTGGCCGCGGCAGCGATCGAGCTCGGCCTCGTCGACGAGTTACGCATGTTCCGCAACCCGGTCGTCGTCGGTCGCGGCACGCCGTTCCTGCCGCCGGTCACCGAAGAGGTCCCGCTCGCCCTGATCGACACCAGGACGTTCGGCTCGCGCGTGATCTACGAGCGCTACGGGCGCGCCCACGATGACGCGCACTGACACCACCGTTCGAGTCACCAGCGCCTCGCCCGGCTAACCTCGGCCCGCGCGACTTGGACGCCGGTCGGCACGAACGCTTTGTTCTCCGATCTCCGCGTTTGGCGACCCGCTCGTCCACCACGCCACAATGGCCACGCTTAAGGGCAAGAGCGGCGGCTCGCCGATCTCCTATGGTTGCGCGCCTCGAGCGCGGCGGCGTCGACGCGACGACCCGCGGCGCCTCGCTTCGGCCCGTTCGCCGCGCGGAGAAGCAGGGTCTCGACGGCCCCCACCCGCCGCACTTCCGCCGTGCCGGAGGGAGTGAAGTCGAGACTGGAGCCCAATGCAAGCTCCCGCAGCGTCGCTGAGGTCACAACAGTGCCCGCGGGTGCGGCTGCGAGCAGCGCGTCGACGACATCGATGGCGGTTCCCTCCAGGCCACGTGGCGTATGGCGCACCTCGCCTGCGTGAACGGCCACTGTGCGCTCTGGCCGCGAGAGCGCGAGTGCGCACTGGGCTGCGCGGACCGGGCCGTCGAACGTGTAGAGCGTCCCGGCGTTACTTGGAGCCGGCCGCCCGCGGAATCGCTCCACAGTTTTCAGAGCCGGGCCATCGAGCGGCACGTCGGCTGCCACCAGGGTGAGCAGGACGCCGCCTGCCGGAGCGACCGGCCGACGGCTGGTCGCCATGAAGCGGTCGACCTCCGCGTGTAACCGGTCGCTCTCGCCAAGCCACGGGGGGTGATCGAGCCCGTCGAGTTCCACGTACCGGGCGGCGGGCAGGTGGTCGGCGAGGTAGCGGCTATTCGAGACCGGCACAAGCGCATCCTCGCGGCGATGCAAGACGAGCGTTGAGGCCCGCACGGCTGGACAGAGCGCTCGCACCTCGATCGACGCCGCCATGAGGATGATCGCGTACGCCGCGGCTGGACTCGCACCGTGGCGCTCGAAGCGGGCGACGTGATCGATCCCGTCGGGATCCTCTGTCGCAGAGGGTCCAAACGGCGCCAGGAACTGTCCGGTGCCCCACACGCCCTGCATCAGCTTCCAAGCTGCGTCGGGATCGTCGAACACCCCGGCCGTGCCGAGCGACTCCGGATCGAGCGAGCCGCTGATGAGGGGGCCGTAGAGGATCAGGCCGTCGGTGCGCGCGGGATAGGTGGCGGCGAACAGCATGCTCATCGCTGCGCCCTCCGAGAACCCGAACAGGGTCGCGCGCCAGCTTCCGGCGGCGTCCATGACAGCCCGAACCTCGTCGGTCCGTTCCTCGAGCGTGAGCCTGGCTGGATCCGCAACCGGGTCTGAGAGACCCGTTCCGCGCTTGTCGAAGAAGATCAGGCGACGGCCCCCAGACAGGCGTCTGAGGAAGCTCCCAAGTGCCGGCCAGGTCCACCCGTTCTCGACGTTGGAGACGAATCCCGGGATCAGCACGATGTCGCGATCGCCGTCCCCGATCACCTGGTAGGCGAGGTGAGCATCGCCGCTCCGCGCGTAGTGGGTAGCGGGTGCTCGCAGCGGCTCCGGCTGGACAGCGACACGCGCGAGCAGCTCAGTTCGGTTACGCACGCCGACCTTGCGGTATGCGGCCGAGAGATGGTGCTCGATCGTGCGCGGGCTAACTAACAAAGCCTCCGCAAGCGACTGGACGCTGCCACCTCGCATCGCGGCGTCAACGACCTCACGCTCCCTCGGGGTCAGCTTCTCCAGATCCAAGCTCACCTCCGGCGAGTCTAGGGGGTCTCCCCCAGGCGCCATCTCACGATTTTCGTGAGAAGCCCGATGCGCATGCATTGCCGACCGGCCACGATGCTCTCGACCACCTACAATGGAGCACAACATGGACGGATATGTCTTTCGCGCTCAGCTGACCCGCGTGAGCCCCATTGGTATCACCCCCGACGGCCTGCGTCTCGACATCGGGTTCGCCGGAACGATCAGCGAGGGCGCTCTGGCCGGTCGCGCCATCGACGGAGTCGACTACCTGCTCATCCGGCCCGACGGCATCGGGGTGGTGGACGCCCGCGAGCTGATCAGCAGCGACGAACGGCCAGCAACCTGTGTGCACGCCGCCGGCTACATCGTCGCGCCCTTCCCGATGCCCGAACTCTCCGTGCTCGCCGACCCCAACTTCACCTGGCCCGACCGGGACCTCCCGATGCACGGCTCATCCCTGGTGCAAACGGCCGATTCGGAGCTCGATGCCGCCAACCACACCGTCTATGGATGGAACGGCGCCGTCAACGTGGCCCAGGGCACACTGGAGGTGAGAGCGCGGTCGCTCGCCGACCTGCTGGCGGCCGCCGCGATCTGACGTTCGTCGCACGAACAAAGAGGTAGCCGAAGAGTTGGAGTCGCGTAGTGCGGTCGACCCCGAGGCGACGCCGCCCTCGGAGCGGCTTCCCGAGCCGGCACGCTGGCCACCCCGTGGACCGCCTCGCCCGGGCGCGGGACCGTCTTTGAAGGGATGTAAGCCCAGCACGAACGCTCCCCTCCCACGAGCTCGCGCCCCACTATCGCCACGCGCAACGCGCGCTCGGCGAAAGCGCCCGGGCAATGAGCCGGACCGGCTTCGACGGGGACTGTTTTATGTGGTTCCCACTTTCGTTGGTGTCGCTTTGATGGGGTCGGTGTCGCCGTCTCGCAGAGCGAGCCCGGAGGGCGAGCGGAGCGAGACGGCGACGGCGGTCTGAGCGGCCGCGTGGCTGCGATCATGGTCGATCGGCGTGCCGGCGGGGGCGGCCGACCACCATCAGTCTCGCCCCCGCATAACCGCATCCTGATGCTAAGATGCGGCTTATGGCGAAGGTGCGCACGACGCTGACGATCGACGAAGACGTCCTGAAGTGGGTCAAGATCCGTGCCGCACGCACCGGCGTGTCCGATAGCGCGGTGATCGAGGAATCCCTCCGCCGTGACCTGAAGCTCGACGTCCTCGACGACCTGTGGTCCAATGCGACGCTCTCCGAGGCGAAGGCCTCCGAACTCGCGCTAGAGGCGCAACACGCGACCAGGCCTCGCCGACGGGCGTCTGGTGCGCGCCGTCGTTGACGTCAACGTTCTGATCTCGGCGGCGCTCTCGGCGCGAGGCCCATCGGCCGAGATCCTGGACAGCAGCCGTGACGGAGTGTTCGAGCTGGTCGTCTCCGAGTTGCTGATCGCCGAGCTCAAGCGCGCGCTCGGCTACCCGAAGCTTCGCAGTTGTATCCCTGCGGAGAAAGGCGCCGCCTTCGTGAGCTGGGTTCGGGACCACGGAACCCTCGTCGAGGACCCAACCGACCCAGCTCCGGTCCGCTCACCCGATCCCGACGACGACTACCTCCTCGTCCTTGCGATCGTCCGGCGTGCGTTCCTGGTCACGGGTGACCAACACCTGCTCGGGCTCAGAAACGACTTGCCGATCCTCACGTCAGCCGAGTTCGTCAACACACTCCGCGAACATCGTTGAAGGGAGCCGAATTCCCTGCGACGCACGCCGACGTCGCCGAGGCGCTCGCGGCTCGACTGCCTCGCCGACTGGCGAAAGCGATCGTCGGTCGAGTGCAGGGCTCGCGAAAGTCAAGTGGTAAAGCTGCAGCGTCGCCGAGATGCGTGCCGTAAGCGGATCCGCGAGCGACACCAACCGGTCGGTGATCGGGTCACCGGCGACTCGCCGGGTGATCCGGGAAGCGACCTTCTCGAAGCGATCGGCGAGCTGTTCGAGCTCGGCGGCCGCCTTCAGCCTCGCCTGGGCGCCCGGGTCCCTGGCCCGCCGCCGCGCGAGGCGACCATCCTCCGAGTCTCAGCGATCGAGCGCTCCAGCAGCTGCCCGGTCTCGACGGTCAGTTTCAGGACCTGGGCCTTGGCCTCGCAGAGCGACGACGAAATCGTTCTGGTCAGACCGGCTGGCGGTCAGCACCCCGACGGTCCGTCCGTGCCCGGCCGTGGCGTGTCGTCCCGCGGCGGTCCATCGCGAACGCACGAGTCCGGCCGACCGAGAAGGTCGACCGGACTCGTGCCCGATCCTCATTGCTGTTGGCGGAGCGTGATGGCGCTAGCGGCAGCCAGCGGGTACGACGTACCCGTCACTCTTGACCGGGGAGGCCCATACCCCGCACGTACCGACATAGGTGCCGGGCGTCTCGATTCCGCCGAGGGGCGAGCGCTGCGGGTCGGGATCCTGGGAGGTCTGGACCCCCGGCTCGGTGTTCTCCTGTTGCGGTGTATGGGACCGGTAGCCGTTCGGCGTGGAGTTCCCATCCTTACACTCCTCGGCAGCCGTATCCTGGGACGAGCAGTCCGCAGGCTCCTGAGTCGATGCCGGCGACTTGTTCTCGTAGGCGTTCCCGCTCTCAGGGGTCCCCGGGGCACACTGAATGTGCTTCTGATTGTTCGCCCCGCTGGCGGCGCTGTCCGTGCCACTCTGCGACCACTGCGAGTCCTTCGGGTTCTTCGGGTCATAGCACCCGTAGTACATGGTCCGCTGCTGCGTCGTCGCCTCGGCGCAGATGGAATCGGCACAGATGCCGCTTGACGCGTTCGCGGCCCCCTCGGGGTGCGTTTGACTCGGCTTGCGCGTAGCGCTCTGGGGCGTTACCGACACCATCGTCCCCGTGGTGTCCGACGGCCCGTTGATGGCTCCGTCGGTGGCCTGCGGGGTGGCCCCGGGATGCCCGTCGTTACCGGAGAATCCGTCGTGCTCGCCGTTGTTGTTGTTGTCGTCCCCGCCGAAGTAGACAAGCAGTCCTTGGGTGAGCACGCGGGTCAGCGCCTGCTTGGTCCCATGGTCAGGGGTCACGGTCGTCTGCCCGATCCGCTGGTTCCGGGCGCACTGATAGGGGGCCGGGACGATAAAGGAGGGCGTACCCGACTGCAGCTTCGAGGCGACAACGCCGCCCGGAATCTGCGTCGCCGTAAACAGCGCTGACGGGAGCAAGCCTGCTGCCGGACAATACGCCTGGTAGTAGTCGTAGTTCGCCTCAAACCCCGCGCCATGGGGGTTGCTGCCGCACCCTTTGCCGGTGCCTCCTCCGGTGCCATCGGTGTTGGCGGAGGCGCATCCGGCGTGCTCGGCGTCGTAGGTGCCGGGATCGCCTGGGGCCAGAATGAAGCCGAAACTGGGATTGCCGGTCTGGCCAATCGGTCCGGCTGGTCCTTCACTGGGATCCTGGTTGCTGCCCCATTCGGCGTAGCGCGTGTTGTCGCTGTTCGGGTCGCCGTTGGTTGTACCGCCGCTCTCGACGTTCAGGGCGAAGTTGTGACATCCAGGTTGCGTGTACCCCTGAGGCGTGTTCCAGGCCGACGAGTTCCAGGTACAGTCCTGCTGGTTCGAGTTGTACGGACCCCCGCTCGCGGCGGCTACGCCGGCCGACGCCGACAGCGACAGCGCGGCTACGCCGACCGCCAGCGCGACTGCCCGCGCCCACTTGCCTCTCCGCGTACTTGCCCTTTTCCGCATACCCGCTCCTTTCGCCGCTAGGCGTTGGTGTAGACAACCCACGCGCGTCACGGCGCGCGGTAGGCGATCACATAACCTGATGCCGCCGAGTAGGCGAGCCCGCCGGCCGCGACAAACAACTCGTGCTCGGCGATCGCGATGCCGGAGCTCGTGACGTTGGTGACGGGTGCGCCGGCGTCGATGCTCAGCGGCCGACGTGCGAGCGGCGTGCCGCTCGCGGCGTCGACGCCATCGAGATTCGCGGCGCTATCGACGGTCCAGACCACGCCGTCGGCGGCGCTCGTCGACTGGTAGTGCACGCCGTCGCCGATAGGGCTGAGCCAGTTCGCAGCGCCGGTGCTGCGGTCGAGCGAGAACATCGTCCCGCCGGGCGTCGCGACACCCTCGACGGCTCTGCCGTCGAACGCCGTCGAGGCGGCGTTGCACGGTTGGCAGGACGCGCCAACGAGCGCAGTCCACACGGGCACCATCGTCTTCGCGTTGGCGACGTGGTAGACGCCCGACTTCTGAAGGTCACCAACGACCTTCGTCCCGTCGCTGGTCGTGAACAGGTTGGCTGAAGCTCCAAAGTCGAGGTCGAGCTGGCCGCAGGCGGGATCGTCAAGGGGATCGGGCACCGCGGGATTGGCGGACGCCTCACACGCCGGCGACTCGCTCAGTTTCTGCAGCTCGGTCGTGTACTGGTCGACGTTGCCCTCATACGAGGCGACGATCTGGCCGAAGGTCGGCCTCGACGGGTTGACATCGATCTTGAGGATCGCGTCTGTAGTCCGATACTGCTTGGGCTTGCTGTTCGGGTTGCCGGCGCCCCAATAGACGTAGTTCGTGGCCGGGTCATATGCGGGGGTGCTCCACATCCCGCCGCCCGAGTAGCCCTGCGCCTGCGCCGCCGGCGGGATCGTCGGGGTCGTCTTGACGACTTGGCCCGTCTGGGCGTTGATGAGCGAGAAACCGCCGGTCGCAGTGGGGACGCCCTCGGGTTCCGAGTAGCCGGCGACGACGAAGCCGTTCGCGAGGATCGGGCTGGCATTCGTATACGAACCAGCCTGCGAGATGCTGCTGGTGAGGGGCGGTGCGAACGGCGCGCTCTTCCACACGACCGCCCCGGTCGAGCGGTTGAGCGCGATCGCGTACGGGGCGGCGAACTCGTTCACGAGAAACACGACCGAATCCCCGTTTACTGCGGCTGCGCCGACGATCACGCCACCAGAGCCGGGGTTGGGCGCGTCCAGCTTGCGCTGCCAAACGACGTGACCTGTCTTTGCGTCAAGGGCGTATGCGACGCCGCCAGAGGAGCCAATGAACGCGCAGCCGTCGTGGACGACGGGAGTCGTATCGAAGCCCGTCCCGTCCCCGGTGGAGCTCGTCGAGAACGTCCACGCCGGACTCAGCCCGCTAGCCGCGCTCGGGCCCATCCGGGTCTCTGCAGGCTGCGTGCGCGTGTTCGCAGCGTCATGGCCGTACGACGGCCAGTCGCCACCACCGACCGGCGATGTGGCACACGGCGGAGCCGCAGCCGCCGACGACGCAAAGAGGAGCCCCGCGAAAGCAAGCCCCGCAACCAGGGCCACAATACGGCTCAGTCCCATGCCAGTACTCCCCCCGGGATCAAGGCCGTTCGCAGGTGCGCCCTCCCACGGGCACAACTCACAGCCCCGTTAGTAACTGCTGCGTAACATAACCCGCCGATGTCCTCTCCAAACCCCACTCGCCGCCGCATGACCGCAGCGGCGCGCCGCGAGCAGCTGGTCGATGTCGCGGCGACGCTGGCGGTCGACCGGGGCTTTCACGCGGTCTCGGTCGAGGCCGTCGCGCGCCAGGCGGGCATTACCCGCGCCGTCATCTACCAGCACTTCGCCGATCTGCAGGGGCTGCTCGAGGCGGTCGTGGACCGCGAGACCTCGCGCGCATTGGCTCAGGTTTCCGAGACGACCATCACGGATCTGAGCCAAGGCGACCCGCAAGAGCTGATGCTCGAAAGCCTCGACGCATACCTCCGCGCGGTGCGCGACCACCCGACGACCTGGCGGCTCGTGCTCATGCCGCCCGAAAGCGCGCCGACGACGCTTCGGCACCGCATCGAACGAGGGCGCCGCTCCGTCCTCGCCAAGCTCGAAAAGGCCGTGCGGCCGGCACTGAGCACAGAGAACGCCAACGACGCAGAGCTGACCGCCCGCGTCCTTTCGGCGATCTCCGACGAGTACGCGCGGCTCGTCCTGACCGACCCCAACCGGTACCCACCGCAACGACTGATTCGTCACGCGCGCTGGTGGCTCAACCACCCCTCGTTCGGCCTCTGACAGCGGGGGCCGCAACCAGGAGAGATGGCGAGGACGGAATCGAACCGGCGACACCACGATTTTCACGAGCCTCAGAAAACGTGACTGCGCTATCCGCCTGACCCACCGACTGCGCAACGTCGCTCCTGTAGCCGGCATCGTGCCGGCGAGTCGCCCCGCACTAGCTCCGTCACGCGCACGCTGTTGAGATGTCCCGTGAGGGTGCCGCTCTTGGATCCAACGGAAGCTCGGGCACGCCGATCTCGGGATCACGTCCGCGTACCTACGCGCGATCGATAACACCGAGCTCATCCATACCGTCCACGAGCGGCCCGCACCCATGATCCCGGCAACCAATGCGCTTAAGGCTCACCCGCTAACCCAGCGCGCATGCCAGCGCGCGCACCAATTGAGCTGGACCGGCTTTGACGGAGGCTGTGATCAAAGCCTCCGCAGAAGCCGGTCCAGCTCGCCCTTGCGATCAGCCGGCGTGCGTTCCTGGTCACGGGTGACCAACACCTGCTCGCGCTCAGAAACGACTTGCCGATCCTCACGCCAGCCGAGTTCGTCAACACGCTCCGCGAACATCGTTGAAGGGAGCCGAATTCCCTGCGACGCACGCGACGTCGCCGAGGCGCTCGCGGCTCGACTGGTTCGCCGAACCGCGGAAGCGATCGTTGGCGAGATGCGCGGTTTTCCGCGCAGGGCGGGCCTCGCGTCCCGGGATCGCTCAGTCGCGCGGGAGGTTCCGCGATCAGTAATCGTTCTCGAAGGCGAAGTAGGAACCGCGAATGGTTCCGGCCAGCTTTGACTTCTGCCTCGCGAATTTGAACCGCGAGGCCAGCTCCACGGGGACTTCCATCCCTTCGGAGAGCTTGAACCCGACCGCCCGCTTCTTGCGGTCGTCGATGGTGTACATCACGTTGATCGACAGACCACTCTGGTAGAAGACGTAGGCGATTCGGATGTTCTCGACCTGGAAGGCCGTAGCCTCAAGCGGCCGAGAGGAGATGACGATGTCGCGTTCCTCATTGAGGATCCGGTGCACCCGGTCGATGATCGTCTTGGCGTTGCCCGCAGGCTCCACCGCGAAGACGTGGTCGTACTTGTTCTTGAAGTAGCGGGCCTCGTGCGCCCGGAGACCAGCGAGCGCGGCCGCGACCGGCGAGGACTCCAGGCCGACTGTCGAGACATCATTGAAATCCACGGCGTAGGGCATGACGCACTCTCCCGTCATCTTGCTTGGATGTGTCGGTCTAGCGGCCATGACCCAAGCCCAGGCCGTGATGTGACGTGTATCAATAGCTGAGCTGGCGCCCAAATTCGATCGCGAGTCGCCACGGCCGCGCTCGGTCGCCGACAGTCAGCTCCCCGACTGTCCACGGTGGTGGCGTATATAGCGTTCCGCCAGGACGACATAGGCTGCCACCGCGACCACGCCTACCACGGCGGCGGCGGCGGCGGACCCCCAGATCTTGGCGGCAGCGACGGCGGGTGTGATGAGGACCCATGCAAGGCCCGCCCGGATGAGATAGCCCTTAGCGCTTTTCGATGCGAAGGCGTCGCCGACGGACATTTACTCAGTTCCACTCGAAGGAAATGGTTCGATCTACCCGACCATACGTCCTGCGCGAGCGCTGCCCGGTGGCCAGCCTACCGTCCTGATCCGTGATCCCCGCAGCAGTCCGAAGAAACAGTCTTGGACCGCCCCCGGTTCGGTGGACACGGGTTGGTTAGGCAGCTTGCTGTTCATTTTGTCTGCTGGCAAGCACCGTTTCGTACGTGATCGGTGAGAGGTACCCGAGCGTCGAGTGGAGTCGCTCGCGGTTGTAGAAGACCTCGACGTACTCGAAGATCGCGGTCCTCGCTTCGGCCTTCGTCGGCCACGAGCGGCGATGCACGAGGTCTTTCTTGATCGTCGCGTGGAAGCTCTCGCAGACGGCGTTGTCGAAGCAGTCGCCCTTCGACCCCATCGACACGTTGATGCCAGCCTCGGCGCAGCGCTGGCCGAACACGAGCGCGACGTACTGCGAGCCCTGGTCCGAGTGATGCACGAGCCCAGGCCCGGGGCGGCGGTGCGCGACGGCCATCTCCAGGGCGTCGACGACGAGCTCGGCTCCGAGATGGTCGGCGATCGACCAACCCACGACGCGGCGGGAGCAGCAGTCGATCACCGACGCCAAGTACAGCCAGCCCTCCCACGTGCGCACGTACGTGATGTCCGCCGTCCAGAGCCTGTCCGGCGCGGTCGGCTTAAAGTCACGCCCGACCAGATCGGGCGCCGTGCGCACGCCCGGCACGCGAATCGTCGTCCGGCCGCGCCGGCGCTTCACGAGCCCGGAGAGCTTCTCCCGCCGCATCAGCCGCTCGACGCGCTTGCGCCCGACCCGGATGCCCTGGTGGCGCAGCTCGGCGTGCACCCGCCGCGACCCGTACGTCGCGCGGCTGCGTCCGTGGATCGTCCCGATCCGCTCACAGAGGTGCGTGTCATCGAGCTCGCGCGCACACGCAGGCCGGCGCTCCCAAGCATGGAAGCCCGACCGCGAGACGCCGAGCACCCTGCACATCGTCTTGACGGAGTACGCGGCCTTCTCCGCGGCGATGAACCGGAAGCACCTCACCGGGTCTCGCTCTCCTTGGCGAAGAAGGCCGCGGCTTTTTTCAAGATGTCGCGCTCCTCCGTCAATATCCGGTTCTCTCGTCGCAGCCGCCGCAGCTCCTCGCGCTCGTCGCTGGTCACGCCATGCGACCTGCCCTCGTCGACGTCGATCTGCTTCGACCAGTTGCGCAACGTCTGCTCCGAGACGCCGAGCTCAGCCGCGATCTCACGCAGCTTCCGGCCGCTCGAGCGGACCAACTGCACAGCCTCACGGCGGAACTCCGGCGGGTACGGCGGACGCGTCCTCGGCATGGACACCACATCCTCCCTGCTCGGGCCGTCAGACCCAAGCGCTCAGATGTCCACGAAAGCGGGGGCACTCCAAGTGCTTAGCGGCATCGCCAAACCGCGCGCAAACGAATGGCAGGCTTTCGACCCGGCCTTCGCGAGGGTCGCGCTTGTCGCCACCAGCAGCGAGGGCGCGAGCGCTGGTCGCGGGCACCTCGACGCTCCGCCTTGGAGTGACCGGACGGAGTAGCGATCCGAACGTGGCCGCGCGATCGAGAGTGACGATGCTGGCGTCAAATCGTCTCAAGGGAGGAGGCCAGGAGTCCGTACAGCTGCAGGATTGCGCCGGTCGGCGCCGCTCGCGAGCGACACTGCCGAGCTTTCGTCAAGACCGACCGCCTCGCAACAAAGGCCTGCGCTACCCGCCTGACCCGCCGACCGTCGAGGAGATCATCGCATCCATACCGTTCACGAACGGCCCGCGCCAATGATCCCTGCCACCAGCGGTCCCGGAATCACGCGCTGAGCGCCAGCGGCCCACAACGAGCAACGCCAGCCCCCGGACCCGGACGATCGCTCTGTCGCCGAAGCGCTCGCCAGCTCCGAGACTTCCCCAGAGACGAAAGCGATCGCCGAATACGAGGATTCCGCGCCATGCTGGTCACCGGTTTGTCATGTGGCTGTTGTGTGTCGGAGGCTGCAAGTAGGTGTCCCGGAAGCCGATCCTCTAACGGGGGATGGTCGGCCTGAGGATCCGCGGGGCTAGGCTTAGCGGTCGTGTCGCTGAGCGCTCTGACGTCCGCGGAGATCTCGCTGCCGGCCGAGGCCGATGGCGCGCGCGTCAGCGACCGGATCGCTGTTCTGGCCGACACCGTCGACGTTGTCGGGTTGACCGACAATCACGCCGGCCAGCCGCGGATGTCGCCGCTGGCTGCGGTAGCGCTCGCGCGGGAGCAGGGCGTGGGGACAATCGTCCACGTTTCGTGCCGCGATCGCAACCGGCTTGCCCTGCAGTCCCAGGTCGTGGGCGCGGCGGCGCTCGGCGCTGAGGCGGTCCTCTGCATGCAGGGCGATCCGGTGCCTGGCATCGAACATGTGGCCGACATGACCGCCACGCAGCTCATTGCGAGCGCGTCGGCATGGAGCGCCCCGCACCCGCTGGCAGTCGGGGCGGTCGTCAATCCCTTCGCCGAGGACGTCAACCGGGAGTTGCGGCTCCTACGGCGCAAGATCGCCGCTGGAGCAACCTTCGTGCAGTCGCAGATGATCTTCGACCTCGTGCGCCTCGAAGCGTTCCTCTCGGCCGCTGAGGACACCCTCGCGGACGTGCGGTTCTACGCAAGCGTCGCGCTGCTCCGCAGCGCGCACATGGCAGAGCGTGCCTGCGCGCTACCGGGGGTCGCGATTCCTCAGCGAGCCGTGGCGCAGATCAGTCGCGGCGGCGGTATCGACCTAGCGCGCGAACTGGCGGCCGGCCTTGCCGGTATCTCGCGCGTAGATGCGGTTCACGTATTTCCGCTCGGAGCCGAGGCGCCGACACGCGAGGTCGCCGCGGCGTTCCGCGTCGCGCGGGGTGTCAGCGCCCAGCGCCCAGCAGGGGCTATCCGTAACCGGACCTCAGCCGGAACAGCCTGAGCTCCGACGACCGGCCAAAGCCGCCACGACGGCAGAAGCAGGGCACCGACGCAGGCCGCCGCCCCGCTTGTTGCCAGGAGCAACGTCATCCGTCTCATTCACTGCGAACACGATCGTCCGCGCCACGGCGAGCCCTCCTGCGCGGGCACGCGGATCGTCGCCCAAGGGATCGTGAGGCTGCCCGCCGCGCGGGTCGTGAAAGCGATCGCCGCGCCGGACCCTTGCCTCGCCGGGGTGGCGCCTTGCATGGAACTGGGGAGCGCGGACGCGCAGCAGTTGCCTTTTCAGGCGATTGCGAAAGCGGATGCCGTGACGGGGAACGCGGCGCGGCTGGTTCGGGGCGCCCACGCTGTGCCTATGCAAGGCGCAGGAGCGACGGCCGACACGGATCCTCCTTGTCCCAAGGCTCGCGCCAGACTTGACCGCCGTCGCGCTCGCGTTGACCGATCGGGCGGCGCACTGGTACGCCGTAGCTGACTTGGGGGGCTATCCCGGACGGCTCGGATTGACTGCCCGCGTGCTGCCCGGTCCGGCAGCGCCGCTTCGGCAAGTACCGAACCTTCCGCCCGACTCACCGATGCTTCAGTTCGCTGAGGAACTGCCGGACGAGGCCTTTGAACAGCGCGAGTTCGACGTTTTCATCTCGCACGCGACCGAAGACAAGGTTGGAGTCGTCCGTCCTCTCGCGCACGCGCTCGATGCCCTGGGCGTCGACGTCTGGTACGACGAGTTCGAACTCCGAGTTGGCGACAGCCTCCGACGGAAGATCGACGTATCCGGATCTGCGGACTTGTGGGACCTGAGATTGGCGAACTGGAGGGAGGTGAGCCTGTCGCCTCAGAGACCTGGACTGCCGTCGGCGCGGTCCTCACGGACCGTGACGATCGGCTGGCTCCCGTGCGGCCGGAGGGCTAGCGTTTCCAGAGTCCGTGTTCCACGTCGCCCTGGATCACGATTGCAAAGGTGCCGTGGTCGCCCTGCCGGGTAGGTGGATAGGCAATCGTCGCGCCGGACTCCTTGGCTTTCTTCGTTGCCCGTTGGATGTCTTTGACCTCGAGATACGTACGCACTATCGGCTGCTCATGCGCAGCTAGCGGCTTCCGGATGCCGACCACGGTTCCGTCTGACTGAGTCGTTACGCGGGCCTGCCCCAGATCCGGATCCGGGGCCTCGAAGGACAGGCCGTGTACGTGCTGGTAGAGACCCACCAGTGTGTCTACGTCGTCGGTGACGATCTCCAAGTAGTGAACGGCCATCCCGAACTCCTCTCCGTATGCGTCGCCTCCCAATCGCTGCGTCTCGATCAAACCACTATTAGGTGACCAAGGCGGGGCGATCAGCCGAGTTCTTGGGCGAGCCCTATGAGGAGTCCTCCGGGCCCGCGGATGTAGCAGAGCCGATACGCGTCTTCGTACCGGACCACTTCGCTGCTGACGAGCTCCGTGCCGTGCTTACGGAGCCGGGCGAGCGTCTCGTCGATGTCGTCGACGGCGAACATCACGCGTAGGTAACCGAGAGCGTTCACTGGGGCGTTCCGGTGATCGGCGACCGGAGCGGGCGTGAGAAATCGTGAGATCTCGAGCCGGCCGTGGCCGTCCGGTGTGCGCATCATGGCGATATCGACGCGCATCTCACCTAGTCCGGTGACGCGCTCCGCCCAGTCTCCCTCGATCGTGGCTTGGCCTTCGAGCTCGAGGCCGAGCTCGCGAAAGAACGCAATCGTCGCCGGAAGGTCGTCGACGACAATGCCAACGTTGTCCATCCGTTGAACCGGCATATGGCCAATCTAGCCGCCCGGCGCAGCTCGCCCTGACAGATGGCAGCGGCCCCCAGATCCGAGGATTGCGCCGGCGCTCGCTAGTGGTGGCCGTGCTCCTTCTTCGCCGGTCGTAGCGTCACTCGCACCGTCTTGGCTGTGATGCGCTTGCCCGCATTCAGGTAGGAGACGGTCAGCGTGACCGGTAGCTTATGGAACTTCGCCAGTAGTTTTCGTCCCGCAGCGTTCAGCGTGAGCTTGACGGTGGTTGTCTTGCCGGCCGCGAGCTGGATGCCGCGCGAGGCAACCACGACTGCAGTCTTGCGCTTGTGTGCGGACGCGGCGCTGACGCTGAGGAGCTTCTGGCCGAGCAGGTGCGCGACGGTCGTCTCGACGAGCTTGGCGCTCGGGCAGCTGCCCGGACCGTTGCACGCGAGCTGCAGCGTGACCGTGTCCCCTGACACCGTCGGCGAGTGCGCGAACAGCTTGCCGAGCGGCGCCTGCGGCAGCGACGGAACAGTGATCGCCACGGCGGCGGTCTGCGATGCGCTCAGGCCGGTCGGATCGGTAACCGTCAGCGTGCCGCTGTGCTGCCCAGGCGTCGCAAAGGAATGCGTGACGGTCGCACCGCTCGCACGGGTACCGTCGTCGAAGCTCCACGCATAGCTCAGCGTGTCGCCCGGGTCAGGATCGTAGGACGCCGACCCGTCGAAGCTGACGCTGGCGCCGGGCGCCCCGCCTGAGGGGCTGACCTTTGCTACCGCGACGGGCGCCCGATGTTGGTATTCGAAGGCGCCAAGGTCGACTGGAGTCGAGGAGTGCGTGAATGTCACGACGCGCGGATTGCCGTCGAGATCGGTCGTCGAGCTCCCTGCACCCACGTTCGTAATCGAACTCGCATCGACCAGCGGCGAGCTCCAGGCGAGGTGGTAATCGCCGCCGGCGGCGTTGACGAACAGTGGATCGCCCGCGATCGGGTCGCCGATCGATACGTGCTGACCCGATGTCGCGCCGTCGTAGTTATCCGTCGAGGCGATGATCGCCGCGGTGTCGGCGCTGGTGTAGAAGGCGTCCTGGAAGCCGCGCACGATCGAATTGTCGATCTGCACCTCCGCCCCGCCGTTGCCGTCCGAGAAAGCGTCGACGCCTTCGGTGGGCGATACTGTCGACGCGCCGTGGGCTAGGACCGTGACGTTGAGCGCGTTGATCGACCCCTCGTTCGGGTCATCACTGGCGTAGAGTCCGGTTCCGCTGGCAAGTACCAGAGAGTCGTCGATCGCGACCGGCGTCGCGATCGCCTCCAGCCCGATGGCGCCCGTGAGCCGCACGCGGTGGAGAACCGTGGGGGTCGTCGAGCTGTCGGCAGTGACCGCGGCCCAGGCCGCGGTGACCGTCGAGTCGTCAATCTCGTCCGACCCGCCCTCAACCGAGATCCCAAAGCCGTTCTGGGCCGCATCGGAGACCGTGCAGTTGGTCATCCTGGATCCCTTGAGGAGGACGCCGAGGGCTTGCCCGGTCGCTGTCACCGACACATGGTCCGCAGTCCCGCCGGTGAGACCTAAGCCGCCGCCGGTGCTGGCCGCGATCGACAGCTGCGATACGGACACCTCGTTGCCGCTCTGATCGGAGCCAAGCGCGAGCACCGCCGGGGCGGCGCCGGTGGTCGTTAGCGTGGTCTGTGACTCGCTGGCGCCGACGAGTCGCAAGGGGTTGGCAGAGCTGTAGCTGAATCCGGAGTTTCCGGTGGGTGTGTAGGTACCGGGGCCGACGTCGACCTCGTTCGGGGCGGCCGTGGTTGCACTGTGAGCGGCCGCGTCGGTCAGCGCCTGCTGAAGGTCCGACTGCTCGTCGACGCTGCCGGGAGGACACGAGGTCGTCTCGTGGACGCAGAAAGTCTCCGGGGCGGCAGCGGAGGCGACCGCCGGGACGAGCGCGGCGGGCGCGATCGCCGCTGTCACAGCGCAGCCGAGCGCCGCGGCGAGGAGGCGCCGCCCTGAACCCGAGCATCTACGCAGCGCAACGAGTCGCACCCCTCGGCGTGCTGTCCGTCGCGCGGACGGGTGAGTCTTCGCTCCCGACATTGAGGCTTCCTTTCCGTGACCTTAGGGCCATCCAACCGGGTCCGGCCGGCCCGCGCAGTACGGATAGCCCCACTCTTGGTGGCCCGCACCGCTCAAGCAGGCTGGACCGGCCGCCCGCACGTCTGCGCGCGTGTCGCGCCGAGGTCGGCTCGACCTCGATCCTCGAATCCGGCCGCTGGAGGGCCGACACCGATGCCTGAACCAACCCCGGCCGAGCAGCTCGGACGCGAGCTCGCACGCCCCATGGCAGCCAGGTGATCTGCTGCCCTACCTGTTCGAGGGCTCCGACCTTTGGACCCGGACATTTCGGCTGCCGACCCTTGACCGACAAGACCTGCTTGAGAACCTCGTCAGCACTGAGCGCCTCAGACCCCGCGCGCTCGAGCGGGCCGTCCCGTTTGCCTGGTCGCGCTGGCAGGACTTCCGGACAACCAAGCCCTTCGACGTGATCTGCCTCTCTCGTTCGCCGGCCTTCACACCGGAAGCGGCGGACGCGATCTACGACGAGGTCCTCCGCCGCTACATCGATGAGAGACCGATGGCCGTCTCCCGCACAGACGTTCGCAACGCTTAGGCGCTCGCGATCGCTTCCATCAGGTGAGGTCTCTCGGGCGGGACGAGCGCAATCGCGACCGAGGGATCGCCGGCCGTACGCTCCAGTGATGCGCGCTCGGCTTCGTGAGAACCTGGCTGCTGCACTCAAGTCTCGCGACTCGGTCGCTGTTGCTGCTCTGAGATCGGCGTTGGCCGCGATCGACAATGCCGAAGCGGTTTCGGTTGACTCAGGCTCGGTGCCTGAAACGATGAGCGAGCACATCGCAGGCGCCACATCGGGCGCGGGGTCCTCGGATGTGCAGCGTCGGGGACTCAGCGCCACTGACGCGCGCGCCTGATTGTCGAGGCGAAGGTCGGCCAGCGCATCGAGGCCGCAGAGGCATACGAACGCCTTGGACGCGCCGATGCTGCGGAGAGGCTGCGGCTTGAGGCGGCTGTGCTGAGCGTTTGCCTGTCGGAGCATGGGTGACGGGGTGCTCGGGTGGTGTGAGGATCGGCAGATCGTCGCTGAGGCCGAGGAGGTCCCGATCACCAGTGACGAGGTATGCGCGCCGGCTAATCGCGAGCGCGAACAGGTAGTCGTCGTCGGGGTCAGATGAGCGGACCGGGCGTGGCTGTGGCGGGTCCTCGGCGAGGGCGCCATGGTCGCGGACCCAGTTGACGAACGCAGCAGCTTTCTCAGAGGGAATCCGTTTGCGGATCTTCGAGTACGCCAGCGCGCGCGTGAGCTCCGCGATCTGAAGTTCCGATACGACCAACTCGGACGCACCGTCACGGCTGTGGCGCAGGACCTCGGCCGACGGACCGCGCGCTGAGAGCGTCGCTGAGATCAGGACGTTGACGTCAACGACGGCGCGCACGAGATGCCCGCGGGCGAACCCGGGACGCGTGTTGGGCCTCGAGGGCCCTCTGATGCTTTCGCTTCGGACAGCGTCGCGTTGGACCACCGCTCGTCGAGCAGGTCGAGCTTGAGATCGCGGCGGAGCGATTCCTCGATCACCGCGCTAGCCCAGTGGCCGCCGGAGCACGAAAGCAGTCGTCCAGAGCCGGCGGCGCGGGCGAGAGCGTCTCGCAAAATCGGGTATCAGCCACTTGGTGGCAGAGCCCGTCGTCCTTGGAGTGCTGGCCGCGCCCGGCCTGACGCAGAAGCTCGCGACCGATGTCGAGGAGCGGCTCACGGCAGAGCTACGCGAGCGTCACCCCGACGCGGACTGGAAGGTCGAGGTGGTGGATAAACCGGCCGGCAGCCGGACCGAACGCGAGTTGAAGGAGACCGCGCGCGCACAGATGCGCGAGCACGGATGGGCGATGGCGGTCGTCCTCACCGACCTTCCGCTCCTCTCGGGCCGGCGGCCCGTGACCGCGCACGCGAGCGCGCAGCAGCGCGTCGCCGTGGTCTCCGTGCCCGCGCTCGGAGCCGTCAACCTGGAGGAGCGCGTCGTGAGCGCCGTCGTGAACTCCGTGGACGGGATCCTCGGCGAGCGCGTCGCCGGAAGTGGCGGCCGGCGCGGGCGGCGCGGCCGGATGGCGGCGCGGCTGCGCGAGCTGAGCTCCCCGCTCGGAGCGGCGCATTTCCGCGACGAGCACACCATCCGCTTCACAACCGCGGTCGTCCGTGGCAATTTGCGGCTGCTCGCCGGCATGGTGCGGGCGAACAACCCGTCGCTCGTCGTGGTCCGCCTCTCGCGCGCCCTCGCGGCGGCCGGCGGGACCGCGGCGTACGCCCTCACCTCCTCGAGCATCTGGATGCTCGCCGACGGCGCTTCGTGGGTGCGGCTGGCCGGCATCAGCATCGCGACGCTCGCGGCGACGGCGACCACGCTGATCGTCGCGCACCATCTCTGGGAGAGCAGCGAGCGGCCGGAGGACCGCGAGCAGGTGGTGCTCTTCAACCTGGCGACGCTCGCCACGGTTCTGATCGGCGTACTCACGCTCTATCTGGCCCTCGTCCTGATCGCGCTCGGATGCAGCTACGCGCTCATCTCACCGCACCCGTTCGCGCGACAGCTGGGCCACCCAGCCCGCTTCGCCGACCACCTCCAGCTCGCGCTCCTCGCGAGCGCGATCGCCTCGCTCGCCGGTGCGCTCGGCTCGCTGACGGAATCGGACTTCGCCGTGCGCGAGGCCATGTACCGCTACCAGCCCGACGCCCGCACCGAGGATCAGGAGACTCGCGAGGAGGCAGCGTACGCCGCATGAGCAAGGCCCCCGTCACGGACCTGCCGCGGACAACGGCGACGAAGACGGCGAATGAGATGAAGGCGCTGTTCACCGACCAGCACATAACCGAGTAAGGCCGGCGCCGACGTCCAAGCGATTGGCGAGTGACCATGAACGACCCTAGACGCGACCCGAAACGGGTGCCAAGCCCAAAGTTGGGTCGATCGCGCACACAGACGACCGCACACCGCAGGCGTGTCAACCGGTCTCGTCGCGAGCGCCGGGACTAAGGAACCGCTGCAGCTCCCTCCCCCCGCGGCGAACTCCCGTCCCGCAAGCGGAGAACGTGCCAGGAGGCGGGTCGCCCCGAACTCTCAGTGCTAGCCCAGAACGCCCGCCTTTCCCGCGGCGACGGTACTGCGCGCTGCGCGAGACCGAGCCCTGCTCAGCTCGGAAAGCGCACTGCCTGACGATCGCGTTCGCCTTTCCGTCCTGCGCCCGAGGCGCGACAGCTTCGGGCGACGAAGCGATCGCCCCGCTCGACCTATGCGCTCCTCGTCCCGCGCCATCGGATCGCGCGAAGCACAGCACTCGGTGCCGCCGCGTCCTGCAAGCTGGCGCGAACGCTCCTGGTAAAGCAGCAGCGCTTCCCGTGCGCGGCCCCAGTTGCGAACCTTCAACCCAAGAGCCTTGCCCCGTCGGGTCGCTCTCCCGCTTTAGCAGCGCAAAGTAATGAGCTCTGTGGGCGGCGCATTCGCCGCCGAGTCCAGCATCAGGCGACGGTCACGATCCGGCTGAACAGCGGGTGCCGGTGACGTGCGCGGCCGGTGCTGATCGTGAGCCGGTACGACCCGTGGCGCAGATGCGGGAGCGCGCGCAGCGCTACGCGGTTGTTTTCGATCGAGGCACGGCCTTGGGCGACGACGCGGTGCCCGTGCGTCAGCCGGTAGAAGGCGGCGTGGACCTTTGATGCGCTCTTGAACGTGCCGGGCGCGAACAGGACAGAGCAGATGACCCGGGCGACGATGTTGTTGTTGCAGACGATCGTGCCGGGCGGTCCGACCAGCGATACCCCGGGTGTCGGCCAGTGCCCGTTCGTCTTCGGCCCGTAGAGCACCTGGTGCGTCGTGTCGACGTAGAAATCACCATTGGCGCCGAGGCTGTCCGCGGGAGCCCCGCTGCCGTGCAGGACCGTGTTCCCGTTCGTCCCGTTGGTGCCGTTCGTCCCGGGTGGCCCTACCAGCGAGACGCCGGGGGTCGGCCACGTCCCTGTTACCTTCGGCCCGTACATTATGTGGTTCGTCGTGTCGATGTAGAAGTCGCCGTCGTTGCCGAGTGTGTCGGGCGGCGCTCCCGCTCCGTTGAGGATGGTGTTTGGGGTGCAGTTCGGAGACTGCGTGCCGTCGTCGGTTACGCTGCCGCCGCCCAGATTCCAGGTGATCGAGCTGTCGGTGGGCTTTGTCCAAGTCGCGCTGAAGACGCGGTGGAAGACACCTGGTTGGAACGTGGTCGGCTGGCCGCGATCGAACGGCGGCGGAGAGAAGAAGTTGCCGGGGCCGATTGGGAAGACGGTGTCGCTCGTGAAGGTGCTGGTGTAGCCGAAGAACTCGGTGATGAGCGTTCCGCCGGACCCGTTCGGCTGGCTCATGTGGCAGTCGACGATCGGCGTGACCTGGCCGTCGGCGCTGGCGGTAACGGGCGCGACCAGCGCGAGGAGCGACACCCCTAGAACCGTGGACAGCAGGCGCTTCAATTGGTTGCTCCTTTTCGCCGACCCTGAGCGGCGAGTCGCCGCTCGATCCGAGTGTATGGGCGGCTATCGAGGCTCCGCAAGACCTCGACGACTTGGTCGGAAGCCCTGATACCCCGCCGGCCAACCGACGCCTCCCGCTTCGGACTAGCACCGGCAGCGCAGCCGCTCGGCGGACTTCACGCGCCGTCGCTACGGTCTCAACGTGACGGAAAGGGCGAGGCTCAGGGATCTCTGGCGGCGCGGACAGCGCGGGTGGCCGGCGAGCTTCCCCGTTGCGCAGTTGCCGAATTTGCCGCTGCTTGTCGCCTTCGGCGGTTGGGCGGTTGCTGTGTTGACCCGCGACTCCGTGCACTCCTACGCGCGAGCGACGTTTTACGTCGGCCTTTCGGTATGGGGTTGGGAGGAGTTGACGAGCGGCGCCAACTGGGTACGCCACTCGCTCGGGGCTCTCGGGCTCGTTTACGTCCTCGTCAAAGTCGGCGAGGCGCTCGGAGGCTAGCGACCAGCCACTTTATGGCGCGGCCTTCTCCGGCGGATGCCTCCGGCGCGGCACGAACTTCGCGTCACAGAGAACGGCCACCCGCCACTCCGGCCTGGACGAGATCGGCAGAGGAGCGGTGGGGACCGGCCACGACCGCAACGCGAGAGAACCAGCGCCCTCTGTCCTGATTACCGCACGATGCAGATTTCTTGTGTTCCGGCGACATATGCGCGTGTCGCGCGCGAGCAGGACGAGCGGCTCTGGTCACCACTTGACCATCGGCAATGGGGAGGTCGGGTTTGTGTACAGGCGCTTGCCGGCGAGCCCGATGATGCGGCGGTGGAAGCCTCCGTCGGGATACTGGCGGGTGATGTTCCGGTATTCGTGAGACGGCACGCCGAATCTGCGGAGGCCCAGGGTGAGATCGATGGTGTCGGCGCGGCGGAAGATCTCTACGGGTGAGGTTGCACCCGCCGCTGGGCGGATCTTGTGGTGTTGTTCGATCATCTCGGTGACGACGGGCTCGAGGTGTCCTTCGCTCTCGTCGATGAGCCAGGCGCGCGCGAGCTCGACCGAGGGGGCGAGGTAGTCAAAGGTGCGGGCCGTCCAGATGCCGAGGTCGTGAAAGGCCGCCGCGGTGAGGTACTCCGATCGGCGGCTCGGCGGATCGCTCGATGCTGGGTTGGCGCGCCGGTGCAGGCGGTCGCACAGCAGCAGGACTCTCATGATGTGATTGGTGTAGGCGCGATGGTCGATACCTAGCTGCGCTTTCCATGGCGCGAGCCTCAGATCGACCGCGGCTCGTATGTCGTCATGCGCTCGCTGCTCGTCGTGGCCGGGATTTGCCGGCTCGTCTCGACCGCTTGTCATGCCTGTCCCACGGCGAGGTTTTCGATTACCTCGAGCGCGGCGCGCTCACCCGAGCGGACGGCGCCTTCCATGTACCCCATCCAGACGGTCGCGGTTTCCGCGCCGGCCCAATGAACAGGCCCGACGGGTGCGCGGAGCGCGTGCCCGTAGCTTGTCCAGGCACCCGGCGCGGGAGCGGACGTGTCTCCGTGCCCAGCCTTCCACCGTTTGGCTGTCCCACTTGGCCGAGCGTTGCGCCGTCCACGGCGCGGCGGCCGGAACCGACCGGGCGAGCCATTCAAGGACCAGCTGAGCGAGATAGCCCGCGCCGAGTCCCGGTGATGGTACGAACGGAGTCCGGCCGCGGTGTCGGTAGAGGCGCCCGCGATGCTCAAAGATGTGCCGCCCTTCGTTGTGCGTCGGGAACGTATCGAGACCAAGCTCCTGGACCAGAGCGAGGACCCGTGTCTGGCCCGGGCCGACCCACTGGCCGCCAACCTCGACGACCTTCTCCCTGCCGAGAGACTGGTTGAGCGTGCGCCCGCCGACCCGATCGCGCGCCTCGAGCACGAGCAAGCTGACGCCTTGGCGCTGCAGTGCGCGCGCCGCGACGAGCCCGGCCAGACCAGCGCCGACGACCGCGACATCCACGGTGCGCTCAGCGCGCATGCTCAGCAGAGCTCACCCCCCCATGGCCCCTCGAGTGAGCCCGTGGTATCCCGCCTGACCGCGGCGCGGGTGCCCCGACGCACTCCGGCGCCCTGCAGGAGCCGAAACCCAACGACCCCGACGAGAACGAATCCAGCGGCAAGCAGGTATCGAGAGAGCGGAGTGAGCAGCAGAACGCCGAGCACGACCGCGATGGCGGCGAGCCAACGTGGTAGCAATGCCCTCGTTCGCAACGCCGCTGCTCCCACCGCGATAGCGAGCACGCCGAGGCCGATCCCGGCTGCGTTGTAGCCGAGTACATAGGAGCTCTCGAACAGGGCCTGCGCGAGCGTCTCGCCGAGGTGGCCACCGGCCCTGAGTGCGGCGGCCATGTTGATCCCCTCGGCGCCGAACCCTGCCGCAACCAAGACGAGCACGCTCCCGAACGCCAAGTTCGCGTGAAGCTCGTCCTCCTCGAGTTCGACCAGCACGGCGCGAAACGCGCTCGCGAACACCAGGAACAGTGCGAACGAGACGAGACTCAGCAGCGCGCCGGTCACGATGCGACCGGACGCCTCCCGATAGAACCGCACAAGGTGCTCTCCCGACGCCTCGAATCCCGGCTGGTCGAACACCCACAGAGCATTCGCAATCCCAAACAGGATCGTTGTAGCCAGAGCGCTCCAACCTGCGAAGCGGTGACTGCGCGGTAGCTCTCGATCGAGAAGATATGACATGATGGATACATCCAACCGAACCGGTCCGCGTAGCGCAATGGGTTTCGTGAGACCGGTCCGCCGACGCTCATCACGCTCGTGAAGCTTCGACCTTCCTCGTATCTCGTCCTCGGCATGGTCCGCCTCGGCGCACGTTCCGGTTACGCCATCAAGAAGGCGACCGACATCTCAACGCACGTCTTCTTCTCGACCTCTCTGGCGCAGGTGTATCCCGAGCTCGCGCGCCTGCAGTCAGCCGGCTTGACCACCCGCCACGACGACCCGCACGGCGGACGGTCGCGCCTCGCCTACACCATCACCGACGAAGGCGAGGAGGCGCTGCGCGCATGGCTTAGATCCGCAGCGCGCCCCGGGCCGACGCTATTCCGTGACGAGAACCTGATGCGCCTGTTCTTCGCTGACGCCCTGCCGCCAGATGAGCAACTCATGCTCGTGCGACGCATCCGGGACCAGGCTCGCCAGGCACAGCACTGGATGGAGACCGAAGTAATTCCCACCGCTCAGGCAATCGAGAACCGCGGGTACCGCCACCCGCACACGGTCGCCCGCCTCGGCGCAGACACCTATCGCTTCATGGCCGACTGGTACGAACGGCTCGAAGCAGACCTTCAACCGTCCCCACAAGCCTCCGACTGAGCGGGAAAACCTCGGCGTGGAGCCTTACCCGGAGATCTGGTCCTGGGTGAGGCGCGTGGGTGGTCGTTGGCCTTCTGGTCGGCGCGGACGGCGCGCGTAGCGCGCTGCCCGCGCCGACCTTTCGGTCAGGCGTTGTTGGGGCTTGGGGGACCAGCGGGGAAGGCGCCGACGGCGTTGCCGGAGCTCTGCCCCTGGGCTTGGAGCTGTCCGGCCTGCTGCTTGCCGCGCTCCTTGCCTGTCTCCATGTCGTCCTTGACCTGATCCTTATTTTCGCGGCCCTTGTCATAGGCGTCGGAGAGCATCTTCGACGCGAGGTCACGGCCACCGAGCCCGAAGGCAAGTGCCGACCCGAGCGCGAGCGCGCCGATCAGGGCGCCGTAGGTGATCGTCACGATCTGCGGCGCGATGTGGAGCTGGTTGAGAACCATGAAGATCGCGATCGCGACGATCAGGCCGGGAATCGCGGTGCCTGCGACCTTGCCGGTGGGCGTGTCGCCCATCGTCTTCGCGACGAGACCACCGACCGCTGCGGCGACGGCCCCGGCGACGACGAAGATCAGGACTGCCGCGATCACGTTCGGCAGGTACGCGAGCACCTGGTTCATGAACGTCGTCACTGCCGCGATCTGCAGCGCACCGATCGCCGCTGAGAGGACGAACAGGAAGATCAGCCAGAACGCGACGCCCGCGATGAGCGCCGAGGGGCTCGCGCCCGGGCTTATCTTCTCGACGTACTGGCCGGTCTGACCGGAGTGCAGCGCGTGGTCGAGCTTGGCCTTCTGCAGGAGCTTCGTGAGGACGCCCTTCACGATCCTCGCGACGACGAATCCGACCACGAGGATGACCAGGAAGCCGAGCAGGTGGGGCATGAAGCCGAGCAGCTTGTCGAGCGCCTGCTGCAGGCTGTTTGCGATGTGTACTGAGGCAATCATCTGTAACTCCTTGAGTGGAGGCCGGGCGCACCCGTGGCGCGCCCGGCGGGATCAGTGGGCTAGGCGCCGGGGCGGAGGTCGCCGTCCGACTCGATCTGCTCCTTGCGGACCTCCTCGGAGACCTGCGCCTCCTCGGTCACGGTCTCCTTGCCGAGACGCACGCGCTCCTTCGGCACGACGCGCTTCTCCACAACCGGCTGCTCCTCGTGAAGCACCGTCTCGTGCTCTTCCTCGGAGATCGCCGGACCGTCAGTCGCCTGCGTGACGTTGGCGTCGGTGATCGGCTCGCGCTCGAGGCGCACCTCTTCGCGCGAGACGGGCACCGTCTGCTGAACCTGCTCAGTGACGACATACTTGCGCAGGCGCACGCGACCGCTCTCGTGTCGAGCGGTGCCGACGCGGACCTCCTCCTCGGATCGAGTCATCGCGTCGTCGGTATTCGGCCCGCTTGTGTCGTGGCCCTCGCCGCCGGACTGTGGGGAGCCCTGGGCTGTCACCGAGCCCTCAGCGGTGTAAGGGACTCCGTAATGCTCGAAGAGCTCGCGCTCCTCCTGCTGCGAGAGCTGGCCGTCGGGATCGATCTTCGGCGCGTCCTTGACCTGAGCCTTCGTGACCCGCACGCGGACGTGCTCGCCGGTCGGCGAGGCGCCGGCCAGCGGCACGAAGCTCGACTTGCCTCCGAACAGGCCGGTGTTCACGAGCGCCCATTCGGGCTGCCCACCGTCGTGGTCGGCATAGATCTCCTCGACCTTGCCGATCTTCGCGTCGTCCTCGTCGACGAGAGTGCGCCCCTGCCAGTCGTATGTCTGGGTCATCTCGGTCATGTCTTCCTCCTAATGGCGTCTCACTCTGCTCGCGCCCAGGAGGGCGCGCCCGAGGCGCAACGATGCGCGGGTGCCAGATCCCGCAGGGCAAAGCCAGCGATATCCGCCGAGAGCACCGCCTGCCTCGGCCGTCCGGCGTCGCTAGCTCCGTAATCGAATACGCATACGTATTCGGATACGCCATATGCCTCTGCCCAGTCCTCGACGCATCAAACTCGTTTCCGCCGCGGCGCGCACGGATACCCTTCGACTATGGGCATGAAGGCCACGACAGTCCGCTTGAGCGATCCGCTGATGACGTCGATCCAAGCGGCCGCTGCCGGCGACGGCGTCAGCGTCTCGCAATTTCTGCGCGAGTCAGCGCTCTTCCGCCTCGGCTACCTCGAAGGCCGGATCGACGCTGCCGCCGAAATCGCAGCGCGTCCAGCGCGCGCGGACGGTCCCCCCGACTTCGAGTCGGTCAGCGCGGCGGTGCTCGACTACCTCCACGCCCAGCTCGGGTTCACGCTCTGGGTCGTGGCCGAGGTCGACGGACGAGACTGGCGCATCGTCCAGGCGCACGACAGGGGCTACGGCGTCAAGCGCGGCGACGTGTTCAGCTGGAGCGGCTCCTACTGCTACCGAATGGTGCAGGGCAAAGGCCCGCGCATCGCTCCCGATGCGCAGTCGGTCCCCTGCTACGCCTCAGCGCCGATCGGCAAGGACCTACCCATCGCTGCGTACGTCGGTGCCCCACTCGAGCACGAGGACGGATCGCTCTATGGCACGCTCTGCGCTATCGACCCCTCGCCGCAGCCGGCCAGCATCCACGAGAAGCAGCCGCTGCTCGAATCGATCGCCGGGTTGCTCAGCACGACGCTCGCCGCCGACGCCCAGACGCGCCGCAACTAGACCCGCGCAGCCATACCCGGCGGGAGCCGGCCGCGGAGCAATCGCTTGATCTTCCCCACGACGCTGTCGGTGCTCACCAACACCTGCTCGGTGCCGCGAACCGCGCCCCCGAGCGCTTCGAGCGACCCGACGAGCTCGACCTCGGCCGGGGCGACCGCAATCACCTCGCCTTCGGCGGCGGCTCGCACTACTGCCTCGGCGACGCGCTCGCCAGGCTCCAGGGGAGGATCGCGATCCCGAAGCTGTTCGAGCGCTTCCGGACCTGCGACTCGCGATCGAGGAGCCCGCGTACGGCAGATGATGACGCTGCGCGGGCTCTGGGGTGATCCTCGCCCTGTGGCACCTGTCAACCAGCCGTCGCGTGAATGGCCTACCCTGGGACTCGTGCACGATTTGACGGTCGTTTCGCTGCGCGCGCTCCTCGCCCTTCCCCGGTAGGGGAAGCAGGCCTGCACATGTCCGTCCACCGTGCCGTGGGACCGGTGCGTCCCCATCTTCCCGAAGGAGCCGAAGCCGTGCCGATGCCTTTCACGAAATACCGCCCGTATGACACCGTCGATCTCCCTGACCGGGCGTGGCCGAACGTCGTGCTCGACCGGGCGCCGATCTGGTGCTCGACCGATCTGCGCGACGGCAACCAGGCGCTGGTCAATCCGATGGATCCGGCACGAAAGCGCCGTCTGTTCGCGCTTCTCGTCGAGCTCGGTTTCAAGGAGATCGAGGTCGGGTTCCCTGCGGCGTCGAAGTCAGACTTCGATTTCGTACGAACGCTCGTCGACGAAGAGTCCATTCCTGATGACGTGACGATCGCGGTGCTCACACAGGCGCGACCTGAGTTGATCGAGCGCACCTTCGAAGCGGTGGAGGGCGCACGTCGCGCGATCGTCCACCTCTACAACTCAACATCGGTGGTGCAGCGGCAGATCGTCTTCCGTTTGGACAAGGGCGGTGTGACGGAACTCGCCGTGCGGGGCACGGAGATGTGCAAGCGGCTCGCAGCGACGACCTCGACGGAGATCGTGTTCGAGTATTCGCCGGAGAGCTTCCATCACACCGAGCTCGACTTCGCCCTCGAGATCTGCAAGGCCGTGGCAGCTGAGTGGAACCCCGCTCCAAGCAAGAAGATGATCATCAACTTGCCGACGACCGTCGAGCACTTCCCGCCCAATGTGTACGCAGACCGCATCGAGTGGTTCGGCCGGCAATTCCCACGCCGGGAGTCGGTTGTCTTCTCAGTGCACCCGCATAACGACCGCGGAACCGCGGTTGCAACGGCGGAGCTCGGCCTTATGGCCGGCGCCGAACGCGTCGAAGGGACGTTGTTCGGCAACGGTGAGCGCACCGGAAATGTCGACCTGATCACGCTTGCGCTGAATCTGCTCACCCAGGGCGTCGATCCGCAGCTCGACATCTCCCAGCTCGACGACGTGAAGCGGATCGTCGAAGAATGCAATGAGCTGCCTGTCCACCCGCGTCACCCGTGGGTCGGCGAGCTCGTCTACACCGCCTTCTCCGGCTCGCACCAAGACGCGATCAAGAAGGGAATGCACGCACAGCAGCAAACGGACGGCGCGGTGTGGGACGTTCCGTACCTGCCGATCGACCCGCACGACGTCGGTCGCAGCTATGAGGCGATCATCCGCGTCAACTCGCAATCGGGAAAGGGCGGCGTCGCGTTCCTGCTTGCGAGCCGCTACGGGCTCGAGCTACCGCGGGGGCTCCAGGTCGACTTCGCGCAGAAGGTGCAAGCGATGACGGATGCACAAGGCGGCGAGCTCTCCCCCGACGAGATCTACGAGGTCTTCCGCACGAACTACCTCGCCGTCGACAAGCCCTACGAGATCGCCTCCTACCGACACGATTCCAGCGAAAGCGGCGACCGACTGACAGCGCAGCTACGCGTCGACGGCAAGACCAGCGAGATCGTCGGCGACGGCAATGGGCCGATCGCCGCATTCGTGCACAGCCTCGCGGAGCGCAGCGGCCTGATGATCCGCGTGCTCGACTACCACGAGCACGCGATGAGCACCGGCGAGGACGCTACTGCTGCCGCCTACGTGCACGCCGACGTCGACGGCGAGGCCGTCTGGGGCGTCGGCCTGCACCCAAGCATCGTCACCGCCTCGCTGCGCGCGGTCGTGAACGCGCTCAACCGGACCCTGCTACTTCGCGAGCAACAACAGGCGGCAGTGCACGCATTCCAGCAAACTTGATCGCGCGGAGGCGCCGCCCGTCGCGAGTAGTGAGCCGGACCCCGATTTCATGAGGTGCAAAGTCAGAGTTCGACCCCTGCTTGTGGTTCGCGCAAGGAACGCCGGTGCGGCGGCCCTCCTGCGGGATAACCGCTAGCAATCAGGTCTTGCAGTACAGCCGAATCCAGAGCGGGTGGTCGGCAGCTCCCACAGTCGCGAGTAGAAACGCGTGAGGCCGTCCCAGTCGCTGCCGTCGGAGATAGGACGCAGGCGCCAGCCGAGCTGCTCAAGCGGTCGCGTGCAGAGTGCCGCTTCGCGCGAGCAGCACCCGCGGACTCCGCTGGCGACGCTCGGGCGTTCGCCGCGGAGGTTTGTCGCTGCCGACTCTCAGTTCGGTCTGAGGATCGCTCTTGTGAGCGCGTCGTTGAGCGCCTGTTCGGCTTCGTCCCAGGAGAGCTTGTGGGCATGGACGAGCTCGTACCAGGCGTCGTGGGAGGTTGCGGCGCTAAGCAGGGCGCTCGCGTGATCCGTCGGCAGGTCGCGGCGCAGCCCGCCGAGTTCGGCGATCCGCTCGATGGTGAAGCGGGCGCCGTGGCGGTGGCGGCGTAGGCCTTCTGCGACGGCTTGCTCGACTTCCGGTTCGAGGGCCGCCGTAGCGATCAGTGCGCCGACGATGTCGCCGCAGCGTTCCTGCAGGTCACGGGTCAGCCGGTTCTGAGTGCGTAGGACGTCCTCGGGTGTGCTTGCGGTCGCGATTTTCGCGGCTGCCTCGGGAACGCCTGCTTCCTCGTCGATCACTTCAAGCAGCGCCATGACGATCCCTCGCTTTGACCCCAGGCGCGTGTAGATCGTCTGGACTGCTACGCCGGCCTCCTCGGCGATGTCGTTCACCGACGTCGCCGCGTAGCCGTGCTCGGCGAACAACCGTCGCGCGGTCTGGAGGATGTCGGCGCGGGTCTGAAGCGCCATTCGTTCGCGGCGATCGATTCGGGCTGAAGCCAAGGCTTGCAGAGTACAGGTCCAGATACTAGAATTCGATTCTAGCCATAACAATCACCTTCTTCCAGGAGGCTCTGATGGATGCCATCGCAGTCTGCAAGCAGGCCCAGCTCGAGATGTTCGGTGGCGCGCGCCTCGAGCTCGTCGATGAGCTCACCACCCCCGACGTGATCGACCACGGCGCGCCGCCAGACGGCACGCGCGGACGCGCAGCGCTGAAGGACACGATCCGCTGGATCCACTCCGGTTTCGACGACGTCGCCTACGAGGTCAAGGACGCCTTCCAGAGCGATGACAAAGTCGTGATTCGCTGCACAGCTCGAGGCACCAACACGCGCGAGTGGATGGGTCACCAGCCGACCGGCAAGTCGTTCGCGGTCGATC
Source organism: uncultured Actinomycetes bacterium (assembly GCA_963719375.1). Classification (GTDB taxonomy): domain Bacteria; phylum Actinomycetota; class Thermoleophilia; order Solirubrobacterales; family Thermoleophilaceae; genus JAICJV01. The sequence continues at coordinate 3,223,490 of CAVRBY010000001.1, read as the reverse complement.
ACATCCACATGTACCGACTCGAAGGCGACCGCATCGCCGAGCACTGGGGAGTGCGGGACGACCTCGGCATGTTGCGCCAGCTGGGACACCTCGGCTAAACACGCAGTGCGGGTGGCGTAGGCTCACTACCGCCGAGGCCACCCGCACTCGTAGCCGACTCAAATCGGAGCCGCCAGAGACTTTCGCCTCGGACGAGGGCGAGGCTCAGGGATCTCTGGCGGCGCGGACAGCGCGGGTGGCCGGCGAGCTTCCCTGTTGCGCAGTTGCCGAACTTGCCGCTGCTTGTCGCCTTCGGCGGTTGGGCGGTTGCTGTGTTGACCCGCGACTCCGTGCACTCCTACGCGCGAGCGACGTTTTACGTCGGCCTTTCGGCATGGGGTTGCGAGGAGTTGACCGGCGGCGCCAACTGGGTACGCCACTCGCTCGGGGCTCTCGGGCTCGTTTACGTCGTCGTCAAAGTCGGCGAGGCGCTCGGAGGCTAAGGACCAGCCTCGCCGGCGCGCCGTCGCGCCTGACCCACTCCGCCAGATGCCTCCGGCGGCCACAACTTCGCGTCGCGGAGAACGGCCAACCGCCACTCCGGAAGCGATCAGAGTTGTTGGCGGCGCGAACTTCGTGCGCCGCTTCGCCACTGCTCGAGCACGGTCACGGAGTACCCGTCCTCGGCGAGCTCGCTGCGCCTCCGCCGCAGCCCGGACCGACACCACTCCTTCCAAGATGCTCATTCGCCCCGGGCGGGTCGGGTGAGCTTGGACGCGATCGCGAGTGGCAGGACGCGCAGGGCCAGGCCGAGTGGCTGCCACGGGAACCGTGGAGCGAACACCGTGGCCGTGCCGGTCTCGATGCCGCTGACGATCGCGCGCACGCCCGTCTGGGTGTCGACGGTGAAGGGCGCGTCGGTCTGGTCGGCGGTCATCTCCGAGCGGATGTATCCCGGGTAGACGGTGGTGATGGTGATCGGCAGCTTTGAGTGCAGCATCTCGGAGCGCAGGCCTTCTGCGAGGTGCGCGATCCCACGCTTGGTGGCCGCGTAGACGGCGGGGCTGCCGCGCAGGCCGCGCATCGCCGCCACCGAGGAGATGACGACGAGCTGACCGCGACCACGGGGCCGGAACTGCTCCATCGCGGCCTCGATCTGCGCGAGCGCAGCGACGAAGTTGGTTCTCGCCAGCGCCAGGTTGTGGGCGTGCTCGCCGGTGCCCACGATCTTCGCGCCGCCGACGCCGGCATTGACGATCACCCGATCGAGCGGCGCGAACCGCCGGAACACCTCGAACACCTGCTGGCGGGCCATCTCGGCACCGAGGCCGGCGCTGGCGCCGGTGATGAGGGTCAGCATCGGACTCGCTCCTTCGGTCAGGGTGTGAGGACGCGCGGCCGAACGCCTTGCGGCGCTGGCGCACCGGTGTTGTAGATGAAGCGCCCATGAGGCGGTGGTATCGCTGGCGAAGTTGCTAACGGACAGAGCGGCTGATGGGTTGGCTGGGAGGTAGCCGAATCAGCTCGCCCGCCTCGCGCCCGGCCTCGCGCCACCGCGCGGTCCCGGCGTGCCCCGCGGCCGGCGTCACCCGCCGCCGCACGCGGCGCAATATGCTCGCGAAGAGATGGCTCGTCACAGTGTCGGTCCGCGGCGCACCGAGTCGCTTCGGTTCTACATGCGCGCGAGCCGGAGCATTGGCGCGCTCAGCTTGGTCGCGCTCGCCGGAGCGATCGTGTGGGACCTCGCCAGGGACGGCTTCTGGTCGCGTCACGCGCTCTTCACGAGCATCGTCGCGAGCCTGATTGTCGTCGCCGTCACCGCCGCGGTGCTGAACGAAGTGCTCGAGCGCCGCCAGCGTGAGCGATGGTCGGTGCTCGCGCAGTTCGCGCTGTTCGAGCTCGTGCGCACCGCTCGCCTGGTGTGGACGGGTCTGCTCGAGGTCGCAGGACTTGTTCCCGACGGTGAGCTCGAGGACGGAGCGCTCGACGCCGCCTCCGAGGCGTTGCGCGACACGCCGCGCGTGACCGCGGCTCTGGACGAGGTGATCGCCGCGCCGGACCGCCGCGAGAAGCTCCACCGGCTGATCTCGCAGCTGATCGGCCATGGCGACGAGGTGCTCGGTCGCTGGGCGGACGTGATGGTCAACTCAGGTACGTACGCCGAGATCATTGATCGCCACGTCGAGCTCTACAGTCGTCTCTATTGGTGGGGTGGCGTGCTCGACGAGGCGGAGCCGCTCGCCGAGCACCGAGAACGGCCCCGACTCAGCCACACCAGCCTCGCGGTTCAAACCGTCGGCCGCGTCGACGACGAGTGGCTGCGCGACAACCTCGTGGCGATCGCTCAGCTCGCCGAGTCGCTCGACCGAGGCTCGCTCAGGCTCGCGTTGCGGATAGTGCCGCTTGACTGGTGGCGAGACCAGCTGCCAGACCAGGCCTCTACGACCGAGCCGCGCACGTAGCCGCGGCGCGTAGGAGTGGCGCTCGGCCGCGTGGTGCGAGACTGCCGATGACGGCCGGACCACGGAGACCTGCGCACACGGACGCCAAGGGATCAGGGTCAGTCGCTCGCGAGGAGGAACCGCTCGAGTTGCTCGGCAAACCCTGGTGCAGAAGCCCCGACGTGACCGGCCCCGGGTACCGCCGGGCGCGCCGCGTCGAGCGGCAGCGAGGGATGTGCTCGATCCCCGGGGTTAGGTCCCCTGAGGCGACCAGCGACCTGACGCCGGCTTCGCGGAGCACGTCGAGCGCAGGACGAGCCCTCGGGCCTCCGGGTGGCGGCGATCAGCGCTCCGACCACGCCGTAGGAGTGCGCGACGACATGACGGCCCGATGCAAGGAGGGGAAGAATGTCGAGCGCGTCGACATCGAAGTCCTGGCGCCCATCCAACGGTTCCGGGCTGGGCACGTAGCCGCGACGATGGACCCAGGCCAGGTCCAGCCCGCAGCCAACGGCGCGAGTGCACCCCAGGTGGCCTTCGGACTCGCGCCGCCGTGGACGAGCAGGTTCTCGGGACCGTCTCCCCGGCGGATCACCGAGATTGCGTCCACTCCGCGAGGTTAAGGGAGGGTCACGACTCGCGCTTGCGCTTCGCCGCGGAGAGCGGCGCTCGGAAGCCCGTCCTGCTGGCCGCGCATCCCGAGACTGTCGTTGTCGGGGCGACGGTGCCCTCGGGATGACAAGGCCAGGGCTCGAGGCGCTCTACTAATAGTCGTCGCGCCGGCGCCACCACGCGCCTGTCTCGTTGCGCCCCTTCGGCGCCCGGTCCAGCCACTGGTACATGCCCCACAGCCCGTCCAGGCCGCGCGCATACGCCGAGTAGGTGTGGTAGACGGCTCCGCCCTCGAGGGCGAAGGCGCTCATGCCGGGCTGCTCGCGAACGTATGTGGCCGTGTCGGTGCCGCACATGGTCGCGTGCTCAGAAGTGCCGCCCTCCCGGATCCACGTCGTGTCCTTCGGGCGGTAGTTGTAGTCGACGCTCCCCGAGCGCTGTTGCTCCTCGGTGAACGAGCTGTTGAAGTCAAAGTTGAAGTCGCTGTCCAGCGACGAGGCCCAGGGGAAGGTCCAGCCCATGCGTCGCTTGTAGGCCTGCAGCGCGGCGATCGGGGCGCGCGACACCGCGATCAGCCCGACGTCGTGGTGCTCAAGGTGGACCGCGCAGCCGTTGAAGCCATCGGCGATCGCCGAGCACGACGGGCAGCCGCCCGTGTACTCGGGTCCGAACATGAAGTGGTAGACGAGGAGCTGCGAGCACCCACCGAAGAGGTCGGCCAGCGACGCGGCGCCGGCTTCGGTCTCGAAGCGATAGTCCTTCTCGACGGGGACCCAGGGCAGCTGCTGGCGCTGGCGGGCCACGTCGTCGCTGCGGCGGGTCAGCTCCTTCTCGGCCTCGAGCAGCTCGAGGCGGGCGGCAAGCCATTGCTCGCGACTGGCGGTGGTGTGGGTGGTCATGGGTGTCTCCTTGTGGTTCAGGTTGCGGCGATGACGACGCCGACGACGACGATCGCCAGCGCCAGGGGCACGTCGACGGCGCGATGAGGCGGGAGCAGCTTCTGGGCGAGGACGACGACCGCGATCGCGAACATCAGCGCGATGCTCATGACGTCCACGGCAACGAGCACCAGCATCAGTCCGATGCTCGAGCCGAAGCAGTAGACGCCGAACCGCAGGCCCGAGCGGAGGCGCTCGCGGCAGCGGCGGCGGCACGCGCACTTCAGCGGCGTGAGCTCGTACAGGCCCGCGCCGACCATCAACGCGCCGGCGGTCACGGCGCCGGGCGGCCGATACAGCAGGCAGATCGCGAGGGCGGCTAGTGCCCAGGTGCCGAGGTAGGAGCCTGCGAACAGCGGCGCCGCGAGCACGGCGTCGCGCTCCCGAGCGCGTCGCGCGATCGCGGGGACCGCGCCCGGCAGCATCATCGCCGCCATCATCGGCACCGACGCGGGAAGGGTGGGGACCATCTCCATGCTGGTCATTGCGTCAGCCCGACCCTCGCCGGCGAGTTCAGCTGTAGGTCCGGGAGCGTGTCGCCGGTCTCGAGCAGGGTCTTGAGGTTGGCAAGGACGCGCGGCCAGCCCTCGCTGATGAGTGAGCCGGTCATGCCGCCGGGCTCGAGGTCTTCGTGGATCACCGTCAGCTTGACCTGCTCGCCGAGCGGCTCGATCTCGAAGGTGACCTTCGAGCGCGGCTCGGCGGCCAGGCGGTCGCGGGCGTCGTCGGTGAGGCCAAGCGACTCGGCCCACTCGGGGGTGAACGTGTGCCACGTGTAGGAGAGTCGGCGGCAGGGCTCGGACTCGACCACGACCTGCTCGGGGTCGTCGATCGTCAAGCCGCGCGTGTGCCAGGTCACGGTCGAGCCGGGCTTCCAGTCGGAGTCGAACGTAATTGCCCAGTAGCGCTCGGTGAACGCCGGCTCGGTCAACGCCTGCCAGAGCCGTTCGGGCGTAGTCTGGATGTAGGTCGTGTAGACGAACGAGGGTTTGTCCACGGGGGTGTCCTCCAGTGCTCTTTTGAGATCGGCGAGCGCGTGGACGCGGTCCTGCTCGTACCGCGTGATCCAGCGTTCGGCGATCTCGTTGATGGGCGCCGCGTTGAGGTAGTGATGCTTCTCCCGGCCGCGGCGAACGGTCGTGATGAGATTGGCCGCCTCGAGCACGGCAAGGTGCTTGCTCACCGACTGACGAGCCATGTCCAGCCTCGACCCCAGCTCGCGCAGCGTCTGGCCGTTGCGCTCGTTCAGGCTGTCGAGCAGTAGCCGCCGGCTCGGATCGGCCAGCGCTCTGAAGACCTCGTCGATGTGTGAATTGGCAGCCATCTGGCTGCCAATGATAAGCAGCCAAACGGCTGCCTGTCAAGGCGGCCCACGCCGGGCGAGAGCTGGCTCACGTTCGCGCCGCATCTCGCGGGCGCAGCGTGGGCGCGACCCGCTAACCCGCCGGGACGAGACCGTCCCGCCACGGCCGGCGCTGTGCGACGCTTGGTGCTTGCGTTCGTCGCCGCCGCCCGGTATTTGACTGAGATGGAGGTTCGTGAGCGGAGCCCACAGGACGGCGCCCCGCGTGGTCGCTGGCACAGAAGAGGGCCTCGCCGGAAGCCGCGCCGCTTCGGGGACCTACCCGACGGGGCGTGGGGCAGGATCGCGAAGAGGTCTTTCGATCACTTTCGCGCGAAAGGGGTGACGAACCTCGCGGCGGCTCTGACGTTCCGCTCGGTGCTGTCGTTGTTTCCCGGCTTGCTGGCGCTCGTCGCCCTGCTCGGTGTGTTCGGCCAGTATCCGAAGACCTACGACGCGATCCTCGCGATCGCGCAACGCGTGGCCCCGGCCTCGGTTGTGCAGTCGATCAGCGGCCCCGTCCAGGGCGTCATCACGAACAAGGGCGGCGCGGCGGCGCTGCTCGGCCTCGGGCTCGCCGTCACCGTCTGGGCGGCTTCCGGATACGTCGGGGCCTTCTCGTGGACGATGAACACCTTGTGGGAGGCCGAGCGCGGCCGCTCCTGGTATCGCCAATGGCCGTTCAACGTCGCTGTCACGCTGGTCTTGCTCGTGCTCGGTGGCATCGTGCTGGTCGGATTGGTCCTGACGGGTGGACTCGCGTCATCCGTCGGCAACCAGCTTGGAATCGGCTCTGATGCGATCCACGTCTGGCAGGTCGTCCGCTGGCCCGTGATGGCCGTGATCGTCGTCAACGTGGTTGCGGCCCTCTACTACGTCACCCCAAACATCCGACCGCCATCCCTGCGCTGGATCACACCCGGGGCGATGCTCTCGCTCGTCGCGTGGATCGCGCTGTCCGCGGGATTCGCAGCCTACGTCGCGAACTTCGGCTCATACAACAAGACGTACGGCACGCTCGGCGCCGTCGTCACGTTCCTCATCTGGCTGTGGCTCACGAACATCGCAATCCTCGTGGGCGCGCAGGTCGACGCGGAGATCGAACGCGAACGACAGCTCGCCGCCGGCATCGACGACGCGGCGGAGCACATTCAACTGCCGATGCGCCAGACAGACTGAGCCGCACGCGCGCCGCGGCCAATGGACCTTGGTTCCCGAGAGGTGCGACCGTCACGCCGACGGTCAAGCGTGCGCTCCCAGCGACCCCATCTAGCGCGCGCGGGGGCAGCGTGGAACCGATCCCCTCCACCGTTGACGCTCGCTCGCTCAACGACATACTCCTATCGGTCGTCCGGCCCATGCTGCGGGACGAAATCGTCGCCTTCCGGGCAACCTCACTGAGCTACCTGTCAGCGCCAGCGAAGGGAGCGGACTAGCCGTCCGCGACGCCCGCAGAAAAGACCGCGAGGCGAGCGCCTGTCGACGGCTGTCGCCATCTCTCGGAAGGACGCGCTAGCTCACCGCAGCGGAGGTCCCGATCACCCGCCCCCGCGCGTCGAGCGCCTGCACCCTGAAGGCCGCATTGCTTGGGGATACGGGATTGCGGTCGAAGCCGGTCTTCGCGGCGTCGCCGAACCTGAATCGCGACGCGCAACAATGGAGCGGCCTTTGCCTCGAACTCCGGAAGACGGCGCGACCGAGGCGGTCCTCGACGGCCTGCGTGCGGTCCTGCTCGACCTCGACGGGGTCCTTTACGTCGCGGACCGTGCGCTGCCCGGGGCGGCGGACGCCGTCAAGGCGCTCCGCGCCGCCGGGCTGACGCTGCGCTTCGTCACCAACACCACCGCCCACTCCCGCAAGGCGACGCTCGACAAGCTCCGCCGCCTCGCCGTCCCGGTCGAAGACGACGAGCTCGTCACTCCCGCGGTCGTGGCCGTGCGCCACTGCGGCGAGCGGGGCCACCAGCGCGCCATGCTGCTGATGAGCGAGGAGGTCAAGGCTGACTTCGCCGGCCTGCGAGAGGACGACGCCGATCCCGAGGCCGTGATTGTCGGAGACCTCGGCGAGGCCTTCGACTACCGATCGTTGAACCGGGCGTTCCGCGCGGTCATGGACGGCGCCGAGCTGATCGCTCTGCAGAAGAACCGCTACTGGCTGCGCGCCGACGGCCTCGCGCTCGACGTCGGCCCGTTCGTCGCCGCGCTCGAGTACGCCACGGGAGGCGCGGCCTACGTCGTCGGAAAGCCGTCGGCCGGCTTCTTCGACCAGGTGTTGAGCGAGATGGGCGCATCGCGCGAGGCGACGGCGATGGTCGGCGATGACATCGAGAGCGACATCGGCGGCGCGCTCGCGAGCGGCCTCGCCGGGATCCTCGTCAGGACCGGCAAGTATCGCGCTGACCGCGTGCGCGAGTCGGGCATCGATCCGACCGTGACGATCGACTCGATCGCGGATCTGCCCGCGCTCGTCGGCGCGCCGGGCTGAAACCGTGTGCTAACCGGCCGGCCGGTAGCTCAGGTGCACCACTCCGCTCACGTAGGCGTCCGTGGCGTCGAGCGTGAGCTTCGTCGCGCGGCCATCGCCGGCGAACAGCCGCTCACCGCCGCCGAGCGCCAGGGGAAAGACGAACAGGTGCAGCTCGTCGACGAGGCCGTCGCCGAGCAACGCCCGGACCAGCGTGCCGCTCCCGCTGACGTAGATCTTTCCGTCGATCGAGTCCTTCAGCGAGTGGATCGCGCCCGGATCGTAGGGGCCGAGGACCGTCGAGTTGCTCCAGTCGGCGTTCCGGAGCGTCGAGGAGACCACGTACTTCGGCGACTCGTTCATGAACGGTGCGCCGGGGTCTTCCTCGGCGCTGCGAGCAGACCACGCGGGGGCGAACTGCTCGTAGGTGCGGCGCCCCAGCAGGATCGCCTTGCTCGCTCCCATCAGCGCGCCTATGGCCTCCCCCATCTTCGGGTCGAACGGATAGTCGAACGTCCAGGACGGCGCCTCGATCACACCGTCGAGGGTGATGAATTCATGTACGGCGATCTGGCCCATAACACTCTCCTCGGTTCGGAACGGTCTCGCCTCAGAGACGCGACGCGACGCGGGAAATCATCGTTGCGGCCGCCGCAGTCGCAGGTGACTCAGACAGGATCTTGCCCGGCGCTCCGTTCGCGCCTCGCCACGACCTAGCCCGACGCGAACGTGTCACACCCGGCTGGAAGGCCTCTCTCGAAGCCGGCGATGAACCACTGCTGGCGCTGAGCCGAGGACCCATGCGTCCAGGTCTTCGGGGTGACCACCCCGCCTGCGACTAGTCGCTGCCGACCACCGCGGGGTCCCCCGCTCCGTCACGTATCGCGCAATCCCAATGTCCGCCGCGAGGGCGGACCGTCGGCGCTTGCCCGAGCCGTTAGTGGGCGACTCCCTCCGCGGAGGCTCGCGCGATCGCACTGGCACGGAGATCGGCGACCGACCAGCGACGGAGCGGCCCGACCGGCCGGCGCTCTCGCGCAACGCCCGCGCGGGTCCGCCGGATCGGCCGGCGGCGATTAGGAACGCCGTTCCCGGAGCTGAGGTCTCCCGCGAGGTCGGCGGTTCTGTCATTCATCAGGACTTCTCCTCTGTATCCGGGATGGCTGCAGTGCCGTATGGCGATCGCCGCGCGGTCACGCGCCCTCTACTCCGAGCGCGAGGTCGGCGCCCGCCTTGGCCTGCGCGCTACGGGCGCGCGCGGCGCCGTCGGAGGGAAGGATCAGCAGCGCGACGAACAGGCCGACTCCGAACAGCGCGGCGGCCGACTGGAATGCGGTCGTGTAGCCGTGGATCGACGCCGCGTTGGCCAGACCACCGGCATGCGTGTGCACTGACGCGTAGGTAGCGGCGGCGCTCGCGAAGATCGTGCTCAGGAGCGCGGTCCCGACCGAGCCTCCGACCTGCTGCGAGGTGTTCACCATCGCAGACGCTATGCCGGCGTCGCTGCTCCGCACGCCGAGCGTCGCTGTCGAGAAAGCCGGGGCGAAGATCAGGCCCATGGCCAGACCGCTGAGCACGAGCCCAGGCAGGACATGGCTGGCGTAGGCGCCGTGGGCCGTAAGGCGCGAGAGGAGGATCATCGCCGTCAGCCCGAGTCCCATTCCGCTCGCGACGAGCGGCTTGGCACCGGTGCGATGCAGCACTCGGGTCTGCACCGTGGTGGCGGTGAGGACGATCATGACCGTCATCGGCAGGAAGCCGAGCCCGGTCTTCAGGGGTGAGAAGCCGAGGCTCTGCTGCATGTAGTAGGTCAGGAAGAGAAAGACGGCGAAGATCGCCGAGCCGGCCAGCGCGATGGTCGCGTACGCGCCTCCGCGCGCCCGGTCCCAGACGATGTGCAGTGGCAACAGCGGATGCTCCACCCGCCGCTCGAGGACCACGAATCCGGCCAGGAGCACAACGCTCGCGGCTAGCGCGATGATCGTGATCGGGCTTGACCACGAGCTGGTCTCGGCGCTCGAGAAGCCATAGACCAGGGCGAACAGGCCACCCGACGCAACTGCCACGCCGGGCAGGTCGATCCGGGGGCGCGCTTCCTGCCGCTGGCTGCGCAACAGCCGCAGCGCCACAATCGCCGTCGGAACCGCGATCGCCAGGTTGACGTAAAGGCTCCAGCGCCACGAGATCGCCTGCGTCAGCACGCCGCCGAGCAGCAACCCGACCGACGCGCCGCCCGCGGCTATCGCGCTGAAGATGCCGAATGCCTTAGGCCGATCCTTGGAGCCCTGAAAGGTCACGGTCAACAGGCCCAGTGCGGAGGGGGCAAGCAGCGCCCCGAACGCTCCCTGCAGCGCCCGGGCGCCGACGAGCATCCCGAAGGACTGCGCGAGCCCGCCGATCGCGGACGCGATGGAGAATCCGACGAGCCCCCCGATCAGCGTCCACTTGCGGCCGAACAGGTCGCCGAGCTTGCCGCCGACGAGGAGCAGGCTGCCGAAGGCGAGGGCGTAGGCCGTGACGATCCACTGCCGGTTATCGGCCGAGAAGTGCAGCGCTCGCTGCGCCGAGGGCAACGCGACGTTGACGATCGTCGCGTCCAGCACGACCATCAGTTGCGCGACTCCGAGGAGGGCCAGGACAGCCCAGCGGTTGGGTCCGGCGGCGGCTTGAGGCGGGGATGTGCTCATGGTCGTCCTTCTTGGTGACATCGGGAGGACCACCATAGCACGGATGATTCGTGTTTCAGGTATCAATCTCGCCACAGGCACTATTGGCAGGCGCGGGAAAGTCGCGAAATCCGCGCTATAATCGGCGTGTCATGGAAACCGAGCACGCTGCAACCGCAGCCGGGGCGATGGTCCTCCTCCCGCGTTTGGCCAAGCAGGTCATGCGACGGAGCAACCCTGAGCTGCTCGGGATAGACCTGCGCCTGCTGATGGCGCTCAGCTATCTGGGCGACCACGATGGCGCGCAGCAGCAGGAGCTCGTCGACGCGCTCTGCATCGACGCCAAGAACGTGGTCCTGCTGCTCAACGAGCTCGAGGATTGCGGGTATCTGGTCCGGCGTCGCGACTCAGACGACCGCCGGCGCCACCGCGTATTCATCACCCAGTCCGGCCGCGAGGCTCTGGAGCGCGCCGCTCGAGCGCAAGAGGACATCGAGGACGAGGTCCTCCAGGCGCTCGACGCCGACGAGCGCGCGACGCTGTGGCGGCTGCTGAGCCGGGCGCTCCGCGGAGCCGAGCCGACGGGCCCGACCCTCGCCACGAGCACCCACTAAGGCGGGGCCAGGAAGGCACGCGGGCGCGCAGGCGCCGATCGCCCCGGACCAGGTCCGGTTCGGGGTTGCGCGACTGGGCGGTCTAGGACTCACTACGACCGAGTGGTCGCACGCTAAGGCGTGCCGTCGCGCCATCCCCGCCGCGCCGAAGGGCTCGAGATGCCCGCGCGATGAGTCGGATCCATCCCGACGGCGGATCGATCCCCGCGCCGTTTCGACGCGTCCGATCATGGACGCCGGGCGGGCGCTAGATTCCCCCGAGCCAACGCCAGAGCGGAGGTCACCGGTGGAGATACGAGAGGCGATGACGGACGATCTGCTTACGCTCACCCCTGGACGCACGCTGAGGGACGCGGCGCAGGCGATGGACGAACGAAACTGCGGCGCGACCGTCATCGTCGACCCGGAACAGCCCGGACCGGGGATATTCACCGAACGCGATCTGTTGAGAGCGGTCGCGGCGAACAAGAGCCTTGACAGCGAGACGGTAGGCGACTACGCGACGTCGGAGGCAAGGTTCGCCGCGGGCGACTGGTCGCTCGAGCAGGCCGCTGAGGCGATGATCAGCGGCGGGTTTCGACACCTCGTCGTGGTAGACGACGGCGAGCCGGTCGGCGTGGTGTCGATGCGCGACATCGTGCGCTGCTGGGCCGGAACTCGGTAGCGCAACCATCTCCCCGCCTCCGGCGTCTTTCGCGGTCGCTCAGCTGGGGCCGAGATGCCCCCCGCCGATCAACACGAAGCCGATGATCGCGATGACCGCAGCGACACCTCTCGGCCGCGCGGCTGCCCGGAGATGATTGATTCCAGGTGCGCTGTCGGACAGAAATGGCGTGACTCGGAATCAATCATCTAGGCTTAAGCGATGCCCTGGGGCGCCCGGATCGGCCTCCCACCGCATGCAGCACGGCACGGCCCCGATCTCTCTTCCCGCGGGCCTCGTGCCTTCAGTCGGGACTGCGCTTACGCTCGGTACCCAGGGCGAACAGGGGAACCAGATGTCAGAGCCAGAGCCTCGGCAAACCCGCCGCAACGGCGGCGAAACGCACGCAAACATGACGATGGCGATCTCGAACGAGATGGTCCGCCTCTACAAGGAGCGGTTCGGACGGGGTCCGACCAAGGCCCGAGCCAACTGGTGCGGCCCCGACGTGCTCGCCGTCATCCTGGAGGACACCTTTACCCGGGCCGAGCACAGTCTCGTGGCGATGGGCGAGCATCAACGGCTGCGGGACCTGCGCCTGGTCGTCCAGTACGCGACGGTCTCGGAATTCTGCGGGGTGATCGAACGCGTTACCGGTCGGAAGGTGCGCGCGTTCGTCAGCGGAATCGACACGGAGGCCGACGGCCTCGCCGCTGAGCTCTTCGTCCTCCACCCCGCCGGATACGACGGCCCGTCGCGAGCCGAGCGGAAAGCATCAAATGTGGCCGCTGCTGGCTGAAGCGATTCGCAGGCCCGGGCGCACGGCGACCTACCACCGGATGGACGCCGAGGGCCGATGATCGGATGGCCAGGCGAAACGCGCGGCCTGTTGCGCTGGCTCAACGCACGGCGCAGTCTGCGACCCGCGGTGCGGACTCTTCGCGAGCTGCTTCCCGGCGACGCTGATTTCGGCGATCCGCTGTCGACGACCGGCAGTGACCCGCAGCGAGTGCTCGCCCGCCAGGCGTGGGCAGCCGCCAACGATGGCCGCTGGAGTGCGCTTGCCGAGCTCGGGATGGCCCTGCTTCAGATCGCCGACTGGGCCGGAGAGGATCTCCGCTCGGGCCGCGGGGAGAGCGAGGTCGCGATCCTGTTCACGGACCTGGTCGGCTTCTCGACCTGGGCTCTCAAGGCCGGCGACGTCGACTCGCTCAAGGCGCTCCGCTCGATCGATGCGGTCGTCAGCGAGGTCGTAGAGGACAACGGCGGAGAGGTCGTCAAGCGCTTGGGCGACGGCACGATGGCGGTCTTCCCCGACGCCGGCTGTGCTCTCGCCGCGGCCGAGCGCGCGATCGAGCTCGTCCGCGAGGTCAAGCTTGACGGCTACGAGCCGCAGCTGCGTGCCGGCCTGCACTTCGGCACTCCGCAGCCGATCGGCACCGACTACATCGGCGTCGACGTCAACGTCGCGGCCCGCCTCTGTGAGGCGGCGACACGGAATCAGGTGCTGATCTCTGAGCCGATTCGCAGGCACCTCGGACCGCGCCGAGGGCGGCTGCGCCGCCGCCGGATCAGCGAGCTGCGGGGAGTCCCCCACGGGCTCGCGCTCTACAGCCTCGACGTGGACGGCTCCGCTCCCGCACCCCTCGCGAGTCGCAAAGCGGGTTGACCTACACCGACGCCACGGCCGCCTGACCGAACGCGATCCCGCCGTCGCCGGCCGGCAGCAGTGCCGGGACGAGCGTGCGGACTCCCCGCCCGCGCAGTAGAGAGACCGTTCCCTCGAGCAGGCGCCGGTTCTGGAACACGCCGCCGGAAAGCACCACCGTGTCGAGCGCGCCTGCCTCGCACGCGCGCATGCACGCCTCGGCCGTCGCCGCCGCCAGCGCGTCGTGGAATCGCGCGGAAACGAGCGATGGCGGCTCACCCCTCGATAGGTCCTTCGCGATCGCCTCGATCGTGGGGCGGGCATCGAGGACGAGCGCGTCGGAGACGGGCAGCGGATACGCGCCACGGTCACCCGAGCGCGAGGCGACAGCCTCGAGCTCGATAGCCGCCTGCCCCTCGTAGTTGACACACGCTTGCACGCCGCAGAGCGCCGCGACGGCGTCGAACAGCCGCCCCACGCTCGTCGTCAAGGGCGACGCGAGGCCCGCGCTCGCGAGCCGCGCGACGGACCGCCAGCTGGACTCGTCGACCGATCCGCGCAGCAGTGCCGGCAGCGGCGGCTCCTCGCTGTCGAGCGCCGCGGAAAGCCACGCGCACGCCATCCGCCACGGCTCCCGCACCGCGCGCTCGCCACCGGGCAGCCGCACCGGCCAGAGGTGGCCGACCCGCATGAAGCCGTCGAGGCCTCCGGCGAGCAGCTCGCCGCCCCAGACGCTTCCGTCGAGCCCGTAGCCCGTGCCGTCGTAGATCGCCCCGACGGCCGGCTCAAAGACACGGTGCTCGGCGAGGCAGGCGGCGAGGTGGGCGTGGTGGTGCTGTACGGCGACGTGCTCGACGCCGGCCCGCTCGAGCGCGTACTTCGTCGACAGGTAGTCGGGATGCATGTCGTGGGCGACCCGGCGAGGCGAGACCGCGAAGAGCCGCTCGAAGTGCTCTACGCCGGTGCAAAACGACGACAGCGTCTCCCAGTTGCGCAGGTCGCCGACGTGGTGGCTGACCCAGGCGCGGCCGCCCTTGGCGACGCAGAAGGTGCTCTTCAGCTCGGCCCCGCAGGCGAGCAGGTCGGGACCGCCGGCGGGTAGGGGCAGGCTCCGCGGCACGTAGCCGCGTGAGCGGCGCAGCAGCCGCGGCCGCCCGCCGGCGATGCGCGCCACCGAGTCGTCCGTGCGCGTCTCGATCGGCCGGTCGTGGACGAGCAGCAGGTCGGCGATCTCGCCGAGGCGCTCGATCGCGTCGGCGTCTCGATAGGCGATCGGCTCGTCCGAGACGTTTCCGCTCGTCATCACGAGCGGTACCCGCGCGTCGGCGAGCAGCAGGTGGTGCAGCGGCGAGTAGGGCAGCATCACGCCGAGCTCGGCCGAGCGCGGTGCGACCGCCTCGGCGACCGGGGCGCCGGCTGCCCGCGGGGCGAGCACGATCGGGCGCTCGCCGCTCGCGAGCAGCGCCTCCGCCTCGGCGCTGAGCTCCACGAGCGAGCGGGCGGCGTCGACCTCGCGCGCCATCAGCGCGAACGGCTTTTCCTCGCGGTGCTTGCGGGAGCGCAGGGTCGCGACCGCCCGCTCGTCGTCCGCCCGGCAGGCCAGGTGGAATCCACCGAGTCCCTTTACGGCGACGATCGCCCCGCCGGCCAGCGCGGCTGCCGCCGCCTCGAGCGGATCCCCGGCCGCTTCGCCCGCGAGGCGGACCCGCGGGCCACACTCGGGACACGCGTTCGGCTGCGCGTGGAAGCGACGGTCGCGCGGATCTTCGTACTCGGAGCGGCAGCGCTTGCACATGACGAAGTCCGCCATCGTCGTCAGCGGGCGGTCGTAGGGGACGCCGCGGACGATCGTGAAGCGGGGGCCGCAGTTGGTGCAGTTGATGAACGGGTAGCGGTAGCGGCGGTCGTGCGGGTCGAACAGCTCGTGCAGACAGTCGTCGCACGTCGCGCTGTCCGCCGACACGGGCGCCTCCGGCACGCCGCCACGGCTCGCCACGATCTCGAACCCCGAGACCCCGCGAGCCGGCGCATGCTCTTGAACCACCCGCTCGACTCGCGCCAGTGGCGGCCTCTCGTCGACCAAGCGCTCAAGGAAGCGGGCGAGTGCCGCGCCCTCGCCCTCGATGTCGATCGCGACCCCGCGCGCGTCGTTCAGCACCGATCCGGCGAGCCCGAGCTCCGCGGCGAGCCGGTACACGAACGGGCGGAAGCCGACACCCTGAACCGTTCCCTCGACGCGCACGACCATGCGCGAGCGAGCGAGGCTCGTGGCCATCAGGCCTCGCGCTCGACCAGCTCGCGCAGCGCGTGATAGGCGCTCGCCTGCGCCTCCTGGATTCGCGGGATGTGCTGCGAGCGGGTGACGACGACGTGGTCCGCCAGGCCTTCGCTCGCCACCCGGC
Source organism: uncultured Actinomycetes bacterium (assembly GCA_963719375.1). Taxonomy (GTDB): domain Bacteria; phylum Actinomycetota; class Thermoleophilia; order Solirubrobacterales; family Thermoleophilaceae; genus JAICJV01. The sequence continues at coordinate 3,207,742 of CAVRBY010000001.1, read as the reverse complement.
CGCCGTCGTAGCCGACGAGCGCGCAGGTCACGATGTGGCGCTTGCGGGCCTCGCCGAGCGCGACGATCACGTTCTCCGAGTTGCCGCTCGTCGAGAGCGCCAGCAGCGCGTCGCCGGCGCGTCCGTAGGCGATCACCTGGCGCGCGAAGATGGCGGCCGGCCCGATGTCATTCGCGATCGCGGTGATGATCGCGGGGTCGGCGGTCAGGTCTATCGCCGGCCGCGGCACGACGCCGGAGCTGAAGTCGGCCACGGCGTCCATCGCGTCGGTAGCGGAGCCGCCGTTGCCGAGCGTGAGCAGCTTGCCGCCCGCGTCGAAGCAGGTCCGCAGAGCCCGGCTCGCGGCAAGCAGCTCACGCTCGTTGTCGCGGAGGGTTTGGGCTCGTAGCTCGGCTACCTCGGCCGCCTTCATCAGAACCGAGCGCCGGACATCCTCGACGAGCGCCTCGTCCGGTGCCCGCGCCTCACTGAGGAACGGGTACAGAAAGCTCGCCGCGCCCGCCCCCCTCGCCTCCCCGGTGGGGCGCCCCTCGAAGAAGACGTGGACGAGCTCCCACAGCACGTGGTAGAGCGTCTCGGCCAGCTCCTGCCGCACGTAGGGGTCCTCGCTCGGCACGAGGAACTCCCACTCGGCGCCTGAGCGCGAGAACGCGATCGTCAGGCACCCTCGCGCGCGAGCCACCTCCACGGCCGGCTCCGGATCGAACGCCATCACGATGTCGTCGCGCTCGGCAAGCAGCGAGACCTCCCGGTCCACCGCGTCCACGAGGGCGATCGCCGGAAGCGCTCGCTTGCCGACGATCACCGGGTGGACGAACTCGACCGCCACGTGCCGTGCGTCGGAGCGGGCGGCCGGCGAGCGCCCGAGAGCGATCAGCCTGCCCCCCGCGCCGAAGCGATCGGCCATCCGCTCGCACAGCCGCGCGATCCGCTCCGCCTCACCCTCGAAGAAGGCGGCGCCCAGCTCTACGCGCTCGGCCAGCAGCCGCTCGAGCCCGCCCGGGCTCAGCAGGTCTCTCAAGCCGGGACCCGCGTGTCGAGCGCGAGCGCCGCGAACCAGTCGCGCAGCGCGCCGACGCCTTCGCCGGTCCGGGCCGAGGTGAGCATCCGCTCTACGCCCGGGTGCACCGCGTCGAGGTGCCCCATGAAGCGGTCGAGGTCGAAGTCGACGTGCGGCAGCAGGTCGAGCTTGTTGACGACGACCAGCTCGCAGGCACGGAACATCAGCGGGTACTTGAGCGGCTTGTCCGCACCCTCCGCGACCGAGGAGACCATCACTCGCGTGTCCTCCCCGACCCGGAACTCCGCCGGGCAGACGAGGTTCCCGACGTTCTCGATCACCAGCAGGTCGAGCTCCTCGAGCGGCAGCGAGGGCAGCGCGGAGCGCACCATGTTCGCGTCGAGGTGGCATTCGCCGCCGAAGCCGGCGCCTGTGTTGAGCTGGGTCACGGGCACGTGCAGCGAGGCGAGCCGGTCCGCGTCGAGCGATCCCTGCACGTCTCCCTCGAGCACCCCGACGCGCACGCCGTCGAGCTCGCCCAGGACGCGCTCGAGCAGCGTCGTCTTGCCGGCCCCCGGCGCGCTCATCAGGTTGACCACCTTGACCCCGGCGCGGTCGAAGTCCTCGCGGTTGGCGCGCGCGATCGTGTTGTTCGCGTCGAGTGCGTCCTCGACGATCCTCACCTTGACCCGGTGCATTACATCGACCGGATCTTCAGGTAGCGCTGAACTTCGGGCGCCTGCGTGGCGATCAGCGCCGCCAAGGCCGCAAGCAGCACCAGCAACAAAAGCCGTCCCATCATTCGCTCCTCTCGTTCGCCGCGAGCTCGGCCAGCAGCTCCACGACGAGCTCAACCGCCCCGTCGATCGCCGCCCGCACGGGCTCGCTCAGCTCGACCACAACGTCTTCCTCGTCCTCCCCCACGACCGCCAGCGGCTCGCAGCCGACGACCAGCTACCCGCTCCGGCGTCCCCCCGAGCTCACGCGCGAGCGCGAGCACGCTCACCGGGTCCATCCCGTGCGCCTGGAACTGGCCCCCGGGCAAGTCGAGCTTCGGCTCGATCACGTAGAGCGTCCCGGGCTCGCCGCCGCGCGGCACGGCGTCGACGAGCACCGCCGCGTCGTAGTCGCCGAGCGCGTAGGCGAGGTCCATCCCGCGGATCCCGAAGTCGCGGGCCTCGACCCCGGCGGGCAGCTCACGCCGCGCCAGGCGCTCCGCGACCGCGACGCCGAAGCCGTCGTCGCCGAGGAAGACGTTCCCGATCCCGGCGACTAGCACCCGTCGCCCTCCGAGCGGCTCGACCTCCTCCGGGGAGAAGAAGAACCTGTGTCCCGGCTGGTTGATCGCGCCGAGGTCCCGGCCCGGGTCGTCGTCGACCGTCACCGCGACCTGGAGGCCGCCGTCCACGTCCTGCTCGATGTCCGCGACCGTCGCCGCCCGCCCGGCGAGCGCGATGTCGAACACGTCGCCTCCCGCGCGTGGGCGCAGCCGAACCCTGCTGCCCCGCCGCAGCTCGACGCCGGCGACCGTGACCGCGTCGGGGCCGGGCCGCTCGAGCTCCTCCCACGGCGGCCGGCTCATCGCGCCAGGCCCCATTCGCGAATCGTGCCGTGCAGCCGCATCAGCTGCTCCTCGGAGAGCCCCTCGGTGCGCTCGAGGATCTCGCGTGCACGGGGGTCGGTGGCGCGGACCTCCCGCTTCTCCTCGTCGGTCAGGCTGAGGATGTTCAGCACGAGCAGCTGGTCGATCTCGCCGCCGTCGAACAGGTCGCCTGGGCTCTCGGGCGCGACCTCCGGGTAGTCGGGCAGGATCATCGCCGCCGAGAGCATCGTCTCGCGGCTGCCGCGCTCGCCGACGAGTACCGGCCAGGTGCCGGCGTTCTCGCACCGCTCGGCCTCCTCGCGCAGGTCCTCGGGAGGGTCCGTCAGCGACACGAGCTCGCCTCCGGTCAGCACCGTGTGCGTCGAGCAGAACGTCTGCTCGAGAGCGCGCTCACGCGAGCCCTCGCGGAAGTCGCTCACGTTCTCGATCCGCACCGTGACGCGTCGGAGCTCCGGCTGTACCTCTTCGACCGCAACCGCCACGCTTCCCTCGAGCGCCCCCCAGGAGCGCGAAATCGAAGCGGTTTTCGACAGGCGCTCGATCGCGGAGCCCGCGGCGACCGAGATGGCCGTCCTGCCGGGCACGGCCGCTTCGATTTCGCGCTCGACCGCCTCCTCCCAGGTCAGGTAGCGCTCGCCGCCGACCTCCAGCGAGTCGACCGGCACGCCCTCGTCGAGCACCTGCCGCTGGACCACCTGCAGAAACCGGATCCGGACTGAGAGCGCACTCCGAGCGCCACGCTCCAGCACCTCGGTCTGCATCACCCAGGAGTCATCGGGGTGGCGCTCGGAGTGCGCTCTCGGGTAGACGCCGCCGAAGGTGAAGCGCTGGCGGTTCTTGGCCGCCGAGCGGCGGTAGGGCCACAGGATGTAGCCCTCGTAGAGCACCGCGTCGGCGATCTTGCGCAGCGCGTCCAAGCTCAGGACCCCTCGCCGAGCAGGCGGTCGACGGCCTCGTCGAAGCTCGTCAGCGCCCCGCGCGCCTTGTAGGCCACGAGGCGGTCGAAGGTCTCCCGCCGCACCCGCAGCCAGGCCGACCCGGGGAAGTGGCGATCCATCGTCTCCCGCCAGACGGCCACCGGGAGCCGGTAGCCGGCCTCGGCAGCAGCGTGGTCGAGCCGGGCCGTGCGCAGCGGGTCGCCGTAGAAGCACGTACCGCTGAAGAGGAGCTCGAGCGGCACCTCCCCGTCACCCAGGGCGGCGAGATAGCGCGCCGCGCTCACCTCGAGGTCGTAGCTGCACGGGACCACCAGTTCGGTGACCGTCTCGTGCTCGAAGGGCGGCACGACCAGCGTCGTCCGGGTCCAGAGGAGCGTCCGCAGCGTCGAGCCGAACTGCTCGGGCAGGCCGAAAAGCTCGAACAGCCGCTCGCGCTCTTCCGGCTCGTAGCGGCGCCGCCGCGCGGCTATCTGCAGCTGCACGTCGAGCACGATCGAGCGGATCGGCTCGGAGCTCCCGATCCGAATTCCGAAGCCGAGCGACGGCGAGGCCGCGTACTCGACCGGCGCGGCGCCCTCGACCGCGAACCGCAGTTCGGGAATCGTCTCGACGCCGGCGATCACTTAGAAGGTCTTTCACAATGGCGAGTGTGCGGCTGGCGAGCGCCGTACCGAGCATGCCGAGGACGCAGGAGCCGAGGCAGAGCGGTGCTCTGTCCGGCTCCGAGGACGGCGGCAGGCGACGGTGCGCCGCCGCCAGATGTGTGCGGGTCCATTGTGAAAGCCCTTCTTAGGCGGGCGAGATGTTCGGCATCCGGGGATCGATCGGTTCGCGTGCCTCCGCGTTGACCCCGGTGGAACGCTGCGCGGTCGAGCGCCCGTCGGGTTTGTGACCGGGCATGCCGTCGTAGCTACCGAGCGCGTTGCCCTCCTTGATCCCCGGCGTGTGCGCCGATATGTCGGCTGGCGGCGGCGTGTCGCTGCTGCCGGTCAGCAGTTGCTTCAGCGTGTCGAACATCCTCTCTCCCTTCCCTTGCCGCTCGCGCCTCGCGAGCGGCGATCGAGCGTCTCCGTGAAGCGATCGAGCTCGAGCCACACCTGCTTGCCGCCGGTCAGGCCCCGCCAGCTGGTGCGCATCAGCCCGGCGAGCGCGTAGCACTCGTCGATCGGCACGATCCAGTGGCGGCGCGCGCCGCGCGTCCGGTTGACGAGCAGCGCCTCCACGTCCGGCTCGAGCGTCTCGAGCACCGGGTTCGCGGCTTCGATCGCGGACCAGGCCTCGAGCCGCAGCTCCGACGCCGTCGCGCCCATCGGCCCCGGGTAGAACGAGAGCACGCGGCCCGCCCGCGTCCCGTGGAAGAAGAAGGCGACGTCGACGGGGATCTCTAGCTCCTCCCAGAGCGCATCGTCGAGCTCGAAGTCGTCGAGCCGCAGCCGACGGTCCGGCACGAGCCGGTAGTGCCCCCCGCCCGCGGCAGCGCCGTCGAACAGCGTCGCGCACGCCCGGCACGCGCACATCAGCTCGTCGGCGTCGAGGTTGAGCAGGTGGCGGTGCGAGGCGGGCACGTGCCCACCGCACAGCTCGCAGCGCTCGGGCTCCGCTTCACGCGTTCCCTCGGAGCCCCGGACGAGCCTTCCGAGCCGCGGTGTCACCACGCCGCTCACGACAGGGCGGTCCGTTCCTGCTCGACGCCACGAGCCGCATCCCCGGCAGCCGACGCTGAGCGCACGACGGTGCGTTCAGCCTGCGGGAGCAGGGCGCCGCCGTCGACCCGGATCACGGCCGGCGGCGCGTCGGCGTCGACCCGTTCGACCTCGGGCGCCGCTGCCTGCACCGACTCGACGATCGAGCGTCGCAGCGCCGTCGACGGGCAGCCCTCGAGCCGCAATCGCACCACCCCGTCGTCTACTCCGGCGAGCTCGGCGCTCACACCGTCGCGCTCGAGCGTCGGGCGCAGCTCCTCGAGCGCGTCGAGCACCCGCTCCTCGAGGGGCACGGGATGCAGCCCGTGCAGCATCAGCAGGTGCGAAACGAGCTCATCCTCGGTGAGCACGGCGGCGAGCCGGTCGGCGTCGGGCCCGTCGCCGATCGCGTCGACGACCCGGCTCAGCCCCTCGCCGTAGAGGTCGAGCAGCGCCTGGACCAGCTCGAGGCACTGCCCCGCGTCGGGCAGCGCCTCGACGGCCTCGAGCAGCCGCTCGACACGCCCGACCCGTTCCGCGTCATCCATGCTGCGAGCCGAACATCGGCGAGTGGACCTGCTTGACCGTGCGCCCCCCGCCGACGTACATGTGCACGCCGCAGGGCAGGCACGGGTCGAAGCTGCGGACCGCCCGCATGATGTCGATTCCGCGGAACTTCTCCCTCGGGTTCTCCTCGAAGATCGGCATCCCCATCACCGCGTCCTCGTACGGCCCGGGCGTGCCGTAGGAGTCCGTCGGGCTGCCGTTCCACGGCGTCGGCGGGTACGGGTGGTAGTTCGCGATCTTGCCGTCGCGGATCACCAGGTGATGCGAGAGGACCCCCCGCACCGCCTCGTGGAACCCGCATCCGATCGCCTCGTCGGGGACCTCGAAGTCCTCGAAGACCTTGGTCACCCCGGAGCGGACCTCGTTCAGCGCCTGGTCGACGAAGTAGAAGGCCATCGCCGCCGAGTAGGCGACGAAGTAGATCCGCGCCCGGTCACGCTCGATCGCGTTCGACCACTTCGGCACTTCCCACTCGAGCGTCTGTTCGGGCGTGTTCGGCGTCTGCGGGAGGTTGATCTGGACGCTGTGGCCGGTCGCCTTGACGAACGGCGTGTCGACCTTGCCGGCGAGCGCGGTCACCCACAGGCGCGCGAGCGCGCCGCCGCCGGTGTCGAGCGCCAGGTGGTCGCCGGTGCGCTTGTCGTACCAGCGCGGGCTCATCACCCAGCTGTAGTTGCCGCCCTCGAGGTCGCGCTTCTGCGGCTTCGGGATCGTCGTCTGGTTCCACGGGTGGCGCTTGTCGACCGGGTTGCCGAGCGGGTCGCGCTCGACGAACGTCTCCTCGCCGGTCCAGTCGTCGTAGTAGGAGCTGCCGAGCAGGATCCGGATGCCGAGGTTGATGTCGACCAGGTCGGTGGTCACGAGCTCGCCGTCGACGACGACGCCGGGCGTGACGAACATCTCGTTGCCCCAGTCGTTCATGTTCCGGTAGCTGTAATCGACGTGTTCGGGGTTGTTCCAGGCGCCCCAGCAGCCGAGCAGGATCCGCCGCCGCCCGACCTCCTCGTAGCCCGGCATCGCCTCGTAGAAGAAGTCGAACACGTCGTCGTTCATCGCCACGGCCTTCTTGATGAAGTCGAGGCAGCGCAGCAGGCGGCTCAGGTAGTCGGTGAACAACGTCGGGGTGGCGACCGTCCCGACGCCGCCCGGATAGACCGTCGAGGGATGCACGTGGCGCCCCTCCATCAGGCAGATCATCTCCCGCCCGATCCGGCTCATGTGCAGCGCTTCCTTGTACGTCTCGCCCGTGAACGGGTTGTAGGAGCGCATGATGTCGGCGATCGTGCCGTAGCCGTGCACGTTCGCCCCGCGCGCCTCGGTCTTCTCCGCCTTGTTGAGCAGCCCCGGGTTGGTCTCCCGCACGAGCTGCTCGCAGAAGTCCACGAACACCAGGTTGTCCTGGAAGATGATGTGGTCGAAGATGTACTCGGCCGCCTCACCCAGGTTGACGATCCACTCGCCGAGCGGCGGCGGCTTCACCCCGTAGGCCATCTGCTGCGCGTAGCACGAGCAGACGGCGTGGTTGTCGCCGCAGATCCCGCAGATGCGGCTCGTGATGAAGTGCGAGTCGCGCGGGTCCTTGCCCTTCATGAACACGCTGTAGCCGCGGAACAGCGACGAGGTGCTCTTGCACGAGACCACCTCGTTGTTGTCGAAGTCGATCTTCGTGTAGATGCCGAGGTTGCCGACGATCCGGGTGATCGGATCCCACGACATGTCGACGATGTTCCCGGACTCCGGGCGTACCTTCTCGCGAACAGCCATCGCTCTTTCCCCCCTTAGTTGCCCCAGCGAGGCTGGTAGCCCGTGGTCAGCTTGTTGCCCCTATGTCGCCACTTCGTTTCCTTGTTCATGGTGTGGTTGGTGACGCTGCGCAGCTTGCGCATCACCGGCCCGTAGGCCCCGGTGATCGCGCTTGAGATGCCGCCGCCAGGAGGCGCGTCCATGAACGGCATGAACTTGTCTGGGAAGCCCGGCATCGTGCAGCCGATGCAGATTCCGCCGACGTTCGGGCAGCCGCCGATGCCGGCCATCCAGCCCCGCTTCGGGACGTTGCAGTTGACGACCGGCCCCCAGCAGCCGATCTTGACCTGGCACTTCGGCGAGTTGTAGTCCTCGGCGAAGTCCCCCTGCTCGTAGTAGCCGGCGCGGTCACAGCCCTCGTGGACGGTCTTGCCGAAGATCCACTGGGGGCGCAGCTGGTCGTCGAGCGGGATCACCGGCGCGAGCCCGGCGGCCTGGTAGAGCAGCCAGGTAAGGGTCTCCATGAAGTTCTCGGGCTGGACGGGGCAGCCCGGGATGTTCACGATCGGCAGGCCCCCGGCGGAGCGGAAGTCCCAGCCGAGGTAGTCGGCGAGTCCCATGCAGCCGGTGGGGTTGCCGGCCATCGCGTGGATGCCGCCGTAGGTCGCGCAGGTTCCGATCGCCACGACTCCCCAGGCCTTGTGAGCGAGCTGGTCGAGCCACCAGTTGAGCGTCAGCGGCTCGCCGGTCGCGGGGTCGTTTCCCATCGAGGTCCAGTAGCCCTCGCCGTTGATCTCCTCGTTCGGGATCGAGCCCTCTACGACGAGCACGAAGGGCGCGCCGAGCTCGTCGTTGGCGGCGGCGTGGAAGGGCGCCATGAACTCCTCGCCGCCGAGCGTCGGCGAGAGCACCTTGTTGTGCAGGTGAACCTTCGGCAGGCCCGGGATCGCGCCAAGCAGGACGTCCTCGATGCCGGGCTGGCCGGCGGCGGTGATCGAGACCGTGTCGCCGTCGCAGCTCATCCCCTCCGAGGTCCAGAGGATGTGGACCTCCTCGACCCCCTTGGCCTGAGGCGCCTGCGCTTCAGCTGTCATCGCCCGTCCCTCCAATCGTCGCCATCTCCTCGAGCTCGATCGCCGTCACGAGCAGCTCCTCGCCTCGCTCGACGTCGACGTCCATCCCTCCGCAGGCTCCGCACAGCAGCGGAAACTCGGCCCACTCGCTCCACGCACCGCAGCCCCGGCAGCGTCCGGCTGCCGGCACCTCCTCGATCGCCAGCTCAGCCCCTGCGAGCTCGTTGCCCTCGGCGACGAGCCCGAATGCGAATTCGAGCGCCGAGGGGACGACCTGTCGCAGCGCGCCGACCTCGACCTCCACCGCCGTCACCCGGCGGCCGCCGGCGTGCCGGCGAGCGACCTCGACCACCGCTGCGGCGATCGAGAGCTCGTGCATCAGCAGATCCTCGGCAGCGGGTCGCCGACGAGCTGGTCCATTACCCGCCGGCCGCCGAACGCGGTGTCGACGAGCACCATCCCCGGCGGCTCGGTCTTGACCTCGCCGATCTGCGCGGCCTCGCCGCAGCCCGGCACGCTCCGCAGGGCGGCCAGCGCGGCATCGGCTCGCTCGGGTGCGACGAAGGCGACGAGCTTGCCCTCGTTTGCCACGTACAGCGGGTCGATCCCGAGCAGCTCCGCGGCGCCCTGGACGCCGGCCGCGACCGGCACGTCCCCCTCGCTGACGACGATCGCCACGCCCGACGCCCGGGCAAGCTCGTTCAGCACTGAGGCGACGCCCCCGCGGGTCGCGTCGCGTGCGCAGTGAAGGGCATCGCCGGCGGCGTCGAGCAGTGCGTCGACGGCGGGCCAGAGCGGCTGGGTGTCCGACTCGATCTCCGCGTCGAGACCGAAGTCGTCGCGCGCGAGCATGACCGCTGTCCCGTGGTCGCCGATCGTGCCGGAGACGAGGATCCGGTCGCCCGGGCGCAGCGCGTCGGGAGCGAGCGTCGCGCGCGGGTCGCGGCGGCCGACGCCGGTCGTGCAGATGTACATCCCGTCGCAGTGGCCGCGCTCGACGACCTTCGTGTCACCGGCGATGACCTCGACGCCGGCGGCGCTCGTGGCCCGGGCGATCGCCTCGACCTCCGCTCGCAGCGTGTCGGCGGCGAGACCTTCCTCGAGCACGAGCGCGAGGCTCAGCGCGAGTGGCCGTGCGCCGGCGACGGCGAGGTCGTTGACCGTGCCGTTGACGGCGAGCTCGCCGATCGACCCGCCGGGGAAGCGGAGCGGCTTGACGACGAAGCTGTCAGTCGTCAGCGCGATGTCGAGGGCCTCGATCACGCCGGCGTCGCCCATTGCGGCGAGCGCCTGCGAACCGAAGGCGGGTACGAGCAGCCCCTCGATCAGCGTCTGCGTGGCCTTACCGCCCGCGCCGTGGGCCATCGTGATCTGCGAGTCCTTGAAGCGCGGGCGCTTCGCGCGCGCCGTCTCGATGATCCCGAGGATCCGCTCCTCACGCTCGGAGACCGGGGCCGGCTCGCTCATACGACCGCGCGCTCGCGGGCGAAGCGCCCGTAGTTGTAGTAGGCGGCGCACGCACCTTCCGGCGAGACCATGCAGGTCCCGATCGCGTGCTCCGGAGTGCACGCCGAGCCGAACACCTTGCACTCCCACGGCTTGATCACGCCCTTCAGGACCTCGCCGCACTGACACGCCTTGGGGTCGGCGACGCGCACGCCGGGCACCTCGTAGCGCCGTTCGGCGTCGAGGTCCGCGTACGCGTCGGTGAGCCGCAGCGCGCTCTGCGAGATGAAGCCGAGGCCGCGCCACTCGAAGTGCGGCCGCAGCTCGAAGACCTCGGCTAGCACCTCGAGCGCTCGCAGGTTGCCGTCGTAGGGGACGACGCGCCGGTACTGGTTCTCGACCTCGCGCCGGCCCTCGGCGAGCTGGACGAGGATCATCTGGACCGACTGGAGGATGTCGAGCGGCTCGAAGCCCGAGATCACGACCGGGCGGTCGTAGTCCGAGGAGATGAACTCGAAGGGGCGCGCGCCGACGACGGTCGAGACGTGCCCGGGGCCGATGAAGCCGTCGAGGCGCAGGTCGGGCGAGTCGAGCAGCGCCCGCAGCGGCGGCACGATCGTAACGTGGTTGCACATGCAGAGGAAGTTGCTGACGCCCTCGGCGCGGGCGCGCTTCAGCGTCAGCGCCGTCGACGGTGCGGTCGTCTCGAAGCCGATCGCGAAGAAGATCACCTCACGGTCCGGGTTCGACTTGGCGATCCGCAGCGCGTCGAGCGGCGAGTAGACCATCCGCACGTCGGCTCCCGCGGCCTTCGCGTCGAGCAGCGTCCCGTTCGAGCCGGGGACGCGCAGCATGTCGCCGAAGCAGGTGAAGATCACGCCGGGCTGGTGGGCGAGCGCGATGCCGTCGTCGACTCGGCCCATCGGGATCACGCAGACCGGGCAGCCGGGGCCGTGGACGAGCTCGACGTTCGCCGGCAGCAGGTCGTCGATGCCGTACTTGTAGATCGAGTGCGTGTGTCCGCCGCAGACCTCCATCACTTTGTAGTGGCGGCCCGGCTCGACCGTGTCGAGGATCTCGGCCGCGAGCGCCCGCCCGAGCTCCGCGTCGCGGAATTCGTCGACGAACCTCACTCGTCCTCCAGAAGGGTCAGCGCGACGCCGGCGTGGACGAGCACGCGGTCCCCCACCGCAACGGCGCCGACCAGGGCGGTCTCAACGGTCTCGCACTCCCCCCGCTCGCTCTCGCAGAGGGCGAGCGCGCGCTCACTGTCCGTTCTCACGACCCGCAGTGGCACGGCGACGTCGCCGCAGGTGATGCAGTGCTCGTCGTCGCAGGTGCTCCCCGGCGCGCCGAGCGGCGCGGACTGCTCACGGGGAGCGAGCACTATTCGATCACGCTCGCCTTCAGCTCCTCGAGCTCCTGCTCGTACTCCGTGCCCATCTGTTGAAGCAGCGCGAGCGTCGCGCGCGCCTCCTCCTCGTCGACCTTCGAGAGCGCGAAGCCGACGTGGATCAGGACCCAGTCGCCGGGACCCGCGGCGTCGGGACCCGAGTCGAGCAACCCGATGTTGACGGTCCGCCGAACGCCCGCTACGTCGACCTTGGCGAGGCGATTCGCCTCGTCAACGACCTCGACGATCTGGCCAGGAATGGCCAAGCACACGATCTCATCTCCCCGCTCCCGGCTCATCGTCCGGATTCGGCTCGGATCTCGACGCGGTGGCCGCTCGTCCTCCCTTGGCGCGGGCTTCCAGCCGCTCGGAGGACAGTAGCGCTCGGGCCAGGTGGCCGCAACTACCACTTGCTTATTGCGGCGCGCTTGCATTAGGGTCCCGTCGCGGAGGAGAGAAATGGGAGCTTTCTCGATCGCCGCGGCGTCCTCACGCTGGGCGAGGATCAGATCAGGACTCACCCCCCGCGAGTGGCGCCGCGCAGGCGCGCTCGCCGGCGTCGTGGTCACGCTCCACGTCGTCGGCTTCTTCATCCTGCTGGTCCTCGTCGCACCCCACGGCTACAGCCTCGGCCGCGGCGGCGTCTTCGGCCTCGGGATCGGCATCACGGCATACTCGCTCGGGCTGCGCCACGCGTTCGACGCCGACCACATCGGCGCGATCGACAACACCACCCGCAAGCTGATGAGCGAGGGTCAGCGACCGCTCAGCGTCGGCTTCTTCTTCTCGCTCGGACACTCCTCGATCGTGTTCCTGCTCGGGATGCTCGTCTCGTTGGGCGTCCGCGGGCTGAGCGGCGCGGTCGAGAACGGCGGCTCGACGCTCCACCAGGCGACCGGCGTGGTCGGCCCGGCCGTGTCCGGCTCGTTCCTGCTCCTGATCGGGGTCGTCAACCTGGTCATCCTCGTCAGCATCGTCCGGATCTTCCGGCACATGCGACACGGCCGCTACAGCGAAGCGGAGCTCGAGCTGCAGCTGAGCGAGCGCGGACTCATGAACCGCTTCTACGGACGCGCCGTCCGCGCGGTCAAGCAGCCCTGGCAGATGTACCCGGTCGGCTGCCTCTTCGGGCTCGGCTTCGACACCGCGAGCGAGGTCGCGCTGCTCGTCCTGGCCGGCGGTGCGGCGGCCAGCGGTCTGCCGTTCTACGCGATCCTCTGCCTGCCGATCCTGTTCGCCGCCGGCATGTCGCTGTTCGACACGATCGACGGCGCGTTCATGAACTTCGCCTACGGCTGGGCCTTCGCGAAGCCGGTCCGGAGGATCTTCTACAACATCACGACCACCGGGCTGTCGGTAGCCGTGGCGCTCGTCATCGGCTCGATCGAGCTGCTCTCGGTGCTCGCCACGAAGCTCAGCCTCCGCGGCGGGATCTGGGACTTCACCTCGAGCCTAGACCTGAACCTCGTCGGCTACGTTGTCGTCGGTCTCTTCGTGCTCACCTGGATGGCCGCGCTCGCCGTCTGGCGCTTGGCCCGCATCGAGGAGCGCTGGAGCGCGAAGCTCGAGTAACGCGGAGACGATGACCCTCGCTCCCAAGCGCGAGCCGCTCGCGTTCGACAGCATCGACCAGGTGGTTGACGAGCTCCGCCGCGCCGGCCACCGCGTCACTACCCAGGCTCGCGCGGTGCTCGACGCGCTCTTCGCCGCGCGGGCGCCGGTGTCCGCGGAGCAGATCGCCGAGCAAGCGAGCCTCGAGCTGACGTCGGTCTACCGCAACCTGGAGCGGCTCGAGCGGCTCGGGGTCGTCAGTCACGTCCACCTCACGCACGGCCCGGGCCTCTACACCCTCGCTCGCCACGGCGATCGCGAGTACCTCGTCTGCGAGAGCTGCGGACGCGTCACCGCCGTCGAGCCCATCGAGCTCGACGGTGTCCGCGACTCGATCCGCGAGGCGTTCGGCTACGAGGTGCGCTTCAGCCACTTTCCGCTCCACGGGTACTGCGAGCGCTGCCGTTAGCCGCCTGCTCGAGCTCAGACGCCGGATTCGAGCTTCGCCTTCAGCCGCTCATGACTTTGGACGACCGACTTCCGCGCCTGCATCCGGGCAAGCGGCGCGATCAGCTTGCCGAACCCGTGTCCGATCAGGTCGAGCTCGATCAAGAGCCGCGCCTTCGTGCCGTCGCCGACCGGCTCGACGGTCACCACACCCACCGGCCTGACCGGACCGGCGACGCCGCGAAACGAGCTCCGCCGCGGCGGGTCGTGCTCGGTGATCTCGTAGCTCGTGTCCTGCTCACGCCCGCCGACCTTGCGCGTCTCGTGCACGCGCGTGCCCACTCGCACCGGCCCCTCCGTCTCGACCGTGCTGCTGACGATCTCGGTCTGCCATTCGCGGTGCCGCTCGTGCTCGTCGAGGTAGGCGAACACGTCCTGCGGCGAGCGGTCGATCTCGATGCTGTGGGTGATCATCTCGGGGCAATCTTCCGTCCGGCGTCCGCCCGCGTCAAGACCCCGCCGCGTCGTCGGCGGCGAACTCAGCCGTTGACGGCTACGGTGTCAAGCACCCTCCAGAGCTTGCCGTCCGAGTCGCGTAGCGACAGCGTGACTATCAGGCTTCTTGGGTGCTGGCGTGCAAACAGTCGCCGGCCCGCACGCGTCAAGCGAATGTCGAGCGCTATGCGGCCGCGTCGCCGCACCTCGCGGGTTACGGCGCCGATGACGCGCGGATGGCGGCTGCGTCCGGCCTCGAACACGAGCGAGGCACGCAGGCGCCCCGGCCAGTGCATCGCAGGCGGCGTGATCGTGAATCGCAGGCCGCGCGCGAGCAACGCCCGCCGGCTGACGCGCAAGTGCCGAGATCCCCTCCGCCGTTTGGACGGCGACCCGCCTCCGGAGGGGCCACCAGGAGCCGGCGCCGGCCCGAGCAGGCGCATGACGGTGAGCTCGGGGGAGCCGCTGGGGTAAGGACTGTCCGAGCTGCCGGCGAGCACCGTCTTCCCATCGCTTTGACTGAGGAGGGCCGCGAAGCTGACCGGCTCGGCGCGGGTGCCGCCGGACCCGAAGGCGGAGTTCGGCGCGCCGGCCGGCGAAAGCTCGACCACCGCCGACGTCGGCTTGCCGGCGGGACCGATCGGGCTCGTCAGCAGGATCTCCCCATCGGCTCGCAGCGCCACCGCAGCGCCGAGATTGGTGCCGTTGTCGCCGGCGAGCCGGGTGCTGCCGGCGTTCCCGAATGCCGGATCGAGTGTGCCGTCAGATCCGAATCGCTGGACGACCATGTCATCCGTGGTTGCGCTCGATCCGGTTGTGCCGTTTTCGACCTCGACGACCTTGCCGTCCGGCGTCAGCGCGAGTCCCTCGCCGGTGACCCCGGTGTAGGGGGCGGCGTGGTTCGTCACCTCGCCTCCCCGCCCGAACGACCCGTCCGGCGCTCCCGATGCCGTGAAGCGCACGAGGACGTTGTCGGACGTCCCGCTCGTCCCGGCCGAATAATCCGTCCGATAGCCGCACACGATGACCTTGCCGTCGCGCCCGACCGCGATTCCGGTCGCCACCGAGGTCGTGCTCGCGCGCGAATCGGGGGGCGTATCCCCGAGCTGCTCGACAACCGTGCCACCACTGCCGAAGGAGCCGTCGATCGATCCCGCCGGGGTCAGCCGTTCGAGAAACAGCGCCTCGTCACTATCGCCTTGAAGCTGGTCCCCGGCGACCAGGATCCCGCCGTCGGGGGCAACCGAGACGCCGTAGAGCCGGTCAGCGTCCGGTCGGACCACGCCGCCGCTGCCGAAGCTTCCGTCGAGCGCACCGGTCGGATTCAGTCGCAGCACGAAGGGCTTCCAGTCGTAAGTGTCGCCGGCGACGACGATCTTCCCATCGGGTTGGATCGCGATCGCAGTCGCGAACGTGTCGCGGATGCTCGAGTCGCCGAGGTTGACGTCGATCGAGCCGCCCGCGCCGAACGACGGGTCGAGTGCTCCCGACCGCGTGAGGCGAGCCACCACCAGGTCGAAGTCACCGCCGCCGTTCTCGTTGGCGCCCGCGGCCACCAGCTTCCCATTCGGCTGCTCCGCTACGGCGCTCGCGGTCGATCCGGGGTGGTAGCTCCCGAAGCCGAGTTGGAAGGCCGCGGTTCCGCCGGAGCCGAAGGTCGAGTCCGGGTCGCCATCCGCCGCCCACGCGGTCGCCGAGGCGAGACCGCCAAGCATGAGCATCGCTAGAAGCATCAGTCCGCTCCGCCCGAGCGCTCCTCGCCTTAGCCACCTTCCCCGCATCCCGCCTCCTTGCGTCGACCGATCGAGGGATTCTTATCGCGCAAGCGAGATTTGTGCGCCGGCGCGCTGGCCACCCGCGCGGCCCCTCCCGGCCCGAAGTCGGCGTCCGTGGCGTTCTCCCGCGCGCTCGCGAGCGGCGAGCTCGTGCGCGAGGTCGATTATGCGACTATGCCGCGCCGTGGCGGCGACCGTGGTCATCGGAGGAACCGCAGGCCTCGGTCGCGACGTCGCCGAGCGCTGCGCGGCGCGTGGGGACCGCGTCGTGATCGCCGGCCGGGACGTCGGACGGGCCAGGCAGGTGGCGGCCGACATCGGTGGCGAGACCGTGGGCCTGGAGGCCGACCTCGCCGAGCCGGGGACCCTCGCTTCGGCTCTCGACGGCATCGAGCGTGTCGATCACCTCATCATCGCGAGCGCCGAGGCGTTTTCCAACTCGGTTCGCGACTTCGACCTCGTCGGGGCACAGCGATTGGTGTCCCTGAAGCTCGTGGGCTACACGGAGGTCGTCCATCGCCTCACTCCGCGCTTCGGCCCGTCCGCCTCCATCGTGCTCTTCGGCGGTCAGGCCATGATGCGCCCGTATCCCGGCTCCACGATGGTCACCGCCTCGAACGCCGGAGTCTCGGGTCTGGTGCGCACGCTGGCGAGCGAGCTCGCCCCCGTGCGCGTCAACGCGATCCACCCTGGGATCGTCGGCGATAGTCCCCGCTGGGTCGATCAGGACACGAGCGCAGCGGTTGCCCGCAGCCCCATCGGGCGCCTCGTGACCATGGCCGAGGTCACGGATGCCGTTCTGTTCCTACTGAGTAACGGCGGGGTGAACGGAGCGGACCTCCCGATCGACGGGGGCTGGCTCTTGCGCTGAGACCGGGGCGCAGCGCTCAGCGGTGGTTCGCAGCCGGTGCCGTCAAATATGGGTGGCGCGAGTGAGCGTGCGGGGGGCGCCGCGATCGCCTCCCCTGGCTAATGCATCGCTCAAGGCATGCAACAGCAGAGACGTCGAGCGTTGACCGCGCTACCGCCGCATAGATATGCGGTTTCACGCATTACATGTAATATGCTGCATCTATGCCTGTCGATTCACTCGACCGAGTTGCCCCCCGTAGCCGCGGCTGCTGCGCCCCGGTCGCCGAGCCGGGCGTGAGCGAAACGGAGGCCCGGGAGCTCGGCAAGCTGCTGGCCGCCCTGTCGCACCCGATCCGGTTGAGGATCGTCGACGCGTTGCGCGTCAACGCCGACCCGGTCTGCCAGTGCGACCTGGTCGCGACGTTCCCGCTCGACCAGTCGACGATCTCCAGGCACCTGAAGACGCTCATCGACGCCGGCCTGATCGCCTCCGAGCGCCGCGGCCTCTGGGCTCACTACTACATCCCGAACGACTCGCGCATAAAGGAGGTCGCGGCATGGCTGAGGTGACCGTCCGCACGCGCTACGCCAACGCCGGACGCTCGGCGCGGTAAGAGTGAGGTCCTGGCCAACCAAGCCGTTTGGGGCGCCGCTCCATGACGAGCATGAGGCCGGCGCAGCGCCGGAGCGGGCGGTTGACGCTTCGCCCGGGGCCGCGGCCGCCGACCACGGTCTCGACATGACTGACGAGATGCTCGATCTCGCCGGCTGCAACGCCCACGAGACGGGCGTCGAGCTCGTCGAGGGCTACATCGATCAAGCCCCGGCGATCATCCGCGCGGACAAGCCGGCCGCCGGCTGTTGCGACCGCGAATCGCTGTCGACGTGCTGCGAGCCCGACACGAAGCCGGACTGCTGCGCGAGCACCGCCGCGGACGAGCCTGTGACGGCGCCGTCGTCGTGCGGCTGCAGGTGAGGCAGCCTCGACGCGGACACTGTCTGTGACGGGCAGCCGTCCCGGCCTACCGCGCCGCGCCGCGGCGGAAGCGCTCGCCGCCTTCGCGCTCGTGTTCGCTGGCTGCGGGGCCATCGTCGCCGATCAGCGCTACCACTCACTCGGCACGGTCGGCGTCGGCCTGGTGTTCGGCCTCGTGATCATGGTTATGGTCTACGCGACCGGCCACCTCTCCGGCGCGCACATAAACCCGGCCGTGACGATGGCGTTCACGCTCACCCGCCACTTCCCCGCTCGCGACGCCGCCGCCTACATCGCAGCCCAGATAGCCGGCGCCGTAACCGCCACGCTCGCGCTCGCTGTCGTCTGGACCCGTCGGCCCGCCCACCTTGGCGCGACCATCCCCTCCGTCGCGCCGGCGAGCGCGTTCGTCTACGAACTCGTCCTGACGGCGTTTCTGATGTTCGTGATCATGGCCGTCGCGACTGACACCCGCGCGGTCGGTGCCGCCGCAGCCATCGCCATAGGCGGCACGATCGGCCTCGACGCTCTCTTCGGCGGCCCGGTGACCGGCGCGTCGATGAACCCTGCCCGCTCGCTCGGTCCTGCGCTCGTCACCGGCGAGTGGCGCGAGTTCTGGGTCTACGTGGCCGGCCCGTTCGCCGGTGCCGCCGTCGGAGCGTTCGCCTACACGCTCGTGCGCGGTGACCGCCCGCCGACCACTCCGCAGAGCCATAGCTCATGACGCACGTGCTCTTCGTCTGCCTGCACAACGCCGGCCGTTCGCAGATGAGCCAGGCGCTTTTCGAGCGATCCGTGGACGGCCGCCACACCGCCGAGTCCGCGGGCACCACGCCGGCCGAGCGGGTGAATCCCGAGGTGGTCGAGGTCATGCGCGAGATCGGTCTCGATCTTTCCGGCCGCGCCCCGAGAGCGCTCACCCCCGAGATGGCCGAGCGCGCGAACTTGATCGTCACGATGGGGTGCGGCGACGAGTGCCCCTACATCCCGGGCAAGCGCTACATCGACTGGGCGCTCCCTGACCCCAGTGGCCGACCAGTGGCCCAGGTACGGACAATCCGTGATGACATCGCGCACCGCGTCGACGCGCTCGTCGGCGAACTGGACCGCACACCGCCGACCTGACGCCGAAGGCCCGGACGGCCCCGCCAACCTCGCGGCAGGTGGCTGTCGAGACTCGATGACACGCGACCTCCGAGCGCCTCCGATTCGGGCTCCACCGTCTTACCGGCCATCCGGCAGCGGCTCGTGCGACATGAACCACACGCGTGCACCCCGGACGAGCCGAGCCTCGCCGATCTCGCGGAACCCGAAGGACCGGTAGTAGGGCAGATTCTCGGCCTTCGTCGTGTCGAGGTAGGTGGGAAGCTCTTCTCGCGCCGCATCCTCCAGCACGCGGAGCATCAACGCGCGCCCGACACCGCGCCGCTGCATGTCGGGATGCGTCCCCAGGTACCACAGCAGCTGGTGCGGCTCGCGCGGGTGGGCCCGCTTCATGACGTTGTCGACGTATGCGGCCCGCAGGCCCGGCCCGGGCCCCGCGAGGATGAACGGCGGAGCCTCACGCAGCGTCGCGCGCGGCGGCGGGAAGCGCAGACCGTCGGCGTAGGTGAGCGCCACCCCGACGACCGAGCCGGCCTCGAGGGCGCAGTAGCTGGGGCCGCCCCAGCGCATGGACTCGTCAACGAGGATGCGGTAGTAGCGCTGCAGCAGTCGTAGCCGTGGGCGCTCTCGCCGCGGGCCGATCGCCACCCAGGCGGGGTCGTCAAGGAAGGCCCGGGCAAGCACGCTGGCGGCGTCGGCACGCATCGACGGCGCAAGCTCAGAGAGCTCGTAGGCCGCCGGGGTCACTCCCCCCAGACCTCGCCTGCGGTCTCGACGATCAGCCGCAGCTTTGCCGCCTGCTGCTCCATCGTCAGCCGGTTTCCCTCGACGGTCGAGGAGAACCCGCATTGCGGCGACAGGCAGAGCTGCTCCAGGTCGACGTACCGCGAGGCCTCGTCGATCCGCCGCTTGAGCTCGTCCTTCGCCTCGAGCTCGCCGCGCTTGGTGGTCACGAGCCCGAGCACGACGAGCTTGCCCGGGGGCACGAACCGCAGCGGCTCGAACCCGCCCGAGCGCGCGTCGTCGTACTCGAGGAAGAAGCCGTCGACCGCTAGCTCGCTGAACAGCGCCTCGGCGACGAACTCGTAGCCGCCCTCCGCCACCCAGGAGGAGCGGAAGTTCCCGCGGCACATGTGGGTGGTGACAGCCATCCCCTCTGGCCGCCCCTCGAGCGCCTCGTTGATGTGCCGGATGTAGCGCTCGTGCAGATGCTCGGCGTCCTCCCCGCGCTCTGCCATCATCGCGCGCTGCTGCGGGTCGTTCAGGTAGGCGAGGCTCGTGTCGTCGAATTGCAGGTAGGTGCAGCCGAGGTCGGCGACGGCGCGCACCTGGTCGGCGTACGCGCTCGTCAGGTCGTTCCAGAAGTCGTCCTGGTCCGGATAGACCTCGGGGTCGATCGCGGCCGCCCCGCCGCGGTAGTGGACCATGCTCGGCGAGGGGATCGTCAGCTTCGGCGTCGCGCGCGTCACGCACGACTCGAGGAACTTGAAGTCCTCGGCGAAGATCGGCCGCTCGAGCGTCACCTTCGCGCCGACGCGCAGGGAGGCAGGGGTGAACTCGATCGAGCCCTCCGGATTGCGGAACTCGACCGTCAGGTTGTCGTGCGCCTTGCTGATGCCGCCGAGCTGGTAGATGAAGTCCATGTGCCAGGAGGCCCGGCGGAACTCCCCGTCGGTGGCCGACTGCAGTCCGACCTGCTCCTGCATCCGCACGACCTCGCGGATCGCTTCGTCCTCGACTGCGCGCAGCTCCTCGGCGTCGATCCGCCCGTCGGCGAAGTCGTCGCGTGCCGTGATCAGCTGCGGCGGACGCAGCAGGCTGCCGACGTGGTCGGCGCGAAACGGGGGCTGCGTTCGCTGCGACATCTGGACCGTCCTCTCTCCTTGGTAGTGCGCGTGGGACACTAAAGGTCGCAGTCGGCGAGAGAGGAAGGGGAACGGCATGGCCACCGCCACGGCGCATGATCAGCAGCTCCTGGTCGGCGGGAGCTGGCGCGACGCCAGCTCCGGCGAGACCTACGCGAAGGCGAACCCGTACAGCGGCGCGAGTGCGGGACGCGCCGCGTCCGCCACCCGCGAAGACGCCCGCGCCGCCGCTGATGCCGCCGCCGAGGCCTTTCCGGCGTGGGCGGCGACGCCGCCGTCGCGAGCGGCGGGCGCTGCTCGACCGCGCCGCCGACCTGTTGACCGAGCGCCAGGCCGATATAGCGCGGTTGATGACCGACGAGACGGGGGCAACGACCGCCTGGGGCATGTTCAACGTCGAGCTCGCAGCCGGCATGCTGCACGAGGCCGGGGCTCGCGCCGACACGGTCGTCGACCAGGAGATCCCCTCGCACGTGCCTGGCAAGAAGGCGAGAGCCGTCCGCCAGGCCGCCGGCGTCACGGTCGGGATCGCTCCCTGGAACGCTCCCGTGATCCTCGGCACGCGCGCGCTGGCCGCGCCGCTCGCCTACGGCAACACCGTCGTCCTCAAGGCCTCGGAGGAGTGCCCGCGCACCCACGCAGCGATCGTCCACGCGCTCGTCGACGCCGGCGCGCGGGCCGGCGTCGTCAACCTCCTGACCACTTCGCGCGCGGACGCGGCCGAGGTCGTCGACGAGCTGATCGCGCACCCGGCGGTCCGCCGGGTCAACTTCACCGGCTCGACGCGCGTCGGTCGCGCGATCGCGGAGAACGCCGCCCGCCACCTCAAGCGTGTCCTGCTCGAGCTCGGCGGCAAGGCGCCGATGGTGGTGCTCGCTGACGCCGACGTCGAGCGGGCGGCCGCGGCGGCGAGCTTCGGCGCCTTCTTCCACCAGGGCCAGATCTGCATGTCGACCGAGCGGATAGTCGTCGACGAGTCGGTTGCGGATGAGCTCGCGGAGCGCCTCGGCGAGCACGCCCGGGCGCTCGCTGTGGGCGACCCGAGCGATCCGGAGACGCAGATCGGTCCGCTAGTAAACGAGTCCGCCGTCGAGCGCGTGTCCGAACTCGTGCAAGACGCGCTCGACAAGGGCGCTGAGGCGGTCTCGGGCGGGAGCGCCGACGGGCCGCTGTTCCAGCCGACGGTGCTTAAGGGCGTCACGCCGGAGATGCGGATCTACGCCGAGGAGTCTTTCGGCCCGGTGGTCGCGATCGTGCCGGTCAGCGGGAAGGAGGAGGCCGTACGCGTCGCCAATGACACCGACTACGGCCTCTCGTCCGCTGTCTTCAGCGCCGATGTCGACACGGCGCTAGAGGTCGCGAGCCGGCTCGAGACCGGCATGTGTCACGTCAACGACACGACCGTGCACGACGAGCCGCAGATGCCCTTCGGCGGGGTGAAGGCGAGCGGCTGGGGCCGCTTCGGCGGCGATGCCGCGCTCGAGGAGTTCACCGAGCTTCGCTGGATCACCGTGCAGGAGGAGCCCCGCGAGTATCCGATTTGACGCCTTTCGAGCCCGCTCAGGGGCCAACCCGGAAAGGAGCGTCACGCCGCCGGGCGTAGGTCACTCGCAGCCCCGCCGGCGGGTGGTTGGCTCGAGCGCGGGCGTGAGCAGGGGTTCCCGTCCATCGGGGTGATCGAAACTCCTCACTCTGAGCCGGCGGCGAGAGGCCGGGACGCCTCGCCGCGGGCGCCACGCTCTGCGAGCTCACCCTTGCGCTGGCCGCGTTTGGCGTAGGAGATGTTCCAGATGATCACAACGCCGGCGACAACCAGCGGCATTACGTTGGAGCTGGCCTTCGCGGTGGCCGTGGAGGTTGTCTGAACGATGAAGACCTGAGCGACAGCCTCGGCCAGGAAGGCGATACCCCAGACCATTGTGGTGACCCGGAAGGCGTGGCGGAAGCCGGGATAGCGCCACCGGCCAGCGAAGTTGCGTCCGGCGGGGGTATCCGGCCCCATGCCTTCCAGGGCGAACCGATAGATCAGCGGTCGCGTCGACCACAGTGAGCCGATGCACACGGCGCCGAACACTGCTGTCGGCACGGTCCCGTCAAGGAGTACCACATGGGCACTACCGCTCGCCAACCCGAGTGCTGTCCCGACGACGATGCCGGTCAGGACAAGGCTCCCAATGGCGTCCAGGCGCCGCCGGCGCGCGACGCCGAGGGCTATCCCGAAGGCGGGGAGCACGCCGCTCAGGATCAGCGCCGCCACCGTCGACAACCCGGCGGAGCGCAGCGAGTAGTAGGTCACGAGCGGCCCGCCCACATCGAAGATCACGATTGGCGCGAGCGACTGCAGGCGACCGCGATCGCCGAGGGATGACACCGTGCCAGCCGGTCCTGCGCTCATACCCCGGGCGACTTGAACATCCGCATGTAATAGTCCTTCAGCTCGCGGTCGACCATGCCGCGAGTGAGCGTCTCGGGGTCTTCGTTGGCCCACATCTCGTCCATCGACGCGCGCAGATCTGCGTCGCCGCCCGTCATCGCGTCCAGCAGCTCGCGCACCCGCCGGCGACAGGGATCGAGCCTTGCGTCACCCGGATCGGTGCCTGCCTGCATCTCGCTGCGTACGGTCGCGAAGATCTCGTCCCACTCGCGCTGACCGGCCGCGATCGCCTCCTCGCCGACGTCGTGGCGTCGGCGCTCAAGGCGCTCGAGCTGGTCGGGGGTGTAGTACTTCTCGTACATCGTGATGGCCTCCATGGTGTCGATGAGCTGGTCGATCGACGGCTCGACATCGCTACCAAGGCCGTCACGAATTGCGGTAAGCCGGGCACGCAGAGTCCGGGCTTCGGTGAGCTGATACTCCACCGCCTCGAGCTGGCGGTCGACCAGTTCAGCGAGGTCAAGTTCGCCGCCGTTCAGCAGTGCGGTGATTGCGTCCAGGCGCAAGCCGAACCGCCGCAGCGCGACGATCCGGTACAGCCGGCGCACGTCGGCCGCGCCGTAAAGGCGATAGCCGGCGAAGCTGCGCTCTGATGGCACGAGCAGGCCGAGCTTGTCGTAATGATGAAGGGCGCGGACGGTCAGGCCCGTCGCGCGTGCCAGCTCGCCGACTTGCCATTGCTTTTCCCGTGTCGCAGCCACCGCAACACGGACCGTACGCCCTCCCCCTAGGTGAGGGTCAAGCGATGCGTGCAAGGCGAGGTCGCCGCGCGTGCGCCAGAGCGGGTCAGCGGGATCTACGTTTGGCCTGTGATGGGTGTCGCTGCCCGGCCATCAGCCGGCGATCTCGCGGGTCGTGTCTGACTTATAGCGTTGTGCTTGACACGCCAAGCAGACGGGCGTGCGCTTGCTGAATCGCTCGGCCGGGGGTGATGCCCAGCTCTTCGAGCAGGGTCGTGCGCGCGCGGTCGTAGACGTGCATCGCCTGGGCGATGTTGCCCTGGGCTGCGAGCGCGTCCATCAGTAGCGCGTAGCCGGTCTCGCGCAGCGGCGAGCGTTCCAGAAGCGTGCGGGCGGCACGCTCGGCGGCGGGAAGCTCGGTGCCCCCGATGCCGAGACAGCAGGCGGCGTACGCTTCGAGCGCGCGCTCGAGTACCTCGTCAAGCTGGAGGCGCCAGCGATCCAGCCAGGGGGTCTCGTGCTCGGGTAGCAGGCGTCTGCCGGCGATGAACTGGGCGCGTAGGGCGGGACCCCATGCTCGCCTCCAGTCGGCGAGCGCAACCGCTGACTGCGCTTCGTGCACGGCCGACAGCGCGTCCTCGACGTCAACGCGCGCGTCAACTGGCAGGACGAGCCTCAGCTCGCTGCGGCCGTCGAGCATCTGCGGGCCGACCGCGGCGCGCAGCTTTGAGAGCAGGACGGTTAGGGCGGATGGCGCGGCTGCGGGGAGGACGTGCGGCCACAGAGCCTCGATCAGCTCGTCCCGGCTGATCGCTCGTTCGCGGTTGAGCGCGAGGTAGGCGAACAGCAGCCGGCCTTGGCGGCTGGGCAGCTTGTGGTCGAGCCGGCGGCCGTCGAGTTCGACGACGAACCGGCCGCACAGCTGGATTCGCGGGTGCGACGGGGACTGCACCGGATCACTCCAACCTTTTTCCAACCTTGCTGGCAAGATACGAGAAAGGGCAGGCCTCGACAATCGCCCAGACGCAATCAAATGACCAGGCAGATCAAATGCGAGTGCGGCTACGTCGCACGGGGCGAGAGCGACGCTGAGGTGGTCGACCGGATCGAGGATCACATCCGCAGCGATCATCCCGAGCTGGTCGACACGCTCACTCGCGACGAGATCGCCGGCTGGGTCGAGGTCGTCGAGTAGCGACACGTCCCGGCTCGCGCCGCCTGGTCGCGAGCGATGAACGGAGGCCGGGATGATCAGCATGCCGCTGGTTGGCTGCGCAGAGGTGGCTGCGCATTTGGGCGAGGAGAAGTTGTTGGTGTGTGATTGCCGGTTCGCGGGCGATGCGGGCACGTCACGCGAGCGCTATGAGGGCGGTCACATCCCAGGCTCGGTGCACGTCTATTGGCTGGACGATCTCTCGGCGGCTGATACGTCGGTGACGACGTTCCTGCCCAGCGAGCACGAGGCCGCTGCGGCGCTCGGTCGCCTTGGGATCGGGGACGACACGACCGTGATCGCCTATTCCGACAACGGAGACCTATACGCGTCCCGGTTGTGGCACGTATTGACCCACTACGGCCACGATCGCGTGACGCTGCTCGACGGCGGGATCGAGCAGTGGCAGGCTGAGGCCAGGCCGCTCGAGTCCGGCTACGTCGAGCCCACCCCGGCGGCCTTCCAACCCCGTCGCTCTGGCTGGCAGGGCGCCATTAACGCGGAGGAGATCGTCGCCCGGCTCGAGGATCGGCAGTTTCAGCTCGTCGACGTGCGGGGTCCGGCCGAGTTCTCCGGTGCGGAGCGGCGCGCGGCGCGCGGCGGTCACATCCCCGGCGCGGTGCTGTGGCCGTGGGATGGCAACCTGCGTCCCGACGGCCGGGTCCGCGAGGCCGCGGAGATCCGCGCGCGCGCCGGGGCCGCCGGGCTGCGGCCCGAGCACGAGCTCGTCACCTACTGCCAGGGCGGCGTTCGCGCCGCGCACGCTGCACTCGCGCTGCGCCGAGCCGGCTATCGGCGCGTGCGGATCTATGACGGGTCGTGGGCCGAGTGGGGCAACGACGCGCAGCTGCCGATTGAGGCCACGGCCGCGCCCGTCGCCACAGCTTGACCGGCCTCGTCGCGGAGGAGGTATCCCCTCATCAACTCGGCCACACGTACGCGACCGCGCAGGCTACCCGGCGCTCAGCCCGAGGTGTTCGCTATGGCGAGCTTCGACCGAACGTGCACCAGCGGCGCCTGAGGGTCGTGCGGCTTCGGAATCGCCCCGAGTGTGAACTCGGCGATTGCGCCCGGGCGAAAGACGAGGCAGTGCGTCGAGCCGCCGTACTGGAAGTAACCGAGCTCCTCCCCCTTCTCCACTCGATAGCCGGCCGTCACGTTCGAGTGGATCACGCAGGACGACACCTCCAACATCCCGACCGGCACGAACGCCATCAACCCGATTACGGGGTCGTCGGCGTCGATCAGGATGATCGCCCGCGCCGCGACGTGCGCCAGGTAGGACTGCGAGTTGGTCGGCTCGACCGCGTCCCTGCCCTCCGCGTCGGCCTCCGAGTAGTAGGTGCCCTCCCGCTCGAACGCTCGGACTATCGTGCCGGCTACGGGGCTATGCCAGCGGTGGTAATTGGTTGCGCTCAGGAAGGCCTGATAGACGGTCCCGCCGACGAACTGATCGACGGAGTCGTCATTGGCGAGCATATCCTCGAGCGAATACGGCTGGCTCTTGATCCAGAAGCGATCTCGCCGCTGCACGTCCGTGCTTATGCCGTAGGGGGTGGACTCGCAGGCGCTGACGATCACTCTGTCGTCATCCGGCGAAGCGACCGGACGCTCGCCGTCCTTGAAGCGTCGGGTGAAGAAGTCGTTCCATGAGACGAACCCCCAGTGCGCGTCCTGCGGGTCGTGCTCGTACTGCTCCATTCCGACCGTCCGCTGAGCCTCGGCGGATTTCCAGCCGGACGGCGAATCGTTGAGCACGTAGAGCGAGTCGGCACTGCTGAGGAACTCGCACCAGGCGGTCAGGATCCTCTTGAGCATCGCGTTGAACCGCGGGTCGCGGAACGCGGCGAACCCAGCCGGCGTTCCCATCGACCAGTCGAGGATCGCGCCGAGCGGCGTGGCTACCATCGCGGTCTCGCTGAACTCCGGTGCCATTGTCAACACCTCGTTGATCGCGCCCACCAACTGCTCGACGCTCTCCAGGTGCCGCTTCCGGTACGGCTTGGTGCTCGGCACCTGTTCGATCATCTGATCGACGTACATGCGCACAACGGGATCGGTGTCCAGCATCTCCTGGAACTCCCTGAGTACCGGATGGAGCGCGACCGGCTCGGGCCTGGCTTCCACGCGCTCGCGGTGGCCGGCGATCCAGGACTCCAGAGCATCTTGGTCTTCCGGCAACCAGCCGGCCTGGCGCCGTACCTCGACCGGATCGGGGCGGGTCGTCACGGGCGAGACCTTACCCGTGCTCACCCGTCTCATTCCCGTCGTCAGCTCCGCCTAGCGGCGGCGGTGATTACCGTCGAAATTCGTCGCGACCATTCGTGGCGAGGACGCGAAAGTGAGCCACGAGCCCTGAGCAGGGCCTCGGCTGCCGCCAAACATCCTGGCCGCGTTAGGCTAGACGACACCGGCCGGGCCTCGCGCGGCCCCGCCGTCGGTTCCGCCGGCCGATGAGACGCGCGCCCTCGCCGCCCATCGTGCCAACGCCACCGAGCTCCGCGCCGGCCGGCCGCGCGGAGTTCGACGCAGTCAACTCGACCAAAGGACAGGCAGCTATGGCCTCAAGCGGCAAGAAGAAGACCACGATGGCGAAGCTGAACCGTGAAAGAGGTCTCCGCGAGCGACGGATCGAGAAGCAGGCAAAGAAGGACGCGAGGAAGCGGGCATCGGCAGCCGGCTCCGTCGGTCCCGACGACACGCAAGGCCACGACCACCGCTGACCGATCGCAGCGGCTTCGCGCGACGAGTAGAACTCGGCGTGACCGCCACGAACGATCCGGAGGTTGCTATGAAGCCGCGTTGCAGGATCGTCGTAGCAGCAGTGGTCTGCGCGCTGCTCGGCGCGGGGTGCGGAGCGAGCAGCAGCCACACACAGACCCGGACCGCCGGCATCAGCTCATCTGAGCGCGCGCAGTTGCGTCAAGTCGCCGTTGCGACGAACACGGGAATCTGGCGCTCCGTGCGTTCCTGATACCCGGCGTACGGCGGATAGGCCGCGACCGCGCGTTTCCACCACTCGGCGCGCTCGTCTCCCGTGACCTCGCGGACGCGGACGTCGAAGGGCTCCGAGCCGTCCTGGATCGTCACCGCTTCGGGGTCGGCCTTGAGGTTGTGGTACCAGACGGGGTGGCGTGGCAGACCGCCCTGCGACGCAACGAGCGCGTACTCGCCGGCGTGCTCGACGCGCATGAGCGGCGTCTTTCGAAGCTTGCCGGTCTTGTTGCCGCGCGTCGTCACGACGATGATCGGCAGGCCGGTGTCGCGCAACGTGTTTGCCCGCTGGCCACCGGAGGCCTCGTATTCGGCCACCTGCGCGCGCACCCAGCCGTAGGGGCTGGGCTCGTAGTCGCCTTCAAGCGGAGACATAGCGGTCAGCCTACCCAGGACCGAGTGTCGGTTCGCGCGATCAGCGGCGCCAGGAGCGGCGGCTGTTGGGATGTGCCGCGGCGTCACCGGGCGCGCCGCTGGCACCGCGGCGCGGCTCCGATCAGAGGTAGTCCTGGTCCGTTTTGCGGACTAGGAAGAGACCGCCCTGAGCCTCCCTGTAGAGGCGGTCGAGATCGACATAGCCGTTGAACCTGGGATGGACGTTGCTCATGAAGTCGTCCGTGGACTTGCCCGCATGGGCATCCACGTCCCTGCAACGGACCTTGTGCGTGCTGGTCTCGTAGCAGTACCTCTGTGCGCTGGTGTTGCTGATCCAGATCCACGGGCGGGGGACGGGGGTGTTGGGATGGCCGAAGACGTCGTATATGTAGTCGGCGATCGACGTCGCGGTCTTGTGAGCCGGCAGCCCGCTGAACATGCCGTCCAGCTGCGCGCCGCTGGGAACGCCCCAGCCGGTGAAGCCCCTGAGTCGCGAGCCGTTGACCCGCGCCACGGCGACTTGCACGGTGGGCGGCACCGGCGCCTTCCAGGCCTGCTCAGCCCAGGGCGCGTAGGCGTACGTTCCGCCCACGTAGGTGAACATCGGCTTGTCCTGAGTGCTGTAGTTGGGTTCCGAGGCGTCCGGGCGCGTATCGATGACCACGCCGGCCGGGATCGCCGGGAGGAGGCCATTGGCCGTCGTCGGGCTGCGCTGCTGCGTCTGCTCGCGTAGGAAGTCGTCGAGGTAGTCGGTCACCTCGGTCTTGGCGTGCTCGTAGCCGCCCGCGACAGCGATCGCCGTCTCGACGCTCATCCACGTCGCGAGCGCCTGGTGCTCCTCCAGGAAGGTGTACAGGAGCGCGACCTTCTCGGAGTCGCTCGAGTTGACGATGCGGTGTGTGGTCAGGATCACCTTTCCGTACTCGCGCAGCACACCCTTGCCGGTCGACGGCTGAAGCCGGTTGTGGATCTTGTCCGTGATGGTGGTCACCTTGACCGAGTCCGCGAAATTCTTGAGCCGTTCCTTCCGCTCGTGGTAGAGGGCCATGGCGGCGGCGATGGCGGCCTGATCGCGCGGCTGCTTCTCCTGCTCGGTCTTCAGCTGGGTGCCGGCGGTGACCAGCGGCAGGAAGTAGTCGCGGTACATGTGATCGACGTCGGTGGTCAGATCCGTCAGGTCGTCGATGCGGTGCTCAAACTGCAACTCGGCGATCTGCGCGGTGAGCCGTACCTCGGTGGCCCGCAGCTGCGCGCTCAGCGCTTTGATCTCGCTCAATACCCTGTCAAGCTCCGAAGGAGGCTTGAGGCCGAGCTGCTCGATGATGAAGTTCTTGGCCTTGTCCTTGGCCAGTCCGGCCAGGTACTTGGCGATCGAGTCCTCGACGCTCTCGAGCCGGACCCGCCGTGCCCGCGCACGCTTGCCGGCTGACGCAGGGGTCGCCCGGCTGGACCCGACGCCGGAGGTGAGAGCCACCGCTGCTGACAGCGCGAGCACACTGCATGCCACCGCGGCCCATCTTGCCGTCATCTTGACCTCAACCTCAATCGACTCCTCGTGCGTCATCGGCCCCAAGCCGGCACAGGTTGAGTGATGCGGACGTCCTGCCTAGCCCGAGCGCGAGCTGAAACGACGTGTCTCGAAGCGATACGGCGGGCGGGCTGCGCGGTGCCCCGTCTCCCGCCGTCCGTGCGTCGTAGCGGCGTACCTTCGGCACCCGTGCGCTCCGCGCGCAAGCCCGAACTGTCCGACCCGTCCCGCTTTCGCGCTGAGCAGGGCCTGTGTTCAGGCGGGCGAGGCCCGACCGGCGAGACTCGTGGCTCGAGCCGGTCGGAGATACTGCTGGGCCGAAGGCACGCCGCCACGGACGACGTGGCGGTTACACGCTTCTCTCCACCTCCAATTTATACCGCACACGGGGGCTTCATGAAGCCCCGGGTCATGCCGCATAATCGCCCGCCGCAAGCCAGAGCCTACGGAAATGGAGGGGCGAAATGCGGGCGTTTTTCTCGACGTATCCGACGGGCGGGCGGCTATGACCGAGCATGCGGTGGTGATCGCCGGAGGAGGGCCGACAGGGATGATGCTGGCGGCTGAGTTGGCGTTGGCGAAGGTCGACGTGGCGGTCGTCGAGCGGCGTCCCGATCACGTCCTCGTCGGCTCACGGGCCGGCGGCTTTCACTCCCGTACGATCGAGGTGCTGGATCAGCGTGGGGTCGCTGATCGGTTTCTCGCGGAGGGTCAGGTGGCGCAGGCCGCGATGTTCGCCACGACCGTGTTGGACATGAGCGATTTCCCGACACGTCATCCGTACTCGCTCGGAATCTGGCAGAACCAGATCGAGCGGATCATGGCCGCCTGGATCGCCGAGCTGCCGGTGCGGATCTATTACCGATGTGAGGTGACCGGCTTCGCGCAGGACGACACCGGCGTCGACGTCGAGCTGTCCGACGGCCAGTCGTTGCGGGCGCAGTATCTCGTCGGGTGCGACGGAGGACGCAGCGTCATCCGTAAGGCAGCCGCCATCGAGTTCCCAGGGTGGGAGCCGACGAAGAGCAACCTGATCGCCGAGGTTGAGATGACCGAGGAGCCGGAGTTGGGCATCCGCCGCGATGAGAAGGGCATCCACGCGCTCGGCCGGTTGGAGTACGAGATCCGCGACGGCGAAGTCGTCTACAGGGATGGGGGGTCTATACGGGTCATGGTGACCGAAGAGCGCGTCGGACCGGCGACCGAGCCCACCCTGCGCGATCTAAGCGAGGCGCTCATTACCGTGTACGGCACCGACTTCGGGATCCACAGTCCCACGTGGATCTCCAGGTTCACTGACATGACACGTCAGGCACTGGCCTACCGCGCGGGACGAGTCCTGCTCGCCGGCGACTCGGCGCACGTGCATTACCCCGCTGGTGGGCAGGGCCTCAGCCTCGGCGTGCAGGATGCGGTGAATCTCGGATGGAAGCTGGCCCAGGTGGTCAACAGGACCTCCCCGGAAAGCCTCCTGGATACGTACCAGGACGAGCGCCACCCGGTCGCTGCCCGCGCGCTTCAGCACACGATGGCTCAGGCCGTGCTCCAGCGTACGGACGAGCGCATCCAGGCCCTGGTCGATGTGGTGTCGGAGCTGGCGAGCATGGACGAGCCTCGCAAGCGGCTCGCCGGGATCATCTCCGGGCTGGACATTCATTACGACCTCGGCGAGGGACATCCGCTGCTCGGACGTCGGATGCCCGATCTTGACCTCGTGACCGCCGACGGCCCGCTGCGGGTCTTCACCCTGCTGCACGACGCCAAGCCGGTGCTGCTCGTACTCGGTGAGCCCCGCGGCTTTGACATCACTCCATGGGCTGACCGGGTCCAGCTGATCGATGCTGAATATGTCGGCCACTGGAAGCTTCCGGTACTCGGCGCGGTCACCGCTCCCACTGCCGTGTTGATCCGGCCCGACGGATACGTTGCCTGGGTAGGAGACCGAACCGACGTAGGTCTCACTGACGCGCTGACCGCCTGGTTCGGACCGCCTGCGGCGGCGTAGCTCACCTAGAGCTCTCCGAGCGCTCGATCAATCGCCTGCTGGCCAGGTCCGTCCCCCCCGAGGTAGACGACCTCCCAATAGTTCTCCTCAGGATCGGCGAAGTAGGCATGGCGGCCTTCGAACTCGGCTGGGGCCGACGGCGGCTTGGTCACCGTGGCACCCGCATTCTCGGCTGCGGCTATCGCCTCGTCGACCAGCTCGGGTCGATCGACGTTGATGCCGAGGCTGAAGCCGCGCATGCCCCGCGCGGGTGCAGCCGCTCGCGCTTGACCGTCGGCGGCCAGCTTCTCCCGGGGGAACAGCGCCAGTAAGGCGCCGCGGAGCTGGAAGGCGCAGAAGTCCTCGGCTTCGATCGTCACCTCCCAGCCCAGCGCGGAGTAGAAGCTGCGCAGCCGCGCCATGTCGCGGACGCCGAGCGTGACGACGGTGAGGCGTGCGGGAACCATCCAGGAAACCTACCTCCGATCGCCGGCATCGCGCCGGGGTGCGTCCGACCGTGAAAGCCGGCGTCGGCTGGTGGGCGTTTACCGGCCCCTCACGTCGCAAGCGGGTCAGTGATCAAGCATGTTGCGTAGGCGGTCTAGGTGGCGGCGGCCGAGCTCGTTCGTTGCGTGGAAGAAGTCCATGATGCGTTTGAGCTCGTCGATCGTGAAGCGTTTGGCGAGCGTCGAGTGCCAATCGGCCGCGACCGGCGCCCAGATCTCCTCGGTGCGTCTGTAGAAGTCTGGTGTTACCTCGACTCTTACGCGCCTGCGATCGAGAGTGTCTGGGACGCGGCGCGCAAATCCGGCTCTCTCCAATCGATCGATCACTCCCGTGACGGCGCCGGCGGTGAGGCCAGACTGGACGGCCAACTCTCCGGCGCTGAGGCCACCACTGGTTTCGATGAGGTTGAGGCACCGCAGATCTGTGTCGTTCACGCCGAGGCGCTCGCCGGCTAGGTGGTCGAAGGCGTTGTCCTGATTGCCGCTGATCCTGAACTCCCTGATGAGTTGCTCGACCAGCTGCTTCTTCGATCCGCTCGCCATAGCCAGACAGGTCCTTTAGCTGCTAAAATATTTACGGTCTGAAGGAATGTCGGCAAGGTTAGCCGCTCGGCTGACCGAAAGGAGATCAGATGGCAAGCGAGATGCGGATCGAGCTAATCCAAGTCCCGGTATCGGATGTCGACCGCGCGAAAGCCTTCTACGTCGACAGGGTCGGCTTTAACGCCGACCACGACCACCAGGTCACCGACGAGCTTCGCTTCGTCCAGCTAACCCCTCCCGGCTCTGCGTGCTCGATCGCACTCACCACGGGCGCTCACGGCATGACTCCCGGGTCGATCGAGGGATTGCAGATGGTGGTCGACGATGCGCAAGCGATCCGCAAGGAGCTCGCCGAGCGCGGCGTGGAAGTGAGCGACGTCCAGGTGTTTCCGTGGGGAAGCTTCGTGTTCTTCAAAGACCCCGACGGGAACGGCTGGGCGCTGCAGGCTATGACCCACCGGGAACAGCGGGATTGAGTTCCGTCGAGGGGAGGCGATGCTGCGCGTGCCCCCCATGCCAGGAACAAAGCAGTCCGGCCGCGGTCAGCGCTTCCACGGGAGCCATCCAAGTCGGCTAAGCGAGCTTGTCACGGTTGCGTACCTCATTGGCGAGCTCGGCGGGACGCGCGCGACGCTCGAGCGAGTAGTCCGCAACCTCCTCCCAGCCGTGCGCAGCTTCCTTGCTCACCGACGCGGGGAGGCCGTGATCAGGACGATCAGGGGGCGGAGGCTTCCATCGCGGGGCCCCTACGTGGGCCGAGTGCGAGTGCGTGCAACGCTACACCACCCGTTAAGCCGACCGTCAGGGTCGGTGCTACGCTGTCGCACATGGAGATCGGAGTTCGCGACCTGCGCAACCGCACGGGCCGGGTGATCGACGCGGTCCGCGCAGGCGAACGAGTCACACTGACGGTGCACGGCGAGCCTGTCGCCGACATCGTCCCTCACGGCCGGCGCGCCCGGTGGCTCCCCGGTACGCAACTTCGCGAGCAGCTCCAGGACCGTGCCGCCGATCCGCAGCTGACACGAGACCTCGACGAACTCGCCGGACAGACCCTCGGCGAGCTTTGACCGAGCCCGCCTCCGGGCTGCTGGACACCTCGGTCTTCATCGCTCGCGAGACCGAGCGTCCGCTGGGTGAGCTGCCCGACCACGTAGCCGTGTCGGTGGTCACGATCGGTGAGCTTCAACTGGGAGTCCTCAGCGCCACCGATACCGCAAGTCGCGCTCGTCGGGCCGACACGCTCGCCCTCGCTCGGTCGGCCGACCCGATCCCAATCAGCGAGGCAATCATGGTCAGCTGGGCCCGACTCGTCGCGGACTGCCGAGCTGCGGGGATCCACCGGATGGTCAAACTCACCGACGCCTTGATCGCCGCAACGGCGGTCGAGCACGGACTCCCCGTCA
Organism: uncultured Actinomycetes bacterium; assembly: GCA_963719375.1. GTDB lineage: Bacteria > Actinomycetota > Thermoleophilia > Solirubrobacterales > Thermoleophilaceae > JAICJV01. Next base: position 3,173,569 of record CAVRBY010000001.1, on the reverse strand, counting down.
TCACCCAAGATGACGATTACGACCGCATCGCGGCGGCCCACGCATCCCTGCGAGTGATCAGCGTCTGACTTCTCCACGCGCGACACGAGAACCCGCTGTCCGCGCAGACCGGGCAGTCCCCGTCGCGAGCAACTTCGCCCGCGCTACCACCGCCTCGTGGGTGCATCATCTACAGCACCCCCGGGCCACCCCATCCGCTGCGCCCGGAGATCCCATTGTGGCGTGAGCAGCGGCGGCTCTGCCCTCATCCCAGCGCTGGGGGTGCGGGCCCGGTCGTCACCGTCGGCGGTGCGCCCGGGAGTGCGAGCGCGCCGAGGATCCCGAGGGCGCAGACGCCGGCAGCCACGTAGCAGCCGGCATGCAGGCCTGACAAGAAGGCGCTCTGCACGCGGTCGAGCAGCGCCACTCGGATGTCGGGTGGTGCATTGAAGGCGGCTGCGTAGCCCGCGCCGACCGAGTTCTTGGCCGCTTGCAGGGAGGCATGTGGCAGCGCGTGCCCTGGTCCGGCGAGGAGGCGTGATATGTAGAGCGACGTGTAGACGCTGCCGATGATCGCAACGCCGAGCGTGCCGCCCGTCTCTCGAGTGGCATCGTTGACGGCCGAGCCGACGCCGGCTTTGGCGGGCGGGAGCACGCTGAGGATCGACTCGGTGGCGGGGGTGGAGATCAGGCCGATCCCGGAGCCCATCATCAGCATTTGGATGATGATGATCCCGTAGGGGATGGTCGCTGAGTCCTGCGCGATCCAGAGAAACGATCCGCCCAGCAAGCCAAGCCCCGTGCCCACGATCACCCGCGTGCCGAGGCGCGCGGCCAGGTTCGCTCCAAGCACGGCGAAGGCACCGAGGCTGAGCGCAACCGGGAGGATCCGCAGGCCGGTCGACAGCGTTCCGTAGCCGCGGATGAACTGCATGTACTGGGTGATCAGAAAGATGAACCCGAACAGCGAGAAGAAGGCGACCGTGACCGAACCGCTCGCGGCCGAGAACGCGCGCTCGGCGAACAACGAGACATCGAGCATCGGATGACGGCTGCGCCGTTCGATCCGCACGAACAGCGCGCCGACGATGATGGTCACGGCGAACCCGAGCAGGGACGCGGCTGACACCCATCCGCGGTTGGGTGCCTCGATGATCGTGTAGACGAGCGCGCCGACGGTCACGGTCGAGGTCAAGAGCCCAGGAGCATCTAGCGGCGGCGTGGCAGGATCTCGAGACTCCGGCACCAGTCGGAACACCGCCGCGGCCGCGAGGAGGCTGACCGGCACGAGCGCCACGAACACGCTTGGCCAGCTGAACTGCGTCAGCAGCAGCCCGCCGGCGACCGGCCCAACGGCGACCCCGAGACCACCCACCGCTCCCCAGGCGCCGACGGCGCCGGCGCGCTGCTTGCGATCCTCAAATGTGTTGGTGATCACCGAGAGCGTCGTCGGGAAGATCAGCGCGGCGAAGAGCCCCATCACGAACCGCACGGCGATCAGCTGTCCGGGTGTTGAGCAGAGCGCGCCAACACCGCTGGAGGCCGCGAATCCCAGCAGGCCGATCAGCAGAGCCGGGCGGCGCCCGTAGCGATCCCCGACGCTTCCGGCCGCCAGCACCAGGGCGGAGAACGCCAGGCTGTAGCCGGCGACGATCCACTGCAGATCTGTGGTCCCCGCGCCCAGCTCACGCGTCAACGAGGGCAGCGCGACATTGATGATCGTCGTATCGATGTTGATCGCGAACGCCGCCAGGCACACCGCAGCGAGAATCCCCCGGCGGCGCGGGACCGTCGCCCTCACTGCGCACATGCCACGTCGAGCGCCACGCCCAAAATCGTTTTGCGCCCCGGCGGATGACTCGCCGGCCGCCGGCCGCCAGTGGGCTTCGCATGCGGCGATGTGCATTCCTGACCCTGTGCGCGCAGACGACCTCAGCTCCTAAACAAGACGCTCGAGTCTCTGTCCAAGACTATACGGTATCGCCGGAAGACCATAGAGTCTTTCGTGTGAACGTTCGTCCCGACCCCCGGGTCGCCGCCAGCCGTGCGGCCGTTCTCGATGCTGTCACCGAGCTGCTGGGTGAGCACGGGCTCGACGGGGTGACCATCGACGCTGTCGTGGCCCGATCCAAGGTCGCACGCGCGACCCTCTACCGACACTGGCCAAACCGGCGCGCCCTCCTGTTCGACGCGCTCGCGCGACTGATGAAGGTCCCGTCCCTGCCACCGTCGCAAGGAAACGCGGAGCAGCGGCTGACCGACTACGTCAACACGATGGCCGACCAGTTCCAGAACCAGGCGATGGCCAGATTGATGCCGTCGCTGCTGGAGGCCAGTCGCCGTGACCCCGAGCTCGCCCAGCAGTTGCCGGCATTCCACGCAGCCCGTCGCGCCCCCGTCCACGACATCCTCCGCGACGCCAAGGCCGCGGGAGAGCTCGACGAGAACCTCGACCCAGACACCGCGCTGGCCGAGCTCGTCGGTCCACTCCTATTCCGGCGGCTGATCCTCGGCGAAAGCCTCGACCGTGAGTTTCGCGAGGCCGTCATCCGCGACTTCCTGACCGCTCACGGCACCCGCGGTTCCACGTAGACGGGACGGCAACCGCCGGCGAGAGTTTGCACCTCGCCGGCAAGCTCGTGATGGTCTACGCCACGAGCCTCAGCCTCATGCCCCGAATGCTGACGCTTCGCAAGCGCGCACTCGCAAATGGTCAGCCCTGCGCCGAGTGGCGACGCTTGTCGCCCAGGATGCGAGCGCGGCGAGCTCTTCGCCACGGTCCGCGCGGTTAGTCGGCACCGACCACCTGGAAGTCGTGGTTGACGAAGACGTGGTGGGGCCAGTTGATGCCGATGTTGTGGACCTCGTATTCGCCGTTGCCGAGCTGGACAACACGGTCGACGATGCCGCCCGGGTACGCCGCCAACGCGGATTTTGTGGCCTTCGCGGCCGTGGTTCCGCTGACGATCGTGCCGGATCCCTGCTGGTAGTTGGCCGGGATCTGACCGGCCGACCTTGACGTGCTCGGCGCACCGCGCTTGAACGGAACCACCCGCGACGACGTGGTCGACGGGCTGCCCTGCGGTTGCACGATGACCTGCGTGGCCGTGATCGTCGCGCTGTCGGTGGTTCCGAGCACGAGGGCCGTCTCACCGTTCGTGACGGCCAGCGCCGACACCGAGTTCGTGCCCTTCTCGTACGTGGTTGACGCCGTCTCCTTGACGGTCACCTTCTGACCGGCCGAGGTCACCAGTGTGAAGCCCGACCTCGACGCGCTGCTCACCGCGCCGACGGATCCGCCCGCGGCCGGTCCGGAGCGAGCGTTGGACCCCCGGCCGCCGGATCCGGTGAACCCAGCGGAGCCGCGCGGACTAGCGCTCTGCGCTGCCGTCGTCGAGCCGCTCGTAGCTGCGACCGAGCCAGACGCGCCGCTGTTGGCTGCGGCAATTGCCCCGGCGGCGCCACCGCCGACCACGATGACGGAGGCGCCGATGGCGATAGTTTTGGTGAGGCTGCGTGAGAACATGAAGAGGCTGCTTTCTGGGAGGTGACTCAACCAGCGTGAAGGCTGGCGCTGGGTCGACTCTGCGAGCGATCTGAGAGGTTGCTGGGACCCGACCTCGCGCACGCGCCGGCGTGTCTCCCTTAGATGATTGATTCCGCGAAACGCCGGGGAGGGATCAAGCGCTGATCTCCGAATCGATCATGTCGGCGATCAGGCTCCTCGATCTGGGCCGTATGGTGCGGCAATAGCGGCTGACAGAGAAGATTGATCCAAGCCACGGCGTTCCCTCCGGGCGCAGCCGTGGAATCAGTCTTCTAGCGACCGAGAGTGCGCAGGAACTCGCGCGCCCTGCCACGCACGTCGCCGAGGAGCTCACGGACCTCGGCCAGACCGGCGCGGAGTTCGGGATCGCCGACCTCGACCGGCATCATCGAGTCTTGGAGCTCGGCGAGGACTGCATCGGCGTCGGCAACTGATGCGACGGCACTGTCGACAAACCCTCTTACGCCGGTCGACGGGAGGCCCGGAGCCGCCGGTCTAAAGTTGCGTCCCGGGAGGCCGTGCCGCTGCGCGAAGCCGGCGTGCGTCCGCTTGGCGCGCCCGTAGGCGGCCTGGACCGGGCGGAACAGCTCTTCTTCGAGCCTGTCCGCAGGGAGCGTGCCGAGCTGTTCGTAAGCCGCGCCCAGGGCCGCCAGCGCGGCGGCGATCTCGTCGATCGCTTCGCCAAGCGTGTCGAGTAAGTCCTGCCTGGCTTCCCCGGCGACGTAGGCCACTGGGACGAGGTTAGCCGCCGCGCATGGAGGACCTCGCCTGCGAGCGGCCCGCCTGGCTGCCACGATCGCCTCGCGAAAAGCAGCGGCTCCAGAGGCCGCCGCCGGCCGCCACCTTCCGCATATCCCTCACCGCGGCAGCCCCGCGTAGTTCTCCGCCAGGCTCCGGGCCGCCGCCTCGGAACTGCACACGTATTCGAGCCTGGAGCGCTGGACGGCGGCCTCGAACGGGTCGTCGCTGAGCCGGTGGAGCAGCTGGGTCATGTAGGTGGAGAAGTCCTGGGCGCGCCAGACCCGGGGGAGGCAGTTGCGCGAGTACGCATCGAGGCCCGCATCCGAGCCGGAGGCGTACCAGGACCCGATCGCCTCGGCGAGCACCTGGACGTCGTGCATCGCGAGGTTGAGCCCCTTCGCCCCGGTCGGCGGGACGATGTGCGCGGAGTCGCCGGCCAGGAACATGCGCCCGTATTGCATCGGCTCGACTACGAAGCTCCGCATCGGCGTGACGCCCTTCTCGACGATCGGCCCCCGCTGAAGGTCCCAGCCCTCGAGTGCGAAGCGGGTCGAGAGCTCGTCCCAGATCCGCTCGTCGGGCCAATCCTCGACCCGCTCGTCGGGGCTTACCTGCAGGTAGAGCCGGCTCAGGGTCGGCGAGCGCATCGAGTGAAGCGCGAAGCCGTGCTCGTGCCAGGCGTAGATCAGCTCGTCGGTCGACGGAGCGACCTCGGCGAGGATCCCGAGCCAGGCGAACGGATAGTCGCGCTCGTAGGCGGTAAGGACGCCGTCGGGAATGGCGGGCCGGCAGATGCCATGGAAGCCGTCGCAGCCGGCGATCAGGTCGCACTCGACCTCCCCGGCATGGCCCTCGTGGACGTAGCCGATGCGCGGCCGGCCGCCATCGTCGAATCCCTCCACGCGCACGTCCGAGGCCTCGAACAGCAGCGGCGCCCCGGTCTCGAGCCGGGCGGCTATCAGGTCCTTGACCACCTCCTGCTGCCCGTAGATCGCGATCGAGCGGCCCGTCAGCTCCCGCATGTCGACGTGCTCCCGGCGGCCGTCGAACTGGAGGTAGATGCCGGCATGGAAGAGCGCTTCGCGCTGCAGCCGCTCCCCCACCCCGGTCTCCGCGAGCAGGTCGACCGTTCCCTGCTCGAGCAGCCCGGCGCGGACGCGCCGTTCGAGGTAGTCGCGATCGCGATCCTCGAGCACGACCGACTCGATGCCCGCGCGATGCAGCAGGTGCGCGAGCATCAACCCCGCCGGCCCGGCGCCGACGATCCCGACCTGCGTGCGCATCCCGTGGCAGCATAAGCTCCGACGGGTGAGCGACCACGCAGATGCGACCGACCCGCCGCTCGACTACCCGCCCTACCGCTCGACCGCGCTTCGCCACCCCAAGCAGCCGTTCGTATACCTCCCGCCCGCCGGCCCCGCGCCGATCGGTGCGCAGCTCGGCCGCGAGCGAGTCACCGGGCCGCTCGACAACGACCTGACACGCCAGCACGAAGGCGAGCCGCTCGGCGAGCGGATCGTCGTCTCAGGCCGCGTGCTCGACACCGAAGGCCGGCCGCTGCGCGGCACGCTGGTCGAGATCTGGCAGGCGAACTCCGCCGGCCGCTACCACCACCGCTGGGACCGCTGGGCGGCGCCGCTCGACCCGAACTTCAGCGGCGCGGGCCGCGCCGTCACCGACGACGACGGCGACTACACGTTCACGACCGTCAAGCCCGGCGCCTACCCCTGGGGCAACCATCACAACGCGTGGCGTCCCGCGCACATCCACTTCTCGCTGGTCGGCCGGGCGTTCGAGCAGCGGCTCGTTACCCAGATGTACTTCCCGGGCGATCCGCTGTTCGAGTACGACCCGATCTTCAACTCGGTGCGCGACCCAGTCGCCCGCGAGCGGATGATCGCCGGCTTCTCGATCGAGCGCACCCGGCCCGACTGGGCCCTCGCCTACGACTTCGACGTCGTGCTTCGTGCGACGCCGCTCGAGGAGGCGCGTTGAGCCTGCCGCGCACGCCGTCGCAGACCGTCGGTCCGTTCTTCGCCATCGGGCTGCCGTGGCAGCGCGGCCCGTTCGCGGCCGGCGACGGGATCCGCATCGGCGGCGTCGTCTACGACGGCGCCCGCGAGCCGGTGCCGGACGCGCTCGTCGAGACCTGGCAGGCGACTCCGCGCGGGGAGGACTTCCGCGGCTTCGCGCGCGCCGCCGCCGACGACGAGGGGCGCTGGGAGATCGTCACGCTGAAGCCGGACGGCGAGGCGCCGCATCTCGACGTGTCCGTCTTCGCGCGCGGCCTCCTGAACCGCTGCATCACCCGCATCTACTTCGCCGACGAGCACAACGGGGGCGATTTGGTGCTCGAGGCGATACCCGCGGAGCGCCGCGCGACGCTGCTCGCGACGCGGGACGGCGAGGGGCGCTACAGGTTCGACATCCACCTCCAGGGGCCGGAAGAGACTGTCTTCTTCGAGCTCTGACGCGCTCTTCGCCGGGATCTTCGCGCGCGGCGCCGCGGAGGTCGACGACCGTGCGTGGCTGCGTGCGCTGCTCGACTTCGAGGCCGCGCTTGCCGGGGCGAGCGCGGCCAGGGGGATCGTCCCGGCCGCGGCCGCGAGATCGATCGCGGCGGCGTGCGAGCCTGAGCGCTTCGACCCGATCGCCATCGGGCGCGACGCGGCACGTACGGCACAGCCGGTGATCGCTCTCGTCACACGGCTCCGCGAGCTCGTGGGGCCGGGCGCCGCGGAGTGGGTCCATTACGGCGCGACGAGTCAGGACGCGCTCGACAGCGCGATGATGCTGGTCGCGAAGCGAGCGCTCGAGCCGACGCTCGCCGACGCGGAGGCCGCGGCGGGCGCCTGCGCCGAGCTCGCCGAACGACACGCGGGCGACCCGATGATGGGCCGGACGCTTCTCCAGGCGGCGCAGCCGACGACCTTCGGGCTCAAGGCGGCAGGCTGGATGTGCGGCCTCGACGCCGCCCGCGCGGACCTCGTGGAGGTCCGCGACCGGACGCTCGCGGTCCAGCTCGGCGGCCCCGCGGGCACGCTCGCCGCCCTTGGCCCCAGCGTGAGCGCGGGGCTCGCCTCCGCGCTCGGCCTGGTGGAGCCGCCGATTCCTTGGCACGCGCACCGCGAGCGCCCCGCGCGGCTGGCTTCGGCGCTCGGCACGCTCGCCGGGGCCTGCGGAAAGATCGGCCGCGACGTCACGCTGCTCGCGCAAACCGAGGTTGGGGAGCTGCGCGAGCGGCCGGAGCACGGCCGCGGTGGCTCGTCGTCGATGCCGCACAAGAGCAATCCGGTCGCGGCGGTCGCCGCCGTCGCCTGCGCGACGCGCGTGCCGGGCCTCGTCGCGACGATGCTCGCCGCGATGACGGGCGAGCATGAGCGCGCGGCGGGCGCCTGGCAGGCCGAGTGGGAGACGATCTCCGACCTGCTGCGCCTGACCGCGTCGGCGGCTGCCTGGACGAACGAGCTCCTCGACCGCCTCGAGATCCTCCCCGACGGCATGCGACGCAACCTCGCCGGCGCGCGGACCGACACCTCGACCGAGCGCGCGCTCGTGGAGCGCGCGCTTGAGAGACGGTGAACCTGCACCGCGTCATCGACGGACCGCCCGGCGCGCCGCCGCTGCTGCTCTGCAACTCGCTCGGCACCGACACCGACATGTGGCGCCCGCAGATGCCGGCGCTCGCGCGGGACTTCCGCGTGATCCGCTACGACCACCGGGGGCAGGGACGCTCGCCGGCGTCCGGCGAGCCGTACGAGATCGCCGATCTCGGCTGGGACGCGCTCGGCCTGCTCGACGAGCTCGACGTCCCCCGCGCGCACGTGTGCGGAGTATCGCTCGGCGGGATGGTCGCGATCTGGCTCGCGGCGAACGCGCCCGAGCGCGTCGACCGGCTCGTCCTCTGCTCCACCTCGCCCCACATGCCGCCGGCGAGCCAGTGGACCGACCGGGCGGCGAAGGTCCGCGCCGCGCGGAGCACCGCCGGGATCGCCGACGAGACGATCGAGCGCTGGCTGACCGCGGGCTTTCGCGCGCGCGAGACGCAGACGACCCGATGGCTGCGAGCGATGGTCGCCGCCTCGCCGCCCGGAGGGTATGCGGCCTGCTGCGAGGCGATCGGCCGCATGGACCAGCGCGACTCGGTCCGCGCGATCCGGGCACCGACGCTCGTAATGGTGGGCGACGAGGACCCCTCGACGCCGCCAGAGGACGCCAAGCGGATCGCCGAGTCGATCCACGGCGCACGGCTCGAGATCCTTGCAACGGCCCGCCACCTCGCCAGCGTCGAGCAGCCGGCGCTCTTCACGCGCCTGACCGTCGAGCACCTCAATCGATCCACCTAAAGAGGAGGCCGCATCACATGACCGCGTCCTCCAACGACAACGACAGGGAGCCGACAAAGATGAGCTACGACGCCGGAATGGCGGTCCGCCGCGAGGTGCTTGGCGACGAGTACGTCGACAGCGCGACCGAGACCGCATCGAACTTCGCGAAGCCCTTCCAGGACTACGTCACGAATTGCGCCTGGGGCGCCGTCTGGACACGCGAGGGCCTCGACCGGCGCATGCGCAGCGCGGTGACGCTCGCCGCGCTGACCGCGCTCGGGCATGAGCAGGAGCTCGCGCTGCATGTGCGCGGTGCCCGCCGCAATGGGCTGAGCGAGGACGAGATCGCAGAGGTCCTTCTGCACACCGCCGTGTACGCCGGGGTGCCGGCGGCGAACCGCGCCTTCGCCGTCGCCCAGGGCGCGCTCGCGGAGGGCTGACCCGCTCGTGCACGGGTCCACGGCTGTGCCGGCACCAGCGGTCAGGCTCGGTCGTCCGAAGGGCCATACTTTCCGTTGGATGACGCTGCCCGGTAAGTCGATCCCCATCATCGTCGAGCCGCTGGAGTTGCCGGAGCCCGCACGCGAGCCCGCGCCACCACCGCCGGTGCCGCCGCCGGCCGAGCCGGCGCGGCCCGAGGAAGACCCGGTGCCACGGTGAGATCGACGCTCGAGCCGAAGTCCCCGCGGGACGCGCCGACGTTCAGCGAGTGCGTCGTCGGCTACCGCACGTGGTTCGCCGACTCCCACGTGACCCTCTGGCCGATCGCCAAGCGGCGCCGGCCGTGGGTGCCGGGGGTAAACGAGGCGCGCTGCAAGCCCGGCAGCTGGCCAAGCCTCCGGTTCGAATGGTCGCTCCACCACGGCCGGCGAGTCCTCGAGCCGGTACCCGAGCACCGTGCCCCCGATCCGGACTGCGAGTGCGGGCTCTACTCGTTGCGCTACCCGCCCGCGCGGTGGCAAGACGACCCTCGCTACGGGGCCCCGCCGCACGTCATCGGCGCCGTCGCCTCCTGGGGATTGATCCAGGTTCACCCAACCGGCTTCCGCGCCGAGTATGCCTGCGTCGTCTCACTCGCCTATCACCCGGGTGCGGATCCCGAGAAGCGAGCGGCTCTGGAGCGCATCGCTCACCGCTATCGCGCCGACCTGGTCCCCGTCGCGGAGCTCGAGCGTGCCGCGAGCCGTCACGGAACGCCGCTGCCCGACACATTGCCGGCACAGCCGGCCGAGCCAGGCCGCGCATAGCCGGGCCGCCCCGTCGCCTGGCTTCACCGGTACGCGGCCGCCGCGCGACTCGCCAGTGGCTGCGCACTCGCAGCCTCGGCTATAGGGCCCTCTTCCTCCTCGCCGAAGCGGCCGCCGCGCTCGCTTTCGCGCTTCTCGCCGTCAACAGCCACCAGGCGGGGTCCCGTGCCAGTTTCGTCCAGCGCCACGGAGTCAGAGCCCCGGCGATCGTGCGCTCCGTCCATAACCAAGTCCATTGCGGCTATGGCGACTGCCTGCCGCGCGCGCTGCTGACCGTCACGGTCACTACGCCCGTCGAAGGCGTGCGGGTGGTCCAGATCGCCTACTCCGGTGCGTCGCGACTCCGTGCGGGTCAGCACGTAACGGTTCTGGCCGATCCCCACGACCCGCGCTATGCGGAGATTCCCGGCGCGGCCAGCCCCGGGCCCGTCGGCTTTGTCCCCCTCGTCTGCTTCGCGGCGATCCTCGCGTCTCTCGCCGCCTTCGAAATGTTGAGCATGGCGCGGATCATCCTCAGGCACCGCCGCTACAGACCTGAGGACATCCATTGGGGGGCGGCGTCCGCGATCAGCCGCGACGGTCGTTAGCCGGGCGCCATATCGATGAACGCCATCCAGCCCGAGCTTTGGGTCGATCGCCCAGCCACCGCCGTCGCCTTCTACGAGGCCGCCTTCGGGGCGAGAGTGCTTCACCGCGTCGGAGACGGCGAGGACATCGTCGCGCAGCTCGCGGTGGGCGACGCCAACTTCTGGGTTTCCGGCGCGTCGTCGGAGATGCATCGCTTCGCCCCTGACGCGATCGGCGGCACGACGAGCCGCACGCTGCTCGTCGCCGACGATCCCGATGAGTTGCTGCGACGCGCGGTTCGCGCGGGGGCGATCGAGATCTCCCCCGCGCAAGACGAGCACGGCTGGCGCATCGGACGGATCAGCGACCCGTTCGGGCACGAGTGGGAGATCGGCCGACCACTCGGAGCCTGGCCTCGGCATCGAGCGAGCTCTCGCTTGACCGGCTGACTATCTTCGGCCGCACTCTGGCCACATGGGAGACTCCCGCCCGTGACCCTCGCCACCGAGATCGCGGGACGGCTGATGCGCCTCCCGCGGGCGCAGACGGGTGACGTCGTGATCGAACGCGACCTCGAGGTCCCGATGCCGGACTGTGTGGTCCTGCTGGCGGATCGCTATGCGCCACGCAGACAGCCGGACGTGCCGACCCTGCTCGTGCGATCCCCATACGGCCGCAGCAGCTTTGTCGGCCTCCTCTACGGCCGCCTGTTCGCCGAGCGCGGCTTCCAGGTCCTGATCCAGAGCGTGCGCGGCACGTTTGGCTCGGGCGGCGAGTTCGACGCCTTCAACGAGCGCGGCGACGGCATCGCGACGATCGACTGGATCCAGAAGCAACCCTGGCATGCCGGCAGGCTCGGGATGATGGGCGCGAGCTACCTGGGGATCGTTCAGTGGGCGGTCGCGGCGGAGGCGGGCCACGCGCTCGACGCGCTCGCGATGACCGTCACGGCGTCGAACGTGCACGCCCAGGGCTACGGCAGCGGAACGCTCGGCCTCGACACGACTCTCTCGTGGCTTTACGTGATCGGCGTCCAGGAGCGCCGCGTCGGACCGCTGCTGATCGCCGGCCCGATGCGTCGAAAGCTCTCCCGGCTGTTCGGCGAGCTGCCGCTCAGCGAGCTCGGCAAGCGCGCGGCGGGCCGCGAGCTCCGCTTCTACAGCGACTGGCTCGAGCACACCGAGGCTGACGCACCCTACTGGAGAGAGCGCACCTTTTCCTCCGGCGTCGCCGAGGTCCGCGCCCCCGTCCAGCTCGTCGGCGGCTGGTACGACATCTTCCTCCCCTGGATGCTCGACGACTATGCCGCCCTGCGGCAGGCCGGTCACGAACCGCAGCTGATCATCGGTCCGTGGGCGCACACCTCGCCCGACCTCGTCGGCGCCGGCACCCGCCGCTCACTCGCGTGGATGCGTGCCCAGCTGCTCGGCGACGGCCGCCTCCTGCGCGACACGCCGGTCCGCGTCTATGTCACCGGGGCCGCCGAATGGCGAGACCTGACCGACTGGCCGCCGCCCGGCGCAGGGGCGCTCATCCTCCACCTGCAGCCGAACGGCGGACTCGCGACCGTGGCCCCGGATCCATCCCAGCCCGACCGCTACCGCTACGACCCCGCCGATCCAACTCCCTCCCTCGGCGGCCCCGTTCTGTTCGAGCGCCATCCGGTCGCCGACAACCGGTCACTCGAGGCACGCCCGGACGTCCTCGTCTTCACGAGTGGCCCGCTCGAGTCCGACCTCGAGGCGATCGGCCCCGTCGGCGTCGAGCTGTTCGCGCGCTCGAGCGTCGAGTTCTTCGACCTCTTTGCCCGCGTCTGCGACGTCGAGCCCTCCGGCCCGTCGCTCAACGTCTGCGACGCACTCGTGCGGGTCGAGCCGGGTCGCTTCGAGCGCGACGACGGCATCACCCGCGTGACGGTGCGGCTCTGGCCGACCGCTCACCGGTTCCTGCGCGGCCACCGCATCCGCCTGCAGGTCTCGAGCGGAGCGCACCCGAGGTACGCGCGCAACACCGGGACCGGGGAGCCGATCGCGCACGCGACCCGCCTCGTCGCGTCCGAGCATGAGATCTTCCACGATCCCGAGCGCCGCTCGACCCTGACGCTGTCAGTCGTCGGAGAGGTCCACCCCCCGGAGGCCCCCCACCGCGTCACCGCGCCGGGACAGCTCGCTCCTTGAACCGCGATCTCTCGCCGACGCGGTAGCAGCCAGGCGCGACCCGCCGGCCACCGTCCCAGCATCGGCGGGCGACCCCTCGCGAGCGCGAGCCCAATGGGCTGACGCTCGGTAGCGTGAGCCGGATGCGCACCCTCCCCGGCGCCCTCGCCTTCCCACTCCTCGCCTACGCGTTCGCGGCGACGATGCTCGGCACGACGCTGCCGACGCCGCTGTACCCGCTCTACCAGCAGAAGCTCCACTTCGGCGGGCTGATGGTGACGGTCATCTTCGCGGTCTACGCGTTCGGCGTGATCGCCGCGCTGCTGCTCTTCGGAGCGCTCTCGGACCAGGTCGGCCGCCGCCTCGTGCTCCTGCCCGGAGTTCTCCTGTCCGCGGCGAGCGCCGTGGTCTTCCTGATCGACGGCTCGCTCGCGCCACTCTTCGTCGGACGCGTCTTGTCGGGCCTCTCGGCGGGCATCTTCACCGGCACCGCGACCGCAGCGCTGGTCGATCTCGCGCCCGACGGGCAGCGCGAGCGCGCCACGCTGGTCGCGACGCTCGCGAACATGGGCGGGCTGGGACTCGGGCCGCTCGTGGCCGGCCTGCTCTCGCAGTACGCGGGACTGCCGCTGCGGCTCTGCTTCATCGTCGACCTGGCCCTGCTCGTCCCGGCGGCAGTGGCGATTCTCGCTATGCCCGAGACGGTCGAGCGCAGCGGCAACGTTCGCTTCCGACCACAGCGGCTGAGCGTTCCGCGCGAGGTCCGCCAGGCCTTCGTCCCGGCGTCGATCGCCGGCTTCGCCGGCTTCGCCGTGCTCGGCCTCTTCACCGCGGTCGCGCCGGCCATGCTCGCCGAGATCCTCCATCACAAGAGCCACGCCCTCACCGGCGTGGTCGCCGCGAGCGTCTTCCTCGGGTCGCTCATCGGACAGCTGGCGCTCGAGCGCGTCAGCGAGCAGGCGGCGCTTAGAGGCGGCTGCGCGATCCTGATCGCCGGCGTCGCGCTCGTCGGCGCTTCGCTCCTGGCCGCGTCGCTTCCGCTGCTCGTCGCTGGCGCGACCGTCGCCGGTTTCGGCCAGGGACTCAGCTTCCGCGCCGGGCTCACCTCGATCACCGCACAGAGCCCCCCGGAGAAGCGCGCCGAGGTCGCCTCGAGCTTTTTCGTGGTCGCCTACGTCGCGATCTCCATCCCCGTGATCGGCGTCGGCGTGGGCGCGCAGGCGGCCAGTCTCAAGTCGGCCGCGATCGTCTTCAGCGCGATCGACATCGCGCTCACCTTGTTCGCGCTCGCCCTCCTGGTCCGCCGGCGCTCGCAGATTCCCGTAAGCACTTAGGTCTGAGCCCCGCCGGCCGGTCGTAGGTCGACCGCGATCAAGTCCGTTCCTCCTTGTCGTGTTTCGCTCATGCGGGCATGGGTATTTATTGACCGCCGGGAAGGATTTCGTCCGGTCGGGTAAGCATGGGAAGCTGAACCTGAGGAGGCTCAGATGTCCGCTGTTTCTTCGCCGCAATCACCTGCGGCACAGACCCCTGTAGGTCCTGCGGGAGCTCACGCGGTCGAGGCTGACACGACGGAGGTCGTCGGTCGTCGGATCGGTGCCGCGCTGATCGACGGCCTGCTGTTCCTGGCGGCGTTCGTCGTCGTCGGGATCGCGACCGGCCACGGCCATAGCGGCAACGGTCACGCGAGCGTGACGGTGGGCCCCACGGGTTCCGTGGTCATTTTGATTTTCGGGCTTGCCTACTTCTTTATCTGCGAGTCGGTGTGGGGTCAGACGCTCGGCAAGCGGCTGCTGCATATCAGGGTGCTCGCTGCCGACGGCAGCCGCCCCGGTGCGGGGCGCGTATTCGTCCGTACGCTGCTGCGGGTCGTTGACGTGCTGCCCTTCGCGTACATCGTGGGGCTGATCGCGGTTCTCGCGAGCGGCCGCGCGCGCAGGCAGCGGCTCGGCGATCTCGCTGGCGGTACCGTCGTTCGGGCAGCCTGATGCGCCCGCACACCGGGGGACCGGCCCGCCAGGTCCGCGGGACGTTCGACCCCGCCCGACCCGAACGGCCAACCGCTGCGAGCCAGGCTGTGTGGCCGCCCGGCCCGGCAGAGTGGAAGTGGTGGGACGGGCTCACGGGGTTCGCCGCCGGGCACGTCGCCGCGGTGGCGCTGATCGTCGCCGCCGGACTGGCTCTGCACGCGGCTGGCGTGCACCAGGCGATCGGGGTGAGCGAACTGCTGCTGGTGCTCGTCCTGGCCGCGGCGGCCGTCGGCTTTGCGCGCAGGCGCAAGCAGCCCCGTTCCACAGACTTCGGGCTCCGTCCTGCGCCATCGCGCGCGTCGGTCGGCTGGGTCGCGCTCGGTTATGTCACTTATCTGATCCTCGCCGGCATCTACGTCGCGGCGATCCACAACCCGCACGCGACCACGCATCCGCTGCTGCCACATCGACTCCACGGGATAGTGCCCGCCGCAGCGGTGATCATCTCGCTGGTCATCGTCGCTCCCGTCGGCGAGGAGTTCTTCTACCGCGGATTCCTGTACGCGGCGCTGCGAAACCGCTTGGCGATCGCGTGGGCGACACTGATCGCGGGCGGCGCTTTCGGTCTGATGCACTTCGTGCTCGGCGGCGACCCCCTGCTCGAGGTGCCTGTGCTCGCGACGCTCGGCTGCATCCAGTGTCTGCTCTACGAGAAGACCCGCTCGCTCTACCCGACGATCGCCATGCACGCGGTCGTGAACGGAATCGCCGGCTCGGTGCTGATCGCCCGCTCGCCGGTTCCCGCGCTGATCGGCTGCCTGCTCGCGGCGGCGCTGTTCCTGTTGGCGCCATGGCGCCTGCGGGGACCGGCCGCCCGTCCTCCCGCGTCGCCTGACCGGCGCCGTGGCCTGGTCGGTACGTCCGCATAGCCGCGTAAGGGTCCCTGGCCGATGGAGTGCCGCGCTTGGAACCAGGTGGACCGGCCGAGACGATTGATTTCGGCTAGCCCGGGCCCAGGCCGTGCATTCGGAATCAATCGTTTAGGGCCCACGCACCCCGAGTTAGAGCTTCGCCTCGGCGATGGTTGGCTGGAAGAGCTCGATCGGGTTGCCGGCGGGATCCTCGAGGAGGATTTGCTTGCCGCCGACGCCCGTGACGATCTCGTTGCGGAACCGGGCTCCGTGCTCGCGTAGGCGCGCCACGGTTGCGTCGATGTCGTCGACCTCGAGCTGGAAGCGGTTCCACCCTCCGGGCTCCGGCATCTTCCCGTCGGGCATCGTCTGCCCGCCGCCGGGGCCGCCGCCGGGCGCGCTCAGCACGAGACGCAGGTCGCCGCGCGAGAGCATTGCGAAGCTGGGGGCCGGGTGCATGTCCTCATGGAAGCCGAGCTCCCGGCAGTAGAAGTCGATCGCGGCGTCGACGTCGTCGACGATGTAACGGACGCTGACTTTGGCCATGCCGTCTCCTCGCGTGGATTCATTGCAGAACGTATGCGTCTCGTAGCGATACGTCCACGTTCACATCGCCCTGGCCCGTCTGAAGGGGGCGTGAGCCCTTGTTCCACGACCTTCCGCTAACGGAGAGGGTGGCGGACCTCAGGCGCGGCAGGCCGCCGGCTGCTCATCAGCCACGTCTATGAGGTAGAGCGCCCGACGCCGCTCGATTACCCCGAGGTAATCGACAGCCCTACCGACGGTGGTTACTGTCGCCACCGCGATGGCTACCGCGAGCGGCGACACGGGAGTTGGTTCGCGTCTGCGCGAGTGGCGTCAGCAACGGCGAGTGACGCAGCTGGAGCTCGCGCTCGAGGCGGGGGTCTCGGCGCGCCACCTGAGCTTCGTCGAGACGGGCCGCTCGAAGCCGGGGCGCGAGATGCTCCTGCGGGTCGCCGATCACCTCGAGATCCCTTTCCGGGAGCGAAACCGGCTGCTACTCGGCGCCGGCCACGCGCCCGCGTTCCCGGAGCGTCCCCTTCAGGATCCGGCACTGGCACCGGTGCGCGAGGCCCTTGATCGGATCCTGGCCTCACACGAGCCCTATCCCGCGGTCAGCTTCGACCGCTCCTGGAACCTGATCGCGGTGAATGGCCCGATGTCGGCATTGGCTGCCGCCATCGAGATCGAACCGGCGCTGCTTGAGCCGCCGGTCAACGTCCTGCGCATCGGCCTCCATCCGGGGGGACTCGCCCCGCTGATCGTCAACCTCGCCCAGTGGCGAGACCATTTCCTCGAGCGGCTGGCGCGCCAGGTCGCCATGACCGGCGACGCCCAGTTGCGGAAGCTCATGGAGGAGGTCGCTGCGTATCCGGCTGGCGGGGGCGGGAACGGAGATGCCGTACGCGGGGTCGACAGCGAGATCCTCGGGCCCGTGAGGTTCCGCGCCCCCACCGGCGGTGAGTGGTCGTTCTTCGGCATGTTCGCGAGCTTCGACACCCCTTTTGAGGTGACCACGTCCGAACTCGCCGTCGAGCTGCTGTTCCCGGCCGACCGAGCGACGGCAGAGGCGCTCAAGAAAGGAGCACCGTGAGCACGATCAATCCCCAACTCGGACGGCTGCTCGCCGGGATCGGCGGGCTGCTGCTGCTCGCTTCGCTCTTCCTGCCATGGGCCGACGACCCGAGCGGCGCCACCCGCAACGGCTGGCAGCTCTCACCGACCTCCGACGTGCTCTTCGTCATCGCCGGCGTGCTCGGGCTCGCCGCCGCGATCACCGGCGGTCGCTTCGGGTTCTTTCGGCCCGACGTTTCGCTCAACGGCGTAAGTGACATTCTCGGACTCGTAGCGGCGATCCTCCTCGGCTGGCTGATCCTCTTTGATTTTCCGCCGCATGCCGACCGGGCGGTCGGCGTCTATCTGGCACTCGTCGGTGGAGTCGTGATCGCGTGCGGCGCCGGCGACTTCCGCGTGACGTCGTTGTTTCCAAAGATTCCGGACCGCGACCGAACGCCGAGATAGTCCGCGTGCTCAAATGCCGGGCGTGGCCAAAGGCGGCCCAAGGCGACGGACGCCCGGGCGATGGGAAGCGGGACGCGACCCACGCACGGCGAGGTACCATCCCGCCCTTGCCTGCCCGCACCCTCCCGGCGTCCCTGGCATGCTCGCTGATGTTCAGCGTCGCCTTGGCCGCCTGCGGCAGCTCGACCACGACTACGACGAACACCGCCGCGAGCGAGTCCCCGTCCCTGGCGAAGGGCTCGCGGAGCCCCGCGATCGAGAGCTACGTCGGCGGGGTCGCCTCGATCTGCGCGACGGCGGCGAGCAAGCTGCACTCGGAGCCCCCGTTCCCGTATCCGAACTTCGACCCGACCCATCCGGACAAGTCGGCGCTGCCGAAGGTCGGTCAGTACTTCGCGCGCACCTCGCTTCCCGTCTATGAGAGCGCGGTGACCAAGTTGAAGGCGCTTCCGGAGCCGGCGGCCACGCGTCAGGCGGCCGAGTCGCTGAAGCGCGACCTGACCGCCTACACCTCGAACCTGCAGGCGCAGATTCGCAGCGCGGAGGCGGTGAACTCGCCGGCCTTCGTGACCACGGTGAACACCTTCAAGCCGATCGGCGACCACCTCATGACGGACTTCCAGGCGCTCGGTGCCACTTCCTGCAACAGCTTGCTCTCAGGGGGCTGAGCCGCGAAGCGGACGCGGGCGGCTGACACGGCGTTCGAGCGAAGGCGGGGCGGGGCGCTCTTTCGCTAGCAGCGCTTGCCGACGGGCCCGTCCGGTCCGCGGCCGGCCGGATCGCCCGGGGTGGCGCCAAGGCTCATGAGGAAGCGGGCCATCTCCTTGCCGGAGCTGGTCTGCTTGCCCTCGCGGTAGCAGGGGTAGGCGCGCGGTGAGCCGTATTCGTCTGCCCACCCCCACTCCGTCCATGGGTAGCCGGGAAGCGCCACGGCGATCTGCTGGCCGGCTCGGACCGTCTCGCCGGCCGGCGCGAGCCGCTTCAGATGCTCGGCTACGTAGACGACGTCACCGGCATGGCTGCCGTCGAGCAGCCGGTACCAGATCAGATGATGACCCGGCCACGAAGCGTGGCCCTCCGATCCGAGGATGACCGCATCGCCGATCGCGAGCACCGGCAGCGGTGCGGTCGGCGCCCAGTCGACTCCCATGTCGGTCCGGCTCGGTTGCCAACCGGCGGCTCGGAAGGGGTTGATGTAGGTGCCGTGTGGGGCCGGCCCGGCGAGCGCGGAGGACACCGGGACGGCGGCGCTGAGCGCCGCCGCGAGCACGGCGAACCGGGAGATCGACCTGCGCAGTGACTGCGGCATGGTTTTCGGGTATCGGCCGCTGATGACGAGGCTTGAGTCAGACCCCGCCATGAACGGCGGCTGAGCACTCGCTTTACACTCGCCGCCGTGCAGGGCCCCACCTTCGCCATCGCGGTCGGGCGTTTCTACGCGGACCTCGCCGAGCGGCTCGTCGACGGCGCGACACGGGTTTTCGCAGAGGCCGGCGCTCCCGTCGAGGTGCACGAGGTCCCCGGCGCCTTCGAGCTGCCGCTCGCCGCGAAGTACTGCGCCGGCTCCGGCCGCTACCGGGGGGTCGCCTGCCTCGGCGCCGTCATCCGCGGCGAGACCGACCACTATCACTACGTCTGCGAGCAGGCCGCCGCGGGCATCGCCCGGGTCAGCCTCGACACCGGCGTCCCCTGCGCCTTCGGCGTGCTGACCGTAGCCACGATGGAGCAGGCGCTCGCGCGGGCGGGCGGCGGCAAGCGCCACCAGGGCGAGGACGCCGCGCGCGCAGTGCTGCGGATGGCGGAACTACGAGACGAGCTCGCGCGGTAAGCACCTGCGACTGGCGCTCTCCGCCCTCCTTGTGCGAACCTCACGCTCAGAGGTGGCGGCGCGAACTGCACCTACGGGGAACGTGCTGAGCTCATCCGCCGGAATGGGGGCCGGCGGATGAGCCAGGCGGCGGAGGCGACGCCGATCGCCTTCTGCCCCGAGTGCGGAGCGAAGGTCAAGCCGGGCGCCCGTTTCTGCGGCGAGTGCGGCACGCGGCTGCGCACGAGCGGCTCCCAGCCGAGCGAGCCCGGCTCGAGTCCCGGCGCCGCCGCGCAGGATCGAGCTGCCGCCCGGCGGCTCGGCGAGGTCATCGGCGACTTCCGCCTCGAGCGAATGATCGCCCGCGGCGGGATGGGCGTCGTCTACCTGGCGCTGCAGCTGCGCCTCGGCCGCCGCGTCGCGCTCAAGCTGATTGCGCCGGAGCTCGCGCGCGACGCGGTCTTCCGAGAGCGCTTCAAGCGCGAGGCGCTGCTCGCCGCGGCGCTCGAGAGCCCCCACATCGTCCCGGTGTATGACGCGGCCGAAGCCGACGGCGAGCTCTACCTCGCGATGCGCTTCATCGACGGCCTCGATCTCCGCACGCTGATCGCGGCCGAGGGCGCGCTCGCGCCCTACCGAGCGGCCGGGATCGTCAGCCAGCTCGCCTCCGCGCTCGACGTGGCGCACCGCCAGGGCCTCGTGCACCGCGACTGCAAGCCCTCGAACGCGCTGCTCGGCTGGGCCGGGTCGGAGGAGGTCGCGTACCTGAGTGACTTCGGCCTGATCAAGCGCCTCGGCGAAGACTCCGGAGCGACCGTCTCGGGACGCTGGGTCGGGACCGTGGACTACGCGGCCCCCGAGCAGATCGAGGGCGGCACGGTCGACCCGCGCACCGACACCTACGCCCTGGCCTGCGTCCTCTTCAAGGCGATCACCGGCTCGGTTCCTTTCCCGCGCGATTCCGATGCCGCGGTCATGTACGCCCACCTCCATCAGCCGCCCCCCGACCCGCGCAGCCTCCGCCCCGAACTCCCGCCGGCCTTGACCGAGGTCATCGCGCACGGCATGGCAAAGGACCCACACGAGCGCTTCCAGACCGCCGCTGCCTTGGGTCGCGCCGCCCTGGCAGCGTCCGCCCCGGGCGCGTCGCAGGGCTCAGGCCGGCTCCGCCGCCGCAGACCCCGGGTCTAGCGAGCGGTCACAGGCCGCGGCCGGCCAAGGGGATCGAGTGCGGCCCTACTGGCCGCTCGACAAACGCTGCTTGAGCGCCGTTATGCGCGCGTAGGACTCGTCGATGCGTGAGCGCGAAAGCTGTCCTTCGCGCGCGCCGGCGAGGAGGGTCTCGAAGGCCTGAGGCCCGGCGTCGGCGGGCGCGAAGAGGATGATGTCCGCGCCCGCCCTGGCGGCCCGCAGCGCGCGGTCGCCGGCGCTCCCGCCGAGTTGCGGCGGCGTGTCGAGCGCGTCGGTGATCGCGACGCCCTGGAAGCCGAGCTGGTCGCGGAGGACCCCGCCGATGATCGTCGGCGACATGTCGGCCGGCAGCCCCGACTGGTCGAGTGCCGGGTAGACGGCGCTCGCAACCATGATCAGGTCGACGCCACCTTCGACGAGGCGCCGGAACGGCTCCAGCGCCGCCTGGGCCTCATTCGGGCTGGTGCTGACCGTGCTCAGCTGGTTGTCGGTGTCGATCGTTAGCGCGCCGACGCCGGGGAAGTGCTTTCCGGTTGCTGCGACGCCCGCTGACTGGAGGCCCTGAGCAAATCCGCCCGCGAGTTCGGCGACCGTTCCCGGGTCGCCGCTGAAGCCGCGTCCCTCCGTGGCGATGAACGAGCTTGGCGAGAGTGCCACGTCGGAGACCGGCGCGAGGTCCACGTTGACGCCCTGCGCTTGCAGGAACTGCCCGGTCAGCCTGCCCTGCGACTCCGCCGTGGTGGGATCCTGGATCTCGCGCGTGGGCACGTTCGGCGGCCCGGCCGCGAGCCGCTTCACCGACCCTCCCTCCTGGTCGGTCGAGATTAGGAGCGGCGGGTTGTGACCCGCTTTCGCCGCGGCCTGCATCGCCCTGATCGCGCCCCCGAGGTCAGAGCTGACGTTCTGGTCGAAGAGGATCACGCCGCCGATCCGCCCCGCCCGGATCGCCTCGAGGAGCCCACCCGACGGCCAGGTCCCGTCCATGCCGGCCATGACCATCTGCCCGACGAGCCGCGCGAGCGGTACGCCGGCGGTCGCGCTTGTCGCGGTCGGCGGCTGAGGCGGCGTCGTGGCCGCCGCCTGCGACGCCCGCTTCGGCCACGGCTGGCGGCTGTCGAACGTCTGTGCCCGCGTTTGCGCACCCTGCCCCCCGGATGCGATCAGGAAGGCGACGACGAACGCCGCGACGCACAGTGCCGCTCCGCCGCCGAGGACGGCCGCGCGGCGGCGGCCACGACTTCTCAGCACGAACCGCTCTGGATGTTGGGACTCGAGATGACCCACCGCCCGTTCTCGCGGGTCATTCCGTAGGTCCCCGTCCAGTTGACGCAGCCGTTCTGGTTCGTGCTCGACATGTCGGCGTTGGCGAAGGTCTGCAACGTGTTGATGTCGACGGTCGCGGAGTCGCCGTTTACGCCGGCGACGCCGAAGTCGTAGTGGACGTCGTTGATGCCGTCCTGCTCGTGACTGTTGACCCACGTCGTCTCGTCGCCGGCGGTGTTCGGGTCGAGGTAGCCGTACGCGGTCGTGAAGTCGTGCGCCCTGATCGCCGCCCAGTGCGAGTTCACCGCGTCGAGCACGGCCTGGCCGTCGCCTCCGTCGGTGGTCGGGGTCGTCGTCGGCGTCGAGACGCTCGGAGAGCTGGTTGGCTGCGGCTGCGTCGAGCTCTGCGCGGCCTTCACCGCCGTCACCGTGTGCGGGTGCTTTGTCACCAGCAGCGCCGCGGCGACGCCGCCGCCCGCGCACAGGCAGGCGATCAGCACGACCCCGAGCCAGATCGGGAACCCGCCGCCGTGGGAGTCGCGCTCGGGCGGCGGAGCCGCAACCGCCGGCGGTGGCGGCTGGTAGGGACGCGGACGGTAGGGCTCCGGAGCGGGCGGAGCGCCTCCGCCGCCGAGCGGGGTGACTGTCTCGCCCCCGCGCGGCGGAGTGCCCGGGCGCGGCGCGCCGCACGCCGTGCAGTACTTCGTGCCCGGCTCGTACGGGGCGCCGCAGCTGGCGCACGGTGGTCCGGCGGGAGGCGTCGACCGGATCTCCGTCGTGTCCGTCGGTTCGGACTCGCCCTCAGTCACCGCTGCCTCCTCCTGCTGCTGCGACGCCGGCGGGTGGCTCCGGCGTCTCGAACCCGCGAGGGCCGCGCACCGCAGCCCCCTCTCAGCGTGGTCTCCGCGCTCCGCGATGTCAAGGCCGTCACTCCGTATGCCGGCGCAGCCCGAGCACGGTCCCCAGTGCGAACACGGCGAGGAAGAGTGCGAGCACGCCGGCCGCCACCCCGGGCCTCGGCGAGAAGAAGGCGTGGCCGAAGTCCCTCGCCTCGAGCGCTCCTTCCCGTGGGTCGAGCGTGAAGCGATGGTTGAAGTCGAGCACCGATCCGACGCCGGCGAACGCCCAGCGCGAGTAGACCGCGTCGGCGACCGCCTGGATCCCGGTCGGCAGCTGGTGCAGCGGCTTGAGCTGGCCGGCGAAGAGCAGCTGCGGCACGAGGATCAACGGCAGGAAGCTCGTCGCCTGGTTCTCCGTGTTGACGAGCGAGGAGAGCAGCAGCCCCATTCCCACGGAGACCCAGCTCGTCAGCACGAGCAGGGCGATCACGACGGCGTAGTGCGCGGACCGTTCGTGGAGCGGGCGCAGCAGGAAGACGAGCGCGCACAGCCCGGCGGTCTGGACGGTCGAGAGCGCGAACAGCACCGAGAGCTTCGACAGCAGGTAGGCCGGGATCCTGACGCCGACGGCGTGCTCGCGCGTGTAGACGGGACGCTCCTTGATGATCTCGCGGGCGGCGCTGATCGACCCGAGCCAGATCGCCAGCGTGACGAGCAGGAAGACGAGCTCGGTCGCGCTCTGCACCTGCCCCGGCTGGTTGCCGAAGACGTGCACCTTGAACAGGATCGAGACGAGCAGCGCCAGGATCGGCACCTGGCCGAGCAGGATCAGCATGTTGCGCCGGTCGCGGAGCGTCAGCTTGAGGTAGCGCGACGCGAGCACCGCGCTCTGGCGGGCGATCGTCCGCCCGGACCTCGGCCGGGCGAACCGCTGCGGCGAGTCGCTCGGGTCGCTGATCGTCGTGTGCTGCGGCGTCTCGGCGGACCGGGCCAGCCACCGCTCGCGCCACTGCTGTGTCGGGATCCTCTCGAGGGCGCCGTATATCTGGTCGAACTGCTGGACGCCGAAGAAGCTCACCGCCTCGGTCGGCGCTCCGAAGAAGCACAGGTGCCCTCCCCTTCCCATCACGGCGACCTTGTCGCAGAGGCCGAGGTTCTTCGTCGCGTGCGTGATCGTCACGACCGCCCGGCGGTTGTTGGCGAGATCGCGCATCAGCTGCATCAGGCGCGTCTCGAGGGCCGGATCGAGTCCCGTCGTCGCCTCGTCGAGGAACAGCAGCCCCGGGCGGTTGACGAGCTCGACTCCCACGCCCACGCGCTTGCGCTGCCCGCCGGAAAGCGAGCCGACGCGCGTCTCGGCGTGCTCGGTCAGCGCAAGCTCGGTGAGCACCGCCTCGACCGCTGCGGCAATCTCCTTCTCGCTCGAGTCCTGCGGCAGCCGCAGCCGCGCCGCGTAGGTGAGCGCCTCGCGGACGGTCAGGTAGCTGTGGACGATCTCGTCCTGTGGCACATAGCCGATCTCCGACAGCCGTGCGGTGACCGGTTCGCCGTTCACGCGCACCCCGCCGGCGCTCGGGTGCGTGACACCTGCGAGTGCCTTGATCAGCGTGGTCTTGCCGCTGCCGCTCTCGCCGATCAAGGCGACGAACTCACCCGGCTGGACGTCCAGCGACGCTCGGTCGAGGATCCGCTTGCCCCGGACCTCGACCGTGACGTCCTCGGCGGCCAGACGCATCGTCCCGCGGTCGTCGCGCGCGAGGAAGTCGGCGCCGTCGAAGATCAGGCGGAACGGCCCGACTCCGATCTCCGAGCCGATTCGCAGGCGCGCCTCGCTCACCGGCTGTCCGTCGACGCGCGTCCCGTTGCGCGAGCCGAGGTCTCGCAGGTAGCGCACGCCGTCCGATTCGAGCACCTCGGCGTGGAAGCGCGATACGTTCGGGTCTGAGAGGACGACGTCGTTCGCCGGGTCGCGCCCGATCCGCAGCCGCTCCCTCTCGAGACGAACGACCTGGGTGCCCCTCAATGGCACCTGCGGCGACGAGACGCTGCGGGTCGCCTCGCCGGCGAGAAACCGGATCGGCTCCGAGCCGATCGTCAGCGAGTCACCGGGACGCAGGCGGCGCGTGTCGTCACGCAGCTGCTCGCCGTTCAGGTAGGTGCCGTTGCGCGAGCCGAGGTCGCGCACGTAGTACCCGTCCCGGTCCCGTCCGAAGAGGGCGTGCCGGCGCGAGACGAGACCGTTGCCGAGGACGATCGTGTTCGTGTCCGCCCTGCCCACCGTCACGTCGTCGTCGTCGAGCGGAACTCGCTGACCTCCGTAGAGGAGGCTCGCGCCGGGCGCGGCGGTATGAGAGGCGGGCGGCTGCGGGTCCGCCCGCGGCCCCCCGTCTCCGCTCCCGTCGAGAACGACTCGCATCTCGGTCTGGCCGATCTGGACGACGTCCCCGAGGCGCAGCGCGCGCGGCTCGGAAAGGAGCATCCCGTTGACGAAGGTCCCGTTCGAGGACTGCAGGTCCTCGATCACGAGGCCGCCGGCGCGGTCGGCGGCGACACGAGCGTGACGAGCGGATACCTGGCGGTCTCCGTCGAGCCGCCCGAGGCCGGTGACCTTCCTGCCCAGCAGCACCTCCCCGCCGTTGATGGGCACGGAGGTGCCGGCCGCGGGGCCGGCCGTGACTCGAAGCGTCTGCCCGGCCAAGTCGACCGCCAGTTCGCCCCGAGCCTAACCGAGGCTTTTTTGCGGCGCCAGTGCTCCTGGACGCTTGACATAACGGCCCCGCGGAGTTCTCATCTAACTATGGCTGACGATCTGCGGGGGATCGACGAGGCGAGTCCCGGCGTGTCCGCGGACGAGCCTTCCCCGCAGGCGCGCGAGTCCCCACCAGACGTCGCGCGACTCAGGCAGGCGGACGACGTGCTGCGTTCATCCGAAGCGAGCGGCGAGGAGACCGAACGCGCCACGAGGAGTTGCTCGGCCTGCGGTGCGCCATGGGACGGCCAGAGCAAGTTCTGCACCGCCTGCGGCGCGGCGCAAGCACCGACACCCGCGCTCGGCTCGCCGTCCGAGCCGCCCGTTCCCGCTTACTCGCCCGCTGCCTACGCGCCGACGACGACTGGTCCGGCCCTCCCTCCGATCGCCCCGCCCCCGCACGCGGGGAATCCGAGACGGCATGGCTTTCCGATGTGGCTTGGCGTCCTCTTGGTCGCCCTCGTCTGTGCGGGCGGCGGCGTCGCGGCCGCCCTGGTCGTGACCTCGAGCAAGCCGACACCTACTCCCAAGAACGCCGCCACATCCGCCGGACGTCACCCAGCCCCGACCCGGCAGCCCGTGTCGCCTACCGAGACGACGACCGTGACGACACCGAGCAGCCAGCCGTCGAGCGACAGCGCGTCGAGCGCCTCGCCGGTCGCGCCTGGGTCGGTGACCGGACACGACGCGAGCGGCTACAACGTCGGGCCCGGATGTTCAGACAACCCCTCGAGCTCGATGCCCGGCTGCAACGACTCTCCCTCGAGCCCGAACGGAGACCCCACCAAGACATGCGGCGGCGGCATAGTCGTCGATGCGCAGACGACGAGCTGCGGGCTGGCCGCGAGCGTCAGGTCGAACTACCAGGGCGACGGGACGGTTCAGGGCTACAGCTCCGAGCGCGGGCGAAGCTACCCGTTTTCGTGCCAGACGGGCGGGTCCGGGACGACCGGTTACACGATCTGCATGGGCCAGGCCGACAGCTCACCGCTCTATCTGCGCTGGCACTCCTGAGTCTGAGCCGACCCTGGGATCGGGCACATCGTGAGCAGCCGAGCCGGTTGGGCGGGTCTCTTCTGGACCGCGTTCAAGCGGTCGCGGAACGCAATGCTCCTGCTCGACATGCGCCGCCGATGCCGTGAGGTGAACGGCGCCTATCTGACCCTGATCGGATATCCCCGCTCCGCGCTCGTTGGCCGCCCGATCTGGGAGCTCGTCCACGGCGGGCCCCGCTTCTCTCCGAAGCAGTTCGATGCGCTCGTCGCTCGTGGGGAGTTCGCCGGCAGAGTCGACCTCATCCGCTCTGACGGTCGCATCGTGGTCGTGCAGTACGCCGCTCATGCCGAGGTCGTCACGGGCAAACGACAGATCCTCGCCGTCGCTTTGCACACGACGGTTCCCGGACATGTCCGGCGCGAGGCCCACGAGCCGACCGCCGCGCTCTCCGGCCGAGAGCTCGAGATCGTGCGCCTCGTCGCGCTCGGCTGGACCGGTCCGGAGGTCGCCGACGAGCTGCAGATCTCGCACAACACGGTGCGCACGCACATCGCCCATGCGATGGACAAGCTCGGTGCCCGCTCCCGCGCGCACCTCGTGGCCAAGTCGCTCGGCGACGGCCTCGTCCTCACCTGACCGCGCAGATCACGCATTTGCGCGATGGTCGGAGCCGCCGCGCGCGTCCACGATTGTGGACATGCCGAGTCGGGACGATACATCGCAAGCGGAGCCGGCCGTCGTCTCATGCCGGCACGCCGGTCACATCTGCGCGCTCCGCCTCGCCGGCGCGTTCGATGCCACGGACGCACAGCTGCTCGACGAGGCGATCGCTGACTCGATCGACGCCGGCGTGCGTCATTTCGCGGTCGATCTGCACCGCGTGTCGGACGCCGACCGGGCGACGCTCGACGCGCTTCTGCGCGCCCGCAAGCGCGCCTCGAGGCGAAACGGCGCGCTCGTCCTCGTAAGGCCGCCGGCACCCCTGTGGCGCATGCTCGTGCTGACGGGAATCGCAACGGCCTTCCCGACATTCCAATCCGAGCAGACCGCGCTCGACCACCTGGCCCGACTGCGCGTCGAGAGACATGACGGGGCGGTCGCCCGATGAGCGTCGAGATCGACGTAGAGGTCCGCGACGCGTTGCGACGCGAGGCGCTGGTGCGGATCGGCGGAGCCGATGACATCCCGGTGGCTCTCCGCGAGGGCGCGGGCGCACAGGCCCGCCGGCTGCGAGAGCAGCTTGCCGCGGACACGCGCCTGCTCGACGACCTCGGATGGGATGCGGAGCGACGTCCCAGCTACGTCCTGACCATGGCGGATGCCGAGCTCTCGAGCCTGATGATCGCCTATCTCCGTGCCGCCGACGAGACTCTGATCGAGGGCGTCGATTCCTTTCCCCCCGATGAGCGCGCGGAGCTGATCGACGAGGCGCTCGAGCTGCGCTTCGCGGCGGCGCGGGTCCTCGAGGTCCTCGATGCCGCGTCCAGCGGCTGTCGCAGGCGGGAGACGAGCGATCCGGGGCCCTGAGATCGGCAGCGGCGCGTCGCCCGCTACCCCGGTCCCGTCACTACAAGCCCGAATGATCTTCGCCGTCCTCGCGCGTGCGATACGCCGCCCACGCGCACAGCACGGCAAGCAGCAGGAGAACGCCTCCGCCCACGGGATGCCCGAGCGCGAGCTCGCCACGATCGCGAGGACGCCAGGCGAGGACGTTCGGCGGAGGCCGCCGCCGGTGCACGCCCCGATGCTAATCGCTTGACGGCCCGCTGAACCGGGCCACCGGTCTCAGCCGGCCACGGGCGCCTTGCTGCGCAGGCGGCGCGCCATCAGGTGCTGCATACCACGGCCGATCTTCTCTCCCATGCTTCCCTCGGGCGGAGCCGCGCCGAGCTGCCGTGCGAGACCTAGGTTGTCCCACTCGGTCCACGTCTCGACGACCTTGCCGTTCGCGTAGCGGTCGATCGATATGCCGGTCACGGCTCCGCGCGTGTAGGTCGGCGCCAGTCCTTCGAGCTCGCCGCGGTGGATGCCCTCGGCGTGCCAGCGCGCCACGACCTTGTCCCCCTCCGCGATCGTCTCGTCGACGCTCAGGCGCAGGTCGGGAAACGCGGTCCGGTACATCGACACCAGGTCCTTGAACGCCTGCGGACCCTGGCGCGAGCGCATCCGCTCGGGCAGCGCAGGGTCGTGGTTGACCGCCGAGGCGTCGATCAGCTCGTCAGCGAGGCCGAGGTTGCCTTGGCTGAAGACCTCTTCGAGCAGGCGCTTCGACGCGGTCCGGTTCTCCTCCAGCGACATTCCAAATCTCCTTTCCGGCGCCTCCGCGAGCGAGCCTAACGGGGCCGGGCGAGGGCGGTCAAGCTGCGCGGCGGTGCCTCCGGCCCAAGCCACCGCACCCTCTCGGGATCGCGCGTCCGGCGGTCAGGCACTATCTTCGGTTGATCGTCAGCCCGTCGGAGGAGGTAACGAGCATGAGACTCGCCGCCATCGCACTCGTCGCTTTGGCCATTTCCGCCCTCGCCGCCTGCGGGAGCAGCAGCAGCAGTAGCAGCTCGAGTAGTAGCGCGACGTCGAGCTCCGCGGCGCCTGCGACGACTCCGGCCCCCGCTGGCGCCTCCTCGACGGTGTCCCTCTCCGCCAACCCGAGCGGAGCTCTCAAGTTCAACACGACCACGGCCACGGCGAAGGCCGGCGCGGTCACGTTGAAGTTCTCGAACCCCTCGCCCATTCCCCACGGCCTGTCACTGCAGGGTGCCAGCGTCAACAGGCAGGGCACGGTGATCCAGAAGGGTGGGTCCTCGACGTTGACCGTCAACCTGAAACCCGGCAAGTACACCTTCTACTGTCCGGTCCCCGGCCACCGTCAGGCAGGTATGCAGGGAACGCTGACCGTGCAGTAGCGAGCGGCGCTGGGGTGACGCGTGCGTTCCGCCGTCACGCAAGCGCGATGCTGGCGGTGCTCGACTCCGCCGGCGGCCAGGCCCGCGCCACCGTCCGCTTCAGCGCCAGTGCGACGCGCACCGCCACCGTCGCAAGCAAGCGCGGCAGCCGTCGTTCACCGGATGAGCCCCGTCCGGGCGGCCGAGGAGTGACCGCTCGCACGGAGTCGCTGACTGCGGCCTGGGCGCTCGGCGGGCTGATCCTCTCCCCGGCGCCTCTCTCACTGATCTGTCAGTCACGCCGTCCGTCAGCCCGGAGCGGAAGCGGGCGCGACGCTTCCACTCGCCAGATACGCCTCCACAGCGGATGCCTCGCGCTCAAGCGCGACGGCCTTCGCCCGGCTCTGCTCCTCCCACAGTCGCAGCTCGACACGGCCGCCGGGTAGCGCCCAGGTCCCCGCGACCCGCCCGCAGATCAGCACGGTCGCCCTGATGATCCCGTTGACCGTAACGACCTCGGCCGGGTCGCGGAGGATGAACTCCCGGGACCGCCAGCCGAGCAGCAGCGGATCGAACGGTGCGAGCAGGCGTGCCGGCGGCAGCGGCGCCGGCTCATCGCGGCGAAGGTCGACGAGCCCGTCGAGGCGCTGGTCGAGTTCGGACGCGATCGCGTCGAGTCCGCGGCGAGCGTCTCGCAGCGGTAGCTGTGCCCACTTGGCGAGATCGCGGTCCTCGGCGGGCCCGTGCCCGGCGAGGTAGCGGCGCGCGAGCTCTGCGAGCGCACGGTCGCGGTCGATCCTGGGGCGCTCGCCCAACCAGTCCACGACTAGCGCGAAGGCCTGCTCGCCGCCGAGCATCGGCCCACGAACGATTAGTCCGTCGAGCGTCGCCCGGAACAGGACGTGCACGAGCGCCTGTCCCGCTGTCGGCACGCGCGTTTCCTCGAGGACCGTGCGGATCTGCGTGCGCGTCATCGGCCCGTTCTCGCCGAGCGCCTTAACGATCGCGGCAACCCCGCGGCGAGCGTCGGCGGGGGTCACCCCCTCCTGGCTCAGCCGGCGATCGCTGCTCCTGCGTTGTTGGGGCGTGGTCAGTGCATGCAGAAGCGGCTCGTCCTCGGCGGCGATCAGGTGCAGCGTGCCGCGATTGACCCAGGTGATGAGCAGCGACCGCTCGGTGCTCAGGGCGCGGTCCACCGCGGAGGAATGCCCGACGGCGCTGCGCGATCGGAGCGCCAGCCGCGCGGCGCGCGGGTCCTGCGCCTGGACCGCCAGCAGGTGACGCGTCGCCTCGAGCACGTCGGCCGCGGGCTCGCCTGAGAGCAGCTGCGCGGACAGGCGCGCGGCCAGCAGCGAGCGTTGCGCGGATCGGCCCGAGGCCATCGTCTGACCGTACCGCCGCCTGTTCCCGCGAACGGCGCCTGCGGTCCCACTGACGAAACCGGAGACCGACCCTGCCGCATGCGATGAGGACCTTTGGTACCCGCCGGACCTCGCGACCAACGCCGCCGGGTCCGGGACGCGGTCTCTATCGTCCTCACGAGATGCGCGCGGTGAGGTTCGACGAGTACGGCGGAGTCGACGTGCTCGACGTGCGCGAGGTAGAGGATCCGGTCGCCGGGCCGGGCCGCGTCCTCGTCGCCGGTCAGGGCGGCGGGCATCAACCCGGGCGAGATCTCGATCCGCGAGGGGCGCCTCCACGAGCGCTTCCCGGCGACGTTTCCCTCCGGTGAGGGAACCGACCTGGCCGGTGTCGTGCAGGCGCTCGGCGAGGGGGTGAGCGGCTTCGCCGTCGGTGATGAGGTGCTCGGTTGGAGTGAGGAGCGCTCGAGCCATGCCGAGCTCGTTGCCATCCCGGCCGGGCAGCTGATCGCGAAGTCGCCGAAGGTCCCCTGGGAGGTCGCTGGATCCCTGTTCGTGGCCGGCATGGCCGCGTACGCGTCGGTGGACGCTGTCGCACCGCAGGCCGGCGAGACCGTCGTAGTCTCGGGCGCCGCCGGTGGCGTCGGCTCCGTGGCTGTCCAGCTCGCGCACCGCTCCGGCGCCACCGTGATCGGGCTCGCCGGCGAGCACAACCACGGGTGGCTGCGCGAGCACGACATCGTGCCGGTCCTCTACGGCGAGGGCCAGGCCGACCGGATCCGCGACGCCGCGCAGGGCAAGGTCGATGCGCTCATCGACACCTTCGGCGGCGGCTACGTCGACCTGGTGATCGAGCTCGGCGTCTCGCCGGACCGGATCAACACGATCATCGACCGTGAGGCCGTTGGGCGCCTCGGCGTCCACGGCCAGGGCACCCACGCGATCGCGAGCGCGGAGCACCTCGCCGAGCTCGTCGGGCTGGCCGCCAACGGCAGCCTCGAGCTGCCGATCGCACGGACGTTCCCGCTCGACCAGGTGCGCGACGCCTACCGCGAGCTCGCCGATCGCCATACCCGCGGGAAGATCGTGCTCCTGCCGTGAGGGCGGCCCGGCGGGTGCTGGGCGGTCGCGTTGATCCGGCGCTTGCTAGAGGGTGTCCTCTAGTACCTCGATGCCGAGCGCAGCGGCCCAGACGCCGGCCAGCTCGACGATGTCGGGCCATTCCATGGCGGCGCCTCGGAGGTTCGCGACGCCCTGCAGGCCGGTGAGGTCGCAGCGGCGAAACTCGCAGCGTCGCATGCGCACGCCGCGGAAGTCGGCGCGGGTCAGGTCGCAGCGGTGGAAGCAGACGGATTCGAGCTGAGCGTCCAGGTAGTCCGCCTGGGCGAGCATGCAGTTCTCGAAGGTCACGCGCGTGAGGCGCGAGAAGCCGAACGAGGCGAGGTCGACGCGGCAGCCTCGAATCGTCGCGTCGAGAAGCGTGCCCTCGTGAAAGCGGATTCCGGTTAGGCGACTGTTCTCGACCGTCACCCGTGTCACGGCCGCGCGCTGCGCTTGGACGTTGGCGAGGTTGCATTCCATGAGCGTGCAGTCCGCCAGCCGCAGATCGGGTAGCTGCGAGCCGGAGAGGTCCAGCTTGACCAGCCGGCTCGTGGCGAAGGCCACCCCGTTGGCGCTTTGATCCGGCAGCGCCACTTCGGACAGCTCGACATCCGTGAAGGAGCCGTCGTGCACGAGCTGGGCGGTATCGCCGCGGTTGAGCTCGGTTGGAAGGTCGGGCGGGTGCGGCGGGCTCGCGGTGCGTCGGGGCCGGTCTCGAATGCCCGCGCCTGTGATCGTCCGCCCTGCGCGTCGAGTCATTTCAGGCTCTCGCGCCTGCGCGATGACGCAGGTCGGCGAGCACGATCGCGTACCCGAGGTCGAGCTCCTCGAGCGAAAGCAGCTCGGCATGCCTCTCATGCCAGCTGCCGCTATCGAGGTCCGATCGCAGTGCCGCCATCCCGTCGCGCACCTCGCCTTCGGAAAGGCGAGCGAAGACCGAGATGCCCTGGCGCACGACGGGGTCGAGGTAGGCATGGGGGCGGCGCCAGAAAGCCCCGTAGAAACCGTCGACGCAGTCGTGCGGGATGGGCACCGCTCGCCGCTCGGCGTTTCCGAGTGCCTCTTCGACCTCGCGGGTCCAGACGCCCGGCGATCGATACGACCTGGGGATTAGGTCGAGGAAGCCGGGCAGATACTCCGTGGTCAGCCAGAACCGGTCGGCCTGTGCCGGGTCGGCGTTGAAGAACACCACCCGGTCGCGCGCCACGCGGGCGAGCTCCCGAAATGCGCGCTGGCGGTCCCTCCAGTGGTGATCGCTGAGGACCGCCATCACCGCGTCGAACGAGTTGTCCTCGAACGGCAGTGACTCCGCTTCTGCCTGAATCGCCGGAGCGGCGCCGGCGGGGCGCTGCGCGAGCATGACAGCCGAAGGCTCGACGGCCACGACGGAGCGCTCGCGCGGTTCGTATGCCCCCGTTCCGGCGCCGACGTTGAGCACGCTCCCAGCGTCCCCGAGCGCCTCATGGATCGCCACCGCGATGTGGGGATCCTCCCGACGGGTTGCGCTGTAGCCGGTCCCGATCGTGTCGTAGAAGGGAGCGTCAGACATCAGAGACAACTTGGGAATGAACTCGAGCTCGCGAGCCCTGGCTCGCTAACTATGGCTCCCATTCGAGAGGAAGCGTTGGGATCCGATAGTGATGCACGAACGGACGGCCCGCCGCAGTGACCTGGCACCGCGACGCGCCGGCGTTCGAGACGGTCGTCGGCGTCTCGCTCGATCACCTTCCGGACGCTGCGCCCGACAGCGCCGTCCGAAGGCTGACCACCCGACGCCAGCACGCTTCCGGTCGCAGTCCCCGGGACCCAAGCCCCGTCCGGGCGAATCGCGTGACGAGGGCCGGCCACTCAGCCGGCCCCCGCCTCACGATCGGTCAGCCTTGGTACCCGCCGGCGGGCGGGCCCCCATTCGCGCCGGGGCGTTGCATCACGTCGTACGAGCTGTCGAGATGGACCTCGACCTTGCTGCCGTTGGACTTCGTGACGGTAGTCTCGAAGCCGTTGCCGGTGATGTCGGTGGTGACGGCACCCGCGGTACCGCCGCCGGCGCTCTTGACAGCAGCGGCCTGAGCCTTGGCTGCCGCGTCGCCGGTGACGGGCTTCTCGGCGTCCTCATGCGCGGCGGTTCCATGCATCGGGCCGTTGAACGCCGGCGGACCTTGCGGGGGAGATCCGCCCTGCGTCGCGGTACTCGCTGGTTGCGACGACGCCGCGCCGGCCATCGCCGACCCACCGAGGGCGAGAGCGGCGAGCGCCGCGACAACGACGAGCACCTTCTTCATGGAGTGGAACATTCGTCCTTCCTTTCGTTCGTCCGGGGTCGCCGGGATTCACCCAGCACGGTGGACGCGCGATGTAGGAAGGCGCTGGCGATCTTCTGAGAATGCGCCGAGAAAGGCTCTCGACCCGACGTTCGGTACGGCTCGATCGCGATTCTCAGCCGGCCGTCCTCAACGGGTCCGGTTCCTCGACGTTGACTACGAGGGGACCCTCTCCGACCACAGTGAGGATGATCTCTTGGTCTGCGTTGAGCGGATTGACGTCTCGGTGCACCAGTCCGGCGGGAACATGGAACGAGCCGCCCTCCTGCACCTCGGTCATGTCGCCCCCGCCCGGGCCGAACTCGAAACGCGCGGCCCCTCGCAGTACGTAGCCGAAGACCTCGCGCTCGCCGTGGTGATGCCACCCGGAGACCGCGCGCGGCTCGGCACGGGCGCGCATGAGTGTCGCGCGGCTCGTCTCAAATGCGACGTCCCGCACCACGCCCGGCGTCGAAGCAGCCGCAGTCGGCGCACCTCGGGACACAGCTGAGACTCGGTCGGTCACGGCATGCCCGAGGCTATCTCTCCTCGTGGTGCACGGTGAGAACGACGTAATCGGTGCCGCCGTCAGGCGACGCGGAGGCGCAGCAGATCCGCTCGATGGCCTCCGGCCTCGACGCCGCCGAGAGTGTCGTAGGCGCGGACGACGATCGTGTAGCGCCCGCGCGGGACGTGCAGGCGCAGGTGCAGCGTCCAGTGCTCCCTGCCGTTGACGAGCAGCTGGAGCTGACGGCGACACGTGCGGCGTGTCGAGAGGCGCCCGTCGGGCAAGACGTACCTGCAGCCAGGGCCGCGATGGACGATCGTCACGGTCACGCGCGCGACCCGGGTGCGCCGGCCGCAGCGGCGGAACGAGCGCGCTCGTCCCGAGAGCACGAGCCTGCCGCCACGCGCGAGGACGACGCGGTGCGCGACGCTGCTGGTCGGACGGCGGCCGCGGTGGCACGCTCCGCCCGCCAGCCCCACCCGGGCCGCGACGCCACGCTGGATTTCGGGCACGCCGCCGCGCGAGCTTGCCGGACACGTCGCCGACAGGACCGGCGGCTGCGTCCGCGTCGGCCCGAGCGGGCGCGAGGAGTCGAGCGCGGGGAATACGTTCACGTAGTAGCGCGCGGCTACGCAACCGTCGGAGCCGAGCACCAGCATCCCGCGCGTCGTCACGTCCGGCGTCGCCTGGGGCTGCCCGTCGTAGTCCATGAAGTAGCCGGTCGCGTCGACGGCGCGAGCGCCGAAGCCGGCCGTGCCGGGCGCGCCGATCAGCGTCCCCGCTGAGGGGTCGAGCGCGCTCTGGCCCGGAGCGGGGATGAGCATTCCCACAGCGCTCGTCGGCCAGCGCGAATAGGCGCCGTTCGCGAGCACGAAGCGGCCGGCCGTGATCCGGCTGGCGGGATCGGGCTCTGCGTCGAGCATCGCGGTGAGCGTGTTCGCTACGTCGTTCGCACCCGTCGGCCCCACCGATTCCGACTCGAGCTTGTGACGGTGGGCGTTCATGTCGTTGTAGCAGCCGTCGTTGTTGAACAGCCCGGGCGTCCCGCTCGCGAAGCCCCAGGCGGGAATCAGGTAGCCGAGCAGGTCGTCGGCGAGCCCGACCTGGAAGCGGTAGAGGGCATGCGCGTGCCAGGTCGGCACCGCCGGGTTCGGACGGTTGCAGCTCTCCTCCTCGACGCCGAAGGGGCTGCCGAGCATCAGCGCGGGGAACGCCTCGCCGGGGTTGTCGATCAGCTGCAGGTCCGGGCCGACGTCGGCATAGCTCGCGAACGTGCGGAACTGCGTCGAGGCGGTCGGCGCTACCGACCCGTTCGGCACCGGCGCGAGCGGCGAGCCGTTCTGGTCGCACGCCCACCCCTGCCGCTTGCCGAAGTCGCCCGCGGCCGCGAGCGCGACGAAGCCGTTGTTCTCGAGCGGGACGCAGAACTGGCGGCGCGTCAGCCTCACCGTCCCCGGCGTGAGCTGCTGGGCGCTGCCGGCGGCGCTCGCGACGAGCGCGGCGAAGCTCTCGCCGGTCGCCTTCGCCTGCACGTACTGCGTGGCCTGGTCGGAGTGGTTCTCGGACCCGTTCGGGATCACCTGCGGATTGGTGTCCGGGTCCTCCTCGGAGCCGTTGTCGCCGACGAGGAACTCCGCGAGTCCGGCGTGGCTCGCGTCGAAGGCATGCTCGAACGCGCCGGGCCAGTCCGCGCTTAGCCCGCGGCCGGCGTTGCCCATCTCCTGGTTGTGCGCGGCCAGGCTCATGAGCGTGAAGATCGGCGTGCCGCTCGCCTCGCGCGCCTGCAGCACGCCGAGCTTCGGGTCGACGGCCGCGACGCGGTCGTCGCCCGGCAGCGCGACCGAGGTCGGAAACTGGTCCGAGATGTGCTGGCGCATGCCGCTCAACAGCGGGTAGGTGCTGCCGCCGGCTCCTGAGGCGATAGGTCCCTCCGTCTGGTTCGCGTACAGGGCCGCCGGACGCAGGTTGCGGACCGCGGCGGCCGCTGCGGCGGCGATCCGCCCGTCGAGCCAGGTCATGTAGTACTCGTCGATGCCGGAGCGCACGCCGACGCTCAGCGGCGTCTGCCCGGCGCCGTAGAGGCCGATGCTGTCGGGCGAGCTCTCATTGTGGTCGGCGCTCACGACGAGGTCGGCGTCGAGGTTGTAGGTGCTCTGAAGCTGAGCGCGCGCGTCTTCGGTGTAGTAGTCGAAGATGCCGATCTGGTCGACCGAGGCATAGACGACCGGCTTGTCATGTCCGTCGGAGATGGCCACCGCGCGAACGTCGATCGGGTCGTGCACGCCGGTCGCCGGACCGCGGCCGTTGTCGGCATAGATGCCGTCCCAGCGACCGTTTCCGTTCGCGTCGCAGAACGGCTCGGGCGGACCGCTCGGAGCGCTGCCGCTGAGATCGGCGCCCGGGTCCCATTGCCCGTTCCCGTTCAGGTCACTGAAGGGCTCCTGCAGCGCGAAATGCCCACGGTCCGGGAACAGCGGTTGTGAGCAGAGCGCGAACGAAGCCGGGTCGGTCCCGCCCGTGCCGGCGGGCGGCGGAGTCGTGTCCTGCTCACCAGCGCCCGCGAGAAACCCGGTCGCCTGCGCCGAACCGGCCATCCCGAGGCAGATCCCGAGCGCCACCGCGAGCGCTGCCAGATACCTCCCCACGCAGGCAATTCTGCCCTTTGCACCGAGCCCCCGCGTCAGTGGGCCAACCGGCGCACCGGCCAGCCGGCCGGTGACAGACTGGCGCGAGGCTTGAGACGGATGATCGAGCGGCGGGCTAAACGGTTGCGGCGGGCATGCCTGGCGATCGCCTGCGCGCTCGTGGCGGTCGCGGCGAGCGGGGCCGCGAGCGCACACGCCGACTTCCCGTGGGCGCCCGGCGGCGATCCGCACGACCCGACCACTTTCAAGCTCGCTCCTGGGGTCGTGCCGAGCGACTTCAACGAGACCAACGACTGGAAGCTCTCGGCGACGCCCGAGCCGAGCAATCCCCTGGCCCTGCTTCCGGCCGAGCTCTGCGGCGTGCGTGGCGCGAGCATCGTCGACCAGCAGACAGTGCAACCGTCCGGCACCTGCGCGACCGGTGCGGTGAACACCGCCTGGCAGGTCTCGACC
Organism: uncultured Actinomycetes bacterium; assembly: GCA_963719375.1. Taxonomy (GTDB): domain Bacteria; phylum Actinomycetota; class Thermoleophilia; order Solirubrobacterales; family Thermoleophilaceae; genus JAICJV01. Next base: position 3,135,988 of record CAVRBY010000001.1, on the reverse strand, counting down.
GGCCGCCCCGACGTGACCGTCGCCGTGCTCGACTCCGGCATCGAGTGGAACGACCAGGGCGCGATGACCGACCTGCGCGCCAAGGTCCACTTAAACCAGGGCGAGCTGCCTGCCCCCGAGCACAGCGGCCCCTCGCTCGTGTCCGGCGTCGACTGCAGCAAGTACAGCGACCCGAGCGGCGGTGACTACAACCCCCACGGCGACTATGACGTCAACGGCGACGGCGTCTTCAACGTGCTCGACTACGCGTGCGACCCGCGCGTCGCCGCCGTCGTGGGCGGCGGAAGCCCCCGCCATGCGCTCCGCCACGGACCGCCCGGCTTCCTCACGCCCGAGGACCTCATCCTCGCTTTCTCCGACGGCCAGGACCACGACGGCAACGGCTTCGCCAACGACATCGCCGGCTGGAACTTCGTCGATGACAACAACGATCCCTTCGACGACGTCCAGTACGGCCATGGCACCGGCGAGGCGCTCGACTCGAACGCCGAGGCCAACAACGGCGGCAACCTCGGCACGTGCCCGAACTGCATGGTCACGCCGCTGCGCGTGGGCGAGTCGTTCATCGCCGACGCGAACCGCTTCGCCCAGGCCGTCCTGTACGCGACCGACAGTGGCGCGGACATCGTGCAGGAGGCCCTCGGCACGCTCAACGAGTCGAACTTCGCGCGGCAGGCGATCGAGTACTCCTACCGCCACGGGGTGAGCGTGATCGCGTCCGCGGCTGACGAGGCGGCGGAGCATCACAACCAGCCGGGCGCGCTGCCGGACGCGATCGTCGTCAACTCGGTGACGAAGTACAACTCGACCTTTACGAGCACCCATCCCTCCTACCTGCAGTTCAACGGCTGCACGAACTTCTCGACGCGGGTGATCGTCTCGGTGCCGAGCACCTCGTGCTCCTCGGAGGCGACCGGCAAGGGGGCCGGGGTAGCGGGCTTGATCTACAGTGCCGCGGAGAACGCCGCCGCCGCGCACAAGCTGCAGCCGGGCACGAGCTCCTGCGTCCGCGTCGACGGCTCGGCGTGCGTGATCACCCCGAACGAGGTGCGCCAGCTGATGGGCTCGGGGGCGATCGGCTCGACCGCACCCGCGGACCAGGGAGGCGGCCAGACGGACGACGTCAATTTCCTCTCGGGCGAGAAGAGCTGCCCGACGCCGGACTGCACCGACCCGAATCAGGCAGGGGTCTTCAGCGATCCGCCCGGTGGCGTCGTCGGCCCGGCGCCGAAGACGACGCGCTATCCGGCGCGCCAGGGGTTCGACGAGTTCTACGGCTACGGGCGGCTTAACGCCTACAAGGCGACGAGCGCGGTGGCGGCGGGCAAGGTCCCCCCCGAGGCCGAGATCACCTCCCCCGACTGGTTCCAGCAGATCGATCCCGGCCGGTCGTCGTTCGGGGTCGACGGATACGTCAACGCGCGCGCGGGGTACACCTGCGTCGTCCAGGTCGCGCCCGGCGGCGAGCCGAACAACTCGACCGACTTCCAGAGCGTCTCCTCGAGCTGGTGCGACGGCTCGACCGAGCACTCGCGGGCGTTCACCGGGGCGCTCGCGAGCATCGACGTGAACGCGCTCGAGGGGCGCTTCCCGCCCGGCGACCCGGCCGCGTGGAACGGAAACGAGAACGGAGGCGCGACGCCGCAGACGGCCGGCGGGAGGCCGAACACGATGCCCTACGCGTTCACCGTGCGCGTCGTCGTCCGCACCGCCGGCGGCGCGACGCCGATGACCGGCGAGGACCGCCGCCAGCTCTTCCTGCACCGCGACCAGGACATGCTCGCGCACTTCCCGATCGAGCTGCAGACGGACGGCGCCTCCGCGCCGCTGCTCGCCGACATCGACGGGGACAACCGCAACGAGCTCGTGGTCGCGACCTCTGACGGCACGATCCATGCCTACCGGCCGGACGGGTCGGAACTGCCCGGCTGGCCCGTCCACACCGATTCGCTGCCGCTGCACTCCGGGGAGCGCGCATACGGGGCGAGCGACGGCGTCGGCGCGGGCCACGGAAACGCGGTGCTCGGCGCGCTCGCCGCGGGCGACCTGTTCCACGACGGACGGATCGAGGTCGTCGCCGACGACAACGGCGGCAACGTCTACGCGTGGGACGGAAGCGGCAACCGCGTCTTCCACGCCCAGTCGAACCCGAGCTACTCTGGCGCGCCGCTGACCCCGTTCGCGACCGTGCGCCAGGGGCCGCGCGACCGCACCGAGCACGGGTTCCTGTCATCGCCCGTGCTCGCCGACCTGGACGGCTCGGGCAAGCTCGACATCGTTGCCGCGAGCGACGACCGCCACGTGTACGCCTGGCACCCGGACGGCTCGGCCGTGGACGGCTTCCCGGTGCTTGTCGTCGATCCGGACAAGGTCGCCTCGGTCGACGCGACGACGAACCACGTCAGCTTCAACGCGAACGCGTCGCAGAACCCCGGAATCGACGAAGACCAGGGCAAGATCGTCGACACGCCGGCGGTCGCCCGCCTCGACGGACCGGACAAGCCACCCTCGATCATCGTCGGGACCAACGAGGAATACGCGGTCAACACCGGCGACGAGGGTCCGATCAACGCGAGCGGGGTCTCCGCCGCGAGCCTCGGCGTGGTGGGACAGACCGGGGTGCTCGGCTTCGCCAACGGACGCGTCTACGTGCTGAACGCCGACGGGAACAGGAGCGGCAGTCCGATCCGTGCGGGCTGGCCGAAGAAGGTCGGGATCATCGACCGCGGCCTGCTGCCCGACGTCGGCGAGGGGATCAACGGCTCGCCCGTGACCGCCCCGCTGACTTGCCCCTCGGGCGGCGCGGGGACGAAGGTCGGCGTGACCCCCGACGCCGGTCCGGCCTACGTCTTCAACGCCGACGGCAGCTCGTGCTACGGACAGACGAGCAATCAGGACAACACGCTCGAGACCGACTTCTCCGCGGCCGCGGGCAAGTACGACACGCCGGCCTTCGCCGCCGTCGGATACCCGGCCTTCGGCACCCTGGATGGCAGCTCGACGTCCTTCTTCGCCCCCGTCACCGGCCTGGTCCGAGCGCTCGACGTGGCGCTGCCCGAGTATCAGGGCGGCCAGGACTTCATCGGCGGCTGGAATCCCACCCTGCCGTCGAAGCAGTACCTGCCGAACTTCCCCGCCCAGGTCAACGACCTCCAGTTCCTCACCGGGCCGGTCGTCGGCGACATCCTCGGCGGGGCAGCGGGCACGCAGGAGGTGGTCGGTGGGACCGCGTCGCTCGACCTGGCGGCGTTCACCGCCGCCGGGACTCCGGCAAGCACTGCCTGGCCGAAGCTGACTGGCGACTGGACGGTCGCGACACCCGCGCTCGGCTCGTTCGGGACCCTCGACACCGACCCGACCGCCAGGAAGGACGTCGTCTCGATCACGCGCTCAGGGACCCTGTCCGTCTACTCCACCCCCGCGTCTGCCTGCTCGCCGAGCTCCTCCCCGCGCTTCCACCACGACATCGCGAACTCAGGCGACTACACGCGCGACGCCGTGCCACCCGGCCGGCCGGACGGTGCCTCGGTCACGGCCGGCGTGCTCAACTTCACGGCTCCCGGCAACGACCTCATGTGCGGGACCGCGACCGCCTATCAGGTCGTCAGCGCCGCCAGTTCGATCACGCCCCAGAGCTTCGCCGCGGCCGCACCGGTCACCGGCGCCCCCGTGCCCGCTCCGGCCGGAACGGCGCAAAGCTTCACGCTTCCCGCCGGTACGCAGCGCTTCGTCGCGATCCGGGCCGTCGACGGAGCCGGCAACGTCGGGCTGCCCGCGGTGGTCGACAGCGGCACGAGCGGGTCCGGCGCCCCGAGCGCCGGCCCGAACGAGGGTGCGAGCGTCCTGCTTCCGGTCCCCGGCTTCCCACCGGGCTTCTTCACCGCTCCGAAGCCCCAACCGAGCTCCTGCGTCGACCGGCGCCGGTTCACTTACACGCTCCACCACCGGCGTGGCGCGCGCGTCGTGGAGGTGCGCGTGTACGTCAACGGCAAGCACAGGCTCGACCGCCACGGCTCGAACATCAGGACGGTGAGCATCAGCCGGCTTCCGGAGGGCCGGTTCAAGGTCAAGATCGTCTCGATTCAGAGTCTCGGCGGGGAGCTCATCTCCCGCCGCACCTACAGGGGTTGTGCGAAGTCGGCGCCGAGGACCCGCGCCCGGCGCCGGCACCGCCGATGAGCGCAGCCTGAGGAATCGCGGCCGCGGCTTCCGGACCAGTGACTGGCCTCACCAGACGCCCGGTACGAGGCGTTTCCTTTCGGCCGCGAAGCGTTCGTACCGCGCTCCGAGCGCGTCGTTCAGCTGTCGCTCCTCCGCATGGATGCGGACCGCGAGTCCCACCGTGCCGAGGATCGCGACGGCCACGAGGCTCAGGACGTCGCCGGACGCAAGGGCGATCCCGGCGAGCACGAGCGCGAGCCCGCTGTAGGACGGATGCCGCACGTAACGGTACGGGCCGCCCGTGACGACCTCGTGCCCGGCCTGCACCTCGATGCGGTACTGAAAGAACCGGCCCAGTGTGGCGATCGACCAAGCGCGCAGAGCGACGCCCGCGGCGATCATCACAAGGCCCACGACGACAGGCCAGAGCCGACCTCCGGGCCATGGCAGCGGACCCCCCTGGCCGAGGCGCACCGCAACGACGACTGAGCCGACGATACAGGCGGAGAGCACGATGCCGCTGGGATCGCGCGGCCGCCGACCCGGTACGAGCCAGCGCTGGCGCACGGCCATGACCAGTTCGAAGGCCACCCAGAGCCCGGTCGCAACCCTGAACGCTGTCGCCGCGGCACCGTGCTGGAAGACAAGCGGCTCTGTCACTGGGCTGCAAGTACAACAGCTACCTCTGCCGGAGTAGTCGTGTCGTGATCGTCCCCGGTCGGACGTTGACATGATGCCAATTTGATGCCACTATGGTGCCATCGAACTGGATCGGCATGTCAACGCTCTCCGTGAGCAGCTCGCGATGGCGGCGGAGGCCGGCGGCGAGGAGGCCCGGGCGCTCGTGGAACGGCTTGTTCCGCCGCTTGATTCCGCGGTCCGGCTGATGCTCCTGGACGTTCTGACGGTCGCGGCTGCGGAGATCACTCGCGAGCTCGCGCCCGGCTCGGTCGAGCTCCGTCTACGGGGAGTCGACCCCGAGTTCGTCGTAGTCGCTCCATCCCCCGGGGACGGCGGCGGTGAGGCGTGGGGCGCCGGTGGGTCGCTGCCCGCCGCGGCCGGCGGCGGCGGCGATGGGAGCGTTTCCAGGGTCAACCTGCGCCTGCCCGAGCAACTGAAGAGCCGGGTTGATCAGGCGGCGGATCGAGAGGGTCTGTCGATCAACACCTGGCTGGTGCGGGCCGTGGCTGCGGCGGTGGAGCACGGCGAGACCGGCGTTGGACGCGAGCACAGCACCCCGAGGAGCCGGCAGGGCTATACGGGCTGGGGGCGCTAAGCGATGACTTCCTTCGAGACCCCTGAGCCGATCTCCGCGGTGATCGAGCTCGTCGCGGGCGACGTTCGCATCTCGGCCGGTGACCGCCCGGACACCGTTGTCGAGGTGCGTCCAAGCGATCCGGCAAGGCGGGCTGACGTGAACGCCGCCGAGCAGACGCGCGTGGAGTACTCGAGCGGCGGGCTGCTCGTCAAGGCCGCGGGGCGCTGGAGGTCATGGAGTCCGTTCGGCTACGGCGGGTCCGTGGAGGTGAGCGTCGAGCTGCCGGCGGGTTCGCGAGTGACCGGCGCATCGTCGCTCGGGACGATTCGATCTACCGGGGCGCTCGGCGACTGCCGCATCAAGGCGGCCGGCGAGATCCGCGTCGAGCAGGCCGAAGCCGTGAGGCTGACCACCTCTGCCGGAGACATCGATCTGGAGCGGGCGACCGGCGATGCCGAGCTGATCACGGCGTCGGGCGATGTCCGGGCGGAGGAGATCGGCGGGTCGGCGGTCATCAAGAGCTCCAACGGCGACGTCCGCGTCGGCGAGATCAGCGGCGAGCTGAGCGTCAAAGCGGCCAACGGCGACATCGCGATCGGGCGCTCCCACGCGTCGATCGTCGCCAAGACCGCGAACGGCGACATCCGCGTCGCGGCGGCCGGCCGGGGCTCGGTCGTGGCAGAGACCGGGCTCGGCGCGGTCGAGGTCGCGATCCCCGACGGGACCGCCACCTGGCTCGACCTGCACACGGGCTACGGCCGGCTTCAGAACAACCTGGACGCCGCCGAACCACCGAAGCGGGGCGCTGACACTGTCGAAGTGCGTGCCCGCACCGGCTACGGCGACATCACGATCCGCCGTTGCGACCAGCCGGTCCGCGCCACCGCATGACCACACCGGCGATCCAGGTGCAGGGCCTCGATAAGCGTTTTGGGGACGTGACCGCACTCGACGGCCTGGACCTCCAGGTCGAGGCCGGAACCGTCTTCGGGCTGCTGGGGCCCAACGGGGCGGGCAAGACCACGCTCGTACGGATCGTGGCCACGCTGCTCGAGCCGGACGCGGGATGCGCCGCGGTGCTCGGTCGCGATGTCGTCCGTGAACCGTTCGCGGTACGCCGCCGGATCGGTCTCGCGGGCCAATTCGCGGCGGTCGACGGGGAGCTCACCGGACGCGAGAACGTCGAGATGATCGGCCGGCTCTACCGCCTGTCGCGCGCTGAGGCACGCCGGCGCGCCGGCGAGGTGCTCGAGCGGTTCCGGCTCGTCGACGCGGCGGACCGCCGCGTGGCGACCTATTCGGGCGGGATGCGCCGCCGGCTTGACCTCGCCGCCGGCCTGATCGGCCACCCGCCGGTTCTTCTGCTCGATGAGCCGACAACCGGCCTCGATCCCCGCTCTCGACAGGAGCTCTGGAGCATTGTCGAGGAACTTCGGCTCGAAGGCACTACCGTGCTGCTGACGACCCAGTATCTCGACGAGGCCGACCGCCTTGCCCAGCAGATCGCGGTCGTCGACCACGGCCGTATCGCGGCACAGGGAACCGCGGCGGAGCTCAAGGCGACCATCGGCGGCAACGTGCTCCGCGTGCGCCTCGCCGACCCCTCTGACATCCCGGGCGCCTCCGCGGCCCTGGGCGACCTGAGTGCGGGCGACGAGCCGCGCGTCGACATTGAAGACAGCCAGGTCCGCCTCCCGGTGGCAGACCCCGCCGCGTCGGTGATGGCGCTCCGCCGCCTGGACGCCGGAGGGCTGGCAATCACCTCGATCGAGGTCCAGCAGCCCAGCCTCGACGATGTCTTCCTGACCCTCACCGGCCGTCCTGCCGCCGGGGAGCCGAACGACCAGCCACCCGCGGAGGACGCCGCATGACCACCGCGACCCCCGCGATCCCCGAACGCGGTCGTCTGACGCTGGCCGAGAGCGTCGCCGACAGCCGCGTGATGGCCACCCGCCAGCTGCGCAAGATTCTGCGCAGGCCGATGTACGTGGGCTACCTGTTCGTGCAGCCGGTGATTTTCGTGCTGCTGTTCCGCTACGTCTTCGGCAGCGCGATCAACACGGGCCGCATCAGCTACGTCAACTTCCTGATCCCCGGGATCATCGTCATGACCGCCGTCTTCGGTGCGCTGACGACGGGCCTGGGCCTCACCGAAGACCTCGCGGCCGGAGTCGTCGACCGTTTTCGCTCGCTGCCGATCGCCCGCTCAGCGGTGCTGGTCGGCCGCACGGCCGCCGACCTCGCAACGAACGCGGTGACCCTGATCGTGATGCTCGTGATCGGCCTCGCCGTCGGCTTCAGGCCGAGCCAGTCCCCCTACCAGGTCGTGCTCGCGTTCGGGCTGGTGCTCGCCTTCGCCTATGTCTTCTCATGGATCAGTGCTTTCGTCGGCGTGTCGGTCCGCAACCCCGAGGTCGCCCAGTCGATCGGGTTCATCTGGGTCTTTCCGCTCGTGTTCGCCTCCTCGGCGTTCGTTCCCACCGCGCACATGCCCGGAGCCGTGCGCGCCTTCGCGGACGTCAACCCCGTCACCCTGGTCGTCAACGCGGCCCGCGCCCTCACCATCGGTCACGGCCACGCGCTTTCCCCCGCGCTCGGCACCCTCGCCTGGCTCGTCGCTCTGCTGCTCATCTTCGTGCCGCTTGCGGTACGAAGATTCCGGCGAGCATAACGCTCCCTCTTCCCGCGAGAGACGCGCATCGGCCTGCTGCCGGCGCCGGCCTTCCAGCCGCCCTCGCTGCCCCCCGCCTCGCCCCCGAGCCGCTAACCTCGCGCCCCTGCCGAAGCCACCCCTCCCAGACGAACTCGTCAGCTTCATCGAGAAGCCGAACCCGTCGGTGATCGCGACCGTGCGAGCCGACGGAAGCCCGCACACGGCGGCTACGTGGTACCTCTGGGCCGACGGCCGGGCGCTCGTCAACATGGATGAGAGCCGCAAGCGTCTCGAGTACGTGCGCCGGAACCCCCACGTCTCGCTCACCGTGCTCGGCGAGGGCGACTGGTACCACCATGTGACGCTCAGGGGACGGGCGTCGCTCGAGCCCGACCCGGACCTCGAGGCGATCGACCGCATCGCCCGCCACTACACCGGCGAGGCGTATCCGCAGCGCGACCGCGGCCGCGTGAGCGCCTGGATCACGGTCGAGTCGTGGCACGCCTGGGCCCAGACCGGCCCGTGGACCGGATAGAGGCCGGTTAACCGCACCGCCGCCGGGCGGCCTTCCCGCCCGGCCCGATCGGCGCCTTCTGCGACGATCGGAGACCCCCGCAGCGAACGCGGCTGCGCCCCTCTCTCCATGCCCGCGGATACCGACACCACCAACCGAGCGACCGCGGCCGACCGCGGGCACGGAGCCGACGCCGCGATCGTCGCCACCGGCCTCGAGAAGTCCTACGGCGAGGTGCGGGCGCTGTGCGGCGTGGACCTCCAGGTGCCCGCCGGGTCCGTGCTCGGCCTGCTCGGCCCGAACGGCGCCGGCAAGACGACGATCGTCCGCATCCTCACGACGCTCCTGCAGCCGGACGCCGGCACCGCTCGCGTGGCGGGCCTCGACGTCGTCGAGGACGCGGCCGCGCTGCGCCGGCGGATCGGCCTCGCCGGCCAGTACGCCGCGGTCGACGAGAACCTGACCGGTCTCGAGAACCTGACCATGGTCGGGCGCCTCTACGGCGAGGGGCGGGCGGCGGCCAAGCGGCGGGCGCGGGAGCTGCTGGAGGGATTCGACCTGCTCGACGCGGGGAAGCGGCCCGCGAAGACGTATTCGGGCGGAATGCGCCGGAGGCTCGACCTCGCGGCGGCGCTCGTCGCCAAGCCGCCGGTGCTGTTCCTCGACGAGCCGACCACCGGGCTCGACCCTCGCAGTCGCCTTGGCCTGTGGGCGACGATCGAAGAGCTCGTCTCGGAGGGAACGACGGTGCTCCTGACGACGCAGTACCTCGACGAGGCGGACCGGCTCGCGGACTCGATCGCGGTGATCGACCACGGCCGCGTGATCGCCGAGGGCACCTCGAACGAGCTGAAGGACCGCGTCGGAGGCGAGCGTCTCGAGGTTCAGCTCGAGCCCGGCGGCGATCCCGAGCGTGCGATGCGGGCCCTCGCGCCGATGTCCGACGAGCTTCCGGTCGCGGACGGGAGCGCGGTGCGGCTCGCGCTGCGCGCGCGGGGCGGCGCGATCGTCGAGGCGGTTCGGCGCCTCGACGACGCCGGTGTGGGGGTCGACGACCTCGACCTGCGCCGGCCGACGCTCGACGACGTCTTCCTGACGCTGACCGGCCGCTCGGCGGACGAAGCCGAGGCGGAGCGGGAGGAGCCGGCGGCGTGAGACGGCTCGCCACCGACACGCTGATCATCGCCGAGCGCAATCTGATCCGGTTGCCGCGGGCGCCCGACCTGCTGCTCGCTTTCACCGTGCAGCCGATCATGTTCGTGCTGCTCTTCCGCTACGTGTTCGGCGGGGCGATCAGGACTCCGGGATATGCCTACGTCGAGTTCCTGATCCCCGGCATCATCGTCCAGAACATCGCCTTCGGGGGATTCGTCACCGCGCTCGGGCTGAACGAGGACCTTCAGAAGGGTTTGATCGACCGCTTCCGCTCGCTGCCGATGGCGCGCCCGGCCGTCCTCGCGGGCCGCACGTTCTCGGACGTGGGGACGAACCTGCTGTCGATCACGGTCCTGACCGTCACCGGCCTGATCATCGGCTTCTCCTTCAACGCGTCCGCGCCGAAGGTGATCGCCGGCCTCGGCCTGCTGCTGCTCTTCGGCTACGCCTTCTCATGGGTCTTCGCGCTGCTCGGGATGCTCGTCTCCTCGCCGGAGTCCGCCAACTCGCTCGGCTTCATCGCCGTCTTCCCGCTCACGTTCATCTCCTCGGCCTTCGTGCCGGTGAGCTCGATGCCGGAGCCCCTGCGCGCGTTCGCGGAGGTCAACCCCTTCACCGTCGTCGTCGACGCGATGCGCTCGCTCTGGATCGGCGCGCCCGCGGGCAACTACGTCTGGGGCGCCTTCGCCTGGTGCCTCGTGATCATCGCGGTCTTCTCGCCGGTGGCCGTGGCGCGCTACCGCCGTGCGGCCGCCCGCTGAGAGGTTTTCCCGTGCGAAACCGGGTAAGTCGACCCGCAATGGCTTCACGCTTCATCTCGAACGTCACGATCCTGATCGCCGGCGCCGTCCTGGTGTCCGCCGCGCTCGGCTTCGGCGCGACAGCGGTGGTCGGCTGGATCGGGCTCGGCGTCGGCTGCCTGATCGCGGTCACTCTGCTGATCGCCTTCGCGGTCCACGGCCGCGGCATTCCCCAGCGTGCAATCGACGGCGTCCTCGCACTCCGGCGAGCGGCGCGCGTCGCCGAGACCATGCATTCACGCCGTGCCGACGAGCGCGCGCCGCTCGGCGTCGCGCGCTGAATGCGCTTCCGGGGCCCGCTCTCGGGCAGCTACCTGAGTGCGGTCGCGCTCGTCGTCTTCGCGCTCACCCCGTACCTCATGCTCTCGAGCGCGCTGACGCCGATGACCCAGACGCTCACGCAGGGCGTCGGCCTCAGCCGGCAAGCGCTCGAGCTGACGATCGGGATGGGGAACGCGGCCTACGCGCTCGGGACGGTCGTGGCGGTCCAGCTTGCCCAGCACCTCCCGGGGCGGCGCATGCTGCTCCTCTACGTGAGCCTGTTCGTGGTCGCGTCCGTGCTCGCGGCGGCCGCGTGGACGCCGGGCCTGTTCATCGCCGGGCACGTCCTGCAGGGCTTCTGCACGAGCCTGATGCTGATCGCCGCGGTCCCGCCGCTCGTGATCGGCTGGCCCACGTCGAAGATCCGCTGGACGGCCGCGACGATGAACCTGTGCATCTTCGGAGCCGTCGCGGTGGGACCGGTGATCGGCGGTGTCGAGGCCGGCTCGCACGCCTGGAAGCCCCTCTTCTGGGCGGTCGCCGGCGTCAGCGGGCTGGCGCTCGTGTTCGCCCTCCTGACCTACGAGGACCAGCCGCCGCAGGACCGCAGCGCCCCCTGGGACTTCGTCGCCCAGCTGCTCGCCGGCTTCGGCACGGCCGCCGCCTTCTTCGGCGCGTCGGAGCTGACCACCCACCGGATGCTCGACGTGATCGTCTTCCTCCCGCTGCTCGCGGGGGTCGCCTGCATCGCCCTGCTTGTGCTCCACCAGTACCAGTCCCGCAACCCGCTGATGCCGATGCGCTCTCTTACGAGCACGTTGCCGCTCGGCGGCATCATCATCGCGATGTGCGCCGGCGCGGCGTCGGTGGGCATCGTCGGGCTGACCCAGATGGCACTCCAGACCCGCACGACGCCGACGCACGCGGCGATGCTCTTCTGGCCCGAGTTCGGCGCCGCGCTGGCGACGGCGATGCTCTTCGCCTACGTCTTCCGGACGCGCTTCATCCCCGTCTTTGCGTTCAGCGGCCTGATCCTGCTGGTCTCGGGGGCCGCGGTGCTGACGGGCGTCGCGAGCGGGCCCGACGCGCTCGGTCGCGTCCGGCTTCGTAGGCCGCGCCTCGACGCGTGGCTATCGGGAGACGACACGGCGCTCGACTCTCCGCCGCTCGCGGCTGGAATCCGCAACGAGGGGCCGCTCGTCCCGGCGGGCGCCCTGGAGCAATGAAGGGAGCGTGACCATGCGCGAGATCATCCCCGGCGTCTTCCACTGGACGACCTTCCACCAGCCGATCCGCGCCCGGGTCAGCTCGTACTACGTGCAGGCGGCCGGCATCGTGATCGACCCGAAGGTCCCCGAGGACGGCCTCGAGGCGCTGCCCTCAGAGCCGCAGCAGGTCGTGCTGACGAGCGGTCATCACGACCGCGATTCACAGCGCTTCGCGGATACGTTCGGGGTTCCCATCCGGGCGTCGCGCGAGGCGGACGAGTATCTGGGCGGCGAGCTCGAGATCGAGACCTTCGCGGACGGCGACGAGCTGGCGCCGGGCGTCACGGCGATCCACATGGGGAAGATCGCTGACGACGAAAGCGCGCTCCACATCGACGCAAACGGGGGCGCGATCGCGATCGCGGATGCGCTCAACCACTGGGGAGGCGAGCTCGCCTTCATGCGCGACTCACTGCTCGGCGACGATCCCGAGGGAGTGAAGCGCGGCCTGTTGCAGTCCTTCGGGGGGCTGTTGACGCGCGACTTCGACCACCTGCTGTTCGCGCACGGGGAGCCGCTCGTCGGCGGGGCCAAGTCCGCGCTGCGCAGGTTCGTGAAGAGTCAGGCGCCCGGCGCGTAGCGCGAGCGACCCGAGCGTCGTCAGTCGCGCCCGCGCCGGAGATCGCCACCGGCGTGCTGAGTGACCTCGTAGCTCCCCGAGGAGACCGTGTCGTAGCTCGCGAGGTTCGGGTCGTCGCATTGGCCCGCTGATGCTTCGAAGACACCGGCGGGCTCGGGCGGGTCGAACGCGTTCGCGTCGGCGCTGCCCCCACTCTCGCCGTGAGCGCCGTCGTTGTCCTCGACGAACACCTCGACGCCGCCTCCGGCGAACGGTGCGGCCGAGCCTGAGGCCTGATCGAAGCGGTACTTGATCGACGCCTTGTTTCCCGACACGCGCACGCACGTGACTGGGCCCTCTACGCGGAACTCGCCCATCGGCGCGCCGGTCGTTCCCTGGGCGTGCACCTCGCCGCCGGGGGCGAGTCCCCCGGTCCCGCTGTAGGCAAGCACCGTCAACGTTGCCGAGCCGGGGCCGGCCGGGCTTGGATACTGGTTCGTCGCGGAGCCCTGCACGCGCTGCCCGTGAGCGGATGAGCCATGGCGCGGCGAGGACGCGCTCGCGCCACCCGCGGCGGCCAGCGCCACGGTCAACACCGCGGCAAGGGCAGCCGGCCCCCGTCGAACGCCGTCTCTGTTCCTCCGGCTCACGCTTCCGAGATACCCACGACCCGCCGCGGCCAACCGTCACCGACGAAGCTCGGCGCGCAGGGCGAAGAGTCCGGCAGCCGCCGGTCGCTACGCTCCACCGCGGTGGGAGCACTCCGGTCTTCCGGCGACGGTCGGGCGAGGACGCGATGAGCTACGCGAAGCGAAATATCCGCGAGATTGAGGACTCCGCCCTCAGCCACGGCTTCTCAGACCATCAGGAGGCGCGCTTCGCCCGAAACGCGCTCGGCGCCGAGCAGACCGGCCTCGCCCACCTCTTCATCAAGCCGGGGATGCGCGAGGCGTTCGCCCACCGCCACGGCCGAGCGGAGGAGATCTATGTGGTCCTCTCAGGCAGCGGTCGCGTGAAGCTCGACGACGAAGTCGTCGAGCTCGAGCCCCTTGACGCGCTCCGCGTCAGCCCCGGCGTCACGCGCGCCTTCGAGGCGGGTACGACGGGGCTCGAGGTGATCGTCTTCGGCCCACACGTCGAGCGCGACGGCGAGATGGTCAGCGAATTCTGGACCGAAGCCTGAGCAGAACCCGCAACAGCGTCCGCAGCTACTCCATCGACCACCCGTCGAAAGCAGCCAGGACCACTTACACGAGCAAGAGCGTCGGGCCCGCCCGACGCACGAGGTGGTCGTCTTCGGCCCGCACGTCGAGCATGGTCGGCGACTTCTGGACGGACTAGCAGCCCGCCTCGCGGGCGTCCCCTGCGCCAGGCTTTGAGGGAAGCGCCACAGGCGAGAGAGTGCCAGGCGCCAGAAGCAGCACGGTCAACAGGATGGCCCGCCGCCTGGCACTCTCTAGAGACACCCCCGATCCAGGAGGAACCACATGGAATCCGAGGACTTCGAGCAGCGTCAGATCGACAACGCGGCTGCTGAGGCGGCGGGCATAGGGGGCGACACCGGCGAGCCCGAGTACAGCGACCCGGCCGAGCGCGCCGTCCGCGAGGGCGGCGGCGGCGAGGCCGAGGGCTTCGAGGAGTCCGAGGGCGCGCTGATCGAGCACGCCGAGCACGGCGACCTCGGGCACAGCCTGCGCGGGGACTTCTTCCCCGGGGAGGCCGAGTCGGATCGCTCGGGCGCCGAGTACGGTGACGCCGACAGCGAGCTCGTCGAGCCGCCGGACCGCGACGACGAGGAGGAGGATCGCTGAGCGCAGCGATCGTCACCGGCGCCGAGTCGGGCATCGGTCGCGCGACCGCGGTCACGCTCGCAGAGCGCGGCTGGGACATCGGCATCACCTGGCACGAGGACGAGCAGGGAGCCCGGCGCACCGCGCAGGAAGCCGACGCGCCTGGCGTCCGCACCGAACTCGAGCGTGTCGAAGCCGCAGATCCGAGCAGCACCGCCCGCTGCGTCGAGTCGCTTATCGAGCGCCTCGAGGGACTCGACGCGCTCGTCAACGTGGCCGGTACCGGTCACACGACGCCCGTGCTCGAGCGCGATGTCGAGACATGGCGGCACGTCATCGACGTCGACCTGACCGCCCCGTTCGTCGCCTCCCAGGCGGCCGCACGGTGCATGGACCGCGGCGGCTGGATCGTCAACGTCACCTCCGTGCACGAGCATGTGCCTCTCCGCGGCGCGGCGGCCTACTGCGCCGCCAAGGGCGGCCTCGGCCAGCTCACGCGGGTCCTCGCCCTCGAGCTGGCGGACCGCGGCATCACGGTCAACTCGGTTGCGCCCGGCGAGATCGCCACGGCGATGACGGGCAACGAGGACGTCAACCCGGAGACGGTGGAGCGGCCCGGCATCCCGGCCGGCCACCCCGGGCATGCGAACGAGGTGGCGGCGGCGATCGCCTTCCTCGTGAGTCCCGAGGCCTCCTACGTCACCGGGACGACGGTGGTGGTCGACGGCGGACTGCTCCTGATGGCGGCCGAGGCGAACCAGCTCGTCCGCCCGGAGTGACGAGGCCGCAGAGGCACGCTTACCGGCGTGTCGACCACCCCGGTCGACACATGCAGGCTTCCTTGATCGGTGCGCGCCGAAGGACGACGCTGGCGCTGTGCCCATCGACGGCTTGTCCCGCGAAGACGCCATTTCCCGAGAAGGCCGCCGGCGTCGAGGCGGGCCGCTGGCCGACCGGCCCGCCGCCGGCCCCGCCTGGGCCCGCTGGAGTCCGTCCGGCGGTTGCCGCTACACGGTGGGCGCAGAAGAGGAGGCAATGCTCGTCGACTCAGACGAGGCCCCTTCGCCCACCGCCGATGCGCTCATCGCGGGCCTCGCCGGCGAGCTCGCCGAACACGTCTCGACCGAGACGCACGCGGCAGTCGTCGAGATCGCCAGCGGGATCCACCGGCGTGTAGCGGGGGCGGCCGCGGAGCTCGGCCGCCTGCGCGGCCTCCTGCTCAGCGAGCTCGAGCCGATGGGGCTTTCCGTGGCGTCCGCCGGAACGCATCCACTCGCCGCGGGGAGCGACACGGAGGTCTCGCACGGCCGCCGCTACCGCCTGCTGGCCGAGTCGCTGCGGGCGCTCGCTCACCGTGAGCCGACGATGGCGCTGCACGTGCATGTCGGCATCCCCGACCCCGACGATGCCCTGCGCCTGCTGAACGGGCTGCGGGAGGCGGTGCCCGTGCTGCTCGCTCTGTCCGCCAACTCGCCGTTCAGCCAGGGCCGCGACGCCGGTCTCGCGTCGGCGCGCACCTCGATCTTCCAGGCTTTCCCGCGCACGGGGCTCCCGCGCGCCTTCGCCGGTTACCATGACTACGTCGAGGCGGTCGACGCCCTGATCGCCGCCGGAGCGATTCCCGATCCGACGTTCCTGTGGTGGGACGTGCGGCTCCAGCCCGTGCTCGGCACGGTCGAGGTTCGCGTCATGGACCCAGTCGACGGTCGGCGAGAGCACGCCGCTGATCGCCCTGGTGCAATCGCTCGCGCGGCGCGAGCTCGAGGAGGGCGCTTCCGATGCGTCCGCTCCCGAGGTGCTCGCGGAGAATCGCTTTCTCGCCGGCCGCGACGGCGTCGAGGCTCGCCTCATCGACCCGCGACGCCGGCGTCTCGTACCGGTGCGCGAGCAGGTCGGGTCGCTCGTCGCGTCGTGCCGTCCGCATGCCGCGGCGCTCGGCTGCTCGGACGAGCTCGAGCATGTTCACGCACTCGCGACCTCGAACGGCGCCGAGCGTCAGCGCCGGCGGGCACGCGCGACCGGCGGCGCGACCCGCCTGACCGCCTGGCTCGCCGACCGCTTCGCCGCCCCCTCCTCGGTCCCGCTGACGGCGGTCCCGCAGGGATGAATGCGATTCGAAAGGAACTAGCTCAATGTGCCGCTGGCTCGCCTACACCGGTTCCCCCGTCCTTCTCAAGGACGCTCTCTACACGCGTGCACACTCGCTGATCGACCAGAGCCTCCACGCCGAGCTCGGAGCGGAGGCCACGAACGGCGACGGGTTCGGGATCGGCTGGTACGACGACCAGCCGCAGCCGGGCGTCTTCCACAGCATCGAGCCGGCCTGGAACGACCAGAACCTGCTCGAGGTCGCAGGGCATGTCAGCTCGCCGCTCTTCTTCGCCCACATCCGCGCCGCCATCGGGTCGGCCGTCCAGCAGACGAACTGCCATCCGTTCCGCCACGACCGCTGGCTCTGGATGCACAACGGATACATCAACGGCTTCTCCAAGCTCAAGCGTGACCTCATGCTCGCGATCGATCCGTCGCTGTTCGAGGCGCTCACCGGTCAGACCGATTCCGAGGTGCTCTTCTTCCTCGCCCTGACGCTCGGGCTCGAGCACGATCCGCCCGCCGCGGTCGCGCTGGCGATTGGGCTGGTCGAGGCCTACGGCGAGCGGCGCGGCGTCCCAGACCCGTTCCAGGGCACGATCGCGACCACCGACGGGGAGCGGCTGTGGGCTTTCAGGTACTCGACCAAGGGCGAGTCCCGCTCGCTGTTCTTCACGAGCGACGTTCCGACGCTGCGCCGGCTGTACCCCGAGCGCCAGATCCTCCAGGAGCTCTCGGAGGACGCGCGCCTGATCGTGTCCGAGCCGATCGGCGACATGCCCGGTGCGTGGAACGAGGTCCCCGAGTCGAGCTATGGCGCCGTCGGCAGCGGAGAGGACGACCTCGGGAGCTTCTCGCCGCGCCGCCCGACCAAGCCGGTCGCGGTCGCCGGCTGAGGCAGACGTCGGCCGAGCGGCCTGGCGGTTCCGCCGGATGGAGCCGGTTCGCCTCCGGCGGGCCGCGGCCGTTCGTCACGAGCGGAGCACTCGTCATCCAGGGTCCTCATCGGTGCGTCGCGAAGACCCAATCGACCAGGGCACGGAGGGCATGCGGAGCGACCCCGTCCGATCGGGCCGCGCGTCGCCACGGAGGGCGCGGCACTCCGCCGCTCGCGAAGCGTCGCCCCCCACGGTGCCAGGCTGCGCGTGACGCAGCCGGTCACCTTCGCTCAGGGCGGCGGCCTACTGGCTCGCCAGCGGTAGGTCGAGTTGGTCGGCCGGCAGCGCGCTGTCCGCGATCAGCAGCCCGACGAGGACGCCGGCGGCCATCGACAGGACGGTGCCCGCCTCGACGACCGGGTTGCCCTTCACCGGCACGAGATCCGCGAGCGTTGCCTCGAGCCGCTCGCGCATCGCGTCATCGACGCCTAGGGCGGTGAACACGGCGTCGAAGCTCTCCGCGGCGGCGTCGTGGTCGCGCAGGCGGTTGAGGCCGAACAGGTCCTCCGCACGCTCGCAACCCTCACGCAGCGCACCCGGGGTGATTTGCAGCATGCGCGGAGGGATACCCGCGCCGCCGGACGGCAACCTCAAACGCCGACGGCCGGCTCCGCCGCGCGCGGCGGCTCGGGCTCGTGTTTCTCGGCCTCCGTTGACAGCGCGACGCCCGGCAGCGCGCGCGCGAACCAGAGCGCGACGAGCACGAACGACGACACCACGAGCAGCGCGCGCTTGAGCGCCGCGACCTGCGCGTCGTTGTAGTGCTTCATCACCGCGTCGACCTGTCCGGGCGGCAGCCCCGCGTCCTCCGCGATCGCCTTCGCTTCCCCCTGGGAAACCATCGGAACGCCCTCCACGCTCCCCTTCTCGACCTTCTGGACCACGGACTGGGGAACCGCCGGATCGGTGCTGATGCTGTTGGTGAAGCCGCTGGTCAGCCCGGTCAGCAGGACCGCGCCGATCAATGCCGTGCCGAGCGACTGGCCGAGGCTTTGCGCGGCGCCCTGCACCCCGCCGGCCTCGCTCGAGCGCGCCTCGCCAACCGAGGACATGACGACGTTGCCGAGCTGTGATATCACGAGGCCGACGCCTAGCCCGAAGCCGGCCAGCGAGATCCCGAACCACGGTGAGGACAGCGACGGCGAGATCGACGCCATCAGGCCGATGATCGACGGGAAGAGCGCCGACAGGCCGGTCTGCACGATCCGCCGCGGCGACAGGCGCGTGGCAAACCGCGGAGCGACCACTCCGGCGAGCATCATCGTGACCGAGATCGGAAGCAGCTTCACCCCGGTCTGGAGCGCGTCCTTCCCGAGCACGAGCTGGAGGTACAGCGGGATGACGAAGAACGTGCCGGCGAGGATCAGGTATTGCGAGACGACGGTCGACAGGCCCGCCCGCATCTGCGGGATCTGCAGGAGGTCGGGCTCGAGCAGCGGCTGGCGCCCGTGCCGCACCTGGCGTCGCTCCCAGCGCACGAACACACCGAGCACCAAGAGCCCGCCGAGAATGAAGAACGGCACTACCGACAGTCCGAACGGCGTGATTCTCGTGCCGCCGATCGTCAGCGCACCCTTGGGGGTGATCAAGCCCCACGTGCTGATCTTGAGGATCCCGAACACGGCGAGCCCGAGACCGAGTGCCGCCAGCGCCGACCCTGCCCAATCGAGCCGTGCCGCGGGGGGCTTAGCGGGATTGCCGATCCTGCGAACGAGTAGCAGGATCACCAGCACGATGGCGGTCTCGGACGCGAAGACCACGCGCCAGGTGAGTTCGGTCGTCACGAAGCCGCCGATCAGCGGGCCCGCCGCGGCCGCGGCGCCAGCGATTCCACCCAGCAGGCCGAACGCGAGCGCCCGTTCCCGGCCGCTGTAGTTGCCGGCAGCGAGGGCCATGATCGCCGGGATGACCATCACGGCGCCAAGCCCCTCCACGCCGGACCAGCCAATCAGCAGGACCGTGAGGTTCGGGCTTAGCGCGGTGGTCAGCGAGCCGGCACCGTAGACCGCGCAGCCAATGGCGAACGCGCGCCGCCTGCCCCAGATGTCGCCCATCCTCGCCCCGGTGAGCATGAACGCCGCCATCACCAGCGTGTAGGCGGTGATCGCGGTCTGGACCCCGCTGACGCTGGTGTGGAGGTCCTTGACGATCTGCGAGATCGACACGTTCATGACCGTCGTGTCGAGCACCATCACGAACTGCGCGGTGCCGAGGATCAGGATGGTCGTCCGGTGGCGCACTGGTGACCGAACGATCGCCGCAGCGAGCGGCTGCGCGCATCGGCCGAAACGGGTGATTTCTCCCGACGCACATCCCGGGAATCGGACGGATCGCAGCTACGGCCCCGCAGAGTGACAGCGGGGCGAACGGACACTGACGGTGATCAGGTCTTCGCGATCGTTCCTTTGATCCTGGTGCCCCTGCCTGGCTTGGAGTCGACCTCGAGCGCCCCGCCAACCGCTGAGAGACGATCGCGGATGTGGGTGAGCCCGGTCCCCCAGCGATCCGGCTCGGGGTCGAACCCGCAACCGTCGTCGCGGACCTCGAACTCGATCCCGCCGTTGTCCGTGACGCTGATCGACACGCCGTTCGCGCCGCGCGCGTGCTTGGCGGCGTTCTGCAGCGCCTCGACGCACGCGAAGTACACCGTTGCCTCGACCTCCGCCGGATAGCGGCCAACGCGTCCTGCGTCCACGATCGTCGGGATCGTGGCGCCGGTGCCCGCCGCGCGCAAGGCCTCGCCGAGCCCGCGATCGGCCAGCAGCGCCGGATAGACGCCGCGGGCGAACGCGCGCACCTCGTCGATGGCTTCGTCGACGTCGCGCTCGAGCTTGCGCAGCCTCGCAGCCACGCCCGGCGCGTCGTCCTCGACCTGCTCCGCGGCAAGCTCGAGCTTGACCCGCAGCGCAACGAGCCGCTGCTGCGCGCCGTCGTGAAGGTCGCGCTCGATCTTTCGACGCTCGTCGTCGGCCACCGCCACAAGCCGCGCGCGCGACTCAGATAGCTCGTTCATCGACTCGCTGAGCTCTCGGAGCAAGCGCCCGTTCTCGAGCGCGGTGAGCGCGTAGGCGGTGGCGGCACGGACGAGCGATGGATCACGCTCGAGTTCGATGTCGTGGACGATCGTCGCGAGCAGACGGCCTTCCAGCCTGACGTCGGTGACCGCGCGTCCTCGTTCGTCGCGCGGTGGCGTGACCGGCCGGCCCGTCCCGTCGACCCATTGCCCCGGCTCGTCCGGGAGCCAGTAGACGAGCTGCAGCGAGGGATCGGCAAGCGCCCACGCCATCGTCGTCCGCAGCTCGGCCGCGCTGGAATGCGGCCGCAGACCGCGAGCGAGCCGCTCGAGCGCGGTGGCGACGAACAGCCGCTCGCTTACGAAGCCGGCTATGAA
This sequence comes from uncultured Actinomycetes bacterium, assembly GCA_963719375.1. Classification (GTDB taxonomy): domain Bacteria; phylum Actinomycetota; class Thermoleophilia; order Solirubrobacterales; family Thermoleophilaceae; genus JAICJV01. The sequence goes on along the minus strand of CAVRBY010000001.1, from coordinate 3,115,149 downwards.
CGCGAGGATGGCGGCGGGGAAAGCGAACATGTAGACGTTTCCCATCACGTCCGCCGTGGCCGACGTCGGCCCGGCGCGCCGTGCGGCGAGGTAGAACGTGATCGCGAGTAGCTGAGCCAGCGCGATCAGCGCCACGGGAGCGGTGGCACGCCGCAGCAGGCGACTGCCGCGCTGCGTCCGTGCCACGAGGATGGCCGCGGCGCCCGCGTAGACCACCACGGTGAGGAGCTCGCGAACGGGGCGAACGAAGTCCTCGACGAATGCCGAGCTCGTGGTGATCGCGGTGAACGCGTTGCTTGGGCAGCTGGTGCCGCACCCCGCCCAGGGCGCCGGCGATGGGAACTGCGCGAAGAGGACCGTCGGCAGGTACAGCCCCCCGACGATCGCGCCCGCCGCCACCATCAAGCGCCGCTCGATGCGAGTCGTCAGGCGCCCCAACGGGAAAGCGAGCATCAGATAGATGACCCCGAGCTGCACGATCCAGACGGCCGTGCGGCCCACGCTGTACGCGACGCTGCCGGTGGAGAGCGAAAGGGCGGACGCCGCCCACACCACGCTGGCCGCCACGAGCAGCCATGCGAAACGGTCGTGGGGGTCGCGCGCCAGCCGGAACAGCCCGAGCGCAGCCGCGAGCGCGAAGCCGAGGGCGTCGGCGACGATGCTCGCCCCGTCGGCGCGCAGTGCGGTCGCCGCGAGAACGGCGGTAACCGCCGCCGCGCATGCCGCGGTCACGCTCGCGGCGGCGGGAAGTCCGTTCCCAGTCCTCGTCCACGGTCCGAGGAGCCTGGTCTCGGCGCTATCAGTCATGTCTTCGTAGGTGCAAGCTACATCCGCTGAAAGGCCGGAGCAATAGCGCTCGACGCGTTCCTACGAGTCGTTCGGGCCGTGCGTGCGCCACACACGGCGCAGCAGCGAAGGCCCGAAGTCCTGCTTGCGCACGAGCTCGGCCGCCCCGCACGACCCGAGCGCCAGCGGCAGGTTGGCGCGCTCGTCGATCGAGATCAGGATCACGACCGTTTCCGAGCAGTGGGCATGGATCCGCTTCGCCGCCGCTACGCCGTCGATCCCGGGCATTCGGACGTCGAGGAGCACGAGGTCCGGCTGGCGCTCGGTCACGGCCGCGATTGCCTCGGCGCCGGACGCCGCCTCGGCCACGAGCTCGAACGGCGGCGTCGCCTCGATCACCTGGCGCGCGACATCCCTGAACACAGCCTGGTCGTCCGCCACGAGGACGGCGACGCTTCGACGTCGCGGACCTTCTCGCTCGGTTTCCTCGAGCGTCTCTCTCGTCATGCTCGCTCGTGTCCTCCACCGGACCGGGCCGTCCATCGCCAGACGGCCCGGCGCCGCGTTCCGGCCTACCTCACGCCGTCGCCGGCGAACCGTGGAGGGCGTCCTGCAGCTCCTTCTCGGTGTCCTTCGACAGCGATGACTTCAGGACCGTGCCGCCGTACCTGCTCATGGCCTCGACCGCCTTGTCGGGCGTGACACGCTCGACGACGATGAACAGCGCGGACGTTCCCGGCTGGACCATGTCGCGGACCTGGTCCTGGAACTCCTTGTCGATGCCGGTCTTCTCGACCTTCCCGAACAGGGCACCGAGGCCTGCGCCGACCGCCATCCCGAACACCGGGACGAAGAACAGGACGCCGAACAGGAAGCCCCAGAACATCCCCCACGTCGCGCCTCCGCCGACGGCGTGGTGGTTGGTGGTGACGTGGTACTTGCCTTCCTTGTCACGCACGATCACAGCCACGGCGTCGGGCTCGATGATCAGATCGTGCGAGAGCCGCGCAACCTCCTCCGCGGCCCGAGCGGCGGTGTTCTCGTCGTTGTAGCCGATTGCGATCAGGTCAGCCATGCACTCCTCCTCTTGCTCGTTTGCACGCGTCGGAACCTAGCTCTGCGGAGGCAGCCCCGCATCATCCGAAGCGGGTGAACCCGCCCCGACCGACGCGTGCATCACGCGCGCCGGTGGTGCCCACCCCAACCGCGCACGCAGGTGCACGCCCTTGTTGGATGCCGGGCGCGCGACGAGGCTGCTGTGACGATGGCTGCCGCTACCGCAATCAGGCCTCATCCGCCGCTCGCCCTCGTCGCGAACAGCCGCGAACCACAGCAGCCGAGCGACGCTCTGGTGGTGCGGCCACGGCTCGTCAGCCGCCTGGTCTCGGCCAGTGCCGTAGCGGTCGCGCTCATCGCAGCGCCCGCTGGCTACGGCAAGACGACCCTGCTCGACGACTGGGCTGCCCGCGACGAGCGACCGTTCGCGCGGATCGCGGTGGACGCGAGCCATAACGACGCTGCGCGGCTCAGGCGCGACCTCATGCGCGTGCTCGATGAGGTCGCGCCGCGCGCAGGGCGTATGCCACGTGCCCGTCGCGCTCGGCTGCTGGAGGGCCGCGGTCCGTTGGTGCTCGCGCTGGACGACATCCACCGGCTGCAGTCGGACGATGCGCGCGCGCTGTTGCGCGATCTCGCGAATGCCGTGCCACCAAGCGTCCAGCTCGCGCTCGCATCGCGGACCGAGCCGTCGCTACCACTCGGCAGGCTGCGCGCGCAGCGCGCGCTGGTGGAGCTTCGTGCGCGCGACCTCGCGATGACGGCTGCCGAGACCGCGACGCTCCTCTCGATGGCGGGGGCCGACCTGCGGCCGGCCGAGGTCGAGATGCTCCTCGAGCGCACCGAGGGGTGGCCGGCCGGCCTGTATCTCGCGGCGCTGTCGGTCCGCGACGACGCCGATCCCACCGTGGCCGCGGCCCGCTTCGGAGGCTCCGACTTCGCGGTCGCGGAGTATCTGCGCGACGAAGTGCTCTCGCTGCTGAGCCCCGACCAGCTCGACTTCCTGACGTATGCCGCAGTGCTCGACAGGCTCACCGCAGCGACCTGCGACGCCGTGCTCCGCCGGCGCGACTCGGCCCGCTTGTTGACCGAGATCGCACGCTCCTCCCTGCTGCTCGTCCCGCTCGACCGCAGTCGCGAGTCGTACCGTTGCCACCGGCTGCTCGCGCAGGCGCTCGGCGCACGCCGCGGGCAGCTGATGGAGCGAAGCGCCGAGGCTGAGCTGCACCGGCGCGCCGGTGCTTGGTATGCGGCCCACGGCGACGTCGAGCGCGCGATCGAGCACGCGACCGCGGCCGTCGACGTCGACGGAGCGGGGCGCTTGATCTGGGCGCTCGTTCCGTCATACGTTACGCACGGTCGTAGCTCGGCGTTGAAGCGCTGGCTCGGCCACTTCTCCGAGGCCCAGGTCGAGAGTGACGCGTGCCTGTCGCTGAGCGATGCCTGCGCTCACCTGGCGATGGGCGAACTCGCCGAGGCGGAGCGCTCTACGTGGTCCACGTGCCGTGTCCTGCGCGAGACGCCTGTCCGCGAGCCGCCGTCCGACCTGGCTGCCGGACTCGTAGTCGTGCGAGCGGTGCTCTCCACCGGCGGCGTCGAGCGCATGGGCGCCGAGGCGCGCGAGGCGTATGAGCTCGCGCCAGAGGACAGTCCGTGGAGAGCGGCGTCGTGCTACCTGCAGGCCATCTCGTCGCACCTCACGGGTGCGCGCGACGATGCCGAGCGGCTGCTCGAGGAAGGAGCGCGTCGGTCGGCGATCGTCGCGCCGAGCGTCCACGCGTCCTGCCTTGGCCAGCTGGCGCTGCTGGCGATCGAGCGCGACGACTGGGAGACCGCGGTGCTGCACGCCTCGCGCGCAACTGCGGAGCTCGCCAATTACGGCCTCGGGCGCGATCCGGGGAGCGCGCTCGTGTACGCGGCCTCAGCGCTCGTGCGCACGCGCGGCGCAACGCCCGACAGCGCCCATGACGACATCAAGCGCGCGCGGCGACTGCTCGCGCATCTCGGCGACCTCGCAAGCTGGTACGACGTCGCTGTGCGCGTGGTGCTTGCGCAGGCGATGCTGCGCGTCGGCGAGGTCGCGGAAGCGCGCCGGCTCGTCGTAGACGCGCGCCGCGGCGCCCGTCGGGTCGGCGATGCGGTAGTGCTGAGCGAGTGGCTGGGCGAGGCGGAGACCAGCGCCGCCGCCGTCACCGATGCCGCCGCCGGCTCCGCCCACGCGCTTACCGCGGCCGAGGTCCGAATTCTCCACTTCCTCCCCACCCATCTGTCGTTCCGGGAGATCGCGTCGCGCCTGTACGTCTCGGCCAACACCGTCAAGACCCAGGCGCACGCTGTGTACCGCAAGCTCGACGTGTCGTCGCGATCAGAGGCGGTGGCGCGCGCGGCAGGGCTCGGCCTGATCGATGGTTGAGCGATCACCGGTGGCAGCGATGCTGATCTTCCTCGCCGACGACCAGACGCGCCCCGGCGGCTAGCGGAGCGCCATTTCACCCGTTTCGGTGGATGCGGAACCGGGCGAGGTGCCAGAAAGTTCAGTGCGTCGCGACGCACCGACGAAAGGGGCTGCCACATGGCCACAGTCGCACCAGACACACACGAGACGCTGTCAGGGATCTCGACGGGCGATGTCGAGCTGCTCGAAGCCGGCATGGGCCTGCGCGAATCCATGCTCGAGGCCAGCGGGCTCGACGCGCGAACCTTCGCGCTCGTCAAGATCGCTGCGCTGATCGCAATGGACGCCCCGCCGGCGTCGTACGCCTGGCAGGTCGCGAACGCGCTCGAAGACGGCGCGAGCGCGGAGGACATCCTCGGCGTACTTCGCGCCGTGGCACCGCAGGTCGGGGGTCCGAGGGTCGTCGCCGCGGCGCCGGAGATCATGGTCGCGCTCGGGCTATCACTCCCCGAGGGCACGGACTAGGGAGGCGGAGATGCCATTGTTTCGCCGCCGCCCGCTGCTGCGTGCCGCCGCCGTCGGCGGGGGCGCATACCTCGCCGGAAAGCGCCACGCCGAGGCTCAGGACCCGCAGTACGCGCAGCAAGGTCCGCCCCCACCTGCGTCCGCGGCGGCACCGGCCGCCGGGGGCATCGGTGACGACGCGATCACGAGGCTGAAGGAGCTCGGTCGGCTGCACGAGCAGGGCGTGCTGACCGACGACGAGTTCGCGCAGCAGAAGGCAAAACTGCTCGGCACGGGCTGAGCCTGACGATTCCCGTGGTAACCGTGGCGGCCGGCATACGCGGCCGCCACGCTACGCATCGTCACGCTCGCTGTTCGCCGTCACACTGCTGGCGTGCTCGTCGGCGACGTCGCAAGTCGGGACCGCGTCAAAGACCCCTCTGAGCCTTGACGCGCGCGGACTTCACGGCCTTCGACAGCTCCTTGTAGTCGCGCTCGTTCTGGACGGCGTATGCCTTGGAGAACTCGAGGATCGCGCGGTCGAACTTGTCGCTGCCGCCGAGGTATGACGCGATCGCGATGCGGTCGCCGCTGCGCGCGTGCGCGCGTGCAAGCGTCCAGCCGCACAGCTGCCCGTAGGTGGCCATCCCCTTCGGCACCATCTGTTCGATCTCCGCCGCCCCCTTCCAGTCCTTGAGCTGGCGAACGTAGAAATCGCGACGTCTGCCGTCGAGTCCCGCGGGCACTCGGAGCCAGCCCAGGAAGATGTCGCTCGCCGCCTGCATCAGCCGCTGGCCCGTCACCACGCGCTGCCCGTGGTTGGAGTAGGCGCTGTGACCCAGGAGCCGCTCGAGCACCGAGGCCTCCGCCTCCTTGACCTGGAGGAAGAGCGGGTCGGTGTTGTCGCGCCCCATCATCAGCGCGATCCACGCGCGCGTGCCGACGCTGCCGACCCCGACGACCTTGCGTGCGACGTCCTGCAGCTCGAATTCCTCGAGCAGCACCCGCCGGTCGTGGTCGAGCGTGTCCCGGTAGTCGCGGATCACCTCACGCAACTCGTCGAACACGGTGTCCGCGCGATCGCGCGCGGCGAGCTTCATGATCGGCACGATCAAGGGCGACTGGTCGACGATCTCGACGTGGCCGTTCACCGAGTGCGTCAACTTCGAGAACGCCGACATGCTGTCCCGCGTGCGCGCCTTCGCCACCGTCTTCTGTGTTCGCTTGACCTGCTTGGTCTTGAACTGCGGGGCGTACCGCTCGAGCACGTTCTCGATGTCCATGTGGGCGTACCAGACATCGAGGTTGCGCGCCTTCGCGAACTGGCGCATCGTCTCACGGTAGCTCGCGACCGTCGCGAGCACGACCCGGTCCTGCTGCTTCGCGGAAAAGCCGTTGTCGAGCGCCGCGATCAGCATGCTCGCGACGAGGCGCTTGACGTCCCACTCCCACGGCCCGGGAAGCGTTTCGTCGAAGTCGTTCAAATCGAACACGAGCCGGCGCTCCGGCGAGGCGAACAGGCCGAAGTTCGACAGGTGCGCGTCACCGCAGCACTGGACAGTGAAGCCGGAACGCGGGGTGGCAGCCAGGTCGCCCGCCATGATCGCCGCAGCGCCGCGATAGAAGGTGAACGGCGAGACGAGCATCCGCCCATAGCGGATCGGCACGAGGTCCGGCACGCGCGTGTTCGCCTGCTGCTCGAGCACGGCGATCGGATCTGGCCGCCCGCCGCTTGGCTCGAAACCGGCGTGCGAGGAGCGCGCCACCTCCGCGCGGGCGCTCCGCCCGCGCGCTACCCGCTCCGCGACCGACCCGTGCGGAACCGTGTGGGGTGGCTTCGGGGTCGACGTTCGACGGGGTCTCGATGCTCGACGGGCGGTTGTCTTGGCCATGCGCGCGATCGTCACAGACAACGTCGTCGGCGCCATCACCTGTTTCGGGTGACGACTGCGCCGCAGTGCGGACACGTTCGCGCGACGACGGATGCCGCGCCGGCAGCGGCTGAGGTCGCGGCGACCCCGCGCAGCAAGGCCTGCGTTGGCCTTGTCCTCGTCGCGGCGGATGCGGAACGGGAGACCTGCCGCGCGACCTCGGCCACCGAAACGGCGCCGCGCCGTGGTCCGTGCTCGCGATCGCCGGCAGGGTCGTGCTCGGACCCGGCACCCCTGGTCGGCGTGGTCGTCGCCTACCTCGCGCCGGCGGCGCTCGGTGCAGCCAGAGTCGCCAAATCACCCGTTTCAGGGGATGCGACTGCGCACCCCGGCGGTGACCATGGGCAACGTGATGGAAGCCGCAGCGGCGCGCAACATCGCCCACTACAGCCACGCGGGGCACCGTGATCGCTTCGGCGGGCTCATGACCGAGCACGTCGAGCGCATCGCTGCGCACGTTCCCGAGCAGGCGCGCGGCGTCGCATACCTGCACGACGTGTTGGAGCGGACCAGCACGCCGCTCGGCGAGCTGCGCGCGCACGGCCTCACGGACTCCGAGGCGGCTGCTCTCGAGCTGCTCACGCAGGGCCCGACGGAGTCCTACGAGGCGTACGTGTTGCGTATCGCCTATGCGCGCGGCACCGGGGGAGAGCTTGCGAGGGCGGTGAAGCTCGCCGAGCTCGACGACCACCTGGCGCAGGCGGCGCTGCCGGATGGCGCACCGCCGCACGCATGGGCGCGGCGCCACATCATGAACGCCCAGTCGCGAGCGGCCACCAGGCAAATCGCGGCGTAGTGCGCCTGCCGATTCTGCGCATTCTCATTATCTGGCCGCTGAGCGCCGGCACGCTGCTCCTGCTCAGTGCGCTCCTGAGCGGCGTTCACGTGAAGGACTTCGGCTCGGCACTTGTCGCCGCGGCGCTGGTCGGGCTCGTAAACGCTTTGGTATGGCCGCTCGTGCTCCGGCTCGCGCTGCCCCTGACCGTGCTTACGCTCGGCCTGGGCGTCGTGGTCCTGAACGGCGCGATCGTCCTGCTCGTCGCAGAGATCGAGCCCGGTCTGCACGTGTCGAGTCTGGGCGCCGGCATCGTCGTCGCCCTCGGCGTCACGACCGTGAACACCGCCGTCACGTCCCTGCTCGCGATCGACGACGACCGATTCTGGTATCGCAACGTCGTGCGCCGGCAGATGAAGCGGACCGGCAAGGCCGGGAAGACCGACGTGCCGGGCCTCTTCTTCATCGAGATCGACGGGCTGGCTCACAACGTGCTGATGCGGGCGATCCGCGACGGCAACGCACCGACGATGGCGCGCTGGCTTCGCGAGGGCTCATACCGACTCACTCGATGGGAGACCGACTGGTCGTCGCAGACCGGCGCGTGCCAGGCAGGCCTCCTGCACGGCGACAACCACGACATGCCGGCCTTCCGCTGGTGGGAGAAGGACCGCGGCAAGCCGATCGTCACGAATCACCCGCGCGACGCAATCGAGCTCGAGCGGCGGCACTCGAACGGACGGGGGCTGCTGTTCTCTAACGGCGCAAGCCGGGCGAACATACTGTCCGGCGACGCGCCGCACAGCCTGTTGACGATGAGCACGGCGATGCGCCGCGACCGGCCGGGTCGTATCGGCCAGGACTACTTCGCGTACTTCGCGAATCCATACAACGTGATGCGGACGCTCGCGCTCGCGCTGCGCGAGGTTGTGAGCGAGCTGTGGAGCGCGGCACAGCAGCGCCGCCGCGACGTTCAGCCGCGCATCGAGCGCGGGTTGACCTACGCGCTGATGCGCGCGTTCGCGACGGTGATCCAGCGTGACCTCCAAGTCGAGGCGATCATCGCCGACATGTACGCCGGGCTGCCGGTGGCCTACACGACCTTCCTCGCCTACGACGAGGTCGCGCATCATTCCGGCATCGAGCGCGCTGACACGCTCGCAACGCTGCGGCAGGTCGACCGGCAGATCGAACGCATCGACGGCGCGCGCCGCTTCGCACCGCGGCCCTACCGGCTCCTCGTCCTCTCCGACCACGGCCAGTCCCAGGGCGCGACGTTCAAGGCCCGCTACGGGATCACACTCGACGAGCTCGTGCGAAAGGCCACCGCCGAGGACGCGGTCGCACTGACCGGCCATCCCGACGAGGCCCTCGGCTTTTTCAGCGCCTCGCTGACCGAGGCATCGGTCGGCGACTCGCGCATGGCGCACATGGTGGCGCGCGGCGCGCGCAGGCGCACCGTCAACGGGGCGGTGGAGCTGGGCGAGCACGACCCGCAGGCGAAGGACGGCGGCGAACCGCCCGATGTAGTCGTGATGGCGTCCGGCTGCCTCGGCCACGCGACCTTTCCGCACGAACCGGGCCGTATGACGCTCGAGCGGCTCGAGGAGGGCTACCCCGACCTGATCCCCACCTTGTGCGGCCACCCCGGCATCGCGTTCGCTCTGGTGCGATCCGCGGCCCACGGGGCGCTCGCGATCGGCGCGCGCGGAATCAACTACCTGGAAGAGGAGCGGATCGTCGGCGAGGACCCACTCGCCGGCTTCGGCCCGAACGCAGCGCGCCACGTCCGGCGCACCGACGGCTTCCCGCACTGCCCTGACATCGTCGTCAACAGCACCTATTGGGAGGATACGGACGAGGTGGCGGCCTTCGAGGAGCTCGTCGGCTCACACGGCGGGATGGGCGGCACGCAGTCGTACCCGTTCGTTCTCCACCCGGTTGACCTCGAGCTCCCCGACGACGAGCTGGTCGGCGCCGAGGCATTGCATCGCCACCTGCGGAGATGGCTGGTCGAGCTGGGTCATGAGGAATACGCGACGGACGTGCGCGCCGCGGCGCTCACCACGTGAGCTCTATCTCGAACTCGGTCTCGCCGTCCTCGACCTCGAATTCGATCTTGAGATGCACCTCGTCGGGGACGCGCGACACGAACCGCATGCGTCCGCTCTCCATCACGATGTCATTGCCGGACGCGAGCTCGTCCGCGATCTGATGAAGGCGTGAGGCGGCGTCGTCGCGTGACAGCGCCGTCTTCTCTTTAAGCTCGAGCAGCTCCATTCGGACTCCGATCGTCGTGTCTGGACAGGGCCAGCGCAGCGAGCTCCCGCATCGCCGCCCACAAGCCATCGGGCTCTGCGGCGGACGGCGATGCTCCCGGGTGAACCTGCGCGATCCGGACATAGAGGGCGTCGGGCACGACACGGAACTCGACGGGCGCGTCAAGCATCACGGCCTCGCCGTCGATGCCGGCGGCCACTCGCTCGTCCGAGCGAACCTCGAATGCGTCCGCGGTCCACTGTTGCAGCGGCGCGCCGGCCCCTGGCGCCTGGAGCACGGCGACTCCGAGCACGTGCTGGTCCATTCGCGGGCGTGTGCCCGACCCCACGAGACGCCCGAGCCGGTAGCGGTTGTTCGAGACGAGCACGGCAGCGCCGGTCATGTAAGAATCGCCCCCGGGTGCGGTGAAGCGCAGGTCGAGTGGCTTGCCCTCCGGCCCAAGGACCTCCGGCACGGAGTCGAGCAGCGTTCTCATCTTTGCGTTGCGGTACTCCTGCCTCTGCACGCTGGCGGCGTAGAGACCCAGGGAGACGTTGTTCACGAAGATGCGGCCGTTCACCGTCGCCAGGTCGACGACGCGCTCGCCGCCGTCGACGAAAGCGTCGAGCGCGCCCACCACGTCGTCGCGATCGACGCCGAGGTCGAGCGCGAAGTGGTTGCGTGTGCCCGCTGGGATGCAGGCGTAGGGCAGACCCTTCTCCGCGGCCAGGGCGGCGACGATCGCCTGCGATCCGTCTCCGCCGGCCATGGCCAGCGCGTCGGCGCCGCGGTCCGCCGCGTCCCGCACGAGCTGCCAGAGATCGTCGCCGGTTTGCAGCTCGATCGCCTCGATCCCGCGCTTGCGCGCCTCGTCGGCGAGGTGGAAGCGCTCCGCCTTGCCGCCGCCCGAGCGCGGGTTCATGAACAGCACAGGGTGCTGCGGTCGCGGCGCCGCTGGCAGCTGCACGTGGATCGCGAACGCCCCGGCCGCAGCGGCCCCCGCGATACAGATGCTCGCGAGAACGAGCACGTTCTCGAGCAGGCTGCCCTCCACCACGATCAACGCGATCGCGCCGACTACGAGCAGCGCCGCGGCCGCCAGCGCCAAGGCGGTCGCCGTGCCGCGCCGGCGGATGCCGAACCAGGCCGCCGCCAGCGCGAGCACCAGGCACGCCAGCACGGAGATCCCGTTCGGGAAGTTCTTTATCGCGACGACAACCGCGAGCACGAGCGAAGCGATCCCGGTCACGAGCGCCGCGAGGGCGGCCACCCTTCTTCTTGCCATCAGCCCCGGCTCCCGACGTCCATCGGAGCGACGCTAGGCGTAACCCCCCGCCGCCGCATCACCCGGAGCGGGTGACATTTCACCCGGTTCGCACGATGCCGGATGCGCCCATTGCGGCTTCGATCAGTTCAGATGAACCTGCTGGATCGGCTGCTGGCTCCTATCGGAGCCGCGCGCGACGGTCTCGAGCGCGAGACGCGCCGGGTCCTACTCGGCGCGGTCGACACGGTCGCCGCCTCGCGCGTGGCCGCGGACGTAGTGGATCGCGTGCTGGCCAGCGCGCTGGTGGAGCGCGCAACCCGGCACGCGCTGGCCGGCTCGCTGCCGGCCCTGATCGTGCAGGACGTCGTCGAGTACCGGCTTGTCGAACGTGCGGCCGAGGAGCTCGCCTGCGCAGAGATCTTCGACCAGGCAGAGCTCGACCGGCTGGCTACGCAGCTCGTGCACAGCCCGGCGGCGGAGCTCGTTATCGCCCGGGTGATGGAGAGCGGGCTCATCGACGAGGTCCTCGAGGGACTGCTCGAGCGGGAATCGTTCTGGCGGGTCGTCGACGAGGTGGCGGCGAGCCACTCCGTGACCGCCGCCATCAGCCACCAGAGCCGCGGCTTCGCGGATGAGGTCGCCGGAGAGGTGCGCGGGCGCTCGGTGCGCGCCGACGAGTGGCTCGAGCAGCGCGCGCGGCGGATTGCCCGGCGCCGGCCGGCGCGCAACGGGGGCTGATGGCCATCGCCGCGCAGGCGCTCACCGTGCGCGCCGAGGAGTCGGGTGCCGCGTCCGGTTACGCGGGGCTCGTCACGCGCGCGATCGCGTTCGCGATCGACGCCCTCATCATCGACGTGGTCGCGCTGGCGACCGGCGCGGTCGTGGCGCTCGCGCTGTCGATCCTTTCGGTCTCGAAGAAGGACAACACGGCGGTCATCGCCGTTGGCGGCGCGGCCTTCGTCCTCTGGAGCATCGGCTATTTCGTCGTGTTCTGGTCGGCCACCGGGCAGACCCCAGGCAACCGCGTCATGCACATCCGGGTCCTCCGCAGCGGCGCGGATCGCCCGCTCGCCCCGCTGCGCACGCTGATGCGCTTCGGCGGCCTCGTGCTCGCGGCGCTGCCACTGCTCGCCGGCTTCCTGCCGATCCTGTTCACCGACCGCCGCCGCGGGCTGCAGGACTGGATCGCCGGCAGCGTCGTCAAATCAGCCGAACCCGACGAAGGACACTGACATGTGCCGCTGGATGGCTGGTCACCCTCGTGTGCGTCGGCCGTCCGGTCATGGCAGCCTCGGGCTCCACCCCGCCGTCGCGGTCGTCAGGTCGTCGCGCTTCCAGCGCTCCCGCGCGCCTGGCACGCCTGCCCGAGTCGGACCATCCGCTCGGTCACCGACCGATAGGCCGATTCAGTGCATATGTGGTGCACTGCGCGAGAGCGGTGCCGATCAGCGCGCCGCTGAGAACGTCGCCCGGATAGTGCACGCCGGTGTGGACACGTGAATAGCCGACCGCAGCGGCCAGCGCGCGCAGGGGCACGGATGCTTGGGGCATCACCGCGCCGACGCCGGTCGCGAACGCGAACCCCGACGCCGTGTGGCCCGACGGCAGCGAGCTGGAAGCCGGCATCCGGACGTGCCGAGCCACGGGCACCTCGTGCGCCAGGCGCTCAGGCCGCCGCCGCTTACCGACCGGCTTCAGCGCCGCGTTCACGACGGTCGCGGTCACCGCGACGGACGCAAGGCCGAACCGCGCCGCCTCACGGCCGTGCTCGCCGCCCGTGATCGAGAGCAGAGCGGCGGAAGCAAGCGACAGCTTCGAGTAGTCGGCGGCGTGCGACAGCCGGCTCAGCACGCGGTCGAGCAGCGGCGTCTCGGTCCTCGCAATCGCCGCATATACGGCGAGGTCGAGACGCTCCGCTTCATCGACCCAGGCTTGCGCGGTCACCCTGCGGGCACGATAGTTCGCGAGTGGCGCGCTGCACGGTCACCTGGCTCGGCCACTCGACGACGATCCTTCGGTTCGACGGCGCGCGAGTCATCACCGATCCGGTGCTCCGCGGGCGCGTCGGGCCGCTCGTGCGCCGAGGCCTCCCCCGGCAGCCGAGCAGCTCGCCGCGATCGACGCCGTCCTGCTCTCCCACCTTCATTACGACCACGCCGACCTGCCGTCCCTCCGCCGGCTCGGCACGGCTACTCCGCTCATCGCTCCGCGCGGTTCAGCGCACTGGCTCGAGGATCAGGGTTTCGTCGACGTGGTGGAGCTCGCTCCCGGAGACGACGCAGAGGTCGCGGGCCTGCACGTGACCGCCACCGAGGCGGTACACGACGGGCGGCGCCATCCACGCGGCGTGCACGCCGACGCGATCGGATTCGTCGTACGCGGCTCGCCCTCCGCGTACTTCGCAGGTGACACGGATCTGTTCCCGGGCATGGCCGACCTCGCGGGGTCGATCGACGTCGCGCTCCTGCCCGTCGCCGGCTGGGGCCCGACCCTCGGGCCCGGTCACCTTGACCCCGCTAGTGCCGCAGAGGCGGCGCGGCGGATCGCACCCGGGCTCGCGATCCCGATCCACTTCGGGACCTTTTCGCTGTGGCGGCGCGTCCTCGGGCCGCGCGATCCAGAACGTCCCGCGCGCGACTTCGCGGCGGGCGTCGCAAGGCACGCGCCGGAGGTCCGGGTCGAGATCCTCACTCCCGGCGCGCACGTTGAGATCGCGCAGCGCGACCGCTAACCGCGCCCGCCGTGGACGGCCGGCCCGTAGATGATCGGGACGTCGACCGCGAACCGCGAGGGCGACCAGCGGATACGACGGGATCCTGACCAGCTGCGCTCCGTCGCACACAGTGGCGGCGGCGCTTCCGAGACCTGATCGAGAAGCGCACGCTCAACTACGAGCCGAACCAGCGGTTCACCCGGACCGCCGGTAGCTCGCCGATCTCGGCAACGGTCAGGCCGACCGTCACGTTGTCGGTCGTCACCTCGCTCACCGAGCCGATCGGGATCGAGGCGTCGCGTTTGCGCCACAGGTGGCCGCGCTCGAGGACGAGATGGGTGATGCGCTGCTCCGCGTCGACGAGGAAGGCCTCGACGTGGCCGACGAACTCACCGTCTGAGGATGTGACCGCGCTGGCGCGGCGGATCTCGACTTCGCCCTTCGGCACGCGGTCATAGGTCACGCCGACCTTGTCGCTGTAGTCGGTGGCCATAAAGGGCTCCGAATCGGCGCCGATGCCCGAGTCGAAAGGCATCGCCAATACGTTTTCGACCCCCACGTCCCATGCCGGGTCCTCCACGGGGGCCTCGCTAATGCGGACATAGACGAACTCCTCGACCTTCTCGAACTTCGCCGCGTCCTCCACGGTGCAACGCAGCGCGATTTCCGCGTCGCCGCGTGGCTCGGCGAATTCGATCGGGATGAGCCGCGCACCGCCAGAGTGATGCGCGGGCTGCACGACGAGGTGCGTCACGCGCCGGCGTGTCGGGTCGATCACGACATCCTTCAATTCCCCGAACTCCGTCTCGTTGCAGCGCACGGCAGTTCCAAGGTCAAGACGCATCACATACCGAGTCTTGCCGCCGCCAGCCCGGAGCGCGTCATCCGCTTCGGATGACAAGCGGCGTCGCCGGGCTCCCGCTGCCGTCGCACACGAGATCCACGGATCAGGGCTCGCATCGGTCGTTGCCCTCGCAGCGCCGCAGGCACGGCCGGCGTCATCGCCGTCACCGCGATCGCCATCGGCCTAGCCGAGCTCTACAGCGAGGTCGTCGCTGTACGGCACGCCCCCAGCCGGCGCCCACCCGACCCCGTCGCCGGCGCCGAGACCGCGGGACTGTTTCGGGGCGTGGTGGCGCTTTGCACGCGCGAGCGCGACCGCCGTTGTGGTCCAGGCGCGGTCATCGCAGCTCAGCGACCCGCTCGGCGAGGATGATCGCGCCGGCCGCCTCGATCAACGCGAGGTGCGAGAACGCCTGCGGGAAGTTGCCGAGGTGACGGCCTGTGCTCGTGTCGAACTCCTCGGCGTAAAGCCCGAGGTCTGATTGGACCGCGAGCAGCTTCTCCATCAGATCGCGAGCGCGCTGGAGCTCGCCGACGTAGACGAGCGCCGACACGAGCCAGAACGAGCAGATCAGGAAGCTGCCTTCCGTCCCTGACATGCCGTCATCGGTCTCGTCGGTTCGGTAGCGCAGCACGAAGCCCTCCTCGGTGAGGCCCTCCGCGATGGCGTCGACCGACTTGCGCAGCCGCTCGTCGTCGGGCCTGAAGAATCCGAACGTCGCCGTCAGCAGGGTCGACGCATCGAGCGCATCGGTGTCGTAATGCTGGCGCAGCACCCCGTCGCGCATGCCACGCTCGAGCACGTCAGCGCGAATCTCCTCGGCGGTGGTGCACCAGGCGGCGGCGGAGTCGTCGTCACCGCGTATCGCAGCAATGCGGGACGCGCGATCGAGAGCGACCCAGCACATGAGCTTCGACGAGACGTAATGCTGCGGCTTGCCGCGCGCCTCCCAGATGCCCTGGTCGGGCCTGCGCCAGATTTCGCTGGCGCAGCGCACCTGGTCCTGGACGATCGGCCACACGCGCCGCGGCAGCCTCTGGCTCCGCCGCGTGTGGAGGAGTATCGAGTCGAGCACCGCGCCGAACACGTCGTTCTGGCGCTGATCGAACGCGGCGTTGCCGATCCTCACCGGCGACGCCCCGGCGTAGCCGGAGAGCTCGTTGCGCGTCGACTCCGTCAGGTCGCGGCGGCCGTCGATCCCGTACATGATCTGCAGTGCGCCGTCCTCGTTCGACTCGAGGTCGGCGACGAACTGCATGAACTCGTCTGCCTCCCAGTCGAGGTTCAGCCAGTGGAGCGCCTGGAGCGTGAACGTCGAGTCCCGCATCCACGTGTAGCGGTAGTCCCAGTTGCGCGCGCCGCCGGGCGTCTCGGGAAGCGAGGTCGTGAGCGCCGCCACCGTGGCGCCGGTCGGCATGTACGTCAGGCCCTTGATCGTCAGCGCCGAGCGCTCGAGCGCGTGGCGCCAACGGTGGTCGGGAATGCGCGCACGGGCCAGCCATGCACGCCAGAAGCGGGTGGTCTCCGCGAGCCGTCCGTTGGCCTCGCCGACGTCCTGCGCCGCGGCAAGCCCGCCGCTCCACGAGAGGCAGCAGAAGATCTGCTGGCCGTCCTCGATCGTGTGACGCGCACGCACCCGGTCCCCCTCGATGCCGATCGCCATGTCGCTCGACAGGCGCATCGTCACCCCCGCTCCGCTCGCGTCCGCCGCGTGCCGGCTGCCGTCCAGCATGACCCACTCTGCCGGCACTCTGCCGTAATCGAACACGGGCTCGCATACGAGCTCGACCTCGGCCGTACCCTCGAGGCAGGTCACAGTCCTAATGAGCATGTGATCGGCGTCGTAGTCCGCGGGCGGCCGCGTGTGCGGCGTTACCGTGTCGTCGGCGCTCCCGCGACCAAGTGTCAGCGAATCGCGGACGATCAGCCAGCCCGTCGGCGTGTGCCAGGTCGTCGCGATGGTGTTCGTGCCCGGCTCGTAGATGCGTGTGGTGGGAACGTTGATGCTGTACGGGCCGATGCGGAAGCTCCCGGCCTGGCGGTCGAGCAGTGACGAGAACACGCTCGGCGAGTCGAACCGCGGCACGCACAGCCAGTCGATCGAGCCGTCCGGCGCGACGAGGGCGCCGGTGTGACAGTTCGACAGGAACGCGTACCCTGCGATCGGCGGAAACGGGGACGGTGCTGCCGCGCTCTGCGGCTGCGGCACCGCGACCGGCTTGCCGTTGCCTGCCGCGGCGCGCTTCGCGCGCGCTGGACGCTTCGTCGTAGCTGTGGTCATGCGCCCGATCCTCGATGCGCCCGCCGCAGGCGTCATCATCCGATCGGGGTGAACCGGGCTGTTACGGCTTCATGCAAGGCGACGGACCGTTCCTCTCATCTGCGCTCCTCTTACGTGGGGCGGCGCCGGTCGCGACATGGTCACGACCGGCGTCCGCGCGGACTGGCTAGTACGAGGCTCGCACCGATGTGCGAGACCCGTAGGCGACCAGCCCGAAGATCACGAGGATGTCGAGCGTGAATAGCGCCAGCGACCAGAAGGGGTACGCCGGGATGAACATCAGCTGGGCGATCGCGTTGAGCGACGCGGCTATTACGCCGAGCCAGCGCGCGAACTGGTTCTTCACGAACACTCCGAAGCCGACGAGAAGCTGAACGACGCCGACGACCATGATCGTCCATCCCCACGCGTTCAGGTCGCCTGCGACGTAGTGCGCGTTGCCCACGAAGAAGTGGGAGTTGCTGACCGCCGCGATTCCCTCGATTATGTTGAGGGTGCCGAGGAGACACAGCAACATGCCGGCGAACAGAACCCACCCGTAGCCGCGTTCATAATCGACGTCCTCGGACACAGCCGGAGTGGGAGAGACGCTCGTCGGTCTGCCCGGTGAGACTGCCATGGGGTACCTCCTGGTTCGGGCTTACCCCGTCCGCGTCTTTGTTGCGGCCGGGCTGGAGTGGCTGCGCTAGCGTCGCAGCGCCCCCTGGGCCGGGCAATAGCGCGCACTTGATTGTTAGGGGGTGTGCCTGCACCCCTCGTAAGCCGGCGCCCCCGGCAGGCCGGCTCCGGTGGTGCTCGCCTCACGCACAAACGGAAGCGTTCGCCCTTTCGCGCAGCGGGCCGATCGCGAGTCTGGCGGTGCGTGAGCAAGGGCTTTCGGTGATCGGTGAGGACATCAGCGGCTGCAGGCGGCGCCAGCGGTCGGCGTGGCGGCGGTCGATCGCGCCAGCCCTGAGAACATCCCCGGTGTGCTCCGGGCGGTCGCGCGCACGAGGTCGGGCGCCGCGCGCTGTCGCGGCGGCGCCGGAGAACGGCGGACCTTGTCAAGGTCGGCCCTGGGCGCCCTGGCGCCGGACCTCTACTTCCAGCCGAGCCGCCGCTCGCTCCTCGGCGTCGAGCACACTCAGGTAGGTCCCGTACGATGAAATGAGCTGAGCGTCAGCGACCCGGCGGACTTTCGCGAACGAGAATCCGCTCAGACGTCAGAGACCGAGCGGATGCTGCGTCTCTGGAAGCTGGGCGAGCTGCCGGCGCAGATCGTCGACCGCAGCTGTACCGCGGGCACCGCGCAGGACCCCGACCGCCCACGGCAGCTCCCATGCTGCGAACACCGGCGCCCCCACGCAGACCGTGGCTATGAAGGGGAGCGCTGCCGCCGGCGCCCGAGCAAGCACGGCGACGCTCAGCAGGCCGGCGCATACGAGCCCGGTGAGCAAGCTCGTCAGACAGATGAGCAGGGCGCGGCGTCGGGAGTGCGTCTCACGGCCAAGCATCGTGCAAGCTAGCGTTTGCCCACCCACTTCTCGCGCGAAACCTCGCGTCATCGCAACGGAGCGTGCCGTTCACGTAGGAGGGCCCGGCGAGGCTGGGATTATGACCGGATCCGAGGACGCCGCAGCCGCGACGATCCGACGCCGCCGGACGGGCGCCGGGGGGTTGCGAGGGGTTCTAAGGCATGCGGGCACCACCCGCGCGAGCGTGCTTGCGCCGTTGCGCACGAAGCACACGCGGGCGAGCATGAACAGGTGCTCGCGTCCAAATTCGCTTGCGGCATCGCGCCGGGTTGAGCAAGGTGGCGATCGGCGGCTATTCCTCACAGCGGCCGCGGCGTCCATCGGACGGAACGCCGCCAGCTGGCGCCGAGCCGGCCGTGAGCCCCTCGGCGCAGTTTCGCTACGGCGCGGTCTTCGTGCTGACTTTGGTCGTCCTCGTGTTCCTGATCGTCGCTCCGGAGACGAATCTGTCGCGGGCGGTGGCGATCGCACTCGAGGGCCTCGCGCTCGTGGTCACCGTCGCCACCTCGCGCGCCCGGCCCGGTCTCCGTCGAGCACGGGAGCTCACCGTGGCGATCGTGGCCGGCGGCGTCGTCGTCGCGGTCGGGAGCGGGCTCGTCCCTACCTCCGTCGCGCTGTTGATGAGCGGGATCATCGCGGCTCTGATCCCGCTCGCCCTCGGTGGCGGTCTGCTGCGCCTGATCCGCGCCAGGGGCGTGACGGTGCAGGCTGTCGCGGGGTCGCTCGCCGTATACCTGCTCATCGGCCTCCTATTCACCGGCGTGACCGGCTTCGTCGCGCGAGCGGAGAGCGGACCCTTCTTCGCGCAGCACACGAGCGGCAACGAGAGCATCCGCGTCTACTACAGCTTCACCGTGCTGACGACCACGGGCTTCGGCGACTACACGGCCGCCAACCCGACCGGCCGCGCGATCGCGGTGATCGAGATGCTGACCGGCCAGCTCTACCTCGTGACCGTGATCGGGGTTCTGGTCGGAAGCTTCGCGGCGAGGCCACGCCCATCGCCGGAAACCGGCGATGACTGACGGCACTCCCGCGCCCCCGGACCCGGAGGCGACGCTTCAGAGTCGCCGGTTCCTCGGACTGCTTGTGCTCGCCGCGATCGTCGGCGTCGTCGTCTCCTTCGCCGCGTGGTGCTTTCTCGAGCTCGTCCACCAGATCCAGCAGGAGGCCTTCACGCACCTCCCCCACGCGGTCGGGTACCACAACGGGCCACCGCTCTGGTGGTACCTCCCGTGGCTCGCGCTCGCCGGGCTCATCGTCGCCGTCGCGGTCGTGCTGCTGCCGGGCCGCGGCGGTCACGTGCCCGCGCACGGGCTGATGGCGGGCGGCGGGACGCCCGACCCGAGCAACCTGCCGGGGATCGTCCTGGCCGCGCTTGCAACGGTCGGCCTCGGTGTGGTGCTCGGCCCGGAGGCGCCGCTGATCGCGCTCGGCGGAGGGCTTGCCGTGCTGGCCGTCAAGGCGACGCGGAGGGACGTTCCGCAGCAGGGCCTCGCCGTGGTCGCGGCCGCCGGCAGCTTCGCGGCGCTGTCGATGATCTTCGACTCGCCGCTGATCGCGGCGGTGATCCTGATCGAGGCGGCGGGCATCGGGGGCAAGCGCCTGCCGCTGATCATCCTGCCGGGGCTGCTCGCGGCGGGCATCGGGTCGCTGATCTCGACCGGCATGGGAGCGTGGACCGGCCTCAGCACAAGCGCCTACACGCTCGGTGCGCTGCCGCTGCACGCCTTCGCCCGGCCGACGTTCGGAAACTTCGGCTGGACGATCCTGCTGGGGCTGGCGGTTGCCGTTGCCGCCTTCGCAGTCCTCCAGGGGGGCTTGGCGTGCGAACGACTCGTCGCCCACCGCGAGTTCCTGCTGCTGCCGCTGGCCGGTCTCGCGATCGCCGGTCTCGCGATCGCATTCACGAAATCGAGCGGCGAGGGCATCAACTACGCGCTCTTCTCGGGGCAGGACGCCCTCTCGCCGTTGGTCCAGCACGCCGCAACATTCTCGCTCGGGGCGCTCGCGCTCCTGATCGTCTTCAAGGGGCTCGCCTGGAGCGTGTCGCTGGGCGGCTTCCGCGGGGGCCCGACCTTCCCGGCCATCTTCCTCGGCGCGGCCGGGGGGATCATGTTCTCGCACCTGCCCGGCTTCGCGGTGACCCCGGCGGTCGCGGTCGGCATCGGCGCCGGCGTAGCCGCTGTGCTGAGACTGCCCCTGTCGGCCGTCGTGCTCGCGACGCTGTTGACGTCGAAGTCCGGCGCCGGCGCCGAGCCGCTCATCATCGTCGGGGTCATCGTCACGTACCTGGCGACGCTTGCACTGGCGCGGCTGCGGCCCGCGCGGTCGCCCGCGGCCGAAGCCTCCCCGGGCGAGCGGGCCAGGGACGCTGCGCCCACGGCCGCCGCGGCGCACGCGGGCGCTGAGCCTCGACTCACGGGCGCGGTGACGCGACGCTGAGCTCCACGGCATTCCGCCCGAACCCGGATCGAAGCGTCTGCGCGCCAGCCGCTTGACCCACCGCCGCAGTTATCTACCGTTGACCTATGGGGATCAGGATCGTCGTCGCGGAGGACACCTTCCTGATCCGCGAGGCGGTTGACCGCCTGCTGGCCGACGTCGACGACATCGAGCTGGCCGCGTCGGTGTCCGACAGTCCCACCCTCGTCGAAGCGATCGAGCGTGAGCGACCGGACGTAGTCGTCTCGGACATCCGCATGCCACCCACGGGCGCGGACGAGGGGATTCGCGTCGCAGCGGCATTGAGGGACACCCACCCGGAGATCGGAGTGGTGATCCTCAGCCAGTACATGGAGCCGAGCTACGTACTGCGGCTGCTCGAGCGCGGCTCCGCCGGCCGCGCCTATCTTCTCAAGGAGCGGATCCACCACCGAGGCGAGCTCGTCGATTCGATTCGCACCACACAGGCCGGCGGCTCCTTTATCGACTCGAAGGTCGTCGAGATGCTCGTCGAAAGCAGGGTGCGCACAGCGAACTCGCCGCTCCTCGAGCTGACGCCGCGGGAGCTCGAGACCCTGGCTGAGCTCGCGCAGGGCAAGAGCAACGAGGCGATCGCGGAATCGCTCGTCCTGACCAAGCGCGCGGTCGAGAAGCACATCAACGCGATCTTCCTGAAGCTCAACCTCACTGATGCGCCGAACGTCAGCCGGCGCGTCAAGGCGGCACTTCTCTTCCTCGCGGACGGCGACGCGGCGATGGTTTCAGGTCAGCGGCAGACGCCCCCGACCTGAGCGACCAGTCCCGGCTCGCGCGCCTGCGGCGGCGGCGCTCCACGACCGCGGCCGTCAGCTGGTGCCGTTGATCAGGGTCGCTTTCTCGTGCTCGTACTCCGCGGCGGTGAGCGCACCGCGGTCGTGCAGCGTGGCGAGGCGCTCGAGCTCGGCGACATGGGTGGGGTCGGAAGGGGCGGCCGGCGCGTGAGGTTGCCGGCGCGCGGCGTACCAGTCGCGCATCGCCCGCGCGGTGTCGCCTCGCCGGGCTGTCGGGAAGTCCTTCGCGGTCTCACGCCGAAGCGCCTCGACACCGCCGGCGAGCAGGATGGCGAACACGATGATCGGAATCGGCTGCCGGAACGCCGGGGTCGGGCCCCAGAGGAGCAGGAGCAGGTAGGCCAGGCCGGCGAACGCGTAGGAGAGCACCGGATGCTCACGCAGCGATGGCGCGAGCATTCGGCGCAGTCCGGTCGCCGGGCCGGTTCGACCGGCGATCCAGGCAGCCACGACGACCACGAGTCCGAGGACGACCAGGGCGACGGCGATGTCGTACAGGAGGCTCGTTCCGATGTTCCAGACCTCGTGGGCCGCCGCTTTGTTCGACGCATGCTTGACGAGCGAGTCGACGATCTCGTTGCCGATGACGCGGCGGACGATGAGCGCCAGCAACCCGATCCCGAAGATGCACCAGCCGGTCATGCGAAGTGCCTGGCGCCGCCGGCCTCGTGCGAGCCCGACGGAGAGAGCGAACAGCGCGAGCGCCACGAGCGGCAGCACGATCGCGAGGTCCTTCAGAGCACCGGCGACGTCCTGCACCGTCTTCAGCTGGTTCGAGCGCAGGATTACGATCTGCCCGCTCGAGGGCGGCAGCGTGAGGCCCTTCTGTCGCGCCGTTGCGGCTACGCCCTTCGCCTTCGACTGGACGGCGGCGAGCTGCTGTTGCGAGATTCCGAACGTCGCGGCGAGCTGAGCGACGAGCGCGTGCACGTTGAGCGTGACGACGCCTCCGTTGGTCGAGACCACCTTGCCGCCACCGTTGACGATCTTCAGTAGCTGGGTGCTCGCGAGGCGGTTCGCCCGCGTCCAGGCGTCCTGCGCCTGCGGCGAGGCGATGATCACCGGCACGGCCTGCCCGGCAAGCTGCTGTACCCCGCCGGCGACCGGAGCGGCGAGGCCCTCGAGCTGCTTTGGCAGCTTGCTCTTGAGCTCCGCTTCGACGTTGACCGTCTTGAACAGCTCGGTCACGAGGTACGCGCTCAAGGCCGTCTGTATCTGCTTGTTGGCGAGCAGCTGCGAGCTCGTGTGCGTCCAGTTGTCGGTGTTCAGCACCTGGCGGTTTGTCCACACGGCGAGCACTGCCACGACGCCGACGATCGTCGCGAGCGTGACCAGGGTGCCGACCAGGAAGCGGTGGCTGCGCACTGGACGTGTCGGTCGCGCTTCGTCGGTCTGCATCTGGTGGGCGGACGCGGATTGCGGTTCGCCGGCCACGAGTCAGACCCCTTTCGTTCGAGAGCCCGCAGGACCGGCGGGTTGAGCGCATCGGCAGCGGCAGCCGGTCGACGACATGGGCCGATCATTGCGGACGGGCCACGCTCGGGCCAGCAGGCACGCACCACCGTGCGCCGGATAGGCGCCCCCTGACGGACGCGCCGGGTCCGTCAGCCCCGGGCGGGGCTCGCTTCGGCCCGAGCCTGCATCGTGGAGCGCGCCGCCGGACCGGCGCCCCATCCGCCGGCTGCCGCGATCGTCAGCTGATCAGCCCGACGACGCCCTTGATGACGAGCAGGCCGCCAACCGCGCCCAGCCCTCGCACGGCGAAGGTGTGCGCGTGCCGCCCGACCCACGCCTTCGCTCGATCGATCGCACGCGGTGTCGAGGTCGGCGCGAACACGAAGGAGACGAACGGCACCTCCAAGAGCCAGAGCATGACGAGGTTGAACCCGATCACGAGCAGCACGGTCGCCGTCGTCGAGTAGTGCAGCTTGTGGATCTGGGTCAGGCCGGCGAGGTAGGAGGCGCCGGGGAGGGTGAGCAACGCCCCGATCACGAACGTCGTCCGCGCCGACCCCTTGGCGAGCTCCCGCCGCCACCGGGGTTCCTCCTTCTCCTTCCCCTGCTTACGCGCTCGTCTGCCCTCCACGAGAGGTTTGTGACGCCCCGTGTGGAGCACATAGGCGACGGCGAGCGCGAGGCATCCGAGCGCGATGTCCACCGCGGGGCTGAGCGTCTTCTTGGTCGTGTTCGTTGCGCTGGAGCTCGACAGCGAGAAGACGATCACGAGCCCGAGCGTGATGCTCGTCAGATACGCGCCGAGGAGGTAGCCGCCCATCAGCTTCGCCGGCCTCGGCAGCAGCAGCATCACGGTCGCCGCCGCGAGCAGCGTCGGGTTCAGCGAGGCGGTGAGTGATAGGAGGATTACCTGGCTCATACGCGGTCGCCATGTTCAGCGCGGCGCGCCCGTCTGCACCTATGCCGCGCCCGCGGCCCGTGGCGTCGGTCCGATCAGCGCGCCGACGATCCACAGGAGCGGGAAGAAGATCCCGACTAGGAACAGCAGATAATGGCCCTTGCGGAGGGTTGCCACCCCGACCACGATCAGCGCCACGACGTAGAGAATCCCGACCAGGACCCAGAGAAAGTTGTCATCGTCTCGCCTCCTTCTTTACGGGAGGCCCGTGCGGACAACCCGGCGCCTTGAGTCTTTCTCGGCGCGCCGGTCGCGGCGAGGTTGGCGGCACCCGAGCGCCGCGGGTGCACCCACCCGGTTCGTCCGGTCCTGCGCTTGCAGAGGCGGTCGCGGGGGCGTACGCTCCGTCGGAGCAGCAGGACGGTTGCCGCACGCACTGCACGGGCTGGCAACCGGACGCACGCTCATGCCCGCCTCTCAGTCGCTATCCGGCGCCTCGCAGTCCGCGCATCAGCGTGGGCGGGTCATCGATGAAGATTCGCCATGAGCACGTCGGTGCAGACGTCCGCATTGTCCGGCGCTGCGCGCCCGCAGATCGGATCGTCGCTGAGGGTGGTGCTCGTCGCAATCGGCGGCGTCGCGGCCGCCGCATTGACCGTCTCGATGGCCGCGGCCAACCCCTACGCGGCTCCGGGCGGTGCCGTCGGCGCGCTCGCGCGCGCGGTATGGGTGCTGGCACCGATCGGCACCGGCATCTACGTGTGGACTTTCCACTCGCGCCGTCGGCTTGCGGGCGTGCTCCTCGCAACTGGCTTCGCCGCCGCGCTCCTGCTCCTCAACGGGTCTGCCGACCCGGCCCTGTTCGGCGTGGCGAGGATCCTCGGCTACTTCGCGGTGCCCGCATACAGCTACCTGATGCTTTCGTTCCCCGAAGGGCGCCTGCACACGCAGGGAGAACGTCGGGTGGTCGCAGCGAGCGGTGCCGTGATCGCGCTCTGCTGGGTGCCCCTGGTCCTGATCACGCGCCAGCCGGTGTTCGCGACCGCGCTCGTCCGGTGCGCTCCACACTGCCCGCGCAACGTCTTCTTCGTCGGCGCGTCCGCGCCGCTCGAGCGGGCGCTCACCCTCGGCGTGCGCTTCGGCTACGCGACCCTGCTGATCGGCGTCGTGTTGCTGCTGATCCGCCGCGCGCACCGATCGACTGCTCCGATGCGACGGACGCTCGCGCCCG
Organism: uncultured Actinomycetes bacterium; assembly: GCA_963719375.1. Lineage (GTDB taxonomy): Bacteria > Actinomycetota > Thermoleophilia > Solirubrobacterales > Thermoleophilaceae > JAICJV01. The sequence continues at coordinate 3,089,965 of CAVRBY010000001.1, read as the reverse complement.
CGCAGGTGGCCTCGTTTGCGTTCGCCGGCTCGCTGGCGCTCTACCTCGCGAGCGCACGCCGGGGAGGCGCCGCTGAAGGCGTGGTCGGATGGCTTGTCATCGTCGCGACCCCGGCGGTGCCGATCGCTCTCCTGATCGGCCTGCTCCGAGAGCAGCTCTTCGCCCGCGCCGCGCTCTCCCGGCTCGTCGCCAGGCTTCCGGACCTGCGCAGCCACGACCAGATCCGCTCGGCGTTGGCGTCGGCGTTCCAGGACAAGTCCCTCGACATCCTTTACTGGCAGGCGCGGGGCAGACGCTACGTAAACGGCACGGGTACGCCCGTCGCGCTCCCGGGGCCGGAAGCCGACACAGCGTCGACGTTGGTGGAGAAGGACGGCCAGCCCGTCGCCGCGGTCCTCCACGATCAGGCACTTTCCGAGAGCTCACGCCTCGTCGGGGCTATCGCCGCGGCGGCGATGATGAGCGCCGAGAGAGCGCGGCTCGAGAGCGACCTGAGGCTCTCGCGACGCCGCCTCGTGCATGCGGGCGACCTCGCTCGCGAGCGGATCGAGCACGATCTCCACGACGGGGCACAGCAGGAGCTCGTCGCCCTACGGGTCAAGCTGGCGCTCGCCGCCGAGGCGGTCGACCTGGGCGCCGAAAGCGCGGCGAGGATGGTTGCGGAGATCGGCGCGGATATGGAGTCGGCCGTCGACGACTTGCGGGAGCTGGCACAGGGGATCTATCCGCCCCTGCTCGCCGAGCGGGGCCTCGGCGAGGCGCTGGACGCCGTGGCGTGGCGATCGAGATCGCCCACCACCGTCCGGGCGGAGGACGTCGGTCGCGCTGACCAAGACGTCGAGGCCGCGGTCTATTTCTGCTGTCTCGAAGCGCTCCAGAACGCGTCGAAGCACGGCGGACGCGATGCCCCCGTTTCGGTCCGGCTCTGGCGCGCCCGGGGCGCGCTTCACTTTGACGTCGCAGACCGCGGACGCGGCTTCGACGAGCGCTTGGTGGGGAAGGGAAGCGGCTTGGCGAACATGCGCGACCGGATCGGGGCGGTCGGCGGTCAGGTGACGATCTGGTCGGCGCCGGGTCGCGGAACGTCGGTTGCCGGATCGATACCGCTCTCGCGGCGGTAGTCCGCCTCATGGCGGTGTGCCCGGCGACGATGTTCGCCGCCGCGAGACGGGGTGGCGAGACGGTCGTGGGCGGCGACGTACGCTGCGAAGTCGCGTTCGAACTCTGGCCACCAGCCTGGGGTTGCCGGGGGCGGCTTCCCCGGCCGCGGCGGTCCGATCCCCCCTCCTCCCCCGCCGCGCTCGTCGCCCCCGGAGCCCGAGTCTCCCCGCAGCGACAGCACAGCCACCACGAACGCGACGACGAGGACCGCGACAGCGACGATGGCGAGTGGCGGCACGCCACCGCTCGAGGCCTGATGGGCATGGAGCGGTACGGATGAGCCTGAGAAGACCATTGCGCCGGAACGCGTCATCCAGCTTGGGTGAATCGGGACGAGGGCCGCCACGTCGCCTCGAGTAGACGCGGGCACAGGTCCTGCTTGCAGATGTAGACGCTCGCCCCGCAGGACTCGGCCAGACCGGCGAGCGCCCGGACCGCTCGACCGAAACGAGCCAGTGCACCCGGCTCGGGCCTATCACCGCCGATGAGCGTCATCTCGTTCGTTCGCCTCTCAGGCCACTGGGGGGCTCGACCGAGCGTGGCGAGTTCGGCTGCTCGTGGCGAGGATGCCTACAGGTGTGTTGCGGGAGGCGCACCCCCTTCGTGAACGCCGGACCCCAAGGCACCCGGCCGCGTGCATCCGGCATGGAGCACCTCAGGCTTGCTTGCTCGTACCCCGTCGGAACGCATGCGCGCACCGCTGCGCAGGCGCAACGGCGATGCCAGGATCGCGCCGATGCGGTTCCTCCTCAACGTCGTCTGGCTCGTCCTGTGTGGCTTCTGGATGGCGATCCTCTGGACCCTCGCGGCGATCGTGATGTGCGTCCTGATCATCACGATTCCCTTCGGCATCCAGGCGTTCAAGATCGCGGGCTATGCCCTATGGCCGTTCGGGCGGACGGTCGTCAGGCGCCCCGGCGTACGGGTCGGCTCGCTGATCGGGAACATCGTCTGGGTCGTGCTCGCCGGCTGGGCGCTGGCCGTCGGTCACCTGGTCACGGGCGTACTCCTCGCCCTCACGATCATCGGTCTGCCGCTGGCACTGGCGAACTTCAAGATGATCCCGATCTCGCTCGTGCCTTTCGGGCGCGAGATCGTGCCCGTCCCGGCAGGGCGCCATGTGCACGCCGGCGAGCCCACCTATTAGCCGCCGGGGAGGGCCGCACCCCAAGGGATCGGGGTGTACGCCGCATTGCCATGGGGACGCCGGCGGCCCACTATGAGCTTCAACGAGCCGGCGTAAGGAGCGAGCGATGGAGATTGCGACCAACTATCCATTTTTGAGCGTCGTCTGGACGATCATGGTCTTCTTCGCCTGGGTGGCCTACATCTGGCTGCTGATCGTGCTCCTCGGCGACCTCTTCCGCCGCACGGACGTGGGCGGCTGGGCAAAGGCCGCATGGGTGGTGTTCATGATCGTGCTGCCCTTCGTGGGCATCCTCACGTACCTGGTGCTGGAGCACGCCGGGATGGCGGAGCGCAGCGCCGCGGACGCCGATCGGGCGCAGCAGCAGGCGGACGCCTACGTCCGCTCGTCCGCCGGCGCGGATGGCGCGGCGGGTGAGATCGAGAAGGCCAAGCGGCTTGCGGACGACGGCACGATCAGCCAGTCCGAGTTCGAGACGATCAAGGCGAAGGCGCTGGCCGCGCATTAGCCGGTCGGGGACTGTGGATGCCGGTTCGCACAGGCCGGTGAGGCCGATTGGCGGGCGTGCTGGCGATGCCGCGCGGACACCTTGACCGCGACCAGCCCCTACCGTCCGATCGAGGTCGTCGAGGGCTTCCCGGTGATCGAGCGAGCGTACTCGGAGGATCCCGCCGGGCTCTCCGTCGGGCTCGCCAACCTCGCGGCCGTCGTCCCGGACATCGAGGCCAACAAGGACAAGCTGCTGCGCGCCGCGAACGTGTTCAAGGAGCGCGGCGTCAATTTCGCCGCGTTTCCCGAGTTCTGCCTCTCGGGCTACTTCTGGGAGGACGAGCCGAGCTGTCGCCGCTACATGGCGGACGCCGCGATCGAGAACCATGTCGACTGGCTCGAGCGCGAGCTGAAGCCTCTGTTCGACGACACGTTCACCGGCATCATCCTCAACAACGTCAGCACCGCGGAGGACGGCAGGCTCTTCAACAAGACGTTCGTCCTCGCGCGCGACCACGAGTACCTCGCGCCCGAGAACACGTACCAGAAGGTCTTCCTGCCGGGGATCGAGCGGACCTATACGCACAGCGGCCGCGACGACAGGCTGGTGCTCGAAGGGGTCCGTGGTCGGTTCGGCTTCACCACGTGTTACGACTGCCTGTTCAGCGACCTCCTGCGCGAGTATTCGATTATCGACGAGGTCGACGCGATCGTGGAGATCGCCTCGTGGCGGGCCGCCGCGACGCGGGACTACCCCGGGCTGAACGTCCGGACCGACCATTACTACGGCGACCTCTGGGACAAGGTGCTCGCGGCCTCGGCCGCGACCAACCAGGCCTGGGTGATCGCCTGCAACGCGGTCGGGCGCCACGGCATCACTGGCGCGGCCTTCTGGGGCGGCTCGGGCGTCTGGGCCCCGTCGGGGCTGTGCCTGCTCCAGGCCTCGCACCTCAACGAGGAGCTGCTCGTCGTGCACAACCTGGACATCAAGGGCGCCCGCGAGGCCGAGCAGGAAGAGTTCGACTACGCGATCGACTTCAGGTCGATCTACCGCCCGTTGGAGGGCTCGCGCGCGTTCACGCGGGCCGTCGACTGATCGCTTCCCAGATCAGCTCCCGGTCGCGTCCGAAGCCGTCGCGGGGTCCTCGGCGTTCTCGGGCAGCGTGGGGGCCGAGGTCTCGCCTAGGGGCGGCGGCGGCGCGGCTGCTTCGAGGTAGGCGACGAGCTCCTTCATCTGCGTCTTGAGCGGTCCCCAGAGCGCCCCGTGGAGCTTCGGCCCGCCGTCGATCGAGACCCAGCTGTTGCCGCTCTCCACGCGGGCGGAGCGCAGCGGGGTCTTGTAGGCGACGCCCTTGAACTTGTAGGAGCGCAGGAAGCTGTTCTCCATCACGTAGATGTTGCGATCCGTGGCGACGATCAGACGGTACTTCTGGATGAACACCAGCATCAGCGGGCCGATCAGCACGAAGAACAACGTGGGAACGGGGGTCTGGCCGAGGACGGACGCCCTGACCTCCTCGCCCTCCTCGAGGTATGGCGCCACCGCCTCAGCCTGACGGCGACGGATCCGGTCGGTCACTGCCATCGTCTTTCCTCCATTCTCGAAGCTCGCTTCGGCGATATTGCCGTGAAGGTCGAGGTCCGGCTCGTCACGTCTCCCTCCCTCCAAGGTAATTCCGCCGGGCGGCCTGTCAAGGCCGGGTCAGCGACGCAGATCAGCCCGTGCCGAGGGCGGTCGGGGTCCCGATTCTCAGGCCGCCCCCGGCGGCGGAGCGCGGTCCGCCGGCGCCTCCCCCAATGACCGCCCGGAAGCGAGCATCCCAGACTCCGTGCCACGGCCCGCGCGCCGCCGGCCTCGCTCGTCCGGTCCTCCCCCACGCTCGACATGACGACGTTGCCGAGCTGCGCGACCACGAGTCCGAAGCCGGCGAGAGACGCGGCGAATGCGCCCGAGGACAGGCTCGGAGCGATCGAGCCATTCGGGGTCAGTCGAGGCTCGCCGTGCGCGTCGTGCCGCCGTCGCGCCAGCGGAGCTGAGTTCCGCTCAGGGTCAGTGAGTGCGGTCCGATCGCGGCTCCCCGATCGAGCGTCGCCGCCCCGTGGCGGTCGACCCGGTCGACCTCGTAGACGGGGTGAGCATCGCCGGCGATCGACTGCGCGCCGGCCACCCACGCCACAGAGCTGCCGCGGAGGACCATCGCGGTCACGGTGACCACACCCTCCGGGGGAGCCGTCCCCGTGAACGCGTTTGTGTCGCGCACCACGCGGCCGCCGGCGAGCTGGCGGACGACCACGTCGCTGCTGCACGTGTCGACGCCACACGTGCTTCGGTGGTAGCCGACGAAGCTCCCGGATAGGACGAAGCCGCCAACTCTTGATTGGCCTGGATGGTTCTGGCGCGCCGTGCCGAGCGCGACCGGACGCCGGCCGCGGACGCAGCCGTAGCTCCGGCCTGAGAGCGCGTAGACCGTGGCGCGCGAGTCTCGCGTCAGGACCTTGCCATGTGTCGGAGCGCAGCCCGTCGCGCTGGCGCGGGGCCTCGCCTGGACCGCGGCGGCCGCGAGGCCGGATCCACACGCGAGCGTCGCAAGGGCGAGCGTCCAGCTCGTAGACGTGCGCATGACCGAACGCTAACTCCCTCGGCCCTCTGTCGCCATGGCGATTCCACGTGGGCTGGCACGAGGCCCCGCCCGGGCCTATTCGGAAGCGAGGAGAAGACGTGGAGAGCTCACTCGGCACATCGGACGCGCGCCACCGAGACCCCGCCATCGGAGACGCCACGGTCCTCGACGCGGTCCTGCTCTCGACCGGGTTCAAGGAGTACCTGCGCCAGACCGCGGTACCCGCCGCCCTGCGAGAGCTCGAGCTCCGTGGGCGCATCAGCTGCGAGCAGAAGCGGGTCGATGTCCTCGACCCCGATCCCACCGGCGACCTGGGGCTCGACGCCGCGCTCGAGATGATCGCGGGCCGCGAGAAGCCTCGGAAGCTCGTGAATTGGATCGACAACCGCAAGCTTCAGAAGAGCGTCGTCTGCGCCGCTCGCGAGGTCCTGGTCGCCGCCGGCGCGATGCGCTTCACCCGCCCGCGGCTGCTCGGCCTGATACCGCTGAAGGCATACACGCCGGTCGACGAGCGGCGCGAGCCGCTGCGCGAGCGAATCCGCTCCGCCTACCTCGACGAGCAGGGCTTCGCGAACGTCTCCGACCCTCGCCTCGTCGACCTGATCGTGCTCCTGAAGGCCGGACGGATCACGCCCTCGCTCTTCAGCCGTGCCGAGCGGAAGCTGATGCGCAAGCGGACCGAAACGGAGACGCTCCCTCTCGATGCAAGCCAGGTGCTGATCGAGTCTGCGCTCGCACAGGCCGTCGCCGCCGCGGAGGCCCGCCAGGCGGCGGCGAGCGCCAGTGCCTGAAGCGATATCCCGAGAAATTTCAGCGCGTAAGCGCTGAAATTTCAGTCATCCTTCGGCGGCACGTCAGAGGGGTCGCCCCCGTGCCCGACCTCCTCGTCAATCGCCGCACCGGACGGCCCGAGGTTCCCCGAGGGCGTGGGCGTGCCGAACTTGGGGTCGCTGCCGGCGACGCGGTCGGCGTTCCGGTCTCGCATCGCGGGCATCGGCCGGAATATCCGCCGCAGCGAATCGAACATCCTCACGCCCGACACGCTACAGACTCAGACGGACGTGCAGGTCGCTGCCCGGGACGGCGGGAGTGCAACGCACCCGCCTACTATCGGCGCAGTGCCGCCGGATCTCCCAGTCCCGACCTTCGAGCTTGCCGACCGCGTCGGCTCGCTGCAGGCAGGGGGCGCCGACCCGCTGAGGTTCTACCTCGACTACGGCAGGCGCATCAGGGACGAGATCCTCTCGCTCCTCCCGACGACCTGGGATTGGCGCGGCAAGCGGATCCTCGACTTCGGCTGCGGCGCCGGCCGTGTGCTTCGCCACCTCCTGCCCGAGGCCGAGCAGGGAGCGGAGCTGCACGGCTGTGACATCGACGGTCCGAGCATCGACTGGCTCGCCGAGGCGCTCAGCCCCCCGCTGCACGTCTTCCGCAATCGCGAGCTGCCGCCGCTCGACCGCCCGGACGCGACCTTCGACGTCGTCTACGCGGTGTCCGTCTTCACGCACCTGACCGACCAGTGGGCTTCCTGGCTGCTCGAGCTGCGGCGTGTGCTGAAGCCCGAAGGGCTGCTGATCGCGACCTTCCTCGGCGAGGGCATTTCGACGATCGTGACCGGCGAGCAGTGGGCCGAGGATCGGATCGGCATGAACGTCATCAACTATGGCCAGTCGTGGGACGACGGCGGCCCCACCGTGCTGCACTCGCCGTGGTGGATCCGTGCCCACTGGGGCCGCGCCTTCGAGATCCTCCGCCTCGAGCCGCGTGGCTTCGCCGCCGACCCGCCGAGCGGTCATGGCGTCGCCGTAATGCGCCCGCGAGCCGCCACTCTGACACCCGCCGCCCTCGAGGCCGTAGAGCCTGGCGAGCCACGCGAGATCGACGCCCTCCGCCACAACGTCGCGCAGCTTCACCGCGAGAGCGCCGACGCGCGCCGCTGGCTCGCCGAGCTCCAGCGCTCGCCGAGTTGGCGGCTCACGGCGCCGCTCCGCCGCGCAAAGCGCATGCTTGGGATCGATGGCTCACGCTGAGGGCGTCGTCGCGTTCGGCCCCGGACGCGTCAACCTGATCGGCGAGCACACCGATTACAACGACGGCCTCGCACTCCCTTTTGCCATCGCCGAGGGCGTTCGCGTCGAGGCCCGCGCAACGGGCACCGACACAGTCGAGGTTTTCGCACTCGGCGAGCGCGACGAGTTCCCGCTCGCCGACCCGCCGCGGGCCGACGGCTGGCGCGCCTACGTTCGCGGCGTGGCCGCGGAGCTGCGCTCCGTCGGCTACCGGCTCCGCGGCGCCCGGCTCGAGATCACCTCCGATCTCCCGCAGGGCTCCGGACTGGCCTCATCCGCCGCGCTCGAGGTCGCTTTCGCCCTCGCGCTGCTCGCGCTCTCAGGCGAGCGCGATTCCGACCGCGCCCAACTGGCGGAGATCCTCTCCCGCGCGGAGAGCGCGTGGGCCGGCTCGCAGACCGGGCTGCTCGACCAGCTCGCGTCGCTGTGCGGCGAGCCGGCCCACGCGCTTCGGATCGACTTTCGCAGCCTCACGGTCGAGCCGGTCCACCTCGACCTTCAGGACTGGCAGCTCGTCACGGTTGACTCGGGCGAGGCGCACGCGAACGCGGAGTCCGGCTACAACGAGCGTCGCGCGGAGTGCCTGCGCGCGCAGGAGATGCTTGGTCTCGACATCGCTCAGGGACGCGACGTCGATAGACGAGCTGCCCTCGCCGCTCGACCGCCGCGTGCGGCACGTGATCGAGGAGAACGAGCGGGTCTACGAGGCGGTCGCCGCGCTCGAGGCGGGCGACATCGACGCGCTCGGCCCGCTGCTCGACCGCTCCCACGCGAGCCTGCGCGACAACTACGACGCCTCGACCGACGCGGTAGAGCAAGCGGTCGAGGGATTGCGCGCCGCCGGCGCGACCGGCGCCCGCATGGTCGGCGGCGGCTTCGGAGGTCATGTTCTTGCGCTGTTCCCGCCAGGCGCAGGGCTGCCCGTAGGGGCGCGGGTCGTCAGGCCCTCCGCTGGCGCCCGCATCACGGGTTAGAGCATCCGTCCCCCCGTCGTCGTCTGACGCCGTGGTGGGTGACTACTTCCCCACCCGAAGAGTCACTCGCGCGCCCGATAAGAGCACCGTGGCCGCCTTCGGGCGAGAGAACAGGACCCGACCACGGCGCGCTCGAGCGCCGCGGACTCACTCGATCAGCCCCCGACGCACCCCAACTGCCACCGCGGCCGCCCGGTCCGAGACTTCGAGCTTCGCGTACATGTTCTTCAGGTGGCTCTTGACGGTTGTCTCGCTGACGTAGAGCCGCCGGCCGATCTGCCGCGCCGAGCAGCCCTCGGCCGTCAGCGCGAGCACTTCCCCCTCACGTGGCGTCAGCGCGAGCCCGCCGCAAACAGGCCCAGGTGCGACTCGCTTTTCCCCGCGCGAGACGGCGGCGACGACTGCGCATATCTCGTCGCGTGAGACGGCCTTCGACGCGTACCCGTACGCGCCGGCTGCAAATGCTTGGCCGCTGTCGCCGGACGCGGACATGAGCACGACCCGGGTCGATGATCCGGACTGCTTGATCCGTCTGAGCAGCTCGAGCCCGGTCAGGTCCGGCAGCCGCAGGTCGACCAGCGAGACCGCGGGGTCGAGCGCGACGATCTCCAGAAGCGCGGAGCGCGCATCGCCGCACTCGCTCACGACGGCTATCTCGGGACGGTGACCAAGCGCTTGCACGAGTCCGTCGCGATAGAGCGGATGATCGTCGACGACCGCCACCGTCACGAGCGGCCGGACCGCCGATGCTCGTGTCGCCGTGCCGGTATGCGAGCTGCCGCCCGGCATCGTCAGCGGCACGGCCATGGAGACGACGGTCACGTGCCGCTTCCGGTCGATCTTGATCCGAATTGCCCTCGCATGCGTTTTCGGCGACCATCCTTGCCATGGTGCGTTGTCGTAACGTTGTTGTGCCGTTTAGGGAAGGCGCCGATGCGGGTCCATCTGTGCGGTCCGCTGCGCATCGAGCAGACTGACCGGCTCGTCGAGGGGACGCTGCCGGGGCGACAGGGACGGCTGCTCTTCGCATATCTGGTGCTCGAGCGGCGCCGCGGCGTGAGCCGCGACGAGCTCGCGTCGCTGCTCTGGCCGGACGCCCCGCCGCCGAGCGCCGCGACCACGCTCCGCGCGCTTCTCTCCAAGCTGCGCGCCACCCTCGGGCCGGGGGTCATCAACGGAACCACTGCACTGCGAGCCTGCCTCCCGAGCGGCGCGTGGGTTGACGTCGAGGCGGCCGCCGAGGCCGCTGCGCGCGGAGAGCGCGCCATCGTCGAGGGCGCATGGCACGAAGGCAGAAGCGCCGCTCAGGAAGCGTTGGCGCTCACCTCGCAGCGCTTCCTGCCGGGCGACGACGGCGAGTGGATCGAGGAGCGGCGCCGAGAGCTCGACGAGATGCGAATTGGATCGCTCGAGCAGCTTGCGCGAGTCGCGCTCGAGCTCGGTGGCTCGGACCTCCTAGCGGCTGAGCGCCACGCGCGCGCGATCGTCGATGCCGCGCCCTACCGGGAGAGCGGCTACCTGCTGCTGATGCGAGTCCTCGCCGCGCAGGGGAACGTGGCCGAGGCCCTTCGCGTCTATCACGGCGCACGCACGCGGCTGCTCGACGAGCTTGGAGTGCCGCCGGCGCCGGAGCTGCGGGCACTGAGCGAGCGGCTGCTGACCCTGCACGAAGGCGACCCCGAAGCTCAGCCGGCGGAGAGAGACTCGGCAAGGCTGCCACCGCTCCTCGCGCGACCGGAGCGCACCCCGCTCATCGGACGAGACGAACAGCTTGAGCGCCTCCTCGATCTTCTCGACGCCGCGCCGGATTCCGAGCCGCGAGCAGCCGTACTGAGGGGCGAAGCGGGGATCGGCAAGACGCGCCTGATCACCGAGCTAGCGCGCAGGCTCCACCGGCACGGTGCGACGGTTCTCTACGGCGCGGCGCTGCGTGACGCGCCCACCCCCTTTCAACCTTTTCTCGAGGCGCTTGGCGAGTACGTTCGCCACGCATCCTCGAGCGACCGCTCGCGTTTCCTCGCGATCGACCCGCCCGTAGTCTCGCGGCTGCTGCCCGAGCTTGGCGACGCGAAGGCGCAGGCGACACCGCACGAGATGCAGTCCGGACGGCCGCGCGCGCTCTCCGCGCTCACCCGCATCCTCGAGATGCTCACCTCGCGCAGCCCGCTGCTGGTCGCCCTCGATGACATGCATTGGGCCGACCCCGCGAGCACGCAACTGCTCGCACACCTGATCCGCACTGCTCAGGCGCCGCTGCGCGTGCTCGTCGCCTACCGGCCCGACGAGGTCCCGCCCGAGCTCACGGGCACGCTGAGTGAGGTGAAGCGACGCACGCCAGTCGAGCAGATCGAGCTGACGGCGCTCACACAGGACCAGGTCGACTTGTTGATCGCCGCCTGGGCCGGTAGCGGCGCTCCCGAACGGTTCGCGCAAGACATTCACCGCCGCACCGAGGGAAACCCATTCTTCGTCGGGCATGTGCTCCGTCACTTGATTCGTTCGGGTGCGATCGACCCCGAGGTTCGCCGCTGGGCCTCCGCGGCAGACATCTGGTCGCTGGGCGTTCCCCATGAGGTGCAGGAGCTGATCGAGCTGCGTCTCGCTCGCTTCGACCGCCGCGAGCGCCAGGCGCTGGGCGCCGCGGCCGTGGTAGGGCAGGACTTCAGCCTTGCGCTGGTCGAGCGGGCGATCGGCGACACACGCGGGGTCACCCTGGACGCGGTCGACGCCGCCCTCACCGCGGGACTCCTGCAGGAGCATGAAGAGCGCCCGGGCAGCTTCCGCTTTGCACACGCACTCGTTCGCGAGGCCATCTACTCCCAGCTCTCGAGCGCCCGCCGGGGCCGCCTGCACCGAGCCGTCGGCGAGGCGATCGGGGCGTTGCACGCCGACGCCCTCGAGCCGCATACGGAGCAACTGGCCCTCCACTTTGTCGCAGCTGCCCGCAGCGGTGAGGACGCACTGGCGGCGATCGAGAGCTCGCTCGCCGCCGCCGACCACGCGCGCTCACTGTTCGCGAACGAGCAGGCCGAGAGCCACTATTTGGTCGCGCTCGAGCTGCTCGAGAGACGGCCCGACCGCGACTTCCGTGCTCGAGCTCTTGAGGGACTCGGCGACATGCTTGCGTTCCGGGCCCGCGGCGCCGAGGCAGCCGACGCCTTCGGTGAGGCGCTGCTCGACCTGCCGGCGGACAGGGCGATCGAGCGCGCCCGGCTCGAGCGAAAGCGGGGCCAGTCCCTCCAGCGTGATCGCGACGCCGCCGCGGCGACGCAGGCGTTCGAGCGCGCGGAACTGGAGCTTCGCCGTACCCAGGCTCGTGACCACGCGTTCGCGGAGGAGACGATCGAGCTCGGCCTCGACCGCCTTACTCTCCTCTACTGGGAGGGAGACACGAGTGTGATGGGACAGGTGATCGACCGCCTCGATCCGCTAGTCGCAACGCACGGCACTCCCGCGCAACGGACACGGCTCCTGCACAGCTCGCTCGTCCGCGAAATTCGCCAGCGCCGCTGCCAGCTGAGTGGCGAGACCGTGGACCTTGCCGTCCGAGCGCTCACCGCCGCGGGGGGGACCGGCGACCCGGTCATGCTCGCCCACGCGCACTTCCAGGTCGGATTTGCGCTCCTCTGGGCGGACCGCGCCGACGAGGCGGTTGGTCAGCTGCAACGGGCCGTCGATCTCAGCCGCCGTGCAGGAGAGATGATGCGCGAGGCCCGCGCGCTTACCTACATAGCCGTCGCGCACCGCCACCGCGGCTCAGCCGCCGAGGCCGAAGCGAGCGCCCTGCGAGCGCTCGACGCCTCGACCGCCGCCGCCATGCCGGAATGCCGGGCCTTAAACCACTCGAACCTCGCCTGGTCAGCCACGCGCGCGGGACGGATGGAGAGCGCGCGCGAGCACGCGCAGGCGGGGCTCACGCTGATGGCCGACTTCCCTTTCCGCATGCCGATCTACCCCTCTCTCACGCTCTGGCCGGCTGTTGCGGTCGCGCTCGCCGACGGCGATCTCCGCAAGGCGGTCGAGCGTGCGGGGCAGCTCCTCGACCCGCAGCTGCGCCCGCTCAGGGAGCCCGTGCGAAGGCTCGTCGAACGGGCGGTCGAGGGGCCCCCAGCCGAGGCGCGCCGCCCGCTCCAGGAGGCACTCGAGCTCGCTGACGGCCTCGTTGTCCGAGAGGACCGTCAGGTGGCGGCGGCCGCTCCCGTCCCGTAGCGTTCCTGCCGGCCGTCAGGCTCCGCTTCGTGCGCGCCCCGCGGTTGCGAAACCCGGCCCTGCGTCTCGAGCGAGCTGTGGCGCCTCTTGACCTTGCGAAACTGCAGCCGGCGCTACACAGCGACTTCAAGACGCCCGCAACCCAGGCATGTGTCGCAACAACTCCGGGTTGGAGCATCCGTCCCGCGAGTGCTACGGACGCTCCGCTGTGCCCCCGCAGCGGTCGGGCCACCCGGGTGACGCCGTCGGCGGGCCCTTACGTCACTTCCCGACCGTCAACTTGACGCGCATCGCGGCCGGCCCGGCGCGACCGGCGCTCGGCTGCTGCGAGAGCACCCGGCCTCTGCTTCGCCGCGCCGCCCGGCGCCGCTTGACCTTGCCCACCGTGCAGTGGAACTGCTTGATCCGCTTCCGAGCCTTCGCGAGCCGCAGGCCCCTGACGTTCGGCACCGTGCAGCGCGCGGAGGCCTTGCTCCCTCCGCCTCCGCCGCCGATCGCGGCGATCGCGTCAGCCGGGAAGCCCTCCGTCAGCCACAAGCGTCCGTCTGGGCCGAGCGCGATGCTGTTGTAGTTGTTCGTCGCCGAGGGCGGGCCGTACTGCGTGAGCTGGCCACTCGCGGTAAGCGCGCTGATCACGTACACGCCCTGGTCGGTGTACCACAGACGCCCGTCGGCCCCCTTGGCGATCAGGTTGGGCGCGTAGGTCTCCGTAGTGTCGTGGTACACGGCCGAGACCGCGCCCGCGGTCGTGATTGCGTCGACGCTGCCGTCGCCCGGCACCGTGAACCACATCCGGCCATCGGGCCCCACCACGATCGTCAACGGCTGGCCGGCCGAGGGGATCGCGTACTCGCTGATCTGACCGCTGGTCGTGATCGCGCCGACCTTGGCCCCGCTCATCTCGGTGAACCAGAGCCGGCCGTCGGGGCCGGCGACCATCGGCCCGGGCGAGGCGCTCGGGGTCGGGACCGGGTACTCGGTGATCTGCCCGGCCGGCGTTATCGCCCCGATCTTGTCCGCGTCCTTCTCCGTGAACCACACCCGGCCGTCCGGGCCGCCCGCGGGGCCAATCGACCCGGGGCTCGCCGTGGGGATCTGATACTCGGTGATCTGGCCGGTGGTGGTGATCGCCCCGATCTTGCCGGTGGTGTCCTCGCCGAACCACATCCGCCCGTCGGGCCCGCGTGCGATCCCGCCCGGGTGTGCTCCGTCTGTCGGGATCTTCCATTGGGTCACCTGACCCGAGGTGGTGATCGCCCCGACGGCGTTCCCGCTGCCGGCGTTCTCCACGAACCACATGCGCCCATCGGGTCCGGCGGCTATCCCTCCCGGGTTGATCGAGCTGTTCGCCGGCTTCGGGATCGGGTACGTCGCGAAGCTGACGCAGTGCTTCATGCTCTGGTCGCAGGCCTGCTGCGTACCTGCCGCCCGCGCCGGCGACCCGGGTCCTGTGAGCGCCGCTATGGCCACTCCGATGAGGCCGGCTGCCGCAGCAGCCCTCGACCTTTTCGACGAAGACCCCACGTCAGTCCCTCCCGTCCGGCCTTAGCCGCTTGCGGAGCACAGCGATGGTCAACTCGATCGCGCGGGCCGCTCGCTCGAGCGCTTGCGTCTCGCCGCGCTGGGCGCCATGCAGGTCCTGCCGTGCGGAGAGCAGGTTCTGCAGCGCCTCGTCCGCCGTACGGAGATCGGAACGCTCCTCCACGCGTCGAGTATCCACGCAGAGCCGCCGGCTGCCTATCCGCCAACGGGAGGATCCGGAGACGGAAGGACCGCCCGCACGGAGGTCCCGTCCGCGCCCGTGCTCACGTCGAGCCGCCCCCCGAGCGCCTCGACGCGAGTGCGGCACGAGGCGAGTCCGACGTGCCCGTCGGCGAGCGCGGCGCTCAGCCGGCCGGCGTCCATCCCGGTGCCGTCGTCGCGGACCTCGACCAGGACCTCGTCTCCGCGGCGCGTGACGGTCACGCTGACCGAGTCCGCACGTGCGTGCTTGGCCGCGTTGGCGACCAGCTCTCGCGCGACACCGAGGATCAGCTGGTCGTGGAAGCCGACCGCCCTGGCGTCGACCGTGACCGCATGCTCGAGGCTCGCGCGGCGCGCCTGACGCGCGACGGTGGCTTCGAGCGCCAGCTCGAGGCCACCGGTGGCGAGCGTCACCGGATGGAACTCGAACACCGCCTCGCGCAGCTGGTCGAGCGCGCGGTCGAGCGCCTCGACGGCGCGGGCACGCGCGGCCTCCCCGCCGCTCGCGCTCGAGAGCTCGAGCCGCGTGGCGAGCAGCGACTGGAGCACGTCGTCGTGCAGCCCGTCGGCCAGCCGCCGCCGCTCTCGCTCCTCCGCGTCGGCCACCTCGCCGGCGAGCTGGCTGGCGCGCCGCTCGAGCGCGGCCTCCTGCGCTAGCGCGGCGTCGCGCTCGCGCTCGCGGTCCTCGATCAGCTCGTCGAGCACGTTCTCCGCCTCGCGCCGCCTGATCCATTGCCCGATCGCCTGGCCCAGACAGTCGAGCGCGCTTTTCAGCTCGCCGTCGAGCTCGTCCTCACACTCCAGCTCGAGCAACGCGAGCGTCTGCGCGCCGTCCGCGATTGGGACCCGCACCCGGCGGACGCCGCGAGCGCCCGTGCGCGCGATGCAGCGACCCCTCTCGCGGATCGCGGCCCCCGAGCATCCGAGCCGCCCGACCAGCATCCGCAGCAGGGCCGGCGCCGCGTCCTCGAGCGAACCGTGCTCGGCGAGCTCCTCATGCAGAGCCGGCGCATCGACCGCGCGCGCAGCCGCTTGACGAGCACGCGCGGCATCGGCTGCACCGGCTTGCCCTGCAGCTGCGGTCGAGTCTTCCGGTCGGCTCGTCATGTCCGCGCTCGGTGACAGCTTGCACCGGTAGCTGGCTGCGCGCAACCGGGTCGTGCACGGAACTTTTGCCGCGACCCCCACGGCTTCTCGGTCACGGAACCCTCCACAGCGACCAGCCCGCCACGCCAATCGCGCGAGATTGTGATCCGTTGCAAGAGCGAAAGTGCCATCGGCCGCCCGGCTTTCGGCGTTTTCCGCTAGTCGATCAGGCCGCGCCTGAGCGCCTCGGCGACCGCTCCGGCGCGGTCCGAGACGCCGAGCTTCGCGTAGATGTTCTGCAGATGGCTCTTGACGGTGGTGCGGCTCACGTACAGCCGGCGGCCGACCTCGGGCGCCCCGAGGCCCTGGGCGGTCAGCGCCAGGACCTCGCATTCCCGGGCGGTCAGCTCCGAGGGCGTCTCGCCCTGCTGGAGCGCGTCGAGCAGGCCCCGCTGCGCCTCGCCGGCGACCCGCCGCTCGCCGCGGGCGACGGCGAGCACCGCGTCGCAGATCTCTTCCCGGTCGGCGTCCTTCGAGACGTACCCCCAGGCCCCGCTCGACATCGCCCGGTGCACGAGCTGGTGGTCGAGCGAGGCCGATATCAGCACCACGCGGGTCCCGAGGCACTCGGTCTCGCTCTCACGCACCACGTCGATGCCGCTCCCTCCGGCGAGCCGCACGTCGATCAGCGCCACGTCGGGCCGCTGCGCGCGCAGCTGCTCGAGCGCCGTCTCCGCGTCGGCGCACTCGCCCACTACCTCGAACTCGACGCGCTGTGAGAGAGCGCGCACGAGGCCGTCGCGGTAGAGCGGGTGGTCGTCGACGACGAGTACGGTGACTCGCTCCGGCTCGACAACGGCGGCCGCCATCCTTTCCCCCTGGACGCGGGACGCCCTGGCGCGAGGCGCGCGCCGCTGGCGTGAAGCCCTTCGATCAAAGATGATTGTGCCCGTGAGAACCCTGCCGAGGTCGCTGCCTGCGCCGCCGCCGTCGAGTCCACCACTTGGCGCGGAAGCTCGCATCGGTGGCGACCACCTAACTTTTACGCGGCCGAGGCGGGATTGCCGTTGACTCTCGCGCCCGCTGCGGCACTGCTCGAGCGGGATGTCGCGATCCGTCAGATCGCGGACGCCGTCGCGGCCGCTCGCGAGGGGCGCGGGGCGTTGGTCACCCTCGCCGGCGCGGCCGGCATGGGCAAGACCACGCTGCTCGCGGTCGCGGAGGCACGCGCGCGCGACCAGGGGCTCGCGGTCATGCGCGCGCAGGGCGGCGAGGACGAGCGCGACCTCCCGTTCGGGATCACGCGCCAGCTGCTCGAGCGCCCCATACTCGCCGCCTCGCCCGCGGAGCGCGCTCAGCTGCTCGCCGGTCCGGCCGCGCCCGCCGCCCGCGTCTTCGGCCTCGACAGCGACGCTCCGGGCGTAGATCCCACGCCCGCGACGATCCACGGTCTCTTCTGGGCCACGGCCAACCTGGCGGAGAGCGGCGGCCTCGTCATGCTCGTCGACGATGGGCACTGGAGCGACGAGGAATCGTGGCGCTGGCTGGTCCATCTCGCGCGGCGGCTCGACGGCCTCCCGATCGCGTTGTTCGTGGCCGGCCGCGGCGACGAGCCCGGGCTCGACGGCCGAGACCTCAGGCTGCTCGGCGCTGAACCGGTCGTGCTCGAGCCGCTGAGCTCGGCGGGGGTCAGCCGGCTCCTGTCGGACCGGCTCGGCCGTCCCGCGGACGAGCCCTTCGCCCGCGCCTGCCATGAGCTGACGAGCGGCAACCCGTTCCTCACCGTCGAGCTCGTCCGCTCGGTCGAGCGCGAGATCCTCGAGCCGACGGCGCGCGACGTGACGGCGCTCGCGTCGGTGGTGCCGAACACGGTCACCTGGAGCGTGCGCTCGCGGCTTCGCCGGTTGAGCGGTCAGGCCGGCGCCGCGGCGACCGCGATCGCCGTCCTCGGAGACGCCCGCCGGCTGAGTGACGTCTCGGCGCTCGTCGGCCTCGAGGCCGACGCGACCGTCGCCGCGGTCGACGAGCTCGTCGACGCAGAGCTCGTAGGTTCGGAGCTCTCCTTCATCCACCCGCTCGTCAAGGCCGCGGTCTACCAAGCGCTGGCGCCGGCGGAGCGCTCGCGGCTGCACCGGCGGGCGGCGGGCCTGCTCGCCGAGGCGCGAGCACCGAGGGAGGAGGTCGCGACGCACCTGCTTGCGACCTTCGCCGGGAACGAGAGCTGGGTGGCCGAGCAGCTCCTGGGGGCCGCGGCCGAGGCGGGCGATCGTGCCGCGTACTCCTCGGCGGTCGCCTACCTCCGCCGGGCCCTCGCCGAAGCGTCCCCCGACGAGCTTTACGCGACCGTCGTAACCGAGCTCGGCCTCGCCGAGGCACACGTCGGCGACGGGCGCTGCGTCGAGCACCTGGGCGAGGCGCTCGATCTCTGCCGGGACCCGGTCCGCGGCGCCGAGGTCGCACGAGCTCTGGGGCGCACGCTGGCCCTGGAGGGGCGGGTCCCCGAGGCTTTGGACGCGCTGGAGCGGGGTCTGGCCCTGCTGCCGCCGGCCGAGGCGGCGCTCTCGATGCGTCTCGAAGCCGACGTCCAGGCGATCGGACGCACCGATCCGGAGACCATCGAGCGTGCCAACGACCGCCTGAGCCGGCTGCTGGGTGGGCGGGGTGTCGAGTCTCTCGCCGAGGTCGTGCCGGAGCTCGCCGCCCAGCGGGCCGCATGGCTCGCCGCTAGCGACTGGCGGGAGACGGAGCAGGTCGCGAGCAGCGCCCTGGGGGGAGGGGCGCTGCTACGCGCGGACGGCCCCGAGGCGATCGACTACTGGACCAAGGTCCAGGCGCTCGCCTGGTGCGATCGGTACTCACTTGCGCTCGAGCACGCGAACTCCGGCTTGAGCGCCGCGCAGGCCGCCGGGTCACTGGCCGGTTACGTGCTCGCGATGACCTACCGCGCCGAGCTGTTCTGCCGCCGGGGCTACGCCGGCGAGTGCGAGGCGGACGCGCGCGCCGCGCTCGAGGCGATCGAGGAGCACGGCCTCCGGCTCCCCGCCGCGCTCGCGCTCGCCTGGCTCACGACCGCGCTCGTCGAGCAGGAGCGTCTCACGGAGGCCTGGCAGATCCTCGGGCAGCACGGGCTCGAGCGCGAGACGCCGAGGCAGAACGTCTTCGCGATGGTCGTCCACGCGCGCGCCCTCGCGCACATGGCCGGCGGCGAGCCGGAGCGCGCTCGCACCGACGCGCTCGCCGCCGGCGCGCTGCTGCTCCCGATCGGACCCGGCCCCGCCCCGCTCCCGTGGCGCTCCACCGCGGCGCTCGCTGCCCACGCCCTCGGAGACCTACCCGCCGCGCGTGAGCTCTCCGGCGAGGAGCTCACCCTCGCCCGGCGCTACGGCGCGCCCCGCGCGCTCGGCATCGCCCTCCGCACCGCGGCCGTCGTCGGCGAGACCGACCCCGAGCTGGACGAGTCGGTCGCGGTCCTGGAGGCCTCGGAGGTACGCGCGGAGCTGGCGCGCTCCCTGCTCGAGCGCGGTCGCCGCCTGCGCCGAGCGCGCGAGATCGCCGAGAGCCGGACTGTGCTCGCCCAGGCGCTCGACCTCGCGCACGAGTGCCGGGCGTCGGCGCTCGAGCGCCAGGCTCGCGACGAGCTGATGGCCGCGGGAGCGCGGCCCAGGCGCCCGCGGCTGCACGGCGAGGACGCCCTCACCGCCCGCGAGCGCCGAGTCGCCGAGCTCGCCGCCGGCGGCCTGTCGAACAAGCAGATCGCCCAGCAGCTGTTCCTCTCCGTACGTACCGTCGAGGCGCACCTGGGCCGCGTCTACCGCAAGCTCGCGACTAACCGCGAGCACCTGCACAAGCGGCTCGCCGGCGACTGAGCGCGCCGCTCGGCCTCAGTGTCGCTTCTTCGCCATCCGCAGCGTGACGCGGTAGCCCTGAGTCGACGTCGAGCCGCCGGTCGGCGTGAAGCTGACGAGCACGGTCAAGCCGACCTTCTTGCCCTTGTTCAGGAGCTTGCGCCCGGCCGCGTTGGCGAGGATGTGGAGCGTCACCTTCCCCGCCGCCGGTGCCTGAACCGTCAGCGGCACGATCGAGGCTGCGGGCTTCTTGGGCTTCCTGTGCTTCGCGGCGCCCAGGAAATCCGCAAGCGAGGCGAGCACACGATTGTTGGCCGCGGCGCCGGTCGCGTGCACCGTCCCCGGCCCGGCGACCGCGATCGTTAGATCGGCGCTGCCGTTCTTGTTCGCCTTGACCCCGCCGAGCGTGAAGTGGTTGCTTGCAGCAGTCGGCCCTCCTGGAGTCGCGCCGGATCCGGTTCCCAGGCTCTTGTTGCCGCTGCTTGCGGTGGCGGGCGCTGCGACGCTGACGGGCTGCTGGTCGGTGCCCGTCCAGCCGTGCTTGTCGAATACGGTGACCTTGACGGTGTAGCTGCCGGCCTTCGAGTACGCGTGCTGAACGGTCGGCCCACTGCTGCCTGAGGTCCCATCCCCCCAGTCCCATGAATATGAGAGCGGCGCGTCCCCGGTCCCGGTCGCTGTCCATGTCCCAGTCTGCCCCGGCAGCAACGGCGACGCGGGGGGAGAAATCGTGACGGTCGGGCCGGCGAGCGCGGTGATTTGGCCGGCTGTCGCCCGGCTGGTCCCGTCGGACGCCATCACGGTCAGGGCGACGGTGTACTTCCCGGGCTGCGGGAACTGATGCGTCAGCGTCGGCGAAGAAGTCTCGACTGTGTTCGTCTGAGGCGTGTCGCCGGGCGTCACGTCGTCGTTGAACTGCCAGACGTAGTTCGGTGACGCGGCATTCGTGGACGCGGTGAAGTCAATCTTGCCCGGCGCGGACTGGAAGACGTAGAAGGACGCACTGGGAAGAGTCGGCGCCGTCGTGAGCCGCTGCTTGCACGTGGCGCCGAAGTTGCTCCACTCCTGCTGGTACCAGTAGTAGTGGCCGTTGATTACCTGGTTGTACGGCACGCCGCTCGACGTGAAGCCGAGCGGCGAGCCGAAGTTGCCGGCACATTTGTCGCCGATCTCACCGCCGGTCTGGCTCCCGTAGTCGGTCCACGCACCGTTCGGGATTGGGTCGGTGATCGACTCGTTGTGCTCGTGACTCAGGCCGCCCTGGATAGCCCCGTCGGAGACGTTGCCGTTCGGGTGGTTGCCGTCGTCGCAGCCGCTGTTCCCGCTCACGTACGGATCGACCGAGTAGATGATCGTCTCGGGCGGGGGAACGAACAAGTCTTGCTGCGGCGTCGGCCCGATGTCCGAGTGGTAGGCGCAGAAGGTGGGATGTACCGACGCGTTCGCTGAGCAGGCGCTGCCCGACGCGTCCTGGCAGACCTCGGCCCCGGGCGGAAGCAGCAGGAAGTACTCGTAGCCGAGGCCCGTCGGCATGCTTGTGCCCATCCAGTGCTTGATCTCTGTCTGGATCTGCGCGTCGGTGAGGCAGACGTCCTTTCCGCTTCCGCTCGCTCCGGGACAGCCGCTCGCGGGGTACGGATCGGTATCACTGCCGATCCAGATGTACGTCTTCCCGCCCTGGACGAAATCGCCGTAAGTGATCGAGTAGCTCGCCCGGTTGCCGTTCGCGTCGGTGTACTGGGTTGCGACGGAATCGACGTTCTGGTTGCCGCCGCTGTCGTGCGCCAAGTCCGTGAAGTACTGGTTGATGCCGCTTATGTACCCCGACGGGTAGTCTCCGGTCCCACTCGGATCCCACGCAATGTAGATGTCGTTGTTGCTGGTCATCACCTCCCCGCCGTTGTAGTCGAGGTTCGCGAACAGCGCGTCGAAGTTGCCTGGCTTCGCGGCGAACGGGTTCGGGGCTCCGCGCAGCGGCAGGTAGCTGATCGTGTGCCCGTCCGCCCCGGTCCGGATGATCGCCGTGGCAGACGCCGCGAACGCAAGCGACGCGGCGACCGCCAGCAGCGGTGCGAGCAGCCCCACGGTGCGCCGTAGCCGGGAGGCTTGCGGCCTGGTCACGGTCGCTCAGCTCGCCGAGCTCGGGTTCGTCACTTCCCGACCGTCAGCTTGACAGCCGCGCCGCTCGCGAGCTTGGTGCCGGCGCCCGGCGCCGTGGCGAGAATGTGCCCCCTCTTCTTGCGCGAGCTGTGACGCTTCTTCACCTTGCCGACGCTGCAGTTCGCCTTCCGCAGCGCCTTCTTCGCGGCCTTCAGTGTCTTGCCCTTCAGCTTGGGCACGGTGCAGGCGTGTGTGGACGACCCGGAGCCAGTGCTAGGCCCGGACGTCGAGCCGGGTCCGGTTCCCGTGGCCGGCGGGCTCAGCTCGTCGAGCGCGAGGTACCGGGGAGTCGAGCCCGTGCAGCGCTGCCAGTCCTCCATCGCGTTCGTTGCCGAGATCGTGCTGCGGCCGATCGTCCCGCTTCCCCCGAGGCTCGGACCGCATTGGGCGCCGAAGCTCGAGTGGTTGACCCAGTAGAGGTACTGGCTGTCGACCGCGACGCCCCAAGGGACGCTCGCCGCGGTGACGTAGGTGCCGATCGGGTTCGTGCCGTCGAGGTTCGCCCGTCCGATCTCGTTGCCCCCGGCGTCTGCCCAGTAGATATAGGACCCGTCGACGGCGATCTGGTCCACGCTGTTGCCGTCCGGGATCGCGAGCAGCGTGGTCTGTCCCGTGCCGTTGAGGTTGGCCCGCTGGATGGTGGCGTTCGCGGCCGACCAGTAGATGTAGGAGCCGTTGACGGCGACGCCGTACGGACGCGCAGCGCTCGCCACCGGGATGAACGTCTGGTTGATGTTCCCGCCGTTCAGGTCGGCGCGGCCGATGCTGTCGATGGTTCCGCCCGCATTGGCCCAGTAGACGTGGTTGCCGTCGACGGCGACACCCGTCGAGCTGTCACCGCCGGTGATGAACGACTGGTCGACACCGGAGCCGTCGATGTTCGCCCGGCCGACCGAGCCGTTCGAGGAGTTCGTCCAGTAGACGTGCCCGGCATCGACGGCGACGCCGTACGGCGTAAAGGCCCCCTGGATGAACTGCGGGTTGACGTGCGACCCGTCGTTGGCCTGGCGCCCGATCGTGTTGTCGCCGGTCGTGAAGTAGAGGTAGGCGTCCGCGGTCCCCGCCATCGCCCAGGAGCAGACGAGAGCCGCTCCGATG
The DNA here is from genome assembly GCA_963719375.1 of uncultured Actinomycetes bacterium. GTDB lineage: Bacteria > Actinomycetota > Thermoleophilia > Solirubrobacterales > Thermoleophilaceae > JAICJV01. The sequence continues at coordinate 3,067,363 of CAVRBY010000001.1, read as the reverse complement.
ATGCTCGCGAGCAGAACGCACCGCCTCCGCAGCGGCCCGAGGACTCCCTGTGCGCATCTCACCGTTTCCAACTCCTCTGCTGGTCGCCCCGCCCCGGCGATGGCCGAAGCATGTTCGAGTATCCGAGCGGTCCGCTGAATGCCGCAATCCTGCGATTGGAGGATCTTTGCCCTCCAGTTGGAGGAGCCCCCCAACTCCAGCGCGCCCTCGTTGCGGCCGAATCACCCCGGTTTTAGGGTCTGGCTACCGGCTGACTCGCGGCGTTCTTCGCTGCCGGAGAGATTTCGAGCTGAATCAGCTCGACCTTGCCACCGCCACCGTCGCGGAGGGCGGCGCGGCATCCTCTTCGTCACGGGGACCGCCGGCACTCCGCGGCGCTCCACGCCCGCGCCGTAGCCGAGATCCGGATGTCCTCCCCTCCAATCGGAGGATGGCGTCAAGTCGCCGCGCGGGTTAGGTTGCTTCCAGGTGGTCCGTTATCGGTCAGGGGAGGCGACGTCCTCTTGAAGGCACTCACGCTCCGTTCAGGATGGAAGCTCACGGCGGCGCTCATCGCCGCCCTGGCGGCCCTCGCCGCCCTCGGAGCCGCTCGCGCGAGCGCGTACGTCTTCTGGACCGACCAGAGCTCGCTCGCGCGAGCGAACCTCGACGGCTCGCACCCGAACCAGCACCTTCTCTCCGTCGGCGATACCAGCGGCGGCCTGACAGATGACGGCTCGCACGTCTATTGGGTCAAGGCCCCGTCTCGCCAGCCGGACGACACTCCCAACCAGGACGGCGCGATCATGCGCGCCAACCTGGACGGGTCGGGCGTGACGCAGGTAGTCGGCGGGATCGCTCCCGTGTCGGTTCACGTTCAGGGCTCACAGGTCTACTTCGTCAACTGGAACGCGTCGGGAACGAACACGATCGGCCGTACGAACCTCGACGGGTCGGGTCTCAACTCGAGCTTCATCGACGTGCCGGCCTGGCACGACTCGAGCGACGGCGGGCCGGGCTTCATCGCCCTCGGGGGCGGATACGTCTACTGGTACGACGGCAACCGGATCGGCCGCGCCAATCTCGACGGGTCGAACGTCAACGATCGCCTCATCACGGGCACCGGCGGCGGGCTCAACCTCGGCTTCGCGGTCGACAGCGGCCACCTCTACTGGGCGCTCAACTACTCCTTCGGGCAGGGCTCGATCGCTCGCGTGGGTCTCGACGGCAGCGGCATGAACAAGACCTTCATCGACAACCTCAGCCAGCCGGAGACGGTCGACGTCTTCCAGGGGCACATCTACTGGACGCAGGGTGCGGTCAGCAACCGCTCGATCCGTCGCGCCAACCTCGACGGCTCCGGGACCGTGACGCTCGTCAACAATGCCTTCTCGTTTGACTTCGCCCTCGACGGGGCGAGTGGCGACAGCACGGCGGGCGGCAAGGCGAAGTGCACCGTCCCCTCGCTCGCCGGGACAAGCCTCAAGAAGGCCAAGGCGAAGCTCCGCCGGGCCCACTGCTCCCTTGGCAAGGTCTCGCGCAAGAAGGCCGGCGGCAAGCCGGGCCGCGTCCTCGCGACCCACCCAAGCCCGGGCACGAAGCTCCCCCGCGGCGGCAAGGTTGCGATCGTCCTCAGCCGCCACTGAAAGGGAGACGCGGGTGAACCACCAAGTCAAGATTCTCGCACTCACAGCGGCCGTAATCTTCATCGCCGGCTTGGCCGCCGCCCCGGCCCAGGCGTTCATCTATTACACGGCCAGCAGCGGCACAGTCGGCCGCGCGAACCTGGACGGCTCGCACGCGAACAACAACTTCGTACATCAGGAGAGCAAGTCGTTCATGAACGGACCGGGGCTCGGGCTCGACTTCAGCGACGGCTCACACCTCTACTGGTCCGGGGGCGGCACGACCGATCAGGCCGATAACCCGAACCTCGACGGCTTCATCGAGCGCTCCAACCTCAACGGCACCGGCATGACGAAGCTCGTCAGCGGCGTCTCCGGAACTGGCACCGTCGTCGACAGCTCGCACCTCTACTTCGTCAACTACAACGGGACCTACGACACGATCGCCCGGGCGAACCTGGACGGTTCAGGCCTCAACCTCAGCTTCCTTGACCTCCCGGCCTGGAGCAGCGACGGCGGCCCCGGCGGCATCGTCATCGGCGGCGGCTACATCTACTGGTTCGACGGCAGCCGCATCGGCCGCGCCAACGTCGACGGCTCGAACCCTCAAGACCGCTTCATCACGGGAGTCGGCGGCAGCCTCGTCGAGGGATTCGGGATCGACAGCGGCCATCTCTACTGGGACTCCAACTACTCGGGCGGCGTGGGGTCGATCTCTCGCGTCAACCTCGACGGGACCGGGCTCAACAAGAACTTCATCAGCGGCCTCAGCCTGCCCCAGGGGGTTGGCGTGGAGGACGGGCACATCTACTGGACCCAGGGCGCGTTCAACGACCGCTCCGTCCGCCGCGCGGATCTGAACGGGCAGCACGTCCAGACTCTCGTCAAGGCCTCCGCGATCTCGCTCGTGCTCGACGCGCTCGGAAGCACCGGAGGCGGCAAGAGCGCAAAGAAGAAGTGCACCGTTCCCTCCCTTTCAGGCTCGACTCTCAAGAAGGCGAAGTCCAAGCTCCGCAACGCCCACTGCGCCGTCGGAAAGGTCACGCGCAGGAAGGCGCCGGGCAAGCCCGGCCGCGTCCTCTCGACCCACCCCGCTACGGGGAGCACGCGTCCCCGCGGTAGCAAGGTCTCGCTCGTCCTCAGCCGCCACTAGCGATCGGAGACAGCACGTGAAAGCCCGCACCAAGGTCCTCACGCTCACGGCGGCCCTGATTGCGGCCGCGGCCCTGACGGCCACCTCGGCCCAGGCGTTCATCTATTACCCCGTCGGCACGGCGTGGGGGCGCGCGAACCTCGACGGCTCGCATTCGAACAACAGCTTCATCGAGAACGGGCGGTCCTTGGGCGAGAGCGACGGCACCCACCTCTGGTGGATCAGGGGCGGCACGAGCAACGAGTTCGAGCTGCCGAACCAGGACGGCGGAGTCGACGTCTCGAACCTCGACGGCAGCGGCCTGCACGAGATCGTCAGCGGCGTGGCACCCGGCGATGTACAGGCTGGCGGCGGCTTCGTCTACTTCACCCGCTACACCGGCGATCACGAGGTGATCGCCCGCGTGAACCCCGACGGCTCCGGCCTCAACCTCAACTTCATCGACGTTCCGGCCTGGTCCGACTCCAGTGACGGAGGCCCCGACCGCATTCTCGTCGGCGGCGGCTTCATCTACTGGTACGACCACAACCGCATCGGCCGCGCCAACCTCGACGGCTCAGGCGTGACTGACCACTTCATCGACGGCACCGGCGGCGGCCTCGAGCTCGGCTTCGGCACCGACGGCAGCCATTTCTACTGGGACCTCAACTACTCGATGGGCGTGGGCTCCATTGCCCGCGTCAACATCGACGGCTCGGGGATGAACAAGAACTTCATCTCCGGACTCAGCCTCCCCCAGGGGGTCGGAGTCGTCGACGGTCACATCTACTGGACGCAAGGCGCCCCAACCGATCGCTCCATCCGCCGCGCGAACCTCGATGGCAGCCACATCCAGACGCTGCTCAAGGTCAAGACCGCCTGGCTCCTCGTCGACGCGCTCGGAAGCACCGGCGGCGGCGGTAGCAATAGCGGAAAGAAGAAGTGCACCGTCCCCTCGCTCGCCGGGACAACCCTCAAGAAGGCCAGGGCGAAGCTTCGCCGGGCCCACTGCTCCCCCGGCAAGGTCTCGCGCAAGAAGGCCGGCGGCAAGCCCGGCCGGGTGCTCGCGACCCGACCCGGCGCCGGCGCAAAGCTCCCCCGGGGCGCGAAGGTGGCGCTGACGGTCAGCCGCCGTTGAAGGCCCGCTTGAGCTGACTGGCCCGCGCCGCGTAGGTGGCAAGAGCCGCCCCCGCTCCCGACGAGCTCCGGAGGGCCCACTGCGACGGACCCGCCACATCCTTATGCATGGCATCCAGCATCACGATGCACTAGCTCGACGTTATGCGCACCACTCTGACCTTGGCCGACGACGTCGCCGCCGCCGTAGAGCGGCTTCGCCGCGAGCGCTCGATCGGTGTCAGCGAAGCCGTCAACGAGCTCGTTCGCGCTGGCCTCATCAAGCAGCCCAGACCACCGACCCCCTTTCGGCAGAAGACCCACGATCTCGGCCGCGGGATCGATTTCGACAACATCGCGGACACGCTGGAGACGCGCGACGGTGCATCGACCACCTGATGCTGCTCGACGCCGACCTGTTGCTCTACGCCGTCCACAAGCGTGCCGACCGGCACGAGCGCGCCGCAACGATGGCTGACCGAGCAGCTCAACGGCGCGCGCCGCGTTGGCTTCCCCTGGCGGAGCATCAACGCGTTGCTTCGCATCTCGACGCATCCCCGCGCCTTTCAGCAGCCCGCTCGAGCCCGCCAAGGCGTGGGAGCTCGTCACCGAGTGGCTCGCGGCGCCGGCCGCCTGGCTACCCGAACGGGGCCCTCAATACCACCGCATCTTCGGCGAGATCATCCGGACACACGCCGTGAACGGCAACCTGATCCGGACGCCGCCCTCGCGGCGCTGGCCCTCGAACGCGGCGTCACGCTCGTCTCTATGGATACCGACTTCGCGCGCTTTCGCGGGTTGCGCTCGGAGAACCCGCTGAACTGACTTCGCACGGCACGGCTGCCCGGCGACGGACGCTGAACGAGGCGCTTCAGCGCCGACTCTCGGCGACCGGTCGCAGCAGCGCCCAGCCGAGCATCAGCAGCGCGAAGACGAGGATTCCGAGCCCGGCCCAGAGGTTGATGTTGACGCCCGCGGCCTTCGTCTTGACGGCGTGGCTTCCGACGATGCCCGTGACGGTCAGCGTGATGCCGTAGACGAGGAACAGGCCGCCGATTATGCGGCGGATGTCGAACCGGTTCTGCCAGCGGCTCGCCCTGAGGCGCTCCTCCTGATGCTGGTCGGCCATCAGATGAAGATGATGTTGAGCACGATGATCGCGATGATTGCGCCCGCTCCGAGCAGCCACGGCGAGCGCCACCAGAGCCGGTCGCGCGGATCCTCGTCCTCCACGGCCGCCTCCTTCCGGGTCAGCCCCCACACGAGACCCTCGAGCTCGCGGACCGGCTTCGGGTCGGTGACGAGCGTGACGCCGACGCTGACGATCGCGTCGACTCCGAAGGCGATGATCGCCTGCCAGAAGCTGCCGGCGATTTGCGAGCCGAACTGGTCGGACAGCAGCAGGTGCGACAGCTCCGCTGCGAGGGTGCCCGAGAGGAGCCCGAAGAAGCCGGCCCAGGGCGTCATCCGCTTCCAGAACATGGCGATGATGAACGTCGCGAACAGCGGTGCGTTGAAGATGCTGAACAGGGTCTGGATGTAGTTCATAATGTTCGAGTAGCCCGCGGCCACGAAGGCGGTGATGATCGAGATCGCGATCGCCACGACCGTGAAGATGCGTCCGACCCGCAGGTAGTAGACGGGGTCGCGGTCACGCACAACGAACGGCTGCCAGAGGTCGTATGTGATCACCGTGTTGAAAGACGTCACGTTCGCCGCGACGCCGGCCATGAAGGAGGCGAGCAGTCCGGTGATCGCGAGTCCCAGCATTCCCTCCGGCAGGTAGTTTCCGATCACGTGCGGGATCGCGGTGTTGTAGACGAGCCCCTGCGCCTTCCCGCCCAGGCCCTTGACGGTGACGAGCGCGACCAGGCCGGGAATGATCGTCAGCGCCGGGAAGAGCAGCTTCGGGTAGGCGGCGATCAACGGCGTCCGCCGTGCCGCCGACAGGTTGTTCGCCGAGAGGGCGCGCTGGACCTCGGCGAAGTTCGTCGTCCAGTACCCGAAGCCGAGCACGAAACCGAGGCCGAACACGATCCCAACCCAGTCGGCACCGATCGGGTTCGTGACGTTGTGGATGCCGAGGCCCCTCCAGGCGTGCAGGCCCGCCGCACCGAGCTTGGTGTGGCGCACGGCCTGGTCGAGGCCGTGGACGCCCCCGATCGCGTGCAGGGCGATCAGCGTCAGCGGCAGCAAGCTCGCGACGATCACGAAGAACTGCAGCACCTCGTTGTAGATCGCCGAGGTCAGTCCGCCGAGCAGGATGTACCCGAGCACGATTGCCGCGGCGATGAAGACCGCGGTCGCGATCGACCAGCCGAGCATGAGGTGCATGATCAGGGCGAGCGCGTAGAGGTTCACGCCCGATATCAGCACCGTCGCGATCGCGAACATGATCGCGTTCAGCAGCTGCGTCTGGTTGTTGAAGCGCAGTCGCAGATACTCCGGGACGGAACGGATCTTCGCCCCGTAGTAGAAGGGCATCATCACGATGCCCAGGAAGACCATCGCGACGACCGCGCCGATCCAGTAGTAGTGGACGGTCGCCACGCCGTACTGCGCGCCGTTCGCGGACATGCCGAGGATCTCGAGCGCGCCGAGGTTCGCCGCCATGAACGCGAGTCCGGTCACCCAGGCGGGCAGTGAGCGGCCGGAGAGGAAGAAGTCGACGTCCGTTTTGATCGTCAGGCGCGCGACCGCGCCGATGCCGAGCACGACCACGAAGTAGATCGCGAGGATCGCATCGTCGAGGGCGCTCAGGTGCAGCCGCAACATGCCACCGCCCTCCTTTCCGAACTCGCCGTCCGGCTAACCGCCCTCATCCGGAGAAATGCCCCGCAGAGAGCCGACCCACCGCCCACGCCTCTCTTGGACGCTGCGTCTCAGCCTTTGCGCGCAGCTCCGAGTAGCACTGAGCCACCCCCATGGCGAAGGTATGTCACTCCTGCAGGAAGGGTCCCGCGTTCGGTCACAGCCGCAGCCACTCGATGGTTGCCTCCAAGCGCCGCTTCAACCCGAACCTCCAAAAGGTCCGCATCCTGGTCGACGGCGCGCCACGCCGCGAGTACGTCTGCACCCGCTGCCTTAAGGCCGGCAAGGTGCAGAAGGCCGTCTGAGCCAACGCCAAGGGGCAACCGCGCGCCGAGACCCGCGCCGCCGCGAACAGCAAAGCCGGCCTGAGGGAAGCCCCGGAGCGCGCCGCGAAGCGGCGCGCTAGGTGCAGAAGGCCGTCTAGGCTTCCCCCACGCGCCATCCCGAGCGTGCCGCGAAGCGGCGCGCCAGGTGCAGAAGGCCATCTAGCCCCCCCCCGGAGCGCACCGCGAAGCGGCGCGCCCGGAAGATTCGGATCGATCCGGGCGTCCTCTCTGGTGTGCGGGCGCAGATCAGGCGCTCGTCCCGGCTACGAAGCGACCCTTAACGACAGGAAGCGGGGACCGACGGATGCGCCAACGGATCGAACTCACGAAGAAGCGCGCACGGCTGCTGCTCGCCGGCGCGGTCATCGCGGTCGCCCTCACGGCGGCCGGCTGCGGAGGTAGCGGCAACTCCTCGAGCTCCGCTGCACCGGCGTCTCCCGCACCGAGTGCGGCGCCGACGACCCAGCCGGCGCCGCCTCCGAAAACGCAGAAACCACCGGCGAGCAGTGCGGGCACGAGCGGCATCCCGCAGAACAACGGCGGCGACGGGGACTCCGATAACAACGGCGGCCCGAGCGACGGCGACGGAAACATCTGACGGTTACGACGGGCGACACCTGGGCCGGCCGTTGCGCTGAGCGCTAATCTGCCGGCCGGTGATTCGGCTTCTCGCACTGATCGTTGCTCTGGCCGTCGTCTTGGCGGCCGCAGGCTGCGGCAGCTCGAGCTCGACTTCCGGCGGCACGAGCAGCGCGAGCACCGGCACGGTCCACTTCGCGAAGACGAAGTTCCTGCTGCACAGCGGCCTGGCCTTCGGTGCCTTCCACCGCTACATCTACAAGCCGTACAAGGCGGGCGGCTTCAGCCCCCCGTCAAGCCACAAGGCGGCGCTGGTAAAGGCCGGCCTCGCCGCCCTGTTCGCCTACCACGAGACGAAGCTCGCGCTCACCGATGCGCGCTCTAGTCCGCTGCTGTCGAAGCTGCTGAGTCCGCTGCTCGCGCTCCAGAACCGGCTCGGTGCGATGGGCTCACGCCTCAAGAGCGGCAGCCTCGACAGCGCGGACATCAACGCCGCGAACGGGGACGCCACTTCGCTGAGCTCCCAGTCGGCGGCCGCCGGCGCGCCGATCAAAGATCGCTCGGCGCCCATTCCGGGCACCTGAGCCGGCGGTTAGCCGATTGATTCCGCGAAACGCCGGGGAGGGGGTCAAGCGCTGACCTACGCATCAATCATCTCGGCGATCAGGCTCTTCGACCTGAGCCCGTATGGCGCGGCAATAGCGGCTGACAGAGATGATTGATCCACGCCACGACCGTTCCCTCCGGACGCAGCCGTGGAACAATTATCTAGTCCGTCGCCGCCTGCCGCGGCTCGAGGAAGGGCTCCTTGCCGGGGTCCTGTCCGCCCTCGATTGCCCGGGCCCGCGCGAGTTCCGCGTTCATCTCGGCGCCGAAGAGGATCACGGCGTTCGATAGCCAGAGCCAGATCAGGAACACGATGATCCCGCCGAGGCTGCCGTAGGTCTTGTTGTAGTGGGCGAAGTTCGCGACGTACAGCGCGAACAGCGCGGAGGCGACGATCCAGAGCACGACGGCGACGAGGCCTCCCGGCGTGACCCACTTGAAGCCGGGCTGGCGTACGTTCGGCGATGCGTAGTAGAGGATCGCGAGCATCAGCGCGACGAGCACGACGAGCACGGGCCACTTCGCGATGTCCCAGGCGGTCACGGCGCTCGACCCGACTCCGAGCGTGTTGCCGACCTGCTTCGCGAGGCCGCCGGTGAGGACGACTGCCACGGAGCTGATCGCGATCAGCACCACCAGCACCAGCGTGACCGAGAGCCGCACCGGAACCGTCTTGTAGAAGGGGCGGCCTTCCTCGACGTCCCAGACCCGGTTGGAGGCCCGCATGAACGCTGCTATGTATCCCGAGGCCGACCAGAGCGCGGTGGCGATCCCGACGATGAACAGGACGCCCGCGGCGCCGCGCGAGCGCTGCAGGTTTTCGATCGCGCTCGTAAAGATCTGGCGCGCCGGGCCGGGAGCGACGGCGTTGAGGTTGTTGATCAGCGACTGGGTTGCCGAGTGCCCGATCAGGCCGAGGATCGAGACCAGCGCGAGCAGCGCCGGGAAGATCGCCTGGATCCCGTAGTAGGTCAGCGCCGCGGCCCAGTCGGTCATGCCGTCGGCGCGGAACTCGGTGAACGCGCGCTTCATCGCCCCGATCCATCCGGGTCGGGGAAGCTGCGGTGGGCTCTCGGGCGGTTGCGCCTGCGCGCTGCTTTCCATCCCGTCCCTCTACCCGCTCGGCTTGCGATCATTCGCGCAAGTAGCAGCTCGAGGCTGCCGGCGCGCGCCCGCTCTTGCTTGGGTGGCTGGCGTTCGCGTGCGGGCAGTCCGGGGCCTGAACGCACGGGCGGCGTCCTCACTGGAGGCCGCCCACGCGCAGCGCGTCGCGTACCCGGCGCCTCACGCGCGACACTTACTCCTGCGCGGGCCGCTCAGTCGAAGAAGCGTTCGCTCGGATCCGGGTCGACTCCCTCGACGCCTTCGGCGAGCATCCGGATCCCGACCTTGTACTTGCTGAGCGAGAGCGGCTCGATGCCCATCTCGGCGAGGCGCCGGACGATCGGGTTCTCGTTTGACTCGCTCTTGACTTCGAGGAGGAGGAGGCGCGGGTCGAGACGGCGCTCTCCGCGGTCGCCGCGCAGGCTGACGTCGAGGTCGCAGGTCAGCCGCTCGGGGCCCTCGCGCGAGGAGAGCGTGAACCGGTGGAAGCGCGTCTCGAGCCGCGGCTCGAGTGGGGCATCGAGCTCGATCCCTATGTCCTCGAGCGCCGCCTCCACGAAGCGGGCGGCGTCCGGCTCGATGCGCTCGCTCGCAGCGGGTGGATAGTCGATCTGCCGCTTGTCCATCTCGCCGTCTTCGAGCTTGATCTTGACCTCGTAGACGCACTTGTCCGCGTCGAGGTAGCAGCGCGCGCGGGTCTTGAAGCGCGGCCGTCGGCCCGCGACGTGGTCGTGAAAGCACCGCAGCTCGGGGGTGTCGCCGTAGACGCTCGAGCACGAACTTGGTGTCGACGCGCCGCAGCAGCGCGGCCCGCTCGTCGAGTTCCTCCAGCGAGATCGGGGCGAGGCGCTCGAGCAGCCGTCGGGTCCAGTCCACCCGTGAAGGGATAGCACCGGGTTTGATGGTCGCAGCGTCGGAGAGAAGTATTTGAGAGCCATTCGCGCAGGAGAGGAGAGGGAAATGGCTACGACGAGCCGAGACCGCACCGCGACCGAGGTCGAGGGCCGCATCAGGCGGATCCGCGACCTCAACGAGCGCATCGCCGATGCCGCTCGCGAGGGCGGGTCGGAGGCACTCGATGCCTACGAGCGCCTGCTCGAGGACCTGGCCGGCTTCGAGGAGGAGGTCGGGGCACGCAGCGCCGAGTGGATCAGGTCGATGACGCGCGCGCAGGCGGCCTTCACCCGCGAGCTCGCCGGGGCCTTCCCCTCGGCGGCGCGCCGGCTCGGCGGCCAGTTCGCCGAGTTCGCCTCCGCAGCGGCGCGGCAGGCTCGCGAGGTGCCGGGCGTCGCGACGACCGAGGGCGAGGTCAGGGGCGCCGTCGCGAGCGAGCGCGACCTGCCGATCGCCCGCTACGACGAGCTCAGCGTCGACGAGATCGGGCCGCGTCTCGAGCGGCTTTCGAAGACCGACCTGGCCAAGGTCGAGGCGTACGAGCACAAGCACAAGGGCCGCAAGACGGTCCTCGAGAAGGTCGAGGCGCTGCGCTGATCGCCTGCAGCCGAGCGGTCGGGGGTTCCGCGCGCGAGTACGATCGAATGCGTGCCCGCCCGGCTCTACTTCACCGCCTCCGACGAGGCCAATGAGCTGATCGCCTCGGATCCGCTCGCGCTGCTGGTCGGCTTTGCGCTCGATCAGCAGGTGACGGTGCAGAAGGCGTTCAGCGGGCCGCTCGTACTGCGCGAGCGTCTCGGAGCGTTCGACGCCGAGACGCTCGCCGACGCCGACCTCGAGCCGATCTTCAGCGAGCGGCCAGCGATCCACCGCTTCCCCGGCTCGATGGCGCGCCGCGTCCATGACCTGGCCGTCCATGTCCGCGACGAGTACGGCGGCGACGCCGGCCGGGTCTGGACCCGCGCGCCCGACGCCGGCGCCCTTCGAGCGAACCTGGAGGCCCTGCCCGGCTTCGGGGAGATGAAGGTTCACTCGCTCGCGGCCGTGCTCGCGAAGCACTTCGGCGTCGGGGCCGCCGAGGCGCTCGTCCCGCCCCACCCCACGCTCGGCGATGTCGACTCGCCGCAGGCGCTCGCCGATTACCAGGCCGCCAAGCGCCTCCACAAGGCCGAGTGGTCGAAGGCGCGCGCGGGCGTATAGGCAATCCGCTCTCGCTTCAGCCGGGCGGCGCTGCCCGCGAGAGCACGACAACCGTCGCGCTGGCGCGTTAAACACCGTTAGCGGGTGTCGAGGGCGGGTAGCTAACCGGCCAACACTTCGGCGATCGAGACGGGAGTAGCGATGGAGGCCACGACAGCGAGGGCGCCACGGGCGTCGAGCGCGCAGAAGCAGGACGGTCCGGGCGGTCTTGACACGCCGCGCGGGTCGACGACGATCGACGACGGAGTCGTCACGAAGGTGGCCGGGATCGCCACGCGAGAGGTCCCTGGCGTGTTCGCGGTCGGAGGCGGCGCGGCGCGCGCGCTCGGGTCGGTGGGAGCGGCCGTCGGTCTGGGCGACGTCGCGCGCACCCAGGGCGTCACCGTCGAGGTCGGCGAGCGTGAGGCTGCTGTCGACGTGACCGTCGTCGTCGAGTACGGCGAGTCGATACCGCAGGTCTCGCAGGCGATCCGCGACAACGTCATCAACCGCATCGAGGGCACCACCGGCCTTCAGGTGACCGAGGTCAACGTCGCGGTCGACGACCTCCACTTTCCCGGCGACGACGCACCGTCGAGCAGCTGAGCGAGTCCCATGGAACCCGGACCCTCACAGCGGTCCGAGCTCGCCCGCATTGCCCTCGCCGCCGCCACCTCGGTCGACGGCGTAGTCCGCGGATTCTCCGGCTCACACGGCCAGTGGCAGACGCCCCACCCACTCGGCGCGACCGAAGGGGTGCTCGCCGCGGCAGCCGCCGCCGGCGGCTTCGACCTCGACCTGCACCTGGTCGCCCGGCCCGTGCCGCTCCACGCGCTCGCCGCGGACGTCCGGCGGCACATCGCTGAGCGTGCGCGCGCCGCCGGTCTGCGCGGGCTCGTCGCGTCGGTCAACGTGAGCTTCGAGGACGTCGAGGCCGCCCCCCAGCGGCTCGCGACCGTCGTCGCCGCATGATCCTGCTGCTGCGAGCGGTCTCCGGGCTGCTCAGCTTCCTCGCGCTGATCGTGCTCGCGATCGTGGGCCTGGCGGTCGCGCTGTTCTCGCTCGGCAGCGGCCCGACCGGCCTCAGCATTCCCGGCCTCGCGAAGCTGATCACCCTCCCCCATCTGAGCGGCGACGTCAACCGTCTCCTGCGCGCCGTCGAGGCTCCGCACGGCTCGATCGCCGGCTCCTCGCTGCTCGCGGGACTGCTCGCGCTGCTCGCCGGGATCCTGCTGCTGATCGGCCTGCTGTGGCCGCGGCGGGAGCGCCTGATCACGCTCGAGCGCACCGACGACGGTGCGATCTCCGCGAAGCGACGACCGCTCCGGCAGGTCGCCGCCGCCCTCAGCGAACAGGCTGCCGGAGTTACCACTGCGCGCGTGAGGTTGAGGACGCCGCGCTTCGGCGGCCGGCGGTCGCTGCGCGTCGCGGCGCGGCACCCGCAGACGGTCGCGGGCAGCGAGGTGGAGCAGGAGGCGACGCACGCGCTCGAGCCGCTCACCGACGCGTTTCACCTCAAGGCGCACGTGCGCGCGAGCGCGAGCGGGCCGAGGGTTCGCTGAGGATGTTCCGCCAGCGCATCGCCAACAGGGCGCGCACGCCGTGGCTGATACCGCCCGGCGGGCTGCTGCTGCTCGTGGTCGCGCTCGTGCTGGTCTGGTACGGCCTGATGCTGGCGCTGCTCGCGCTCAAGGTCTCGCCGCACACGGTCAACTCGATCAGCGGCTACCGCAGCGTCTACAACGCGCTCAGCGGCGTGAAGACGGCCGACGTCACCGGGCGGGCTCGCCTGATCGCCGGTCTCGCCGGACTCGCCGTCTTCCTCGTCGCCGGCTTCCTCGCCTACCGCGCCTTTCCGCGCCCGCACCTGACTCGCTCACCGCTCGCTCTCGGGGACGCCGAGCGCGGATCGACCGACGTCGCGCCGCGCGCGATCGAGCGCGTCGTCGAGTGCGCCGGCGTGGCGGAGCCGGGCGTCAGCAGCGTCTCGGGCCGCTTCGCGATCGACAGGGTGGCGCTCGGCGTCTCCGTGCGTCGGGCGCACGACGTCGCACAGATCCTGCGGTCCGTGCAGCGGCGCGCGCGCGAGGCGCTCGTCGAGCACGAGCTGCCCTCCTTTCCCGTCGACGTCACGCTCGACGGATTCGACCGTCAGACCCGAAGGGAGCTCCAATGATGACCCCACGACAGTTCGCCGCCCTGCTCGGCTTCGCCTTCGTCGCCACCTGGATCAGCCTCAACTTCGGCTACGCGATCCTCTGCCTGCTCGGTGCCGGGATCTTCTACGCAGGGGCCTCCTACCTCGACGGCGGCGTGGACATCGGCGAGCTCCAGGCTCGCTTCAGCGCCCCTCGCGGCCAGCCGCGCACGCGAGTACGCTGACCGCACGTGCTGATAACCACCGCGAACGACCTGCCCGGCTACGAGATCACGGAGACGCTCGGTGAGGTCTTCGGGCTGACGGTGCGATCGCGCAACATCGGCTCACAGTTCGGCGCGTCGCTGAAGTCGCTTGTCGGTGGCGAGCTGAAGGGCATGACCAAGGCGCTGACGGAGAGTCGCGAGCAGGTCATCCAGCGGATGGTCGAGCACGCAGAGCAGCGCGGCGGCGACGCGATCGTCGCGATGCGCTTCGACACTTCGGAGATGGGCGGCGTCTGGACCGAGATCGTCGCCTACGGCACCGCCGTCCGCACCCGCCGCGCTCGAAGCTGACGCGGCGTCAGACCCGCGGCCCTACCCGTCCGATTCGCTCCTGACCGCCGAGACGCCCCCCGAGCCTGCGCTGCTCCGCAGCGCAGCTCAAGCAAGGACGGCTTCTGCCTCCCCCACGCGTAGCCGGTCATGCACGCGCCGCAGCGGCGCAGGCTGCCACCAGTTCCAGCTGCCGAGCAGGCCCATCAGCGCCGGCACGAGGAGGGTCCGCACGAGAAAGGCGTCGACCAGTACGGCGACGGCAGTGCCGACGCCGAGCTCCTTCAGGAAGACGAGGTGCGAGGTCGAGAAGGCGCCGATCGCGACGGCGAGCAGCACGGCCGCGGCGGTGACGATCGCCCCCGTGCGCTGGAGGCCGACGGCGACCGCCTCGCGGTTGCCGATCCCGGAGTCGTGGGCCTCCTTTATCCGCGTCAGCAGGAAGACGCCGTAGTCGGTCGAGAGCGCGAAGACGATCGCTACGAGGACGAGGAAGTCGGTCGACTCGATTCCGCCCTGGCTGCGGTAGGCGAGCACCTCGCCGAGGCGCCCGCGCTGGAAGACGAACACGAGCAGCCCGGTGGCGACGCCGACCGTCAGCGCGTTCATCACGAGCGCCTTGACGGGCAGCACGACCGAGGCGGTCATGACCCACAGGACAAGCAGTGTCGTCACGACGAGGATCGCGAGCGCCAGCGGCAGCTTCGCCCCGATCGCCGCCTGGCGGTCGTGGAACTGCGCCGCGTCGCCACCGACGGCGACCGGGAACGGCGCGGGCAGCGCCCTGACTGCCGGCACCGCGTGTTGGGCGGCCGGCTGAATCGCCGCGCCGGGAGCGCTCGCGTTCAGCTGCCACGTGTGCGCACCGAGATAGCGCGGTGCTGAGACGGCGGTGATGCCGCCGACGCGCCTTAGCGTCAGCGCATAGGCCTGGACCTGACCGCCCGCGGTCGGCGGGGCGGAGATCGCGAGCACTATCGGCGACTGGTCGACGCGCGGGAAGTCCGCGACGATCCTGTCGTTCACCACGCGTGCGCTCTTGCTCGTAGGCAGCACCGACGCGTCGACGCCGGACCACTTCGCGCCGAGGCTTGGAGTGGCCACGACGATCAGCGCGATCGCGGTCAGCGCGGCGACGGGTCCCGGATGCCGCATGACCGCGTGGGCGAGTCGGTACCAGCGGCCCTCACGCTCGGGGCCCGGCACGTGGCGGCCGATGCGCCGGCCGAGCAGCATGAAGAGCGCCGGCAGGATGCTGAGTGCGACGGCCGCGGCGACCAGCGCCACGACGGCGCCGCCGATCCCCATCGATTGCAGAAAGCGCAGCGGGAAGACGGTCAGCGACGCCATCGCGGCGGCGACGGTGAGCGCGCTGAATACGACGGTCCGTCCTGCCGTCGCCATCGTCGTGCGGATCGCCTGCGGCACCTCCGCGCCGGCTCCGATCTCCTCGCGGAAGCGCGAGACGAGGAAGAGGCTGTAGTCGACCGCGAGCCCGAGGCCGGCGCCGATGACGAGGTTGAGGCAGAAGATCGACAGCGGCACCGCCGCGTTGATCCCGCGCAGGACGGTGAACGCGGCGAGCACGCTCGCGCCGCCGACGAGCAGCGGAAGCAGCGCCGCGATCCCCCTGAAGATGATCAGGGCGAGCAGCGCGAGCAGCGGGAAGACGAGCAGCTCTGCGAACCCGAGGTCGGCCGACGCCTGCTGGCTGACCTGCTGCTGGGCGACGTCCGCGCCGCCGAGCAGGACGTGCCCCTGCCCGGCGAGCGAGTCGCTTATCCGCGTGACCGCGCTGTCCGAGTCAACTCCTGACCGCAGGCTCGCGGCGATGATCGTCGAGCGCCCGTCGCGGGAGGCGAGTGCCGGGTCGTGAGTCTGCGCGTAGGTGACGACGCCCGCGACATCGCGGTCCGCGCGGAGCGTGCGCGCCGCCGCGGCCGCTGCCGCACTCGCCGGAGGCGCTTCGACGAGCGCGAGCACACCCGCCTCGGGCTCGGCTCGAGTGGCACGCTCGAGCTGCTGCCGGGCACTCGCCGCCTGCGAACCCGGATCCTCGAAGTCGTTGCGCGCCTTGAGCACGCCGGGCGCGGGCCCGCCGACGACCCCTGCGACGATCACGGCGAGCACTGCGATGACTGCGATCCGGCGCGGTCTGCGGACGCCGGCGTCGGCGAGCTTGGCGAGCATGTCCTCTCCTTCTCGAAGGACCGGGCCCGATCAATGTACGCCTGTACATGTACAGATGTCAAGTGACGGGCTAGGATCCTCCCATGGCAAGCGCGCGTGTCCGGAATCCGCGTGGCGAGGGCGAGCGCCTGCGGACCGAGCTGCTCGATGCCGCGACCGAGCTGCTCGCCGAGACCGGGGACGCGGACAAGGTGTCGGTGCGCGCGATCACCGGCCGGGCCGGCGTGACCGCGAACGCCCTCTACCTCCACTTCGCCGACAAGCAGCAGCTGGTGGCGGCAGTGCGCGCTCGCGGGTTCGCCGAGCTGCGCTCGTATGTGGCGGAGGCCAAGTCGCGCCATTCCGGCGATCCCTGGGCGCAGCTGCGCGCCGGCTGCCGAGGATACGTTCGCTTCGCGCTCGAGCGGCCGGGGCAGTACCGCGCCCTGTTCGGCACGTTCATCGCGAGTCAGGACGCCCAGGGCCCGCATCCCGGCCTTGAGGCCTTCGATGACCTCGTGCAGGGCGTCGCCCGTTGCTTGGCGCCCGAGAGGGACGCCTTCCGGATCGCCACGATGGTTTGGATAGGCATGCACGGACGGGTCTCGCTGCAGGCGGTCCTTGGCGGCTTCCCGTTCATGCCGATTGACGCGTACATCGACGAGCTGATCGCGGCCCACGTCGGCGCTCCGCCGGGCTGATCTCGGCTAACCTGCCCGGCTCGGGCGCCCCGGGCGCCTCTCGGTGAAAGAAGGGAGCGCAGCCCGTGAAACTCGTCATCGGCATTGTCCGACCGGAGCAGGCGAACGACGTTCTAGAGGCTCTGTACCGCGCGGAGGTGCGGGGCTTCTCGATCAGCCGCGTCCAGGGCCACGGTGGCGAGCTCGACCGGGTCGAGACCTACCGCGGAACGACGGTCAAGATGGGGCTGTCGGAGAAGGCGCGTTTCGAGATCGCCGTATCTGACGACTTCGTTCAGCCGGCGATCGACGCTCTCTGCGACGGCGCCCGGACGGGCGAGGTCGGCGACGGAAAGATCTTCGTGCTGCCGCTCGACCACGTGGTCCGGATCCGCACCGGCGAGGTCGACCACGGCGCAGTGACGCCCGTCGGGCGCTGATGGGCCCGAACGGGCTGCTCGCCCATGTGAGCACAGGCGACACCGCGTGGATGCTGGTCGCGACCGCGCTCGTCCTGATGATGACCCCGGCGCTCGGGTTGTTCTACGCGGGTCTCGTTCGATCCAAGAACACGCTCAACACGTTCATGATGAGCGTCGCCGCGCTCGGGGTCGTCACGGTCGCCTGGGCGGTCGTCGGCTACTCGCTCGCCTTCGACGGCCACGGCAGCCTCGTCGGCGGCCTCGGCTACGCGTTCCTGCACGGCGTCGACTTCCGTCCCCGCGCGGGCACGGCGATCCCGCATCTCCTGTTCATGGTCTTCGAGGCGACCTTCTGCATCGTCACCGCCGCCCTCGTCTCCGGTGCCGTGGTCGAGCGCATGCGCTTCGGCCCATTCCTCGTCTTCATGGTGCTCTGGTCGGTTCTCGTCTACGCCGTCCTCGCTCACTGGGTGTTCGGCGGCGGCTGGCTGCAGCGACATGGCACGCTCGACTTCGCCGGCGGCGTCCCGGTCGAGATGGCATCGGGCTTCTCCGCCTTCGCCGCCGCCACCGTCGTCGGCGCGCGTCGCGACTACGGCCGCCAGGCGCTGCTGCCGCATAACACCGTCTACGCGCTGCTCGGCGCGGGGTTGCTCTGGTTTGGCTGGTTCGGCTTCAACGGCGGCAGTGGCTACACCGCCGGCACGCCGGGCGTCCTGGCGGTCACGAACACGCTGCTCGCGCCCGCGTGCGCGCTGGTCGTGTGGTTCCTGCTCGACCTGCTGCGGGGCGGACACGTGACGGCGGTCGGGGCGGCGACCGCGATCATCGTCGGCTGCGTCGGCATCACTCCCGCGGCCGGCTTCATCAGTCCCACCTGGGCGATGCTGCTCGGCGCCCTCGCGGCGCTCCCGAGCTACGCCTTCATCCTCTGGCGGCCACGCACGCGCCTCGACGAGACGCTCGACGTGCTCGCCGCCCATGGTCTGGCCGGCATGACCGGCATCCTGTTCATCGGCTTCTTCGCGCAGGCGGCCTGGAACGGCAAGGCCAACGGCCTGCTCTATGGCCATCCGGGCCAGCTCGGCTGGCAGGCGCTCGCGGCGGTCGTCGCCCCCGTCTACGCGTTCGCGGTGACCGCTCTGATCCTGCGAGCGATCGGCCTGGTGACGCCGCTCCGCTCGACGCAGCGTGAGGAGGCGCTCGGCATGGACGTCGTCCAGCACGGCGAGGAGGCCTACACGACCGGTGAGGGGGCGATCCTCGTCCGCACGGAGGCCGGCGTCGAGGGCGAGCGTGCGGTCGCGCAGCCTTAACGGCGCAGGATGCGAGCCGCCGTCCTACGCGGTCGTGCACGAATCGTGGCGCGTTCGCACCCCGGTTTCGACGGCGCCGCCCCGGGCAGCTCTCGTCATATGGAAAATCTCGCACTGATCACCGGCGCCTCGAGCGGAATCGGCCTCGCGCTCGCCAGGCAATTCGCAGGAAACGATTTCGACCTGATCGTCGCCGCCGAGGATGCCGAGCTCGAGCTCGCCGCAGGCAGCCTCGAGGAGTCCGGCGCGAGCGTCGATGCGGTCCAGGTCGACCTCGCGACGCCCGAAGGCGTCGCGGAGCTCTACCGGCGGATCCAGGCGGCGGGCAGGCCGCTCGACGCCGCCGCGCTCAACGCCGGCATCGGCATCGGCGGCGCCTTCGTCGGCGACACGCCCCTCGAGCAGGAGCTGCGACTCGTCGACCTGAACGTTCGCTCGACAGTCCACCTGGCGAAGTACGTGCTGCGCGACATGGTCGCGCGCGGCGAGGGCCGAGTCCTCTTCACGTCCTCGATTGCCTCGACGATGCCGGGCGCCTACCAGGCCGTCTACAACGCCTCGAAGTCGTTCGTCCAGTCGTTTGCGCTCGCGCTGCGCACCGAGTTGAAGGACACGGGCGTCAGCATCACCTCGCTGATGCCGGGGCCAACCGAGACAGAGTTCTTCGAGCGCGCCGACATGCTCGACACGAAGGTCGGCGCCGACGACAGCAAGGACGATCCCGCCGATGTCGCCCGCCAGGGCTTCGAGGCGCTGATGGCCGGCGACGAGCGCGTCGTGCCCGGCTCGCTGCAGACGAAGGTGATGGGGCGTGCCGGTCGCCTCCTACCCGACAGCGCCAAGTCGGCGCTGCACGAGCGGATGGCGAAGCCCGGATCCGGAGAGGAGTAGCGCATGCGAATCGGGATCATCGGCGCCGGGAACATCGGCGGCACGCTCACGCGCCGGCTGACTCAGCTCGGCCACCGCGTCTCGGTGGCGAACTCGCGCGGCCCGGAGACGCTGTCCGAGCTTGCCGAGGAGACGGGAGCGGGAGCCGTGACGGTCGAGGAGGCTGCCCGCGACAACGACCTCGTCGTCGTCACGATCCCCGAGTCCAAGGTCCCAGACCTCCCGCCGGGCCTGTTCGCGGGCGCGCCGGACGACCTCGTGATCGTCGACACCGGCAACTACTACCCCCGCCAGCGCGACGGACGCATCGCCGAGATCGAGGACGGCATGACCGAGAGCCGCTGGGTCTCCCAGCGGCTCGGCCGCCCCGTCGTCAAGGCCTTCAACAACATCTACGCGCGGCACCTGCTCGAAGGTGGCCTTCCGAAGGGCTCCGACGGACGGATCGCGCTACCGGTGGCCGGTGACAGCGAGCGTGCCAAGGCCACCGTGATGGAGCTCGTCGACGAGCTCGGCTTCGACCCGGTCGACGCCGGCAGCATCGACGAGTCGTGGCGGCAGCAGCCCGGGACGGCCGTCTATACGGCCGATCTCGACGCGGACGCGCTCCGCCGCGCGCTCGCCGGCGCGAATCCCGAGCGCCCCGAGGAGTTCCGGGGCACGGAGCGCAGTCCCGGGACCTTCGCCGAGCCCGCTTGAGGCTGCCCGCCCTTACGCACCGGCCGGCGAGGCGCGCCGGCGCAGGCGCCAGATCAGGTAGGCCACGATCAGCGCGTTGACGATCAGCGCGAGGCCCTTTAGCACCGTCGGCTTCTTGATCATCTCGTCGATCTCGGGGATGAACAGCAGCGACGTCGCGACGACCGTCAGCCATTCGCCCCACCGGCGGCGCCGCCAGAGGCCGTAGCCCTCACATCCCTCGAGTGCCCCGTAGGCGATCGCCACGAGGCCGTAGAGCCGGATCTTCGTCGGCGTCAGCCGCGCTGCGCTCGCCGTCAGGCGCTTGAACGCGTTCTCGCTCGGGTCGAAGCCGAAGTGACGCACGAAGGTCTGGACGCTGTGTCCCCAGTTCGTGTGCAGGTGCGTGATGAGCACCAGGCCCACTGCGACGAGCAGCACGGCGCGGACGGTTCGCTCCGCCGCGATCCACGGCAGCAGCCGGTCATGCCGGGCGCCGGGGTCGACGACGGCCCCGCCGGCGCGTTGACTGACCGCGCTCATCGGTCAACCATACGATCTGAACCCCGTGCTGTCTCACCCGACATCCCCCGAGCGCGCCCGCATCGACGCGCTCGAGCACTTCGTCAACCTGCTCTCGGAAGCCGACGTCCCGGCGCCCTCGCGCGCCTTCTACGACCGCCTCTGCGAGGCGAGCTGCCGCCTCGCCGGCATGCAGCGCGCGATGCTCTTCGTCTACGACCCCGCGCTGCGTCGCGTGCGGGTGGCCGGGTGCCACGGCGTCGCGCCCGGCGCCGCGGACGATCTCCACGTCACCGTCGACGAGGCGCCGATCGCCCGCCGCGCGCTGACGGAGGACCGTGTCGTGGAGGTCTCGGAGGACATCGAGTCGGAGGTCCCGCCGGCGATCGCGCGGATGTTCGGGATCACCACGCTGACCTGCACGCCGCTGTCGGCGGCGGGGCGCTGGTTCGGCGTCATGTGCGCCGACCGCGGCGGCGGCCGCTACGAGCTCACGGCGGACGAGCGCCACGCGATGTGGACGCTCGGGAAGATGGGTGCGCTCGCGGCGAGCACGGGGGTGGCGATCCGGCAGAGCGAGCGCGCTCGGGTGCTTGCGGAGCGGATCGACCTCGCGCGCGACATACACGAGCGGGTGATCCAGCGACTCTTCGGGGTGGTGCTCACGCTCGGCGCACCGGGCGAGCTCGATGCCGCTGAGCGGGCAGCGTGCCGCGACGAGCTTCGCGGGGCGCTCGACGAGCTGCGCGAGGCCCTCGGTCGTCCGCTCGCGCGCGACCCGCGTCCGGTCGGCGGGCCGCTGCGCGCCGAGCTCGAGCGTCTCGTGCGCGCCTATCCCGAGCTGCCGACCGGGATCGCTTTCGAGGATGGCCTGGACGTGCCCGCGGAGCTCGAGCCGCTCGCCCAGCGCCTCGTCGGGGAGGCGCTGCGCAATGCGCACAAGCACGCGACGCCGAAGGACGTGGATATCCGCGTCGGGCGGAGCGGCGACGCGCTCTGCGTCGAGGTGTCGAACGACGGCGCGGAGGGGAGCGCGGCAGCCGCCGGGGCGCGCATGGGCCTGCGGCTGCTCGCCTTCGAGGCTGTCCAGCACGGTGCGGTGCTCGAGTTCGGTCCGAAGCCCGGGGACCGCTGGCAGGTGCGGCTCGTCGCGCCGCTCGAGTAGTAGACTGTCCCAGTGATGGGACACCTTACTACTACACCCGATCTCGCCACCCTCGCCGACGAGGTCTCCGCGGTCGCGGCCCGCCAGGGCCGCGACCGCGAGGTCTCGCCCGAGTCGGAGCGCCTCATCCAAGCGCTCGCCGAGCGCTTCGGCTTCGACGGCTCGCCCCCGGAGCCGGCGGATCCGCACGACGAGCTGCTCTTCTACCGCGCGCTCTCGGATGCCCAGGCGGGCATCGGCGAGGGCGATCGCCGCCGTGTACGCGTGGGCCTGCAGCGGCTCGAGGACGCCCTGCGGCAGATCGTCACGGGCGACCCGGTCCGCGAGGGCCGGGAGCCGGCCGATCTGGCGCGCTGGCTGCTCGAGCAGGTCCCGCACGGCAAGCTCGCGGAGCTGCTCGGCGTCGACCGGCGCACGCTCAACCGCTGGACGCGCACCGAGAGCCCGACCCGTCCCGGCGACGAGGACCTCCGCCGCCTGCGCGATCTCGCGCGCACGTTCAACCTGCTCCGCCGCGGCCTCACTCCCGCGGGCGCGCTGCTCTGGTTCGAGACTCCCAGTCCGGCACTCGGCGGGGAGCGTCCCGCCGACGCCCTCGACCGCTTCGACAGCCGGCCGCGCCTCGAGCGGGCGGCGTACGAGACTCTCGGCGGGGACGCGACCTGATCGGCTACCGCGTCGCGGCGTACCACACGCCGCTCTGGCTCGAGCCGAACGTCGGCGAGGGCCGCTTCAACCGCCCCGGCACGATCCCGGTCCAGTACGTCGCCCTGCACCCGCTCGGGCCGTGGGCGGAGGCGATCCGCCGCGTTGAGACGGAGGCGCTCGCGCGCGAGCTGCGGCTGCCGATCTGGGCGCTCCGGATTCCGGACGCCGCCGTCATCGAACTCGGCTTCGACGAGGCGGCCACCTATGGAATCGACCCCTACGACCTGGTCTGCCCCCCTGACGGCTACGGCTCGTGCCAGGAGCTGGCGCGGCGGCTCGGCCCCGTCACGCTCCGCGTGCCGAGCGCGGCGCTGCCGGGGACGCGCAACCTGGTAATCGTGGGCGAGCGAGTCAGGACCGGCTACCTGGACCAGCCGGTCGATGCCCTCGACGTGCCCGTCGCGCCAACCGGTGGCCGCGGCCGCATGCTCCAGGAGCTCTGGCGCCGGCGCCGGCCGCTCGCCGAGCGAGCGCACGCGGAGTACGACGCCTGGAGTGAGGGACGCTCGTTCGAGTTCGTCGAGCCCGGGACGGCGAGCCTCGACTGAGCGCTCAGCCGCGGCGGCGCAGCGCGGCCGCCGCCGAGCGCAGCGGAGCTGTGAGCTTCCAGCTGCGACTCTCCCGAAGCGTGGCCAGCTCGCGCCAGGTCTCGTCTCGCAGTCGCTCCAGCTCCGCACAGCGCTGCTCGAGCAGCCCGTCGCGACTCGGAGCGCCGCTCGCCGTCGCGCCGCCGAGGAAACGACGCTCGACCCAGATCGAGTTGACGCCGCCGGCCAGCGCGTGGAGGACGTAGCCCTCGCGCAGCAGCAGCTCGTACTTTGCGGTGTGACGCACCGGGTCGGCCAGGTAGTCCTCACTGACGACGGCGCGCGGCCGGAAGCGGTCGAAGTCAAGCGCCGCCAGGACCTCGTGGTCGAGGCCCTCGGCGTCGACGAGCAGCAGCGAGATGTCGCGCGGCGCGCCGCAGCGCTCGAGCACGCCCGTGAGCGTCTCGACGGGCACATCGATCCGGTCGCCGGGGCCCGGCTCGAGCGTCGAGGTCATCGGTACCTCGGTGTCCGCGCCGACGAACAGCGCGCGCCGACCGGGGCTCGCCGCACAGGCGGCCTCGACCGTCTGCACGTCCGCGCGCTCGCGGTAGAGCTGCTCGAGCCGGCGGTAGGCGGCGGGAAGCGGCTCGATCAGCACGCCCGACCAGCCGAGCTCGATCAGCGGCCTGGAGTTCGACAGGCTGTACCCATCGTGCGCGCCGACGTCGACGACGAAGCGCGGCCAGTCGCTCCCGATCAGCGGGACGAGCGCTGACAGCTCGCCGTACTGCGAGCCGTCGACGAGGGCGGAGAGGTCGTTGGCCGGCACGGGGTCGGCCGGCCACCTTACCTGCCGGGTCGCCCCGACCGCCGGTCGCAGCCGCATGCTGCGGCGCCCGCTCACCGAACGCGACCGCGAGAGCCGTCGCTTCGCTTCGTAGAGAGCCGGCCCTTAGGATCTGCCAAGAGGCCGACGTGACCCCAGCCGTTCGCAGTGATCCCGTCTCGCGACCCGGCGTGCCGAGCGGCCGGTTCCTGGTCGCCGGCCTCGGCCGCGCCGGCTCCTCCGCGGCCCGCATGTTGAGCGAGACGTTCGGCGCCGAGCGAGTCCTGGCGTGCGACGCGGGGCGCCCGCCGGTGGACGACCTGGGCGTCGCCGTGACGCTCGCCACGGATGGCTGCGAGCTGCTCGAAGCCGGCGGCGAGCCCGTCGGCTGCCTCGTCAGGAGCCCCGGCATCCCGATCACTGCTCCGCTCGTGGCGCGCGCCCGGCAGCTCGGCGTCCCCGTGATCGACGAGCTCGAGCTCGCCTGGCGGCTGATCGAGCGCCCGTTCGCCGGCGTCACCGGGACCAACGGCAAATCGACCGTCTGCATGCTGCTCGCTGCCGCGGCGCATGCCTCGGGGCTCGATGTGGCGATCGCGGGCAACACGGATTTCGGCCCGCCCGTCTCGGGACTCCTCGCGAGCCCGCCCGAGTTGGCGATCGCCGAGGTTTCGAGCTTCCAGCTCGAGGCGTGCACCGATCTGCTGCCGGAGCTCGCCGTGCTGACGAACTTGCGCCCCGAGCACCTCGGTCGCCACGGCGACATGCGCACCTATGCCGCGTGCAAGCGCGGGCTCTTCGTACGCGGCGACCGCTGCGTCCCGCGCGCGGTTGTCGGCGCCGACGACCCCCTCGGCCGCGAGCTCGCCAGGGCCGTCTCGGAGCGGGGCGGCGACGTGCTCACGTTCGGCCGCGGGCCGGAGGCCGATTTCCGGCTGCTCGCCTGTGACTGGACGCTCGAGCGCGCGCGGATCGACGTCCTCACTCCGGACGGCGAGCTCGAGCTGCACACGCGCCTGCCCGGGCTCCACAACGCCGACAACGTCCTCGCCGCGCTCGCCGCCACGCGCGCCCTGGATATCGGACTCGAGCCGGCGCTCGAGGCGATCGAGACGGCACGCGGAGTTCCGGGGCGGCTCGAGCTGATCGACGAGGGACAGCCCTTCCGGGTCGTCGTCGACTTCGCGCACACCGCGGACGCGCTCGACTATGTGCTGCGCGCGATCCGGCGTGTCACGGCGGGGCGCGTCCATGCCGTGTTCGGCGACGCGGGCAACCGCACCCCATGGCTGCGCGAGGCGCTCGGGCGAACCGCGGGGCGGCTCGCCGACCGCCTGATAGTGACCGAGGCGAGCCTGCGCGGAGAGTCGCTTCGCTCGATGGTCGAGCCGGTGATCGCCGGCGCGCGAGCGGCCGGTCGCGCCAAGGTGAGCCTCGTCCCGGAGCGGCGGGCCGCGATCCACGAGGCCCTCGCCGGCGCGGGCTGCGACGACGTGGTCGCGGTCCTCGGGCGCGGCGCCAGCGACCGGCTTCACCCCACCCTACAGGGCGAGGGACCACCATTCGACGACCGCGCTGTAACTCGCGAGGAGTTGCACGCCATCGGCAGTTGGAGCTGATCCTCGCCGGCCTCCACCTGTCCTGGATGGGCGGGGCGACGACCTATCTGCTGACGCTGGCTTCGGCGCTCCAGCGACTCGGGCACGAGCCGACGCTCTACTCGCCGGACGCGGGCGGCACTGCCGGGCTGGCGCGCGCGCGAGGCCTTCGGATCGTGACGGACGCCTCGCTGCTGCCGGCCCGCTGCGACGGCGTGATCGTGCAGGACACCGTGATGGCGCTTGAGCTCGCCGAGCGCTACCGGCGCCCACAGGTCTTCGTCTCCCACGGCGCCGCGGATGACCTCACGCTGCCGCCGCAGCTCGGCGGCTTGTCCCTGGCGCTCGTCGCGATGAACGAGCGGGTGGTCGCCCAGGCGCGCGCGCTCGCCGTGGACGTGCCGATCGTGCAGCTGCACCAGCCGATCGACATCGAGCGCTTCCGGCTCCGCGGCCCTGTGCGCGAGCGACCGGCTGTGGCGCTGCTGCTTGGCAACTACCTTCGCGGTGAGCGTCGCGCCCTGATCACATCCGTGCTCGAGGAGCACGGGATCGCCTGGAGCCAGCTCGGCCGCGACGGTGGCCAGGTCGCCACGAACCCGGCGGACGCGCTGGCACGGGCCGACATGGTCGTCAGCTACGGGCGGTCGGTGCTCGAGGCGATGGCCTGCGGGCGCCCGGCGTACGTCTTCGATCACTGCGGCGTCGACGGCTGGGTGACCGCGGACAGCTACTCCGTCCTCGAGCGTGACGGCTTCACGGGAATGGCCTTCGACAGGCAGCTCGACCGTGCCCGCATCGACGCCGACATCGCGGAGTACTCGCCGGCGATGGGCCTCGTCAACTACAACCTGGCCTCGGCCCACCACTCCGCCCGCGATCACGCCATCGCGCTCGCGACGATCTTCAAGCGCGACGGCGGGTACCTGCCGCCCCGCTTCGACTCTGCCCGCGAGCTCGCGCGGGTCGCGCGCAACCAGTGGCACGCCGACTGGCGAGCGCAGGAGCTCGCGCGCGATCTGGCTGCGGCGCAGGCAAGAGCGCTCGCCGCCGAGCGTGAGGCGGCCGCGAGTCGCACGAGGCTCGACGAGGTGGCGCGCTCGCGCCGCTGGCGGGCCGTTCAGCGCCTGCTTCGCCCGCTCGATTCGCTGCGTGCGCGCCGAGGCTGATCCATCGGGCCGCCGGCGCGCCATACAGCTCGTCCCACTCGCGCAGCTCGGCCTGCCGCTCGCGCGAGCAGCGCGCGGCGACGTCGAGCGTACCGAGCGACGGCGGCGCGACCTTCCGCCGGCTCCCCGCCGCCCGCGGAGGTGAGAGGCCTATCATCGCCATTTCAGGTTCCGTTCAGGCTGGGGCTGATACCTTCACCCGCCGCCCGGCCGACGTACGCGCATGACCCTCACGCTCGCCTCCATCACAAGCTCGATTACGTCGTTCGTGGGCGACCACGGCGTGTACGCCGTGCTCGTGCTGATGGCGATCGACGCGGTCTTCCCCGCGGGCAGCGAGCTCGTGATGGTCTACGGCGGCGCGCTCGCCGCCGGCGCGTTCGCGGGCCAGCACGTGCTGCTCTTCGGGGACAAGGTCACCTCGCACGCGGGCGCGTACCTGACGATCGTCGTCGCCGGACTGGTCGGCTACCAGATCGGTGCGCTGATCGGCTGGGGCATCGGCCGCTTTGGCGGCCGGCCGCTGATCGAGCAGCGCGGCAGGTGGCTGCACCTCGGGCCCGAGCGGGTGGCCCGCGCCGACGCCTGGTTCGACAAGCACGGGAACATGTCCGTCCTGCTCGGCCGCATCACGCCGGTGGTCCGCTCCTTCGTCTCGATTCCGGCGGGCGTGGTTGAGATCCCGCTCGCCCCCTACGCGGTGCTGACGCTGATCGGCAACGCGATCTGGTGCTTCGCCCTCGCGGGCGTCGGCCTGGCCATCGGCTCGAGCTACCGGAGCTTCAACAGCGCCTTCGATTACGTCTCGGTTGCGGTCGTCGTGGTCGTCGTCGCGGGCGCCGCGTACCTGTGGTGGCGCCGCCGCACCGGGACCCGGGCCACCGAGCCCGCGGCATGAGCGGCATCCTCGCCCCTACGCTCCATCTCGCCGCCGGGTCGATCAGCTGGTTCCAGGCGGTCGTGCTGGGCGTGCTTCAGGGCATCTCCGAGCTGTTCCCGATCTCCTCGCTCGGTCATACGGTGCTGTTCCCGAGCCTCTTCGGCTGGAACCACGTCGTGGCCATCCAGTCGCAGCCGGAGTCCGCGTGGCTCGCGTTCGTGGTCATGCTGCACGTCGGCAGCGCGATCGGGCTGCTCGTGTACTTCTGGAAGGACTGGGTCCAGATCGTCGCCGCGTTCTTTCGCACGCTCGCGAAGCGCCGAATCGACACGCCGACCGAGCGCCTCGCCTGGCTGATCATCGTCGCGAGCATCCCGACCGGGCTGATCGGCCTCGCGCTCGAGCACCCCATCAGGGTGGCGCTCGCCAAGCCCGAGGCTGCCGCCATCTTCCTGGTCGTGAACGGGCTGATCCTGATCGGCGCGGAGCGCATGCGTCGCCGCACCGAGGTACGGGCGCTCGCCGCCCGCCGCGCACAGCCGGCCGCCGCCGCCGGGGGCGGCGGCACCGCTACCGCCGTGGCCACGTTGCCGCGCGCGGACCGCACGCTGACGACGCTCGAGTACCGCGAGGCCGGCGCGATCGGCATCGCCCAGTCGAGCGCGCTGATCGCGGGAATCAGCCGCGACGGCATCTGCATGACCGCCGGTCTGCTCCGCGGCCTCAGCAACGAAGACGCCGCGCGCTTCGCCTTCCTGCTCGCCACGCCGATCATCCTCGCCGCCGGCCTGTTCAAGTTCTCCGACCTGACCGGACCGCTCGGCGCGGGCATTCGCGGCCAGGCCGTCGTGGCCGCGATCGCCGCCGCGATTGCTGCGATCTTCTGCGTCCACTTCCTGCTGCGCTACTTCAAGACGCGCAACCTGGTGCCGTTCGGGATCTATTGCATCGTGTTCGGCATCGCGATGGTCATCTACAACGCCTGAGCGGCGACACCGAGCAGGGCTGCCTCGACCTCGCGGAGCCGCTCCACCTCGCCGCGCATGCCGGCGATCGCGTCGTTGAACAGGAACGCCTCGGCGAGCTTCACGATCGCGTAGGCGAGCGTGGACGGTTCGACCGGCGCGGCGAACGCGCCCGCCTCGATCTCACGCTCGATCAGGTCGGCGATCATCTCGACGATCCGAGGCTGCACGATGCCGGCGCCCGAGGTGATGATCCGCAGCGCCGCCTCGCGCTCCGTCTCGACGAGTGTCCGCAGCGCGGGCGCCTCGACGAGGCTGCGGTTGAAGCGGTCGAAGGTGTCGAGCAGCGCGCCGGCGCCGCGCCCGCCCGCTGCGCGCCGAGCCTCGACGAGCAGCGGCTCGGCCGCGCGCGCGAGGATCTCGCCGATCAGCTCCTCGCGCGTGCCGAACCAGCGATAGATGGTCGGGCGCCCCAGGCCGAGCTCCGCGGCGATCGCCTGCACGTCGATCCGCCTGCCGCGCAGGTAGCGCCGCATCGCCGCCGACAGAACCTGCTCGCGGGTGGCGGCCGGCGGGCGGCCGCGAGGCTTCGTTCGCTCCATCCCCCCGCAAGCTTGCCATTTGAAACACGAGAGGAGGCGTGTAATGATCGCCGCCGCGTCATCACGGCCACGAGGGAGGCAGAGTGCGAGAGGAACTGACGGCTCGACGTATCGGCGTCCTGTGCGCGGCGACCGCCTGTCTCATGGCCGCGCTTGCAGCGCCGGCCGGCGCGTTCGACCCGACGGTCGAGGCCCAGAACTACAACAAGGGCCAGGAGCGTCAGACGATCTACGACACGCCGCAGTACCAGCTGCTGCTGACGCAGGTGAGCAACCAGAACGAGCAGCAGGCGGCGGCGGCTCAGGCGGCCGACCCGGAGCGGCAGTTCCAGACTGACCTGTGCGCGCGGGGCGACAACGGCTGCGCCGGTGATGCCCGCCTGTACGACTGGGGCCCGAAGGGGTATGGAGTGGTCCAACCGGTCCTCTTCACCGCGCGCAACGGGGCGCAGCTCTCGGGGCACGTCTGGTGGACCAAGGCGGGGCCCGCGAAACGGCCGGGCATCGTGATCACGAACGGTTCCGTCCAGGCGCCGGAGCGGGTGTACTGGTTCGCGGCGCAGACGCTCGCGAAGGCCGGCTACGTGGTTCTCACCTGGGACCCTCAGGGGCAGGGCCTCTCCGACACCCAGGGTGAGACGCCCGACCAGAACGAGGGCGTGCCGGCCCAGAGCGACGGGCGTCCCTTCTTCGACGGCACCGAGGACGCGCTCAACTTCTTCTTCTCGACGCCGTCTAAGCGGTACGAGCCGGTGCCGAGCTGCAACAGCGGCACGAGCCACGCGCCGAAGCAGGACCGCCGCGTCGCCGAGGGCTTCGACACCTCCTACAACCCCGCCTGGAGCATGCTGAACACGAACGAGGTCGGCATCGCGGGACACTCCTACGGAGCGGCCGGCGTCTCCTACATCGGCCAGTGGGACAAGCGCGTGAAGACGATCGTCGCTTGGGACAACCTGGCGACGCCCGACCCGAACCAGCCCTTCGGCGGCAACGGCGGCCAGCCCGTCGAGCAGGGCTGCGTCGACAAGGCGAACCGCACCGCTGTGCCGGTCACGAAGCCGGCGCTCGGAATGTCGGCCGATTACTTCATCCCGCCGCAGCCGAACACCTCGCAGCCGGACCCGCTCGCGAAGAGCACGGAGTCGCTCGCCTACACCAAGGCGGGCGTCGACACCGGCGAGCTGATCATCCGCGGGGGCACCCACTACGACTTCGACTGGGTGCCGAACCAGGCGTTCCCGGCGACGCTCCGCGGCGCGGACATGATCGACTGGTACACGACGGCCTGGTTCGACAAGTACCTCAAGGGCGACTGCACGGCGGACAGCCGCCTGCTCACCGACCGCTGGCGCCACGACGGCGAGGAGGCCGCGATCGACCAGCCGAACCACGACGGCAACATGTTCAGCTTCTACTACCGCTCGCGGCTCGACATACACCTCGCGGACGGGCAGCACTACGACAACGAGAACATCCGCGACACCGCGACCGGGCTCACCAGCAAGGACGGCTACCAGGGCACCTACGACTTCAACGCGATCGACCACACACCCGATACGGCGACGACCAATTTCGGCACGTGCGCGAGCGTCGCCTACCCGCCCCGCGCCGCCCAGTGCGTCGACACCCGCTACTTCCGCTTCAAGCTTCACCACAACCCGAACGCGAGGGTCGTCGAGGTGCGGGTGTACGTCAACGGCAAGCACAAGCTGACAAAGCGCGGCCGCAACATCCGCTCGATCGCGCTCCGCCGCCTTCCCCGCGGCGTCTTCAAGGTCAAGATCGTCTCTATCGAGAGCAACGGCTCGCGGCTGATCTCGACGCGCACGTACCGGGACTGCCGCAAGAGCAAGCCGCGGACCCGCGCGAAGCATCACCACTAGCGCCCCCGGTTGGTCCCGATCTAGTATTGGGCATGCCGCGCACGCTCGCCCTGCTTCTCAGCTGCGCATGCCTGCTCGCCGCTTGCGGCGGCGGCAGCAGCACCTCATCCTCCACACCGGCGGGCCCGAGCCCTGGCGTTAGTGATGCGGTGGCCCAGCAGGTGACCGACGCCGACGTCGCGATCTTCTCCGCGGCCAACGCGACCCGCAGCCTGGTCGGCAACCCCCAGGGCGTGGCCCACGCGATACAGCTGCTGAAGCCGCTGACCGTCTCGAACGTCCTGCACGTGAACGAGTCGGACCCGAGCGTTGGCGGCCTCGTCTCGAGCCTCTACGCCGACCTCGACAACACGGCCCCAGGCCTGACGACCCAGACGGCGAATGGCGAGCGCCTCAACCAGCCGCTCGTAAACCGCCTGCTTCGCTACGGGAAGATCGACCCGACGCAGGTCTTCTACCCGAAGGCCGCGGGCGGGGTGAGCCAGCTCGAGCGGCTGCTGAAGGGGATGCGCCGCGACTCGCGGGTGACCCCACAGGGCTTCACGGCCGGGTCCATCGTGAGCCGGGACGTACAGACAGCCAGCGCGTACTGGCCGGACTTGTCGAAGCGGCTCCAGACACTCGACAGCTCGCTGGGTTAGGCGCGCGACCTGGATTGCCTCGGCGATCCGCTGACCGACTGGAGGCGCTCGTCCCGCTGAGCCGCCGTGCGCACGAGCGCAAGGCCGTCGACTTGGTGCCCAAGCTCACACAGGCACGAGCGCCATCGGGGTAGTACTGCTGGCATGGGGAGAGCACTGCCACCGGGGCCGGGCTGGCCGCGTGCCGTGCAGATGCTCGCCTGGTGGACGCGCCCGATCCCCTTCCTCGAGCGGTGCCGCGCGCGCTTCGGCAAGCGCTTCACGCTCCGGCTCATGAACGCGCCGCGGCTCGTCATCCTCTCTGACCCCGAGGAGCTCCGAGAGCTCTTCACCGCGCCGCCGGACGTGCTTCACCCGGGCGAGGGCGCCCGAGTCCTCGAGCCGGTCGTCGGCCGCCACTCGCTGATCCTGCTCGACGAGGACGAGCACCTCGAGCAGCGCAAGCTCTTGCTGCCCGCCTTCCACGGCGAGCGGATGGAGCGCCTGACGGCGATCATGCGCGAGGTCGCCGAGCGCGAGGTCGAACGCTGGCCGCACGACGAGTCGACCGCGCTCCACCCGCGGCTTCAGGCCCTCACGCTCGAGATCATCCTCCGCGCCGTCTTCGGCCTTGAGCGCGGCGAGCGCCTCGAGGCGCTGCGTGCGCAGCTGACGCGGCTGCTGAGCTTCGGCGACAATCCGCTTTCCCTGATGCCCCTGCCCGAGACTCGGCATGGGCCCTACGCCTGGTTCGTCAAGCTTCGCGACGCGATCGACCGTCAGCTCTTCGAGCTGATCGACGAGCGACGCCGCGCCGGCGCCGAGGACCGCGGCGACGTGCTGAGCATGCTGCTCTCGGCACGTCACGAGGACGGCTCGCCGATGTCGGCGCAGGAGCTGCGTGACGAGCTGATGACGCTGCTCGTCGCGGGCCACGAGACGACGGCGTCGGAGCTCGCCTGGGCGTTCGAGCGCTTCCAGCGCGAGCCGGCGGTGCTCGAGCGCCTTCGCGACGAGCCGGATGACGAGTATCTGAACGCCGTCGTCCACGAGACGCTGCGCCGGCGGCCCGTGCTGCCGATCGCGGCGAACCGCCTCGTCAAGAAACCGGTCGAGATCGGGGGCGTCCACTACGAGCCGGGCACGGAGCTCGCGGCGTGCAGCTATCTGGTCCACCACGACCCGGACGTCTACCCCGAGCCCTACGCCTTCCGCCCGGAGCGCTTCCTCGATGAGAAGCCGGGCACCTACACCTGGATCCCGTTCGGCGGCGGTCGCCGCCGCTGCATCGGCGCGAGCTTCGCCCAGCTCGAGATGCGAGTGGTGTTGCGAGCAGTGCTCGAGCGCCGCGAAGTCGCCCCCGCGGCGGGCGCTCACGAGCGCTCGCGGCGCCGGCAGATCACGCTCAGCCCGGCATCGGGCGCGGAAGCTGTACTGGTCGCTCGGGCAAGCGCCTAGAGCGAGCGCTATTCATCCGCTCGCCGGCGCCGACGTCGGATCAGCCACTCGAAGGCAAGCGCGATCAGGACTCCGAATACGACGAGCACCACCGCGCGAAAGTCGCTTGCCCCTGGCGCGTCTACGACAGCCACGGCCCCGCACGCGTTACCGGTGAAGCTACCGGCGGAGGGCACATTGCTCGGAGGCGCCCTGTCCGCCAGGTATGAGAGGTCGTCAGAGGGCTCACAGGCCCAAACTGGGCCGAGCCGTCCGCCGCTCAGGGAGGCCTGCTCGCTCGAGCGCTCAGACGTGCTGCCGTGAGTGCCCACGAACACGGCCTCGAAGTCGGTGGGCGGGGGACTGGTTTCGGTCAGCGACAGCTGGCCCGCGGCGTCGAGAGCGATGCGGCCGAGGCTCGGCGGGGCGATCAACGGCATGGCGCTGTTACGGAAGTAAGCGGACCGCGTATGCCTGAGCGCCGCGAGCGCGTTTTCGGTACCGGCAAGCGCGGAGTTCGCGACCAGACTCGGGATGAGCACGTAGCAACTCCCGAAGCCGCGCGGCTCGACCCAGTTGGCGACGAAATGCACATGCATCGCGTACTCGGACCCGTCCCAGTCGGCAATCTGCGTACGCAGCCCAAGTGGGTGGCTTGCCGGGAAGGGCTCCACCAGCAGCCGCCGGGGCGGCTTAAACGACGCCTTGTTCTGCGCTTGCAGATCGCCGTTCGTGAAGAAGCCCGGGTGCAGCGGCGCCTGAGGATCACCGAGGAACGACACGAGCGCCGGCGACGCCGTCATTGTCGACCCGGCCGGCGAGACGCCAGCGGGCAGCGAGACCCGGGTAAATCGGTCCCAGCCAAGGGCTATGCGGGTCCTAACTCCCGGACCGAGACGGTTGTGCTCTACCCAGAAGGCCCGCGTCGCGGATATGACGAGGTCGACGGAGGCGTTTCCGCAGCTTGGCGCCGGGAGGAGCTTGGGATGGACCGAAATGACCATGTCGAACCGAAGCCCGGCGCGCGAGTCGTAGCGCATGATGTGGGTCGCACCTTTGCATGCGCCGCATCGGGCGGGTGCCGGGAGGTTCCGGCCTCGCGTCCCACGGTCGCCGCGAACCGCCGCCACGAGACCGAGGCTGTGCCCGATGCCGGGGCGATCCTTGGTCCGGATTCCCACGTACCACGCAACCCAGACGAACACGACGATTAGCAGTAGCGGCGGGAGGCTCGGATACCGCCTGAGGGATGCCCTCACGGCGATCGCGGCGCGGGACAGGCGCATATTGCAGAGGAACTTTAGTCCGCTTGAGAGAAGTCCGGGCGGTATGAGCCCGGGCGTTTGAAGGCCCGTCCGCGATGCAGCGGTGCGGCCTTAGCGGCCATCGGTACACATGCTTCAAGGCGCACCGGGTATAGGAAGGTCTGGTAGAGCGACTGACGCCCTCCGAGCGGTGGCGGCAGCCCGGCGCCGTCTATCGTGAGCGGTCGAAATTTCACGAACGAGGTGATACGTGGCGACGAATGTGAGTGAACGCGAGGCCCGCGAGGTCGCGGAGGCCGCCCGCGAGAGCGAGTGGCAGCTCCCGAGCTTCGGCAAGGAGCTCTTCATGGGCAATTTCCGGCTCGACCTGATCCATCCGCAGCCGAAGATCGATCAGGCGAAGGCCGAGAAGGGCGAGCGCTTCCTCGGGCAGCTGCGGAGCTTCATCGAGCAGGACGTCGACCCCGCAGAGATCGAGCGCGACGCGAAGATCCCCGAGCACGTCATCGACGGGCTCAAGCAGCTCGGCGCGTTCGGCATGAAGGTCCCCGAGCAATACGGCGGCCTCGGTCTCTCCCAGATCCACTACAACGAGGCGCTCGCGCTCGTCACCGTCTGGCACGCCTCGCTCGCCGCCCTGCTCTCGGCGCATCAGTCGATCGGCGTCGCCGAGCCGCTGCTGCTGTTCGGCACGGAGGAGCAAAAGCAGAAGTGGCTGCCGCAGGTGTCGAAGGACAAGGTGTCCGCGTTCCTGCTCACGGAGCCCGACGTGGGATCGGACCCCGCCCGCCTCGCCGCGAGCGCGACCCCGACCGAGGACGGCTCGGGCTACGTGCTGAACGGCCGCAAGCTCTGGGCCACCAACGGCGCGATCGCCGACATCGTCGTCGTGATGGCGAAGGTTCCGAAGTCGGAGGGCCACCGCGGCGGGATCAGCGCGTTCGTCCTCCCCTACGACTCGGACGGCGTGACCGTCGAGCACCGCAACGCCTTCATGGGCCTGCGCGGAATCGAGAACTCGGTGACGCTGCTCGAGAACGTCTTCGTCCCGGCGGAGAACCTGATTGGCAAGGAGGGCCAGGGTCTCAAAATCGCCCTGACGACGCTCAACACCGGCCGCCTCGCGCTTCCCGCTATCTGCGCCGGCAGCGTCAAGTGGGCGACGAAGGTGGCACGCGAGTTCGCCGCCGAGCGCGTCCAGTGGGGACGGGCGGTCGGCAAGCACGACGCGGTCGCACAGAAGATCGCCTACATCGCCGCGAGCGCCTTCGGGCTCGAGGCGATGGTCGACGTCGCGAGCCGCCTTGCCGACGACCACAAGAACGACATCCGCATCGAGGCCGCGATCGCCAAGCTCTACGGCTCGGAGGTCGGCTGGAAGGCGCTGGACGAGCTCGTCCAGATCCGCGGCGGCCGCGGCTACGAAACCGCAGCGTCACTCAAGGCGCGTGGCGAGAAGCCGGTGCCGGTCGAGCAGGCGCTCCGGGACATGCGCATCAACCGCATCTTCGAGGGCTCGAGCGAGATCATGCACCTGCTGATCGCGCGCGAGGCCGTCGACCAGCACCTCGAGGTCGCCGGTGAGCTGCTCGAAGGCGACGGTGACCTCAAGGTCAAGGCGAAGAGCGCGCTCCAGGCGGGCGCCTTCTACGCCAAGTGGCTACCCGGGCTCACGGTCGGCCAGGGCCAGCGCCCCGGCTCCTTCGACGAGTTCGGCGAGCTCGCCGGGCACCTGCGCTTCGTGGAGCGAGGCTCGCGCAAGCTCGCACGCTCGACGTTCTACGCGATGACGCGCTGGCAGGCGAAGCTCGAGCAGAAGCAATCGTTCCTCGGACGCATCGTCGACATCGGCGCGGAGCTGTTCGCGATCGCCTCGGCGGTGGTCTATGCGAACACGCTCAGCACGGAACATCCAGAGCATGCCGAGGAGGCGATGGAGCTCGCGGATCTGTTCGCGAAGCAGGCCCGCCATCGCATCGACGGGCTCTTCCACGACCTCTGGCAGAACAACGACGATGACGGATACAAGCTCGCGCAGGGCGTTCTCGAGGGCCGCTACAAGTGGCTCGAGCAGGGCGTCGCGGATCCGTCGGGCGAGGGCCCGATGATCGCCGGGCAGCCCGACGCCGTCGACGACGCGCCGGCGATCGTCGACGCCAACGGCGCACCGGCGGTGTCCGCCAAGGTCCAGTAGCGAACAGCCAGCGAAGAGGCTGTAGGCGCGCAGCGCCTACGGTCAGGCGCCGGGCCGACGGCACGCGACGACCGTGGGAAATTCCGACGCGGTCGGGGAGGCCGCGCCACGGGTCCCTGAGACCGTAGGCGCGTTGGGCGCCGAGCACTTCTAGCGAGTGTCGAGATCGATTCGAGGTTCGTGTCGTGAACCCCGGCGCCGGCGCGGGACTACGCGACACGCCTCCCGATTCCCGGGTAGTCGAGCAACAGGCCAGCCTCGTCGTAGATGAGCTGGCATTCGAAGTCGAAGCGGGGAGCTCGGTAGAGGTAGCGCTTCCGGCGGTCGACGTCATCGAGGCGGGTGTAGCGCTGCTCGAGCCGTTCCACGCGCAGGTGGGTGGCGCGGACGTACGCCGCGGGCGCGTCTGCCGACTCCCCTATCTCGAGGCCCAGGCGGTTGGCAGGGAAGGCGTTCGTCAGGCACGATGACTCGAGGTCCACGTCGAGACAACCCTCGAGATACGCTGCCGGCCGACCGTCGATGCGCCATCTGCCGGCTCCGTCAGCGTGCAGCTCGAGCTCGTGTCGTCCTGACGGGGAGCGACCGCACACCTGCGCGCTCCGGGTCGCCCATCCCGCGTCGAGCGCGATCAAGTAGTGGACAGCCCAGGCGTCATCGTCTTCGACCGCAGCTGTTGTGCCCTCCGCGCGCCCGCCTGTCACCTCCGGGCTGAGAAAGGCGACCTCGAAGCCGGCGCGGGCCTCGCAATGCTCCCAGGCGGCGTATGCCGGCTGGTTGCGGAAGGGGATGGTGCTCGGCCGGCTGATCAAACGGGAGTGTCGCGCAGGCGGCGGCGCGTCCCCTCCGCCAGCCGAACGGCCACTACACCCTCGTCTCGACACACAAGACGACCGTCAAGCCCCCAACGCAAAAGCGCAAGCACCGCCGGCCCAAGCACCACTGAAGACCCACCCATTCGAGCGGTTTCGCTCGAAGAGGTGCTTGACCGCACGCCGGACGGTCGAATATCCATGAGTACGAGATGAGGCGAAAAAGGCTCCTGCCGGCGTGCCTCGCGCTCGCGCTCGCGCTGGCCGCTCCGGCTGGCGCACAGGCCAAGACCACGACTGTCGACTGCAACGGGCTGCAGAACGCCCTCAACACCGCCGAACCCCGGAGACGTCGTCGTCCTCCACGACCCGAGCGACTGCACTGGGCAGCTACACGGTCACGCGAACACGTCACACCGTTCACGCTCCAGGGCGACGGCTCGGCGAGCTTCTAGGGCGGCACTAGCGGCAACCCGATCATCACCTCGACGAAGGCGGCCATCAACCTCACGATCGAGAACCTCGTCTTCCACAGCGGCTCCTCCTCAGCGGCGGCGGAGCGATCGAGGTCGACAACACCGGCGCCGTCGCTGACGCCTCGTCGGCGACAGCTTCTTCGACAACCATGCGGCACGAGCCAGGCGGCGGCGCGCGTGTCGCTTCCAGGGCGCACATTCGCCGCGGACCATGACGCCTTCGGCTCGCACGGCCACGGCAACACGGCCGGGCTCCGGGGGCGGCGGCGCGATGTACCGTCAATGGCCCGGGCCCGCTCACGCTCACGAACGACAGCTTCGTCGCCAACTCCGCGACCGGGCGACATCGTCGAGCGGGGGCGGCCTCGGCTCCTGGACGACGGGCCTCCGGCGCGCCTGCGCGCTCTCGCAGGACAGCTTCGGCGACGGCACGCAGGCGGGCGCCAACACCTCCTCCGCGCAGGGCGCGGGCGCCTACGTCACGCTCACCGCCAACTCCCCGTTGACGCTCGACCACAGCAGCTTCTCCGGCAACCACATGACGGGCAACGCGCGCTGCGGCCGACCGCGCACGGGGCGGGGCTCTACATCGACACAGGACAGCCACCGGCAGGGCTTCACCGTCGACCCAGATTCGCGAACAGCTTCACCGGCAACCTGATCGACGCGACCGGCAACGGCGGGCGTCGGCGGCGGCGGCGAGTGGATCCAGGGCGGCACCGTGACGAGCACGGGCGACGTCTTCACGGGCAACCGCGTCGCGGCCGACCGGCGGGCCGATTCCCTGGGGCGGCGGCCTCGGGATCAAGGGCAGTTCGTTCCCGGACGGCGGCGGCGGAACCACTTATGTCCCGGCGAGCGTCAACGCCGCGGACGACGTCTTCACCGGCAACAGCGTGATCGCCGGCGGATCGGGCGGCGCCATCTACGCCGGAATCGCGACCGGCGGCTGCTCCGACCCGAACAGCTGCGTCAGCCACCTCTCCCTCGCCGACTCCACCGTCACCGGCAACTCGGTCGACACCGGCGCCGGCAGCCACGCGGGCGCGATCTCGGGCTCGTCGAAGGACACGCTCGACATTGCCAACTCGATCGTCTACGGCAACCCCTCCTCGGACGGGACCACCGCGCAGCCCGAGATCGCGGGCTACGCGAGCCCCACCTTCCAGTACTCCGACACCTGCACGAGCCCGACCTCCGGGGCGCCCCAGCCCGGCCCCGGCAACATCTGCGCCGACCCGAAGCTGGACGCTGGCCAGGATGAGACGGCCGCCAGCCCGACGATCGACGCCGGGTCGAACGCGCTCGTGCCCTCGGGCCTCACGACCGACTTCGCCGGCAACCCGCGCATCGTCCCGCGCGTCAGCGGCGGCACCCCGATCGTCGACATCGGCGCCTTTGAGCTGCCCTCGGCTCCCGGCGCCTCCCAACAACCCGCAGCCGCCGCAGATCTCCGCGGCGGGCTACACGCCGAACCCCGGCAGCCTCACCTTCACTGTCACCTGCACCGCGCCCGCCGGCACGGTCTGCCAGGGCAAGGGTCTGCTCCAGTCGGTCCTCAAGGAGCTCGGCATCGAAGGTCACCGGCGTCAGCGCCGCCCGCCACAAGAAGCACCGCCACTTCGTGGTCAAGACCGTCGGCTCGACCAGCTTCACAGTCGCCGCCGGCCACACCATCAAGGTCACGGTCCCCCTCAACGCGCTCGGCCGCAAGCTCGCCAAGCGCTTCAAGCGCCTGCCGGTCCTGGTGACGATCTCCCTCCGCCAGCCGAACGGCCACTACGCCCTCGTCTCGACGCACAAGACCACCGTCAAGCCCCCAAAGCCAAAGCACCGGCGGCGCCACAGGCACTGAGCGCGGGGCGCTCAGGCCTGGCGTTCGCGCAGCAGCTCAGGCTCCGGCCGCCAGCCGCTGAGCCCGTTCTCCTGACGCTCTTCGAGCATCGCCGCCGCGCGCTGTCTCGTGGCGCGGCTGCGGATGGACGCGCTGGCCCGCGCCGCGTGCATCGCAGCCTCGGCACCGGCAAGCACCGCGTCGAAGGCGAACGGTGTGCCCGACGATGAGGCCCCGATACCGAACGACGCGGCCGCGAGCGTGCCCGCGAGCGGCTCGCTGCGGACCGCGCGAGCAATCCGCGCGCCGAGCACGGCGGCGTCTTCGGCGTCGGAGCCAGGGAGCAGGACGAGCAGTCGGTCGGCGGCGATGCGATAGGCGGTGTGCGAGCCGTCGAGCTCCGCCCGCACACGGTCGGCGAGTTCGGCGAGGACGCGGCCTGCAAGCGACGCGCCGTGATTGTCACTCAGCGCGTGCATGTCGTTCAGCTGGCAGACGATCATTCCGACCGGCAGCCCCTCGTCATGACTCTGACGAGCGAGCCGGTCGCACTCTTCGGCGAGCGCCCCCTTTCCGGGCAGGCCGGTCAGCCGATCGACGCCGCGCTCGACGATCGCGCCGCTTCGAAGGCCGCGCCATGTCGGTCTGTCGCGAACTGCGCGCATCGAGCCCTTCATCGGCAGTTTCCCTCCGGCGGCTTGAGCATCTGGCGCGCGCCTCCCCCGGCGCACCCGCGCGGCAGCTTACCTTTACTCAGTCGACTTTGGTCGGTGCCTCGCATGGATTCGGCGAAGCCAGGCTGTGGCAAGAGCGACTCCTCCCGCGAGAACGTCCCCGGAAATCAAACCTAGGCGCGGCCGGAGTGGCATGTCAATCGCTAGTTCGCGGTAGGCCTCCCGAGCGGAGGGCATGGTCCCGCGGGCCTTTCAGACGAGGCTTCGCTTGCGCAGGACATGGTGCGCGGACTACGATCCTCACATGTCTCTCCGGCATCGGTTCGGCTTGCTGAGTGCTGCGGCGGCTCTCCTCGCCGTCGCTCTTGCCACCGCCGCGCTGGCACACACCACCGCCGCGTCATCGGTCGTGCTCGGGAACAAGGCCTTCGCTCCCCAGGGGACCGGCTTCGGCAAGGTCAGGCCGTCGAAGATCTTCAACGGCGGCGACCCGAGCGGACTCGTCAGCAGCATCCACTGGAAGAGCTGGGGAGGGTCCAAGGCGATCGGCTTCGGTAAGGGCTCGATCTTCAAGCCGAAGGGCGGCTACTACCACAAGCTCGTGACGATCGAGCTGCGCGCGCAGAGCCTCGGCAAGTGCACGTCAACCGGGCCTACCGCTTACACCAAGCTGTACTTCCGCGCCCCCTCTCACCCGGGCGGA
Organism: uncultured Actinomycetes bacterium; assembly: GCA_963719375.1. Classification (GTDB taxonomy): domain Bacteria; phylum Actinomycetota; class Thermoleophilia; order Solirubrobacterales; family Thermoleophilaceae; genus JAICJV01. Next base: position 3,026,296 of record CAVRBY010000001.1, on the reverse strand, counting down.
AAGCTCGGCAAGTGGAAGCTCTGGAGCCTCGCCAAGAGCATCTGCCACCTGCCGGGTGGGTAGGGAAACCGGCACCGCAACCGACGACAGGCCTTTCCGACGAGCGAGCCCGCGAATCGGGTTCCGCGTAACTTCCGGATTCGCCTGACCTTCGTCGCGGGTATGTGAAAGCGCGAGCGACGGAGGGAAGCAATGGCGGGCCGAACGCTGAGGGAGTCTCTTGAGGGAGTGGCCGGGCTGCTCGGTCGGGTGCCCGTCGTCGGCGGTGTGGCGAGCACCGCGGTGGGGGCGGCGACGCAGGCATTCGACGCGATCCCCGGGTCGGGCGCGGCCAGGGCCGCGGCGGGGGCGGTGGCCGGCAGGCTCCCCGACCAGCTGACGGGCGCGGCGCGCGACGCCGCGCGTGCGACGCACGCGGCGGACGTCCTGGTCGAAGCGGGCGTGGTCGCGCCGCTGCGGCCGGACAAGGCCGCGGAGGCGCTGAGCGCCCTGCGCGCGCTCAACATGAGCCCGGCGGCAGGATTCGTGGTCTCGGCGATCCGGTACCCGCACGAGGCCGCGCTCGTCGACGAGCGCGGCGCGCTCACCTTCGACGAGCTCGACCGGCGCACCAATGCGCTCGCCAACAGCTTCGCCGACGCCGGGGTCAACCAGGGCGACGCGGTTGCGATCATGTGCCGCGACCACCGCGGCTTCGTCGAGACCACCGTCGCACTCTCGAAGATCGGGGCGACGGCGCTCTACTTCAACACGCAGTTCGCCGGCCCCCAGCTCGCCGACGTCGTCAAGCGCGAGGACCCGGCCGGGATCGTCTACGACCAGGAGTTCACCGAGGTGCTCCAGCACGCGGTCAGGGAGCGCCACCGCTGGATCGCCTGGACCGACGACCCCGACGAGGCACGGCACCCGACGCTCGAGCAGCTGATCGAGGAGGGCGACACCTCGTCGCCGCCCGAGCCCGAGGAGCCGGGCAACATCGTCCTGCTGACATCCGGAAGCACCGGGACCCCGAAGGGCGCCTCGCGCGGCGATCCGGACGCGCTCGAGGCGATCGTCGCGCTGCTCTCGACGATCCCCTATCGCTCACGCGAGCCGACCGTGATGGCCGCCCCGCTCTTCCACGCGTGGGGCTTTCTCAATTTCAACCTCGGCATGTTGCTCTCGACGACCTATGTGCTGCGACGCAAGTTCGACCCCGAGGCGACGCTCGCGAACATTGCGCGCCACCGTGCCACGGCACTGGTTGCCGTTCCGGTGATGCTGCAGCGGATTCTCGACCTGCCGAAGGAGACGCGCGAGCAGTACGACACCTCGTCGCTGCGCGTGGTTGCCGCGAGCGGCGGCGCGCTCACCAGCGAGCTCGCGAATGCCTGGATGGATCAGTTCGGCGACAACCTCTACAACCTCTACGGCTCGACCGAGGTCGCCTGGGCCGCGATCGCAACGCCGGAGGACCTGCGCGCCGCGCCAGGGACCGCGGGCAAGCCCCCGCCCGGCACCTCGATCCGGATCCTCGACGAGGAGAGCCACGACCGCCTGCCGGCGAACAACGAGGGGTTGATCTACGTCGGCAACGAGATGCTCTTCGAGGGCTACACCGGCGGTGGCTCGGAGGAGATCGTCGATGGCCACATGGAGACCGGCGACCGTGGCTACCTTGACGAGGACGGGCGGCTGTTCGTCGTCGGCCGCGCCGACGAGATGATCGTCTCCGGCGGTGAGAACGTCTATCCGCAGGAGGTCGAGGAGGTGATCAAGCAGCACGCGAAGGTCGGCGAGGCCGTGGTCCTCGGCGTCGAGGACGAGAAGTTCGGCGAGCGCTTGAAGGCCTTCGTGGTCAAGAAGGGTCAGCTGTCGGAGAAACAGCTGCAGGACCACGTCAAGTCGAACCTCGCGAACTTCAAGGTTCCCCGCGAGGTCGAGTTCATAGACGAGCTGCCGCGTAACCCGCAGGGCAAGGTCGACAAGCAGAAGCTGAAGGGCGAGAAGGACTGACGGCGTCCGCGCCAGCGCGGTCGTGCGCTATCCGATGCAGGCGACCCCGGCGGTATATGGCACGGCGTGGTCGGTCCAGCTCTTCACGCCCGTGTCCCAGCGGCCACGTGACACGTGGTCGCTCCCGTCGGTGACGATCGCGCCCCGGTCCGCGTCGTTCTTGGTCAGCGAGAACCCTCCCACGGCCACGGGCGTCCTGCGCGGACAGGCAGGCTGATAGCCGTCGTCCTTGCCCGCGGCCACCGTGCCGTCGATCCCGAAGCCGCCCGTTCTGAGCGTCGTGCAGATCGCCCCGCCGAACCCGCCGAGCGGCTTCGAACCGAGGTTGCTCACGTCGACGGCCGCTCCCCTCACTCCGAGCAGCGGCCCCCCGTCGGCGAGGATGCCGGCCCCCAGGTCGCCTGGTGAGTTCGGGCTGAAGTAGCCGTTGATCGCGTGCGGCGCGCTCGCCGGGCACTTCACCGCTTCGAAGTGGACGTGCTGGGCACTGATCGTGAAGCTCGATTGCGGGTAGGCAAATCTCGCCTTCGCGCCGACGCAGACGATGCCGACGAAAGACCCCTCGGGGCTCGAGGTCAGGTTGCGTACGGCGATGAGCCAGCTGCGCCTACCACGCGGGATCGAGGCGGCGAGCGCGAGCGCTCCGGGCTTCGCTCCCTTGAGCGTGCCGAATTCGGCCCCGACCGGGTGTGGCTCCGCGCGAGGGCAGCGGCGCTGGAAGGTCGCGGTCGAGCCGCCGCCGATCGTGAGCGAGCGCTCGAGGTAGCTGACACGTATCCCTCGACCCGGAGTCCTCGCGAGCGCAGCCCCGCAGGTTGCGGCGACTCCCGCTGCCAGTGCGACGACCAGCATCGCGCGCGTCATCCTTGCCACGCCTGCTCCTCCCGCGGTCGAGCCATCGGGCCACTCTAAGCGTGCCTCTTCTCCCGCGTCAATGGCGGGGCCGCCACCGAGTGCGCCCGCTCTCGCCCTCCAACCGTCGGGCAATCAGCTCAGAGATTGAAGATGAGCGTCCGCGTGAGGCGACGTCCGCCGCTGCTGGCGGTGATGGTCAGCCGGTAGCGTCCCCTACCCAGCGGCCGCGCCCGCTTCGCGCGCGCGAGCGCGACGCGGTTTACGCCGCGATGTCCTGCCAGCGACAGCACGAGCACGCGTCGGTAGCGCGCCCGGCGCGCTGCCGCTCGCACGCCCCGGCCGCCGCGTTCGAGCACCAGCCGCACGCGGGCGGGCTCGACGAGCTTGAAGCTGACGACCGGCGTCCGCTTCAAGCGCCGCTCGACCCGAAGCGACGACACGAGCGGCGCGCTCGCACCCGCCGGGTCGTAGGTGGCGGCGAACACCTGCTGCTCCGGTTCGAGAATCCATGTCGCAAGGCCGCGGCCGAGACCGTCGAATGCGAGCCGTAGCGGCCCCGGTTGCGTCGGGTAGGGGCGGCCGTCGGGGCTCGTCGCCGGCGGGCTGCTCTGAAGCGTCTGGGCCGGACCCCACGCCCCGCCTGGCGCCCCGACCGCGGCCATCACTCGCCGGCCGGTCGGTGCGTTGGTCGGCGTCTGCTCGTTCCACAGCGCGACTGAGTTTCCCGCGCTGTCGAATCCGACCGTCGCGTTCCCGGAGGTCTGACTGCCAGGGATGAGCCGCACGCCGCCGGGCACGCCGGCGGCGGGTAGGTAGACGCTTCCGACGTCGCTCGGGCTGCTGAACAGAACGAGCGCGTCAGCCCGACCGTCGAGGCCGGCGGCGAGCGCGGTGCCGGCGTCGTTGGCCAGCGTTTGGTCGGCTTGGAAGCTGCCTCCCGCCGGCCGCACCGCTGCCTGGAGCGGAGCGCCCGCGCTCGAGCCGTCGTTCCAGGCGACGACGAGGTCTCCACGCGTGTCCGTGCCGACCACGGGATAGCCGCCTGCGACGTTCTCGCCCTGCGCCGAGATCACCTGCGCGGAGGAGAGCGTCCCATCCGGTCTGCATTCGCGGAAGCCGAGGGCTGCCGGTCCCGAGTTGCCGTAGGGCCCTGATGGAGCGGAGCTCGGCGGACCAGTCGGTTCATCCTCGAGCAGCCAGCCGTAGCCGGCGCCGTCGATGCCCACCCGGACGAGCGAGCTGCTCCCAAGCGGCGTGGCGGGCCCGAACTGACCTCCCGCGCGCCTGCATGACCCTTGCGTGCTTGTGCCGCTGCCGGAAACCGCGACCGCGTCACCCGCCGCGTCGTTGGCGAACGCCCCGCTGCCGGGGGTGGAGAAAAGAAGCCGTGGAGTGCCCAGGCCGCCGGCCAGCGTCCCGTTCGCACCGAAGACGCTCGCCGCGCTTCCTTCCCCGAGCGACCACCAGGCGGCGCTGGCGTTGCCCTGGTCGTCGGCGGCGGCCGCGTCGACCTGCCCCCCGTTCGTCACCTCGCGCGGGCTCGAGAAGCTCCCGTTCGGGCCGCGCGTGGTGACCTCGACCGGGCCTGGCTCGTGAGTGGCCGAAGAGACGGTCGTGGTCCAGGCGATGATCGCTCCGCCGTCGTGGTTGATTGCCACTGCGAGCGGTCCCTCATCTCCGGGGCCTCCGAGGTCGGGGTCGCCACTCGCGGCCGGCGCGAGCGCGACGGGCACGGACCAGGGGTTCGGCGCGGCCGAGGCCGCGGCGGGAGCCGCCAGACCCAGCGCGACGGCGAGCGCCAGAGCGCGGCTCGGCGACCGCCGCCGCGTCACCGCCCGTCTCCCCCGCGTAGCGCCGCTCATTTCGAGCGGATCGTATCTCTCCACCAAAGGCCTCGCGCAACGTGGCGCCCGTCGGCGCGACCGGCATCGACCCCCGGACGGATCCAGTAGCTTCTTGGTGCCCATGGCGACGGACGTCGGCAGGCGCGAGGTCGATAGGGCGCGCCACGAGCTGCGAAAGACGCTGTTCAGCTCCAGCGCTTTCGGTGCCCTGCTCGTTTTCGTCTTCCTCGGCTTCATCCTGCCGCCGCCGAAGGGCACGCCGCCGGAGGCACTCGTCACAAACCTGCCCGTCTTCGCCGCCTACCTCGGCCTGACGCTGGTCATCGGTCACCGCTGGGGCTCGGCGATGACCCGGAACCGGCTCGCCTGGCTGGCTGAGGACCGCCCGCCGACGCCGACCGAGCAACGCCTCGCGCTGCGTCTACCGCTCGCCCAGATCGGCATCGTCGCGACCTTCTGGGCCGCCGGCGCGCTCATCTTCTCCCTGCTCGACCTCCAGTACACGGGCGAGTTCGCCGGCCGCGTCGCGACCGCGGTGGCGCTCGGCGGTCTGGCGACCTGCGCCCTGTCGTACCTGCTCGCGGAGCGGGCCCTGCGACCGGTCACGGTGCGCGCACTTGCCGCCCGGACCCCCATCCGACCCGTCGGTCTCGGCGTAACGACGCGCATCCTGCTCGCCTGGGGCCTCGCCACGGGCGTGCCGCTGCTCGGCATCGTGCTCGTCGTCGCCGGCATCCTCCACGGGGACACGCCCGAGAACCACGCGACCGCCTGGAGCCTCATCTTCCTCGGCGCACTCGCGCTCGCGTTCGGAGCGGTGGCGATGGCGCTGTCGGCACGCGCGATCGCGGAGCCGATCGAGGCCGTGCGCGGGGCGATGGCGCGCGTCGAGCAGGGCGAGCAGGAAGCGGCGGTGACGGTCTCTGACGGGAGCGAGGTCGGCCTGCTGCAGGCCGGCTTCAACCACATGGCCGACGGCCTTCGCGAGCGCGAGCGCCTGCAGGACCTCTTCGGTCGCCATGTGGGCGAGGAGGTGGCACGCCAGGCGCTCGACCGCGAGGTCGCGCTCGGAGGCGAGTTGCGGGAGGCGGCGGTGCTGTTCGTCGACGTGATCGGCTCGACCAGCCTCGCTGCACGCACCCCTCCCGAGCAGGTCGTCGAGCGCCTGAATCGCTTCTTCGCGCTCGTCCAGCAAGTCATCGAGCGCTGCGGCGGCTGGATCAACAAGTTCGAGGGAGATGCGGCGCTCGCGGTCTTCGGTGTGCCGCTGCCAGTCGACGACCCCGCCGGGCGCGCGCTCTGCGCCGCGCGCTCACTGGCCGCCGAGCTCGCCGAGCGGAGCCCCCTCCCTGCGGCGATCGGCGTCTCGGCGGGCCAGGTCGTGGCCGGGAACCTCGGCTCGCCCGACCGCTTCGAGTACACGGTGATCGGGGATCCCGTCAACGAGGCGGCACGGCTGAGCGAGCTCGCCAAGCAGCGTCCACCCCACGTGCTCGCCTCCGACGCCGCGCTGGATCGCGCGGGGGACGACGAGGCCGGTCACTGGGGTCGCGGCGCGTCGGTCACGCTCCGCGGACGCGAAAAGCAGACCGTCCTGGCCGCACCGGCGGATCTCGAGCCGGATCGGATCGAGGCCGCTTTCGCGTCCCCGGCAGGCGCGCCACCCAAATCGGAGCCGCCACGCGGAGCCCATCCGGGAGCGGGACCCGCTAATTCTCCTGCGCCGTCGGGCGCAAGAGCACCTCGTTGACGTTCACGTGGTCCGGCTGGGCCACGGCGTACATCACCCCGCGCGCGACGTCCTCGGCCTTCAGGGCGCGCTCCGGGCGCTCGTCGAAGAATGGCGTGTCGACCATTCCCGGCTCGATCGTCGTCACCCGTATGCCGGTGCCGTTCAGGTCGATTCGCGCGGCCTCGCCCATCGCGGTGACGGCATGCTTGGTGCACGAGTAGAGCGATGGCAGCGCTCGCCGGCCCGCGACGCTCGAGGTCAGCAGCAGGTGGCCGCGGCTCTCCTTCAGTGCCGGGATCGTCGCACGCAGTGTGAGGGCCGCGCCGTAGACGTTCGTCAGCACCATCGACTTCCACTCCTCGGGCGTGCCGTTCAGGAACCCGCGCGCGCCACCGAAGCCGGCGTTCGCGAATACGACGTCGATCCGCCCGTACCCGTCGAGCGTCGAGCTCACCATCGCCTGCTGGTCCTCCCACTCGGTCACGTCACAGGTAATCGCGAGTGCCCGGTCGGGCCCCCCCAGCCCCTCGACGAGCGCGTCGAGCTTCTCGGTCGAGCGTGCGGCGAGCGCGACGCGGTAGCCGTCGGTCACGGCCGCGCGCGCCGTCGCGGCGCCGATGCCTGACGAGGCCCCGGTGATCAGGAAGACGGGCTCGGTCATGAGGGTCCTTTCTGGCTGGTGCAAGGGCGCCCCCACGCTAAGGCCTCTTCTCGAGCGGGACCAGACGCCTAGCCGGTGCTGCTCAATGGTCCGCTTCGCGCCTCTCGGGGCCCGGTATCCCCTCGGGCCGCGGGGGCGGCAGCAGGAGCGGCCCCCCACAGTCGCAGCGTTCGCCGCGCGCGACCATCTCGCGCGCATCGACGCTGTAAAAGCCCGCGCCACACCAGGCGCACTCGAGCCGCATCGCATCCTCCTCCCTGCGACCACCTGGGATCCGTATCGGGGGATCGGCACGACCGGTTGACCGAATAACGCTCGTAGCGGACGTCCGGTCGAGGCCGTCCGGAGGCTCACGCGCGGCGCGTTCCCCGCCCCTTCTCTAGGATCTCGTCGCGCTATGAGCGCCGAGCGGCCCGACCTCAAGCTCAAGGAGCAGATCTACAGGGACGCGCGACCCGCTGAGCACTTCGCCGTCTTCCACGAGCGGACGCGCACGAAGCCGCCGAACTTCGTGTACGGGGTCGTGCGCGTGCTCACCTCCCTGAACGGCGCATTGCTCTTTCGCGCGCGCGGGATCGACGCCGGCAACGTGCCGCGCACGGGCGCGGTGATCCTCGCGCCGAACCACGCGTCGTTCATGGACCACTTCTTCACCGGCATGTTCCTGCGCCGGCAGATCCAGTTCATGGCCAAGTCGCAGCTCTTCAAGTGGCCGATGCAGGCCGTTTACTCACACGGCGGCGTCTTCCCGGTGCGTCGCGGCGAGCGCGACGAGGAGGCCTTCATCACGGCCAACGCGATCCTCGCCCGTGGCGGTGCGGTCGTCATGTACCCGGAGGGCGGCCGCTCGCGCACCGGCAGCATCGCCGCCACGGCAAAGCCGGGCCTCGGACGCCTCGCGCTCGAGTCGCGCGCCGCGGTCGTACCCGTCGCGATCCACGGCTCGCAGAAGGTCCGCAACTGGAAGCGCGCCGAGTTCTCGCCGGTGACCGTGCGCTACGGCGAGGCGCTTCGGTTCGACGGCGACCCGAGCGACCGCGAGCGACAGCAGCAGATCGCCGACCAGGTGCTCGCGGAGATCCATCGGCTGCACGACTCGATCGTCGACGGTCAGCTGAGGCGAGAGCGCGGCAGGGGGACGATCCGAGCTCTCGTGCAGAACTGACGGGCGCACAGGTTCGGAGCGGAACGGTTCACCGGCTGCGAAGGTCGCCGCGCCGTCGCTAATGGGCGTGGCCACCGGCCACGAGCGCGATCGAGCTGAGCAGCACCAGTACCGTCCCGGCCACCGGGGCAAGACGCCGCACACCGGCCTCGAACATGCCGTGCGTCCGCTTCAGCTCGAGCGCCGCGATCAGGGCGAGCACGATCTCGTCGGCGGTCGCGATCGCGTCGAGCGCTCCGACCTCCTCGGGCTTCCACGGGTCGGGGCCGATCGGTAGCCCGGTTGTGCGTGACGCGATCCAGAGCGCGACGACCCCGAGGCTCATCGCGGCGCCCACATAGAGAACGCCCCGGGCCCGCGTTCGGTAGAGCGCCACCCCCCACGCGAATTGGATCGGTGCGAGGAGAGCGAAGAAGACCGCGTAGAGCGCGTACTCGCTGACGTGCTGGAACGCTGCCACGACGTGGATCAGCGACGCGGACCACGCCAGCCCGCAGGCGACGAAGAGGCGATCCTCGAGCGGCGCGGTTACGGCCGGTCGGGTGCGCTCGACCGGACCACTCGTCACGCCTGCGACCCTCGCGCCCCAACCGCGGCGATCCCGTCCGCGAGCATAGGCTCGATCTGGTCCGCTGGTAGCGGGCGAGCGAAGTAGAACCCCTGTCCGATGTCACAGCCGAGGTCGCGCAGGTGCCCGAGCTGGTCGTCGGTCTCGACCCCCTCCGCGATGGACTTCAGCCCGAGAGCGCGCGACAGCCCGAGCACCGCGGTGACGACCGCGCTGTCGGAGTCGTTCTGGCCGAGCCCGGCGGTGAACGATCGATCGACCTTGATCACGTCCACCGGCGGCAGGTCCCGGATCTGGCTCAGCGACGAAAAGCCGATCCCGAAGTCGTCGAGCGCGAGCGAGACGCCGAGCCGCTTGATGGCCTCGAGGTTCGCGAGTGCTGTTTCGGCGTCCTGGATGACGGCGCTCTCGGTGATCTCGAGGCAGAGGCACGACGGGTCGAGCTCCGCGTACGCCAGGGCGTCGGCGACCGTCCGTGGCAGCTCGGGGCGAGAGAGCTGGCGTGCCGAGACGTTGACGGCGACTTGCAGGCCGGGCGCTAGGTCCTTCGTCCGTTGCCAGGACGCGAGCTGCGAGCAGGCCTCGCGGAGCACCCACTCGCCGATCGAGACGATCAGACCGCTCTCCTCTGCGGCCGGGATGAACTCCCCGGGCGGGACCAGCCCGCGCTGCGGATGCTCCCATCGCAGCAGCGCCTCGACTCCCGTGATCCGGCCTGTCCCGAGGTCGACGGTTGGCTGGTAGTGGAGCCGCAACTCCCCGTGACGCAGGGCGAGCCGCAGTGCCTGCTCGGTGGCGAGCAGCTCGACGCCGGTGCTGTCCGCGCTCGGGTCGAACACCTCGAGCCGGGCTCGGCCGTGGCGCTTCGCTCCGTATAGCGCGAGATCGGCGTCGCGCAGGACCAGGTCGGGGGTTGTCGCCGTCCGGTCCGCGACGCGGATGCCGATGCTCGCGCTGAGGTGGAGCTCGCGCTCGTCGTGCACGAACGGGAGCACGAACGCCGCCAGGATTCGCTCCGCGACCCGCCGCGCCTCCTCGGCGCTCGCTCCCTCGCAGAGGACGGTGAACTCGTCGCCGCCGAAGCGTCCCACGGTGTCCTCGGCGCGGGCCGCCTCCGCCAGGCGCCGGGCGGCCTCGAGCAGAACCGCGTCGCCGGCGCGGTGGCCCATCTCGTCGTTGACGAGCTTGAAGCGGTCGAGGTCGACGAAGAGCACTGCCAGCTCGTCGCCGTGCCGGCGCGAGCGCGCCAGCGCATGCGCGAGGCGGTCGAGAAAGAGAGCCCGGTTCGGCAGCCCGGTCAACGGGTCGTGCAGCGCCCTGTGGGCAAGCTCGTCCTGGAACTGGCGGCGCTCGGTTATGTCGTGCATCTGGGCGATGAAGCAGCTCACCTGGCCGTTGTCCTCACGCACCGCGGAGACACCGATGTGGACCCAGACCGTATGTCCGTCGCGGTGCACGTAGCGTTTCTCGGCCTTGTACATGTCGGTCGTTCCCCCGAGCAGCGCGCGGTACTGGTCCGTGTCCGCCCGGAGGTCGTCCGGATGCGTGACCGAGTGGGGGCTCAGGCCCACGAGCTCCTCGTCGCTGTAGCCGAGCATCTCGCAGAGGGCGTTGTTGACGCTCAGGTAACGACCGTCGGGCGCGATCAGGGCCATCCCCGAGACGCCACTCGCGAAGGCGAGCTCGAAGCGCTTGGACGTGTCCTGTTCGCGGCGATGCGCTTCGTCCATGCGTAGCCTCATGTCCTCGTTGAGCCGCCACGCCACCACGCTCGCGGCGACCGCACCGAGGACGAAGAGGCCGTGGACGGCCGCCCACGCCCAGGGGCTGCCGCCGTGGTTGTAGACCGAGTGGGGCGCGATCGCGCCCATGACGCCGTGTTCGAGCACGACGTAGACGACGGCCAGGCCGAACGGCACCCAATCCTCGTAGAGCGCGATCACCGCGATCATCACGAAGAAGTGGAAATGGGCCTCGATCTGGCCGTTCCAGTCGCTGACGAGCACGGCGGAGGAGGTGAGCAGGCCGAAGACGACCGCGACCGAGCGGCCACGCCTGCCGGTGCGCTTGAGTGTCCCGGCGACTCCGGCGAGCGCGATCGGCACCACCGATCCGACCGCCGTGGCCACGTTGAAGCCGCGGAAGAGCGCGAAGACCGGCAGCAGTGCGACGTGCGCCCAGAGGATCCACAGCATCGCGTGATGGCGCCGCCTCCAGGCCGCCTCGGGGAGCGTCTGGCCGCGCGGCAGCGCTTCACGCAGCGCGGCCGACGCCCGCGCGTAGACCGCGACTGGGCCGGCTCGCCGGCGATCGCCGTCGGACGCCGGCGTTGAGAGCTGTATCTGGTTCATCGGCTGCACGCCGCGGATTTGCGGGCTTGTGATCAGTAGTCGGCCAAAGCGACCGCGACGTTGAGCCGCCGCAACAGGCCTGCGCGTTGGATCGAGGCAGGCCGAGCGCTACGGTTCTGCTTGAGAGCCCGAAACGAGGAGCAGGCATGGCCGACGACGAGTCCGCACCCAGCCGCGATGTTCATCACGCCCTCAACGAACCCGCGGTGGATCCTGACCCGACCGAGTGGCCGGATCCATACGACAAGCGGCCCGACCCGCGCGACCCGCCCGAAGAGGACGAGCGGATGGACTTCGGCGAGGTGCACACGCCGACGGGCGCGACGAGCACCAGCGAACCAAACCACGAGACCGACCCCGAGGTCGACCCTCGGCGGGCCAACCCGCACGAGGCGGGCTGACCGCGCGCTTTCCATCGGCCGGCCCACGGATCCGCGCGAGGTCGCGAACATGATCGTCTGCGTCGCCTCGCCGCAGGCGTCGGCCGCGACGGGGGCCGCGCTGCGCGTCGTGCGGGCGATTCCATAGCGGCGCTCGCGGACCTCCGCCGTCGCCGGTAGCATGAACCGCGGTGGCCCAGTCTCCGCTTGCAACCCGCGACGACCTGGATCGGCGTCTCGAGCAGCATCGCGCCGAGCTGACGCGGCACTGCTATCGCATGCTCGCCTCCCCGTTCGAGGCCGAGGACGCGGTCCAGGAGACGCTGCTGCGCGCGTGGCGCAGCTACGAGCGCTTCGAGGGCCGCTCCGCGCTTCGCTCCTGGCTGTACAAGATCGCCACCAACGTCTGCCTCGACATGCTCTCCGGGCGCGAGCGGCGCGCCCGTCCGATGGACCTCGCCGACGCCCAGGCGCCGGTCGCCGAGAACCTGAGGACGCTCCCTGAGGCCACCTGGGTCCAACCGCTTCCGGACGCCTCCGACCCGGCGGATGCTGACCCCGCCGACGTCGCGCTCCAGCGTGAGACGATCCGGCTCGCCTTCGTCGCCGCCCTCCAGCACCTGCCTGCGCGCCAGCGCGCGGCACTGATCCTCTGCGAGGTGCTGCGCTGGCGGGCCACCGAGGTTGCAGAGCTGCTCGAGACCAGCGTCGCCTCTGTCAACAGCGCGCTCCAGCGAGCCCGGGCGACGCTCGCAGCAAGCGACGTGGACCTCGAGGCGGCGACCCCGTCGGCCGAGTTCGGCTCGGAGGAGCAGGAGCTCCTGAAGCGCTACGTGACCGCTTTCGAGGCCTATGACATCGACGCGCTGACGAGTCTGATCCACGAGGACGCAACCCAGTCGATGCCGCCGTATGACCTTTGGCTGCGGGGACGCGACAACATCTTCACCTGGTGGCTCGGACCGGGCATCGGCTGCCGCGGCTCCCGCCTGCTGCCGACGCGTGGAGCCAACGGATCGCCCGCCTTCGCCCAGTACAAGCCGAGCCCCGAGGGCGGCTACGAGCCCTGGGCGCTCACCGTGCTCGAGCTCTCAGACGGGCGGATCGGGGAGCTCACCTTCTTCCTCGAGCCCGAGCGGCTCTTCGAGCTCCTGGGGCTTCCGCCTCGCCTCGAGGCCTGAGCCACAGAGTGCCTCCTCCAAGCCGGCGAGGGCGATCAGCTCTCGCAGCTCCGGTGAGAGGCCCCGCAGTTCGAGCCGCCGGCCGCGCAGGCGGGCACACAGCGCGAGCCGCGCGAGCGCGTCGAGCGTAGTCACGTCCGCGCGCAGGCCGCTGACGTCGACCGCGTTCCTCTCGGGCCCTGATGCACCCATTGACGAAAGGACCGCTTCCGGGGCGGTAACTCATCGCCAGCGGCGCGCGATCAGCGGTCGGGAACGGCCGGTGCGGGAATGCCGTCCCGTCTCGACATGCCAAGCCGCGCGCGCTGATTGCTCGCCTCCGCCCATTCCCAGCTTCCGGTGGGCTCGCGCATCGGCGGCAGCGGGACCGTCCGAAGCAACTCGACGCGATGCGGGTTCTTCGCGATCAGGACCGCCTCCCCGACCGAGAGCCGCGAGACCGTGTCGGGACTCAAGACGGGTCGTCGCTCGAGCCGTGCGTTGCCGAAGCCCGTCGCCCGCGGCGCCCGGCCGAGCCGACGGCGCGTCTCGAGCGTATGGACCCACGCTTCCTCGCTGCCGGCGAGGCGCGAAACGAGCTCCGCCGAGTCGGGGTTGTTCTGCCGGCCGGCGAGGACGGCGTCGACGTTGCCGATCAGCTGCTCGTCGAAGCCGGAGCGTACCCGTCTCAGGTCGGCTAGCTCCTGCGTCGCACACAGCAGCGACACTCCGGCGGAGCGGGCACGAGCGAACAGCGCCGCGAAGTGGTCCGCGTCGAGTGCGGAGAACTCGTCGAGCGCGACGAGCAGGCCGGGGCGCGGCGTCGGGCCGCGCTCGAGCGCGCCGCAGATCGAGCTCAGCTCCTGCAGCAGCATGTTCGCCACGAGGCGCGCTGTCTCCGGGTAGCTCGACGCGGCGAGCGTGAAGACCGCGACGCCCCCTCCCCGGGCAATCTCGAGCAGGTCGATCGTGGCGAGCGGCCGCTCGGCGGGCAGCAGGTATGGGCCCTGCTCACCCTCGATCAGCAGCGCCAACCGGTCGCGCAGCCCGCTCAGGTGGCGGGTCGCGAACTCGGAGGCCTCCTCGAGGTAGCCGTTGAGGCCGTGGGCGAAGTCGTCGTCGGCCACCTCCTTGACCAGGTCGCGCAGCCGGCGCGGGTGCAGCAGCGTGATCAGCTCGCTGAGCGTGGCCCTCCGCTCGAGCTGCGCTAGGACGCGGAAGACGGCCAGCATGTAGCGCTCGTACATGCGCTGATAGTGCTTCTCGGAGAAGTGCTCGAGGCCGATCAGCTTGTCCTTCAGCTCCGTCGGGTTGCCGTGCGCGAGCGGGTTCCAGTGGTCGCCTCCCTCGAGCGTGAAGTTCCAGAACGGCCGTCCGTGTGCGAGCGCCTCGAGCTGCAGCCGCCGCGCCAGCGCCGGATCGCCCTTGAGATCGATCACGACGCATCCGAAGCCGCGTTCGACATGACGCGCCGCGATCCAAACGAGCGTGTTGGTCTTGCCCGACCCCGTCGCCCCGAGCTGCAGCATGTGCCGTCCGGATCCGACACCGAAGGTGACGCGCACCGGTCCGGCCGCCGCGGTTCCGAGTGGGTAGTCATCGGAGGCGGCGGTCGCGGACGGAGCGGCGCCCGCGCGAGCCGCGACGATCAGGCCACGCGCCCCCGCGGCGACCAGCGCGAGCGACCACCAGCTCCACAGCTCGAAGCCGACCGCTGCGACGGCACCCGCGACCAGCGGCGCCAGCGCCCACTGCGGCGCGATCCGCAGGTCGGCGGCGGCACGGCCGCCGGCCTCGGCGACGGCGAGTCCGAGGCCGAGCCCGAGGAGCGCGTCGAGGGCCAGCGACACGCTTCGGTCGTCGGCCGCGCGGCGGTCGCCGTTAGCGGCGGTCGCTCAGAATGGACAGATCTTTCTGAGCGAACGCGGGTTGTGGGGCGGCGCGGCCCGGAGCCGCGCCGCCCCTCGGCGAATCAGGTGCCGGTGAGCACGCACTTGGAGTGCGCGTTGCTCCATTCCTGCTGCGTGTAGTAGCGGTGACCGTTGATCGTCTGGTTGTACTCGGCGCCCTTGGTGCCGCTCGCGGTGCCGAAGTTCCAGGCGCACTTGTCGCCGTTCTCGTTGCCCTGCCAGTCGTACCAGGCGTTGCCGGCCCAGTCGGTGATCGACTCGTTGAACTCGTGGCTCGTGACGTTGATCGTCCCGTCGGCCTCGTTGCCGTTCGGGCTCTGGCCGGTGCCGCAGGCGGACGTGTTCGTGTTCGCGTACGGCATGTTCGCGTAGATCAGCGCCGGCGCCGTCGAGCTCGCCTGGTAGGAGCTGTGGTAGGCGCAGTAGTCGGTGAAGGCGTAGTAGCCGCCCATGTCGCTCCCGTAGCCCTTCGGCGTGAAAACGAAGACCTCGGAGTTCGTGCCGAGCTGCCAGTGATTCGCGACGGCGTCCTTGTAGGCCTCCTGTGCGAGGCTCGAGTCCGTCACGCAGCCGGCCGGGGTCGCCGAGTCGGTGCAGTTCTTCGGGATTGGCGTCGTGTCGGTGATCGAGGTGACCGACGGCGAGATCCAGTATTTGAAGTTGCGCTTCGTGCCACCCGAGCCGGTGTAGTCGTAATACTGGGTGTCGCTGTAGAAGACGTTCGACGTCGTGCCGTTTCCGCTCGCGCCGGACGCCGCGCCGACGTCGGCGAGGTACTGGTCCATCACTTGCGCGTAACCGGGCGCGAAGCCGGATCCCTGGTTGCTCCCCTGCCAGAAGATCGTGTAGACCTTGATCGCGGCGGTCGTTTTCATGCCGGTCCCGCCGGTGTGGTAGCGCAGGTTGCCGAAGCTGCCAAAGCTTGCGAAGTTGTGCGCGAGGCGGCTCCCGTGGTGACCGGGAACCCACCCGAGCAGGTGCCTCCCGTTGACATCAATGCCCGCGTGGCCGGGGCTCGCGCTCGCTGACGCGAGCGTGGGGATTGCTGCCAGCGCGCCGATCGCTCCCGCGGCGGCCAGCAGTCGAACGAGTCGTGACATCGATCCTCCTGGAGGGCGGCTTCAGCGGGGGTCGGGCGGCGGTTGCCCCTGCCTCCGATCCCGCAAGTTCACGCCCAGGGTACGTGAAACAAACGTTCTGTCAATAGATTCCCGACACAAATGTCCTGTCCTTGCCGTATGCTCTGACCATGTCGGCGACCTGGGGCTTCCTCTCGAACCACACCCACGTGCTCGTCTGCATCGCCCGCGAGCCCGGCACCCGCATCCGCGACATCGCCGACTGCGTCGGCATCACCGAGCGCGCGGCGACGCGCATCCTCAACGAGCTCGAGCAGGAGGGCTACATCACCCGCCACCGCCTCGGGGCGCGCAACTACTACGAGCTCCACCCCGATCGCCCGCTGCGGCACACGCTCGAGAGCGGCCGCACGATCGGCGACCTCGTCGGCCTGCTGACCGCGCGCGTCTCGGCCAGCCAAGCAGCCTGAGAGGCGCGCCGGGACTATGAGCGGATCCGAGGACGCAGCAGCCGCGACGATCCGCCGCCGCCAGACGCGTGCGGGGGTTTCGGAACGGGCTATTAGAAGCGCTTGCCGTCTGCGCGCCGTTCGAGCAGCAGCGCGACGGTCGGGCAGGCCGCGACCGCACGGCGCGCATGCTCGAGCAGCGCCGGTGGCAGCGGTCGCTCGTCGATGATCGGGTAGCCCCAGTCGTCGAGTGTGATCCGCTCCGGCAGCAGCTCGGCGCAGAGCCCGTGCGCCTCGCAGGCGATCGGGTTGACGCGCAGGTGGTCGGTCACCGGACCGCCAGCTCTCTCGGGCGCGGGACGGGCAGCAGGGCGCGGCCGTCGAGCGCGCTGCAACGGCCCGACTCATGTAGCGCAAGCTCCTCCCCGAAGGTTTCGAGCGCGCTGCGCAGGAACCTGATCGCGCCGTCCGGATGGTGGCAGGCGCCCCGGCCCGCGATCTGGCTGCTCCAGCGCTCCACCCAGCCGGCCTGCCCCCGGCGCGCCCGGGGACGGCCGAGCTCCTCGAACACCTCGGCGAGCGCCGCGAGGCCGTGGACGCACGGTCCGCACTGCCCGGAGCTCTCCGCGGAGAACCAGCTCGCGATTCGGGCGGACTCTCGCATGCCGCAGACCGCGCGCGGCAGCGCCACGACGACTCCCGATCCGAGCGAAAACCCGAGCTCGCGCAGACGGCTGTGGGCGAGCGAGAGGTCGAGGCCGTCCGGCAGCGGATGCCAGGCGCCGAAGTACCCTCCGACGAGCAGCGCCTGCGCTTCCTCGGCGAGCCCCCCGGCGACCGCGATCGCCTCTGCGGCCGGAGTGCCGCACTCGATCTCGTAGACGCCGGGATGCTCGACCGCGCCGGAGATCGTCATCAGCGCGGTGCCGGGATCCTCGGTCGTGCCGCACTGGCGAAACCACTCGGCGCCGTAGCGGCAGACCTGCGCGAGGTGGGCGAGCGTCTCGACGTTCTGCACGAGCGTCGGGCGGCCGCGGACGCCGCGCTCGGATGGCAGCGGCGGGGTCAGGGTCGGCTTGGCGGGACCGCCGCCGAGCTGCTGGATCAGGGCGCTCTCCTCGCCCGAGATGTAGGCGTCCTCGACCCGCACGAGCGTCAGCGGGACGGCGTCGAGGCGCCGGGCGGCCCTCTCACCGAGCGCCCGCTCGAGCGTGACGAGCGACTTCGCGGCGCCGTCCGCAACGCACAGCACCACCTCGCTCGCCCCGACCGCGTGTGCGGCGAGCACTGCGCCGTCGATCACGAGGTGTGGCGCGAAGCTCATCAGCAGCTTGTCCTTCGCGCTTGCCGGCTCGCCCTCCGCGCCGTTTGCGACGACCACCCGCCCGCGCCGGCCGGCGCGCACGGAGGCCATCTTCGTGGCTACGGGGAAGTCGGCGCCGCCGCGCCCGCGCAGCCCGCTTGACGCGACGGTCTGGATCAGCGCCTCCGGGTCCGGACGGTCGGCGAGGCGGCCGTAGCGCGCGAGGTGCTCCTCGAGCGTCATCGCGCGCTCCGCACGGAGGTCGGTCAGAAGCCGGATTACCTCGCCCACGACCCTATTCTCCCCGTTCGCTGAGGGTCCCGGTGAGGTTCCCGGAGGAGTCGATCGAGAGGTCGATGAGCAGCCGTACGCGCGTGCCCGACCCGTCCGTGACCGTGGCGTTGAGGCGATCGCCGTCGAGTGAGACGATCCGGCCCTCGTACTGGTGCGGTTGAGACCGCGGACCGAGCGTGACGGTGCTCGAGGTCATCGATACCCCGCCGTTCGAGAGCGGCTCGCCGGTGAGCGTGATCGAGAGCGTGCCCTCCGCGCCACCGGTGAGGGCCGCGTTGACGTTGACGACGGCGGTCGCGCCGCCGTCACGCGTGGCCTGCGTCTCGGTGCCGTTCAGCTTCGCGCTGAAGGGCGGCTTGAGCGCGGCCGCGGAAACCGGGACGCCTGATCCGGCTGACGTCGAGCCGCCGCCGGTCGACGCGATCACCGACGCGGGCGTGCCCGCGCGGCGGGCCCAGCCGGGCGCGAGCGGTCCGGCGGCAAGCCAGGCGATCAGCGCCACGAGCCCTGCCGCCGAGCCGACGAGCGCGGTGCTGCGAAGCCCGAGCTGCTCTGGCCAGCCGCTCGCTGCGCGCCAGGTGATTGCGATCAGCACCGTGAGCACGCAGACGGCAGAGAGGATCAGCATCCAGAGGGACTTCGAGTCGGTGCCCGTGCCGAGGCCGTGGACGAGCGCGATCGGCCAGCAAGCGTAGGCGAGCCAGTGGATCGCGCGCCACGCCTTGAAGCCGAGCCGCGCGCGCAGCAAGCTGGTGATCGCCAGCGCGAGCATCAGGTCGAGCGCGAGCGTGCCCAGACCGAGCCAGATCGGCCGGTAGCTCGAGATGAACGGGATCACCGCCGCGGTCAGGGCGATGTGGGCGAAGCTGTCGAGGATCGCCGTCGCGACGTGCAGCGTGAGGAAGACGAGCGAGAGCAGCGAGATGTTGCGGTGCAGGCGGTCGATCGCGAAGCGAGGCCAGTAGGGCTGCGCCTTGAAGCGCAGGGCGTCGAGGATCCCGATCGTCACGCTCGCCGTGAGCATCACGAGCGTCACTGCGCCCGCGCCGCGCGTCAGGTACCACAGCGCGCGCGGTGAGGAGGAGGCGAGCGGCAGCGTGTGCAGGAGGGTGCTCACCCATCCTCCTCCGGCCAGCCGGCCGTGCGTTCGACCGATCCGTCTACGCGCACCAGCCGCGCCGGCACGCCGAGCGCCTCGAGCCACTCCGGCGCCCGCGCTCCGCGCACGATCGCGGCGGTTGCCGCCGTGTTGGCGTCGACGCAGCTCCCCGCCGCGACGCTGACGGTGCGCCAGACGACCTCGGCGGAGACGCCTGTCGCGGGATCGACGATGTGATGCGCGAAGCGCGCGCCGGCCTGCCAGCGGCGCACGGTCACGCTCGAGGTTGCAAGCCCCCCGGACCTGATCGTGACCGTCTGGCCGGGCGCGTCGAACGGAGCGCGGTGGTCGTCGGTCACGCGGACCTGCCAGCCGTCGTCGGGGGCCTGGCCGGCCGCGGCGAGGTCGCCGCCCAGGTTGACGAGCACCCCGCCGCCGGCTGCCTCATGCACTCGCTGTGCCGCGCGATCGGCGATCAGGGCCTTTGCGGTCGCGCCGAGGTCGAGCTCGATGCCGCGCGGCACCTGCACCGTCGAGTGCCTGCGATCGACACGTACCTGGCGCCATCCCGCCGACGGCGGCTTCGCCAGTCGCGCGAGTGGAACCGGTCGTGCCGGCGCGGCGGCGATGGCGTCGAAGTCGCGGTCGTAGCCGACGGCCCGCAGCGCCGCACCGACGGTGGGGTCGACGTCGCCGTCCGTCAGCGCGGCCGCGCGTAGCGACACCTCGATCGCCTCGAGCAGCAGCGGCCCGACCGACACCGGCCGTCCGGACGCGCGGTTCAGGCGCGCGAGCTCCGAGTCCTCGCGAAAGCGGCTGCAGGCGCGGTTGGCCGCGTCGAGCTCCGCTTCGAGCAGCGCTCGCGCGTTCTCGAGCGCCGCCGGGGTAGTCACGAAGACCTCCGCGGTGGTGCCGATCGCGTCGAACGCGGCCGACCTCACCGCTGTGCTCATGATCCGCCGGAGACGGCGCCGCCGCCCGAGCCGACCGACGGCGCCGGGGTCTCGACGGGAGGTTGGATCGGGGTGCTCGGGTCTGTCGGTGTCGCCTGCTGCGAGGGATCCGACGAGGACGAGCCCTGCGACGGGTCGGAGGGGGCCGAGGAGCCGTTCGACGAGGAGCCGTTCGACGAGGAGCCGTTCGACGAGGAGCCGTTCGACGAGGACCCGCTCGACGAGCTCTGGGACGGGGCGGCAGAAGAGGACGAGCTCGGCGTTGCGGGCTGGGACGTAGGGGTGGCCTGGCTGGCGTGCGAGGTCTTGCCCGGGTTGCTCGCGGCGGCTACGCCGGCGAACGCGGCAACACCCGTCGCGGCGAGCCCGGCAATCCAACGCGTGGCGCGCCCCACCCTGGCGAGGGCGGCGTCACGCGAGTTCGGCGTGCCGGCCTCGTGTCCGACCGGTCCCTGAGATCTCCCATCGTGCATGTAGAGATTCTGGAATCCGCTCCTGAGCGGCAGCTAAACGCCTTCCGAGAGCTTCCTTAGAGGGCATGCTCATCACTTCCGCCCGTTCGTCCCAAATCCGGCCGCCGCGCGGCTCACCTGGTGGGACTCGATCACGCGGTCGATCAGACCGTAGCCGGCGGCCTCGTCGGGCGTGAAGAAGCGATCGCGGTCCATGTCGTCGTGAACCTGCTCGAGCGACTGGCCGCTGTGATGCGCGTAGATCTCGTCGACGCGCCGTCGCAGGTCGAGGATCTCGCGCGCCTGGATCTGGATGTCGGCCGAGACCCCCTCGAAGCCACCGGAGGGCTGGTGGATCAGGATGCGGCTGTTCGGCAGCGCCATCCGCTTGCCCGGCGCACCGCCGGCCAGCAGCAGCGAGCCCATCGACATCGCCACGCCGAAGCAGATGGTCTGGACGTCCGGCTTGACGAACTGCATCGTGTCGTAGATGGCGAGGCCCGAGTAGACGACGCCGCCGGGCGAGTTGATGTAGAGCGAGATGTCCTTGTCCGGATCCTCGCTCTCGAGGTGGAGCAGCTGGGCAACCGCGAGGTTCGCGACCTGGTCGTCGATCGGGGTGCCGATGAACACGATCCGCTCTCCGAGCAGTCGCGAGTAGATGTCGAACGAGCGCTCGCCGCGGGGGCTCTGCTCGACGACCATGGGAACCAGTGGCATGGCGCTATCCTTTCGACAACTGATGGGTTGTCACACTCTAGCAACCGTTTGGTTGTCAAAGGAGGCGTCGATGAGTGTCCGTCGCGAGGTCGAGATCGAAGCGAGCCCCGACGAGGTCTGGGAGTCGCTCACAACCGAGGAGGGACGCGAGCGCTGGCTCGAGGAGGACCCCGCACGCGAGATCCTCGTCGAGATCGAGGACCAGCCGCAGCGGCTCGTCTGGTGGTGGTGGAGCGGTGACGAGCCGGCGCGGCGCGTCGAGTTCCTGGTCGTCCCGGCCGAGGTCGGCACACGTGTCGTCGTCACCGAGACCGAGCCGGCCTTCCCGCTGGCCGCCTTCGCCTCCTCCTTCGCCTTCGCGCTCGCGTGACCGACGAGGTCGGCCCCGTATTCGCGGCGCTCGCCGACCCGAACCGCCGCTGGATGCTCGAGACCCTGCTGCTCGAGGGCTCCACCTCGGTGCCGGCGCTGGCCCGCGAGCTGCCGATCTCCCGCCAGGCCGTCGCCAAGCACCTCGCGACGCTCGGCGAGGCCGGCCTGATCGAGCGCGAACCCGGCGGCGGCCGTGAGGTCCGCTACCGGCTGCGCGAGGGCTCGCTCGAGCCGGCCGCGGCGTGGGTCCGTCACGCTGAGACAGCCTGGGACGGGCGCCTCTCGCGGCTCAAGCGGAGCGTCGAGCGAGGGCCCGCTTCTGGGACGCCGGGAGCAGCTTGATCCGGGCCTCCTCGCGCAGCGCCTCAGAGCGGCTCGCGCACTCCCGCGACCAGACGAGCTCGACCGGCAATCGCGTGCGCGTGTAGCGGCTCGCGGTTCCCGCCTGGTGGGCGCGAAGGCGCCGCTCGACGTCGGTCGACCAGCCGCAGTAGAGCGACCCGTCGGCGCAGCGGAGGAGATATACGTGGGCGGGCATGCGAGACGGCACGATCAGCGACCGGCCTGGCATTGCCTTCATAGCCGAAGGCCCGGACCTCTCACGGCCGCTCACCTGGTCTGGCCTCGAGCCGACAAGCTCGCACGACCGCGAGGGTCCCCGAGAGCGCGCGCCGCAGACGCGCGCTCTGTAAAGAGTGGTTGACTTCCTCGGCCGGCGATGGTCGAATCTGGGCGACCGCCAGCCACAAGGAGGACTGATGGAGCACGCCCGACCCGTTCGTACCCCACGCCGCGCCTGTCGCGCTCAGGCCCTCCTGGCAGCGGTCACGGCTCTGTGCGTGCTTTTGCTCGCGTTCGCCGCGGCGGCCTCGGCGGGGCATCCGAAGAAGGGCAAGGCCTATAAGGGCGTGAACAGCGAGACGGAGCCGGTAACGCTCAAGGTCTCGAAGACGGGCAGCCAGGTGGCGAGCTTCAAGACGCTGGTCGGCTATAACGGCGCCTGTGGCCAGGGTGGCGGTCCCGCCTTCACGATCAAGGCGAAGAACGTCCCGATCAGCTCGAGCGGCAAGTTCAAGGCGCACGTCAAGGGCACCTTCCCGAGCAACCCCAGCCTCGTGAAGCCGCTGCCTTTCTCGGTGACCGGCACCTTCAGCGGCAAGACGGTGCATGGAACGGTCAAGGAGACAGGCAAGCTCGCCCACTGCCAGGGGAACAAGAAGAACCCCTACGCGGCGACCTTCACAGCGACTTCGAAGTGAGCTGAGGCACGTCCGAGGGTGGGCGCGCCCCGGCTCCTGATTCCGTCGCGCGCGCTGCGTCGGAGCGGCCCCCGCTAGCCGAGGATCGGAAAGCTGCGCCGCTTGGCGATCTCGCCCCTGCGCCGCTCGCCACCCCGGTAGGGAGCCGCCTACTCGGCGGCTAGGCGCCGGAGGTCTCCGTCATCGGAGCGCTCGAGCCGCTTACGGCTGAAAAGCGGGTCGATCGACGCTCGGGCGCGCAGCGCGGGGAAGGTGATCAGCCCGAAGTTGAACAGCCGGTAGGCGACCACCGCGAGCAGCGCCGAGGGGAGCGCGAGTCCCACCCACGTGAGCGAGTAGGTCATCAGCGCCTCGGTCGTGCCCGCACCGCCGAGCGGCAGCGTCCGGCGGGTGGCGGCATAGCCGGTCGCGTAGGCGACGATCATGCCCGCGATCGGCACATCGCCCTGGAAGAGCTTCAGAGCCGCCCACAGCGAGGCGATCTCTGCAGCCCAGTAGACGGCCATTCCGAGCGTTGCGCCGAGGCCGAGCAGGGGCGCAGTGACGAGCCGGCGCAGGACGTAGATCGCGCCCAGGGCCTCGTCGATGCGCCGGCGCCGCCCGCGCTTGCCCTGGGCGAGCCGCTCGCGGTGTCGCACCGCGAAGAACGCGAGCGCCGAGCCGATCGGCACCGCGAGCGCCCACGGCCACAGCAGCGACGGCTGCGCCTTCGACCCGCCGGCGAGCAGGACGATCGCGGCGACGCAGGCGGCCGGGGCGAGCACCGCGTACTCGACGGCCCCGAGACCGAGCACGCGGATCCGCGCCCCCTGGGCGCTGTCCCCGGCCTCCCTCCAGGCGTGATAGTCGAGCAGGAAGCCGCCACCGACGGTGAAGGCGCCGAAGCCCGCAGCGACGAGGCGCAACGCCATGGGGAGCTTCAGCTTGAGGCCGTCCTCGATCCGCGCGACCGCCCGGTAGGCGACCGCGTAGCCGACGACACCGACGACCTGGGCTCCCGCGACGATGATCAGCCACGCAGGATGGATCCGTCCGAGCGTGTCGGTGACCGCATCGAAGCCGGCGGCATGGGCGATGACGAACGAGACCGCGATCGCGATCGCGAGCGCGACCAGCGCGAGCACGCTCGAGTGACGCCGCAGGCGCCCGGTCAAGCCTCCGTAGCCGGTCGGCGTCGATCGCTCGCTCGAGCCGTCCCCGGCTCGGTCCTTCTCTCTCGTCTGCGTCGCCATGCCCCCGTTGCAAGGAGCTTGCCCTCACGTCCGAGGCGCAAACCCGGAAAGCCCGCCCGCTACTCGCGCCACGCCTCGGCGGCTCGGCGCTCGTACTCCACCCGCTGGCCATGGTCTGCCTCGGCGAACGTTCGGTGCACGCCGACCGCGCGCTTCAGCGCCTCGGCCGCTCCATGCGGCAGCAGCGCCGTCGCCCGGGCGACCGCTCCCACCGAGCGAGGAACGTAGACGGCGAAGCGCGGCCGCTCGAGACACCCGGCGATCGCCGCGGCGACCTCTTCGGGCGCGACGGCGCCTACGCCTCGCAACGGTCGCGTGCCGGAGATCATCTCCGTCGTCACGAGGCCCGGCATCACCACGGAGAACCGGACGCCCCTCCCGCGTAGCTCCCCGGCAAGCGCCTCCGTCAGCCCGACCACCCCGTGCTTCGTCGCGGAGTAGGTGGCGAGCCCCGCGGCGCCCACGCGGCCGGCCGATGACGCCATGTTCACGATATGGCCCCGCCGCCGCGGCAGCATCAGCTCGAGCGCGACCTTCGTTCCGAGCATGACGCCGACCAGGTTCGTCTGGACGGTCGCGCGCGTCACCTCGTCGGGCTCAGAGGCGAAGGCCCGCAGCGGCGCGATGCCCGCGTTGTTGACGAGTCCGTCGAGCGGTCCCTGAGCCGCCTCGGTATCGGTGAGAAAACGCTCGAACGACTCGCGCACGGTGGTGTCGAGGGCGAGCGCGACACTCTCGCCCCCGGCCGCTGCCGCGGCGTCCCGGGCCGCTTCGAGATCGATGTCGCCGAGCGCCACGCGCGCGCCGCGCCTGACGAGCTCGATTGCGGTGGCACGACCGATTCCGCGACCGGCGCCGGTGACGGCGACGACGCGCCCGCTCAGGTCGATTCGCTTCGGGCCCATGACCGCGTCCAAGAGACGCGCCGGCGAGTCTACGCCGATCAGTCGCGTATGGCCGAGGAGGTCCCGATCACGTTGCCTTCCCGAGCGTCCCCCATCGGCTCACGCTCGGTCCGAGGCCGCCGCGGCGACCTCGGCGGCCTCGAGGTCAGGCTCCCTCGACCTCCCTCCGGGCCCGGGCACCCCCTGTACGTCGGAGGCCCCCATCGGCTCTCCGCAACGCTCACAGATCAGGTGCTCGTTGACCCGGCCGCCGCAGCCTCTGTGCTCGACCAGCGTCGGCGGTCCGCCCTCCGCGGGGTAGTGGCGGTCGCCCCACTGCATCAGGTGCATCAGCACCGGCCAGAGCTCGACGCCCTTGCGTGTCGCTCGGTACTCGTAGCGCGGCGGGCGCTCCTGGTAGCGGTGGCGGCGCAGCAGGCCTTCGTCGACGAGCCATGCGAGTCGTGCCGAGAGGACGCTGCGAGTTACGCCGAGCGACTCCTGGAGGTCGTCGAAGCGATGCATCCCGCGCAGCACGTCGCGCATGATCAGCAGTGACCAGCGCTCGCCCACTATCTCGAGCGCGCGTGCGATAGAGCACACCTGCTGGTCGTAGGTGCGGTTCAGCATCCCCCGTTACCCCCTGGGGCGAGGATAACTCCGTGGAGCGCCGGACTCTGCACATGGCCATCCTAGCGCCGGTAAGTTGCATCATCAAACTTAGGTTGCTACGGTGCGTCTCATCAAGCGACCCACAGGGGCGCCTGAACACCGACTCAGGAGAGGCCATGGCCTATCGCCGGAAGGTCCTGCTCGTCCCAAGCTCGCTCGGGCTCCCGCCGGCGCTCCCGGCGCGACCCGCCACCGCCGCGGCCGCATGAGCACGCTCCAGCGGCGACGCGACATGCTCGTTTTCGGCGACGGCGGACTTGCACGCCTGCGTTCGATGAACGCAGACGACCGCGACGGGCTGCGCGAGGCCGCCACGCACCTATCGCCGCGCTCGAGCTACCAGCGCTGGTTCGCGCCCAAGCCACGCCTGACCGACCGCGAGCTCACCTACCTGACGGACCTCGACCATCACGCGCGCGAGGCGCTGATCGCGCTCGCTCCGAGCGGCAGCGATTGGCTCGCGGTCGCCCGCTACGCCGCGGCCCTCGACGACCCGCTCGCGGTGGAGGTCGCGGTCACGGTCGCCGACGAGTGGCAGGGTCGTGGTCTCGGGTCGGCGCTCACGAACGCCCTCGTCGAGCGTGCGCGGGAGGAGGGCTTCCGCCGCGTGCGCGCGTTCAGCCTGGCGGACAATCCGGCCGCGCTGACGCTCATCCGCCGCGCCGGCTTCCGCCGCGTCAGCAGCTCAGGCGGGGTGCTGGAATTCGTCCTCGAGCTTCGATAGCGAGGGGCGGTCCCCGGACGATCGAACGTCCAGCTGAGCTACGTGCTCACTGCGCCGGGACGCCATCCGTCCTCGCCGCCGGCTTGCGATCGAGCGGCCGCCCGTTGGCCACGAGCGACACCTCGATGTTCCCGCGTGTGGCGTTCGAGTAGGGACATACGCGGTGCGCCTTCTCGACGAGCTTGACGGCCTCGTCCGCCTCGGTCGAGGGAAGCGAGACGTCGAGCTCCACCGCTAGGGCGAACCCGCGCTGCTCGGTCGGGATCAGCATCACCTTCGAGTCGATCGAGACGTCATCTGCGGTCGCGCGCTCACGACGGGCGACGAGCTTGAGCGCTGACTCGAAGCACGAGGCGAAGCCGATCGCGAACAGCTGCTCGGGGTTCGTTCCGCCGCCCTTCCCGCCGAGTTCACTCGGCACCCGCAGGTCTACTTCCAGCACGCCGTCGGACGTGCGCCCGTGCCCTTCGTCGCGACCGCCGGTGACGGTCGCCTCAGCCGTGTAGAGCACCTTCGCCACGCGAAGCTCCTCGGTCGGGATCTGTACGAAAGTTACGCCGTTGGTGGCGCGCGCGAGACCTTCAGGAACCGACCCTGGCAAAGGAACGGGGGCGAGGCCTGTCGCCTCGCCCCCGAGCCGCCCGAGGTGGGAACGGCGCTTTCGCGCCCCTTCTCTCTCTACTGGCCCTGCTTGACCCCAGGCTCTCCGTGCTCCAGCTCGATCACGTTGGTGATCCGGTTGCCGGGGATGTTGGCCTCCCTGCGCATCTCCCCGACGGGGAGCACGACCCGGCCGAAGCTGCTTCGCAGCATCATCGCGCCGGCGGTGTATGTGGCGAGGATCGCCGATGCGATTAGGACCCAGCCGCCCGCCGTGAGCCAGCCCGAGCCGCCGGTCAGGTACCCGACCGCGAGCAGCGCGGCCCCGACCGCGAGTGTCGTCAGGACGCTCGTCAGGCTCAGGTTCTCAGCGAGCGCGGCGACGGCTCCGATCGCGGTGATCACCGCGAGCGGCAGGAACCAGTAGCCGAGCTCGACGAACTTGCCGTTCGGGACGGTGATGTCCCCGGCGGCGACGAGCAGGAACAGGATCCCGAAGGCGATCCAGAAAGCGCCCCACATGCCGTGCATCGCGGTGGCCAGACCGTCGCGGGCGCGATAGGCCCAGAGGCCGGCGGCGAGCTGGGCGAAGCCGCCGAAGGCCGCGGCGAAGGGGAACAGGTAGACGGGGCTGTGTGCGTTGCCGTACCAGCCCGCGAGGTGGGCGGCGACCATGAACGTCGCGGCCGCGAACCCGAACAGACCGAGGATTGAGGGGGCGGCCACCGGCTGAAGGAAGACGCGCGTGTGCTCCTGCCAGTCGCGAAGCTCCGTCGAGCCGTTGCCGTTTGCCACAGTGTGAGTTGCCATCAGAACCTCCTGGGGTCGACTGCTGCTGACTTGACTGCCCGGCATGGAGGCGGGGTGCGCGGTGCATGTCAGGCGCCGGACGGCGGCGGTCCGCGAGGTGACAAAGCGGTGCTCCGCTGCGTTGTTCGAGCGCTGACAGGCCAATGAGGGCGCGGTGCGGGTTCGGGGAGGAGGGAAATGCCCCCGGCGCGAGCGCGCCCTGCACCGATGCCTCCCTCGAGCCAAGCGACAGCCCCTCCCCGCAACGCGACGCCGACCGCCTCTGGCGAGCGCGAGGCGCAGCGGAGCCTTCGCCCAGGAGAGCGCCGCGCGCTGCGAGCGCTCGGACTGCCGACGTTCGGGCTGGCGCTGTCGATCACGGTCGTCTCGACCTACCTGCCGAAAGTCGCCCGCGAGTTCACCTCGTCGACCACCACGATCGGGCTGATCGTCGGCGCCGAGGGCTTCATGGCGCTCTGGCTGCCGCTGATCGTCGGGTCGTGGTCTGATGAGCTGAGGACGCGGATGGGAGGCCGGCTCCCTTTTCTGATCGCCGGCGTGCCCGTGGCGGTCGCGGCCCTCGCACTGATGGGCGTGATCGGCTCGCTGCTCGGCCTCGCGCTGGTGGTCGCGCTCTTCTTCGTCGGCTACTTCGTCGCCTATGAGCCCTACCGCGCGCTCTACCCGGACCTCGTCGGCAATGCGGTAGCCGGTCGCGCGACGAGCGCCCAGGCGGTCTGGCGCGGCGCCGGAACGGGCGTCGCGCTCGTCGGCGGAGGTCTCCTTCTGGCCCTTGGGCGACCGCTGCCCTTCGTCGCCGCCGCCGCGGTCCTGGGCGCGGCCGTGACCGCCTTCTTGCTCATCAGCCGGCGCCTTGCCGGCTTCCCCCCGTCACAGGAGCACAGCACCGTTCCGGGCGGCGCCCGCGGCGTCGCGCGCGACCTGCTCGAACTGCTCCGCACGCGCCCGAAGCTACGCGCCTTCCTCGTCGCCAACGCGCTCTGGGAGCTCTCGCTCGCGGCGATGAAGACGTTCGTCGTCCTCTACATCACCGAGGGTCTCGGGACGAGCCTCCGGACCGCCGCGCTCGTAATCGGCGCGGGCGCGTTGCTCGTGCTCTTATCCGCCTCGCTCGCCGGCAAGGTCGCGGACCGCCTCGGTCGCGCCCGCGTCATGCTCGTCGCGCTCTGCATCTACGGCGCGGGCTTGCTCGTGCCGTTCGCGGTCACCGACAAGGCGGTCGTCGCGGCCGCGCTGCCCGTCGCGGTCTTGGCGGGCGGTGTCGTGATGACGCTTCCCTACGCGCTCCTGATGCCCCTGATGCCCGAGCACGAGCACGGCATGCTGACCGGCTTCTTCAGCCTTACCCGCGGCTTCGGGACGATGCTCGGTCCGCTGCTCGCGGGCGTTGCCGTGAGCGCCCTGCATGGGGCCTTCCCGGCGACGCATGGCTACCAGGCGATGTGGCTCGTCTGCAGCCTGGCGGTCGCGGTGAGCCTGCCGTTCTCCCGGCGGCTCCGGAGCTGAGCTCCGCCTCGGCGGCGCATCAGGAGACGACCGGCCTCCTCGTCCCCCAGGGGCGCTCAGATTCGATCTGGGTGGCGAGCGACAGCAGGGTTCGCTCGTCGCCGGAACGCCCGACGAGCTGCACGGAGAGCGGCAGGCCGTCCCGTGTATGGCCCGCCGGCACGGACGCGGCGGGCTGGCCGGTGAGGTTCCAGAGGATGGTGAACGGCACCCACCCGGTCTCCCACATGTAGGTGGCGATCGCCCCGCGACCCTCCATGACCCCGGCCGGGGCGGCCGGCTCCGACATCACCGGCGTCAGCAGCACGTCGACCTCGTCGAAGGCCGCGACGATGCGCTCGACCATGGCGCGCTCGGCCTCGAGCAGGCGAGCGGCCATGCGGTCCGACACGAGCGTGCCGGGCCGGGCGAACGCGCGCGTCCGCCGCTCCAATCGTTGCGGCCGCTCAACGCTCTCGACGAGGCCGCGAACGAGCCGGAACATGACTCCGAGGACCAGCGGCACGTCACGAGCTCGCATCTCGACCTCTCGCTCCGTGACCGTATGTCCAAGCGATCGCAGCAGGTCGGCGGTTCCCTCGAGCGCCGCGAGCACGTCGTCCGACAGCTTCCCGCGCGTCCCCGCCGGGAAGCCGCGCGCGACCGCGATGCGCAGGCGATCCGGCGTCTGCCGCGCCGCCTGCACGAAATCGTGCGCTCCGTCGGTGAGGACGTCGAGCACGATGCCGGTGTCCGCCACCGATCGCGTCAGCGCGCCGAACACGACCCAGTGCCCGCCGCCGCGATCATGCGGGGCGCGCGGCACGCGACCTCGTTGAGGCTTCAGTCCAAACAGCCGGCAGCACGCGGCCGGAATGCGGATTGAGCCGGCCCCGTCGGAGGCGAGCGCGACCGGCACGAGCCCGGCCGCGACGGCGGCGGCCGAGCCGCCGCTCGAGCCGCCCGGGGTGCGCTCCGGATCCCAGGGATTGCGGGTCACGCCCCAGGTCACTGATTCGGTGAACGGCCAGAGGCCGAGCTCGGGCATCTTCGTTTTGCCGACCACGACCGCTCCCGCAGCCCGGAGCCTCCGGACGACCTCCGCGTCGGCCGCCGCGGGCGTCACCATCGCGTCCGTCCCGTGGCTCGTGAGCTCGCCCGCGATGTCGATCTCGTATTTGACCGCGACCGGGACGCCCAGCAATGGCGCCCAGTCCTCGGCCGCCGCCCGCGCGTCGGCGGCTTCCGCCTCGTGCAGCGCCCGGTCGCGGTAGACGGCGCCGAAGGCGTTCAACTGCGGATCGAGCCGCTCGATTCGCCCAAGCGCCAGCTCGACCAGCTCCCGGGCCGAGACCTCGCCGCGCCGGACCAGCTCGGCCTGCTCGGCCACACCCGCGAATCCGAGCTCCTCGGCGAGCATAACCCGATGCTACCGGCGAGTAACGGTCACGCGGCGGCGTAGGGCCCGCCTCGCGCGAGTGGGCCCCAGCACCGCCGAATGTAGGCTCCGGCGAATGACGCCTGACGGGCAGATCGCTGTGGTCACCGGCGCGGGCTCGGGGATCGGGCGGGCCACGGCAAAGGCACTCGCGCGTATCGGCCTCACCGTCGCGGCAGCCGACATCGACGAGCAGCGCGCGGAGCAGAGCGCCACGGCGGCCCCCGGCGTGCACCCCTTCGCCGTCGACGTCACCTCGATGGAGTCGGTCGAGCGGTTCGCGGCGGCGGTCCGCGAGCGCCTCGACGTCCCGTGGGCTGTGGTCAATTGCGCCGGCTGGGACGAGACCCGGCCGTTCGTCGAGACCGAGGCGGCGTTCTGGGAGCGCGTCGTCGGGGTCAACCTGCTCGGCGTAGTGGCGGTCACGCACGCCTTTCTGCGGCCGATGATCGACCGCGGCGCCGGTGGCCGGATAGTCAATGTCGCCTCCGACGCCGCCCGCGTCGGCTCGAGCGGCGAGGCGGTCTACGCGGGCGCGAAGGGCGGCGTCGTCGCGTTCACGAAGTCGGTCGCTCGCGAGGCGGCTCGCCACGCGATAACCGCGAACGCTGTCTGCCCCGGGCCCACCGACACGCCGCTCCTGCGAGCGCAGCCCGAGCGCCTGCAGGAGGCACTCGTCCGCGCCGTCCCGATGCGCCGTCTCGGGCAGCCCGAGGACGTCGCGAACGCGATCGAGTTCTTTCTCTCAGACCGCTCCGGCTACGTGACCGGGCAGGTGCTGAGCGTCAGCGGCGGCCTGACGATGGCAGGCTGACGCAGTCCGGCCGCATCCGCCGACATACGAGGAGACGAACATGGATTACGACGCCTACCGGCACCTGACGTTCAAGCGCCCCAGCCCTGGCGTCCTCCAGGTCGTCATCGACCGACCCGAGCGCATGAACGCGACCGACGAGCGCCTCCACGCCGAGCTCGCCGGTGTCTGGCGCGACATCGCGGCCGACCCCGGCACGAACGCCGCCGTCGTGACCGGCGCCGGGCGCGCGTTCTCCGCCGGCGGAGACCTCGAGATGATCGAGCGGATGGCGGGGGACTACCGGCGCATCGCGGCGATGGCCGGCGAAGCGGCCGAGCTCGTCACCGGCATGCTCGAGTGTGAGAAGCCGATCGTCTCGGCGATCAACGGCACCGCGGTGGGCGCGGGGCTCGCGGTCGCGCTCTTGGCGGACATCAGCATCATCGCGGAGGACGCCCGGCTCACCGACGGCCACCTCCGCCTCGGCGTCGTGGCGGGCGACCACGCGGCGATCCTCTGGCCCCTGCTCTGCGGGATGGCGAAGGCGAAGTACTACCTGCTGACGGCCGATTTCATCGACGGCCGCGAGGCGGAGCGGATCGGTCTTGTCAGCCGCTGCGTCCCGGCCACCGACGTCCTGGACACGGCGCTCGCGGTCGCTGCCCGGATCGCCGAGGGCCCGCAGCATGCGGCGCGCTGGACCAAGCGCACGCTCAACCATTGGCTGCGCGCCGCGATTCCGGCCTTCGACGCGAGCGTCGCGTATGAGATGCTCAGCTTCTTCGGCGAGGACGTGCGCGAAGGCACGCGGGCGATCGCCGAACGCCGGCAGCCGCGCTTCACCGGAGGAAGCGACGGCACGGCCGGATAGGGGCGCGAGTCTCCGGGCGGCAAGACCCCGACTGCGCCGAGCGGGCCGCGCGGCGACGCCGGAGGTGCTCCAGCGACGCCGCTAGGCCGGCAGGATGGGCTAGCGAAACGCCCTAGCGTGTGCCATGCCCCTCGCCGCCTAAGCTTGCCGCCGTGCGAAAGCTCGTCCCGAGAGCTATTCGCGCCACCAGGCTGATCGTCGGCGACGGGCGGATCCCAAGGCCGCTGCGGTGGCTGGCCGGATTCGCACTGCTACCCGTGCCGGGGCCGTTCGACGAGGCCGTGTTGCTACTCGTCGCGCCGATCTTGTTCACCTTCTACCGCGACCCGATGCGAGACGCTTGGCAGCGGGCGTTTCGCTAGTGGTTTCGGAAAACCCCCTATAGGACGCCGTCGATCAGGGCCTCCGCCGCGTCGTATCCAGTCAGTCGCGATCAAGCGGCAGGCAGCGGCGTGAGATCAGCCTTGGCCACTTCGGTCACCGGTATCCCGAGCGCGCGGATCTTGTGCGAAAGGTCGAGCCGCAGCCACGCCGATATATGCGCGGGCAGCGTCGACAGGATGACCTCGTCGAACCCAACCAGGTTGAGCGCGTCCTGGACGGCGGCGAGCGGATCGTGTGATCCGACGATTCCCGCGACCTTGGCGCCGGCGGCCCCGGACAGGCGCGGCAGCGCAGCATCGAGCCTCCGCTGCGCTTCTGCCACCCCGTGATCTTCCGGATCGACCACCCGGTGGAGCCCTCGTGGCGACGCCGGCACCAGCAGCGTGAAGCTACACCGCCCGGCGCCCGCCCGTCCCGCGACGGCAGCGAGCAGGTCGGCGCTGTCAGCGGTCTCGCTTGCCACGATCAGGACCCGGGCTGGGCTTATGTCGCTCGCTGATTGCATCGCTGTCCTCTCGACTGGCTTTCACCGACTGCGTCTGCGTCTAATGACGCGCGCGCCGACCGGTTGCTTCCCCGGTCGACCGGAACGGCGCCCGAGTGCAGCCAACTTGGCCTCGAGGCAGTCGAGCAGCGGGTGATTGGGGGCGACGCCGTCCGCGCTCCAGCTCTGACGTGATTCGCGCGAGGTCGAGTCCCTCCTCCGAGACCCGGCCGCCCGACTCATTTTTGGCTTATCTCGGCGACAAGATCGGCGAGCGGCG
Source organism: uncultured Actinomycetes bacterium (assembly GCA_963719375.1). Taxonomy (GTDB): domain Bacteria; phylum Actinomycetota; class Thermoleophilia; order Solirubrobacterales; family Thermoleophilaceae; genus JAICJV01. The sequence goes on along the minus strand of CAVRBY010000001.1, from coordinate 2,993,035 downwards.
TGTCCTCATCGGCAAGGGACGCGCGGTCGATCTCTTGGCCGGAGCGGATCAGCGCCTGCAGCTCGTCGTTGACGTCCCAGACGTTGACGTTCATCCCCGCGACGACGCGGCGGTCCTTGAGCCAGAACGCGACGAACTCGCCGTCGGCGAACGCTCCCCGATAGACGACGTCGTCCCATTCGACGGCGTAGCCGCTGTACTCCATGCCGACGTCGTACTGGTCGGAGAAGAAGTAGGGCAGCCGGTCATAGGAGACGTCCTGGCCAAGCATCGCCTGCGCCGCCGCGGGGCCCTGGTTGAGCGCGTTGGCCCAGTGCTCGACGCGGATCTGACGTTTGAAGAACGGATGCCAGGCGCTGGCGACGTCGCCGGCGGCAAACACATCGGGGATGGTCGTCCGCAGCTGCTGATCGACCGTAACCCCGTTGTCGATCTTCGCTCCGGCCGCCTCGACGAGCTGCGTGCGCGGGGTCACCCCGACGCCGACGACGACGAAGTCGCATGCGATCGACTGCCCCGTGCTTGTCCTGACAGCGGCGACCGACCCCTTGCCTTCGAAGGCCTGCACGCCGGTGTTCGTGTGAAGCTCGACACCGTGGCCCTGGTGCACGTCGCCGTAGAAGCCGCCTAGCTTCGTCCCGAGCACCCGCTCGAGTGGCACGGCGGCCGGCTCGATCATCGTGACCTCGAGACCGCGCTGGCGGGCGGACGCGGCGAACTCCGCCCCGATCCAGCCCGCGCCGATGACGGCGACCCGGCCACCGGCACCGAGACGCGCTCGCAGGACGTCGCAGTCCGCGATCGTGCGGAGATAATGGACACCCTCTAGCTCTGCGCCCGGTAGGTCGAGCCTGCGCGGCTCCGCGCCCGTGGCGATCAGCAGGCGGTCGTAGCCGAGTCGTCTTTCACCGTCGACGAGGACCTGCTTCTGCGCGGGTTCGATCGCGGTGGCACGGACGCCCCGCAGGAGCTCGATGTCGTGCTGCTCGTAGAAGCCTTCGTCGTGGACGCGAGTCTTCTCTCGGGCTGACTCGCCGCGCAGGTAGTCCTTGGTCAGCGGCGGGCGCTCATATGGGAGCTCCGGCTCGTCGCCGATCAGGATGACGCGGCCGTCGAAGCCCTGCTTGCGCAGCTCCTCGGCGGCCTTGGCGCCGGTGAGGCTCGCGCCGACTATCAAGAACGTTCGCGCTCGAGTGCTCATGGGTCGCTCCTTCTGGTGCGGGACAGGAACTCCTGGCATGTGCGGGGTGGTGTTGCGCGAACATGACGGCCTTCGAGCCGAACGTCTGAATGGCGCATGTTTGGTTGGCGTCGGTCCCGGTGGCGGTCTTACCTCACGCTGTTCGAACGTAAAGAATGAGGGCCGCACGGACGCATACGGTCATGAGCGAGCGTGCCCCGGTCACGGTAAGAATCCGGCGCCGCCGGACGCAAACAGGGATCGCAACGCTGATCCCCGCCTCACGGAACGCCCACCCCCACGCTGCGGCCGCACGCGGATCGCCTCCGGAGCGAACCGGCCTATCAGGGCTTCATCATGCTCCGGATCGGCTTCGCGCTGGCCCCATCCTGTTCGGCGCTGACAAGTTCGCGAACGTCCTCGTTGATCGGGAGAAGTACCTCGCGCCGGGCCGTTAGGAGGTAAAGGAGCCCGGCGCGGTCACCTCACCCGTCCTCGAGCCCTGAGGCGCGGTCGCGCGTCTCCTCCTCCGAGGCCGCCGCGGTCGCCACGTCACGCGGGTAGGTCCTGATCGCTCGCAGCGTCAGCAACCCGCCCGCGGCCACGGTCACGAGCAGCACGATCAGCGCCACGTCGAGGCCCTGCGCGTTCGCGGTCGCTCCAAAGCCGTGCTGCTCCGAGCCGTTCGCGCGGCCGCCGACCGCGTCCGCTATTCCGCCGAAGACGAGCGGCGCGATCGCCACGGCGATCCGGCGGAGCACGGTCCTGACGCCCTCCGCGCGACCCCACAGGCGGAAGTGCATGATGTCGAGCCTCGCCGCGTCGAGCGGTGGGTTGCGCACCGCGAGCGCGCATGCGCCGATCAGGTAGAGCGGCAATCCCGCCGCGAGCGAGTGGATCAGGAGCGCGGGCAGGAAGGCGGCGGCCGCAACCAGGTAGGCGACGCCTCCGACGAGCACGCGGCCGCTCGGGTGCCCCTGGCGCATCAGCCGGTCGGCGAGCCGTCCGCCTCCGATGACGCCCGCGAGCGCGCCGACCCCGAGCAGCGCGAGCAGCGCGGTGGCCGCCCCGTGGCTGAGGCCGTACCAGCCGCGGAAGAAGACGACCCCGAAGGTCTGCACGCCGGAGAAGTAGAAGTACCCGAGCGCCGAGGCCAGCACGAGCACTACGTTCGTCGGGACGCGCAGCACGTAGCGAATCACCGACGGCAGGTCCATCCTCTCCGGATCCTCGTGCAGGATGAGCCCCGACCGCGGCTCGACGTGCTGGGCGCGGACGGCCCGCCGGGCGAGCGTCGCCCGGCCCGCCTCGGCCGGGTCCCCGCCGGATCGTCGAGCGCCGCGCTGCGGCTCCGGCATCAGGCGCCACACCGCGACGGACAGCGCAGCGCTCGGGATCGCGAGCGCCACGAACGCGCCGCGCCAGCCGAACGCCGAGGCGACCTCGCCGCTGATCAAGAAGCCGATTCCCGCGCCGACGAGCTCGCCGCTCAGGATCAGCCCGTAGATACGCGCACGCCGCTCCGGCGCGAAGCTGTCGCCGATCAGCGACGAGACCGTCGGTCCGCCGGTGGCGGTCACCGCCCCGAGCGCGACGCGCGTGATCAGCAGGAAGCCGAAGGAGGTGGCGGCGCCACTCACCGCCATCGCGAGCGACCAGGCGACGATGCTCGCGGAGAGCAGTCGCACGCGGCCGACCCGATCGGTGAGGGCGCCGACCGGCAGCGTCGCGAGCCCGCCCACGAGCGAGGGCAGCGCGACGAGCAGCCCGAGCTCCGTGTTCGAGATCGACAGCGCTCGCTCGAGTTGCCCGGCGACCGACCCGACGGTGGCTACGTCGGCGGTGTCAAGCGCGAGCACCGCGGCGAGCAGCAACACCACCCGCCTGCCCCGCTCGTCGTTTCCGAGCTCCCTCAGCGGCGCCAGCCTGCCGAGCATCGCTCTGACGCCCGCCCGTGGCTTGGCTGGCTGGCTTTCGGCGATCACCTCGCTTCGCCTCGTCCCCGCGTCCCCGACCGCGTAACTGCGCCGGTCCGGCCCATGACAGGGCCGCTCAGAGGTGGCTGCTCGCGGCGGCCGGGTCGGGGTCGGCGAGCTCCATCGCCAGCGCGGACCACGAGAAGTGCTCGGCGCCCATCCCGGCGCCTGAGTACGGGTCGTAGTACTCGCGCAGGCCCTCGCGTGCGACGGTCGCCGACACCCTGCTCGCCATCGTCCGGGCCTCCTCGGCGTAGCCGAGCCTGACGAGGCCGAGCCAGAGGAGCCAGGCGGCGTTGATCCAGGTCGGGCCCCGCCAGTAGCGGCGCAGGAAGAGGAAGCGGTCGCGGCGCGAGAAGCTCGGGTCGCTTGCCGAAACCGACGGCGGCGGGACCGGCAGCCAGAAGCGCTTCGGGTCGAGCAGGTACTGCTCGACGAGCCGGCGCCCGATCGGCTCGGGCAGGTCCGGCAGCGCGAGCGGTGACAGCGCCGCCCAGGTGAGCACCGGGTGGCGCCGCTCGCCGTGCCGGCCCAGGCTCGGGCGGACGAGCTGATGGAAGAGGCCGGTTCGCTCGTCGTAGAGCCGGTCGAGGATCGCCTCGGTGATCGAGCTCTTCCCGAGCGCGAGCCGCGAGAGGTTGTGCAGCACGTTCGTCGCGGTGCCACAGACGATCGGGCCGCCGGCCGCGGTGACCCGCCGGATGTCGAAGTCGAGCGCCCGGTTGCGCCGCACGAGCAGCGGAAAGCCGGGCAGGCCATCGGCGTGCCAGCCCCACGCCGAGTCGAACTTCGGCGAGGCGTCGAGACCCGACTCGTCGGGCTGGATGATCCAGAGCAGCCCGTCGCCGTCGAGGCCCCTGTCGTCCTCGACGCGGTCGTGGTGGCGCGCGATCGCCGGCACGGCCGCCGGGTCGCCGACGGCGATCCGCCATGCCCACGCGAGCAGCGGAGGCTGGATCGTGCGCGTCATCGGGTCGCTGCGCGAGCGGAAGTTGTAGAAGATGCTGCGCACGCGGTCGGCGGGCGCCGCCCAGAAGATCGTGTGCCCGATGAAGCCGTCGGACTCCGCCGCCGCGAGCAGGCTCTCGAGCTCGGCCCGCGCGCGCGCCGGGTCGAACCGCCGCCAGGCGATCGCGCTGAAGCACGAGTCCCAGTACCACTGCCACGGGTAGCGGCCGCTGCTCGGCGCCGTGTAGGCGAACGCCACCCCGTCACGCGAGCCCTCCCGCCAGTTCCCGCGAAGCACCTCCTCGCAGCGAGCGGCGAGCTGCTCACCGCCGGCGATCGACGTCACGCGCGCCGCGCCTCGACGAGCGCCCCGGCCGCAACCAGCAGCGCCACCGCGACGTTGATCCGCAGCGCCCGGCGGTGCGAGCGGGTCGCGCGCGCGAGCGCGATCGCCGTCACGGCATGGACGAGGTCGACGACCGCGCCGAGCGCCAGCAGCCGCGGCTTCGGTCGCGTGGCGAGCACCGCGCCCTCGAGCAGCTGGCGGGCGCCGAGCACCCGCGCGAAGACGAGCGCCGGATGGTCCTCGCGCTTGCCGAGGATCGTCCGGGGGCTCGCGAGCAGGACGCTGCCGTAGACGGCGCGCGCGAGAGCTAACGGTGCCGGCTTGTTCACGCCCGCAGCGTGCCCGCGTGCCCTGCATCGGGTGCACGCCTTGTCAGCGCGCTGACGGGAGAGCCCGTGCGCTCGGTGGCGCTCGGGTAGGGGTCGGGCATGACGCTCCCCCGAATGGCCGGCGCCGGCGAGCGCGCCGAGCCCACGCTGCAGCGCGGCGCCGACGGCTACGCGCCGCTCCGCGCCTACGCCGCGATCGGCGACGGCCAGGTGCTCGCGCTCGTCGCGAGCGACGGGTCGATCGACTGGCTCTGCCTGCCGCAGCTCGACTCCCCGAGCGTCTTCGGCGCCGTGCTCGACCCGGCCCGCGGCGGCAGCTTCTCGCTCGCCCCTTCCGTGCCCTTCGAGTCTGAGCGCCGCTACGTCGAGCGTACGAACGTGCTCGAGACGACGTTTCGCACGGCGGACGGGACCGTCCGGGTCACCGACGCGCTCTGCCGTCCGGCGGGAGAGGCTCCGCCCGGACGCGAGCTGGTCCGCCGGGTCGAGGGACTGTCCGGACGAGTGCCGCTCCTCTGGCGTCTCGAGCCTCGCTTCGACTACGGCCGCCAGACGGCGCGCATCGAGCGGCTGCGCGACGATGCCCGGCTGCTGAGCGGCGAGCGGCTGCGCCTCGGCTTCCAGTCCTGGGACGCGGGAGAGCCGTCGAGCACGGGCGGTCTGCTCCAGGGGAGCTTCACCGCGGAGGAGGGCACGAGCGCGCTGCTCGTGCTGCGCGCCGTCCCCGGCGGCCCGCTGCTTCTCTCGCGGCGCGAGGCGGTCGAGCGGCGCCTCGACGGCACGGTCGAGTACTGGCGGCGCTGGATCGCGCGCAACGAGTACCGGGGCGGCTGGAGCGCCGCCGTCGAGCGCAGCCTGCTCGCGATCGGGCTTCTCGCCGACGAGCGGACGGGTGCGATCGCCGCGGCCGGCACCACCTCGCTGCCGGAGGCGATCCACGGGCAGCGCAACTTCGACTACCGCTACGCGTGGACGCGCGACCTCTCCTTCACGCTCGACGCGCTGCTGCGGGTGGGCTTCGACGACCTCGTGCACGAGTCGTTCAACTGGATGCTCGCCGCGACCAGCCACACCCACCCTCGTGTCGATCCCGTCTACCGCCTGGCGGGCCCCGTGCTGCGCGGTCAGACCCCGGTGCCGATGCCCGGCTACCGGCTCAGCCGGCCGGTGCTGAGGGGCAATCAGGCCGGCAGCCAGCTCCAGCTCGGGGGCTTCGGAGACTTCATCGACATCGCCTACATGTACGTCAAGCAGGGCGGCGTGCTCGACGTGGAGACCGGCGAGCGGATCGCGGACATCGCCGACCTCCTCACGCGGATCTGGCGCTCGCCGGACGCGGGGATCTGGGAGCTTTCCGAGGAGGCCCAGTACGCCAGCTCGAAGATGGGCGTCTGGGTCGCCTTCGACCGTGTCGTGCGGCTCGCCGAGCAGGGAGACATCCCGGCACGCGACATGAGCGGCTGGCGCCGCGCGCGCGAGGACGTCCTCTCCTATGTCGAGCAGCGGCTCTGGTCCCCGGCGCGGCGAAGCTACGTCGAGAAGGAGGGCAGCGAGGCCCTGGACGCGAGCGTTCTGCTCGCCGCCCGCCGCGGCTTCGCCGACCCGCGGGGGGAGCGAATGAACTCGACCATCGACGCCGTCAGGCGCGAGCTCGGCGCGGGCGGGCCGCTGCTCTACCGCTACAGCGGCATGTCGGAGCAGGAGAACGCCTTCCTGGCATGCTCGTTCTGGTGCGTCGACGCGCTCGCGATGGCGAACCGCCACGACGAGGCGGCCGAGACGATGGACGCCCTCGTCGCCCTCGCCGGCGACGTCGGCCTCTATCCGGAGGAGATGGATCCGGTCAGTCACGCGTTTCGCGGCAACGTGCCGCAGGCGCTCACCCATCTTGCCCTGGTCAACGCCGCCGTTCTGTTCGAGGAGTCGAGTCCCGGAGGAGGCTGAGATGAGCGAGGTCGTGGTCATAACCGGAGCCTCGGGAGGCGTCGGACGCGCGGCGGCGCGCCGCTTCGCCCGCGACGGCGCGAAGGTCGGCCTGGTTGCGCGCGGCCGCAGGGGCCTCGAGGGCGTCAAGCGAGAGGTCGAGCGTGACGGGGGCACGGCGCTCGCGCTCCCCGTCGACGTCGCCGACCCCGACCAGGTCGAGGCCGCCGCCTCTTCCGTCGAGGACGCCTTCGGCCCGATCGACGTCTGGGTCAACGACGCGATGGTGACCCTCTACGCGGAGTTCCTCGACATCGAGCCGGACGAGTTCCGCCGCGCGACCGAGGTCACCTACCTCGGCATGGTCTGGGGCACGCAGTCCGCGCTGCGGCGGATGCGGGGGCGCGACCGCGGCTCGATCGTCCAGGTCTGCTCGGCGATGTCCTACCGCGGCATCCCGCTCCAGTCGCCCTACTGCGGCGCCAAGCACGCCTGCAAGGGCTTCACCGAGAGCCTGATCACCGAGCTGCGCCACGACGACTCGAAGGTGAGGCTGTCGATGGTGCAGCTCCCCGGGCTCAACACGACCCAGTTCACCTGGGGGCGCACGAAGCTGCCGAAGCAGACGATGCCGGTCCCGCCGATCTACCAGCCCGAGGTAGCGGCCGACGCGATCCACTATGCGGCGCACCACAGGCGCCGTCAGATCTACGTCGGGATACCGACCGTGATGAACATCCTCGGCGAGCGCTTCGCCCCATGGCTCCTCGACCGCTACCTCGCCCGCTCGGGCTACAAGTCGCAGATGACCCAGCACGACCTCGACCCCGCGGGTCACGACAACCTGTTCGCGCCGGTCGACGAGGACCGCGGAGCGCACGGACCGTTCGACGAGATCGCGCACGGCGCGAGCCCCCAGCTCGAGCTCTCGAAGCACCGCGGGGCCGTGGTCGCGGGCGTCGGAGCGGCGGCCGCCGGGGTAGCCGCGGCCGCCCTCAGCCGCAACGGCAGGCACTGAGCCTCGGCCAGGCCGTGCAGGGTCCGGCCGGGGCCCTTGCCAGCATGGATGGATGCCCCCGGTCGCCTCAGAGCCGCTCGCCGTCGCGGCGCTCACGCGCCTCCGAGCCCTGACCGCCGACCAGACCGCGTCATTTCGGCCCGACCAGCTCGAGGCGATCCGCGACCTCGTCGCCGACCGTGCCCGGGTGCTCTGTGTCGAGCGGACCGGCTGGGGCAAGTCCGCCGTCTACTTCCTGGCCACCTCACTGCTCCGCGAGCGCGGCGCCGGTCCGACCTTGATCGTCAGTCCGCTGCTCGCGCTGATGCGCAACCAGCTGGCCGCTGCGGCGCGCCTCGGACTGCGCGCCCATACGGTCGACAGCACGAACCGTGACGAGTGGGACCTGGTCGCGGCCCGGCTCGCAAGCGACGAGATCGACCTGCTGCTCGTCAGTCCCGAGCGGCTCGCGAATGAGCGCTTCAGGGAGCGGATGCTGCCCCTGTTCGCCGCCTCCGTGGGCCTGCTCGTCGTCGACGAGGCGCACTGCATCTCCGACTGGGGACACGACTTCCGCCCCGACTACAGGCGCGTCAGCGACATGCTGCGCTCGCTCGGCCCCGGTGTGGCGGTGCTCGGCACGACCGCCACCGCGAACGACCGCGTCGTCGAGGACGTGCTCGAGCAGCTCGCCCCGGGCGGCGGCGAGCGGCTCCGCCTCTACCGCGGCCCGCTCGCGCGGGAGAGCCTCCGCTTCGAGGTCGTCGAGCTACCCCGCCCCGCGCAGCGGCTCGCCTGGCTCGTCGAGCACCTGCCTCGCCTGCCTGGCTCGGGCATCGTCTACACGCTCACGACGCGCGACACGGAGCAGGTCGCCGACTTCCTCTCCGAGCACGGCGTCTCCGCCGTCGCCTACAGCGGCGAGCAGGAGAACGCCCGGCGGCTCGAGGTCGAGGAGCGGCTGCTCCGCAACGATGTCAAGGCGGTGGTCGCCACGAGCGCGCTCGGCATGGGCTATGACAAGCCGGACCTCGCCTTCGTCGTCCACTTTCAGGCGCCGGGCTCGGTGATCGCCTACTACCAGCAGGTCGGGCGCGCCGGACGCGCCGTGCCGCACGCGGACGCGGTGCTGCTGCGCGGCGACGAGGACCGGCGGATCCAGGACTTCTTCATCGACTCGGCGTTCCCGCGGAGCGACCGCGTTCGCACCGTGCTCGACCAGCTCGCGGCGGCGGGAGGCGGCGGGATGACGGTGCGCGAGCTGATGCCGGCGGTCAACCTCGGCCAGAAGCGGATCGAGGCGATGCTCAAGGTCCTCGACGTCGAGGGAGCGGTGCGCCGCGAAGGTGCCCGCTGGGGACTCGTCGCGAGCAGCGACTGGAGCTACGACACGGAGCGCTATGCCAAGGTCACCGCGCTGCGACGGACCGAGCAGGAGGCGATGGCGCGCTTCGGAAACGACGGCCGCTGCCTCATGCGCGCGCTTCAGGAGGAGCTCGACGATCCGTCCCCGCACGACTGCGGTCGCTGCTCGGTCTGCACGCGGCCGCGCTTCGCCGATCCGCCGGACCCCCGCCTCGTCGAGCTCGCCGGGCGCCACCTGCGCAGCCGCCCGCTCCCCCTCGAGGCCAAGAAGATGGTCCCCGACGCGAGCGGCGCGATGCGCAAGCTGCCGGAGGGCGCTCGCACGCTGCCGGGCTGGGGGCTCGCCCGTCGCGGCGACGGCGGGTGGTGGCCCGCCATCGACCGGGGAATCCGCGCCGGTCACCTCGACGAGGAGATCGTGGCCGCCCTCGCCACCCTGCTCGAGGTCTCCTCGCCGCGGATCGACTGGGTCACGGCCGTGCCCTCGGCCGGCCCGCCCGACATCGGCCGCCAAGCGGGCGAGCGCGTCGCGAGCCGTCTCGGCTTGCCCTACCTCGACATCGTGACGCGAGTCGAGGCTCGGCCTCCGCAGCGGGAGATGGCTAACGCCGCGCAGCAGCACGCCAACGTCGCGGGCGCGTTTACCGTCGGGCCTGCCCGGGCGGGCACCGCGGCGCTCGTGGACGACGAGCGGCGCTCGGGTTGGACGATCGCCGTCGTCGGGGCGGCGCTGCGCGACGCGGGCGCTCGTGCGGTCGTGCCGATGGTGCTGACGACCCTCTCGTAGAGCCCGTTTCACGATCCCGCGTGTGCGGCTGGCGCGCGCCGGATCGAGCGGGGCAAGGACGCTCGAAGCCCCGCGGCCGCGACGGCCCCGCGATCAGCTCCGGTCGTCATGTCCATGCGAGCGACGATCCTCCCGATCGCCCGGCGTGCGTCGACGGTTCGCGCCGCCGCGATGGATCCCTGACAGGGCACGTACAGTCAGCCCGGTGAGCGCAGCGAACCCCCGACCTACCGGCGAGAAGCGGAACGCGATGATCGTCTGGCAGGAGCGGCCTTATAACGCCGAGCCTCCGCCCGACGCGCTCCTCGAGCCGCTTACCGCGACCGATGCCTTCTATGTGCGCACGCACGGCGAGGTGCCGCGGATCGACCCTGACGGCCATCGCCTCGAGCTGTGCGGCCTCGTCGAACGCGCGCTGTCGCTCACGCCCGCCGCCCTGGCAGACTCGTTCCCGAGCCACACCGTGACGGCGACGCTCGAGTGCGCCGGCAACCGTCGCGCAGAGCTGATGGCGCTCCGCGACATCAACGGTGAGATCCCGTGGCGGGCGCAGGTGCTCGGGACGGCGCGCTGGACCGGAGTCTCTCTCGCCGACGTGCTCGCCGAGGCGGGCGTCCGCGACGGAGCCCGGCACGTCGAGCTCCTCGGTGCCGACCGGAGCGCGGAAGCCGACTGCTTCGGCGGATCGATCCCGCTGCGCAAGGCCACCTCCCCGGAGGTGCTGCTCGCCTGGTCGATGAACGACACCCCGCTGCCGGAGCTCCACGGCGGTCCTCTGCGCGCCGTCGTCCCCGGCTACATCGGCGCGCGCAGCGTCAAGTGGCTTCGCCAGGTCCGCGTCCTCGACCGTCCGTCGTCGAACCACTTCCAGGCCGTCTCCTACAGGCTGCACCCGCCACGCGACGAGAAGCACAGCGCGGACCCCGAGGCGGGCATCCCGCTCGGCGAGCTGAGCGTCAACTCCGCGATCCTCACGCCGGAGGACGGAGCGCGCCTGCGGCCCGGGCGCGCGGAGGTCCGGGGCTGGGCGATCACGGGAGGCGATTCGCGCATCGCGCGCGTCGACGTCTCGGTCGACGAAGGACATAGCTGGGAGACCGCCACGCTCGGACCCGACCAGGGCCGGTGGGCCTGGCGGCTCTGGCGTCACACGGTCAGCCTGCCACCTGGCGAGTCGCTGCTCGTATGTCGCGCCTTCGACAGCGCGGCGAACACCCAGCCGGAGAGCGTCGAGCAGCTGTGGAACTTCCAGGGCTACGCCAACAACGCGTGGTCGCGGGTCCGCGTCACGGCCGCGTAGCCCGGCTTACTTGACGGTCGCGAACTTGAGCGACTGCGCCGGGGAGCGCTGCCCGCTCGTGTTGGTCGCCGTGATCAGCAGCGTGTAGCCCCCGGGCGGAGCGCATCTTGCTGAGGTGTCATGCGCTGAGGAAGCAGCCCGAGGACCCTATGCCTTCGGTGCAAGCGAACGACGCCTTTTGGGTCACCGTCACTTAGGCTCAGCGAAGATGTTCGACCTCGACGCGTACCTGCGGCGAATCGGCGCACACGCGGGCGCGCCGCTCGCCGAGCGTCATCGCGCGCACGTCATCTCGATCCGTTCGAGAACCTCGATTCCCGCCGCGGTCTACCTGTCTCTCTGGCCCCCGAGGACCTTTAGCGCAAGCTCGTCGGAGACCGTCGCGGAGGTTATTGCTTCGAGCACACCCTGCTGCTCAAGCTGGCCCTCGAGCCGATCCCGTTCGGTCCCGGCGAGCCTCACGAGCAGTCGGGGTGGCGCTTCCAGGTCGTCGAGGACGGCTCCGAGCTCGTGCTGCGCAGCGCGCGCGACGGCGGCTGGGTCGACCTCTTCGGGTTCAAGGAGTTGCCGGACGGTACGGTCCGTTCGGAGATCCAGCCGGCAGCCGTCCCCGGCCTTCTCGAGGAGCGCTTCGGCCTCCCGGGCTTCGTCCTCGACGGCGGGTGAGCAGGCCCGACGCCGCAGAAAAGCCGTGCCTACCGACGTGCGGCGAGCGCGGCACCGGCCGCGAGCGCACACGCCGTGACGGCCGCGGCGCCGGCCACGAGCGCCCGCCGTCCGTTTCGCGCCTCGAGCCGCCCGCCGGGGTCTCCCTTCCCCCCCGCCAGCCGCATCACCTCGGCGACGTGCAGGGCCTGCCGCCCGGTTCCCGCCTGTTCGATCTGCGTCTTGCACGAGAAGCCGTTCGCGACGACGAGCGTGTCGCGCTCCGCCGAGCGCACCGCGGGCAGCAGCGCCTGCTCGCCGCAGTCGAGTGAGACCTGGTGGTGCCCCTCCTCGAAGCCCCACGATCCCGCCAGCCCGCAGCACCCGCCGCTCACCTGCGATACGTCGAGCCCCATCCGCTCGAGCAGCCGCTGCTCCGGCTCGATGCCGCCGGTGGCCTTGTGGTGGCAATGCCCCCACAGCAGCGCCCGCCGCTCGAGCCGCGGAACCTCGACGTTGAACTTCTCGAAGAACTCGCCGAAGTGGTAGGCGTTGCCGGCGAGCCGCCGCGCGTCGTCGTCGTGCGGCAGCATCCCGAGCAGCTCGTCCTTGAAAACCGCCAGGCAGCTCGGCTCCATGCCGACGATGGGGGTGCCGGCCCGGATCTCGTCGCGAAGCACGTCGAGTGTCCGGTGCAGGTATCGCTCGGCGACGTCGAGGAACCCGTAGTCGTACAGCGGCCGTCCGCAGCAGACGTGGCCCTGCGGCATCACGACCTCCCACCCGGCCGCCTCGAGCGCCTCGACGCACGCGATCCCGACGTGCGCGTGCAGGTAGTTGTTGAAAGTGTCGGGCCACAGCACCACCCGCTTGCCGGCGTTCGCGCTCCCACCTCGCCGCTCAAACCAGCGCTGTAGAGACTCCGGGGCGAAGGTCGGGATCTCCCGCTCCGGCGCCATCCCCGCGGCCAGCTTCGCGATCCGAGCGAGTCGCGGAGTCCCGGTCACGAAGTTCACGACCTGCGGCATCCGCGTCGCGATCCGAGCCGCCTGGTCGATGAAGCCGAAGGCGTACGCGTGGCGCGGTCGCCGGCGTCCCGGCCCCTTGAAGTGGTGGTGCAGGAACTCGGCCTTGTACGTGGGCATGTCGACGTTGACCGGGCAGTCGTTCGTGCATCCCTTGCAGGAGAGGCAGAGGTCGAGCGCGTCATGGACCTCGTCGCTCTTCCAGCCGTCCTTGATCACGTCGCCCTGGAGCATCTCGTGGAGCAGTCGGGCGCGCCCGCGTGTCGAGTGCTTCTCCTCGCGGGTCGCCTGGAAGCTCGGGCAGATGACGCTGCCGGCGTCGGGGACGCGACACTTGCCGACGCCGACGCAGCGCAGCGCGGCGTGGGCGAAGTCGCCGTCGTCCTGCTTGTAGGCGAAGCGAACGCGCGGCCGCGGCGGGTTGTAGTCGGGTCCAAGCTTCAGGTCCTCGTCGAGCCGGTACGGGTCTACGACCTTGCCCGGGTTCATCTTCCACTCGGGGTCCCAGATCTTCTTGAACGCGCGCATCGCCTCGAGCAGCTCGCCGCCGAACTGGCGCTCGAGCAGCTCGGCACGCTGCTGGCCGTCGCCGTGCTCGCCGGACAGCGATCCGCCGTAGCTCACGACGAGGTCGGCGGCCTCCTCGAGGAAGCTCCGGTAGTTGGAGATGCCCTCGGCGCTGCGCAGGTCGAAGCTGATCCGGGAGTGGATACAGCCCTGGCCGAAGTGGCCGTACATCGCGCCGCGCAGGCCGTGCTTTGCGTACAGCTTCTGCAGGTCGCGCACGTAGTCGCCGATCCGCTCGGGCGGGACCGCCGAGTCCTCCCAGCCGGGCCAGTGGTCGCGGCCGTCGGGCGGGAACGCGGTCGACCCGAGGCCGCCCTCGCGAATCGTCCAGATGTCCTGGCTCGAGCCGCCCTCCTGCTTGCTCTTGACGACCTTGATCCGCTCGCGCTCATAGCCGCGCTCGTCGACCAGCCAGTCTCGGAACTCGTCCGCCCGCTGGACCGACTCCTCGGCCGTGTCCGCGCCAAACTGGACTAGCAGCCAGGCCGCGCCCCCCCGCCGCGGCAGCTCCTCGAGCTCGTCGACGTTCATGCCGAGGTGCTGCTGGTCCTCGACGAGCAGGCGATCGAGCGCTTCGAGCCCGATCGGCCGCCAGCGCTCCACGATTTCCGAGACGTCCGTGCCGGCGGCGGCGAGCTCGTCGTACTCGACGACGACGAGCGTCCGCTGGTAGAGGCCGGGGGTCAGCTTGAGCGTCGCCTCGAGCGTGGTCACACACGTTCCCTCCGTCCCGACGAGCGCGCGCGCCACGTTGAACCCGCGTTCCGGCAGCAGCTCGTCGAGGTTGTAGCCGGAGACCCGGCGCGGCAGCTCGTCGACCGGCCGGTAGCGCTCGCGGATCAGGTCCGCGTAGCGATCGCGAAGGTCTCGCAGCTGCTGGTAGATCTCGCCCTTGCGCCCGCCGGCGGCGATGATCTCCTCGAGCTGATCCTCCTCCCCCACGCCGACGCGGAAGCGGGCGCCGTCGTAGGTCAGTACCTCCATCGACTCCAGGTTGTCGGAGGTGCGCGGACCAGGCCCGTAGAGCTGTGACTGGACCGAGTGAACGCCGCACGAGTTGTTCCCGATGTTGCCGCCGATCGTGCAGCGCGAATGGGTCGAGGGGTCGGGGCCGAACACGAGGCCGACCTCCCCGGTCTTGCGGTTTACCTGCTCGTTGATCGCCCCGGGCTGGACGGTCACGGTGCGCGCCTCGCCGTCGGGCTCGCCGATCGCGTGGAGGTACTTCGAGAAGTCGATCACGACGGCGTAGTTGACGGTCTCGCCCGAGAGGCTCGTGCCGCAGCCGCGCGAGAGGATCGGCGCGCCGAAGTCGCGGCAGGCGGCGTGCGCGGCGACGACGTCGTCGACGGTCCTCGGGATCACCACGCCGATCGGCGTCTGGCGGAAGTTCGACGAGTCGTGCGAGTACATCGCCCGCGATCCCGCGTCGAAGCGCACCTCGCCTCGCACCGTCGACTCGAGCCGCGCGACGAGGCCATCGAGGTCGATCGTCGCGACCGCCGACATCCCTCCGCCGAAGCGCGTGTCGACCCTGGCCGGTACGTCGATCGTGTTCATCTGGCGCTGCCCCCCTCGTAGACCTGGTACCGCTCCGCCTCGTCACGCCGCAGCTCGAGGCCGAGGCCGGGCCGCGACCGATCCGGCGTCAGCCGCCCCTCGACGGGGTCGAGCACTCCCTCGAAGAGCATCCCTTCGATCCGGTAGTGGTCGAAGAAGTACTCGCAGTGCTCGAGCGTCTCCATCGCGCAGCCCGAGTGCGCCATCACCGCCGGCACGCAGTGCGCGGAGAACGGCTTCGAGCGCGCCTTGCAGAGCCCGTCGACCCGCAGCAGGTTGGTGATCCCGCCGCAGCGCGAGACGTCGGCCTGGAGGATGTCGACCGCCTCCGCCATCGACGCGAGGTCGGCCAGGCTCCAGCCGTACTCGCCGGCCGCGATCGCCATTCCCGCGGGCGCACGCTCGCTTACCACCCGCATCCCTTCCAGGTCCTGCGAGGTCACCGGCTCCTCGAAGTACGTCACCCCAAGCTCGGCGAACCGCTCGGCCCGGAGCAGCGCCTCCTTCGGCGTGTACGCCCCATTGCCGTCGACCATCAGCTCCACGTCCGGCCCGACCGCCTCGCGTGCCGCCGCCACGCGCGCCACATCACGCCCGCGGCCGACCTTCATCTTCACGCTCCGGAAGCCTTCCTCGACCCACCCGAGGAGCTGCTCGCGCAGCTGCTCGTCGGAGTAGCTGGTGAACCCGCCGCTGCCATAGACGGGGACGCTCGAGCGGAAGCGCGGCAGCGCATCCGCCAGGCAGACGCCGAGCAGCTTCGCCTTGAGGTCCCAGAGCGCGATGTCGATGGCCGAGACGGCCATCGCGGCGACTCCGGTGTGGCCGAGCTGTCGCATCTCGACCTGCATCTGAGCCCAGGCCGCTTGCGGCATCAGCGCGTCGGCGCCAGTCACGACGTCCGCGAGCTTCGCTTCGATCACCTGCGCTGCCGCCGGATGGCAGTACGTGTAGCCGAGCCCCTTCTCGTCTCCTGCCGCGACTTCGACCACCACCACCGAGGTGGAGTCCCACACCAGTGTCCCGTCCGATTCGCACTCGGTCGCCGTGGGAACCTCGTAGGCGCTGACGGACAGCGCTTCGACACCCGCGGTCAGCGCGGAAGCGCTCACCTGTTGATCAGCTCCTCGACCTTGCCCTTCAGCGACTGCTTGACGATCCGCCCGGCGTGCGGATCGCCGCTCGCGAGAGCCTGAGCCATGTGCTGGGCCTGCTCGAAGCGGATGTGCGGCGGCAGCGGCGGGACCTCCGGGTCCGTGATCGCCTCGTAGACCACCGGCAGGTCGGCTGCGAGCGCCTCGTCCCAGGCCGCCGCCACGTCCTCCGGCCGCTCGACCCGGATGCCCTTCAGCCCGAGCACCTCGGCGTAGCGGGCGAACGGGAAGTCCGGCAGCACCTGCGAGGACTCGAGCTTTGGGTCACCCGACAGCACCCGCTGCTCCCAGGTGACCTGGTTCAGGTCGTCGTTGTGGAGCACGAGCACGATCAGCTGGTGGTTCGACCAGCGCTCGCGGTAGTGGGCGATGTCGATCAGCGCGTTGATCCCGAGCATCTGCATCGCGCCGTCGCCGAGGCAGGCGATCACCGGCCGGTCGGGATAGGCGAACTTCGCGGCGAGCGCGTAGGGGACCGCCGGGCACATCGTCGCGAGAGTCCCCGAGAGGGCGGTCTTCATTCCCGTGCGCAGCTTCAGCTGCCGCGCCCACCAGTTCGTCGCCGAGCCCGAGTCGGCCGTCAGGATCGCCTCGTCGGGCAGCCGCTTCGACAGCTCGTGGAAGACGAGCTGCGGGTTGAGCGGGTCGGCGCTCTCGTGCGCGCGCGCGTCGAGGATCTCCCACCAGCGCTCGACGCCGCTCTCGATCTCCTCGCGCCACGAGCGGTCGCGCTTTCGCTCGAGCAGGGGCATCAGCGCCCGCAGCGTCTCCGCGCTGTCGCCGGTCAGCCCGACCTCCATCGGATAGCGCAGGTTCAGCATCCGGCCGTCGATGTCGATCTGCACGCCGCGCGCCTGGCCCTGCTCGGGTAGCCACTCCGCGTACGGGAAGCTCGAGCCGATCATCAGCAGCGTGTCGCAGTTCTCCATCATGTCGTTCGTCGGCTTCGAACCGAGCAGTCCGCACGGGCCGGTCACGAACGGCAGGTCGTCCGGCAGCGCCGCGCGGCCGTTGAGCGCCTTTGCCACCCCGGCACTGAGGATCTCGGCGACCTCGACGACCTCGTCGGCGGCCTCGGCGGCCCCCTGGCCGATCAGGATTGCGACCTTCGAGCCGGCGTTCAGGACGTCGGCGGCGCGCTGCAGGTCGACGTCGCGCGGGCGCACGATCGGCTCGGTGAAGCCGGTCGAGGAGAACACGGCGCCGTGCATCCGCGGCGGGTCCGAGTACTCGGCCTCCTGCACGTCCTCGGGCACGATCACGCAGGTGGGCGACCGCGTGGCCCTGGCGATCCGCACCGCACGGTCGATCAGGTGGCGCGCCTGCGAGGGCTCCATGCACGTCTGCACGAACTCCGAGGCGACGTCCTTGAACAGCGTGTTCAGGTCCACCTCCTGCTGGTAGTTCGCGCCGATCGACATGCGCTTCTGCTGGCCGACGATCGCCACGACCGGCTGGTGGTCGAGCTTCGCGTCGTAGAGCCCGTTCATCAGGTGGATCGCCCCGGGCCCGGAGGTGGCCATGCAGATCCCGACCTCGCCGGTCAGCTTCGCGTGGGCGCAGGCGGCGAACGCGGCGATCTCCTCGTGCCGGGTCTGGACGAATTCGACGTCGGTGACCTGATGGAAGGCGCCGCAGAGACCGTTGATCCCGTCGCCCGGGTAGCCGAAGATGCGGCGCACCCCCCATTCGTTCAGGCGCTGCAGGATGAACTGGCCGGTCGTCGTTGACATGCGTGCCTCCAGGCGATCTCGCGTGCGGTCTGGGTCGCTCGTATCCGGGGCCCGAGCCGCGACCCCTCGACTGTTCGCACGCTGACCTCGACGGACCGGCGCCCACCGCCCCCCGAGGCAGCTCCGGCGTCAGCGCGGTGACACCTTGTCGACACGCGCGCCCGACGTGCTGCGTATCCTCGCCTGCGTGCCCCGCTCCGTGTTCCACGTGATCGCGCATTCGATCTTGCCTGCTCGGCCGCAGGCGCTTTGAACGCGCTCGGCGAGCACCACCCGCGCCCCCGGGGCATGCGCCGCCCACCGGTCGTTCGGATCCTGGAGCACGACCCCGACCTCGCGCCGGACCTCCGCGAGGAGGACTTCCAGGAGGCCTGCGACGCGTCGCTCGCCCAGGTCGGCTTCCTCGAGCGCGGTCCGTGGAACCCCGTTCCCGAGCAGTTCCGCCCGGCGAACCTGGGGCTGCTGGTCCTCGACGGGCTGCTCGCCCGCCGCGTCACGCTGGGGCACCGCACCTGCGCGGAGGTGCTCGGCCCCGGGGACATCCTCCGTCCCTGGGTCACCACGCGCCACGAGGACTCGATCCGCTCCGACGTCAACTGGGTGGTCGTCCAGCGGGCCCGGATCGCCATGCTCGACCGCAACTTCATCGCCCGCGTGGCGCGCTGGCCGGAGGTGATCGCCGGCATCGGCAACCGATCGATGCTGCGCGCCCACTGGCTCGCGTTCCATCTCGCCGTCTGCCACATGCGCCGTGTCGACGAGCGGCTCCTCGTCGTCCTCTGGCACTTCGCCGACCGCTGGGGCCGGGTCCGTCCGGACGGCGTGGTGATCGAGCTGCCCTTCACGCACCGCCTGCTCGCGAGCATCATCGGCGCCCAGCGCCCCAGCGTCAGCACGGCGCTCACGCAGCTCGCGTCACGTGGCGCGATCGAGCGCCTGCCGGACCGCTCCTGGCTGCTGCGGGGCGACCCGCCGGTCAGGATAGGCGAGCTCTACGAGCCGCCCGCGGACCTCGACGAGCGCGTGGCCGCCGAGCTCGCCGACTCGAGCGACTGAGCGGCCCGGCAGCGCTCCCTGACCTTCTCGCCGAGCTCGATCTCGACTCTGGAGGACTCGAGCCGGTCGATGTCGGCCTCGACTCCCGCCGCGCCGAGCCGCTCCTGGAGCCCCTCGAGGTTGTCGCGCACGAGCTCCCTGGCGTGCTCCAGATCGCTCTCCGCGAGCGCTCGCGACATCCAGCATCCGCGCACCTCGATGCCGTCGTAGCGCTGAAGCGCGCCACGCTCGTCGACGTCCGCGAACAGCTTCAGCGCGACGAGCAGCCAGTCACCGCTCTCGTAGTCGGCGAGCCTGCGGCGCGTCTCCTCCGGGTCGTCGATCGCGCCGCGCTCGAGGTCTTCCCGCCAGACCGACAGCTCGCGCTCCGGCTCGGGGTCGAGCGCGGCGACGGCGCCGATCCGGAGTACCTCTCTCATGGAGCGAGGTTTACCCCCCTGGGGGCACCGCGCGTGCGACCCCCTGTCAGATCACTGACAGGCGACGCTCAGGTGACCGTCGCCTGTTCGCGGAAGTGCTCGTCGGCGTGCTCCGCGAGGCGCTTCGCCCACACCGGGTCGAAGGTGCGGATCGGGGGCAGCCCGTCGTAGTTGAAGCGCGGCGGCGGCGAGGTCGTCCACCACTCGAGCGAGTGTCCGAGCCACGGGTCGTTGCCGGCCGGGACGCGCGCGCGCCGGGAGAGGTAGACGTTGACGAGCAGGACGACGATCGAGAGCGCGATCACGAACGAGCCGGCCGTCTCGAGCAGGTTCAGCGTGCCCCATCCGTGCGATGCCGGGTAGTCCGCGATGCGTCGGTTCATTCCCTCGTTGCCGAGGATGAACATCGGGAAGAAGGTCAGGTTGGTGCCGATCACGATCAGCGCGAAGTGGACCCTGCCGAGCCCCTCGCGCAGGTGGTAGCCGGTCACCTTCGGCCACCAGAAGTAGAGCGCGGCGAAGAAGCCGAAGATGCTGCCCGCGAACAGCGTGTAGTGGAAGTGGGCGACGATGAAGTAGGTGCCGTACTCGTTGTAGTCGAGCGGTGGCGAGGCGATCCAGATCCCGGTCAGGCCGCCGACGAGGAATTGCAGCAGGAACGCGATCGAGAACAGCATCGGTACGCGCAGCACGAGCGAACCGGTCGCCATCGTCGCGATCGAGTCGAAGTACTCGATCCCCGCGGGCACGAGCAGCAGCGTCGAGACGAGCGCGAAGTACTTGTTCGTCTCGTGCGAGGTGATGAACATGTGGTGCCCCCAGACGCTCATCGAGAGCGCGCTGAAGAGCAGCAGCGAGACCACCATCGGCCGGTAGCCGACGAAGCGCCGGCGGGAGAAGACCGCCACCGCCTCGAGCACGGCGCCGACGAACGGGAAGAACATCACGTAGACGACCGGGTGCCCGTAGAACCAGAACAGGTTCTGGTAGTCGACCGCGCCGCTCGTCCCTACGAAGATCCCGCCCATCTGCCGCTGCGCGTAGAGGAGCGCCATCGCGACGACGAGCACCGGGAAGGCGAACAGCACCATCAGCACGGTGACGATCGCGCTCCAGGTGAATGGCGGCAGTCGCAGCATCGTCATCCCTGGCGCGCGCCGGCGCGCCACCGTTGCGAGCACGCAGGCCGCCATGCAGAGCTGCCCGAGCACGGTCAGCCCGACCCCGAGGATCCACAGGTCCATGCCCGTCCCGGGCGTGCCGGTCGAGTCCGAGAGCGGGTCGAAGGCCGTCCAGCCGGCCCGCGCGGCGCCGTGGTCGGTGAGGAAGCCGCCCCACATCATCAGGCCGCCGAGGAGGAACAGCCAGTATCCGATCAGCACGACCCGCGCCCCGGAGATCTCGTTCGCTCCGATCTGGAGCGGCACCAGGTAGACCGCCATCGCCAGTGCGACCGGCGTGACGAAGAGGTAGATCATCGTCGAGCCGTGCATCGTGAAGAGCTCGTTGTAGGCGTTCTTCGAGACGATCTGCATTCCCGGCTGGGCGAGCTCGAGGCGCATCAGCAGGGCGAGCACGCCGCCGGCGATGAAGAAGCCGAAGGCGGTCACGCCGATGCCCATGCCGAGCCGCTTGTGGTCGGTCGTCCCGACCATCGAGAGCGCCCCCCGGATCGGTGGCCGCGCCACGCCGACGACTGGAACGCTCAAGTCGGCGGGAGGGGTCGGGCTGCCGGCACGCCCGCCGCGCTACCCGAACGGGGCGCTTGCAAACCGTCGCCGGGAGCGCCCTCGGTCAGCGCTCTGACCAGACGGGCGTGGGTCGCCGTTTTGAAGCAAGCCGGAGCCGGGTAGCGCGCGCCCGCATGGTAAGACCGCAGAGCGATTACTCGCAGGTCTTCGACATCTACCTCCCGATCGCATGTGCGGTGTTCGCGCTCGTCCTGGTCGGAATCCTCTACGCCCTCGTCTTCCGCCGGCGGCGCCGCGCGGACGCTCCCCTGCCCGGCTCACAGAAGTCGGAGCACACGCGCATCGAGGGCGCCTACGTCCTCGTGCTGCTCCTGATCGCCGCCTTCCTCGTGACGACGACCTTCACGGTCGAGGCCAAGGAGGACAAGGTGACGAGCGCGCCCGGCGTGGCGATCAACGTCACCGCGGCCCAGTGGAGCTGGCGCTTCCAGTACCCCGCTTATGCCGTCACCTCGACGAGCACGGCCGTGCACCATGCGACCCTGACGGTCCCGGCGGGCACGCCGATCCACCTGCGGATGACCTCGACGGATGTCATCCACGCCTTCTACGTCCCCACCCAGCGCTTCAAGCGAGACGCGTTTCCGGGCACCTACAACGACTTCGACCTCTACTTCCAGAAGCCCGGGTTCCTGCTGAACGGCGGCTCCTGCGCGGAGTACTGCGGCCTCTTCCACGCCGACATGCTGTTCGACGTCCGGGTTCTCTCGCCGGCGGCCTTCCAGGCCTGGGCGGCGGCGAACCGCGGCAGCGCGAGCGCATGAGCGGGACTAGCCGGACGATGCTCTTCTGGGCCGCGATCCTGCTCATCGGAGCGATCGTCCTGACCGTGATCTTCCGCGGGTGGTGGCTCGAGGACGTGCTCCATTTCTGGGACGGCACAGCAACCGCGGTGGTCGCAATCGCCCTGCTCCTAATGGTCCAGCGCCGCCGCCGGCACGAGTCAACAGGCCGAAGGCCTGTTGACTGGGACGACGACCCGATCCGGCCGGTGACGGACTTCAGCGTCGCGAGCACCCTGTTCGCGCTCTCGCTCGCGCTGATAGCGCTCGGCCTCCCGTTCGGCGTCTGGCTCGTCGAGGTCGGCTGCGGCATGCTGGTCGTCTCGATCGCCGGCCTGATCCGCGAGCTGCGCGCCGAGGCGGCGGCACGGCGCCACTTCCGCCAGGGACGACCCGGCTGATGTCGCACGGGCCCTCGGTCGGCGAGCTGCTTCGGACCTGGCAGGCCGACCCGGGGGTCGTCGCCCTGCTCGTCGCCTCCGCCGCCGCCTACCTCGTAGGCGCGCACCGGGCGCGGCACTGGCCGGCGCTCCGCAGCGCAGCCTTCCTCGCCGGGCTCGCCGCGATCGCGCTCGCGCTGCTGTCGGGAATCGACGCGTACGCCGACCGGCTGCTGTCGGTCCACATGGCCGAGCACATGCTCCTGACCGTGGTCGCGGCCCCGCTCGTGCTCGCGGGGGCGCCGCTCACGCTCGCGCTGCGCACGACCCGCGGCTCCGCGCGCGCCGCGCTCGTCCGGCTCCTGCACGGGCGAGCGGCACGCTCGCTCTCGATCCCGGCGGTGGCCTTCGCACCCTTTCCGCTCGCTCTCCTCGCGACCCACCTCAGCCCCTTCTACGACTACACGCTCCATCACGGCTGGGCGCACGCGCTCGAGCATGCGGTCTACTTCTGGTCGGCACTGCTGTTCTTCCTGCCGGTCGTCGGCTCCGAGCCGCTCCCGCACACGCTCGGCGGCCTCGGCAAAAGCCTCTACATGGTCGCCGGAATGGTCCCGATGACGGCGATCGCCGCAGTCCTGATGGCAGCCGAGCACCCGCTCTACCCGACCTACGCGCGCACGCTCGCGAATCCGGTCGCGGACCAGCGGCTCGCCGCGGCGATCATGTGGGTCTTCGGCGGGATGCTGATGGCGGCGGTCGCGGTCGTCTCCGCGTGGCGCGCCTGGGAGACCGAGGAGAGACGCACGCGCGCGCGCGAGGCGTATGGGGGCGCTCCGTGAGCTTCCGCCCCTGGCCATATCGCCGCCTGCGAATCGCGCTCGCGCTCGCGCTGGGCGCGGGCGCGGTCGCGACGAGTGCAGCCTCCGGCAAGCAGGCCTCGCCGGTGCCGGCAAACCACCCACCGCTCGTCCCTGGAGCCGGAGACACGGCGGTCGCTCGCGGCCGCAGCCTGTTCGTCGACGGCTGCTCGTCGTGCCACGGTTTGAACGCACAGGGGATACCCCACCGCGGGCCCTCGCTGCACGGCGTGGGCGCGCTCGCCGCCGACTTCGAGCTCTCCACCGGGCGCATGCCGCTCGACGCGCCGGGCGACCAGCCGCTGCGCCACAAGCCCGTCTACAACCCGCCGCAGATCGGCGACCTGACCGCCTACATCGCGTCGTTCGGCGGGCCCCCGATCCCCTATTCGGATCCGGCGGCGGGCAACATCAGCGACGGCATGCGGGTCTTCGCCGACAACTGCGCCGGTTGCCATCAGATCATCGCGCAGGGAGGGATGACGACCGGAGCGCGGGTCCCGGCGCTCCAGCATGCGACGAACACCCAGATCGCCGAGGCTGTCCGCCTCGGCCCCTACCTGATGCCCGTCTTCAGCGCGAAGCAGGTCGATCAGCACGACCTCGACTCGCTGGCCCGTTACATCGCCTACACGCGCGCGCCATATGACAAGGGCGGCTGGGGGATCGGCCACATCGGCCCGATTCCCGAGGGAATGGTCACCTGGCTGCTCGCCGGGGTGACGCTCCTGCTCGTGATCAGGCTGATTGGCGAGAGGACGACGCGGTGAGCGAGCGACCGCGCTTGGGGCGGCTCGCCGGCCTCGCGCTGGCCCTCCGCGTGCTGCGCCGCCGCTCCCCGGGGCCACCGCGGCCGCCGCGGCGCGAGGACCCCGATCCCGAGCACGTCGAGGTGCCCTCGAGCCGCCGCGCCGAGAACCTCGTGATCGCGCTGCTGCTGAGCGCCGCGCTCAGCGCCTGCGGCTTTGTCGCCTGCTTCGTCGTCATCCCGCACAACTACCAGGCGCTCGGCGCGACGTTCGGATTCGCCCTCGTGCTCGGCGGGGTGGCGGCAGCGGTCGCCGGCAAGGCCGTCGTGCCGCAGGAGATAAAGGTCGAGGAACGCTCGCCGCTCGCGCACGAGCAGGAGCAGCTCCAGATCGAGCAGATGGTCGAGGAGGGTGGTGAGGGGATCACCCGGCGCAAGGCGCTCGGGACGGCGGCGGGCCTCGCCGGTCTCGGCGTCACGGCGGCGGCAGTGGTGCCCGCGGCCTCGTTCGGCCCGAACGTCGACGGGATCATCGACCACACGGGCTGGCGCCGCGGCCGCTACGTGGTCGACGAGCAGGAGCACCGGGTCTCCGCCGACACGCTCGACATCGGCAGCTTCATGACGGCGTTCCCGGAGGGGGTCGACAAGGAGCAGCTCGGCTCGGCGATCGTGCTCGCGCGGATCCCGCCCGGCAGCCTCCGCATGCCGCCGGACCGGCGCACCTGGACGCCGTACGGGATCGTCGCCTACTCGAAGATCTGCACCCACGCGGCGTGCGCCGTCGAGATGTACCGCTACCCGCTGTCGCCGACGACGACGCCCAACGGGCCCGCGCTCGTGTGCCCGTGTCACTACTCGACCTTCGACCCGGCCGACGGGGCGAAGGTCCTCTTCGGTCCTGCCGGGCGGCCGCTGCCGCAGCTGCCCCTGACCGTCGACGCCGCCGGTTATCTGATGGCGAACGGCGGCTACTCGGGACCGCCGGGGCCGGCCTGGCTCTCCGTTCGCTCCGAAGTGCCGAAGAGCCAGCCGTGACGCGGCGCGCGATTCGCTTCCTCGACCAGCGCCTCGGCGGCTCGCCGATGATGAAGAAGGCGCTCGAGTACGTCTTCCCCGACCACTGGTCCTTCATGCTCGGCGAGATCGCGCTCTACGCGTTCATCGTGCTCGTCGCGACCGGGATCTACCTGACCTTCTTCTACGTCCCGAGCAGCGCGATGGCGCCCTACACGGGGACCTTCGCGCCGCTCAAGGGCCAGATCACCTCGGACGCCTATCGCTCGGTCGTCGACATCTCGCTCTCGGTGCCCGCCGGGCTGCTGATCCGCCAGACGCACCACTGGGCGGCGGACGTCTTCACCATGTCGATCGTCCTCCACCTGTTCCGGATCTTCTTCACCGGGGCGTTCCGCAAGCCGCGCGACGTCAACTACTGGATCGGCGTGACGCTGCTCATGCTGGCGCTGCTCGAGGGCTTCCTCGGCTACTCGCTCGTCGACGACCTGATGTCCGGAATGGGGCTGGCGATCGCGTACGGGGTCTTCATGTCGGTCCCGCTCATCGGCGCGAACGTCACCTTCCTCTTCTTCCAGGGCCAGTTCCCCGGCGGACCGCAGTTCTTCCCGCGCATGTACATGTTCCACATCCTCGTGATCCCGGTGATCATCGGGGCGCTGATCAGCATCCACCTGGCGATCATCATGCGCCAGCACCACTCGCAGTTCCCCGGCCCCGGACGCACTGAGCGAAACGTCGTCGGCACGCCCATGTGGCCCGCCTACGCACTTCGCTCGGTCGGCTTGATGCTGATCGTCGCGGGCGCCCTCTTCCTGCTCGGCGGCCTGTTCCAGATCAACCCGATCTGGGAGTGGGGGCCCTACCACACCTACCTCTCGACGAACGGCGCGCAGCCCGACTGGTACCTCGGCTGGCTGATCGGAGCGCTGCGCCTGGTGCCCGGCTTCGACGTCCACATCGGCTCGGCGACGCTCGTCCCGAACCCGTTCTGGGGCGGCATGGCCTTCCCGCTCGCGGTCTTCGCCTTCCTCTATGGCTGGCCGGTGATCGAGCGCCGCATCACCGGCGACTACCGCCGTCACGACCTGCTCGAGCGCCCGCGCGACAACCCGCTGCGCGCCGCGGCGGGCACCTGGGTGCTCGCCTGGGTCGCGATCATCTTCTTCAACGGCGCCGACGACCGCGTCTACTTCCGCCTCAACATCCCCTACGAGGGACAGGTCTGGTTCTGGCGCGTCGGGGCGATCGTCGTGCCGACGATCCTCGCGCTGATCGTCTACCGCGTCTGCCGCGAGCTGCGGGAGTCGCGCGTCCACCCGATGCGCGGCTGGAGCGGGACGATCCTACGGCGGTCGGACGGCGGCGGCTACGTCCCGGCCGAGCCGGCCGAGGGCAACCCGTCGAAGATCCCGGCCGAGGAGGACGAGCGCTACGGCTCACGCGGGTCGACGCTGCCGTAGCTGAGCGCAATACACACGGTCGGTAACCGATACGGGCGTATGGTACTCTGGTGGCCATGGTGTCCCTTCGCGACACGCGAATCTGGTTTCCGTGGCAGAGCGGTCCGGAGGACCGCGCCGACGGCCCGGTCCTCGTCAGCCTGACCGACTACACGATGCGCTCGCTGCGCTCTTACCCCGGGATCGTCCGCGCAGGCTCACACCTGGCGCTCGGCTGGTATGGGCTCCCGGGAGCGGTCGGGTTGTTCCTCTGGACCGATCCGCTGAGGCGGCACACCGGGTCGGTGTCGGTCTGGACCGATGAGAGGCAGATGCGCCGCTGGGTCGGGCTGCCCTACCACCGGCAGATCATGCGGCGCTACAGGACGCGCGGATCCCTCATGTCGACCACCTGGACCGCCGAGCCGTTCGACCGCACCGCCGTGCTGGCCGAGGCGAAGCGGCGACTTGCGGCTGAGGAGTTCGCCTGATGGGAGCCTGGCGGGACTGCCGGTGACTCTCCTGACGACCTACGCGCTCGGCCGCCTCGCCTTCGGCGGCATGGTGCTCGTGGCGCCCGGAGCGGGCGGGCGGCTGCTGGCGGGCGATGGCGGCGCTACGCCGGACGCCCAGGCGTTCCTTCGCGGAATGGGAGGCCGCGAGCTTGGACTGGCGCTTGGGCTCCTGCGCGCGATCGGCGACGCGGGCGCTGTGCGCCGCTGGCTCCTTGCCGGCGTGCTCGCCGACGCCGGCGACCTCGCGGGGCTCACCGGCAGCTGGCGCGAGCTCACACCCGGCAAGCGTGAGCCCGGCGCCGTCTTTGCCGCTGTGGCAACGGCTGCCGGTTTGGCGCTGCTCGTGACCGAGCGCAACCGCTGAGCGACCGGACCGGACCGGGCCTAGCTGCCGCCCGCGCCGTCCCGGCGGTAGAGCCCCTCGCGGAACAGCAGCGTCGTCGCCTGCCGCCAGCGCTCGAGGCTCGCCTCGGTGTGGAAGGGACGATCGAGGTGGCGGTCGATCGCCGCCTCGAAGGCGACGGCGCCGAGGTTGATCACCACGGCGTGCAGCATCGCCCACATTCGGTCCAGGTCGGCGCGCAGCACGCCTTCGTCCTCGAGCCGCTGCCACTGCGCGTCGGCGATCGAGGCGAATGAGTCGAACAGCTCGAGCGCGGCCTCGTCGCCCTCGATGACCGACCGGGCGACGTAGAGCAACGCCGTCCGCTGCTCGCGCACGAGCCGTGTCACCCGCCGGCCGAGCTCCTCGAGCGGGTCGCCCGCGGCCCTCTCGGAGCGGAAGTCGCTGAAGGCCGCGATCGCGACCTCCTCGACGTACTGGTCCACGGCGGCACGAAGTGCCGCCTTCGTCGGGAAGTGGTGCTGGACGAGGCCAGGCGAGACGCCCGCGGCCTTTGCCACGTTGCGGATCGACGTGGCCGCCTCACCGTTGCTCGCGAAGCCCTCCAATGCCGCGTTGCGGACCCGGGCGTAGGTGGTGAGGTCCGACTCGCGCGCGCGCATCCGCTCGCAGGGTAGTCACCGAGCAGACCGGTGTGACGCTGCTCGAGCGCGATGTCGCTGCCGGCGGGCTCGGCTTATGGCCGGCTTCGCCGCGCGCGCTTCGGGCGGCGGCGCTCGAGCCCGGAAAGCACGTCCCAGGGCACCTGCGATGCGCAGACGACCGCGCAGCCCCAGGGCGGCGCTCCGCCCAAGGGCACGCCGCCGAAGCCCGGCGCGCGCTGCGCGAGACGCTCCCGCCTCCGGTATCGACTGCATCAGCCGCCAGGCGGCCGCATCGTGGAGGTGTCCGTATTCATCGACGGACGGCTCGCCAAGCGCATCCACGGGCGCCGCATCGCTCACTTCGAGCTTGCCACCCCCGCGCGGAAGACCGCTTACACCGTGCGCATAGTGGCACGCACCGACCACGGCTGGGAGACGATCAGCGTCCGCCGCTATCGCCGGTGTGGCAAGACGCGCCCGCGCACGCATGTCCGCAGCGCCCAGTCGGTGCCTTAGCGCTTACCGCATTCCCGGTGCTCGGCTGGCTGGCCGCTTTAAGCTCTCGTCTCGCGCGAGCGAGTCTCCTGCTGCGGAGGCGTATCCCCGACACGCGCGCGGAGGATGCTGCATGACGAAGAAGGCCGACTTCAACGCAGAGGAGTGGTCCACGGTCGTGGACGGTCCGCTGTACGCCGGCATGCGGGTGATCGGCGCCGACCGCGGCGGCAACCTGCGCGAGAGCCTGGCGTTGGGCCGCGTCTACCAGGAGACGCGCGGGCGTCACGGGAAGAGCGAGCTGCTCGACGAGCTGGTGCGCTCGCCCCCGTCGATCAATCCGAACGAGATGCGCGAGGCCCGCGAGAACATTGCCGTCGTCGTGACGGAGCGACTGCGCGAGGCGATGGAGATCCTTTCGTCGAGGGCCACGCCCGAGGAGATCGACGCCTACAAGACGTTTGTCATGACCGTCGCCCAGACGGTCGCGAGCGCGCACAAGCAGGGCGCCTTTCTCGGCATCGGCGGCAAGCAGATCAGCGACAGCGAGAACCAGGCGCTCGACGAGATCTCGATCGCGCTCGGCCCACCCCCGGCAAGCTAGGTGATTGGCACCTCAATCGGTGACCGTCCTCAAGTTCCACGACATCAAGGCGCTTAGGACCTGGTACGACTCGCCGGAGTAGTACGCGCCCCTCAAGCAGATGCGGCTTGACAGCAACGTCGGCAACATCATCGTCGTGGAAGGAAGCTGACCGTCCGGGCGCAGCGTTCAGTTCGTGCATCAGGCTGATGAGTCGTCCGCGTCGGGCCACGGCGTGTCGGAACGGACTCCGTCGCCGCCTTCCGGCTTCGGTCCACCCACAGCGATGACGTCGAGGCCGTCGGGCCCGGCTTCGAAGGCGCGCACGACCTCCGGGGCCACTCGGATGACGTCCCATTGGCGGACATCGTGGAGCTCGTCGTCGAGCCGAACTCGACCGGAGCCGGCGACCACGACGTAGGCCTCCTCCTGCTCGCGGTGGCTGTGACCGCCCGGGTTGCGCGTGCTCGGCGCGTACCTGAAGTGACTCACGCCGAGATCGCGCGATCCAAGCCGATCGCGACTGAAACGCGCCTCCATGCCGGGGACCCGCCCCGCAACGGAGTCATTCATCTCGAGCAGGTTCACGATCGTGTAGTCGGCCATGGGGTTCTCCTTTGAGGGCGGGCGTCCACCAGGGTTCCTACCACTTGCGCGAGAGCGGCTTCGCCGGCCTCCGATGGAAGCGTGTGCTCACAGGCCGAATGCGGGCTGGTTCAGCCACCAGCGTGCGTGCCGCAGGAGCCTTTGCGGCGGGTATCGGTCCGGGTCCGTCAGGACGAGGCGCGCGTATTCGTCGGAGATGGCGGAGAGCACGCTCGCCGTCAGCTCGGCGTCGTTGGCGTTCTCTGCCTGCAGCGCGGGGCGCACGGCCTGCGCGAGCTGGGTGAGCACCGCGCGGCGCCCTTCCTCGATGCGGTATCGCAGGATCTCGGGGGCGCCCTCGGGGGGCATCAGCACGAGGCGCCAGGTCGTCGGGTGATCGCGCACCGCGCGCAGGTACGCCTCGAGGCTCTCGAGCATCAGCTCCTGCGGGTCGCCTTCGCTCAGGTCCGCGAGTGTGGTCTCCGAGACCTGGGCCAGGGCACGGGAGGTCTCACGGTCGACGACCGCCTCGAGCAACGCGCGCCGATCGCGGAAGTGCTGGTAGATGACCGCGCGGGTAATGCCCGCCCGCCGCGCCACGGCCTCGACCGATAGCGCGTGGAAGCCCTGGTCGACGGCGAGCTGCGTCGCGACGTCCAGCAGTTGCTCTCGACGCGCCGTCGCGCTCATGCGACGCCGGATCGGGTCGGAGGAACGCATCGTTCAAATGTATGTTACGGTGCCGCTACTAACAGTGCCGTTACTTAGGTCGGTGCGGCCGCGGAGGGAGGAGCAGGGGCAGTGGCACAGGTCGACGTGAAGCAACTCGACATCACCAAGACGAACATCGCCGTGCAGGAGCTGATCGACGTCACCGAGAACCCTCGCCATCGGCATCTGCTCGAGGCCTACGATCGCCATCGCAACCTCGAGCATGCCGGGCGCTTCGAGGAGATCTTCGCCCCCGAGATGACGGTCGAGCATCCGGTGTACCGCTTCAACATGCTCGGCCAGCCGCCAATGAAGCTCGAAGGCCGGGAGCAGGTGGAGCCGCTCTACCGCCTCTGGGCGGAGACGAACCAGTCCATCTTCTACAACGAGAGCGAGACGGTGGCCGTCGGCGACTGGATGGTCGTGAGCACGATGATCGGCTACCAGCAGACCCTGGGTTCCTCCCTGGTCGCGGGCGGAATCGAGGCGGACGCGGATGCGATGTATCTGCTGCGGGGTCGTGTGGCGATGATCTGGCCTTACGACGAGCGCTGCCGGCTCATCGGCGAGAACGTCTGGGAGTACGACGAGAGCGAGCATGACCTGATCAAGCTCGATCCGGACGAGGTGCTGACGACCGAGCGGGCCGCCGAGCTGCTCGAGCCGCTGATCATGCCGCTTCGGCCGTTCGACGACGGTCTGCTGCCCGCGTGAGAGGCTCCGAGACATGAAGGCGGTCGCTTGCGAGAACGCGGAGCTCGACGTCGTCGACCTGCCGGTGCCCCAGCCCGCCGAGGGCCAGGTCCTCGTCGACGTGCTGCGCTGCGGGATCTGCGGATCGGACCTCCACGCCCGCCACCACGCCGACCAGCAGGCTGACGTGCTCGCCGAGGCCGGCTACGACGGCTTCATGCGCTCCGATCAGCGGGTCGTGTTCGGCCACGAGTTCTGCGGCGAGGTCGCCGGCTACGGCCCGAGGTCAAGGAAGAAGGTGGCCGCGGGAACGCCGGTCGTGGCATTGCCGCTGCTCCGACGCGGAGACGAGGTGCACGCGATCGGCCTCTCCGCCGCGGCTCCCGGCGCGTATGCCGAAGAGGTCGTGGTCGAGGAGTCACTCATGTTCGAGCTCCCGAACGGCCTCTCGCCCGATCTCGGCGTGCTCACCGAGCCGATGGCGATCGGCTGGCACGCGGTCCGGCGAGCCGAGATCAAGAAGGGCGACGTGGCGATCGTGATCGGTTGCGGACCGGTCGGCTTGGCCGTCATCTGCATGCTCAAGGCACGCGGAGTCCGCACGATCGTCGCGAGCGACTTCTCGCAAGGCCGGCGCGCGCTCGCGAGCGCGTGCGGCGCCGACGTCGTCGTCGACCCGAGCGAGGGCTCGCCGTATGAGGCCCCTGGAGACCGGGGGTATCTGAAGACGGTCCCCGCTGCCGCAGAGCTCGCGATCGGCACGATGGAGAAGCTCGGCCACCTGCCGCTGCCCTGGCATCACGTCTGGCGCGCCGTGGAGACGCTCGGATCGCAGCCGAAGCACCCCGTGATCTTCGAGTGCGTCGGGGTCCCCGGCATCATCGACGGCATCATCTCGAGCGCGCCCCTCTTCTCACGCGTCGTCGTCGTCGGGGTTTGCATGGAGCCCGACAGGATCCGCCCGGCGATGGCGATCAACAAGGAGATCGACCTTCGCTTCGTCGTCGGCTACACGCCGCTCGAGTTCCGCGACACGCTCCACATGCTCGCCGAGGGCAAGGTGAATGCCGCGTCACTCGTCACCGGGACGGTTGGCCTGCCCGGCGTAGAGCGCGCCTTCGAGGCTCTCGGCACCGCGGAGTCGCACGCGAAGATACTCATTGACCCGCAGAGCCAGGTCGCCGATCCTGCGACGACGCCGGGCCGCGGGGAACCCTGACCCCAGGGTCCAGCAGGCCGACAGGTAGCATGCGCTCGCCCAATCCTCGCGCCGCCGGCGCGCATGACAAGGAGCGAAAGATGCACGCACGTTCTGCCGTGATCGAGATGTCCCCGGACAAGCTGGACGCCTCAATCAGGCAGTTTGAGGACGAGATGCTTCCTCGCTACCGCGAGATCGCGGGCTACAAGGGCTTCACGATGCTCGTGAACCGCGAGAGCGGCAAGGCCTTCGGCGTTTCCTTCTGGGAGAGTGAGGACGGCGTCGACGCGAGCAACGACCTCGGCGCGGAAGCGCGGACCGGCCTGGCGGACACCGGCGGCGGCTCGCCCCAGGCTCCCGAGGTCTGGGAGGTCGCGCTCGACGATCAGACCTGAGCGGTATCGCTCGAGCCGGCGGTCGTCGGAGCGCTCCCGGGACCTTCTGCTGATCCTGCTCGCGCTGGCTACCGGCGCGACGGACGCGACAGCGTTCGAGCGCCTCGGACACGCCTTCGCGAGCGTGATTACCGGCAATCTCGTGCTCCTCGCCCTGGCGGCGGGAGCGATGGGCCTCCAGAGCGCGGGGGTGCGGCGCCTCGGGCAGATGTCGACGACCTATCTGACTAGCACCTTCACCAGTCTGGTCGAGGCGCTTCGCGCCCATCGCTGGTCGCCTGAGCACGCGCGCAGCTTCCGGATCGTCCTTGCCGCGGTCGCCGGCGCCGCGGCGGGAACCGCGCTCCTGCTCCACGCCACGAGGCTGCTGCCGGTGCTGCAGCTCGGGCCGCTCGCGATCGTGATCCTCGCCTCAGGACGCCTGATCGAGCGCCAGGCCCGCTGACGCGGAGCCGCTCGCGCGCGGAAGCGCTCGAGCGAGATCCGCGCCTCGCGTGGCTATTCGTGCGCGACGGGCGTGCGGACGGGCGCCGGCTCATGGCTCTCGTCCGGCAGTGGCCGCTCGGCCCCTGCGGCGAGGCCGGCCGGCTCCTCGTCGTCTGTGACCGAGCTCTTGAACTCCCGCATGCCGCTGCCGAGTGAGCGGCCCAGCTCCGGCAGCCGCTTGGCCCCGAAGACGAGCAGCACGACGATCAGCAGGATGAGGATGTGACCTGGACTGACGATTCCTGTTCCCATGACCCTTCCTACGGCGGCGGCCTGAGAGCGGATCAGTCGACCTCGCGGATGTGGCCGTGCCGCGAGGACCGCGCGCCTTGCATAAGACACTCGGTCCTCGTGAGTTGCCCCCTCGCACCCGGTGTCAGCGCACGACGATCGTGCCGTGCATGAACGGGTGAAAGTCGCAGTGGTAGCTGAACGTTCCGCGCTTCGTGAGCGTGATCGTCTTTGACGCGCCGACCTGCAGCGAACCCGTGTCGAAGGTCGTCCCGTCGTCAGCGGTCGCCGTGTGCTCGACGGTGTCTCGGTTGTCGAACGTAAGGCGCGTCCCGACCGTCGCGTGCGCCGGCAGGTAGGCGAAGTTGCGGATCGTGACGGCGCTCGTCGACGGCTGGCCTGAGCCCCCCGAACGCTGCCCGCCCCCGCACGCGGCGAGCGCAACGACCGTGACGACACAGGCGCAGAGTCTCATTGCAACGTATGCGCGCAGGCGTCTCGCTCGGATCAGCAGATCAGCCCACACCGCGACCGATCCGGGATCAGCCCAGGTTTGATCCGTTTTGGCTGTGGGTGCGCAATCGGTAGTGAAGACAGGGAACCCACGGCTGTTAGGGCCGAAGGAGGCAAGATGACAGAGGTACGAGAGGACGCGTCGATCGGCGCGGTGGAGGAGCTCGTGCGCGATGACTCGTCGCGCAAGCGCTTCCTGAAGATGGTCGGCGGCGCCGGAGCGGCGGGCGCGTTCTCGCTGTTCGTGGCGGCCTGTGGATCGAGCTCGAGCTCGAGCTCGTCGAGCTCCTCGTCCAGCGCTCCATCGAGCGGTATGTCGTCGAGCAGCCAGTTCGGCTCGGGCGATCTCGGGATCGTCAAGTACGCGCTCACGCTCGAGTACCTCGAGTCGGCCTTCTACCGGGATGCCGCCGCGAGCGGCAAGCTCTCGGGTGCCGCGCTCAAGCTCGGCAAGGACTTCGGCGCCGAGGAGATGCAGCACGTCACGGCGCTCGAGGCGACGGTCAAGAAGCTCGGCGGTCAGCTGCCGGCGAAGCCGCAGACGAAGTTCCCGTTGGACAGCCAGGCGTCGATCCTCGCGCTCGCGGGGACGGTCGAGAACCTCGGCGCGGCCGCCTATCTGGGGCAGGCGGCGAACATTCAGAGCAAGGAGGTGCTCGCCGCGGCGTTGTCGATCCACACCGTGGAGGGCCGTCACGCCTCGGCGCTCAACACCGTGCTCGGCAAGGACGTCACCCCTGACGGCGCGTTCGCTAAGCCCGCTGACATGAACACCGTGCTCACCGCGGTGAAGCCCTTCATCGTCGGCTGACCTGAAAGGAACCCTTTCCATGAACGAAACACAACTGGTCGAATCGGTCGAGGTCGAGGGCGTAACCCGGAGCGCGTTCATCCTGCGCGGTGCGCTCGCCGCGGGGACGGTCTATGGCGCATCGACGGTCGGTCCGTTCGTCGCCCAGGCGCTCGCCCAGAGCGGCGGCGGCGACGTCGGAGTGCTCAACTTCGCGCTCACGCTCGAGTACCTCGAGGCGGCCTTCTACAAGAAGGCACAGAGCATCTCGCTCGACTCGAAGACGATGAAGCTCGCCAAGGAGTTCGGCGACGAGGAGCAGCAGCACGTCACGACGCTGATGCAGACGATCAAGCAGCTCGGCGGCACGCCGACGGCCGCTCCGACCGTCTCCTTTCCGCTGACCGACCAGGCGAGCTTCCTCAAGCTGGCCCAGACGTTCGAGGACACCGGCGTCTCCGCCTACAACGGCGCGGCGCCGCAGATCCAGTCGAAGCAGGTGCTCGGCGCGGCAGGCTCGATCGTCCAAATCGAAGCGCGCCACGCCGCGGCGATCCGACTCGCTGCAGGGAACGACCCCTCTCCGGATGCGTTCGACAAGACGCTCTCGATGCAGCAGGTCCTGACGGCGGTCAAGCCGTTCGTCAAGAGCTAAACACCCGCTCCCGGACGCCGGGCTGAACGTCGAGGCTCGCGACGTTCAGCCCCGCGCCGCGGCGCGCCCGGCGCATGGACATCCTCGCCCTCGCCGAGCAGGGCGAGGACGTCTTGGTGCACTGGCGCTACACCGGGACCGCACGCGGGTCCCCTGATCGACACACCGGGCCGTGGCGATCGACGGCATGGACCACTTCGTCATTCGCGGCGCCAGGTTATTCGAACTTCGTGGTCTTCGATCAGATGCAGTTGCGCGTCAGATCGGGATGATGCCGGCGGACGGCTCGGGGCCCGACAGCGCGCTCGAGGGCGCCTTCAACGCGCGCACGAAGCTCACCGAGCGGCTTCGCGGGTGACGCCTCCCCCGTTCCGCACGTACGCCTCGCAGACGGCGAGCGCCCGCTCGAGCGTGCCGGCGTCGAGCGCGTCCGGGACGTCGGTCGGCCAGTGGTAGTTGCGCGGCAGCTTCGTCTCGTCGACCGACGCGAGCGTCGCGGTTCGCCAGCCGCGTCGCATCGCCGGTAGCGCATCGGTCGCGGCGACCGTCCGCCATGGCCCCTTGAGCTCGACTCCCACCTCCGCCGCGGCGGCCGACAGTGCGCGGCGCATCCGCAGGTCGTAACGGCGCATGCGGAGCATCCCCTCACCCTCGAGCGCCACCAGGTCACGCCCACCGAGGCACTCGAGCGCGACCAGCTCGCTCGACGCCCGCGGGAGCCGGCAGCCGTGCCGGCGCAGGAAGCCGTGCATCCCCTCGGAGAAGGACTCCTCAGACCCCGTCGAGACGAGCAGCAGCCGCACGCCGTCCGGCGGTCCGTCGCGGAAGCTATCGGCGAGCTCGATCAGCACGGCGACCGCCGAGAGGTTGTCGTTCGCTCCCGGGACCACTGGCGCGCGACCGATGTCGGCCATCGCCGCAGTCGCGCCGAGGCTGAACGCGCTCGCCAGCATCCGCAGTGCCCGCGCACCGCTCAGCGCCGCTGCGGCCAGCAGGACCGGGCCGGCGAACACGCCGAAGATGACTGGAACCGTCTGTTTGGAGCGCTCGTGCGCGCGTGGCGCGAGTCGCATGCCGGCGCGCGGCAGCGCCGGATGGAACACCAGCCCGCTGTGCGCCGCGTCGTGGTGGGCGATCAGCACGACGGTGCGCCCGGCGTCGCGATCGCCGCGTTCGGCGACGACGTTCCAGGTCGCGCGGTGTGGGAACAGCGTGCGCCGCAGCCACAGCCGCCCTCCGCCGACGTCGTCGGCGACCGCGGCTGCCGCCCCCGCGCCGACGCCGCCGACGAGCCACCGCCGCAGCCACGACCACTCCCGGCCTCCTAGCCAGAGCGCCCCGAGCGCCGAGACGGCGTTCGCGAGCGCGAGGGGCCACCAGTAGCCCCCGTGGGCCCGCTCCCGCTCGACGGCGGCGGGCCAGCCCGCCGCTCGCAGCCGCTCCGCGATCCACTCGGCGGCGCGCCGCTCACCGTCGGAGGCCGAGGGCCGCTCGAACGCCGCGAGCGCCCGGACGGTCGCGAGCATCCGCGCGGCGCGGCCGGGTGTTGTCGTGGTGTTCTTCACGCCGACAGCTTGGCAGCGATACCGGTGAGAACGGATCCCCCCGCCGGTCACTTGATGACCCGCGTAACTTCGGGATCGAGTTCCTCGAGAGCTGCGAGGCTGCGCTGATGGGCCGCACCACGTTCGAGCCCGCGCTCGCGAACGACCGCTGGCCTTGGCCGTCGCTGGATGTCTTCGTGCTCTCCTCGGAGCGGCCGCCCGGCACGCCGATCACGTCGTCACCGGCAGCGACCCGCAGCGACTGCTCGAGCTCGTCGTCCTGCCGCTGCTGTTCGGTGGTGGCATGCGACTGACGCCTTCACTCAGCCCCGATGCCGAGCTCGGACGCGCGCTGAGCCGCGGAAACCGGCGCCCGCGTACCCTGAGGCGATGCCCGACTCACAGCGATCGATCGTGGTCGTCGGCGCCGGACCGAATCTCGGTCTCGCCGTCGCCCGGCGCTTCGGCGGCGAGGGCCTCGCTGTCGGCCTCGTCTCACGAGATCGCTCGAAGCTCGACGACCTCGTCCGGCGGCTCGAGGCGGAGGGCGTCACGGCAGCAGCCGCGGCCGCCGACATCCGCGACGCCGATGCGCTCAACAGCGCCATCCGCACGCTCGCTGAACGGCTCGGCCCGGTCGAGGTTCTCGAGTACTCGCCTCTGCCGGCCCGTGAGTTCATGAAGCCGATCCTCGAGACCGACGTCGAGGACGTCCGCGGGCCGCTCGAGTTCAGCGTGCTTGGCGCGGTCGCCGCCGTGCGAGCGGTGATCGAGCCGATGCTCGACGCTGGCCGCGGCACGATCCTCTTCACGACCGGAGGCGCCGCGATCAATCCCTACCCCCAGCGTGCCGGCGTCGGAATCTCCTTCGCAGCCGAGGTGGCTTACGCGCGAATGCTCCACGACGAGCTCGCGCCCAGGGGTGTGCACGTCGCGCACACGGCGATCGGCGGCCGGATCGCCTCCGGCGGCGACCATGAGCCCGACGACGTGGCCGCAACGCTCTGGCGCCACCACGTCGAGCGCGGCGAGTTCCAGACGAGGCTCGGCATCGACTGACACGCCCGGCGAAGGTGTCGACTTCGCCTCTCCTCCTTGTCTTAGGCTCGACCACCCAGACGCCCCGGGGTTAGGCCCGGCGTTCGAATGCAGCCTCGAGCAAGGCGACGCCGAGCGATCGCGGCTGGCTCAGGTCATGTGTGAGCCGCGGCGGGCACTGGATAATTGATTCCGAATCAGGCCGGTCCTGTCCGCGGGCGCGCTTGGAATCAATCGTCTCCACCAGATGCGCGGGCCGAGACGAATGATTTTCTGCTGGCCCGAGCCCAGGCGGTGAATTCGGAATCAATCGTCTAGCTCACGCCGGAGAGTACTTGCGCGCCCGATTGATGATCCGCATCTCCCCACAGCTGCGAAATGCAGGAGGACCAGCGGTCGGCCCGTGTCAAGGGACGCGTCCGGCCGTCAACGCGAACAGCAGGGGGACTTTCATGACCGACGCACTGAACCTCGAAGACGTCGACGTCGACGGCGCGATACGCGAGACCGCTCACGAGGCGTTCGAGAGCGACGGCGACACTCGCCTCGGCTTCCTGCGCAAGGCGGGCGTCGCGGGCGGCGCCGCGCTCAGCGGTGGCGCCGTACTCGGCGCGCTCGCGCCGGACGCCCTCGCGGCGGGCCACGGCCGGCCTCCCGCCAAGTTCGGCAAGGGGGACATCGGCATCCTCAACTACGCGCTCACGCTCGAGTATCTCGAGGCGGCGTTCTACAACGAGGCCACCGCCAAGGGCGCGATCAAGGACCCCCAGACTCGGGCGTTCCTGAAGACCGTGACCGACGACGAGAACGCTCACGTCCGCGATCTCAAGGCCGCGCTCGGACGGAAGGCCGTCAAGAAGCCGAAGTTCGACTTCAAGGGAACGACGGCCGACCAGTCGAAGTTCCAGCACACCGCCTTCACGCTCGAGAACACCGGCGTTCACGCGTATCTCGGCCAGGGGCTGAACCTCAAGTCCGCGAAGATCATCAAGACGGCGCTCGGAATCGCGACGGTCGAGGCCCGCCATGCGGGAGTGATCGGCCTGATCGTCGTGGGTAGCGAGTCAGGCATCGCCGCCAACGGGCCAATCGACAACGGCCTGCCGGCGAGCAAGATCCTGGCGGCGGTCAAGAGCACCGGCTTCATCGTCGGCTGACACCCAGCGCCTTCCCTCCGCGCTGACCGCGTCGGAGGTGCCCGGGCGAGCTCTGCGGAGCCGCTCGGGCAGCCGGCGCGTCGCTCGGCAACGGCGCACGGGCCCATCCGACTCGACGGCGTACGGCACGGATGAGGCCACCGTCTCGCTGCCGCTTCTCAGCCGGGCTCAGCCCGTCCAGGCTCCGAGCCTGAACACCACCCCGGCGATCTCGGCGCCCTCCCGCCCCTGACGTCGCTCCTCGGGCAGCTCGACCGCTATCTCGATCAACCCCCGGGCGCGCGAATCGGCGACGAACTCGATCCAGCCGCCGTCCAGTTGCAGCCTGCCGCCGTCGGCCGGCGCACCGAGCACCTCGCCCCAGCGTGCCGCGCAGCGAGCCGGATCTCGTACGGCGACGGTGGCTCCGGCCAAACGCCCGGGCGCGCCCTCGCCCGCGCGGCCCGTCCAGTCGGGGCCGCCCCAGCGCCAGCTCTCGGGCGGCGAGGGCCGGTCGAGCGACAGCAGCGTCCCGCCGATGTCCCCGGGGTGCAGGTGGCGTCCCGCGATGTCGGGCAGGTCGATGCTCCAGACCGTGCGGAGCCCGAGCGCGCGACTGCGCTGCTCGGCACCCTCGAGGTCTTCGACCTGGACCATCAGCATGTACCCGCCATCGCCCCGAAGGCGCTCCCGGTGTCGCGCGGCGGGCGCGTCGTCGCTGACCGGAGAGACAACCTCGACGAACGCGTCCCCGAGCGCCATCACAGCGTTGCGCAGCCCGAACATCCCCACGCCCGGATCGGCGTATGGCGGCCCCAGTCCCAGCTCGGCACGCAGCGCGTCGACGGTCGCGTCGAGGTCCCGCGCGACGAGTACCGCCTGGCGCAGCCGGACGAGTGGCGCTCGCAAGCCGCCGACCTTACCGCCGTGCTCGGTGCTCAGGCCGCGAGCTCGCGGCGGACCACTTCGAGCGCGGTGCGCAGCAGCCGCGAGACCTGCATCTGCGAGACCCCGAGCCGGCGCCCGATCTCCGACTGGCTGAGGTCGTCGACGAAGCGCAGCCGGAGCGCAGCCTGCTGGCGGCGCGGCAGCGCAGCGACCGCCGGCACGACGCTCGCGCGCGCGTCGACCTGGTCGTAGCCGCGCTCGTCGCGGCCGATCAGGTCCTCCCACGAGGCGCTCTCCTCCCTGCCTGCGAGGGACACCGTCTCGAATGAGTCGGCCTGCCGCACGAGTGAGACCTCGCGCGCCTCGATCACCTCCTCCTCGCTCAGTCCCGCGGCCTCGGCGAGCTCCGGCAACCGTGGCGAGCGGCCCAGGGTCTCGGTCAGCTGATCGGCCACGCGCCGGACCTTGAGCGCACGCTCCTGGAGGTCACGCGGCACCCGTACCGCCCACGACGTGTCGCGGAAGTGGCGCTTCAGCTCGCCGAGGATCGTCGGGATCGCGAACGCCGCGAACGACGTGCCGCGCTCGGGGTCGAAGCGGTCGACGGCGCCGATGAGCGCCAGGCTCGCCACCTGTGTCAGCTCGTCGAGCTGGTCTGGCCCGTGGGCGTAGCGCCGCGCGAGTCGCCGGGCGAGCGGCAAATAATGCTCGATCATCCCTGCGCGCTGATCGCTTATTGGGGCGAGTACGGCCATGCCTGAAAGCAAAGCGCCCGCGCCGTCGTTTCCCAAGCGCCTCGGTCATGTGGGTGACGGTCGTCGTCAGCGCTCTGACCGGTGCGCCACCTCGAGACTTGCGATCGCCCGGTCCGGGTAGCGTGTGCCATCGGATGAGCCTCCCCCTGCTTCGTCAGCTGAGCGACCCGAGCGCGCGCGGACGCGCCGCGCGGTCCGGCCACTCGCGCGATCTCAAGCCGAGGACCAGCGAGGCGGACGAGGTTGTCCGCTCGGTCTGTCCGTACTGCGCGGTCGGCTGCGGTCAGCTGGTCTACGTCAAGGACGGCGAGGTCACCCAGATCGAGGGCGACCCGGACAGCCCGATCTCCCGCGGCCGCCTGTGTCCCAAGGGTTCCGCGTCGAAGCAGCTCATCCACAGCCCGATGCGTGAGTACAAGGTCAAGTATCGCCGTCCGTACGGCACCGAGTGGGAGGAGCTGTCGCTCGACCGCGCGATGGACATGATCGCCGACCGCGCGATCGCCTCGCGCGAGAACGGCTGGCAGGACGAGGACGAGGACGGCAAGGTCCTGAACCGCACGCTCGGCTTCGCCCATCTCGGCGGAGCGACGCTCGACAACGAGGAGAACTACCTGATCAAGAAGTTCTTCTCGGCGATGGGCGCGGTCCAGATCGAGAACCAGGCCCGCATATGACACTCCGCCACGGTTCCCAGTTTGGGGACCTCGTTCGGTAGAGGCGGCGCCACCACCTTCCAGCAGGACCTGCAGAACAGCGACTGCATCCTGATCATGGGCTCCAACATGGCGGAGGCCCATCCGGTCGGCTTCCAGTGGGTCGTCGAGGCCAAGGAGCGCGGGGCCAAGGTCTTCCACGTGGACCCTCGCTTTACCCGCACGAGCGCGCTCGCCGACCGGCACGTCCCCCTCCGCGCCGGCAGCGACATCGCCTTCCTCGGCGGCCTGATCAATTACATCCTCGAGAACGAGCGCTGGTTCAAGGAGTACGTGGTCCCGTACACGAACGCGGGCACCGTGATCGACGAGGACTTCGCCGACACCGAGGACCTCGACGGGCTCTTCTCGGGCTTCGAGGACGGCAGCTATGACATCTCGAGCTGGCGCTACGACGGCATGGAGCCGGGGGCGGCGGCAGGCAAGCGCGAGCTCGGCGCCGCCACCGGCGAGCAGTCCCACGGAGCGCACGGCGGCGGAGTCGAGCACGGCGAGCCGCCGAACCACGACCCCACGCTCCAGCACCCGCGCTGCGTGTTCCAGATCCTCCGCCGCCACTACGCGCGCTACACGCCGGAGATGGTCGAGGAGACCTGTGGCGTCCCGCGGGAGGCCTTCCTCGAGGTCGCCAAGGCGCTCTGCGACAACTCCGGTCGCGAGCGGACCTCGGCGTTTGTCTACTCCGTCGGTTGGACGCAGCACACCGTGGGGGTGCAATACATCCGCGCCGCCGCGATCGTCCAGGCGCTGCTCGGCAACATCGGCCGTCCCGGCGGCGGCATCATGGCCCTGCGCGGGCACGCGTCGATCCAGGGCTCGACCGACATCCCGACGCTCTACAACATCCTTCCCGGCTACCTGCCGATGCCGAACGCGCACGCACACGCGAGCATCGACCTCTACGTCGAGCGACACGCGCCGGAGACCGGCTACTGGGCCTGGACCAGGAAGTACCTGGTGAGCCTGCTGAAGAGCTGGTTCGGCGACGCCGCGACGGAGGAGAACGACTTCTGCTTCGGCCACCTGCCGCGCATCTCGGGCGACCACTCGACCTACCGAACCGCGCTCGACATGATCGACGGCAAGGTCGAGGGCATGTTCGTGATGGGCGAGAACCCGGCCGTCGGGTCGGCGAACGGGCCGCTCCAGCGCAAGGCGCTGCGGAGCGCCAAGTGGGTCGTGGTGCGCGACTTCTCCGACAACGAGACTTCCGCCTTCTGGTACGACTCACCCGAGCACGAGTCGGGCGAGGTCAGCACCGAGCAGATCGGCGCCGAGGTCTTCTTCATGCCCGCTGCCGCCCACACCGAGAAGAGCGGCAGCTTCACCAACACCCAGCGGCTCCTGCAGTGGCATCACAAGGCTGTCGAGCCGAAGGACGACTGCCGCTCGGAGCTCTGGTTCATGTACCACCTCGGCCTCAAGGTCCGCGAGCGTCTGGAGGGCTCGGGCGACCCGAAGGACCGGCCGATCCTCGACCTGACCTGGTACTACCCGACGGAGGGGAAGACGGCCGATCCCGATGCGCAGGCGGTGCTCGCCGAGATCTCGGGCTTCGGCGCCGACGGCAAGCCGCTTTCGGACTACCTGACGCTCGCCGAGGACGGCTCGACCAGGTGCGGCTGCTGGATCTACGCGGGCGTCCACGCCGACGGCGTGAACCAGGCGGCGCGGCGCAGGCCGCGCGGCGAGCAGGATTGGGTCGCGGCCGAATGGGGCTGGGCCTGGCCGATGAACCGGCGCATCCTCTACAACCGCGCCTCCGCGGACCCCGAGGGGAGGCCGTGGTCGGAGCGCAAGCGCTACATCGCGTGGGACGCCGAGCAGGGCAAGTGGACCGGGCCGGACGTACCCGACTTCAAGCCGGACAAGGACCCCGGCTACGAGCCGCCTGAGGGCGCCTCGGGTCCGGACGGCCTGCGCGGCGACGAGCCGTTCATCATGCAGACCGACGGTCGGGCGTGGCTCTACGTCCCGACCGGTCTGACCGACGGTCCCCTGCCGGCGCACTACGAGCCGCACGAGTCGCCCGTCGCGAACCCGTTCTACGACCAGCAGGCGAACCCGACGCGCCAGCAGTACCCGCGCCCGGACAACGCCTACAACCCCTCGAACGGCGCGCCGGGCGCGGACGTCTTCCCGTTCGTTGCCTCGACCTACCGCCTCACCGAGCACCATACGGC
Source organism: uncultured Actinomycetes bacterium (assembly GCA_963719375.1). Lineage (GTDB taxonomy): Bacteria > Actinomycetota > Thermoleophilia > Solirubrobacterales > Thermoleophilaceae > JAICJV01. The sequence goes on along the minus strand of CAVRBY010000001.1, from coordinate 2,949,645 downwards.
AGGCGGGATGTCCCGCACCCTCCCCTACCTTTCCGAGCTGCAGCCCGAGTTCTTCTGCGAGGTAAGCCCTGAGCTTGCGCATTTGCGGGGGCTCGAGCATCGCGGCTGGGCGACGATCGTCAGCTCGCGCGCGGCGATCGAGGCGCGCGTGATGGTCACCGACCGGATGCGCCCGCAGCGGGTGCGCGGGCGGCTCGTGCATACCGTCGGCCTGCCCTATCACTGGGGCCGGATCGGACTGACCAGGGGCGACTCGGCGAACGACCTGTCGTCGGTCGCGCTCGACTCGAACGTTCACATTCAGGAGGTCAAGGCGCTTACCTGCGACATCCAGCCGGGCCGCCGGCCACGCGGGCCGGAGCTTCGCCGCTTCCTCGACGACTACCGCCGTCGCGCCGGCAGCATCGGAGCCGAGACGTGACCGCCGTACCGGACGGACAGGCGAGCTACGGCAGCGAGCAGCGTCCGCGGCTCGGCTTCTTCACCGACACCTCCCTGTGCATCGGCTGCAAGGCCTGCGAGGTGGCCTGCAAGGAATGGAACCACGTTCCCGAGGATGGGCTGAGCTGGAGCGGCAACTCCTACGACAACACGGGCGGTCTCGGCGCCGACACGTGGCGCCACGTCGCCTTCATCGAGCAGCGGGTCCCGCTCGGAGTGCAGAGCGGCATCCCGACCTCACTGGCGCAGCAGGCGGCGCTTCAGGAGGTGGCGGACGGCCGGCGTCTCGAGGGCGAGCGAGACGCCGAGGGCTTGCGCTGGCTGATGGCCTCCGACGTCTGCAAGCACTGCACCCATGCGGCCTGCCTCGACGTTTGCCCCACGGGTGCGCTGTTCCGCACGGAGTTCGGCACGGTCGTCGTCCAGGCGGACGTCTGCAACGGCTGCGGCTACTGCGTACCCGCGTGTCCCTTCGGAGTGCTCGACAAGCGCCAGGGGGACGGGCGGGTGTGGAAGTGCACGCTCTGCTATGACCGCACCAAGGACGGCCTCGAGCCGGCCTGCGCGAAGGCCTGCCCGACCGACTCGATCCAGTTCGGCGAGCTCGGAGACCTGCGCGAGCGAGCGCGCGACCGGGTCACCCAGATGGAGGCGGCGGGAGTCGCGGGAGCGAGGCTCTACGGAGCGGACGACGACGACGGTGTCGGCGGCTTCGGGGCCTTCTTCCTGCTGCTCGACGAGCCGGAGGTCTACGGCCTGCCCCCGGCCCCGGTCGTGACGACGCGCGACCTGCCGGCGATGTGGGGCCTCGCGGCGGCGGCCGCGGGCGCGCTCGCGGCGGGCATCGCGGGCGCGGTCGCCTGGGGGAAGCGATGACCTCCTTGGGGAAGCGATGACCTCGATCACCCGCGACATTGGGGCCGATGGCGCGCAGGGCTACTACGGCAAGCCCGTCATCGCCGAGCCGGTCTGGACGCCCGAGATCCCCGTCTACTTCTTCACGGGAGGCCTCGCCGGGGCTTCCGCGGGGCTCGCCGCCGCCGCCGAGCTGAGCGGTAACGGGGTGCTGGCCCGCCGCGCCTGGCCGATCGCGCTCGCTGCCGCAACCGTCAGCCCCGTTCTGCTGATCTCAGACCTCGGCCGCCCCGCGCGGTTCCTCAACATGCTGCGGGTCTTCAAGGTCACCTCCCCGATGAGCGTCGGCTCGTGGATCCTCGCCGGCCTCGGGCCGGCAACCGCGATCGGCACCGCGCACAGCGTTCTCGGCCTCTTTCCGCGCGGCGTCGGTCGCGTGGCCCAGGTCTCCGCTGCCCTGCTCGGCCTCCCGCTCTCGACCTACACGGCGACGCTGATCTCCAACACCGCGGTTCCGGTCTGGCACGAGGCTCGCTACGAGCTCCCGTTCGTCTTCGCCGGCAGCGCCGCGGCAAGCGCGGGCGCGGCAGCGGCGATCGCGACCAGCCAGGCGAAGGCGGGCCCGGCACGGCGGCTGGCCGTCGGCGGCGTCGCCGTCGAGATGGCCGCTTCCACCGTGATGGAGAAGCGCCTCGCCGATCTCGCCGAGCCCTACCACGGCAGCGGCCCGGCGGCGCGCTACTCGAAGCTGGCGCGCGCGCTCAGCCTCGCCGGGGCGGCGCTGATGGCAGGCGGAGGCAGGCGGCGCGTGCGCGCGGCCGGTGCCGGAGCGCTGATCCTCGCCGGCTCGCTCAGCGAGCGCTGGTCGATCTTCCGCGCGGGCTTCGAGTCGGCCTCAGATCCGAAGTACACGGTCGGACCGCAGCGGGCCCGCGCGGCCGCCAGGGCCCGCTCGGCCTAGTCGCCTTCGCTGTACTCCTCGTCGCTGACGTGGTCGCCCCACGTGACGGGGCTGCCCGAGTCGTCGGCCTCATGAATGGCGATGTGGGTCATGAACCGATCGGGGGCGGCGCCGTGCCAGTGGTCCTCACCCGGCTCGAAGAACACGCGGTCGCCGGGGCGGATGACCTCGACCGGACCGCCGCGGCGCTGGCAGCGCCCGACGCCCTCGGTGACGAAGATCGTCTGGCCGAACGGGTGGGTGTGCCACGCGGTCCGGGCGCCCGGGGTGAAGTGGACGCTGGCGGCGCCCACCCGGGAAGGCGCCGACGGTGTGGCGACGGTGTCGATGTAGACCGCCCCGCTGAACCAGTCGCTCGGCCCGGGCGTGGTCTCGAGCGAGTTCTTCGTGATCTGCATGTTCTTCTCCTTGGTTGGGGGGCTGACCGGGGCGCCTCCGTGTTTTCGTTGGCGGGCACGAGCGTCGCGGACGTCGTCGATTTACACCGCACCCGCGCGCGTCCGCCGCTCGCGGTACGTTGCGGCCGGTCCGGAGCGGGGTTTCGTTGTCGGTCACGCGTGTCAGCTAAGCAGCGCGCTTCCCTGATCCCCAGGCGCCGGACCGAGCCGCACTCCGGTCGTCCCCGAACCCCGCCTGGAGCGGGACGCTGCCCGCGACCCGGGGTCAGATGCGGCGGAGGACGAGCTTGGTCGCCGGCTCGAGCAGCGCCTCGGGCGCATCGTCCCACGCGACCGTCGCGCTCGTCACGAGCTGCGGGCGCAGGCGACCAGCTGCGACCAGGTCGAGGATCGCGGGCATGGCCGGACGGGCCATCGCGCGCCCGATATGCAGGTGCACGCCGCGGGTGTAGAGCTCAAGCAGCGGCAGCGGTGCCTCCGGTACGAGCTGGCCGATGGACGTGCAGCGCCCGTCCCAGTCGGTGAGTCGCAGCGTGGCGACCAGGCCCTCCGGTGTGGCGGTCCCGTCGACGGTGATCGGAAAGGCGCCCAGCGAGCGTTCCGGCTGGCCTTCGACGACCTGCGCGCCGAGTTGCCGCGCCACCTCCAGGCGACCCCCGTCGGTGTCCACATAGGTGACCGACGCCGCCCCGAGCGCGAGCGCCGCGTCGACCGCATAGAGCGCCATCGAGCGCGCCCCTCCACCCACCACGAGCACGCGCGCTGCCGGAAGCTCGGCCAGCGCCGGGGCCACCGTGCGCCAGCCGTCGGTCATGTTGTCCGCGGCGCTCGGGACCACTGCCGGATCGACGCCATCGGGGAGTGGGACGAGCATTGCCTCGGCGTACGGAACGAGTGCCAGATCGCTCAGCATCCCGCCCCACTCGCCGCCCAGCGCGCCGAAGCCGTACATCGACAGCGGCGGCACGGTCGCGCAGTCGCCGGTCAACCCGCGTCGGCAGCGCTCACAGATGCCGCACGAGATCTGGAACGGGACGACCACTCGATCGCCGGGAGTGAAGCCCTCTGGTCCCTCGACGATCTCGGCCACGCATTCATGGCCGAGCTGGATGGGAAGGGCGAACGGCGTCTGGCCGAAGATCATCGGCTGGTCGAGATCGCAGGTCGCCACCGCCAGCGGGCGCACGATTGCTTCCCGCTCGTGTTCCCGGTGTGGCTCGGGCACCTCCTGCCAGCCCAGGCGACGGGTGTCCTCCAGGATCAGTGAGCGCATCTCGGGTCTCCGTGGCGCTGAGCGGAACGCGGGATTAAGGCGTTCGCGGGCGGCACGATCACGAGTCTTGAAGCCCCGCATTCGGCAACCTGGTTGGCCGCTCGAGGATGACCGGCACGACCCGTCGGTGCGCAAGCTGCACTCCCGCCCACACGGCGCGGACGACCGGGTTCCCCTGGTGCACGAAGGTGGCGAGGAGGAGCGTCCGCCGGCGGCGCTCGAGTACGAGCTCGGCCGGCATCCCGACGCGGGATCTCGCGCCCAGGAGCACGTGGTCAGGGGTGCGCCGTCTGAGCTCCCAGCCGAGCACGCATTGGTCGGAGCCAGTTGAACCGAGCTTCAGGCCGAGCGCCCTCCAGCCCCAGGTGAGCTTGCTCTGCATCGTCACCGGAGCGTCCTCCAAGATCGCCCGGGCCCATTGCTCGGCGGTCCGGTCTCGCGCCGCGCCGGTTTCGACGAGGAATGCGTCCTCGTAGTCGATGTGCGAGAGCGTGGTGAGCGATCGCGTCGCTTGCGGAACTGCGACCTGGCGCGCGTTGTGCTGCGCCTCCACGTGCGGGTCCGTCGGGTAGCGGTCGGTAACCGCCGACGGCTTCGTCATGACGCGTATACAAACGTACATGCATGTACGTCTTACCCACCGATATGATCGTGTATGCATGGATTTCTGGCTGCGATGAGCCCCACGGAGACGCCGGCCGCTCGTCGACGTTCGACCCAGGCTGAGCGGAGCGCCCGCTCGCGCAGCGCATTGCTCGAGTCGGCCGCGAGGGGCCTGTCTCGCACCGGCTACGGAAACCTGGTGCTCGAGGATGTGGCGCGCGAGGCGGGGTACACGCGCGGCGCCCTCTATCACCAGTTCCGGGACAAGGAAGACCTGGCGCTTGCAACTCTCCACTGGGCCGATGAGACGTGGCAGCGCGAGGTGGGAGAGCTCGCCAACCGGGAGCTCGATTCGGTCGCAGCGCTGCTCACGATGGCACGCGGCCACGCGATCCTCTGCCGGCGCGACATCGCGCGCGTGGCGATGGCGCTGAGGGTCGAGTTCGGCGGCCGGGACCATCCCATCGGGCGCGAGCTCGAGCGGGTTCAGGCGGGACTCGTCAAGCGCTTGGTGCGCCTGATCAACACGGGCCGCAGGGAGGGATCGATTCCACCCGGACCGCCCGCCAAGGTCGTCGCGCTGGCGCTCGTCGGAGCCCTCGAGGGCACCGTGATCACGCTCGCCGGACAGGCACCGCACGACGAGGAGCTGGCAGCTCGCGCGGCAGCCGGGGTGCTCGGGCTGAGCGGCCCGCCGCGACGTCGGACGAGCTGACCCAGCCGCTCCTTCTCGCTTCCTCGATTCGCAAGCCGCTCGACCCTCCGTCAGTGCGCATCGACCTCCGGCACGACCGCGGAGGCGCGAGCGGCTGCCCGACGGGGCCGCCCGATCCTCGCTTGCTCGAGGCTCACGCTGGGCAGGAGCCGTGCCAGCGGTCCGGGGAGCCACCAGTTCCATTCTCCGAGCAGCTCCATCGCCGCCGGCACGATCACCAGCCGGACGATGGTCGCGTCGACCGCTATCGCCACCGCCGTCGCGAATCCGAGTCGCTGCACCGACGGCATGCCGGCGCTGACGAACGCGAGAAAGACGATGACCATGATCAGCGCGGCGCTCGTGATCGTGCGCGCGCTGGTCGCGAGTCCCTCCGCGACCGCCTGGCGGTTGTCGTTGGTCGCGATGAAGCGCTCCTTGATGCGGCTGAGCAGAAAGACCTCGTAGTCCATCGAGAGGCCGAAGGCGACCGCCAGGACGAGTGGTGGGGTGATGGTGTCGATGTAGGGCCCTTTCGCGAGCCCGAGGAAGCTCAGCCAGCCCCACTGGAACACGGCGACCATGGCGCCGTAAGCCGCGGCGATCGAGAGAACGTTCATCAGCACCGCCTTCAGCGGCAAGACGAGCGACCTGAGCAGGGTCAGGAGGACGAGGAACGAGAGCGCGAGGACGAACAGGATCAGTCGCCACAGGGAGCCCGAGACGAGGTTGTCGAAATCGAGGATGATCGCGGTCGTCCCTCCTACCTCCACGAGGGCGCGCGTCCCCCCGGTGCCGCTCAGCACGCGTCGCAGCCGCAGGACCGCCGCCCTGGCCGGCGCGGATTCCGGGTCGGCGCGAAAGGATGCGCTGAGCAGTGCGCTACGCCCGTCACGTGAGATGATCGGCGCCGCGACCTGCGCGACGGCAGGATCTCGACCGAGCGCCCGGGCGATCGCGGCGAGGGTTGCTCGGTTGACCCGCGCGAGTGCGGTCGACTTTCGGAACCGAACGAGGACGCGTGCCGGCCCGAGGGTGCCCGGCCCGACGACGCGCGTCGCGGCGGCCAGTCCCTGAATTGTCTCGTTTCGCTGATCGAGCTGTCCTGCCGCGCTGTTCTGCATGTGCAGGTCGAGCGCCGGAAACGCGAGCGTCAGAAGGATCGCCACGCCGGCCACGAGCGAGACGACGGGCCGGCGCATGACTATGCTGGTCCAGCGAAGCCAGAAGCCACGCCGCGCAGGGTGCGCTCCACGGCGCGCGAGTGCCCTGGCGACCCGGCCTGGCCGATCTACGCGCCGGCCGAAGATCGCGATCAGCGCCGGCAGCAGAGTCGAGGCGGCGAGCATGGATATGGCGACGACCACGATCGCTCCGACCGCCATCGAATCGAGCGCGGTCGAGCCGACCAGGACGAGTCCCGCCAGCGACGCGATCACCGTCAGGCCTGAGAACAGCACCGCGACCCCGGACGTGGCGAGAGCGGCGGTGCGCGCGTCTTCGTGGCTCTGCCCGGCGCGCACCTCTTCGCGGTAACGGGCGAGGACGAACAGCGAGTAGTCGACGGCTACGCCGATGCCGAGCATTGACGCGATGTTCGTGACGAAGATCGACATCTCCATCGTGAGGGAGAGCGCGTACACGACCGCGCCGGTGACCGCGACCGCCGCGAAGCCGAGCCCGAGCGGAAGCGCGACGGCCGCGAGCGATCCGAACACGGCGAGCAGCACGATGGCGATCGCGGGGAAGCCGCGGGCCTCCGACGCCGCCACGTTCTGCTTGGTGACGTCCTGAAAGGCAGCCCACAGCGCCCCTTGCCCGCCGAGATGCACGGCGACTCGGCCCCCCGCGGCCCTGCCGGCGCCCTGCGCCGTGATACCGAGCCGCGCGCGCAGCTGCTTGGCAACGTCGATGGAACCCTGCTCGGAGGCGGACGTGTCGAGCGGCAGGACGACGGCGGGGCTCGTCACAGCGCCGGCGCTCGCAGCGGCGAGCCGGCGAGCCGCGGGAGGGACGCGGATGTCCGGCACCGTTGACGCTGCGGCTTCCACGCTCCGAGCCGCGGTTCGGATGTCGCCGGCCCGGGCCCCGGGCTGTGGAGTGAGGATGATCGCGAGGGTCGCCGGGTGGACGCCCGGGAACTCCCGTTGAATCGCTCGCTGGACGTTCACGGACTGCGAGCCCTCGTCCTGGAAGCCGCCGCCCGTCAGATGGTCTGACTGCTTTGCAGCGAACGGAAGCGCGGCGAGCAGGGCAACCGCCCAGACGGAGACGACCAGTCTGCGGCGCCGGCGTAGGACCGAGTCGAGGGCGACCATGAACGCCTGCATCAGGTCATGACCGCTTCGCCTTGCCCCGCGAACCCGTGGAACGGCCCGCGTGAGGCCTGTCCCGTATCGGTGACATCGCTCGCGGCGTGGCGGTGCACGTTGGCTCGACGCAGATCCAACACCGAGCAGGAACTATGTTGCATAGGATGACCTATGTCAAATTCAGGCCACTCCTACGGCCCCGCGGACCTGGCGACGCATACGAGTCATGCAGTCGGTAACATAGTCGGCGCTATGTTGCCTAGTGTTCGATATGGCGAGGACCTACCTTTCGGCTCCGGGCGGGGACCCCGTATCGGCACGCTGCGGAGGCGGCGGTGAAGCACCGGCGCGTCGGCGCCGGGGTGGTGGCGAGCCCCGTCCTGGTCGGTGCCGTCTCGGTGTTGATCGTGATCGTGGCGGTGTTCCTGGCCTATAACGCGAATCAGGGGTTGCCGTTCGTGCCGACGTACAACCTGACCGCGGAGATCCCGAACGGGTCGAACCTGGTGCCTGGGAACGAGGTGCGGATCGGCGGCTTCCGCGTCGGCGAGGTTCAGACGATGCGGCCGAAGCTGGTCGTCGTCAACGGCAAGCCGCTCGAGGTCGCGCTGATCGACATGGCGCTCGACAAGCAGGCGCAGCCGCTTGCGAAGGACTCGACGTTGATCGTGCGGGCGCGTTCGGCGCTCGGGCTCAAGTACGTGGAGTTGACGCCCGGCACGAGCCCCGCGACCTACAAGCCGGGGGAGACGATCCCGCTCAAGTACGCGTCGTTGCCGGTCGAGTTCGACGATTTCCTGAACACGTTCGACGAGCCGACGCGGCTCAACTCCCAGGCCGATCTGGCGGGGTTTGGGGATGCGCTGGCGGGGCGGGGCGCTGATTTGAACACGGCGATCGCGGGGTTCGTGCCGTTCTTTCGGTTCTTGCAGCCGGTGATGGCGAACCTCTCCGATCCGAAGACGCAGCTTGGGAACTTCTTCACCCAGCTTGGGCGGACCACCGCGCAGGTAGAGCCGGTCGCGGCGGTCCAGGCAAAGCTGTTCGGCCAGATGGCGACCACGTTCGCCGCGATCAACTCGACCGAGGGCGAGTGCGGCAACTCGCCGGCGGGAGCTGCCTGCAGGGAACGATCGCCAAGGGCCCCCCGACGCAGGACACGGCGATCCAGAGCTTCCAGGTGCAGCGGCCCTTCCTGGCCGACTTCACAGACCTCTCCCGCCGCCTCATCCCGGCCGCCCAGGTCATCCCCACCGCGGTCCCGAAGCTGAACGAAGCGCTGCTCGTCGGCACCCCCGTCCAGCTCCAGAGCGTCACCCTGTCGAACAACACGACCGGCCTGTTCAACGCGCTCGACACCCTCGCCAAGGACCCCAACACCTCACTGGCGCTGCGCGATTTGCGCGACACCTTCGGCGTAAGCCAACCGCTCGTCGACTACGTCGCGCCGTTCCAGAGCGTCTGCAACTACGCCAACTACTTCTTCAACGGCCTCGGCAACCACATTGGCGAACCCGTCTCGAACGGCACCATCGAACGCATCCTGCTCAAGAACGACAACGCGGTGCAGGCGAACGCGCTCAGCAACACCTTCGCCTACCGTCCGGCGGATGTGCCGGCGAACGAGTCGGTCCACACCGCCAAGGACCCGACCACCGGACAGCCGCTCGAGGCCGTCCACGGCGTGCCATACCCGCCGGCGATCGACGCGCAGGGCAACGCCAACTGCCAGGGAGGCCAGATTGGCTACGTCCAGGGGCCGGTCACCGGCCTCCCAGCGGGCGTCCCGGCCCGCAACCGGCCTGCCACCGTCCAGAACACCGGCGACGAGACGCAGCTGCAGAGCTTCGAGCAGAACCAGGGCGGAGGGAGCCACACCCAATATTCTGGCTACCCGCTGCTCGAGGGCACCACCTACACCGGCGTCCCGAACCTCAGGTCGCTGAAGTAGACGAGCCTTGGCGACCGTCAGCGAACCCTTGGACGACGCGACGCTGACCGCGATGGTCGAGGGGTTGAGCGCAAACGTGGACGGTCTCACGCCCGGCCGCCTGTTCGCCCGTTCGGGCCCCGCCGGCTGCGTCGTCGGCGTGACGCTGCGAGCGCTCCAGTGAATCTTCGACGAATCGGTCGCCTGGACCCGCGCACGGCGTCCCGAGTTGAGGCGAGGCCGCGGCAGCGTCGCTCATCGGCGGCTGGTTCTGCGAAGCCGCGGAGTTGACAGCCCGTCAGCGCGCGGGCCCGCCACCCGCTCACGCGGCCCCCGCGCATACCGGCAGCAGCCGGCACTCTCGCAGTCGGGAGCGAGGAGGGATGCATGGCCGAGGGCAAGCTCGGCCAGCGTGGATCGGGGCGGTTCGCGATGGCTGATGGCGACGCGACGGACCCAAGGCAGAATATGGGCGAGGTGCCGATTCTCAGCAGACGAACGAACGACGAGGACGAGGAGCGGCGGGCGGCCGTCGAGGGACGCGTATTCGACGCGACGGAGAGCCTGCTCAGCGACGGCACCGCGTACGCCGGTCTCAGCATCGAGCGAATCACCTCCGCGGCTGGGTTGTCACGGACTGGCTTCTACGACTACTTCCGGGACAAGCGTGACCTCCTGATGCGCCTCTTCGAGAGCCGCTTCAAGCCGATCTACGGGGCGACCGAGCGGTTCGTCGCAAACCCGGAGCTCGGGCCGCTCGACGTCGGGCCGGCGCTCCGGTTCTTCTTCGACTTCGTTCGCGAGCACCAAGCGGTCTTCGCTGCGTGTGTCGAGGCGTCGGGCTACGACGAGGTGGTTGCCGAGTTCTGTCAGCGTCTGTGCGGGGGTGTTATCGAGACGGTCGCGGTGCGGCTGGCGCGCGAGCAGGCCGCCGGGCGGGTGCTCGACATGGATGTGCGCCCGACCGTGTTCGCCCTCGTATGGAGCACCTGGAACACGTGCTACGAGCTGCTTCGTCACGGGGATTCACTGCCGCCCGAAGAGCGGATGGATTCCGAGCAGGTCGTCGCGGCGCTCGCGTTGATCTGGAGCAGGTCGATCTGGGGGGCCGAGCCTGCGCCGTGACCGGCGCTCGGTCACGGTGGCGCGTGTGCGCCTGGCGAGCGCCGTACCGAGCATGCCGTAGGACGCAGGAGCCGAGGCAGAGCGGTGCTCTGTCAGGCTCCGAGGACGACCGCAGGCGACGGTGCGCCGCCGCCAGATGCGTCGCGAAAGCCCTTCTTCAGGACCGGGAGCCGCGCTTGGCGGTTCGAGCGCGCCGCTTTCGAACGGGCACGTCAGCCCGCTGTATGAGCTCGAAGTACTGCTCGACGAAGTCGCCGAAGAGAGCGTTCGATACCGAGTCGGGATCGGCGAGCCTCGCGAGCCCCAGACCCACCCCCATCTCCCGCAGCGCCGTCGCGACGTCGCTCGCGGGCAGGGGGAGCGTCACCCCGGCGGCCTTTGCGTCTCGCTCGATGATGCGCGCGAGGGCCAAGCGCATGGCGGCCAGACGGTCAGCGAGCGGGCCGCGCAGGTCCGGGTTTCGCCACGCGTGAACGACGAACTCGAGCGTCAGGACGACGATCTCCTCAGTCTCGCCCAGCCGCTCCATCCACTGGTCGGCATAGGCCCTGGCGCGCTTGGGAAGCCCGCCGTCGACCCTGGCGTCGATCTCCATGACCTCGCCGACGCGCGCCGTCGTGTAGGCGTCCAACACGGCGAGAAACAGCTCGTCCTTGTTCTTGAAATGCCAGTAGATCGCGCCGGTCGAGTACCGCGCCTCGCGCGCGATCTCGTCGAGCGACGCGCCGTGGTAACCGCGCCGCGCGAACACCGATCCGGCGGCCTCGATCAACTCTGCGCGGGTCTCCTCCTTCCGCTCTTCGCGCCTCGACATCCGCGGTGGCTCTGAACTCACGCGCCCAAATCTAGAAGGGCATGCCCGGCGAGGGATTCGCCTCTCTCCTCCCCATCGCGATCGCGGCGGGGCGACCTCCGGCTCGAGGGCCTCGCGGAAGCGCTAGAGGCGACTCGTCCGAGCGGGCTCGCTCGGCCACGCGAGACCCGTCGCCGAGGTGCGGCCGCGGAGGGTCACCTCGCCGCCACGTATCCACGATTCCTGCTCGGCCTCGTTGCTCCGCAGCAGGATGCGCTCGGACGCAACGACACGCTGCGGCGCGCGCTTGGCCAGCTCGACGAGCCGAGCGGCCTCGTTGACCGCGTCTCCGATCACGGTGTACTCGAGACGCTCGGCCGTACCGACGTTGCCCGCCAGGACCGCACCTGCCGACACGCCGATCGCCGCGTCGATCTGCGGGACCCGCGCGCGCAGGCGAATCCCGAGTTCGCGAGCTGCTTGGAGTGCGCAGCCGCTCGCGTCGTCAAGCGCGACCGGCGCGCCGAACACGCACAGGGCGCCATCGCCCGCGAACTTGTTCACGTGGCCACCGTGGCCCGATACGACGTCGATCATGACCGCGTAGAACTCGTTCAGCAGCGAAACCACCTCCTCGGGCGCGCGATCGGCGGCCAACGCGGTCGAGCCGATGATGTCGACGAACAGGACCGCTGCCTCGCGAGTCTCACCGCCGAGCGAGACCCCCCGCTCCAGCGCATGCCGTGCGACGTCTTCGCCGACGTGCCGGCCGAAGAGATCACGCAACGTTGCCCGCTCGCGCAACCCGGTGACCATCTGGTTGAAGCCGGCCTCGACGAAGCCGACCTCGCTTCCGTCGTCGACCGCCAGATCTACCGCCAGGTCGCCGCGCTCGACGCGGCGAAGCGCGAGGCGGAGCGACTGCAGCGGCTCGGCCACGGACCGGGCGACCTGGGTCATCGCGAGCACGCCGAGGACGACGGCGGCCAGTGATAGGACGAGGCCGGTCGCGGCGAGGCGCGTGGCCGAGACATGCGCGCCCGCGAACACCGATGCAGCAACCGCTGCGCCGGCGATCAGAGGGACGGCCGTCGTGAACAGCCAGGCGAGAAGGACGCGTGCCGCGACGCCTGGAACGGCCGGACGTGGCGGTGCGCACGACGCGAGCGCGCGTGCGGTGACCGGACGGAGGAGACGTTCCGCGAGCAGATAGGCGACCGCGCAGGTCGTCGCGCCCGCGAGCACGGTCGCAACCACCACGAGCGCGGCCAGCGAAAGCGAGTATGTCGCGTTCAGTGCTCCGAAGACGATCAGGCCGCCGAGCCACATGACGGCGTTGACGGTGAGCTGGCGCATCGGATGGCGGAGGACGAGCATCAGCTCGCGTTCGTCCGCCTCCTGGTCGGAGTCGAGCCAGCGCACGATCGGCTCAGCGCGGGCGTTGCCCCAGAGCGTCGCGACGATGAACGACAAGAGCATGTAGGCGGCGAACACGGCGGCGTTCGTCTCCCGAACACGCTCGAGGTGCGGGACCGACGGAAGCGGAAGCACGAAGAAGAGAAACGCGAACAGGTCGATCGCCCCGCAGATGTTCGCGAGCGGAGTCACGAACTTGAAGCGGCGGAAAGCGCGCATCTCGGGCCGCGTCGACGGTCCTCGCAAGAGTCGCAGGCGCCGGCGTGCCGCCGACCCAGTTCCGAGTTGGATCGCCTGCGCCATCAGCGCTCAGTCCCGGGCCTCGGCGTACCGGTACCCGCACCCGCACCGGCGACGCGCTTGTGAGCTCCGGCCGCGGATGAACGCGGCCGGCAGGAGTCGGGGCTTTGGCTTTGCACCCCGTCGAGTGTGCCATAGCACGTGCTTCGCCGCATCGGCCTCGCTATGTGCCATCGAGCATGAGGCACACATGCAGCGCTAGTACCGCGGCCGCCGGTCAAATGAGCGTTTGTTCAAGTGGTTTGCGTCATCGATGTTGACTACCCCTGCTTTATGTACGGCGCTGCGGCAGTGCTTGACCACCTCCAGGTCGGAGCACACCTCGGGACCATGTCACTGCCACTGAGCGCCCCTGACCGCGGCGGCAGGCCGATCTCAAGGCGCGTGAGCGCCGACCGCGGTCGTGCCGGCCGCCCGCGCGCGAGTGTGCCGAGCGGCGTCGCAAGTGGCGCACGTGGTCGCGTCAAGCAGACGCTCGCGGACGGCCGCCGGCAGGGACCGCAGCAACAGGAGAGCTGCCTTCGCGTCTCGGCCGATCACATACCGCGGATTGGGACTGCTCGCGGTGAGCGCGTCGATGACGGCGTCGATCGACTGCTCGACGCGCCCCTTGCGTACGCGCTCGTGAATCGTCCACGCGGCACGTGCCAGCGCCCTGGAGAGGCCCTTGTTTGCGACGCTCTCGCGCCGACCCATGCCGCTGGACCCCTCCGAGAACCGCGTACGCAGCGCGCCGGTTTCGATGTAGGAGACATGAATCCCCTCATGGCGGAGTTCCATGCGTAGCACCCCGCTGAGCGAGTCGAGCGCCGCCCTCGACGCTGATAGCGGGCCAAGTCCGGGCACGGCGAGCCTGCCGGCGACGCCCCCGATGTTCACGATCCGCCCGCGGGCGGCGCGCAGCAGCGGCAGGAAGGCCTTCGTCACGGCCACCTGACCGATCACGTTCACCTCGAATTGGCGCCGCAGCACCGATAGGGGCACGAGCTCGAGAGGCCCGTGCGCGCTGATCCCGGCACTGTTCACCAGCGCGTGCAGCCCCTCGGGGCCGAGCTCACCCGCCACGATCTCCTCGGCGCGGGCGATCGATGCTTCATCGCAGACGTCCAGCCTGAGGTGAACTACGGACCGGGATCCGCGGGCGAGCCTTTCCCCAGTTTCGAAGTCTCGAACGCCGGCGAACACGCGGAAGCCGAGCTCGTCGAGTCGCGTGACGAGTGCCTCACCGAGACCGCCTGACGCGCCGGTGATCAGTACTGCCTTCGAAGCGGACACTTCGACTCCCCTCGCCAACGGTCGCGCCTGTCGACGTGACCTTTCAGGGATGCTACCCGACACAATGTCGGACAGTGTGTCGCCGGTCACGCAGTGGCCGCGGGCTGCATCGACGCCCCTGGGTGCGCGCCGGAGCGGGGACCCTCCGCCTGCCGGGCCATACGGGTGAGCTGACCCTACATACATACACGAACGTATGCTAGCGTTCCAGTGCCACCGTCTGAAATGGAGGCCAGGAATGAGGCTCCCGAATACCGCGCACACCGCTCGGCCCTGGCGGATCCACGAGCTCACGCCCGACTTTCGCCTCGAGGACGTATGGGCGCTGCCGACTCCTGGCGGCCCGGACGACTTCCCTCGGCTGGTGCGAGGGTTCGCCGCGGGCGACCTGTCGAAAAATGCCTCCGGCGCGGTCCGCACGCTCTGGGCCATTCGATGGAAGGCTGGGGAGCTGCTCGGCTGGGACGGCCAGGACGCCGGCATCGGCTCGCGGGTCCCGACGCTCCGCGACCGCTTGCCGCCGGATCTGCGCGACGCCCCGTCAGGCCCGGACGCAGAGGCCCTGCCGTTCACCTCTCTCTACCTGCTGGGCGACGAGTGGGCGGCGGAGATCGCGAACCGGACCATGCACGGCATCCTTCACCTCGGCTGGGTCCCGGACGGGACCGGCGGCTACCGCGGCCAGCTGGCCGTCTTGGTGAAGCCAAACGGGCTGCTGGGAGTCGCCTACATGGCCGCGATCAGACCGTTTCGCTACCGGATCGTCTACCCGTCGATGATGCGGCAGATCGAGCGGGGCTGGCGGGCGGCCACGCTGCGGTCGGGCGCTCTGGCGTGATGCTCCCTCCCGGCCAGCATGCGATCGACGGATTCCCGCGCTTCGGGACGGAACTCCACAGGCCCCCTCCGGTCCCCAGGAATCCCGTGATCGAGATCGGCGGCGCGGTGACCGAGCCGTTCGCTCTGCCGCTCACCGCGCTCGCAACGCTTCCGCGCCTGGAGATCGCCTCCGACTTTCACTGCGTTTCCGGGTGGTCCGCCACCGATCTGCACTGGGAGGGGGTCGCGTTCGAGACCTTTTATCGCACGATCGTCGCGCCGTCGGTTCGACCGGGCGCGTCCGTCACTCAGCTCGTGTTTGGCGGTCTCGACGGCTACCGCTGCGTCGTCTCCATCGAGGACGCGCTGGCCGACGACGTGCTGATCGCAGAGCACCTCAACGGGCGGCCGCTCGAGGGCGACCATGGCGCGCCGGCCCGCCTCGTCAGTCCCCGGCAGTACGGGTTTGTCAGCACCAAGCACCTCTGCCGCATCGAGCTCCACACCGCCGACCCGGGGGAGAACTACGGTTCCGCTTCTTGGATCGGCAAGGTTGGATTTCGCAATCCGCTATTCAGGCGCCATCCACGGGCGAGGGTCTGGGAGGAGGAGCGTCACAGCTACCTTCCAGGCTGGTCGCTACGGCCCGTCTACCGGCTCCTCATCCCGCCGGTTGCCTTCCTCAACGCTCGCGGCAGCGGGCAGCCGCGCGAACGGTGAGCCGCGGCGCCGTTTCGCGCGTCGAGACCCGGCTCACTTTCCCAGTCAGCCGAGCGCGCCAGGTGTCGCGGGCCCGCTCCTGCAGGCTGACCCAAATTCGCTCAAAGCCCGTGGCTGCCCGGACGGGGACTGGCCAGTCATCCCGTGAAGCGCGCGCGATGCCGCCCCCGTCGCCGGCGCCGTGCGCGATGCGTCGCGTGTCGCCCTGACGGCGCGCCGCCCCAGACGAATGTGACGACGGAGGCGTCTCGGGAGTTGTCCGCCCCGTTGGGCGCTACCTGCCCGGGAAGCGAGTATTCGAAGCCGAGCCCATCGGGGCGGCGGACGAGAAAGCTCTGCTGCGCGGGCCCTGAGTTCGTCACGATGAGGACGTCGCGGCCGTCGGGGTCGTGGAACGCGGCCGACTCGAGCCCGCACACGGGCGAGTTCGCGCAGCTCGGGGCCCCCGCCGCGGTCGAGCTCGAGATCACCCTGGCGCCGCGTGTCAGGAACGAGCTGGCCTGTCCGACCTGGAAGAAGTCGCCCGTGTAGGAGACGCTGTCGTGCGCTACGTCGGCGGTCGCCAGGCCGATGCAGTTCAGGCAGCCGCTGCCGACCTTGGGGCCTCCGGCGGGGTCGAGCACGAGGTTCCACATCAGCACCGCGGTCGCGTCGTTGGCGATGCTCCGCACGAGCACCTGAATCGGCGACAGGACCGAGATGCCGGTCGAGCATTCGTCCTCGATCAGATCCTCGCTCGGGTATGCCGCATGGATCGCGGACATCGAGTCGGGCGCGCCGAAGTAGCAGTGGAACGCGATGCCGCCGACGCCCGCGCCCGTGCCGAGCAGCACGGGCACGTATGCCTCCGTACCGGCCCACGTGTAGTCGTAGCCGTAGATCCGCACCTCGAGCCCCGCCGTGCGCAGCGCCGGCGCGAGGTAGGCGGAGACGAATCGCGCCTCGTCCTCCGGGGCGAGAAACATCCCGGAGTAGTCGACGGTCGGCTGGACCGGCTCGTTCTGTGGCGTGATCGCCCAGATCGGGATCCCGGCCGAGCGGTAGGCCTCGATGAAGCGGACGAAATACTCCGCCAGTGGTCCGTAGTCCTGGGGCAGCAGCGTTCCCGGGCCCCCGGTCGGCGAGACGGCGAGCAGCGAGTCGTTCGTCTTCATCCACGCCGGGGGGCTCCAGGGGTTTGCGATGATTCGCACGGCCGGATTGATCTTCAGCACCTCGCGCAGGATCGGCAGCACGTAGGCTTGGTCGTGCCCGATCGAGAAGTGGGCGAGCGTCGGATCTGTCTGCCCGACCGGGAGGTCGTCGTAGGAGTAGGGACTCGAGGCGGTGAAGTCGGACGAGCCGATCGGTACCCGCACTACCGAGAGGCCGATGCCGGTGCGTGGATCGAACAACCGGTGGAGCGCTGCGGACCGCTCAGCCGACGACAGGCGCGAGAGCAGGTACAGCGAGCTGTCGGTGAGCGCTCCGCCGAAGCCGTTGACCGTCTGCAGCTGATGGCCGGGGTCGACTGCGATCGTCGTGCCGGCGCTGCCCGGCCCGGCGCCGAAGCGAAGGTCGGGCTGGCGGGTCAGGTGCGTGCGGCCGTCGTTGCCGGTGAGGTAGACGGAGACCCTGTCGGACGTCGCACCGAAGGCGCAGGCGGGTGCCGCCAGCGCCACCAGCAGTACGCAGCTCGTGGCCAGTCGCTTCAACGGCCGCAGTATCGCCCCCCGCGCGCGAGGGCGCGCAGCTTCCCGAGCCATGCAGCGGCTTGCTGGCCGGTGACCGGGCCCGTCGCCTCGAACCGACCCGCCTCCTCGCAGGAGGAGCGATGCCCCTAACCGTGGAGGAGCTTGCCGGCCGCTCGCTGCCGTTCCTGTTTGGGAACGATGATCTCGAAGTTCGGGCCGCCCAGGTTGCAGCCCGAGTCGCGTGCCTTGCACACGCCGTCGCCGCCCGAGGTGCCGCCGATCGCCGCCGACAGCAGGAGCTGCGGCATCGTCCAGGCCCCCATGTCGCTCACGAACGCGCGCGGCGCATCCCAGCCGATCACCGGGCCCATGACGAAGTTGTACGGCAGCCGAAGCGGATCGGTCAACTGGCCCTTGATCCCGGCGATCACCGCCTGCTGGGCTTGCTCACGGTTGATGTCGTTGTACGCGGGGTCGCAGGAGTTCTTGCGCGTGCGCGCGTACGAGAGCGCCTCGATGCCGTTCATCGAGTGCTGGCCCTTCGAGAGGTTGAGTGTGAAGCCGCCGTTCTTGGTCCCGCCGCTGATCTCCGAGCAGACCTGCTCGGGTACGTTCACGGTGACCCCTCCGATCGCGTTGATGAAGTCCTCGAAGCCCTTGAAGTCGACGATCACGATGTGGTCGATGTGGACGCCGAGGAACGCCTCGACCGTCTTCACTGTCAGCTGCGCCCCGCCGAGCGCGTACGCGGCGTTGATCTTCTGCGGCGCGTAGCCGGGAATGTCGGCGAGGCTGTCGCGCGGGATCGAGAGCTTTCGGAACACGCCGCCGCCGGCGCGGATCAGCATCATCGTGTCGGTGGGGTGCCCCTGGCAGTCGCTGCTCGGGGCCGAGCCGACCGCCTGCTGGCCGTAGCACTTCGGGGACATCGCCGCGCCCGGCTCCTTGGTCCCCGGCGGGCGCGCGTCGGTGCCCACCACGAGCACGGTCTGCGGGCTCGCGAACATGAACGGGCCACCGCCCAGAACGGAGGCGGCATTGTTGTCGAGCTTGCCCGACTGAAGCTGCGCGGAGAGCGCGAAGACGGCGAAGCTGATCAGGAGCCATCCGACGACGGCGATCGCCACCCATTTCCCCCACCGGCGCCAGCGTGGCTTCGTGGTCCCGGGTCCTCGACGCCGGCGCCAGGGCTTGCGCTTTCGCTCGAGCAGGCCGCCGAGATCGGCTCGTCCGAGCAGCGACGAGAATCCCCGTCCCGATCGGTAGACCTTGTATTCCGGCGACCCTCCGCCGCCGTCGCGCTCGCCGTCGGCGCGGCGCGATCCGTAGACCTTGTACTCGGGTGCTCCGCCGGGCCGCGGTTCATCGTCGGGGGGTGACATCGGCCGCCAATGGTGACATTCCGGTCATGCCCCCGATCTTTCGCGCTCCCATGCGCGCTCGCGACCGTGACCTCCCGGCGGGCGCGGGAGCCGAGCACGCCCTCGCGCGCGGGATCGTCGGGATCGGAGACGCGCTCGATCCGCCGCCGGCGACGCTCGTCGAGGCCCTGGCCGCGGCCGCGTCGGCCCACGGGCCCAAGGCTGCGCGGATGCTGCGGCGCTTCGTGGCCCTCCCTGCCGGCACGCTCGTCTGGACGCGGACGGCCCGCGGGGCATACCGACTCGGCCGGATCGGCGGGCCGTGGCGCTACGACGATTCGCTCGCCGCGCGGCGCGTCGGCATCCACCACGTCCGGCCCGCGACCTGGCTCGACCGCCCGTTTGGCGAGCACGACGTGCCCGCCGCGGTTGCCGCCACGTTCGCCCGCGGTGGGCGGAACCTGCAGCGCATCAACGACGAGTCGGCGGAGCGATCGAGCGCGGAGCTCTTCAGAGCATGATCGACCGGCTCGCCGGCAACGTCGGGGCGAAGGGATGGTGGCTCTCCCCCGTGGACCGCAGCGATCGATTGAGCGAGAATCAGCTCAATCTGTTGCTCCAGGGAGGTCCAATGCCACCGCTTTTCACCACCAGAACCGCCGCCGTCGGAGCTGCCGCGCTCGCCGGCTTCGCGGCCGTAGCAGGGGCCTCGGCAGCCTCGTCGAGGCCCGGGGCCGCGGCCGCCGCCTCCCCTCCCCAGACTGTCACGGCCTCGGCGATAACGACCACGCCGGGCACGCTTTCGCCCGGGACCCGCGTGCGCGCCCGCAACCTCGGGACGCGGGTTTTCCCGGACGCTCGCCACGGCTTTGCGCTCGCGGGCGTCGGCCAGGCCCAGTACCCGGCGGCCACGACGAACGGCGGCCGCAGCTGGCGGACCGACGGGCCGGCCCTGCACCTCGACGCCGCCCAGGCCCCCCTGGCCGTGGTCGAGGCCGGCGCGGCCAACCGCCGGACCTTCTTCGCCTACGGCGGCGGACAGGTCGTCGACTCTACGAACGATGGCGGCAGGCACTGGTGGCGGGCGGTCCTCGGCGACGTGGTCATGGCGGTCGCGACGCCCGGCAACGGCCGCCTGGTCGCCTTCGCCCAGGTTCCGACGACGCCGAATGGGACGAGGGCGGCGACGTGGGTCTACGTGTCGACCGACGGCGGCCACCACTGGCACTACAACGGCCGAGAGGGAGCCTTCTAGCGTGGGCACGCTGTTCGAGCGCATCGAGGAGCACCATCGCGACTGGATCGCTCGCCAGCCGATGTTCTTCGTGGCCACGGCGCCGCTGAGCGAGGATGGGCACGTGAACGTCTCGCCGAAGGGACCGATCGGCAGTTTCGCGGTGCTCGACGACGAGACGGTCGCCTACCTAGATGTCAACGGCAGTGGCGTCGAGACGATCGGCCACCTGCGCGAGAACGGACGCATCGTCGTGATGTTCTGCGCCTTCGAGGGGCCGCCGCGGATCTTGCGCCTGCACGGCCGCGGCGAGCCCGTCCTCGCCGGTGACGAGCGCTTCGACGAGCTGATGCGGCGCGCGGCGTTCGAGGACCTCTCGATACCCGAGGCCCGCCGGGCGATGATCCTCGTCCGCGTCACTCGGGTCGCCGACTCGTGCGGGTACGGCGTGCCGCTGATGAGCTTCGAGGGCATGCGCGAGCACCACGCGCTCTCCTCAACGAAGAGGGTCCGGGTGCAGGGCGAGCTCGGCTACCGTGAGTTCCAGCGCGAGCGCGGGTCGGTCACGATCGACGGCCTCCCGGCGCTCGCTGACTGACCCACCAGCTTTAGCTCGCGGCCACCTGCACCGATTACGACCCTCGTGGTGCCGTTCCGTCCCCCCAGCGAGGTCCGACATGCTTCCTAGGGTTGCCCCCATCGCCCGCCGTGTCTCAGCCATCTTCCTCGCCACCGTCGTTGCCCTGCTGGCGGCGGGCGTCGGCGACGGCCGCGCCTACAACCGCTACCTCGCCTCGACGACGACGCTGATGTCCCGCGCCTACGACGGCGGCCTGCCGAACGGGCCGTCGATCGACCCGTACGTCTCGGACGACCAGCGCTACGCCCAGATCCTGACCTTCCAGTCTCAGGCCACGAACCTCGTCCGGGGCGGGGTCGCACCGGGCCGCTGGAACGTCTACTTCATCCGTCGCCGCAACGGCAACCCGTTCGACCGTGGCACCGTCTGGAAGCCCGGCGGGACGGTGCTCGCCTCGCGCGGCCTCGGTGGGCATGCGCCGAACGGCGACTCCTTCGACGCCTCGGTGGACGGCTTCACGAGCTACTCGCCGCGTGGCCCCGGCTACTACGAGCCCCATTGCGTGGCGTTCCTCTCGAATGCCTCCAACCTCGTCCGCGGTGACACCAACCGAGCAACCGACGCGTTCGTCTACTCCCTCCGCTCGCACCGCGTCGTCCGCGTCTCGGTCGGGACGGGCGGACGCCAGGCGAACGGCACGACGAGCGCGGTGGCCGTCAACGGCAACTGCTCCGAGGTCGCCTTCGTCTCCAACGCGACCAACCTCGCGCACGGCACGCATCGCCACTACGAGCTCTACGTCCGCTATCTCGGCGGCCTCGAGCCGGGCAGCGCCGCCCCCCAGCCCCGGCACCTGCGCGGCACCACGAGGCTCGTCTCGGCGACCGCCGGCGGCCACCCCGCGAACGGCGACAGCTCAGGCCCCCGCTTCGCCACGCGCACGGCCGGGACGATCGTCTTCTCCTCGAACGCGACCAACCTCGCCGCGGGCACCGGCGGCCACGCCCAGGTCTACGAGCGCTTTGAGGGACGCGCAGCGCTTTCGCTCGTCACCCGCAACCGCGGCGGTCAGGCCGGCGACGGCGACTCCGACGAGCCGGCGATCCAGGATGACGGCAGCTGGATCGTGTTCCGCACCGCCGCGGCCAACCTCGCCGGTGCCACCGGCGGCCACCGGCAGATCGTCCGCGAGCGGGCTGGGAGTCACCGCTTCGGGCGTGCCTCACGCGGCACCGGCGGCGGTCCGGCGAACGCGGACGCGGGCAACCCCAGCGTCCACGACGCCGGGGTCTACGTCGGCTTCGACTCGACCGCGTCGAACCTGGTCGGTGGCGACAGCAACGGCGTCTCCGACGTCTTCCTCTACCTCGGCGCGGGCCGCAACATCATCCTCCGCCAGTCGGTCGGGGCTCGCGCCGCCGAGCTGAGCTTTCCCTCGCAGGACGAGGCGGTCTCCCAGTTCTCCAACTACGACTTCTTCGACTCCTCGAGCCCGTTCGCCGACAGCAGCTTCGCTCGCCGTGAGCGCTGGCTCGTCGACCCGGGCGCGGTTGACCAGGCGGCGCGCGCGAACCCCGCCTTCAGGCAGGTTTACCTGCGCTACTACGGCGCCGAGTAAGACGTTCTACCTCCCCCCGGCTGGGTAGGTCATCGCCGGCATGCACGGCGTATCTGGCAGTGCACCACTGCCCGCGGGCGTTTCACCGGTAAATGCCCGGCCGCGCCCAGTGGCTCAGCGCTCGAGCGCCGCTCGGCGATCCTCGTCGTCACGCGCCCCCGTCACGGGAGCGCTTAATCGCCGATTGGGCCGGTCGCGTGTGTCGAGAACGAGCGCCTGATCGTCATCGGTCCTCACGACTCCGCCGACGCGTGGAAGCAGGCCGCCGATGTTGATCACGCGCTCGCTGACGTGCTCCTCCTGCAGGTCTCGCAGGCGCCCCTGCAGCAGGTCGACGAGCGTCAGCAGCCCGACCAGCCGATCCGGCGCGTGACGCTCGACGATCGGCACGCGCGAGACCGAGCGCTCCGCCATCAGGTTGGCCACCTCCCGCAGCGTCTGGTCCGGATAGGCGACGACGGGTGAGTCGATCGCGATGTCGCCAACCGTCGCGTCCGGATCGAGCCGGTCGGCCGACAGTGCCGCGTCGAGCATCTCGCGCCTCGTCACGACGCCCACCAGCCGGCCGGCGCCGTCGAGCACGGGGTAGAGCCGCTGCTGGTGCCGGCGGTCGCGCACATGCCGGTCCTCGGCAACGAAATGTGACGCGGCGTCGGCGAGCCGGTTCGCGGCCCGGAAGGTGACGATTGAGTCCGCGACGACGTCGCGGACGAGGAGCGCCTCGAGCGGGTCTACCGAGTAGTCACGGGTGAGGTGCATGCCGCGACGCGCGATCTTCTCCGTCACGACCGACCGCTTCAGGATCAGCACCGAGAGCCCGTACGCCGCGGCGGACGCGATCAGCAACGGCAGCAGTGCGTTCCAGTAGTGGGTCAGCTCGAGCGGGAAGACCACTCCGGTGAACGGCGTGCGCATCGCACCGCCGACGACCGCCGCGAGGCCCACGAGCGCCCAGAAGCCCGGGGTCACCGCCGGGAAGGCGTGGGCTTCGAGCGCGCCGAGCGCTGCGCCGATCATGAACAGCGGAGCGAGGATGCCGCCGGAGGTCCCCGAGCCGAGCGAGAGCGACCAGATCAGCGTCTTGACGATCAGGATCCCGACGATCAGCGAGAGCGCGGCGTGCCCCTGCAGCAGCTCGTCGATGACGTCGTAGCCGACGCCGAGCGCTCGCGGCTCGAACAGGCCGCCGATCCCGATGATCACGCCCCCGAGCGCGGGCCACCACATCCAGTGGAAGCGCAGCTTGAGGAAGCGGTCCTCGGCGAAGTAGAGCAGTCCGGTGGCGACGACAGCGAGCAGGCCGCCGAGCAAGCCGGCGACCAGGCAGAGCCCGTAGACGCCCGGGGAGACGTGAAGCGCGGGGTTCGGCAGCCCGAAGATCGGCGCCCGCCCGAGCAGGAATCCGCGCACGACCGTGGCCACGGCGACCGCCGCAGCGACCGGGACGAAGCTCCGCGGCCGCCACTCGAACAGGAGCAGCTCGACGGCGATCAGCACGGAGGCGAGCGGAGCGTTGAAGGTCGCCGCCATGCCGGCGGTCGCCCCGGCGACCAGCAGCGTCTTGCGCTCGTCGGTCGTCAGCTTCAGGAACTGTGCTAGCAGCGACCCGAAGGCGCCGCCGGTCATGATGATCGGCCCCTCGGCACCGAATGGCCCGCCGGTGCCGATCGCGATCGCCGCCGAGATGGGCTTCAGGAAGGCCACTCTTGGCTTCACCTTGCTGCCGCCGATCAGGATCGCCTCGAGCGTCTCCGGCATCCCGTGGCCGCGAATCCGCTCCGAGCCGTAGCGCGCCATCAGGCCCACGATCAGCCCTCCGGCGACGGGCGCGAGCAGGATCAGAGCGGGCCGGTGGTGGGCTGCACCCGGCGCGACCAGCGAGGTCGCCACACGCTGGTAGAAGACGAGGTTCGTGAACAGGCCGATCAGGCGCAGCAGCGCGAGCGCGACGACCGCACCGAGCGCGCCGATCAGCATCGCGAAGCAGCTCAGCGCGGCGACACGCGGCGACACGACGAAGTCGCCGAGCCGCCTCACGACTCGGGCCTTCACAGCAGTTCGCGTACGCCAGGCTCGTTTGCGGCCTGCTCGACCTGGCTCGCAAAGTCCCCTTCGAGGGCGGCCCGGCCACGGCCCCTACGGAAAAGGGGCAGCACCGTGGCGTCCTGCGCGTCCTCGAGCTCCAGCGCCAGCACCGTGTAGGCCGCGAGGCCGGCCACGACGAGCCCGGCGATGCCGGCGGCGTGCTGGAAGCCGGTCGAAGCCGTCAGGTCGAACAGGCCGCTCAGCAGAAAGCGGGCGGCGGCCACGCCCAGTGTCGCGGCGGGGATCACCTTGCTGCGAAGCTCGACCGCTGCGGTGAGAGCGAGCAGCGTCCCAGATCCGAGGAGCAGCAGCCCGAGGGCCTCGCTGGCCTTCGACGTCGGGGCGTGCACGAAGACGAGCCCGATCGACGCCCAGCTCCCCGCGAGGATCCCGAATCCCGTGCCAGCGGTCGCGTCACGTGCGAGGAAGCAGAGCACGGAGGCGAGCAGCTGCAGCGGAGCCGCGAACGCGAGCACGATCAGCCCGACCTCGGCGCGCTCCGGCTGGCCGACCCAGCCGAGCTCGAGGCCGCTGACGACGATGCTCCCGCAGGTGAGCCCGGCGAGCCCGAGTGGCAGCGCCGCTCCGATCGGGCGCAGGAAGATGCGAGCCGGCGGGGCCGGATCTGGCTGTCGGGGGCCGTCCATCAGTAAGGCTGATCCCCGGCAGCCCCTCCGCTCAGCCGCCCCTGGGTCAGGGGTTGTCAGAGATCGGACTCGCCCGCCTCATTGCCACCACTTCTGCTCGCGCGCCTCCCCCGTCGCGCCGGTCTCGTCGAGCGCGTCGAGCGCGGACATGTCCTCGTCGGAGAGCTCGAAGTCGAAGATCTGGCCGTTCTCCTCGATCCGCTCGCGATGGGTCGACTTCGGGATCACGACTAGGTCGCGCTGGAGCGCCCATCGCAGCAGCACCTGCGCGGGCGCCCGCCCGACCCGCTCGGCCACCTCGCGCACCGCTCGCTGCGACAGGTGCCGCCCGGTCCCGAGCGGGCTGTAGGCCTCGAGTGCGATCTGCCGCTCCTCGCAGGTCTCGAGCAGCGTGCGCCGGTACTCGAACGGGCTGAACTGGACCTGGTTGACGACGGGCGGCGTGTCCGCCGCGGAGAGGACCTCCTCGAGCTCGGCCACGCTGTAGTTCGACACGCCGATCGAGCGCGCGTAGCCCCCCTCGCGTGCCTTTTCCATGCCGGGCCACATCCAGGTCGCGCCGCCCTGTGGCCAGTGCACGATGTAGAGGTCGACCTGGTCGACGCCGAGCCGCTCGAGGCTGCGCTCGGCTTCGGCCGCCGGCTCGTCGTTGCCGGGGTAGAACTTGGTCGTCAGGAACACCTCTTCGCGGGGCACGCCGCTGTCACGCAAAGCGCGTCCGACGCTCTCCTCGTTGCCGTAGGCCTGCGCGGTATCGAGATGGCGGTAGCCGAGCTCGAGCGCCCAGCGCACCGCGTTCTCGCATTCCTCTCCGTTCGGGACCTGCCATACGCCCAGCCCGAGCAGCGGCATCTCGTTGCCGTCGGCGAGCACGCGCGCGCGTCCGTTGGTTGTCAGTCCTCCGCTTGCCATCGCTGTCTCCTCGGTTCGTAAAGCGTTTCTCCTACCCGGGCCGGTGCCACTTCACCCTGGCCGTTTAGGAGCGGGCGCCAGCCGCTTGGGGACACGCGCGAACGCGTCGCACAGCGCCTCCGCGGCGAAGGAGCAGCGCGGCCGATCAGTAGGAGAGGACCCGGATCAGGTCACCGGCACGGGATCCGCGGCGCGGACCCTCTCGGCGGAACGGGCGCGCGCCTTTGCGGCTTCGACCTCGCGGTCCTTCGGCGCGGCCGACGTCGAGAGCTCCGCGAGCAGCTGCGTCGACGCGGTCGCGACCGCGTCGACGGCACGCTCGAACGCGTCGCTGTTGGCCCGAGACGGCTTGTTGAAGCCGCTGATCTTGCGGACGTACTGCAGCGCCGCCGCGCGCACCTCGTCGTCGCTCGCCGGCGGCTCGAAGTTGTAGAGGGTCCTGATGTTTCGGCACATGCTCTGGAGTCTAGTGCGGCTTCTCGGAACGTTGAACCGGCAACCCAGCCCGTCGACCCTGTCGGCAGCAAGCCGCACTCAGAGTGGCCCTCCTGCACCGCCGCCAAGTTTTCAGGTCGACATTACGAGGGGCCAATAGCCGCCCGCCGCCGTCGGCACGCCCCGACCGCCTC
The DNA here is from genome assembly GCA_963719375.1 of uncultured Actinomycetes bacterium. Taxonomy (GTDB): domain Bacteria; phylum Actinomycetota; class Thermoleophilia; order Solirubrobacterales; family Thermoleophilaceae; genus JAICJV01. Next base: position 2,922,991 of record CAVRBY010000001.1, on the reverse strand, counting down.
GAGGAGCTACGGGCTGGTGCGCGACCGCTTGTTCTCGTAGAGCCGGGCATCCGCGAGCCGCAGCAGCTTCTTCTTGTCGCCCCCGCCTTCGTCGCTTCCAGCCACGCCCACCGCGGCGGTCACCCGCGGCTCTGCCGCGTTCACGGCGCTGGCGACCCGCACCGCCACCTCGCCCTGCCGCCTCTGGCGCCGTCGCGCGCAGCACGAGCGCAAACTCGTCGCCGCCGATCCGGTAGCAGCGATCCGTCGGACGCGAGACGCCCGTCATCGCCTGAGCCACGCTCGCGAGCACCTCGTCGCCGGTCGCGTGCCCGAGCGAGTCATTGACCTCCTTGAACCCGTTCAGGTCGAACAGCGCGAGGCTGACCTGCCCGCCCGAGCGTTCGCATTCGGAGAGCTCGAACGCCAGCGCCTCGTGGAACTCCCGGTGGTTCAGCAGGCCCGTCAGCGGGTCGCGTGCGGCGAGCTGCTGCTGGCGGTCGTAGAGGCGCGCGTTCGAGATCGCGATCGACGCGTGGATCGCGTATGCCTTGATCAGGTCGAGCTCGCGCGGCAGGAACGTGCGCGTGTGGGGGGCAAGACCTGCGAGCAGACCGAGCGGGTCGCCCCGATAGACGAGCGGCGCAACGGCCAGTGAGCGAAACGGCGCCAGCTCATCCCGCGCGAGCGCCTCGAGCCCTGGCACGATCCCTGTGTCGTCGATGATCGCGGGTTCTTGCCAGTGGGTCGTGTCGGCGGCCCACCGCTCGAGTGCCAGGATCGTCTCTGGAGGGACGGCCGAGGCGCCGGCGCAAGCGAGGGTGCCGTCGTCGCCGGAAATGAGCAGCACGAATTCCTTGCCAGGGACGGCGGTCGTCACGTTGCGCGTGACCTTCGCGAGCACCTCGTCGAGCCGCAGCTCGGAAACCAGGTCCTGGAGCGAGTCGGAGAGCTGCTCGGCGACCCGACCCTGCTCCGCGAGCTCCGCTTCGAGCCGCCTCCAGCGGGCGCGGCGGCGACCGAGGATCCGCAGGGCGGCCTGGCTGATGGCGCCGAAGGCTGCGAGTCCGGCGATGGGAAGCAGCGCGGGGTCGAGCGCACCGGTGAGGGCGAGCAGTACGGCGGCCAGCGAGCCGGCGCCGATCGCGTAGCGGGTGTCGTTACCACCGCCCTCCCAGCTGATCTCGTAGACGCAGGCGTCGCCGCCCTTGCCGGCGCAGACCGGGTGGGTGATTCGTGCCCGTGGCAGCCCGAACAGCTGCGGGATGCACGCGAGCAGCCCGATGTTGTACTCGCAGTCGAGCGGGCTGAAGCGGTGCTCGCCGAGATCGGCGTACCGCAGGCGAGCGTGGTCGTCGCCGATCGCGAGCATCTCCATCTGGTGGCTGCGCGTGAACTTGCTGCTCGCCCTGACGATGTTCTGGTAGACGAGCCCGGGCGAGCCGAGCGCCCGCAGGGCCAGCTTCAGCCCCTCGCCGACGCTCAGCCCGAGCGCCGTCTCTCCCAGATGGAGCATCACCTCGCGGTCGTCGAGCACCTCGGCCAGCGCCTCGAATAGGCGGATCTTCTGCGCGTAGGAGACCCAGTGGTTCTCGTCGATCAGGTCCGCCTCGCATCCGGAGAAGCCCGCACGGGCGAGGATCGCCTCGACGGCCTGGCGTCCACCCGCGCGTTCCGCGTAGAGCACGACGAGGCGCGTGGTGATCCCTGCGGTCTCGCGCGGCTCGGCCGCCTCCGCCGCGGCGGGGCGCTCCTCGCGGCCTGGTTGCTGCCTCATCGTTTCGAGCACGGTCGATCCACCCGTCACTTGCCGCTCCCGCGGTGAGGGGGGACCGGCCGTCGCGCATTGCACGACAGCTCTTTTTCGACATCCCGCCGCGGATGCTTGACCTGGCAAGCGAGACGCCGCGGCCGTATGCGCCGTAACTTACGAGGATGCAAATCCGCCGCTCACGCTCGAGACGGGTCTCCGCACGCGCCTCGGAGCAGGCGAGCGCACTCGGAGCCGGCGCGGCCGCCCTGGTTGCCTCGGTCCGGCGCTTCGGAGGTCTCGAGCCGCCGCTAAACCCGCCGCCGCGCGCCACCGAGCTGCTCGTTTGGGGCTCGGCGGTGCACCTTGTAGTCGACTGGCTCGGGCAGAACGAGTGGATTGCCGACAACAAGGACCGCGTCGCGCACCCGGCGGGCTACGTGCATGCGAGCGCCCACGGAGCCGCGCAGATGCTCGTCTTCAGGCCCCGTATCGCGGCCGCGCTCGGCGCGGCCCACCTCCTGATCGATTCGCGCAGGCCACTCTCCTGGTGGAGCAAGCTCGTGGCGGTGCCGAACGACGACCATGCCGCCGCCGAGATCCAGATCTGGCGCGACCAGGTCGCGCACCTCGCCTGCATCGCCCTCGCGGCGCTGCTCACCGAGTAGGGCCTCGCCAAAGCTCACCCCCGAGGCCCACCGGAGCGCCCGGGGCCGCGGGAGACCGAGCCGCCCTACGCGGCGGCGCGCTCCGCTTCGCGCAGCGCGCGGACCGCTTCCTTGCGCTGGTCACGGCTCGTCCGGTCGAGGATCAGCACCCCGTCGAGGTGATCGATCTCGTGCTGGATGACCCGCGCCTCGATCCCCGATGCTTCGACGAGCCGCGGCTCGCCATTCTCGTCTTGCGCCATGATCCGCACGTAGACGGGTCGCTCGACCTCGACGTTGATGCCGGGGATCGACAGGCAGCCCTCTTCCATCGCCTCCTCGTCGCCACTCGCCCACTCGACCTCCGGGTTGACGAGCGCGATCAGCGGAGCGTCGGATCCGATCCGGTAGACGAGCAGCCGCTCGGAGAGCCCGACCTGCGGCGCTGCAAGCCCCACCCCGATGGCGTCTCCCATGATCCGGCCCATCCGATCGATCTGCTTGGCGAGTGCGTCGTCGAAGCGCTCGACGGACGTCGCCCGGCTCTTCAGTACGGGGTCCCCGTAGCGGCGGATGAACGACATTGCCGCGACCCGACGGGCCTCGACCTCGGGGTCGCGCGCAGGCTCATCGTCCTGCTCGAGCTGCTGTCCGACGACCTCTTCCGCCATCGATCCGAGTCTAGATGATCGATTCGAGCCGGCGGCCCCGCCTCCGGCGGCTGTCGGATCGATCCTCAGCGGCTGCCGAAGGGTGTGCCGGAAGTGCCCGGTTCGATCGCGGGAGCGGCTTGACCGCAGCCCCCGGATGTGGTCGGCTCGAGTACCTGGCGATGCTCGAAGAGCCGCCGTGCGCCGAGGCGCAAATGGTCACCTGGGCACCGGCCGCCGCCACGCCAGCGCGAAAACGGGCTGGATTTCCGGGCTGGATTTCCGGTTCAACGTTCCGAGAAGCCGCGCTAGCCGACGTGGTTCGCCATCAGGTAGATCGTCGCGAGCACGATCAGGGCGGAGGCGATCCCGCCGGTCGTCCAGCGACGCAGGAGCCGCTGGTAGTCGGTCGAGGGGGTGACCTGGCCGCCGGCCGCGGCGGCGAGGTCGCGCTCGGCGGCCTCCGCGAGCCGCCGGATGACCGGCGCGAAGAAGGCGCCGCCGAGCGCTCCGAGCACGATCACTGCCGCGACCCCCCAGCCGACGTAGAAGTGCGACCACTGGTGCTCGTCCGTGGCCAGGTAGATGCCGGCGCCCAGGACGACGGCGAGGCCAGGCTGGACCACGCGCTGGTCCACTCTCCCGACCGCCCGCCAGAACGCCGGCAGCGATGCTGGCTCCATCCGGGTGGCGAAGCCGATCAGCAGCGGATAGGTGAATGTCACTCCGAAGGCGATCATGACCGCCGCGATGTGGAGCGCGAGGATCGAGTCGGTGAAGGTGACGCCTGCGAGGACCACGCGGCCGGCAGCCTATGACATGGCTTCCACCAGGCGGTGGCGAAGCGACCAAGCAGGAGCGCACAGCCCCGGAGGGCTCCCCGTTCAGGCGAGCAGTCGGTAGTCCTCCTCACGCCACGCCAGCAGGGCAAAGACCTGCACGGCGGCCCCCTGATCGAGCAGCGTCGGGGCCCCACGCTCGGTGCAGATCAGGTCGTGCCGGTCGCGGCGCGCCCAGAGCTCGTCCGCGTACGCTCGCAGCGCGCTGACGATCCCCTCGCGCAGCGCGAGATCCGAGGTCTCGGCGTGCAGGCGCAGCAGGTTGTGGAAGTAGATCGCGTTGAACGCCGGCGGCTGGCGGACGAGCGCGGCGCCGGCAAAGCGCTCCAGCGCGAGCCGCGCGATTCGCGCGGCGCGCTCACGCCGCCCGAGGAGGAGGTTGGCGCCGATCACGCTGCCCTGGTTGTAGGTCCAAACCGCGCGGTCGATCGAGCCGTCGCCCTGGACCTTGTCCCAGAACGGCCCCTCCCCGTTCCCGCTCGCGTCGAGCGTGCGCTCGACCCAGTCGATCATCCGCGCGGGCTCCTCGGTCTCGCCGAGGTGCAGCCCGAGCGCGGCGTTCGGGGCGGTCGAGACGCAGTTGCGGTCGTGATTCGTCCGCCCGGCCCCGATGCCCTGCTCGACCCAGAAGACGCCGCCCGGGTGCGGCACGTCCGTTCGCCCGTCCCATCCACCGCGCGCGAAGTCGAACAGCTCCCGCGCCCGTCCGAGCGACCCGCGACCCATCCGCTCGAGCTGGACGAGCCACAGACCGATCCAGGCGTTGTCGTCGTAGTAGCGGTCGCCCCCGGTCCGCACCCGCGCGACCACGTCCGAGTCGTAGGCGGCCCCCGACCAGTAGCGCTCGAGACCCGCCTCGCGGTAGGCGAGCTCACCGGCCGCGTCGAGCTTCGGTACGAGCTCGGCGGGGATGCCGGCGAGGTCGAGGGTCGCGAACATGGCGCGCGAGAGCGGCCACAGATGCGCGTACGTGCCGGGCGGATGGAGGCCGTCACGGCGGTAGAGCGAGCGCCGCGTATGGAAGTGCCGCTGCATCGCTTCGAAGGCTGCCCACGCCCGCACGGCGCTCGTCTCAGCCCGACCGGAGCTGGCGGGCGGGTCTGGAGTCGCCGGTTTTCGGGTCAGCGCGTCGCGCAGGCGCGCGCTGATGCTCATTGCGGGTCGACGTCGACCGAGAAGCTCACGCCCCGCTGCGCCCGCTCCGCGCTGACCGTCTCAAGCGCCGATCTGACGCGACTGACGGCATCGGATCCGCGCTCGACGGGGGCCTTGACGAGCAGTTGGGCACGCTCGCGTCCCTTGAGCCTGAAGAGCGGTGCCGGACCCAAGACCCGGATTCCGTCCTCGGCGGCGATTCGCATCTTCAGCGCCTCCGCCGCGCGTGCTTCCGGTCCGGCGCTTTGGCTCGAGCAGACCACCCTGATCAGGCGCGAGAAAGGCGGGTACCCGAGTAGCTCCCGGCGCGCGAGCTCATCCTCGAGGAAGCCCTCGGCATCGTGGCGTGCGGCGAACTTCAGGGCACGCGCCGCCGGATCGAGCGCCTGCACCACGACCCGCCCTCCGCGCGCGGAGCGTCCACTCCGCCCGGCCAGCTGCGTGACGAGCGCGAATGTGCGCTCCTCCGCTCTGAAGTCGGGGAAGCGCAGCGTCGCGTCGGCGTCGAGCACGACTCCGAGCGTGACCGACGGGAAGTCGTGGCCCTTGGCCACCATCTGCGTGCCGACGAGGACGCCGGCGGGTGCGCTGTCGAATCGTGCGAGCAGCTTCGCCACGCCGTCGCGGCCGCGGCCGCTGTCGGCGTCGAGCCGGAAGACCGGCAGCGGGTCGAGGATCGCGGCGAGCTCAGCCTCGAGCCGTTCTGTCCCTGCGCCGTGGCGCGCGACCGAGACCGACCCGCAGTCGGGACAGGCGCGCGCGACCCGCTCGCTGTGGCCGCAGTGGTGGCAGGCGAGCCGTCCGGCCTGGCGGTGGAGGACGAGCGAGACGTCGCACTGGGGGCATTGCCAGACGCGGCCGCACGCGCGGCACGAGAGGAAGTTCGACCAGCCGCGCCTGTTCAGCAGCACGATCGCCTTCTCCTCTCGCCCGCGCACCTCTTCGAGCGCGTCGCGGGTGCGCGGGTGAAGCGCTCCCCGCACTTCGAGCATCCCGACCACGTCGACCTCCGGCAGCCGTCCGTCGACGCGCTCCGGCAGCACGACGCGCTCGAGCCGCCGGTGGCTCTCGGGCCGCGGCGTCGCCGACCCGGCGATCAGCACCGCTCCGCAGAGCTCCGCGCGCCGCTCGGCGACCCGGCGAGCGTCGTAGCGCGGGTCGCCCTCCTGCTTGTAGGAGCCGTCATGTTCCTCGTCGACGACGATCAGACCGAGGCGCTGCACCGGCGCGAACACGGCCGAGCGCGGGCCGATCGCCACGCGCGCCTCCCCGCGGCGCAGCCGTAGCCACTCGTCGTAGCGCTCGCCGGCGCCGAGGTTCGAGTGGAGGATCGCCACCGCGTCGCCGAAGCGCCGCCCGAAGCGCGCTGCGGTCTGCGGCGTCAGCGCTATCTCCGGTACGAGCACGATGGCTCCCTTCCCGCGATCCAGAGCGCTCTCCACGGCACGCAGGTAGACCTCCGTCTTGCCGCTTCCGGTGACGCCGTGCAGCAGCAGCCGTCCGTGGCCTTCCGAGAGTCGCCGCTCGATCCGCTCGAGCGCCCCGGACTGTGCCGCGGTGAGAGCGGGCCGCGCGGCCCGTGCCCCCACGGCGGCGAGCTCCGGACGCCGCCGCTGCTCCCGTCGCGCGAGGGCGATCAATCCGCGCCGCTCGAGCGTGCGGAGCGTCGCACGCGACGCTCCCGCACGCTCGCGGAGATCGCTTGCGGTCAGCGGACCTTCCGCTAGCGCGTCGAGCGTGGCACGCTGGCGCGGTCCCAAACCGCTCGCCGCAGCTCCGGTCCGTTCCGCGACGAGCGCCGTCTTCGCCTTAACCCGTGGGAGCGCTGAGCTCCCGACGCCCGGCGGCAGCACGAGTGCGAGACCGCGCGAGGGCGTCGAGCAGTACTGCTCGGCAACCCACAGGCCCAGGCGCACGAGCTCTGCCGGCACCCCGCTCTCGAGCGCCGAGATCGGTGCCACGAGCCGCTCTGGTGGCACCTCGCTGTCGCTTGCGATCTCCACGACCACGCCGAGCAGCCGCTGCCGGCCGAACGGCACCACGAGCATGCTGCCGACGTCGACGGAGCCCATCTCCCCGGGCAGCTTGTAGTCGAATGGGCCGCGCAGGGCCCGCGCGGGCGTCAGCGGCTCGACCTTCGCGATCACGAGGTCAAGGTACGGAGCGCTTCGGACGGGCGGCGCAATCTTCGGATCCGCGCCCGCCCGCGCCTACCGTCCCAGTGGTTCCCCGGGCATGCGGACGCCGAAGCGCTCGATCAGGTTGGGAACGCTAGACGGGTCCATGTCGAGTTCGTAGCGCTCGCAAAGTGCGCCGAGCCGGGCCGGATCGGCCTCTACGACGCCGCCGAGCTCCACGATCTCGGCAAAGAAGCCCTCGAACCCGGCGGGCGAGATTATCTCGAGGATCCGGCATGGCTGATCGGTCGCGTTCCAGAAGGTGTGCCACTCGCCGCGCGGCTTGAAGACCAGATCGCCGGGGCCCGCCTCCAGGACCTTGTCGCCGAGCAGGGCTCCCATGCGCCCTTCGACCACGTAGCTGTATTCGTCCTCGCGGTGATGCCGGTGCAGCGGCGCGGCCAGCGCGTGCGCTGACATCGGATGCTCCACCACGGAGAAGCGCTCCCCGGTCGTCTCGCCGTCGACCATGAAGCGCACGCCGATGCTGCCGAGGAAGCCTGCGCGCCCGTCGGTCGGGCCGAGCACCCGCGTTGATGCCGTCACTGCCATCGTCATCCCCTTTTTTTCGTCGAACACTAGTGTCGCACAAAATAGTCGACGACCTGTACGCCTGTCAAGATGGTGCGACACCTATGGCCGACGAAATCTCGCCACGTCCCTACCGGATGAAGCGCCGGGCGCAGGCGCAGGAGCAGACCCGCCGCCGGATCACCGAGAGCGCCGCGATGCTTCACGAGACCTTGGGCCCGTCGCGGACTTCGATCAGCGCCGTCGCGGCGCACGCCGGCGTCCGGCGCTCGACGGTCTATCGCCACTTCGCCGACGAGGCGGCGCTGCTCGACGCTTGCACGGCGCATTGGGCGACCGCGAACCCGCTGCCCGACCAGGACCGCTGGATGGCGATCGAGGATCCGCAGCAGCGACTGCGGGTCGCGCTCGAGGAGATCCATGCCTTCTACGCGCGTACGGAGCGGATGCTCGACAACCTCTTCCGCGACGAGCGGATCCTCCCGCAGGTGGAGCAGCGCTTCAGCGCCTTCCGCGGGTACCTCGCTGCCGCCACCGACGCGCTCATGGTTGGCAGGGGCCTGCGCGGTGCCAGCCGCCGCCGCACGAGAGCGGCGCTCGGTCACGCGCTCGCCTTCGCCACCTGGAAGTCACTCGTCCGCGAGCAACGGCTCGATCGAACGGAAGCCGCCTCGCTGCTGTTGGCTTTCGTCGCCGCCGTCGGGCACCGCTGATCGCGTCCTACGGCCGGTCGCGCTCCAGGAACCCGCCGATTTGCCGCGCCAGGTCACTGAGGCCGACGGGCGTCTCGGGCGGCGCGTCGTCGAGGGAGGCAAGCGGAGGCAGGGTCACCAGGCGGCGCACGCGCAGCCGATCCAGGATCTCCCTCAAGCCCGCTCCCTTGAGCGGCGCCTCGTCCTCGAGCGCACCCACCGACAGCGGCGCGGGCAATCCGGTCATGAGCCGGAGGAGATCGCGTTCGTCGAAGCTCAGCTCGTCCAGCAGTCGCTCCCCGTCGGCGTCGAGTTCCGCCACGGGCACAGACGGTAGCCGAACGGGCTCTCAGCAGGCGCCCAGGAAGCGCACACGTTCTGCCAAGCAGTCGGGGCAATCCTGTCTCCATGCCTTCACTGAAGACGCGAGCGAATCCGCCGGCGCTGTCGCTGCAGCTCGAGCGTACGCCCGACGGCTGGAATCTGACTGGCGGCGCCGGTCGCCCGCTGCTCTGCGCGCGCGGCCGTGATGCACGCCGCGAATGCCTCCTGCGCGCGCAGGAGCTCGGCGCGCTCTGGATCCGCCCGGCTTCCGCGCCGTGTGAGCAGCACTCGCTGGACTTTGCAACCCCGTCCCGAGCCCGAGGTCGAAGATGAGCCCAACACACGCCCACAAGGCCGCCGGCGACCCGCACGTCCTCGCGCAGTCGCGGCTGGCCGCACGGCGCGTGCGCGTTCGCCGCATTCGCAGGCGGGTCGCTGCCTGTGCGGTGATCGCATTCATGGCCATCTGGTCGGTCGTATTCGTGCGCCTCGTCGCCGGTCACGACCCCGCGCTCGCCGCGAGCGCCGGCCGCTCGACGCACAAGGCTGCGGCTGCGAGCACTCAGACCACGTCCGGCACGAGCTCGAGCAGCGGCAGTTCCTCGTCCCCGAGCGCGGTCACCACGAACCAGTCATGAGCACGATGACCGTCCCGGAGGCGCGCCGGTCCTTTCCCTGCTTCGGTGGACAGGTGACGCTCGCCGTCAGCGACCATGAGGCCGGCGAGCCCGAGCTCGCCACTCAGGGCCGGCGGCTCGAGCGCTGGCACCGCCGCCTGACTCGCTTCGATCCGGACAGCGAGCTCTCCCGGCTCAACGCTTCACCCGATGAGCGTGTCGAGACGAGCCGGCTCGTCGCTCTCTTCGTCTCCGCCGCGATAAGCGCCGCTCGCCTGACCGACGGGCTGGTGGATGCGACCCAGCTCGACGCGGTGGAACGTGCCGGCTACCGCAACGACCGGCACTCGGCCGTGCCGCTCCCGCTCGCCCTGCGGCTCGCCCCTCGGCGCGAGCCGGCGCGGCCGAGCCCCGAGCGCCGCTGGGACCTGGTCGCCGTCGAGGGTCGCTCGTCCACGGTGGTCCGGCCGCCCGGCGTCCGGCTCGACAGCGGCGGGATCGCCAAGGGTCTGTTCGCGGACCTCGTTGCCCGCTCGCTCGGCCGCGCCGAGAGCTACGCGGTCGACTGCTGCGGCGACATCCGCCTCGGTGGAGTCGCTCGGCACGAGCGGCCCGTGCGCGTGGACGATCCGTTCGGCGGCGGCGTGCTGCACGAGTTCCGGGTCTCCGCGGGCGGTGTGGCGACGAGCGGGATCAGCCGCCGTAGCTGGATCGACGACGATCGCCACCTCGCCCATCACGTCATCGATCCGGGCACGGGTCGCCCGGCCTTCACCGGCCTCGTCCAGGTGACGGCGCTCGCGCCGACGGCCCTCGAGGCGGAGATCCGTGCCAAGGCGGCACTGCTCTCCGGTCCCGAGGGAGCCCGGCGGTGGCTGCCGCACGGCGGCCTTCTCGTGCCCGACGCCGGATGCCACGAGGTGATCGAACTGCGGTGACCGATCCCGCCCCGCATCTCTTCTGGATCACGAGCCGCGCGGCGGGTACCGCCGCCCTGCTGCTCGCGAGCTTCGGGGTCTGCGTCGGCCTGCTGATCGGCTCACGGCTGGTTCGGAGCAGGTCGCTCGACCTGCGCGCGACGCACGAGGCGATCTCGCTCGCGACGTTGACCGCGATCGCCGTCCACGCGCTGTCGCTGCTCGGCGACCAGTTCGTCCGCCCGAGCCTGCTCGATGTGACCGTCCCGTTCGCGAGCGGCTACAAGACGGGCTGGACCACGGCCGGAATCGTCGCCGGCTGGGCGCTTGCCGCTCTCGGCCTCTCCTACTACGCCCGCGGCAAGATCGGCCAGCGCCGCTGGCGCAACCTGCACCGCTTCACGCTGCTCGCGTGGGCGCTCGGGATCGTTCACTCGCTCGGCGAGGGCACCGACTCCGGTCAGCTCTGGTTCCTCACCATGCTCGCGATCGCCGTCGTCCCGGCCCTGCTGCTGCTGCTGGCACGCCTCGCCGGTCTCGGGCGTGGCAAACAAGGCGCGTCGCGATCCGGCGCTGCTCTGGCGAACCGGGCTCCGTCCACCGGCGCAGCTGCCGCGAGCACTCGCTGTTAGCCCGGCGCGCCGTCGGCCTACCCCGCCTCCGGGAACGGCGTCGCGCCGCTCGCAGCCGCCTCCTCCACGTCCTCCTCGCGGATGCCCTCCCCGAGCTTCTCGAGCAGCCCCTCGATCTCTTCGCGGTCTGCGAGCCCCCAGTCGTGCTCGTAGCCGAAGAGCTCCCGGACCGTGGTGGCCCCGAAGCGCTCGTCGAGCAACTCGAGGTGCTCTGATCCCACGAGCGCGGGGTGCGCGACGCCGCACGCCCGCGCCAGCGAGTAGAGCTCGCCGCGCAGCGCGGTGATGTAGCGGGCGAGCCGCTCGGCCTTGTCGCCGGGCCGGATCGCCCGCCGCAGCCAGCGGTTCTGAGTCGTGATGCCGACCGGACAGTCGCCGGTGTGGCAGATCTGCGCCTGCAGGCACCCGATCGCGAGCATCGACTCCCGCGCGAGGTTGACCATGTCGGCGCCGAGCGCGAACGCGAACAGCGCCGATTCGGGGAGACCCAGCTTGCCCGACCCGATGAAGGTCACCCGATCGTCGATCCCCCGCCGGGCGAAGGTCGAGTAGACGCGCGCGAAGCCGAGCTTGAACGGCAGCGAGACGTGGTCGCTGAAGACGAGCGGCGCGGCCCCGGTGCCCCCTTCCCCGCCGTCGATCGTGATGAAGTCGACGCCGCGTCCGTCGCTGGCCATCAGCGAGGCGAGCCCTTCCCAGAAAGCGTGCTCACCGACCGCCGACTTGACCCCCACGGGCAGGCCGGTCTCCTCGGCGAGCATCTCGACGAAGTCGAGCAGCTCGTCGGTGTCGCGAAACGCGCTGTGGCCGGGCGGCGAGACGCAATCGCGGCCGGCCGACACCTCCCGAACCTCGGCGATCTCCTTCGTCACCTTGGCGGCCGGAAGCAGCCCGCCGAGTCCAGGCTTGGCGCCCTGGCTCAGTTTGACCTCGAGCGCGCGGACCGGGCCGCGGGCGATGTTCTCCTTCAGCCGCTCGAGGCTGAAGTTCCCCTGCTTGTCTCGGCAGCCGAAGTAGGCGGTGCCGATCTGGTAGATCAGCTCGCCGGCGTTCAGGTGGTACTCGGACAGTCCGCCCTCGCCGGTGTTCTGCATGCAGCCGGCCAGCGCGCAGCCGCGGTTGAGCGCCTCGACCGCCTCGGCGGAGAGCGCCCCGAAGCTCATCGCCGAGACGTTGATCGCGGACTGCGGGCGGAAGGCGTGCCGGCGTCCGCGGTGCTCGCCGAGCACCTTCGCCGAGGGCAGTACGAACGCCGGCGCGGCGCCCGGCTGGCCCCGCTTCGGCGCGGGGTGCGGGAACGGCGCGTGCCTGATGACGAGGTAGTTTGGCGCACGCTCGAGTTCGCTCTCGGTGCCGAAGCCGAAGGTGTTCGCCTGGGCCTTGGCGGACTCGTAGATCCAGTTGCGCTCGGTGCGGTCGAACGGCCGCTCGGACTTGTCACCGCTGAACCAGTACTGGCGCAGCTCCGGCCCGACCTTCTCGAGCGCGAACCGCGCGCGGCCGAGCACCGGGTAGGCGCGAAGCAGCGCGTGGCGGCGCTGGAGGAGGTCGTACAGCGCCAGCAGCAGCAGCGCCGCGGCGATCCCGACGATGACCCACAGGACAGCGCTCACCGGCGGCAATGTACCTGTGATGCGCACCGTCCGAGTAGGGTGACCCCGTAGATGGCGCCGACTGTCTCCGACATGATGCTCGACCGCCTCGAGGGCTGGGGAGTCAGGCGGCTCTTCGGCTACCCCGGCGACGGGATCAACGGCTTCTTCGGCGCGCTCCGTCGCGCCGGCGAGCGCTTCGACTTCATCCAGGCGCGCCACGAGGAGATGGCCGCCTTCATGGCCTGCGCCCACGCCAAGTACACCGGCGAGCTCGGTGTCTGCGTCTCGACCTCGGGACCGGGCGCCATCCACCTCCTGAACGGCCTCTACGACGCGAAGCTCGACCATCAGCCGGTGCTCGCGATCGTCGGCCAGCAGTCCCGCGCCGCGCTCGGTTCGAGCTATCTCCAGGAGGTCGACCTGCCGGCGCTGTTCAAGGACGTCGCGCACGAGTACGTCCAGATGGCCACGAGCCCCGAGCAGGTCCGCCACCTGCTCGACCGCGCGGTCCGGATCGCGCTCGCCGAGCGGACCCCGACCTGCATCATCCTGCCGACCGACATCCAGGAGCTCGACGCGGTCGAGGAGCCTCCCCACACCCATTACATGGCCCACTCCGGGATCGGCTTCAGCCGTCCGCGCGTGCTGCCCGACGACGGCGACCTGCGTCGCGCCGCCGAGGTCCTGAACGCCGGCGAGCGAGTCGCGATCCTCGTCGGCCAGGGCGCGCTCGGCGCGGGCGAGACCGTCGCGGAGGTCGCCGACGTACTCGGCGCGGGCGTGGCGAAGGCGCTGCTCGGCAAGCCCGTCATCGCCGACGACCTGCCGTTCGTGACCGGCGCGATCGGCCTGCTCGGCACGAAGCCGAGCTGGGACCTGATGATGAATTGCGACACGCTGCTGATGGTCGGCTCGGGCTTCCCCTACGCGGAGTTCCTGCCCGAGGAGGGAAAGGCGCGCGGCGTGCAGATCGACATCGACGGGCGACAGCTCGGGATCCGCTACCCGATGGAGGTCAACCTCACGGGCGACAGCGGCGAGACGCTGCGGGCGCTTCTGCCGCTGCTCGAGCACAAGCGGGACCGCTCGTGGCGAGAGGAGGTCGAGCGGGAGGTCGCGCGCTGGTGGAAAACGCTCGAGGCGCGCGCGATGGCCGACGCGGACCCGCTCAATCCCCAGCGCGTCTTCTGGGAGCTCTCGCCGCGGCTGCCGGAGGACTGCCTGCTGACCGTCGACTCCGGCTCGGCGGCCAATTGGTACGCGCGCGACCTCAAGCTCGGCCCGGGCATGTTCGGGTCGGTCTCGAGCACGCTCGCCTCGATGGGCTGCGCGGTCCCGTACGCGATCGCCGCGAAGCTGGCCCATCCGCAGCGGCCGGTGATCGCGCTCGCCGGCGACGGGGCGATGCAGATGAACGGGCTGGCCGAGTTGATCACCGTCGCCCAGTACCGCGACCGGTGGTCGGACCCGCGGCTGATCTTCCTCGTGCTCAACAACCGCGACCTCAACGAGGTCACCTGGGAGCAGCGGGCGATGGCCGGTGATCCCAAGTTCGACGCGTCTCAGGACCTCTACGACTTCCCGTTCGCGCGCTACGCCGAGCTGCTCGGCTTCAGGGGGATCCGTGTCGACTCCCCGGAAGCGGTCGGCCCGGCCTGGGACGAGGCCCTCGCCGCCGGCCGGCCGGTCGTGCTCGAGGCGATCACCGATCCGAGCGTCCCGCCGCTTCCCCCACACATAACGCTCGCGGACGCGAAGGCGCTCGCCTCGGCGCTGCGCGCCGGCGACCCCGAGCGCGGCGCGGTGGTGCGCAACAGCGTGCGCCAGAAGCTCGCCGACATCTTCGCCTCTCGGTAGGAGAGCGCGTGGCGCAGCCGCGCGCTGGGAGCGTCCTACGCACGTGGCCCTCCGCGCGCGCTCTCCCGACTGCCTGCGGGGCGGCCACCCCGGCCGCCCCGCCCCTGAGCGTCTAACAGAATCGATGGCCGGCGGTCAGTCTTCGCCGGAGAAGCGTTCCCAGGCTGCTTGTTTGCTGACGCCGAGGGCTTGACCGATTTCCGTCCAGCTATGGCCGGCGGCCCGGGCGCGCTGGACTGACTCGCGGGTGAGCTTGTCGAGCGCCGTAGCGGCGCGACAGGCTTGGCGGAACCCGTCGAGCGGCTCGCTGGTCCAGTCGCCGCTGGCGCGAACGCGAAGGTTCTTGCCGTCGCCGACGATTCGTATGCGTTGCGTTGATCGCCTCATCACCACCGCTCCTCTCGTCAGGATTTCCTGACGGGAGATTAGCTCGGAGCGAGTGCACCGATGAAGCTGCTTGGAGCAGATCAGGCCGCACGCGATGACGAGATAGTCGCGTCACTCCCAGCGCACCCGCAGTCGACGATGTTGGTGAGCCACGAGTCGAGCGCTCGACCACCCAGCGCGCCACACAACCCCCTTTCGTTAGATGCCGTGGGGCTCAGCCGGGACGCTCGACCGGCAGCCCGGCCGCCCGCCATGCCTGAAAGCCGCCTGCGAGGTCGGTCGCACGGCGGAAGCCGAGGTCCTGCAGCGTCGCGGCGGCCAGGCTCGACTGGTAGCCCTCGTCGCAGACGAGGATGATCTGACCGTCGAGGTCGGTGCCGAGAGCGGGGTCGCTGTGGCCCGAGGCTGGATCGAGGCGCCATTCGAGCATGTTTCGCGGGTAGAAGCGCGCCCCCGGGATGAGCCCGTCACGCTCGCGCTGAACCTCGGAGCGGATGTCGACGAGCGTCGCGCCGCGCGCCACCGCCGCGACCGCATCGGCCGGATCGACTCGCTCGAGACGCGCCCGTGCCGTGCTGAGCAGCTCGGTGATGGTCGTCCTCACTGGCGCGTCAGTCTGTCATCGCCGTCGCGCTGAGGCGCCGCGGTGTCAGCGCCGAGACAAGTGCCGCAAGCTAGGCCAGCCAGCTCTCAGGTCTGCAGCATCACGTCTGATGCCTTGATCACGGCGGTGACCTCGCGTCCCTCCTCGAGCCCGAGCTCCCGCGCCGCCTCCACCGTGATCGAGGACACGAGTCGGAGCCCGTTCGCGTCGATCTCCACGTTGGCGATCGCCTCTCCCTCCGTCACCGTCATCACGGTGCCCTTGATTTGGTTCCGCGCGCTGAGCGCCATGAGCTCCCCCCGGGTCGGTTCAGCGGCAGGGTAGTCCTCGGTCCTTGTGTGACGGCCGACTGGTCGGCTGAAAACGGGGTAGACCTCCAGAGTGATCCTCGCTATCGACCAGGGCACGACCGGCACGACCTGCCTCGTCTTCGACGGTGGGGGCAAGCAGCGAGGCCGCGGCTACTCGGAGTTCGAGCAGCACTTCCCGAAGCCCGGCTGGATCGAGCACGACGCAAACGAGATCTGGGAGGTCACGCGCCGGGTCGGCCGGGAGGCGCTCGAGGACGCCGGCGTGAGCGGCGCCGATCTCAAGGGCATCGGGATAACCAACCAGCGTGAGACGGCGGTCGCCTGGGATGGGCGCAGCGGTGAGCCGCTGCACCGCGCCATCGTCTGGCAGGACCGCCGCACCGCGAAGCGCTGCGACGAGTTGCGCGAGGAAGGACAGGAGCCGGTCTTCCGGGAGCGGACCGGGCTGGTCCTCGACGCCTACTTCTCGGGCACCAAGTACGAGTGGCTGCTGACGGAGGGCGGCGTCGACCGCGGCGCGCGCCTGGGCACGATCGACTCCTGGCTCGTCTTCAAGCTCACCGGCAACCACGTCAGCGACTACTCGAACGCGTCCCGCACCCTCCTGTTCAACATCCGCGAGCGGCGCTGGGACGAGGAGCTGTGCGAGACGCTTCACGTGCCCGTGGGATCTCTTCCCTCGGCGGTCGGAAACGCCGAGGTCTACGGCGAGACCGATGAGTTCGGCGGCACGGTGCCTGTCTGCGGGATGGCCGGCGATCAGCAGGCGGCGCTGTTCGGCCAGGCCTGCCACGAGCCGGGACTCGGCAAGAACACCTATGGCACGGGCAACTTCCTGCTCCAGAACGCCGGCGCCGGCTCGCCGCTGCTCGAGCGCGGTCTTATCACGACGATCGCCTGGGGTCTCGCAGACCGGGTCGACTACGCGCTCGAGTCGAGCATCTTCGTTACCGGCGCCGCGGTCCAGTGGCTTCGTGACGGCCTCGGCGTGATCGAGCGAGCAGCCGATACGGAGGAGCTGGCGGCCTCGCTCGACTCGAACGACGGCGTCTACTTCGTCCCCGCCCTGACCGGTCTTGGCTCGCCGCACTGGGATCCCTACGCGCGCGGGACGATTCTCGGTCTCACCCGAGGCACGACGGTGGCGCATCTCGCCCGCGCCACGCTCGAGTCGATCGCCTATCAGTCGGTCGACGCCGTCCGCGCCCAGAACACGGCGCTCGGCGTGCCGCTCGAGGAGCTCCGTGTCGACGGCGGCGCCACCGCGAACGGCTGGCTGATGCAGTTCCAGGCCGACATGCTCGGCGTCCCGGTGGTCGTGCCGGAGATCACGGAGACGACCGCGCTCGGGGCGGCCTACCTCGCCGGGATAACCGCGGGGCTCTGGACCGAGGACGACGTCCGCGGGATGTGGAAGGAGGACCGCCGCTTCGAGCCGAACATGTCGGAGGAGGAGCGTCACCACCTCCTGGCCGAATGGCGCCGCGCGCTGCAGCGTTCGCAGCATTGGGTCGTGGAGCGATGATCGCGAAGCGAGCGAAGCTAGCCTGACCTGGTGCGCCGAAGCCTCGATCGCTCGCTGCCCCACACCCCCGTCGACCTCGTCGTGATAGGCGCGGGGATCAACGGCGCCGGAATCGCGCGTGACGCCGCGCTGCGCGGGCTGCGTGTCGTGCTCGTCGACAAGGACGACATCGCGAGCGGGACCACTAGCTGGTCGACGCGCCTGATCCATGGCGGCCTCCGCTACCTCGAGCACCTCGAGATCTCGCTCGTGCGCGAGTCGCTGCGCGAACGCGAGCGGCTGCTGGCGAACGCGCCGCATCTGGTCCGTCCGCTGTCGTTCTTCATCCCCGTCTACGAGCGCGACCGGCGCGGCCCCTGGACCATCCGCGCCGGGATGGTCGCCTACGACACGCTTTCGCTCGACAAGCGCGAGGAGCGCCACCACATGCTCGACGCGCACGAGGCGCGCGAGCGCGAGCCTGGCATCGCGGCCGAGGGCCTCGAGGGAGCCGCCGTCTACTACGACGCGCAGGCCGAGTACCCCGAGCGGCTCGCGGTCGAGAACGTGATCGACGCCTACGAGCACGGAGTGTTCGTGCAGACCCACCGCCGGGTGGAGCGGGTGCTGGTCGAGGATGGCCGCGCCATGGGGGTCGAGCTCGCGGGCGGCGAGACCGTCCGTGGCACGGTGACGATCAACGTCGCGGGCCCCTGGGTCGACCAGCTGCTCGAGGGCATCCCGAGCCTGCCGCAGAAGCGCCTGATCGGCGGAACGAAGGGCGCCCACCTTGTCGTCGAGCGCTTCTCGGGTGCCCCTGACGAGGCGCTGTACGTCGAGGCTAGCGACGGCCGGCCCTACTTCATCGTTCCCTGGAACGAGCTGTTCCTGATCGGGACGACCGACACCCGCTACGACGGCGACCTCGATGACGTTGTCGCCACCGACGAGGAGATCGAGTACCTGGTCGGCGCGACGAACGAGGTGATCCCGGGGGCGAGCCTGTCCCGCGACGCAGTCGTCTACACCTATGCCGGGGTCCGCCCGCTGCCGGAGGCGGAGGGCAGCGAGGGCTCGGTTACCCGGCGCCACATCATCCACGACCACGCGCCAGAGGTGGAGAACCTGTTGTCGATCGTCGGCGGCAAGCTGACGACATTTCGCGGCCTCGCGGAGGAGGCGGTCGACGCGGCCGCGCACAAGCTCGAGCGCAAGGTCGGCCCGTCACAGACGCGCGACACGCCGCTCCCCGGCGGCGCTCGGGACCACGATTCCTTCCGCGACGAGTTCGTCGCCGACTCCGGCCTGGAGCGCCGGGTCGCCGAGCGGCTGGTCCGCATCTACGGCCTCCAGGCGGAGGATGTCCTCTCCACCGCCGAGTCGAGCGGCCTTGGCGCCTCGACGCTCGACGAGACGACGGGAGCGCTCGCCGCGGAGGTCGTCTACGCGCTCGAGACGGAGCTGGCTCGCGACCTCGCCGACGTCCTGCTGCGGCGCACCATGGTGGGCCTCGGCCCGACCGTCGGCGTGGGCCCCGACGAGCGGGCGGCCCGGATTGCGGCGGAGCACGCGGGCTGGGACGACGAGCGCGCGCGCGAGCAGGTGGCGGCGTATCGGGACTCGATCCGCCAGATGCGCCCCCGCACGCTGGAGCGCCCCCGTCAGGCTCGCGCTTCGGGCGCCTAGCTAGTGGCCCTTCCGGGTTCGGGTTCAACGTTCCGAGAAGCCGCGCTAGGGAGCGAATTGGAGCAGGTCGCCACCTTCTTTCACCTGCTAGGCGCCCTCGTCTTCGTGGCCGGAGTCGCGCTCGCCGGCGTCGCGTTCGAGGCTGCGCGGCGGCGAGAGCGCCCAGCCGAGATAGCCCTCCTGCTGAGCCTGACACGCATCGGAGCGGTGCTCGTCGCGCTCGGCGCCCCGCTCCTCGCGATCTTCGGCCTCTGGCTCGTCCATCTCGAAGACGTCGGTTACGGCTCGGGCTGGGTCGTCGCGGCGATCGCCCTCTATCTGGTCGCGCTCGCCCTCGGCGCTTTCGGCGGCCGGCGCCCGAGGGAGGCCCGCCTCCTCGCCGGCCGTCTGGCGGCGGAGGACGGCGCGCGGACGGACGAGCTGCGAGCCCTGCTCGAGGACCGTAGGTCGCTCGCGGCGAACTACGCCTCGCTGTCGATCGTGCTGGCGATTCTCGTCCTCATGGTCTTCAAGCCGTGAGCGCTGGGCGCACCCTCAGGTCGGCCGCGGGCCCTGGATCGCCGAACTCGAGGCCTCCACCTCACCTCCCTCCTCGGCTACCTCCGGATCCGGCTCCGAGCCGAGCGCCCGAAGCTCGGTCCGGATGAAGAAGTCGTAGATCGCGGCGCCGATCCCGCCGCCGACGAGCGGCCCCACGATCGGGATCCAGAAGTAGCCGCTGATCGCGCCGTAGTCGCCGGGCATGGCGACCTTTCCCCATCCCGCCGCCCAGGCGAACAGGCGCGGCCCGAGGTCGCGCGCCGGGTTGATCGCGTAGCCGGCGTTCGCGCCGAAGGACAGGCCGATCGCGACGACAATCAGCCCGATCAGGAAGCCGGCCATGTTCGCCTTGACCGGCATGTTGTACTCGTCGATCAGCGCGAAGAGCAAACCGATCAGGAAGGCCGTGCCGATCACCTGGTCGAGGAAGGGGCCGAACCAGCTGCCGAAGTACTTCGCCGGGAAGGTCGCGAGGATCGAGAAGCTCTTCACCGAGGTGGGCGCGCCGCGCGTTATGTGCTGGGTGTGCTCAAAGGTCCCGATCGCCGCCTTGTAATTCGCGTAGATGAGGCCGGCGGCGAGGAACGCCCCGAGCAGCTGGACGGCCCAGTACGGCCCGACCTTGCGCCACGGGAAGCCGCGCCGGAGCGCGAGCGCGAAGGTCACCGCGGGATTGATGTGAGCCTTCGACACGCCGCCCGCGACGTAGACGCCGAAGACGACGCCAAGTCCCCAGCCCCAGGCGATCAGCAGCCAGTCCGCGGAGGAGATGATTCCCGCCCCTCGACCCGAGCCGGACAGCGCGGCGACCGTTACGGCGACGGCGCCGTCCCCGAGCGCGACCAGCACGAAGGTGCCGAGGAACTCGCTGAGGAGCTCCCCGACGAATGTCCGCCGCCATGCCGCGTGCCTGCCGAGCCGGCGCCCGAGACCCGCTGAGATCGCTGCCATCGTGCTCCTCCCCTCTCTCCCGATGGGGCTACCCAGCGTGCTCAGGTTTGAATCCGGTCCGCGACTGGGCGTAGGCTCTGCCGAATCGACCGGAGGTGAACGAGATGCGGAGCAGCGAGGTGCGCGCGGCAGGCGCGCTGGTGGCGGATGCAGCGGAGGGAAGCGGGCGCTTTATCGGCGACGTTCACGAGGCCATCGCAGGACGGCCGTTCGGGTCGCTCGGGCTGCTCGGCGCCCCGGTCCGCGCCGTCCACGACCGCGTCTCCCACCTCGCTTACCGGGCGGTCTCGGGCGCCCTGGCCGCCCCGCCGCGCGCGGCGGCGAGCGCGCTCTCCGGCCTCGTCCCGGGCGACGGCCCGCCGCTCTCCGGGTCACTGCGCGGCAGCCTCGCGCTCGGGGCGCTGAACGGTGCGATCGGCGACGAGCTCGAGCGCAGCGCCAGCGCGCTCGCGCTCGAGATGCGCTTCCGCCGGGACGGCTGCGAGCTCGATCTCGACACGCCCTCCCTCGCACGCGCGCATCCGCGGCCACAGCCGCGCCTCGCGATCTTCGTCCACGGCCTCTGCGAGACCGACGAGGCCTGGCGCCTGCAGCCCCTCGGCGGTCCCCGCCGCACGCCATACGGCGAGCGCCTGGAGAACGAGCTCGGCTACACCAGCCTCTACGTCCGCTACAACACCGGCGCGCACATCTCCGACAACGGCAGCCGCCTTGCCGAGCTGGTCGGCGAGCTCGTCGAGCGCTGGCCGGTCCCGGTGGAGGAGATCGTCCTGCTCGGCCACTCGATGGGCGGGCTCGTCGCCCGCGGCGCGCTCGCCCGCGAGGGCGACTGGACCGCGCTCGTGCGTCACGTCTTCTGTCTCGGCTCGCCGCACCTCGGCGCGCCGCTCGAGAAGGCCACGAACGTCCTCGCCTACGTGCTCGCGCGTCTACCGGAGACCCGCCCGCTGGCGAAGATCGTCAACGGGCGTAGCGTCGGGATCAAGGACCTCCGCTTCGGCTCGTGCGCCGAGGAGGACTGGTGCGACTGCGACCCCGACGAGTTCCTCAAGGACCGCTGCCACGAGGTCGCGTTCCGGGAGACGGCGATCTACTACTTCATCGGGGCGACGCTGAGCCGCTCACGGGACAGCCTCGTCGGCGACCTGCTCGTCCGCTTCCCGAGCGCGTCGGGCAGCGGCCGGCGGCGGCGCCTCCCGTTCGAGGTCGACAACGGTCGCCACTTCACCGGCATGAATCACTTCCAGCTGCTCAACGACCCGGGCGTCTACGACCAGATCGCCGCCTGGATCGACCGCGCCGGCAGGCGGTTGCTCGCGGCCTGAGAGCCCGTCTCAAGGCTCAGACGGCCGCGCCGGCCTGGCGCGAGGCCGGCGCCTTGCCGCGCTCACGAGGCAGTACGTCAAGGCCGGAAGGGCGCCAATCTCGGCGGCGATCGCGACCACGATCGGCAGCCGAAGGGTGGGCTCTTGGTAGCCGAAGAAAGTGCCACCGAGCGCCACCGCGATCGACAGGAGTGACCCGATGACGAGCCCCAGGCCCGCGAGCGCCGCCGCGACATGGAGCGGCGCGGGCTCGGATCGCCCGAGCGTCACGGCGATCGCGGCTCCCCCAGCGGCGTTCAGGAGGAACAGAACCCCTACGGTCGGGACCTCGCTCATGAAGTCCACGTACTGCTGGAAGTGGACTGCGGCGACGACAGCGACAAGGGCGGCCGACACGTAACGGGGGAGCGAGCTCGCGGCCCGGAAAGTCACGAGCTCAGCGGACCGTGATCGACCCGTGCATGAACGGGTGGAAGTCGCAATGGAAGGCGTAGGTGCCTGCCTTGCCGAGCGTGATCGTCTTCTGCTGGCCGATCTGTATCGAGCCAGTATCGAACCCGCCGCCGTCGGCAGTCGCGGTGTGCTCGGCCGTGTCGCGGTCAGCGAACGTGAGTCGCGTACCCACCTTGACGGTCGCGTTTGCCGGCAGGTACATGAAGTTCTTGATCACGATTGGGCCGGTCGTCACCGTGCCCGCAGCGGCGGGCGCACCCCCACTCGTGCCGTGCGATGCGAGCGCAAGCGCGGCGATGGCGACGACGGCCGCCACGGCGAGCGGGACGAGGACCGACTTCGCGAGCATGTGAGAGATGCGAAGCCCGGCGTGGGGCGGATCAATGGTGGGGCGCCAGAAATGCGCGTGGGGCAGCGACGGCGAAAAAACCCGCCGTCGATCGATCAGCCCGCCTGCGGCTGATTCGTCGGGCGTTCGAACATCCGCACGAGCTGCTCGTAGCGAGTCACGCGCAACGTCGCCGCGCGGAGCCGGGCTGCCACGCCCTGCTCGGCGGGCGTCCCCACGGCTTGCTCGTACAGGCGGCGAACCATCCGCTGCTCGGCGCGCGCGGCGCGCAGACGCTGAACTGCCTTGCTTTCGGAGGGCATAGGGGTCTCCTTCTCTTGCGGTCGCGAGCAAGCTATGCCCGGCGCTTCAAGCGGAGGTGAAAATGGCGCTCCTCTGTCGCAAATTCGCGTAAGAAACGTCCGCCTTCTGACAGGGGCGAGGATCGCGGGCGGGCGTCGCCGGGGAAGGGCGGTCGTCCGCCGGGCCTGCTTCCTCCTCACCGGCGAGTGCGAATAGGAGAACGGCAGGAACCAGGCTATCCCGCTCGCTTGTGAGCCCGTGCTTCGAGCCCGCTGATACCGACGAACAGCTGTCGTGAGACCGATGGAATGAGCCCGCGACTCGACTGCCGGTTGACGAACAGCATGTAGGGCCCGGGCGGGGCGACGTTCCCGCTCGGCGGTGCCTTGACGGTCAGCGTGTGGCCGCTCGCGCGCAGCACCGGCAGCACGACGTTGCGCTGGTCCGCGTCGACCAGGTGGGTGATCGAGGCGTTCGAGACGAGCACGACGCTCTTGATCGCGCGGGCGTCGCCTCCAACCTTCAAGTTGAAGGTCTTGCCGTAGTCGAGGCGCGTCGGGGCGCTCTTGATGCTCGGGCGCGCCCCCCAGTACATGTACGGCGGGTCGAAGACCTCGAACGAGGGGTCGCGCCCGTCGTTCGGAGCGGTGACGCCACCCGGCACGGTCGTGTCGTTGAGGTAGAGCGTCGAGATGGGCGCGTGACCGCCGACGAGGACGCGACCGTCGGGCAGCAGCACCGCGGTGTTGTGATAGGTCCGCGGCCGGTGGGAGGTCGCGATCGGCGTCCACTGGTTCGTGCTCGGGTCGAACAGCTCGGCCTGCTGCTTCGCGATCTCGGTGCCTGGACCAACGACCTCGTCACGGTCCGAGCCGTTGAACGCGATCACTTGGCCGGTTGGCAGCAGGACGCCGGTCGGGTACCACCGCGGTCCGTTCAGGTCGCCGGTCGGGCGCGTCTGCATCGTGTCCTTGCCCCCGGTCGTGGTGACGGTGGTCACGCGGCTGTCGGAGGTCGAGAAGTAGCTGCCCGGGCTCGGCGGGTTGACGACGCCGCCGGCGCTGAGGAAGCTCGCCTGCGTGTAGTGCCCGTTGCGGCCCGGCACGAGCGGCATCTCGACCGAGAAGGTCGAGCCGCGGAAGCCGGGGATGGTCGCGTTCGAGCCGCCCCCGGGGATGCCGCCCTGGCGCAGCGTGTTCCCGGCCTCGTTGATCGCGTCCTGCACGTTCAGCGTCGAGCCCTGAGAGAGGTCGGTGAGCCCCGGGATGCCGAGGTCCTGCCAGGTCTGGGTCTTCGGGTCATAGGCGGAGGCGATGTTCCAGTTCGCCTCGTCGTAGGACTGGCCGAACGGGTTGAACGACTGGCCGGCGGCGTTGAAGAAGACATGGCCGTCGGGGAGCAGGTGGATCCGCGGATAGAGCGGGAACGAGTGCTTCGCGCTCGCCTTGTTCACCGTCCACTTGCCCGTCACGGGATCGTAGGTCTCGGTCTGCTCGACGTTCGTGCCCGAGTCAGCGGGGCTGTTCGGGTAGGCGGGCTTCAGCAGCTTGGTCACGCCGCCGGCGACCATGTACTTGCCGTTGCCGAGCTCGATGGTCGTCGGGTACCAGCGCCCGTAGTGCATGCTGCCGCTCTGCGTCCACTTGTTCTTGGCCGGGTCGTAGATGCGCGAGTTCCGCAGCCCCTCGAGCTCCGCGACGCCGTAGTTGCCGCCGCCAACCGGGACACCCGGCTCGTTGTAGTAGTCGGTGCCGCCGTTTGCGAGCACGCGCCCGTCGGGCAGGAAGACGTTGTCCGAGCAGAACAGCGCTCCGGCGTTGTAGGTGTCCTCGCTGTGCAGCGGCGCGGGTAGGACGTAGGTCGCCTGGTAGCCGTTCGGGTTGGCGCCGCCGGTGGGATTGCGGGGAACCGACCAGGTGGCGTGACGCCCGCTCGGGTCGCCATGCAGCTTCAGCAGGCGGCTCTGGTCGTTGACCGCGTTGTGGCCGTATTCGGCGACGATCGAGTACTTGACGTTCTCGGTCCCCTCGAGGCCGTCGTAGTACATGACGTTGCCGGTCGGGAGCACGTTGTCGCTGACGGCGGCCGGCTTGCACTCGTATTCGGGCCCGTCGTAGGTCGGGCTGGTTGAGGCGCCGGGGAGGTGGATGCAGGTCTGCTGCGGCGCCTTGACCCCGTTGATCGTCGGCTCCTCGAACGGAGAGCTGAAGCTGCCGATGTCGGCGGGCGAGTTGCTCGCCGGCGGCGCCGGGTTCAGCACCCCTCCGGGCGACGGCGGGTTGGTCGGCGGCGAGGGATTGATCGGCAGTGGGATCGGCGACTGTGCGGTCGCGCCCGACGCGAGCAGTGCGATCGCCGCGATCGCGCCGACCGCTGCGACGAGGTAGAGGCGCAGCATGCGTCGCGACCGGCTCCCCCGCGTCCGCTTATCCCATCCAAGCCTCGTCATGCCCGCCTCCCGTCTCTCCCCTCCCGCGACTCCTACCCGCCGGGGAAAGTGCGAAACACTGGGGCGCCCATCCTCACCGTGCTGCCGGCCGCCTTCGGCGAAGGCGACGCGCCGCCGCCCAGGCGGCCGCAACGCCGAGCGCGGCAAGCAGCGGCCCGAGCCACGGCCACGCCGAGGACGACCCCGGCGGGCGCCCATGCGGCGCCAGACGCGCCGTCTGCGCGCTCGGTACCCAGTCGATCTCTCCCACGACTCCGACGCGGCGACCGCTGACGCTGAGCGGGATGTCGAACGTCCGCAGCCGGGTCATGCGGCCGCTCGTCAACGCGCCCGACGGCGGCTCGGCTCGCTCGTAGTGGATCCTCGGGTCGAACCACGCGTATGTGGAAGCGGACGAGGCCTGCCGCCACAGCGGCGGGCCGACGGCGCTCGGCGTGATCGTCGGCCGCTCGCCGCGAGCGACGAGATCCGCGGCGTGGGTCGGGCTGCGCGCGTTGACGCGCACTCCCACTGGGCCGATCTCCGCGAACGGCTCGCCGTCCTCGCCGAGGACGGTCACCGTGCCCTCGCCCGTGGAGCTGACGAACAGCTCGGGGTACTGGCCCGGAACGAGGGCGATCGTCACCGCCGGCGCCGGATGCAGCGGCGTGTCGAGCTTGGCGACCGCTCCGCCGAACGGCGGCCGGTATTCGACAACTCCGTCCACCTGTGCGCTCTGCGCGCCGTAGCGCAGTGGCACGGTGAAGCGCGCGAGCAGGCGCGCGGTCGTCTGCGCGCGGATGGCCGGCGGAAGCGCGCCGATCGCCGGGATGCGCTGGTCGTAGAAGGCCCAGGCCGAGCGTGCCGAGATGCGCACCCAGTCCGCGGCGGCGTGCGCGTGCGCGCGCGGGGGCACGACCGTCTCGCCGCCCGGAACGGTCGAGAGGTAGAAGGCGCGCGCGTTCAGGTTCGCGTACGTGCCTCCCGGTCCGATGCGCAGGAACGGCGTGCCGTCCGGACCGAGGGCGTAGAGCGGATGCGGCGAGCTGTTGCTGAGCGAGAGGCCCGGCACTACGCCCTCGACCACCGACGCGGTGACGCCCGGGATCTGCGGCGCGACCCCGACTACGGTGGTTGCGATCGACGGGTCCGCGTCGTGCGCTCTCGCGGCGGGAGCCAGGCCGTACGCGAGCGCGACCGTCACCGCCACCGCAATTGCTGCGCGCGCGTGCATCCTCCCGCGCCAACCGTAGCGCGCTGCGCTCAGCGCCGGCGGGGGCAGCCGCCCGACCTGCCGCTACCGGCGCAGCCGATTCAGGCCGTGGCGGCTTCGCGCTCGCCGAGCCCCGCGGCCCGCCGCAGCGTGTCGGCCTTGTCTGTCTTCTCCCAGGTGAAGTCGTGGTCCTCGCGGCCGAAGTGGCCGTAGGCCGCGGTCTTCTGGTAGATCGGCCGGTGCAGGCGCAGGTAGTTGCGGAAGGCCCCCGGGCGCAGGTCGAAGTGCTCGCCGATCAACTCGATGATCTTCGACTTCGCGACGCGCTCGGTGCCGTAGGTCTCGACCATCACCGAGACGGGATGCGCGACGCCGATCGCGTAGGCGACCTGGATCTCGCAGCGGTCGGCGAGCCCGGCGGCGACGATGTTCTTCGCCACGTAGCGGGCGGCGTAGGCGGCCGAGCGGTCGACCTTCGACGGGTCCTTGCCGGAGAAGGCGCCGCCGCCGTGGCGGGCGGCGCCGCCGTAGGTGTCGACGATGATCTTGCGCCCGGTCAGCCCGCAGTCGCCCATCGGCCCGCCGATCTCGAACTTGCCGGTCGGGTTGACGAGGAAGTTGTCGAGCAGCTTCGCTCGTCGTAGAGCTCGCCGGGCAGGATCGGCCGCACCACGTGGTCCCACAGGTCCGGCTTGATCAGCGTCTCGGCGTCGACGCCCGGCTTGTGCTGCGTCGAGATCAGGATCTTCTCGATCTCGATCGGGCGCCCACCCTCGTAGCGCACCGTAACCTGCGTCTTGCCGTCCGGGCGCAGGTAGGGCACGATGTCCGCGCGGCGTACCTCGGCGAGCCGGTGGGCGAGCTTGTGCGCGAGCGAGATCGGCATCGGCATCAGCTCGCGCGTCTCGCGTGCGGCGTAGCCGAACATCATCCCCTGGTCGCCGGCGCCGGCGATGTCGAGCTCGTCCTCGTCCGAGGGGTCGTGGCGCGACTCGTATGCCTTGTCGACCCCCTGCGCGATGTCGGGCGACTGCTCGTCGATCGCGGTGATGACGGCGCACGTGTCGGCGTCGAAACCGAAGTTCGCGTCGGTGTAGCCGATCTTTCGCACGGTCTCGCGCACGATCTTCGGCACGTCGACGTAGGTCTCGGTCGAGATCTCGCCGGAGACGACGACGAGCCCGGTGTTCACGAGCGTCTCGCAGGCGACGCGGCCGGTCGGGTCCTCGCGCAGCACGGCGTCGAGGACGCCGTCGGAGATCTGGTCGGCCATCTTGTCCGGATGGCCCTCGGTGACCGACTCCGACGTGAACAGGTACTCGTTGTCTGACAGTGGCTTCGTGCTCATTGGCTCGCGGTCACGCTCCGGGATCGGGTTCGAGAACTTGCCCGTGGCGTTGTGCAGGCCGAACGGGGTCGCAGAAGGTTACCGGCTCGCGCCGGAAGGCTGGCGCTGCTGCGTGCGCTCCCCTTGAGCGGATTGCCACGGCAGCCGAAATCGTTCCTGAGCGCGGCCGGCGTCGACCGCGCCACCCTGCGGGCTCGGCAGTGGAACGGATTGCGACGCTTCACCCGCGGCCGCTCGCGAATCCGCGCGCCTAGGCAAGCTGACACGAGGGCCAGGGCTACCGCCTGGGTGCCGCGTCGGGTTCCCCCTCCCGGCCGTCGCCGCGCCGCCGCACGAGCGTCACTCCATCCCTCACGGTCAGCATCACCGTCGTGAGCCGATCGTCGGCGGCCAGGCGGTCGTTCAGCGCGGCGATCACGCGCGTCCCCTCGTCGGTCGGATCGAGCACCTCGCCGCCGCGCAGCGTGTTGTCGAGCACGATCAGTCCATCCTGGGCCAGACGCTCGAGGGCGGCGTCGAAGTAGTCGGGGTAGGCGGGCTTGTCAGCGTCGATGAAGACGAGGTCGAACGGGCCGCTCAGCGAGCGCAGCGATTCGAGCGCCGGTCCCACACGGATCTCGACCCGGTCGCCGAACCCGGCCGCGTCGATGTGCCGCTGGGCGAAGCGAGCGCGCTCAGGGTCGATCTCGAGCGTGGTGATCCGTCCAGCCTCGCCAAGCGCGGTCGCCATCGAGAGGGCGGAGTAGCCGGTGAAGGTCCCGATCTCGAGTATTCGCCGGGCGCCGGCGAGGAAGACGAGCGTCCCGAGCAGCCGCCCCTCGAGCCGCCCGGTGAGCATGACCGAGCTCGCCATCTCGGCGCGCGTCTCCCGCTCGAGCTCTTCGAGGTGGGCCGGGTGCGCGGTCGTGTGGTCGTGCGCGTAGCGCTCCACGTCCGGGTCAACGATCACCTGCCGCCCTCCTCCCCGCCCGCGAGAGCGGGCGTGCCGTACTCCTCTGCTCCCGCCCGTGATAGTCGATGACTAGCGGCACCCCCGCCAGCCCGTAGCGCGATCGCAGCCGGTTCTCGAGGAAGAACCCGTAGTCGCGCGTGAGCCGCCCGCGGTCGGAGACCTGGACCGAGAAACGGGGCGGCCGCACCTCGTACTGGGTCATGTAGAGCAGCTTGAGCCGCTTGCCGCGCACGGCCGGCGGCTGGCGGACCCGCTGGAGCTCGGACAGGAAGCGGTTGAGCTCGGCGGTCGGAACGCGCTCCCGGACCCGCTCCCCGAGCGCGAGCGCCTTGACCATCATCCGCTCGACTCCCCGCCCGGTCTTCGCGGAGACGGCGATCACCTCCGGGCGCTGGCGCAGCTTCGCCTCGGCCCGCTCGCGCGCGTCGTCGAGGTCGGTTCTGCCGATGTCCCACTTGTTGAGGACGACGAGCGTCGCGCAGCCGTGGCGCATCGCGAGCTCGGCGACGCGCAGGTCCTCGGCGGTCACGCCGTCGACCGCGTCGCAGACGACGATCGCGACGTCGGCGCGCTCAGCGGCGCGCTCGGAGCGCAGCTGAGCGAAGTAGTCGACGCTGCCGGCGACCTTCGCTCGCCGGCGCAGGCCCGCGGTGTCGACCAACGACACGGGCTGCCCGTCGTAGGTGAGGCGGGTGTCGATCGCGTCGCGGGTGGTCCCGGCGGCCTCGGAGACGATCACCCGCTCCTCGCCGAGCAGGCGGTTGACGAGCGACGACTTGCCCGCGTTCGGGCGTCCGATCACCGCGATCCTGACCCGGTCGTCGTCCTCCGCGCCGGCGCCGGCCTCGCCGAGCGCCGCGACCACGCGGTCGAGCAGGTCGCCGGTGCCGGCGCCGTGGGTCGCGGAGACGGGGATCGGGTCGCCGAGCCCGAGCGCGTAGAACTCGGCCGCCTGGGGAACCCCGCCGGCGCTGTCGACCTTGTTCGCCGCGACGATCACCGGAACCGGCGCGCGGCGTAGCTGCTCGGCGACCTCGACGTCCCCGGGGCGCACCCCCGCGCGCGCGTCGACGACGAGCACGACGACCGCGGCCTCCGCGATCGCGATTCGCGCCTGGGCGCGGACCTGGTCCGCCAGGGTGCCCGCGTCGGCGACGTCGATCCCGCCGGTGTCGACGAGCGCGAACTCGCGCCCGTTCCAGTCCGCCTCCACCTCCATGCGGTCGCGAGTGACGCCCGCGATTTCGTGCACGACCGCCGCTCGCGTGCCGCTGAGACGGTTGACGAGCGTCGACTTGCCGACGTTCGGGTAGCCGACGATCGCGACCTTCGGCGGGCTCATCGCCGGCGCACCTGCTTGGTGAGCCCGATGATCTGCCCGACCACGTCCTCGATCGGCCGGTCCGTCGTGTCGAGCTCGATCGTGCCCTCTCCCGGACGCAGCGGCGAGTGCTCGCGCTCCTCGTCGCGCGCGTCCCGCAGCGCCTGATCCTGGAGCACGAGCCGCCAATCGGCCTGTCCGAGGTCGGCGGCGCGCCTGCGCGCCCTCTCCTCGGGACTCGCGGTGAGGAAGAGCTTCAGCTCGGCGTGCGGGGCTACCACGCTGCCGATGTCGCGGCCCTCGGCGACCCAGTCGCCGTGCTCCAGCGTCTCGCGCTGCTTCTCGACCAGCGCGCTTCGCACGCGCGGGTTGGTTGCGATCTTCGACGCGGCCGCCGACACCGACGGGTCGCGGATCGCATCGGTCACGTCGCGCCCGTCGAGCAGCACCCTGTCCCCGAGCTCGACCCGCACCTCCGCGGCTCGCTCGGATGCCTTGCCGGGACGCTCGAGCAGCGACAGCGCGACGGCCCGGTACATCGCCCCCGAGTCGAGGTAGCGGAATCCGAGGGCGCTCGCGACCGCACGTGCGACCGTGCTCTTACCGGCTCCGGCCGGGCCGTCGATCGCGATCACCATGGGGCCACTCTAGAACGGCGTTCGAGCGCCGTTCTAGCCACCTGCGAGCACGAGCCGTCCGCCTTCGATCATCGCGATCACGGCACCGCTCAGGCCGCCGTGGTCGGTGCGCGAGTAGCGGGCCGGCACGAGCGCCGGCCCGTTGGGCAGGCCCGCCTCCACCGCATGCACGATCGACGCCCGGGTCGGGTTGCGCCCGGCCGCCCTCAATGCCTGCGCGAACGTGTAGGCGGCGGCCATCCCGTAGACGACGTTTCCGTCGAAGGGGGCGGCGCGGTCGTAGCGGTCGTGGATCGCTCCGAATAGCCTGATCCAGCGGTTCGAGGTGTCGCCCGGCGGCGGCAGGAAGGTGTCGGTGACCGCGCCGTCCAGGGGAGCCCTGGGCGGCTGGCCGTTCGAGAGCTGGCCGATCAGCCGGCCGACGGTCGTCGGTTCGCTGCCGGCGCTCGAGATGACGAGCTGCGGACCGTAGCCGAGCTGCCGGGCGGTCAGCTGAGCGAGCGCGGTGTAGACGGGCAGCGTGAACTCGACGAGCACCCTCGCGCCGGCCGCTCTGATGCCCTGGAGCTGCGCGGTGAGGCTCGTGTCGTCCGGCGCGTAGCGCTCGGTCGAGGCGAGCTGGGACGCCGGCAGCGTCTGCTTGACCCCGGCGAGGCCGCTCTGGCCGAAGTCGTCGTCCTGGTAGAGCACGCCGACCTTTTCACCCGCGAAGCGCCGCGCGATGTACCGGCCGAGGAGCTTGCCCTCGATCTCGTAGCTCGGCTGCCAACCGAACGTGTAGGGGTGCGCGTCGCCGTCGTCCCAGCAGGGGCATCCTGAGGCGACGAACAGGTCGGGTACCTTCGACGAGTTGAGGAAGCTCAGGACCTCCGCGTGGGTCGGCGTGCCGAGCCCGTTGAAGATCGCGAAGACCTTGTCCCGCAGCACGAGCCGCCGGGTGACCGCGACGGTCTGCGACGGGTTGTACGCGTCGTCACGGTAGATGTAGTGGATCTTGCGGCCGTTGACGCCGCCCCGGGCGTTCAGATACCGGAAGAACGCGCTTGCGGCGGGCGCGATCTCGTCGTAGCCGGGTGCCGCCGGACCGCTCAGCGGCGTGTGTCCGCCGATCGTCACCGACGTCGAGGTGATCCCCTCGGTGCTCGAGGACCCGCAACCCGTGGCCGCGGTCGCCGCGACCAGCGAGAGCACTAGCGTCATGGTGCCCTGTATCGGTTTCAGGTCGATCCTCCGCCTCGAATTCTCTGGGTGCGGTAACGCGCTGGGAGCGCCGGGGGCTCGCTCGCCCATAGCATCGAGCGCGATGTCTGGGCTCGAGCTGCTGCCGCGCTCTCCGGCGCTCCGGGTGCGACTGCCCATGAGAGCCGCTCCGCTCGCGGTGGCGATCGCAGTCGCCGCGGCGTACCTCATCCTCGAGCCGAGGCCGGTCGACTTGGCCGCCGCCTTCTACCGCACCGACCTCTTCGCCCGTCACGGGCTCACGCTCTGGGATGGGGGCTGGTACGCCGGCGAGCACACCTTCTCCTACAGCGTCGTCTTCCCGCCGCTCGCCTGGCTCGTCGGCCCGCGGCTGCTCGGCGCGATCGCCACGGTCGCCTCGGCGGCCGTCTTCGCCCGACTCCTGCGTTCGGCATACCCCGCGAGAGCGCCCTACGGCGCCCTCTGGTTTGCGGTCACGACCGCAACGCTCCTGATGTCGAGCCGGCTGCCCTTCGCGCTCGGCGTCGCCCTCGGCCTCGCCTCGCTGCTCGCCCTGCAGCGACGATCGCTCACGCTCGCCTGCGCCCTGGCCCTCGCGTGTTCGCTGTCGAGCCCGATCGCCGGTCTGTTCCTTCTGCTTGCGGCCGTCGCTGCCAGCGCGGCGGGCGACCGGGGCGCCCCGGCGGTCACCCTCGCCGCGCTCGTACCGGTCCTCGCGCTGGCGCTCGCCTTTCCCGCAGCGGGCTGGGAGCCGTTCACCATCTCGGGGATCCTGCCGCTGGCCGGCTTCTGCGCGCTCGCCCTGCTCGCCGTGCCGCGCCGCGAACGCGCGTTGCGAATCGGCCTTCTGCTCTACGCCGGGGGCGGCCTGCTCGCCTACCTCGTCCACACGCCGATGGGTGGCAACGCGCTCCGCCTCGGCTGGCTCTTCGGCGGCCCCCTGCTCGTCTGCGTGGTGCCGGTCCCGCATCGCGTGGCGCGCCGGGCGGCGCTCGGCGCGCTGCTCGCGGCATGCGCCGTTTGGCCCTGGTTGCCGGCGCTCGGAGACGTCGAGCAGGTGGCCGGCGATCCGGCGGCCGGCGCCGCCTTCTACCGCCCGCTGCTCGCGGCGCTGCCCCGCCCCGGTCCCTGGCGCGTCGAGATCCCCTTCACCCGCTCCCACTGGGAGACGAGCGCCGTGGCCGTCCGCTATCCGCTCGCGCGCGGCTGGGACCGCCAGCTCGACATCGGCCGCAATCCGCTCTTCTACGGAGCCGCGCCGCTCGACGCACGGACCTATCGGGCGTGGCTCGACGACCACGCCGTCCGCTTCGTCGCGCTCCCTCACGCGGCGTTCGACTATGCGGGCCAGGCCGAGGCGCGTCTGGTCGGCCGCGGCCTTCCGTACCTCCGGCTTCGAACCGTCGCCGGCCCCTGGCGGGTCTACCAGGTCGTCGATGCAGCCCCCCTGGTCTTGCCGAGCACGGGCGCGACAGCGCTCACGCTCACCAACGAGTCGCTGACGGTGCTGGTCCGCCACCCGAGCGCCTCCCGCGTGGCGGTCGCCTGGTCGCCCTACTGGCAGGCCTCGGGCGCGTGCGTCTCGCGAGACGGCCAGTGGACGCGGGTGACGGCTCGCCGCACCGGCTTGGTCACCCTCCGCTTCGACTTCTCGCTCGACCGCGTGTTCGATCGCGGTCCCCGCTGCTCACCATGAGCGCTGCCAAGCTTTGCGCGGGTTATCCCTTAGGAATTCGGTCGACGGCGGATGTAAGCTCCGTCGCTTCATGACCCGCGCTCTGCGTTGGACGGACCGGCGGATCCCGAACGGATGGCTTGGAGCGATCCGGCAGCTCGGCCTCTTCGCCGGGATCTACTACGTGTACCGGTTGGTGCGCGCCTTCATCGACAGCCAGACCGCCGTCGCGTTCGACAACGCGCGCGCGGTCGTCAGCTTCGAGCGCGGCGCGCATACCTTCTTCGAGCCCGGCCTCCAGCACTGGACCTTGAGCCATCATTGGCTGCTGGACGTGGCCAACTGGTGCTACGTGAACAGCCATCCGGCCATCACTACCGCGTTCATCGTCTGGCTCTACTTCGCCCGTAACGACTCCTTCCCCCTGGTCCGGAACGCGATGCTGATCGCGATGCTGATCGCGCTCGCCGGCTACGTCGCATTCCCGACCGCGCCGCCGCGGATGCTGCCCGAATGGGGCTTCAGCGACACGGTGGCGAACTGGGTCGGCCAGTCGGGCTCGAGTGCGGTGAACGTCTTCTTCAACCCGTACGCGGCCATCCCGAGCATGCATGTCGCGTTCGCGGTGATGACCGGAATCCCGTCGATGGCCCTGGTCCGCCTGCGCGTCCTCAAGGTGTTCTGGGCCCTCTACCCGCTGCTGATCATCTTCGCGGTGATCGTCACCGCGAACCACTTCTGGGTCGACTCGGTGCTCGGCGTGCTGACGGCCGCCGTCGCCGGGCTGCTCGCGAAGCTCGCCACCTCGCCGCGCCTGCGCTTCTGGGCTACTCGCGAGCCGAGCGCCGCCGGCGTGCCCGCGTAGAAAGTCGCCGGGCTTCTGGCACCTGGGCTCGCGGGGTGCTCAGCCTCGCGCGCCGGCCGGCTCAGATCAGCCCGCGCGCCCGCATTTGCGTGGCGATCAACGAGTCCTGATCGGCCACGCCGGGCAATGGCGCTGCGCAATCGCCGGGCGACTGCGCGCTCCACGAGTGAGGGGAAGTGACGTGCGAGCCAGAGCTCCCAACCGCCACGCGGCGTCGTCGCCGTGTCGCGCCGGTGGCCTTCCAGGCACGCGCGCACGATCGCTTGCGTCACGTCCTCGAGGCGCTCGCTGCGGATTACGTCGTCGAGCTGGGCGTCGCGCTCGTCGTGGATGGACGTGCGGACGTAGCCCGGGTAGACGGTTGTGACACTCGAGCCGCAGCACGTTCGAGTAGGCGGCCAGGGCGCTCTTGCTGGCGCAGTACGCCGCCGAGAAGGGAAGGGCCAGGAACGCGAGGCCGGAGGCGACATTGATGACCCGCCCGCGGGCCTCCACGAGCGCCCGCAGCGCCGCGGCTGTCGTGCGCCACGTGCCGAGCAGGTTCACGTCGAGCACCGCGAGGGCGTGCTCGTCGGGAGGAAGCCCCGCGGCGTCGGAGCCGCCGATTCCCGCGTTGTTGAGGAGTACGTCGAGGCCGCCGAGCCCGTAGGTCCCTGCTGCCGGCGCGCGCGGCGAGGCGACCCGCCCGGTGCGCCTCGTATCCTTAGAGGGTCTCCGTTGGCGACACGATCTCCACAGCCGCTGCGCGTCCCGAGCTCGCTTCCGCGAGGGCGCGCCAAGCTTCCCCGCGCGGTGGTCGTCGTCTCCCAGAGGACCAGGCTGATCGAGGGGATGGCCGAGGCCGTCGCCGAGCGCGGGTACGCCGCCACGACGGTCGCGGACGTGATCGCCCGCGCGGGCGTCTCGCGCACGACCTTCTACGAGAACTTCAGGGACAAGGAGGACTGCTACCTCGCGGCCTACGACTGCGGCTCGGACCTCCACTACCAAGCCGTGGCCGAGGCGATCAAGCCGGCGGCCGGCTGGCTGGCGAAGCTTCGCTGCTCGACCCGCGCGTACCTCGCGGTGATGGAGGAGGAGCCCGCGTACGCGCGCGCCTTCCTGGTCGAGGCGCTCGCCGCGGGTTCCAAGGCGCTCGAGCATCGCGCGGCCGCCCAGCAGCGTTATGTGGCGATGCTCAAGGAGCTTCACGCGGCCGCGCTCTCGGAGGGCGAGCAGCTTCCGGAGCTCCCGGACGAGATCTTCCTCGCCATGGTCGAGGGTGGCGACGCGCTCGTCGTGAACGAGCTCCGCGGCCCTCATCCCCGGCCGCTGACCGAGCTCGAGCCGTACGTCCACTACGTGATCTTCGCGCTCATGGGACTCCAGGAGCCCGCGGACCGCGCGATGGCGAAGGTCGAGCCGCCCCGCCGCCGCGGCTCCCGCCCCGCGCGGAAGCGAAGCACGGGCGGCGCTCGCAAGCGCGCCAGCTGAGCGCGCGCGCATCAGGGGCCGAACGCCTTGAGGCCGGACGGGATCGGCCTCGTCCCGGCGGTCCCCTGCGGCGGGTTGATCAGCGGCGCCTCACCGCGATTGATCACCGGGAACACCTTGCCATCCCACAGCGACGGCGGCGCGACGAAGCACGGCGGATACATGTTGTTCGGGTCCGGGTCCGGCTTCTCGCCGCCGGCCGGGTTGCAGTCGAAGGTCTCGACCTCGCCGAGGTAGTAGGCACGGCCGACGGCATTCGGCTGGACGTACGCGTTGCCGCGGTCCCACGGCGGGCGCGTCGTGCTGAGGCTCACCGAGCGCGGGTCGACGATGCCGAACTGGTTCAGCTGGTAGCGCTTCGGCGCTCCAGGCGCGAGCGGAGCCCCCGGCTCCGCGGAGGCGCCCGGCGCGGCGAGGAACTGCGCGAGCTGGTTGCGGCCGAAGTTCGCGTAGGAGACGATCGGGTTGAGCTCGGGCAGGAACCCGTGCAGCGAGGTGAGCAGCGGCGGAAGCCCGTTCAGCAGGCGCTCGCCCTGGGGTAGGCCGCTTTTTGCGGCCGTGACGACGGGCGGCACGTCACGGAACACGTCGTGCAACGGCTGCGCGATCGAGTGCAGGCCGCGCAGCGCCGGGGCGAGCTCGTCCGCGACCGGCTTCAGCTCGTCGACGAGTGGCCGCGCGTTCTGGTCGAAGCCCTGCAGGCGCGCGAGCGTCGCCTTCGACTCGTCGAGGAAGGTCGGGAAGATGTGGAAGATCTCGGCGAGCGCGACGCGCTGGTCCTGGGTCGCCGTGAAGAAGCGATCCGAGTTGACGATCAGGTCGCGGAGCTCCTGGTTGCGCGCGTTGAGTGCCTGGAAGACCGCGCCCGAGTTCTTGATCAGACGGCCGAGCGCCTGCCCGTGGATGTCCAGGACGGAGAGCAGCGCGGAGCCGCTCGAGGCGTACTCGGGCAGGTTGCCGAGCACGTCGTTGAGGTCCTGAGAACGGCCACGGATCGCATTCGCGCCGTTGACGATCCAGCCCTTCAGGTAGCGCCGCGTGGGGGCGTCGAAGGCCTGGAGGATCTGGTCGAGCTGGACCGTGTTGCCGACCTGCCCGTCCGCGAGCCGGGCGCCGTCGTAGAGCGCTCCCGAGCGCCGCGAGCCGGGATCGAGCTCGATGTAGGTCTCGCCGAGGATCGTCTTCTGGCGCAGGATCGCGTGCGTCGCCTTCGGCAGCGGTGCGTACTGGGGATCGATCGCGAGCGTCGCGAGCGTGCGCGTCGCGCCGCGGTCGAGCGACTCGCTCACGACGTGGCCGACCGTGATGCCGGCGATGCGCACGTCCGCGGTCGTCACGAGCTGCGCCGCCTGCGGGAAGGCCACCTTCAGCTCGTAGTTCTTCGGCGCGAGGGGAAGCGCGCCGCCGAAGGACTCCCAGAGGAAGATGAACAACGCCACGCAGGTCGCGGCGAAGATCCCGAGCGCGGCCATTCGCGCGGTGCTTGGCAGGGACTTGATCACGGCGCCGGCTGGTTGCAGAGGCTCGGGTCGTTGAGCAGATTCTGGACGCCTTTGAGCTGTGTGATGACCGGGTCGAGCTCAGCCTCGTTGCGGTAGCTCGTACACGTCTGCAGCAGCTCAACCCGCCGGAACACGCCCTGCGCGTCGGAGGTGGAGAAGACCGAGTCGCCGTCCTGGGCCGCCCAGGCGAGCCAGAACAGATAGCCCTCGTCGCGCTGGGCGTCCTGCGCTGCGTTGCCGGTCACCGGCTGCGGGCCCTTCTTGTTGTATGCGCCCATGTTGAAGAACCGGTCGAGCTCGTGGAACGTGGCGGTGAAGTCGGGCGTGGCGCGAGCGAGCCCCACCGCCGCGGGGCGCAGGTTGCGGACGTACGGCCGGGCCACCCGGACGAACGGGCGGATCTCGTTCGCGAGCAGCGGCGTTCCCTGGACTGCGGTCGGGAGCACCTGCCGGTTCGTCGTGTCGAGCTGCCGGAACGGGGGGTCGAGCGCGTCGAGGGCCGGCCTGAGGACGTGGCCGTAGGTGTTGACCTTCTGCAGCGTCGCGCTTGTCTGGTTGAGCGTCGCCGGCAGCTTCGAGACCGCCGAGGAGATGTTCTGGTTCTGCGAGGCGAAGGCGTCGAGCACCTGGTTGGAGGCCCCGACGAGCTGGGTCAGCTGGCCTCCGTTGTCGCCGAGCTCGTTCATCAGCTGGCCGTAGTTGTGCACGAGGTGGGCCAGCGCGACCCGGCGCTGCGCGATCGCTGTGGTGATGCGCGCGACGTCGCGATGCAGCGGCAGGTAGCGGACGAAGATCTGGCGCAGGTCGTCGCCGCGCCCGGCCAGGCCTTTGCCGAGGCCGTTGACGAGCAGCTGTAGATACGCGCGCGTATCGGTGTCGAGCGCGCTAAGGACCTCGTCCGCGTTGACGTCCGGCGCGGTGTTCTGGATCCCGATCATCCCGCCGGCCTTCATCGTCGGCGCTGACTGCGAGCCGGGGTCGAGCTCGACGAACATGTCCTTGACCCCCGTCTGCGGACGCAGGAAGGCGGAGGCGTCTGAGTGGATGTAGTGGGAGTACTTCGGGTCCAGATTGAAGGTGACGACCGCGTATCCGTTCTCGAGCTTGTCGCCGGATATGAGGCCCACCGGAACGCCCGCGATCCGCACCTGCTGGCCCTGGCCGGGAAGCACCCCGCGAGCGTTCGCGAAGGCCGCCTCGATGCGAAACGGCGCGGTCGATATGAAGGGCACCTGGAGGTGCTGCGCCTGGTGAAAGACGATGTAGCCGGCGACGGTCAGCCCGAACGCCGCGACGGCGACGAGCACGTAGAAGTCGCGCGCGTAGCGCTTGATCGCCTGGCCCATCGCCTACCGCGCCCCCGTCGGCATCGAGAACTTCGGCAGGCCCTGTTGCTGTCGCTCGCGGTTTTCGACGGACTCGGTTATGCCCACCGGCGAGACGTAGGGCTGCCCGCGGGCCATCCGGCGCATCGAGTCCTCGAGGCGGCTCAGTGCGTCGTTCGAGCGCGTGTCGAGCTGGACGAGCGACGGCGGCAGCAGCGAGACGGGGAGCGGAACGGGCGTGACGAGCTTCTGCGGGCCGCCGAGCGGGGCGCCCAGGTCCGGCGCACGCTGGGTCTCGCAGGGAACGTCGGGGCGGAACTGCGGCCGCGAGGCGGGCATCGCCGGACGGCTTCCCTCGGGCGGATAGGCGGTGGTGCCGAACAGCGGGACGCCGTTCTCGCCCGGCTCGACGACCGTGTCCCCACCCGTCTGGAGCAGGATGTGGAAGAGCGGGGAGATCCCGTCGATCGTGCGGCTCTCGCCGGCGAGGCCGACGAGCCCGCGCGGAGCCTGCTTGTAGAACGGCTGGCCCGAGTTGGCTGGGAAGTCGGGATCCGGGATCGGGGCCTTCGAGAAGGGCAGCACCACCTGGTTCTGACACGACGACAGCAGCCGCGTCTGCTCGAGCAGCGGCACGCTCGTGACGTTCAGGCGCGCCAGCGCGGGGACGGTCGGCCGCAGGTCGTGCACGAGGCCGCGCAGCTCCGACGGCGACACGAGCGCGTCGGCCTGCGCCACGAACG
Organism: uncultured Actinomycetes bacterium; assembly: GCA_963719375.1. Taxonomy (GTDB): domain Bacteria; phylum Actinomycetota; class Thermoleophilia; order Solirubrobacterales; family Thermoleophilaceae; genus JAICJV01. Next base: position 2,883,554 of record CAVRBY010000001.1, on the reverse strand, counting down.
GTATCGACGCGTCGAGCGTCGGCACGGACGAGCGCGTCCCGGGCAGGGCGTCGCGCGAGAAGCGCGACAGCGACGGCAGCGCGCCGTTGAGCGACACGAGCGCGGGCGTGCCGACCGTCACCACGTCTCGCAGCGCCGGGATGGTGCGCTCGAGCGCGACGTTCTCGCGCGCGAACGCTTCGGCAGTCGTGTTGAAGTGGACGATCAGGTCGCGCAGCGCGGCGGGGTCCGCCGACAGGGCACCGAACGTGTTGCCCTGACCGCGAACGACGCCGGAGAGGTCGTGCGGCTGCGTCCCGAGCGTCCCCTGGTTCGCGAGCGCGAGGTTGCGATATGCCGACGCCCAGTAGGGCGCCGAGGCGCGCAGGCCCTCGGCGCCGCCGCTCGAGAACCCCTTCGAGAGCTCCTTCAGGAACGACTGCAGGCTCCGCCGCGTGTCGGCCTGCAGAGCCGTCAGCACCTGCGAGAGTTGCACCGAGCCGGTCACCTGTCCAGGAGGAATCGTCGCCCCTGAAGGCAGCGTGGGGGTCGACGGGCTGCCCGGGTTTACGTCGACGAAGTAGCTGCCCTCGAGGAACAGGCGGGAGCGGATCTTGAGCTGCGCGTCCGAGTGGATCGGCGGCGAGTTCGCGTTGATCGTCATCGTGATCCGCGACGCGGGCACCCGTCCCGGCAGCGGCTCGATGCCGGTTACCTGGCCAACGTCGATGCCCGCCATCCGCACCGGCGAGCCGACGGTCATGTTGTCCGCGTCGTAGGCGTCCGCGACGAGCTTGTAAGGGTGCGCGAAGGGGTTCGCCCCGGTGAAGGCGAAGTAGACGCCGAGGGCGATCAGGGCGATCACGATCAGCGCGAGCGGCACAGGCGGGATCCCGGCGCGGAAGCCTCGCTTGCGCGGCTGGGCGGCCTCGGGCATCGTCTACGGCACGTCCTTCAGGCTCGGGACCCCGGTGAAGGTCGGGCCCGCGATGTAGTTCGGGTCGCCGGGGCCGACCGCGACGTGGCTCCCGCCCGAGTAGTAGTTGTCGAAGTTCGGGTCGGCGCGGTGCGGCGCGAGGCGGCCGTGCCCGATCGGTCCGCTCGGGTAGCCGTTCTGCCCGTTCTGGCAGTTGGCGTCGCCGTTCGCGGTGATCGCCGGCGCGTACGGCTGGCCGTGGTCGGCCTCGAGCGGCCCGAGGCCGTGGGCCGACTGCGTGTGGCGAGGGTCCTCGTCGCTCGGGACGTCCGGCGGGCGGAAGGTCTGCGAGGTGCTCAGCCGGTTGGTCTGCTCGCCGTTGTCGCTCTTCGACTGGACGCGCTGGATCGTTCCGTCGGGGGCCTGCTCGTCCTGCTGATAGCCGAGCGCGTCGAACGTGTAGACGGCGTAGTTGCAGACCGTCTGGTACGGAGCGAGGAAGTTGACCAGGGGCCGCGCGATCGAGACGAGCGTGCGCAGGTCCTCGAGCGACGGGAGCGTCACCGGCTTGCGTGCGAGATTGTCGAGCGCCTGGTAGAAGGGCTTGGTGCGGTCGTTCAGGTCGACGGTCTGCGGCAGCACCGGGCGTCCGAACGAGAGCGCGTCGGTGATCGCCGGCAGCGACCGGGTGAGCTCCGCGGCGCCTGGCATGAGACGTCCCGAGAGGTCGGCGAAGTCGGCCAGAAACGGTCGCTGTGCGGCGAGCGACTCGGTCCCCACCGCTTCCGTCGGCGGGTTCTTCTCGATCGTCTGCTGGAGCGCCAGCGGGTCGTTGCTGATCGCCGCGTAGGTGTCCGCCATCTTTGAGAACAGCACCGCGTTGACCTCCGCGACCTCCCGGATGGTCGCGGACGTGCGGGCGGCCTGCTGGAAGAAGCGCGCGAGCTGGTTCTCGGGCGAGTTGAGGACGCGCATGACCGGCGTGAGGTAGGTGAGGAAGGGAACGAAGTCCTGAATCGCCTCGTTGAGGGAGTCGCCGCGACCGGCGAGCAGGTCGCCGCCCGTGGCGAGCCCGGACTGGGAGGCCTCGCGGGTCTGCTGGTCGAAGGTGTTGAGGACCGTGTCGAGCTCGACCGGCCGGGTCGCGGCGGCGAGCGGGATCGTCGAGCCGGGCGCGAAGGTGCGCTTCGAGTGGCCGGGTGTCAGCTGGACGTACTTGAGCCCGATCGTGGATATAGGTCGGACGATCAGCGTGCTGTCCACGGGCAGCGGTGCGATCGACTTGTCGAGGCTCATCTCGATCTGCGCGACGGGTCGCGTCCCGCCGCCGGCGACGCGAACGGTCGTGGGCGTGATTTTCGTGACCTGGCCGACCCGGAAGCCGCCGATGCGCACGTCGTCGTCGTGGACGAGGTTCGACGCGAACGGCAGGTCCGCCTTGATCTTGTAGGTGGGCACGAAGGGCAGCCCGTTGTTCGCGCTGTAGGCGAGCAGGACGGCGACGATCACGACCAGGATCGTCACCGCGCCGGTCAGGCCGGGAGTGCTGGTGACGATCGCGCCGGCGTTGCGCCTCATGGCCCCAGCAGGTAGTCGAGGGCCATCAGTACCGACGCGCTGTCCGCGGGCGGGGCCGCCTGGCCCGCGGGGGCGACGCTGCGAGGCGCGGGCGCCGTCGGCACGGGCAGCGACGGGAGCGCCGGCGGCTGCTGGAGCGCTCCGGCCGGTGGGGGCGGGGGCTGGGGCTGTGCGCGGCTCGAGTGCTGCGGCGCGGCGCTCGTGGCACCGCCGGCACGCGAGGAGGTCGTGGCGGCCTGCGCGGCGCCGCTCGAGCTGCTGGAAGAGCTGCTACTCGAGGATCCGGTTGCGGGGCTGCCGCGGTTGATGCCGGGGTAGTACGGGCTCGGGTCGGGCTGGCCGAGGATGCCCGGCTGGTGGGGTCCGAGATAGGAGTTGCACTGGGCGGCGAGCCCGGGCGAGGGGTCTGTCGTGTACGGCGCGCATGTCCCCGACACGGCCGACTCCGCGCGGAGGTAGTGGCTCACCTGGTCGAACGGGTTGATCGCGAGCGTCTGCCAGTAGAAGTAGTTCCAGATCGCCTCGAGCCCGGTGAAGCCCTTGCCGTTGGCGTCGGAGGTCGGGTCGGGCGCCGGCGGAGCGCTCTGCGCGGCCCGCGGGTCCGGGTAGATCGAGCGCGCGCGTGTGTCCATCGTCTGCAGCAGCTGGCGCAGCGGGCGAGCGGTGCCCGGCGCGTCGTTCGCGATCAGGCGCAGCTTCGCGACGTCCGGGCTGCTGTCGACAAAGGCGCGGTTGCCGACGACCGACGCGCTCGCGAGCGAGCGCAGCGACGGCAACGACTGCTGCGAGAAGGGCCCGAGCTGGTCGAGGAAGCCGGTGAGGTCGGGCGCGCCGGCCTGGAGCGTTTGAAGCAGCGGCACCTGCTTGTCGACGAGGTTGCTGAGCTGCGCCATCGTCGGACGCAGCTGGTCGAGGAAGCCGGGCAGGCGCTGGAAGCCGAGCGCGAGGTCGCTCTTGCGCGTGGCCGATATCGCGGCCGTCTTGGCGGCCTCGACGACGAAGCGCTCGACCTCCCGCTTGCGCGCGGCGAGCGAGTGCAGCACCACGTCCGAGTCGGAGATGAAGTGCTGGATCACGTAGCGCTGCTGGTCCAGGATGTCGAGCGTCTGGATCGTCTCGCGGAGGCCCGGGACGGCGCGCCTGATTACGGCGTTCAGATCGGCCGTCCTGCCCGCCAGGCCGGTCCCGAGCTCGTTGATGATGATCCGCAGGCGGTCGCGATAGGGCAGCCGCAGGGTGTCGTTGATCAGGTCGACCGGAACCGGCGAGGAGGTCTGGGCGACCGGCACCGTCCCGCCCGCCGGCAGGACCTGAGGCGAGCTGCCGGGCGTGCAGTCGAGGTAGTACTCGCCGATCAGCGACTGCTGGCGAACCTGGCACTGGGCGTCGCGGTGGAGCGTCTCGAAGCCCGGCTGGCTGAGCTGGATGTGGACGACGGCCTTCGGCGGCAGCCGCTGCGTGAGCGTGAAGCCGGTGATCAGGCCCGCCTTGACGCCGCCGACCGTGACGTTGCTGCCCGGCGTCAGGCCGAAGGCGTTGTCGATGCACGACCGAGTAGCGCGAGGCCGCTCCGGTGCCGCCGCAGCCGCCGAGCGCGACCGCCGTCACCGCCGCCACCGCCGCGGCGAGGGCGATCGCGCGGGCGTGGCTCGGGCGCTTCATTGCGGCGCTACCGCCCCTGCGCTCGCGGTGCAGTCGAGCGCCTTCTGCTCCGCGGCGCTCGGCACGTTCGAGCCGTCGGCGGCCGGCGACTCGGCGGCGCCGGGGCAGCGCTTGTACTGGCCTTCCCTGAGCAGTGACTGGAGGTTCGCGGCCCGCTCCGCGAGCGGGATGAAGGTCGGGATCCCGTTGACGTTGTCGAACGCGTTGATGAAGGTGTGGGCGCGCGAGAATGCGCCCAGGGCGTCGTAGGCGCCGGTGAGCGAGAAGTCGTCGAACCACCCGAAGAGGTCAGGCGTGTAGGGCCGTCCGAAGGCGACGATCGGGGCGCTGTCAGTCAGGGCCTGCGTGTTCTCCGGGAATGAGCCGCGCCTCCGGGTTCCGTCCCGGTTGGTCGTGTCGAGCGCCTCATGCGCCACCGGCGTCAGCGAGCGCAGCAGCTCGACGAGGTCGCCGTTGTGGCCGGGCCGGTTGAGGATCGAATCGAGCTGGTTCAGGGTCGGTGCCGCGTCGGCGGTGAACGCGGTCAGCTCCGGGAGGAAGGTCTGCAGGCGCTGCGCGACGGGCTTCGAGGCGTTCACGAGCGGGTCGGCCTGGTCGAGTGTCGCGCGCAGGTTTACGAAGGTTGTGTTCGACTGGCGCATGAAGCCCGGCAGGTTTGCGATCGCCTGCTCGAGCGGCACCTGCTGGTCGCCGAGCGCCTGCGTCGTCAGGTCGAGGTTGTGGATCAGCTGGGTCAGCCGGTCTCCGCGAGCCGCGACGTTGGTAACGAAGCGGTCGCTGTTGTCGACGAACGCGGCGAGCAGCGGCGTGTCGAGGTTCAACTCCTTGAACACGGCGCTCGAGGTGGAGATCGCCGGGTCGAGGTAGTGGAGGCCCGCGTCCGCCTGCGCGGTGACGTCCTGGAACTGTGTCGACTCGCCCTTGAGGAAGCCCTTCAGCGCCTGGCGGGTGGACGCGTCGAAGGTGTCGAGCACCTGATCGAGGTCGACGATCGACGTCGTCTGGCTCTGACTCAGCACGCCGCCGTTCGGGATCGTCGCGGCACCCGGGCTCCACGCCGGGATGCGCAGGTCGACGTAGCGGTTTGCCACGCCGGTGAGCGAGGCCTGGCGCACGATCGCTCGGGTTCCGGCGCGCAGCGGCGCGTAGGCCTTGTCGAGCGTCATCGTGACGTCCGCCCGGCCGTCGTCGGTGATCCCGATGCTCGAGATCGATCCGACCGGGGTTCCGGCGACCTCGACCTGGTCTCCGGCGACCAGCTGGCCACCGTTGATGAAGATCGCGTGGATCGTGTAACCCCCGCCCGAGAGCAACGTGATCAGCACCGCGGCGGCTCCCGCGGCGAGTGCAGCGACGGCGAGCGCGCGCACCCCCCGGCGGCGGGCGCTCACGGCGAGCCTTTCGTATGACCGGTCCGATCACGTCCCAATCGCGGCACGCGAAGCTCCGTCGTCGCAGTCGTGTCAGGTTCCTCCCGGTGCGCGCGACCGGCCGGACGGCGAGCCGCATCCCCCAAAACAGACAAACCGGCGCGCAAGTGTACACGCCTGTTTCAGGCTCTGCGCCGCTTCCGGAGGCGCTTCGCGAGGCGGTCGCGAGCGGGGGCGGGCGGGCTAGACACGCACGTACATTTGCGCACGCGCGTCGTTTCCCTGGCCAATTCCCAGGGTATAGGAAACGGCGGTGACGGGGTATCCCACAAGCGCTCCGGAGGGAGCCGACGCGAGCGGCGGCCCACGCCTGTTCGGCTCGCGCTCGTGGCTCGGGCGGCTTACCGTCGCCGCCGTCCTGCCGGCCGCATACGGCGTCCTCTGCGGCTGGCTGCTCGGCGTCGACAAGGTCGCCTACACGATCGTCGCGCTGCTCGGGCTTCTAGGCGCCTACTCGGCCGGTCTCGAGCATGAGGACTCGCGGGCCGGGGGGCTGCGCGGGCTCATCGGAGGTGCCATCTTCGGTGGAGCGGTCCTCGCGACCCATCACGCGACCGGCGCGCGCGCGACCTCGGCGCTGCCCTCGCCGGAGGTGCTCGAGGTTGCCATCACTGGCGGAGTGGGCCTGGTGCTCGGCCGCTGGGGCGGCGCTCGACGCGCCGACGGCGTCTCACCCGAGCGCACCTTCTCGCTCGGGCGGCTCGGTCTCGGAGAGCTCACTGCGCTCGCGGGCGCCGGGCTGCTCGTCGGGTCGCTGTTCGTGACCTGGTTCTCGACGTCCTGCGACGCGCATAGGACGCCGGCGGGCTGCAACCCGAACTCGCTGATCAACGGATCCCGCGGGGCCTTCGACGCGTTCCAGACCTACCACTCGCTCTACGTGCTGCTGATCATCGCGGCGATCATTCCGGTCTATGCGAGCTACGTGCTCGTCGGTGGCTACGAGGTCCGATGGCGCCCCGGTGAGCTGATAATGATCGCGGGTGTCCTCGCCTTCGGCCTCGTGCTCATCAACGGGATCGTCTTCGGGCGCCCTGGCGGCGCGAGCGCCTCCGCGATCGCGATCTCGATCGGGCCGGGCTACTTCCTCGGAATGGCCGGCGGCGTGATCATCGCAATCGGCGGCTTCATCCGAGAGTCGGCGGCGATGCGCACGCGGCGCCGGCCGCCCGGTATCCTCGCGGGCGCCTGAGGGCGCCTGAGCGCTCAGCCCGGGAGGATCGTGAACCGGAGTCTCCGCATCTCGACGCGGCCGCCGCTCGCCCGCGCCGTGACGGTCACGAGGTAGAGCCCGGGAGGCAGCCGCCGGCGTCCGAGGCGGCCGTCGAAGCGCACTCGTCGCCTTCCCGCCCCGAGGTCCAGGTGGAGGCTGCCGGCGGCCGCGCGACGGTGCGGGAGGACCCGCACGAACGCGAGCCGGAGCCACGACGGTGCGGCGAGGTCGAAGCTGAAGGTGGTCCCGACGGGGGCGCCGCCGGGCGACGAGCGCCGCTCTCGCCAGCGGCTGGCCGATTCGCTCGCGGCGAGCAGCCGAGGCCGCCCGGCCGTCGCGCTCGCCGGTGGTCCAAGCGAGTCGGCCGCCACGCCGCACGGGCTCATGGCTGTAGCGGCGAACTTGCGGTCGATGTCAGCTCCCCCGGTGGTCGCGCGGCCGATCGTGTCGTCGCCCCACCCTGCCCAGTAGAGGTAGCCGGCGCCGGCCGCCACGCCGCACGGCCCGGAGATCCCCGCAATGAAGCTCTCGTCGGGCTTCGAGCCGTCGAGGTTGGCCCGACCGATCGTGGTTCCGATCCCCCCGATGCCGTAGTTCGCCCAGAACACGTGCTGGGAGTCGACGGCAACCCCGCACGCGTCGTCGGTCCCCGAAACGAAGTTCTGGTTCACCCCCGACCCGTCGAGGTTGGCGCGACCGATCGTCTTGCCGACGCCCGTGCTGCTCGGGCCGTCCGAGGCGTTGCCCCAGTAGACGTGATGGGCGTCGACGGCGACTCCACATGGAGAGTGGAGGCCGCCTATGAAGCTCTGGTTCGCGCCTGACCCGTCGAGGTTCGCGCGCCCGATCGAGTCGTTGTCGGTGTTGGCCCAGTAGATGTACCGGCCGTCGACGGCGACGCCGCAGGGCTGGCTGACGCCGGTGATGAAGGTCTGATCAGCGCCGGAGCCGTCGAGACTCGCCCGCCCGATCGAACCGAGGCTGCTGTTCGTGTCCGCCCAGTAGACGTGAGCGCCGTCGACTGCGACCCCGCACGGGTGAGTCGCCGGGATGAAGTCCTGGCTGGTCGCCCCGCCGAGTGTCGCGCGGCCGATCGAGGTCGAGCCGAAGTTCGCCCAGTAGACGTACGCCTGCGCGGTCGCGCAGACCGTCAGCGCGACGCCCACGCAGGCGGTCACAGCGACCGCGGCAAGGACCGCGCGGCAGCTCACCCGCCGAGCGGGGCGTTCGGGCTGAAGCCCCAGAAGATCTGAGTGCCGAGCATCCCTATCAGATGGACGGCGATGATGTTGAAGACCATCGATTTCGCGGTGGCGCGGCCCACCCCGACCGGTCCGCCGCTCGCCGTGTAGCCGTAGTAGGTCCCGACGATCACGATGACGATCGCCATCACTATGGCCTTTACCAAGCTATATAAGAGATCCGGCGGATTCTGGAACATCCAGAAGATCCGCAGGTAGCCGCCCTGGGAGACCTCACCGATCTGGACGACGACGGCGAGGTAAGACGCGAGGAAGCCGGCTCCGACAGATACGAAGTAGAGGAAGGGCAACACGAGGATGGCGGCGAGCAGGCGCGTCGCGCAGAGGAACGTCATCGAGCTGATCCCCATCACGTCGAGCGCGTCGATCTCCTCGGTGATGCGCATCGCGCCGAGCTCCGCGACGAGTCCGGTTCCGACCTTGGCCGACATCATGTACCCGAACGCGTACGGCATCAGTTCGCGCAGGTTGCACCAGGCCGCGAATACGCCGGAGTTCGCCGGCGCGCCGATCGACCTGTTCAGGTAGGCGCCCTCGATGCCGCAATCGAGGCCGATGATGAAGCTCAGGTTCCAGATCACCAGCGACGAGCCGATCACAAGGATCCCCGACTGGCGCAAAACCTCGCCGAAGAAGCGGAAGACGCGCAGCCCGAACACCTCGCGGAAGTCCCGCAGGGCGAATTTGGCTAGGTCGCCGAACGTGGCCAGCAGGTCGTTGGGGAACGCGAACCAGCCCATCACTTGATGATCGAGATCTCGGGGTGGGTCGCGAGCAGCGTTTGCGTGAAGACGTAGTTGAACGCGAAGATGCCGGTGAAGGAGAGGACGACCGCCTGGTTGACGGCGCGACCGACGCCCTCCGCGCCGCCGGACGCGGTCATGCCTTTGAAGCAGCAGACGATCGCGATGATCGCGCCGAAGATCGTCGTCTTCACGATCGAGCCGAACAGGTCGACCGTGGTCGCGTTCTCGAGCAGCGTCGCGAAGAACGGCGCGAGCGGCTGGTGGAAGACGAGCGTCGCGAGGATGCCGCCGAAGATGCCGAACAGCAGCGCGAAGACGTCGAACAGCGCCGTCACCGTCATCAGCGCCAGGAAACGCGGCACCACCAGGTTCTTGATCGGGTCGACTCCGAGAACTTGGAGCGCGTCGAGCTCCTCGCGGATCTTGCGCGCGCCGAGGTCGGCGGTGATTGCCGTGCCGGCCCCGCCGGCGAGCACGATCGCGGTCACGAACGGCGCGAACTCCCGGATCGAGGAGAGAACGAAGAAGCCGCCGAGGCGGTCGAGCGAGCCGAACAACTTCAGGTAGTTTCCGGCCTGGAGGCCGGGGGCGCCGTAGCCGAAGGCGACCGTCGAGACGAGCAGCGGGAACCAGCAGATCCGGAACGCGAACACGAACTGCTGGACGAGCTCGGTGCCGTACTCATACGGAGGCGTGATCGCCGAGCCGATCGTCTTCCCGGTGAGCATCATCATGAAGCCCACCTGGTCGAGGACCGATTTGGCCATCAGGACGCCTCGATCGGCAATCGGCCGGACCATGGTCCGCACTCCTCCCTACTCGGCACGCAGAACGGCGCTCAAGTGTACGCGAGTGTCCATGGGCGAGGCGCAGCCCTCGGACCCGGGCGCACAGCACGGCGCATCCTGTCGTTCGCCGCCACTCCGTGCTCGGCGTGCTGACGGCCGCCGTCGCCGGGCTGCTCGCGAAGCTCGCGACCTCGCCGCGCCTGCGCTTCTGGGCTGCTCGCGAGCCGAGTGCGGCCGGCGTGCCCGCGTAGTCCGCCTTCGGGCGGCCGGCCTGACACGCGGAGAAGATGACCTCAACCGGTTGCGAGAGAGCCGGCCGCTGTGCCTGGCACCATTGGCGCGTGCGGATTTCGCGTCTTATCAAGGGCCGCCTCGCCAAGGAGCCGCCCGTATCAGTAGCCGATCCGCGCCTTGAGGGCTGGGAGGCAGTCAGCACATTCGAGGACGTGAAGACGGCAGTGGCTTGGCGCGACCAGCTCCGAGCGATGGGCCTCGATGCCAGTTGCACGGCGGATCACCCGCTCGACCGTTTCGGCCGAGGCGATATCTACCTCGTCGTCCCGCCGGCCCAGTGGTCGCAGGCGAACGAGATCGTCGACAACATCGACGATTAGAGCGGTATTCCGGCTCAGACGAGATCAGGGTACTTCGATCTGCTGAGGTCGGAGCGTCTCAGCCTTTGTAGGAGCCGGCGACTTGCCGGACCGCGACGTTGACGCGGTTCCAGACGTTGATCAGGCCGATTTCGATCAGGAGCGCGGCGACGGCGGGCTCGTCGTAGTGACTGCGTACCTCGTCCCAGAGCTCGTCGGGGACCTGGTCGGCGCGATCGCTGAGGCGGGTCACGGCTTCGGTCAGGGCGAGCGCGGCACGCTCCGCTTCGGTGAAGAATGGCGCTTCACGCCAGGCTGCGACGGTGAAGATCCGCTCGTCGCTCTCTCCCGCCTCCCGCATCTCTCGGGAGTGCATCTCCGCGCAGAAGCTGCAACCGTTGATCTGGCTGGCGCGGAGGTGGACCATGTACAGCGTGACGTCGGGCAGCCCTCCCGCTTTCGTCGCCTGGTGCACGGCCTGGATGGCCCTGAAGGCGTCCGGGAACATCAGCAGCGGACTCTTCATCCGGGCTTGAACGGTCGCTGTCGTCATGAGTCGTTCCTCCTGTGGTCATGCTCGCTGGAGCGCTTGGCGCGGGCTTGTCACATCCGCGCGGTCTTGCGGGTCTATCTGTAAGACCCGGACCGGGCGAGGGATGTGACATGAACGAGCAGGATTGGCTGGCTGAGCGCTTCGAGCAGCACCGAACTCGTCTTCGGGCAGTCTCATACCGCATGCTCGGCTCACTCAGCGAGGCAGATGATGCCGTCCAAGAGGCGTGGCTGCGTCTCAGCGGCGCTGACACCAGCCGGGTGGACGACTTGGGCGCGTGGCTGACGACCGTCGTCGCCCGGATCTGCCTCAACGTGCTGCGCTCACGCGCCGTGCGACGTGAGGAGCCGATCGGCCCGCAGCTGCCCGACCCGATCGTCTCCGCGGCCAATGCCGTCGGCCCCGAGGACGAGGCGCTGATCGCAGACTCGGTCGGCCTCGCCATGTTGATCGTGCTCGATACGCTCGCCCCCGCCGAACGGCTGGCGTTCGTCCTGCACGACGTGTTCGACGTGCCATTCGAGCAGGTCGCCGCGATCACTGATCGCTCAGAGCCTGCGGCGCGACAGCTCGCCAGCCGCGCTCGCCGCCGTCTCAGGACGACGGTCACACCCGATGCAGACCTCGCCGCGCAATGGGAACTCGTCGACGCGTTCCTCGCTGCCGCGCGGGACGGCGACTTCGACGCGCTGCTGACGGTGCTTGACCCCGACGTTGTGCTCCGCGCCGACGCCGGGGCGACAGACCCAGGCCGATCGCGAATCCTGCGTGGAGCGCAAGCCGTGGCTTCGGGGGCGATCGGCTTCCAAAGTCTCGCTTACGTCGCCCGGCGCGCGCTCGTCAACGGCGCTCCCGGCGTGGTCGCTTTCGCCGGGGAAGAGCCTCACTCAGTGCTCGGATTCACCGTCGCAAGTGGCAAGATCGTCGAGATGAACATCCTCGCCGACCCCGTACGTCTGCGGCGGTTGGACCTGACGGTGCTCGCACGCTAGACCGTTAGCCGAGCAGGACCTCGTGCTGGATCAGAGTTCTGGTTTGCGTTTCTCCCGGCAGGGATGGCATGGATTGCCTCATGATTGACGGTGAGTAGGCGTAAGGCTAGGCTTACTGTTCGTGCCTACTTACCAAGTGGATGCGTGGACGGCACTCGGTGACCCGACTCGCAAGGCGATCTTCGAGCGGCTGGTGGACCGCCCGCGCGCGGTCGTCGAGCTGGCCGACGAGCTGCCGGTCAGCCGGCCCGCGGTCTCACAGCACCTGAGGGTGCTCAAGGACGCCGGGTTGGTGAGCGCCGAGCCAGTCGGCACCCGCCGCGTCTACCGTGTCGATCCGGACGGGCTTACGGCGCTTCGCGCGGATCTTGAGCGGTTCTGGGGAAAGGCGCTGGCCGCATACAAGGCGGTGGTCGAGCAACCGAGCGAGGAGGACATATGAGTACCCACGCAGAGCGGACCTCGATCCGGACGGAGATCGTGGTCGAGCCCCCGATCGAGCGCGCCTTCCGCGTCTTCACCGAGGACTTCGATCGGGTCAAGCCACGCGAGCACAACATGCTGGGAGTCGAGATCGCCGAGACGATCTTCGAGCCCCGCGCCGGCGGTCGGGTTTTCGGCCGTGGCGTGGACGGCAGTGAGTGCCACTGGGCACGAGTCCTCGCGTACGAGCCGCCGAACCGAGTGGTGTTCAGCTGGGACATCAGTCCGCAGTGGCAGCTCGAGCCCGACCTCGAGCGGTACGCCGGCCTGCTGGTCGAGGAGCGCTGATGGCGCCCCTGACCGCGACAATCGACGTCGCAAAACGGCCGGAGGAGGCGTTCGCCTATGTCACCGACCCAACCCGGTTCGTCGAATGGCAGCAGGGAGTCGTCGACGGACGCCTGGCGGGTGATGAGCCGCACGCAGTCGGCGACAGATGCCTGACCACACGCCGGATTGGATTCGCCGAGCGGCCGGTGACATCGGAGCTCACGCACATCGATCCACCCAGAACCTGGGGCATCCGCGGGATCGATGGGCCGATCCGCGCGACCGTCAACGTGACCGTCAGCCCTCTCGACGATGGCCGCCGGTCACGCGTGACGATCGAGCTGGACTTCACCGGGCACGGGATCGGCAAGCTGCTCGTGCCCCTCGTCGTCCGCCCCGGCGCGCGGAAGGAGATGCTCGCGAACCTGGAGAGACTGAAAGAGCATCTCGAGAGCAACACGTGATCGACCGCCGCGACTCGAGCGGAACTGCGTTGAGAGGGAACGACCGCTCCTCGTAGGCGCTCGTCATCCCGGGCGCGTGCGCCCGACCCCGTCGGTCCCTGGCGCCGGGCTGCACGTGCGCCGAGCGCGGCCGGCCGGCCGGCGTAGCTACCTCCGTCGAGCGGTCCCCGCTTGCGGTGCCGGCGGGCGCGCTAGCCGGCCGTGACCGTGAACTTGACCTTCCCGCTCGTGCACTTGTCGTGCTTGCCCGAGGAGGAGTTGAACTTCGTCGTGCCGGTTGCGCTCTTCGCGCTCACGAAGCGGCCGTGAACGACGACTGTCACGGTGGTCGTGACACCCGCGAACTTCTGGTGATAGTGCTCTCGCATGGAGAACGCTCCGTTTGAGCTCACCTTGGACGTCAGATGGTGATAGGGCGGTCCGAACTGTGCTTCTCCGCCGCCTCCAGGGCACCCTACGCCGTAGTCGATCACCGGCTTGACGATGTGCTTTCCGTTCGACGAGACGCTGAACGAGACGGGGAGGTGTTCGCTCGTCGTTCCGGCGTACTGTCCGCCCCGCTTCGGATGGGCGGCCATGGCGGCGGTCGTGCAGGCCACCCCGGCGAGCGCGACGATGCCCGCGCACAGAAGCCCGCGCAGTGCGCCATCGAGGTGTACCTGTCGCCGAGAGCCTGAGTCTGCCTGCCGAGAGAATCGCATCGAATCCTCCGTCTTTCGGGCGCCCTGGGGCGCGGTGTCGTAACTGAGAACGCGGCGCCCCCGCGAAAGTTGGCGCATTGCAACCGCGCTTGACCGTTCGCCGCCGCCGCGCTCCCCGAGCCCGCCCCATGGGCGATGCGCTGCGCTCGGCATCCCGAGCGCGTACGCTCGACCGCGACCCGCCCGAAGACCGCCGAGCCGTGAGGAGCGCAAGTTGAGAATCGCCATCCCCATCTTCGACGGGATTACCGCGCTCGACGCCGTCGGTCCCTATGAGGTGCTCTCGCGACTGCCCGGCGCCGAGGTGCGTTTCGTCGCCGAGGACCCGGGACCGAAGCGCGCCGGATCGGGGATGCTGTCGCTCGTCGCCGAGGTGTCGCTCGCGGACCTTGCCGATCCCGAGATCGTCGTCGTCCCCGGCGGCCCGGCGACCCGGACGCTGACCGAGGACGAGGCGCTGCTCGGCTGGCTGCGCGGCGTTCACGAGAGCTCGCTCTGGACCACCGCGGTCTGCACCGGCTCACTGCTGCTCGGCGCCGCGGGCATCCTAGAGGGCCTCGAGGCCACGACCCACTGGCGCTCGCTCGAGCTGCTCGAGCGCTACGGCGCGCGTCCCGTCACGCGCCGCGTCGTCGAGCACGGAAAGGTGATCACGTCGGCCGGTGTCTCCTCGGGCATCGACATGGCCCTGACGCTGGCCGCTCGCGTCGCGGACGATCGGATCGCCCAGGCGATCCAGCTGACGATCGAGTACGACCCCGAGCCTCCGTTTCGGTCCGGCTCGCCGGCGACGGCTCCAGCGGAGGTGCTCGAGTTGGTTCGCGCCGGACTCAGCGGGCCGAGCGGCTAGCGTGCAGGCTCGCCTACGGCAGCGGCGGCAGCGTGGTCGCGGGTACTGGCGGCGGCGGCGCGCCCGTGCCGCACTCCGGCGCTGAGCTGAGGGCCGCGCCGAGGCTCCAGCGGGCCCGCACGCTGACGTCGCCCGCTCGCCAGGCGCTGACCTCCGTCAGGCCGGCGATCCCGCGCTGCACGCAGGCGGCGCCGTCCGTGTGCCAGTACTGCGTGTAGTTGACGCGCACCAGGATCGGTCCGCTGCGAAGCGCGTGGACGACGAACCCGTTCGGGTCGAGCGCCACGAGCCGGGCGGCGCCGTAGACGAGGGAATCGGAGCCGCGGACGGCGAAGACGCGCCAGTGGCTGTCGTGCCAGACCGGGCGCAGGTAGGCGGGCGGCTTGGCGAGCAGCGCGGTCTCCTGCCGGCCCCAGCGCTCCGGAGGCGCGTCGGAGACCGCGACGTAGCGCACGCCGCTGGCGCGCAGCCAGCCGTAGTAGCTCGCGGCGGTCAGCGTGCCGTTGTAGAAGAGCGGGTTGTAGCGCTCGTCGAGCTGGCTCTCCCAGCCGCGCGCGAGCGCGAAGCGCTCGGCGACGTAGACCGACTCCCAGTGCGTCTGCGTCGGGACCACCTCGACACGTCCGCTGGCCGCATGGGCACTCTCGAGGAAGTTGTTCAGCGGCGTGTAGTAGGCGGCGCCCGTCGAGGGGTTGTCGAAGGTCTTCGCGACCTCCGTGACCGGTCCCCAGAGCTGCCAGACCGCGATGCCGGCGCAGGCGGCGAGCACCGCGGGGCGGCGCCAGTTGCCGGTGGTGATCAGCAGCAGCGGTCCCGCGAGCAGCACCCCCAGGCGGGCGACGTTGCTGCCCATCGGGCTCGGCACGACGTACGAGAGCGCGATCGCGCCGGCGTAGAGCAGCGCGCCGCGGCGCACCACCGTGCCTCTCTCCGAGGCGTGGGCCACGAGCAGCACGAGCGCGATCCCGCCGGCCGCGGCCGCGAGGTCGAACGGCTGCTCGCCGCCGTCTGGGAACACGGTGTCCATCAGCGCCACGGCGACGAGCGTCGGACCGGCGAGCAGGGCGAAGCCGGCGCGGCCGATCCTCCTGTACGCGGCGAGCGCGACGAGGACCAGGAACAGGCCGGCGATCGGGCTGGCGGCCGCGCACGCGACGCCGAACGCCGCGGCCCACGCGCGCCGCCCGCGGGCGAAGGCGGTCACCGCCGCGAGCCCCATGGCGACCCCGATCGCGAAGGTGATCCTGCCGATGAAGAGGTCGCCGACCGCGGCCGCCGCGAACCACACGGTGGCCGCGCGAGCACGGTCCGCGTGGATGTGGCGCATCAGGTAGGTGAAGAGGCCGACTGAGCACAGCACGGCGACGACGCCGACCGCCTGGGCGCCGAACAGCGATGCGAGCGGCGGAAAGACGAGGCTGTAGCCCGGGAGGAAGTGGCCGCCGAACCAGGCGTTGTCCCAGAGCGCGAACCCCTCCTGGGAGAACAGGCGCGAGCGGTATACCTGTGCCGCGAAGTCGGCCGTGCGCGGCTGGAGGACCAGCCACAGCGCCGCGAGCGAGCCCGCGACGACGAGCGGCGACGTGCGAGGACGCCGGAGGCTGAGCGCGGCGCTAGCCATGCGTGCGGTCGGGATGAGGGCCGTTCTGAGTCATGCGGAGGGGGCGGGTGAGCGGGCCTCCCCCAGTGGGCGCGCTCAGTTCAGACTCTCGGCGCGCCACGGTCGTACGGCGGCGCGGTTGGGTGAATCCTAACGGCATCGCCGGACGACGGGAGATCCGGCCGGCCCTATCCGGTCGGCAGGTCGATGATCGGCCGCACCTCGACCGATCCCTCCGCCGCGGTCGGGCAGCTCTCCGCGATCGCCAGCGCCTCGTCGAGGTCCCGGCAGTCGACGATGAAGTAGCCGCCGAGCCACTCGCGCGTCTCAGCGAACGGGCCGTCGGTGTGCAGCGTCTGGCCGTCGCGGACGCGCACGGTCGTCGCCGCTCCCGGCCCGTGGAGCGGGTCGGAGGCGACGAGCACGCCGCGCTCGCGGCACTGACGGTGGAAGGCCATCACCGCCCCGAAGGCGGCGTCAGCCTCGGGGCTGCCAGGCTCGGGCCGGTCCTCGACGTACAGCAGCAGCATGTAGCGCATCTCTCTCCTCTGGTCGGTCACTGGTGAGACGAACGCCGCCGCCCGCGATCGACACCGGCTACAGCAGCCGGGTCAGGTCCGCCTCGAAGCCGGGGTAGGAGATCGCGGCTGCCTCCATCCCGTCGACGTCGACTCCGCTGCGCGAGGCGAGCCCGGCGACCGCGCCGAGCATCGCCAGCCGGTGGTCGCCGCGCGCGTCGAGCACCCCACCCTCGATCCCACCGGCGCCCTCGACGACGAAGCCGTCGTCGGTCGCCTCGATCCGCGCCCCGAGCCCGCGCAGCCCCTCGACGACGCCCTCGATGCGGTCGGATTCCTTGACTCGCAGCTCCGCCGCGCCACGCACGACCGTCTCCCCCTCGGCGAAGCAGCCGAGCAGCGCGACGAGCGGCAGCTCGTCGATCGCGAGCGGGACCTCGTCCGCCTCAACCGTCGTCCCTACCAAGGGAGTCGCCGCCACGTCGAGATCACCGACGGGCTCCTCTTCCGAGACCGCGGCGTCAGCCGCGGTCTCGAGCTCGCCGACGATAACGGCGCCCATCCGCTGCGGCGATCCGGAAGAAGCCCGTGCGGGTCCAGTTGAGCCCGATCCGCGCGATCACGACGCGCGACCTCGGCACGATCGACGCGGCCGCCGCGATGAATGCGGCCGACGAGGGGTCGCCCGGCACGACGAGCTCCTCGAGCTCGATCTCGTCGACCGGCGAGACGCTGATCGTCGTCCCGCTCGACTCGCAGGGAACGCGCGCGCGCCGCAGGATCCGCTCGGTGTGGTCGCGGCTCGGCGAGGGCTCGCGGACGCTCGTCCGGCCGCTCGCGAGCAGCCCGGCGATCAGCACGCAGCTCTTGACCTGCGCGCTTGCCACCGGCAGCTCGTAATCGATCGCGGACCAGCTCCGCGCCGTCTGATTCGCAGCGGGTGGCAGCCGCCCCTCGCGCGCCTCGACGTGCGCCCCCATCAGCTGCAGCGGGCGGGCGATCCGGTCGACCGGGCGCCGGCGGATCGACGCGTCGCCGTCGAGCGTCCAGCTGCCGCCGCTCTGGCCCGCGAGCCACCCGGGCAGCAGCCGCAGCAGGGTGCCGGCGTTGCCGACGTCCAGACGCCGCCCTGGGTCGTCGGCGCCGGCGTGCGCAGGCCGACGCCGCGGATCAGCAGCGCGTCGGCGGCCGGCTGGTCGATCCCCGCCCCGAGTGCCTGGATCGCGGTCGAGCGTTGAGCGGGTGTCCTCGCGCGTCCAGGTAGTGGCGCACGGTCACCGGCTCGTCGCACATCGCGGCGAACAGAGCCGCGCGGTGGGAGATCGACTTGTCGGGCGGCGGCGTCACGGTGCCGCGCAGCTTGCGACGCAGGTTCGAACCGCCTTCTCATCGCTCCTCCGCGACGGCGAAGCCGAGCCCCTCGATCAGCTCGCGGGCACGCTTGCGCGAGCGGTCGCCGGCGATCCAGAAGCTGATCAGCCCCGGAGCGGTTGTCGGGCGCGGGCGCGAGCGCGATGTCGACGATGTTGACGCCCGCTCGAGCGCGACGGCCAGCTCGGCGACGATGCCGGGACGGTTCGGCACCGACACGCGCAGCTCCTTGACCGGACCCTCGGGCTCCGTCGACGGCGAGCTGGCGTTCGCGCTCGGTTCGCGCCGCTCCGGTTCCAGGCGGTGATCGGGTCCGGATCGCCGTCGCGCAGCAGCGCGCTCGACCTCGTCGAGGCGAATCGCGCGTGTCCTCGATCGCGGCGGTGATCGCGTCGGCGTTCGAGCGGTAGATGTCGGTCCAGATCGCCGAGTTCGCTCCGGCGACGCGGGTCATGTCGCGGAAGCTCGGGCCGACGCGCGGGAGCGACTCGGCGTCGTCGACGGTCGCCGCGGCCTGCTCGACGAGCACGTTCGCGAGTACGTGCGGGAGGTGGCTGACGGTCGCCATCAGGCGGTCGTGGTGGGCGGCGTCGATCGCGACGGGGCGCGCACCGAGCTCGACGAGCAGCCGGTGCAGGCGGTCATAGAGGACTCCCGAGGAGGCGCGCCCGGGGGTCAGGTACCAGGTGGCGCCGCGAAACATGTCCGCGCGCGCCGCCTCGATGCCGGCCGCCTCGGAGCCGGCTACCGGATGGCCGCCGATGAAGCGCTCGTCGCCGATCGCCTCGACGATCGCCCGCTTCGTCGACCCGACGTCTGTGATCGCGCAGCGCTCGCCGGCAGCGGCGAGCGCTCCCTCGACGAGCGCCGGCAGCGCTCCGACGGGCGCGCACGCAAAGCAAAGCGTCGGCTCCCTCGACGGCCGCCTCGACCGACGCGCGCTTGACTGTCGAGCGCGCCGCGTTCGACGGCGCGCCGCGAGCACGTCCGGGTCGGCGTCGAAACCGGCGACTTCGCATCCCCGGCTGCGCGCGCGCGAGCCCGACGGAGCCCCCGATCAGGCCAACCCCGAGGACCGCTATGCGCATGGCGCCTGCGCGGGTCAGCGAGCGGGCGCGGCCTGCGTGCGCTCTCAGACGCGCGCCAGCTCCTTGCCCGCGAGCGCCGCCGCCGCCTCGACCTGGCGCAGGTAGTCGGCGAACTCGTCCGCGACGAGCTGCTGCGGTCCGTCGCAGATCGCCGTCGTCGGGCGCGGGATGGGTCTCGACGATCAGGCCGTCGGCGCCGACCGCGGCCGCGGCGAGCGACAGCGGCAGGACGAGGTCGCGCCGCCCCGCGGCGTGGCTCGGGTCGACCACGACCGGCAGGTGGGTGAGCTCCTTCAGTACCGGCACGGCCATCAGGTCGAGCGTGAAGCGGTAGCTCGTCTCGAACGTGCGGATGCCGCGCTCGCACAGCATGACCGCCTCGTTGCCCTCCTTGAGGATGTACTCGGCCGCCATCAGCAGCTCCTCGAGCGTCGCCGACAGCCCGCGCTTCAGCAGCACCGGCAGTCCCGCGCCGGCCGACCTCGGTCAGCAGCGTGTAGTTCTGCATGTTGCGCGCGCCGAGCTGGATCACGTCGGCGACCTCGCAGACGGCGTCGAGGTCGCGCACGTCCATCACCTCGGTGACGATCGGCATGCCCGGTCTCTTGCTTCGCCTCGGCGAGCAGGCGCAGACCGGCCTCGCCGAGCCCCTGGAACGAGTACGGCGAGGTGCGCGGCTTGTAGGCGCCGCCGCGCAGCAGCTGCGCCGCCGGCGTCGCGGACCGCGCGCGCCGGCTCGAGCATCACCTCGCGCGACTCGACCGTGCAGGGCCCCGCGATCATCATGAAGTGCGGGCCGCCGATCTTGCGCCCGCCGATGTCGAACACCGACCGCTCGCCCTTCTTGAACTGCAGCGAGGCGAGCTTGTACGGCTTCTGGATCGGGACCAGGTGGTCGACCCCGTCGTAGCCCTCGACGCGCGAGGTTCGCGACGTGCTCGCGGTCGCCGATCGCGCCGATCACCGTCACGAGCTCGCCCGCGCGAGATGTGCGCCGTCGCGCCGACCTGCTCGACGCGCGCGACGACGGCGTCGATCTGATCCTGCGTCGCCCCCTCTTTCATCACGATCATCATCCAAATGACCTTTCGAAAATCCGGCGTCGAATCCTACGTGGGTACGGCGCGGCCCGCGTGAAGGGGCCGGCTGGAGGCGGCGTCCGGCGAGTGCCGGTGACGGTCGGCGGCCTGCGTGGCCGCGGCCGGACGCCTAGATAAATCGCGCGTAGACACGCCACGAGCGGATGCGGACCGTCGTCGCGTGGGTCTCTACGGAGGACACCGCCAGTGGGCGCAGGCCGGGCGAAGGGCGTGTCTGGAGGTCACTGGCGCTTTGTATCACGCCGCGACGCTTCCGCCACCGCTTCGTCGAGCGCGCGCAGGAAGCGTTCGTTCTCGGCGCGCGTTCCGTAGGTGACGCGCATGTGGCCCGGCTCGCCGAGCGCCGCGCCGGCGCGCACGATCACGCCGCGCTCGGCGAGCCCTCGGATCACCGCGTCCTCGTCGTGGTCGCCGAGCGAGACCCACGAGAAGTTCGCCTGGCTGTCGGTCGGTCGAGGCCGCGCTGCCGCAGCTCGTCCTCGATGAAGAAGCGCTCGATCGCCGTCCGCTCGACGCGGCTCGCGACCTCGTCCTGGTGGCGCAGCGCCTCGACGGCCGCGGCCTGCGCGAGCGCGTTGACGGAGAACGGCTGGCGCACGCGGTCGACCGCGAGCCGGAACTCCTCCGACGCCGAGCGCGTAGCCGACGCGCAGCCCGCACAGCCCGTAGACCTTCGAGAACGTCCGCAGCAGCACGGCGTTCGGGTGGCGCGCGAGCAGCGCGAGCGACTCGTCGGGGTCCTGCGAGCGTCGAGAACTCGATGTAGGCCTCGTCGACGATCACGCAGACGTGGCGCGGCATCGACGCCGACGAACGCCTCGATCTCGCTCGAACGGAAGCGCCGTCGCGGTCGGGTTGTTCGGATTGCAGACGAGCACGATGCCGCGTCGCCGCGGTCACCTCCGCGCGCCATCGCGTCGAGGTCGTGGCGTCCCTCGTCGTCGAGCGGAACGGTCATCGCGCGCGCCCCGCGAGCTCGCCGCCAGGTGCGGGTACATCGAGAACGACGGCCACGCGTAGACGAGCTCGGCGCCCGGCTCGAGCAGCGCCTCCGCGGCCGCGAGCAGGATCTCGCACGAGCCGTTGCCGACCGCGACGCTGCCCGGGCGCGATCTCGAAGCGCTCGGCGAGCGCGGCGGCGCAGCAGCGCCTTGTCGGGGTCCGGATAGCGGTTGAGCGAGTCGCAGCTCGCGCTCGATCGCCTCGATCACCTCGGGCATCGGGCGCGAACGGCGTCTCGTTCGAGGCGAGCTTGACGAGCTCGCCCCCGAACTCGTAGGTCTCGGCCTGCGGGTAGACCGGGATCCGGCGCATCTTCTCGGCGAACTCGAGGCTCATGCCTGCGGCCATTCTCGCACCGCCGCTCACTGCGCCGCCTCGAGGTCGCGCCGCAGCGCGGCCGCCTCGCGCAGGTAGACGTGGCGCGGCTCGGTCGCCTCGTCGGCATAGCAGTGCAGCATCAGCCGGATGACGCGCGGCAGCGCGCCGGGCACGTCCATCTCGCGCGCGCACAGCAGCGGCACGCTGCGTCAGCCCGAGCCGCCGCGCGGCGACCGCGGGGAACTCGGCGTCGAGGTCGTCGGTGCAGGTGAAGATGCAGCTCACCATGTCCTCCGGCTCGAGCTCGTTGCGCTCCATCACCGTCCGCACGAGCTCCTCGGTCCCGTCGAGGATGGCGTCCGCGTCGTTCCGCGTCGACGGTCGTCGCGCCCCGTGAGCGCTCGCAGCTTCACGGGCGAGGATTGTGGCAGGCGTCGAACATCCGTCCGGACTCTCCCCCACGCTCCCCCGGGCGGAGTAAACAGACAGAACCCTTCACCCCCGAGAGGAGTCCGATGCCAGAGACCCTCCTCATCGCCGGCGGGGCGTTGCTCGTACTGAATTTCATCGTCGTGCCCCTGTTCGGTTTCGCGATCACCCGTCGCCGCCGCGAGGCTCAGCGGTGGGCCGTCGTCTTCGGCCGCGGGGCACAGGCTCGTCGGCGCCGAGGGCGCCGATCGCGAGCCGCGTGAGCGTGCCGTCCTGGATCAGGCGCTCGGGCGGAGGCTGCCACTCAGATGGGGCTTCCCGCTGCTCGCGTCGTGTACGGCGAAGTCGATTCCGCTCGCCGCCTCCGACCGCGAGAACGCCACGCGACCCGGGAGCAGGAGCGGCAGCTTGAACTGTGTCTCGACCGCGAAGGCGTCCTCGAGCGACGCCTCGAGCGCCGCGAGGCAGCGCGCCTTCAGCCACATGCCGTGCGCGATCGGGCGCGGGAACCCGAATAGCCGCGCGCTCAGCGCGTGGAGATGGATCGGGTTGCGGTCGCCCGAGACGGCCGCGTAGCGGCGTCCGACGTCCTCGGGGACCTCCCAGTAGGCGCTCGGGCTCGGCGGCGCCGCGCGCTCGCGGCTGCTGCCGCGGTCCGATCCCCCGTGCTCACGGCGCAGGTAGGTGCTGACGTCACGCCAGACCGCCTCGCCGCCGGCCATCGCCTCGGCGACGACGTCGAATTGCCTGCCTCGGTCGTGCTCTGCGAGTCCGGCCGCGCGCACGCTCAGCGTGAGCCGCTCGTCGAGCGCCAGCGGGCGCAGCTGCTCGATCCGGTTGCGGATGTGGACGAGTCCCATCGCGGGGAAGGGGAAGCGCCGGTCTGTCATCAGCTGCATGGAGAGCGGGAACGCGAGGACGTGGGGGTACGTCGCGGGCACGGCGTCGGACGGTTGGAAGCCGCAAACGCGCTCGTAGCGCTCTACGCGTTCGCGCTCGAGCGGGACGTTGACGACGACGAGCTCGTCGTCCGGCAGCGCCTGGCCTCCGAAGCCGGGCAGGCGGCCGAGCAGCGGACCGGCCAGGGCGCGCGGGTAGATCGCGCCGAGGCTCGGGCTCGATGACAGCTCGCGGACCGCCACGACCGCTCAGGCGCCGAGCAGGCTCTGGCCGCAGACGCGCACGACGTTCCCGTTGACGCCGCCGGAGGCGGGGCTCGCGAACCAGGCGATGGTCTCGGCCACGTCGACCGGCAGGCCGCCCTGCGCGAGGCTGTTCATCCGCCGCCCGGCCTCCCGCGTCGCGATCGGCATCGCGGCGGTCATCTGCGTCTCGATGAAGCCGGGCGCGACCGCGTTGATCGTGCCGCCGCTCTCGGCGAGCAGCGGCGCGAGCGCCTCGACCAGCCCGATCACGCCCGCCTTGCTGGCCGCGTAGTTCGCCTGGCCGCGGTTGCCCGCGATGCCGCTCATCGAGCTAGACGCAGACGATCCGCGCCGCCGCGCGCGCAGCGCGTCCCCGGAGAGCAGCGCGTCGTTGATCCGCTCCTGGCTCGCGAGGTTGACCGCGATCACCGACTCCCACTGGTCGGCGCGTCATCCGCGCGAGCGTCTTGTCGCGCGTGATGCCCGCGTTGTGGACGAGCACGTCGAGCCCGCTCGTGGCGGTCGCGCGGACGTGCTCGGCGATGCGCTCGCCGGCGCGTCGGCGTCGGTCACGTCGAGCTGGAGCGTCGAGCCGCCGATCTCGTTGGCCACCTCGGTCAGGGTCTCGCCGGCGGCCGGGACGTCGGCGCAGATCACGTGCGCGCCGTCCCGCGCGAGCGTCTCCGCGATCGACCTCACCGATCCCGCGCGACGCGCCGGTGACGAGCGCGACCTTGTCCGCGAGCGGCCGCTCCCAGTCGGTCGGGATCGGTCGACTCCCCGGGGCCGACGCGGATCACCTGGGCGTCGACGTAGGCGGACTTCGCCGAGAGCAGGAAGCGCAGCGTCGAATCGAGGTTGCGCTCCTCGCCCGGCGTGACGTAGACGAGCTGGCCGGTCGCTCCGCCGCGGAGCTCCTTGGCCGCCGAGCGAACGAACCCCTCGAGCGCCCGCTGGGCGATCCGCTCCGCGGCGCTCCCGGCGGCCTCGGGCGGTGTCCCGAGCACGAGCAGGCGACCGCTCCGCTCGAGCGGGCGGATCGCGGCATGAAAGAACTCGTAGATGGAGCGCAGGCCGGCGGTCGCCGTGATCCCCGTGGCGTCGAAGACGAGCGCGGCGAAGCGGCGGTCGGGGTCGGTCGCGGGCGACCACTCGGCCTCGGAGGTGCTCGCGGCGGCTGGGTCGGCGAGCGCGTAGGCGAGCGCTCCGGCCGCCTCGAGCGTGCGCCCCACCGGGTCGAGCAGGCGGCCGGCGCCGCCGACCAGGGCCGGGCCGGCGAGCAGCGGCTGACCCGGCGAGTAGCGGCGCAGCCGGACGGGCTGCGGAAGGCCGAGCCGGGAGGCGACGAAGCGGCCTGGGCTCGAGTGGACGAGTGTCTGGTAGGGATCAGCCATGCGCGGCAGGGTACTGAATGGGCGGTCAGTTAAGATCGCGCCGCCTTCGCCCCCGATACCCGGAGACAGACGCTGAACGACGCCATGCCGCTCGCCGCGATCCTCGGCGGCAACCGTATCCCCTTTGCCCGCTCCGACGGCGCCTACGCCGAGGTGTCGAACCAGGACATGCTTACCGCCACGCTCGACGGGCTCGTCGCCCGCTTTGCGCTCCAGCGCGAGCGGCTCGGCGAGGTCGTCGCCGGCGCGGTCCTCAAGCACGCCCGTGACTTCAACCTCACGCGCGAGTGCGTGCTCGGCTCGTCGCTCGCGAGCGAGACCCCCGCCTACGACGTCCAGCAGGCCTGCGACACGGGCATCGAAGCGACCGTCCTCGTCGCGAACAAGATCGCGCTTCGTCAGATCGAATCGGGCGTCGCCGGCGGCGTGGACACGACCAGCGACCCACCGATCGCGATCAACGACGACCTGCGCGAGCTCCTGCTCGAGGTTCGTCGAACCCGCTCTGCGGCCGCGCGGGTGAAGCTTCTCGCTCGCCTCCGGCCGAACCAGATCGTGCCGGAGATTCCGCGCAACGCCGAGCCGCGAACGGGACTCTCGATGGGCGAGCACACCGCGATCACCGCGCGCGTCTGGGGCCTCGGCCGGGAGGAGCAGGATGAGCTCGCGGTGGCGAGCCACCGCAACCTGGCGGCGGCGTACGAGCGAGGCTTCTTCGACGACCTGGTCACGCCGTACAGGGGCCTGGCCCGCGACGACAACCTGCGGCCCGACTCGAGCATGGAGAAGCTGGCGCGGCTGCGGCCGGTCTTCGGCGGCCCCGACGGAACGATGACCGCCGCCAACTCGACGCCGCTGACCGACGGCGCCTCGGCGGTCCTGCTCGGCAGCGACGACTGGGCTGCCCGCCACGACCTGCCGGTGCTCGCTCACCTGACCCACGCCGAGACGGCCGCTGTCGACTACGTCTCCGGCGAGGAGGGCCTGCTGATGGCGCCCGTCTACGCGGTCCCTCGCATGCTCGAACGTGCGGGCCTGAAGCTCCAGGACTTCGACTTCTACGAGATCCACGAGGCCTTCGCCGCCCAGGTGCTCGCCACGCTCAAGGCCTGGCAGGACCAGGACTACTGCCGCGATCGCCTCGGCCTCAAGGAACCGCTTGGCTCGATCGACCGCTCGAAGCTGAATGTCAACGGCGGCTCACTCGCGACCGGACACCCCTTCGCCGCGACCGGCGGCAGGATCGTCGCCTCGCTCGCCAAGGCACTCGCCGAGAAGGGGTCGGGACGGGGCTTGATCTCAGTCTGCGCCGCGGGCGGCCAGGGCGTCGTGGCGATCCTCGAGCGCAGCTGAGGGCGCTTCAGTCGGGATGATTTTCAGTGCACCGCGCGCCGCGACGCCTGTCGCGTAGCGGTCCGTCGGAGCCTGCTGGCTTGTTCGGTGGGCGTGCTCGCTTCCTCCGGGTGATGTAATCCGGAGCGGGTGCTTGCGCGCAGCGGCGTAGGCTATGGGCGGGAGGTTTCCGAAGTTGCCCCCAGCGTCGATCTCGTCTTTTCGCTACCGACACGGGCTCGCCACGGCCGCGATCTCCGTGATGCTCGGCTTGCTCGCCGCCGGCTGCGGCGGCGGCCGGCACGCCGGCGCGACCGCGGACGCCGTCCAGCTGTCGATCGCTCCGTCTACGGCCAGCACCGATCCCGCACCGAACAGAGGCATCACGGTCTCGGCTGTGAGGGGCAAGATCACGAGCGTGACCGTGCGCACGCGGGGCGATGCGGTCACCGGGAAGCTCAACGCTGCCGGGACGGTGTGGCACAGCACCTGGGCATTGAACGTGTCGCAGAGCTACACGGTCACCGCGACCGCGGTCGGGACGTCCGGGAAGCCGGTCACGCAGACCAGCTCGTTTCGCACGTTCCGACCGGCGAGGACGGTCGAGACGAAAATCGTCGAGGGGCAGGACCAGACCTACGGCGTGGGGATGCCGATCGTCCTTTATTTCAGCGGGCCGGTCAGCAACAGGGCGGCCGTCGAGCAGGCGCTGCAGATCAAGACATCGAAGCCGGTCGAGGGCGCCTGGTACTGGGACAGCGAGTGCGGCACCGCGCCGGTCTGCGCGTATTTCCGTCCGCGCCACTACTGGCCGCAGCACACGCGAGTGAGCTTCATCGGTCATCTGAATGGTGTCGAGGTCGCTCCGGGGGTCTACGGGCACCACAGCCTCAGCCAGAGGTTCACGATCGGCTCCTCCCTGGTCGTGGTGGCCAGCACCGCAAACCACGAGATGAAGGTCTACCGCAGCGGGAAGCTGTTCGCGGACTGGCCGATCAGCACCGGACGACCCGGTGATGACACCCCGAACGGCAACTACCTGACGATCGAGAAGGCAAATCCGGTCGACATGGTGGGTTCCGGGTACAACATCGAGGTCCCCTACTCGGTCCGCATCACCTGGAGCGGCGACTACCTGCACGACGCCTACTGGTCGGTGGGCGATCAGGGATCGAGCAACGTCAGCCATGGCTGCGTGAACATGTCACCCGAGGACGCGGCGATCTACTACGGCATGGCGGATCCCGGCGACCCCGTGAAGATCGTCGGCAGCCCACTGGCCGGGACCTGGGACAACGGCTGGACGATGTGGTTCCTGTCGTGGAAGCAGTGGGTGCGGGGCAGCGCACTGCACAAAGCGGTCCTGGCTGGACCACACGGCAGCACATTGGTCAGCGCGTAGGCGACGCAGCTCGAGCGGAATCCGCGGCACCGCGGGCGGTTCGCCGTTGCTTTCCCGGATCAATCAGGCACCCTGGATCGCGTTCGGCGTGTACGTACGACCGTGCAGCGCACCAGACTCATCGCTCCACGAGCAATGCGACGGACGCTTTCGCTCTTACTGAACCGCTCAGGCGGCGCGCGAGCCAACTCGTTTTTTATCCACCGGCTGGGGTAGCAACGTCAGATGCCGGCCTTCGAGCGCGCGGTCGGCGGACCGGATTCGGCTCCCCCGAGTGGCGCCGCGCAACGCGAGGCGCTTGCCGTCGAGCGGACCCGCCCGTTTCGCTGGCTGGTAAGGGCGGGCTTTCTCGCCCGCGCCATCACGTACGGCCTCATCGGCGCGATGGCGCTCGCCCTCGCGGTTGGCGCCGGTTCGGAGCCGGCGAGCCCCAACCAGCAAGGAGCGCTCGCCGTGATCGCGTCGGCTCCGCTCGGCGGCGTGGCGCTCGCGATCATCTCGGCTGGACTGCTTGCGTACGCGCTGTGGAAGATCGGGCAGGGTGTATTCGGCCGCGGCCCCGAGGGCGGCGGGGGGAAACACGTGAAGGACCGTGCCGGCAACCTCGGCGGCGGCCTGAGTTACCTCGCATTCTTTGCCGTCTCGGTCCACGTCCTTGCCGGCAGCCGAGGCAGCGGTTCGAGCGAGCCTCAGAAGACCGCGCAGGGAATCCTCGGCTGGCCGGGCGGCGACGTCATCGTCGGCATCGCCGGCGGAGCCCTGGTCGCGATCAGCCTCTACCAGATCTACGACGCGATCCGTTGCAGGTTCATGGACGACAACAAGCTCGGGGAGATGAGCGAGGGCGAGCGGCGGGTGTTCGCATGGCTCGGCCGCACCGGGCTCACATCTCGCGCTCTCGTGTTCGCGCTGATCGGCTACTTCCTGATCCGCACCGCGACCGAGTTCGACGCGCGCCGCGCGATCGGGGTAGACGGTGCGCTCGCGGAGGTGCACGGCCAGCCGTTCGGCCCGTGGCTGCTCGGACTCGTCGCGGTGGGGCTGCTTGCGTTCGCGACGTTCTCGCTCTTCGAGGCTCGCTACCGGCGGCTTTAGCCTCTTCACCAGCGCGACCGCTGTCCGACCTCCTCGAGACGCACCGCGATCAGCTTCTTCACGAGCAGTTTCGCCAGCGGGCGGTCGACAGGAAAGTGGAGGGCGCTCTTTGTCATCGTGTAGCCCTTGAGCTCATCGGCGAGTTGCGGGAGGACGGAGCCGCTGAACGGCAGGTAGCTCAGGTGATCCCTGAACGCGGCGAAGCCTGCGATCGTCT
Source organism: uncultured Actinomycetes bacterium (assembly GCA_963719375.1). Lineage (GTDB taxonomy): Bacteria > Actinomycetota > Thermoleophilia > Solirubrobacterales > Thermoleophilaceae > JAICJV01. Next base: position 2,855,063 of record CAVRBY010000001.1, on the reverse strand, counting down.
CACCGCGTACGCGGAAGGCGGGAACGCGATAGGAGATCACCTGCTCGGCGTCCGGAACGATCTCGAGAATGGACCGGCGCACCGTCCGGAGCGTGCTGCGCTTCGGCTCCTCCACACCCCGCAGGTATTCGTCAATCTCCTCGGTGGACATGATCATGCGGCCTGAGAGGGATGGCCTGCGATCAGGGCGTCACCTTCGACGCGTCGTGCGGTGCCTCGCACCCGGCCACAAAGCCTGCCAGCAACGGGACGATCGCGCTCGGTGAAACGTTGTGGTTCTGGCCCGGGAGCTCGCGCACGGTCGCGTTCGGGAGCACCTCGGCGAGAGCCTTGGAGGCGTGCTTGAGGACGGGATAGGTCTTGGTGCCGTTCACGACCAGAGTCGGGCAGGTGACCGTCGCCCACTCCTCGGCCTGGAGCGGCCTTCCCTGCATGTTGTGCTCACCGAGCGCCGCGTGGTCGAAGGGCAGGGTCAGGCCGTTGGCGCCGAACTTCCTGAACGTGGGCATCACCGTCATTACCGCCACGAGCGGAGCGGGCATCCCGATGCCGTTGCGCATGAAGTGCTTGGCGGCGCGCATCGGATCTCCGTCGGCAACGATCTGCTCAAGCCGCGCGCCGTAGTCGTCGGCCGGATATTTGGCGTTGGGATCGGTCTTGAACGGCGTCTCGTAGACGACGAGCTTCTCGACGCCGATGTCGGCAGCCGCCGCCCGCAAGGCGAGCGCGCCGCCCGATGACCAGCCCCAGAGGGAAGCTCGCCCACCGACCGCATCGATCAGGGCGGCGATGTCATCGACCTCGTGTTGAACGGAGACCGAGCCGGCCTCCCCGCTGTCGCCGCGGCCACGACGGTCGTAGTTGATCACGGTGCAGTGCTCGGACAGCGCCATCGCGATCTGCTCGAACTTCTTGAACTTGCGGTAGCCCATCGCACCGGACACGAGGATCACGGCCGGACCCTCTCCGTAACGGTCGTAAGCGATCCGCGTGCGGTCGGCTGAAGTTGCTGTATGCATGCCTGTCCTTCCGTTGGGTGTTCCGACGGCTAGGACCGCGATGCGCCAGGAAACTCATCGGTCGAGCGCACCGCGAGCGATGTTCGTCCTGGATGAAGCGGCGCTGGACGGCCTGGATGTACGAGCGCCATGGGATGGCTCTACGCCCTGCACGCGCGCTCCGGCCGGCGGCTGGCGGCTCCGCTGACAAGCTCCTTCGCTAAGGGGACCTCTGCTCCTCGCTGCTCCCGAAATGACGAATGCGGTTCACGCACTCCGTCGCCGATGGTTGCCGTGAGCGTCCTCGGCGCACCATCCCGACCGGGAGCCCTTCAATGGTGCGCAGTCGGGTACTCGTCCTTGCGCCATGCACGTGTCTCCTCCGGCTCGGCCTTGGGTGTTCGCTTGAGGAGAAACGAGTGGTATGGGGCGACGAACGGATCAGGGGCGGTCACGGTGTAGGTGTGGTACACGCGTCCGTTCTCGCGGGCGAAGGCGATAAAGCCCGGGCCCTCGCGCAGGCCGTCCTCGAGCCTCGCTCCGACCTGCCGCCCCCAGTCCTCAAGCCACTGTGGAGGGCTCTCGATCATCTTCTTCACCTCGGTGATCTCCTGCGCCTGCTCGGGTGTGAGCGCAAGTCCGAAGTCGAACGGAAACTCGGTGGCGTAGGTTGAGACGTAGGGGAACTGCCACCCCATCCGCTGCTTGTAGGCGATCAGCCGATCGATGGGGGCACGCGAGAAACAGATCAGTGTCACGTCGCGATGGTTCAGATGCACGAGCGTGGCGTCGAGTTCATCGCCCAGGTTCGTGCAGCCGGGACACGCTCCGAGCTCGTAGTCGGGTCCGAACATGATGTTGTAGGCCAGCAGCTCAGAGCGCCCGTCGAACAGCTCGGAAAGCGTCTTCTCTCCATCGACGGTGTCGAACCGGTACTCCTTCTCGACAGGCACCCAGGGAAGCCGTCGTCGCTGCTCGACCACCCTCTGGCCGAGCTCGGCGTACTCGGCCTCCAGCTTCGCAAGCTCGCTCCGAGCCGCCTGCCACTCCTCGCGGGTTCCGATTGTGACGTCGAGCAACGCGAACCTCCTCGATGCGGTTGTCGGGCTGACCATCGGTCGTGGATCGCCACCGGCCGGGTGTCGCCCACCGTACGTTAGGACGGGCACGGCACGTCGAACTCATCGCCTTATGGGCAGCGAGCCTCGAGCTACTGCCTGACCGCTCCACTGGCCCTCCGACGACCGCCACGACCCCCGCCACCACAACCCCCCGCCGCAGCACGAGCAGCATCGCGAAGGCCGCGCGACGGGCGGCTCTCCGGGCGGGGCACTGACCGAGCAGTCAGTATGCTCCCCTGCCCATGGCCTCCGCCACGACAACCGAAAAGCGCTCCAGCGCTTCACGTCGGCGCCGCACGCCGCCGCCGAAACCCTCCGCGACTGACCTGGTACCCCAGGCCCGAGAGGTGACTCTGCATGGCCACCGCATCACCTACCGCGTCGCGGGCAGTGGCGGGCCCCTAGTGCTGCTGATCCACGGCATCACGGGCTGTGCCGAGCAGTGGGACCAGGTCGTCCCGCTGCTCGCCGAGCGATACACGGTCGTCGCACCCGACCTGCTCGGCCACGGTCAGTCGGCGAAGCCGCGCGGCGACTACTCGCTCGGAGCCTACGCGGCCGGCATCCGCGACTTGCTCGTGGCGCTCGGCTTCAAGCGCGCCACGGTCGTCGGCCACTCGCTCGGCGGCGGCATCGCGATGCAGTTCTCCTACGAGTACCCGCCTTTCGCCGAGCGCCTCGTGCTGGTCTCGAGCGGCGGCCTCGGCCGCGAGGTGCACCCCCTTCTTCGTGCGGCCAGCCTTCCCCTCTCCGAGCTCGTCCTGCCGGTGATCGCGAGCGCCCAGGTCCTCGGCGTGGGCGCCCTCGTCGGGCGCGCGCTGAAGAAGCTCGGCCTTCAGGCGGGCCCCGATCTGGCCGAGATGGCGAAAGGCTACGCCTCACTCGCCGACGCCGGTGCCCGCCAGGCCTTCCTGCACACGCTGCGCGCCGTTATCGAGCCGGGCGGGCAGCGCGTCGCGGCGACGGACCGCCTGTACCTGACCTCGCTGTTGCCCTCGATGCTCCTCTGGGGCGCGCGCGACCCGCTGATCCCCGTCGCCCATGGCTGGTCGGCGCACCGCGCGATGAACGGCAGCCGGCTCGAGGTGTTCGACGACTCCGGACATTTCCCGCAGCTTCAGGAGCCGATCCGCTTCGCGCGCACCCTGATCGACTTCATCGAGTCGACCGACGCCGCCAGCTTTGACTTCACCGACGACGACCTGGCGATGCTGCGCGATCTGATGCTGAGCCAGTCGCTGCAGGCGAGCTAGACGGCCCGATTGCCGGCGATCGCGGCCGGTGGTCGCCGAACGCGCCGGTCCACCGAACGCGCCGGTCCACCAACCCAGGCGATGAGGGCCGCTCTCCCGTGGCCAACCTCTCTACTCCGCGATCGCATCGCTCGACGGCTACGTCGCTGACGAGCGCGGGGACTTTGCCTGGGCGGCGCCTGACGAGGAGGTCCACGCCTTCGTCAACGAGCTCGCGGCCGGTCGGCACCTGGCTCTACGGGCGCAGGATGTACGAGGTGATGTCTCGAGCGCGAAGTCAGCCCGACGCTGTCCGGCGCATGAGGCGACCGCGCAGGCCGACATAAGAGTCGGCGGTCCCCACCTTGCGGCGGCGGCGTTCACGGCCGGGCTGGTTGACGACTGCCGGATCAGAGTCGGCGCCGGTAGCCGCGCCCTGTCAAGCGACGGCCGGCTGGCCCTCGAGCTGGTCGGCCAACGCCGTTTCCAGAGCGGCGTGATCCACCTGCAATACCGTCTCACCAGGTAGAGAGCCGTCTACTGGGCGCGAAACGCCCTTGCCACATCGCGCCAGATCGCCGACGTTAGAACGAACGGCGCTCGGCACGGGCAGCGCTCGCGCCGATTGCACTCCCCGATGCTCACCGCTGCTTCGAAACGGGTCACGCTCGCCTGCCTGGCGGCTGGCCTGCCATGCCTGCTCGCCTCCCCCGCCTCGGCGCAGCCGATCGACCGCGCGTCGGTCCAGACGACCGTCCTGATGTCGCGCGCCATCGGGGGCGGACTACCGGATGGCCCCTCGACGAACCCCGCGGTATCGGACGACCTGCGCGACGCCTCCGTCCTGACCTTCCAGTCGTCGGCGACGAACCTGGTGCAGGCAACCGTCTCGGCGGACACCACGAACGTCTTCTACATCCCCCGCCGGCGACCCTACGTCAACGACGGCAGCCCGTGGATGCCCGGCCCCACGCTGCTGGCATCGCGCGGCCGCGGGGGCCCGGCGAACGGCAGCTCGTATGACCCGGTCGTTGACGGCCTCAACAGCTACTCGCCCCTCGGCCCGCGCTACTACGCCCCCCACTGCATCGCCTTCCTCTCCGATGCCTCGAACCTCGTCCCGCATGACACGAACCACGCCACCGACGCCTTTGTCTACTGGCTCCGCTCGCGCCGCCTCGAGCGTGTGTCGGTCGGCCGCCACGGACGCCAGGCGAACGGCGCGACCACGGGCGTGGCGGTCAACGGCGACTGCTCGGAGGTTGCCTTCGTCTCGAGCGCGACGAACCTGGCACGCGGCACGCACGGCGCGCGCGAGGTCTACCTGCGCTACCTCGGCGGACTCCTTCCCGGCAGCACCGCGCCCACCCCGCGGCGCCTCGTCGGCGCCACCGTGCTCGTCTCGGCGACACGCTCAGGCCATCCGGCGAACGCCGACAGCTTCGATCCCGCATTTGGCTCGCGTACCCCGGGCGATCTCCTGTTCGTCTCTCGTGCCGCGAACCTCACCGCCGGCACGGGCGGCGTCTCCCAGATCTACCTCCATCGCTTCCGGCACGCCGGTGTCCGGCTCGTCACTCGCGGCAGCGACGGCCGCCCGGGCAACGGCGACTCCGACGAGCCCTCGATGCAGGACATCGGCACCTGGGCTGCCTTCCGCACCCGGGCGACGAACCTCGCGGGCCCGACGGAGGGACACAGCCAGATCGCGCGCACCCAGACCGGCTCGGGCCGCTTCGCCTTCGTCTCCACCGTGGCGGGCGCGCCCGGGGACGGCGACTCCTCTGAGCCGCATGTGACGAACTCGGGCTTCTACGTGAGCTTCACGACGGACGCGTCGAACCTCGCCACCTCCGCCGGCGGCGGTCGGCCCGATTCGAACGGCGCCTCCGACGTCTATCTCTGGACCGGGGTGCGCCACCTCACCCTGCGCGAGTCGGTCGCATCGGTTGACGGCACGCAGCTCAGCGGGGCATCCGCCGACTCGGCCCTGTCCGAGTTTGCCAACTACGTCTTCTTCGACAGCGCCGACTCGCTCGCGGATCGTCTCTTCGCGCGCACGGCCGGCCTCCTGGGCCTCCCGCCCGCGGAGGCGCAGATGCGTCAGGTCTTCATGCGCTATCTCGGGCCGGAGTACTGAACACGCGCCTCACAGGAGCCCGATCACCAGGCGCCCGGCGAGTACCACCAGCCCGCCGGCGAGCAGGCGCTGGATCAGCGGTCCGCTGAGGCGCCGCGACAGGAGCGCGCCGACCTGTGCGCCGCCGACCACCCCGACCGACAGCGCGGCGGCGCGGCGCAGCCCGACGGCGTGATGGAAGCTGCCGGTGATCGCGTGCGTGACGCTGCCAACACCCGCCATCCACATCAGCACGAAGTGCGAGGTCGCGGTCGCAACGTGGGTCGGAAACCCGAGCGCCCCGACGAGCAGGGGCACGTGGATGACCCCGCCGCCGATGCCTAGGAAGCTCGAGACGAATCCGACTCCGACGCTGTAGAGGGCACCGCGGCGGATCGGGACCTCGTAGCGGTACGTGTGCCCCTCACGGTCGGTGATCTCCCGAGCTGTGCCGCTCGGCCGCGCCCGCGCCCGGCCGCGTGAGGTCGTCACCAGCCACCCGGCGAGCACGACCAGGACGAGCGCCATGATCGCGTCGAACGGCTTGCGTGAAACCAGCGTGACGACCAGCGCGCCGCCGACGGCCCCCGGCAGCGTAGCGAGGGCGAAGATGCCCCCGGAGCGAAAGTCGATCCGGCGCTGGCGCGCGTAGGCGATCGAGCCGGACAGCGCGTTGAAGAAGACGGCGATCAGGCTGATGCCGGTGACGGTGTCGGGCGACAGCGTCGGGTAGACGACGAGCAGCACCGGCGTCAGCAGGAAGCCGCCGCCCGCCCCCACGACCGTCCCGAAGACCCCGACCGCGACGCCGAGCGCGACCAGCGCGACGGCGGTGGTCAGCGTGAACACTTTGTCCCCGGCATCTACGCGGCCGAGCCTATTCAGCCGTGGGGTCTGCGTCGTAGAGCGCTCGCCTCGAAGCGCTGCGCAAACGCTCCACTTCGCCGCAGCCCAGCTTCCGATGGCGACCCTCGGCGAGCGCTCCGAGTTGCAGCGGTCCGAAGCCGACACGCTCGAGCCGCTCGACGCGGTGACCGACCGCCTCGCACATGCGCCGCACCTGACGCTTGCGCCCCTCCGCGATCGTTATCTCGAGCAGGCCGGGCTGGAGCTGGCGCACCTCGGCCGGTCGCGCCGGCCCGTCGTCGAGCGCGACGCCCTCCCGCAGTGCCCGCAGCGCGCGCTCCGGCACGTGCGCCGGGCGAACAAGCGCTCGGTAGGTCTTGCGGACCCCGTAGCGCGGGTGCGTGAGCCGGTTCGCCAGCTCGCCGTCGTTCGTGAGCAGGATAAGCCCCGTCGTGTCGGCGTCGAGCCGGCCGACGGGGTAGAGCCGCCGCTCCGAGGGCACGAGCGACGTCACGGTCGGCCGGCCCCGCGGGTCGCGCGCTGTCGAGACCACTCCCGCCGGCTTGTTGAGCGCGTAGACGACGCGCGGCTCAACGGTCACCGGCCGCCCGTCGACGCGCACGTCGCTGCCTTCCCCGACGTCGCGCGCGGGGTCGGTCACGATCTCGCCGCCGGCAGCCACCCGCCCCTCGTGAACGAGGCGCTCGGCGGCGCGCCGCGAGGCGACGCCGGCGTGCGCTAGGTATTTCGCGAGTCGCACACTCCGCGGGAGCATTTCACGCCCGCTCACCGGAGCTGTCGACGAACGAACGAGTCTCGGGCGAACCGGGGGCTGTCGATCTTGCGCGTATGGCATGGCGTTTCCTCACCCCGCGCGCGCTTCTCTCGCTGCTTGCGACGGCGACGGTGCTGGCGGCTTTCTCGATCGCCTCGCTGCGCTACATCGGCGAGGGCAGCTACACGCCGCTGATCCGAGGCATCTCCCCGGCGGCAGCGAGTCGGGACACGAGCCTGCTCGACCGCTACGGGATCCCCTGGCGGCTCGACGACGCGGGGCAGACGCTGGCGGTGGCGACGGCGCGTCGCACCGAGGCTCAGCAGCTGCTCGGGCCCCTGGCGGCCGCCCCGAGCGGCGCGACGAGTGGGCTCCAGCAGCAGCTGGACGGCCTGCTCGCGAGCACGGTCGGCCCCGGCAAGGCGCTCGTCTACGTGAACCAGACGTTCAATCGCAACCAGAGCGCGAGCGCCTCGCTCGCTTATGGAGGCGGTACGCCGCTCGCGCGCGCATCTGACTCCGCCAGCTGGACCGGCGGTTCGAGCGCGTCGGCCAGCACCGCTTGGGGCCGTAATGAGACGGTCACTCGCAGCGTCGCGGCCGGCGGGGGCGTCCAGCGGCTGACGCTCTCGCTCGTGGTCGATCCCTCGGTCCCGGCGGGCACCGCTTCCGCGCTCGCGCGCGCCGTCGCCGCGGCGGCCGGCCTGCAGCGGTCACGGAGAGACTCGCTGACGGTCTCGCGGCTCCCGATCCGGCACTGAGCGGCGCAGCCGGCCAAATCAGCCCCGGCCGCAGCGGGCTTGCGGCTTTCGCGCTCGGAAGACCCGGTCCGGCGCACCCCTGATCCCCTGAGATGACCGACTTTGTATTTGACACGTGACTAAATGGTCACGTATGCTGTTCCCATGGACGGGGTTTTCAGGGCCCTTGCGGATCCCACCCGACGCAGCCTCCTCGACGAGCTGTTCGAGCACGACGGCCAGACGCTGAGCGCGCTCGAAGGGCGGCTGCCCATGACCCGCTTCGGGGTCATGAAGCACCTGAAGGTGCTCGAGGCCGCCGGACTCGTCGTCACCCGGCGACGCGGGCGAGAGAAGCTCCACTTCCTGAATCCCGTCCCGATCCGGCTCATCCATGACCGCTGGGTGAGCAAATACGCCGAGCCCTGGGCGACAGCGCTCAGCGAGCTGAAGCACGACATCGAGGGGGAAACGATGGAGAAGGTGTTCGAGATCTACATCAAGACGACACCGGAGCGCCTCTGGGAGGCGATCACGAACAGCGACCTTAGGCAGCGTTACTCCTTCGGCGTCGGGGTCAGCTCCGACTGGAGTCCAGGCTCCCGCTATGAGGCCGCTCATCCCGCGGCGGGCGTTCGGATCTCCGAGGGCGAGAACCTCGAGGTCGACCCGCCGCGGCGGCTCGTGCAGAGCATGACCGCGCTGTGGAGCGACGCAGTCACGGCGGAGGGGACCTCCCGGGTCACCTGGGAGATCGAACCTGTCGGCGACTCCTGCCGGCTGACTGTCATCCACGACCAGATGCGCGAGGGCGCAAACGGCGAGCTCTACGGCGGTTGGCCGATGATCCTGTCCGGCCTCAAGACGCTGCTCGAGACCGGGGAGGACCTGACCACGCCCGGCTCGCTTCTCTATTCGCAGTCGCCGGCCTGACCGCCGGCGAGCTTCCTCCCCACGGTCCAAATCGAGCGCGCACCGGCTCACCCGGTGCGCGCTCAGCTCAAGTTTTCGGCCCTCCGGTCGATAAGGGCAACGTCGGCTTCAAGGAGGAAGGCGATGCTCGACGGCATTTCGATTGCCGCGAGTGGACTGTCCGCGCAGACAGCTCGCATGGACGCGCTCGCAGGTGACATCGCGAACGAGGACACGGCCGGCTACGAGCAGCAGCGCGTCAACCTGGCGACGACCGCGGGCGGCGGAGTCGCTGCCGCCTCGCAGGGCCCCGACCCGCAGCAGGGGCCGCTCGAGACGACCGGACAGCCGCTCGACCTGGCGATCGAGGGCAACGGCTACTTCCGGGTCACGCCTCCTGGCGGCGGCGCCCCGCTGCTCACGCGTGTCGGCAGGCTGAACCTCAACTCGAACGGCCAGATCGTCACCGAGAGCGGCGCGTCACTCGTGCCTCCGATTCAGCTCCCGACCGGCGTCGCTCCAACCTCGGTCTCGATCGGGGCAGACGGTACGGTCGCCGTCTCCGGCCGGACGATTGGGCGCATCAACCTCGCCACGGTCGCGGCGCCGTCGGGGCTGCAGCCCGCGGGAGGCGGTCTCTACGCGGCGACCGCCGCGAGCGGCGCCCCCGTTCCGGCTACCGCCGCGCGCGTCGTACAGGGCGCGCTCGAGGGCTCGAACGTCGATCCCGTCGACGCCGCGATCGGCGTCCTCAGCTCGAAGGACGCATACGCCTTTGACGCTGGAGCGATCAACGCGCAGGACGAGATGTATAAGACGCTCCTCTCGATCCGCCCCTAGCGCGAGCCGGCGCAGCCGGTTTGCGCTGAGCGTGAATCGGCGCAGCCGATTCACGCTGCGACACTAGGGCCCCATGGACCTGGAGCTCCTGGATCACGCCCTCTCCGAGGCGGCTGAACCGCGCTACAGAGCCGGCCAGGTTTGGGGATGGCTCGCGCGTGGCGTCGAGTCCTACGGCGAGATGACCAACCTCCCTCGCGCGCTGCGCGAGCAGCTCGAGCGGACGCTGCCGTTCTCCACGCTCACCGTCGAGCGCGAGGCCAGGGCGCGGGATGGGACGGAGAAGGTGCTCTTTCTCACAGGCGACGGGCGACCGCTCGAGGCGGTGCTGATGCGCTACCGCGACCGCCGCCGCTCGCTCTGCCTGTCGAGCCAGTCGGGCTGTCCGCTCACGTGCAGCTTCTGTCAGACCGGGACGATGAAGTTCGGCCGCAACTTGACCGCCTCGGAGATCGTCGACCAGGCGCTCCACTTCCGGCGGCAGGCCCCCGTCGACCACGCGGTCTTCATGGGCATGGGCGAGCCGCTGCTGAATCTCGACAGTGTGCTCGCCGCATGCGAGCGGCTGGCGGACGTCGGAATCTCTAGCCGCCGTACGGCGATCTCCACCGTCGGCTGGATCCCGGGCATCGAACGGCTGGCAAGCGAGGGCCCGCCGGTCCGCCTGGCGCTCTCGCTGCACGCTGCCGACGAGGCCCTCCGCTCCGAGCTGATGCCGGTCAACGACCGCTACCCGCTGTCCGACGTCCTCGAGGCCTGCCGCGCATGGAGCGCGCGCCGGCGCGCACCGGTCTTCGTCGAGTACCTCATGCTGAAGGGGGTCAACGACCGCTACGAGCAGGCGCTCGCGCTCGCCGAGGCGCTCGTCCCGCGCGAGGCTTTCAAGGTCAACCTGATCCCGTACAACCCGACCGACGCGCCATACGAGGGCTCGAGCCGCGAGGCGATCGCGGCCTTCAAGGAGGCCCTTGAGGGCCGCGGCGTTCGGGCGACCGTGCGCCTCACGCGAGGACGCGACATAGACGCCGCCTGCGGCCAGTTGGCGGCGCGAGCCTGAGCCCCGGCGCCCCGAGGCTTCACGAGCGCCCAGGCTCAGCCTGCGCGCTCATGGACGACGCCCGTTTTCCTTAGACGCTCTCGCTGCAGCCGTGCTTCTTCAGGAGCTTGTTCTCCGCCTTCAGCTGCTTCTTCTTGCGGATGACTGCGGACAGGGAGTCCTCCCTGGCTCGATTGGCGTGTATAACGCCGGCGCGCCAGGAGGGTTGGGGCGTCAGGCCCCAAGGGAAGGGCGACCTTGCATGCCGCTTACGTTGTCAGCATTCCTCCGTCGACCGGCAGCAGAGCCCCGGTGACGTACGAGGACGCGTCGCTCGCGAGGAAGATCAGCGCGGCGGTCAGCTCTCGCGGATCCCCCGCTCGGCCGACCGGGATCCGCCACATCATCTGGTCGAGATAGCCCTCGGGATACTGCTCGGTCATCTCCGAGGGAAAGAAGCCCGGCGCCAGCGCATTGACCCGGATCCCCTTGCGCCCGGTCCACTGCTGCGCGAGGTCGCGCGTCAGCCCGATGATCGCTGCCTTGCTCGCCGCGTAGGCCGCCTGCGGCAGGCCGGCGGTCGTCGAGCCGAGCACGCTGCCCACGTTGACGATGCTGCTGCCGCGCTCCATCACCCGGGCGCACGCCTGCGCCATCCAGTAGGAGCCCATCAGGTTGATGTCGATCACCCGGCGAAAGTCCTCGGGCTTCTCGCGCGAGGCCGGAACGGCCGTTCCGACGCCCGCGTTGTTGACGAGGACGTCGACTCGGCCGAGCTCCGAGACGGCGCCCTCGACGAGCTCCTTGCAGTCCTCAGGCTTGGTGACGTCGCAGCCGGTCGAGAAGCAGCGCCGTCCACTTCCCTCGACCCGCTCCCGGGTCGGCTGAAGGCGCTCGACCCGGCGCGCCCCGATCGCCACGTCCGCGCCGGCCTGCGCGAGTCCTTCGGCGAACGCGACCCCGAGCCCGGACGATGCGCCGGTCACCACCGCGACCTTGCCGTCCAGGCGAAACAGCTCGTCGAAGCTCATTCACTCTCCCCCCTCTGACCCGAGAATCGAACCGGGCACCCTACCCGGCGGCGTACGCTTCGCGCCGTGCCCGTCGACGCCTGGATTCAGCATCCCACTCCGCGCTTCCTCGCCGACGACATGTTCGAGTCGCTGCGGCGCTGGACGGGCGGCGCGATCCCCACCGAGCCGATCCCCCCGGAGCTCACGCTCGCGGCGATGGACGCGGGCGGGATCGACCACGCGCTCGTCAGCGCCTGGCACGGACCGCAGGGTGCGCTGATCCCGAACGAGGAGGTCGCCGCGCTGGTGCGCGGACACGCCGACCGCTTCAGCGGCGTCGCTGCGGTCGACCTCTCGAAGCCCGTCGAGGCAGTGCGCGAGCTGCGCCGCGCCGTCGAGGAGGACGCGTTCAGGGCGCTGCGTGTGATCCCGTGGCTCTGGGGCCTGCCGCCGAACGACCGCCGCTACTACCCGCTCTACGTCGCCTGCGTCGAGCTCGGGATTCCGTTCTGCACGCAGGTCGGCCACACCGGGCCGCTCCGCTCGAGCGAGACCGGTCGTCCGATTCCCTATCTCGACGATGTCGCGCTCGACTTTCCGGAGCTGACGATCGTCGCCGGCCACGTCGGCTACCCGTGGACGGAGGAGATGATCGCCCTCGCACGCAAGTACGAGAACGTCTACATCGACACCTCCGCATACACGGTCCGCCGCTACCCGCAGGCGATCGTCGACTACCTGCGCGCTGATGGGCGCCACAAGGTCCTGTTCGGTTCCAACTATCCGATGATCGCCCCGGAGCGCGCACTCGCGGACCTCGATCGCCTCGCGCTGGACGACGAGACGCGGGACTTCTTTCTCGATGCGAACGCCCGCCGTGTCTTCAACTTGACCTGACGGGCACGCTCCACCGGTTGTCGAGAATCGGCGTCCCGGACGCGAGTGGCGTGCGCGGCCGGCCGACACCAGATCCGCAGCTTGGAGCGCGCCGCCGCAAAGGAACCGGAGCTCGTCTTCGAGGGTCGCCGCCGCCGCAGCCCGCGCCGCGATAGGCGCCTGATGACCCCCGGCGATCGCGAGATCCTGCGCTGGATCGCCCGCCATCGGATGGTCACCGCGTCGCAGATTTGTGAGCGCTTCGAGTTCGGCCGCACGCACGTCTACACGCGCATGTGCGTGATGAAGGACCACGGCGCGGTTACGCACGACCGGTTCCTCTACCGCCGCGAGGGCGTCTATCGCGCCACGCCCGCGGCGATGCGGACGGCCGGCCTGCGCCCGGAGCGATACGAGATCGACATCGCCACCTACCACCGCGAGGTCGAGATCGTCTGGCTGTCGCTCACGCTTGAGCGCGAGTTCGGTGCCGAGCATGTGCTTACGCCGCGGGAGCTCCGTCAGGGCGAGCACCCCCATCCGCTCCCCACACGCGACAGCGGCCGGCGTTACCTGCCCGACCTGGCCGTGGGCGGCTTCGATGACCGCGGGCCGCTGCTCGTGGAGCTCGTCGACCGCTTCCAGCGCCCGGAGGGTTGGCGCGCGCCGTTGAACGCGTACATGCGGGCTCGCTACGTCCCTCGCGTGCGGCTGTACGCGCCGACCGACGCGATCGAGCGTGGCCTCCGTGCCTCGATCGACCTCGTCGAGGCGCCTGAAGGCTGGTTCGAGGTGCGCCGCTGCGAGTACCGCACGGATCCCCTCCTGCGGACGGTCGGCTCTCAGCGCAAGCTGCCGCCGCGACCGAAGCCGCCGCCGATGAACCGCGGCGCCCCCTGGGGGCGGCGCAGCGGCGGACGCCGCAACCTGACCGCACGCGACGAGCTGATCCTCCGCTGGGTGGCCCGCCAGCGGCTCGCGACGGCCAACCAGGTCTCGCGCCGGTTCGAGTTGTCGATATCGACCGTCTACGTTCGTCTCGGCATCCTCGCCGAGCACGGCCTGGTGGAGCATCGCTCCCTCTTTCACAAGCAACCGGGCATCTTCACCGCGACACTCGACGGCATCGGCCTGGCCGGCCTACCGCTCCGTCCCTGGCGTGTGCAGCTCTCGAGCTACCACCACGATCTCGCCCTGGCGGACATCTGCATCGAGCTCGAGCATGAGTTCGGCGCCGACCGCGTCGTCACCGAGCGCGAGCTGCGCGCCGACCGCGAGCGCCTCGCTGTCCAGTTCGGCGAGTTTCGGGGCCGACCCCGGTACCACTACCCGGACCTCGTCGTCGAGGGCTGCCGCGATGGGCGGATCCTCTCGATCGAGCTCGAGCGCTCCGCGCGCCCACGACGAACGCTGCTCTCGCTCCTCGACGCTTACCTCGCCGCACGCCACGTCGCGGGCGTGCGCTTCTACGCCTGCACGACGCTGATTGAGCGCCGTCTCCTCGCCGCCGCCGGTGGCTACAGGTCGTTCGAGGTCAGGCCGTGGAGCTGACTCCCGGCCATGGGACGACCCCGAGCCTAGGTCCGCCCGGCCGCCTGCCGCTGCCGCCTGGCGAGCGCGTCGACGACCACCGCGAGCGCTAGCACGCCGCCGGTGACCATGAACTTGACCGCGGACGAGAGGGCGAGCAGATCCATGCCATTCGATATCGAGCCGATCACGAGCGCGCCGAGCAGCGCCGACCAGACCGACCCGCGCCCGCCGAAGAGGCTCGTTCCCGCGATCACCGGACCGGCGATCGCGAATAGCAGCAGGTCGCTGCCTCCGGACGACTGGTTCACCGCGAGCAGCCGCGAGGCCTCCATGATGCCGCCGATTGCGGCCATCGTCCCGGCGAACATGAAGACGGCGATCCGCACGCGAGTGACGTTGATCCCCGCGCGGCGAGCGGCCTCCCCGAGCCGGGGGATGGGACCGTCGCTGCCGCCGATCGCGTAGACGTGACGGCCGGCGCGTGTGCGGGTGGCGATGAACTGCGTGACGGCGACGAAGGCGATCAGTATCACCACCGGAAGCGGCAGCCCGCGATCGGAGGTCAGCACCGCCGTCGCCGCTATGCCGGCGCCGACGACGAGCCCGACGCGCAGGAGCGTGGGGACGAGCTGCTGGGTGGTGACGAGCCCCGCGCGGACGCGCGCATAGTGGCCGTAGAGCGCGTTTCCGGCGTAGAGGGCGAGCGCGACGATCACGATGATCCAGCTGACCGTCGTCGAGTAGAACGTGTTCGCGAGCCCGACGATCGTCGGGTTGGTCAGGTTGACCGTGCCGGTCGTCCCGAGCACCTGCAGGAGGGCCCCCTGCCAGGCGAGCAGCCCGGCGAGCGTGACGACGAAGCTGGGGATCGCGAAGCGCGTCGCGAGCAGGCCCTGCAGCAGGCCGATCGCGCTGCCGGCGACGATCGCCGCGGCGATCGCCGGCACCGGCGCCCAGCCGTGCTGCACGTTGAGGACGGCCATGATCGCCGCGCAGAGGCCGCTGACTGAGCCGACCGAGAGGTCGATCTCGGCGATTAGTAGGACGAGCACTATCCCGACTGAGATCAGTGCCGTACCGGTGATCTGGAGCGTCAGGTTGGTGAGGTTGAGGGCCGTCAGGAAGTGGCTGTTGGCGATCTGGAAGATCACCCAGATCACGACCAGCCCTATGAGGACTCGCAGCGACGCCAGGTCCCCCTGGATGAACCTGCGCAACACCTCCGTGCGAGCGCCGGTCGTGACCTCCGGATCCGCCCGGGGAGCTGGGACTGTCGGCTGGGCGGTGCTCATTGGCTGCTCCCGCTCAGCGTGGCGCCGGTGATCGCGGCGACCACCTTGTCCTGCGTCGTCTCGGCCACGTCGAAAGTGGCGGCGACGCGCCCGAGTCGCAGCACCACGATCCTGTCGACCACCTCGAAGACGTCGGCGAGGTTGTGACTGATCATCACGACGGCGAGCCCACGCTCGCGCAGGCGCTTGACGAGGCCGAGGACCTGATGCGTCTGCGCCACGCCGAGCGCTGCCGTCGGCTCGTCGAGCTGGACGAGCTTCGGCTCCCCGAGCAGCGACCGGGCCACGGCTACCTGCTGGCGCTGACCGCCGGACAGCGTGCCGACCTCCGAGCGCACGCTCGGGATCGTCACCGCCAGCTGCTCGAGCAGCTCGTGCGACCGACGCTCCATTGCCGTCTCGTCGAGCATCCGCGTGACGGTCCCGAGCCCGGCTGCCGTCAGCTCGCGGCCGAGGAAGAGGTTGGCGACGACGTCGAGGTTGTCGCACAGCGCGAGGTCCTGGTAGACGGTCGCTATCCCGAGCGCGGTCGCTGCCTGCGGGCCGCGGATCGCCACCGGCCGCCCGTCGAAGACGATCTCGCCGCTGTCGACCTGGTGGATCCCCGCGATCGCCTTGATGAGCGTCGACTTGCCCGCGCCGTTGTCGCCGACGAGTCCCACCACCTCGCCGGCGCGAACCTCGAAGTGCACGTCGTCGAGTGCCTGCACCGGCCCGAAGCGCTTGCTGATGCCCTTCAGCGCGAGCACCGGAGCCTGTCCGCTCATCTCTCCCCCATTCTTCGCTTCGCCCGACCGGGCGGCGCGCCTACACGCCGCCCGGTCGAGGCGTCCATCAGCTGATTCCGGCCGCCTTGCACGCGCTCGCGTAAGCGGCCGTGCAGATCTGCGAGGCGGTCCAGAAGTTGTCCTTGATGATCGTGTTCTTGATGTTCGCCTTCGTCACGGCGACCGGTGTGAGGATTACCGCGGGCACGGAGCCCGAGCTGTTCTTGACGTGCTGGTTGATGAGCGAGCTCGGTAGCGCCTTGCCCTGCGCGACCGCGACCGCGATCTGCGCGGCGTCCTGCGCCTCCGGCGTGACCGCCTTGTAAACGGTCATGTACTGCTGGCCGGCGAGGATCCGCTGGATCGCGGCGAGCTCCGCGTCCTGTCCGGTCGTCGGACGCGTCGAGGGGTCGATGCCCGCGGCCTTCATCGCGGCGATCGCTCCGCCCGCCGTCCCGTCATTGGCTGCGTAGGCGGCGACGAACCCGGTGTTGCCGAGCGCGGTGATCGCCTGCTGCATCTCGTTCTGCGCCTGGTCGGGGCTCCAGTCCGGGGTGTCGTAGGCCTTGGCGATCTTCAGCCCGCTCGTCGAGAGGACGCTCAGCGCGCCCTTCTTGAACTCGGCGGCGTTGGAGTCCGTGGGCGAGCCGTTGATCATCACGATCGAGCCGGTGCCCTTGCCCTCCGACTTGAGCTTCGCGTCGAGCGTCTGCGCCTGCAGCTGGCCGACGCGGATGTTGTCGAACGAGACGTAGGCGGCGAGCTTGCCGCTCGTGATCAGCCTGTCGTAGCTGATCACCGGGACGTGCTGAGCCGTGGCGCGCTGCACGATCACGGCAGCCGACGCGGCGTCGACGGGGTCGAGAACGAGCACCTTCGCGCCCTGGGTCAGCGCGGACTCCGCCTGCGACTGCTGGGTCGATGCGTCCTGGTTGGCGTTCGAGTAGATGATCCCGCACTTCGGGCAGAGCGCCTTGACCTGCTTGACGAAGTCGGGATGGTCGTGCGACTCGTAGCGCGCGGTCTTCGTCTCGGGCAGCAGCAGCGCGATTTGTGGCCCGCCGCTCGAGGAGCTGCTGCTGCCGCAGCCCGCCGCGATCAGCCCGGCCGCGGCGACCACGGCCGCGGTCACGAGGCCCTTTCGGAACTTCATCCCTCCACCTCCTGGATTCACCGGGCGGTCCTCGCAGGCGCTTCGCCGGAGCGACTCATCCCTCGGCATTAGGCAAAACGGCGCACATATCGCTGGCCTGTTGCCCTCTCTTTGCGCATACTAATTGACAGAGCCGTGAAGTTAAAGGAGCATCCCCTTAATGGCTGTTAAGCCTCCGCCGGACGCGGAGGACCCACGTCGAGCGGCGAGCCGCGCGGGCGTGCTCCGGGTTCTGCGCGAGGAGGGTCCGAGCTCGCGAGCGCAGATCGCCCGGCGTACCTCGCTGTCGCGCGCGACCGTCTCGAGCGTGGTTGCCGACCTTCAGCGCGCCGGGCTGGTCGTCGAGACCGAGGCGCCGGCGGCCGGTCAGCTCGGGCGACCCCCTTCGCTGCTGAGGCTCGACAGCTCGGCGGGCGCCGCGCTCGGCATCGATTTCGGAAAGCGCCACCTGCGCGTGGCCGCCGCCGACCTCGGCCACCGCGTCCTCGCGGAGCGCACCGTCGAGATCGATCCGGACCACGACGCGGCACACGGGATCGAGCAGGCGGCGCTGCTCGTCGACGAGGTGCTCGACGAGGCGGGCCTCGATCGTGCCGGCGTGCTCGGAGTCGGCATGGGGCTGCCCGGACCCGTCCACCAGCCGACCGGCGAGCTCGGCTCGGCGACCATTCTCCCCGGCTGGGTCGGCGTCCGCGCCCACGAGGCGATGTCCGAGCGACTGGGGATGCTCGTCCAGGTCGACAACGACGCGAACCTCGGCGCCCTCGGCGAGCTCACCTGGGGCGCAGCCCGCGGGCTGCGCTCGGTCGTCTACCTCAAGGTCTCGACGGGGATCGGCGCCGGCCTGATCGCGGCCGGCCGCCTTTACCGCGGTGCGGGCGGCACCGCCGGCGAGATCGGCCACACGATCATCGACCCCTTCGGGCCGGTCTGTCGCTGCGGCAACCGCGGCTGCCTCGAGACGATCGCCGGGTCACAGGCGCTGCTCGAGCTTCTGCGCCCCGCACGCGGCGCGCTGACGCTGGCGGAGATGCTCTCGGCGGCGCACACCGGCGAGGCGGCCGCTCGCCGCGTCGTGACCGATGCGGGGACCACGATCGGCGCCGCGGTCGCAAGCGTCTGCAACCTCCTCAACCCGGAGCTGGTCGTCGTCGGCGGCGACCTGTCCGCCGCCGGGGAGCTGCTGCTCGCGCCGCTTCGCGATGCGCTCGCGCGCGCGACGATCGCCTCGGCGGCGGACGATGTTCGGGTCGTCGCGGGGGTGCTCGGCGAGCGAGCCGAGGTGCTCGGAGCGATCGCGCTCGTCCTCCTGGACAGCGGCGTCGCGACGGTGGAGCCCGCGGTTATCTCCTGACCGCGGTCCCTCGGCGAGCTGCCCGCAGGCCATCCTGATCGTGCCCCACCCACACTCGCCGCCGGGTTGCTCCCTTCAGCCCTGGTCGAGGGCCGAGCGTGCGGCGAAGCCGCACGCTAGTGGTGAAACGACGCGCCGCCCGTGCCGACGAGCGGCTGCGGCTGGCGCTCGAGGTGATGCATCAGGTTCCGGAGGTCGGTGAGGAAGAGGTCCGCGAGGTCGCGGCTGAAGCCGTTGCGGACCACGATCCGAAGCACGTGCAGGTCGTCCCGGTTCTTCGGGAACCTGTAGGCGGGGACGATCCAAGCACGCTCGCGCAGGCGCGCCGAGACGTCGTAGACGCTGTAGTTATCGATATCCGGGCGCAGGGCGCATGCGAAGACGGGCAGCTCGGAGCCGTCGGAGAGCAGCGCGAACTGCTCCATCTCGCCGATCTGGGTGGCCAGGTGGCGCGCGACGTCTCGCGATTCCTGCTGGACGGCGCGGTAGCCCTCGAAGCCGAGCCGGATCAGCGTGTAGTACTGGGCGGCGACCTGCGCGCCGGGTCGCGAGAAGTTGAGCGTGAAGGTCGGCATGTTGCCGCCGAGGTAGTCGACGTCGAAGACGAGCTCCTCCGGCAGCGCTTCGCGCTCGCGCCAGACGACCCAGCCGACGCCCGGATACACGAGGCCGTACTTGTGACCCGAGGCGTTGATCGACGCGACCCGCGCGAGCCGGAAGTCCCATTCGAGCTCTGGGTCGAGGAACGGCGCGATCATCGCTCCCGACGCGCCGTCGACATGGATCGGTACGTGGATGCCCGTCCGCTGCTCGAGCTCGTCGAGCGCCCGCGCGATGTCGGCGACCGGCTCGTAGCTGCCGTCGAACGTCGAGCCGAGGATCGCCACCACTCCGATCGTGTTCTCGTCGCAATGCTCCACTGCGCTCTCGGCGTCGAGGTGGTACCGATCGCCCTCGACCGGCACCATCCGTGCCTCGACGTCCCAGTAGCGGCAGAACTTCTCCCATACGACCTGGACGTTCGTGCCCATCACCAGGTTGGGCTTGGCGGCGCCAGACCCGGTCCGCTTCTGCCAGCGTCGCTTGAGCGCCAGGCCGCCGAGCATGCATGCCTCGCTCGAGCCGACCGTCGAGCAGCCGATCGTGCCGGGCGCGGCGTGCCAGAGGTCGGCCAGGATGCGCACGCAGCGGCGCTCGAGCTCCGCCGTTTGCGGGTACTCGTCCTTGTCGATCATGTTCTTGTCGGCGCACTCCGCCATGAGCACGCGCGCCTGCGGCTCCATCCAGGTGGTCACGAAGGTGGCGAGGTTCTGTCGCGCGTTGCCGTCGAGCATCAGCTCGTCGTGGACGATCTGATATGCCGTGTCGGGGTCCATCGGGCCGTCGGGCAGGCGGTTCTTGGGGACCTCGTTCAGGCCGGGTCGCGCGAACAGCGGGTTGACGTCGAGCGTGTCCGCGGACTCGTCGCGGCCGCTGGAAGGCCTGTGATGGAGCACCATCGGGAATCCGCCTTTCGCCGGGGGAAAGCGGCGGATCCTAGCCTGCGCGATGCGTCCCCGTGAAGCGCGGCCCGCCGCGCTCTCGCTGCTAGCCTCGCAGCGTGGCCAGGCGGGGGCAGCGCCGCAACGGGGGTCCGGTGTCGTTCGAGGTCTCGCTCGACGAACCGCGCCTGAGCGACGTGCTCGCGCGCCTGCACCGAGCCGTTCGCCGGCAGCTCAGCGACCGCCTCGACGGCCTCGGCCTGAGCCTGCCGGAGTACACGGCGCTTTCGACCCTCCGCGCTCGCCACGGCCAGTCGAATGCCCAGCTCGCCCGCCGCGCGCTTATCACGCCCCAGTCGATGATCAGGGTGGTCGCCGAGCTCGAGCGCAAGCGGCTGATCGCTCGCGAGCCCGACCCCGACCACGGCCGCGCACTGCGGACGGCGCTGACCGTCGACGGCGAGGCCATGCTCGCCGCCTGTGACGAGGTGGTCGACGCGCTCGAGCAGAGGATGCTCGCGCGGCTCAACACGAGGCGCCGCGAGCGGCTGCTCGCCGACCTCGGGGCGTGCGCCCAGATGCTCGAGGACGGCTCCGCCGACCCCGCCTGAGCGGCATCACATGCGCACCCTCGGCCGAGTGTGCGGGACTGGGCCTCGAGCCGACACCCCAGCTCGCCGACGATGCCGGACACTGTTTATTTCGTCGGTCTAGACGTCCATTTCGCGGCGCACGCGCGAGCGTCGGCGCAAGCCACCTCACCCTGAGGCGGTCTCCAGGAAGCGGATCAGTGCATCGTTGACGCGCTCTGGCGCCTCTTGCTGCACCCAGTGCCCAATCCCGTCTACGACGACGTTCTCACGCAGGTCCGAGGCCCAGCCCTCCATCCGCTCGACCGGCGAGAACTGCCTCACGGGGTCGCGCTCGCCGGTGAGGAACATCGACGGCGGCTCGATCCGCCGGTCCCCGAGCGCCTTCTCGAGCTCCCAGTTGCGGTCGAGGTTGCGGTAGTAGTTGAGCCCGCCGGTGAACCCGGTGCGCTCGAACGCGTCGACGTAGACGCGCAGGTCTCGCTCGTCCCACCAGCGCGGCAGCGACGGCTGGTCGTCGCGCTCGGCCCACTCGGCACCCCACACCTCGCGCGCCGTGAGCGTCCGCTTGACGTCGCGGGAGAGCGCTTTCTCGGCGACCCCAGGCTCCTGGAACCAGACGATGTAGAAGTCCTCACCGAGCGTCTCGCGCAGCCGCTCGACGGGCGGGTGGCGGCCGGGCGGGATGAACGGCACGCTCAACCCGGCGACGGCGGCGACGCGCTCAGGATGCGCCCGCGCGAGGTGCCATACCACCACCGCACCCCAGTCGTGTCCGACGAATGCGGCCCGCTCCTCGCCGGTCTCGTCGAGCAGGCCGAGCAGATCATTGGAGAGCGCATCGACGCTGTACGCATCGACACGCTCCGGCCGCGAGCTCTCGCCGTAGCCGCGCATGTCGCACGCGAGCACCCGGTAGCCCTGCTCGGCAAGCGCCGGCAACTGGTGACGCCAGGAATACCAGAGCTCGGGAAAGCCGTGCGCGAGGATCACCGGCCGCCCTCGACCCTCCTCTGCGACGTGCAGGCTGATGCCGTTGACGCGCGTCTCGCGGTGGAGCACCGGCGGAGCATAGGCGCGGGCGGAGCGATCGGGCGCCGCTCGACCTGAGCACCGCGGCGCGGAGCGTCGTGCCGGTACGATCGCCGCTGGCGACGAGGAGGAATCGATGCGGACAAGGATGGCCCTGTGTCTGACGGCGCTCGCCGTTTTCCTTTCGGTGGGCGCACCGCCCGCGGACGCCCGCGACGGCTACATCACGTCGTTCGACGGCACGAAGATCGTCTACTCGTTCTTTCCCGCTGACGGTCTGGCGCCGGGCGGTCGCGCTCCGACGGTGATGGTCGGTCCGGGCTACTCGAGCGGCCGCGCCGGCAGCTCCGATCCCGAGGTCAGTGCCCTCCTCGCCGCGGGCTACAACGTGCTCACCTGGGATCCGCGCGGATTCGGCGACTCGGGCGGCAACGTCGAGATCGACTCGCCCGACTACGAGGAGCGTGACGCGTCGAAGCTGATCGATTTCCTCGCCTCGCAACCGGAGGTCCAGCTCGACCGGCCCGGTGATCCGCATCTTGGAATGGCAGGCCCGAGCTACAGCGGCGGCATCCAGTGGATAACCGCGGCGATCGACCCGCGGGTGGATGTGATCGCCCCGCAGATCTCCTGGCACTCGCTGGTGTCGAGCCTCGACAAGGCGAACACCGCCAAGGGCGGCTGGGGCGCGGTGCTGTTCGGCCTAGGCGCCGAGGGCACCACCGTGCCGGGGGTGACGGGCGGCCTCAGCGGGCAGCCGGCCGGCTTCCAATTCGGCCGCCAGCAGGACCCGGCCGCCAACCGTGCGCTCGAGGACGGGCTGGAGACCGGTGAGCTCACGCCGGCCGATCAGGCCTTCTTCGCCGCCCGCGGTCCCGATTACCTGCTCAGCCGGGTTCACGTGCCGACGCTGATTCTCCAGGGCACGAGCGACACGCTCTTCACGCTCAGGGAGGCGATCGAGAACTACCAGGCCATGCGCACCCAGGGCGTCCCGCTCAAGATGACCTGGTTCTGCGGCAGCCTCACCTCACCCTCGCTCGACCACGGCGTCTGCCAGACCAACCAGGGCGCGGACCCGAGCATCACGACCCATCAGACCGTCCGTTGGATGGATCGCTACCTCAAGGGCGACATGCATGTTGACACCGGCCCCCCGTTCGAGTGGATCTCGCAGGACGGCGTCGACCACGGCGCATCCGCATATCCGCTGCCCGTGGGGTCGCCGCTCGTCGCCTCCGGGTCCGGGACGCTGGCGCTCGCCGCGGGCGACACCTCCGGCGAGCTGATCGCCGCGGGACCGGCGGCGAACGCGGTTACCGTGTCGCTCCCCGCCGTCGCTCAGCCGACGCAATTCCTCGGGGAGCCGACGCTCACGCTCGACTACTTCGGCACCGCCGCGTCGTCGGATGCGCGCGTCTACGCACAGCTGGTCGACAACACCAGCCATCAGGTCGTCGGGCCGGTCGTGACCCCCGTGCCGCTGACCCTCGACGGCCAGCCGCACACGCTCACCCTCCCGCTCGAGGCGGTCGCCCTCGACGCGTCCGGGCAATCCTCCTACAGCCTGCAGATCACCGACGGCTCGAGCGTCTACTTCGCGGCGCGCCAGCCGGGTCTCGTCAGCTTCAGCCACATCGGACTCTCGATCCCGACGGTGGCCGCGAGCGTCGCCCGCGGCGACAGTGTCGCGTCGCGTGGCACGCCGTCCCTGCGCCTGGCCGTCCGTCCGCGCTCGGTGAGCGTCGGCTGCCGGCGCTTCAAGTTCACGGTCATGACGGGGCGCACGACGCGGGTCTCCGGAGTGACCGTCACCTTCGAAGGACACCGGATGCGCACCGGCAAGCGTGGGACGGCAACGTCGCAGGCCTGCCTGCGCAGTGCGGGCCGCTATACCGCCAGGGCACGCAAGGCCGGCTACCGCGCCGCTGCGGCCCGCGTGCGGGCGTCACAGGCGGCCGCGGCGCCACGCTTCACTGGCTGAGAGCCAGGGTCAGGGCCATCGCCGTCACTGGACTCTGCTGTACGGAAAGCGTATTTCGCTGCACTCCGCGTTCGCGTCGCGGACTCGCTCGAGCGGGCGAACGAGCTCGGGCACGCCGATCGACTCGACCGCTCCCGGGATGAGCTCGACCGTTCGGTGCGTCGCCGACAGCGCGCGGCAGGGACGCCATCAGCGCTTCCCTTCAGAGAGCCGGCGCGTGATGTCGGTGAGGGTCGCCTCGACCTCGTCGCTCAGGCGCTGGCGGTAGACGGTCAGGAGCGCCTGGGCGGCGAGCGGCCGCAGCTGCTCCATCGATTCGGCCACCTCCGACCAGCGGTCGTCCGGAAGGCCCGCATCCGAGAACGGCCTCCAAACGTCGTCGACGAACCGCTTGACGAACTTTCGCGACACGTCGCGCGCGTGGCGCTCCAGCTCCTGCACGAGGTCGAGCGCGTGGGCGAGTGAGATCCCGCGCCGCACCACCTCCTCCGCCGTCCCGAGCAGCGACGGGCTCGGAACCTCGAACAGGTCGTCTCCGAGCGGTACGAGCAACCCCAGCTTGACGGCCTTGTCGAGCAGCTTCTGGTCACCCGCGGTGAAGCCGAGCCGCTCGCGCAGCTCAGCCAGGCGGACGACCTCGGACCCCTCGTTCTCCTCGAAGGAGTCTGCGGCGCGCTTGACGCGCAACAGGCCCTCGCCCGAGTGCTCAGACTCCTCGAGCAGTCTCTTGATGCCCTCGAGCTTCAGCCCCTCCGCCTGCAGCTCCTGGATCAGCCGCAGCCGCTCGACGTGCTCGGGACCGTAGTAGCCGACGCGCCCGCGGACCTCGGGCGCCGGGAGCAGTCCGCGCGCGTGGTGCGAGCGAAGGTTCCTGACCGACAGGCCCGTCTCGCGTGAGAGAGCCTCGATCGTCAGCTGATTCGGCGAAGCCTCCTCCTCCACGGCCTGCAGGCGCGACGAACCCATGGCCGCATCATAACGTCGAACAACGTGACGTCATTTGGTGTTATGGTTGTTCGTGATGGCCGCGATCAACACGACCGCCAGCCAGCTCGAGCTGACGCCCGCCACCTGGCGCGACCCGAAGCGCTACGCGTGGCTGCTCGGCCTCCTCGTGCCGCTCCTGCCGTTCATGGCATGGGGGCTCGCGTCGCTCACGGGCGTCGGCGCCTTCTGGTTCTTCGGCCCGTTCTTCGTCTTCGTCGTCATGCCGGTGCTCGACACGCTGATCGGCAAGGACTCCGCGAACCCGCCCGACTCGGTCGTCAAGTGGCTCGAGCAGGACCGCTACTACCGCTGGTGCACGTTCCTCTTCATCCCGCTCCAGTACGCGGCACTGGTCGGGGGCGCCGCGCTGCTCGCCGGCGACGGCCTCTCGCTCCCCGAGAAGCTCGGCCTCGCCCTGACCCTCGGCTGCGTCAACGGCATCGGCATCAACACGGCCCACGAGCTCGGGCACAAGCGGGACAGCCTCGAGCGCTGGCTCAGCAAGGTCGCGCTCGCGCCGACCGGCTACGGCCACTTCTTCATCGAGCACAATCGCGGCCACCACGTCCGCGTCGCCACGCCCGAGGACCCCGCCTCGTCGCGCCTCGGTGAGAGCTTCTATCGCTTCTGGCCGCGCACGGTCTCCGGCAGCCTCCGCTCGAGCTGGGAGCTCGAGGTGGAGCGCCTGCGCCGCACGGGCCGCTCGCCCCTGACGCTCCGCAACGACATCCTGTCCGCGTGGGCGATGTCGCTCGTCCTCCTCGCCGCGCTGCTGGTCGCGTTCGGGCCCGGGATCGCGCCCTTCCTGCTGGTCCAGGCCGTCTTCGGCTTCTCGCTGCTCGAGGTGGTCAACTACCTCGAGCACTACGGACTGCTGCGCGAGAAGCGCGAGGACGGCGTGCGCTACGAGCGGACGCGTCCGGAGCACAGCTGGAACTCCGACAACGTCTCCTCCAACGTCCTCCTCTACCACCTCCAGCGCCACTCCGACCACCACGCGCATCCGATGCGCCGCTTCCAGTCGCTGCGCCACTTCGACGAGGCGCCGGAGCTCCCGTCGGGTTACGCGACGATGATCGTATTCGCGGCGATCCCACCGCTGTGGCGCCGGGTCATGGATCCTCGCGTGATCGCTCACTACGGCGGCGACGTGACGCGCGCGAACATCCTGCCGTCAAAGCGCGCCCGGGTCCTCCGCCGCTACGCCGCGGCGCCGTGAGCGTCTACCGCTGCCCCGATCCCGACTGCGGCTACGTCTACGACGAGCGGGCCGGCCATCCGCGCGAGGGCTTCCCGCCCGGAACGCTCTGGGAGGAGATCCCCGACGGCTGGCACTGTCCGGACTGCGGGGTCGAGGACAAGGCGGACTTCGAGCGCCTTCCTGGCGCTTAGAGACGTTCTCTGACGCCGCCGGACCGCTAGCGGCCTAGAGCCCTACGACCTCATCCGCTCCGTAGATCAGCAGGCGCGGATCGAGCCCCGCCTCGTCGAGTTCGGCGGGCCGGTTCTCCTCCGCCCAGTCGAGCTCCGCGCAGAGCATCTCGACGACGACCGGGTCGAAGCGCGAGCCCGCGCAGCGGCGCAGCTCCGCGACCGCCTGCCCGTGCGCGACGGCGGCCTGGTAGGGGCGTTCGGAGGTCATCGCGTGATAGGCGTCGCAGGCGGAGATGATCCGCGAGGCGAGCGGGATCTGCTCGCCCGCCAGCCCGTCCGGATAGCCGCTGCCGTCGAAGTTCTCATGGCTCGCGCGTACCACGCGGGCGAGCGGCGAGAGCGCCGGGGCGGTCGCCAGGATCCGCTCACCGACGATTGTGTGCTGGCGGACGACGCCCCACTCGATCGCGTCGAGTGGCCCGGGCTTGTTCAGGATGTCCTCCGGGATCGCGACCTTGCCGACGTCGTGGAGCTCGGCCGCGCGCGCCATCTGGTCGAGCGCGTCGCGCCGCAGCTCCATTCGTCGGCCGACCGCGAGCGAGAGTCGCGCCACCTCGTGCAGGTGCTGGTGGAGCTCCGGCTGGCTCGCCTGCAGCATGCGCGCCAGCGTTTCACCGGTCTCCGCCTCCGGCCGCCGGCGGCTCCCCTTGTTCCCGTACAGCCGCCTGTCGGCGATCTCCATCGCGAGCATCGCGTTGCTCGTGTCGGTCGGGATGAAGACCGCTCCGTGCGAGCTGCCGATCGCACACTCGCTCTCGCGGTCGCTGAGCGCAGCCGTGGCGGCCTCAAGGCTCGGCGCGGCCTCGTCCGGCCCCGCCTGCAGCAGCACGCAGAACTCGTCGCCGCCGAGGCGGTATGCCCGCCCGCCCGGACCGAGCGCCGAGACGAGGTTGCGCCCGAGCCGCGCCAGCAGCGCGTCGCCCGCCGGATGCCCGAAGCGGTCGTTGTAGCCCTTGAAGCCGTCGAGGTCGAACAGGGCGAGTGCGAGCGGCCGCTCGCGCGTGGCGCTGTCGGCCTCCGTGACCAGGTCGACCATCAGGCTGCGCCGGTTGCCGAGCCCGGTCAGCGGATCGGTCAGCGCCTCGCGGCGCGTGAAGTCGAGCATGCGCTTGTTGTCGCCGAAGCTGACGCCGGTGCGGACGATCGCGACCGCGACGGTCATCGCCGCGAGGACGGCGGCAAGCGTGTCGACGCGGGTCGAGAAGTGGTCGTAGACGAGCACGCCGAGCGCGGCCAGCGCGAACGCGCCGGGAAGGTAGGGCAGGTGTGCGCCGGGCGGCCGCGAGCTGGCCGGGCCCGTGTCCGGCATCCACGCCGCGATCCCGAGCAGCAGCGCACCCCCCGCCGCGAGCGCGTCGAGCGCCTCGCCGGGAGCGCGCGTTCCGGGGTGGTATGCCTCGACACACGCGGCTGCGAGCATCGCGAGCAGGCCGGCGGTGAGCACGAGCCAGGCCCGGCCGGCCCTCCGTCCCGTGGTCGTGAACGCCGCGGTCAGGGCGAGCAGCGTCAGCGCACCGATCGGATACGCCGCGTGCGCGATCCGCTCGATCGCCGTCCCCCGCTCCGAGGTGAGCACGGGCGCGAACACGAGTGCCTCGGCGACCGCGCCGGTCGCGAGCGCCGCGAGCGTCCCGTCGAGCAGCAGCCGGCCGCGCCGGCCCCCGCGCGTACGCGCTCGTACCAGCAGCGGCAGCGCCGCGGCGCACGCGGGGTAGGAGACGGTCCGGAGGGCGTCCGCCGCGGAAGGGTGGCTGGGCCAGATGGTCGCGGCGAAGGCCGCCGCCGCGGACGCGGCGAGGCCGGCGCCGAGCAACGCCCAGCCGGCCCGCCCGTCACGAAGCCGGACTGCCCGCGTCACGCACAGCGCGGCGGACCCGGCGACGAGCGTGCCGTAGATCCAGTGCTCGAACAGGCCGCCGAAACCGCTGCGGGCGGGAGACGCCGCACTCGCGACGAGCGCCGCGAGCAGCACGCCGACGGCCGCCCGCGTCACGGGGGATGAGAGCGCTCCTGGTCTGCCGATCGCTTGGTCCATGTCGTCTGCTCGCGGTGGCGAGCCTCGGTCCCATGGCCGTATCGGCCGCGCACGGGTCGGCCGCGACCTGATCCGCGTGAATCGAACAAATGTGTAGCCCTCGCCTGGGCCAGTGCCGTGACCGCGGCGGCTACGACATCCGTCCCTCTGGCCGGGCGACGCTCATCGAGGGCGGTTCGCAGCGCTTGATCCGCAGGCGGATTTAAATCGCCGGGCTCGCGCCGCCGTCGACGTTGATCGCGGAGCCCGTCACATAGGATGCCCGCGGCGAGACCAGGAAGGCGACCACGTCGGCGAACTCCGCGGCGCGGCCGACGCGCCCGAGCGGCACTCCTTCGGCGAGACGGTCGAGGATCGCCCGCAGCGGCTCACCGCTCGCCTCGGCCCGACGCCTCCATTGGCCGCTCTCGACGAACCCCACGAGGACGGCGTTGACCCGGATCCCGTCCGGGCCGAGCTCCTTCGAGAGCGCCTTGGTCAGAGCGAGCCCCGCGGCGCGCGAGACGGATGTCGGCAGCGAGCGCGCCTCGGGCGACTTCGCGCCGATGTTGAGCACGTTCACGATCGCCCCGCCGCGCTCGCGCAGGGGGTCGAGTGCGAGTCGCGATCCGCGCACGGCGGCGAACAGCTTCAGCTCGAGGTCGGCCTGCCACTCCTCGTCGCTGACGTCCTCGAGCGCGCCGGCCGCCGAGCGCCCCGCGTTGTTGACGAGCGCGTCGACGCGACCAAAGCGCTCGGCGGCGGCGGCGACGAACCGCTCGAGCTCGTCAACGCGGCTCACGTCGGCACGCACCGCGAGCGCATCGCCGCCGAGCCGCTCGGCGACCTGCCGCAGCGGCTCCTCCCGTCGCGCGCAGAGCGCCACGCGCGCTCCCTCCTTGACGAGGCGCTCGCAGGCCGCCGCGCCGAGCCCGTCGGAGCCGCCCGTGACGAGCACCACTCGCCCTTCGAGCTCGAGATCCATCAGGCGACCTCTCCCGCGGGAGGGCGGTCACCGCAGGCCATCAGGGAGGGTCTCCGAGCGGAGCGAGCTCGAGGCCGCGCTCGCGGGCACCGGCCGCGATCGAGCCGACCGCCTCGACGGTCGCAAGGACGCTTTCCCGCGGCGCGTAACGCGGTGAGTCGTGCAGCAGCACGATCGTCCCCTCACGCAGGTCGCGCAGCACGAGGTCGGTGATCCGCTCGGCGCCGATCGGCTCCCAGTCAAGTCCCCACGCGGACCAGTAGACGGGCTCGAGGCCGAGATCGGAGCACGCCTCGTACGAGGCCTCCGAGAAGCGTCCGTAGGGCGGCCGCATCCACCGCGGCCGGCGCCCCACGGCGGCCTCGAAGGTGCCGACGCCGCGCGCCAGGTCGTCGCGCGCCGCGCCCGGCGCGAGCGTGTCGTGGTCGGAGTGCTCGAAGCCGTGCAGGCCCAGCTCGTGTCCGCGGGCCAGCGCCTCGCGCGCGATCGCGTGGTGGCGCATCAGCTGCTCGCCGACGACGAAGAAGGTCGCCTTGACCCCGGCGGTGTCTAGCGCGTCAAGCATCAGGGGCGTCCCGTCCGGATCCGGCCCGTCGTCGAAGGTCAGCACGCACCCCGCCTCGACCCGCTCAACGGCCGGCATCGCGCGCCAGCGCGTTGCCCGCAGCTCTTCTTGACCGAAGCTTGGCACGATCCGCTCAGCCATCGTCGCAAATGAGAGCGCATCCCTTCCGAGATGCGCCCGGCACGATCCGCTCAGAATCGTCGCAAGTAAGAGCGCATCCCGCAGGGATACGCTTGACCGAAGCTTGGCACGATCCGCTCAGATCCCGCAGGGATGCGTTGGGGTAAAGCTCGGCACGATCCGCTCAGGTAAGGGCGCGCTCGGCGTCTACGAGGAGCTCTCCGCGCGCTGCTCGCCGGCACGCAGGAGCCGCTCGCGCAGCTCATGCTCGTCGTCGGGCGAGGGGTCGAACGCGGTGATCGGCGGCAGCGCGTCGAGCGCATCGAGCCCGAACAGCTTCTCGAACAGCGCACTCGTGCGGTAGAGCACGGCGCCGAACTGCGACCGCCCGGCTTCCTCGATCACGCCGCGCTCGAGCAGCACGCCCACCGCGGACTCCGAGGCGACGCCGCGGATGCGCGCGATCTCCGGCCGCGACACGGGCTGCAGGTAGGCGACGATCGCGAGGCATTCAGCCTGTGCCTGCGTCAGCGGCGGCGTGCGCGGTCGAGCGAAGAGGCGGCGGGCAGCACGCTCTGCGACCGGGTCCGTTGCGAGCGCGAACCCCCCGGCGACCTCGCGAAGGACGACGCCGCGATAGCCCTCGGCGTAGTGCTCGCGCAGGCGGGCCAGCGCCTCCACGATCTCGCCCTCCGAGACCTCGCAGGCTTCGCTCAGCACCTCCGCCGCCAGCGGCTCCGGCGACAGGAACAGCAGTGCCTCGACGATCCGGGCGAGCTCGTTCATCTCGCGCTCACCGTGATCGGCGCGAACGGCGCGGCCTGCTCCCATTCCGCCTCGCCCGCCTTGTAGAGCTCGAGCAGGGCGAACAGCGTCAGCGCCTCGGTGAGCCGGTCGCCTCCCTCGACGCACTCGTCGAAGTCGAGGCGCGAGCGCGAGCGAAGCAGCTCGCGCATGTGCGCGAGCCGCTGCTCGAGCGTCACCCGGGCGCGAGCGACGTGGCTCAGGTCGAGCGGCGGCGGCGTGCGCAGGAGGCCGCCGAGGGCCCGCCCGAGCAGCGCGGGGTCGTAGGCCTGCCCGGTGACCTCGAGCGAGGCACGACGGAGCGCGGGCGGCAACGGAGCGGACCGGTAGCGAAAGCCCGACTCGCGCTCCAGGCGCTCGCGCAGGTATGCCGCGGCGTCACCGAAGCGGCGGTACTCGAGCATCCGCGCGAGCAGCTCCTCGACCGCCTCCTGCGGTTCGAGGTCGAGCTCGGCACCCTCCTCGTCGGCCGGCAGCATCAACCTCGATTTCAGCTCGAGCACGGCGGCGATCAGCACGAGGAACTCGGTCGTCGCCTCGAGGTCGAGCTCGCCGGCCCGGTCGAGGTGGTCGACGTAGGCGAGCACGATGTCCGCGACGTCGACCTCGAGCAGGTCGACCTCGCGCTTCAGGACCAGGGTCAGGAGCAGGTCGAACGGTCCCTGGAAGACCTCGAGGTCGAGATCGAGCGAGGCGGCGCGCACGGCGAGAGGGTAGTGGATCGCACCGACGCCTCCGGTGCTATGACTCCGGTCATGCGGGTCAGGCTCACGGTCGCGGCGGCGCTGCTCGCATGTGCGATCGTCGCCGCGCCGGCGCGGGCGGCCTACGCGCCGCCGAGCACGCCCGGACCGCCGCTCTCCGTGCCGCAGGCGACACTCGCCGCGGCCCTCACGTGCGAGCCGGGGGTCAGTCACGCGAGCCGCGCGCCCGTTCTGCTCGTTCCGGGCACAGGCTCGAACCCTCCGGACAACTTCGGCTGGAACTACGAGCCCGCGTTCGACAAGCTCGGCATCCCGTGGTGTGCGATCACGCTGCCCGAGAACGCCAACGGCGACATCCAGGTGGCCGGTGAGTACGTCGTCTATGCGATCCGCACCGCCTACCGCCTGGCGGGGCGCCGGATCGCGATCGTGGGCCACAGCCAGGGCGGCATGGTGCCGCGCTGGGCGCTGCGCTGGTGGCCGGACACGCGCGCGATGGTCGACGACATGATCGGCTTCGCGCCCACGAACCACGGCACCACGGTGGCGAAGACCGCGTGCCAGAACGGCTGCTCGCCCGCTGACATGCAACAGGAGAACACCTCCAACTTCATCGCCGCGCTGAACAGCTACCAGGAGACCTTCAAGGGCATCTCCTACACCGACGTCTACACGCACGACGACGAGGAGGTGCAGCCGAACTCGAACTCGAATGGCTCCTCGTCGCTGCACACGGGGGACGGGCAGATAACCAACGTCGCGGTCCAGGACGTCTGTCCAACGGACACGGTCGACCACCTCGGGGTCGGCACCTATGACCCGGTCGCCTACGCGCTCGCGATCGACGCGCTCGACCATGCCGGACCGGCGGACCCGGCACGTGTCCCGCAGAGCACCTGCACCGAGGGCCTGATGCCGGGCGTCAACCCGGTTACCGGGCCGGGCGCCGGTTTGAAGGCGCTGGCCGACGACGAGACCTCGTCCTCGGAGACCGTGACGACCGAGCCGCCGCTCGCCTGCTACGTGACGGCGAGCTGCGCCTCGCAGCGGTCGGTCACCCACCAGACCGTCTGCAACGACCGGCGCCACTTCGGCTTCCGGCTGCACGCTCCGAAGGGAGCGCGGATCGTACGAGTCGCCGTCTACGTGAACGGCAGGCTGCTGCGGCGCGTGCACGGGACGCGCCTTACGACGCTGCACCTGAAGCGCCTACCGCGCGGGGTGTTCACGGTCAAGATCGTGACCACGGCCAGCAACGGCGCGCACCGCACGACCGTGCGTCGCTACGTCAAGTGTCACCAGACGCGGCCAAAGACGCGGCGTCGCCATAGGCACTAGCGCGATAAGCACCAGCAGCCGACATCACACCGTCGTCGTCGGCGGCGGCTTCGGAGGCCTCCAGGCCGCGATGGCGCTCTCGCGGCTGCCGGTCGACGTCACGCTCGTCGACCGCCGTAACTTTCACCTCTTCCAACCGCTCGCCTACCAGGTCGCGACGGGCGCCCTCTCCCCCGCCGAGATCTGCTACCCGCTGCGCCGGATCTTCCGGCGGCGCCGCAACGTCCGCATCATGCTCGCGGAGGTCTCCGGCTTCGACCTCGACAACCGCAGGCTGCAGCTCGAGCCGGTGATCGCCGGCGAACGGCCTCGAGCCGCTCGCCTACGACTCGCTGGTCGTCTCCGGCGGCTCGGAGTACAACTACTTCGGCCACGACGAGTGGCGCGACTCGGCCGCCGAGCTGAAGTCGCTCGAAGGGCGCCCTGACCCTCAGAAGGCGGATCCTCGGCGCCTTCGAGGCCGCCGAGCTCGAGACCGATCCCGAGCGCCGCGCCGCCTGGCTGACCTTTGTCGTGGTGGGCGCCGGCCCGACCGGCGTCGAGATGGCCGGCCAGATCGCCGAGCTCGCGCGCGACCTGTCCGACGCGACTTCGAGGATCTCGACACGCGCGCAGGCGCGCATCCTGCTCGTCGAGGCGGATGACCGCGTGCTCGCCGGCTTCGCACCGTCACTCTCGGCTGAAGACGCTCCGGTCGCTCGAGCGGCTCGGCGTCACCCCGCTCCTCCACTACAGCGTCGTGGATCTCGACGATTACTCCGTTACGGCCACCGGCCCCGACGGCCAGAGCGAGCAGATCGCCGCCCGAACCGTGATCTGGGCCGCGGGTGTGATCGCCGCGCCGCTCGCGGGCATCCTCGCCCGCAGCGCCGGCCTCGAGCCTGACCGATCCGGCCGGGTCGAGGTGCTCGAGGATCTGTCGCTGCCGGGGCACCGAGAAATCCTCGCAATCGGGGACATGGTCCGGGTCCGCGACGGCGGCCGAGTCGACGGTCTACCCGGGCGTCGCGCCGGTCGCGATGCAGCAGGGACGACACGCCGCCCGCGTCATCGCCGAGCGGTCGCGGGCCGCGAGCCGCCGCCGTTCCACTACCGGGACAAGGGCAATCTTGCGACGATCGGGCGAGCGCGTGCGGTCGCCGAGGTCGGGCAGCTCCACCTGAGCGGGTTCATCGCCTGGGTCACCTGGCTCGTGGTGCACCTCTGGTACCTGATCGGCTTCGAGAACCGGCTCCTCGTGATGATCCGCTGGGCGCTCAGCTTCCTCACCCACGGCCGCGGCGTCCGCCTGATCACACGACAGCCGACCGAGCGCCCCTCGGCGTAGCCGGAGCGCCAAGGCACCCGAACGCCGCGCGGGGACGAAGTCGCCGTCACCGAGGCACTGCGGTTGAGCGGCAACCCCACGCCTTTACCAGCGATGATTCCGGACGCCTGCTCAGGTCTATTAACTCAGCGATGCAAGGGAAAGGGTTCAACACGACGGGGCTCAGCCGCCTCCACGCCGTCGCCGAGGCCCACGTCGGCGACACTCGCGTGCCCGGCCTCGTCGCCCTCGTCGCTCACGGCGCCGAGGTCCACGTAGAGGCGCTCGGGAGCCTGGCGGTCGGCGGCCCTCCGGTGACACGCAACTCGATCTTCCGGATCGCCTCGACGAGCAAGCCGATCACCGCCGCGGCGACGCTTGCGGTCCTCGACGAGGGCTTGATCGAGCTCGACGAGCCAGTCGACCGCCTGCTGCCCGAGCTGGCCGATCGCCGGGTGCTGCGGCGGATGGACGGCCCGCTCGAGGAGACCGAGCCGGCGCGGCGCCCGATAACGACCGGCGACCTACTCACGTTCACGTTTGGCTTCGGGATGGCCACGGAGATGTTCATGGCCCGCGAGCCCTGGCCGATCGTCGCCGCCGCCGAAAAGCTCCGCCTCGCGACGCTCGGTGCGCCCGATCCTGCCGTGCAGCCGGATCCCGACACGTGGATCGCGGGCCTCGGCACGCTGCCGCTGCTCGCCCAGCCCGGTGAGCGCTGGCTCTACAACACGGGCGCCTCGGTGCTCGGCGTCCTCCTCGCACGTGCCACGGGCCAGCCGTTCGAGGAAGTGCTGCGGACGCGCCTGTTCGAGCCGCTCGGCATGTCCGGCACGAGCTTCTGGACGGAGCGGACCGATCGTCTCGCGACCGCCTACCGGCCGACGCCGGACGGCCTCGTCGTCTGGGACGAGCCCGACGGCGTATGGAGCCGGCCGCCGGCCTTCGGTGACGGCGCCGCTGGGCTCCTCTCGACCGTTGACGACCTTCTCGCCTTCGCGCGCATGCTGCTCGGCGCCGGCCAGGCCGTTCTCTCGGAAGGCTCCGTGCGCGCGATGACCACCGATCAGCTGACCGAGGCGCAGAAGGCGCACGGCGGTCTCGGCCCGGGCTTTTTCACGGGCCGCTCGTGGGGCTTCTGCCAGGCGGTCTACGAGAGCGGGGCGTTCGGCTGGAACGGGGGCTTCGGTAGCACCTGGCTCGTCGACCCGGCCCGCGACCTCACCGTGATCATCCTCAGCCAGCGCATGTTCGAGTCATCCGAGCCGCCGCAGGTGCACCGCGATATCCAGGCGGCGGCCTATCGCGCGCTCGCGTAGCGAGCAGCCCGCTCAGCCCCCGCCGACTCCCATCCGCTCGCGAGCCCGCTCGATCGTCGCGCCCGCGAGCTCACGCGCCCGCTCCGCGCCCGCCTCGAGCGTCGCCTCGACGGACCGCTCGTCGGCACGCAGCTCGAGGTAGCGTTCGCGCACCGGCCGCAGGTACGCGCTCACCTCCTCGGCCACGGCGCCCTTGAACGCGCCGTAGCCCGACCCGTCGAACTCGGCCTCCACGCTTTCCGGTGAGCTGCCGCGGACGACCGCGAGCACCTCGATCAGGTTCGAGATCCCCGGCTTGTCGTCCGCTCGCACGACGTCCGAGCCTGAGTCCGTGACCGCGCTTCTGACCTTCTTCGTGACGATCTGGTCGTCGTCCAGGATCAGCACCGTTCCGGCTGGCGTCCCGCCGGTCGTCGACATCTTCCGCTCCGGCTGCTGCAGGTCCATGATCCGCGCCCCCACCTCGGGGATCCGGTGCCGGGGCACCGTGAAGGTCTCGCCGAAGCGCTCGTTGAAGCGCTCTGCGATGTCACGCGCGAGCTCTATGTGCTGGCGCTGGTCGTCGCCCACCGGCACCTCCTCGGTCTGGTAGAGGAGGACGTCGGCCGCCTGCAGCACGGGATAGAAGAACAGGCCCGCGGAGACCAGGTCGCGCTGGCGCGCGGACTTGTCCTTGAACTGGTGCATCCGGTTGAGATCGCCGTGCGCGGTCACCGCCGCGAGCAGCCAGGTCAGCTCCGTGTGCGCGGCGACGTCGCTCTGACGGAAGAGAACGCAGCGCTCGGGATCGAGGCCCGCGGCGAGCAGCATCGTCGTCGTGTCGAGCACGCTCCGGCGCAGTGCCTCCGGGTCGTACGGGACCGTGATCGCATGCAGGTCCACTACGCAGTAGATCGCCTCGCCACGACCCTGCCCGTCGACGTACTGGCGGATGGCGCCGATGTAGTTGCCGAGGTGCTTGCTGCCCGTCGGCTGGATGCCGGAGAAGATGCGCACTGGCGGAGTGTAGGGTCCGCCTCCACGCGCGGGGCGAGCGTCAGCGAAGCTGCGTCTGCGCGACGATCTGCGGGTCGGCTACGAAGAACAGGAGCGCCCTCGCGGTCTCCCGGTAGGCCGTGGTCAGCTGGGTGCCCTGGAGCAACGCGGCCACGCTCACGGGCACCTGCTTCAGGCTGGCCCTCTGCGCCGCTCGGCGAATGGCGGACAGGTCGGCCCTGCTCGCCCCGAGTGTCTCGAGCAGGTGCGCCATCCGGATCGGCATCCGATGACGGGCCTCGCGCTCGAACCGGGTCAGGTTGCGCGCGGGGGTCGCGCGCCTGAGCGTCGCCGATTGGGAGGCGAAGGTGGCCGCATTCTGGATCTCCGGGACGATCGCGCCGCAGAGGCCCGCGAGTTGGCGCGCGTCACCGACCGCAGCGGTCATCTGCCGCCCCTGCCACTTGCCGTTGTGCGCGCGCCGCGCGCCGCCGGCGCGGTCGAGCGAGATCCGCATCGCACTCGCGAGCGAGCCGGCGCGCAGCTCCGTCGTGATCAATGTCTGCAGGGCGCTCGCTGCGGCCGGGGTCAAGCCCTTGCCTGCATGAACGGTGACCTTGCGCGGTCGTCGCGGCTTCGCGATCTGGCGGTAGTGGCGGTCGGGCGGGTCCTGAATGGCCGAGTTCGCGGAGTTGACGATCTGCTGTCCGGTGTAGACGCCGGTGCCGGCGACGAACCCGCCGAGCGCGACCGAGCCGACCACGAGGCCGGTCTTGCTGGCGGGCTCGGGATCGGGAGCGAGCACGCCCGCGGTGATGATGCCGCCGCCGAGCAGGACTCCTCCCGCCTGGACGGCGCGGCCGACCCCGGTCTGCACGGTCCTGGCGCACAGCGACGCGTAGTAGCCCATCGTGTCGCCGAACGAGGAGCTGCTGTTCGGATAGCTGTATTGATTCAGCGCCGCTCGGATCGCGCCCGCGCGAGCGCTGCGGCCGCCGGCCGCGGCGCGGAGTGGGGGCACACCCATCCGTGCGACCGCGGGGGTCGCCGCGTTGCAAGCGTCGCCGCTGCCGTCGACCGAGGCGAGGATGAACCCGCTCCCGCCGCCGCTCGGGGCGTGTGTCGTGTCGCCGGCGTACAGGGCCGAGATCGTCGGCAGCGGTCCGTTCGTCGGCGGGACGTACTGCACCGAGCAACTCGCGACGCCCGGCGAGAGCGGCGTGGAGACGAGGTTGCAGGTCTTGCCGGCGCTGAAGACGCCCAGGTCCCCCGCGCTGCTGAAGGACACGGGTCCGGTCGGTGCCGAGCGGGGCGGCGCGGCCGCGTCGCCGACCGTCGCGGTACAGGTGTCGGAGAGCGTCTCGATGATGAAGTTGCATCCGACTTGCGTTGCCGTCGGACGCTTCCCGGAGCCGTTCGCGACCTGGCCCGGAGAGTTGCAGTTGTCGGCGGAGAAGCTGAACGTGTTGCTGGTCGTCTTGTTCGGTGAGACCACCTCGACGGTGTGCTGGCCGAGCGTGGTCGCAGGTATCTCGATCCGGTCCGACGCCTCGATCGCGGCTGCGGTGTCCTGCGCGCCGTCCAGCAGCACCTGCGATCCCTCGACGAAGTTCTGGCCGTTGACCGCCCACACGGGGGCGGGCTGGCTCGGGCCGCTGCAGGTGCCGACGGAGGAGATCTGGGGCGCTCCGGCGTCGAACGGCGTGTCGATGCTGATCGCGTCGACAAGCCAGCCGCGGAAGCCGTTGTAGAGCTGGTCGCCGGTCGCGAAGTTGAACCGGACCTGCACGTTCGACTGGCCCGCGGCTGGCGAGAGGTCGACCAGGTATTGCTTCCAGCTCGGCGACGCTCCCAGGCCGTTGTTCGAGTAGGGCTGGTCGGCTTTGCCCTGCGGGTTGTTGGCCGGGCTGAGCGTGCCGGCCTGGTTCCAGGTCGAGCCGCCGTCGATCGAGTACTCCACGTTCATCAGGTCGAACCCGTTCGCCTCGACGCCCTCGACCTCCCACCACGCCGCGAAGCGCATGATCGCGCTCGCCGCGCCCGAGAGGCTGAACGACGGCGAGGTCAGGGTGCCCGAGTTCGCGCCGTTCGACGTGCAGCCGTCCTTCGGCGACTGTGTCACCGTCGCGAAGTCCGACCCGCAGTAGGTCCCCGTCGATGCCTGGCCGTACCAGGCGACGTTCGTGCCCTCATAGGCGCTCGGCAGCGAACCGGAGTCGGGCAGCGTGACGAGGTCGGGGTTGATGTCGGGAGACTTGACCGCGATCGTCTCCGGGTGCGTCTGCACGTGCCAGAAGCCAGTTGCAGTCCAGCTGCCGATTCCCGACTCCCAGTTCTGCGAGAGCACGGTCGAGGACGCCGAGGCGGACGCCGCACCGATCAGCGCGGCGACGATCGCGCCGAGCACGACTGACGTTACGCGCTGAGCGACCGTGAGCCTCATCCTGCAAGCCCCCTTCGACCGATGGCAGCTGCTCGCGGACCCTGCGACCAGCGCTTCGACACTATGGGTTCTCGCCGCCGAGCGAAATACGCAAAATTGCGTACGCGCTCCGGTTCAGCACCCCGCGTCGCTTGCCGGGCGGAGCTCGATCGGCCTAGATTGACCTATGCCGCCCATAGGCGAGGCACGATTTCGCTCGGCGTTCTCTTTCGTCTGCGACTGCGCCGACGCCCCTGACCTAGCGACCCTCCGCGAAGCCACGCTCGGCGTGCGGCGCCTCGTTCCGGGCGATCTCGTCGCGTGCAACGAGGTCGACCTGGCGGAGGGCACCGTCGCCGGGGCCTACGACCCGGAGACGGCCGTAAGCAAAGCAGATCTCGCCGTCTTCGCGGCGCTCAGCGGACAGCACCCGCTGATCGCCTACCAGGTCGCTACGGGGGATCCGCGGCCGCGCGCGATATCCGACCTCCTGACGCGGCGAAGCTTCCATCGCCTCGAGCTCTATCAGCGCTTCTTCCGGCGACTGGGGGCGGAGGACCAGATCGCCTTCGGCCTGCCCATGCCTCGCCCTGACGTCGCGATCGGCGTGGCGATCAACCGCGATCGGCGGGGCTTCTCGGAGGCGGAGCGGGAAGTGCTCGAGCTGGTCGCCCCCGAGCTGGGCCGAGCCTATGAGCGAGTCGTCGAGCGTCAGGTCGCGCTCGCCATGATCGGGCTGCTTGACGACGAGGGCGACGGAAGGGCCGGCGTCCTCGCCATCCGCGGCACTCGAATAGTCGAGGCGACGCCCGCGGCGCGCAGGCTGCTCGCCCGTCGCTACCGCCGCGCCGGCTCCCGCTCGGCCCTGCCCGCGGAGCTCGACATCGCGATCAGGCGGCTGCGGGCCTGCGCCGGACCCCCGCGGGCGACCGTGACGATGGCAACGCCCGGGTGCGTGACGCTGCGCGTCGCGATGGTCGCGCGGCGTGCTCCGGCGGGGGTCGAGCTCGTCACGGTCGAGGAGACCGGCCCCTCCCCCCTCGCGCCGCTCACGCCCCGTCAGCGCGAGGTTCTGGACCTCGCGATCGACGGGTTTTCGGATGCGCAGATCGCCGAGCGACTCGGCATCACACCTCGCACCGTCCAGAAGCATCTCGAGCGCGCATACCGCACGCTCGGGGTGAGCGGACGCACTCACGCCGCTCGAGAGCTTCGCCGGCTTGGGCGGCGGCGACTGGAGCCGTGCCCGGGGACGGAGGTTCACCCGCACCCGGCCGATCGGGGCGGGCGCCCGCGCGAATAGATGATTGATTCCGAATCAGGCCATTTCTTTCCGACGCCGCGCTTGGAATCGATCATCTCCGCCCGTTGCGCGAAACCAGGCGATTGATTTCGCCTGGCCCCGGCCCCGGCGGTGAATTCGGAATCAATCTTCTAGCCGTTCCGGCGCTCCAGGACCACCAGCGGAATCTCGCGCGTCGTTCGCTCCTGGTACCCGCGGTAGCCGCCGTAGACCTCGACGGCCTTCGGCCATAGCCGCTTTCGCTCCTCGGGGGCCGCGACGCGCGCACGCACGGGACGTCGGCGGGAGCCGACCTGGACGGTCGTGTCGGGATGCGCGCGCAGGTTGTGGTACCAGCCCGGGTTGCGCGGATAGCCGCCTTTCGAGGCGACCACGACGAGGTTCGGTCCGTCCTCGACGTAGACGAGCGGCGTGGTCCGCCGCTTGCCGCTCTTCGCGCCGACGTGCTCGAGCAGCAGCATCGGCGGGGTCCCCGGCAACCGGTGTCCGATCAACCCTCCGGTGGCCCGGTAGACGAGCACATGCCCGCCCCCCACCCGGCGCAGCACCGGCCAGATGCGATCGCCGATGTCGAGGTAGCTCACACCGTGCTCTCTAGCATTTCCGGGCTGACGGGCGCGCAGCCAGACCTCCGTGCCTAGA
Organism: uncultured Actinomycetes bacterium; assembly: GCA_963719375.1. GTDB lineage: Bacteria > Actinomycetota > Thermoleophilia > Solirubrobacterales > Thermoleophilaceae > JAICJV01. Next base: position 2,814,451 of record CAVRBY010000001.1, on the reverse strand, counting down.
TGATTGATCCACGCCACGACCGTTCCTTCCGGACGCAGTCGTGGAATCAATCATCTGGCGTTCGTGAGGCGCCCCCGGAGCGGCGGGCGGGTGTTTCTGATGCCCCGCCTCGAGGCGCCTGCGCCGGCGCGCTCTGGGCGGAGTTCACCGCCGGCGGCTCAGTCCGACGGGGGCCACGGAAGCCGCGTCGTCGTGAACTGCGGCTTCCACTCCGCGTAGGCGACGGCGCGATCGTCGGTCTCGACGGGCGCGGCGGCGCCATAGCTCACAGCTAGCTCGTCGAGCGAGTAGTGCAGGGTCTTGTCCGAGCCGCGAGCGCCGACCATCAGGATCGTGCACGGGCCCTCACCGGCGCCGATGAAGACGTGCGCGGTGCCCGCCGGGCAGTGGACGAAGTCCCAGGCCTTCAGGAGCCGCTCCTCGCCGTCGAGGATCGCCCGGCACTCCCCGCCGAGCACGAGGAAGTCCTCCTGCTTAGACTCCGAGTGGTAGAGCGAGCTCGGCTGCCCCGGTTCGAGCACCCGGATGTTGATCCCGAGCTCCGGGAAGCGGTCGTCCGGATCTTCGAAGACGACCGTGGTGCCGGCGCGCTCGTGGCGACTCGCCGGAGCGTCGGCGACGTTGGTTATGAACCAGTCAGGCACACCCGAGAGCCTACGACCAGCGCCGGAGCTCTCCTCACGCAGCCACATCCACCGGTCTCGTGACGGTCACCCGGCTGAATGGTCATGCCGAGCCGCTCAGATGGCGCCGCCGGTGACCTGACCGGCGTGCTCGGGGTCGCCGGGCGGCTCCTCCCCGCGCGGCCGCTGGCGCACCACCGGGTGCCGAGCGGCGCCGCTCTCGTCGAGCCGCCTGACCGGCGTCGAGTAGGGCGCGCCACGCGCGATCTCGGGGTCCTCGGCGGCCTCCTCGAGGATCGCCCGCATGGACGCGGCGAACTCCTCGAGGGTCTCCTTCGTCTCCGTCTCGGTCGGCTCGATCATCAGCGCCTCGTCGACGAGCAGCGGGAAGTAGACCGTCGGCGGGTGGACGCGATGGTCGAGCAGCCGCTTGGCGATGTCGAGCGTGCGGATCCCGAGCTTCTCCTTTGCCCGCCTGTCCGGAGACCACGAACTCGTGCATGCAGAGCCGGTCGAAGGCGATCGGCAGGTACTCGGCGATGCCGTCCTCGGCGAGCAGAGCGCGCAGGTAGTTCGCGTTCAGCACCGCGGTGTCCGAGACGTCACGCAGGCCGTCGGACCCCGACCGAGCAGATGTAGGCGTAGGAACGGACGAATACGCCGAAGTTGCCGTGGAAGCCGCGCAGGCGCCCGATCGACTTGGGCCGCTCGAAGTCGAGCCCGTAGCGGGCGTCCGCGCCGTTCTGAGGTGTGAGCTCGATGACCTGCGGGCGCGGCAGGAAGGGCTCGATGCGGTCGGAGACGGCGATCGGTCCCGCACCCGGGCCGCCGCCGCCGTGGGGCTGGGTGAACGACTTGTGCAGGTTGAAGTGGACGATGTCGAAGCCCATGTCGCCGGGCCGCGAGATGCCCATCACCGCGTTCAGGTTGGCGCCGTCGTAGTAGAGCGTCGCTCCGGCGTCGTGCACGATCGAGGCGATCTCCTCGATGTTGCGGTCGAACAGGCCGAGGGTGTTCGGGTTCGTCAGCATCAGGCAGGCGACGTCGCGAGTCCGTCTTGGCGCGCAGGTCGTCGAGGTCGACGCCGCCGTCGGCCGCGGTGCCGACCTTTACGACCTCGTAGCCGGCCATCGTCACGCTCGCCGGGTTGGTCCCGTGCGCGGTGTCCGGCGTGAGCACCTTGGTCCGCTCCTCGCCTCGATCCGCGTGGTACGCACGCGTCAGCAGCAGCCCCGCGAGCTCACCGTGCGACCCGGCGCTCGGCTGCAGCGACACGTGGGGCAGCCCGGCAACCTCGCTCAAGGCGCGCGAGAGCCGCCACATCAGCTCCAGCGCCCCCTGCGCGTACTCCGGCGTCCTGCAGCGGATGCAGGCGCGCGTGGCCGGGGAGCGCGGCGACGCGCTCGTTGACCTTCGGGTTGTGCTTCATCGTGCACGACCCGAGCGGGTAGAAGCCGGTGTCGAGGTCGAAGTTCTTCTTCGACAGGTTGTTGTAGTGGCGGACGATCTCCGGCTCCGCTACCTCCGGCAGCTCCGGCGGCTCGCGAGCGCCGGGCCGACGCCGGCAGCAGCTCGTCGATCGGCGTCTCCGGAACGTCGAGCGTAGGCGGGGTGAAGGCCCGCCGGCCCGCCCGCGAGCGCTCGAAGATCGTCACCGTCTCGCCGCGCGGCGGCACCAGCTCGCCCACTACGCGTGCACCCCCTCTCGCGCCCCGGCCAGCACCTCGGCGAGACCGTCGATCTCGGCGCGCGTGCGCCGCTCGGTGATCGCCACCAGAAGCCCGTCCTCGTACTCCGGGTAGTCGCGGGCGAGCCGGTAGCCGGGATTGATTCCGGCCGCGCGCGCGCGCTTCATCACCCGATCGAGCTCCGGCACCCGCACGGCGAACTCGCGGAAGATGGGACCGGGGTTGATCGCCGCGAGGCCGAGCCGCTCGCGTGCGTAGTGGGCCCGTCGCAGCATCAGCTCGCCGAGCTCGACGATGCCGCGCTGGCCGAGCCAGGACAGGTAGATGACGCCGGCGAGCGCGTTCAGCGCCTGCGCGGTGCAGATGTTGTTGGTCGCCTTCTCGCGCCGGATGTGCTGCTCGCGAGTCTGGAGCGTCAGGACGAACCCGCGGCGGCCGTCGACGTCGACCGTCTCGCCGGCGATGCGGCCCGGCATCTTGCGGATGAAGCGCTCCTGCGCGGCGAAGAAGCCGAACGACGGGCCCCCGAAGTCGAGCCGGTTGCCGAGCGACTGGCCCTCGCCGAGCGCGATGTCGACGCCGAGCTCCCCGGGCGGCGTGAGGATGCCCAGCGTCAGCGGGTCGGCCGAGCAGACCACGAGCGCGCCGGTGCGCTTGGCGGCCTCGACGAGCGGCCCGAGGTCCTCGACCGTGCCGAGGAAGTTCGGCTGCTGCAGGAAGACCGCGGCGGTTTCCTCGTCGACGGCGGCGGCAAGGGCCTCGATGTCGGTCGCGCCGGCCGCGTCGAGCGGGACCTCGACCACCTCGGTGCCGAATCCGGCCGAGTAGGTGGCGAGCGTCTCGCGCGAATGCGGGTGAACGCCGCGTGATGCGACGAACTTCGAGCGGCGGTTCTCGAGCAGCGCCATGTAGCCGGCGGCCGCGACCGACGAGGGCCCCTCGTAGAGCGACGCGTTCGCGACCGGCAGCCCGGTCAGCTCGCGAGATCGCCGTCTGGAACTCGAACATCACCTGCAGGCCGCCCTGCGAGATCTCCGGCTGGTACGGGCGTGTACGGCGTCAGGAACTCGGAGCGCTGGGTGATCGAGTCGATCAGCGCCGGCACGTAGTGGTCGTACATGCCCGCGCCGACGAAGCTGACCTCCTCCGTCGGCGCTGCGGTTGCGGGCGGCGAGCGCGGCGAGGTGGGCCTCGACGTCCTGCTCGGCCATCCCCTCCGGTAGTGCGAGCGGCTCGTGCATGCGCAGCCGCTCCGGGATCGCCTCGAACAGCTCCTCGACCGAGGAGACGCCGATCTTCGCGAGCATCTCGCGCCGGTCGCTGCTCGGTCGTCGAGGTGTAGCGGCTCATCGCGGCGTTCAGGATGGCAGCCGCCGTCATGCGCCCTTGTTGAGCAGCTCGCGGTAGGCGCCCACGTCCAGCAGCGAGTCGGCCTCGCTCGGATCGCTGAGCCGCACCTTCACGAGCCAGCCGTCGCCATAGGGATCCTGGTTGATCTTCTCCGGGCGCGTCGGCGAGCGCCTCGTTGACCTCCACGATCTCGCCCGACAGCGGGGCGAAGACGTCCGAGACGGCCTTTACCGACTCGACCTCCGCGTAGTCTTGCCCGCGCTCAGCGAGTCGCCGACCGAGGGCTGGTCGACGAAAACGACCTCGCCGAGCTGGTCCTGCGCGAACCAGGTGATCCCGAACGTCGCGCTCGTCCCCCTCGATTCGCGCCCAGTCGTGCTCGGCGTGATACTTGCAGCTCGTCGGGGTAGTGCTCGGCAACTCGGATCCTCCCGGAGAGCGAGCGGCCCGCCGCCCGCGCGTGGTCGTGATTGAAGTCTTCCGGACGGCGCTCGGGCAATCTCAGCTCCTGCGAAACAGCGGCCGCTCGCGCACCTCGCCGGCGCGGGTATGGCCCCTCACGTCGATCTCGATCGGAGTTCCGAGCCTCGGTCGCCTCGGAGGGTACGTACGCCATCCCGATCCCGATCTCGAGGCACGGCGAGAAGGTGCCGCTCGTCACCACGCCGTCTCCGGCCGGGGTGCTGATCGCCGTTTTCCTGCCGCGGGAATGCCGCGCTCGGTCAGCGCGAAGGGAACCAGCCGCTGTGCCGGCTCGGCGGGCAGCGCGTCGGCCCCGACGAACCCCGTCTCGCGCTTGCAGCACCAGCCGAGTCCCGCCTCGATCGGGTTGCGCTCCTCGGACAGGTCGTTGCCATAGAGGTGGAAGCAGACCTCGAGCCGCAGCGTGTCGCGCGCGCCGAGGCCGGCCGGCAGCGGCGCCTGAGCCGGTCAGCGCGTCCCAGACGCGCGCCCGCGCCCTGCGGGCGCGGATCAGCAGCTCGACGCCGTCCTCGCCGGTGTAGCCGGTGCCGCAGACGAGGCATTCGACGCCCGCCACACGGGCGTCCGCGGTGCGCATGCGCGGCGGCGCGTCGCCGTCGATGTGCCGGTCGAGGATCGTCGCGTGCCTGCGGGCCCTGCAGCGCGAGCATCGCGTAGTCGGCTGCGGCGTCGCGCACGCTGACCTCGAGGCCGTCGGCGTGCGCCGTGAGCCATTCGTAGTCGCGCTCGTGGTTGGCGGCGTTCGTGACGGTCAGGAAGCGCTCGCCGAGGCGGTAGGTGAAGAGGTCGTCGAGCACCCCGCCGTCCTCGCGGCAGAGCACCGAGTACTGCGCTCCGCCGTGCGACGAGCCGGGTCGACGTCGTTCGAGAGCAGTCGCTGCAGGAACGCCTCCGCGTCGGGGCCGCTCGTCTCGATCTGTCCCATGTGGGAGACGTCGAACAGACCGGCGTGCCGGCGGACCGCGAGGTGCTCCTGCCGGATTCCCTCGTACTGGACCGGCATCTCCCAGCCCGGCGAACGGCACGATTCGCGCCCCGGCCGTCGACGTGGCGCTCGTAGAGCGGCGTTCGGCGCAGCGTCTCCGAAGCGGTGGCCAAGCCGCGGACAGTATCAGCGGTCCCTGCGCGCGCGGTGTCGCTACGGCGCGCCCTGCCCGCGGCGCGCGACGGGGCTTCTCAATCCTTCAGGAACGACGGGATGTCGATCTCGTCGTCCTGAATCTCGAGCGACGAGCGCTGCCGGTCGTCCATCACCGGGGAGCGCCGCGAGCCGGGCTGGCGGCGGGGCTGCTCGGTCGGCTCGAAGGTCGGCCCCGGCTCGGCGCGCTTGTCGAAGCCGGTGGCGATCACGGTGACCCGCAGCTCCTCGTCCTGGTCCTCGTCGATCACCGCGCCGAAGATGATGTTCGAGTCGGACGCGGCGGCGCTCTGGATGATCTCGGCGGCCTCGTTCACCTCGAACAGGCCGAGGTCGCCGCCGCCGGTGATGTTCAGCAGGATCCCCGTGGCGCCCTCGACGGACTGCTCGAGCAGGGGGCTCGAGATCGCGTTCTTGGCGGCCTCGGCGGCGCGATTCTCGCCGCTCGCGGCGCCGATCCCCATCAGCGCGGAGCCGGCGTCGTGCATGATCGTCCGCACGTCGGCGAAGTCGAGGTTGATCAGGCCCGGGATCGTGATCAGGTCCGTGATGCCCTGCACGCCCTGGCGCAGCACGTTGTCCGCCTCGCGGAATGCGTCGAGGATGCTCGTGCGCCGCTCGACGATCCCGAGCAGCTTCTCGTTCGGGATCACGATCAGCGTGTCCACCTGCTCGCTGAGCCGCTGGACTCCCTCGCTCGCCTGCCGCTGGCGCTGGCTTCCCTCGAAGGAGAACGGACGGGTGACGACGCCCACGGTCAGCGCGCCGATCTCGTGCTTTGCGATCTCCGCGATCACGGGCGCGGCGCCGCGTCCCGGTGCCGCCTCCCTCACCCGCGGTGACGAACACCATGTCGGCGCCCTTGAGCGCCTCCTTGATCTCGTCGCGGCTCTCGTTGGCGGCGCCCTGACCGGCGTCGGGGTTGGCGCCCGCGCCGAGCCCGCGTGTGAGATGCGCGCCGATCTGCAGCTTGATGTCGGCATCGCACATCTGGAGCGCCTGCGCGTCTGTGTTGACGGCGATGAACTCGACGCCCTTGAGGCCCGCATCGACCATGCGGTTGACCGCATTGGTCCCGCCGCCGCCGACGCCGACGACCTTTATGACCGCCAGGTAGCTACCGGTGTCCATCGCTCTGGAAGACCTCGCTCATTGATGGGTGACTCGTTGCCACGCCGTTCCGTCCGACTCTCAAGCGAAAGTTCAAGGTTTGCAGGCAGCTTGAAGGGCCGGAAAGCCCGCACTGTAGGCGGTTTCGGGGGCGGGTGTCAACGCGATCCCGCTTTTGCGACGACCCTCACCCTCGACCTCCGCGTTAGTGTCATCGGCATCGCTGAAGTCAGGGTTGAGTGTTGGTGGCGGTCGTTGCGGTGCCTGGAGATGCCCCCGCCGGGGTGCCCTGCCCGGTGCCGAGAGCAGCGACGCCGGGCGGCGCCGGGTCGGCCGGGATGACGCCCGTGGCGCCGGGCCCCGTGTAGCCGTCGGGCTGCGGCGTTCCGGTGTTCGAGACCCCGCCGGCGATCGGATGCGAGGGATCGTGCAGGTCGACGTAGGCCGCGCCGGCGCTCTCCGGGCTTGCCAGGACGGCGGCCGCAGCGAGCCACTTCGCGCGGGCGTCGTTGGCGTCGCCCAGGATCAGCTGCGGGCCGCCGGGCAGGCGCGCGCTGACACCTGAGCCGCCCCGGAGGGACAGGCTCGCGACGCGTGGGCGCAGCGCGGCCGGGATCGCGGCGGCGACGGCCACGAGGGCCATCGCGCGACCGGCGGGAAGCCGCGCGCCTGCCGGAAGGCGGGCGACGAAGACGTTCGGCAGGCCGGCCGTGGGCAGCCCAGGCAGAAGCGTCCCGTCGGATGAGATCGCGAGGCTGTGACCGCCCCCGGCGAGCGCCGCGACCGGGAGGTTGAGCGCGACGTCGATGCTGAGCCTGTGCGGGAAGTGTCCGGTCGCGTTGATCGAGCGCACCAGCGGCTCGCCCGCGACGGACCGCCGCAGGGCGTCCGTGTCGACGTCGAGTGTGCTCATCCGTGCGGCCGCACGCTCGAGCGCGGTTCGCAGGATCCCTGCACGGACGGTGGCGAGCCCGCTGATCTCGACGCGCCGAACCGCCGCGAACGAGGAGTCGCGGAACCAGCCGATGTAGGCGGCGGCGAGCGCGATGCAGACGAGCGCCACGATCACGCTCAGGCGCCGGCGCCGGCGCAGGCGCAGGCGCGGTAGGCGGATGGCGACGCGCGTCGGCGCGGGAAGCGAGGCCGCCGCCCTCATCGGCGTGCTTGCCTCTCGAGGCACATGTGTCGAGGTTCGCGCCCGGCGTGCGGAGTCCTACCCGGGAGGCGCTCTTGCTCCGCGAACCGATCGGCTTCGGCTGCTCCGCCGGACCGGCCGGCACCACCGATCGGACGCCCGCCCGCGAACCGATCGACGGTCCGCCGAGAAGGGACCCGAGCGCGCCGCGTAGCGGCGCGCTAGTCGACGGCCTCCAGCCCGCGTACCGCCTCGTCGAGCGAGGCGTCCAGGGGCGCGACGGTGGACACCGCGGTCAGCTCGAGCACCCTGAGCACGAGCGAGCTCGGCGGCACGACGACGCGCAGGTGCTGCCCGGCACGTGACAGGCGTCCGGCGATGTCGAACAGCAGGCCGACTCCAGCGCTGTCGAGGTAGGTGACGTTCGAGAGGTCGATGACGAGCCCGACCACCTCGTTCGGGACGGCCTCGGTGACGCGTTCGCGCACGGTCGCCGCGTTCGAGCTGTCGATCTCGCCCGCGATGTGGACGATCGTCAGGCGATCGCGAGGGGCGACCGAGATCTGGGCGAGGTCGCTCACGCCCGTCCCCCGATCGGGACGCCCGACAGCGCCGTGCCCGCCGGAGGCGGCGCTCCGTCCTTGATCTCTTCGGGGATCCCCGCGCTCTGGGCGCCCAGCGCCCCGGCCCGCTGCTCCAGCGGGGGCGTGGCGTCGGCCGGCGGCGGCCCCTCCCCGCCGTCCCCGCCGCCGAGCTGTCGGCGCATCCTCACGACCGTCCCGTTGACGCCTCGGTCGACCTCGAGCGAGTCGGTGAATGCGCGCATCAGCTCGAGCCCGCGTCCGCGGTGGGCGCCGCGTGCGGAGCGCCAGCGGCCGAAGTCACGCACCTCGATCGTCACCAGTCCGTCATCGGCGGCGCGCGCGTCGATCTCGAACACACCGCTGCGCATCCCGTAGGCGTGCTCGACGGCATTCGCCGCCGCGTCGCCAAGCGCCACGGCAAGCTCGAACTGCTCGGCATCGCTCGCTCCCGCGTCGCCGAGCAGCCGGCTGAGGGCCGCGCGCGCCTGCGGGACGGAGGACGGTTCGGCGGGCAACGTGAGGCGCACCCGATCGGTCGGCGCCTCGGCGGCCTGCGCCACTATCAGCGCCATGTCGTCGACGACAGGTCCGTCCCGCTGCAGCCGCTCCAGAACACGATCGCAGACATCCTGAGCGCTGCCGGCGGAGTCCGCGGCCAGCGTCGCCAGCCGGGCGAGACCCCGGTCGAGCGCCTCACCGCGCCGCTCGACGAGCCCGTCGGTGTAGAGCAGGACCGTCGAGCCCCGCTCGAGCTTTGCTTCGCCTTCGCGAAGCGGAACGGTCGAGCGCACCCCGAGCGGCGTCGTGCGTCCGCCGTCCAGATACCGGTGCTCGCCGGCGGGGGAGAGCACGAGTGGCGGCAGGTGCCCGGCGCTCGCGTAGCGAACGGTGCCGGCCGCCGGGTCGTAGACGAGCAGCAGCAGCGTCCCCACCATCGAGTGCGGACCCCCAGCGGCGAGCATCCCATTGAGGCGCTCGATCACCTCGCTCGGGCGGTGGCCCTCGAGCGCGTACGCGCGCAGCGCGCTCCGCACCTGGCCCATCACGGTCGCGGCCCGGATCCCATGGCCGACGACGTCGCCGATGACCACACCGACCCGCGCCCCGCCGAGCGGGATGACGTCATACCAGTCACCCCCCACCTCGAGCTCGGACTCGGCCGGCACGTAGCCCGCGCCGAGCGAGATTCCAGGCAGCTCCGGGAGGCGGTCGGGCAGCAGGCTCCGCTGGAGCGTCTCCGCGATCCCTCGCTCGCGCTCGTAGAGGCGAGCGTTGTCGATCGCCAGCGCGGCGCGGTAGGCGAGGTCCTCGGCGAGGCGCAGGTCCGCATCTTCGTAGTGGCGGCCGGACTCGGCGGCGATGAAGGTGATCGCGCCGAGCGTGCGCTCGCGCGCGCGCAGAGGCACGATGAGCGCCGAGACGAGCCCGAGATCGCGCGTGACGCGCAACTCCTCCTCGCTGCGCGCCGCGGCCTCGAGCAGTCCCTCGGGGATGTCGCGGTAGAGCTCCGCGCGGCCGGTGCGGATCACGTTCGCCACCCCGGTCGGCGCCTGCGGATCGGGCGGAAAGCGCTCCTGAAGCTCCCGGGCGAGGGCGACCTTCTCCGGATCGACGTGCGCGACGGCCACGTTGCGAAGCCCGCGCTCGTCGTCGACCATGTCCACGCTGCACCAGTCCGCTAGCGAGCGGACCGCGAGGTCTGCGACCTTCCGCAGCGTCGCCTCGTAGTCGAGCGACTCTCCGAGCAGCTCGCCCGCCTCGGCCAGCAGCGTGAGCCTGTCCCCCGCCTGGCGTGCTGCGTCGAGCGCCGCCTGGCGCGCCGACTCGAGCTGGGCACGCTCGACGGCCCCTCCCGCCTGGAACGAGACCGCCTGCATCAGGCCGCGGGTCTCGTCGTCGAGATCTCGCGCGTGGGCGAAGCGCAGCGCGACCGCGCCGATCGTCTGCCGCGCGCCGCGAAGGGCCAGCGTGACCCATCCTCCCTCGCCGACGTGCTCAGGGACGGCGCCGACATGCGCCGCGCTCTCGGGCAGCTGCGCCTCACCCTCGGCGCCTTCGGCACCCTCGGCGTTCGCCGCGCCGGCGCGCGCGACCGCCGTCATCCGCTCCCCGGCTCCCAGGGCGACCACGGCAACGTCCGCGCCGAAGGCGTCGAGCGCCTGATTGGCCACGATCTGCGTTGCCTCCTCGACCCCGAGCGCGCTCGCCAGTCCCGCGGTCAGCTGCTGCAGCCGCGATATACGCTCGCCCGCCCGACGCTCCCGCCCGTACGCGCGGGAGACGTACGCCGTGAAGATCGCCGCGAGCGCCACGAGCAGGACACCGCCGAGCGCCACCCCCGCGACGGCGAGCGCGGCGACGTGGTCCGCGCTCGACCGCCGTGACGCCGCCAGTCGCGTCTCCGTCGCCCCGAAGGCCGCGAGTCCCGCGCGGATCGCGTCGACGCGCCGCTTGCCGATTGCCGTTGTGACGAGGTTGCGCGCCGCCGGCGGGTCCTGCCGCGCAAGCGCCACGAGCGGCAGCGAGTAGGAGGACAGGTAGGAGCTGATCTGACCCGAAATGTCGCGGGCACGAGCCTCCTGCGCCCGGTTGCCCGCAACAAGTCTCTCGAGCTGAGCCTCGGCTCCCGGCAGCTCCCGCCTCGCCACGAGCCAGGGCTCGAGGAAGGAGGCCCGGCTGGTGATCACGTAACCGCGCACGCCCGTCTCGAGATCGATCGTCAGCTGCTCGACGCGAGCGGCGCTCGAGACCACCTGCTCGGAGCGCTCTGCGTTGCGCGAGGAGCCGCGCAGGTTGATCACGACGACGAGCAGCAGACCCAGCACGAGCGCGACCGCGACTACGAGCGCGGTTCCGGCGATGAGCGGGCGTGCCAGCGCGCGGCGCGTCACCGGCGACTGCTCACCTCACTCGGCATCTCGGTCCTAGCCTAGGCGATTCCGGGGCGGGGGCGGCACGAGCCGCCCGGCGAGCGTGTCCACGTCTCCGGCGCCGAGCGTCAGCAGCAGGTCGCCGGGACCGAGCAGCGTCCGCAGCAGGCGCTCGGCGTCCTCGAGCGTGGGAGTCCAGTAGACGCGCCTACCGCGCGAGGCGTCGGCGGCGGCGCGCGCGACGATCAGGCCGCTCACCCCGGGGTGGTCCTCGGCGCGCTCGCGGGCGGGGTATACGTCCAGCACGACGATCGTGTCCGCCAGCGCGAGCGCGCGCCCGAACTCCCGCGCGAGCCGTTCCGTACGCGAGTAGAGGTGAGGCTGGAAGCACGCGATCAGCCGCTCCGGATCGAGCGTTCGAGCCGCCTCGAGGGTTGCTGCGACCTCGGTCGGGTGATGCGCGTAGTCGTCGTAGACGGCCGCTCCCCGAGCGGTCTCCCCGTGCCACTCGAAGCGACGGCGCGCACCGCTGAAGCCGGCCAGCGCTTTCGCCGTCTCCGCGAGCGGGAGCCCGGCGAAGCGGCACGCCCCGATCGCGGCCAGCGCGTTCAGGACGTTGTGACGCCCCGGTACGCGCAGCGCCGCGGCGGTGCCCTCGATCGAGAAGCTGCTGCCCGCGGCGCTCAGGCGGACGTCGCGCGCCTGCAGGTCGCCGGACTCGATGCCGAAGCTGTCACCGCCGAGACCCCCCACGTGCGCCTCACGCAGGACCCGCGAGGCGCGCCCGGCGAAGGACCGGAAGGCGCGTTCGACCTCTGCCAGCGAGCGATAGGTGGAGTGGTGGTCGAGCTCGACGTTCGTCACAACCGCAAGCTCCGGAGAGAGCTCGAGGAACGAACGATCCGACTCGTCGGCCTCCACGACGAGCCAGTCGCCCTCGCCCCAGGCGGCGTTGGTCCCGGTCGAGCGCAGCTCCCCGCCAATCAGGTACGACGGCGACCGCCCCGAGTCGACGAGCGCGTGCGCCGCCATGCTTGCCGTCGTCGTCTTGCCGTGCGTCCCGGCCACTGCGATGCAACGCTTCAGGCGGCTCACCTCACCGAGCAGCTCGCCGCGATGGAGTACGCGCGCGCCACGCTCGCGCGCAGCGGCGAGCTCCGGGTTGTCGTGCCCGATCGCAGTCGAGACGACCACCTCTGCGTCGCCTGGCAGGTTCGCCGCGTCGTGGCCGATCACCGGCTCGATTCCCGCGTCTCGCAGCCGCCGCGCGTACGTCGAGTCGGCGCGGTCAGAGCCGGTGACCTCCGCGCCGAGCGCGCGCGCGACGAGCGCCAGGCCGCTCATGCCGGCGCCGCCGATGCCGATCAAGTGCAGCCGGCGGCCGGCCCAGGGAGGTGCGCCCATCGGCGCCCACTTATATCGCGCGTCCACCCGTTTGGTAGAAGTGCACTTCGACCCGACCGGAGGACTGACCAATGGCCTACGAGGTACCGCCGCTTCCCTACGACTATGGCGCGCTCGAGCCGCACATCGACGAGCAGACCATGCGCCTGCACCACGACAAGCATCATCAGACCTACGTCGACAAGGCAAACGCGGCGCTCGAGGGGACCGAATGGGCCGACAAGCCGGTCGAGGAGGTGCTGAGAAACCTCGATTCGTTGCCCTCTGACAAGCAGGGACCGGTGCGCAACAACGCGGGCGGCCACGCCAACCACACCTTCTTCTGGCAGATCATGAGTCCCGACGGGGGCGGCGAGCCCGACGGCACGCTGCGCGAGGCGATCGACTCGACATTCGGAAGCTTCGACGACTTCAAGCAGCAGATCGCCGACGCCGGCGCGAACCGCTTCGGCAGCGGCTGGGCGTGGCTCGTCCACGAGGGCTCCGGCCTCAAGGTCACGAGCACCGCGAACCAGGACTCGCCGGTCTCGAGCGGCCAGACTCCGATCCTCGGCGTCGACGTCTGGGAGCACGCCTACTACCTCAAGTACCAGAACCGCCGTCCCGACTACATCGCCGCGTGGTGGAACGTCGTCAACTGGCCGGAGGTCGCAAAGCGCTACGACAGCGCGGCCGGTTGACCCGGCTGCGCCCGGCTCGTAGCCACCGCGCGTGCCGGGCACGTGTTCCCGCTCATCCGCCCGAATGGAGCAAGCGATACCGACCGCTTGACGGCGTTCAAGCGATCTGAGAGGCTCCGCTCCAACCGCCCCTCGCGACGCAGGAGGAGGGAGCAGTGGCCTCTCAGGATCCTCAGCGGCCCCAATCCGTGGGACTCTTCACATCGGACGGGATACGCGCGATCGGTGGCTTGATCGCCGTCGTGGTCGGCGTTCTGTCGATCACGGCGATCGCGGCCATCGTGATCCTCCATATCAGCTCCGGGTCGAAGACGGAGATGGTCGCCGTCGCCACGTCCGCGTTCGGCGTCGTCTCCACGGTGGTCGGCGCCTACCTCGGCGTCAAGATCGGAGCGGATCAGGCGACGCAGGCGCAATCGCGCGCCGAGCTCTATGCCGCGCAGCTCGACCCGTCGGAGGCCGCGGCGGTGCATCAGGCGCTCGCCGCTCGGCCCGGCGTTCAGGCCCCGCGCCAGCCCGGTGGCGGGTGAAGAGCACCCGGACCGATGACTGACGAGCGAGCGGAGCGGCGGCTGCGCCAGATCCAGCACGTCGTGGTGGTGATGATGGAGAACCGCTCCTTCGACCACATGCTCGGGTACCTCTCACTCGCGGAGACGCCGGCGATCGAGCGCATCGAGGGCCTCGACGGGCTCACCGGCCCGGAGGTGAACTACAACGTCGCTCCCGACGGAAGCAGGATCCCGCTGACCGCCTTCGATGCGGACGCCGAGCACGTCCAGCGCCACGGCGAGGCGCTGAACAAGAGCCTCGACCCCGACCACTCGCCCGAGGGCGTCGCCGTCCAGCTCGGGCAGCTCGACTCGGGCCGTTACCCGATGGACGGCTTCGTGAGGAGCTTCGTCGAGTCTCGCGATCCCGCGGGCGGGGTCGGCGAGGACCTCTGGATGGTGCCGATGGGCTTCTACACCGGAAAGGACCTCCCCGCCTACGACTTCCTGGCCCGTCACTACTGCGTCTGCGATCGATGGCACAGCTCGATCCCGGGCGACACGTGGCCGAACCGCCTCTACTCGCTCGCCGGCGCGACAGCCGACGCGGTCCACGAGGACTTCCTCGAGCGGTTCGCGCACCTCTTCCGCGGTCTTCACCTCGGCAATGCGCCGATTTTCGACGTCGCCGCCTTCACCCACCAGCTCGCCGACGAGCAATGGCGCTGGTACTCGCACGACCCCGCGACGCTGCGCGCGGCCGACGGCCGTTACCGCGACCCAGGCGACATCAAGCGCGACAACTTCGCCTACTTCGACCGCAAGGGGATCAGCCTCCTCACGGACGCCCTCGAGGCCGTGGTCGTCGGCCACGACAGCTTCCTCGACGACGCCGCAGGCGGCAGGCTGCGCGAGATCTCATGGATCGACCCGAACTTCATCGACCTCTCGATTCTCGACCCGAACTCGAATGATGACCATCCTCCCACCGACATCCGCGCCGGGCAGGCCTTCATTCTCGAGATCTACGAGGCGCTGGCTCGCAGCCCCAACTGGGAGGACACGCTGCTCGTGATCGTCTACGACGAGCACGGCGGCTTCTACGACCACGTCTCGCCACCGCTCGTCGACGACGGGTCGGGCTATCCGAGCCTGGGAGTACGCGTACCGGCCATCGTCGTGGGACCTCGGGTCGGCGCCGGGGTCTGCCACGAGACGCTCGATCACACGGCGCTGATGAAGACGATCTTGACCCGGTTCGCCGCGCATCCGGAGCAGGCGATCGGGCGCATGGGGCGGCGCGTCGAGAACTCACCCCACCTCGGCATCGTGCTCGCGGACGACCCACGCGCCGACGTCCCCGCGCCGGACGCCGCGCGGGCCGCAATCGACAGCTGGCGCTCCCAGTCCCGCGAGGCACGGCGCGCCTCGCCTCAGGGGGCGCCGTCGCCGGCTCCCGACGGCGCCGGCCGGCCGCTCGTGACGCACGACTTCCAAGCGCAGTTCGCGCATTTCGCGCTCGCCATGCGGCACCTGCTGCCGCCGAGCCAGCCATAGGCGCCCACGCATGACGCCGCGCCGGCGGCTCGGTTCACGCTCGCTCGACCAACCAGTTTGTTACACACCGCACTCGGGTAGGACCACCGCCGAGATGCCAGACCTATTCGTCACTCGCGTGCCGTTTGGATCGGCCTGGGGGATGCCCGGGCGCGCCGGCCATCCGATCATGAAGCTCATCTTCGGGATCTTCGCGTTGATCTCGTTCGTGGTGCTCCTGGCGGTCGGGCTCGTGGTACTCGTGATAGACATCATCCTGCTGCCGTTCCGGCTGCTCTTGAGCTTGCTCTGAGCGCGGGCGAAGGCCCGCTCGGGGCGGTGAGCGTGCGCGCCCGCAGGCTCAGCCGAGGTCCGGCCGCCGGCCGGCCCAAGGAAGCTCCCGCTCAATCTGCGCTGCGAGCTGCAGCAGCTCCCAGTCGCCGGCGGGACGGCCGACGATCTGTACCGCGGTCGGCAGGCCGTCGCCGCCCTGCAGCACGGGGAGCGAGATCGCGGGCTGGCCGCTCAGGTTGATCGGCGCCGTGTAGGGCGTGAAGTCGGCGGAGCGCGCGAATGCCTCCATGCCCGCTTCGCCGTCGATCTCCCCGATCGGCACCGGACGCTGCGCGAGCGTCGGGCAGAGGAACGCGTCGTACTGGCTCATCCACGCGATCACGCCGCGCACGAACGCCTGCAGCTGGATCACCGCCGCGGCGTGCTCGTAGGCGCTGGTCTCGCGCCCACGCTCGTAGAGCTCCCACGACAGCCGCTCCATCAGCTCGGGCGCGGGCTCGCGGCCGGAGATCTGGCCGGCGAAGCGAACGGTCATCCCCACCTGCACCGCCCACAGCACGGTGAAGAGCTCGAGCGTGTCCGGGTTCTGCCACGGGGGATCCGCCTCCTCGACGTCGTGGCCGAGCGAGCGCAGCAGCTCGGCCGTCTCGGTGACGCCCCGCGTCGACTCCTCGTCGGGCGAAACGCGCTCCACCGGCGAGAGCAGCGAGTACCCGATCCGGAGCCTTCCGGGATCACGCTCCGCCGCGTGTGCGAAGGGCCGCGCCGGCGGTGGCGCCCAGGTGGCGTCGCCCGCCTCGTAGCCGGCGAGCACGTCGAGCAGCGCGGCCGTGTCCGCGACCGTTCGGGTCAATCCTCCGTCGATCACGAGTGGGCTGTCCCCGAGCAGGGGCCCCGCCGACATCCGCCCCCGGGAGGGCTTCAGGCCGACCAGCCCGCAGCAGGCTGCGGGAATGCGGATCGACCCGCCGCCGTCGCTCGCGTGCGCGATCGGCACGAGGCCCGCGCACAGGGCCGCGGCCGAGCCGCCCGAGGACCCACCCGGCGTGCGATCGCTGTCCCACGGGTTGCGCGCCGGCCCGTACCGGCGCGGCTCGGTCACGGGCAGGATCCCGAACTCCGGCGTCTTCGTCTTTCCCACGGGGACGAAGCCGGCGTCCTTGATGCGCCTGACCACGTAGCCGTCGATCGGCGGCACGAAGTCGCCGAACAGCTCTGCGCCGCAGGTGTAGGGCCGGCCCGCCCACGGGGGACCGATGTCCTTGATCGCGATCGGAACGCCGGCGAAGGGACGCTCGTCTCCGGCGGAGACGGAGTCAGCGGTCTCACGGGCCGCGTCGGCGTCCACGTAGATGAACGCGCCGAGACGGTCGTTCAGCTGCTCTATCCGCGCGAGCGAGGCGTCGACGAGCTCGCGCGACGTCACCTCGCCGCGGCGCACCAGGTCGGCGAGCTCGGTGGCCGGCCGGAGCAGCAGCGTCGACATCGCGGTGTCGGTCATCCGGCGGGACCCTACACGGCGGGCCGGGACAACGCTTCGAGTGCCTATGACCCAGCCATTTCCGCCATCAGCCCGACCAGCTCGAGCGGGTTCGCCTCGCGGCCCTCGATCTCACGGTAGACGGCGTCCACGTTGGCGGCGAGTCGTTCGCGCTCACCCCAGTCGACCCAGCGGCCGAGCGCGATCGAGCGGGCCGCCTCGAGCGCGCCGAGACCCGCGTCGTGGGCCCGCCTGGCCTCCGCCTCGACGTACTCGAAGTACGCGCGCAGCTCCCGCACCTCCGCCTTGCCCGCAAGCGGGCCGTGCCCGGGGACGATCAGCTCGACGTCGAGTGCGAGCACGTCGTCGCAGGCGGCGATCCAGTTTGCGATCGGCCCGGCCCAGACGATCGGATGCCCTCCGTTGAACAGGATGTCGCCCGAGTAGAGCACTCGTTCGCCCGGCAGGTACGCGAGCGTGTCGCCCTGCGTGTGGGCGGGACCCACCTCGATCAGGCGGACCTCCTTTGCCCCTACCCGCAGCGACAGCTCGCCGTCGAACCGCTCGGTTGGCGCTACGAGCTCGATTCCCCGGTAGTCGAAGCTGCCGAAGCGCTCGAGCAGGAAGCGGCCCGCCTGCCCCATCTGCGGCGCCTGCTCGAGCACGGCCGCCCAGAGCTCCGGCGGGAGCATCGCCATCTCCTCGGCCGCACGTCGGGAGGCCACGATGCGGGAGCCGCGCACCAGCTCGTTGCCGTAGCAGTGGTCGCCGTTCGCGTGCGTGTTGACGAGCGTGTCTATCTCCGCCGCCGCTGGCACGGCGCGGCGCATCGCGTCGAGCATCTCCCCCGTCAGCCGCAGGTCGTACAGCGTGTCGACTAGCAGCGTCGCCTCGCCGTCCGTGACGAGGCCGGCGTTGCTCCATCCCCAGCCGCCGTCCGGCTGCAAGTAGGCGTAGAGGCCGTCGCCGAGCTCGTGCAGGCCGCGGGTGTAGGCGTTGCTCATGCCGCTGATCCTCGCGCATTCCGGCTTGCCGGGGCTCGCCTGAGCGGCTTCAGCTATCGTCGCATCCGCTCTATGAGTGACTTCGACCTGACGATCGCCGAGCGCGACGGCGTCGTCCAAGTCTCCCTTCGAGGGGAGCTCGACATCTCGACCACGACGCGGCTCGAGGAGGACCTCGAGCGCGTCGAGGCGGACGAGCCGAGCCTGATCGTGATCGATCTGCGCGGGCTCGTGTTCATGGACTCCACCGGGCTCCGCCTCCTGATCGCGACGGAGGAGCGCTCCCGCGCCGCCGGCCGCCGGCTCGTGCTCGTACGTGGCAACCCGCTGATCCAGCGCGTGCTGAAGCTCACCCGGCTCGACGACCAGATCGAGATGGTCGATGACCCGTCGGAGGTCCTCGGGGCGGTATAGCCGGCTCGGCGGCGCCCGCCGCTAGCGGCGATGCCGCCGCCGCTTGTGCTTCGCTCGCGGCGGCTTCGCGGGGGTCGAGGGGACCGGGCGGTGCCCCATGACCTCGACCACCTGCTGAAACGTGGGCCTGTTGACCCAGTCCATCATCGGCAGCGTGATCGCGCCCACCGCCCGGTAGCCGATCGCGTCAAAGCACCGTTGCGGGTCCGGCTCGCTCTTGTTCGGGCACTGGCCGGAGGGGTCCTGGTAGAGCGCCGAGCGGCTCGCGCCGAGCGCCTGCAGGAGCGTCGCCTCGAGCACCGCCCTGCAGCGGACGAGCGAGCCGCCGCCGCAGAAGCGGCGGTGCATGGGATCGCGTTCACGCCTGCGCAAGACCGACCGCAGGTCCTTGTCGACGTAGCCGTACCAGCCGTTCTGCCACGACGAGCCCAGGTGCACGCCGTCGCCCGGATCGACGTTCGGCGGGTTGTCGAGCGGCAGCGTGTTGACGAGCGCTGTGAACAGCGACGAGCCGAGTCGCGGCTCGAATTCGGCTGTCACCCAGCGTGGCCACCACGCGTCGAGGGTCGCGATCGCATCCGAGTTGCGATACGGGCCGGAGTGCGCGGCACCGATTCGCTGACCGCCGGCGCGGACCCACGCCGAAAGCGAGCTCACCGCCGCCGCGAGCCGGGGGTCGCGAGGATGCCCGATCACCTTCAGCGCGAGCGGCAGGACGTGGGTGGCGCGCAGGTCGGTGGTCCCGGCCTGCTCCATCGAGTCGACTACCTGCGAGAGCGTCAGCTTCCCGTGCCGAAGCCGCGCGCCAAGCCGGTCGTCGAGCAGCTGCGAGCGGTAGACCGGGCCATAGCCCGGGCCCGATGACGCGTAACCGTGCGCCTGCTTGTTGTTCCAGCTCGTGATGATCGGCTGGTCGACCACGTGCGGGTGGTGGCTCGAGGGCGTGTACGCCGCGGTGTAGTAGGTCGTGTTGAGCCCTACCCACGGATACTGCGAGCTCACGGGCAGGAGACCGTTGGTTCCGGCCGCGCGGACCGGGTTGTAGCCGGAGTTGACGTAGGCGTCGTGCTTGTTGTCGACGTAGAACCAGTTGAACGTGTAGCCGATCTCCGACGCCGCGCGCTCGAAGTCGGCCGGGGACCTGATCTTGTCCGGGTTGTTGAGGTCTGCGAATCCGCGCACCGAGTCGGACTCGTGCATGTAGGTCGAGCGGAGGCTCGTGTACGCGACAGGGCGGCCGTGCACGCGCGCACGCGCGATCACGAGCCCCAGCGCGGTCCGCTGCGTGGTGAGCGTCTCCGACCCGGCCGGGGTCTGGTCGGCGGCGTTCGGCGTCCAGCTGTCGACACGGGTGAGCGTGTCCATGGGCAGGCACTTGCCCCGGAACTCGTAGTAGCTCGAGTCCGTCGTCGCCGGCTGCCCGTTCGGCTCGCACAGCGGCACGGCGAACGTGTCGACGATCGGCTGGCCCGCCGAGGTGGCGCTCCAGGCGTAGTCGCGTCCGCGTCCGAGCTCGACGTACAGGTTGGTCCCGGGGAAGGCCGCTCCGCGCGCGTCGATGCCCGGCGCGTGCACGTCCTGCTCCATCAGGATCTCCGGCATGAAGTAGGCGACCTGGGGCCCGAAGACGGCGAGCGGATGTCCAGATGCCGAGTCGCGTGCGGATACGACGAGCGCGTTCGACAGCGTGCGGGGAAGCGCGAGCAGTCCCGTCGCGAGAGCCTTCGGCGTGGCCGTCGTCGGCCCGTCCGCGCCGGCACCGGCTGCGCTGGTCGAGCCGCTCGGCGCGCCGCTGGCCGCGGTCCCGACGATGCTCTTGACCGGGGTCACCGACCCGGGGTCGGGCAGTGCCTCGCTTCCCCGCGCCAGGTGTCGCGGGATCGCGTCATACGGGAACGATCCGTGCTGGAGCGTCGTCGGCGCCTCCGGGTCGTCGAGCTCGCGAAAGTCGCCCCACAGCTTCTGCCCGGTGCGCGCGCCGAAGCGCTGCTTGAAGGACCGCAGGAGCTCCGCCTCGTAGAGCTGACCGCCGCCCCCGACGCCGAAGATGCTGCCGACGAGCGTGGCGATCGCGACGACGTCGGTGCCCTGAAAGAGCTGCGGGCCGAGCGGCTGCCCGATCGCGGCGTACTCCGCGGGCATCAGTTGCGGGTTGAGCCTCGCCTCGTTGATGTACTCGTTGATGCCCGCGACGTACTGGTTCAGGTCGTCCTCGAGCGCGGAGCCCTCGCTGCCGTCGAGGATCGGCCCGTCGGTGATCTGCTGCTGGAGGTCGCCCTCGGTGTAGGGCGCCGTCGCCCAGACCTGCTCGTCGAGCTGGCGGTTCGCGGGCGAGCCGCCCGCGAACGAGGCAAGCTCCCCGCGGCCTGCATGTCGCAGAGCGTCGATGAAGAAGAGGCGATCTTCCGCCGTCGCGTAGCCCTCGCCGAACATCGCCCCGCCGCGCGTCGACGCGTAGATGTGCGGGACGCCGTACTGGCTGTCGCGCACGATCGTGACGTCGTTGCGCGGCGAGTAGACGCGGGCGGCCTGCCCCGGGGGGACGCCGAAGCTCGCGTCCTTGAAGTAGCGCCCGAGGTCCGGCTGCTTGAGGCCCGGGGTCGCGTAGAGCAGGTCCTGGTACATGGCGTACTGGTCGTTGGTGTGGGCGGGAAGCTGACCGCCGCTCTCGAACGCGCCCAGTTGCGCCACGTTGTCGAAGCCGTTCTCGCCCGGGGGCAGGATGTTCATGAAGCCGCCGTAGTCGTTCGTCCGGTACGGCTGCGGCTGCGGTCCGGTCCCGTTCGAGCCCGGTGTCGGAAGGATCGGCAGCGGCGGAAGCTGTACCGGCAGCTGCGCGCGCGCCGGCGAGGCGCCGACGCTCAGCGTGAGGAGGCCGGCAAGCGCTGCGGCGAGGAGAGCCCGGAGCACGCGGGCACCGTAACTCAGCGACGGGCGGCCGCGTCGCGGTCGCGGGCCGCTACTGCCGCCGGCTCGGGCTGCGCGCCGATACGAACTGCCCGAAGCCGCTCACGCGTTGCTCGATCGCGGTCAGGCCGCCGGCCGCTACCGCTGCGGTCAGCTCCTCGCGACCGAAGATCCGCACGCCGCTGACCGCTCGAACGACAGCGTCGGTGACGGCGGCCGGCAGCAGTCCGCGGTTGACGCTCGAGAGCAGCGCCACGCGACCGCCGGGGGCGAGCACGCGGACGATCTCGGCGATCGCGTCGAGCGGCCGCTCGATCAGGTAGAGCGCCGCGAAGCAGCACACCGCGTCGAAGCTCTCGTCCTGAAATGGCAGCGCCGAGGCGTCGCCGAGCACGTACGCGACGTTGTCCGCTCGCGTTTCGCGGACGGCTCGGTCGAGCATCGTCCTGGACGCGTCGAGGCCGACGACGAGCCCGGCGTGTCGCGCAAATACGCGCGCGAAGTTCCCGGGTCCGCAGCCGACGTCGAGGACGACCGCCCCCGGCGCCAGGTTGAGCATCTCGAGCGCGATCTCGCGCTCGTCCGCCATGTCGGGGCCGATCACCCCCATCAGCAGACGTCCGAGTGTCGGTCGCCAGAGGCGCTCGTAGACCAGAGGGAGCACGCGGCTCGCCATCAGCTGCTGGCCCGGGTGACGGCCGGTCGCGTCATCCTCGCCGAGGACGTCGATGTAGCCGTGGTCGAGGCGCGCGCGCCAGTGCGCGGCGGGGTCGAGGAGCTCGAGCGCCCGCTGCGTCCCGCCTGGGACCGCTCGCTTGTGCTGCGTGGATGGCATCCCGTCGGGCATCATTGCGGACGCGACGGTCCGACGAGCGAGCCGCCGGATATGGATTCGCAGCTCCCGGAATTCACCGCTCGCTGTCGAGCGTTGCCATCTGCGGCTCCGGATAACGCTCGCCGGCGGCCGCGTCCGGCGGAACGGCACGCTCGATGGCCCCGAGGTCGTCCTCGCCGAGCTCGACCTCCAGGGCCCCGAGCGCCTCACGGAGCCTCTCGCGCGTGCGCGCGCCGATCAGCGGGACGATCTGCTCGCCGCGGCTCAGTACCCAGGCGATTGCGATCTGGGCGACGGTGACGCCCTTACCCTCGGCGACCACGCGCAGCGCGTCGACCAGGGCGAGGTTGTGGTCGCGGTTCTCGCCCGTGAAGCGGGGTGCGCGCGCCCGAAAGTCGTTCGGGGCAAGCTCACGATCGCGCCCGAAGTTCCCACTGATCAGCCCCCGGCTCAGGACGCCGTATGCCGTCACGCCGATCCCGAGGTCATCGCAGGCGGGCAGGACCGATCTCTCGATCGAGCGTGAGATCAGCGAATACTCGAGCTGCACGTCACAGATCGGACGGGTCTCGGCGGCGCGACGGACGGTCTCGGCGCTCACCTCCGACAGGCCGGCATGCCGTACGTAGCCGGCGTCCACGAGCTCGCCGATCGCCCCGACGGTCTCCTCGATCGGTACGTCCGCGTCGAGCCGGGCCGGACGGTAGACGTCGATGTGGTCGACCCCGAGGCGGTTGAGCGAGTAGGCAAGCGCCGTCTTGACCGCCGGAGGGCTCGCGTCGTAGCCGAGCCACGCGCCGTCCGGACCGCGCTGGGCGCCGAACTTGATGCTCAGCAGGTACTCGTCCCGGGGCCGGCCCCGCAGGGCCTCCGCGAGCAGCAGCTCGTTGTGCCCCATGCCGTAGAAGTCGCCGCTGTCGAGCAGCGTAATCCCGGCGTCGAGCGCCGCGTGAATCGTGGCGATGCTCTCGGAGCGATCGGCCGGACCGTACATCCCGGACATGCCCATGCAACCGAGGCTGACGGCGGAGACGGCGGGTCCGCTTGCTCCGAGCCGCCGGCTGGTCAGATTCGCGGCCATTGCGCCTCAACGGTACGAGGAGGCCTCGGCGAGGCTAGTCGCCGGCTTCGCTCGGAGGCAAGATCCGCTCAGCGGGCGGCGAAGTCGATCTCAAACCAGACCCGGGTCGCGCCTTCCCGCAGCACGCCCCAGCGATCCGCGATCGTGTCGACGAGGTAGAGCCCCCAGCCCCCGGGCTTGGTGCGTGATGGGTCGCGCGGCTTCGGCTCGAAGCCGCTGCCCGGATCGGTGACGTCGACGTGAAGCGTGTGGTCGCTGATCGCGATGTCGAGGCCGACGACCTTCCTTCCGTCGACCTCGGAGTGCCGGACGCTGTTCGTGATCAGTTCGGAGACGAGCAGCCGCACATCGTTCAGCAGGTCGCGGTCGACCCACTCACCGAGCGCGACGAGCGCGCCCCTGGCCGCCGCGGCGGCTGCGGGGCCCGCCTGCACGCGCATGCTGATCTGCTCCGGTGTGTCGCCCCCTGCACGCAGGAGGGCCGACGAGCTGTCGGAGCCTGCGGCGTGCATCGAGCTGAACCGCGTCATCGGTACCCCCGTCCGCGTCCGCTTAGCTCTCTTATTTCCTCCGCCCGGCCCCCGAAAACCCCGCCGAGAGGCTCAGGTCTGCGCGAGCAGGTCCGCGGCGATGCGGCGTGCGGCATCCGGCCGCGCCAGCCCGCGCGCCGCGGCGCGCATCCTCCCAAGGCGCTCGGGCTCGCCGAGCAGGGAGTCGATCTCGCGCCGCAGTCGCGCCGGGTCGATCTCCGCGTCGGGCACGATGACCGCCGCCCCCGCCTCCTCCATCCAGCGGGCGTTGGCCGTCTGATGGTCGGCGGTGGCGTGCGGGTAGGGGATCAGGACGGCGGGAAGTCCCGCTGCGGCGAGCTCGAAGACTGAGCCGCCGGCGCGCGCGGCGCACAGGTCGGCGGCGACGAGAGCGTCGGCGAAGGGCTCGACGTAGGGTGTGAGGTGATAGTGGGCCGGCCAGCCGAGCGCGTCGAGGCGCGCCCGCAGCACCGGGTAGTCCCGGTGTCCGCAGGCGTGCAGGACGCTGAACGGGGCCCACTCCCCGTATGCCTCGACCGCTGCCTCGTTCAGCGACCGCGCTCCCAGCGAGCCCCCGAAGACGAGCAGGCAGGTGCTCTCCGGCGGGATCCGGAATCGCTCTCGCGCGCGCCGGCGGTCCGAGCTGACCGTCGCGGCGGGCACCGCCCGTCCGGTCACGAGGTAGCGGGGACCGTCGCGTCCCGCCATGTCGAAGGACAGGTAGATCCGCTTGGCACGCGGAGCCAGCAGCCGGTTCGTGATCCCCAGATGGCTGTCGGCCTCTGTCAGGAAGAGCGGCACGCCGTGTGAGATGGCGGCGACTCCGACCGGGCCGGCGACGTACCCTCCGCCGCCGAGCACGGCGTCCGGCGCCGTCGCCTTCAGCAGCCGGCGAGCTGCGGCGGTCGCCGCTGCCGCCTGGCCGAGCGTGCGCGTGGCCTTGATCGGGTTCGACCGGCTGAGGCCGGTGACGCGGAGGCTGTGGAACGGGTAGCCGGCCGCGGGAACGAGCTCCGCTTCCGCGCGCTCGCCGCCCGCGAACTCGACTTCGGCGCCCTCAGCCCGCAGCGCGTCGGCGATCGCGAGTGCCGGTACGACGTGTCCGGCCGTGCCTCCGGCCGCGATCAGTACGCGTTTCGCGCTCATCCGCTCCGCCGTCGATTGCGTGCAGGCCAGTGCGCCTGCTGGCGCTCGCCCCGCGGCTGTTCGCGGCGACGCCGAGCAGGAGGCCCATCGCGCCGAGCAGCACGATCAGGTTCGAGTTCCCGTAGGAGACGAACGGCAGTGGCACCCCGGTCAGCGGCGCCATGCCCATCACCGCGAAGAAGTTGAGCGCCGCCTGGCAGAGGATCAGCGCTGTGAGCCCCGCCGCGAGCAGCTGGTCGTAGCGGTCGCGCGCGAGCTTCGCCGCGCGGAAGCCGGCGTACCCGATCATCCCGTAGAGCACGGCGAGCGCGGTCACTCCGATCACCCCGAGCTCCTCGCCGACGATCGCGAGGATCATGTCGGTGTGGGCCTCGGGCAGGTAGAAGATCTTCTGCACCGACTCGCCGAGGCCGACGCCGAAGAAGCCGCCGGAGCCCATCGCGATCTGAGCCTGCACCGACTGGAAGCCGCCCTTGCCGGCGTCCTTCCACGGGTTGGTGAACGACATCAGGCGCGCGCGGCGGTAGGGCTCGGCGATGGCGAAGATCGCGGCGAGCAGGATGAGCACGCCGACGATCGTCAGCAGGTGCCGGCGCTCGACGCCCGCGGCCGCGAGCAGGCACAGGATGGAGAAGGTGATCACGAGCGCCGTGCCCATGTCGGGCTGCTTGAGCAGCAGCAGGCAGGCCGCGCCGACGACGAGCAGCAGCGGCTTGCAGATGCCGCCGAGGGTGCGCATCCGCGCCGGCCGCGCGGCGATCAGGTTCGCCCCGTAGAGGATCAGTGCGATCTTCAGCAGCTCCGATGGCTGGAACTGGACGGGACCGGCCGCCAGCCAGCGCGTCGCTCCGTTGATCGTGCGGCCGATGCCGGGCAGCATCACGGCCACGGTCAGCGCGAATGCGACCATCACGATCGCCGGCGTCAGCCGGCGCACCGCGCCGAGACCGCGTCGCGAGGCCAGGTGCATGGTGACGATCCCGATCGCCGCGTAGATCAGGTAGCGCTTCAGGTAGTAGGTGGAGTCGCCGCTCTGCAGCAGCGCCTCGTCGGAGCTCGCCGAGAAGACCATCACCGCACCGGCCGCGAGCAGGCAGAGCGTGGCGGTGTAGAGGATCGAGTATTCGAGCGGCGGCTTGGCCGGCCGGTCCTGCTTCGGCGACATCCGGACAGCCTTCGACGCGCACGCGCGAATTCATCCTTCGACGAGCGCGCGAAAGTGGGCGCCTCGCTGCTCGAAGTCCCGGTACTGGTCGAAGCTCGCGCAAGCCGGTGACAGCAGGACGGTCTCGCCGGGCCGGGCGCGGCGGCCGGCGCACGCCACCGCCGAATCGAGCGTCCCCGCTTCGACGAGAGTGACGGTTCCGTCGAGGTCGCGCAGAACCTCCGCGGTCGCCTCACCGATTGCGTACACACCCTCGCAGCGCGCGCTGATCAGGTCGCGAAGGTCGCGGAAGCCACCCCCCTTCGGACGCCCCCCGAGGATCAGGTGAACGCCTCCGCTCGAACGCGGTCAGCGCGACCCGTGTCGAGGCCACGTTGGTCGCCTTGGAGTCGTTGACGTAGAGGACCCCGTGGCGTTCGCCGACGTCCTCGAGGCGGTGCGCCACCCCGGGGAAGGTCGACATCGCGACCCTTACGGCGTCGGGGTCGATGCCCGCGCGCAAGCGCGGCTGCCGCGGCGGCCATCGCGTTCTCCAGGTTGTGCGCGCCACGAAGTCGGATCGTCCCGGCGGGCATCAGGACGCTCGCCCCGCCAGCGCAAGCGCTCCGTCCTCGACCGCGAGGTCGGCGCCCGCGGCACCGAACGTGACCGGGCTGCCCGGAACCCGGTACGTCGCCGAAGCCGAGCGGCAATGACGGCGACGGCGTCGTTGCTTTGACGCTCGAAGAGGCGCAGCTTCGCCGCCCGGTAGCGCCTCGAAGGTCCCGTGCCGGTCGAGGTGGTCGGGCTCGAGATTCAGTAGCAACGCCGCACTCGGGCGCGAAGTCCGATGCATCCTCGAGCTGGATAGCTCGAGCCTCCGCGACCACGACCGCGTGCTCGCTCGATCTCCCCGACGAGCGACGAAAGCGGCGTGCCGACGTTGCCGGCGACCGCTACCGGGAGGCCCGCCGCGCGGTGGATCGCCCCGAGCAGCTCGACCGTGGTCGTCTTCCCGTTCGTGCCGGTCACGGCGACGAACTCGTTCTGGAGCAGCCGCCAGGCGATCTCGAGCTCGCCGACCACCTCGAGCCCGCGCGCAGCGGGCCGCGACGATCGACGGGCGCGGCTTGCGGGAACGCCGGGACTCTTGACCAGCGTGCGGACACCGTCGAGCAGCTCGACACCGTCTGCTCTCGAGGTGCACCTCGACCCCCTCGATCGGCTCGGCGAGCGATCCGGAGTCAATGCCGATCACCGCGGTCGTGATCTCGCAGCACTCGAGCCACGGCCGCTCCGGAGCGAGCAAGCCCGACGACCAGGAACGGGCCCGAGGGCAGCGGGGGGCGCGCAACCACTACTTGATCGACTGCTGGAACAGCGTGAAGCCGATCGCCGAGCAGATCGCGGCGACGATCCAGAAGCGCAGGATGATCTTCGTCTCCGACCACGCCATCAGCTCGAAGTGGTGGTGGACGGGCGCCATCAGGAAGACCCGCTTGCGGAAGCGCTGGAAGGAGAACACCTGGATCGCGACCGACAGCGCCTCGATCACGAAGATCCCGCCGATGATCAGCAGCAGCACCTCGGTCTGCGTCATCACCGCGAGCGCCGCGATCGCGCCCGCCGAGCCCGAGCGAGCCCGTGTCGCCCATGAAGATCGCCGCCGGGAACGAGTTGAACCAGAGGAAGCCGACGCACGCTCCGACGAGGCAGGCGCAGATCAGCGCGAGGTCCTGCTGGCGCGTCGAGAGCGTCATCGCCGTGTAGGCGAGCAGCACGATCGCCGCGCAGCCGGCGGCGAGCCCGTCGAGTCCGTCGGTCAGGTTGACGCCGTTGCTCGCGCCCGCGAGCACGAGGAAGACGAGTACCGGATAGAACGGCCCGAGGTTGACCGAGGCGTGGAAGATGCGCAGCTGGACCGTGTCGTGCAGGTGCACCCAGTGGATCGCGACGAACCAGAGCGCCAGCGACAGGACCACCTGGAAGGCGAGCTTGCCGCGCGCGGAGACGCCGAGCGAGCGCTTCTTCTGGATCTTCGTCCAGTCGTCGATGAAGCCGAGCGCGCCGCTCGCGACCGCGGTGCCGAACACGGCAAGGCTACCCGCGTCGTAGTTGCCGAGGATCAGGAACGGCACTGCGACCGCGATCCCGATGACGAGGCCGCCCATCGTCGGCGTGCCCGCCTTTCCGCGATGGCCCTCCGGGCCCTCCTCGCGGATCTGCTGCCCGAACTCCTGGTCGCGCAGGTACTCGATGAACTTCGGGCCAAGGAACATGCACAGCAACAGCGAGGCGATCCCCGCGATCAGGATCTCACCGAGCATGAACTTCTCCGATGTTCATGCTCCAAGTTGCGCCCGGCGCGCCACGCGGCTGAGTGCCGGCGCGCGACGGAAGCCGGTGGGGAGCGTGAGCTGCTCCGATCTTCATGCTCCGGCCTCGCTCCGAGCGGCGGGCGAGGCCATGACTCGCTCGAGGCCCACCGAGCGCGAGCCCTTGATCAGCACCCGGTCTCCGGGTCGCGCGATCTCGTCGAGCAGCGCGGCCGCTTCATCGGGGCTGCCGAGCGCGTAGCGCTCGCCCTCGAAGCCGTCGGCGATCGGGAGCGCGAGCTCGCCGACGGTAATCAGCACGTCGAGCCCGAGACGGTCCGCCAGCTCCCCGACCTCCCGGTGGTAGCGGGGAGCATCCGGCCCGAGCTCTGCCATCCCTCCGAGGATCGCGAGGTGGCGCTCCGCGGGCGTCGCGGCGAGATGCTCGAGGGCAGCGGTCATCGACATCGGGTTGGCGTTGTAGCAGTCGTTCACGACCGTCACTCCTTCCGCACGCTCGATCACCTCTCCCCTCAGCGAGGAGAAGCGGACCGCCGGCCGTGCCGGCGGCTCGACCCCGAGCGCTCTGACGGCGGCTACCGCGGCAAGCAGGTTGAGCGCCTGGTGCGGCTCCGCGAACGGCACCGCTATCTCGATCGGCTCGCCGGCGGCGTCGATCCTAGCCAGGCCCGGCTCGAGCGAGACCAGCCGCACGTCGCCCCCGGGACCGAAGGTCACCGTCGTCAGGTCGGTCCGGCGATGCGGCTCGAGCAGCGCCTCGCCGTGAGGTAGGACGGCCGTCGCGCCGGCCCGCAGCCCCGCTGTCAGCTCCGCCTTGGCCGCGGCCACGCGCTCGATCGTCCCGAGCAGCTCGAGGTGCACCGGACCGACGTTGACGATCACCCCGACATCCGGCTTGGCGATCGACGTCAGCTCCGCGATCTGCCCCTCGCCGCGCATCGCCATCTCGAGCACCAGGCACTGCGTACCCCGCTCCGCCTCGAGCACCGTCAGCGGCAGACCGATCTCCGTGTTCAGGTTTTCGTGTGTCGCGTGGGTGACCAGGGTGTCGCTCACCAGCGCCCTTACGAGGTCCTTGGTCGACGTCTTTCCGGTCGATCCGGTGATCCCGATCACCTGGCACCGCAGCTCGCGCCGCCAGGCACGTGCGAGCCGGCCGAGGGCCGCGGTCGGGTCCTCGACGGCGATGACCGGTCGATCGCGGCCCGCAAGACGTGCCGCGTGCTCCTCCGAGACCAGCGCCCCCCAGGCCCCATGCTCGAAGGCGGCCTCCGCGAAGGCACCGCCGTCCGCCCGCTGGCCGGCGATGCCGACGAACAGGTCGCCCCCTCCCACGGCCCGGCTGTCGACGACCGCCAGCCGCGGACCCGCAGACGCCGGATCGCCCGCGACGAGTCGGCCGCCGCAGGCCTCCGCGACCCACTCCGCGGGCCTGTCGATCACGACGCCACCCCTAGGGCGCGAAGCGCCTCTCGCGCGACGGTCACGTCGTCGAACGGCTCCTTGCGACCGCCGTCGAACTCCTGTCCCTGCTCATGTCCCTTCCCCGCGATCACGACCACGTCCCCTTGACGTGCTGTGGAGATGGCACGCTCGATCGCGGCCCGCCGGTCTACCTGTCGCTCCGCGCCGCCGTCGGTGCCGGCGAGGACGGCGTCCACGATCGACGCCGGGTCCTCCGAGCGCGGGTTGTCGGAGGTGACGATCACGCGGTCGGCAAGCGCGCTCGCGACGCCTCCCATCAGCGGTCGCTTTCCCCGGTCCCGATCGCCGCCCGCGCCGAAGACGACGTGGAGCCGGCCGCTCGTGATCCCGCGCGCCGCGCGGAGCACGTTCTCGAGTGAGTCGGGCGTGTGCGCGTAGTCGACGAGCACGGCGAAGCCCTGTCCCTCGTCGACAGGCTCGAACCGCCCGGGGACGCGCGGCGCGGAGGAGAGCGCCTCACGCGCGCTGTCGACGGTTATCCCGAGGGCGGCGGTGGCGGCGATCGCGGCGATCGCGTTGTAGACGTTGAAGCGCCCGGGAAGCCTTGTCTCGACGTCGAGCTCGCCGCCCGGGTGGAGCAGCCGAAAACGGCTCCCGCTGGTGTCGAACTCGACTCCCTCGGCCCGGTAGTCCGCCGGGGCGTCGAGCGCGTAGGTCGCCGGAGCCTCGATCTCGCCGGCGAGGCGGCGCCCCCAGGGGTCGTCGACGTTGACCACCGCGGCGCCGGAGCCTCCCTCGAACAGGCGGCGCTTGGCGGCGTAGTAGTCCTCCATCGTCGGATGGAAGTCGAGGTGGTCCTGGGTCAGGTTCGTGAACACGCGCGCGTCGAAATGGATCGCCTCGGCGCGTCCGAGGGCCAGCGCGTGCGAGGAGACCTCCATCGCGCAGGCGCGGTCCCCCGCGGCCACCATGCGCGCGAACGTCGCCTGCAGGTCGACCGCCTCGGGAGTGGTGTGAACGACGGGCTCCGACACGCCCCCGACTATCTGGACGACGGTTCCGAGCATTCCGGTGCGAAGCCCCGAATGCTCGAGGATCGAGCGGATCAGGTACGTCGTGGTGGTCTTGCCGTTCGTCCCGGTGACGCCGGCCACACGCAGCCTGCCGGTCGGATCGCCGTTGAAGCGAGCGGCGATCGGAGCCATCGCCGCGCGCGCGCTCGCCACGAGCAGCTGCGGCACGCCGAGTCCGAGCGGCCGCTCGCACACGAGCGCCGCCGCGCCGCGCTCGACGGCGTCCGGAGCGAAGTCGTGGCCGTCGCTGCGAAAGCCCGGCACGCAGAAGAAGAGCGTGCCGGGCACGACCGCCGCGCTCGAGTACGCGAGCGCCGCGATCTCCACGTCCGGATTGGACCCAGCTGGGCTCTCGATCGCAGCGGCGTCGAGCGCGTCGCGCAGGTCGTCCAGCTTGACCGTCATCGCGCGGTGGTGACCAGGCCGACGAGGAGCGCGCGTGGGCCGGTCACCGTTCCGTTCAGAGCCCGCCTCAATACCCCGTCGGTCCCGATGGGGCCCGTCCGAGCACACCGCAGCGCGACGACCCGCCGCCGCCAGACGTGCGTGGGGAGTGTTCAGACACGCTCTTATCCCTTCCGACGAAGCGTTCCGGCAGGGGAACCCGGGCCGAGCCGAGTCTATCCCCGCGGGCGGAGGCCACGAAGGGCTTACCATGCGGCTGAACGAGGAGGGGAAGAGGAATGCGACGCAGGTCCGGCCGGCTCATCTTCACGATCGCGACGGCAGTCGCGCTGCTGCTGCTGGCGGCACTCGGTACCGCGGGCGCAACCCGGACCGTCCGGGTGCCCTCGAAGATCTCGATCAAGTCGCACGGGCTCACGTTCTCCGGACGGGTGAGCGCGAGCAAGGCGCCCTGCCGGGATGCGCGCCACGTCACGCTCCACCGCGACAACGGGCAGAACCTCGGTTCGATGACGACCGGTCCCTCCGGAAAGTGGAAGATCGTCGTGTCCGGCTCGGCGGGAATCTCCCTCTCGACCTTCCACGCCACCGTGGCGCGCCGTACGGACGGCACGCTCGGAACGATCTACGTCTGCAAGGCGGCCCGGTCGAAGACCATCTACCTGCACGCGTAGAGCGGCCGTCCGGCACCGCCGGGCCGGCCTGCTCGACCGCTCAGCGGGTCAGGCTGCTCGCGCGCTCTGCCCGTCCTTCAGAACCTCGACTGAGCGGTCGACGCCGGTCAGGACGAGCAGCCGGCGTACGTGCGGAGCGGGGTCGACGAGCGCGACCCGGATCCCCGACCGGGCGGCGCGGCGCGCCGCGCCGATGACGGTCCGCAGCCCGGCGGCGTCTATGAACTCGAGCGCCCTCAGGTCGAGCAGCACGGCTCTCGGCGAGCGCCGCTCGGCGCCCCGAAGCGCACGCTCGAGGGTCGGGGTCGTCGCGATGTCGATCGTGCCGCGCACGACGAGCCGGATACCTCCGGGCTCGTCCAGCGGCGTGACGTCGAGACCTTCGCCTGCGAACGGAGACACGCGGCAACCCCCCTTTGTCGAACCCTCGCTGCCTGTCCGAGCCTCGATTGCGAGCTTAACCGCGGTTCGGACGGACGTTCACATGAAGACCCCGCACGTTGCGGGGGTCCACGCGAGGCTCCCTCCTCGAGCGGCCACTCGCGCCACCAAGCGTCCACTTCCTGCCCGGCCGCGTGACCAGCTCCGACCGGAGGCGATGGCCCCGCCCGGTGCCCATCAGCGACCCGCAGCAGCGACCAACAAACGCGCGTGTGCGATTTCGGATCCGCTATCGCCCCTGTATCGTCCATCCACGCTGGTGGGAGCCAGGATGCATCAAACGACCGTGCGCTTCGCGCCGGATCTCTGGGCTCAGCTGGAGCGCGAGGCGGAGCGCGCCGGCGTCAGCGCCGCCCAGTACGTCCGCGAGGCAACGCTCGCCCGGCTCTGCTACTCCGCGGGCCGGCGCGGGGACGGGCCCTTCGGCGCCCCGCCCCGACCCGCAGGGGCGACGGCAGGCGCCGGCAGCCGGGCTGACTCGCGGGCGCGGTCGAATTCAAACGCGCCCTGGGCCCGATGAAGGACGCAGACGCCGGCACGGCCGCCCCGGCCAGGGATGAGCGAGGTCAGCTGCTGATCGACCTCTCGAACGCGGTCGTCCGGATCCACAAGCGGCATTACGGCAAGGGACCGACGAAGGCACGCAGCCAGCTCGGCCACGACTTCGTTGCGGTCGTTCTCGAGGGCGGCTACACCCGCGTGGAGCAGACCCTGCTCGACTACGGCCACGACGGCGAGGTGGCGCGCACGCGGATGACCATGCAGGCGGCCGTCGAACAGGATTTCCGTGTCGCCGTCGAGCAGATCCTTCAACGCACGGTCCGCTCGTTCATGAGCGCGAACGACCCGGCGCGGGGCCTGCAGGTCGAGATCTTCATCCTCGAGCCGAGGGCGGCGGCGCAGGACGGGGACGGGCGGGAGCTGTCCCCGAGCGAGCCCGGTCCGCCCCTGAGCGGCAGCTGACCCGGCCCGCAGCTTCGCTGCACGCTCCGGGCCCGTCGCGCGCCTCGCCGGCGCGAAACCAGCCCCCGACCCGAAGAGAGCGCAGCGTCAGCCGCTCTCGGGGATCCCCGGAGGACCGAGAATCTCGATTCCGTGCGAGGCGGCCACTGTTGCCATCCGCCCGAGATCCGGCGGCTCGCTCGCGGGCGGCGGCAGCGTCAGCGCCTCGGCTGGACGCGACAGCTCGCGCATGAAGCGCTCGAAGCCGGCGGGCTCCGCGACCAGCAGGAACCGCGCCTGGTCGGATGCGACCGCGAAGGTATGCGGGACCTCGCGCGGCCCGAACACGAACGATCCGGACGGGGCGTCGACGACCTCTCCCCCGACCCAGAAGGTCATCCGACCCTCGAGCACGTAGAACCACTCGTCCTCCTTTTTGTGGACGTGCAGCGGGGACCCCGGCCCCGCGGGCGCGAGATGCTCGATCACGGCGACGCGTCCACCTGTGCTTTCGGTCGAGGACTTGATCCAGGCGAGCGTGCTGAGAAACCAGATCGCCTCACCCTCATCGCGGTGCTGGACGATCGGCGCGAGCTTCGGAGCCGATGTGGACATTTGAGCGCCTCTCTCGTAGAGATTTTTCACGAAACAGATTGTTCCACGAACGGCACCGTACACGTCCCGAGCGCTCGAGTCAAATCGCGAAACAGCGGGTACCATCAATACCGATGGCACGCGACTACACGCTGAGGGCCCGCGCCGAGCACCAGCGGGAGACCCGCAGGCGGATCGTCGACGCCGCGATCGAGCTGCATCAGGAGATCGGCCCCCGGGCGACCTCGATGGCCGACATCGCCGAGCGCGCCGGCGTCGGCCGCGTCACGGTCTACCGCCACTTCGCCGACGAGGACGTCCTCGCCCGCGCTTGCAGCGGCCTCTACTTCGAGCGCCACCCGGCCCCCGACGTGTATGCCTGGCGGGCCATAGCGGACCCCCGCCGGCGCCTCCGCACCGGCCTCGCCGAGGCCTACGGATACCACGCCACGACCGAGCGGATGATGAGCCACGTGCTCGCCGACGCCCGCGACCACGAGGTCATGCGCCTCTACCACGGTTACTGGGACGAGGCAGCGGAGGCGCTCACCGCCGCCTGGCGTGCGCGGGGCCGTCGCCGCAGGCTCCTCCGAGCGGGAATCAGGCTGGCGCTCGACTTCGACACGTGGCGCTCCCTCGTCCGCGACCAGTCGCTCGAGCTCGAAGAGGCCGTCGACGTGGCGGCGCGCCTGGCGGGCCAGGCCGCGAAGCCCTCATCCGCCACCGTGCGCGCCGCATAGCCACGCGCTCCCTCCTTCGACAGGAGTTTCCTGACCGATCGTTCAGGGGATGACCAGGGCCAGGTAGAGAAAGGGGCGGGATATGAGCCAGGCGAAGTCGGTACTGATATGAACCCTGTCGAGTCGATTCTGAGGGCGGGTATCAAGGCGGCCGACGGTGCCGCCGCATGGAGCGAGATGGCGGTCAGCGACGTCGTCCATCTACGCCGCACGCTCGACGGCAACGACATCGACCGCTGGGACCCGGACTACATCCGCCGCATCCTGCCGGCATGGCGCGCGATCATGGGCACCTACTTCCGCGGCGAGGTCCGCGGCCTCGACAACATCCCGGATGACGGCCCGTCGCTGCTCGTCGGAAACCACTCCGGCGGAACCATGATCGCCGACACGTTCGTCCTCACCGGCGAGTTCTACAACCACTACGGCCCCGACCGCCGCTTCCACCAGCTCGCCCACGACATCGCAGCCCGCATGCCGCTCACCGGCATCAGCCGCTGGGGAACGGTCGCCGCCAACCACGAGAACGCCAAGAAGGCCTTCGACAAGGGCGCCCCGGTCCTCGTCTACCCCGGCGGCGACTACGAGACCTTCCGGCCCAGCTGGCACTCCGACAAGGTCGAGTTCGGCGGCCGCAAGGGCTTCATCAAGCTCGCCCTCGAGCGCGGCGTGCCGATCGTTCCCGTGGTCGCGGTGGGCGGCCAGGAGACCGCGCTCTTCCTCACTCGCGGCCAGCGCGTGGCGAAGGCCACCGGCTGGTCGAAGCTGACCCGCATCAAGGTCTTCCCGGTCGCCCTCGCCCCGCCGTTCGGCATCAGCCTGCTCGACCTCCCGCCCCGCCTCCCGCTGCCGTCGAAGATCACGATCGACGTCCTGCCGCCGATCGACCTCGAGGAGCGCTTCGGCCCCGACCCCGACCGCGACGAGGCATACGAGACGATCACGAGCGAGATGCAGGAAGCGCTTTCGGAGCTTCAGGACGAGCGCACGATTCCCGTCGTCGGCTAGTTGATTGATTCCGCGGCTGCGCCCGGAGGAACGGCGTGGCGTGGACCAATCATCTCTGTCAGCCGCTATTGCCGCGCCACACGGCTCCGATCGAGGAGCCTGATCGCCGAGATGATTGATTCCGAGATCAGCGCTTGACCCCTCCCCGGCGTTTCGCGGAATCAATCATCTAGTGGCCCGTCCAGGCCTCGTCCGACGGACCTGAAGCGAGCGCCGCGCAGGGCCCGGTCGTTCCAGGAGGTCAGCTCGGCGGGATCCGCAGGTACGTCAGCGCGAACGAGGCGATCTTCGCGAACGCGGGGCCGGCGACCGAGCCGCCGTAGATGTTGCCCTGCGGCTCGTCGACCATCACCGCGACGAGCAGGCGCGGCGATCGCGCCGGCGCGAAGCCGATGAACGACGAGACGTACTTGGTCTTCGAGTAGCCGCCGGTGACCGGGTCGGGCTTGTTCGCCGTGCCGGTCTTGCCCGCGAGCGTGTAGCCGGGCACGGACGCCTCGGGAGCCGTCCCGCCGGGCCCGAGAACTCCCTCGAGCATCGTCGATACCTGCCCGGCGACGCGCGCGGAGATCACCCGCCGCGGCGGCGCCGGATCGCTCGCGAGCACGTGCAGCCGATGCTCGACACCGCCGTCCGCGATCGCCTCGTACGCGCTCGCCATCTGCATCGGCGTGACCGCCAGGCCCTGTCCCATCGGCAGGTTTCCGAGCGACGAGCCCGAGTACTGCCAGGGGTGGGGCACGATCCCGGCGGCTTCGCCGGGGAGGTCGATCCCGGTCGACGCCCCGAAGCCGAACCGCCGCACCCATTGGTCGAAGATGTCCGGCCCCATCCGCAGCCCGATCGTGATCGCCCCGACGTTCGACGACTTGGCGAGGATGTCGCCGACGTTCATCTCCTCCGTGCCCCGCGGATCGGCCTCCCCGATCGTGCGGTCCGCGACGCGTATCGTCGGCGGTAGGTCGAAGGTCGTCTGGGGGGTGATCAGCCCCGCCTCGAGCGCGCCGGAGACGGTGATCGCCTTGAACGTCGACCCGGGCTCATAGCTCGCCTGGACCGCACGGTCCTCCGAGTCGTACGGGGTCGCGGAGCCGGGGTCTGACGGGTTGACCGGCGGCCAGTTCGCGAGCGCGAGGATCGCCCCGGAGCGGGGGTCGGCGACGACGGCGGTCGCGCCCTTCGCCCCGAAGCCGGAGCCGACGCCGGCGAGCACCGCCTCGGTGCGCTGCTGGATCGCCGCGTCGATCGTCAGCCGCACGTCCTTGCCGGGGTCGGCGCGCTGCTCGTCCACGATCGAGATCGGCTCCCCCTTGGCGTCGCTGACGACCTTGCGCTTGCCGGCGTGGCCGTGCAGCCGCGCTTCGAGCGATTGCTCGAGGCCGGAGAGGCCGTAGCCGTCGGTGCCGACGCTGCCGAGCAGCTGCGCGGCGAGCGAGCCCTGCGGGTAGACGCGCCGCGGCTCGAGCGTAGTGCCGAGGCCGGCGACGTGCAGCTTCTCGACGGCGCTGCCGCGCGAGATCGGCAGCCGCCGGGCGAGGTAGACGAACCCGCGCCTGCGGTCGCTCAGCTTCGCGTAGAGCTGGCCGTAGGGAACGCCGGTGAGCTGCGCGACCTGCGCGGCGGTGGCGGCCGGGTGGCTGACGAGCATCGGGTCGGCGTAGACCGTGACCGCGTCCTCGGAGACCGCGAGCTCCTCGCCGCCCCGGTCGGTGATCGTCCCGCGCAGGGCGGGCACGCTGACCGTCTGCACCTGCTGGGCGGCGGCGCGCTGCTGCAGGCTCGACCCCTGGACGGTCGCGAGCCAGCCCCCGCGCAGTATGGCGAGCACGAGCAGGCAGAGGAAGAACGCGAACAGCAGCCCGATGCGGCGCTCTACGCCTGCCACCC
The DNA here is from genome assembly GCA_963719375.1 of uncultured Actinomycetes bacterium. Lineage (GTDB taxonomy): Bacteria > Actinomycetota > Thermoleophilia > Solirubrobacterales > Thermoleophilaceae > JAICJV01. Next base: position 2,776,999 of record CAVRBY010000001.1, on the reverse strand, counting down.
GCTACCTGGTCCCGGAGGGGGATCCCGCCGCCCCGAGCGGGGTCGTCCCCATCGCACTTGAGGCGGCGTTCCAGGAGGGTACGGTGGACGCGCTTGCGAGCCGCGCGGCGGCGACCCGGGCGTCGGAGGCGCGCGGGCGCAGGTAGGTGACGTCGCCCGGCTCGGGCAGCACGTACCCGAGCGATTCAGCAGAATGCTGAATCTCTCCTGCGCTCTGGACCTTCGCGAGGCGGTAGCGAAGCACCGAGTTCGTCTGCTCGAGCGTCTGTGCCTTCTGGTCGGTCGACGCGATGCCCTGATTGATCTCGAGGAGGTCGACGTTCAGGAACACGATCCCGGCGAGCAAGACCGCGATCAGTACCACCCACGCCCTTCCCCTCAGCAGCCGATCGAGCGCGCGCGCTCCGCGCGCTCGCTGCGGACCGGGCGGCCGTGGCGGAAGCGGACGGGCCGGGCCCGAGCGACGCCGCGGGACCGAGGGAGCCCTTGCCGGGGCGGTGACCGCCATCAGACCTTCCTCGCCACCCGCAGCCGGCCCGACTTCGACCGGGGATTGGCGGCAACCTCGCCCTCACTCGGTGTGACGGGGCGCATGAGCTCCGCTTCGGGCGTGTGTCCACAGACGCACACGGGGAAGTCGGGCGGGCAGACGCAGCCGCGTGCCTTTTCGGCCATGAAGCGCTTCACCATCCGATCCTCGAGGGAGTGAAACGAAATCGCGGCCAGCCGCCCGCCGAAGGGCAGCAGCGCCCACGCCGGCGGAAGCGCTCGCTCCAATGCTGCGATTTCGTCGTTCACTGCGATGCGGATGGCCTGGAAGACGCGCTTGGCGGGATGGCCGCCGCCGAAGCGCGCGGGCGCCGGAACCGCGGCGACGATCGCGTCGACGAGCTCGGTGGTCGTCTCGAGTGGCCGGCGCGCGACGATCGAGCGGGCGATCTGGCGCGCGAAGCGCTCCTCGCCGTAGCGCTGGAAGAGGCGGGCCAGGCGTCGCTCCTCCCACTCGTTGACGATCGCGCGCGCGTCGAGATCCTGGTCGGGGTCCATCCGCATGTCGAGCGGCGCGTCGTAGGAGTAGGAGAAGCCGCGCTCGCGCGTGTCGACCTGCATCGAGGAGACGCCCAGGTCGAGGTAGACGACGTCCGCATGGTCGAGCTCCGGGAGCGCGTCGGCGAAGTCCATCCGCAGCAGTCGCGTCCGGCAGGGGACCTCGGCGGCGAACGCCTCGAAGCGCTCCACCGCCGCCGGGTCGCGGTCGATCGCGATCAGCTCACCCTCGGGCCCGAGCCGCTCGGCCACGAGCCGCGCATGACCGCCGTCGCCGAAGGTGCAGTCGACCGCGCTCTCCCCGGGGCGGGGGTCGACCAGGTCGATCAGCTCCCCGGCGAGTACGGGGATGTGCACGTGCGACATGTCAAGAAGGATGGCCAAGGCTCTCCGCGATCTCGACGATCTCGCCGTCGAGCGCGCGCTGGTCTGAGCGCCAGCGCTCTGGATCCCACAGCTCGACGTGGTCGATGTTGCCGACGACCACGACCTCACGCTCGATTCCCGCGTGCTCGAGCAGCGGCGCGCCGAGCGTCACGCGTCCGGCCGAGTCGAGCTCCGCGTCCCACGCGTTGCCCGAGAAGAAGCGCGCGAGCTTGCGCCGCTCCGCGCTGACCGGGTTCAGGTCCGCCAGGAAGCTGTCCGTGAAGCGCTCGAAGACGTCCGGGGCCCAGAGCGCCACGCAGGGCTCGAGCCACTTCTGAAGAACGACTCCGTTTGAGAAGGCCGGACGGAACTTGGCGGGCACGTTGAGTCGTTTCTTTGCGTCGAGCGTGTAGTCGAACTGCCCGCGGAAGGCCAAGTGTGTCTCCGGGTCCCGGATCCATCGGAGCTAGCCGAGCGGACCGAAGTGGCGGAGTGGGAGGAGCCCCGCCACCCCGGTCCCCCAAGGCAACGCCACTGTACCCCACCGTCCCCCACTTTGCAACACATCCCTCCACTCTCGCCGTCCGGCGAGGGCTTCACAGCCGCAAATCCCGGTTCTGGAGCGCAATCGCGGGTGGGACGCACGCCCACATTCGGGGCAAGATCCCGCCCAGCCGACGTTTCTGCACGGGCGTTCCCACCCAGCCGGCGGTTCTGCAACTCAGTCGTCGGGATACGGCTCCAGGGCCACCGTCGGATTCCCACCCTGGCTCTCGTAGACGCCCGCCGCTCGCACCGACCTCCCGCGCGCGCTCAAGCGCGCCTCGGCGATCGAGCAGTTCACCGTCGCGTGCTCACCGCCGCCCGGCTCGCCGTAGCGCCAGCCGACGAAGCGCTCGAGCGGCGCCTCGATTTCCCCGGACACGCCGCGCAGGCCAAACTCGCACCGGCCCGGTAGCTCACGTACCCGCGCGGGACCGCGCACCGAGTGCCGCTCGCCGTCGATCGAGATCGCCCCGACGGCCACCCAGGGTGTCGTCACCGGCCCGATCGCGACGCGCGCGATCGCCACGTCGAGCCACATCCCGTCGGCGTCCGCACGCACCCAGATGCTGCGCCGCGCATGCTCGCTGCCCCAGTTGTGCCCGACCATCCCCGGCCAACTGTCGAGCTCGATCCGCCGGCCCGCCACGCTTACCCACCCCAAGAAGGTGCTGGCCGGGTACGGCGAGAGCAGCTTCGTCCGCGGCAGTGGTCCCCGGTAGGACGGCAGGTGTCGCAGCTCGGCTTCTCCTTCGTCGAATCCGAGCTCCCACCCCGCGTCGAGCGCCTCCCCCACCACCCGCCCCGGCTCGAAGCTCGCCTCCCCGATCCGAAAGCACGGGTCGGCAACGGGGCCCGGAACCGATACCTTGCGCGCGACGGGACCGTCGCGCTCGAACAGCGTGAACCAGAGCGACCCGAGCGGCGCCTGCCCCTCGTGCTGCAGGACGGTGTACCTGATCCAGACCGCGAGCGGCTCCGACGGGTGCCTGGCGACCAGGTAGAGGCTCTCGTAGTGGCCGGCGGCCACCCCCGGGAACCTCAGCGCGATCGAGCGATCAGTGCCCGCAGGGGGCCCGCGCTGCGGACGTAGACGGCCGCCCACCGCACCTTCCCTCCGCGCGTCGCGACGAGCTCGTCGCTTCGCCCGATTCGCCAGACGCGCAGCCCCCCGAAGCGCGCGACCGCCACGCGCTTCCCGTGTGGCAGCCTCCCGACGCGCGAGGTGATCAGGATCACCGCCCGGTCGTCCTGGCTCGAGCCGACCGAGCCGGTCCCGCTCCGCCGCTCGCCGACGAGCAGATAGCCCCCGCCCCTGAGGCAGTAGCGCAGGTAGCCGTTGCGCACGTCGAGCGGCACCCCGAGCGCGCTTCGCACGCCGGCCTCGCGCTCGCGCAGCCGCACCGGCCCGATGCCCCGGCGCCGCAGGCGCCCGCTCACGCTCGCGCAGGTCAGCGGCGCGCCTGAGCTGGCCGCGGCCTGTTGAGATGCGTAGATCGATCCCGGGCTGGCCTGGGCACGCGCCGCGCACGCCGGGTCGACGGGCACGTCGTTGTAGAGGATCGCGCCGCCCGTGCCCGGTCCCAGGTACTGCGCGTACTGCGGCGGGATGCCCGGGACCTGGCTCGGGTCGGCGGTCTGTCCGTTGATCGTGAAGTTCGTCACGTGGACGCCGCCCATCCCCCGCGCCTTGTCGAAGAAGTAGTGGCCGTCCCAGGCGTAGGTGGCCGTCTGCGCGTTGCCCTCGATCAGCTCGCTGCGCCAGTGGTCTGACTGGAAGTAGAAGCACTTGGGGGTGGCGGCGGCGACCCGTGCCGGCTCGTTCGAGAGAAAGTCGACGATCCCGAGCTGGTCGACGTTCTGATGCCGCTTGTCGAAGTCGATGCAGTACGGGTCGGCGCCCGGGTCGGGGCCGGTCGGGCCGAGTCCCGCGTACTGGAGCTGGCAGTTGAACGGGTTGGTCCCGTCCCAGGCTGCGAGCTGCGGCTGCGCCCCGGCCGCCGCCGGCATCAGCAGCAGCGCGAGCAGCGCCGCGATGGCCACCTTCATCGCTTCCTCCTCCGCCGCTTCTTGCGGTGGTGGACCGGCACCGCGGGCACGACGCGGTCGCCCACTATCTCGTCCGGCACCTTTGGCTGGAAGTGCTTCGGCCGCGCGGGCAGGCCGAAGTCGCTCGCGCGCGCGACGAGTCCCTCGGCGCACCGCTCCGACAGGGCGGAGATCGTCAGCGACGGGTTGACCCCGAGCGACGTGGGGACGATCGAGCCGTCGATGCAGTAGAGCCCCTCGTAGCCGTAGACGGCGCCGCGGTCGTCGACCACGCCGAGGTCGGGCGACTCGGCCATCCGGCACGCGCCGAGCGGATGCGCGACGTAGGCGCCCTGCGTCTCGGTGAGCTTCATGAAGCGGGCGAGGCCGCCGCGCTCGACGACCTGCGCCATCGCGGCGTTGGCGGCCTCGCGAACGGCGATCGACTGCTCTGAGAACGAGTAGTTGAACGTGCCGACCTCGATCGCGCCCGCGTCGGGGCGCACCGCGCCGCCGGTCGGGGGCGGGGCCAGGAAGGTCCCGTCCTGGGTGTCCTCGACCTGGGCGAGTAGCTCGATCCGGCGCGACCAGTTGGCGATCGCCTGCTTCTTGGCGAGCCCCCAGAACGACGGCTCCCCGCCGCGCCCGGAGTCGTAGAGGAAGTTCGTCAGCGTCGAGAGGAAGATCTCCTGGAGCGTGAAGCGCGTGCCGTCGTAGCGGTGATCGCGCCGCCCGACCCACCAGTCGTAGCTCATCGTGGTGATCGGCTTGCCCTCGTAGAACCAGTGGTAGCCGGGCAGCCGCAGCAGCTGGCGCACCTTCGCCTCGTCGTACTCGGCGGCGGCGATGTGGTCCCCGTTGGCGCCGAGGTACTTGCCGACCGCGGGCGACAGCGACGGCAGGTCCGCGGCGGAGCGCATCAGGATCGGCGCGTTGCTCATCGCGCCGGTCGAGAGCACCAGCACCTTGCACTCGATCTGGACGCTCTGGCCGGTGGGCTGGCGCGACGGCGACTGGCCCTCGTTGTCCATCTCGGACGCGGTCACCAGGAAGCGGTAGGGCCGCGCCGAGGACTGCTGGACGCGCTCGACCTGCAGGTTCGGCCGCACCTGGACGCCGTTTCGCTCGGCAGAGGCGAGGTAGTTGGTGATCAGCGAGTTCTTGGCCCCGAAGATGCAGCCGGTATGGCACCACTTGGCGTTCACGCAGCGCTGCGGGCTGATCGCGAGCGGCACGCGGTCGCACGTGTGGCCCGCCGCGCGCAGCGTGGCCGCCCACAGTCCACCTGAGCGCGAGACCTGCTTCCAGCTCGGGTGGTTGATCCGCAGCCCCCGCTCCGCGCGTGCGTAGTAGGGATTGAGCGTGGCCCGCGAGATCGCCTTCGGCCACATCCTCCGGTCGGGCCCGTCCCCGGGGCGCCGGTCGCGCCGCTCGAAGGTCTCGCTCGGCGAGCGCAGCGAGGCGGCCAGGTAGAGGTTCGACCCGCCGCCGACGGCGTTCGCGGCGATCACCTGCGCGCCCTCGCCCTGGATCAGCGTGTAGATCGACGACAGGTAGTCGATCGTCATCGACTGCTCGAACTGCGTGTGCTTGAAGCGACGGCCGCGCTCCAGCATCACGATCGAGCGCGGGTCGACACCGGCGGCGCGGTAGAGCTCGGAGAGCCGGTAGGCGGTGATCGAGCCGCCGAAGCCGGTGCCCGCGATCAGCACGTCGACGCGCTCCGCCATCAGGGCAGCGACCCGTTGACGGTCCGCTCCTTCGACAATCGCTTGCCGTAGGAGAAGCTGCGATAGCCGTTCGGCGCCTTCCCCGGGAGGCCCATGACCGCGTATCCGACGGCCTTCGCCGCGGTCTGCTCCGGGACAAGCGTCGCCGCGCAGAAGGCGATGAACGGCATTGCCGCAGCGGCCTCCCAGAGCACCCGATAGGGGTTCGAGAAATCGAGCCCGTCGAGCCCCACGCGCACTCGCGCGTCGAAGGGGAGGTGCAGGAACTCGCCGCCCGCGACCCTCAGGCTGCGCTGCTCGAGGTCGCCGATGAACTCCGCCTCGAGGTCGTCGAATCCCGACTCGGGATGGTGGTAGAGCGCGAGCGCGTCGGCCTCCACTGCACCCGGGAGCGGGTCTACGCCGGCGATCGCGAGCGGGTCGATCGGCGCACCGGATTCGGTCCGGTCGACGCGCCGGCCGGGGATCATGGTGTCGGCGAACGCCTGCAGGATGGCGTCGGTCGGAGGCGCTCCAGCCGGCGGCGGGCCGCTCAGCGGGGGGAGCGGCAGCAGTGCCGCCGCGCCGATCGCCGAGGCACCGCGCAGGAACGAGCGCCGCGAGAACAGCAGCTCGAGCAGCGCGTCGTGCCCATCCTCCATTTGCCCGCACCCTACTCCTCGCCGAGTGCTTCTGCGCCATGGTTGTAGCGTGGAGCGGCGTGAGGCTTTTCCGTCGCCCCCAGGCCGCGCGCACGGTCACTGTCGCCCAGATGCGCGACCGCGCCAAGGAGCTGCGCCGCCGCTCCCGCCGTGCGCTGATCCAGATCTTCGTCGTCGTGCCGCTGATCGCCGGAGTCCTCGTCGTCTATGGCAACCGCCAATCCCTCTTCCACAGCGACCTGCCTGTGAGAGTCGCGAGCGCGCTGGCGCTTGCAGCTCTTGGCTGGTGGCTCGCGCGTGACATCGGCAGGGCGCTGGCGCCGGCGCTCTTCCGCCGCCTCGATCCGGGCACCGCCGGCACCGTCGGCTTCGTCATCCGGCTCGCCCTGCTGGCGACCACGCTGCTCGTGGCGCTCCGCTTCGGCGGGCTGCAGTCGAGCGACATCGCGGTCGGCGGCGCCTTCACGGCGGTCATCCTCGGCATCGCCGCGCAGAACACGCTCGGAAACGTCTTCTCCGGGCTGATCCTCCTGAGCGCCCGGCCCTTCCGCGTCGGCGAGCGCGTCCGCCTGCAGGCCGGGGCGCTCGCCGGTCAGCTCGAGGGAGTCGTCTCCTCGCTCGGGCTGCTGTACGTGATCTTCACGCGCGGCGACGACATCATCATGGTCCCGAACACGGTCGTCATGAGCGCGGCGATCGTGCCGCTGCGCGAGCCCGCGTCGGTCGACCTGCGCGCGCACCTGTCGCCCGACATCAAGCCGAGCTCGCTGCAGGACTACCTCGAGCGCAACGTCAGCATCCCGACGCGTACGCCGCCGCACATCGCGGTCGAGGAGCTCGACGAGGAGAGCGTCGTGATGCGCGTGACCGCGACGCCCGAGCGCGACGTGGACGGGCCCCGCCTCGCCGACGAGATCCTGAGCGCGATCTCGGACGTGATCAAGGGCTCCTATGCCGAGGAGCGGCGCTAGGCTCCGCGAGCCATGGAGCTCGAGGACAAGGTCGCGGTCGTCACCGGCGGCGCCGGCGGGATAGGTAGCGCGCTCGCCCGTCGCTTCGTCGCCGAGGGCGCCCGGGGAGTCCTCGTCTGCGACCTCGACGGGCGTGCGGCCGAATCCGTCGCGGCCGATCTCGGCGATGCCGCGCTTGGGATCGCCTGCGACGTCTCCGACGAGGGCGACCTCGAGCGGGCGGTCGCGACGGCGCTGCAGACCTACGGCCCGATCGACCTCTTCTGCGCGAACGCCGGCGTCGCCGACGAGGCCGACGAGCGCTCGGACGACGAGGTCTGGGAGCGCGAGCTCGCGGTCAACCTGCGCGCCCACATCCTCGCCGCCCGCCGGCTCATCCCCGCCTGGCTCGAGCGGGGCCGCGGCTATTTCCTCTCGACCGCCTCCGCGGCCGGCTTGCTCACCCAGGTCGGCTCGGCACCGTACGCCGTCACCAAGCATGCCGCCGTCGCCTTCGCCGAATGGCTCTCGGTCACCTACGGCGAGCGCGGCGTCCGCGTCAGCTGCCTCTGCCCGATGGGAGTGAACACGGGCATGCTGCGCCCGGACGACGACGCGCTCCCCTCCGCGGTGGTCAAGGCCGCAGGTCGGGTGCTCGAGCCCGAAGACGTCGCCGAGGTCGTCGTCGAGGGCATCCGCGAGGAGCGCTTTCTGATCCTGCCACACCCCGAGGTGCTCACCTTCTTCCAGCGCAAGGCGGGCAACTACGATCGCTGGCTCGAGGGCATGCGAAAGCTCCAGGCGACGATCGGCGCTAGCCGGCCACCCGCCTGACCCACTCGCGCAGCTCCGGCAGGTAGCTCGGATCGACCGAGTGCGCGATCGGCGACTCCCGCCAGGTCACCTCCGCCCCCGCCGCGGCGAGCCGCTCGCGGGCGTCGCGTCCGAAGGTCACGTCGATCACCGGGTCGTAGCTGCCGTGCCCGAGCGCCACCGGATAGCCGTCCAGCCCTTCGAGGTCGAGCTCGAAGCCCTCGACGCTCGGCAGGAAGCCGCTCAGCGCGAGCGTCCCCGCGGGCCGCCCGCGCCCCGCCGCGAGCGTCAGGGCATGTGACATAACGGCGCCCTGCGAGAAGCCGCCGATGACGGTCCGCTCGCGCGGAACGCCGAGCCGCTCGGGCAGCGCGTCGAACCAGGACGCCAGCCGCTCGAAGGTCGGCAGGAACGTCTCGGGATCGGGAAACCCGACGCGCCGGACGACGTACCAGTGCGCGCCCCCGGGCGGCAGCGTCAGCGGCCCGCGCGGCGTGACGCCGACGAGCCGGCGCTCCGAATCGAGCTCGTCGAGCAGCGGTGCGAGGTCGTATTCGCTCGTTCCGCGCCCGTGTAGCAGGACGAGCGCACCCTCCGGCTCGTCTCGCGCGGGCCGCACGTTCTCGACGAGCTCCGACACGACGGCGCACTGTAAGTGACATCCTGCCCCCGTGCCCTCTACGGACGAGCACGACAAGCGGGCACGGACGCAGTCCGCGCCCTCTACGGTCGACCAGGTTCAGCGCGCCAGGTCGGCGGCGGCGGCCGCCGCGGTGGAGCGGCTCGAGGCCGGCATGACGATCGGTCTCGGCTCGGGGCGCGCGGTCTGGCGCGCGATCGAGCTGATCGAGCGCCGCTGGCCCGAGCGGCCGCCGCTGCGCGCCGCCTGCGCCTCGGTGCGCACGGCCGAGCAGGCCCGTGCGGCCGGGATCGAGACCGTCGAGCTCGGCGCCGAGCCGCGCCTCGATGTCGCGCTCGACGGCGCTGACGAGGTCGACCCGGAGCTGCGGCTTATCAAGGGTGGCGGCGGCGCCCTGCTGCGCGAGAAGCTCGTCATCGCCGCGGCCGAGCGCTTCGTCGTCCTCGCCGAGCAACCGAAGCGCGTCGAGCGGCTCGGCGAGCGCCACCGGCTGCCGGTCGAGGTCGTCCGATTCGCCTGGGAGCAGACCCGCCGGCGCCTTGGCTACATGCTGACCGCCGCCGAGCGCCGCGAGACCCCCGACGGCGAGCCCTACGTCACCGACGAGGGCCACTACGTCCTCGACGCCGTGATCCCCGCCGACGCCGACCCGGACCGCCTCGCGCGCGAGCTGAAGGGCACGCTCGGCGTCGTCGAGCATGGCCTCTTCATCGGCATGGTCGATCTCGCGCTGATTGGCACGCCGGACGGCGAGGTGGAGACCTTCCAGCGCCGCTAGCCGTGCACGGTGCGCGAGGTGCCGAGCACGTGGCCGCCGGCATCGAGCGCGCTGACGGCGAAGTAGCTGCTGGCCCCGGCCGCGGTGGAGATCGCCGTCTCGAACCCGCCGCGGGCGACGCTCGTCACCGGCGCGAGCGATCCGGCGGCGGGCCCCGCGAGCAGCTGCCAGCTCGCCACCGTCGTCGCCCCGTTCCAGCTCGCATATGCGGTGACCGTGCCGCCGGAGCGCGCGAGCGCCAGGTCGGGTGGACGCGTGGGCGTCCCGGTCCACTGGACCCGGAAGGCGCGGTAGGACTCGTCCGGCCCGGGGAAGCGGGCGTCGAAGAGCAGCCGCCCGCCGGGGGAGAACTCCGACATCGCCTGCTTCGCGCCCCAGTCGACGAACACGTCGCCGTTCGCCAGCAGCTCGACGTTCCCCTGGCTGATCGCGCTCAGCGGCGTCGGATGCTGGTATTGGCGCAGCACGTTCGCGGTGCGGTGGCGGCTGTCGAGCTTCAGGTAGAGAGCACGCGACTGCGGCCGCTCGACGGGAGTCGCCTCGTTGTCGAAGATGGTGACCCCTCCGGGCGCGAACAGCGCGTCGTGCTGCCAGGCGAAGCGCGCGCCCCGGCCGAGGCGGAAGCTCGAGTGGTGGCCTCCGAGTTGCCAGGCGATCCTGCCGGTGGTGCGGGAGACGTCGTAGACGGCCCACGTGTTGCGCACCGACACGAGCACGCTTCCCGGGTGACTCGGGTCGATCGAGTTGAGGTGGTAGCCGTCGAAGGCGCCGCTCGAGCCCGGCCGGTAGTAGGAGTCGGCGATCGGGATGTGGCCGAGCGCGTGCCACTCGAACTCGACCAGCCCGGTCTTGATGTCGATCTGCTGGATGACGCAGTCGGTCAGCGTCCCGGCGCTCGTGCCGCCGAGGCGGCTGAGGTCGTCGCGCACCGGCGTGTAGGCGGTCAGCCACGCGGTGCCGTCGCCGCCGAGGACGAATTCGTGCAGGTCCGCTCGGTAGCCGTTGCCGGCCTGGACCGCGGCAATCCGGTGGTAGCTGCTGTCCATGATCACGTCCTCGCCCGATCCGTAGCCGACCGCGGCGATCCGTCCCTGCCACCAGGTCAGCACGGGGCGCCCCTCGAGCGTCTGCGCTCGGAAGTCCATCCCGATCTGGCCCCCGCCGAGCGGGTCGGACCAGACCAGGCCGCCGGAGTCGTCGAAGATCATCGGCCCGAACTGGCCGTAGATCGCCTGGCGGTAGCCGGGCGCGTGCAGCGGCGCGACGAACAGGTCCCCGGGCGCGCGCCCGGCAGCCCGCGCGGTCACCTGCAGCGCCGGCGGGCGCAGGTCGGGACGCGAGTGGAACCGCAGCTCGTCCTGCGCGAGCGGGGTCCGGGGCGCCGGGAACGGCGGCCCCGCGGCCATGTGGGCGACCGCGAAGCGCGCGACGCTCACGCGTGTCCGGCTTCCGTCGCGCCAGCGCACCCTGACCGTGACGCGCTCGCCCGCGTCAAACGGGCGCGCCGGGATGAAGCTGGCCCCGTTGCCGGTCGAGTATGCGCGCAGGCGCCCGCGGTGGCGGCCGCTCGAGCTACCGACGACGCTGACCGAGCGCAGCGCCCGCAGCGGGACGCCGAGCAGGCTGACCTGTGCGCGCGGGGAGGCGTCGGGCGTCCCCGCGAGTGGCGACAGCGTCAGGGTCGCCGCGCCGGCCCGCGCGGGCAGGGCCGCCGCGGCCACCAGCACGAGCGCTATCGCCAGACGTCGCGGCACGCCCCAGAAACCCGTCGCGGTGGCGAAAAGAGCTAGTGGAGTCGCGCCACGCCCGCCCCGGCACAGCCGCGCTCGAGCTCGTCGAGCCCGAAGGCGTCGACCGGCCCGAGCGCGCCGCTGTCACGCAGCTCGCCGTCGGCCGCCCGCTCGGAGCCCCAGGCGATCACCTTCCCGGTGAAGCCATACGGGTCCGCGCCGCCGACGCGCACCTCTGCGAGCGGGGCGCCGCGGTCGTCCTCGGCGATCGCCACCACGTGCGCCCTCGTTCGCGAGCGCTGCTCGGCATCCGGACCGCCGCTCGAGCCCTTGACCACTCTGCGCAGGGCGGTCTCGATCGCCGGCTTCACTCCCGGCACGCGAGTGGCGACGCTGGTCGCGGCGGCGAGCGCCTGCAGCGGTCGTGAGAGCGGCCCGAACCAGCCGAGGTAGACGTCGACGTCCCGCAGCAGCGGGTAGCTGCTCGGCAGGGCGAGTTGCTCGGAGGCGCCGATCGAGATCGCGTCGATCCGCCGCCCTTCGACGTCGAAGCTCCGCACCCGCTTCGCGCCGCGCTCGGCGACGAGCCTCCCGTCGTGCCAGCTGTGGGCCGGCTCGAGGGTGATGCCCGCCGCGGACGCGCGCGTGCCCCCGCTCAGCCCGAGCGACCCGCCGAGCGCGAAGTAGCCGACCGTGACCCGTGTCGCCTGCTCGCCTGCCTCGCGCAGCGCCAGCGCGGCCGCCAGGTTTCCGGGGACGAAGTCGTAGCCGAAGGCGGTGATGAGCGTGGAGCGCGGCGCGCGTTCGAACACCCGCCGTATGAAGGCGGCCTCGCCGGTCGAGTCGAGGTAGTGCGCGCCGGCGTCGACCGCGGCCTCGACCGCCGGGTCGCCCCAGCGCGTGAACGGCCCGACCGTGCTGATCAGGACATCGTTGCGCTCGACGAGCGCCCGCACGCTCGGCGGGTCGGCCACGTCGGCGATCGCGGTTTCGAGGCCGCCGAGCTCCGCCGCCAGCCGCTCGAGCCGCTCATGACTCCTCGCCGCGAGCACCGGTCGCCGCCCGTGCTCGACGAGCGCCTCGGCGACGAGCCGGCCGGTGTAGCCGGTGGCGCCGAACAGGACGATCCGCGCAGCCATCGGACGGGGACCCTAGCCGCCGCTCTCCGCGCGGCGCGCCGCCAGCTCGAGCGCCTCGCTGCCGATCAGACCCTCGAAAGCGCCGATCAGTGGCCGCACGACCCGCAATCCCGCACGCGAGCGCATCCCGTGCGCCCCGACCCGTACCTCGCTGGTGATCGTCGCGCCGCCGTCGGATTTCGCGGCCCAGCTCGCGAACACGACTCGCGCGCAGCGCGCCTCGCCGTAGCTGAGAAAGTCCTCCGGCCCGTCCAGGTGCGGGTAGTCGCTTCGGATCGTCCAGATCCGGCCGACGACTCCCGAGATCAGGTAATGGTCCCCCTCTGCGAGCACCGTGAACGGCTCCTCACGGAAGAGCTCTCCGAAGCTGAGGTCGCGAGCCAGCCCCGGAATCCGCCAGCGAATCACGCGGCCGAGCCTGCGCACCTCGGTCAGCCTCACCCGGGACGCCTCGGACCAGAGCGCCGCCGGGGTGGCTCGGGAGTGTCGGCTGTGGCGAGTGCGCAGGCTCGCGTCCGGCACCCAGCGCTCGATGTCGGGGCGATCCGCCAATCAGGCTCGCAGCGCCACCGCGGCGACCGCCAGCAGCACGATGCCCGCGGAGAGCGCGGAGAGGGCGCCGTCGAGCGGCGCGGCGAGCGTCGCCGCGTCGAGCTCGAGCCGCCGGCCGTCGCTCAGGCGCTGCTCGCCGCTGACCGCGAGGGTCCGCCGGCGCAGCTGCCGTACCGGGGTGCTCAGGCGTCGCTGGGCGACGCTGATCGCGAGGCATGCGAAGGCGACGAGCACTCCCGGCAGCGTGACCCTCAGCGAGCATGCCCAGAAGCCCACGATCGCCGGGAACGCGCCCCAGGCGAGCGCGAACCAGAGGTCGCTGTGCACGCGCCCGCCGAACAGCTCGAGGTTGTACGCGGGCACGAGCAGCGCGCCGGCGAGCACGAGCAGCCAGATCGTGCCGGAGACGGTCAGCGCGCCCCCGACGCCGATTCCCACCGCACCGCCGAGCGTGACGGTGGCGAGCCCGATCAGCGTGCCGTCGCCGAGGCGGGTGCCGAGCGGCCGCCCGTGCAGCTCGTCGAGCGCGTGCGCGGCGACGCCCACGGCGAGGAAGAACGCGGCGAGCGTCCAGCCGAGCCGGTCCGCGTGGAAGCGCGGTGCGGCGGCGGCGCCGAGCGCGACGTAGCTGAGATGCCACGCCGTGTAGGGAGGGTGAAGCAGCGTCACGAGATCGCGCCATCCACCCGGACGAAGCGCGTAGAAGGCGGCGCCCTCCCCGAGGCTCACGCCCTCGCCCGCCGGCCGCTCGTGACGACGCCCGCGCCGAAGCTCATCCTGCGCGTGCGGACATCCTCGATGCCGGCCCCGCCCCACAGCCGCTCGAGCTCGCCGAGCGGGTGCTCGACGTCGAACCGGGAGATGCTCGGGCCGAGGAAGCGCCCGACCTCGTACCAGTCGCGCGAGACGAGGCGCCCGAGGGCGGGCATGCCCGCCCTCGTGTAGAGCCGCCACAACGGGTGCGTGGCCCGCCCCGTCGGTACGCCGAATTCGAGCGCGGCAATGCTCCCCCCCGGCTTCACCACGCGCGCCAGCTCGCCCAGTGTCGCCGCCACGTCATCCACGTATCGCAGCAGGTAGGTGAACGTCAGGGCGTCGAACTCGCCGTCACCAAACGGGAGGTCCTCCGCGACCCCCTCGACGAGCTCGACCCGAGCCCCGAGGCTCGGATCGGCGTCGAAGCGCTCCCTCGAGCGCGCCAGCATTTGCGCGCTCTGGTCCACGGCGACGACGCGGCACCCATGGCGGCGGACGAGCTCCGCTGCCACGAGGCCCGTCCCGCTCGCCACGTCGAGCACACGGTCGGAGCGGCCCGCCTCGATCGCCCCGACGAGCGCGTGCCGCCAGCGGGGATCCTGGCCGAAGCTGAGCAGCGCGCCCATCGCGTCGTAGTGGCGCGGCAGCCCGGCGAACAGCTCGAGCGCATGGCGCTTGCGCGGTGACCACGAAATCGGCGACGAGCCCATCGGTTGCCAGCTTACGCCCCGTCGCAGCGCGAGCGGGTGTCGCCGGCTCGGCTCGCGATGGAGCCTGCCGCGGCCCTCAAGGTGCCCGAGGGCTCAAAACGGGACGAGCGACACCCGCCCGGCTCCCCGGCACGTTACTCCTCTTCAGGCCGGCGTGCACAACGGATGCCTACCCCGTGCTGATCGCGGGTATCCGGCGGTCGAGCGGCCTCTGGCAGCGGCCGGACTCACCACTGAAACGACCTGACGCGGCGCTCGCCATGGTGGGTCGGAGCTCTGGCGGGCGTGATGGCCGCCAACAGGGGGCTGCTTGCCGAGCAAGCGTCCTGGCCGATCGGCGCCCCGCCGCGAGCGCCGAGGTCAGGCCGCCCTTTGAGCGTTCAGGCCGCCGGTGCCTTCAGGTCCCACTGCTCGAGCGCGGCGTCCTCCCGGACGTCATTCTCGATCTTCGCCGGCGTGGGCATGCTCGAGAAGACCTCGAGCCAGACCGAGATCTTGTCGGGCGAGAGCGGCTTCGAGAGGAAGTACCCCTGCGCGTAGTCACATCCGAGCGAGGCGAGCACGTTGTAGTCGTCGAGGCTCTCGACGCCCTCCGCGACGACCTCCAGCCCGAGGTTGTGGCCGAGGTCGACGGTCGACTGCACGATCGTGCGGTTGCCGGGGTCCTCGGACATCGACATCACGAACGACTTGTCGATCTTGATTGCGTCGACCGGCAGCTCCTGGAGGTAGGCGAGCGACGAGTATCCGGTGCCGAAGTCGTCGATCGAGAGCCGCACGCCCATCTTGCTCAACCGCGTGAGGATCTGGGTCGCGCGCCTGTGGTCGGCCATGATCGTCGACTCCGTGATCTCGAGCTCGAGCGACCCGGCCGGCAGCCGCCAGCTCGTCAGCAGCCGCGCCAGGTCGTTCGGCAGCCGCAGGTCGAGCATGTTCTGCATCGACAGGTTGACCGCGACCGTGACCTCGATGCCGCGCGCCCGCCATGCGTTGCACTGGCGCAGCGCGGTGTCGAGCAGGTAGAGGGTCATCGGGCGCAGCAGGTTGGAGCGCTCGGCGAGCGGGATGAACTCGTCGGGCGAGAGCATTCCGCGCTCCGGGTGGTGCCAGCGCGCGAGCGCCTCGACGCCGGCGGCGGTCCCCGTTCGCAGGTCCACCTTCGGCTGGTAGTGGAGCACGAGCTCGGCCTCGTCCATCGCGCGGCGCAGCTCGCCGATCAGGGCCAGGCGCCCGGCGTCGTGGCGATGCTCGTGGTGTTCGGCGTCGTAGAACTCGTAGCCGGAGCGGTTCTCCTTGGTCACGTACATCGCGACGTCGGCGGCGCGCATCACCTGGTCGACGGTGCGGCCGTGCTCGGGGTAGAGCGCGATTCCGATCGACGCCTCGACCTGGAGCGCGAGCCCGCCGACCACGACCGGCTCCTCGAGCACCTTCAGCACGCGCCGCACCATTGGCACGAGCGCCTGGCGGTCGGCGCCGTCGGGGACCAGGATCGCGAACTCGTCTCCGCCGAGGCGGGCGACGGTGGCGGAGTTGCGCAGCACGCTGTCGAGGCGCGAGCCGATCCGCTGCAGCAGCAGGTCGCCGTTGTGATGGCCGAGCGTGTCGTTGACGTCCTTGAAGCGGTCGAGGTCCATCAGCATGACCGCCGCCATCCGCCTGCGCCGGCCGGCATTCGCGATCGTGTCGTGGACGAGCGACATGAACATCGTGCGGTTCGGCAGCCCGGTGAGCCCGTCGCTGAGCGCGAGCTCCTCCTTCTCCGCCGCCTGGCGTCGAAGCCGCTCCGACGCCGCGGAGACGACCGCCAGCAGGGTCCCCCACAGCAGCGTCAGGCCGAGCAGCAGGATCAGGTCGAGCGTGTGCTTCTCGGAGTTGATCTGCGCCTGGATCGGCGCGTAGGGCAGCCACAGCTCGGCCGAGCCGGTGGGGGGCGCGCTGCCGTTCAGGTGGAGCGGCACGAAGACCTGGAGCACCTTCTGGCCGACGGCCGGCTCCGTTACGACGTTGGAGGCGATGTCGTTGCCGAGCGCCGCCGTGGCGCCGGTTGACTGAACGCTGGTCTGCCCGATCAGCGTGTGGTCGTCGGCGTAGACGACCGTGCCGTGCGTGTTGCGCACGATCACGCGCGAGAGCTCGTTGCCGGCGCGGACGGCGGCGAGCTGCGAGTCGAGCGTCTGCTCCTGGCTCGGGGAGATGCCGTGCGAGATGTCGACGCCCTGCAGCGGCACGTCGAAGCTGACCTGGGTGACGAGGCGCGCCTGGTCACGGCCGGTGCCGAGCGCGCGGCCCTCGACGTTCTTGGTCAGCGCGAACTGGACGAACAGCCCGAGCAGGACGATCGGGAGCAGGCAGACGAGTCCGAACTCGGCGAGCCACCTGCGCTTTTGCTGTCGGCTGCTGCTGTTCACGGGCTTGCGCTTAGATCGACAGGCGCAATGCCGGGCTTTAACCGCCGGGCGAGGCTCGCCTCTGTCAGGCGGACGAGGGCAGCGTCGGCACGCCGGCGGCGGGATTGGCCGAAGGCGAATCCTGGCGAACGCTCTTGCCGCCGCGAAGTGCCCGGATCGCGCTCCAGAACGCCTCGCGAGCGGATTGGGCCGCCGAGCGAAATGCCTGCACGTCGGAGCGCAGCTGCGTCCGCAGGCTCGCGAGCGTCGACCGCGCGCCCTGGCGCGCCGCGAGGCACGCAGCCCGGTCGTTGCTCGCCCGTGCGGCCTCGCAGGCGGCCTTCGCGCTCGCCACGGCCGCCGCGGCGTCGCTCTCGAGCTGCGTGATCTCAGCCTGGTAGCTCGAGCTGCTGCCGGCGAAGGCGCTCTCGAGCGCGGAGCAGGCGGACTCGATGGCGGCCGCGGAGGAGGCGAGGCGCTTCGGCAGCTTGCTCGCCCGGGCGGCGGCGCACAGGCGCGAGGCCATCGGATAGACCTGCTCGAGCGTGCGGGTCGAGTCGCGGCGCGCGTGCGCAGGCTGTGCGGCCTGTGCGCTCGCGGGGACCGTCGCGAGCGCGACGGCCATGATGAAGGGAGTCAGGCGGTGCATTCGGAGTGAGCCTCGTTCGGTCGGTTTCACAACCGCTTGGTCGGACCCGCCTGGGCGTCGATAGAGCGAAGCTCGCAGATACGGACGAACCGCCGAGGGTGGGTCAGTTCGCGGGAACCGCGAACTGACTCGGCTGCGTGGGCACGACCGGGTTGCCGATCTGCCCCAGTTGCCCGTCGAGCGCCTGCCACTGGGAGGGGCTCAGGACCGCCAGCGCGGCGAGGCCGGACTTGGAGTTGTCGCCGAACAGCGGCTGGTAGCCGACGTGGATGTAGTCGGCGTGGTCGGGCTGGGCGAGCGTGTTGTGCCCGAGCCCGAGCAGCGAGATGATCGAGTCGGGCGCGAGCGTGCCCTTCAGCGCCATCAGCTTGCGGACGGTCTGGTCGACGACGTCGCCCTGGCCCGAGTGGCCCTTGACCGGGACGCCGTTGATCGCCGAGATGTCGACCGCGGTGCCGGCGGCATGCTCGGAGGGCGCGCCCGTCGCGTCGACCTCGGCGTGCCCGGACTTGAGCGCGCTGACGGTCGGGTTGAGCCCCTCGGCGGCGAGGTACTCGAGCGCCTCGAGGACTCGACGGTCGATCTGGCCGGTGGCGATGTCCTCGCGGCCTCCGGCGTAGATCGTGACCCGCTTGTCCGACAGCACCTTGCGCTCGAGCAGCGGCTTTGGCATCAGCATGATCTCGCCGATCGTGAGCGTGCGGGCGTTCCTGCCCCGTGCGTCCTTGCCGTTCGTGTCGTATACGGAGGCCGACTCGAGCAGCCGCCAGCCGTCGAGCAGCGGCCGCGGGTCGATCTCGGGAGCGCCCTTGCCGGCGGGGCGGACCTTGAAGTGGATGTGCGCCGCGCTCCCCTGCCCGCCGACGCGCCCGAGCACGGTCGTCGCGATCACGGCCGAGCCTTTTCGCAGCGGCCGCAGCACCGCGTTTCCCGTGTTCAGGCCGAGCGCCTCGGCGAAGTAGCCGGAGTAGTCGGCGTACTTCGAGGATCCCGAGGCGAGCATCTGCGCGAGGCCGCCGGCAGCCTCGGCGTCGGGGCGCTCCGGATGGGCGAACAGTCGCTGCTTGACGATCACGCGCTCGTGCGTGGGGGCTGCCTGCTGGCGGCCGGCGGTGGCCGCGGCGCTCGGGACAGGCGCGCTGGCAGGTTGCGCGGATCCCTGGTCGACGCTCGCCGACGCGTCGATCGTCGGCACCGGGTACTCCTTCGACAGCGAGCCGAGCCCCTCGTAGGTGTACTCGTTGCCGTAGGCGTCCTCTAGCACGACGTAGTAGCCCTTCCCGTTCGGCTCGCGACCGAGGTCTTTGACGACGCCGTCGCCGACGGCGATCACCGGCGCGCCCGCCGCCGCGTAGATGTCGACCCCGTGCGTGCTCGGGTCGGACTGCACGATGCTCGTCGCGCCGCTACCGGAGCGCGGGCTCTGGGCGTAGCGCGCCGGCGCCGCGATCGGGAAGCGTCCCTGCGTCAGGCCGGTGAGCGCGTCGACGAACGCCGGCGGGTAGGCAGCGATCAGCTGCGCTCGCAGCATCACCGAGTCGACGTACCAGGTCGCGTGGTTGTAGGCGTAGATCGCGTTGCGGATGTCCTTGTCGCCGCCTGCCGCCTTGAGGTAGCGCGCGGCCGCGAAGATCGCGTCGACCGGGTTGTAGGGGTCGCGTACGCCGTCGCGGTTGGCGTCGACGCCGTAGGTCTCCCAGGTCGAGGGCATGAACTGCATCCAGCCGAGCGCGCCCGCCGAGGAGACACTCAGGTCGCGGCCGAAGTCGGTCTCGATCTGGTTGATGCCGGCGAGCACCTGCCAGGGGATGCCGTACTCGGTGCCGGCCGCCTGGTAGATCGGGATCAGGAACGGCGGGATGTCGAAGCTGTTGATGACGAAGTCCGGGACGGTGGTTGGGGAGAACGTCCCGGTCGAGAGGAACGGGTTCGGCGCGCTCGGCAGCGTCACCGGAGCGGAGGGCGCGGGGGTCGAGGGAGCGGGCGCGCTGCTGTGGCTCTGAGCGGGCGGCTGGGGACGCGAATGCGGAGCGGGCGCGGGCGCCGGCGTGTGCGCTTCGCGGTGGTCGCTCGTGTGTCGCTGCGGCCTTCCGCGCGTCGCGGCCGGGGCCGGCGGCTGCGGTGTGGAAGGTCCGTCGAGGGCGGTGGAGGTCTGGAGGTCCGGCAGCGGCGCGAGCGGCGCGGCGTTGACCGGCGGGACGTTCGCGGCATCGAGCGTCCCGAGCTTCTGCGGCGTGCTGTCGAGCACGATGTCGGGCCCGCTCAGGAGCTCCGGCACGTGCACGCTCGGGTGCCTCAATGCGGGGCGCGGATCGGCACCGACCTCCGGGCTGTGCGGTCTTGCCGCCCGCGGCGCTGTGACGCTGCTCGCGGCTGGCGCGGTGGAGTCGACGGCGGCGCTGTGGTGCTCGACGGCCACGGCTGCGCGTCGCGGCGATGAAGGTACGGTCTTCGCGGCGGCGCGCTTGGCCGGTGCGCGCTCCAGCGGCTTGGGAGCGGCCGTCCGGTTGGTCGTGGTGTCGGCCTGGATGGTCTGATGTGCGGCGGGCGGCGCGCTCGTCGCGGTCGTCGTGCTGGGCGTGCTCGGCGCCGGGGGCGGGGCGGGGGCGGCGGCGGGTTGCGCGCCGGTCTCGTCGATCACCTCGGCGTCGGGTGGCAGCATGCTGAGCTGGCGACCGTCGGTCGAGAGGTAGACGATCGACCCGTCCGGGCGGCGGACCTTCAGAACCTCGGTGCGCGCGGCCGCGGGCAGCGTGCCGGGCGTGACCGCGACCGTGATGATCGTGGCGATCGCGGCGGCATAGCGGCGGGCCAGGCGGACCGTCCCCCGGCGCGACTCCGGCGCCAGGTCGGCGAGCCGGGTCGGCTGCGGCTCGCACAGCGCGAGCAGCTCGCCGGGCTCGGCCTGCAGGGCGAATTGGGTCCGGGCGTCCGCCAGGTAGGACGAGGGGATCGCGAACGCCGCACGCCAGATCCAGGTGGGGATGTCGGCGTCCGGGCCACCCGGGTCGGGCAGCGGGGCGTGGCGGTGTACCGCTAGCCCGTCGTCGACGAAGAGGGTGGCGTCGAGGATGCGCCGGCCGGGGCGCTCCAGGTAGCGCCCGTCGAGGCGCAGCAGGACGCGCTCGGCCGTCGCGGCGACATGTTCGAAGCGCTCGACCTCGAGCAGCCTCTCGTCCGCAGTGCGGAAGTCCTCCACGGCGGTCCTCCGCTCAGCGCCCGCCCCTCATGCGCAGCCTGCCGCGTTCCGGGAGCTTTCCGGACACGCAAGCGAGATGTTGATGGCGAGGCGACATGGGGCAATCGGAGAGTTGCCCCTCTTGTCGGCAACGCTCGGCGCCGCCTTGATCCCCGCGTAGGGGCCTCGTGCGCGCGCGCACGACGGATTGCAAGTGCAAGCGAGCTTGCAGGATGCGGTGCCGGGAAGGATTCGCTCGTAGAATGCCGACGCCCCGCATGCAGGAGTCCAGTTTCGAGCGGCGCGGACGAACAAGCGTTCATATGGATACGACCAGGCGGGGAAACTACGACTCCGGCACCGATTACGTGCTCGAGTACGGCGAGCTGCGCTTCACCTTCAACGAGCGCGACTTCGCCGAGCGTGTCGAGCAGGCGGCGCGCAAGCTCGACTTCGTCGACTCCACGCTCGACGAGCGCGAGCGCGACGACCTCGTCAACCTGACCGTCAACGGCGAGATCGCCAACCCCGCCTCCACCCTCGGCGAGCATGTCGAGAGCTGCTGGCCCCACCTCGTCGGCCGCGCCGAGCGCTCCCTGATCCACTGGCTGCGCCGGCTCGTCTTCCGTGGTGCGTGGCTCGACCAACGCGTGATCGAGGGCGAGCTCGAGCTCGTCTTCGACGAGGCTACGAGCGACTTCGGATACGCACAGCCGGATCGCGGCTGGGAGGTCATCGAGCTCGCTCCCGAGCCCTCCTGGGCCGACGTCGCCTACCACCGCTGAGCTAGGCTCTGATCCGGCCTGGTCGTCGGGGAACGGCACGGCCGCTACGTGATCCACAGGCTTCACGACGAGCACGTTCGCGAGCTGCTCGCCCACGCCGAGCATCTGCGCCCCGGAGTCGCCGCGATGCCGGCGTGAGCAGCACACCCGCGCTCATGCTCGCCGCCGGCGGCGTCGGCTTCGGCCATGCCGTCCTGCCCGATCACTGGGCCCCACTGGCCGTGGTCGGCCGCACCCAGAGCTACACGCTCGCTCGAGTCGCGCGCCTCTCGGGGGCGGCCGCGCTCGCGCACGTCTTCGTCTCGATCGTCCTCGGGGCGGTGCTGATCGCGATCGGCCTCGGCCTTCGCTCGACGGTCGAGCATGTCCAGAATGCCGTGGTCGGCTCCGTGCTGCTGGCCACGGGCCTCGGCTTCGCCGCGCTCGAGCTGCTCGGCCGCGGACACCGACACCGGCACGAGCACGACGACCACCACCACGATCACCCGCATCCCCGCCGAGCCTGGTCCGTCCTCGTCCCCTTCGGGGCCGCCGCCTCCCCCGACCTGACGATCCTGCCGGTCTTCCTCGCGGCCTCCGCCGCCGGCGCCGGCACCGCGATCGCCTCGCTGGTCGTGTTCGCGGCCGTGACGGTCGCGACGATCGTCGGGCTGACGCTGCTCGCGACGGCGGGCGGCTACCGGGTCAAGGGAGTCTGGCTGGAGCGCTGGGGAGGCGCGCTGACGGCGGTCGTACTCGTCGTGCTCGGCGTGCTCGTGCTGACTGGGACGATCTAGCGTCGGCGGAAAGCCGGGCGCTCGCTCAGCCGGCTCTCACGTCGATGTCGAAAGTCCACCCGACCTGCAGCGGCTCGCCATGGGGATCGCTCACCGCGTGCCTCAGCGCGCGCAGGCAGATGGCGTGAGCGGCCCGCTCGGTCTCGGCGCGTGTAAGCCCCCCGAGGCCGAACGATGCCCTGATATCGAAATGCGCCCCGTCCGTGGCGGCACAGCATGTTGGGCTCACGGTGTCGGCCTCGGCCGCGACCGATGCACAGAAGCGCTCCCGAGCGGCCGCCGGCAGCCGCACGTTGAGGGTCGCGACGTGGTCTGGCATCGCCCGACGAGTCGCTTACTTCAGGCGCTCGGCGCGCAGCGTCCCGGATCCGTCGGCGACCTTCGGCCCGTTCGGGGGCGCCTCGAGCAGCACGCGGGTCGTCGCGAGCCGCATCGGCTCCCCGGCCACGCCGGTGCCCCCGATGACCGTCAGCGAGCCACCCTGCTCGGTCGCGCGCGCGGCCCCGAACACGCGGCGCGCGACCGCCGGCGGCAGCGCGTCGAGCGAATCGATCACGATCGCCGTGTCCCTACCGCCCTCGACGGCACGCTTTGCAAGCTCCACGGCGAGCTCCGCGGCCTGCGACTGCTCGTCGACCGGCCTGTCGAACGGCGCGCCGACGACGTTCAGCGATGCCTCCTCGCGCCACTCCGGAACCTCCTCGGGACGCACGCCGGCGAGCACGACGATCAGCTCGACGTCCGCCTCACGCTCGGCGATCGCGAGCGCGATCCGGCGCAGCAGCGTGGTGATACCGGCGCCCGGAGGACCGCCGATCGCGACCCTCGACCCGCGACCGAAGGGGACCCGCTCGAGCTCGTCCGGCGCCGTGATCCGGCGGCTCGCGAAGCGGGCGGTGAGCTCGTCGAAGCGCGGCCGCTCGGCGGGCTCCTCGAGCTCGGCGCCGTTGACGCGGTCGACCCGCACGAGAGCGGGATGGCGCTCGGAGCGGCGCGGGCGGCGCACGGGACCCTCGACGCGGTCCCCTGTGCGCAGGTCGCAGCGCCGGATCTGGGCGGGCGAGACGTAGACGTCGTCGCTCGTATGCAAGAACGGGTCCGCCCGCATGAATCCGCTCCCGTTCGGCAGCACGTCGAGCACGCCGGTGCGGCCCTCCTCGGCCTCGTCCCCGTCGTCGCTGCGCTCGCTCTCCGCCGGCTGCTCGACCTCTTCCTCGGCGACCGCTGCCTGCCCCCCGCGGCGCCTCCCTCCGCCACGCCGGCGGCGCGCCGGAGCTTTGGATTCGCCGTTGTCCTGCTCGGCGACCCGGGGCCGCCGGCCGCCGCGGGTCGGTCGCTCGGCCTCTTCCCGGGCGTCTGACCCGTCCGCGAGGATCGAGTCGATCAGCTCCGCCTTGCGCAGCCGCCGGTAACCCTCGATTCCAAGCTCTGAGGCGATCGCATGGAGGTCGGAGAGCGGGCTCTCCTCGAGCTCTGTGCGGTCGAGCATCATGCCGCGGGGATGGTGGCCGGGACCTTCACGGCCGGCGATCATGGCAGATGCCCCGGACGAGCGCCTGTTTCAATCTCGCCTGATCGCCTCTCGAGCCTTCACCCCTCCCCGCCCGGTCGCCGCCGTGCGCGCGCGGCTCGCGACGTTGCGCTCGCCGGAGCTGCTTCCGGTGGTCGCCGTGACCGGGCTCGCCGCCACGCTGCGGCTGGTGGCGATCGGCGCGGCGACGACGAACCCCTTCTACGACGCGGCCGTACGAAGCATGAGCGGCTCGTGGCACGCGTTCTTCTTCGCCGCCTTCGAGCCCGCCGGTGGCGTCTCCGTCGACAAGCCGCCGCTCGATCTCTGGCTGCAGGTGCTCAGCACCAAGCTGCTCGGCTGGAGCGCGGCTGCGCTCGTCCTGCCGCAGGCGCTCGCCGCCGTCGTCGCCGTGCCGCTCCTCTACGACCTCGGCAGGCGCCTCTGGGGCCGGTTCGCGGGCCTGGCCGCCGCGCTCTGCCTGACGCTGCTGCCCGTATCGGTACTGACCGCGCGCAGCGACACGATGGACTCGCTGATGATGCTGCTGTGCGTGCTCGCGTTCTGGCTCGTCGTCCGCGCCGCCGAGACCGGCCGCTCCCGCCCCCTTTACCTCGCCGCCGCCGCGCTCGGCCTGGCGTTCGAGGTCAAGCTCTTCGAAGCCCTGCTGGTGCTGCCCGCGCTGGTGCTGCTCTACCTCGGCGCCGCCCCGGCGCGAGTCAGGGCGCGGGTGACCCGGCTCGCAGCCGCCGGAGCGGTGCTCGTCCTCGTCGCCCTCGCCTGGCCGCTCGCGATCTCGCTGGCGCCCGCCTCGGAGCGCCCTTACACGCTCGGCTCGAGCGACGGCACGATCTGGAACGCGATCTTCGTCTACAACGGGCTCAACCGCGTGGCCACCCCCAGCTACGGCGTCGTGCCCGCCATCCCGCCCGCCGCTCTCGAGCCCGCATTCCTTGGGGGCAGCGGCCAGCGCCCCGGCCCGCTCCGCCTGTTCGAGTTCGGCGCGTGGCAGCTCGGGCAGAACTTCGGTATCGAGCTCGCCGGCGCCTTTGCCTTCGGCGGCCTCGCGCTGCTCGCCGCGGCACTCGCGGCCCGGCGACGGCGCGTCGCGGCTCCGGTCGGGGACGGCGTGCCCGCGCCGCCGTCCGCGGTCACCCTCTACGGCTCGCTTGCGGTGGCGCTCTGGCTGCTGACCGGCTGGGTTCTGTTCAGCCGCTCGCACGGGACCGTCCACGCCCGCTATCTCGAGTCGTTCACGCCGGCGGTCGCGCTCGCCTTCGGCGCCGGGGCGGTCACCGGCGCCAGGCTCGCGCCGCGCGGCCCCGGCTGGCTGCTCGCCTTTCTCGCGTTGCTCGCGGCGATGGCCGGCTACGCGGTGGCGGCGTCGTCGGGGCTTGCGATCGTCGTCGTCCTCGTCGCCGCGCTCGCGGCCGCCCTGAGCGCCCTCGACGCGTTCATCGCGACCCGTCGCGGGGCGACCGCCACACCGCCGTCGACGAGCGTCTGCGCAGCGCTTGCGCTCGCGGTCCTGCTCGTCCCCGCCGGCGTCCGATCGGTCACGCTCGTCTCCCAAAACGCCTCGGATGCGGGCAACCCGGGCGCCGAGTCGGCCCAGCGCGTCCGCACGCTGAGCGCCTACCTCGAGCGCCACACGCACGGGGCCCGTTACGAGTTCACCACCTGGGGCTACTCGCAGGCCGCGCCGCTGGTCGTCCACGACGGCCGTCCGGTGCTAGTGCTGATGAACTTCCAGCAGCCGATCGTGAGCGTCTCGAAGCTCGCCGCGGAGGTCCGCGCCGGGCAGCTCGAATACGCCCTGATCGAGAACCACTGCGGGACCGCGCCACCGAACCGGATCGGGGACTGCCCGCGCACGATCCAGTGGCTGCGCCATCGCTCGGTCGACGTCAGCGCGGACGCCGGCCTGCGCAGCCGCGGGGTCCTCTTCCACATCGTCAGGACGAGCTAGCCGGCCAGCTGCCGCCGCAGCTCCGGCGCGAGGACCGCCTCCGCCGGCGCCTCCGCATCGCCGCGCAGTACAGCTCTCACCTTGAGGTAGTCGCGCACAGCGGCTACGTCGTGCGCGCGCACTATCGCGGCGCCGCCCGCGAGCCCCGCCTCGAGCGCGGCGAGCGTCCCCGCGGAGCGCTCGCGCGGGAGGCGTCCGGTGATCGCGCCGATGAAGTCCTTGCGCGATACGGCGAGCAGGATCGGCCGGCGCAGCTCGCGCAGCTCACCGAGCCGGCGCAGCACAGTGACCGTCTCGGCCGGCGTCTTCGCGAAGTCCGGTCCCGGATCGATGACGAGCTGCTCGTCCGCGAGCCCGTGGGAGCGGGCAAGCGCCAGTCGCTCGCCGAGGAACGCTCGCACGTCCGCGACGACATCCGCGTAGCCCGGCGTCGCCTTGGTCTTGGGTGCGGCGCGTGTGTGCATCACTACGAGCGCGGCGCCGAACTCGGCGCACGCCTCGGCGAGCATGGGGTCGGCGAGCCCCGAGATATCGTTCACCATCACCGCCCCGGCGGCCAGCGCAGCCCGCGCCACCGCGGCCTTCCAGGTGTCGACCGAGACGGCGACGCCCTCGCCCGCTAGACGCTCGACGAGCGGCACGACGCGGCGCAGCTCCTCCTCGAGGCCGATCGGCGGGCGGTCGCTTACCCCCGACTCGCCGCCGACGTCGACGAGCCCGGCGCCGTCGGCGACGAGCCCCCGCGCGCGTTCGACCTGGCGCGTGAGCGAGCCGACCGAGCCGCCGTCGGAGAACGACTCGGGGCTCGCGTTGACGATCCCCATCAGCAGCGGGGACCCCGGTACGAGCTCGAGCTCACGGGCGGCGAGGCGGAGGCGAACGGCGTCGCTCACCCCGCCCCGACCGCTTCGACGTGGTCGATGCCCTCGGCGCGAGCGACCTCCGCCCACTCCTGCAGCTCGCCGGCGACGCGCGCCGGGTCCCAGCCGAGCGCGGCGCCGAGCGCGGCGGCGGCGGTCCGCGCGGCGGGCGCGTCGGCGCTCGCGAGCGCGTGCGCGTCGAGCAGCCCGAGTCGCGTGCGCCGCAGCAGCACGTCCGCAAGCGACGCCGCCTGTTCGTTCGCGACCGCGAACGGGATCTCGGCGAGCAGGTCGGGCAGCCCCTCGACGATCGGGCCGGCAAGCTCGGGGCGTTCCTCGGCGAGCGCCAGCACCCCGCGCGCCGCATAGCCGTAGCGTCCCGCGAGGCGCTCGCGGCTCGCGGCGCTCACACCCTCGACGTCGGGTAGGTCGTCGGGCTCCGCCGGCTGGCCGAGCGGGATCTCATGCGTCCGGCACGGCGCCTCGCGTCCCTCACGCTCGACCACGCGGTCGACCGCGAGCTTGGCCATCCGCCGCCACGTGGTGAGCTTGCCGCCCGTGATCGTGACGAGCCCCGAGCTTGTCTCGTAGAGCTCGGCCTTGCGCGAGATGTCGACTGACTTGCGCGTGTCGCCGACCGCGATCAGCGGCCGGACCCCGGCGTAGGCACCCGTGATGTCGGCGCGCGTGAGCGTGTCGCCGAAGAACGTGTTGCACGCGTCGAGCAGGTAGTCGATGTCGGCGGGGTCGGGCGCCACGTGGTCGAGCGGGCCCTCGTAGTCGTTGTCGGTCGTGCCGACGAGCGTCCGCCCGAGCCAGGGCAGGGCGAAGATCGAGCGGCTGCCGCCCGCGGGGACGATCGCGCCGCTTACGATCGGCACGCGTTCGGAGTCGAGCGTGATGTGGGTGCCGCGACTCGGCCGGATGCGGGGTACGTCCTCCTCCCGGTAGAGCTCCTCGGGTCTGATCTGGTCCGCCCAGACGCCGGTCGCATTGACGACGTTGTCGGCGTTCACGACGAAGCGTCCGCCGCCGGCGAGGTCCTCGCAGACGACGCCGGCGGCCCGTCCCCCCTCCTCGATCAGCTCGACCACCGCGCAGCGGTTCGCGATCACGGTGCCGAAGCGCTCCGCCTCGCCGAGCACGGTCAGCACCAGCCTGACGTCATCGGTCTGGCAGTCGTAGAAGAGATACGCGGAGGTCGGCTCGCGACCGGCGAGCGCCGGCAGCAGCTCACGCACCTCGTCGGCGCCGATCACGCGGTGGCGGTCGGGACTCCATTCGTCGCCGTTCTCGTCTCGGCCGCGACGCCTGCGGCGCAGGCGCTCGGTCGCCATCACGTCGTACATGTTGAGCCCGACCCCGGTCCGCAGGTCGGGCCTGCGCCCGTCGAAGGCCGGGACGAGCAGAGGCAGCGGGTGGACGATGTGCGGCGCCAGCTTGACCATCAGCGAACGCTCGAGCAGCGCCTCGCGGACGAGCCCGAGGTCGAAGTTCTGCAGGTAGCGGAGCCCGCCGTGAACCAGCTTCGACGAGCGACTCGAGGTCCCGGCGGCGAAATCCTGGCGCTCGACGAGCGCGACGCTGTAGCCGCGGGTGGCCGCGTCGAGGGCGACCCCGGCCCCGGTGATGCCGCCACCGATGACGACGACGTCGAAGCGCTCTGACTCGAGCGCGGTCAGGGCCTCAGCGCGCGCGATCACGACGGAGAGGTTAAGAGGTAGGGCAGCGCCAGAGAAGTTGTCGCCCGATGCACACCCTTTCGGGGCGCAAACGCCATCCGAGCTGCCGCCCGGCCCGGGTTCCGACCGGTGCGGGAAGAATCGGCCTCGGAGCCCTCGTGCCACACGCGCTTCGTGATCGCCGCAAGGACCCTCGCCGGCGGGCCGCCGTCGACATCGCCCTCTCCCTCGCGGAGCTGAACGCCACCTGGGGCGACTACGACAGGGCGCTCGAGCACCTGCGTGCGGCGGACGAGCTCAGCGGCTGGTCGCTCGGGGGACGCGTCGCCTCACGCCGGGACCGCTGGGTGGAGCGTGCGCGCGGACGCGCGCACGCTCACTGAACGCGCGAAGCCCTCAAACGCACGTACTGGTTGGCGCGGCCAATCTCGAGCGCAAACGCGCGTCAGCGCATGTGCGCCGGTATGTGAGCGTGCCGGCGGGCCTTGCGTCCCTTGCCGTTGCTGACGGCCTCGTCCGTCTTCTGCGCGACCACCCGGGGGCCCGCCGGCGGTGGCGGCGCACGTGGCGGCGGCGCAGGGACGGGCGGCGCCTCAAGCTCGCCATCCGCCTGATTCGCGGCCTCTTCCGGGCCGGCCACGGCCGGGGGCGCCGGCACCCCGAACCACCAGCGGCTGAACGCGCGCCAGGCGGCGTAGATGCAGGCGAGCGCCAGCAGGATGATCGCGATCAGCATCCATGTCGCGAGGCCCGAGCGGCGCCCCGTGACCGGCTTCGACGCCGTCCGCAACGGCGTCGCCGCGGCGGTCGCGGGCAGCCCCGTCGTCTGCGTGTGCACCCGGCCGCGCCGGCCGCGCCGGCGATGTCGTCCGGCCGCCCGGTGACCCCGGTGGCCTAGTGCCCCGCCCCCTGCCGGGTGACCGGCGGCCGAGAGCGGGAACGGACGACCCTCGATCGCGTCAAGCGCCTCGGCGGTGACCCAGACCGGCGTCTGGTCGCTCGAGCTCGAATAGTGGATGCTGCCGTCGGCGGCCTGCAGCGAGCCGAGGTAGCTGAGCGGTGTGCGGCCGTGGCGGCTGAGTGCCCCAGCGCCGACGCCGACCGCGTCGAGACCCTGGGCCGCCCAGGCCGTCGACTGCGCGTTCGACCCGTCGCCAGGACTCATCGGCAGTCCGCCGTCGCCGTCCTGCGCGGAACGCAGGTATCTGACGGCGCGCTCGACGGTCTGACCAGACGTCGTGCCGGTCGCGGCTAGCGCCTCGAGCGTCGCGGCGGTGTCGTCGACGTAGCTCGGGCCTCCGGGCGCCGGGCCGTAGCCCCCGTCGCTGCCCTGGTGCGCGGCGAGCCAGCCGGCCGCGTGACCGGCCCCCGGCGCGCCCGCCGCGGTCAGCGCCAGCGCGCCGAAGGCGGTCAGGTCGTCGCTGCCTCCGAAGGAGCCCTTCGCCGACTGGTGCGCGGCCAGCTCGGCGACGAAGTCGTGGCCGGCGAACGAGCGCGGCGACTGGCCGTCGGCGACCAGCACCAGGATCGTGCGCTCGATGTCTCCCACGCCGCTGAGCTGGCCTGCGTTCGCGGCGAGGTAGTCGATCGGCGACGAGCCTCCGTGATGGACGCCGGCGGGGTTGACGCCCGCCCCGGCCAAGCCGAGCGCGACCCAGCCCGTCTCGAGCTGCGTCGACGAGCTGCCCGGCGCGGGCCCGAAGCCGCCGTCGCCGTTCTGGGCGCTCTCGAGGTAGGCGACCGCGCGACTCGCGGTGGACGCGGACGCGGGCGCCGGCTGTGCGAGCACGCCGACGAGCGTGAGCGCCACGAGCGAGACCGCGAGGCCCTGCGCGGCCGGCACCCAGCGCACGTCGAAGCGGCGGCGGTAGCGCTGCAGGGCTCGAACGAAGGCCGGTCCGAGCGCGAGGCAGAAGACGACGTTTCCGATCACGTGCGCGATATTGAAGCTAAGCGATCCGGCGGAGATAGCAAGGTAATGCGCGAGGTCCTGGCGTGCGCCGAGGGTCCATTGGAAGCCGTCCATTATCACGCCGAAGCCGGCGCCCGCAAGCGCACACGCGAGCGCGAGCGGCAGGCGTCCGAGCTCGCGTCCGCACACGCGTGCGAGCAGGCCGCCGCCGATCCCGACGAGTCCCCAGGCGAACATCTGCCACGGGGTCCAAGGCCCCTGCCCGAAGAAGAAGTTGGAGGCGAGCGCGGCGACCGCGCCGACGGCGAAGCCGGGAGCGCTCCCCAGCGCGTAGCCGGCGAAGAGGGCGATGTCGGTCGTCGGCTTGACGTTTGGAAACGGCGCGAACGCGATCCGCCCGACGGTCGCCAGCGCCGCGAGCGCGGCGACCAGCGCGATCACCTTCGCCGGCGGGCGCGAGCGTTCGTACCAGCCGAACCCGATCGCGAGGACGACGCCGAGGACGCAGGCCGAGCCGAGCTGCCAGCTCACCGCACCGCCTCCTCGACGCTCTCGACGCGCGAGCCCGTGACGAGCAGCGCGGCGCCGGCCTCGGGCGTCAGCGCCGCGCCGTCGAGCACGCGGGCGGTGTCGGTGGCGAAGTGCCAGCCGCCACCGAGGACCTCCTCCGGAGGACCGTCGGCGATCACGACCCCCTTGCCGAGCAGCACGACCCGGTCCGCGAAGCGTGCCGCGAACTCCGCGTCGTGCGTCGCCACGATCGCGGCGGCTCCCTCGCCGGCGAGCGCCTCGAGGCGCGCGACGAGCGCGTCCTCCGCGCCGCGGTCCATCCCCCGGGTCGGCTCGTCGAGCAGCACGAGCGCAGGCACCTGGCCCGCAAGCACTATCTCGAGCGCGAGGCGCTGGCGCTCACCGCCGGAGAGGTCGCGCGGGTGCTCGCCGCCGCGGCCGCCGAGACCGGCGCGCAGCAGCGCCTCCTCGCCGGCCTCATCGGCGATCCGCTCGTGGATCAGGTAGTCGCCTGGGTTCTGCAGCAGCAGCGCCACGTCGCCGCCGACGTCGAGGCGCCCCCGGGTCGGCTTGAGCAGGCCCTTCGCGTGACGCAGCAGCGTGCTCTTGCCGGCGCCGTTTCGACCCATCAGCGCGATCCGCTCACCGGGGTCGACGCGCAGGTCGATGCCCCGCAGCAGCGCCGGCCCGTCGCGCAGCTCGTGCCAGACGCCGCGCACGCGAAGTGCCCGTCCCTTCGACCGCGACGCCGGCTCGCTCCTGACCTCCGCGCCAACGGCCTCGACGCGGGAGCGCGCCTCCTTCACGGACCGCGGCGGTGGCGTCATGCCCGCGAGCGAGAACAGGCGTGCCGCCGGCGTGAGAAGGCCGGGCGCGTCCGCCGCCGCCCAGGCCAGGAAGTCCGCCGGGCTGGCCTCACAGGCGAGGCGACCCCGCCGTAGCGCGACGACGCGGTCCGCCGCGGGAAGGCAGCGCTCGAGGCGGTGCTCGGCGAGCACGACGGTCGTCCCCCACTCCTCGTTCAGCCGCCGGAGCAGCCACACGAGCTCCGCGCCGGCTACCGGGTCGAGCTGGGAGGTCGGCTCGTCGAGCACGAGCAGCGCGGGGCGGTGGGCGAGCGCCGCTGCAAGCGCGACACGCTGCAGCTCGCCGCCGGAGAGCGTCTCGACAGCGCGCTCGAGCAGGTCCGCAATCCCCAGCACCAGCGCCGCTTCCTCGACCGCACGTGCGACCGCGGCCGCGCTCACGCCGCGCTGCTCGAGCGGCAGCGAGAGCTCCGCCCGGACGCCGCTCATGACGATCTGCGACTCGGGATCCTGAAACACCGTGCCGCATACGCGGGCGATCTCGCCCGGCCCGGCGCGGCGCAGGTCGAGCCGCGCTACCTCCAGCTCGCCGCTGACCTCGCCGCCGTGGAAGTGCGGGACCAGGCCGGTGAGCGCGCGCAGCAGCGTCGACTTCCCGGAGCCGGATGACCCGGCGATCACGGTGAAGGTGCCAGCCGAGATCGCCAGCGAGATGTCGTCGAGCGCAAGTCGCCCCGCGCCCGGATAGCGATAGCTGAAGCGCTCCGCGCAGACCGTCGGCGCGTCAGGCACGGGCGACTCCGAGCCGTGCGCGTACCCCGGCGAACGGGAGCGCGCCGGCGAGCAGAACCGCCCCGAGCAGCACGCCCTCACGGGCGCCGACAGTCAGGTGCAGCGCCGGGTCGACGCTCACCGCGCCGACGCCGTCGAGCTTCGCGACGATCGCGATCGTGGCGAGCGTCGTCGCGGCGACCGCGAAGCGGGTGTCGTGACGCGACCAGGGGCGCGGCAGCCTTGCCGGACGCCTCGCGGTCGCGTAGCCGCGCGTCTCGAGTGCGGCGGCGATGTCGACGGCGCGGTCGAGCGAGCCGGCCAGCGCGGCTCGCACGAGCGCGATCCGCCCGGGCGGTTGCGGCCTGCACCGTGCGGCCTCGCCGCGGCGCTCCGCGTCACGTGCTAGGACGGGCACGAGGCGCGTCGCGAGCGAGGCGGTGAGCGCCGAGCGGTGCGAGACTCGCCGCACCCCGCGCAGCAGCTCGTCGGGATCGACGCTCGCCGCATAGAGGGCGAACAGCAGCCACAGGCCGCCGACGCTGAGGCCCGTGACGAGCCCCCAGATGATCGACTCGAGCGTGATGTCGAAGCGGTGCCCGAGCACGGTGCCGAGTCGCACGAGCACCGTGGTGCCGCTCGAGGAGACGAGCGCGTTCACGAGCACGGGCAGCAGCGCGAACCAGAGCGCGGCGCGTGCGGCGCCCCCGACGCGGGCGAAGACGCGCGCGCCCCGCGCCGCGAGGAGGACCGCGGCGATCGAGGCGGCGCTGACGAGCGGGTTCTGCCAGAAGAGCACGATGCACAACGCGAGCGCGCCGCAGTAGGCCAGCCCGATCGAGGCGCGCGCCGCGTGCAGCGGACTCGCTTCGCGGCGGTAATAGGGAACGAGCCGCATCAGCCGCCGACGGGGAGCTTGATCGTCTGCGAGGGCGTGACGGCGACGGCGAAGGCGTCGCGCAGGCTCGCCGCGTCGAGTGCGTCGGCGGCGCGCCCGACGCCCGTCTCGTCGACGCCGGTGATGACCCAGTTCGTCGAGCCGCCGGGCTGAGCGGTCGCCGCCACGAGCCCGGTCCCGGTGGGCGCGGTCCCGGCGGTATGGCCGGCGTTGTCGAGCAGCTGGAGCGCGCCGGAGCCCTCGAAGCGCGCGAAGACCCCGCTCGCGGCGGGCCCGCGAGCGAGCGTCGAGAGCGTGGCGACCCTGCGCACCTCGGACCAGCGTCCGACCACGACAGAGAGCGTGTCCTGCCCACCGGCCGAGCCGATCGCCGCCTCGGCGGGCACGACGCCCGCACTCGTGAGGCGGGCACTGACCGTCTGGCACGGGGCGCTCTGAGGATCGTCGCATTCGAGCCGCACCGGATAGCGGCGACCGTGGTAGCCATGGACGAACGGCTCCGGATAGGCGCCGACGATCGCGGGGATGTGCTCGGTCGCGCGCCAGCTGTGGTAGTCCCACTGGATCACGTCACCGGGCGAGAGCGTGTAGTCGGCCGCGCCGACCTCCGACTCGCTGCCGTTGACGTAGAAGAACCAGTCGCGCAGCGCGCCGCGGTTGCCCGCGAGCCCGTCGATCGACTGGACGAAGCCGCCGCCGTAGATCGTCGTCACCCGCCGGCGCGTTTGCAGGAAGCGCATGACCGTGTCACTCGGCCGGATTTTGCTCTCCTGCTCGTGGGCGAGCTGCACCTGACCGAAGTTGCGCGTCACCTCGAGCCGTACCGCGCCCGAGCGAGCCGCGCCCGGGCCGAGCCCGCAGCCGCCGAGCGCGACGGCGAGCGCCAGCGCGAGCGGCGCGCCGACACGGCGCATCAGCTCACCCCCACCTCCGTCGCGAACGACCGCACGGCGCCGCCCGCGGTCGCGTAGACGGAGGCCGTGCCAGGCGTCAGGTGAAGCGTCGCGATGCCCTGAGCGTCCGTGCTCGCGCTGGTCGAGCTCGCGTGGACCGTCGCGCGCGCGGGGACGTGCACGCGCCCGCGATCGTCGTAGGCCCGCACGCGCACGCGCAGAGACCCCCCGCCGAGCGCGCGGGTGCTCACCGCAAGCGTCGGCTGGCAGCTGCGAGCGCGCGCGTTCATGTGGCAGTAGAACCACGTCAGCTGCGCCCCCGCCGCCAGCGTTCCGCGGCCGAACGGACCGCTCGGATCGGCCGCGCCCGCCGTTGCCGAGCGCCTACCGACCTTGTAGACCCAGCCGTTCTGGCGACGGTTGCGGTAGTGGCCGATCGCGGCGACGAACAGGCCGGCGGCGTCCGCGGGGCGTGCCGAGCATGACCCGTAGTCGTGCAGTGACAGCGCGCCCGGGCGCGCCGCGATGAGCGCGGCCAGAGCGGTGCCGGCCGGGACGGCGCAGTGCTTACCTCGAACGCTGACGGTGACCGCGCCCGCGGTGACGCTGACCTGCCGCGCCGAACCGTTGGGGTAGACGACGAGTTCGCTGAGCCGCGGCGCGGCCGCGCCCGCCGGCGAGGCGAGCGCGAGCAGCGACGCGAGGCAGGCGAGCGCGACGGCGATCCGTCCCATCAGCGCTTGCGGACGGCCACCTTGACCGCGTTCGAGCGCTCGGAGCCAGCGAGCGTCGCCGTCAGGACATGGTGACCGGCGCGGGCGAAGCGCACTGTCACCACGCCCTCGAGGTTGCTCCGATGACCGTCGACGGTCGCGCCCGCCACGGGCTTTCCGGTCCGCCCGTCGATCACCTTGACGCGGACGCCCCGCCGCGCCCGTGCATGCGTGGGCGCACGCAGGACGAGCAGGTCCTTGGCGCCCGGGCCGAAGTACCAGAGCACCTGGTCGCCGTTCTTCAGCTCGTCCTGGCAGGCGCCCGTCAGGAGGTCCTGGTAGTTGACGGCGACAGTCCAGAAGCGGGTCGCGCTGCCGGTGTCGGAGCCGATCGAGTCGATGAAGAAGTCACCGTACGACTGGTTCCACGTCGCGGTCCATGCGACCCCGGCCTTGCGCGTCGCCGCGTCGAGCGCGGTCGTGGCGGTCGCGCCCGGCGTCTTGTTTGCGCCGCCGTTCTCGCCGTTGCAGGCGTGGGGCCCCGACGCGTCCTTAGTCAGCGTCTCCGGCTCGGTGGTCACCCTGCCCTGAAAGATCGTCCGGGTTGCGCCCTCGATCCGCACGTTGACGGTCACGGGCGCGGCCTGCGCCGCGGCGCAGACGAACAGCGTGACGAGGACCGCGAGGGTCCCGATCTTGAGTTTCATTTGATTAGCCTCCCCTTCCGCGAGGGATCTTGGCTTCCGGCCGGAGGCGAGTCTCCTGGCTCGCCGGCTTGTCCTCACCGCGCCTTCCCAGGAAGCGGAGCTACCCAGTGGCGTCGTGCGGCGGGCGTTGCCGGCTTACAGTGGCGGGACCGCGCCGGACTCACACCGGGCTTCCTCACCACCGACCGCTGACGGCGGCAGCATACACCTGTCGCCGCGCTCAGCGGCGACGGTTCGACAGCGTCGTCACCCCCGCGAGCAGCGTCACGGCAGAGACGGTGATCGCCGCAGCTACGAACACGAGCGCATGATGGTTGCCCGCGAACGAGGCGAGCTCGCCCGCTCGGGTAGCAGCGACGGCAACCGCGACGAGCGCGATCACTCCGATCGCGCGCAGCACGATCCGGGCTCGCGGCAGGGCGATCGCCTCGCGCGCCGCGCGGCGCATCCCGCCGCTCTGCGGCCAGCGAGCGCCCGCCCAGCGCATGCCGGCAAGGACGACCAGCGCCCAGCAGGTTGCGAGCAGGAAGCCGCCGATCGCGTCGCTCGGGTAGTGCCAGCCGAGGATCAGCACGCAGAACGCCACCGCGAGCACGAATGTGCCGCCTACGACCGCGGCGACCGGACGCCAGGGTTGCCGCGTGGCGAGCACGATCGCGAGCACGAGCGACATCGCCGCTGTCGTGTGGCCGCTCGGGAAGGCGGCCGGCGGGATCGGATGGATGTGCCACGCTCCGTGAGGACGCGGATGGGCAAGCAGCGGCTTGAGCAGCTGGCTCGAGACGTTCGCGCCGGTCAGCAGCACCCAGGCGGCCAGCGCGTGCCGTAGCGAGCGTAGGCGCGCGATCGAGATGAGCGTGACGAGCGCGAGCGAGGCGAACGGAACGGGGTTGCAAAGCTGCAGGAACGCGTGGCCCGCGCTTTGCAACCAGGGCCGGTCGAGCGATTCGAAGCCGGCGAGCGCACCGGCGTCGCCGGCGTGCGCGAACGGCCAGAAGTAGGCGGCCGCCATCGCGGCGAAAAGAGCGACTAAGCACGCCGCGGCGGCAAGTAGGAGCAAGCGAGGCTTCGCGACCATCAATCGAGCGTACAGCCGCGCGAAACGCTGCTTTACGCGCAGTCGCGCGGAGCATCGACCGCTCGATCAGGCGCGCCGGAAGTCGCCTGTAGAATCGGCCACTCCTCAGGCCGCCATCGTCTAGGGGACTAGGACGCCGCCCTCTCACGGCGGAAACCGGGGTTCGAATCCCCGTGGCGGTACTCGCAAACCCGCATTTACGATGCGGGTTCTTGCGTGGTAGGAGTAGTGGCTGCAAGCTCGGCTGCAAGTCGCCTCGGAAGGCACCAGTGGGTGAAGACCGAAAGCGGCGCCGAGCGCCTCGAGATCGCAGCGGCGTCGTAACAGCCAGCCCACACACCCTCGCGGCCCGAGGCCAGCGAGGAGCCGAACCCGGTGGGCCACCGTAAGCCCAACAGTCCTGCCACGACGTACGGGACGTCTCCCGCGGCGAGCCGCGTTTTCAACGGTTGGTGTTGTCCGGTACGTCCTCGAATAGTGGCCGCCCTTGGAACGCATCGGTAGCGATCACCTCACGGCACGAGGACCTATAAGCGACTAGGGTTCCAGCTCGCTGATGAGCCGGGTCTTTCAGGGGTTCCAGGCGCTCGGCCGACTGTTCGCGCGAAGTTCGCCTGCCGTGAAGGCGTACGTGCTCTTCCAGGCGCTCGGCCCATTCGGGATCGTGCTCGCGGTTGTCGGCGCGACGAGTCATCGCTCAGGGTTGCTGATCGTCGGACTCGTGCTCGGTGGCCTCTACGTGGTCGACATGATCCTCGTACTGCCGATCATGCGGGCCCGCCAGGACCTGCGCCAGCGCCGGCGCGGCTAACTCAGCACGGCTACGACGTGAGCGCGCGGCCGTCGAGGTAGGGGTTGAGCTGAGCAGCCACTTCGAAATTCGCCCCGGGCGGCAGGTGACCGTAGCGACACGCGTGATCGTTACGGAGTTTCACCGTAGCCGTCAGGATCGGACCGCACGGACGTTCTCGCTCCCCTTCGCAGATTTGCCGGCCGCCAGACAGCGGACGCGTTCGTCGGTCCAGGGCGAGCGCGGGCCCCGATCGCGATCTCCAGGAGATAACGCAACCCGAACTGGTTTGCCGCGGCAGACAACCCGCCACTGACGCCGGATCATCTACTTCTTGGGGGAAGGTAGGTAGCCACTCCTCTTCTCAGGAATAGCGAACCCCGGAGGAGGAGGAGGCGGCGGCGGCGGCGGCGCGATGTCTGGCTTGGCCGGTGCCGTCGGTTGTGTCGCCTGAGCTTCCACCTTACCCGTCACTTTACTGCGCCAGTCCCGCAGCCAAGAGGACGATTTCCGCGATCAGCGCGCCGCAGGCCCACAAGAACACGTCGGCATGTTGATCCACCGCCTCGACATTAGTCTCCCGCGTCGCCTCGAGCCAATACGTCAACGTGCGGAGTGCCTCGGCTATGTCTTCCCCGAAGAGGCTCTCGTAGGCGACCCTTGCGTCGATCGCGAAGCGGAGTCCTTTCTTGGGGGCGATCACGTAGACAGACGCGAACAAGCACACGATGAAGGCCAAGAGCCCTAGGGTGACCACCAGGCTAAGGGCGTGATGTGCGAGCGCCTGGGCCCCAAAAAAGGACGCGGCGATCGAAGCCGCCGTCAGGACCATGCCCGTCCTTTGTCGGAGTTCGCCAAGCGTACGCTCCTGCTCTTCCAGTGCGGCGCGAGCGAGGCTGTAGGTTGTCTGCTCCAGAGAGTCCACTGTCGGGAGCGTAGGTTTCTGCGCGGTCGGTTTTTCTGGCGAACGGCCGCCTCTGAGGCCCATTCCTCGTGACCGGTAGCCTGCACGAGTCCGTAGTCGGTGCTCGTTTTCGTCACAAACGATCTTGCGGGCCAACGCGAGCGCTTTCGAATCCCCGTGGCGGTACTTCGTGAACCCCGCCGTGCGGGGGTTCGCCTGTTTCGGGGCCTGTCGCTGCACTCTCAGCATTGAACCGGTCCTGACCTACGCACGAGAGGCCCACGGGGAGTCCGTCGCAGACAGGACGCCGCGCCATCGCATTAGCGTTCGACGGGTATCTTCGAGCTCGCGCTGAGCCGACTTCCGATCGAGCTCGTCGAGTCAGCTTGCCGCGGAGGACGGAGCAGCGCCACGCATGCCGGAGAGCGCAAGCGCGGCACGCAGGCTCTCGCACATTCGTCGAGCACACGTGACAGGTCGCTTGCGCGCTGAGACTCTCTGTGCCGGGTGCCGGAGGTGCCCGTCCCTTGGGTCAAGAGAGCGCTCCAAATCTGAAGCGGTACCTTCCGTACGTCGCGCTGGCGACGTCGCTTGTGACGGTCCTCCCGACCCTGGTCGGATTGCTGCTCGATGCGGCGGGCATGGCCGCCACTGCCTCGTTCTGTCTAGCCGTAGTCGTGTGCTTCACCGCCTCCTCTATCTGCGAGGCGTGCTGGAAGAAGATGAGAGATCCGCGCGACCTCGCGTTCTCAGAGTTGCTCCTGTGGGGCTGGCTTAGTCGCTGGCGGACGGAGCACAAGCTCTCGCAGGCATCTGCTCTGCTCGGGCTCTGGAACGAGCGCTCTCACGCTGAGCCGCTTGATGCCCGTCGCCGCACCGAGCTCTTCGAAGAGCTCGTCCGTACGCTCGAGAAGCGCGACCGCTATACGCATGGTCATGCCAGGCGCGTCGCCCGCCACTCATCAGCGATTGCCGCTCGGATGAGGCTGGGGAGCGACGCGGTGGCAAAGATTCGCACCGCCGCGGCCGTGCACGACATCGGCAAGCTGACCGTTCCGCGGGCGATCCTCACCAAGCCGGGTGCACTCACCGCCGATGAGTATGCGCAGATGATCGCCCACGCCGAACAGGGGGCGCGCATGGTTGCCGCGCTCGGCGACCGAGAGATCACCGCGATGGTCCGCCATCATCACGAGCGGATCGATGGAGGCGGCTACCCGGACCGACTCGCCGGCGAGGCGATACCGCTCGGGGCGAGGATCATCGCGGTTGCTGACACCTTCGACGCGATCACCTCCCGTCGTCCCTACCGCGGACCGAAGGCGCACAAGACGGCGCTCGCCGTCCTCGCGGAACAGGCCGGCGCTCAACTCGACGAGGCCGCCGTGCGCGCGTTCTGCGCCCACTACTCGGGCCGGCGGGGCCGTCGGTTCTCGCTCCTGGTCACCTCCGCGTCCGAGCGCCTCTGGGGTTCTCTCGGCCTGCAACAGCGGGCGATCGACGTCGTGAGGCTCAAGACCGGCCTCACGATCCTCGCGATTACCGGTGCAGTCGGGACGTCGGCGATGACCGGCGCCTTCTCGCACCCTGCGAGCAGTCATCGTCAACGGCTGGCGGCTGTCGATGGCGCAGTGGCGACGATGCTGACCACCTCCCGCCTCGCCCACCTGTCAGAGCGGCCGGGTCTCGCGGCCCCATCCTCGCCAGTGCCCTGGGAGTTTGTGTCCCGTCCCCTCCGGCGCACACCGCCCGGGACATCGACACCCTCGGGGCCCGCAAGCAACGAGAATGGTCCTACCGTGCGGCCGCCGGCCGACCCTGCCTCGGGTCGGGGCAGCGGTTCGAGTCCCGCACCCCTTGCCAACGGCTCAACGCAGACCAGTGGTGAATCCGCCGCGACGGCACCCACATCACAGCCAGGCGATCAAACCGCTGGTGGCGAAGCTGGACAGCCGGCGCCGGCACCGCAGCAGAGAGCGACGCCGGCCCCCGTGCCAGCAACGCCTCCCGTGGCGGTGACGGTGCCCTCGGCGACGGTCCGCATTCCGCCGGTCGCCGTCACTACGCCGTCTATCACGGTCGCCGTCCCTTCCGTTCCGCTGCACATTCGCGCTCCCGCGGCTCTCTCGCTCGGCGCAGGCTCGCGGTAAAGGGCACCGCCGCCGTGCGACTCGCTCGGACCGCGCGGGCGACGGTTGATGAGCTCAGGGTGGGGGCGGATGGATCGTGCTAACCCCGAGCCTGGCGGCGACCCGCGAGGGGGCCTCGGCGTCAGTGCGCGTCGATCTACCGCTCAGGCAACACGAACACCCTCGCGGTTACTTCTGCGTCATTACGTAAATGCCGTATCCGGCGGTGGCGAGACTTACGGCGAGACCGACCATCGTGAGCAACCCGTATGCCGCGGCCTCCAGCGGTCGGCCGTCCCGGCGCAGGTCTGCGAAGCGCAGCGGGCCCCGGATGGCGAACCCGAACGCGACGCTGATTCCGACGCCTGCGGCGAGCGAGTAGAGCATCACCTTCCCGAGCGCGGCCCAGTCGATGATCGCCGACCCGGCCGCGGTCACTGGGGCGCCTCGGCGGTGAGCGCGGGACGCCGCTGGAGGCCGCGTCCGAAGATGAGAGCGAGCAGGCCCACCAGCGCGACGAGGACGATCACTGTCCCGGCCGCTCCAGTGCCGAAGATGCGGGTGACCGCCCAGACCGCGGCGCCGATGATCGCGGCCGCCGGAAGCGTCAAGGTCCAGGCCACGGCGATGTTTCCGGCGACGCCCCAGCGTACGGCCGAGAGGCGCTTCGCGGCGCCGGCGCCCATGATCCCGCCAGAGATCACGTGCGTGGTGGACAGCGGGTAGCCGAAGTGCGAGGAGGCGAGGATCACAGCGGCCCCGGCGCTTTGCGCGCTGAAGCCCTGAGCTGAGTCCATCTTGATGATTCTGCTCCCCATCGTCCTGATGATCCGCCATCCGCCGATGTAGGTGCCAAGCGCAATTGCTGTGGCAGCTGATGCCACGACCCAGCTCGGCACCTGCACATTGCTGCGCGAGAGGTCACCGTTCGCGATCAGGGCGAGCGTGATCACACCCATCGTCTTCTGCGCGTCGTTTGTGCCATGGGAGAGCGCGAGCATGCCTCCGGAGACGATCTGGCCGAGCCGGAACCCGCGACCCACCGGTCCCGGGCGGAGCGACCCGACTATCCGGTACACGATCACGATCGACACGCCCGCCACGACG
Source organism: uncultured Actinomycetes bacterium (assembly GCA_963719375.1). Taxonomy (GTDB): domain Bacteria; phylum Actinomycetota; class Thermoleophilia; order Solirubrobacterales; family Thermoleophilaceae; genus JAICJV01. Next base: position 2,735,559 of record CAVRBY010000001.1, on the reverse strand, counting down.
AACGCAAGAATCGGAGCGATGACCGCGGGGACGATGACCTTCGAGAGCAGGCCGTCGCCGTTGACGGCGCTCGATCCCGCCGCCGCGAACGTAGCTCCGACCACGCCGCCGATCAGCGCGTGCGACGAGCTCGATGGGAGCCCGAGGTACCACGTGAGCAGGTTCCACGCGATTGCGCCGATCAATCCCGCGAAGACGATCGTCGGGGTGACCGCACTCGAGTTGACGATGCCCTGAGCGATCGTCGCCGCGACCTTGAGCGAGATGAAAGCGCCGACGAAGTTCAGCAGCGAGGCCAGCGCGACCGCCACCCGCGGCGACATCGCACGCGTGGAGATGGATGTCGCGACCACGTTGGCGGTGTCGTGGAACCCGTTCGTGAAGTCGAACGCGAGAGCCGTGCAGACGACTATGACGAGGACCAGGTCGCTGCCCATCAGGAGTTCTTGATCACGATCCCCTCGAGGATGTTGGCGACCTTCTCGGTCGCGTCGATTGCCGCCTCGAGCCGCTCATAGATGTCCTTCCAGCGAATGACGACCATCGGATCAATGCCGTTGTCGAACAGTGCCGCCATCGCCTCCCGACTGATCCGGTCACCGTCGTTCTCGAGCCGGTTGATCTCGACGGTGTAGTGCGAGATATCTCCGAAGTCCCGTAGCCGCGGCATCGCCTCGGCGATCTGACCACAGGCGTGATGAAGGACCTCGGCCAGGCGCTGCGCCTGCTCGAACGGGGCCTCGATCTTGTACAGGCCCAGGTAGTCCGCGACCTCCTCTGTGTAGTCGACGATGTCATCCAGCGCCGATGCGAGCCCATAGATGTCCTCGCGGTCGATCGGCGTGACGAACAGCTCATTGAGGCGATGGATGATGTCGTGCGTGATTCGGTCGCCCTCCTGCTCACAGATCAGGATGTCGCGCGCCATGCCTGCGTTCTCTGGGTAGGCGCGCAGCATCTGGTCGAGCAGGTCGGCGGCGCGGAGGATGTTGCGGCTCGCCTCCTCGAAGAGCACGAAGAACTTGCGGTCTCGTGGGACGAGCGCACCAGACAGGCGCGACATAGCTGGTCCTCTCGTCGGGGCGGCGAATCTCTCTCAAACTGCCGCGAGCGGCACGCGGTCCTCCTGCACCCCGCCGCGGCAGGCGCAGTTTAACCCGCGCCGCCGACGCCGCAGCCGACTCGGAAGTCCCGTTGGGCGTAGGCCGCGTATCGCCGGACCGGGCCGGAGGTCGACGCCCCGTCGCATCCGCGGCCGCTGCTAGCTCTCCTCGGCTCGGCGGCCAGTCGCCGCTTAATTGCCCGTTATGCCGAAGGGGTACTGTCTTAGGTGTCGGCCAACCCAAGGCGAGCTCATCTTCGGGCGCTTTTCGTCCGGCCGGCACGGGCACGCCGGATGCCCGCACCCGACTGACATCACGGTCCTTTTTGGGAACGTGGCGCAGGAGTCCCGGCAAGAAAGGGCCGTCATGTTCGGCTTCCACGTAATCAAGCAGTACGAGCGCGGCGTGCAGTTCAGGTTGGGGCGGGTCAAGGACGCGCCTCGCGAGCCGGGCCTGATCTTCGTCGTCCCGCTGGTCAACCGTATTCGCCGCGTCTCGGTCCGGATCGTCACGATGCCGATCGAGTCGCAGGGCATCATCACGAGCGACAACGTCAGCGTCGACGTCTCCGCCGTCGCCTATTACCGCGTCGAGGACGCGGTTCGCTCGGTTGTCGCGATCGAGAACGTGTCCGCGGCGATCAACCAGATCGCTCAGACGACCCTCCGGGCCGTCGTGGGGCGCCACACGCTCGACGAGACGCTCTCGGAGACCGACAAGATCAACCAGAACATCCGTGAGATCCTCGACGTCCAGACCGAGGAATGGGGCGTCAAGGTCACCGTCGTCGAGCTCAAGGACATCCAGCTGCCGGACAGCATGCAGCGGGCTATGGCACGCCAGGCGGAAGCGGAGCGCGAGAAGCGCGCGAAGATAATCGCCGCTCAGGGCGAGGCGCTCGCCGCAGGCGAGCTGGGTCGCGCGTCGGACGCGATGATGGAGCACCCGCTGGCGCTCCAGCTTCGAAACCTCCAGACGATGGTCGAGATCGGAGTCGACAAGAACTCAACGATCATGTTCCCGGCACCGCTCATGAGCACGATCGGCGAGATCGGTGCCTTCCTCAGCCGTGAGGCTGAGGCGGCCCGTCCCCGCCCGTCGACCGCCGCCATCCCCGAGGGTGACGACGTGCAACCGGCGGACGGCGCACCCGTTGCCAATGGCCAGGTCGTAAACGGCTGAGACGGCTGATCGCTTGATGCGGGCGCCCGCGTACGGGCGTCCGCATTAGCGGCTTGCACGAGTCGTGATCCCACCGTGGCGGGGGAGTGGGCCGCCCGGCCTGACCAACGCGCCAGGCCGCGCTGACCAGCGACATGCGCCCTCGGCGTCGGACGGCGAGCCTCACCTGGCGTTGTAGGGAGTCATCGTCGACACGCGCCGCGACGCGTGGCCGGCGCGCGTCTCCTACCCGGGCGCCGCCGATTCAGTTGCAACTGGCGCCCGGCCCAGCATGACGTCCTCGCTCTCTGTGGCGAAGACGTGCAACCCGAGACGTCCCGATACCTCCGCACACGCTCGGATGCCCCGCACGCTGTTGCCGAAAGTGTCGAGCCCCGGCGAGTAGACGGCCATGCCGAGTTTGCCGGGGATGACAGCGAGGATCCCGCCGCTGACGCCGCTCTTGGCCGGAACGCCGACGTCGAATGCCCAGTGGCCGGCGAAGTCGTACATCCCACACGTGTACATGACGCTGAGTATGTCCCTCACGTGCTCGCGGGGGAGGGCGCGCTCGCCCGTCAACGGGTTGACGCAGCCGTTCGCGAGCGTGGCCGCCATCATCGCCAAGTCGCGGCAGGTGACCTTGACCGAGCAGTGCTTCAGGTACAGCGCGAGCGTGGCCTCGACCTCGCCCGCAAGCATGCCCTGGCTGCGCATGAGGTAGGCCGTGGCGCGATTGCGGTCGGCCGTCCTCATCTCACGCTCGAACGTCTCATGGTCAACGCATAGATCGGGGTTGGCGGCGAACGCTCGGAGCATCACGAGGATGCGCTCGAGCTTCTCCTCCGTGTCACTGCCGCCAACGAGGTCGGTGGTGACGAGCGCCCCGGCGTTGATCATCGGGTTGTGCGGCCGGTGGTGTCGCTCGTCGAGCACGATCGAGTTGAACGCGTCGCCGCTTGGCTCCACTCCCACGTGCTCGAGGACGCGGTCACGCCCATGGTCCTCGAGTGCGAGACCGTAGATGAACACCTTGGAGATCGATTGCAAGGCGAACGGTGTCGAGTGGTCGCCCACCTGATGGCACTCGCCGTCCAATTCGATCAGGCAGATGCCGAAATGGTCGCGCTCCTCCCCCGCGGCCTCGGGTCCGTAGTAGCCGCGCCCCGACTCGTAGAAGCTCGCGATGCTGCCCTCGTCCAGGCGCGAATGCCGCCGATGCAGCTCGTAGAGGCGGTCGTCGACCTGCTGGCTGATCGCGCGGCGCGACATGCGAATCTCAGCGAGACCGTACTCCCCGACCGATCGTCCGCGCTGCCGGAGCAAACCTACCGAAGCGGCCGACGTAGGCGCTCGGCGCCGTCGGCAGTGAGCATTGCCGTGGCGAGACACCCTCGCGTGGGTCAACCGATCCTCAGTCGATTCCCAGGCTGGGCTCAGGCGACCGGGAGCTATTCGCGCTGGACTGTCGACAGCGAAAGGAGGTGAGGAGCATGCAGCGAATGAGATTGGCACTTGCGACGCTGGTGGCGACGGGCGCCGTCGCCGGTGGCGGCGCCGCCATCGCGAATGCGGCTACGAGTGGCTCGTCGTCGGGAACGACGAGCGGCACGCCGACGCGGACGACACCGATGCCGACCCGTACGGCGCCACCGAGCGGCGCACCGCGATCGGGCAACTGCCCGAACATGTAGCCATCCACTACCTCGGCGCCGCGGCCGACCCGCGCCGGCGGTCGGCCGTGGCCCGCTCGGCCCACGCGCACGCTCGGGCCGAAGGGAGATGAGACCCCATCGATCAAAGCCCGCGCGGGCGGCGGCGTGCCTTGCGAGCGTGGCCGTGGCATGCGCCGCGACTGCCTGCGCTGGGGGCACCCGCGCCGGCCTGACGGTCGTCGCGAGCGGCCTCGACAATCCGCGCCAGCTGAGCGTCGGGCCGCGCGGCGCGCTCTACGTGAGCGAGGCGGGGTCCGGCGGAGACATCGGCTGCGCGCGCGATCCGAGTACGGGCGGCCGCATCTGCATCGGTCGCAGCGGCGCAATCGCCACGCTCGCCGGCCGTGGACTTCGCTCCGTGGTCGCCGGCCTCCCCTCGGTGTCCGCTCCGGGCGGAGCGGAGTCGAGCGGTCCGGCGGATGCCGTCGTAAGCGGGGGGCAGCTCGCCTTCGTGGTGCAGGACACGCATATCGACGCGCACGGCGCCAACCAGTTCGGAGCGGCCGGCCGGCTGCTGGGCAAGCTCGTCGAGGCGCCGCTCGCCGGGGGGCGGCTGCGCGTGGTGGCGGACCTGGCACGCTTCGAGGCGATCCACAATCCGGACCGTGGCGCCGCCGCGCCGCGCGCCGAGGCGGTCGACAGCGACCCGTACGCGCTCGCCCCCTACCGGGGCGGCTACGCGATCGTTGACGCCGCCGGCAACGACCTGCTGTGGGTCGACCACGCCGGTCGCCTGCAGGAGCTCGCGGTCTTCTCGACCCAGGACGAGCGGAGCGGCGGGAAGCCGGTCGCGGCGCAGTCGGTGCCGACCTCGCTCGCGGTGGGGCCGGACGGCGCGCTTTACGTCGGCGAGCTGACCGGCTCGCCCTTCCAGCCAGGGCGGGCACGCGTCTGGCGCGTGACGCCCGGGCGGGTTCCGGCCGTGTACGCGGACGGATTCACCGGGATCTCCGCGATCACCTTCGATCATCGCGGTCGGCTGCTCGTGCTCGAGATCAGCCGTGCCGGGGGGCTCGACCTGGGCGCCGGCGGAGAGCTGATCCGCGTCGATGAGCGCGGACATCGCGAGGTGCTCGCGAGCGCCGGTCTGGTGGCGCCAACCGGCGTCGCGGTCGCCGACGACGGGTCCGTGTACGTCTCGAACCACGGCGATGACCCCGGCCGCGGCTCCGGGCCCTCCGGCGAGCTGGTCCACGTCCCCGCGCGCTGACCGGGAGTCGCCGGCCGGTCCAAACGCTCCCGCCCCCCTTTTGTCCGCGGCCACGGGGATGATGTGCGCGGCCGTGGACCGAGAGAAAGGGTTGACCCAGTGAGCGACGTGAACCGCCGGAATTTGCTGATCGGAGCCGGAGCGCTCGTGGCCGCCGGTGGGGCGGCGGCTGGAGCCGCCACGGCCGGCGGTTCCGGTGGGCGTCCTGACGTGATCGATGTGACGAAGGGCTCGCCACGGCTGCCAAAGACCTCCGTCGAGTACAGGTACCCGCTTGCCTCAGCCAAGCCTCAGATCAGCACACCGGGCGGGAGCGTGACGGAGCTGACGGAGGACAACTTCCCGATCTTCAAGGGCAACGCCGCCGGCGTGTTCTTTCTGGTGCTCAAGCCGGGTGGGCTCCGTGAGCCGCACTGGCACCCGAACGCCTGGGAGATGGATGTCTGCATCGAGGGCAAGGGCGAGCTCGGAGTCGTCACCCCCGACGGCGAGGAGAGCGTCTCGACGCTCGAGCCGGGCGACATCGGATTCATCCCGCAGGGCTGGGCGCACTACATCCGCAACCCGGGCAGCACGGACATGCGGTTCGTCGTCGTCTTCAACAACAGCCTGCCCAACGACATCGGCCTCTCGACGATGTTCGGCGGCATGCCGACCAACACGTTCTCGCAGACGCTCGGCGTCCCCGCCGCGACGCTCGACTCCGCGCGCAAGTCGCCGAAGACGCTGCTGATCGTCCAGCGCCGCGGGTAGAGGCTACGCTCGCGATCCGGCGCGTCGCGCGGATCTGCGAAATGAGCATCGCCGCACTCTCCTCAACCCCGCCCGAGCGACGCAACGCGGGCCGCGGCTCCGCCGCGCTCGGCCGAGCGCTCTCTGAGCCTCACGAGCGCACCGGCGAGGTCGGACTCGAAGCGTCGAAGGTTGCCGAGCTGATCGGCCGCGAGCGCGGCGCCGACCGCCGGCTGGATCCGGGCCCGCTCCCCGTCCGCGACTGCCCGGTCGAGCTGGCGCAGCACTTCGGTCACGTAGCCGTCATCGGTGTGCTCCGGCGGCGGCGGGTCGGTTGTCCGCCTGAGAGCGTCGGCCAGTACGGCGTACCAGCCGTGCAGTGCCGCCGCCTCGCGCTCGAGTACGTCGTAGTCGCGCCAGCGACCTGTCTCTCGCGCAACCGTCGCCAGCGAGTGACCCGCGAGTCGCAGCCGGGTCGCGCCGGCCACGAGCGCCGCGACGCTGCTCATGTCGAGTTGCTCATGCCCGCGCTCGGCGAGGAACTGGCGGTACGCGTCGTCGAGCCTGTGCGCGGCCGCCACCGCGGTCGTTCTGAGGTCCTGAAGCTCATGGGCCGCGACCGCGGCGGCGAAGTAGGCCGCGCTCGCATCGTAGGCGTCCGCCGCCCTCTGCCTGAGGCTGGCGGTGGCGCCGCTCGGCCAGAACAGCACACCCACTCCGAGGCTGATCGCAAACCCGATCGCCACATCCTCGATACGTACCAGCCCCACCTTCCAGCCGATCGGCTGAATGATGTTGAACAGGATCAGGAGCACGACGGTGAAGCCCGCCTGCCCGGCGGCGAAGGAGATCGCCCCGGGCGCGTAGGCGGCGAGGAACACGGCGATCGGCAGCACCGCCCAGAGCAGAGCGTGTCCGGCGCCGATCACGGCGACGACGCTGCCGCCGACGACGATTCCGACGGCCGTGCCGGCGACCGCCTGGACGATCGTCGATCCCGTGCCGAGCGCGTTGGATCGCAGCACCGAGAGGGTCCCAAGCACCACCCAGAACGCTCGCTGCAGCGACGCCCCCTGAGCGACGCTGACGGCGACCGTGAGCGCTGCGGCCCCTCTGACGCTGTTCTGGAACCACACCGAGCGCAAACGTGCGTGCTCGGCAAGCAGCCGTGCGACCTCCCTCGGTGCGGAGGGTCGCCGGCGCGGTCCCCAGTCGGCTTCCGGCGCGGCTGAGCCGGTCGCGAGCAGCGCGTTGGCGCCGACCTCCCATGTCGCGGCGGCAAGCGCACGGGTCCTGAACGACGGCTCGAGCGCCGCGACCAGCTCGCCGTCGTCGCCGCCGGTGGGCATCTGGTCGATGTCGCGCAGCAGCGCGGCTACGCCGGCGTCCCGGGCCGTGACGAGCCGCTCGAGGTCCGGTCGCGCGTCTGATCCGTTCAGCCTTGCGGCGCTCGTACGCAGCACTGCCGTGGTTGCCTCGAGCACGTTCCGGTTCTCGTGTTCGCAGAGGTCGTGCTGGCTCGCGAGCTGTTGCATCGCCAGTGAGCGCAGCCAGTCGAGTTCGTCGATCAGCAACGCGAGTGCCTTCGTCGCGCCGGTCGCCCCCGTCGGCCGATACGGCGTCGCGACAAACTGCTGGCGCAGCGACGCGACCGCTGCGTTCATGGCTTCGATGCGCGCGTCGAGCGGCCTGTCCCCATCGAGCTCTGCCTGGAGCAGGTCCGCCATCCCGTCGCAGGCTCGTGCCACGGCCGGCCTCAGCGTAGAGCGCGCGCGGGGCGGCCACAGCAGCATTACGGCCGTGATCGCGACAGCGGATGCGATGCCCCATCCCTCGAGGCGCGCCGGGATCGCCGACGAGGCAGCGGGGATGTTGACGGAGAGGATCAGGCTGAGCAGCGCAGCGAAGCCCCCGGCGGCGAAGTAGCGGTTGATCAGCCCGGCGAAGAGGATCGCGAAGCCGATCACGGCCGTCACCACAGCGCTCGCGGCGAGGCTGCGCGAACAGAGCGTGCCGATCGCGATCAGCGCGGCCCCGATCGTGGCCAGCAGCACGTAGGCGCTGAGCCGGTTGCGCGGGCGTCCACTGAACGACGCGAGGACGAGCATCGAGAACGATCCGAACGCCGAGAAGATCGTGGTCTGCGGTTTGGCGATGACGTTGTCTGTGAACGCGAAGACCGAGGGGATGACGATCGCCGCGCGGGCCGCGCTCCGCAGTAGGACGCGCTCGGGGTCGTGCGTCCGGAGCCGGCGCGCGATCGGCGCGGCGAACGAGGCCTCGGTCAGGGCGGTCATCAGGGAGATTGTCCCTGAGCGCGCAATGCCCGGCGCAGCGCTTCAACCGTCCGAGGCGTCGAAGCGGTGGCTGGCGTTTTCGGGACCGTGCGTTTAGAAATGATCGATGCTCCGCCAGGCAATCCGAAGCCAAACCACTCGCCTCAGCTACGCGCTCGGCGGCGGCGCGTGCGCGCCGAGCGGCCCATGAAGACCTCGAACCTCCGGGGGCGCACGGTCGTCGTGACCGGCGCCGGCAGCGGCATCGGTCGCGCCACCGCGCTGCTCGCCGCACGCCGCGGGGCGGACCTCGCGATCTGCGACGTCGACGACGCGGGCCTCGCCGAGACCGAGGCGGCTGCCCGGACCATCGGCAGCGACGTGCTGACGCGCCACGTCGACGTCGCCGATCCCGACCAGATGCGTGACTTCTCCGAGCGGGTCGACGCAGTCGACCTGCTCATCAACAACGCCGGCGTGGCGGTCCAGGGCGGCCTGCTCGACACGGAGCTCGAGGACTGGCGCTGGATCGTCTCGATCAACCTGATGGGCGTTGTCAACGGATGCCACTTCTTCGTCCCGAAGATGGTCGAGCGCGGCGGCGGCGGTCACGTCGCGAACCTCTCGTCGATGGCCGGCTACCACGCCAGCCCGGCGCTCGTCGCCTATAGCGCCACCAAGTTCGCCGCGCTCGGCCTGAGTGAGGCGCTGCGCGAGGAGCTCCGCGCGCACGGGATCGGCGTCACCGCGATCTGTCCGGGCATCATCAACACGCCTATCACGCGCAACGTCCGCGTCCGCGGAGCGGGCGCGGATCCCGAGTCGAGAGCCCGAGTCCAGGCCCTCTACGCGCGCCGCAACTACAGCGCCGATCGCGTTGCGCGCAAGATCATGAGCGCGGTGGAGCGCGATCGCACCGTCGCCCCGGTCGCTCCGGAAGCCTGGGTCTCCTACGCGCTGAAGCGCGTCTCGCCGCGGCTCGCCGGATGGGCCGCACGCCGGCTCGCTACGGTCGGCGATTAGGCGCTCCGGGCGCGTGATCTCCTCCTTTTGGAGAGCTTGCGTGCGCCGCCGTCCGCGCATAAGTTGGCGTCGATCATCCGCGACGGACAGGGGGCAGAGTGACCAACGCAGCGAATGCCGCCGGCACAGACATACGCCGCGCCACGAGGCGACTGCTGATCGCGCTCGCTCTGGCGCTGGCGGCCACGGCCGCGCTCGCCGCCCGCGCGGACGCATATCTCTACTGGGTCGACGAGCCTGCCGGCTCACTGGCTCAGACCGTCGGGCGCGCGGCGCTCGACGGCTCCCACGTCAACCGTGCCTGGCTCGGGAACATCTCGCCCGGCGGCGCGACGTCGGGCGTGGTCGTCGGCGACGGGTACGTGTTCTGGCTCTGGAGCGCGGCGATCCAGGACCCGAACACGGGCAATGACACCACTACCACGTCGATCGGGCGGGCCAACGTCGACGGCTCGGGATTCAACCCCCACTTCGTCACCCTTCCGCAGGGTGGCGAGGCCAGCGGCCAGATGGCGCTCGACGGCCAGCACCTCTACTTCCCGGACCGCTACAGCCGCAGTGACGGCACGAACGCGTGGGAAAGCCTGATCGGCCGCGTCAACCTGGACGGTTCCGGCCTCAACCTCGACTTTGTCGACACGCCGCCGCTCACGGATAACTCGCCGACTTACACGGCCGGCGAGCTGACGATCGAAGCGCCGTTCATCTACTTCTACGGCACCGACCAGATCGGACGGGCCAACCTCGCCGACGGCTCCGGGGTCAACTACAGCTTCATCACCGGCACCGGCGGGCACCAGTCGGCCGCCATGACCACCGACGGCCACTACCTCTACTGGGATGGCAGGGGCGACTGCAACGAGCCCGGAACCGCAGGGCCCGGGTTGATCGCCCGGGTCGGCCTCGACGGCAGTGGCATGAACAAGAACTTCATAACGAAGCAGTGCTTCAACTACGGCGCCACCGTCTTCGGCTCGCACATCTACTGGACGCTGAACCCAGGTGCTCCGCACGGAGCGATCGCGCGCGCGAACCTCGACGGCACGGGGGTCACGCTCGACCTCGTCAAGGGCCTCGACCCGATGCCCTACGTGGGCGTTGCCGTCGACGGACTCGGTCCGGCGAGCTCGGGAGGCGGCGGGGGGTCGGCGCGGTGCACCGTTCCGAACCTCAATGGGATGAAGCTGAAGGCCGCGCGCCGCGCGCTGAAGAGCCACCACTGCGCGCTCGGCAAGGTCAAGCGCAAGAAGTCCGGCCATTCGCACCGCAACCGTGTGACCGGACAGTCGCCGGGTGCCGGCCGCGCCCTTCGTGCGGGGTCGAAGGTGACCGTGACGATCGGGCGGTAGACGATTGATTCCGAATTCATCCGCCTGGGGCTATGCCGGCGCGAGATTGATCGTCTCCGTCCCGGCAACCGGCGGAGGTGATTGATCCAAATCGCGTCCTCGGCGAACCGGAGCCGATTTGGAATCGATCATCCAGCGGGGAGCGCGCTGGACGCGTCCGCTACACATGAGGCATGGGCGTTGTAGAGAGCGTGAACGTGGGGACGCCGCGCGCCGTCGATGCGAACGGACGCACGGTCCTCACGGCGATCTGGAAGCAGCCGGTCGAGGGTCGGATCGAGGTCCGTGGCGTCAACCTCGATGGCGACGACCAGGCCGACCGCAGCGTTCACGGCGGGGCTGACAAGGCGGTCTACGCCTACGCCGCCGAGGACACCGAGGCGTGGGAGCGCGAGCTCGGCACGGCACTCGGTCCAGCGGCGTTCGGAGAGAACCTGACCGTGCGCGACATTGCGGTCTCCGACGCGGTGATCGGCGACCGCTGGGCGGTGGGCACGACGGTGCTCGAGGTAGCCCAGCCGCGCCTGCCGTGCTTCAAGCTCGGCCTGCGAATGGGCGATCCTCGCTTCCTCAAGCGATTCGCCGCGGCGGACCGGCCGGGCGCCTATCTGCGGATAGTAAGCGAGGGGTCGATCGGCCGGGGCGATGCCGTCGAGCTCGTCGGCCGGCCGCGCCATGGCGTCACGAGCGCGCTCGTCGCCCGCGCGATCCAGCGTGATCGGTCTCTGCTGAGCGCAGCGCTCGAGGCGGAGGAGCTGCCCGCCGGACTGCGGGCGTGGATGGAGGCCCGGGCGCGGGCCTGACGCCGCCCCGGCGAAGGCGAGGTCGCCGGAAGCGCTCCCGAGAACTCCGGCCGGGCAGGAAGGCCGCCGAGAGTGGAACCAGTAGCGGCTGGACGGAGCACCGGGTCGTGTCGGTTCTTACGCCCGAGCGCGCGCACAGATGGCGGGACCGCCGAGGCAACTGCGACGAGGGCTGTATAGCCCCGGGAGCTTGCGTCGCCCCGGGCCGTGACGCTCGTTGGCTGCGCCCATCCGCCCAACCCTGGGCCAAATGCTCGTTCTCTGCAGAAGGGGGCTAAGGAGGAGGGTTCGGCTTGCGTTGAAGCGGGACCAAGCTGAGCGGCGCAGATCCGCGCGTTTGCCGTGATCCTCAGCCATCTTTTGGTGCCCTTGCCCGTCCGCATTGGCGCGTCATAGCGCCGCATTCGCCTGCCCTTCGACTCTAGGGTGTGGACATCATTCCTGTGGCGGACAACACATTCTGCGGGGGCAAGTACAACCCGAACGGGCCGTGCAGCACCGGCGCGACTCCGGCCGAGCACGTCGTTGTCTACTTGGCGATCGCCATAGTGATTGCGGTGTTGGTGTGGCGCTGGTGGCGCTGGCGACGGGGTAAGCCGCTGCTTCCGTCTTGGTGGTATCGCCGGGGCTTGTAGCGCCCGCGCGCCAAGCTCGTGGGCGGCTTCTAGAGCGAACGCCCATCCGTCCGACCCTCATGCGAACATGTGTTCGTGCCAGTGCAAGTGGGAATCCTGCACGCCGACCTCGACGCGTTCTACGCCTCGGTCGAGCAGCGCGATGACCCGCTGCTCTATGGCTGGCCGGTGATCGTCGGGATGGGCGTGGTCCTCGCAGCGAGCTACGAGGCCAAGGCCCGTGGCGTTCGCACTGCGATGGGTGAGCGGCGAGCGCGACACCTGTGTCCTCAGGCGGTCGTTGTCAGGCCACGCATGTCCGCCTACGCCGAGGCGAGCAGGGCTGTGTTTGAGATCTTCAGAGAGACGGCGCCCGTCGTCGAGGGGCTCTCGATCGACGAGGCTTTTCTCGATGTGCGAGGTATGGAGCGCTTCGCCGGCACTCCCGCTGAGGTAGCCGCGCGCCTGCGAGCGGAGGTCCGCGACCGGGCCGGGCTTCCGATAACGGTGGGCGTCGCCAGGACCAAGTTCCTCGCCAAGGTCGCGAGCGGCGTGGCCAAGCCGGACGGGCTGCTCGTGGTGCCTCCCGAGCAGGAGCTCGACTTTCTCCACCCGCTGCCCGTCGAGCGCCTCTGGGGCGTCGGCCCCGTGACCGCGCGCAAGCTGCGCCGTGAGGGCATCACGAGCGTGGGCGAGGCGGCCGCACGCGGCGAGGCGGCCCTCATTTCCCTGCTCGGCCGAGCATCCGGCCGGCACCTCGCGGCGCTCGCCGGCAACCGCGACCCGCGACGGGTCACGGCAGGGCGTCGGCGCCGCTCGATCGGCTCACAGCGCGCCCTCGGCCGCGGCATCGGCCGGCCGTCGAGATCCTGGCAGGAGCTCGACACGATCGTCGTCGCTCTCGTCGACAGGATCGCCGGCCGGCTCCGGGCCGCTCGCCGGGTCTGCCGGACCGTGACGCTGCGGCTGCGATTCGACGACTTCGCCCGGGCGACGCGCTCGCGCACGCTCCGCGAGCCGACCGCGCAGACTCAGACCCTGCTCGCCGCCGCGCGCGAGCTCCTCCGGAAGGCGCGCCCGCTGATCGAGCGCCGCGGCATCACGCTCGTGGGAGTCTCGCTCGGCAACCTCGAGGACGACGCGGCCGTGCAGCTATCGTTCACGGGCGGTCGAACCGCGGCTCTCGACGCCTCGCTCGACGACCTGCGCGAGCGCTTCGGCACGAAGGCCATCACCCGAGCCGCACTCCTGACCCACGACGAGGGGATACCGGTGCCGCTGCTACCAGACTGAGTCAGCAAAGCGTCGATCGCGAGCGATCAATCGTCAAACCGGCCGCCGTAGAGCGCGAACACCGCGCCCTGAGGGTCGCGCACTATGCCGATCTTCCCCACGCCGATGTCGTACGGGCCGGCGACCGTACCGCCGCCGAGCTCGCCGACGGTCGCCATGCTCCCCTCGACGTCCTCGCTGCCGAAGTAGACCAGCCAGTGCGGCGGCTCCTCCGGCTGCCTCTCCCGGATCCCGCCGTTGCCCGCGGACCCGTTCTGGATCGTCAGGTAGCGCATCGGACCCCCTTCGAATTCATTGGTCGTCCAGCCGAACAGGTCGCGATAGAAGGCCGCGGAGGCGTCGACGTCGGGCGAGGCGAGCTCGTTCCAGCTGAGCGCGCCGTGCGCGTTCACGAGCGAGGCCCCGATGTGCCGGTCAGGCTCCCAGAGCATGACGAAGGCGCCCTGCGGATCCTGGATCACCGCCATCCGCCCCGCCTCCATTACGTCGAAGGCGGGCGCGTGCACCGTGGCCCCGAGCTCGCCCGCACGCTCAGCGGCGGCATCCGCGCTCTCGACCGTTATGTAGGACTGCCATATCGGGGGGACGCCGGCCTCGCGCTGCGCCTCCGGCTGCGCGGCAATCGCCGCAACGATTGCGCCGCCGATCCGCTGCATCGAGTAGTAGCCGTCGTCGGGGATCGGCATGTCCTCCGCCTCCCAGCCGAAGAGGCGGCTGTAGAAGCCCTTGGCCGCCTCTTGGTCGGTGGTCGAGAGGTCCGCCCAAGAAAACGTTCCGGGTGTGTACCGCGTGCGTTGGCTCATCTCGCTGAAGCTACAGCAACGCCGGGCGCCGGTGCCGACGGGCCGCGAGTCAGGCGTGGATCGAGATCGGCACTTCGTAGAGCTCGACCGCGGTGCGTCGGCCCATCGCGCCGGGAACCGTTGGGGGGTCCATCGCGTTCAGCGTGGCATGACCGCGTTCGAGGTCCTCCTTTGTCTCGAAGGTGCTGATGAAGACCACCCTGCCCTCGTCGGGATCGTGGAGCACCATCAGGCTGTTCGCCGGCACGCCCTCGGGCGGCCCGGACTGGGCCCGCCTGTTGATCTCCTCGATCATCTGGCGCACCCGCTCGGGATCGCCACCCTCGAACCTCGCGACTCGGGCGTGCATTCTCGGTCCCACCTCCTGATTTCGACTCACGCGGCGTCCAGCGAACGTCGCGCGCTGACAGCAAGCATCCGCTCCGGGACCGCAAGCGTCCCGTCCTCCGTCTCGAACGGTTTCGCACTCTCGGCGAGGCGCTCCTCGACGGCCGCGCGCGCATCGGCGCCGAGACCCTCGACCAGCGTCCGGATCGGCCCGGCCAGGCGCGTGGTGACCGCCAGCCACTGCCCCGGCGAGTCGTACATCACATGGTCGTCGAGGCGCTCCATCCGGATCGACTCGAGCCCTGCGTCCTCGACCAGCCGGCCTAGTTGCTCCTCGTCCGCGAGCGCCCACAGCCCCGGTCCCCCCGCCGGCGGCGGTGGCGCCCCGAGCTCGCCGAGGATCGCCATCATCGGTGCCGCGCCCCACGGGTTCGCGCTCGCCTCCGACCAGACCGCGAACGCCACTCGGCCGCCCGGCATGAGCACCCGTGCGGTCTCGCGCAGCGCGGCGGCGGGATCGGCCATCAGCATGTAGCCCATCCTGCAGAGGACCACGTCGACGGAGCCGTCCGGCAGGTCGATCGCCTCGGCGTCGATCACGCGGCACTCGACGTTGCCGGCTCCTTCGGCGGCGAGCCGGCGGCGCGCGACGTCGACCATCGGTGCAGCGAAGTCGCTGTGCACCACGCGGCCCTCGGGCCCGACGGCGCGCGCCGCGATCAGGCTCAGCGTGCCCGGTCCACCGGCGAGCTCGAGCACCCGGTCGCCGGGCGCCGGCTCGACTGCCGCGATCATCCATCTCGCCGCAAGTTCGAGCTGGCGGTCGACCAGCCCGACCAGCTCGCCCCAGTCCGGGGCGACCGACGACCAGCTCTGCTGCGACGCGGCGCGGAAGTCGTTCACGTCACACCGTAATCCGACCGACCCGGGATCCGCCAGCCGGCGGGCCGCTCAGGCTGCCTCCGGAACGGGAACGGGCACTGCCCCTCGACGGCGCCCGCCGAGCAGCCGCACGGTTGCGAGCGCGCCGACGGCGGCCACCGCCGTCGCCAGATAGATCGCGTGGTGCATCCCGTTGACGTAGGCGACGGCCGACCCGTGGCCGAGTGCGGCGGCGCTCGGGACGAGCGCTCCGAAGACGGCCACGCCGAGCGCGATGCCCGCCTGGCGTGCCGTGTCGTTGACGCCCGCGGCGAGGCCGCTCAGATCCGCGGACGTGGAGCCGAGGGCGACGGCGCTGAGCGCGGGGTTGAAGATGCCAGAGCCGATACCGGCGACGATCAGGCCGGGAAGCAGGATCGTCCAGGAGGAGTCCGGCCCCGACAGCAGCATGAGCGCCATGCCGACCGCGGTCAGCGCGAGGCCGCCGCCTACGAGCAGGGCCGGCGAGCGGCGCTCGATCAGCCCGGCGCTCGCCCCGGAGACGACGAACATCACGACGGTCGCGGGCAGGTACGCGAGGCCGGCCCCGATCGCCGACAGGTGGAGGATGTTCTGGAGGTAGAGCGTCGCGTACAGGAAGAGCGCGAAGAAGGAGGCCGAGATCGCGAATGCGGCCACCTGCGCGCCCGCGAACGCGGGAAGGCGGAAGAGCCCGAGGGGGAGCATCGGGGCCGCGCTTCGGTGCTCGACTGTGACGAACGCGCTCAGCAGGACCGTGGCCCCCGCGAGCTCCGCGACGATCCTGGCCGAGCCCCAGCCGTCGGTGTTGCCGCGGAGCAACGCGAGGATCAGGAGGAAGAGCCCCGCGCTCAGCAGGGTCTGGCCCGGCCAGTCGAGCCGCCGCGCGCGGGGATCGCGCGACTCCCGCACCCACGCCCATGTCGCGACGAGCGCCGCGAGGCCGATCGGAACGTTGACGTAGAAGACCGACCGCCAGCCGAAGCCGGTCGTCAGCGCGCCGCCGACGAGCGGCCCGAGCGCGAACGAGGCGCCGATCGTCGCACCGTAGGCGGCGAAGGCCTTGGCGCGCTCTGCGGGCGCCGGGAAGGCTTCGGCGAGCAGCGCGAGCGAGGAGGCGAACATCGCGGCCGCCCCCGCCCCTTGGACCGCCCGTGCGACGTCGAGCGCCGTGATCGAGGTGGAGAGCGCGCAGGCGAGCGAGGCGAGCGTGAAGAGCGAGAGCCCGGCCGCGAACACGAGGCGCCGGCCGCGGCGGTCCGCCACGGATCCGGTCGTCAGGACGATCGACGCGAGCGCGAGTGTGTAGGCGTCGATGATCCACTGGATTCCCGCCAGCCCCGCGTGCAGGTCGCGGGCGATGTGCGGGAGTGCGGTGTTGACGACGGCGATGTCGAGCATGAGCATCGCTGTCGCGAGGCACACGACGGCGAGCGTTCCACGGCGCGAGAACATGCCGGACCTCCTTCGAGGGGTCGCTGCAACGGTCATGGGTCAAGCATCGCTCGGGGCGCTGCGGGATGAAATCCGGCCTGCCCGCTTTCGCGGGGAGGGTTAACCGCACTTCGCCGGCCGGCCACGCTAGTCATGCCGGGCGTACACACAGGATCCGGCTCATAGCTGGGACTACGAGCGGATCGAAGGACGCAGCAGCCGCGGCGGCTCTCAGACGTGTGCGCGGGGTTTTGAAACGGGCGTCAGGGCGCGGTGATCGCGCTCGAGCGGGGCGGTTGCACGCGCCGGGGCGTCGCGAGCAGCCGGGCGGCGAGCACCCCGCCGATGCCGCCGAACAGGTGGGCCTGCCAGGAGACGCCGGAGTGCGGCACGAGCCCCCAGAGCAGCACGCCACCGAAGATCACCGCGACGACCACGCCGACCACGACCTCCCAGGCGCGCCGGTCGAACAGGCCTCGGGCGAGCAGATAGGTCGCGTAGCCGAAGACGATGCCGCTCGCACCGACGGTGTCGCTTCCGGCCGGCGCGGTCAGCCAGGTGCCGAGCCCGCTGACGAGCGCGACCACGGCCGTCACGGTGAGCACGCGCATGGCGCCCGCGAAGGCGATGACGATGCCCAGGATCAGGAACGGGACCGTGTTCGATAGCAGGTGACCGAAGCTCGCGTGGAGGAACGGCGCCGTGACGATCCCGTAGAGGTGGCCGACGTTGCGCGGCACGATTCCGTCGTTGTCGAGGCGCTGGCTGTCGAGCGAGTTGACGATCTCGACGACCCACATCACGGCCGCGAGCGCGCCGACCGCTTGGGCGCCGTCGCGTAGCCGTGTCCGCCGCTCTGGGACCGCCGTCGTCATCCTGCATAGAGCATCGCAGACGGGATTGAGCGCGGAGCATGCTCCGTGCTCCGCGAGGCGCATGCGCCTCGCGACCGGCGGCGCATGCGCCGCCGGAACGGCGGCTCGACCGTTGTTCGACTTCTCGCGCCCTCGATGCGACTTGTCGCCTGGCACTGCCGATCATGAGAGCCGGAAGCGCCCGGCCGCCAGGACGCTCCGCCCACCAAGTGAACACCGCTAGCGCCACAGCCACCGCCCTACGCTCGGAGGAGTCCGTCCCGAGCGCCGCGGAGGTCACGGGCTGGCTGCTCGAGGGCCGCTTCTTCACCGTCGACCAGCGGGGAGCCATCACGCTCTGGAGCCCGCCCGCGGCCGACGCCTTCGGGTGGTCGCGTCGCGACATCGTCGGCTCCGGCTTCGCGGAGACGCTCATCGCACCTGCCGCCCGCGAGGGCCACGCGCGGCGACTCGAGGCGCTGCTCGCCGGCGAGGGTGGAACGTCCGGCTTCCGTTGCGAGGTCGACGCTCTCGACGGCACCGGCGCCGGCCTGCGCGCGGCGTTCGCGACCGTACCGATCTACGTCGGCGTCGGCTACGAGTTCAACGGCGTCCTCCAGGAGATCGCCACGAGCGCGCGCACGGCACACTCGCTGGCCCAGCTCAAGGCGCGTGACGAGTCCGTGCTCGAGCTGATCGACGACGCCCTTGCGGGGCGCCACGCTGCAGCCGGTGAGACCGAGGATGCGCGGCGGCTCGCCGGCGCGCTCGTCGTCTTCCGCGTCCTCTCAGAGCCCCGGCCCGCACCGCCTGCGATCACCGCCGCGGATGCCGCCGAGGAGCGACTGCGAGCCGAGCTCGGAGCGGCGCGTGAGGACGCCGCGCGCGCCGGCGACGAGCTCGCCGAGGCGCGCCGCCGGCTCACCGAGTCCGGTGCCGAGCTCGCCCGGGTGGCCGCCGAGCTCGAGGCCGCCCGCGCGCGCGACGAGTCGCTCAGCGATCAGCTCAGGGCGCTCAGCGCCGAGGCCGCCGAGACCCGTACGCTCGCCGAGCGAGGCACGGCGGAGCTCGAGCGGGCCCGTTCCGAGCTGCTGCGTGAGCGCGCCGGCGGCGAGGAGGCCGTCGCCGTCCTGCGCGCCGAGACCGGGCGTCTCGCGGAGCAGCTCGCCGGTATGGAGCGGGCTCTCGAGGAGGCCCGTGCCCGCGCCGCCAGGGCTGGCGCGGCGGAGGCCGAGGTCGCCCGCCTGGCGGCCGAGCTCGAGCGCTCGCGGAGCGTCTCGGCGGGGGCGGCACCCGACGACGGACGGCTCGAGTCGGCGATCCGCGACGCGCAGGCCGCGCGAGCCGACGCGGACGAAGCGCGCCGCAGTCTCGATCAGGCCGGTGCGGCCGTCGAGCGGCTCACGGACGAGCTCTCGCTCGCTCGCGAGGGCGCCGCGACGGAGCGCTCGAAGCTCCGGGCGGAGATCGACGCGGCGCGCGAGCGTGCTGAGGGAGAGCTCGCGGCGGCGCGGCGTGACGCCGCCCGTGCCGCGGGAGAGCTCGAGGCGACGCGCGCCTGGGCGGAGGCGCTCCAGGCCGAGCTCGCGACGCTGAGCCAGGCCGCGGCCGAGGCGCGTGCCGGCGGGGAGCGCGCCGCGGCGGAGCTCGCCGCCTCGACCGCCGAGCTCGCGTCACTGCGCGAGCAGCACGCCCGGGAGACGGCGGACGCGCGCGCGGAGATCGACCGCCTCGCCGGCGAGCTCCGCCGGACCGAGGCGGCGGGGCGCCGCGAGGCCGATCTCGCCGCGGCGCGTGGGGCGCTCGCTGCCCGCGGCGGGACCGCCCCGGCGCCGCCCGACCTCACGCCGAAGCCGACCGCGAAGCAGCGCGTCTCGCTCTACCTCGACGAGCTGCTGAGCGTCCCGGACGCGCCCGAGCTGCCCGGGGTCGCGCCGGAGGAGGGACGTCCCCGCGAGCCGGTCTCGGTCGACGAGCTGCTGGAGCTCGCACGGGCGGTCGATGCGAAGAACCCCTACGCGCGCGGCCATCTCGAGCGCGTTGCGCGCTATGCGGTCGTGATGGCGGAGGACCTCGGCTTCGAGCCCGGCCGGCGCGACATGCTCGAGCGAGCGGCCCTGCTGCACGACGTCGGCAAGAGCGAGATCGACGACGCTCTCGTCGCGAGGGACGATCCGCTCAACTTCGACCAGCTCGAGCGGCTGGCGCGGCACTCGCAGATCGGCTCGGAGCTGCTCACGGCCGCCGGTCAGCCGAAGCTCGCCGAGTGGATCCGCCACGTCCACGAGCGCTTCGACGGCGGCGGCCACCCCCTCGGCCTGGCGGCGGAACGGATACCGGAGGAGAGCCGCATCCTCCACGTCGCCGACGCCCTCGATCACATGTCGCGCCCGCGCGTCTACCGCCGCGACCGGCCGCTCCGTGAGGCCCTGGCCGAGCTCTCCTTCTGCTCCGGCACCCGCCTCGACCCGGACCTGACGGCGCGCGCGGTCGCGCTCGTCGAGAGCGGCAAGCTCCAGATCGGAGCGATGCGCCGGCGCGGCCTCGGACGGCCGCTCGCGGCCACCCGCGGCCACTCGAGCTGAGCCCGGCTCCCAAGCCGCGCGAGACCCCGCTGCCGGTTGAAATGCGCTGCTTGCGGGAATAGTCCTCCTGGAGGGTCGAAGTCGGACGGGAGGTCCGTTTCATGAATCTGCTCCGGCCGAGGCGGGGATCCGGCGCAGGGCGGCACGGGCCGCGCACGCTGCCCCTGCTTGCCGCATGCGCCATCCTCTGCGGCGTCGCCGTCACGGTCGCCGCCGTGGCCAGCTCAACCGGTACCACGCATGCGCGCAGCCTGGCGTCCCGCCGCGGCTGGAATGAGCGGACGCCCTGCCTGGCGCCGCCGAGCCGTGCCGCCCTCGCCCGATCGACATCGCGGGAATGCGCTCCCGGGCAGCTCGGCGCGTCCCCTTCCCATCCGGCGTCGGTTCGCCGGCCGTCGCGGGACCGCCTCGCCTTCGCGGGGGGACGCCCGGCGGCGGTGGCGCGGCGAACCTCGCCGCTGAACGCGCAGGGCGGCTCTCCGGCGCACCGGGTCTCGCCGGCCGCTCGCACCTCGCAGCCGCGACCACCCGAAGTTGCCGTCTCGCCGGCGCCTCGTGTGACGCCGCCAACGGTCCGGACTCCTACCGTCCGCGTGCCGCATGTGCCGCTCCCGAGCCCGGCGCCACACGTGACGTTGCCGCCCGCCGCCGTGCCGGCGGCCCCGCACGTGAGCTCGCCTCCGGTCGCGGTGCCGGCGCCGGTGCGGAACGTCTCGAGCCGGGTCGACGTGACCCGGCGCGCGACGACCGCGCTCAGACCGTTGGTCCCGCGCTTGCGCAAGATGTTTGCCCGCGCCGGCCACCGGGTCCACCGCCGTCGCCTCCGCGCCTGCCGGCTCCGCAGGCACCCGCGCGCCGGTGCCGCCTGCCGCCGTCGAGCGACCGTGCACCATCACCACCGCCGCCGGCACCGGCGCCGCGCGTAGAGCAGGCGCCGCTCGAGCGCGCGTGCTCTACCGTGCGCCCGCGTGCTTCATCGCCTCCGCCTCACCCACGCCCTCGCGGTGGCCGCCCTCGTCCTCGCGGCGACGAGTGCCGGCGCCGCCGCCGCGCCGCGGCCCGCCCAGCAGGGCCGTTGCGCGCCTGCGCGTCAGACCGGTCGCTTCTTCGTGACGCTGCCGGAGGGCGGAGTCCAGCGCAACGCGCTCGTCAACGTCCCCCGGGGTGTCGGCGCGCGGCAGGTACCGCTGATGCTCGTCTTCCACGGCGCCGGAGGCACAGGCCCGGTCGAGGAGGCCTCCGCCGGTCTGACGCGCCTCGGCGACCGCGACCGCTTCATCACGGTCTATCCGACCTCCCACACGAAGTTCTGGAACGACAGTGGGCAGGGTCCCCACGGGTCGGATGACGTCAACTTCATCCGCGACCTCCTGACGACCCTCGACACGCGCGTCTGCTTCGACTCCCAGCGCATCTACGTCGTGGGAGTCTCGAACGGCGGCGGCTTCGCCGCACGACTCGCCTGCGAGCTGAGCGACCGCGTGCGGGCGGTCACCATCATCGCCGGCCTCTACGGCGTCCAGCCGCCCTGCACGCCCTCACGCCCCGTCTCGATCCTGGAGATTCACGGGACCGCCGACCGCACCGTGCCCTACGACGGCTGGGGCCCGAACGGCCTCGGCAGCGTCGCGGCCTTCCTCGGCGAGTGGACCGGCTTCGACCGCTGCTCGACCCGGCCGTCGCTCACGCTCCGCTACGCCCGGCGCGCCACCCTCTACGACTACGACGCTTGTGCCGGCGGCACCCTTGTCGCGGCAATCAAGCTGATCGGTGGCATCCACGCCTGGCCCGGGTCGCGCGGCACACCCGGGCCTCCGGTCGACCACTACGTCTCGGCGACCGAGGCGGCCTGGCACTTCTTCCTCTGCAGCTCGTCGTCCGCTCGACCCTGTCCCGCGCCGCAGCGCTGAGCTCAGCCTCGCCGCGGTGCCACGTACTCCTCGCTGACCGAGCGAGCGTTGCCGGCGCGGTCCCGAACGTAGACCGTCATCCCGTAGAGCCGCCCGGGCTTCCAGCCGCGACGGGGACGATAGGCGAGTCGCGTCGCGCCCGGAGCGGAGCTCGCCACGACGTGGCCACCGATGATGAGCACCGCGCTCCCGATGCCGCTTTGGCTGTCGTGCATCCTGATCACCACCGGCGAGCGAGCCGTGGCCAGGTAGCGCGTGGCGAAGCTCACCTCGGGGCGCCGCGTGTCGAGCGTTATCGGCGCGCTCGACACGGTGACCTGGCCGCTGGCGTCGGTCGCCGTCAGGACCAGCCGGTAGGTCCCGTCGCGCAGCCGGCGTGCGTTGCCCGCGTAGCCCTCCCAGTCGACCGCATGCGTGCCCGCGGCCTCCGGCACGCCGTCGCCGAGGTCGCGCACCACGTGCCCGGCGGCGTCCCGGATCGCGAAGCTGACCGTGACCTGCTCGCTCGAGCGGTAGGTCGCCCAGAGGTTCTCGCCGGGCCTCGCGTAGCGCTGGCTCCAGTGGAGGCCGCTCAGGGGCCCGGGGCCCTGTGCCGCGGCGCTCGTCGAGAGCGTGAGCATGGCGAGGGCCGCGACGCCCGCGACGAGCCTCGTCACGCCAGGCCGGGCGCGGGAATGTAGCTGCCGTCGACGCCGCCGGACGACGGGTGCGTGCCCTGGGCGAAGGCGAACACGTAGATCGCGACCGCGAGCAGCGAGAGGACGATCGTCACCACTCCCAGGACCACTCCGGCCCGACCCGCGCGCTCATGTCCGTGCGCGCGGCCCTCCGCAAGCGCCCGCTGCCCGCGCCGGGCCACGATGACCCCGGCGACGCCGAGCGGCAGTGTCAGTGCCGCGAGCAGCCCGGCGGAGAGGATCAGCAGCGCTCCGCCGCCGCCGCTGAGCCACAGGCCGAGCACCGCTTGGGAGCGCTCGGGCTCGTCGGCGCGGGAGGTGTCGATCGGCCCGGTCGCCATCGGCGCATCAGCGTAGCGCCGCCCGCGGAGTCTTAACAAATTTGAAGAGCGCTCGCCCGCGGCGCTCCGCTCGGGCGCATGGCGGGTTTCTGAGCCAGTCATGAAGCTCACCGCACGCACCTTCGCCACGCTCATCGCCTGCTCCCTGGCCGCCCTCGGCCTGACCGCCGGCTCGGCGGCGGCCGCGACGAACAGCCGAGGCTTCTGGAGCTTCGTCTCCGCGCCCGGGCTTCATCCGGCCTCGGTCGCTGTCACGAGGAGCTCGTCACGGACGGCCCCCGGCGACCTCTTCGTCGCGCCGATCACCCAGCCCGGCCATGTCGGCGGCCTCGCGGGCCAGCACGGCCCGGAGATCCTCGACCCGAGCGGCAATCCGATCTGGTCGAATCCGGTCTCAGGAGGATCCGCAGCCAACTTCCAGGCCCAGCTGTACAACGGCGCACCGGTCCTGACGTGGTGGCAGGGGACCATCACCCCCGCGGGTTACGGCACGGGTGTGGACGTGATCATGGACAGCTCCTACCGGACCGTCGCGGTCGTTCGCGGGGCCGGCCACTGGGTCCCCGACCTGCACGACTTCGTGCTGACCCCGCAGGGCACGGCGTACGTGACGGCCTATCACGTCTCCTACCACAACCTCTCGCGCTACGGCGGATCGAGCAGGGGCCCGCTGCTCGACTCGATCGTCGAGGAGATCGACGTGCGCACCGGCCGCGTGCTCTGGCAGTGGGACCCGTTGCACCACGTCGGCCTGAGCGAGTCGTACACGGTGCCGACGAACGGATACTCGTGGGACGCCTACCACCTCAATTCGATCGCCCTCGACTCGAGCGGCAACCTGCTCGTGAGCGCACGCAACACCTGGGCCGTCTACATGATCAGCCGTCGCACGGGCGCAGTGCTCTGGCGCCTGGGCGGCAAGCACTCGAACTTCAAGCTCGCGCGAGGGGTTCGCTTCGCCTACCAGCACGACGCGCGCTTCGCGCCCGGCGGCGTCAGCGTGTTCGACAACGGCGGTGACCCCCGCGTCGAGCGCCAGTCGCGCGGCCTCGTCGTGCGCCTCGACACGCGCCACCACACGGCCTCCGTAGCCCGCCAGTTCACCCATCCCGGCGGCCTCGCGGCCGGAAGCCAGGGCGACGTCCAGTTCCTTCCGAACGGCGACGTCTTCGAGGGATGGGGAGCGAAGCCGTACCTCTCGGAGTACAGCGCGAGCGGCGCGCTCGTCTTCGACGCGCACTTCCACGGCGCCGACGAGTCCTACCGGGCGTTCCGCGAGCCCTGGAGCGGCCAGCCCGTCACCCCGCCGAGCGCGGCCGCGACCGCCGCGGGCAACGGCACAACCGTGTATGCGAGCTGGAACGGCGCCACCGCCGTCGGCAGCTGGCAGGTCCTGGCCGGACCGTCGGCGAGCGCGCTCGCGCCGGTCGCCACGGCGGGCCGCAATGGCTTCGAGACGAGCATCGCAGTCGCGAGCGGCGGTCCCTACTTCGCGGTCAGGGCGCTCGATGCGTCGGGCAACACGCTCGGGACATCGCCGACTGTCCAGCGCCACTAGCAAGCCTGCGAAGCAGGCTCGCTCGAGTAACTCCCCCCTTCCCTGGCAGCGGGTGCGCCGCCCGGCCCGCCGAAGCCATACCCTCCGGTCCGTGCGGCGCACCCTGGTTTTGTTCTGGATCGCCGCGGGCTCCCTCCACTTCATCCGCCCGCGGTTTTACGAGGCGATCGTCCCGCCGCCCCTCGACGGCTACCGGCGCGAGGTGGTGGCGGCAAGCGGCGCGGCGGAGCTGGTTGGCGGGCTTGCGGCGGCGAACGACCGCACGCGCCGGTTCGCGCGCTGGTGGCTGCTCGCCACGATCGCCGGGGTCTTCCCGGCGAACGTCTACATGGCCGTCCGCGCCGACCGCTTCAGGCGCTTCCCGGCATGGACGCTCTGGGCTCGACTGCCGTTGCAGGGCCTCTTCGCCTGGCATGCCTGGCTGGGCACCGCACCTCGCTGACGCGGACCTATCCGCGCCGGATCGTCACCGGCCGGGTCTCGCTGACGCTGCCCGCGAACTTGACGACCGCGCGCACGGGCAGGCGCTTGAAGCGGCGCAGCAGCCTGCGGCCCGTGGGCGACAGCTTGATCCGGACCGTCTTGGTCTTACCGCCGCGAACCTGGAAGCCGGCCCGGCCGGCGGTGAGCGTGTAGGCGCCGCCCGGCAGCACGACCACCTTCGACCCCCTCCGGCGCGCCCGCCCGAGCGCACTCACGGATCCCTTGCAGATCGCGTCCTGCGCGGCGTGGCAGGTGACCGCAACGCTCACGCCGTCGCCTGTCACGTGCGGGCGACCGAGCGTCACGGCCGGCGGCGTCTTGAAGCTGACGTCCGGCCCGTAGGTCGTCCCGCCCGAGTTTCGCGCGACGAGCCGGTAGTGGTACTCGGTCCCGGCGCTCAGCCCGCCGATTCCGCTCGAGACGTTCTCGCTGTCCTTCGGCGCCGCGTTTCGCGAGCCGGTGCTCGAGCCGTAGAAGACGGTCGTTCCGTACTGGAAGTGGAAGGAGCTCGCCTGCCCGTTTGCGGTCAGCTTGCCGCGCAGCGTGGCCGAGCGCCGCGTCACGTGGCTCGCGTGCTCCGTGCGTGCGCCGGGCGAGGTGACGAAGGTCCGGTCGTCGGCGTAGGCGTTGCCGGTCGCGTTCCACGCTGTGACCCGGCAGTGATAGGTGGTCGCCGGTGAGAGGCCGTTGAGCGTCGCCAGCAGCGCCTGGTCGCCGCGCCCGCCGGCGAGCGTCTGGTTCGCGCTCGAGGAGCCGTAGGAGGCACTCGTCCCGTAGTCGATCCGGAACCCGCCCGGCTGTGCGTGGTCGTTGGCGACGCCGGTCACCGTCTCACTGCTCGAGCCGGCGCTCGTCGCGGCTCCGGTACTCGCGGACGGCGGCGTCGTGATCTGCCCGATGTCGTCACTCCCGAGGTCCGCGAACCACATGTTGCCGTCCGGTCCAGAGGCGATCCCCGTGGGGCTGGGGACACCGGCCGGGTCACTCAGCGCGAACTCGCTGAGCGTTCCCCCGGGTGTGAAACGCCCGATCGCATCGCCCTCCCCGGGCGCGCCGCTTCGGTGCTCGGTGAACCAGATCGCTCCGTCGGCGCCCGGGGCGATCCCGTTCGGCTGCGAGCCGGGAGAGAGCCGAATCTCGGCGATCGCGCCGGTCGCCGGGTCGAGCCGTCCGATCTGCGAGGCGCCCAGCTCCGTGAAGTAGATCTCACCGTCCGCCCCCACGGCGATCCGATCCGGAGCCGCCGCCGCGGTCGGCACGCGATACTCGTTCGTCACCTCCCCATCGGTCGTCATCCGCCCGATCTTGTCCTGGCCCTGCTCGGTGAACCAGAGCGCCCCGTCAGGACCGGCGACGATCCCGGTCGGACCGTGCTCGCTCGCGTCGGGCTTCGGGCTCAGACGCCCGGGAGCCGGCTGGGCCACGTGCGTTATGGGGCTGATGGTCCAGATCTGGTTGCCCGCGTCGTCGGTGAACCAGAGGTTCCCGTCCGGCCCCGTCGTGATCGCCCAGGGCGTCGCGGTCGAGGGCAGCGGATACGTCTCGATCGCGGCCGGGTCCGACGGGTCTAGCGTGCCGATCGCCGGCGCGGGGCTTGAGGCGCAGCCGCCCTGGGGGCAGCCCATGTCCCCTCCCGTGACCGTGAACCAGAGCTCGCCGTCGGGTCCGGCGGTGATGCTGTTCGGCTGGATCAGCTGCGGTGAGGGAGCCTGCGGGGCGTACTCGCTGACCTGGCCGCGGGCGTCGAGCATGCCGATCTGTCCGGCGTTCAGCTCCGTGAACCACATGTTCCCGTCGGGCCCGAGAGCGATGTCGTAGGGCCCGGCGTTCGCGCTCGGCGCGGAGTAGTAGACGGTGCTCGGCGCCAGCGCGGCCGCCGGCGTGGCAGCCAGCCCGCCCGCCGTGAGCGCGAGCGCGGCGCACACCGCGCACCTGGCTGCGATTCCCCCGCGCACCGCTCTCAAGTTAGACGAGCGTCCAGGGCTCGATTCGCCTCGCTGCCACGAGGCCCGCCTCGACGTAGGGGTCCTCCCTCGCGAAGCGCTCGATGTCGGCCGGATCGTCGACGGCGAAGACGATGGCGGCGCCGTGCGGGGGATCGCCGAGCGCTCCCCCCATCACCACCGCGCCGGCGTCACGCCATTCGCGCAAGTGCGCGAGATGTCCGTCGCGGTACGGGCCGCGCCGCTCGAGGATCTCCTCTACGTAGACGTAGAAGAGGATGTAGTGGCGTTCGGCCGCGGCCATCCGCCCAACGTACTACGGCCGGGAGGGGCGGGCGCGCGCGCCCGCCCCTCCGGCTCTCAGTGGTTCAGGCCGGCGCTCTCGCTCTGCCCGCCGCCGTGGGCGGATCCGCCCGCCGGAGCGGCCGGCTGCTTGGCGCTCGAGTCAGCCGACGCCGTGTCGCTGTGCGTGACCGCCGGCGCGGACTGCTCGCCGCTCGCGGGAGTCGCTGCGTGCTGCGGTGCGGGCGCGCTGGCCGCGGGCGCCGCCTCGTCGACAGACGCCGGCTGGCTCGCGGAGCCCGCCGGGGCCGCGTTCTGCGCCGGCGCGTTCGGCACGGCCGCGTCATGCACCGGCGCCGATCCGGCCGGTGCGGCCTGCGACCCGCCTGGCGCGGGCTGCGTGGCGGTCGGTTGCGCGTCGACCGCCGACTGCGCGCTCGTGGTCGGCTCAGCCGCTGCCGGCGCCGGCTGCGAAGCGGGAGCCGGGCCCTGGTTGACCGACGACGCCTGCTCACTCCCGGCGCTCGGTGCCGGGGCGACCGGAGCCGACCCGCCGACCGGCGCCGCCGGTGGCGGACCAGGCTGTGCCGAGGCGGCGGTGGGCGGTGCGGTCGCGACCGCCTGCGAGTAGGTGGGCTGCTGCGAGGAGTCGCCGTTCGTGGCGGTCGACTGGTCGGCCACGTACTGGTCCTGGCCGGCGCTCGTGCCCCCGTTGCCGCTCGTGGCGACCTGCGAACTGCTCGAGCCGCTCTGGCGCGGGGTGTTGTTCGCGCTGTGGACGGAGCCGCCCGAGCGACGCCTCTTCGACGTCGTGCGCTTCGCGGAGCGCACGTGGCTCGCCGAGTTGGCCGATCGCACCCGCGTCGCAAGCCGCAGATGCATCTTCTCGAAGGGCACGTGGGTGACCACGAAGCCGGCCATCGGCGCGCCGTGGTACCACGCGGCGCCACCGCCCGGATTCTGACCCGAGGTTCCGAAGAAGTGGCCGAGAATCGACATGTAGACGTGCGATGCGTTCGAGTAGATCGTCACCGCGCCCGGGCCGGGGGCTCCCCAGTTGTCGAAGTCACCGGAGACCATCGGGGCCTTCAGCAGCCCCGCCGCGTGGAGCACCGCGGAGACGGCACCCGAGCAGTCGTAGGGGCCGGTGAACCCGTCGTTGTGACCGCCGCCCCAGAGGTAGGCGTAGTGCTGCTTGGTGATCCAGTTGGCCTCCCAGATCATCTTCGCGATCAGCGAAGCCTGGGTGCTGCCGGAGGGAGCCTTGGGGACCGGCACCTGGTACGACGGGCCGCTGTAGGCAGGCGTTCCGACGGACGGAGCCGCGCCGGAGGAGCCGCCCCCTGACGGAAGCCCGGCCTGCGACCCGCCGTCGCCGCTGCTGACCGGCGCCGCGCTGTCGGCCGTCGGTGCGCCCCAGCTCTCACCCTGCGCGGCTGCGCCCGGAAGACCCCACTGGGCGGTGCCGACCGAGGCCGCGTGGAGGCCGCCGGCGGCGCCGCCATTGCCGGCGGCCGGCGTCGCCGGACCAGTCGGCGTGAAGTTGACTGCCGGAACGGTGGCACCCTGGGCGCCACCGGCGGCATCGACGAGCGGCGCCGCCGAGCCGTCGGCGCTCGCGGCGGCGGCGTCGGTCTGGGCACCCCACCCGTTCGGTGTCGAGATGATCATGTCGTTCGGGAACAGCTCGAGCCACGTGTGGACGTCGACCTTGCCTGTGACGGGCAGGTGGTGGCGCTTCTGGAAGCGCTTGACGGCCGCCTCGGTGACGGGGCCGAACATGCCGTCCTCGCTGATCCCGAGCGCGTGCTGAAGCTGCTTGACCGACGCGCTCGTTACGCCCGCGTAGAGCAGCACGGGATCGCCGTGGCGCTCCAGCGCACTCGGGGTGGCCGGGTTCGAACCCTGCTTGCGGCTGCCGCCGGTGAGGGCGAACGCCGGCGCGGTCGGGGCGGTCGCCACAGCCGCACTCACGGCGAGTGAGATCCGCCGCCGTCGAGCGACGGTCTTGCGGATGAAGGGGGCGAGCTCACGGCGCCGCCGGGAGCGCTCCAGAGATCGCTGCCAAAGGTCTTCCTGGGCCAGGTCGCGCTGAGTGAACTGCAAGGGGTAGCTCCTTCTGGTCTCGGTCGCGCCTACGAGGTGAGCTGTCGGGCTCGCGCTGGAGTTGCGCTACGCCGCACGCTGGCGGCGATTCGCCCCGTGACCGCACTCTGCGGTCCTTGGTTCCCCCGCTCCTCACCCCCGGAGGGGCGAGGACTCGGCGTCTATGACGCGGACAAAATACCTGCTTTTGAATCGAAACGTGCTGACGTATTCGTAACGTGTCAACTCGCTCCTGCCTCCGGTCCGCTTCGGAGGCCGGCGCGAAGCACCTTATCGAGGGGTTTACAACAGCAGTAGGACGGAGAGGTTGCGGCCGCGCATCGACCTTGTTAAGCGGGTGTTAGCGGACCTGCGGGGGCATGGCGCAGCCGCTCCCCGACTCTTACGTTGGTGTTCCGCAGCAGGAAGCTCGCTCGGGAGGACCCCCTCGAATGCCCTTGATCGCCGCCTTTGACCGACGCCGCCTCGCGTTCGCGGTTGCGGTCGTTGGTGTCGCGTTCGCCGCCGCGCTGACCGCGCCGGGCGCCCGCGCCATAGGCTGCGGATCTGCTTCGGGGCAGTTCAGCTCGACGGGCGCGGAGCAGGAGTACGTGGTGCCGGCCGGCGTTCACACGGTCACAATCGCGGCGATTGGAGCGCCCGGAGGCGCCGGGACGAATTCGAGCGGGGGCAAGGGCGCGGCTGTCAGCGCCGACATCACCGTCACCCCCTGCGAGGCCCTCTACGTCGAGGTGGGTGGCCCAGGCGCCGACCAGGGCTCGAGCAACGCGAGCGCATTCAACGGAGGCGGGGCCTCGCCTGGCGGCTCAAGCGGAGGCGGCGGCGGCGCGTCTGACGTCCGGACATGCTCGATCAGCGCTTCGTGCGCGACCTCCGGCAACACCAGCCTGGCAAGCCGACTGCTCGTCGCCGGGGGCGGCGGAGGGGGCGGCGCCGACGGCACCGACAACGGCGGGACCACTATCGGGGCCGGCGGGTCCGGCGGGGCAGGCGGCGCGGTAGGGAGCGACGGAACGGCGGGCACAGTGGGCGACACGGGAGCGGGTGGCGGCCCTGGCGGAGGCGCCACCCAACAGAAAGGCGGCGCCGGAGGCCCGGCCGACGCGGGCGCCGCCAGCGGCAGCGACGGCAGCTTTGGTAGCGGCGGCGCGGGCGGAGATCAGGCGCCCGGAGCGGGTCAGGGCGGCGGCGGAGGTGGTGGCTACTTTGGCGGCGGAGGGGGCGGCCAGGGCGCAGCGGGGACGATACTCACACCCGCGTCGAACGGCTCCGGCGGCGGAGGGGGCGGCGGCGGCTCGAGCTGGGTCATCGACAGCGCCGCCAACGGCACGATCGGGTCCGACACGACCGGTACGCCTTCCGTGTCGATCACACCCGAGCTTCCCGTAGCGAGCATCGCTGGAAACCCCCTCTCTTTCGGAAGCCAGACGGTCGGCACGACCTCGTCCTCCCGCACCGTCACGGTGACGAACACCGGCAAGGGAGAGCTCGACTTCTCGGACATCTCGGTCGGCGGGACGGACGCCGGCGACTTCAACGTCACCGACACGACCTGCACCACGGTCGCTCCGAATGGAGGCACCTGCACCGTCTCGGTCGCGTTCACCCCTCAGGCGAGCGGAAGCCGAAGCGCAACCCTTTCGCTCACGAGTAACGACCCGTCATCTCCGGCAAGTGTTGCGCTGGACGGAACCGGGACGACGCAACCGCCCACGGCAGACATCGTCTCCGGCAGCCCGATGGCGTTCGGCAGCGAGGCGCTGGGAGGCACGTCCGCGGCCAAGACGGTCACGATTCAGAACAACGGGCAGGGCACCCTCAACTTCTCCGGGGCCTCGATCGAAGGCGCGGACCCGGGCGACTTCTCCCTCTCCGGCACCACCTGCGGCTCCGTCGCGCCGGGCTCGACGTGTACCGCATCCGTCGTATTCGCGCCGCAGGCGGCAGGCTCTCGCACGGCGACCTTGACGCTGACGAGCAACGCGCCGTCGTCGCCGACTTCCATCCCTCTGAGCGGTACCGGGACGGCGCAGACGCCGACCGCCGACGTGGTCTCCGGCAGCCCGATGGCGTTCGGCACCGAGTCGCTTGGCGGGACCTCCACCGCAAGGACCGTCACGATCAAGAACAACGGCCAGGGCAACCTGACCTTCTCCGGCGCGTCGATCGGCGGCGCCAACGCCGGCGACTTCTTCCTCTCGGGCACGACCTGCGGCTCGGTGGCTCCTGGTGCGACCTGCACCGCATCGGTCGAGTTCGCCCCGCAGGCCGCCGGCTCCCGCTCGGCGACGCTCACGTTGACGAGCAACGCGCCGTCGTCCCCTACGACGATCGCGCTCAGCGGCACCGGAGTCGGCGTCGCGAATCAGCCGAGCTACGCGCTCCTGATCGAGTTCTTCAAGGTCAAGCTCACCTCGAAAGCGCACCACAGCATCGCGCTGTCGTACGTCACGACGCTGTCCGCCAAGATCACGCTCGTGGTTCGGCGCGGCAACAAGGTGGTGGCCACGATCAGCCGCTTCGCCGGCGCGGGCCGCAACACCATCACCTGGGACGGCCGCGTGGGGCACCACTTCGCGGCGCCCGGCAACTACACCCTGCAGCTACAGGGCCTCGCGGGATCGGCGCAGTTCACGAACTCGATCCCCCTCCGCCTGACCAGGGCAGGACGCCACCACTGAGAGGGGCCGAGCCGCCGCGTTTGGTCTGCGGCGCGCTGCGAGGTCACGCCGCCGCGAACGCCGGAAAGCGCTGATCGAGACAGGCGAGCGCCGCGCGAGCCTCCCCAGCGGTCAAGGGCCCGGCGGCGTTGAGCCGTCGCGCCAGCGCCCGCGCACTCAGCACCCACAGGCCGTCGATCTTCGGAGCGGACAGCAGCGACAGCTCACCCTCGATGAAGCACAGGGCGCCATGGACCGGGACGGGTTGCGAAAGCCGCGCCCCGAGCGCCGCCCGCACCAGCCCCACCTGGCTGGCGAGGCCCTCCACGAGGCTGGTCTTGTCCCACCGCCGACGAGCAGCTTTGGCCGCCCGAAGAGGGGACGTTCGACGGCGACCTTGCCGCGGTAGCGCTTGGTGTCGATCACCCAGATCCCCGACGGTGCCACGGCGAGGTGATCGATGTTGGTGCGACGACCGGGAATGCGCCGGTCGTGCAGCACGACCACACCGTTGCGACAGCGCCGTGCGAGTGTGCGGGCCAGCGCCTCCTCGCCGTCCGCGCCGCGCTCCCAGTTTCGCTCATCTCGAGGTGGCTCCCCGAGCGCCAGCAGCAGCCTGCCGATCCGGGGATGGCGCTCTCGCGTACAACGCTCCCGCGTCTCACGCAGACGCTCGCGCTCCGTGCGCGCGCTCGCGCCGGGCGTCCCGGGATCGGGCGAGTTCTCAGCTGGGGCAACCAATGTCCGCTCGTCGCAGTTCCCTTGTCGGCAGGCGATCCGGACCGGTCGAGCCTGCCGCATACGGAACGTCGTCCCGATCCGGACTCTTCCCGCTCGCTGGTGACGCTGCTGAAGCCAAAGGCTTCACCCTCGCTATGGTCGCCGCGATGGCATCCCTCGCCAGAGCTCTGAGGGGACGCCTCGCGCAGCGTGGCGAAGACGACGAGGCCCTACCCGCGCTACTGGATGTCTACGAACACCGCGCCGACCTGAACGAGGCGTTCCCGGAGGCCCAGGGTGGCGACTACGGGCGCCTGATCGAGTGGGCCGCCGGCGTCGCGACGAGGCGATGGCACGACCCCGCGGTCGCCTCGCTCGAGGGTCATGCACGCTGGTACGAGGCGAACATGACGGGCAAGCTCGGCCCGCCGCTCAGCCTCGACTGGACCGCAATCGCCGCGGCGAGCGCGGCTGCAATCAACCCCCTGCCGGTGACGGTCGAGGCGATGCGCGCGCCGCCGTCCGACATCAGCCACCACCTGCCGCTGCTGTCGCTCCTCATCCGGGAGTTCGACCTCAGCCGCACGCTCGAGCTCGGTGTCCGATCCGGCGTGTCGACCCTGGCCTTCGTCGAGGCGGCGGACAAGATCGGTGGGCATGTCACGAGCGTGGACGTCGAGCCCTGCCTCGAAGCGCGCGCTCGGGTGGAGGCCGCCGGCCTCGATGGGCGCTGGACGTTCCTGCAGGGCAGCGACCTCGAGATGGACGAAGTCTCGATCCCGGAGCCGATCGACCTTCTCTTCGTCGACACGACCCACTTGTACGAGCACACGCTGGCGGAGCTGCGCCGCTTTGCACCTCGTGTCCGCCCGGGCGGCTGGCTCGCCCTGCACGACTACACCTCTTGTCCGGGCGTCACCGCCGCCGTCGGCGACTTCCTCGAAGCGGAGGGGAACGCCTTCCGGCTCTATCCCTTCGTCCACCAGAACGGGCTCGCGGTCCTGCGAGCAGAAGAGGCCTGAGGGGGCCATGAGAATCGCAACCTGGAATGTCAACTCGGTCAAGCAGCGCGTGCCCCGCCTGCTGCCCTGGCTCGACGAGCGTCGGCCGGACGTCGTCTGCCTCCAGGAGACCAAGCTCGCGGATGAGGCCTTCCTTGAGCTGCTCGGCGAGGAGCTCGCCGAGCGCGGCTACGCGGTCGCGCTGAATGGCGAGGCGACCTGGAATGGCGTGGCGATCCTCTCGCGGGTCGGCCTCGACGACGTCGCGACCGGCCTTCCCGACGGACCCGGGTTCCCCCGCCCGGAGGCGCGCGTGGTCGCGGCCACCTGCGGCGACATCCGCGTCGTCTCCGTCTATGTCCCGAATGGCCGCGCTCCAGCCTCCGAGCACTACCGCTACAAGCTCGCCTGGCTCGCATCGCTGCGCGACCTCGTCGCCGCCGGTCCGGACGAGGTCGTCGTCTGCGGCGACATGAACATCGCCCCCACCGACGACGACGTGTTCGACCCCGAGGCCTACGTCGGTCACACCCACGTCACCCCGGCTGAGCGCGAGGCCCTCGGCGAGCTCCGGGCGCTCGGGCTGCACGACGTCGTCCGCGACCGGTGGCCGGAAGAGCGCGTCTTCACCTACTGGGATTACCGGGCAGGGATGTTCCACCAGGACTGCGGGATGCGGATCGACCTGGTCCTCGCGGGCACACCCGTCGCCGATCGCGTTCAGGCCGCCTGGGTCGATCGCCAGGCGCGCAAGGGAAGCGGCCCGAGCGACCACGCCCCGGTGATCGTCGATCTCGACGAGGCCCCGGACGGCGACATCGGCCCGGTCGTCCCGCCGCCCTCCAGGCCCGCCGCGCGGCGCGGCTCGGTCAAGCTTCCCCAGTCGCCGTAGGCGGTCGACGCTCAGTCGCGCGGACGGTCTCTGTCCCGCGAAGGCTGCACGCGCTTTGGCTCTCCGGGCATCTTCGGGTAGTCGGGCGGATACGGCATGTCCGCCTCGCCCTCCGCGGCGTATCGCTCGTAGATCTCGAGCAGCGGCTCGAGCGAGTGGTCGACATCGTCGATCGCCGCGTGCAGGTCGCCGACCTCGGCGAACCGCGCCGGCATCGTCGCGACCGTGAAGTCCTCCGGCGCCACCTCCCTCAGCTCATCCCAGGTGACCGGCGCGGAGACGGGAGCGCCGGGCTTCGGCCGCACGCTGTAGGCGGAGGCGATCGTCCGGTCACGCGCGTTCTGGTTGTAGTCGACGAAGATGCGTTCTCCGCGCTCCTCCTTCCACCACTTGGTCGTTACCTCTCCGGGCAGCCGCCGCTCGAGTTCGCGACCGAAGGCGATCGCTGCGTGACGAACGTCGGTGAACGTCCAGTGCCGCTCGATCCGGACGTAGATGTGGACGCCACGACCGCCTGAGGTTTTCGGAAACCCGACGTAGCCGAGCTCCTCGAGCAGGCTCCGCGCCTCTCCGGCGACGCGCACGGCGTCGGCGAAGTCGGTGCCCGGCTGCGGGTCGAGATCGATGCGGAGCTCGTCGGGGTCGTCGACGTCGTCGCTGCGAACCGGCCAGGGGTGAAAGGTGATCGTCCCCATCTGCGCCGCCCAGCCGACGACTGCGATCTCCGTCGGGCAGATCTCGTCCGCATGACGGCCCGAGGGGAACTGGATCCGCGCGGTCTCCACATACTCGGGGGCACCCTGAGGGATGCGCTTCTGGAAGAACGCGTCGCCCCCACCCTTCTCTCGTGTGGAGAGGACGATCCCAGGGTGCACGCCCTTCGGCCACCGCTCGAGCGTCGTCGGCCGCCGCGCGAGCGCGCGCATGATCCCGACGTCGACCGCGAGGTAGTACTTGACGACGTCTAGCTTGGTGACCGGTCCCGAGCGCTCAGTCTCAGGGAAGATCACGCGATCGGGGCTCGACACCCGCAGATCGCGCCCGCCCGCGTCGACGATCGTGGCCTCTGCCTTCGCCATGCCCTCAAGTTCTACGGCACCGGCCCGGCCACCTGTCACGGATTCCGGTTAGCGCAGATGCTCCACGATCAGCCGGGCGACCACGCCCGGCTGATCTCGAGCGAACCCGTGGTCGCCACCGGGAACGACCTCGATCGTCGCGTGGGGCAGCAGGCGCCCGAGATGCACGGCGGCGTCCACGGGACTGACCGGGTCGGACTCCCCCGCGAGGATCAGCACGGGAGCCACGACCTTCGCCATCAGCCGATCGTGGCCGGGGACCGGCTCCGTGATCCAGGGCGCCGCGTTCGGGAAGCTCCGCCGGTACTCCTCACGCCAGTCGGCGGCGCCGAACGCGGTCATGTCGAGTCCTCCTGAGGTCGCCGCAAGGACGAGGCGCCGCACCTTTTCCGGATGCCGCGCGGCAACACGGACTGCGACGACCGCGCCCATGGACTGAGCGACGAGGTCGCTCGGCCGCGCAAGCGCCTCGACGACCCGTTTTACGAGGTCTTCCAGTCCCCGCACGGACGGATCGTGCGGCTGCTCGCCGAGTCCCGGCCAGCCGAGCCGCGACTTCTCCCAACTGGCCGGTAGGAGGTCCGCGACCGGTCGCCAGAACTCCGGATCACCCGACGCGCCAGGAAGAAAGAGGATTCGCCCCACGGCGCTCATATCAACGCTCGGGCGCGCAAAGCGGTGGTGCCGCTTCGTGAGCAGGCGGTCAACAGTCTGCTGGTTCCCGCTGGCACGGCGATGCAGGATGTCGTTAGCAGCGCGGTGAAGGCAGGGAGCCGATCGGCAATAGTCGCGGCACCCGCTGATCGGTCGCGACGGGGGAGTGGCGGGGAGTGCTTGCTCAACGATGAGCCAGCACGGATACTCGACGCGTAACCTATGCGCCTCCCGGGCACCTTGAGACATCCGGCCAGCGGTCGACACTGATCACGCTGGCCGGGGACGAGATGGGCCAGGGAGTAGCCTGGAAGAGGTCGAATAGGAAGTCGCCCATGCCCGTGAAGATCAAGCTGATAGACGCCGAGGAACTCACGGTCGATGTCGACGTTGATGCGTTCGCGAAGGCGTTTCAGCAGGCCCTTTCGAGCGGTCGTGTGCTCGAGGTCGAGGACGTCGGTCGCCGTCGAATCCTGACGATCAATCCTCAGTCGGTCTCGTACTACTACCTTGAGGAAGCTGCCGACCGGGAGCAGCAGGCGGCTGAGCCAGAGACCCCTGAACCTGAGCCGGCTGCCCGCTGATCTCGTCCTGAAACGGATCCGCGAGCTCGCCGCCGATCCGAATGCCGCTCGAGTTGGCCGCGAGGCCGAATAGTCCTCTCATCCGAGGCGAAAGGCCCGTGACCACCGAGCAGGCCAGGGCGAAAACCCCGAACAGCGGCCACCGGTCCAAGACGAACGACGCGATCGCAAGCGAGAAGCAGATCAGGGCGATGACGTCCGATCGGAGTGGGGGCCAGGCTAGCCGGTTTGGGTCCGGCGCGGCGACTCGCACAACTTGGATGTGGGCGGGCCGTTCTGCGACCGGACGTCCTGCCGCCGCCGGGACAGCGACCGGGTCAGGTGGGGGCGCCTCCCCGCTGGGCTCGTCTGCATGATCGCGTTTCCGCCGCGAAGGTGCGGCTTCGACAATCTCCTCGAAGGTGTCAGCGAGTTCGACCGCGTCATCTAGGTCGTCAGCGGACTCCGGGTGGTCCGCGTCGTCTTCACGATCCTCGGGTTGCACTTCTTGTCTCGCTCGACAGGTTGCTTTCGGTGGTCGCCGGCGAGCGACTGGCCCGAAAGTTCGTCGAACGGTAACCCCAGGGGCCGACAGGTTCTCAATGATGTCCGCCGATTGCGCTATAGATCGTCGCCAGCTCGACTGAGCCGGCCGCTCTTGCCCGGCGAACTAGCGAGAGCGGCCGGCTGTAAGTATCTGTCCGGTAAAGCGATCCAACGCCGCCAAACGGGCGTGAATCGGCTTTGCCGATTCACGCTTCGGAACCCCCTCAAGGAGAAGCTGATGCCCAAGTACTTGATCGAGGCCTCCTACTCGCCCGAAGGCGTCAAGGGCGTGCGCGACGCGGGCGGCTGCAGCCGCCGCGACGCTATCGAGCATCTGGCCGAGAGCGTCGGCGGGTCGCTCGAAAGCTTCTACTTCGCCTTCGGCGACGCTGACGTCTAGTGACCGTCGAGCTTCCGGACAACGAGAGCGCGACAGCTGTGGCGCTGGCTGTCAACTCGAGTGGCGGAGCCACGGTGCGGACGACCGTCCTGCTCACCCCCGAGCAGGTCGACTCCGCCGCGCAGGTCGCAGCCGATTACCGCCCGCCGGGTGCCTGATCAAGCCATCGGCCGTGCGCCGGCCGCCGAAGCCGCCGTCTCGAGCGAGCGGCCGGTCGCCCGGATCCCGAATGCGGCGAGCACGGCTGTCACCAGTCCGCTCGCCGCCATTACGGCGAACGCTCCGCTGAAGCCCCAGGCGGAGTTCGCGGCGAGCAGGAATATCGGCGCGAGCGCGCCACCGATGTGCCCGAGGCCGTCCGTGAGCGCGACTCCGGATGCGCGCGCGTTGGTCGGGAAGTGCTCGCCGGTGTAGGTGTAGAGGAGCGGCACGAGCAGTCCGATCGTGAGCGAGGCGAGGAAGCCGAAGCCCATGATCACGCCAGGCGAGACGAGGAGTCCGATCGCGAGCAGCGATCCCGCCCACACGACGGCGATCGCGCTCAGCGCGTACTTTCGCTCGACGCGATCGCTGAAGCGGGTCGTGGCAAAGGCACCGATCAGGAACCCGATGCCGGATACGAGCAGGTAGCTGCTCGAGTCGGTCACGCTGTAGCCCTTGTCGGTGAACAGCGTCGTGCTGACCGTCAGCCAGCCGTAGTTGCCGACGTAGTAGATGAACCAGATCGCGATCAGCAGGCCGAGCCGGCCGACGAACGGGGGCCTTAGCAGCGAGCGAACCGGGAAGCGTTCGACCGCGGCCTCCTCGGCGACCGACTCGGGCTCTGGAAGCTCGACGTCACGCTCGTCACGCGCCCGCTGCTCCGCTTCGGCGACCATCTCGCCCGCCTCGCGCTCGCGTCCCTGGGTGACGAGCCAGCGCGGGGACGGCGGCAGCCCGCGGCGCATGAAGAGGATGGTCAGGGCGCCGAGCGCACCGATCGCAAACAGCACCCGCCAGCCGTCGGCGAACGTCGGCACGAGTCCGCGCGCGGCGAACGGGACGACCGCGAAGCCAAGGTAGGCGGCGGTCGTGGCCCAGCTCGTGTACCGCCCCCGTAGCGGCGCGGGCGAGAGCTCGCTGAGGTAGGTCGTCACGGCTGCGATCTCCGCCCCGATGCCGAGGCCGGCGATGAAGCGGAAGACGATCAGGACGGTGACGTTGCCGCTGAAGGCGGCGATCAGCGTGCCGATGCTGAACACGCTCACCGACAGCATCATGCTGAGCCGCCGCCCCCACTTGTCGGCGATCGTGCTGTCTACGAGCGCGCCGATGATGTAGCCGATCAGGCTGCTCGTCACCGAGTAGAGCACCGCCGCCTTCGAGACGTGGAACTGCTTCGCGATCACGGGTGCCGCGACGTTGACCGTGACGATGTCGAAGAAGGCGAAGAAGTAGCCCGCGCCGACTATCCAGAGCAGCTTGCGCTCATGCGGCCAGACCGGGATGCGGTCGAGGCGGGCAAGCGGGTCGCCTGTGGCGCCGCGGTCCTCAGCTGGCGTGCTCATGGTCCCTCCCCCTTTCAGCCCATTACCCGGCGGGCTGGAAAGGCACACCCTCGAGGTGGCGGCTCGCACGACGTCGAGGAAGCGCTGCGAGGGTCGCAAGGCCATCCCGGTTCGCAGAGGCCTTCGGGCCGCGACGGCGAGGACGCAGCCCTGGCTGGTACACAGCGTCGCCGGCGTCGCGCCGCCGCCGCGCTGCCCAGGGAGGTGGCGGCCGCGAGTACGCTCTCTTCAATGTCCAGCTCCGCTAGCCCGGTTCTGTCGGCGTCACAGATTGCGACGCTGGCCGCTGTCGGGGAGGAGCGCCACGCCGAGGTCGGTGACGTGCTCTTCCGAGTGGGAGACTCGCGATACCCCCTGATCGCAATCCTGGACGGCGAGGTCGCGGTCCTGGACCCGGTCGGGCACGAGATCGTCAGGCACGGAGAGTCGGGCTTCGTCGGCGAGACGAGCCTTCTCTCTGGACAGACCGTTTACCTGACTGCGGTCGTCACTCGACCACTGCGTTACATAGCGGTCGATCGAGATGAGCTGCGTCCACTGCTGTTCGAGGACGGCCCGCTCGGCGACCTGCTGCTGTCGGCCTTCATCGCGCGCCGCGAGCTCCTGCAGCAACTCGACGGCGTCGGTATCGAGGTGGTCGGTCCGCGCTCCTCCGAGCCGACCCGCAGAATCGTCGAGTTTGCCAGGCGCAACCGGCTGCCGTTCGCGTGGCGCGACCCCGACCACTCGAACGACCCGGACGCCGAAAGGCTCATCGACGCGCTCGATCCGGCAGAGCTCCCGCTCGTACGCCTCCCCGGCGGCAGAGAGCTGAGGAATCCAACCGGCGGCGCGATGTCACGCGCGCTCGGGATCGGCCTCGAGTTGGCTCCCCGCGAGGAGGTCGATCTCGCCGTCGTCGGCGGCGGACCGGCGGGCCTCGGAGCCGCCGTGTACGGAGCCTCGGAAGGCCTCGACACGCTCGTCGTCGAGAGCACCGCGCTCGGTGGCCAGGCGGGCACCTCGCGCCGGATCGAGAACTATCTCGGCTTCCCCGCGGGAATCGCCGGCGCAGAGCTCACGAGTCGCGCGGTCACGCAGGCGCGCAAGTTCGGCGCGCGCACCGCCACCCCCTACCGGGCGCTCACGCTCGAGGCGGCGCAAGACCGGCACCTGATCCATCTCGAGGACGAGCGCGAGATCGCGGCCCGTGCGGTCGTGCTCGCCACCGGCGCGGACTACCGGCGCCTGCCCGTCCAGGGGCTACACGAGTACGAGGGCATCAGCATCTTCTATGCCGCCGGCCCCCCCGAGGCGCAGCGTTGTGGAGGAACGCGCGTCGGGGTTGTCGGCGGGGGCAACTCGGCCGGCCAGGCAGCGGTCTGGCTCGCGCGTGGCGGCGCCCTCGTCACCCTCCTGCACCGCCGCGCCGACCTCCGCGAGACGATGTCCGACTACCTGATCGCCGAGCTTGAGCGCTACGGCGTCGCGGTCCGTGACCGCAGCGAGATCGCGACCCTGCATGGCGCGGACGGCGAGCTCGAGGCGGTCACCCTCCTCGACGGCGAGCGAATCCCCTTCTCGTTCCTGTTCCTCTTCCTGGGAGCCTCACCGTGCACGGAGTGGCTCGGCGACGTGGTCGCGCGTGACGAGAACGGCTTCGTCCTGACCGGCGAAGAGGCGGGCGCGGACGGCCTGCTCGAGACGAGCGTCCCAGGGATCTACGCGGCCGGCGACGTCCGCTCCGGGTCGGTCAAGCGCTGCGCAACCGCGGTCGGGGAGGGCGCCATGGTCGTCCGCTTCGTCCATGAGCATCTCTCCGGCGTGCCGGCCTAGAGCGACCGGACCCCGGTCCGGGATCAGCGAGCGGTCCGGTAATAGCTCGAGCCGCCACGGAACCAGAGCTCGACAAGCCCGAGCCGCTCGAGCCTGCTGAGCTCCTTCCCGATCGCCTGAGGGTCTGCGGTTGGGCCGAGGCGCCGAGCCACCGCTGAGGCGCTCACCCACCTATCTACGGTGCCGGCGAGCCGCTCCGTTGCGTCGAGGCATTCGAGGATCAGGGACTGCCGCGAGCTCACGCGGTGGTGTCGACGGCTCCAGAGCCGACCTTTAGCCGAGCGGTCGGCTTCCACCCGCACGGGCTGACTCGGCATCGCCATCGACCTCCCCCGGTGAAACGTGGGTCACCCCCCGTCCAGAGCAGAGGCTGAATTCGCCCCGCGAATTCAGCCCGTAAACCGAGCCGCCGGCGCCGAGTGTGGCCGCCGCCGCCGGTGGCGTGCCTTCTTCTTCGAAGCGCCGAGCCTCGTCACGCTCACGGCGTGCTTTGCGACGTCGCTCGCGCAAAAGCGCTCCGTCACCCACTGCTTGCGGCTGAACAGCTGCGTCTGGTCGCTGAAGTACGGCGAGTGGGGGTCGGCCGACTCGGAGTAGGTGAGGATCGTGCGCGCGTCGGGGCACGCGCCGGTGTCGAAGGCGACCGCCTGGATGTAGGAGGAGCCGGTGTAGGGCGCCGCGTAGCCCTGCCCCGGCGTGAAGTCGAGGTAGATCGCGTTGAACTCCCCGTCGGGGTCGCCGGGCCCCCCGTGGATCGGGATCCCGTTCTGGTGCTGCACGTCGCCGGGCGCCGCGTCAAGCGGGATGTGCGCGCCGTTCATCTCGTTGATCGCGTCGCCGAACGCGGTCTGCACCTGCGGGTTCGACGTGTTGAGCCCGTTCGGCGTGTTGACCGGGTCGCCTGCGTTGAACGGGTTGGCCCACGGCCCGGCCTCGGAGGCGAGCGCACCCTCCCAGAAGAGCCGGAACAGGATGTCCCCCTTCGAGCCAAGGTTTTCGTGCAGGTCCCATGCCGCGAGCACGTCGCACGCATTCCCCACCGCCACCGGCGGCCCAGACGACGACGGAGCAAGACCGCCGGGGAAGCCCCGGCACATCGACACCGCCGCATCCCGCACCAACTCCCCGCCGTACTGCCGGTCGCTCAAATCCATGTCCTGCAGCTGCTGGCGGGTGAACCCGGCCGGCCCCAGCCCGTCCGTCCCTGAGACCCGCGCCTGGGTCATGATCAGCCCGATTCGGGTGCGTAGGGTGCGCGCTGTTCCCTCGTCGCCGATGATCTGCGCGAACCCGGTCAGCGGCTGGTGCGGGTTCGACAGCCAGTAGCTGTCGTTCGAGTTCGTCACGTAGTCGGAGCGGTAGAGGTGCGGCATGTGCGAGCGTCCGATGATCCCCGGCACGGCCGAGTCGGGGTCGTTCTGCCACTGGCAGCTCGAGGTTGAGCCGTCGAGCGTCGGCAGCCGGCCCTCCTGGAAGGTCACCTGCCCGACCGGCGTCGAGCACCGCTGAACCATCGCGTCGGGCACGTTCGGCACCGCCCCGATGTCCGCATACAACGCATTTCCCGCGCGGTCGGCGACGATCGTGTTGACCCAGGGGATCCCCTGGTAGCGGTTCAGGATGCTGAGCTCCTGAGGCGCGGACTGGGCGTTGTCCGTGTCGAAGAAGTGATTGAACACCCGGAAGTTGGTCGCGTTGACGTCGGCGAGCGAGAAGCCGGTGGTCGCCTGCCAGGGCAGCGGCACGCCCACGATCGAGTCGAGCATCGGTCCGTAGCGCGTCGACCAGAGCGTGCGTTTGAAGACCTGCCCGCCGGGACCCTGCACGGTGAGGGCGTGGCTTGACATCGCCTCCGGCTTGCCGTCGTAGAGGTAGGTGGTCGGCTCGCCCGGCACGAGCGTCATCTGGTAGAGCGTGAACCGGCGTGCCGTCGAGACGGTGTGGCTCCAGGCCATGTTCTTCGTGTGGCCGATCAGGATCAGCGGCACTCCGAACAGCGAGGCGCCCTCGACGTCGAGCTTGCCGGGGATCGTGATCTGCGCCTGGTAGAAGCGCTCGGTGCCGATCCAGGGGAAGTGCGGGTTGCCGAGCAGCAGGCCATGCGTGTGGTCGCGCGAGCCTCCCTTGCCGATCGCGACCGCGTTGCTGCCGATCGCGCCGCCGTCGAGCGCGCCGCTCAGGGCGTGCCCGAGCCGCACCGCGTCGACGCCGGTCCCGGCACCGAGCCCGGAGAGCAGGCCGGCGCCCGCGGGCGGCTGCGCCTCGCCGATCCCGTCGATCCCGACGTCACTCGAGGCGAGCAGGACGAGCTGGTAGAAGCGCCGGTAGGCGGTTGCCTCGCTGATCGGTTTGACCCAGGGCTTGCCGCGGCATGTCGGGTCGGGCACGCCCGCCGAGCCGCCCACGCTCGCGAGATAGCGGTTGTAGCCCGCCACGTAGCCCCGCACGAGGTCACGCACGGGCTGTTCCGGTCCGTTCGGGGCGGGCCGGGCGAGCAGCCCGTCGACGACGTGCGAGTCGATCACCTGCTGCCAGAAGAAGTCGGAGTTGAGGTTGTTCGGGCTGATGCCGTTGCCTCGCTGCTCGTAGCTCCCGTTCGGCC
This sequence comes from uncultured Actinomycetes bacterium, assembly GCA_963719375.1. Lineage (GTDB taxonomy): Bacteria > Actinomycetota > Thermoleophilia > Solirubrobacterales > Thermoleophilaceae > JAICJV01. The sequence goes on along the minus strand of CAVRBY010000001.1, from coordinate 2,691,598 downwards.
CGAAGTAGAGCGAGCGCTGCGCGTCGACCGTGACGTAGTCCTCCGCCATCGTGCAGATGTCGTCCTGCGCGAACGCGTAGCCGTAGCCGTAGCCGGCGCCGAGGTAGCTCGACGCGCGGATGTGCGGAATGCCGTGCTCGGTGCGCGTGATGACCGCGGTCGGGGCCGCCGCGGACGCGCTCGCCGGCAACAGCACGAGCAACAGGACCGCCAGCACGAGCCCCCGGATCCGCACGCGCGGGACCCTAGACGGCAGGCGGCGCTGGCGCGCCGGTTCCGCCGGCGCATGCGCCGGCGGCAGGGTCGCGCATGCGCGACCCTGGTGGGCGGCGCATGCGCCGCCCACGAGGACCATTCACCGATCGATGTAAACCGGCGCGCCGAGGGGAACCTTGCGCATCAGCGCCCTCAGGTCCCGGTCGTCGGATATCAGGCAGCCGGCCGAGCTCTGCGCACCGATCGTGCTCGGGTCGGAGGAGCCGTGGATGGCGAGCCGGTTGCCGCCCTGCCAGCCGGCGGGCATGTCGCTCTGGTGGCCGGAGAGGGCCAGGATGCAGCAGCCGTAGTTGGTCGCGCTGTAGGCCGGTCCGGCGAGCTTGTCGGTGACTGCGAAGCGGCCCGTCGGCGTCGGCGAGCCGTCCGTCCCGATTCCCACAGGTGCCTGCTGCACGACCCGCTGATCGACCATCAGCGCAAGTCTTCGCCGGGCGAGGTCGACTCGCAACGCGACCGTCGTCCGCGCGGGTGAGAGCTTGCTCACATCCGCAGGTACCCAGGCGAGCTGGTTGTTCGGTAGCTCGCTCGTCAGCACGCCGAGCCAGTTGCCGCGGCGGGCGACCACCGGAACCGTCTGCGGCGAGCCGAACTCGGTCGTCGGGCCGAGCCGGCCGATCGGGTCGTGCCCGGGCGCGGCGAGCAGCGGCACGCTCGCGCCACTTCTGATCCGCTCGACGAGGGTCCCGGCCGGCTCGGCGCGGGAGCGCTCGGCGATCCGGGGAGCGGGCTCGAGCGGAGGCGCCGAGGCGATCACCCTGAGCTCACTCCCCTCCGCGAGACGCGGACGCGCCGCCGCCGCGACGTGCCAGGCCAGCAGGCCAAGCATCCCGAGGAGGAGAGGAGCCAGGGCTTGTAGGAGGGACGATCGGGACATGGTTACCCGATGCGGAGATGATTCCCTTCAGCTGTCCGGCACCCGCGCCGCATCCGGTATTGGACAGCTTGGGCGGGCGGAAGTTGCACTACTCCGCATACGATGACCTCGCTCCGCACGACTTTTCATTCACGAACCCGCTGCAAATGTCGCGCGATCCGCGCGAGCTGATCGCGATCTTCGCCGGCGGCGCGGTCGGCGCGCTGGCCAGGGCGGGGCTGTCGCAGGCCTGGACGCACGGGCCGGTGAGCTGGCCGTGGCCGACGTTCCTCGTCAACGTCGCCGGTGCGGCGCTGCTCGGCTGGCTGACGACGCGCCTGCAGGAGCGGCTTCCCCCGACCGCCTATCGCCGCCCGCTGCTCGCCACCGGCTTCTGCGGCGCCCTCACCACGTTCAGCACGATGCAGCTCGAGCTGCTCCGGATGCTCGACGCGCACCGCTACGCGCTCGCCGCCGGATATGCGCTCTCGAGCGTCGTCGCCGGCGTACTCGCCGCCTTCGCCGCGACCGTCCTCACCCGCCGGGTGCGAGCGCTCGCGTGAGCGCCTGGGTGTGGATCGCCGTCGCCGCCGTCGGCGGTGCCGGAGCGCTCGCCCGCTTCGCGCTCGACGCGGCGATCTCCGCCGCCGGCCGGAACTTCCCGCTCGGCACGTTCGCCGTCAACATCACCGGCAGCGCCCTGCTCGGCCTCCTGACCGGCCTGGCCCCCGGAGGCGACCTCGAGCTGATCCTCGGAACGGGGCTGCTCGGTGCCTACACGACGTTTTCGACCTGGGTCTTCGAGACGCAGCGTCTGGCCGAGGACGGCCAGACGCTCATGGCCGCCCTGAACCTTGCGGTGAGCCTCGGCGTGGGCTTGGCGGCCATCGCCGTGGGGCGGACGCTTTGAGCCGCGGCCGACACGAGCCAGCCGCTCCGGCTTCCCCGCGAAGCGCAAACGCGAAGCGGTTGCGCTTGGGACGAGTTCTTTGAGCCAGCTTGCAACGTTCGAACGCGAGGCGCCTTGATCAAGCTCACGGCCTATTTCGGCGAGCGCGACCGCGTCTCCGACGCGCTGCTCGACCTCTACGCCCGCCGCCAGATCCGCGCGAGCGTGCTGCTGCGCGGCATCGAAGGCTTCGGCGCCAAGCACCACCTCCTGACCCAGCGGCTCCTCTCGCTCTCCGAGGACTTGCCGCTCGTCGCGATCGCGGTCGACGAGCGCCCCGCGATCGAGGCGGCGGCCGACGAGGTCACGGCCCTCCTGAGCGATGGACTCGTCACGCTCGAGCGGGCTGGGCCTCCGGCCGGTCCGGAGGCCAAGCTGACCCTCTTCTGCGGTCGCCACGACCGCGTCGAGGGGCGTCCCGCCTTCGTCGCGATCGTCGACCTGCTGCGCTCGCGAGGGGCGGCGGGGGCCACGGTCCTGCTGGGCGTCGACGGCACCCTGCACGGCGAGCGCCGGCGCGCGGGCTTCCTCTCCCGCAACGTCGACGTGCCGCTGATGATCGTCTCCGTCGGCGACGTCGCGGGCCTGGCCCCGGAGCTGACGCGGCTGCTCCCCCGGCCGCTCGTCACGCTCGAGCGGGTGACCATCCTCAAGCGCGACGGCCTTCGGCTCGCGCCGCTGCCGGGGGCGCCGCCCGGCATGTGGCAGAAGCTCACGCTGTACGCGAGCGAGCAGTCACGCCACGAGGGCAGTCCCCTGTATGCGGCGCTGATCGGGCGGCTGCGCGACGCTGGCGCGGCGGGGGCGACTGCGCTGCGGGGGATATGGGGCTACCACGGCGAGCACGCGCCGCACGGAGATCGGGTGCTCGCCGTCAGGCGCAGGGTCCCGGTTGTCTGCACGCTCGTCGACTCCCCGGACCGGATGCGCGAATGGGAGCGGATCGTCGACGAGCTGACGCAGGAGACCGGTCTCGTCACGAGCGAGTTCGTTCCCGCTTTCAAGGCCACCGCAGGACCCGATGTAGCGGGTACGCTCGATTTGAGGTAGGTTGAGATTTCGAAACCACTCGGGAGGCTCTGATGGGACAAGGACGTTTCATCGCGAGGGCGGCGGCCCTCGCGGGTGTGGCCACGCTCGCGGCCGGTTGCGGAAGCTCGAAGCCGGGGCATGCGGGTGTGACGACGCACGAGGCGGCGGTTTCGCCGACCGGCCGGCCCGTCACGCTCACCACGCCCGGCGTGCCAAAGGGCGAGCAGACCGTCAAGCTCAGGGTGATCGCCACCCCGAGCCACGCCACCGTGGCGCTGGTCCCGATCTGGATCAACGGTCACGGTCCATACCCCTTCGCCGTCGACACCGGCGCTGCCCATTCGCTCATCGACAGCCGCCTCGTCTCCATGCTCGGACTGCACACGACGCCCGGGTTGACGCCGACCGTCGCGGGCGTCGCCGGCAGCGCCAAGGGCCAGATCGCTCACGTCGCGCAGTGGCGCGCCGGGACCGTCACCCTCCCCCCCGAGGCGGTCGCGTCGCTCAATCTCGGCAGCGGTCAGCCCGCCGGCCTGCTCGGCTCAGACGTCCTCAGCCGCTACGGCAAGATCGCGATCGACTACGACAGGGACCTGTTGATCCTGGATCCGCCGGTGAAGTAGAACGGCGAGGGCGGCCCCGCGGCACACCCTGATCCGCACGACCGTCGACTTATGCGGGCGTGCCTCCCGGCACACCCTGGATCCACCGGTGAAGTAGAACGGCGAGGGCGGCCCCCGGCACACCCTGCTCCGCGACGACCGTCGACTTATGCGGGCGTGCCTCCCGGCACACCCTGGATCCGCCAGTGAAGTAAGAACGGCGAGGGCGGCCCCGCGGCGCACCCTGATCCGCACGACCGTCGACTTATGCGGGTGTGCCCCCGGCACACCCTGGATCCGCCGGTGAAGTAGGCGCCTCGTCGACTCACGCGGGTGTGCCCCGGCACACCCTATGCCGGGTCGATCAGCCGAATCTCGATCCGCCCGTCGCGCTCGCGCGTCTGAAAGGCCGGCTGCGGCGCCGTGGCGGGCCCTCCCCGCAGCGAGCCGTCGCGCAGGACGAAGCGCGACCCATGACAGGCGCAGACCACCTCGTCGCCCTCGAGCGCACCGTCGGCGAGCGAGCAACCCCGGTGCGAGCAGCGGTCGTGGATCGCGAGGACCTGGTCGCGGTCGCGCACCAGGAGCACCGGTGTGTCGTGAACCACGACGCGGGTCGGCCGCCGGTCGGCGAGCTCGCTTCCGTCGAGCGCAGGCACCCAGTCCTCCGGCCCGCGGTCGAAGACCGTCTGGTCCGGTCCGACGCCCTTGCTGAAGGAGAGGTGTCCGCCGAGATAGGCGGCTGCGGCCAGCGCCCCGGCCCCGAGCGTCCCGAGGAGCGCCCCGCTGCCTCCCCGCCGCCGCGCCGCGAGCGAGGCGGCGTAGAGCGCCAGCGCGCTCGAGTTGATGCCGGCGTGGAGCAGCCCGGCGCGGCGCACCTCGTCGTCGACCGGCTCGCTGTCTGCCCAGTCGTTGACGCCCGTTAGCGCCGTCGGCCCGTAGGCCGCGATGCCGAGGCCGATCAACCGGCGGCTCGCCTCGTCGTGGCCGCGGCCCCCGATCAGGTCGAGCGCGGTGGCGCTTAGGAAGGAGCCGACGACGACATCGGTGAGCATCGGGTGGAGCGCATGGCCGAGCCAGGTTCCGCTGATGGCGTCCTTGACCGGACCCTTCGGCACGGTGTCGCGCGCCGCCTTTCCGAGCGGCTTCGCGATCGCGTCGAGCGCCGACGCCGATGCCACCGCACGCAAGAGCGGCTCGATCGGCGAGAGACTCCGCCGCGCCATGTCGCCAACGAGACCCACGCGCCACGTCTACCCCGGCGCGCCTCGGTTGAACCACTCGTCAGCGGGCCCGCTCGCCGCGAGCCCGTCACGCCCCGGACGACCCAGTAGACGAACCCTTCGTCAGGCGAGGCCGCTCACCGGAGCCACGGCTCCCAGGAGAGCGGAGCCTTCAGGCTCCGCTCTGGTGTCCGACCTGCAGCGGGCCGCCCGTGCCCAGGTACTGGTCGAACGGCGTGATGAGGATCACGCCGAGCTGGTAGCTGCCGGCGGTGTAGACGCGGATGTGTGCGCTCGGGCCGTGCGTCGTGGCGTGTGCGTACCACCAGGTGCCGTTGTGGAGCACGACCCACTGGTAGCGGACCTTCTTGCCGTGGCCGTTGTAGCCGGAGGCGTGCACCAGGATCGGCCGTCCGGGACGGGCGAAGGCCGGACCGTACGCGTGCATCGTGTACTGCGGGAACGGTGGTGCCTTGATCGCCGAGAGAAGCGCCTTGACCGCGGGCTTCGGTTTCATGTCGTGGTAGTAGATGCCCTTCGAGATGCCCTCGGTCTCGCCCGGCGCCGGGTCGGTGAGCCGGTAGAACAGAAGCGCCTGGATGTCGGGCATCCCCTCGAGGATGCGGTAGGTGATCGCGATCCGCGGCGCCTGGTTCTTCGGCGTGTAGTGGCCGCCGCCGTAGGGCGAGTAGCCGCTGCTCGGGAAGCCCGTCTCGGTGATCCAGAGCGGCGCGTTGTCGCCGTTGGCGTTGCGCACGGCGAGCATTCCGGAGACCTCCGACTGGATGTCCGGGGCGGTCAGCTTGACCGACCGGCCGGGATAGATGTGGAAGCCGATCGCGTCGTAGAGGCCCTTGATGCCGTAGCCGTAGAGCTCGCTGAGGTAGGTCGAGGCGCCGATGTCGCCGTTGCCGTGCGCGGTGTTGCAGCAGGTGCTGCCGAGGATCACCCGCATGTTCGGGTTGGCCTGCTTGATCGCCGGCGCGGCGGCCTTGACCATCTGGGCGTAGCGCGCGGGGTCTGGGTGCAGCCACCAGTTGTGCAGGTTCGGCTCGTTGCTCAGCTCGATTCCGATCGCCTGCGGGTAGCGCTGGGCGAGGATCGCGGCGAAGCGGGCGTAGTCGCCGTCGTGTGCGGGGCTCTCCGGGCAGCGCGTGTCGTCGTCGCAGCTCGCGTCGCGCGCCCAGGCGGGAGCGGTGACGATGTCGAGCAGCGGCGGCGTGCCGTGGGCGACCATCACGTCGTAGGTGCGGTCGAGCCCGTAGAAGTCGTAGACGCCCGGTGAGCGCTCCGTGTCGCGCCAGAAGACCTGGACCCGCTCGGCGTTGGCGCCGAAGCGCTTCGTCATCGGGACGGTGTGGGTGGGCACGCGCCAGTCGTCGTTGAAGCCGAAGTAGAGCGGCTTCGCGAGCGCCGCGGCGGGCGCCACGAAGACGAGCAGGCTGGCGAGGATGAGCTTTGTGAGGAGGGGCCGGCGCACGATTACGGTGTTTCCCAACACCACGTATCGGCATCTCGTTTCGAACCCTTAGACACGCCGTATGCGCCAAAGATCACGCTTCGAGCGGTAAATCTCGCACGAAGCGGCCGGTCTGGAGCGCTTACGGGGGACTGATGTCCGGGAAGACGTCGAGCCAGACGCGCCGGCCGGAGCCGTCGACGTATCCACGCGTGTCGCGATCGGGCGACGCCTGCGGCAACCCGCTGAGCGACATCCACTCGCTCGGATGGACGACGGTCCCGTCGGCGAGCTCGACCGCCGTGGCCGGGCCGCTCGCTCGGAACGTCGCGTCGACGCTGCACTTCGGCTCCGGGCCGCCGAGCGGGTCGCGCGACAGCGACCCGTCCGGCATCAGGTAGCGGCCCGTGGCGACGGTCTCCGCGGTGCCGCCGTGGCTGTCGAGAAGCGGCACGAGCCCATTCGCGATCACGTCGGCGGACTGGGACGACGCGGCCTCCGAGTCGTCGGAGTGATTGCAGCCGAAGCGGTCGACGTCGTTCGTGCTCGGGTTGCTCTGCGAGGGGATCCCGACCGCATTGCCCTGCGGGAAGATGTAGCCGATCATGTCCTCCGCGAGCCCGTCGACGAAGCGGAACGGGGTGTGCATGTGTGGCAGCAGCCACTGCGGCAGCGCCTTCGAGGGGTCCTGCATGTCCTGCGGCCCCTGGAAGCCGCGCAGGTAGGTGAACGGGAACACCTCGCCCGGGATGGAGAGGAACTCGCCGTCTCCGATCCGGAAGGCGGCGACCTGCGACTGGAGAGCGGTCCCGCTCGTAGATCCGTTCGGCGCGACCGGCGATTCGACGCTGCAGTCGCTGTTGTAGCCCGGCCGGTGCGCGAACACGCCCGCGGTCGCGGCGGCGCTGAAGAGCGCGTTGTCGAGCGGGACGCAGATGTTCGCTCGCTCGCCCCAGAGCGTGTTCGTGGTCGAGTTGTAGTAGCTGCCGGCATCGAGGGCACGCTCGATCGGCTGAGCGAGCTGCTGCCCGAACGCCTCCGTCTCGCCCGTGTAGCCGAGCGGCACGTGCTGTGTCCCGGGCAGGTCCTGCTGCCCGCCGGCCGTGAACAGCGTCCGGCAGCCCGCCGGGTGGCTCGCGTCGAGCGTTTGCTCGGGCGTGCGTGAGATCGCGCTCGGGTAGACCTCGGGGCTCTCGACGCTGCCCACCGCGCCGGCCATCTCGATTCCCACGCCGCCGAAGTGCTGCTCGAGCGAGGCGCGGAAGAAGTTCGGCCAGTCCGAGGAGACCCAATTCGCCTGCTCGCCACCGTTGAAGCCGAGCGTTTCGGCGTGCTGGCTCACGCTCGCGAGCGTCGCGATCGTGTGGCCGTCGTCGCCGACGGCCTGCAGCACCGGCACGTGCTGGTCGTCCACGAACGGGTAGGAGGACCAGCACTGGCGGAAGTTGGCCGGCTCGAGCACCTCGCTGTAGCGCACGGTCGCCGGCCGCATCGCGTCGTAGGCGCGCTCGATGGCAGCCGCGCCCTGCTGGACGAGGTAGGCGATGAAGTAGTCGTTGACGCCAGACGTCGCCGCGCTCACCCCACCGAGTCCGAGCGAGTCGGGCGCGGATTCGTCGTGGGTCGCGGAGATGAAGATTCCGTCTAGGTGATAGCCGTCGGCGGCGACCTTGTCGCGGATCTGCTGCTGGTAGACGTTGAACAGGCCCTCCTGGTCCACGACCTCGACGGCGATCGTCTGCTGCCCGTTCGAGAGGGCGAGCGCTCGCGCGCCGACGGGGTCGGCGACCTTGTCGTAGAAGCGCGGCGTGCTCGCGCCGCCGCCGAGCAGGTTCCCGTCCCAGCGCCCGTTGTGATTGCAGTCGACGTACGGCTCGCCGGACGAGGCGGTCCCGTTCGGCTCAGACTCGCCGGGGCCGTCGTAGTGCCCGTTGCCGTTCGTGTCCTGGTATGGCTCATCGAAGGCCCAGCTGCGGCTGAGGGCATGGGTGGGGTCGCACTCCGCCGCGTCGCTCGTCGTGGCCTGCGGCGGGCTGAAGTCGGCGACGGCCGCTCCCGCCCGGAAGGCGGCCGGCGTCCCGCCACCGCCGGGAACTCGGACGATCGGAAAGCCGCCGGCCGCCGTCTGAGGCAGCCCTGCGGAGTGGCGGTTCCGGCAACTGCGCGGCAGTGAGAGTGCACTCCGGCGACGCGTCCCGCCCGCCGAGATCGTCACCGTCACGCGAGCGCAGCGCGCCAGCGCGGAGCGCAGGAGCCTGCGGCTCTTCCCGTCAAGGGCGACCTCGACGGTCACCCGGCCGCGCCGTCCGATCCGCGCGCGGCGCCTCTGCCGGCTGCTCGCCCGCGCGGTGACCACGCGGCGGCCCTTTCGGCGCGGCAGCGTGCCATTGACCATCACCGACACGATCACCCGTGAGCCCCGCGGACCCGCGAGCCGCACCGCAAGTCGTCGGTGCCGCAGGACGCTCGCGGCGCTGCGTGATCCGAAGGCGACCCTGAATCGGGTGCCGCCACTGAGAGCGGTGCCCGGCGCCGCACAGGCAAGCGCGCACACGATCGCCGTACACAGCAGCGCCAACTTCCATCGCAGTCCGCCTCGTCGCATCGCCACCCGCCTCGCGAGGCACCGTACGCGACGGGGAACGAGCTTGCGCCGCTTGCCGAGGATGCCTTCGGGCTGCAGCCCGCTCCGTCCCAGCCACGCTCGAGACGTGCGGCTGAAGCCCTCGACGCGATCATTCGGCCGGTGATCCGGAGCGAAAGGTCGACGATCTCCGCCGCCCCCCGGCCGGCCGCGCCCTCAGCTGACGCTGTCGAGCAGCACCACTCCTCCGTGCGCAGGCACCGTCACTGAACCGGTCGCGGCGCGCGTGCGTACGCCCCACCCCGCGGTGCTGGCATCGCTCGGCAGCGTCCCGCCGCCGTATGGCTCAGCGAGGTAGCGCGTCCCCGTGAACGAGTAGTCGCGCGCGCCGTCGCCGGGGTTCGCGACGGCGACCGCGTGTTCGAACCGGCGCGCGTAGAGGCCGCCCCCGACGCCCAGGGCGTCGACCCGCGCCGGCAGCGGGTCGAGCGCGCGGCCGATCCTCAGCCCGTACTCCGGAAACCACTGGGCGGCTGATCCCACGTCCATGTTGAGGAAGCTGTGACCGCCCTTCGTCAGCAGGTAGCTCGCCAGTACGAAGCCGCGCGCGGTCGCGTCCGAGGCGGCGAGATATGACTGTGCGAGCACGATCCGTCCGCGCCGGGCCAGCGACAGGACCCGGTTCATCTGCAGCCGCCAGTCGCTCACGGCATAGGGAGTTTGGGCGCCGCCCTCGGCGAAGCCCTCGATCATCACCCCGTCGGGGATCGAGTAGTCGGTGCGGTCGCGGGTGGTGATCCAGGAGCCGGCGTTTGGGATGAACCAGAGGCGCCCGCGCAGCCGTCGTTCCTCGTAGCGCATGAAGCGATCGATTCGTGCGGTCCAGGCTGCCTCGCCGTCGAAGTAGCGAAAGGGCGGCGAGAACGACTCGGCGCCGAGGTACTGCGGCACGCTCAGCGAGTCGGCGAACACGCCGTCGTCGCCGAGCAGCGCGGCCTCGTGCAGCACGCGCCGTGCCCAGTAGGCGCGCCAGCCGCTGTCGGGGTTCATCAGGTACCACTTCCAGGTCGTCTGGTAGACGCGCTTGCCGCGCGAGTGCCAGAACCACCGGTCGTGGCGCTTGACGAAGCTGAAGTCGCTCGCCCAGCGCGTCCCGATTCGGAACGGCACGGGCCCGTCTCCGATGCCGAGGCGGTAGTGCAGGACGAGGAACCCTGCGTTGACGGCGCGCAGCGCTCTCGCCGTTGCGAGCGCGATCTTCTGGCTGCCGTCGACGTGATCCGCGACGAAGCGGATCTGCGCCGCGCTCATCGAGTCCGGCAGCTGATCGTCGAACACGTGTATCCCGTTGTCCGTGTCCGGGAACGCCCGGCGCGCGCTCGCCGCGGCCGGCGCCGCCAGGGCCAGCGCGAGCACCAGCAGGGTTGAAGCTGCCCTCTCCCTCATCGACTCGAGGGTAAGCCGGAGTCGGACATCTCCTGACGCAGCGGGCAGGGGTCGCGTGAGTCGCGGCGTACAGGGACCGGTGACCGCGCGCGAGGCACGCCTGGCCGAGCTTCGAATCGATCTGCCGCCCGCACCGGCGCCCGCGGGCTCCTATCTCCAGGCGAAGCGCGACGGCGCAAACCTGTACCTCGCGGGTCACGGACCGCTCGATCCGCTTTCGGGAACGTGGATCACGGGCAAGGTCGGCGCCGACGTCACGCTCGAGCGAGCGCGCGAGGCGGCGCGGCTCACCGGGCTCCTCATGCTGGCCACGGTGACGGCAGAGCTCGGCACCCTGGACGCCGTCCGGTCGGTCGTCAAGGTCTTCGGGATGGTGAACTGCGCGCCGGGCTTCACCCAGCTGCCGGCGGTCATCGACGGCTGCTCGGAGCTTTTTCTCGCCGTCTTCGGACCGGAAGCCGGTGCGCACGCACGGTCGGCGGTCGGCATGGCCGAGCTGCCGTTCGACATCGCGGTCGAGATCGAGGCCGTCGTCTCCATCCGCTGAGAGCACTTGGCGCGTCGCCGGCCGGACTTCGCTCGCGTTGAGCGCGGCCGGCGCGCTGCTGTTCGGGAGCGCAGCCGCCGGAAGTACCGCCCGGAGGCCGGGCGGCCTCTTCCGCAAACTTTCGAATTACATGAGCGCACCGTTGCCGTTGCGTTAACGACATGGCGAGGGGGCGCTGAGCGGTGCAGGCGGGATTAAGGTCACGCCGCCATGCCGCGCCGCCATCTCTCGCTCGCCTGCCTCGCCACCGCGTGCGCCCTCAGCGCGTGTGGCGGGGGCGCCCATCACCGGCAGCTGCCCCCGCCGCCCGTCCGGACCCGCGCGCCGACGGCCCGTTCGGCGGCGGCCACACGACCGAACATCGTCTTCGTGCTCACTGACGACCTCTCGTCGAACCTGGACGCCTACATGCCGCACGTGCTGCGGATGCAGCGCGAGGGGACGAGCTTCACCAACTACTTCGTCACCGACTCGCTCTGCTGCCCGTCGCGCTCGTCGATCATCTCCGGCCGCTTCCCGCACGACACCGGCGTCTACACGAACGCGGGCACGGACGGCGGCTTTCACGCCTTCCACGACAACGGCGGCGAGAGCCAAACTTTCGCCACGGCACTCCACGCCGCCGGCTACACGACGGCGATGATGGGCAAGTACCTGAACGGCTACCGCCCACGGGCCACGCTCGGAGGCGCCGAGCCCTATGTCCCGCCGGGCTGGGACGAGTGGGACGTCGCCGGCAACGGCTACCCCGAGTTCGGCTACTCGCTCAACCAGGATGGGCGCGTCGTCGACTACGGCCACAGTCCCGCGGACTACCTGACCGACGTGATCGCAAGCCGCGGCCGCGCCTTTATCGATCAGGCCGCGTCGGCGCACCGGCCGTTCATGCTCGAGCTGGCGACGTTCGCCCCGCACGCGCCCTACGTTCCCGCGCCGCGCGATGCGCAGCTCTTCCCCGGCCTTCAGGCCCCGCGCTCGCCCGCCTTCGACGCCGCCGCGCTGAACGGCCCGGCGTGGCTGCGCGCATTCAGTCCGCTCCGCCCGCATCAGATCGCCAAGATCGACGACGCCTTCCGCCTGCGAGCGCAGTCCGTCCAGGCCGTGGATCGCATGATCGCGAGCGTCGAGGCCGAGCTCGACGGCGCGCGGCATCGCACGCGACACCTACATCGTCTTCAGCTCCGACAACGGGCTGCACATGGGTGAGCACCGCCTTATGCCGGGCAAGCAGACGGCCTATCGACACCGACATCAAGGTGCCGCTGGTCGTCACCGGCCCCGGTGTCCCGGCGGGCCGCCGGATCGACGCGCTCGCCGAGAACATCGATCTCGCACCGACCTTCGAGACGATCGGCGGCGCGCCTGTTCCGGCGAGCGTCGACGGCCACAGCCTCGTCGACCTGCTCCACGGCGGCGCCGCCCGCGGCTGGCGCAACGCGGTGCTCGTCGAGCACCACGGGCCCGACCTCGCCCCCGGAGATCCCGACCTCCCGACGCGCGGCTCGGGCAATCCTCCGAGCTACGAGGCGATCCGCACCGCGACGAGCGTCTACGTCGAGTACATCAACGGCGAGCGCGAGTACTACGACCTGACGAGCGATCCGTTCGAGCTGACGAACACATTCGGCCTGCTGCCGCCGGCGCGCCAGGCGGCGCTGCACGACCTCCTCGCGTCGATCGAGGCGTGCCACGGCGCCGGCTCGTGCTGGTCCGCCGAGCGCGGGCCTCCATGAGAGGCGGCGCCTCGGCTCCCGTGCTTCGTCTACGATCACGGCGCCGATGCGTGAGGGTCGCAAGAGGAGGCGTTTCGATCTCGGCCGCATGGCCCTGGTGCTGGCGGCCCTCGGGGTCCTCGGAATCGTGGCCGCCGCGGTCGCCTACGCCCAGCTCGGCGGGACGCCGCTCAACGACCTCTTCGCGCTCGGCCAGGGCACGGGCGACAGCCCGGCGAAGGTGCCGATCGTCCAGCGCGCCGAGCCGCCGCTCGTGGCGACCCCGCTCGTCCCCTGCGGGCCCGGCTCGCACCCCGAGCCGGGAGTCGACGGGCGCGTGCCGGCGGGCTCCGCGGCAGCGGGCTCAACTGCAACGTCACGCCTGTCGCCCATCAGGGCACCGAGGGCGGCTTCAAGGTCCTCCGCTACGTCGACGCCGCACGGCCACGACTGCGCCTACTACGACACGACGCTGCTGTTCCCGCTGAACGCGCTCAACCCCGGCGCGGGGTCGGCGGGCGTCGAGGTGCTCGACATGTCGAACCCGGCGCATCCGACCCAGACCGACACGCTCACGACGCTGCCGATGCTCTCACCGCACGAGTCGCTCAATTTGAACCCGGCCCGGGCCTGCTCGCGGCCGTCAACGGCAACCCCGCGACCGAGCCCGGACTCGTCGCCATCTACGACGTCCACGCCGACTGCCGCCACCCGGTGCTCGAGTCGCTCGCTGCCGGTCGCGCGCTTCGGACACGAGAGCGGCTTCAGCTCCGACGGCAAGACCTTCTACGCGACCAGCACGGCGCTCGCAGGCGATCACCGCGATCGACGTCACCGACCCCAAGCGCCCGCACGCGCCGTCTGGCAGGGCAACGTCTACTCGCACGGGATGACGCTCAGCGACGACGGCAACCGCGCCTACATCGCCGACCCGAAGGGCAACCTGCTGATCCTCGACACGAGCCAGATCCAGGCGCGCGTAGCGAACCCGCATGCGCGCGAGATCAGCCGGCTGACCTGGACGTCCGCGTCGATCCCGCAGAACGCGATCCCGTTCACCGAGAACGGCCACCCGTACCTGCTCGAGTTCGACGAGTACAACGCAGGCGACGCTGTCGCCGACCGGCAACCGCGACACCGTCGGCGCCGGACGGATCATCGACATCTCGACGAGACGAAGCCGTTCGTCGTCTCGAACCTGCGGCTCCAGATCGACCAGCCCGCCGACCACGCCGCCGCGACCGCCGCCGGCGACCCCGGCACCTCGAACGCGGCGCAGGGCTACGCCGCCCACTACTGCAACATCCCGACGCGCGTCAACCCGAAGGTCGTCGCCTGCTCCTTCATCGCCTCCGGCCTGCGCGTATTCGACATCAGCAACCTCGTCAAGCCGAAGGAGATCGGCTACTACGTCGCCCCGCCCCAGCCACGCTCCGAGAACGAGTACATGGCGAGCGACTTCGCGATGTCGAAGCCCGCCTTCGTCGCCCGAGCGGCGCGAGATCTGGTGGACCGACGGCACGACCGGCTTCTATGTGCTCCGCGTCTCGGCGAGCGTCTGGCCCCACGCGGCGGCCGCGAAGCCGCACAAGAAGAAGTGTCACAAGCGCAAGGGCTGCAAGCGCAGCAGGCGCCATCGCCATGCGGCGAGGCACGCGGCCCCCCGCTTCACGGGGTAGCCGGAGAGCTACAGCCCCGTGGGGTGGCGGCGCACGAAGCCGGCGGTCGAGCGCTGCGCGACCTGCCAGCGCGGTCCCGGCGCGCCGGCGGTGTCGAGGCGGAGGCCCGCGACGATCAGGAAGGCATGCGTTGGGTTGGCATAGACGGTGATCCATCGCCCGGTGCCGGGCAGTCCCCAGCTCTCGAGGCTCGTCGAGGCGAGCGGCGCGCTGAGCAGGCCGGCGCCGTGGAGGACGTAGGAGACCGATCCCGAGCAGTCGTATGCGGAGTCGGTGAAGCGGGCGTGCCCACCGCCGTAGCGGTAGGGCTTGTGCCGGATCGCGTTGCCGGCGGCGATCAGCGCGCTGACCGCGGGCGGCGCGCCCGGAGGCGGATACGCACGGCCTGCGACGAGGCGCGCGACGCCGGCGGGCGCGGGCGCCGCCGGCGTGAAGTCGGGCGCGGCGAGGCCCCCGGTCGCCGCCGAGGCGGGCGCGACGGCGGCGGTCGCGATCACGACCGCGCCCGTTGTGACGAGCGCGACGATCCCGCGAGCACGCGCTTGGAGGGAGCGCATGGCGCTCTGATCGACGGGCCATGCCGCGATCGCCACTCATGACAGTGAGCGTGCAGCGTGGCTCAGGCGAAGGCTCTGCGGCGCGCGCCATCCTCCTCGCCGAGCACGAACCACACGCAGGTGTCGCCGTTCGTCTCGATCCCCCACGACTCGGACAGCTCATCGACGAGGTAGAGCCCGAGCCCGCCCGGAGTCTCGAGATCGGGCGTGTCGGGCGGCGGCACGAAGCCGCCGCCCGGATGGCAGACGGTCGCGAGCAACGAGCGATCCTCGAGCGCCGCGGCGACCCTGATCCTGCCCCCGACGTCGACTCCCCCATGGATCACGGCGTTCGTCACGAGCTCGCTCACGAGCAGGTTGGCGCTGTGCGCGGTCCCCGGGTCGATCCGGCCGGCAAGGCCGGTAGCTAGCTTTTGACGTGCGCAGGCGGGCGCCCGCGGCCCGCCGGTAACTTCGAACTCCATCATCCTGCCTTTGCCCGTGCTGATACGTACCCCGTTCCGAGGTATTGCCATGCCTCGCGTGCGGCCAAACATCTCCTAACCCAAACCACAGGTCAGTGCCTTCGATCGCCTCGATACCCAGTCCGTCGCAGAACGGCTTTCACCTCGGCCCGCTGTTCATCCACGCGTACGGGCTCTTCTATGTCCTGGCGGTCACGGGCGCCGTCCTCGTCGCGAGCAGGCTCTGGGAGCGCCGCGGGGGCGATCGGGCGCTCGTCCAGGAGGTCGCCCTGTGGGGCTTCCCCGCCGGTCTGATCGGCGGCCGCCTCTACTTCCTCGCGACGAGCTGGAACGAGGTTCCCCCGCACTGGTGGGGACCGTTTGCGATCTGGAAGGGCGGACTCGGTATCTGGGGCGGTATCGCCGGCGGTGTGATCGGGGGGCTGTTCGTCCTCCGGCGCCGCAATGTGGACATCCCGACCTTCTTCGACGCGACCGCCCCGGGACTGCTCGTTGCTCAGGCGATCGGCCGGCTTGGCAACTACTTCAACCAGGAGCTCTTCGGCGGCCCGACCTCCCTCCCCTGGGGCCTCGAGATCGACCCCGCCCACCGTCCCGCCGCTTACGCGCGGTTCTCGACCTTCCAGCCGACCTTCCTCTACGAGCTGATCTGGAACCTGCTGCTCGCCTCGGCGCTGATATGGCTGTACAACCGCCGGCGCGTCCGCCCGCCCGGGCTCTTCGCGCTCTACGTGGCCGGCTACTCGCTGGCGCGCATCGGCGAGGAGCTGCTCCGCGTCGACCCCGCGCACCACATCTTCGGACTGCGACTCAACTTCTACGTCGCGCTGCTGTTGTTCGTCGGCGGCCTCGTGTGGTTCGTGCGCATCCAGCGCGGCGGCCGGAAGCTGTCGCGCGAAGCAGGCGACGGCTCTCGGGTAGAGGCCTCGGCCGGCACCGCCCCGTCCACCGACGCGACAGGTAGAGCCTCTACCCCCGCGGAGGCGAGCGGGTTGCCCCCGCCATAGGCCGCGAGCTCCAAGCAGGCCGAATCTCCGCCGGCGACGGCTCCCCAGGCTGAATGCTTCGAATCAGCCCGTGAACGCCGGCGCCCGACGGCTCCTCGGCCGTCGCCGGCGGTGGTGCTTGGGCCGGTGGGCGGTCGGCGTCACCGGTGTCTCGAGCGCGACGAGCTGCTCCCAGGTGCCGCGGTCGAAGAACGGCAGCGGCGGCGGCTGCTCCGCGCCGAGCGACGACTCGTTGAACATCGCGCGCTTGGCGCGCCAGGAGGCAGGGTGCGGTCGAGCCGAACTGCTTGACGAGCGCGCTGTAGGCGGACGCGGCGGCGGTCCGGTAATCGGCGCTCGAGAGCGTCCGCAGCGCGTACGCCTGCCCGAGCGAGACGTCGAAGACGTGCTCGTCGTTTGGCTCGCCGCCGCCGATCAGGTCGGCGCCCAGCGGGCAGCCGGCTGAGCGCAAGCTGCTGCGCGGCGTCCTTGAACGCCTGCCATGCGGCCACGCCCGGGTCGACGGTCCCGTTCGCGTCCGTCCGCGCGTAGGAGCCGTCCCAGGCGAGGATCGCGCCGAGCACCGCGGCGGCGGGGCCGCTTGCGCCCTTCGCCGCCGCGCTGCAGCCGGCTCGTCGCGAGCGGCCGCTGCTCGGCCGTCGAGCCCTCGTGCTCGACCGTCTGCTGGAGGTGCGCGAACGACGGCCCCGTCCTTGACCATCAGCCGCTTGACGAGCTGGTCGAGGAAGGCGGTCCGGAAGAAGGGACCGCCGACGCGCTCGCTCGCGGGGTCGTTGCCCGTCGTCCATCCCTGCGACGGGATGTTGTTCCAGTTCGCGAGCCAGCCCTGCCTGCGGGTTGATCACGTGCGGACGCTGCGCGACGCTGCATCAGCCCCTGCCACTCCGCCGATCCGGTGCCCGGGTAGGGCAGCCGCTCGTCCCAGCCCTTCGGGTCGATCGGGATCAGGCCGGGATGCCAGTAGCCGATGTTGCCCTGGTCGTCGGCGGCCATCAGGTTCTCGTTCCAGGTCAGCTCCGAGGCGGCGTGATTGACGTCGTTGATGTTGCGCGCCCCGTCGAGGTCGGCGAGCCCGACGATCGTCTGCGCCTCGCGGCCCCAGGTCGCGTAGCGGCGCGCGTACGCGGTGCTGCCGGCGCGCGCCTGCACGGGCCCGTGGACGCGTGCGGCAGAGCCGATCGGTCTCCTGCCCGGCCGACGGGACGTTGCCGCCGAGCAGGTCGCTCGGAGGGCTGCGCCAGCTGAAGGTCTCGTCGCGGCAGCTCATCGTGTGCGCGTTGCCGTCGAAGACGTACTGCTCGCTCTGGCCCGGGACGAGCTGCTCGGCGTACAGCGAGTTCGTCTGCGCGAGCCCGCTCGTCACGCCCCAGGCGACGTGCGCGTTGTGGCCGATCGCGATCACCGGCGCGCCGGGCGCGGTGACGCCGCGCGCGTCGAGGCCCGGGCGCGTGGACCTCGAGCTCGTAGAGCTCCTCGGGGGCGCTGAAGCCGAGCTCCGGGCCGCTGAACAGGTAGCCGCGGTGGTGGCGGCGGTCGCCGACCGCGACCATCGACGAGCCGCCGGGGTGGATCGGGAACGGAATCTGCCCGAGCGGTCCCGG
The DNA here is from genome assembly GCA_963719375.1 of uncultured Actinomycetes bacterium. GTDB lineage: Bacteria > Actinomycetota > Thermoleophilia > Solirubrobacterales > Thermoleophilaceae > JAICJV01. The sequence goes on along the minus strand of CAVRBY010000001.1, from coordinate 2,673,607 downwards.
GAGCGCCGACCGAGCCCGCCCGACGGGCTCCCCGACGGCTGGTCGCCGCTCGGCAGCGTCAGCCCTGGACGAACGCGGTCGAGCGCGTCAGCGCTGCCCGCTCGTCGGCCGGGTCCGGCCGGGCACCGACGGGAACAGCCCGTCGGAGCGCGGGATCGTGCTGACCTGGCCCGGGATCCGCAGCGGCAGGATCGTGTTGAACGCGGCCGCTGCCGATCCTGTCGAGCGCCTGCGCGTTGACGAGCTCCGAGCCGTCGGTGTTCGGCGTCGTGCGCGCGAGGTAGACCCCGATCGCCGCGAGGTCCTCGATCGTGAACGGCGTGAGCGAGGTCGCCCGTCGCGACGTACTCGGCGGGCTCCAGGGTCGGGTTCTGCTGGACCTGCGCGACCTAGGCGTTGATCCCGGCGAGGTAGCTCTGGTAGCGCTGCTGCAGGTAGCTCGGCAGCGCGCCGATCATCGCGTCGAGCTCCGCGGGGGTGTAGAAGTCGCGCCGCGTCTCGATGTCCGAGGCGAGGTAGCTCTGGCCGAGGATCTCGGCGAGGTGGCCGGTGGTGGCGCGCCGGAAGAGCTCGAGCTCGAACAGCCGGTCCTCCGCGGTCGCGTAGCCGGCGCCCCACCAGGCGTCGCTGTCGCTACCGCCGTAGATGGCCGGCACGCCGTAGGCGTCGCGCACGATCCGGATCCCGGCCCGCGGGGTCTCGGTCGTGCCGGTCTGGCCGAGCCGCGCGTCCTTGCGGGCGAACTGGATGAAGGGCTGCTGCTGGTCGTACAGGTGCGGCGAGCCGGTTCCGGCGGCGACGCCGGGGATCGAGACGTAGCCGCTTTCGCCGGGAGGCAGCACTGTCTCCGCGCGCGTGACCGAGGCTCCCGCATCCGGAGCGAGCAGCAGCGCAATGACGAGCGCGAGCGTGACGAGCAGGACGGTCCGCATCGCGGCGCAGCGTAACCGCCGGCGGCGGCGCCGCGTATCAGTTGCGAGGCGCGCTATCCGGACCGCGCGAACCGGTCGCAAGCTCTGCTCGAGCGGCGGTCCTAGCGGTCCGGCGGAGCGCGCGCAGCGTCATCGTCACCGGCTTCTCCGTTGCGGCAGCGAGCCCGCCCGGGCAGGCTCGCTGCCGACGCGCCGCACCCGGGACGAGCTCAGGCCAGGGCCCCCGGCACCTCTTCCTTCATCACGCTGCGAACCTCGTCGCGCAGCTCGGGCGTGTCCTCGTGTCCGTGGACGGTGACCGCGTGGATGGCCGCCGCCTCGACGAGGTGCTCCTCGCTTCCGGACATGGCGATGTCGCAGCCCGATTCGCTCGGCATCTCGCGGCAGTCGATGTACATGCGCGCCACGATGACCTCCTTTTGTCTGGCACCGCTGACCGTACGCCGATCGGGGCGCCCTGGCAAGTCCCCGCTGTCGTACCGTGCCGGCCTCCCCGGCAAAGGAGCCACACTTGAGAGTCGCCTACGTCTTCTCCACCTCGGGTCATACCGCGAGCTACAAGCTCGGCCAGATGATCCTCCCCCAGCTCGAGCAGGGCATCCACGGTGCCGAGGTCGCCGGGATGTTCTTCCTCGACGACAACTGCTACGCGCTCCGCTCGGGCGACCCGCTCGGCGAGCGCCTCGCCGCGGTGGCCGCCGCAGAGCGGATCATGCTGATGCTCTGCGACCGCTGCGCGGTCGAGCGCGAGCTCGCGGTCGGGTCCCCTCCCTCTGCCGAGCCGTCCGGGACGGTCGCGGGCGTTCGAGTCGGCTGCTTCCCGGATCTCTACGCGGCGCTCGCCGAGGCACCGCCGGACCAGGTCATCACCTTGTAGGAAGCGTGCGACCGCGCACTGTCCGCGTTCAAGCCCGCGGCTTCGGGCGCCGATGAGGTCGATGCGATGAGCTCGTCGCCGCAGACTCGCGTGCGCGGATGCCGGCCGCAGCCGGCCGCACGGGGCTGCCCGGGAGGGCATGGCGATGAGTGACGCACGGGGCTCGGCGCAGCGTCGCGCCCGCGTCGGCGCGGCGGTCGCGCGCGCGAAGTCGAAGGACGCGGGCGTGCGCACCAACGCCGTCGCCCGCGGCGGCCAGGGCCGCCGCTACGACGACCAGCTCGAGGACCTGCCGCCGCTGCCCGTCACGCGCGCCGACGTAAAGGGCGCGGGCAGGCTGCGCAACGAGATCGTCGGCCCGATCGGACTTGGCGTGCTCGTCCTCGTGGCGGCGCTCGGGCTGATCGCGGGAGTGGCCTCACACCTCGGTGGCGCGACGTTGATGGTGGTGGTCGGTGGCACCGGTGCACTGCTCGCCACGGGGTTGATCGGCTGGGTCGTCTGGCTCGTCGAGGGGACCGCCGCACGGCCGCTCGGCCATCTTCGCGCCGCCATGCAGCGAATGGAGGAGGGCGACTACGGCGCTCGCCTCAAGCCCGACGGCGCCGCCGAGCTGCGCCAGCTCGCGGACGGCTTCAACCGTATGGCGACGATCGTCGGCCACCAGCGCGAGCGGCTCAAGCGGCTCGCGGCGACGGACCCGCTGACGGGGCTCGCGAACCACCGCCACTTTCACGAGCGCCTGCGCGCGGAGATCCAGGCCACGCGCGAGGACGACAAGCCGATCGCCGATCGTCGCGCTCGACATCGACAACTTCAAGCTGCTCAACGACCAGACCGGCCATGCGCGTGGCGACGAGGCGCTCCGCAGCGGCCGCCGACGCACTGCAGAAGGCGGTTCGGGGCGAGGACCTCGTCGGGCGCCTCGGCAGCGACGACTTCGTGCTGCTCCTTCCGGGCGCCGACTCGCCCTACGCGCGCGAGGTTGCGGAGCGCGCCCGCGACGCCATCGTCCGCGTGCTGCCCGAGGAACCGACGCTCACCGTGTCCGCCGGCTTCGTCTGCTATCCCGGAGAGCGCACCGGACGACGGCGGACCTGACGGAGCTCGCGGTCTCCGCGCTCGAGGTTGCAAAGCGCGCCGGCGGCGACCAGGTGCGCAAGTACGACCCGGAGCAGGTCGCGCGGATCCCGACGATCCGCCAGCAGCGGGCGGAGATCGACGCGCTGCTCGACCAGGAGGCGCCGATCACGACCGTCTTCCAGCCCCTCGTCGAGCTGACGACAGGTCGCCTCGTCGGCTACGAGGCCCTGTCCCGCTTCAACTACGAGATCCTCGCGTCCCCCCGACGCCTGGTTCAACCAGGCGCACGCGTGCGGCCGCGGTCTGCAGCTCGAAGCCGCGGCGATCGAGGCCGCTCTCGGCTGCCCCGGTCGCCCTGAGGGGACCTACCTGTCGCTCAACTTCAGCCCCTCGGCGCTCGCCTCCGCGCGCGTGCTCCAGGTGCTCCCGAGCAAGCTTCACGGCCTCGTGATCGAGGTCACCGAGCACGAGCTCGCCGCCGAGGACGGGGCTCTCGAGGAGGGCCTCGCGCGCCTGCGCGCCCGCGGCGCCCGGATCGCCGTCGACGACGCCGGCGCCGGCTACGCGGGCCTCAACCAGGTGATGCGCGTCCAGCCCGACCTGATCAAGCTCGACCGCAGCCTCGTCGAGGGCGTCCACAACGACTCGGCAAAGGCCGCCCTGATCGAGTTCTTCGTCCTCTTCGCCCGCCGTGTCGGCGCGGGCGTCTGCACCGAGGGAATCGAGACCCTCGACGAGCTCCGCGCGCTCGTCAACCTCGGCGTCGGCCTACGGCCAGGGCTACCTGCTCGGGCGACCCTCGACGCCCTGGGCCCAGATCTCGCCCGAGATCGTCCGGGCGCTCGCGACGGGCGCGCTGCGAAGCCACATCCAGCCGGTCGCGCCCCGTCGCTCCCGCCGCCGCCACGGGTGCGGCGGCCCCCCCGGCGGCGGTCTCCGGCGCGCCCATCAACCGGCGCCTCGACCGCTACCAGAAGCGCTACTGACCGGGCGCCCGGAACGCGGGCGTCGGGCCTCTCCGCATGGGCGAAGGACCGCTCGCGCGGATAGACTGGAGCGTGATGGAAGCCCGCCGCTCAGACATGCTCAAGGCCTCGCCGCGCATGTTCGAGTCGGACCTGCTCGACAAGCTCTCGCGCGTCCACCCGTCGGTTCCGGTCTTCCTCTTCGTGCCCGCGATCGCCGTCCTCACGGTGCTCGCGGCGCAGCGCATGGGCGTCCTCGCGCTGCTCGGCCTGGCCGCCGGCGGATACCTCTTCTGGACCCTCGCCGAGTACTGGATCCACCGCGTCGTCTTCCACTTCGAGCCCGACCATGGCATCGGCGCGCGCCTTCACTGGATCATCCACGGCGTCCATCATGACCATCCGAACGACCCGTTGCGGCTCGTCATGCCGCCCTCCGTCAGCGTCCCGCTGGCGAGCGCCTTCTGCGTCGTCTTCTGGCTCGTGCTCGGCTCACCCTGGTATCTCGCCTTTTCCGCGGGCTTCCTCGCCGGCTACCTCGCCTACGACATGACGCACTACTTCCTCCATCACCACCGGCCGACGAGCCGCATCGGCAAGCGCCTGCGCGAGCTCCACATGCGCCACCACTTCCAGGACGACACCACCGGCTTCGGGATCAGCTCCCCCTGGTGGGACTACGTCTTTCGCACCTACACGAGGCGACCCGTCCGGCACTGAGCGCCTTCGCGGGCGGCGCACGATCGACTTCGGATCGATCGCCTATCTTCTAGCCGGTCACTCGCGGATGTGGCGGAACTGGCAGACGCGCACGGTTCAGGTCCGTGTGGGAGAGATCCCGTGGAGGTTCGAGTCCTCTCATCCGCATCGCATCGCACGCAGCGGCCTGACCCCAGCGCTCAGGTCCTCCCGCACTCGCAACGGACGCGCGATCGCGATCACGCGACGGCGATCCCGCTTCGAAACGCCATCGAATGCACCACCGACTCGAGGGGTCCTCCCGGTCCCCGGTTGGGCTGTTCCGCGCACGCGCGACGACGGAGGACGGGCGGCTCATGCCGGAGCCAGCAGACGATCGAGGGCGCGACGCGCGCGGCTTGGAGCCTCGGCGTCACCGAACAGCTGGATCGCCTGGTTGAGGCTCATGCCAACTCCGTTGAGCTCGAAGGCGAGCTGGCGAGCATCGGTTGACGCGCGGAGCTCGCCGGTGCGGATGGCCACGTCCGCGTCGGCGCCGAGGGCCGCCAGCCACCGTGCCTGGGCAGCTACGACGGCGTCATGCACCGGCCCCGAGCGCGCATCCCACTCGACGGAGGCGGTGGTGATCACGCAGCCCCCCGGGAAGGGGCAGCGCTCGAGATAGCCGACCCAGTTCTCGCAAACCGCCGCGAGGCGCGCTCGGCCCGCGGGCATGTCTGCGGCGGGCTCCCACACCTGTTCGCGAAAGACCTCGATGGCGCGCTCGAGGACGGCAAGCTGCAGCGTCTCCTTGGAACCGAACGGGCCGGCCACTCCAGCCTTGCTGAGCCGGAGGTCCTTGGCGAGCTGACCGAAGCTGAGTCCGCCGAGACCCTCGATCGAGGCGCGATCGACCGCCCGGCGGACGATCCGAGAGCGTGTCCGCGCGGCGTCATCAGCGGTGGCACGCGGCGTCATGGAGGCGACAGCATAGCTTACGATCGTCTACCATTTAGCAGACGATCGTATGGTGCCGTGGTCGAAATGGCGAACGGAGGACTCGAGATGCGTTGCAGATCGCTGGGCTGGGCCGGGGTCGAGATCGAGCACGATGGCGCAACCCTCGTCATCGATGCGCTCGCCAACCCCGCCGCGACGTACGCCGCGGCCGGGAAGGCGGCGGCGGATGTGGCGTTTCCCAAGATCGTCAGCCCGCAGGCTCAGGGCGCCGCGATCGCCGGCCTCGTGACCCATCTTCACCGCGACCATGCCGACGCCGCGGCGCTCTCCGCGGCGCTGGACCCCGAAGCGGACGTGCTGCTCCCGAATAAGGGGGGCGGCGGCTCCGACGCGGGCATCAGGCAAGCCTCTCGGGAGCTTCGCACGGCGTGCCTGAGGCTTCGAGAGGTCTCGCCTTGGGAGTCGGTGGTCGTCGGCCCCTTCACGCTGACGGCGCTGCCTGCCGCCGACGGCACGGGAGACCCGCAGGTGTCCTGGGCGGTCGCCGCAGGCGATCAGCGCGTGGTCCACTGCGGCGACACGCTGTTTCACGGATGGTGGTGGCAAGTGGCCGAGGTCGCGGGACCCTTCGACGCCGCGTTCGTGCCGATCAATGGCGCGATCGTCGACTTTCCCTGGCGCCGGCCGCCGAGTCCGCTGCCGGCGGTGATGACGCCGGAGCAAGCTGTTCACGCCGCTCGCGCCCTTGGCGCTCGCACGGCGGTCCCGATCCACTACGGGGCGTATGACTTCGATCCGTATTACCGCTCGATCCCGGACGCGCTGGCCCGCTTCGAGGACCTCGCCCGAGCCACCGCCACGACGATCGCACCGCTGAAGCCTGACGAGACGCTCGAGCTCTGACTCCGTGGCCGAGCTCGCGGATGACGTCGAGATCCCCCCGCAGCACGGCCTCTTATCCGCGTCGGGCGCGCTCGACGTTCGTCTCGGGTCATGCCGTCGCCGTTCCCGCGGGTGCGATGCGCAGCACGAGCAGCGCCAGATCGTCGCGCGGGCGCTGCTCGAAGGCGATCACGTGCGAAGCGATCCGCTCGGCGATCTCCTCTGCCGCAAGGCCCCGGCAGCTCGCGAGCAGCTGCTCGAGGCGCTCCTCGCCGAGGAACCCTTCCGGGCCCCTCGCTTCGGTCACTCCGTCGGTGTAGAAGAGCACGGCATCGCCCGCCTCGAGGCGGACCTCACAGTCGTTGATCGCGGGGTCCGTGACGAAGCCGAGCAGCGTCCCGGGCACCCCCGCAGCCTCGACTGAGCCGTCGGCGCGCAGGATGAGCGGCACCGGATGGCCTCCGAGCGCCGTCGAAAGGGTCGGCGTCCGCCCGAGCACGAGCCTGCCGTAGGCGCAGGTCAGGTAGCGACGCGGAGGCAGCTCGCGCAGCAGCGCCTCGTTGAGTGCCAGCAGCACCTCGCTCGGCCGCTCGTGCCCTGCGGCGGTGGCGCGCATGGTGTGTCGCGCGAGCGAGGTGACCGCCGCGGCGTCGACGCCCTTGCCGGCGACGTCGCCGATCGCGATCGCGACCGCGGAGCCGGGCAGCCGGAAGAGGTCGTAGAAGTCCCCGCCGACCTCGAGCGCCTCGCCGGCCGCCCGGTAGCGGACCGCCGTCTCCACTCCCGGCAGGCTGGGAAGGCGCTGAGGGAGGAGGCTTCGCTGGAGCGTCTCGGCGATGTAGTTGGCCTCCGTGTAGAGGCGGGCGTTGTCGATCGCGAGCGCCGAGCGATAGGCCAGCTCCTCGGCCATCAGAAGGTCCTCGTCGCCGTAGGTCCGGCCCGACTCGGCCGACACGAGTGCGATGTCGCCGAGGACTCGGCCGCGCGCTCGCAGTGGCACGATCAGGTGCGACTTGAACCCGAGGCCGCGCAGCAGGCGCAGGTGCTCCTCGTCGATGGCGACCTGCTCGAGCAGGCCCTCCGGGAGCTCTGGTACCAGCTCGGCGCGGCCCGTCCGGATCACCTTCGCCGAGCCCTCGGGAGCATCGGGATCGAGCGGATAGCGGCGGTCGAATTCGCGGATCATCTCGCTCTTCGCCGGGTCGGCATGGGCGATCGCGACCCGCCGGATCGACCGGTCGGGCTGGACGATCTCCACGAATGCCCAGTCTGCAAGCGCCGGAACGGCGAGCTCCGCGACCGTCTGGAGCGTCCGCTCGTAGTCGAGCGAGTCGGCGAGCGCGACTCCGGCACGCGAGAGGAAAGCGGACCACGTCGCCTGTCGCCGCCTGCTCTCGAGCAGCTGGTCGCGCTCCGCCTCCGCGAGCTTGCGCTCGGTTATGTCGGAGACGGCCGCCGCGACGGCCCGCGTGACCCCTCCGGCGTCCCGGACCGGGTAGTAGCTCACGAGCCAGTCGCGGTTGCCATCGGACTGGGTCCGCAGCTCGAGGTTCTCGACCGAGCGGCCGGTCGCCAGCACTCGCCGGATGCTCCGGACTATCTCGGTGCTGTCGCTTGGCAGCAGATCCTCGGCCGGCCGCCCGACGTGCTGCTCCGGGCTGACCCCGTGCATCGCGGCAAGCCAGCGGTTGACCCGCACGAAGCGAAGCTCCTTGTCGAGGAGGGCGAGCCCGAACGGGGCGGCCTCGAACAGACCGTCGAGCAGCGGGCCCGCATCCCCGCGCCATGAGAGCTCGCTGGTCACGCCGCGAGCGGTCCCGTACGAAGGTTCGCTCTCACACGCCTCATCTCATCCGCTCGAACGCTCACCAGCCGATTTCGACCGCCGGGGACGGCCACGCGGCCGCACGGCGAGCCGTCACCGTCCACAGCCGGCGTCTCCCTCGCCGTCCGCGCGCCCTGCCCGTAGAGCAGAGTAGGCGCTGACGAGGGCAAGATGCAAGCGCCGGATCGGCGTTCGTTCGTGATCCCGCAATGCGCCGCGAACGGCTCCTCCATGCGGGCACGGCGGGAGAGGCGGATCCAGGAGCCTCGCGCGGCGAAGCGGCGGCGCTTGGCAGACTTCCTACGTGCGGAAGCTTGACGTCGCAGAACGCCGAGCGCGGCTCGCCGGCCGCCACCGCCTGATGCCGGCTGCTCGTGCGCGTCACGTTCACGAGGCCGCCGCGAGCGTCGTCTGCCTTCACGCGACCGACCCGGCCTCCGTCTATCTCTCCGCGTGGGCGCGCACGGGAAGCATGGACGTCTCCGACATGGCCGATGCCCTCTACCGCGAGCGGTCGCTCGTCAAGCACCTGGCGATGCGGCGGACCCTGTTCGTCTTTCCGCGCGAGGCCCTGCCGTTCGCGCAAGGCGGTGCCAGCGCGCGCGTCGCCGGTGCCGAGCGGCGCCGGCTGATCCGCGACGTCGAGAACGCGGGGCTCCACCGCGATGGCGCCCGCTGGCTGAGCGATGCCTCCAAGCAGGTTCTCGCCGCTCTCTCGAGCGGCCGCGCGGCCAGCGCGTCCGAACTGCGCGCCGAGCTGCCCGTGCTCGAGGGGTCGATCGTCTACGGCGAGGGCAGGTCGTGGGGCGGTGCGATGCCGGTCGGGCCGCGCGTCCTCACGATCCTCTCCGCCGCCGGAGAGATCGTCCGGGGACCGAACGACGGCGACTGGACCGCGTCCCGGCCCCGGTGGACCTCGATGAGCTCGTGGCTTGGCGATACGATCTCGCCTCCGGCCGAGCCCGAAGCGACGGCATGGCTCGTCAGGCGCTGGCTCGAGGCTTTCGGGCCGGGCACGATTGACGACGTCAGATGGTGGCTCGGCGCCACCGTGCGCGCCGTCCGCGCGGCCCTTGCGAGCCTCGGCGCCGTCGAGGTGGACCTCGACGGGCAGACCGGCTACCTGCTGCCCGATGACCTCGACGAGCCGGAGCCGGTCGACCCGTGGCCGGCGCTTCTACCCCCGCTCGACCCGACCACGATGGGCTGGGCCAACCGGGACTGGTACCTCGGCCCCTACAAGGCCCATGTGTTCGATCGCAGCGGCAACGCGGGAGCCACGGCCTGGTGGGATGGTCGGATCGTCGGCGGCTGGCGCCAGGGCGCCGACGGCGAGGTCGACCTTCAGCTGCTCGAGGACGTCGGCGCGGACGCGCTGAGCGCCCTGCGAGCAGAGGCATCACGCCTGACGGACTGGCTTGGCGGGAGACGCGTGGCCGCGAGATTCCGCTCCCCGCTGTCGAAGGCGGGAGAGCCGCCGTCGCGCCCGCGATAGGCCGTGAATCGGTCGCCGGAAGACGATCGACCGAGATGGATTCTCATACACGGTGGAGGCTGCCGCGCAATTCGGAATCAATCCTGTAGGCGCCGTCGCGCGGAATCCGTAAGGTGAGGCCCAATGGATCGTAAGTGGTGGACCCTGCTGGCCGTCTGCGTGGGGACGTTCATGCTCCTGCTCGACATCACGATCGTGAATGTCGCGCTGCCCGCGATCCAGCAGTCGCTCAAGTCGAGCTTCAGCGACCTCCAATGGGTCGTCGACGCCTACGCGCTCATGCTCGCGGCGCTGCTCCTGACGGCCGGGCTCGTTCGCCGACATCTTCGGCCGGCGAATCGTCTTCGCGATCGGCCTCGCGCTCTTCTCGGTCAGCTCGCTGCTCTGCGGCCTCGCCCCAGATCCCCTCTTCCTCAACCTCGCCCGCGGGCTCCAGGGAGTGGGTGGGGCGATCATGTTCGCAACCTCGCTCGCGCTGCTTGCCCAGGCCTTCCGCGGTCGCGACCGCGGCATCGCCTTTGGCGCGTGGGGCGCGGTCACCGGAGTCGCCGTCGCCGTGGGCCCGGTCCTCGGGGGTGTGATCACGAGCGGGCTGAGCTGGCGATGGATCTTCCTGGTCAACGTGCCGATCGGCGCCCTCGCGATCGCCCTGACGCTCCTGCGTGTCGACGAGTCGCGCGATCCGAACCCCCGTCGTCCCGACTACCTCGGGGTGGTCACCTTCAGCGGCGCGCTCGGAGCGCTCGTCTATGCGCTGATCAAGAGCGGCACCAAGGGCTGGGGCTCGGCGGTCATCGTCGCCTGCCTCGCGGGAGCCGCCGTGCTGTTCGTCGTCTTCCTGATCGTCGAGCGGCTGCAGGAGCGGCCGATGTTCGACCTCTCGCTGTTCCGCAAGCCGACCTTCGACGGCGGCTCGATCGCCGCGTTTGCCCTGTCCGCGGGCCTCTTCTCACTGCTTCTCTACATCACGCTCTACTTCCAGGACGTGCTCGGCTACTCGGCCGCGCAGACCGGCGTCCGCCTTGTCGTCCTCTCCGGTGGGATCCTGCTCACCTCGACCCTCGCGGGACGGCTGACCGCAATCGTCCCGACGCGCCTCCTGATCGCACCGGGCCTCGCGCTCGTCGGAGCCGGCCTGCTGCTGATGCGCGGCCTCGATGCGTCGTCCGGCTGGACGCACCTGATCCCAGGCTTCATCGTCGCGGGCATCGGCACGGGGCTCGTCAACCCACCACTCGCCTCGACGGCGGTCGGCGTCGTGGAGCCCGCCCGAGCGGGGATGGCGTCGGGCATCAACAGCACCTTCCGTCAGGTCGGAATCGCAACCGGCATCGCGGCGCTCGGATCGATCTTCGTCCACACCGTTCGCAACACGATCGTCTCCGGCCTCGCCGGCGCTCCCGGCCTGACGCCGGCGAGCGTGCACGCGCTCGCCGGCACCGTCGCCTCCGGCAGCGGCGGCGCGGAAGCGGCCGTCTCCTCGGCGCCGCCCGCGGCGCGTCCGGCGATCGGGCACGCGGTCCGGACCGGCTTCACGTCCGGTCTCGATGATGTCTTCCTCGTCGGTGCGATCCTCGTCCTGGTCGCGGCGGTCCTCACGCTTGTGCTGATCCGCGGCAAGGACTTTCACCACGAGTCCGCCCAGGCCGGCCGTGGCGAGCGGCCTCGCGCGGCCGGACAACCGGACGTCGCGGAGCAGGCCGACCTGGCCAGCGCGGCGGGCGAGCAGCCGGAACCGCGCGCCGAGCCGGCGATCGCGCAACAGGCCCCGGCGGTGGTCCCGCCGGCGACGAACGGCCGCCGCGCCCTGATAGAGGGCTCGCACGAGGCCGTGGCGCTCGCCGCCGAGCAGGCTGCAAGCGACTACGGACGCCTGATCGAGCACGGCATCGAGCAGGAGCGCCGGCGGATCGAGGCGCTCTCCGAGGCGGAGGCGCAGCGGGTGCGCAGCGCCGGCGCGGCCCGTGCTGCCGCCTATGTGGCCGAGCAGCGGGCTCGCCTGGCCGCGCTCGCCGACGAGCGCGTTCGTCTCGCCGAGACCCTCCGCCAGCAGGTCGGCTCGCCCGAACTGGCCGAGGAGGCAGCCGCGACGCGACGCCGCCTGTATGGGGTGATCGGCGCTCTCGGCAGGCTCGCCGACGAGGCCGCCTATGGCGAGCGCAGCGCGGAGCCGGGCACCGAGCGCGTGCCGCGCTGAGCACCGCCGCTTCCGAGCGGCTCGGCGAGCTCCAGCCGGCCGCGGACCTCTATGAGCTGGATGGGCGGGGAGGCTACCGCCGCACGGGCGAGCGCCGCTGCTCGAGCCAGCTCCTGCGGCGCTCGGCGGTTTAACCGGATGTCCATCTTTGGTCTGGTAAAACAAACCAGTGGTCCGTCGTGCCAGAAAGCTCTCGAGCCGGCCTGAGAGCCGCCGGACAGCCGTTCCTCGACCTCCGCTGAGCTGAGCGCTGATGTCGACGACGCTGCTGTTTGCGGTCTGTGCCGGCCTCGTCTTCTCCCCCGTGCTGATCGAGCTCGCGCGCGGGTCGGTCAGGCTCGCTCGGCTGCTCGGCCGTCCCCGCCGGGCCCGTCGCCGGACCCGGCAGCCCGCGCCGCCGCCACGGGCGACGCGCGATCTCGAGGCCTCGATCCGCAGCACCCTCTACGGGCAGGATCCGCGCTGGCAGCACATCGATGTCGAGCCGCGTCCGGCGGCGCAGGAGAGCACGCCGGCCCCGCGGCCGGTCGAGGTCGAGACGGCGCGTCCCCGCGTCGTCGAGGATCCCGCGCCGGCGCTCAGCAGCACGGATAGCGACGTCCGCGCAGCCTGAGCGCTGTCCCTTGGAATTCCGCGGCCCTCCGTCCGGTCGGGGGGTTTGACGGCCCCGCCGAGAGGCAACGTATATAGGTAGTTAGAACTAACCTTGTTAGGGTTGGTCGCCTTTACCAAGGCGCGAATCTTCGATCGAGACGGAGGCGATGTCGACGCGCTCGACAACGCAAATGGCCCGGGCTGCTGATCCCTCCCACCGGCAAGCGCGACGCGAGCCGCTCGACCCGGCGGCGTCAAGGGCGACCGTCGCTTCATCCGCCCGCCGCACCCGCCAGAGCTCGTCCGGCCGTGCTTCGCTCACTTGCGAGACGCGTCCGACCCGGACGAATGATGGTTCAAGGGCGCGCCTCAACTGCCGATGCGGAAGGTGAAAGGAGGAATCCGATGACACCACAAACGTCCACCAGCACCTATGCGAGCGCCACGCGGCTGATCGCCGGCGGCGATCGCGCCGCCGCGGCGAAGCCCGCGATCAGCGCCTCGCTCTTCCATGAGGACTGGAGCTGCGGGAGCTGTGGCCGCTCCTTTGGCGATGCGACCAGCTGCTGCGCGCACGAGCAGCAGTGCGGCGGCCGCCTGACCCGCTGGTAACCCCTTAGCCGACCTTCAGGCAGGAGTTATCAGCTCTTTACGGCCCGTGCCGATACTTACCTTGTATCGATTTTCAGGTCCGGCGTCACGGCGCCGGGAGAAGGAGAGTGCAGGATGTCAACAGTCGTCGACGATCGCGACAAGCGCGATCCGCGACGCCCGGCGAGTCGGCTGATGGCCGCGCGGACGCGCCAGACGGAATGCCGTGCGCGCTATCGCGACGTGATCGGCAGCGCCTACGAGCCCGAGGCTTACTCCGAGTTGCTGGAGGCGACACGCGATCTGCTCGCTTGTGAGCGGCAGCTGCGCGCGACCGCGCAGCGCGGGCGTCAGGCCGCCTGATCGCGAGCACCACCGGCCGGTCCGCCCCGGGGCCGGCCGCGCGCACGCTCGCAGGCTAACCTTGCTGGTCGCAAGAGGTGGCCGCGACCAGATGAAGGAGTAGGGATGCTCGAGACGGCAGTTCGGATCCGCGCGCGTGCGACGCGTCGCTGGACCGTCTTGCCCGCCGCGGCGCTCGCGGCCCTTGCGGCCGGTCTCGTCTCCGGCTGCGGCAGTGCCTCCGTCGACCCGATCGCTCAGGCCGCCCAGACGACCGGGGGCGCGCCGGGCGTGGACTTTTCGCTCACTTCGCAGGCCGGGGTCGGTGGTGTCGCCCAGAACATCGCCTTCACGGGGACCGGCACAGAGGACATCCGCAACCATCGGGTCGCCCTCACGATGGACCTCTCGCACATCCTCGGCGCGGCCCACGTCACGGGCGTCAACCCGGCGACGGCCAAGATCAACGGCGTGTTCGCCTATCCGTGGTTCTACATGAGCGCGCCGACGCTCTTCCGCGGGTTGCCGGCAGGCAAGCAATGGATCGGCTTCAACGTCCAGGCAGCCGCGCAGTCAAAGGGGGTGAACCTCGGCCAGCTCGCGCAGCTCAACCAGTCGGACCCGAGCCAGTACCTGCAGGCGCTGGAGGCCACCAGTGGCTCGGTGCAGCGGATCGGGACGGAGACCGTGCGCGGTACGCCGACCACGCATTATCACGCGACCGTCGACCTGCGCCGCCTGCCCGATCGCCTTCCGAGCTCGCAGCGCGCTTCGGCCAGCCAGTCCGCCGACCGGCTCGTCCAGCTCACCGGTCAGAGCACCTATCCGGTCGATGTCTGGATCGACGCACACCATTACGTGCGCCGCGAGCACATCACCATGACGATCAAGCCGAACGCCCAGACGGGTGCGCCGGCGACGTCGTTCGGCGAGACGATCGAGTTCTTCAACTTCGGCCCGAAGCCCGCGATCCAGTCACCTCCGGCGAGCCAGGTCTACGACATCACGTCCCTCGCCGGCGGCCAGCAGACGCCCTGAGCGACACCGGCGGTCCTCTGAGCGCGTCGCGGCGCGTCGCCGTCGTCACCGGCGCATCGAGCGGCATCGGTGCCGTGACGGCGCGCCGGCTCGCTCTCCGCCACGGCTACGAGGTGATCCTCGTCGCGCGCCGGGCCGAGCAGCTCGAGGCGCTCGCCGAGGAGATCGGTCCGCTGGCGTCCGCGCTGCCCGCCGACCTGACCGCCGATGAGGCACCCGGCAAGGTCCGGGACGCCGTGGTCGACCGCGGCCGGCTCGACATGCTCGTCAACAATGCCGGCGGGTCGCGCCGGGCGACGTTCGCCGAGGGCGGCTACCGCAACGTCCGGCGGACGATGGAGCTCAACTTCGACGCCACCGTCCGCCTCACCGAGGCGCTGCTCCCGGTCCTTCGCGAGTCATCGCCAAGCTCGATCGTCAACGTGGCGAGCACGGCGGGGCGCGTCTCGCGCGCGGGGGCGGGCGCCTACTCGGCGAGCAAGGCGGCCCTGATCGCCTGGGGCGACGCGCTTCACCTCGAGGAACTGCCCCACGGCGTGCACGTCGCCTCGCTGCTGCCGGGCTTCATCGAGACGGAGGGCTTCCCGGCGCACGAGCTGCGCGAGCGAGCGCTGACCCGCTGGCTCGTCTCGCAGCCTGAGATCGCCGCCGAGGCGATCATCTCCGCCGCGCACGAACGCCACGCCGAGCGCTACGTCCCGCGCTATTACGCGCTCGCCGCGCAACTGCGCATCCTCGTTCCGGGGCTGGTGCGCCGCGCGCTCAGCAGCGGCGGCGCCGGCACGCTCACCACCCGTACCGGCGCGGACGGGTAGAAAACCCGGCCATCCGCGGTCCCTGCGGAGGATCGGCGTGGGCAGGCGGCGAAAACCGCCGCATGGCCTACGAGACACTCCTCTATGCGGTGAACCAGGCGGTGGCGACGATCACCCTCAACCGCCCGGAGCGGCTCAACACGATCGTCCCCCCGATGCCGGAGGAGATCGAAGCCGCGGTCGAGGCCGCCGTCGCCGATCCGGACGTCAAGGTGATCGTCGTTCGCGGCGCTGGGCGCGCGTTCTGCGCGGGCTTCGACTTCGCCGGCGGCTTCCACCACTGGGACGCGGAGATCACGACCGAGGGGCGCTGGGACCCGGGCAAGGACTTCGTCTTCGCGACGGCGCCGAGCCTCGCCCCGGTGCCCCGCTTCATGAGCCTCTGGCGCTCCCCGAAGCCCGTCATCGCCCAGGTCCACGGCTGGTGTGTCGGCGGCGGCAGCGACTTCGCGCTTTGCGCTGACATCGTGATCGCGAGCTCCGACGCCCGCATCGGCACCCCCTACTCGCGTATCTGGGGCGCCTACCTGACCGGTATGTGGATCTATCGGCTGGGGCTCACGCGCGCGAAGGAGTACGCGCTCACCGGCAGGCCACTGTCGGGGGCGCAGGCCGCCGAGGTCGGACTTGTGAACTCCGCGGTCCCCTTCGAGCGCCTAGAGGAGGAGGTGCGCGTGACCGCACGCAGGCTCGCCTCGATCCCCGCCTCGCAGCTCGCGGCGATGAAGCTCGTCGTCAACCAGGCGTTCGAGGCGATGGGCCTCGCGGGTACGCAGACGCTCGGGCCGATCCTCGACGGCCTGATGCGGAACACTCCGGAAGCCGCGGAGTTCGTCGAGCGCGCCGCCCGCGAAGGCGTCGGCGCGGCCGTGGCCTGGCGCGACGGCGAGTTCGCCGATTACTCGCAGGCGCCGCCGGACGAGCAGCCCGATCCCTCGCACGTGATCGAGCCCTGAGCTGTCGGCAGGCGGTCTTCGGGCCGGCTCAGGCCGGGAGCGGAGCGAGTACCTTGCTCGCCACGTCGTCGGCCGACTCGTAGAAGAGGACGTACTTCACGCTGCGGTGGTCACAACCACCCGGTTCCCGGACGGATCGTCCACGAGCAGCTCGCCGTCGCGCCGCTCGTGCGGGTAGCCGGCCGCCCGGAGCCGCTCGGCGATCCGCTCGAGGTCGCCGCTCGAGACGGCGACGGTGAAGGATCGCAGGCCCCGCGCCCCGGGCCGCGGCGCCGAGGTCGCGCGATTCCAGGTGTTCAGGCCGATGTGGTGGTGGTAGCCGCCCGCGGAGACGAACAGCGCGCCCGGGTAACCGCGCACCATTACGTCGAAGCCGAGCAGGCCGGCGTAGAAGCGCTCCGCCTCATCCAGGCCGGAGACGTTGAGGTGCACGTGCCCGATGCGCGTGCCGGCGGGCATGCCGTCGTCCGCATCCCCTTCGTCGAGGTCGCCGAGCACTCCCTGGAGGTCGAGCGGCAGCGTTGCCATCTCGAGCGTGCCCTCCGAGTAACGCCACTCCGAGCGCGGCCGGTCACGGTAGATCTCGATTCCGTTTCCCTCCGGGTCGTCGAGGTAGAGCGCCTCGCTCACGAGGTGGTCGGACGCGCCGCTGAAGCGCCAGCCGCTCTCGGCGACCCGCCGTAGCGCGGCGGCAAGCGAGCGGCGGTCGGGAACGAGGATGGCCAGATGAAAAAGCCCGCTCGTCCGCCGCGGCCGCGCCGGCGCTGCGGGATCGGCGACGAGCTCCACCAGGCAGGTCCCCTCCACTCCGAGGCGGCGCACGCCATCTGAGTTTCCTATCGGACGCAGCCCGACCGAACGCTCGTAGAACGCCTGCATCCGCTCCACGTCGGCGACGGTCAGGCGGACGGCGCCAAGCGCGGTCGTTGCCTCGAGAGGCGCTTCCAGCGCTGCGGGGTTCGAGTCGCCGCTCATCGTCTCCAACGACGATAGAGACGCGCTCCGCTCACAGCAGGCCGAGCCGCTGCGCGCGCCTGACGGCCTCGGCGCGGTTGCGTGCGTCGAGCTTGCGGTAGAGGGCGCTCGCGTGATCCTTGACCGTGTGGGGCGAGAGGTACAGCCGGGCGGCGATCTCGCGGTTCGTCGCCCCCGCCGCCATCAAATCGAGGACCTCCCTTTCTCGTCCCGAGAGCGATCGCGGGGCGGCCTGCTGCGGCGAGCCGAACGCGGTCAGCCCGGCCCCCACCCGGCGGACGGCGTCCGCGATGTCGGCGGCGCCGCGATCCTTTGAGATGAACCCGGTGGCACCCGCCGCGCGCGCCGCCGCCTCCGAGATCTGTCCGGCACCCGAGATCAGCAGCACGTTCGTGGCCGGCGAGGCGTCGCGCACGCGCCGGCAGATCTCGGCGCCCGACTCCGAGCCCACGAACAGGTCGACCAGGGCGACCTGCGGCCGCCACCGGTGAGCCTGCGTCTCCGCCTCCGTGCCGCTTCGCGCCGGCAGGCACCGCTCCACCCACGGCTGCCGAGTGAGCAGGAGGCGAAAGCCCCAGTGGACGACGTCATGGTCGTCCACCACGAGCACCATCAGGGGCCGGGCCACGTCCACCGGTCGGCCTCCGGCGTGCCTGCGCGTCCGTCAGTGCGCGGCGCCGAGCCCGTCGCCGGCGAGCGCCGCGTCGAGCGGGCGCTCTGCGTGGAGCGCGAGCCGCAGGGTTTGCGCCGGCGTGAGAAAGACGGTGTGGGCGCCGCCGCAGGCGCGGCACTCGCACGCGGCGCGGGCGTCATGGGCCTCGTCGAGAAGGACCCAGTCGACGTCGCTCGAGAGGCAGCTCGCGCAGGCAAGCGAGGCGCATACCAGGCAGTCGACATCGTCGCCTCTGAAGTTTGCCGTCTCGAGCATCTCTGGGGAGCATCACCCCAGCCGGCCCTCGGTAACGCTGCCCGCGCGTCGAACCCCCCATTTGGGGGGGTCGTCTTCGCCGCAGAGATCAGCCGGCGCTCTCGGCGACCGCGGCGGTGCGTGCGCGGGCGGCCGCGTGTCGCGCCGGACTGCGCAGCACGATGAGCGCGATCACCGCGCCCGCGGCGGAGAAGCCGGCGCCGACCGTGAACGCGCGCGCGAACCCGCCGGTGAGCGCGGCGTGCATCCCCGTGTGGCCCGCCGCCAGCACGCTGTTCGTGTGCGCGGTCGCCACGGTCGCGAGGATCGCCAGGCCGAGCGCTCCGCCGACCTGGCGTGAGGTGTTGATCAGCCCGGATGCGAGACCGGCCTCGCCCGGCGCGACGCCTGCGACCGCCGCGATCGTCGCGGGCACGAAGGCGGTGCCGATGCCGGTCGCCGTGAGGATCCCGGCCAGCAACACGTCGCTTGCGTAGGAGCCGTTCGCCGATACGCCCGCAAAGATCAGCAGGCCGACGGTCTGCAGCAGCATGCCCGCGGCGAGCAGCGCCTTTGGTCCGAGGCGCTGGGTCAGGCGCGAGGACACCGTCGAGCCGATGATGATCATCACCGTCATCGGGACGAACGCGAGGCCCGCCTTCAGGGGCGAGT
Source organism: uncultured Actinomycetes bacterium (assembly GCA_963719375.1). Lineage (GTDB taxonomy): Bacteria > Actinomycetota > Thermoleophilia > Solirubrobacterales > Thermoleophilaceae > JAICJV01. Next base: position 2,654,823 of record CAVRBY010000001.1, on the reverse strand, counting down.
AGCCGAGCACCTGCTGCAGGTAGAGCGAGACGAAGAACCACATGCCGAACATCGACGAGCCGAGCATGAAGACGACCGCGTTCGCGCCGCTCAGCATCCGCGAGCGGAAGATCCTCAGCGGCATCAGCGGCCGCGCCGCGACCTGCCCTTCGATCAGCAGGAAGACCCCGAGCAGTGCGACTCCCGCGGCCAGCACGGCGATCGTCTTCACCGAGCCCCAGCCGTTCACGTCCGTGCGCACGACGGCGAAGACGATCGCGACGAGCCCGAGCGTGACGCTCAGGGCGCCGGCGACGTCGTAATGGCGGCGCGCCCCCTGGGCGCGGCCCTCGACGACGAAGCGCAGCGCGAGAGCGGCCGCCGCGAGCCCGATCGGGACGTTGATGAAGAGGACCCACTGCCATCCGAGCGTCTGCGTGAGGATCCCTCCGAGCAGAACGCCGGCGGCCCCGCCGGCGCCCCCCATCGCACCCCACGCGCCGAGCGCGCGATTTCGCTCGCGGCCCTCGCGGAACGTCGTCGTGATGATCGCGAGCGTGGCCGGGGAGACGACCGCGCCGCCGAGGCCCTGCACCGCGCGCGCGGCGATCAGCATCGCCTGGCCGTGGGAGAGGCCGCCCGCGAGCGACGCGAGCGAGAACAGCAGCAGCCCGCCGATGAAGACGCGCCTGCGCCCGAGCAGGTCGGCGGCGCGTCCACCGAGCAGCAGGAAGCCCGCGAAGGTCAGCGTGTAGGCGTTGACGACCCACTGCAGCTGGTCCTCGGTGAAGCCGAGGTCGTGACGGATCGAGGGCAGCGCGACGTTCACGACCGAGACGTCGAGGATGACCATGAACTGCGCGACGCAGGCGAGCACCAGCGTCGGCCAGCGCGGCAGCGAGGAGCGCCGCTCCTCGGAGGTCTGCGCGAGGGCGCTCATCGCTCCCGTACGCTCAGCAGGTAGCTTGCCTCCGCGCCCCTCGCTGCGCGCAGTTCGCGGGCACGTTCGACCGCGCCGTCCTTGCGGCTGGCGGCGAGGGCGATTTCATCGAGCGTCTGCTTCGGGTCGGCTGCTGGTGGTGTCATCCTCGTCATACGGATCCTCTCTACGAAAGTACGACGGGCATCGTACCACAAGTACGAGATTCGTCGTACAATCAGTGTCGTGACGATCGAGCATCACCCGCTTCTCCAGCCGCCGCGCGAGGAGATCGAGCTTCATGCGGTCCTGCATGCGCTCAGTGACCCCGTGCGCCTCGAGATTGTCGGCTCGCTGAGTCGGGCCGGCGGCGAGCACCCCTGCGGGTCGTTCGACGTCCCGGTGACGAAGTCGACGTTGACGCACCACTTCCGCGTTCTGCGGGAGGCGGGCGTCATCGGCCAGCGTCAGTCGGGAACCTCTCGGCTGACCTGGGTCCGCGCCGAGGACCTCGACGCGCGCTTCCCGGGCCTGCTCGACGCGATCATCACCCAGTCCGGCGCACCGGTCGCCGCCGCGGCTCAATAGCGCGGGCGGGGGTCACACTCGCTCGCCGTCGTCGGCGCTTGAGTTCGAAGGCCGCGCCGCGCCGCGACGCTCGCTACGAGCCCGTTTCAGAATCCCGGGTGTGCGGCTGGCGCGCGCCGGATCGAGCGTGGCAAGGGACGCAGGGTCCGGCTCATGGCTGGGGCTATGAGCGGACCCGAGGACGCAGCAGCCGCGACGATCCGCGCCGCCAGACGCGTGCGGGGGGGCTTGACACGGGCTTTTAAGGCCAGGCCCGCGGTTCGAGCAGCAGCTCGGCAATCCGCTCGCCGCGGTCCTCCTGCAGGAAGTGGGCCGCCCCTTCGATCCGGACCTGCTCGCGAGCCGTGGGGATCAGGTCGACGAACGCCTGTCCCGCGTTCGGGTACGGGAACACGGGATCCTGGTCGGAGAAGGCGACGAGCGCCGGCTTCTCCCACCGGCGCAGGTCTTCCGCGACGGCTCGCATCTCCGCCGCGCCCGGGTCGTCCTCGGCGGTCGGTACTAGGAGCGGGAACTGCGCGGCGCCGGCTTTCGCCTCGACGTTCGGGAAGGGCGCCTCGTACGCGGCGATCACGTCGTCCGGCGGCTCCGAGGTGGTGGCGCCGCGGACGACGAAGCCGATCGGAAGGTCGGGATTTCGCTCCGCGAAGTCGCGCCAGGCGAGGAAGCCCTTGCTGACGCGCCCGCTGAACAGCCCGGTGTTGAGGATCGCGAGTGCGCCGACCCGGTCGGGGTTCTCCATAGCCCAGCGCAGCCCGATCGGCCCGCCCCAGTCCTGCACGACGACGGTGGCGCCGTGCAGGTCGAGCGTCGCGAGCAGGGCTGAGACGTGCTCGACGTGCCGGTCGTAGCTGTACCAGCGGCGGTCGGTCGGCTTATCGGAGCGACCGAAGCCCGGCAGGTCCGGGCAGATGACCCGCCGGCCGCCGTCGCGGAGCGGCCGGACGATCTTGCGGTAGAGGTAGGCCCAGGTCGGCTCGCCGTGGAAGCAGACGACCGGCTCGCCCTCGCCCTCGTCCACGTAGTGGAGCCGTAGGCCCCCGACCTCCGCCCAGCGCGGCTCGAAGTCGTAGCCCGGCAGGTCGGAGAAACGCTCCTCCGGGGTGCGGAAGACTTCCATAGCGGCAGCGTATTGTCTCCGCCGAGCCAGTGATCTTCCGCCAGATCATCCACGACGACCTCGGCTGCGCGTCCTACCTCGTGGGCGACGAGGACTCCGGGATGGCGGCCGTCGTCGACCCGCGCTTCGAGATCGACGAGTACCTGGCGCTCGCCCGCTACATGCGCGTCCACATAGATCACGTGCTCGAGACGCACACCCACGCCGACCACGTTTCCGGACACGGCCGCCTGCGGGCCGCCACCGGCGCGACGATCCACATCCATCGCGACGCAGGCGCGGAGTACGAGCACGAGTCCTTCGACGACGGTTGGCAGCTCGCGCTCGGCACGCTCGTCGTGCGCGCCGTTCATACGCCGGGTCACCGCCCCGAGCACACCACGTTCGCGCTGATCGACCGCGCCCGCGGCGAGGAGCCCTGGGCTCTGCTCACCGGCGACAGCCTGTTCGTCGGCGACCTCGCCCGCCCCGACCTGGCGGTCGAGCGCCGCGACGGAGCCCGTGACATCTTCCACAGCCTCCACGAGCGGCTGCTCGCGTTCGACCCCGACACCGAGGTCTGGCCCGGGCACCTGGGCGGCTCGCTCTGCGGCGGCCCCGGCATGGACATGAAGACCTCCTCGACGATCGGCTTCGAGTCGCGACACAACGTCCTGCTCGGCGAGCTGGACGAGCAGCGCTTCATCGACCGCGTCCTGGCGGCGCTCGGGCCGCAGCCTCCGAACTTCGAGGCGGTGGTCGCGTTGAACCGCGGCCCCCTGCTCACGGCCGGCGTCGAGGTGATGCCGCTGACGCCGCGTCAGGTCGAGCAGAAGCGTCGCGCCGGCGCGCTGCTCGTCGACGTCCGCACCGACCTCCAGTTCGACGGCGCCCACATTCCCGGCTCGGTCGCGATCACCGGGCTGCACGCCGGCTTCGGCACCAAGCTCGCCTGGCTCGCCGACCAGAGGCAGGAGGTCGTCCTGATCGGCCGCGACGACGAGGACGGCCGCCGCGCCGCCTGCCTCGCGACCGCGGTGGGCGTCCGCAACCTCGGCGGCCTGCTCGCGGGTGGCATGACGAGCTGGCGCGACGAGGGCCGCCCGGTCCAGTCGATCGAGCGTCTCGGGGTCGACGCAGCCCACGAGCGCTTCAGCGATTCTTCGCTGCAGCTCGTCGACGTCCGCGAGCGCAGCGAATGGGACGAGGTGCACATTCCCGGCTCGGTCCACGCCGCCTACCACGACATCGACGCCGTCCCGGACGGGATCGACCCGGAGCGGCCCGTCGCCGCGATCTGCACCTCCGGCCAGCGAGCGGCCGTCGCCGCGAGCCTGCTCTCACGCTACGGGGCCCGCCACGTCGTGCACGTCGTGGGAGGCGGCGTCGAGAGCTGGGCGCGGGCCGGCTACGATGCCGACCGCGCGGACGCCGCCCCCACGCTCTGATCACCCGGTCGACGGGGGCCGGCTACGAGGCCGGGCGTGCGGGCGCCGCCCGCACGCTCCCATCGGCCTCACGCTGACGCGGTCTCTCTCTTCTCAGCGCCCGAGTCGCCCTCCGAGACGGGCCGGCGCTCCAGCTCCCCGTCGGCGAGCCGCTGGCGGAGCACCTTCTTGTCGAACTTGCCGACGCTCGTCTTCGGCACCTCGTCGATGAAGGCGAACTCGTCCGGCACCCACCACTTGGCGACGCGCTCGCGGAGGTGGTCGACGAGCTGCTGCGGGCTGACGTCATGTCCCTCGACGGGCACCACGCAGGCGAGCGGCCGCTCGGCCCAGCGGTCGTCTGGCTTCGCGATCACCGCCGCCTCGGCGACGTCGGGGTGGGCCATCAGCTCACCCTCGAGCTCCACCGAGGAGATCCACTCGCCGCCGGACTTGATCACGTCCTTGGCACGGTCGGTGATCTTGATGAAGCCGCGGTCGTCGACCGCGGCGATGTCGCCGGTGCGCAGCCAGCCGGAGTCGAACTTGTCGCTCGAGTCGTCACCGAAGTAGGCGGAAGCGATCCATGGGCCCCGGACCTCGATCTCCCCGGTCGACTCCCCGTCCCACGGCACCTCCTCCCCGTCGTCGCCGATCAGCCGCAGCTCGACGAGCGGCGCGATCTTGCCCGCGCGGTCCCGGTAGCGCCAGGACTCCTCCTCAGAGACGTCCGCCGGCGGTCGCGCGATGGAGGCGAGCGGCGAGGTCTCGGTCATCCCCCACGCCTGGATGATCCACACGCCGTGCCGTTCCTCGAAGGCCTGCATCAGGGACAGCGGCACGGCCGAGCCGCCGCACACCACCGTCCGCAGCGAGGACAGGTCTGGCTCGTTCTGATCGGCGTAGCGCAGCAGGTCGAGCCAGATCGTCGGCACCGCGGCGGCAATCGTCACCTTCTCGTCGCGGATCAGCCCGGCGAGCGGCTCCGCCTGGAGGTACTGCGACGGCATGACGAGACTGGCGCCGATGAGCCCGGCCGCGTATGGCAGGCCCCAGGCGTTCGCGTGAAACATCGGCACGATCGGCAGCACGCGGTCGGAGGCGGTCATCCCGATCGTGTCGGCGAGACCGGCGCACATCGAGTGAAGGACGTTCGAGCGATGCGAGTAGAGCACGCCCTTCGGGTTGCCGGTGGTGCCGCTCGTGTAGCAGAGCCCGGCGGCCTGCCGGTCGTCGAGCGTCGGGTAGTCGTACCCGTCCTCCTGCTCTGCGAGCAGATCCTCATAGCGCAGCGCGTCGGGCAGCGACCCCGAGTCCCCGTCACCCATCACGACGTAGTGGCGGACGCCCTTGAACTCCGGCGCTACTTTCTCGAGCAGCGGCACGAGGGAGTCGTCGACGAAGATCACGCGATCCTCGGCGTGGTTGACGATGTAGCTCAGCTGCTCGGTGAACAGGCGCGGGTTGAGCGTGTGCAGCACCGCCCCCATCGACGGCGCCGCGAGATAGACCTCGAGGTGGCGCTGGCTGTTCCAGGCGAGCGTGGCGACCCGGTCGCCTTCCTCGATCCCCAGTCCCTCGAGCACCCGGCAGAGCCGGTCGACCCGGCCCGCGACCTCGGCGTAGCTGGCACGCTCGGTGCCCTCGCCGGTGAATGTCACGACCTCGGCGCCGGCGTGCATCCGGCGCATCCGCTCGAGAACGTGCTGGATCGTCAGCGGAAAGTCGTTCTGGACAAGCCCTTCAAGCATTCTCTCTTCCCCCCTCGTCGGTCCCTGCACCCCGCGAAGCGAGATCGTACGCCCGCCCGCCCTCCGGCGCCAGCGACACCGGCTCGACGATCCGCCGCGAGGTCAGCCGCTCGGCCGGGCCTCGTCGGGCCAGTGGCCGTGCTCGTCGAAGTAGCGCCGCGCGTCCTCCTCCCGGTCGCGCTCGTTGTCGCCGCGCATTCCGATCCGGAAGAAGACGTTCAGCAGCAGGATCGCGATCGCCGCCCCGAAGAAGGTGAAGCTCGCCTCGAGCGCGGTGTCGCGGTCGGCGTCGGCGAGCAGGATCACGAGCCCCGCGACGAAGACCACGAGCGGAACCCCGTAGCGCATCGCGATCAGCAGCCAGCGCTTCCTGCGCTCACGTCGCGACGCCCCCCGGTCATCGGTGCGCGCGTCGTCGGGGTGCCGGCGCGGCCCGAACGGGCTCAGTCCGCTGCCGTGCTGAATGTCCACACGGCGAGCATAGGTTGAAGCGGGCGCCGCCGCTTCAGATGCTCGCCCGCCGGCCCAAGACGCGCGGGAGGCGGCCGCGCCGCCGGCTACGCGACCCGGCGCAGCGCTGCCCTGCCCCGGGCGGCCATCGACGGCGGGCCGGGGGTGCGCAGGACCGCGAGCAGCGAGAGTCCGGCGGGGAGCGAGGCGCCACGCCGGATCAATGCGGCCTCGGCACGCAGGGGCAGCTCGAGCAGCGAGTCGAGCGAGCTCGGTGTGAGCGCCAGCTCAGACCGCTGCTGAGCCTCGGGGACGGTGCGCAGGGCGAGTCGCACGAGCGCCGCCGGGGCGAGGTAGAGCGAGTTGAAGTGAGTGTCGTACTCGACCCGCCAGCCGGCCGTCAACGCGGCCTCCCGCAGCGTCTTCCGCCGGTAGCGGCGGAAGTGCCGGTTGACCACGTCATGACGCGACCAGAGCGCCTGGTAGGCGGGCACGGTGACGATCAGCGCACCGCCCGGCTTCGTCACCCGCCGCAGCTCGGCGAGCGAGCGCACGTCATCCGGGGTGTGCTCGATCACGTCGAGGCAGGTCGCGACGTCGAAGCTTGCATCTTCGAACGGCATCTCCTCGACGGCCGAAACCTGCACGTCGTCGTAGCCGCGCTTGTGCGACGACGCGACGCCGAGCGGATTCAGCTCGATGCCGTGCACGCCGCCGTAGCGCGCGAGCTCGTCGAGCTGCCGGCCCGATCCGCAGCCCGCATCGAGCAACTCCGCATCCTGACCGATCTCAAGACCCTCGAGCACCGCGTTGACGATCCGGCGCCGGCCCCGGTACCACCAGTGCCGGTCGTTGCCGTCCATCATCGCCTGAAACTCAGCTTCCTCCACGAGCGTAAGCGTGTCCCCGGATCGGTTAAGCGCGGCGCGCCAAATGTTCAGATTCTGTTAGACGATCGATCCCGATCGATCGCCTGCTCCGCCTCGGCAGGCGGCGACGACTGAAGTAGTCAATCACCTGAGGGCCGATCTCGAAACTTCGCGCGCGCTGCACGTGCCGGATTGGGCAAGACCGGGGCACAGGCGTTTGAGACCTGCCGGTGAGGCGCGTCTCTACGGCGCGTTCAGGCGGTAGCCCGCTCCGCGCACCGTGACGATGAGTCGTGGGTGCGCCGGATCCTCCTCGAGCTTCTCGCGCAGGTGACGGACGTGCACGTCGATCGCCCGCGGGTCACGATAGGCGCTGTCGGACCAGATCGCGCGCAGCAGCTCCTGGCGGTTGAACAGCCGCCCGGGCTCCGACATGAGGCAGTTCAGCAGCTCGAATTCCGAGAAGGTCAGCTGCACCTCCTCCCCCTCCCGGATCACCTCGCGCCGCGCCCGGTCGAGCGTGATCTGCCCGGCCGCGACCACCTCGTCTCCGAGCGCGCGCGACCCCGCTCGCCGCAGCACGGCGCGGATCCGCGAGCGCAGCTCCGCGAGGCCGAAGGGCTTCGTCACGTAGTCGTCGGCGCCGGCCTCGAGCCCGAGCACGGCGTCGGCTTCGCTGTCGCGCGCGGTCAGCATGATGATCGGCACCACGTTGCGCCGGCTGCGCAGGATCCGGCAGACGTCGTAGCCGTCGGGGCCGGGGCCGAGTGAGACGTCGAGCAGGACCATGTCGAAGCTGTCCGTGCTCGCCCGGTCGATGGCCGCCGTGCCGTCCGCGACGGCGGTGACCCTGTGCCCCTCGAGCGCGAACGAGCGCTTGAGCGTCTCCCGCAGCGCCGACTCATCGTCGACGACCAAGATCTTCAGCGAATCGTCGACCAATGCAGGCGGAAATCTAGCGTCCGGCTCCCGCGGAGGTAGAGGAGCTGCAGCGTGCGGCGCAAGGCCGGACGCTCGAACTGAGACCGAGCGCTCTTAGAGCCCGTTTCACAATCCCGCGTGTGCGGCTGGCGCGCGCCGGATCGAGCGGGGCAAGGACGCAGGATCCGGCTCATAGCTGGGACTATGAGCGGATCCGAGGACGTAGCAGCCGCGACGATCCGCCGCCGCCAGACGTGTGCGCGGGGTTTTGAAACGGGCTCTTTATCGATCGTCTCCGCCTGCACGGACCGAGACGATTCATTCCGCGGGCCCGTACCGAGCCGTTGAATTCGGAATCAGTCGCTGGGAGCGTGCAGCGCCGGCCGCCCGGCCTTACTCGGCGAGCGTTCGCCTCATCCGGGCGAGCTCCCGGAACGCCCGCGCCACGACGCGCGGGTTGTTGCCGCTCTGCTCCCCTGCGGACCGCGGCCGGTGAGCGACGTCGAGCTCGACGACGCGGGCGCCCGCCCGCACGCACTTGGTTACGAGCTCGGTGCTGATCATCGCCCCATCCGCGCTCAGCTCGACCTGGTCGAGCAGTGAGCGACGGATCAGCTTGAAGGCGCAATCGACGTCGCGCAGCGGCAGCCGGAACATGCCGCGCACGAGACCGTTCCACGCGTGCGCGGAGAGGCGCCGCCCAAGCGGGTCGGCGCGGTCGCTGCGGCGCCCGGCGACGAGGTCGGAGGTCGCTGTCCGCGGCACGAAGGCCTCGAGCTGCATCAGGTCGAACTGGCGGTCACCGTCGGTCAGCAGCAGCCAATCGAGCGCGCCGGCGGCGAGCCCGGAGCGGACCGCGGCGCCGTAGCCCCGGTTGTCCCCATGGGTCACGACGCGCAGCTCGGGCGTCTCGGCGGCGAGCGCAGCGGCAATCTCGCCCGTGCCGTCGCGGCTTCCGTCGTCGACCAGGATCACCTCGTGCTGATCGGCGTAGGCCCGCCCCGCACGCTGTGCGTCGGCCACCATCGCGACCACGTTCTCCGCCTCGTTGAAGCACGGCAGCACGATCGACAGCGACGGCAGTCGCTCAGGCGTCAGCTGCAGGCGGCGCTCGGGGTCGAGCGCTTCGGTCTGCTCTTCGGGCAGGGCTTGAGGTTCGGAGATGGACATCCGCTCGCGCCTATCGTGTCCTGCGACCCGTTAAGGTCTGTTACACGCACATTGGCCCGGGGTTAGAGCGGGCTGGATCGAGCGCGTAACTGAACCTCAACCGCGCTTAATCTGACCCCGGTTAGCTTTCAGCCTCCCGATGAGTGCCGAAGAGACAGTCACCACCCGCACCCCGCTTGGCGCCTTGACCCGCTCGCCGACCTTCGCCGCAGTGTCCCAGCGCGTCCCTGCCTCACTGATCGGCCAGATCGTCCGCTTCGGCATGGTCGGCGTGCTCAACACGCTGATCAGCCTCGTGCTGTTCAAGCTCGCGGTCGACGTCGGCATTTGGTACCCGGCAGCCTCGGGCGGCGCCTTCATCATCGGCGCTGTCAACAGCTACACGCTCAACCGGCTCTGGACCTTTCGCGCGGGCGCGTCGAGCAAGTCGCGCTTCGCCCGCTATGTGATCGTTCAGCTTCTCGGCCTCGGTGCGAACCTCCTCGTGCTCACGGTGCTCGTCGAGGGCGCCGGTCTCACTCGCCTCGCCTCCCAGGCGCTCGCCCTCGTCTGCGCGTCGACGCTCATGTTCGTACTTAATCGCCAGTGGGCCTTCGCGCCCCCCCGCACGCCCCTCGAGGGCTGACCGCACCGGCATTCGTATCGTTGAGTCCCGTTGGGGAGGGAGGCGCATGCGCCTCCCTGCGCGTCGGCGCATGCGCCGCCGCGGAAAGTACGCACCGGCGCGGCGCCAGTGCCGCGACCAGGAAACTGCCTGAGAGGAGCTGACCCGATGACGTGCCCGCTCACGTTCGAGCGGGAGGGGCGATGCGAAGTGACGGCGGGACGGGGGCGAGCCCGCCGATGAGCCAGACGACGCAGGTCGCCGAGACGCTGCTGCTGCTGCTCGCGGCCGCGCTGGTGCTCGTCTGGGCGTCGCGCGCGGCGCGCGTGCCATACCCCGTGGCGCTCGTCCTCGGCGGCGTCGCGATCGCGTTCGTCCCCGGCGTCCCGAGCGTCAGCCTCGACCCGCAGCTCGTCCTGCTGCTCTTCGTCGCTCCGCTGCTCTATATCGACGCGTTCTTCGCGCCGGTCGGCGAGCTCCGCCGCAACGCCACCTGGGTGGGCCTGCTCGCGACGGTGCTCGTGGGCGTCACCGCAGCCTGCGCGGCGGCGGTGGCCCATTCGGTGCTCGGGCTTCCCTGGGGCGTCGCGTTCGGTCTCGGCGCGGCCCTCGCCGCGACCGACGCGGTCGCGCCGATGCAGATCCTCGGGCGCGAGGGCGCCGATCCCCGCCTCGCCGCGGTCGTGCAGGGCGAGAGCCTGCTCAACGACGGCGTTGCCTTCACGCTCGTCAAGGTCGCCTCGGTGGTCGTCGTCACCGGTTCCTTCTCGCTGCTCGACGCCTCGCGCAGCTTCGTGTTCACGGTCGCCGGTGGCGTGCTCGCCGGACTGTGCGTCGGTGTCGCGGTCAGCTGGGTTCGCCGCCGGACCAAAGACTCGTTGATCGAGGCGACCCTTTCGCTGCTGACGCCCTTCGCCGCCTACATCCTCGCCGACCGCGTCGGCGCGTCGGGCATCCTCGCCGCCGTCGTCGCGGGCCTCTGGCTCGGGCGCCGCTCCCACGACCTCGTCGAGCCGCTCACCAGGGTCGAGATCCAGGCCGCGTGGCGGGTGATCGGCTTCCTGCTCAACTCGCTGCTCTTCCTGCTCGTCGGCCTCCAGACCAGGTCGCTGCTCGGCTCGGTGGGGCTGCCCGCGGGGAAGGTCGCGCTCGGCGCCGCGGCGGTGCTCGCCGTTCTCGTCGGCGTCCGCCTCGTTTGGGCGCTCGCGTTGCCGCCCCTCTGGCGCGGCGCCCGAGGGCTGGTCGCTCGCCGCGAGGAGTCGACCTCGCCGCGTGGCTGGCGTTTCGCGCTCGCCTGGAGCGGCGTGCGCGGATCGGTGGCGCTCGCGGCAGCGCTGTCGCTCCCGATGACGATCCACGGCGGCGCGCCCTTCCCCGACCGTCCGCTCGTGATCCTGCTGACGCTCGTCGTGATCGTCGTCACCCTCGTCGCGCAGGGCCTCACCCTGCGTCCAGCGCTCCGCGCGCTCAACCTGACCGACGCCGGCGAGGTCCGCCGCGAGCACGACCTCGCCCACGAGGCCGCAGCCGACGCCGCACTCGGCAGGCTCGGCGAGGCCGCCGCACGTCATGGCCTTCCGGACGACGCACGCCGCGCCCTCGAGCGCGAGTACACGGGGCGGCGCCGGCGCTACGGCGCCCGCCTGCGCGACGGCGGCGACGACGGGCTCGAGGAGCGCAGGCGCCGCGTCGCCGAGACCGACAACGACATGCTCGCCTCGGCCCGATCGGCGATCCTCGACCTCGAGGAGCGCGGCGACGTCCGCCCCGACATCGCGCAGCTCGTCCTGCGCGACCTCGACCTGGACGCGGCCCGTCACGAGACGACCGACGAGCCGGTCGGGTAGGGGCTGGCGGAGCCGGGCCGGATTACCCCTGGCGGAATGCCCCACCACCCAATACGTTGGACGGATGCCCCGGACCCTCCGAGCCCTGCCGGCAGCGGTCGCGCTCGCCTTCCTGGTTGCGCTCGCCGGCGCGACTCCGGCGCTGGCCGCGACTCAGCGCTACGCATCGCCAACGGGCAGCTCCGCCAACCCGTGCACGCTTGCGGCGCCGTGCGACATCGCGACGGCGATCAACGGCGCCACCGCGGACGGCACCGAGGTGATCGTCGAGCCCGGCACGTACTCGCTCGCGACCGAGCTCAACCCGCCACACGTCGAGACGATCCACGGCATTGCCGGCCAGCCGCGACCGGTGATCGACGACACCGTCGGCACCGTGGCCCTCGACATCACAAACGCTTCGACCGCCACCTTTCTCGACATCGAGGCCACAAACGCACTCGCAGTCGGAGTCGCGAACGGGGCCGCCGACCAGCTGATCGCGCACAGCAGCGCGGCTGGCCCGGCCACGGGCGGCTGCGACGCCGCGGCCGACGGCACGATCACGAACTCCGTCTGCTGGTCCTCCGGGACGAACGGCTTCGGAGTGTCGAATGCACTCAGTGGCGCGGGCGCGGACCCTTCACCTCGCACGCTGCGCAACGTCGACGCCTACGCGACCGCGCACGGGGGGAACCGGCATCTGTCGTCCGCCGACAACACGCGGTCAACGTCAGTCCTGAACGCCACGAACGTCATCGCGCGCGGCACCACCGCCGACGTCTCCGCGTCGCAGACCTCGGCCCGGCTCCGACACAGTCAACCTCGATCACTCCGACTACACGACCGCCCCGACCTCCGGCGGCGCCACCGCCACCGCGCCCGGCACGGGCACCAACACGACAGCCGATCCGAAGCTCTCAAACCCCGGCGCCGGGGACTTCCACGAGACCTCGGTGTCCCCGACGATCGACATCGGAGCGACGAACGCGGCCAACGGCAGCTTCGACTTCGAGGGCCAGCCACGCATCGAGGCGGGCAAGACCGACATCGGCGCGGACGAGTACGTCGCGGTCCCGGTCGTGACCGCCGGGGCTCCGACCGCCGTCTCGACGCAGGGCGCGACGCTGAGCGGGACGGTCAACCCGGGGCACGACACGACCGGCTACAGCTTCCATTACGGCACGACGCCCGCCATGACCTCCTCGACGACCGCCCAATCGCTTGCCCCCGGCTTCAGCGCGCAGGCGGTCACCGCACAGGTCGGCGGCCTGCCAGCGGGGACGACGATCTACTGGGAGCTCGTCGCGACCAATTCCGGGGGCACGGGAACGACGCCGATGCAGCATTTCGTTACCGCAGGCACGTCGAAGCCCAAGCTGACCGGCTTGACGCTGTCGGCCAAGGTCTTCCGCGCCGCGACCCACGGCACGAGCGTCGCCCGCGTGAAGCATCCCGTCGGCACGAAGATCAGCTACCGCGACTCGCAGGCGTCTACGACGACCTTCACCGTCCAGCGGCCCATGGCGGGCATCCGCAAGGGCAAGAGCTGCGTGGCCCCACCGCGCAAGCACAAGCCGAAGCACCCGAAGCGCTGCACCCGCTACGTGCCCGTCGGCAACTTCAAGCACGTCGACACCGCCGGCGCGAACAGCTTCCGCTTCACCGGACGAGTCAAGGGCCACGCGCTGCGTCCCGGCTCCTACCGCCTCAGCGCCGTCACCCACGACGCCAACGGGAGCTCTACTCCCGTGCTCATTAGCTTCCGCATCGTCGCGCACTGACGGTCTCCCGCCTCCCGGCTCGTCATCGACGACGGCTGCGCGCTCGCTAGCGACGGTCTCGAGCGCGTGGTGAAGCAGCCGGTCGCGCTGATGCCGCGCCGCCCATCTTGGCGGGGTTTGGCGGCCGCCACGGCATACTTGGACTATGCGCGTCCTGATCGTCGATGACGACCGTGCGGTCCGCGAGTCGCTCCGCCGCGCGCTGTCGCTGACCGGATATGAGGTCACGCTCGCGGAGACGGGCAGCGAGGCGCTCAGCCAGCTCGCCACGAGCGTGCCCGACGCGGTCGTGCTCGACATCGCGATGCCGGAGCTCGACGGCCTCGAGGTCTGCCGCCGGATGCGCGCGGCCGGCGACCGCACCCCCGTCCTGATGCTGACGGCGCGCGATGCTGTCTCCGAGCGCGTCGAGGGACTCGACGCGGGCGCCGACGACTATCTGGTGAAGCCGTTCGACCTCGACGAGCTCAAGGCGCGCGTGCGGGCGCTCCTCCGCCGGGGCACCCCGACCGGCGAGCTCGACCGGCTCAGCTTCGCTCATCTCACGCTCGACGCCGCGCGTCACGGTGTCGATGTCGGGGACCGGTTCGAGGAGCTCACTCGCACCGAGTACCAGCTGCTCGAGCTGCTGATGCTGAACCGCGGCAAGGTCGTTACGCGCGACGTGATCCAGGAGCGCGTCTGGGGCTACGCCTTCGGCCCCGCGTCGAACTCGCTCGGCGTCTACATCGGCTACCTGCGCCGCAAGCTCGAGGAGAATGGTGATCCGCGCGTGATCCACACGGTCCGCGGCGTCGGCTACGTCTTGCGCGAGCCATGACCCTCCGTACCCGCATCGCCGTCGCCGCCGGCCTCGCCGTCGCCGTCACCGCGGTTGCCGTCGTCGCAGCCCTCTACATCGCCGCGCGTGCGCAGCTTCGCGGCGAGGTGGACCGCGCCCTCGAGGAGCGCGCCGACCGGATCGACGTGCGCGGCGGGCAGGCCGTCGTCGCTCGCCCCAGGCTCGCGGTGGGCGACCGTGGCCGGCGTGGCGCGCCGCCTCGCCGGCCGCCGAATGACCAGTTGCGCTCGCTGCTCGACATCCCGCCGCCGGTCGGCTTCGGCGGCGCGAACGGGTACGTGCAGGTCGTCCGTCCCGACGGCTCGGCGACCCGCCCGCCCGACGAGACCCTCGCCCTGCCGGTGACCGCGACGACGCGCGCGATCGCCGCCGGTCGCAAGAGGACCTCCTTCAGCGATGTCACGGTCGCCGGCTCGCCGCTGCGCGTCCTGACGGTCCCCGAGGGCGGCTCGGCGCTCCAGGTCGCCCGCCCGCTCGACGAGATAAACGCCGTGCTGACGCGGCTGCTCGTCATCTCCGGGATCGTGATCGCGGCCGGCATAGCGCTCGCGATCGCGATCGGGCTGGTCGTCTCGCGCACTGCGCTCGCGCCGATCGTGCGCTTCACCCGCCGTACCGAGTCGCTCAGCGGTGGCCCCGACCTCTCCCACCGGCTCGAGGAGGAGGGCGGCCGCGACGAGCTCGGCCGCCTCGCGCGCAGCTTCAACCGCACCCTCGACGCGCTCGAGCGCTCGGTCGAGGCGCAGCGGCACCTGGTCGCCGACGCCTCCCACGAGCTGCGCACGCCGATCTCGAGCCTGCGGACGAACATCCAGGTTCTCGCGAGCGGCGACGCGCTGCCGCCGGAGGATCGCCGTCAACTGCTCGCGGACGTGCTCGGCGAGCTCGACGAGCTGACCCAGCTCGTCGGCGACGTCGTCGACCTCGCCCGCGGCTCCCAGCCGCACGACCTCGAGGACGAGGTTCGCCTCGACGAGCTGGTGGCCGCCTCGCTCGACCGCGTCCGCCGCCGTGCTCCGCAGCTGCGCTTCGACGCGGAGCTAGAGCCGACGGTCGTCTCGGGAATGGCGGACAGGATCGATCGCGCGGTGACCAATCTGCTCGACAATGCGGTCAAGTGGAGCCCCTCCGGCGCTCCGGTTGAGGTGGCCGTCCGCGACGGCGCGATCACCGTCCGCGACCACGGACCGGGGATCGCCGAGGAGGACCTGCCGTTTGTCTTCGACCGCTTCTACCGCGCGAACTCCGCGCGCAAGCTCCCGGGCTCCGGCCTCGGGCTCGCGATCGTGCGCCAGGTGGCGGAGTCGCACGGGGGCCGGGCCGCGGCGACCAACGCTCCCGACGGCGGTGCGCTGCTGCGTGTCACCTTCGGCGAGCCTCAGGCGCAGTCGGGCTCGGCGAGGCCGTCCGACCTGCGTGCCGAGACGGTCCCGTAGCCGATCACCGCCAGCCCGCTTCGAGGAAGCGCTCGAAGACCGGCGTCTGCTTCGCGACATAGGCCCAGTTGTGCGTCCCCGGGGCGACCGCGAACGTGGCGGGAATGCCGGCGTCGTTCAGCTCCGCGTCGAACCGCTGCGACTCGCCGGCGGTCACCTGCTGCGTGTCGTCGCTCGCGTCGAGCAGCATGATCCGCAGCCCCCGCGCCCGCCCGATGTCGAGATCGGGGCTGTTCGCGTCGATCGTCGCCGGGTCCCCGCCGAAGACGCCGTTCGGGTCGTCGACGTGGAAGTAGCCGGCGATCGAGACGACCGCTCCGAACAGGTTGCGGTGGCGCATCGCCAGGTTCATCGCGCCGTAGCCTCCCATGGAGAAGCCGGCGATCGCGCGCTTCGAAGCGGGTCGGCGATGCGAGCCCTCAACCGCCGGGATGACGGTCTTCGTGAGCCACGTCTCGATCTCCTCCGCGCCGTCGCGAGAGTCCGCCCACTCGGCGTCCGGATAGCTCTTCGAGTTGCCGTCGGGCACGACCAGCACGAACGGACGTCGCCCGTGCTCGAATGAGTTTTCGAGCCGCTTGACGATGCCGGCCTTGGCGACGTCGCTCGAGCTGCCGGGCAGGCCGTGCAGGAAGTAGAGGACCGGAAGCTTCGAGGAGTCCGGTACGGCCGGACGGTAGACCCGCACCGTCCGCTCCGTCTGATCTCCCCCGGCGCCCCGCAGGTGGAGCACCTGCACGCTCATGCGCGCAGTCGTCCCGTTGCCAACCCTTGCCAGACCTGCCGCCGGCGGCAGCACGACGGCGAGCAGGACGCCGGCGATCGCCGCCAGCCGGGGCCAGCGCGCGCGCCGGGGGCAAAGCGCGGTAGAGCCATGAGCGCGGCGGGTCACCCCACGATGGAAGCCGCGCCCTGTTAACGCAAACGATGCCCGAAGTAAGAACTAGGTAAGCGCCGAGCGCGCCGCCCGCGTCAGTCGTCGAGGTGTGCGGTGTCGTTGAAGCTGCGCAGGAGCTGGCGCCCGTCGGCGAACACCGCGAGTCGCGAGATCGACGCGTTGTCCGCATGGACGAACGCAAACGGCCGGCTGTCCGTGGCCTGCCGGCAGAGCTCGCCGATGACTCCGCCGTGCAGTACGGCAGCGGCGACGTTTCCCGGTCTCAGCCGTTCGATCATCCGCTCGCGGCCAGCGGCGATCCGCCGCGCCAGCTCGTCCGCATGCTCGGCGCCGGGGATGACGTCCCAGCGCTCCTCCTTGTAGACGCGCAGCGCGACCGGGTCGCGCTCGGCGACGCGGATGCGAAGTGCGCCACCCTCCCACTCCCCGAGCTGGACCTCGTGCAGCTCGGCGATCTCCACCGGCTCGAGTCGCGTCGCCCGGGCAAGTGGGGCCGCCGTCTCGGCGGTGCGCCGCAGGGGAGTCACGAACACCGCCGCGAGCGGCTCGCGTGCGAGCCGTCCGGCCACCGCCTCGGCTTGGCGCTCACCCGCGGCGGCCAGCGGCGGGTCGGCGAGCCGCCCGAGCATCGGAAACGACTCGCCGCGGACGGCCGGCGCTGAGGCACCGTGCCGCACCAGGATCAGCTCTCGCGCGTCGGACGGCAGCCGCAGCGCGCGCTGAGGGTAGTCGCGGGCCATCGGCGCGCAAGTGTCGCTTATCCTGCCGCGCCGCGATGCCGACGCGCGAGTCATACCCGCACCACCTGGCGATTCCCACGCGCTGGAAGGACAACGACGTCTACGGCCACGTCAACAACGTCGAGTACTACTCGTACTTCGACACCGTCATCAACTCCTACCTGATCGAAGCCGGCGGCCTCGACATCCATCGCGGGTCGGTGATCGCCGTTTGCGCTGAGTCGCACTGCGAGTATCGCGCCGCGTTCGCCTTCCCTGAGACCGTCGATGCCGGCCTGCGCGTCGGGCGTCTCGGCAGCTCGAGCGTCCGTTACGAGATCGGCCTCTTCGGACCCGAGGGCGCCGAGCCGGCCGCGACGGGCTGGTTCGTGCACGTCTTCGTCGACCGCGAGACGCGCCGTCCCGCGCCGATCCCCGAGGGCATCCGCGCGGCGCTCGAGCGCCTCGTCGGAGACGACCGCTAGGTTCGATCGCTCGGGCCAGATCGAAGCGCGCCGGTCAGCGACGGAGAACTCGATGCGGCGAGCGGGCCTTCAGCCAGAAGCGCGCGCATCGCGCGCGCTGGCTTCGAGGCGCGGCAGCTCGATCGCCGGGCAGCGATCCATGACCACCTCGAGGCCCGCGGCGCGGGCGCGTTCGGCGGCCGCCCGGTCGATCACGCCGAGCTGCATCCAGATCGCCTTCGCGCCGATATCGATCGCCTCGTCGACGTGTGCGCCGGCGGCATCGGAGCGGCGGAAGATGTCGACGACCTCCACGGGCTCCTCCGCGGCGGCGTCGGCGAGCGTCGCGTGGCAGCGCTCGCCGAGGATCACGTCGACCGCCGGGTTGACCGGGATCACGCGGTAGCCGCGGCGCAACAGCAGTGCGGCGATTCGATGCGAGTCACGAGCCGGCTCCGGCGAGCAGCCCACCACGGCCCACGTCCGGTAGCTCGTCAGGATGCTGCGGACCGGTTCGTCCACGGCTAGCCGTGTGCGTTGAACCGGATCTTCCCGCTGTTGCAGCGCAGCTTGCCGTTGCTCGAGCGGAACGTGATTCGCACGGTGGTGGCCGCGGCGCGCGAGGCCGTGAACTTGCCGTTGACGCTGAACACGAACTTGCCGCCATACGCCTTGCCGCCGCTGGTGAACTGGCCGCTCGTGCGGTAGCGCAACTTGAACTTGCCGCTCGCGCGGATCGGGATCGCGGGCGCGCCCGAGCCGGCGCTGCGCCGCCCATGGGCCCTGCCAACGTTCCTGCTTCCGTTGCAGCGCTCGGGCACGTTTAGGTCGTAGCCGGCGAACGAACGTCCGTTGGCGGAGGTCGTGAGCGACTCGGCGAAGCCTTTCGCCGTCGCCCTCAGGGTCACGCCGTGCGCCGGGACGGCGGCCAGCGCGATCCCGCACGCGAGCGTTGCCGGAACGGTTGCGCTCGCAAGTGCGCCGAGCAGTCGAAGGTGCGTTCGGGGCATGCCGTCTCCAGTCGCGGTCGATGGCTGCAGCGCGCCGCAGCAGTGGCGGCAATCTAGGGGCTCGGCGCGAGCGCCGCAAGTGCCTGTGTCGTCGAAAGCTCGAATCTCGCGCGCGGGACGCGGACGAAGAGCAGTCGTCGCGACCGCTGAGGCGTTCGGGCCGAGACGTCTCGCACGGACGATCTCGCAGCGCGCCCTGCGCGCCTGCCTCGCGAGGCACGGGGACGGCCGCCGGCAGACCCGAACCACCATGGGCGTGCCCCGAACGGCGCCCGCTATCGTCTCGCACCTTTACGTGAACGTGAATCTCGGACACACGGGAGATCGATGACCGCCTCGCCGACCGACCGCGCCTCGCACCCGGACCGCTACAAGTGGATCGCTCTCTCGAACACGACGCTCGGGATGCTGATGGCGACGATCAACGGCTCGATCGTCCTGATCTCCCTGCCTGACATCTTCCGCGGCATCCGGATCGACCCGCTCCGGCCGGGCAACACGAACTACCTGCTCTGGATGATCCTGGGCTTCCTCGTGGTCACCGCGGTGATGCTCGTCAGCCTCGGCCGCCTCGGTGACATCTACGGCCGCGTGCGGATGTTCAACCTCGGCTTCGCGGTCTTCACATCCTTCTCGATCGTCCTCTCGGTCACCTGGATGCACGGCAGCGCCGGCGCCCTCTGGCTGATCGTGATGCGCGTCTTCCAGGGAGTCGGGGCGGCGATGCTGTTCGCCAACTCGAGCGCGATCCTCACCGACGCGTTCCCGGCCGACCAGCGCGGCCTCGCCATCGGCATCAACACGGTCGCCGCGATCGCGGGCTCCTCGATCGGCCTCGTCCTCGGCGGCGTCCTCTCGCCGATCTCCTGGCGCCTCGTGTTCCTCGTCTCCGTGCCGTTCGGCCTGTTCGGCACCTTTTGGGCCTACACGCGCCTGCGCGACATCAGTGAGCGCAAGCCGGCCAAGATCGACCTCTGGGGCAACATCCTGTTCGCCCTCGGCCTCGTCATGGTGATGGTCGGGATCACCTACGGCATCCAGCCATACGGCCACCACACGATGGGCTGGACGAGCCCCAAGGTGCTCGGCGAGCTGATCGGGGGTCTCGCCGTGCTCGCCGTCTTCTGCTTCGTCGAGACGCGCGTCGAGCAGCCGATGTTCAACCTCGGGCTCTTCCGAATCCGCGCCTTCAGCGCCGGCAACGTCGCGAACCTGCTCTCAGCCATCGGCCGCGGGGGTCTCCAGTTCATCCTGATCATCTGGCTCCAGGGCATCTGGCTGCCCCAGCACGGGTTCGACTTCAGCCGCACGCCGCTCTGGGCGGGCATCTACATGCTTCCCATGGTCGCCGGCTTCCTGATCGCGGGACCGCTCGCCGGCGTCCTCTCGGACCGCTACGGCGCACGCCCGTTCGCGACCGGCGGCATGGTCGTCGCCGCGGGAGCCTTCATCGGCCTGCAGGCCCTGCCCGTCAACTTCTCCTACCCGCTGTTCGCGCTGCTGCTGCTGACGATGGGCCTGGGCATGGGCCTGTTCGCCTCGCCGAACCAAGCGGGGATCATGAACAGCCTGCCACCCAATCAGCGCGGAGCTGGAGCGGGCATGACGGCGACCTTCCAGAACTCCGCGATGGTCCTCTCGATCGGGGTCTTCTTCTCCCTGATGATCGTCGGCCTGGCCGCGCAGCTCCCCGGCGCCCTCAGCAGCGGGCTGACCGCGCACGGGGTTCCGCCGGCAGCGGCCGCGCGCGTCGCCCATCTCCCGCCCGTCGCGAGCCTCTTCGCGGCCTTCCTCGGCTACAACCCGATGCAGTCCCTGCTCGGAGCGCACGTCCTGCACTCGCTGCCCCACGCTCAGGCGGTCCTGCTGACCGGCAGGAGCTTCTTCCCGCGCCTGATGACCGGACCGTTCTCGAGCGCGCTCGGCGCGGCCTTCACCTTCGCCGTCGTCGCCTGCCTGATCGCCGCGGCGGCGTCGTGGCTGCGCGGCGGCAAGTTCCACTGGAGCGAGGAGGAGCACCACGTTTCCGAACCGGTCGCCGCGCTCGAGGGCGAGGGAGCGGTCGCGGAGTGGGCTTCTCCGGACCTGCTCGAGCTCGAGGCCGGCGACTCGGCCACATAGACGGCTTCCGTCGATCCGCTGTTGTTTAGAGTCGCCCCGCACGCCGAACGGAGAGGGGATTGAGGATGGAAATCGGCATCGGCCTACCCAACGCAGTACGAGGCGTCGAGCGCGACGGCATCGTCGAGTGGGCACGGCGCGCCGACCGGGCGGGGTTCTCGTCGCTTGGGACGATCGACCGGATCGCCTATCCGAACTTCGAGTCGCTTGCCTGCCTCGCCGCGGCCGCGGCGGTCACCGAGCGGATCCGGCTCGTGACCGACATCCTGATCGCGCCCCTTCGCCCGAACACCGCGCTGCTCGCGAAGCAGACCGCGACGGTCGACAACCTCTCTGACGGTCGCCTCACGCTCTGCCTGGCCGTCGGCGGCCGTCCGGACGACTACGAGCTCTCCGGCGTCGACTTCGGCAGTCGCGGGCGCATCTTCGACCGCCAGCTGGCGGAGCTTGCTCGTCTCTGGAAGGGGGACGGCGGCACCGGTCCCGCGGCCGCCGACGGAAGGCGGCCGAAGCTCCTGATCGGGGGCAGCGCGGACGTTGCGTTCCGCCGGGCCGCCGAGCACGGGGACGGCTGGACCATGGGCGGCGGCCCGCCGGATGCCTTCAAGCCGTCGCTCGAGAAGCTGAGGCGCGCCTGGCGCGAAGCCGGACGCGACGGCGAGCCCCGCACGCTCGCGCTCTTCTACTTCGCGCTCGGCGACGGCGCGGAGAGCGCCGCCGAGAGGAGCCTCGGCGACTATTACGCCTTCCTCGGCGACAACGCGCGGCAGGTCGTCGACTCCGCGGCGACCGACGCGGGCACCGTAAAGGGCTACATCTCGGCCTTCGAGGATGCCGGCGCCGACGAGGTCATCTGCTTCCCGGCGTCACCGGACCCGGAACAGGTCGACCTGCTCGCGGAGGCCGCCCTCTAAGGCGGTTGATTGCGAATTCGCCCGCCTGAGCCCGGGCCACCGAAATCAATCGCTCGGTCCGAGGTGATTGATCCCAAGCGCGCCGCCGGACAGAAACGCCGGTCTGTCCGTCTTGGCGCCTAAGGTCGCCTTGGCAAGTATCCGCTCAAGGAGGCTGTAGAGATGACGAAGACTGAGCTGGTCGATCGCGTCGCGCAGAGCGGCGAGCTGACCAAGCGCGACGCCGGCGCCGCGGTGGACGCTGTCCTGCTCGAGATCGAGGATGAGCTCTCTCGCGGTGGCGAGGTGACCCTTACGGGCTTCGGCAAGTTCCACGTCTCCGAGCGCTCCGCTCGCACCGGCCGCAACCCGCAGACGGGCGAGACGCTCAAGATCAAGGCCTCCAAGGCGCCCCGCTTCAGCGCCGGGGCCTCGCTTCGCAAGTCGGTGAACGCGAAGCGCCGTTCGCGCTGACGCGGGTGCCTCGCAGCGCCCGGCGTGCGGGACGCCGGGCGCGCTTCTCACAACTATCGGGCCTGGCGCGCGTTGTCCTTGGGCGGGAGTCAAACCAAGGAGCGGTCCTATGTCACGTGTTCTCTATGCCTCGCTGGTCGCGAGCCTCGCCAGCCTGACGCTGTTCGTCGCGCCGTCCCTCGCCGCCGCCGCGCCGACGGCCACGACCGGTCCCGCGACCGTCGTGCAGCAGACCACCGCGACGCTCAACGGGTTCGTCGACGATCACGGGCGCAAGGCCACCTACTACTTCCAGTTCGGCACGAGCACGCATTACGGCAGCCGCACGAGCTCTGGAACGATCGGCTCGAATCGCAGGTCCGCGCCGGTTGCGAGGGGCGCCGCCGGGCTCACGCCCGACACGACCTATCACTACCGGATCGTCGCGACGAGCTCTTCGGGCACCGGCCGCGGCGCGGACAGGACGTTCCACACCCCACCGATCCCGACCCACTCGACGATCGCCGTCTACCCCAATCCGATGGTCTTCGGCGGAGTCCTGACGATCTATGGATCGCTCGCCGGCCCGCCGCCGAGCAAGAACGCGAACAAGTCGGTGGAGCTGCAGGCGAACGTGTGGCCCTTCACCGGCGGCTTCAGGCAGTTCGGGAACGTCGAGAAGACCGATCAGAACGGGGCCTACCTGTTCCAGTTCGCCGCCCCCGCCGTGTTCTTGCCCTACGACACCCAGTTCCGCGTCTTCGACCTCTCGATGCCGTCCGTGGTGAGCCCCACGATCGAAGAGGGCGTGATACCGATCGTGAAGCTGCACGTGCACCGCGGCCGCCGGCTCCGACACGGCTTCCGCGAGCGCTTCAGCGGCACGCTGACACCCGCTCAGAACGGCCAGGCCGTCTTTCTCCAGGAGCGCGCCCACGGCAAGTGGAAGACGGTCGCGACGCTGCTCACGCGACCGCGCGGGTCGACCTCGATCTTCGCCCGCACGCTACGGCTCCGCCACGGCGGCGTCTTCCGCATCATGACGGCGATCTCCAACTTCAGCGCGACCAACGTCGCGAGCAGGCCCCACAGAGTCGGCTGAGACCTCGCGGGGCCTGCCTGCCCGCTACGAGCACGACCGCCGCGCCCGGCCGGACCAGCGTCGCGCGCCGGTCGGTCAAAGCTGAATGGCTTTGACCTCGTAGTACTCGTCAAGCCCGAACGTCCCCGCCTCCCGGCCATGGCCGGATTGCTTGAAGCCACCGAAGGGCGCGAGCGCGTTGAAGGTCGCCCCGTTGATCTCGACCTGGCCGGTTCGGAGCCTCCGCGCGACCCGTTTGGCACGCTCCGGGTCGCGTGACCAGACGCCTCCGGCGAGCCCGTAGTCGGAGTCGTTGGCGATCCGCACCGCGTCTTCCTCGTCTACGTAGGGCATCAGCGCGAGCACCGGTCCGAAGATCTCCTCGCGCGCGATCGTCATCTCCGGCGTCACCTCCGAGAAGACGGTCGGACGGACGAAGTAGCCGTGCTCTGCGCCGGCGGGGGGCTCGTCACCGCCCGCGAGCAGCTTCGCCCCTTCTTCGATCCCCTTGCGGATGTACGCACGCACACGCGCGCGCTGCGCTTCCGAGACGAGCGGTCCGAGCTCGGTTTCCGGATCGAACGGGTTGCCGACCTGGATCTGTGCCGCGGCGGCGGCCGCGATCGCCTCCGCCTCAGCGAGCCGGGCGCGCGGGACGAGCATCCTGGTCAGCGCACTGCACGTCTGGCCCGAGTTGAGGTAGCACTTGCCCACGCCGTCGAGCACGGCGTTCTGGACGTCTGCGTCGTCGAGGATCACGTTCGGCGACTTGCCGCCGAGCTCGAGTGCGACGCGCTTGACGGTCCGCGCGGCGAGCTCGCCGACCCGCCGGCCCGCGCGGACGGAGCCTGTGAAGGAGACCATGTCGACGCCGGGATGGGCGGCGATCGCCTCGCCGACGGGGTCCCCGTAGCCGCTGACGACGTTGAGGACGCCGGGCGGCAGCCCCGCGGCCTCGACGACCTCGGCGAGCAGGAACGCGGTCAGCGGCGCGACCTCGCTCGGCTTGAGCACGACGGCACAGCCGGCCGCGAGCGCCGGAGCGACCTTGAGCGCGATCTGGTGCAGCGGGTAGTTCCAGGGCGTGATGCAGCCGACCACGCCGACCGGCTCGCGGACGATCAGCGAGTTGCCCACCCGGTGCTCCGCCTCGAGTTGACCGAGCAGCTGCGACATCGACGTGAAGGTCATCGTCGGGAGGCCCGCCTGGATCATCCTCGAGAGTCCCACCGGCATCCCCACCTCGTGCGCGACGAGCGACGCGATCTCCGGCGCACGCAGCGCGAGGCCGTCGGCGATCAGGGCACACGCGCCGGCACGCTGCTCCGCGCTCGCCTGAGACCAGGCCTCGAAGCCCGCGCGGGCGGCCGCGACGGCTCGCTCGACGTCGTCGGCGCTTCCCTCCGGCACGGAGCCGATTGGCTCCTCGGTGGTCGGATCGACGACCTCGATCCTCCCGCCGCCCGCCGGCTCCACCCATTGGCCGCCGATGTAGAGGCGATCTCGAGTCGCCACGGCCTCCAGCTCGGTGGTCATACCGCCTCCCTGGCGATCCCGGCCGCGCTCGCGCGTGTTCCGAGCATCGCCTCGGCGGTGCGCATGGCGAGCGCCATGATCGTGACCATCGGGTTGGTTCCGGATGCCGTCGGGAAGGCGCTGCCGTCGCCGATGTAGACGCCGCTCACGTCGTGGAGCTCGCCCCACGGTCCGGCCACCGACGTCTGCGGGTCGGCGCCCATCCGGCAGGTCCCCATCTGGTGCGCGCTGAAGAGTCGCTGCCCGCCCGCCCCCATCGGAGTCGCCTGCGCCTCGGCTATGAAGGCGTCGAGGTCGTCGCCGGCCTGCCAGTGCGGCAGCGGGCCGGCCAGCGAGTAGATCTCGCGCGCGCCGGCGGCTTGGTGGACGCGCGCCTGGGCGGCGAGGCCGGCACGCAGGTTGCGCAGGTCGAGCTCGTCGCTCACGCTGTAGAGCGGCAGCGACTCGCCGAGCGCGTCGAGCACCACTTGGCCGTGCCCCCGATCTCGTGTCAGCGCGATGAAGGTGGCGCCGTAGCTGAACCGCGAGAGCAGACGCTTGTGCTCGGCCGCGTCCCTCCAGGGCAGCGCGCTCGCCGCGATCGCCGGCGCGTACTGGGTCGTCTCGAGCATGAAGCCGTAGCCCTCGCCGGTGTCGGCGTAGTGCTCGCAGAGCCCCGCCTGGGGCGGTCCCCAGAAGGCCTCCTGCGGCTCACCGTAGATGCCGAGCATCGCCGTGCAGGGGTGAAGGCGCAGGTACTGCCCGACCGCCGGCCCGCCGATCCCGGAGCGCAGCAGCAGCGCCGGCGATTCGAGGGCACCGCCCGCCACCACGACCCGCGGAGCCCGCACGGTGACCTTGCGGGCGAGACCGGCCGCTGGTGCGGTGTACGTTGCCTCGACCCCCGCTGCACGCCCGTTCTCGACGAGCACGCGGTCGGCGCGACAGCGCACGATCACGTCCGCGCCGGCCTCGACGGCGTCCCGTAGGAAGGTCTTGACCGTGCTCTGCTTGCTTCCCGTCTGGTCGCCGAAGCCGAGGTAGCCCGCAGACGCGGGGTCGTAGCGCCCCGGGTCGGCGTTGCGAACCACGGTCTTGAAGCCCAGGTCGAGCCGGCGGCAGCCCTCCTCGAGGCGCTGCTGCGGGCCGTTCAGGTCGCTGCAGGCGTCATTCGCGCCGATCCGCGCGAGCACCGCGTCGAGCTGGCGGTCATAGTCGGCTCCGTCGACGCCCTCGAGGCCGAAGTCGCGCGTCCACTCGTCGCGCACCCAGTCGTGCGTACGCAGGCAGTTGGTCCAGTTGACCGTCGTCCCGCCGCCGAGCGTCGCGCCGGCCTGCAGGGTGACGTTGCCCTCGGCGGTCGGTGCCGGACCTCCATGCCAGAAGAGCTCCTGGTATGCCTTTAGCTCGAGCTGCGCGAAGTCGGCCTCGTTGTAGTAGCCGCCCGCCTCGAGCACGATCACCTTCATGTGCGGCGCGAGCGTCGCGGCGATCACTGCGCCGCCCGCGCCAGAGCCGACGATGCAGACGTCGGCCTCGAGCGTCGAGCCGTCGTCCGGATCGAGCGGATCGATCTCCTTCGCGACCTGCGGCGGCGCGGACAGCGGCCCCGCGTAGCCGAAGCGGGACCAGTTCGGGTTCGGCCCTCCGTCTGGCGCCGGTGCGCCGTACACGACGAACAGCGTCATGTTCGTCAGCGCCCCTACGCCGCCCGCGGCGAGCGACCCGCCGAGCGCGGTGTTGCGCACCACCTGCTCGCGCGAGAGCTGTGAGGGCGCCCGGCCGATGCCCTGCTGCCACAGCGAGTCGAGCAGCTCGGCGAGGCCGGCGCGCACGAGCGCGTCCGGTATGGCCAGCAGCATCTGCTCGACGGCGACGTCGGCGCCGAGCTCCGACGCGCTTCGTCGCCAGAATCCGTCTTCGTCGTCGGCACGCTCGAACGGCGCGACGATCGTGTCGCAGAAGGCTCGCAGAGCGTGGCGTTGGTTGTCACTCAGCTGCATCGTCATCGCATCCCCCCGCCTGGATCATCCTCGATCTCTCTCTCCACGGCGTCAATCATGCCTTGTGAGCGGTCCCTTCCGCGTCCGGACACGGCCCGCCGCATCCGCCACTTGCCGTCAGGGGGACCCGGATCGCCCACAACCGTGCCGAGCGCAAACGCGCAGCGTTTGCGCTGCTAAGCTTACGTTAACGTCAACTGACTACCTCAGCGGAGCGAGCGATGGCGACACCCTCAGCCCGAACCAGGACCCGTCCGCGCCGTCCGGGCGCCGGCAGCGACGCGACCTACAAGTGGTGGGCGCTGTCGTGCACGAGCCTCGGCATGCTGCTCGCGACGATCAACTCCGGCACGCTGATCATCGCCCTCCCGGACCTGGAGCGGAGTCTGCACACGACGCCTGCTCCAGCTCGTCTGGGTCATTCTCGCCTACATGATCGCCTCGACCGTGCTGGTGCTGACGGCCGGACGGCTATCCGACCTCTTCGGACGCAAGCGCGCCTACGTCGGCGGCTTCGTGCTGTTCGCGCTCGCCTCGCTCGGCGCCGGCTTCTCGTCCGGCGGAACCGAGCTGATCCTGTGGCGGATCGTCCAGGGAATCGGCGCCAGCCTGCTGTTCGCGAACGCCGCCGCGCTTGTCACCGACGCCTTCCCGCGCGAGCAGCTCGGGCTGGCGATGGGCACGAACACGATGGTCGCGGCCGTCGGGCTCGTGCTCGGGCCGGTGCTCGGCGGCGCACTCGTCACGATCTCCTGGCACTGGGTCTTCTGGTTCAACGTGCCGCTCGCTCTCGCGGGCAGCATCTGGGCCGGCCTGGTGCTGCGCGAGCTGGCAAAGCAGGACACCAACCGCGGCCTCGACCTGCTCGGGACGAGCACCTTCGTCGTCGGCCTCACCGGGCTCGTGCTCGGGCTCTCGCGCGGCGGGATCTCCGGCTGGAACAACGCCATCACGATCGTGTCGTTGATCGTCGGCGTCGTGCTGCTTCCACTGTTCGTGCTGATCGAGCACCGCGGCCGAGCGCCGATGCTCGACCTGACGATCTTCCGCAACCGGCATGTTCGCGGCGGCGACGGGCGCCGCGTTCCTGAACGGCCTCTCGCGCTTCGCGCTGATGTTCGTCTTCGTCTTCTACTTCCAGGGCGCTCAGGGCGACGACCCGATCACCGCCGGCATCAAGCTCGCGCCGATGGCGATCGGGATGCTGATCGCCTCGCCGCTCGCGGGTATCTGGGCCGACCGCCGCGGCTCGCGCATGCTGGCGGTGCTCGGCATGCTCGTGAGCGCGGTCGCGCTCGCCGGCATGACGACGCTCCAGGCCCATTCGGCCTACTGGCAGAGCACGCTGTGGCTGTTCATCGTCGGTGTCGGGTCGGGCATGTTCAACAGCCCCAACACCGCCGCGATGATGGGCACCGTCCCGTCGCACCGGCGCGGCATCGCCGCCGGCGCGCGCACGATGCTCCAGAACACCGGTGCGGTCATCTCGATCGCGTTCGTGCTCGCGATCGTCACGGCCTCGGTCCCGCGCCAGACGCTGTTCGCGATCTTCTCCGGCCTGGCGAAGGGCCTCTCGAGCCAGCGGCTTGACCCGTTCATCGCGAACCTCCACACGGCGCTTTGGGTGCTCGCCGCGACCTCGGTCGTCGGTGCCGCTCGTCTCGCTGCTCCGCCCGCGTCACGCGGGCGCCGGCGAGCCGGCGGTGCGCCCCGCCGCCGAGCTGCAGGCGGTGGGCGGGCAATGAGCGCCCCGGCGCGGGAGGCGGTACTGCGCATCGGCGAGGTTGCCGAGCGCGCCGGGACGACCACCCGAACGGTCCGCTACTACGAGGAGATCGGCCTGCTTCCGGGCAGCCATGCCCGCTCGCGCGGCCAGCATCGCGCTCTACACCGAGGCCGACGTCGAGCGGCTGAGCCAGATCCTGCGGCTCAAGCAGCTGCTCGGACTGACGCTCGAGGAGCTCAAGCAGCTGCTCGAGGCGGAGGACGCGCGCGCCGACCTGCGCGCCCAGTGGGAGCGTGCCGCGGGCGACGACGCCGACGCCGCCACGCGCCGCCGCATCCTCGAGCAGGCGCTCTGCACGTGGATCGCCAGCTCGAGCTCGTGCGCCGGCGCCAGGGCGAGCTCCACCGCCTCGCCTCCGAGCTCTCCGAGCGACGCACCACCGTCACCGAGCGCCTGCGCGAGCTCGACTGAGCACGGCGACCCCGGCGCGTCAAGGGCGACGCGTGGCCGTCTAGAGGTGGCTGAGTCGACCACGGCGCGCCGGCGGGTGTCGTTCTCGCTGCCGGTGCAACTGCCGCGCTCGGTCGCGCCGCCGTGGGCGATCGTCAGTCGCCGCCGAGCCAGCCGAGCACGGCCGAGCGCGAGAAACGCCACTCGTCGCCGATGCGGCGCCCCGGGAGGTCTCCTTTCTCGGCGAGGCGGCGCACCGTTTCCGGCTCTATTTCGAGCCATTGCGCGAGCTCCTCGAGATTCAGGACCTCCCGCGGCTCGGCAGGACGGAACGACGCGCTGCCGACCGTCAGTCCCTGGTCGATCTCAACCACCTCGGTGCGCCGGCGCGACTCGGAGCTCGCGACGGAGCTCAGTCGCTCGAGGCCGGCGCGCGAGTCCGGCTCGACGTAGGCGGCGACGAGTCCTGCGACGAGATCCTGCTTCGGGAGCTTGAGCTCGAAGGCTGCCCGGTCGAGCTTTTCCGCCTGAGCCTTCGGTATTCGCACGTATAGGGCAGAACGCTCCTCCATATCTGGATATCAGTATATAGCATAGGGGGAGTGACCTCCACACTGCGCCCGCGATCCATACGCCGGTCCTCCGCGAACGCGATCGGCGGTCCCGTGGGGGCTCCTTCGCCGGACGGCATAGGACCGCCCCGCATCGCCGGCGCCGGGGTCGCCCGGGGCCCTGCGGCGCTGAGGCGGCGGCCCTTCGAGCTGCCGCGCGCCCTATCTTCCGACGCTCCCCGCCCACTCCCCGGAGGTCGAGCCGTGCCCGACACAACGTACCCCGCGTCGAACGAGGAGCGCCGCGCCTACCTGGCCCTCCCGCGAGGTTCCGGCCCGTGGCCCGGCGTCGTCGTGATCCAGGACGCCCTCGGGCTCACGGACGACATCCGCGAGCAGGCCGACCGGCTCGCCACGGGCGGCTACCTGGCGCTCGCGCCGGATCTCTACGCGGGCGGCGGCCTGCGGTGCGTGGTGGCCACGCTGAAGGCCTCACGCGAGGGCCGCGGGCCCGCGTACGGCCTGATCGACGCTGCGCGGGGGTGGCTCGCGCAGCACGAGGACTGCACCGGTCGCGTCGGCATCATCGGCTTCTGCATGGGCGGTGGCTTCGCGCTGCTGAGCGCGCCCCAGTTCGACTTCGCCGCGGCGGCGGTCAACTACGGCGAGGTGCCCGGGGACGCCGAGCAAAGGCTCGCCGGCGCCTGCCCGATCGTGGGCAGCTACGGCGCGCGCGACCGGACGCTCCGTGGCCGCGCCGACCGGCTCGAGCGAGCGCTCGACAGCCTCGGCGTCGCGCACGACGTCAAGGAGTACCCCGACGCCGGCCACAGCTTTCTAAACCGCATCAATGCCGGCCCGGTGCTCGACCAGTTCGTGCGCTTCGGCCGCTTCAACTACCACCACCCGTCGGCGGAGGACGCCTGGCGGCGTATCTTCAACTTCTTCGACGAGCACCTGGCCACGGAGTCCGCTTCCACCTGATCCAACGTGGCGACCGCAGTCTTCCAGAGCCTTGGTGACGCTCCCTAAGGCTGGAGCACGATCCGCTTGCGGACGGTGGTGGAGTAGCCCGCCTGACCGTCGCCCTGGATGGTCAGGATGGCGGATGCCGTGCGTCCCTGACCGAACCACTTGCGCAGGCGCTTCGCGACGCTCGCGGGAACGGGCACGCTGACGAAGGTGTTGCGGCCGGGATCGACCAGGGTCAGCGGCTGCGAGAAGCTCACCGCGTTGCGCTGCCCCTGGAAGTGCACGCGGACCGCCGGGAGCAGCGCACAGAGCGTGTTGCAGCGCACCCGGTAGTACAGCCCTCCGTGGAGGACCGCCTCATTGTGCGGAGTCCGGACCCGCGCGTGCACGGGACCCGGGCCCGGGCCGGGGCTCGGGTTGAGCGGGAGCAGCAGCGGCGCTCGCGGTTTTTGCTTGAAGTTGAAGTCCGCGAGCATGTTGCCCGCCTGCGGGAGCGTCTCGCGCACGTCCGGGCGCGGGTCGGGACGGCCGTCGGTCGCCGGGTCGATCCGGGCGCCACCGAGGAAGTCGTCCTCGATGAACTTGACGTACGCGTCCTGGCTCATGGTCTGGTTGTCGATGTATCCCTTGCGGGCGTAGGGGCTGATCACGATGCCCGGAACCCGCAACCCGTAGCCGTTCTGGTCGACGTGCGGGGGCGGCACATGGTCGTAGAAGCCGCCCCAGTCGTCCCATGAGAGGAAGATCGCCGTGCTCTTCCAATCGGGCCCGCGCATGATCGTGTTGATCAGGCTCGTGACGTAGTTCTGGCCGGCGCTGACCCTTCCCGGCGGGTGCTCTGAGACGGTGTTGTTCGGGTCGATCCAGGAAACGGCCGGCAGGGTGCCCGCCTGGGCGGCCTGGCGGAAGTTGTTGATCGTCTGGATGTTGGCGAGCTGGCCGTCCTGGTGAACCGTGTCGAAGTAGGGCAACGGGTTCCAGATCCCCGGCGTGTTGGCGCTCTGCTTCGGCGCCTTGCAGGACTCGACGGCGGCGTCCTCGCAGTCCGGCTCGCCGCCCTGGAAGACGTAGTAGCCCCAGCTGACCCCGTACGAATGCAGCAGCCACGTGAGGTCCGTCCAGGCGTAGTCGGGCGGTGGATGCGGAGTCTGGCCGAAGTCGGGCGGCGAGTCCGGAGCCTGGAGCGCGTTCGTGCAGCTCATCGGGTCCTGCGGCACCGAGCAGCGGGCGGACCACTCGGAGACCATGAATAGGTGCTGCGGCAGGCTCCACGAGGCGTTCGGCTCGAACAGCGAGTCCTGCAGCGCGAAGTTGCGTGCGTAGGTCCAGTAGTTCGGAATCTCGCGCGCGTCGTGGTAGCCCATCACGTCCGGATTCGCCGACTCCGTACAGGCCGGGTTGGTCGGGTCCGCGCATCCCTTCTGCGCCTGTTCCTGCTGGGCGACGAAGCCGTCCATCCGACCGGCGTCGATGTCGGCGGTGGCGTTCTTGGCGCTGTGCGGTCCGCCGCCGTTGACGTCCGCCGTGTCGTGGAAGGGCTTGTCGCAGGCGCCGCTGCGGGGGTCCGGGACGCAGACCTGCGGCTGGCCGTTCTGCATCGGAATCCCGTTGACGCCCGGGAAGGTCCCGAAGTAGGTGTCGAACGAGCGGTTCTCCTGCATGATGATCACGACGTGCTTGATCTTGTGGATCGGGTTCGCGGGGGCCTTCTTCGCGAGCGCCGCAGCGGTGGGCGCAGGTCCTCCGCCAGGCTGCAGCGCGAGCGCGGCGACGATCGCGGCCGCGGCCAGCACGATGCCCAGCGCAAGCTTCCAGCTGTAACCAAGACGGCGCACGATCACCCCACACGTAACACGCGAGCCGCCGAAAGTAGCGATCGGCCTCCGGCCGCGCTCGCCCCACGCACGCGCCAAGAGACCCACGCCACCGTCACCCCCGTGGGCGCGCCTCGCACGCTCTAACGAGACCCGCGACACCCACACCCCGGAGAGCGCGCCGCAGGCGCGCTCTAGCGCCTGCTCCCCGCGCTGTTGTACGCACTCGGAGGAATGGGGTCGAGCGGCGTCAGGCGCGAACCGTCCCAGTGGTAGCGGACGGACGCCGTCCCCGCGGTCGAGCAGCACTGAGGGTCGTTCGGCGCATACAGCCGATAGGTGAGCGTCACCGTGTCGCCCGCCTGCGGGCCCACCCGTATCCCGGCGCTCATGTCGGCGGTGTCCGTCCCGATGTAGCGGCCTCCGGCGAAGAAGAAGGCGTTTTGCGCGGTGCCGTCCTGCGAGCCGCTGCGTACGCCTATCACCGCGGTAAGCGGTGCGCCGGGCAGAAAGGTTCTCGCCTCGGTGTCGAAGCCGTGCGCCTTCACGATCGCGGCTGCCGCCGCGGCATTGGCCGCGCAAGCGGATCCGCCGCAGTTCGAGCCGCCGCCGGGCGCGGGCCGCTCGGTGGTCGTCC
Source organism: uncultured Actinomycetes bacterium (assembly GCA_963719375.1). Taxonomy (GTDB): domain Bacteria; phylum Actinomycetota; class Thermoleophilia; order Solirubrobacterales; family Thermoleophilaceae; genus JAICJV01. The sequence goes on along the minus strand of CAVRBY010000001.1, from coordinate 2,621,852 downwards.
TCGTCGCCGGGGGCGTTCGCGCGGAGGTGGTGACGGTGATCGTGCGAGCACCGCCACCGCATCCGGCCAGCAGGAGCGCGGTCACGCTGACTGCTGCGATCCGGGCGCGCACGGTCGTCAAGGTAGCGGCGGGGTCAGCCGGACACGTCGCCGGCACCGGGGTGACGGCGCGGCCGTGACTCGTTGGGGCATCGAGTCGTAGGCCGGCGCCGACCCGACCGACACGCGACCGGCTTATCGGTAATGATGGGCCACATGATCCTCAGACCCACGAGCGCGGGCGCGGTCGCGCTCGCTGCGCTCGCCGCGGCCGGCTGCGGCTCGAGCGCGCCGAAGACGCTGACTCACCAGCAGCTCGTCCAGCAGGCGGATGCCATCTGCGCCCGAGCGAGCACCCAGGTCAAGCAGATCAAGGTGCCTACGACCCTCAACTCGGCGGAGATCGCCGGCTTCCTCGGCAAGATTGGACCTCTGGCGACGCAGGTGCAGCAGCAGCTCTCCGCGCTCAAGCCTCCCTCGTCGGACAACACCGCCTACCAGCGCTACCTCGGCGACCTGAGCGCTGCGGCAGCCTCGATCGGCCAGCTGCAGACGGCGGCGCAGCAGGGCAACAAGCAGCAGGTGGCGAGCGCTCTTTCGATGCTCCAGGCGAACCGCGCGAACGCCGACGCGAAGAGCATCGGCCTCACGAGTTGCGGCCAGTTCACGGCGTAAAGATCGATCTGCGATCGATCTTTACGCTCCGCCAGCAACCGCGGCCGAGCCTCCCAGCCTGCCCAGCGCATCAGCGCGCGACGTGAACACTCCCCCTTCGGGGAGGGTGAACGGGCGCTGCGCGGCCGGTCACCCAGTGAATCGAGGCGCCGCGCGCCCCCGCGGCCGCCGCTTCGCGGGATGCCCGGCGACCGCCGGCAGCGAGACGAGCCCGCTGTGGTCGACCGCTCGCAGCGCGACTACCCGCGCGCTCGCGGGCACGCTGGCGCACTGCTGCGTCCCCGACGGTGCAGGCGTGGGGACGCCCCCGACCGCCCTGCCCCTGGTGAAGCCCGCGGGCGCGGGGCGGCTGGCGAACGCCCGCAGTTCGTAGCGCGCGGCCCGTCCGACGCTCCAATCCTCGCCGGGCGCGCTCCAGCACACGCGCGTGCGCGATACGCGCGTCAGCTCCTGCGGCGCGACGGGCGGTCTCGTGTCGGTTCCGTAGCGGCCCGTGTGCCAGTCGTCCTGATGCCAGTTCCACGCCTCCGACGAGCTCGACCGCCCGGGCGTTCGCCAGACGAACAGCTCCCCCTCGCGCGTCGAGGCGACCACCTCGTTGTGACCGTCGCCGTAGACGTCGCCGATCGCGGGCGTCCAGACCGTCCACCCACCGGTGAACTTCGGCCAGCCGGGCACGGGGTTGCCGCTTGCGTCGAAGGCGACGACGTTGTTCGAGTCCTCGGCGTTCACCACGTCCGGCTGGCCCGAGCCGGCGACGTCGGCGACCGACGGCGCCGTCAGGAACGGCAGGCCCATCATCGGGGCGGGGAAGCCGCTGGCCATCGCGCCGGAAGCGGGATCGTAGGCACGCATGAAGTTCGTGATTCGGGCCGCCTTGCCCGGCTGGAGCAGGCCCGACAGCGTGGCGAGGTCGGAGCCCCCGGAGAGCCAGCTGAGCTTGCCGCCGAAGCGCGCGAAGACCCCGCTCGTCGTGAATCCGACAGGCGTCGTGGCGATGTCGAGCGTCGGCACCGCCCCGAGCGTCGCCGGACTCGGCGGGCGGCCCGCGAGGCCCTGCCCGACGGCGGCAAGACCCGCGAGGTCGCCGGGCGAGAGCGTCGGTTGCGGTGCGAGCGGACGTGCCGACGCGTTCGAGCTGATCACCCACGGCAATCCGAGCACGGTCGGCTGGATCACCGAGTCACGGCCCGAGCCGTCGATGTCAGCCGCGGACGCTGAGTCGCCTCCCTCGGTTATCCAATCCTGCGCGGTCCCGTAGTAGCCGAGCACGCCCTGGAGCTGCGCGGGCCAGCCCGGCACGACCGGACCACCCGAATGGCGGTTGCCATCGGGCCAGATGGCCTGCACGTAGAAGCGCGATCCGGGACCCGGGCCACCGGTCCCCGTTGCGCCGGTCTGGTAGGACCACTGCTGGCTCTTGACGACGATCTCGAGCCGGCCGTCACCTTCGAGGTTGGCGAGCGTCGGCGTCGCCACGATCTTCGCGTCGTTGACGTCGCTGTAGCCGAGCTCGGGCCGGGTTCCCGCCGGTACCTGAACGGTCACGGGCCAGCCGGCGACCTCGTGGCCGTGCGCGTCGAATGCGTACAGCTTGCTGTCCCAGGCGGCCTGCAGGATGTCGAGCTTCGAGCTCGATCCGGGCAGGTGTACCAGCACCGGGGCAGCGGCGGCGCCCATGCTCGGCGGACGGGTGTAGGGGGCCGCCGGGGACGGCACCGGCGAGCCAAGCGCCTCGACACCGACGGACTGCGGGAACCCCGGCAGCAGCTTCCCATGCCGGTCGAACGCGTACACCCGCCCGTCGGAGCTCGTCACGACGACGTCCTGCTCGCCGTCCCCACGCAGGTCGCCGACCGCGGCTGGCGAGAACACGGGCTCCCGCGCGAGCGGGACGGCCCCTGCCTTCGCCGCCGGTGTCCCCGCGAGCTGCCCGTCGACGCGACGGGTCTTGGCCGGCCACCCCGGAAGCTCCCGGCCGCTTGCCGGGTCGATCGCATGCACGAGCCCGTCCGAGTCCCCGAAGACGAGGTCGAGCCGGCGCGTGCCGTTCAGCGCGGCGAGCTCCGGCTGCGATTCCTTCCCGAGTCCGAGCGCGAGCGGGAAGTGCGGCGCCCAGCTCGGATCGTCATAGGCGTAGATCGCGCGGCGGTCCTCGCCGGTCAGGCCGCGGTCGTCGGTCACGCGGATCCTGATCGTCACGTCGTACTGCTCCGTCGAGGAGAGGTCGTTCGTGTACCCGAACGGACGCCGCCAGAAGCTCGCCGGTATGCGGCTCAGGTCGAGCGTGCCGACGCGGCCGCTGAGATGCGTGCCGTTCACCGAGCCGTGCGCGATCGTCGTGAACTGTGCCTCGGTCGGATCGGGTCCGAGCCCGTACTGGACCACGTAGCTGAAGCGGTGCGCACGTCGCGCTTCGATGTCGGCGGAGATCGGCACCGACCGGGTGCGCGCGGGGTCGTAGAGCGAATACCAGTCCGGCCCCTCGATGTCCGGCACCGGCGGGATCCGGTTCGCTTGCACCGCCTCGAGCGCGCGCAGCGCGTTCGGCCGCCCGTAGCCGTACTGGATGTTGAAGGTCGCGCCCGGCTTGCCGGGCCAGCCGAGCGTCGGGTCGTCGATCGGCGAGACGGTCGAGAGCACGACCTGCTTGACCTCACCGGCGTCGAGCGGACTGCTGATCAGGTGCTGCGCGGTGGCGTCGCGGCTGTAGGACTGAAGCAGCGCGGCTATCCCGGCGAGCACCGGGTCGGTGCCCGACGTCGATCCGTCCTGGCTCGAGCCCGAGAAGAGGTTCTTAGGCCCGAAGCTCGTGTAGTTCGAGCGCTCGCGAAATGAGGTCGCGAGACGGTCCGTGTGCGTGCTCGCGGGAACCGTTCCGGTGCCGTCCGACACGACCGCGTTGCCGGGCCAGACGTGGGCCCAGAACATGCTTCCCTGATGGTCGGAGGAGTCGAAGTCGTTCGATGACTGCACCACGACGACGCCCTTTCGGTACGCGTAGTCGAGCGCCGCCTTCGTGAAGTGCGAGTAGCCGAGGTCGGCCGTCTCGAGGATCATCGCCGAGGCGCCCTGATCGACGGCGAAGAAGATCGACTCGGCCAGGCGGTCGGAGCGATCGAGCGCCTCGTCCCCGGCCTTGACCGGAATGATCATGCAGCTCGGGCAGACCCCCACCCCGCCCGCGCCGTTGTTGCCCTCGGCGGCGGCCTTCTGCATCTGCTGGTCGGAGTGCGGGTAGGTCGAGTCCGGGCTCGTCGGATCGTCGGTGAAGTGCTGGAAGTTCCAGCCCGAGATGTCGTTCGCGTAGCCGTCGCGGTCGTTGTCGAAGTGCCCGCTCGGAGGGCAGCCCTTCGGCCCGATGCGGTGGTTGGAGATCTGACAGTGGCCGAACGCGGCGATCAGGTCCTGCGGCGTGATGTCCCCGTTCAGTCGCTTCACGCGGGGATCGCCCGCGTAGTCGGCGACGTTCACCTGTCCGTCGCCGTTGCAGTCGTAGGACGCGCAGGTCGAGCCGTCCGCGCGCTCTGGCAGCGGCAGCTCGCCCGTGTTCAGGTAGGTCCGAGTGGCGAGCTCCTGTCGCGCCAGCGGGTCGTGCCAGTTCGGGCCGCCTTCGATGTAGGCGATCCGAACGTCCGGCCTGCCCGCGCCGAACCTGGCCCAAGCCTGGTCGATGAACATCCCCGCGCTGCCCTCCGGGTCCTTGGCGAGCGGCGTGCACTTCGGGATGAAGGAGAAGAGGTCCGTCTGCTCGTCGTTGATGCAGTAGGCGAGCGGGTTCGACTCGGCCGGCGCGTACTGCGGATCGTTCGGCTGCCCCTGCCCGTCCCAGGCGAGTGCGGGCGCCGCCGCGGCGGCCACGATCGCCGCGGTGCCGGCGAGGCAGGCGCGCCACCTCATCGCCGGTACCCCGACCTCATCCGAGCGCTGCGCGCTCTCCGGCGGTGGCGGCGCTCGCGGCTACCTGCTGGGCCGCGATCCGCCCGGTGAAGACGCAGCCGCCCAGGAACGTGCCCTCGAGCGAGCGCTTGCCGTGTACGCCCCCGCCGCCGAAGCCGGCGGCCTCGCCGACCGCGTAGAGTCCCTCGATCGGCTCGCCGTCGGCACGCAGGACGCGGCAGGCGAGGTCCGTCTGGATGCCGCCGAGGCTCTTGCGGGCCATCGGCTGCAGGCGGATGGCGATCAGCGGCAGCGCCTTCGGATCGTCGGCGATCTTCTGGAAGCGGCAAGTGCGCAACCGGTCGCCGCGCCAGTTGCGCAGCTGCCCGATCCGCCGCAGCTGGTCGTCGTTGAAGAGCGCCTTGCCGCGGTCGATCGTCGCGTCATAGCGGGCGACCTCGCGCTCCATCCGCTCGATGTCGAGCGCGTCGTCGGCGGCCAGCTGGCGCATCCTGCGGCCGAGCTCCGGCAGCGTGTCGGCGACCAGGAAGTCGGGGCACTTGCGGATGAAGTGGTTGACGAGCCCGGGCTTTCCGACGAGCACGCTCGAGACGAACCTGACCGCTCGCTTCTCGCGCAGATGGGGATTGTGCATCGAGCCGGAGACGTCGAGCTCGCGGCGAGCGATCTTGAAGTTGCACACGAGCCACGAGTACTTGCGCTCGTCCTCGCACATCCGCCGCAGCGCGTCGTAGGCGTCGAAGGTCGGCATCACCGGGACGGGCCCGTAACGGTGACCCTCCGGGTCGAACATCAACCCGGAGCGCGGGGGGATCAGCTTCACTCCGTGCAGTGCGCGCTGCGGTGTCGGGTGGTGAACGGCGTCGGCGTAGTTCCACATTCGGGAGAGATTGGTGACGTTCCCGCCGATTCGTTGGACCTCCTCGTGCATCGCCCCGTCGGCGTAGTAATGGGAGCCCATGAGGATGTGCTCGGGGGGGCTTCCGAGCTCGGTCGGCCACTCTCGGCGCACGATGTCGAGGTTCCCCCCGATCCCGCCTGACGCGAGCACGATCGACCGCGCGCGCAATTCGCGCTCCTCGCCGCCTGCGACGACCCTGCACCCGGTCACATGTCCGCCCTCCGAGAGCAAGCCGCTCACCCTCGTCCCGAACCTCACCTCGAGCTGCCCCGGCGTGCTCTGGAGCGATTGCCAGAGCGCGTCGACGAGGGCCTTCGCCGTACCCCATGTCAGGTGGAAGCGGGGCACCGAGTTGCCGTCGCCGAAGACGCCCCGCTCGGCCCAGTTGACGACCGGGAAGAACCGCACCCCGTGATCGCGCAGCCACCCCCCCACTTCGTCGCGGGCGCGCGCGACGTACTGCTCCGCCCAGCGCCGCGGCCAGACGTCGTCCTCCCTGAACTCGGCGATCGAGAGCCAGTCGGACAGCGCAAGCTCGTAGCTGTCACGGATGCCGGCGCGACGCTGCTCGCGCGAGTCGACCATGAACATGCCGCCGAAAGCCTCACGTGCGAGACCGCCCACCTCGTCCGGGCGGCAGCGGTCGAGGACGAGCACGCTGCGCCCTCGCTCCACCAGCTCGAGCGCCGTTGTCAGGCCGGCGATGCCGGCGCCGACCACGATCGTCTCGGCATCCTGGGTCGCTCCGTTCGAGATCGCCATCGTGCCGGCGCTTCATATCACTGAGCGCGGCGCGAGCGCGCCGCCTGGCCTACCCGCCGGCGCGCGGTCACCATCTCGGTGTCCATGGCCCCGTCACGGGTACGCGAGGAGCCGAGTCGCGGACTTGCATCGCTGGACGAAGGAGTACTGGGAGGCCCTTCACCCGTTTTCCGCCGGTGGGGCGTACGTCAACTTCCTGATGGACGAGGGCCAGGATCGCGTACGGAGCACTTACGGCCCCAATTACGAGCGGCTGGCGGCGCTGAAGGGCAAGTACGACCCGGCCAACCTGTTCCACGTCAACCAGAACATCGAGCCGGCTGGCTGACCGCCGCGCGGCAACGCTCCGCGGGCGTTCAAGGCCGCGCTCAGCGGCTCTTGACGTGCTCGCCTCGACGGAAGCGGAGGGCACTCCACGTGCTGTCGAGCGAGACCTGCCTGACCGGCCGCAGGCCGCGCTCGGCAAGGGCGTTCCAGCCGTGATCGCGCGCGAGGTCCGTCCTGACGCCCGAGGACCCCTTCGGGTAGGCAACCCAGGCGACCCCGCCGGGAGCGCCAGCCGCGCTCGCGATTCGGTCCGCGTACGCCTCCACGTCCGCGCGCGTCGCGGCGAACGCGAGGACGCCGGCCGGGTCTGCGGCATCAATGCCGGCGAGATCCCCCAGCAGCGAGTCGGGCGCCCCGAGGAGCGTCAGCCCCTGCTCGTCGGAGAGCTGAAGTTTTCTGCGCAGTTCCGGCGGCGGCATCGGCGCGGATTGTCTCAGCCCGTGCCGATCCTCGATCAGTACCTCGACACGACCGTGAAGAAGTCGCGGCTGTAGGGCGAGAGGTAGAGATCGGCGCCGGGAGACTGACCGGGCACGACGGGGAGCGCGACGGCGTGCGGTCCCGCACCGTGATGCTTGAAGAGGAAGCCGCCGACCCACTCCGGATTGATGTCGAGCTCGACCGCATTGCGCGCGCCCGCGTCCGCGAGCGCGCTTGCAAGCGCGCCAACCGTGAGGCTCTCGCCGCCTGCCCAGATCAGCTTCCCGCCGCTCGTCACGCCGAGCGCTGAGCGCGCGACAGCGTCCCCGCCACCGAGCGTCGCGCCCCAGCAGCCCTGGCCGCAGGCCACCTGCGCCGAGGGCGACCCTCCAGCGACGAGCAGCTGAAGGTCCTGGCGGACGGACTCGACCGGTCTGCCGCGGGCGGGGACCCCTTCGTTCCACGCGCCCACGTCCGTGTACCCGTCGCGGTACGTGACGATCGACGCGTCGCCGGTCGTCAGGGGAGCACCGACGCGGCCCTCGCTGACGAACCCGCCAGCCCCCACGGAGAGCTTGAAGCCGCCGTTGAAGGCGGCTACGACCTTGCCGAGCTCCTTCGGGCCGATGTGGTCGCCGTAGCGCCAGCCGGTGCCGCCAGGATCCTCACCGCCGGCGTGAAGGGCGAGATGGACGCTCGACTGATCGAAGCGCATCAGCGTGATCGGATTGCCGTCGCCCGCGACGCGCTCTATCCAGCCGGCCACCTTGCCGTTGACTTTGACCGCGGGGCGCCAGTGGAAGAGCCCCGCGGTGCCGACGCCATGCAGGAGCACCGGATAGGGCGGCGGTGGTGGAGGCGGCGGCGGTGGCGGCGGGCCGGCCGGAGCGGTGCGCGATGAGGCAGCGACGTGGGACGCCGAGCTGCTCGAGGAGGAGCTCCCGCCTCCGCAGGCCGTGATCAGCAGCGCGGACAGCAGCACGATGATTGAGACGGCGGGCCGCACGGTGCGCATTCTGACGCCCGACGTCCCGCAGGGCCGCCGTATCAACGCTTTCTCATGAAGGCGAGCCACCGTCGTCGGCGAATGAGAGAACTGCCACTCGTCCTTCATCCCATGCTCATCGCGACGGCTTACGGTCCAGGTTCTCCCCGCTCTAGAATGCGGGCAACTTCGATTCGACCTCGGTCGCTCGATCGCGGAGCGCCGGTGCCCAGGAGGCCGGGCCGATGAGGCGCCAGGCCGGATGGAGCGCGGCGCGCCCCCTCGATCGGGCGACGGTTGAGAGCTACGCCGAGCGGCTCGCCTCCTATGAGCCGCGCTCCACGCGCCGCCGCACCCAACAGCGATCCCAAATGCCACCCGACCGTCAGAACCGCAGCGCTGTCCGCAGCTACGAGCGCGAGCTCGACACCGAGCGCGCATACGAGCCGCGTCCCCAGCGCCGCGCGCCGCGCCGTGCCGCGCCGCGCTTCGAGGAGCGCTTCGAGCGCCCGCGCCGTGCCACGGCCGCCCCCGCGCCTCCGAGCCGCGCGCCCCGGCGCAAGCCGGTGCGTGCCCGTAGGCGCCCCTCCCGCCGTCGCCTGCTGATCCGCCGGGCGGTCCTGCTCGTGCTCGTCGCGCTGGTCGGCTCCGGCTTGATCTCCTACACGAGCGGTGTCCTGCTCCAGGCCTCGAACGTCTCGCTGGGGGTGCGCTCGGTCGAGTGGCTGCGAGGGCACGGTTTCGCCTGGGCCGTCAACGACATCGAGAACCTCTACTACTCGTGGAATGCCCCGAAGAAGGGCGGGCCCGGCCTCAAGGCCCTCCCCCACGTCGGGCTGGCGGGCGCCGGTCATGCGACCACATATGAGCCGCCGCCGATCCAGCCGGTCCTGAGCCCTGCGCTGCCGGGCGAGGGCGTCTGGCACAGGACAGGTCAGCTCGTCCGGGGCGCGCCGCCCGTGCTCGTCTCGACGTTCCGCTCCGACCCGAACTACCCGCGGCTGCTCGCGGGCGTCGCCTGGATCGACCACACGCGGACGAGTGTGTCGCTCTTCCCCGGCCGCTACGAGCCGCCCTCGGCCGCCGAGCGCGGTCCGATGTCGGTACCGCCGGCTGGCCGTTCCAACCTCGTCGCAACCTTCAACAGCGCCTTCAAGCTCGAGGACTCGGGCGGCGGCTTCGTGGCGAACGGACACACCGACGCGCCGCTCAAGGACGGGCTCGCCACGCTCGTCGGCAACAGCGACGGGTCGGTGGACGTACGCGCCTGGCAGGGCGGCCCCCAGGGCGGCCCGAACGTCGTCTTCGCACGCCAGAACCTGCCGCTGATCGTCGAGGACGGCCGCCTCAACCCGAACCTGAGTGACGGACCCGAATGGGGGGCGACGCTCGGCAACGCCGTCCGGGTTTGGCGCTCCGGCGTCGGCATCGACGGCCACGGGAATCTGATCTACGCGGGCGCGGACGCACAGACCGTCTCGAGCCTCGCCGAGATCCTCCGTCACGCCGGCGCGGTCCGTGCGATGGAGCTCGACATCAACTACGAGTGGGTCAGCTTCAACACCTTCCGCTGGAGCAACGCCGGCGATCCCTCCAAGCTGCTGCCCGGCATGGACCGCGCGCCGACGCGCTACCTGACGCCGGATGACCGCGATTTCTTCGCCGTCTTCGGCAAGTAGCCGGGGCGGACCGAGCGGGCCGGTCGCAGCGCCCATCACCATTGGGGCGTGCGCTTCGCCGACCTCGCGTCCACCTCCGTCGCCGTTGGCGCGACCCGTTCGCGCAGGCGCAAGGCGGAGCTCCTCGGTGACGCATTGCGACGGCTTGGGCCGAACGAGGTCGAGGCCGGCGTTGCCTATCTGAGTGGGGAGCTTCGCCAGCGGCGCACCGGCGTCGGCTGGGCCGGACTTCGAGAGCTCCCCGCACCCGCCGCCGAGCCGACGCTCACGATCGCGGACGTCGACGCCGCCCTCGGTGGGATCGCCACGCTTGCGGGCACCGGCTCCCAGGCGGCACGGCGCGAGGCCGTGGCCTCGATCTTCGCGCGCGCGACCCTGACCGAGCAGGCGTTCCTCCGCGGGCTGATCTCCGGCGAAGTCCGTCAGGGTGCGCTCGGCGGGGTGATGGCCGACGCGATCGCTAGAGCGACAGGGCTTCCCCGCGGCGCGGTCGATCGGGCGACGATGCTGCGCGGCGACGCCCGTGTGGTCGCCGAGGCGGCGCTCCGCGACGGCGAGGCGGGCCTGCAAGCATTCCGGCTGGAGATCGGTCGGCCGATCGGCCCGATGCTGGCCTCGCCGGCAGGGTCGCTCGAGCAGGCGGTAACCCGGATCGGCACCGGAGCGGTCGACTGGAAGCTCGACGGCGCGCGGATCCAGGTCCACCGTGACGGCGACGAGGTCGCTGTATACAGCCGCTCACTCGACGAGCTGACCGGGCGCCTGCCCGAGGCAGTCGGCGCGGCGCTCGCGCTCCCCGTCCGCCGCGCCGTACTCGACGGCGAGGCCATCGCCCTCCGCCCCGACGGCCGGCCGCAGCCCTTCCAGGTGACCGCCTCGCGGATCGCGTCCGGCACGCGGGGCGTGTCCGCGATGTTCTTCGACGTCCTGCACCTCGACGGCGAGGACCTGCTCGACGCCCCGCTCGCCCGCCGCGCCGAGGCGCTCGAGGCAGCGGTGCCGGAGCGGCTCAGGGTGCCGCGAGTCATCACCGGCGACCTCGACGAAGCACGGGCCCATTTCGACGCCGCGCTCGAGGCGGGACACGAGGGCATCGTCTACAAGTCGCTCGAAGCCCCTTATGCCGCGGGCCGCCGGGGCGCCGGCTGGCTCAAGGTAAAGCCGCGCCACACGCTCGACCTGGTCGTGCTCGCCGCCGAGTGGGGCCATGGTCGGCGCCGCGGGTGGCTGAGCAACCTGCACCTCGGCGCACGGGCCTCGCACGGCGACGGTTTCGTCATGCTCGGTAAGACCTTCAAGGGCCTCACCGACGAGATGCTCGCCTGGCAGACCGAGCGGCTGAACCAGCTCGCTCGTACGCGCCACGGCCTGGTCGTCGAGGTGAGCCCGGAGCTCGTCGTCGAGGTCGCCTTCGACGGAGTGCAGACCTCCTCGCGCTACCCGGGCGGCGTTGCGCTCCGCTTCGCGCGCGTCATCCGCTACCGCGAGGACAAGCAGGCAGCCGAGGCCGACGACCTCGCGTCCGTGCTCGCACTTGGACTCCGCTCCTGAGCCCTGGCCGGCTGCGCTGCGAGGGTTGGGTCAGGCCCGGTCGAGCACCGGTTCCGCCGGGGGCGAGGGACCGCCGGAGGGCGCTGCGCCGGCCGTGCCCTCGACGTTGAGCCGCGGAAGCAGCCTTTCGAGCGAGTGTGGCAGCCACCAGTTCGCGCGGCCCACCGTGAGCATCAGGCCCGGGACGATCACGCTTCGGACCACGACCGCGTCGAGCAGGACCGCACTCGCGAGCCCGATCCCGAACAGCTTGATCACACGCTCTCCGCCGAGCACGAACGCGGCGAAGACGAGCACCATGATCGCGGCCGCCGCGGTGATCGTGCGACCGGTCGCGGCGAGCCCGTGCACGACGGCGGCGCGGTTGTCACGACGGCGCTGCCACTCCTCGTAGATGCGGCTGACGAGGAAGACCTCGTAGTCCATCGAGAGCCCGAACAGGATCGCGAAGACCATCACCGGAAGGAAGGCCTCGATCGGCCCGCTGCGGCTGATTCCGATCACGCTCCCGAGCCACCCCCACTGGAAGACCGCCACGACGGCGCCGAAGGCGGCGGCGACCGACAGCAGGTTCATCAGCGCGGCCATCGCCGGGATCACGAGACTGCGGAACACGACGGTCAGCAGGAGGAAGGACAGGGCCACGACGACGCCGATGAAGAGCGGCAGCTTCGAGGAGAGGACGTGCGAGAAGTCCTCGAAGATCGCTGTCTGTCCACCCACGAGCACCCGTACGCCGCTGCCGCGCGTGGCGCTCGGGATCACTTCGCTGCGCAGCCTGCGCAGGAGCGCGCTCGTCGAGGCGTCCTGCGGGGAGCCGCGCGGCACGACGTTCGCCGTCACCACGGCCGGTCTTCCGCCGACTCCGCCGCTGAGGCGTGGCCGCGTCACGGCTGCGACGTCGGGCGTCGCCGCGGTGACCCGCAGCACGCGAGCGATTGGCGCGGCGTCAGCGCGGCGGTTGACGCGCGCGACGAATTGGAGCGGGCCGTTGAAGCCGGGACCGAAGCCGCTCGCGAGCAGGTCGTAGGCCTTGCGGGTGGTCGTAGAGGCGGGGTCGTTGCCCTGGTCGGACGAGCCGAGCCGCAGCGACAGGACAGGGATCGCGATTACGAGCATCAGCGCGCTTGCGGCGACGGCGAGCAGGGCGGGGCGGCGCTGCAGCCGCCGGGCCCAGCGTCCCCACGCGGGCGACTCGTCGTCCTCGGCGAAGCGGCCCTCGCCGAGCCGGCGACGCTCCTTGCGGGAGAGCGCGCGCAGGCCGAAGAAGCCGAGCAGTGCCGGCAGCAACGTGAGCGCGGCGGCCACCGTGAAGGCGACGGCGATCGACGCGGCGACCGCGACGCCGTAGAGGAAGCTGACGCCGAGCGCGAACATCCCGAGCAGGGCGATGCAGACCGTGATGCCGGCGAACAGGACCGCGCGCCCCGACGTGTCGAGCGCGTCGACGGCGGCGGTCTCGATGTCGACGCCGCGCAGCAGGCCCTGCCGGAAGCGCGTGACGACGAAGAGCGCGTAGTCGACGCCGACACCGAGGCCGATCAGCAGCGAGAGCTGCTCGCTGAAGGAGGCCATCGTGAGCGCATGGGAGAGCACTCCGATCACCGCGATGCCCGTCCCCAGCGCGAACCCTGCGGTCAGCAGTGGCAGCAGCATCGAGAGCAGTGATCCGAACGCAAGGAACAGGACCACGGCCGCCGCGAGCACGCCGAAGCCGACCCCGCCGGCGCCGGGCGGCGTGGCTCGCTCGATCGCCTGACCCGCCGAGCTCGACCCGCAGCCCTCCGCCGGCCGCCGACTGGGCCACGGAGATGACGCGCTTGATCGCGCCGAGAGGCAGGTTGTTCGCCTGCTGGTCGAAGGTCACCGTCGCGAACGCGACGCGTCGGTCGGCCGAGATCTGCCGGCTGCCCGCGACCGCGTACGGGGAGACCACGGCCGCGACGTGCGGCAGGATGGCGACCTGGCGCAGCATCGAGCTGACGCGCGCCCGCACCGGCGCGCCGGTGACGCCCGCCGGCGTGGCGACCACGATCCGGTCGGTGTCGCCGGCGGCCTGCGGCGTCGCCTGCTGGATCAGGGCGATCGCGTCGGTGCTCTCGGTGCCCTTGAGCCGGAAGCTGTCGCGGTAGGCACTGCCGGTCGCACCGTGGATCGCCGAGCACGCAATCAGGGCGACCGCCCAGGCGAGTACGACCAGGCGGCGGTGGTGGAAGCACCAGCGGGCGAGGCTGCGCAACGGAGGATCTCCTGTGGAGCGGGTTCTCGGAGCCGGGCGCGGGGCCGCCCGGGAAAGGCCGACGTTAGCGCAAGCCTCTGCTCGCCCCTGGACGGGGCGGACGCCTACGGCGCCCCGCGCTGCCAGACCCCGATCACGTTGCCGGCCGGGTCACGGAAGGTCGCGACCGTGAGGTCCCCTTCGGGGTATGGAGCCGTTACCACCTCGGCTCCGGCTGAGACGGCCTTGTCGAGCGTCTCCGGCACACGCTCGACGCAGACGTAGGGGCGGACGCCCGAAGCTCCCGCGACGGGGAGGTCGCGCATGAAGTGCCCGATGACGTGCCCGCTTCCGTCCTCGAAGTTCGGGGTTTCCCGATCGGTGTCGACACGCCAGCCGAACACCGCCGCGTAGAACTCGGCGGAGGCGACGGGCTCGGGTGCCGGAATGCGCAGGTAGGAGACCCCGCCCGGCCTGAAGACGCGCGTCTCTACGTCCGACACGTCAGAGCCAGGGGATAGGAGATGTCGCAGCCGGGGCGGTCGAGGGAGAGCGCGTCGCTGCGTTTTCAGCGGCGCTCGGACGCCTTGAGGCGGCCGCGCTCGAGCGGCCGCCCGCGGATCAGGTCGGCTGCGCGTTCGGCGGCCATGATCGTCGGTGCGTTGGTGTTGCCGCCGGGGATCACCGGGAACACCGAAGCGTCGACGACCCGCAGCCCCTCGAGGCCGCGTACGCGGAGCTCGGGATCGACGACGGCACGCTCGTCGGAGCCCATCCGGCACGTCCCGACCGGGTGATAGATCAACTCGAGACGGCGGCGCAGGTCCTGCTCGATGTCGGCGTCAGACTCGACGCCGTCGCCGGGCAGCAGCTCGCGCCGCGTGACCGACGCGAGCGGCTCCTGCGCGACTATCTCGCGGGCGATCCGAACGCCGGCGACGAGGGCGGCGACATCCTCCGGCTCGGCGAGCGAGTTGGTCACGATCCGCGGCTTCTGCCGCGGATCGTCGGAGCGCAGCGTGATCGAGCCGCGGGAGCGCGGGGTGATCAGCACGGGCCCGAGCGTGAAGGCGTGACCGTCGAATGTCTTGAAGCCGTTCTCGACGAAGTAGGTCGGCCCGAAGTGGTATTGCAGGTCAGCGGCCGGCAAACCTGGCTTGCTGCGCACGAAGGCCAGAGCCTCCGCGACCGAGGAGGTCAGCGGGCCGGTGCGCCGCAGCAGCCATTCGAACAGCGCCTTTGGCTTCTCGCCATCGGCAAGCGAGCCGCTCGGCGTCTCATACACGAGCACGACATACGGGTGGTCCTGCAGGTTCTGTCCGACCCCGGGCAGGTCGTGCCTGACGGTCACGCCCGCGTCGCGCAGGCCATCTGCGGGGCCGATCCCGGAGAGCATCAGCAGATGTGGCGAGCCGATCGCCCCGGCGCACACGATCACCTCCCGCCCCGCTCGCTCGGAGCGCTCCCGTCCGAGCCGGTCGCGGTAGCGCACGCTGGTTGCCCGCCCGCCGTCGAGCTCGAGCGCGACGGCATTCACGCCGCTTTTGATGCGCAGGTTGTCGCGCGCCTTGACGGGCCGCAGGTAGCCGTCGTAGGCACTCCAGCGCCGCCCGCCGCGCTGGGTCACCTGGAACAGCGACGCTCCGTCCTGCTCCGGGCCGTTGTAGTCGTCGATCCGCGGGATCCCGGCCCGCTCGCACGCGGCGAGGAAGCGGCCCGTGAGCTGCCGCGGCGAGCGCTCGTCCATCACGTGCAGCGGCCCGCCGACGGCGTGGTGCTCCGACGCGCCGCGCTCGTTGTCCTCGGCGCGCAGGAAGTAGGGGCGCACCTGGTCCCAGCTCCAGCCCTCGGCTCCCTCGGCCTCCCAGGTGTCGTAGTCGAGCGGGCGCCCGCGCACGTAGAGCATCGCGTTCATCGCGGAGGAGCCGCCGAGGCCCTTCCCGCGCGGGATGTAGATCGAGCGTCCCTCGCAGTGCGGCTCGGGGTCGGTCCAGTAGTCCCAGTCGAGCCGCGTGCGGAACTGCTTCGAGAAGGCGGCCGGAATCGTGATGTTCGGGTGGATGCCGCGCCCTCCCGCCTCGAGCAGGGTGACCTGCACCGAAGGGTCTTCGCTGAGTCGCGCGGCGAGCACGCAGCCCGCGGAGCCCGCGCCGACGATCACATAGTCGGCCTCACTCATCCCGTCGGGGGACCCTAGCGATTCGCTGCCGGCCCTGGTGCACCGGAACCGCCCGTCGAACCCGGACGGGATGCCGGACGACCGGCTGCGGCCGCCGATGCAGCGAATCGCTCCGCTCGCTCTCGAGCCGCAAACGATTCCCCTACCCGCACGGGGAGCGAGCGACCGGTCACCAGGCGCCAAAGATGCGCCGGGGCCACCGCTGCACAGGATCGCCTGAAGCCACGCATCCCCGGAACCGACAAGCGATTCGCTGCCGGCCCTGGTGCACCGGAACCAGCCGTCGAACCCGGACGGGATCGCCGGACGATCGGCTGCGGCCGCCGACGCAGCGAATCGCTCACGCTCGCTCTCGAGACCCGCAAACGATTCCCGTACCCGCACGGGGAGCGAGCGACCGGTCACCGGCGCGAAAGACGTGACGGGGGCCACCGCCGCACAGGATTGCCTGAAGCCACGCATCCCCGGAACCGGCAAGCGATTCGCCGCGGGCCCTGGTGCACCGGCACCACCCGTCGAACCCGGACGGGATCGCCGGACGATCGGCTGCGGCCGCCGATGCAGCGAATCGCTCACGCTCCTGACCGGCCCCCCACCATCGCCAGACGACCCGCTGCGTCTCCAGGCGGACCGATCGTCTACGTTCCCTGGAGGGAGCCAGAGGAGGAGACGAACGATGCGGCAGCTGACGAGCCTCGATGCACAGTTTCTCGCGGTCGAGACCACCCACACGTACGGGCATGTGGGCGGGCTCGCCGTCTATGACCCGTCGACCGCTCCGGGAGGGAAGCTCGAGCTCGAGGACGTCACCGCGCTCGTCAGTGAGCGCCTGCACCTGCTGCCGCCTTTCCGCTGGCGGCTCGTCGAGGTTCCCTTCGGTCTCGACCTTCCGTACTGGGTCGACGACGCCGACTTCGACCTCAGCTTCCACATCCGCGACTCGGCCGTCCCCCCGCCCGGCAACGACCGCCAGGTCGCGGAGACGGTCGCGCGCATCTTCGCCCGCCCGCTCGACCGCTCTCGTCCGCTCTGGGAGCTGTACCTGATCCACGGCCTCGAGGGTGGCCGGGTCGCCATGCTGACCAAGATCCACCACTCGGTCGTCGACGGCGTCTCCGGCAACGAGATCCTCGCGATGCTGCTCGACCCGAGCCCCGAGGGTCGTGACGTCCCGCCGCCCAGCGAGGACGACGCGAAGGGCGAGCGCGTCCCCAGCGACCTCGAGATGCTCGCCCGCGGAGCGCTCGGTCTGCCGCGTCAGCCGGTCAGGGCGCTCCGTTCGATCCCGTCCGCCCTCCCGAACCTCCCTCAGCTTCCCGGCGCGAACGCGTTCCCGCTCGTGCCGAAGATCTCGAGCGGGCTCATGCGCCTCAAAACCATCCGCGGCGGCGTCGGCGACCCATCCGTGCTCGAGGTGACGAGCGCCCGCGCACCCCGCACGAGCTTCAACGGACCGATCTCGGCACATCGCAGCTTCGCCTTCGGCTCCGTCTCGCTCGACTCGGTCAGGGAGATCAAGGCCGAGCTCGGGATCACGGTCAACGACGTCGTCGTCGCCCTCTGCGCGAGCGCCGTGCGCAGATGGCTGCTCGACCGGGACGAGCTGCCGGACGACCCGCTCGTCGCGATGGTCCCGGTGTCCGTGCGAACGGATGAGCAGATGGGCAGCTACGGCAACCGCATCTCGGCGATGATCGTGCCGATCCCCACCGACGAGCCGGACCCGCGCCGGCGGCTGACACGCGCCAACGAGCTCCTGCGCAGCGCGAAGGAGCTACACAAGGCGCTGCCCGCCGACCTGCTCACCGACGCCACGAGCTTCATCCCACCGGCCGTGGCGGCGCTCGCCGCGCGCACCATGATGGATGTCCTCGGCCGCACCCGCCCGCCGCTCAACCTGGTCATCTCGAACGTGCCCGGCCCGCGCTCGCCGCTCTACTGCGCGGGCGCTCAGCTGCAGGCGAACTTCCCCGTCTCGGCGGTCGTCGACGGCGTCGGTCTGAACATGACGGTCATGAGCTACCGCGACCACCTCGACTTCGGCCTGATCGGCGACCGCGATCAGATCCCGGAGCTGTGGTCGCTGATGGAGGAGTGTGAGCGCGCCCTGGCCGAGTTCGAGCGCGTCATCCTCGGCCGGCGCTCCAGCCCGCGGCGCCGTGCCGAGGCCGCCTCCAAGTCGACCGAGGCGCCCGAGCCGGCGGCGTCCCAAGCCCCCGCACGCTCCACGTGAGACGCGCGACCTCGCTCGTCCTGACGGTGCTCTGCGCCGCCGCGATCGTCTACGGCCTCTCGCCCGGCCACTCGGCCGCGGCACCGCCGGCAACGCAACACGTCACGAAGCCCCGCATCGTCTGGCGTCCGATCCCTTTCGGCGCTCGCCGCAAACGCGAGATGAAGGCGTACGCGCGCCGCCACTATGGGCTCAACACCTATCGGCTGATCGACCCGCACGTGATCGTCGAGCACTGGACGGAGACGGCGACCTTCCAGGAGGCCTACAACACCTTCGCCCCGGACGTGCCGGATTCGGAGCTGCACGAGCTGCCCGGCACCTGCGCCCATTTCGTGATCGACCGCGACGGGACGATCTACCAGCTAGTTCCGCTGACGCTGATGTGCCGCCACACCGTCGGCCTGAACTGGACGGCGATCGGCATCGAGCACGTCGGCATGTCCGACGCTGACGTGATGGACGACCGCCGCCAGCTCGACGCGTCGCTCCGCCTGACTCGTTGGCTCAGCTGCCGCTACGGGATCCAGGTGCGCAACGTGATCGGCCACAACGAGAGCCTCAGCTCCCCCTACCATCACGAGCGCGTCGCCGCCCTGCGCCACCAGACCCACAGCGATATGCGGCACGCGACCATGCAGCGCTACCGGCGGTTGCTGGCCCGCCTCTCCTGCTGAGTTCCGGACCGCGCCGAGAGAGCGCAATGCGAGTGCCCGACTACCGTACTGAGAACGCGCGCGCAGCGCGCGATCTTGAGGTTCCCTTAAGCAGTCGTTGAGGGTCCCCTTAGCGAGAGCACCGATAGTTGATCTCGCAACCGCCCCCATTCGGAGAGAAGAACATGTCACGACCCCTCAGCCACTCCGTCGTATCGATGATCGCTGCGGCCGTGCTCGGCAGCGCGCTGGTCGTCGGGATCCTGTTCGCGACCGGCGCCGTTCACGCGGGCGCGCATGACGCGACGATCGTCAACCAGGGCCCCCGGCTCGTCCCCACCGCCACGCGCACGAGCACCGGCCTGAGCGCTCCGGCGATCTACTCGAACACCGCCGCCGGCGTGGTCGACATCACGTCGAACGGCGTCAGCACCGACTCGAGCGGAGGCGGTGGCGGCGGCCAGTCGCCCTTCCCCTTCGGCGGCCCGAGCCAGCCCCAGCAGGCGACCGCCACGGGCACCGGCTTCGTGATCGACAGCCAGGGCCACATCCTCACCGCCGCTCACGTCGTCGACGGTGCGTCGTCGGTCACGGTCACCTTCCAGAACGGCAAGACCGTGAACGCCAAGACCGACGGCGAGGACAAGTCGAGCGACGTGGCCGTTCTATCCGTCCCGACTTCCGGCCTCACCCTCTCGCCGCTCTCGCTCGGCAACTCGAGCAATCTCGTCGTGGGCGACGCGCTGGCCGCGATCGGCGACCCGTTCGGGTACCACCGCAGCCTCAGCACTGGCGTCGTGTCGGGTCTCGATCGCACGATCACCGCGCCGAGCGGGTTCACCATCCCGCATGCGATCCAGACGGACGCCGCGCTCAACCCGGGCAACTCGGGCGGCCCCGTCCTCAACGCGAGCGGCCAGGTCATCGGCATCGCTGACCAGATCGCAACCGGCGGCAGCGGCCAGAATGGCTCCGCGGCGAACACCGGCGTCGGTTTCGCCGTCCCGATCGACATCGCGAAGGCCGAGCTGTCGAAGATAGAGCAGGGCAGCTCCGTCCAGCACGCCTACCTCGGCATCGCCGGCGGGCAGGCGACGGGGACGCAGAGCGGCGCGCTCGTCGCGAGCGTGACCTCGGGCAGCGCGGCGGCGAAGGCGGGCATCCATGCGGGTGACGTGATCGTCCGCATCGACAGCACGCCGGTCACGAATGTCAATGACGTGATCAACGTGATCAGCGCGCACAAGCCGGGCGATCAGGTGAAGATCACGATCAAGCGCGGCTCGGGCCAGCAGACGGTCACCGCCACGCTCGGCACCCAGCCCGCGCAGGCACCCACCGGCTGAGCTGGCGGTCGGCGTGGCGTCACGGGCGGGTCGGCCCGGGCGTCACGCTGACCGGCCGGCCGGGCCGTCGCGCCGCCGCGCGGGGTCCTACGGAGCTCCGCTCCCCGGTGTCCGGGGACTGAGCCTCAAGTCATTCCTTGGTGGGGCGCCGCCGCTCGTAGCTGCGCTGGGCGAAGAAGTACCAGGCGCCGCCGAAGGAGACGACCAGCACCAGCGCACCGAGCTTCGGCGAGAGCAGCAGCGAGACGATCAGCGTCAGCACGGCCGCGATCACGAGGGCCTTGGCGACGACCTTCAGGTCGAGCAGGTGGCGCGCCAGCGGACGGTCGGAGACCGCATCCTCGAGTCGCTCGTTGACGTTGCTGGGCGAGTAGTCCTCACGGACCTGCCCAAGGCTCTCCCGTAACTGCTCGGCCATCGTCGGCCCTCCTCGCTCGCCTTACTTGAATCTGCCCCCAGCGGGTGGCGGCGAAACCGACCGAGCCGCGGACGAGGCCGGCGTTTCCTCCGCCTTTTGCTCGGCGCGCCGGCACCTTGCCCCGTACGGGTAGACCAACGGTCGCTGCCCCACCCTTGCTTTACGCTCCGCCGATGCGGCTCTCCGGAGGACGGCGCATCCTCGCGATCGGGACGCTCGCCGCGGCGGCGGGATTGGCGCTCGTGCTCGCCGTCACGGGCGCAACCGGAGCGCGGCCGGCGGGAGCGTATGCCGCCGGGACCGGTGGCGGCATCCACAGGATCCGGCACGTGATCGTGATCATGCAGGAGAACCGCTCCTTCGACAACTTCTTCGGGACCTATCCGGGCGCGGATGGGCTTCCGCAGACCGGCGGCCACTTCACGGTCTGCGAGACCGACCCGGTGACACGTCAGTGCGTCTACCCGACGCACTCCACGTCCAACGACCGGGACCTCCCGCACCTCCACTACAACTCGGTGCACGACATCGATCACGGCCGCATGGACGGCTTCGTCAAGCAGGCACGCACCTGGACGATGTACCGCAAGGGCCCCCTCCCGCCGGTGATGGTCTACCACACCGCCCAGGAGATCCCGAACTACTGGTCCTACGCCCAGCACTACGTGCTCCAGGACCGCATGTTCGAGCCATCCACATCCTGGAGCCTCGACGCCCATCTCTACCTGGTCTCCGAGTGGTCGGCTCATTGCACGCGCGCGAACCGCCCGAAGAGCTGCCGCTCGAGCTACGAGGAGACCTATCCCTTCCAGCACCACGTCCACTTCGCCTGGACCGACCTCACCTACATGCTCCACAAGCAGCACGTCAGCTGGGCCTACTACGACGCGCCCGGCACGATGGCGGACTGCGCCACCGAGCCGGGCGACTGCAACGCCAAGACACAGCCCGGGTCGAAGGCCTGGTGGAGCCCGCTGCCCGCCTTCGACACCGTCCGCGACGACCACCAGCTGAACCACATCCAGTCGGTCACCCACTTCTACGCGGACGCGCGCAAGGGCACGCTCCCCGCCGTTTCCTGGGTGGTGCCGAGCAAGGGCATCTCCGACCACGCCCCCGAGTCGCTCCGCGCCGGCCAGGCCTACGTGACCGGCCTCATCAACGCGGTCATGCGTGGCCCCGACTGGAAGTCCACGGCGATCTTCCTCGCGTGGGACGACTGGGGCGGCTTCTACGACCACGTCCCCCCGCCGCACGTCGACGGCAACGGCTTCGGCCCGCGCGTGCCGGCGATCGTGATCAGCCCCTACACGCGCGGCGGCACGATCGACCACCAGACGCTCAGCTTCGACGCCTACGTCAAGTTCATCGAGGATGACTTCCTGCGCGGCCGGCGTCTCAACCCGCGTACCGACGGCCGGCCCGACCCGCGTCCAGACGTGCGGGAGTCGAATCCGATCCTCGGGGACCTGAGCCGCGACTTCGACTTCACGAGCGCGCCCCAGCCGCCGCTGATCCTTCCCGGCGGCAAAGAGCTGAGGTGAAGCGCTGGCTCGCCCTCGCCGCCGTCTTGAGCGCCGCTTTGGCCGCCGTCCTGATCGGCTGGCCGCACCCGTCACCGGTAACCGCCGCGACCGGCGGCGGCATCCACAGGATCCGGCACGTGATCGTGATCATGCAGGAGAACCGCTCCTTCGACAGCTACTTCGGCACCTATCCGGGCGCGGACGGGATTCCCCAGAGCAGCGGCCACTTCACCGTCTGCCTCCCCGACCCGAAGCGCCACGGCTGCACGGTGCCCTACCACGACCCGTCGCAGGTCAACGGCGGCGGCCCGCACAACGAGGGGCCGGGGCGGGAGGACGTCGACGGCGGCCGCATGGACGGCTTCATCGCGGCGGCCGAACGCTCCAAGGGCCGCGGTTGCGCGTCGCCGACGATCTGCGCGCAGATCCCGGACGAGGACGTCGTCGGCTACCACGACGCGCGCGAGATCCCGAACTACTGGCGCTACGCGCGAACCTACGTGCTGCAGGACCACATGTTCGCGCCGAGCGCGTCGTGGAGCCTCCCCGCGCACCTTTTCACGGTGTCCGGCTGGTCGGCTCACTGCACGCGCAAGGGGCAGCCGTCGAGCTGCGTCAACGACAACGAGCTCGGGGGCTTCCGCTCGCGCCAGATCGGCCAGGTGAGCGGCAACAGCGTCCGCGGGCGCAACTTCGCCTGGACCGACCTCACCTACCTGCTCCATAGGCATCGCGTCAGCTGGCGCTACTACGTGGCCGCCGGGGGCCAGCCGGACTGCGCGGACGGCGACGCGAACTGCAAGCCGGCCCGTCAGGGGGCGGCGACGCCGGGGATCTGGAACCCGCTGCCGTCGTTCACGGACGTCGGGGCGGACCGGCAGACAGGTGACGTGACGGACGTCTCGCGCTTCTACGGCGCGGCGCGCGCGGGGCGGCTCCCCGCGGTGACGTGGGTCGTCCCGAACGACCGCGAGTCGGAGCACGCACCGGGGACACCCGCCGCCGGCCAAGCGTTCGTCACGGGTCTGATCAGCGCGGCCATGCGCGGTCCCGACTGGCGGTCGACGGCGATCTTTCTGACCTGGGACGACTGGGGCGGCTTCTACGACCACGTGCCACCACCCCACGTCGACCAGAACGGCTACGGGATCAGGGTCCCCGGGATCGTCATCAGTCCTTACGCCCGCCGCGGCCTCGTCGACCATCAGACGCTCAGCTTCGACGCGATCAACAAGTTCATCGAGGACGACTTCCTCGGTGGCGAGCGCCTCGACCCGCGCACCGACGGGCGCCCCGACCCGCGTCCGGACGTGCGCGAGTCGAATCCGCTGCTCGGCAATCTGGTGGCGGACTTCGACTTCTCACAGGCTCCGCGGGCGCCGCTGATCCTCTCGACGCATCCGGCCCCGGGTCCCGCGTCGGCGCCGGGGAGCTGACCGTGGCTCGAATTCGCGCTTCGAGCTCGCTCAGGGAACGGCTTTGAGGTTGGGCACGCCGGTGTAGGTGGTGCCCTCGAGCAGCGGGTAGCCGGAGAGCTGGGTGTGGCTGCCGCCGCCCTGGTTCTGCTCGAAGTTCGTCAGCTGCGTCTCGTTGCCGGTGTTCTGGACGGTGGCGGGCGGGTAGCGGGCCGGGACGCCGGGCGGCAGGCCGGTGATCGGGCCTTCGGGGTACCCATTCTGGCCCTGCTGGCAGTTGGCGTTGCCCTGCGCGTCGATCACCGGCGGGTATGGCACGCCGTGCAGCGCCTCGAGTGGCTGTCCGGTGAGCGGGTCCTTGGCGGTGTGGACCGACTCGTTCGCGGGGACGTCGTTGGGGCGGTAGGCGAAGGTGTTGCTGAAGGCGTTCGCCTGCGTCGAGTTGTCGTTCTTGAGCAGGATGCGTTCGATGGTGCCGTTCGAGACGGGTTCGCTGAGGTGGTTGCCGAGCCCGTTGAAGAAGTAGCTGGTGTAGTTGCAGACGGTCTGGACTGGGGCGACGTAGTTGACGAGCGGTTGGCTGACGCCGAAGGTGTCGCGCAAATCGCGCAGCGTCAGGAAGGTGTTGGGGTCCTTGGCGAGCGTGTCAACGCGTTGAACAGGCCGGTCGTGTTGTTCGACAGGGTCACCGACTGGCGCTGCACGGGGGTGCCGACGAGCAGCGCCTCGTTCAGCTTCGGGACGGCGGTCGGGATCACCTGGGCCGCGGGGATCAGCCGTCTTGAGAGGTCTGTGAAGTCGGCCAGGAACGGTCGCTGCACCTGGAAGCTCTGAATCGCCGTGTCCTGCGTCGGGGGGCCCTTGGCGATCGTTCCCTGCAAACAGCTCGCCGCCGGCGAGTTCCCGCACTGACCCTCGGTCGAGTTGATCGCCTCAAACGTCGAGGCCATCTGGCCGAACAGTTGCGCCTGGACCGCGGCGACCGGCTCGACCTGCGCGGTCGTCCGGCCGAGCTGGGTGAAGAAGTTCCCAAGCTGCGTCTTCGGATCCGAGAGGTTCGCCATCACCGGCTGCAGGAACCGAAAGAACGGCACGAACCCCGCGATCGCCGTGTTGAGGTCAGCGCCCCGGCCGGCCAGCGCGTCCCCGAAACCGGCCAGGTCGGCCTGCGAGTTGAGCCGCGTCGGCTGGTCGAAGGTGTTCAGGAAATCGTCGAACTCGACCGGCAACGACGCATACTTGAGCGGAATCGTCTCCCCCGGCTTGTAAGTGGCGGCGCTCGTGCCGGGAGTCAACTCGACGTACTTGAGCCCGAAGGACGACCGTGCCCGCACGGTCAACGTCGAGTCCTTCGCCAGCGGCTGCGCCTGCTTGTCGAGCTTCATGTCGATCAGGGCGACCTCGAGCGGCTTGCCGTTCACGACGACCAGCTTCGGCCGAATCGTGTCGACCTCGCCGACGCGGAAGCCGCCGATCCGCACCTCATTGCCCGGCACCAGGTTCGACCCGTTCGGGATCTCCGCCGTCAGGTTGTACGTCGGCACGAACGGCAACCCCTGATTCGCGTTATAGGCGAGGAACACCGCCACGATCACGACCAACACCGTCACCGCGCCCACCAACACCGGGCTCGCCACCACCGCCGCCGCTCCCCGCTGACGGCTCATGGGTTACCGCGAAAGGCTCAGACGCACTAGCATTAGCTAGAGCTTACATAAGCTCTAGCTAACGCGCATCAGTCGCCGCGCGAGGCGAGGCATTCGCTTGCGAAGCCGATCGATCTCCGCCGAGGCACCCCGATGGCGCGCGTACATCTCGCGAACCCATTCGGACAGACCATGGCGTGCGAGCGACTCGCGCAGTGGCGCGAGCAGCGGATGACCGCGCTGGGGCTGCGGGTATGGGAACTCCGGCGGCGCGACGACCGGCGCCACGAGGGACGCGAGCGTTAGGTCGGCGACGCCGAAGGAGTCGCCGACCAGGTAACCGCTTGGCTGGAGCTCGGCCCGAAAGCGCTCGCAGGCGATTTCTACCTTCCGCTCCGCAAAAGCGACGCTCCGGCCGTCGATCCCGAAGTCCGCAACGATGCGCGGCCGAACCCGCGGGAACGTGATCCGGGCGAGCAGGCGCCGCAGGCCCTTGAGGTCGGGCACGAACGCGCCAAGCATCAGCTCCGCGTCCGGCAGAGCGTGGTGGAGGAAGAGCAGGCGGACATGCGCTCCGAGCTGTTCGTCGAAGAACTCCTCGAGCTCGAGCGCGCGTCGACGCAGGTTCGGATCCACCGGGTACAGCGACGGCTCGGGATAGCGGCGCTCGAGCGCGGCGATGATTCTCGTGGAGTCGCCGATCGCCTCGCCATCCACGATCATGATGGGAAAGGTGCGGCCGCCGGTGAGCACTGTCGCGATCGCGCGATGGCGGCCGGGGATCGCCGCGCGCCGGCGATGCGGCACGTGCTTGAAGTCGAGCGCCCAGCGGACCTTCTCGTTGTAGTTCGAGACCTTCAGATGCCACAGGAGAGGCTCCGGTCGGGTCCGCTCGTCGGGACGCTGTCCCGGCTTCCCTTCGAGTCGCGCGGAGGCGCCGCTCATGCGTCAGCTTCGACCAGCGGCATACCGGCGCACCGCGCGCAGGGCGACGGCGCGGTCGCGCCACGGGTCCTCCCCGGGATCGCCGCCTGCCGCCCCGACCGCCAGCCGCCCGAGATAGTGGTCCCAGCCCGCGCGGTGAAAGGTGAGCGCGTGCGGAGGCAGGTTCCGGTGCGCGAGGCGTACCAGCGTGGATCCGCCGTCGGGCGTGAACGAAACCTCCACCTCGGTCGACTGCGGAGGAACCTGCAGCGCCTCCTCCTCCCAGCCCCAGGTGAAGATGATCCGCCGATGGGGATCGACCTCCACGAACTGCCCCAGAACGACGAGACCGCCCGCGAACTCGAGCCGGCAAACGCCGCCCGGGCGAGGGTCGAGAGTCGCCTGAATGCCCATCCACAGCGGCATCTTGGCCGGGTCGGTGAAGTACCCGAACACGGTCTCGGGCCGCGCGGCAATCCGGACCTCGTACTCGACGACGCTAGCCCCGTCCGATGTCACCCTTGCCGGTCCTTCGCTCCTCGTCCTCTGCGGCGAGTTTGAGCCGCTCGAGGCCGGCCGGCAGGAGGCTTGAGAGAAATTCCTGTAGATCCGCCAGGCCTTCGGGTCGAACGCGGTAGAGGCGCCGTGTTCCGTCGCGCCGCTCGCTGATCAACCCCGCCTGCTTGAGCACGGTGAGGTGTTGAGAGATCGCGGGTGGCGTCACCGAGAAGCGGGAGGCAACCTCGCCCGCGCTCAACTCGCCGCCGGCCAGGAGCCGCAGGATCTCGCGCCGCTTTGGCTGCGCGACGGCCTCGAAGACCTCCATGAACTTAGATTAGCACTGCTTTAAATAAGCGGTGGCTAAATACCGCGGGCTCTCAGCGCTGCTCAGCGGGGCGCATGCGCCCCGCTGCGGGCGGCGCATGCGCCGCCCGGGAGGTCGGCGCATGCGCCGACCTCAGTGCACCAGCACCTTGAGCAGGATCATCAGGGCGCCGAAGCAGGCGTTCGCAGCCCCGACGAGGGCGCTCCGACCGGTGCCGAGCCGCGACCGGCGCCCGATCGCGATCCCCCATGCGAAGAGGTCGACGATGCCGAGCCCGATGGCAAGCCAAACCGCGGCGTTGCGCGACAGCCCGCCGGTAACACCGACGAGCAGCGCGAGGGTGGCGGGCAGGGCGGCCTGGACGATCGGCCACTGCAGGGCCAGCTCGTGGCGGAAGCCGGCGAGCCGCCGCGAGCGCTCCCCGGCCATCCACTCGGCCGCGGTCTGCGCGTAGGCGTGCGCGAGCCAGAAGACGGTCGCCGTGCTGACGACGGTCCCCAGGATCTCGGCGAGGCTCAGTGCCTTGTCGAGCGCGAGCGCGACGACCAGCGACGTCGACAGGATCTGCCCGTAGACTGCCCCGGCGACGTTGGTATGCGCGCCTGGGACGACGGGCTCGCGGCGGCTCCTGTTGGCTTCGCTGAGCACGACTGCATCATCGCGAAGAGAAGGCACGAGGCGGGCCGCGGTCGCGAATGGGCGCGGTGTCAGATTCTCTCGCCTGTGCAATACTTGCGCTCGTGCAAGCTTCTTCCGTCGAAGGCCTCGCGCAGGATCTGATGCGGCTGATGGCGCATCTGAAGGGTCGCCAGAGCGGTCCCTTCGAGGTCATGGCACGGCTCGATCTGTCCATCACCCAGGCCCGCCTCCTCCACGCGCTCTCGCAGGCGGGCGGACGCGTCGCCGGCGTGGGCGAGCTAGCCGAGCAGCTCGGGCTTTCCGCGGCGGCGACGAGCCGGGCGGTGGAGGGGCTGCATCGCGCCGGGCTCGTTACGCGCCGTGAGGACGACGCGGATCGGCGCGTCAAGCACCTCGAGCTCACCGTTTCCGGCGGAGAGCTCATCGAGCAGCTCGCCGAGTTGCACGAGGCCGCCCTGCGCGACTTCGCGGCGGACCTCACGGATGAGGAGCGCGTCCGTCTCGCGGACGCGCTCGGTTCCGTGCTCGACCGCCTCGCCGCCTCGGAGCACGGCCGCGAGGCGGAGGCGCTCGCATGAGCACACCGGCCTTCGACCGCCGGCTGATCGCCGTCGCGAGCGTGGTCGTCCTCGGCGCGATCATGTCGATCCTCGACACGACGATCGTCAACGTCGCGCTCAACGCCCTCTCCCGCGACTTTCACGCCTCGCTCGCGACGATCCAGTGGGTCTCGACCGGCTACATGCTCGCGCTGGCGACGGTGATCCCCCTGACCGGCTGGGCGGCGGACCGCTTCGGCACAAAGCGCCTCTGGCTCATCTCGGTGACCCTTTTCCTGCTCGGCTCGGCCCTCTCGGGCCTCGCCTGGTCCGCGGGCAGCCTGATCGTCTTCCGCATCCTCCAGGGCCTCGGCGGGGGGATGATCATGCCCGCCGGCATGACGGTCCTCACGCAGGCGGCGGGGCCGGAGCGCGTCGGCCGCGTGCTCAGCGTCGTCGGCGTCCCGATGCTCCTCGGCCCGATCCTCGGTCCGGTGATTGGAGGCTTCCTCGTCGACGACGTCTCCTGGCGCTGGATCTTCTTCGTCAACCTCCCGATCGGGGCGATCGCCCTCCCGCTCGCCTGGCGCATCCTCACCCGGGACGTCCCGGAGCCTTCGCAGAAGCTCGACGTGAAGGGCTTCGCGCTCCTTTCCCCCGGCCTCGGCCTGTTCGTCTACGGCCTCGCCCAGATCTCATCCGACGGCGGTATCAAGTCGGCCCTTCCGCCCGCCGCTCTGATCGCCGGCATCGCCCTGATCGCGGCCTTCGCCATCCGCGGCCTGCGCATTCGCGGCGGCCTGCTCGACCTGCATCTGTTCAAGGTCCCGGCGTTCTCCGCGGCCCTCGCCACCACCTTCCTGCTCGCCGGCGGCATGTTCGGCGGCATGCTCCTCCAGCCCCTCTACTTCCAGCTCGTCCGCGGCCAGTCGGCGCTCCACGCCGGCCTGCTGATGATCCCCGGCGGCGTCGGCGCCGGCCTCGCGATGCCGATCGCCGGCAGGATCACCGACCGCAACGGCGCCGGACGCGTCGTCCTCGTCGGCCTCGTCCTCGTGCTCATCTCGATGGTCGGCCTCGTCCCAGGTGACCGCGACGATGAGCTACGCGCTGATCCTCGCGATCCTCCTGGTCCAGGGCCTCGGGATGGGCTCCACGATGATGCCGGCGATGTCGGCCGCCTACCAGACCCTCTCGAAGCCCGCCATCGCCCGCGCCACGACGACGCTCAACATCAACCAGCGCGTCGGCGGCGCCATCGGCACGGCGATCCTCGCCGTGGTCCTCCAGCACGAGATCGTCGCGAACCTGCACGCCCACGGCGGCGGCCTGGCGGCGGCGCAGCACGTCAGCGCCGCGGGACGCGCACACGTGGCGCCGGCGCTCGCCGCGTCATTCGGGCATACGTTCTGGTGGGCGGCCGGGGCGACCGCGATCGCGCTGATCCCCGCGCTGCTCCTCCCACGCCGGCGCTTCGAGGCCCCCGCCGAGCCGGTTGCGCCGGCCTTCGAGGCGACCCCGCTCGAGGAGCCGGTCTGAGAAGCGCGGTCGGCCGCGGGCCCGGGCGGTCGCTGCGAGGCCCTCAGGCTGCACGACGCGCCTGGCGAACCGGCCGGTTCGTCGAAGCGGTCTGATTCACTCCCGGCGTGGCCGTTCCAGAGACCTTCCGCGCCTTTCTCGCCACTCAGACCGACGGCGACGTCGAGCGCGGCCCGACATCGCTCTCAGCGTCCGACCTCCCGGACGGCGAGGTCACGATCCGGGTCGGCTTTTCGAGCGTCAACTACAAGGACGCGCTCGCGACGATCCCGAACGGCCAGGTCGCGCAGATCTCACCTCTCGTGCCCGGGGTCGACCTGGCGGGCGAGGTCGTCGAGTCCGGCGAGCCCGGGCTGAGCGAGGGGACCGAGGTCCTCGTCACGGGCTACGGCCTCGGCGTCTCGAGCCACGGCGGTTGGGCGGAGTACGCGCGCGTCCCCGCCGAGTGGGTCATCCCGCTCCCGGATGAGCTCTCCGCGCGCGAGGCGATGGCGCTCGGCACCGCGGGCTTCACCGCTGGCCTCTCGATCCGGGCGCTCGAGCGCCACGGCCTCGAGCCGAGCGCTGGGCCCGTCCTCGTGCTCGGCGCGACCGGCGGCGTCGGCAGCATCGCGGTCGCCGCGCTCGCCGCGGCGGGTTACGAGGTCCATGCCGCGACGGGCAAGCGGGACCGCCACGACTACCTGCATGAGCTCGGCGCCCAGGAGATTCTCTCGCGCGAGGA
Source organism: uncultured Actinomycetes bacterium (assembly GCA_963719375.1). Classification (GTDB taxonomy): domain Bacteria; phylum Actinomycetota; class Thermoleophilia; order Solirubrobacterales; family Thermoleophilaceae; genus JAICJV01. The sequence goes on along the minus strand of CAVRBY010000001.1, from coordinate 2,591,785 downwards.
GACGACGGAGTCCTCGGACCGGCCGCTCGGCAAGAGCCGCTGGGCCGCGGTCGTCGACCCGGTCGGCGGTCCCGCCACGGCCTACGCCCTCCGCACGCTCCGCTACGGCGGCGCGGTCGCCCTCAGCGGCCTCCCCGCGGGCACGAAGCTCGACACGACCGTCCTTCCGTTCATCCTGCGCGCGGCGAGCGTGCTCGGGATCGACTCCGTGCAGGCCTCCCGCGAGGTTCGCGAGGAGGTCTGGTCGAAGCTCGCCGGCGACTGGCGCCCGGCCGCCCTGACCGACTCGATCGCAAGCGAGGTCGACCTCGACGGCATCGAGCCGGTCCTCGACGCGATCCTCTCCGGCGAGGTCGTCGGGCGGACGGTGGTGTCGGTAGGCAGCTCCTCTCACGGCTGACGCCGACGGCCGCCGCGACCTACCGTCCGCGCCGGAATCATCGAGCGCAGCGAGAGAGCAGCGGGCCGCTATGCGGCACGCTGCTCTCTGGAACACCAAACGGTCGTCCGCCCGCCCACCTGACCCCGGCGCAGGCGCGTCCCGCAGCGCGGACAGCGCGCGCCGCGCTCGTCGCGCACGCCGGTCAGCCATCCCTCCAGCCGCGGGATCCGCGCGTGCGGAAGCGACTCGCGCAGGACGCCCTGCATCGCCGCGTGGAGCCGCCGCAGCGTCGCGGGCTGCGGGCGCGCGTCGCGGCGCGGATGAAGGCGCGCTCTCCAGAGCGTCTCGTCGACGAGCAGGTTGCCGAGGCCGGCAATCAGCGCCTGGTCCATCAATGCGGGCTTGAGCGCGCCGCGCCGCGAGCCGAGCAGCTCGCCGAGCTCCGCCTCGGTCAGGCCGAGCGCGTCGGGGCCGAGCGGGCCGGTGACCTTCGCGATCGAAGCGTCGTCCGCGCCGAGCCCGACGGCACCGAAGCGGCGCATGTTGCGGTAGGCGAGCGTGCCCCCGTCGAGCTTGAAGACCACGCGGTCGTGCCGGTGCGGCGCGGCGTCCGCGCTCGTGTAGTGCAGCAGACCGGTCATGCCGAAGTGCACCAGCACCGTCGCCTCGCCCGCCGGTGCCATCAGCCACTTCCCGTGCCGGCCCGCGCGCCCGAACCTGCGCCCCTTGAGCGACCCTTCGAAGGCCCGGGCCGAGACGCCGCGCAGCATCTTCGGGTCGCGCACCTCGACCGAGACGATCCGGGTGTCAGCCGCGTAGCGGTTGAAGTACCGCCGAAATCCCTCTACGTCGGGCAGCTCGGGCATCGGCATGGAGCCTATGGCCGGGGCCCGGCCACGCGCCGCCGATCGGCCCGGCGGGTCAGCCGGCAGCCTCGACCGGCAGAGGCAACGATCTCGAGCGGTTCCCGCCGCTCGGGGGAGCGGTCCGCATGCGGGCTCGGTTCGGTGCGCGGCCCTGCTACGAGCTCGGCGCGTCGAGCCCGAGCGCCGCGTGGAGGCCGGCCTGCGACAGCGATCGATTCGCGGCCTCGGGATCGTCGCCGTATGAGACGTAGAGCCTCAGCGACGTTTCGACCAGACAGGCGAGTGCTTGCTCGGACGAGAGGAGGTTCGTCAGCTTGAGGGTCACGACGCCATGCTCGAGAGCCCAGAGCTCGGTGGCGAAATCGACCGCCGAAGAGGGGTCGAACCTGTCCGCGTCGATTGATCGCTGCACCGCGGCTACGAGCAGGTCGAACGTCTCCGCCCAGCCGACTGCGGCGTCAGCGGCGTCGAGCGGCTGCTCCATGAACATCACGCGGTAGAGGTGCGGGTTGCTCATCGCGTTTTCGTAGTACGCGCGACCGAGCATCACGACATCGGCGACCGGGTCGTCGCTTTCCGGCACGCGCGCGAGGTGTGCGGCGAGCCTTGCGAACCCCTCCAGTCGAACGGCTCGGCGGAGTTCAGGCATACCGCCGAAGTTCGTGTAGACCGCCATCGTCGACGTTCCGACCTCGTCGGCGACGCGCCGCAACGTGAGCGCGGCCGTGCCCTCGGTGGCGATCAAGCGCGCGGCCGCCTCGATCAGCGCGGTGCGCTGGCGTTTGTTCCGGCGCTCGTCGCGGGCCACTGCCGCAGAAGTATGGCATCTCTGCTATAGCATGCATATTGCAGCGCTATAGCAATGATCCATGAGTCGTGGTCGGGGACGCCGACGACCTCGCAATTTTCCCGAGGAGCTCGGTGTGGGCGAGCCGTACGACGAGACCGGAGCAACACCGGCCACGAACGCCATGTCGCCGCCCACCGGCGGGACGGGTGAGCGCCCGAAGCGGAGCCGCCGACCGCGCTCGGCCCGGGACCGGATCGAGGTCTGGGACTGCTCCCGTCTGAATGGCCGGAAGTCGCGCTGGTGAGTCGTCAGCGGGGAGCGGCGGCGGTGGTGGCGAGCCCGGTGTTGGTGGGCGCGGTGACGGTGCTGATCGTGATCGTGGCGGTGTTCCTGGCCTATAACGCGAATCAGGGGTTGCCGTTCGTGCCGACGTACAACCTGACGGCGGAGATCCCGAACGGGTCGAACCTGGTGCCTGGGAACGAGGTGCGGATCGGCGGCTTCCGCGTCGGCGAGGTTCAGACGATGCGGCCGAAGCTGGTCGTCGTCAACGGCAAGCCGCTCGAGGTCGCGCTGATCGACATGGCGCTCGACAAGCAGGTGCAGCCGCTTGCGAAGGACTCGACGTTGATCGTGAGGGCGCGTTCGGCGCTCGGGCTCAAGTATGTGGAGTTGACGCCGGGGACGAGCCCGGCGACGTATAGGCCGGGGGAGACGATTCCGCTCAAGTATGCGTCGTTGCCGGTCGAGTTCGACGATTTCCTGAACACGTTCGACCAGCCGACGCGGCTCAACTCGCAGGCCGATCTGGCGGGGTTCGGGGATGCGCTGGCGGGCCGCGGAGCAGGACCTCAACACGGCGATCGCGGGGTTCGTGCCGTTCTTTCAGTTCTTGCAGCCGGTGATGGCGAACCTCTCCGATCCGAAGACGCAGCTTGGGAACTTCTTCACCCAGCTCGGGCGGACGACCGCGCAGGTCGAGCCGGTCGCCGCGGTCCAGGCGCAGCTGTTCGGCCAGATGGCCTCGACGTTTGAGGCGATCAACTCGACCGAGGGTCAGTGCGGGAACTCGCCGGCGGCGAGCTGTTTGCAGGGAACGATCGCCAAGGGCCCCCCGACGCAGGACACGGCGATTCAGAGCTTCCAGGTGCAGCGACCGTTCCTGGCCGACTTCACCGACCTCTCGCGCACGGCTGATCCCCGCGGCCCAGGTGATCCCGACCGCGGTCCCGAAGCTGAACGAGGCGCTGCTCGTCGGCACCCCGGTGCAGCGCCAGTCGGTGACCCTGTCGAACAACACGACCGGCCTGTTCAACGCGCTCGACACGCTCGCCAAGGACCCCAACACCTTCCTCGCGCTCAGGGACCTGCGCGACACCTTCGGCGTCAGCCAACCGCTTGTCAACTACGTCGCGCCGTTCCAGACCGTCTGCAACTACGCCAACTACTTCTTCAACGGCCTCGGCAATCACATCGGCGAGCCAGTCTCGAACGGCACCATCGAACGCATCCTGCTGCGCAGCGACAACGCGGTGCAGGCGAACGCCTTCAGCAACACCTTCGCCTATCGCCACGTCGACGTCCCCGCGAACGAGTCGGTCCACACCGCCAAGGACCCGCTCACCGGACAGCCGCTCGAGGCCCTGCACGGCGTGCCATACCCGCCCGCGATCGACGCGCAGGGCAACGCCAACTGCCAGGCAGGCCAGATTGGCTACCCCGAAGGCCCGATCACCGGCCTGCCGCCGGGGGTCCCGGGCCGCTATCCGCCGGCGACCGTGCAGAACACCAGCGACGAGACGCAGCTGATGAACTTCGAACAGAACCAGGGCGGCGGCAGCCACACCGATCTCTCCGGCTACCCGCTGCTCGAGGGCACCACCTACACCGGCGTACCCAACCTCAGAGATGTGCCGTAGCGCGTCCGGACGCGCGGACATCCGCCGGCGCGGCTATCGGCTCGTCGCGATCGCGATCGTGGTTGGCTCGTCCACGACCGTCTCTGGGTGCAACCCAGGCGTCCGCTCGCCCAGGGCGGCCACCCAGGGCGGCCTCACGCGGGCCGCGACCGCACGGCCGCTGCGGCCGAGCGGAACGGAACGAGTCATCGGCGTCATAGCGCTTCGACCTGCGGGCCGCGCGGATGCGCACGGCCTCGCGATCATCGCAGCCGAGGGCGGGCGAACCTTCGTTGAGGTGCAGGCGCAACTGCCCCGGAGCAATGATCGCGACGCGTATTCCGTGTGGCTCTACCACGACCCTCGCCGGCGCAACTGGCTGGGCGCCCAGATCAGCGACGCGGCTGGCGGCTACATGGGCGTCGGCCCCTTGCCGCCGAACTACCGCGAGTATCGCGACCTCGAACTTACCCGCGCGCAAATCTCGCCTGGCATCGGCCGGTTCGAAGGGCGATGCGTGCTCCGGGGTCACGTCGCGGACCTCCGCCCTCCGCCGCGGGCCTCGCGCTTGATCGCATGGCTGCAAGAGCAGGCGGCTTCCGTCGGTCTACGCGTCGCCTCGCCGCCAGCGCCCTCAGCCGCCACGTAGTAGGACCTCGGTCAGCCTCCTGTGTCAGGGCGCGCCTGCGGAGCGCCCGCAGAGCGTCCAATCCCGCCGTGGCCAGAGAACGCATGCAACTAGCGTTGCCCGTCGCAACTCACGCCGCCCCGCCGGGTTCGCATCCCGGACGCCCCCGACCTGACGAGGACTGACGTGCGCTTCAAGAAGCTTCTCGCGGTGATCACGCTCACCGCCTTCCTGACCCTGCCCTTCGCCACGGCCGCGCTCGCGGCTTCCGGCCTCGAGATAGGGGTCGAGGACGACGCCATGTTCACGAGCTCCGCGGGGAACGCGAACCGCGGCCTGCAAGCCGCCGAGGAATTGCGGGCCCACTCGCTCAGGGTCTTCGTCTCGTGGGCCGCGACCCCCGGCGCCAATCCGAACAGCCGCAAGGTGCCGCGCAAGCGGCGCTACAGCTTCCACCGCTGGGACGGCCTCGTCACGCGCGCGAACCTGCATCACATGACCGCGCAGCTCGTGCTCACCGGTCCCGCGCCAGCCTGGGCGACGGGCAACCATCGCGTCGGTCCGGACAACCCGCAGTCGAAGTACTTCGGCGAGTTCGCCCGCGAGGCGGCGCAGTACTTCGGCGCGCGCGTGACGCGCTACAGCATCTGGAACGAGCCGAACTACGTCGGCTGGCTCTCGCCGCAGGGCAGCGCGCCGGGCCTCTACCGCGCGCTCTATCAGCAGGGTTACTCGAACATCAAGCGAGTCAACCCGAAGGCCCAGGTGCTGATCGGAGAGACCTCGCCGTACGCGGAGCGGAGGCTCGCGATCGCACCGCTCGCCTTCATGCGCGCGGTGCTCTGCAACGGCCGCTGCCACCTCAGGGCGGATGGCTACGCGCACCACCCGTACGACTTCTACCACTCACCGACGTACCGCTATCCGGGCGGCGACAACGTCACGATCGCGACGCTCTCCCGCCTCTCGGGGGCGCTGCGCGGCTGGGCGCACAGCGGCGCGCTGCGGACCCCGCAGGGTGGCGTGCTGCCGATCTACCTGACCGAATACGGCTACCTGTCGTCGGGGCGCAGCGCCGTCAGCGCGTCGAGGCACGGCAGCTATCTCGTCAAGGCGTTCCAGATCGCGCTCAAGACGCCGGGCGTGAAGGAGCTCGTGCAGTACGGCCTGACGCCCCCGCACGGCCACTCGGCTTACTTCAACATGAGCATCCTGACCTCACGCTGGGGCCACACCAAGGCGTTCAACACGCTCGCGGCGTGGGCTCGCCTGATGGAGAAGCGGCACGAGATCTCCGTTCCGATCTACTGAGGTCTGAGATGGGAGGGCGGCGCATGCGCCGCCCTCCAGGGGGGCGCATGCGCCCCCCTGCCGCCGGAGCATGCTCCGGCGGAACGGCAGAACGTGCCGCTCAGCTCGACGTGGCCTCCTGCTTCTCGCCACGCTCGGACGATGAAGAGGAGGACTCGGCTTCGTCCTGGCCCTTCTCGTCGTCCGACTTCTCCCGTCCCTCCGAGCTGCCTTCGGTGTCCGACTTCGCCTCCGCCCGGCCCTTCTCGTCCTCGCCGGACTTGGCCTCCGCCTGACCCTTCTCGTCCTCGTCGGACTTCGCCTCCGCCTGACCCTTCCGCTCGCCATCGGCGTCCGAGCCTGACTTCTCATCACCCTCGGATTTCGCCTCATCCTCGTCCTCCGAGGAATCGGAGTCAGACTTCCCCTCGGTCTCCTTCTGCTTCCTCTCCGCTTCCTCCGCTTCCTCCTGATTTTCCTTCTCGCGCTTCTCGGAGTCCTCCTCTGAGAGCACCTGCGGGAACGGCTCGCTGTCGGTGAGGATCACGACGCGGGAGACCCGGTTTCCCTCGAGCTGCCAGATCTGCGCCCCGGCGACGTCGACCTGAGCTCCCTCGAGGCCCTCGCCGACGAAGCGGCCGATCACCACGACGCTGTCCTCGTCGTCGGCGTCGAGGTAGGACTCCGGGCGGAAGCCGAAGGTCGAGTAGGTGCGCTGGACCGCGCCGACGAACTTCTCCTTCACCTGGTCGCGCCCCTCGTACTCGCCGGAGCCCGGGAACTTCTTGCCCTGCGGCCCCTCCCACGCGATGTCCTCCTTGAGTGCGTCGAGGAACCCGTCCATGTCCCCCTCGCCGAACGCGCGCAGCGCGCCCCGGACGATCCCCACGTTGCCGTCGTCGTCCGCAGCGGTAGGGGTCTCCAGCCCGACTCGCCGCTTCACCTGCGAGATCGCCTCTTTGACGTTTTCGCCAGCCATCCAAACCTCCCCCGAAATCGATCCTCGACGATGAAGTACCCGCTCACACGCTCATCACTCCGCGAAAGCGCCCGCGGGCGCCCGTTGCAGAGCGTCCGTGCCGACCTCCGCGACCGAGCGGCAGCCGGCCAGCCCGAGCGTCAGGTCGAAGTCGGCGCGGAAGTTCTCCAGCACCTCGCGCACGCCCGCCTCGCCGGCGATCGCCAGGCCGTAGACGTACGGTCGCCCGATCAGCGTCGCCGTGGCGCCGAGCGCGAGCGCCTTGAAGATGTCGGCGCCGCCGCGGATGCCGCTGTCGAGCAGCACCGGGACGGCGTCGCCGACCGCCTCGACGATCGCGGGCAGCGCCTCGAGCGTCGGTATCGCGCCGTCGACCTGGCGGCCGCCGTGGTTTGAGACGACGACCCCGTCGATGCCGCGCTCTACCGCCTCGCGCGCGTCGTCGGGATGGAGGACGCCCTTCAGCAGGATCGGCAGCCGGGTTCGCTCGCGCAGGAACGGCAGGTCGTCCCAGGTAAGCGACGGGCGCGAGTAGATCCGCGTGAAGCTCTCGACGGCCCGCCGGCCGCGGCCGGAGCGAAGCGTCGCGAGGAAGCCGTCGGGGTAGGCGCGCGTCAGCTGGATCAGCGTGCGCAGCGCCTTCAGGGTCGGGCGCGGCGCGGCGTGTTCCCGTTGCCGGCGCCGCCGCCCGCGTCGAGCAGCCGGCGAAAGACGCGGTCGCTCGTGTACTGAGCGATCCCCATGCCGCGCAGGAACGGCAGGTAGGCCGATGTCGAGGTCGCGGCTTCGCCAGCCGAGGATCGTCGTGTCGAGCGTGACGCACGATCGCCTCGCAGCCGCACGCCTCGGCGCGTGCGACGAGGCTCTCGACGAGCTCGTTCGAGGTGCTCCAGTAGAGCTGGAACCAGCGCGGATGGTCGGGGCCGAGCGTCTCGGCGACCTCCTCCATCGGACGTGACGCCTGGTTCGAGAGGATCATCGGCACGCCGGTCGCGCGGGCCGCGCGCGCGACCGCCAGGTCCGCGTCCGGGTGGGCCAGCTCGAGCACCCCGATCGGGGCGAGCAGGAACGGCGTCTCGTAGCGGCGACCGAAGAGCTCGACGCTCGTGTCGCGGCTCGAGACGTCGCGCAGCACGCGCGGCACGATCCGCCAGCGGTCGAAGGCGGCCCGGTTGGCGCGCACGGTCTGCTCGGTGCCGGCGCCGGCCTTGACGTAGGCGTACGCCTCCGCGCGACATCTTGCGGCGCGCCTTGCCCTCCAGCTTGGTCGCGTCGGCGGGCACGCGCGGGCGCGCGCCGCTGACCCCGCGCAGGTAGATCGCCGTCTGCCGCTCGAGGCCGCTCATCGCACGCCCTGTTGTATCTGAGTGAGCCGCGACGCGCGACGTTTACCGCGCCGGACCGCGGGTAGGACCGGGCGCACGGGGCAACCGGCCGGGCGCACGCGGCCGAAAAGCGAGGAGGGATTCGATGACGAGACTGGGCTCGGCCGCAAGCCGGCCGCTGGCGATTGTCGGTGTCGCCGGCTTGATCGCGGTCGGCATCGCCGCGTGCGGCGGCAGCAGCAGCGGCGGGTCCTCGAGTTCGAGCTCCAGCTCCTCCGACGCGGTCGCCAGCGCGCTCTCAGATCCGGGCGTGCGCGCGATCGTCGTCCCGCCCCAGAAGGCCAACCTCACGCTCGCCGTCCCGCCCTGCTCCGAGGCGCAGGTGACCCAGTCGAGCGGCGGCTCGGCGCCCCCGCCCGGCTCCAACCTGATCGAGATTCCAAAGGGCGCGCTGCAGGAGACCGTCGCGATCCAGCCGTGCATGCCGCCTAACCAGAGCTCCAGCTCGAGCTCCTCGAGCTCGTCGAGCTCGTCGAGCTCCTCTAGCTCTTCCTCGATGCCCCCGCCGGCCAGCACGATCCTCGTCACGCCCGGAGGCGGGTCCAACACGAACGCATCGTCCTCCTCCCCGGTGAACCAGCTCGTCCTGCCTGCCAACAGCAACGTGACCACGCTGATCGTGCCGCCGTGTGTCGAGATGTCGAGCAGCAGCTCGAGCTCCTCCAGCTCCTCGAGCTCAAGTTCGAGCTCGAGCTCGAGTGGGCAGACCAGTACCGTGATCCCGTCGAAGGGCGGCACCACGGCCACCGCCTCGCCCTGCACCGCGATGTCGTCGAGCAGCAGCAGCAGCAGCTAGCGCGGCCCGCTGGTCGCGCCGGCCGGAGCATGCCGTGGGACGACGATGACGACTGGGTCGGCGAGCCCCCCGAGGGCCGGCGCTCCCGCGAGGAGGCGCGGCCGGACTTCTGGCGCCTCCAGCGCCCCCCGGAGATCATCGCCGCCGCCGTGCTCGTCGCCATCATCGTGCTCGTCGTCGTACTCGTCGTCCACTGAGGCGGGGGGCTGAGCGCTGGCCGCCTCCAGCGAGACCGAGCCTCGCCCGCGCGGCGAGGGGACCAACCGGACGGCATGGACCGTCCTCGTGGTCCTCATCATCCTGCTCGCGCTCGGCGGCCTCCTCGTCAGCAGCAAGTCCTCCTCGCCGACGATCAACGTCAACGAGGGCAGCCGTCTCGTCATCGTCCCGACCGACGACGCAGCGCGGACCGTCCTCGTCACCCCCTGCGAAACGGGCACCAACGTGACCTCCACCGACGCCGCCAAGGTCGCCGCGACGACCGGCGTGGTCGCGATCACCCTTCCCCAGGGCGAGGGAACCCGGCTCGTCACCGTGCCCCCCTGCGCTCCCAACAGCAACGGAGTCCCCGCCGCCCTCTTCCTGTCCCGCCCGGGACTCCCGATACCGCCGGTCAAGTTCGGCAGCTCGAGCTCCAGCTCGTCAGCTCCAGCTCGTCGAGCTCCAGCTCATCGAGCTCCAGCTCGAGCTCGTCGAGCTCCAGCAGCAACCCCAACGCCAGCTCCGCGCAGTCGAGCGAGATCGCCAACCCCGCTTCGGTACCGTCCCAGCTGCTGCGTGCCGCCGGGCAGCCCGATCCGGACGATCGAGGTGCCCCCCTGTGAGCACAGCGCGATCGCACCGCAGGTCCTTCTGAGCGGGAACGGCGGCACGACCGCGATCGCCCCCTCCTGTTAGGGGGCCGCAGCCCCCGCTCGCCGCACCCGGGCGGCGAAGCCGTCCTCTAACACGACTTCCCAGCCTTTGATTCCGAATCGCGCAACCCGCGTGTGGGATCGATCACCGCCCGCGCTCCAGAGCGCTGCGAGGATCGATTCGATGCCGCTACATAGCTGATGATCGATTTGGGATCGATCCTCTAGTCTGGCCGGATGCCCGAGTGGAGCGGAGTCGCCGGCAGGCGCGTCGTGATGACTGGCGCGACCGGCGGCATCGGGCTCGCGGCCGCTGGGCAGCTCGTGGCGCGTGGCGCCGACCTCACGATCGTCGCGCGCAGCGACCACCGGGGCCGCGACGCGGCCGCCGCGATCGAGTCCGCATCGTCGGGCCGCGGCTCGGTCGAGGTGGTCAACGCCGACCTTGCCTCGCTCGCGGGGGTACGGGCCCTGGCGGCGGAGCTGCTCGAGCGCTATCCGCGTATCGAGGCCCTCGTCAACAACGCGGGCGCCATGCACGCGACCCGCGAGCTGACCGTCGACGGCCTCGAGCTGACCTGGGCGGTCAATCACGTCGCGCCGTTCCTGCTCACCAAGCTGCTGCTCGAGCGTCTCGAAGCGAGCGCTCCCGCCCGCATCGTCACGACCGCCTCCGACGCGCACAAGGGCGCACGCATCCCCTTCGACGACCTGCGCGCCGACAACGGCTACGGCCGCCGCGGCTTCACGCGCTACGGCCAGTCGAAGCTCGCCAACATCCTCTTCACCGCCGAGCTCGCCCGTCGCATCGAGGGCACCGGCGTGTCCGCGAACTGCTTCCACCCGGGCCTCGTCGCAACCGGCTTCAACCGCAACAACGGCGCGCTGATGAACGCACTGATGACGCTCGCAAAGCCGTTCTCGCGCAGGCCCGAGAAGGGCGCCGAGACGCTCGTCTGGCTCGTCGACTCGCCGGACGTGGGTGACATCAGCGGCGCCTACTTCGTCGACTGCAAGCGCGCCGCCCCGAGCTCCGAGGCCCAGGACATGGACGCCGCCCGTCGCCTCTGGGAGGTCACCGAGCAGCAGACACAGCCGCAGCCGGCACGCTGAGCGTCCGCTGCGGATGTTCCGCGCCGCCTCCGAGGCGCTCCCCCCTGCCGCCGAGCTCGCCCGCGACGCCACGAACCGGCCGCGAGGGTCCCCGATGCGGGCCTGACCAAGGTAGCGCCGCGCGCCGGCCAGCCCGGTGGCGAGCGCCGGCTTCACCGGCGCGACGGAATCCCACCCCGCACAAGGCTGAGCGAGCGCCGGCCTTTGGCCGGCGCTCGCCGCCACTCGTTCACCCTGCGCCCTGCGGTCGCCTGCGCCCCTCCCGCCAGCGCAGGAAATCGGCGACCGCGAGCGCGGCGAGCATCGCCAGGAAGGGATCGACGCTCGCGCGAAAGCGCAGGAAGCTCGTTACGAACAGGGCGCTCAGCAGCAGCAGCACCGGCACGAGCCAGACCCACGGCGGCGTCTCCCGCGCCTCGCGCGTGAAGAGGCCGGCCAGCGCGAGCGCGACGAGCGGGTAGAACCCGAAGATCGCGATCAGCGCGGGTCCACGCTCGATGTCGGTGTCGCGCAGGTTGCCGGACGCAAAGTCGAGCTCGCCGAGCTGGAACATGCGGACGAAGTTGTAGAAGGCGGCCTTGAAGGGGTACGTGGGGTGCCGCTTGATGTCGGCGATCGCCGCCGCCTGCAACCGGTCTCCGAGCCGCACCTCGCCCCAATGGCCGATCGAGGCCGCGAACACGATCGGGGAGTACTCCGGCGAGGCGCCGTGCTCCACCTCCTTCCACACGGCGGGCCAGTGCTGGTCCGCGCGTGACGCGTTGTCGTAGGTGCCCGCGATCGTGTAGCCGACCTCGGTCGAGACCGGCACGAAGGCGTGCATGACGATCGCGTTGCGGATCGTCCAGGGCGCGACTACCAGCGCCGCGGCCGCGACGAGCACGGCGAGTGCACGCAGAGCGGACAGGCGCAGCCGCGGGCGTCTCCAGATCGCCAATCCGAGCGGCAGCAGCAGCACGGCGGCGTTCGTTCGCGTCAGCTCCGCGAGGCCGATCAGGGCCCCGGTGGCCGCCGCCCAGGCGAGCGGGCGCGGCGAGTCGCGCGCCTCGAGCGCGCACAGCACCGACGCGAGGATCAGCGGCACGAACAGCGCCTCCGACACGAGCGCGGTGCTCATCACGACCATCGGCGGCGCGATCGCCGCGATCCCGAGCGCGATCAGCCCCACCCGCGAGCCCCACAGCCGCCGCGCTATCAGCCCGACGAAGCCCACGCTGAGTACGCCGAGGATGGCGCCGATTACGCGGCCGGCGGGCGGCGCCTCCTGCCCGGCAACCCAGTAGACCCCGGCGAGCAGGAACGGGTAGGCGGGCGGGCGGAAGGCGCTGGGGCCCCCTCCCGGGGCGCGGTTCGAGTTCGGGTACCCGTGACCCTGCGCGATTGCCAGGCCGCTGCGCGAGAAATCCGCCGCGTCGAGGGTCAGCGACTGGTCGTAGGTCGCTGCCACCACGCCCACGCGCAGCACGAGCGCGAGTCCGAGCAGCAGCCACACGGACCTCGGCAGGGCCCGGGTGAGCCTCGGCAGGCGCAGCCTCGCGCCGAGCCCGACCACCAGGCTCATCGCATTACCCGAACCGCGCCCGGCACATGATCGATCATCTACCCGAGTGAGCACCGGCGTGCACGATCAGCACGAGGTCGCGGCGCCTTCGCCCCGGCGTCTGGAGACGCGTGTGCTCGACGGTGCCTGGCTGACGCTCGTCGCGGCGACCGCCGCGGCGCTGCCCGTGGTCGTCTCGACGATCCGCGCCCTCGCCGACGGGGTCCAGCAGAACGGCGACAGGGGCATCATCGCTCTCAACGCCTACGACGTGCTCACCTCGCGCACGCCGCTGCTCGGGCAGTTCTCCGCCTCGTCGCTCGTCGTGCACCAGCCGATTCACAGTCCCGGCCCGATGCTCTACTGGCTGCTCGCGCTCCCCGCCCGGCTCGGCGGCTCGCCGGCGCTCGCGCTCGTCATGGGAGCGTTCAACGCCGGTGCCATCGCGCTCTCCGTGGTGATCGCCCGGCGGCGCGGCGGCACCGCCTTGATGCTTCTCACGGCAGCGGCGATCGCGCTCATGTGCCGTTCGCTTTTCGCGGAGGTCTACCACGACATCTGGAACCCGTCGGCGGGGATTCTCGCCTTCACGCTGCTCATCTTCATCTGCTGGTCGGTCGCATCTGGCAGCGTCCGCCTGCTGCCGGCCGCGGTAGTGGTCGCGAGCTACACGGCCCAATGCGAGCTCACCTTCGTACTCCCGAGCGTGCTCATGCTGCTCGTCGCCGTGATCGGCCTGGCCAGACACCGGCCCCCTCGGACCCGTCGATGCACGCTCATCGCTCTCGCTGCGGCGGCGGTCTGCTGGCTTGCGCCGATCGCCCAGCAGCTCACGCACAGACCCGGCAACCTCGCGCTGACCGTCCGTGCGGCCTCCGCGGGCGAGCCGAAGCTCGGCGCCCCGGCCGGCTGGCACGCGCTCGTGCACGCGATCGGCGTCCCACCCTGGTGGCTTCGCATCCCCGCGGCGCCGTTCGATCGCGTCGACGAGATCGGCAGGACCCCGGCGATCCTCGCATCCGTCTCCGCCGTCCTGATCCTCCTCGCTCTCCTTGCCACCGTCGTGATCGCCCTTGGCGGTAGACGACCGGAGATCGCGGCGGCCGCCGCGATCTCGCTGGTCCTCAGCGGCGCGCTGTTCGAGACCGCCGCCGCGACCCCGAGCCGGCAGATCCTCGAGGCCTCGCTCGGCTACACGCTCTGGTGGGCGTCGCCCGCCGGCATGTGGGTCTGGCTGACGCTCGCCTGGGCGCTCGCCGCGGCGCTCCGGCCCCGTCTCGCGTGGCGGCCCCGTCTCGCTGCGCCCGCGGCGATCGCAGGCACGCTCGGTGCGGCCGCCGTCGGCGTTTCCGTGGCCGCCGCGGAGAAGCCCGATCCGGACAGGGTCGAATACGCGCCGATCGGACGCGTACTGAGCCGCGTCGACGGCGCCGTGCATCGCGGAACGACGTACTCGGTCGGCGGCTCGGGGAGCTTCACCGCCTTCGACTTCAAGGCAGCGATCATGTTCGAGCTGCGCCGGCGCGGCTTCCGCCCGGTCGTGCTCGGCGCGCGCACGCGCCTGAGCGGCTGGTACGACGCCCGCGTGCACCCCGAGGACGCGCGCCTCACCGTCTACGACGGAAACGCCCCGGCCCGCGCTCACGTCGTCGCCCGTGTCGCCGTGCCGGCCGCGGTCGACCACACGCTCACTGTCACGCTCGAGCGCGTCAGTCGACCAGCGCCTGGTAGACGAGCTGGCGCAGCTCGGGTCGGATCGGGTACGCCGACGAGGGCATCAGCTGGGTGAAGAAAGAGACGGTGACCTGCTCCCGCGGGTCGACCCAGAACACCGTGCTCGCCGCCCCTCCCCAGCCGAACTCACCCTCCGAGCAGAGCGTGCGGTTCGCGGCCGCGTCCTCGACGACCGACACCCCGAGCCCGTAGCCGACCCCGTCGAAGGTCGTCTCCGCGAACAGCGGCCGGCCGAACCGCTCGAGGTCCGCGCCGCCAGGCAGGTGGTTGCGCGTCATGTAGCCCACGGTCCGGTTGCCGAGCAGCCGCACACCGTCGAGTTCGCCGCCGCCGGCGAGCATCTGGACGAAGCGGTTGTAGTCGTAAGCCGTCGAGACGAGCCCCCCGCCACCCTGCAGGCAGTCGGGGGGACGCAGCGCAACACCGCCGAGCGCGTCCTGGCGCACCCTGGCGCCGCTCGCTCGGTCGTACGAGTAGAGGGCCGCGAGACGCGCCTCATCCGCGGTCCAGAAGCTCGTCTCCGCCATTCCGAGCGGCTCGAAGATCCGCTCCGCGAAGAACGCGTCGAGCGAACGCCCCGAGGCGACCTCGACGACGCGCCCGAGCACGTCGCTCGAGACGCCGTAGTTCCACTCGCTGCCCGGCTGGAACAACAGCGGCAGCTCGGCCCAGGTCTCGCAGCAGGCGGCGAGATCCTGCCCCTGCGGCGTGACCCACTCGAAGCCGCGCTGGCGGTAGAGGGCGTCGACGGGATGCGCGTAGTGAAACCCGTAGGTGAGACCGGACGTGTGAGTCAGCAGGTGCCAGATTCGGATCGGCTCCGTCAGCGGCTCCGTGGCCGGGGCAAGCTGGCTGCCGCCCGTAAAGACGCGCGCCTCGGCGAACGCCGGGACGTAGTCGGCGACCTCGTCCTTGAGGCCGAAGGCTCCCTCCTCGAACAGCATCAGCGCCGCGACGGCCGTCACAGGCTTCGTCATCGAGTAGATCCGCCAGATCGTGTCCGCGCTCACCGGCTCGCCACGCTCGGCGTCGCGCGCTCCCGCCCGCGCGATGTGGACGATCCGCCCGGCGCGCGTGACCACGAGCAGCCAGCCCGCCAGCCGGCCGTTTTCGACGTAGGTTTCGAAGTGCCTGTCGAGGCGGGTCAGGCGCTCGGCGTCGAAGCCCGCCTCACGCGGCTCGAGTTCCACCTGCAGCTGCCCCATCGCTCCCGACCTCGTTCGTCGACCGGCGGGAAGTTTCGCCTATCTCATCCCGCGAGCGCGGCAGGCAATAGGCGCGCCGTCGGCTGCATGGGCCGACGATCCGGAGACGCGTCAAGCCTGAATCCACCGGTAACGGGCTGAGGCTGGACATCGGGGGCCCACAAGCGTGAACCCTGGGAGCGACGCCGATCGCGGATGGCGACGGCGATCCCCGCGTCGATACGACCGCGAAAATCGGTGGATTCGCGCTTAGCTTAGCGCGTGCAGCTTCGCCGCACGTGCGCAGTCGTACAGCGTCAGTCCTCGGCCGCCGCGGCCCGCGGAGCCGAAGCCGGGACCGCCCGGCAGGCCCTGCAGCCCGCCGCCGAGTGTGCCTTGCCACTCGCTCGCCGGCACGACGGTGCACGCTCTCTGCACGGCCGCCGTTGCCGAATTCCCGCCCCGGCCCGGGAAGGCGCCTCCGAGCTCGACGTATCGAGCCTCCCCCGAGGCGACGTATTGCTGCAGCTGGGCGGCGCTCACCGCGTTGTCGTCCCCGTTGAAGCCCCCCAGAGAGCCCGCGCGGATGCCGTCGATGATCAGCTGGTCGGCGTCCATCGAGCTCTGCGTCAGAAGCTGCCAGCGGCTGCCCGAGCGATGCGTCTTGAGGAAGTGCGCGAGCCCGGGCTCGCCGCCCGCGCCACCGAGGGGGCGTGTGCCGCCGCGGGGCGTGCGTTGCGGGCCCGCCGCCGGAAAGGTGCCGCTGACCGGCGCGTCCCACACGGTGGAGGCGTAGGCGGCTGGCGCGACGACGAGCAGCGCGGCCGCGACCGCGACCGCGACCCGCGCGAGGCGCGGGCGCGCGAGCAGCACCGCGAGCGACGCGGCCACCCCTGCGATCAGTATCGGCTGCCACCAGCCGAGGTAGCCGGCGCGCTGCAGCAGGATCACCTCGACGGCGGCCGTCGCCGCGGCCCCGGCGGCGGCGAGCAGACCGAACCGCCAGCCGCGGCGAGCCAGACGCGCGAGCGCGACAGTGCCCGCGCCGGCGAGCACCGCCAGCCCGGGTCCGAGCGCCGAGACGTAGTAGGGATGGACGATTCCCTTCGAGAAGTCGAGCACCACGAGCTCGCAGGCGAACCAGCCGCCGAACACCAGCAGCGCGGCCAGCCGGGGATCGCGGCGGCGCCGGCGCAGGGTCAGCGCGATGGCGAGCGCCCCGGCTATCGCGAGCGGCAGCATCCAGCCGCCCTGGTCGCCCAGCCCGGCGCCGAAGATCCGCAGCGGGCCGGTCGCTCCTCCGAACGCGACGCCCGCGCCACCGGGGCCGCCGCCCGCGAATCCGCGTCCGCCGCCGCCGGGGCCGAGCCCTGGCGTCCCCGGTGTGAGCCGTGGCGGCCCGCCGCCGGCCCCGAAGAGGGGCGCGCCGCCGGCTGGCGGCGGCGTGCCGGCTGGCGGCGGCGTGCCGGCTGGCGGCGGCGTGCCGGCTGGCGGCGGCGTGCGGGCTGGCGGCGGCTTTCCGGCGCCGCCGCCGAAGGGGAACGGCGGCGCCCCGCCCGCACGCGCGCCGGGCGCGGAGCCGCGGCGCCCGACCTGCCCCGGACCGCCCTTCTGGCCGGCGACGCGGCCGACGCCGTTGTAGCCGAGCGCGAGTCCGAGCTCGGAGTTGCTCTGGCTGCTGCCGACGTACGGGCGAGCGGAAGCGGGCGTCAGGTCGACCGCCGCCACCCACGCGAACGACACGAGCACGGTCGCCGCGGCAAAGGCGGCCAGTCCGGTTAGCCGGCGCCGGAGCCCACCGGGAGCGCATACGAGCAGCGCGACGGCGATGCCGGGCACGACCAGGTAGGCGGCGAGCATCTTCGTGTTGAACGCGAGGCCGACGAGCACGCCGCACCAGAGCGCGGAGCGCAGGCGTCCGCTCTCGATCGCCCGCAGCGCCGCGCCGCAGGCGAGCACCATCAGCAGGATCACCAGCGCGTCCGGGTTGTTGTCGCGGGCGACGGCGACGAGCGAGGGGAAGACGGCGAGCCCGAGCGCGCTCGCGAGGCCGGCCACCGTGCCAAGCCGGGTAGCCACGATGCGGTAGAGGACGGCGACTGCGAGGACGCCGGCGATCGCCTCCGGCAGCAGCAGGCTGAGCGCCGAGAAGCCGAACGCCTTCGCGCTCGCGGCCTGCAGCCAAAGCGCGAGCGGCGGCTTGTCGACGCTGACCAGCCCGCCGGGGTCGAACGACACGAAGAAGAAGTTGTGCAGCGAGCCGAGCATCGACTTCACCGCTGCCGAGTAGTACGTGTTCGCGTAGCCGTTCTGGCTCAGGCGGTAGACGTCGAGCACGGCGGCCAGCGCCAGGACGGCGCCGAGCCCGAGGTGGCGCGGTGCGAGCCGGCCGGCGATCGAGCGCACGGCCGCTCGCGCGCGCCGCGGCGCCACTGGAGGGCTGGTGAGCGCGGGAGCGCTCACGCCGTCAGCGCTGCTCCGTCGCGTGACAAGCGCACGACCGGTCGGCGGACGGGGAGCTGTGAGCACCGTTCGCGCAGCCACTCGTACGAGCACGGCGCTCCGCACCGCGCGCGCCAGCCGGCGAGTAACTCGTCGAGCACCGCCGCCGGCGCGCGTGCGATCCGCCGCAGCCTCGCCGCCGATGTGCTGAACGGTGTAGAGCTCGCCGTCTCGGCGACCCACGCGGCGCGGTACGTCGTCCCGTCTGCGGCGCGCCAGCGCAGCCCGAAGTCCCGCTCGTAGAAGCCGGCGAGCGATCGGTAGAGGCGAGGCTTGCGGGGAATCACGCTGGGGGCAGCCTGACCTGCGCGCCTCAACGGCAGCTTGCGGAAAGCTGAGCGTTTCCCGGGAGGCTCATGCGGGCGCTGCGGCGGGCGCGGGGGCGCCGCTCAGCGGCAGCCGGATCGTGAACGCCGCGCCTCCGCCGGGCGCGTTCGCAGCGCTGACGCTGCCGCCGTGTGCCTTGACCACGGCGGCGACGATCGATAGCCCGAGCCCCGCCCCCGCGGCGCCTCTCTCACGTCCGCCGCTGGCGCGCCAGAAGCGCTCGAAGAGCGCGTCGGTGTCCTCGCTCGGCAGGCCCGGCCCGTGATCTCGCACGGTCAGAGTGGCCGCCCCGTCGCGCTTTTCGACGCGCACCTCGATCGGCGTTCCGGAGGGGGTGTGCACGACCGCATTGCGGACGAGGTTGGCGATCACCTGCCGCAGCTGCGAGGCGTCGCCGAGTACCCCGACCTGCTCGTCGGCTTCGAGCTCGACGTCCCGATCGGGCGCTGCAGCCCTCGCGTCGTCGACGGCGTCACGGGCGAGCCGGCCGAGGTCGACCGCCTGGCGCGGGCGTTCCTCCACCTGGTCGAGCCGGGCAAGCGTCAGCAGGTCCTCGACGAGCGTCCCCATCCGGGCCGATTCAGCCTCGATCCGGCGCATCGCCTTCTCCGTCTCGCCGGGAGCCTGCGTCGCGCCGAGCCGGAACAGCTCCGCGTAGCCGCGGATCGAGACGAGCGGCGTGCGCAGCTCGTGTGAGGCGTCCGCGAGGAAGCGGCGCAGCCGGCTCTCCGACTGCTCGCGCTCGGCGAAGGCACGCTCGATCTGCGCGAGCATCGCGTTCAGCGCAAGACCGAGGCGGCCCACCTCGGTCCGCTCGCTTGCCGGGCTCACCCGGCGCGAGAGGTCGCCCGCCGCGATCGTTCCCGCCGTCTGAGCGATCCGGTCGAGCGGTCGAAGGCCGAGCCGAACGAGCCACCAGGAGAGCGCTGCCATTGCCGCCAGCACCGCCCCGATCACGGCCAGCTCGACGATCAGCAGCCGGTGCAGCGTAGATGAGACGTCGCGCAGCGGTATCGCCGCGATCGTCACGCCGGGCTGGTCGCCCGTCGGAACCGCGAGCGCCCTGTAGCTGAGCCCGGAGTTGCCGGCCGACCCGACGCTGACCGGCTCGTCGACCGGCAGCCTGGCCGGCAGTCGCGGCGGCGCCAGAGCACGCTCACCGTAGGTCAGGTTCGTCGGCGAGCCCACCTGGCGCCCGCTCGCGTCCCGCCGCACTCCGTACGTGCCGGGCGGGAGGTCGACGTTCGGCGGCGGTCCGCCTCCCCCGAACGGCGGCGGTCCACCGCCGTCGCGGCCGCCCTCGACGTTCGCTCCCTGCATGTCGAGCTGACGCGAGACCGGGTTCACGGCGGCGCGGACCTGCTGGTCGGCGCGCTGCAGCAGGAAGGAGCGCTGCTCGGCGTAGGTGACCGCCGCCAGCACGACGAGCCCGATCGCGGTGAGCGCGATCAGCCCGATCAGCAGGCGCGCGCGCAGCGACATCAGCCGCTCCGGCGTGCGGCGCGCGCTCTCATCGCGGCAGGCGCAGCGCGTAGCCGACGCCACGCACGGTGTGAATCAGGCGGGGCCCGTCGACCTCGAGCTTCTTGCGCAGGTAGCTGATGTAGGTCTCGAGCACGCGCGCGTCGCCGCCGAAGTCGTAGTTCCACACATGGTCGAGCAGCTGGCTGCGTGTCAGGACCCGGCGGGGGTTCAGCATCAGGTAGCGCAGCAGGCGGTATTCGGTCCCGGTCAGATCGATCCGGCGGTCCCCCCGGGTGACCTCGCGGGTCTCCTCGTCGAGCTCGAGATCGGAGAACGTGAGCCGGCTCGCCGCCCGGTCGCTCAGCCCGGAGCGCCGCAGGATCGCGCGCACGCGGGCCACCAGCTCCTCGAGGCTGAATGGCTTCGTCACGTAGTCGTCACCGCCGGTCGTCAGCCCCCGGACCTTGTCCTCGGTCGTGTCGCGCGCCGTCAGGTAGATGATCGGGAAGTCGGCACGCTCGGCGCCGAGACGCCGCGCGACGTCGAAGCCCTCCATGTCGGGAAGCATGATGTCGAGCAGCATCAGGTGCGGGCGATAGCTCTCGGCTGTGGCGAGCGCGTCCTGACCGCTGGCGGCGGTGCGGACGTCGAAGCCCTGGAAGCGCAGCGCCATCGAGATCACGTCGAGGATGTTCGGCTCGTCGTCGACGACGAGCACGCGTGTCGGCGCTGAGGCGTTCGCTTCCATGCGGCAAATCTTGGCCGCCGAACCTTAGAACTCCCTGAGCGTGCCAGACGTCCCGCCCGGCCGCCAGAGCGGACGGACCGGCCGCCATTCTCGTACACCCGTCCATCGAGGGGCCCCCCGGCCTGGTGCTCCTCGCGCTCGCTGCCGAGGCACATCCTGATGCGAACGCGCGCCGGCGCCTCCGCCCTCCTTTGCATGCTCGCGATGCTGATCGCCGCTCCCGCGGCGGCGCTCGCCGACGGGCATCCGCGGCACATCACCGCGGCGACCGTGAATCTGCGACTCGGCGACCGCGTGCTCACGATCGGGGAGCGTGGAACCGATGTCTTCCACCTCCAGGTCCTGCTCACGCACCGGGGCTTCCGGGTCCCCTACGACGGCGACTTCGGACCGATCACGCGGCTCGCGGTCGTCCGCGCGCAGGCCGCCTACGGCCTCGCCCAGGACGGCCTGGTCGGCCCGCTCACCCTGGCGGCACTCCGGCGCGGAGCGCCGCTCGGCTGCTCGAGCGCGCCCGGAGCCGGCGATTACGTGACTCGCTGGGAGCCCGTGGTGCTCTGCGTGCTCAGCATGCTCCACCAGCCGGCGACCGCCACCTACGCGAACTACATCCTGATCATCATCCGCTACGAGTCCGGCGGCAACCCCGCCGCGATCAACCTCTGGGACAGCAACGCAAGGCGTGGTGACCCCTCGCGCGGCCTGATGCAGGTGATCGGCACGACATTCGAGCGCTATCGCAGCCCGGTGCTCTCGAGCAACATCTACGATCCGGCCGCGAACATCTACGCGGGTGTCAACTACGGCATCTCCGTGTATGGATCGATCACCGGCATCCCCGGCGTCAAGGCTGTGATCGCAGGCGCCCCGTACCGCCCGTACAAGCTAACCGCGGGCAATCGCTGGCCCGCGCCCGGCGCGCCGCAGGGCTTTCGCTGACTCTGAAGCAAGAGCGCGAACTGCCCGAACCCGCTTCGCGGTGCTGCCCGCCCCCAGGCGGTTATCGCTGGCACCACAACTTTCGCGCGAGCGTGGGTTAAAGTGCTCGTGCCGAGTTCGGGCCGCCCCGGCGGCCCGGAACGGGGGACCCAGAGGTTGGTGCGTGAAGCGCCAGCCGGGGGCGAAGCGGTCGCTTGGCGACCGCGGCGGCGTTTCATCGTCGCCAGCCCGTCAGCTCACCTCGTAGGCGCTAAAGGCCCACCCCGACCCTTCCGAACCAGCTGAATATGACTGAAGCGAACGTTCCCGCGCGCCGGCGCCGGCCGGCATTCGTAGTTCTCCTTTTTGCCGTTGCGGCGGCCGCGCTCCTGCTCCTCCCCGCCGCGGCGAGCGCCCGTAGCGTCCATCTCAGGTACGCGCACTGCTATCCGCACTGCAGGCGGGTCACGCCGATGAGCGACGTCGTCGTCGGCGGCACGGGCTTCTCCTCGCAGATGATGGTCGTCTTCACGGTCCGCCAGGACGGCGTGCTGATGAACGCGACCAGCAGGACGAGCTCGCTCGGCGCGGGTCGCTTGCGCGCGCATGTACCTCAGAACGCCGTCAGCGGCCCGATCTACGTGCTGAACCCGCTCGGCGTCCGATCGAATCACCTTCGCCTGAGCGTGCGCAGCGCCGCTCCGGCGTGCCAGAGCGTGCCGGGACCGGGGGATGCGGTGATGCGCTGGGTGCCGGTGATCGCGTGCGATCTCACCCTCCTCCACCAACCACCCACCGACGCGATCATCAGCGACGTGCTCATCATCATTCAGAACGAGTCCGGTGGGAACCCGCTCGCGGAGAACGGCTGGGACATCAACGCCCAGCACGGCGACCCCTCGCGCGGCCTGATGCAGACGATCGGCGCGACCTTCAACGCCTACCGCAGCGCGCAGCTGCTCGACAACATCTTCGATCCCGCCGCGAACATCTACGCCGGACTCAACTACGGCATCTCCCGCTATGGCTCGATCCCCAACATCCCAGGGGTCAAGTCCGTCAACGCGGGTCACGGCTACAAGCCGTACAAGACCTCCGCCGGCCACGCCTGACGGGCGCCACGATCGCCGGCGACTGCCTCCTCGGGGGGCCCGTTTCGCGCGCTCGCGGCGCACCGTCGTGAGCCCTCCGGGCCACTGCTAACTGAACGATTGGTCAGTTGATAAGCTGGCGCGCTCCGAGGGATGAAAGCGCCTTTGACACACGAGAGCCCGGTGGGAAATGCCTGAGAAGGGCGCCCCGCCCAAGGTGCACCCGCTTCAGCGCCGGCTGCTCAAGGCCGTGCGCGCGTTCAGCTCGCCGCTGCTGCCGGACGACTATCTCGAGCTGATCAACCCGCTCTGGTCGACGCGCGAGCTTCGGGGGCGGATCGTCAGCATCGACGCGGAGACCGAGAGCGCGGCGACGGTGCTGATCAAGCCGGGCTACGAGTGGGAGGGCCACCAGCCAGGGCAGTACCTGCGCATCGGCGTCGACGTCGAGGGCGTGCGTCACTGGCGCGCGTACTCGCTCACCTCCGACCCCGACCGCGAGGACGGGCTGATCAGCATCACGGTCAAGAACGTCGACGAGGGCACCGTCTCGCCGTATCTCGTCCGCCGCGGCCGTCCTGGCTGCCTGGTCGGCCTCGGTGGCGTCGAGGGCGACTTCGCGCTGCCCGACGAGCTCCCGGAGAAGATGCTCTTCATCAGCGCGGGCAGCGGCATCACGCCGATCATGAGCATGCTTCGCCACCTCTCCAGCCAGGACGCACTCAACGACGTGTTGGTGATCCATTCCGCGCGCGACGAGGACGACGTCATCTTCGGCAGCCAGCTGCGGGAGCTCGACCGGCGCCATGAGGGCTTCAAGCTCCACCTCCAGCTAACCGGCGAGAAGGGACGGCTGAAGCCCGAGCACCTCGACGAGCTCTGTCCGGACTGGAGCGAGCGTGAGACCTTCCTCTCCGGGCCCTCCGAGATGCTCGACGCGATGCTCGAGCACTGGGAGGAGCACGGCGACCCGGAGCATCTGCGCCTCGAGCGCTTCCAGCCGAAGATGGGCTTTAGCGGAGAGGGCGAGGGCGGCACGATCAAGTTCTGCGAGAGCGGCTGCGAGACGGAGTGCGACGGTGGCACGCCGATCCTCGTCGCCGGCGAGGAGGCCGGCCTCGAGTTGCCTTACGGCTGCCGCGAGGGGATCTGCCATACGTGCGTCGGGGAGCTGCGCTCCGGACGCGTGCGGGACCTGCGCAATGGAGATGTGGGCGGCAACGAGGGTGAGATGGTGCGCACCTGCATCAACGCGCCCGAGGGCCCGGTCGAGATCGCTCTTTAACAGGGAGGACCGAGATGACGATTGCAATCGAGAGCACCAACGGGGTCAAGAACCCGCTTCACTCGCTGACCGAGGAGCAGATCGAGCAGCTCGGGCGCGAGTTCGACGAGCTGCACGAGCAGGTCAAGGCGGACCTCGGCGACCGCGACGCCAAGTACATCAACGGCATCATCGGGCTGCAGCGCCGGCTCGCCCTGCTCGGCCGCGCGCTCCTGATCGGATCGCGCTTCCGCCCGGCCTGGGTGCTCGGCACGGCCACCCTCTCGATGGCGAAGATCCTCGAGAACATGGAGATCGGCCACAACGTCATGCACGGCCAGTGGGACTGGATGAACCACCCGGTGATCAACTCGTCGGTGTGGGACTGGGACACCGCGTCGACCGCAGAGGCCTGGAAGCACTCGCACAACTACATCCACCACACCTACACGAACATCCTCGGCAAGGACAAGGACCTCGGCTACGAGATCATGCGCATCGACCCAAACCAGAAGTGGGAGCCGCGTCTTCCTGATCCAGCCGATCGTACAACGTCTTCCTCGCGCTCCTGTTCGAGTGGGGCGTCGCCTTCCACGACATGAACTTCGAGTCGATCCGCGCCGGCGAGAAGAAGTGGCCGGAGATCAAGAAGGACCTGATCGGCATCGGGGGCAAGGCTCGCGACCAGATCGTCAAGGACTACATCGCCTGGCCCGTCGCTCAGCGGCGTCGTGATGACGCTCGTCGAGTTCGGCTTGGCCTCACTCGGCGTCGACCTCCCCGGCGCCCCCGAGCGCGAGTCGAAGCCGCGCCGCAAGCTGCGCGGGCTGGGCCGGCGGGTCAAGCGCCAGAGCGCCCAGCAGCGTGCCGTCGAGGTCGTTCGCCAGCTCGCCGAGCGCCGCTCGTTCCGCGAGCCGTACAAGCGCGCGCTCCAGGCGGACGTCGTCGCGAACCTGGTCCGCAACGTCTGGTCCTACGCGATCATCTTCTGCGGCCACTTCCCCGACCAGACCTACACCTTCACCCAGGAGGAGGTCGAGGACGAGAGCCGCGGCGGCTGGTACGTCCGCCAGCTGCTCGGCGCGGCGAACATCGAGGGCAGCCCGATCTTCCACGTCATCAGCGGCAACCTCGGCTACCAGGTCGAGCACCACCTCTACCCGGACATGCCGAGCACCCGCTACGGGGAGATCGCCCCGAAGGTGCGCGAGATCTGCAAGCGCTACGAGCTGCCCTACAACACCGGCCCGTTCATGCAGCAGCTCGGCATGGTCCAGCGAACCATCCTGCGGCTGGCGTTCCCGGGGGGCAAGGCACGTCCGAAGCCCGGCCCGTACAAGGGCGATACGGTGCGCACCAAGGGTGAGCGGGGCCTGCAGGAGGCGGCGGCGGGCAATTAGCGCGCCTAGGACGCGCGCTCGTTGCCGGGTCGGAGCTCCTCGACCACTTCGTAGGAGCCGTCGAGCAGCACGTCTGCGATGTGCTGCTCGACACGCTCTACCTGCGAGCGACGCCCCAGGCGCTGCTGGGCGGTCCACAGCTCCTCTGGCGAGCCGTCGAACAGCCCGAGGGAAATCACGACGTCGGGGTCGTCGAGGTCACGCGCGTGGTAGATCTGCGTCCATCCGCGGAGTGCGTGGGCGTCGCCGGCACGCTGCGGATCCCACGCGGACCTGAACTCCGCGTAAGCGCCCGGCTCCAACCGCCGCGCCGTCAGCGTCCAGATCATGTTTCGGCCCTCACCCGAGCGGCGCCGGTCAGGCCTCGTCCCACACCTGCACGACAGTCTGGCGCGCGATCTGTCCGCCGCCGAGCTCGAGCACTGTCGCGCACAGCACGTTGGTGCCGTCGGGATAGCGGCATGCCTCGGTGAACGCGGCGCCGTTCTCGTCGGCGACCGTGTGCCGCACCTGGTGAGTCATGTCTCGTCCGTCGACGTCCTCGAGCCAGTCGGCGATGGCCTCCCGCCCGCGCAGCACGCGCGGCGAGCCCGGCTGGGTGACCCGATCGGCGATCGTCACGACCGCCTCGGGCGCGTACATGGCGAGCTGACCGTTGCTGTCGCGGCCCTCGACCGCGCGGCAGAAGCGCGTCAGTTCGAAGTCCGTTGTGGGCGACTGCGTGCTCATCTGGATCCCCCAATTGTCGCGGCCGCGGATATCACGGCCTGGAAGAGAAGATGAGCTAGTCTTACCTACTAGTAGGTAGAAAGTCAAGAGCTGTGAACCATAATCGACCGAGCTCCCCACGCGCAGCGCAGGCCGGCACGGCCGAGCGGATCCTCGACGTCGCCGAGCGCCTCGTCCAGACGCGCGGCTTCAACGGCTTCAGCTACGCGGACGTGGCAGCCGCGCTCGGCATCACCAAGGCGAGCCTGCACTACCACTTCCCAGGCAAGGCGGAGCTCGGCGAGGCGCTGGTCGCCCGCTACGCGGCCCGCTTCGCCGAGGCGCTCGAGAGGATCGACTCGGACGCCCCCGCCGCACACGCCAAGCTCGAGGCATACGCCGGCGTCTACGCCGCCGTCCTGCGCGAGCGCCGGATGTGCCTCTGCGGCATGCTCGCCGCCGAGTACCAGACCCTCCCGGAGCCCATGCGCGCGGCGATCCTGCGCTTCTTCGACGACAACCACGCGTGGCTCTCGAGCGTCCTGGCCGAGGGCAGGACCGACCGCAGCCTGAGCTTCGACGGCTCGCCCACCGACGCGGCGCAGACCCTCCTCGGAGGCCTCGAGGGTGCGATGCTCGTCGCCCGCCCCTACGACGATCCCGAGCGCTTCGAGGCGGTCGCAACCGCCCTGCTGACCAGCGTCGCGCGCTGAGCGGGGCCCGCTCAGCCTCGGGCCCGGCTCACCGCGACCGCAACCGGCTTCCCGTCGACGCTCACCCCCGCGACCACGCGCCCGCGGCTCGCCGGCGCGGTCGTGCCCGGCGTGATGTAGACGCCGTAGTCCCACCCGCGGTGATCGAGCCCGTACCACTCGTCGAGCCGCGGTGTCGCGCCGAGGCCGAGCACGCGCATGCCGCGGCTTCGCAGCGCGTAGGTGATCCCTGGCTTGACGGGCACGGTTGCGCCGCCGCCGCCGTCTAGCCAGACCGTGCGTGCGGCGGGAACGGCGATCGCGAGCGCCCTCGCGATCACGCGGATCGGCCGGTACAGCGCGACGTGCTCGTCGGGTCTTTGACCGGCGGCGACTGCGCCACCCGTCGCCGCCGCGGCGATCATCCCGAGCGCGGCCGGGGCCCAGCGCGGAGCCTCCCACGAGAGCACTCGCAGCCGCTCGCGCTCCCGAGTCAGCGTCCAGACGCCCCAGCCGGTCACGATCCAGACGAACATCCCCGCGGGCGATCCCCACCACAGCGTGTAGCCGAGCGACGCCATCAGCACCGGCTTCGTCGGCGTCGCGGCCGTGATCAAGACGAGCGCCGCGCATAGGCCGAGGCCGACGGCCCCGGCGGCGGCCAGGTCCGCCCGGCGCCGGCGGACGCCGGCGACCGCGACGACGGCGAGCAGCGCGAGGATCGCGAGGCAGCTGACGCTCGCGAAGACGCCGCCCGTAGTGCGCACGTCGCTCGCGAGGTAGAACTGGTTCGGCGGGATCCGCAGCCACCAGGGGACGGCTCCGACGGCGCGGACCAGCGCGTGCCAGCCGACCGCGAAGCCGACCTTCGGCTCATGCGCCAGGGCAATTCGCCCTAGCAGCACGATGTTCCCGGGCTTGCGCGTCAGCTGGTCGACGATCGGACCGAGCCAGCAGATCACGCCTGTCACGAGCGCCACGAGGACCCATCGGCGCGACCCCCCCGGGCGGGCGCTGATCAGACCGGCGACGGCCACGAGCAGCAGCACCGCGGTTGGGACCACGTAGGCGAGGTGGCACTGGACCACGAAGCTCGCGAGCAAGACGGCCGGCGGTAACAGTCCCGCCTCCCCCGTCGCGATCGACCAGCAGATGAAGATCAGCAGCGTGAACGGCAGCACCGCCGCCGAGGGGTTCCAGGGGTCGTGAAGCGTTTCCGGCACGAATGACCGGCACATCAGCGCGAGCGCGAGCGCGACGACGATCATCAGCGGCGCGCCGCCGCGGCGCCGCGCGAGTCCCACAGCCCCGACGACGGCGGCGGTGTTCAGCAGGCCGATCGTCACTACCACGGCGGCGCCCGACCCGAGATGGGCGGCGGGCGCGAGCAGCCAGTAGAGCAGCGGGCCGGGGCTGTGCGTGACCCGGCCGGTGACCTGCGACGAGTCGGAGTACTGCCCGAGCAGCGGCATGTGCGAGCTGAAGACGTCATAGGCGCGCACCAGGACCGTCGCCTGGTCGCCGAACGGCACCCACCCCTCGGCGAGCGCGCGTCCCGTGGAGACGATCACGGGGAGCGCCGCGGCGACGCCGGTGACAAGCGTCGGCAGGCGGCTCGGCACGCGCCCCGGGACGGACGGCGGGCGGGTGGCGACACGACCTGCATCTTGTCCCACTACGGCGCCAGCGTACGCAACTCGGGTGGCAATTTGGCCCGCTCGTGCGCAGAATGGGACCATGCGGGGGCGCAGCAAGTTCACCGACGATCCCTTGCGCGTAGGCGCCGACCGCATCGAAGCGATCCTCGATGCGCTCGCGGACGCGGTCACCGTCCAGGCGAGCGACGGGCAGGTCGTATACGCGAACCAGGCAGCTGCCGAGCTGCTCGGCTTCTCCTCACCGTCCGAGCTCGTGGCGATGGGCGGTCGGAAAGTGATGGCGCGCTACGAGGTGCTGCGCGAGGACGGCACTCCCGTCGAGCCTGCGGATCTCCCCGCGCGTCGGGTGCTGGCCGGCGAGGAGCCCTCGCCGCTGCTGCTGCGCAACCGCCACGTCGGCGGCGGCGAGGAACGCTGGTCGCTCGTGAAGGCCACCGGCGTCCGCGATGAGGCCGGACGGGTCGTGATGGCGGTCAACATCGTCGAGGACGTCACCGACCAGAAGCGCGCCGAGCGGCGCGAGCACGTCCTCGCCGCGGCCGGGGAGGCACTCGCCACCTCGCTCGACTACGAGCAGACCCTCACACGGGTGGCCCAGGTCGCCGTCCCCGCGATCGCCGACTGGTGCGCCGTCGAGATCCCCGACGAGCAGGACGGCGGCTCGAGGCTCGTCGCGCTCGCCCACAGCGATCCCGCTCGCCTCGAGCTCGGATATCGCATCCGCGAGCGCTTTCCGCCGGCCGTGCAGCGCCAGACGGGGTTGGCCCAGGTGCTGCGCACGGGACGCTCCCGGATGGCCGCCAACGTTTCGGACACGATGCTGGCGGAGGCGGCACTGAGCGATGAGCACCTCGAGCTGCTGCGTGCGATGGAGATGCACAGCGTGATCATCGTCCCCGTCCGGGCGGGACCGACCGTCTACGGCACGCTCAGCCTGATCGGCTCGCGTCCACGGCCCCCCTTCGACGAGTCCGACCGCGAGCTCGCCGAGGAGCTCGGCCGCCGGGCCGGCGGCGCGGTCGCGAACGCGCGCCTGTTCGAGGAGCGTTCGCGGTTGGCTCACACTCTGCAGCAGGCGCTGCTTCCCGACCGGCTCCCGAAGGTTCCGGGATGGGACATCGCGAACCTCTACCGCCCCGCCGGCACCACGGGCGTCGGCGGCGACTTCTATGACGTCTTCGAGTGTGCGGGAGACTGGTACGCGATCGTCGGCGACGTCGCCGGCAAGGGAGCCGAGGCCGCCGCTCTCACAGCGCTCGCCCGGCACACGCTCCGCACGACGCTCGTGCTCACCGGCGACATGGTGCACGCGGTGCGTCAACTCGACGAGGCGCTGCGCGAGCGCTCCCGCCTCTCGCTGTGCACGGCGGTGCTCGTGCGGCTGCGCGACCGTGCGGCGGAGATCCTCTGCGCGGGCCACCCGCCGCCGCTGCTGACACGGGGCGGCGAGGCGCATGAGGTCGGCTGCTATGGACCGCTGCTGGGCACCCAGAGCAGCGGCAACTGGAGCGAGCTCACCGTCGAGATCGAGCCGGGCGACGCCCTGACCCTCTACACGGACGGAGTGCTCGACACGGTCGGAGCGCATGAGCGCTTCGGCGAGGAGCGCCTCGCGCAGGCCCTCGCCGTCGAGGAGGCGGACGCACGGCGGCTGCTCGAGGCGCTCGAGTCGGACCTGCACGCCTTCCAGCGCGGACCTCAGGCGGATGACACTGCCGTGCTGGTGCTGGTGCACGAGGCCGGCGGCGACCCGCCAGAGCGCTCACGAGGCACTCCGCTCCGCGCGGCCCGCTGAGCGCACGGCATCCATCCGAGCGCGCCGCGAAAGCGGCGCGCTAGACCGGGGTCTCGGCCGGGCGTCCATCCGACTGAAGTTCGGATGGACGCTGGTAGCGCGCGGCGGTGAACGCGATCAGCATCGGGATGTCGACCGCGAACACGAGCAGGCTGAGCGACAGAACTACGAGCTGGCTGCCGCGCGTGCCGTCCTTGACGAAGACGTATTCGAGCATTCCCGCCTCGATCACGTAGGCAAGCAACGCCCAGCGCGCCACGAGGAGGAACCTGCTCCAGGCGAACTCGGGGACGCGCGCGAGCAGGACCACGCCGGTGAGCGTCGATGCCGTCCCGACGGCCAGCAGCACGACGGGTAGCGTCAGCGGGACGTGGCGTGGCAGGTGCGAGGCGATGAAGATGCCGCCGACCACGATCAGCACCAGCGACAGTGCGGTGAGCTCTGTCACAGGCGGCATCGGACGCTCGACGCCGGGTGCCGAGTCGTCGCTCATCCGGAGGCGATCTTCGTCATGATCACGAGCGTCGCGACCTGCATCGCGCCCGTGATTCCGGCGGTGTAGATGAAGCGCTTCATCAGCTTCGAGATCAGCTCGCCGTTCGGCCGCGGCTTGCGCAGTTCGAACAGCACCGCGACGTTCGCGGGCTCGAGCACGGCGAGCGCGATGACCGCCATCACCCCGACGACGATGAAGGAGGCAACGATCAGTGAGTGGTGCGGATAGCTCGCGCTGAGGTTGCCCAGCTTGCGCGCGAGCTGCCACCCGGATGCGAGCGTCATCGTCACGAGCGTCGGCATCAGAAGGACCATCTTCGGCATGAACCGGCTCGAGAACTCGACCCGCGCGGGGATCGACATGGTGCCGATGATCGGGCCGACGACGAAGCCGACGAACAGGTCGATCGCGGTCCACATCCCGCCCCCGACGACGTGGTAGAAGTCGAGCGCCCAGTGCCAGTTGCCGGCGATCGAGACGACGAGGCCGGCGAGTACGAGGACGACGACCGGCACTCCCCGCAGGGGCACGATCGTCCGCGGCGGCAATGCTGGCGCAGCGACGGGCGGCCCCGCGGGTGGGGCGACGTCAGCTTCGTGAACCACATCCGTCATCTGGCCTCCAGAGGTCGTCCGCGCCCAGCCTAGCCGGGCTGCCGGCCGGCTGCCACCCGGAGGCCGGGATAACCTTTCGAGGCTCCGCTCCGGCGCGACCGCTTCGATGGAGGCTGCCAGCACAAAGCTCCCTACCGTGGCGCCCCTGGCCGGCGTCGGGGGCCGCGTGCGCGCCGTGCAGGTCGCGCAGGTGATCGCCCGGCTGGCCGCGCTCGGCTTGCTCGCGGGCACGCTGCTCCTCGTCGTGGCGGCCGCACAGGGCCGCTGGTCCGTGGCCTATCCGCTGCACGGCGGGACCTCGAGCTGGGTTGGGTGGCCGTTCATCGGGCTCTGGCCGCTCCGTACGACGCAGGGGCACAGCCTCCAGCTCGGACTGGTCCTGGTCGTGCTGGCGATGCTCAGCTTCTACGCCGTCACCCTGCTGCTCTGGCGCTCGCTCTCGATGCGAGCGGTCTGGGGGACGGTGATCGCGGTCTACGGCGTCTGCTTCCTGTCGCCGCCGCTGCTGCTGACCGACATCTTCAGCTACCTCGGCTACGCCCGCCTCGGCGTGCTGCACCACCTCAACCCGTACACGCACGTGCTCGCCGATGCACCGGGCGACCCGACCTTGAGGCTGACGGGCTGGCATCACCTCCCAAGCCCCTACGGCCCGCTCTTCACGCTCGGCACCTATGTGCTCGTGCCGCTCGGGCTGGCCGGCTCCTACTGGGTCTTCAAGGCTGTCGTGATGGCGGCCGCGCTCGGCTGTCTCTGGCTCGTCGCGCGCATCGCGAGGCGCCTCGGCGCCTCACCGGTGCTCGCCGTCGTGCTCGTCGGGCTGAACCCGCTCGTCGTCCTCTACGGCGAGGCCGGCCAGCACAACGACTGGTTTCACATCCTCTTCCTGCTCCTCGCGATCGAGCTCTGGCTCGTCGCGCGCGCCGGGGCGGCCGCGGCGTCGGTCGCCGGCGCCGCCGCGGCAAAGGCCTCGGCGGCGCTCGCCATCCCGATCATGCTGCTCGCCCGCCCGAGCCGCAGGACCTTCGCGGGCGCCGCGCTCGGGATCGTCTTCTTCGGACTGCTCAGCCTCGCGGCGTTCGGCCTCCACCTGCCCGCGATCGGACTGCAGAGCCAGTTCGTCACCGCCTTCAGCATCCCCAACATCGTCGGCTTGGCACTCGGCCACGGGACCGAGGACGCCACGATCCGCGCCGGCAGCGAGATCGTTCTCGGAATCGGTGCCATCGGCTGCTTCGCGCTCGCCTGGCGCCGCCGCGAGCCGATCGCCGCCCTCGGCTGGTTGACCGTGGTCACGCTCGCCACGCTCGGCTGGGACATGGCCTGGTACGTCCTCTGGCTGCTGCCGTTCATCGCTTTCATTCGCGAGCGGGCGTTCCGCATCGTCGCGATCGCCCTCATCGTCTGGATCACCCTGCAGTGGACGCCGCAGATGACCCACTGGATGTATCAGCTCGGCGTGCAGCCCGAGCACCAGAAGCAGTGGAAGCGGACGCAGGACGCGTTCTTCAATCGCTACTTCAACTGAGCCTTGGCGCCCGCCGATGATCGTGGCGGCCGTGACCCGAACCGTCCCAGCGCTACGCGTGGCCGCGCTCGCATCGATCGCGGCTTTGCTCCTCTGCCTCGCCGCTGCCGGGCCGGCCCGCGCCATCCCCTACCGGGGCGCTCAGACCCATCCGTTCTGGGACGGCAGCTCGGCCTCCGACGCCGACCGTGAGCTCGCCGTCCTGCGGGCGTCCGGCGCGAACGCGGTCCGCGTCGACATCGGCTGGTCGAACCTCGAGCCCGACCATCGTGGCGCCTTCGACGGCACGTATGTGGCCAGGGTCGACACCTTCATGCGCGACGCGGCCGCCCGCGGCATCCGGGTGATCGCGACGCTGATGACGACGCCGTGCTGGGCCTCGAGCGCGCCGCCGAGCCTCGCGCAGGGCTGCACGGGCAGCTGGTGGGACCGCGGCGTTCCGAGCTATCCGCCGCGCGATCCACAGGACCTCGCCAGGGCGGCGGCGTGGGTGGCTCGCCGCTGGGCGCCCTCGCTCGCGGCGCTTGAGATCTGGAACGAGCCGAACCAGTCCACCTTCCTGGTGAGCTCTGACCCCGCGGCCGACTACGCGCGCATGCTCGACGCCGCCTACGCCGCGGTCAAGGCCGCCGCGCCGTCGATCCCGGTGCTCGCCGGCGCGCTCTCAGAGCCGGACACGAGCTTCCTCCAGCGCCTCTACGCCGACGGCATCCACGGCCACTTCGACGGAATCTCGATTCATCCGTACAACGGTGCCTCCGACCCGAGCGAGCCCGACGCGCTCGATCCGGCGAGCACCTTCCTGACGGGCGTACCCCGCGTTCACGCCCTGATGGCCGCGAACGGGGACGCGGTCGCCGGCCTCTGGCTCACCGAGCTCGGCTACACGAGCTGCACGGACGGCGACGCGCTCTGCGTCTCCGAGCAGCAGCAGCAGCGCTACGTCCGGGACCAGCTCGAGCTCGCCGGCCGCTGGCCCTACGTGCGCGCCGCGATCGTCTACGACCTGCGCGACGACGCCGAGGCGCCCGACCCGGTCGACAGCTTCGGCCTCCTCCACGTCGACTTCAGGCCGAAGCCCGCCTTCCAGGGCTTCCGCGACGCGCTCCTCGCGCAGGCGCCGTTCGGCGCCGAGATCGGCCCGGCCAGCTTCTCCTCCTCCGAGGACTTGTCAACGCGCATCGCGACGCTGCTGACGCGTTAGCGGAGCGGACGTTCGAGGCACCCGGGCTCACACCAGCCGTCCCCACACGCCCAGCGAAAGCTTTGGATTGGCGCTCAGCGGTCAGCCGGCAAGCGCCACCGCCGCCTCAGGCGTCACCACCCGGAAGGAGAAGCTCTCGGTCAGGTAGAGCTGGACCGCCTCCGCGTCGTGCGCCTGGTAGCCGACCGACATGTCCTGTCCGACCTCGAGCAGGAAGTCGCCGCCGCGCAGGCTGAGCACCACAGCTCCGCGCACCCCTGGGGCGAGGACGATCGGCCCGCCGAGGATCTTGCGCAGGTGGTCGAGCACGAGATAGCCGCCATGCTCGGTCGTCTCGATCACTCCCGTGTAGCCGTCCGGTCCGAGCGCCAGCCCGTAGGGACCGGCGACGCCGCCGCGCAGCAGCATCTCGACCGCCTTGGCGACGTGGCTCGGGTAAGCGTCGAAGTCATCCCCGAGCCGGACGGGCTCATACGAGGAGGATTCGGTGATGCCCGCGATGCCTGCGGCGGCAAACCCGTGGAAGACGGCCACGTTCTCCGCGCGCGCGATCTGATGGGCGGCATCGTCGAGAGCGTCGAGGTCGAAATCCTCGGCGCCGCGCTCCGTCGCGCGCAGCTCCTCGCGCGTGACGGTGAAGTCGGCACGCAGCTCGATGAGCGGCAGAACGCGCCGCTGCACCGCTCCGACGCCCTCCGCCGGCGCCTCGGCGACCGGCTCGACCCGACCCAGGTTCATCGCCGAGTACTCCCAGCCGTGCGGTCCGGAGAAGTCGACGAGCTTGCGCGCCGCGAGGGCAGCCTCGAGCCGCTCGCGCGCTTCCTCGTCGATCTCCGCCCAGGCGGCGTCCGTGATCGGCGCGATCGATCGCAGCAGGTGGTTCACAGCCCCCGCCCCCTCAGGCTGCCGATCCCGAGCGACCCCGAAGCGTCGCCGGGTGTCGGCGCGTCCGTGTCGGAGCTGAAGGTCTCCTCCTCGGCCTCCTCGCCGTGCTCCACGATGTCTCCGGGCTGAAACAGGATTCCCTGCGCGACCTCGCGCCAGGCCGGCGTGCGCCTGAGCAGAAACTCGAGATCCATGGAGAAATGCTTGAACTCCTCCCCCTGAGCGTCGCGCATGATCGCCCGTGCCTCCGCGTCAGGCTCGATCGCGAGCCGCTGCTCGTACCAGCCGATCGCCTCGGCCTCCTCGGTCAGCGACGCGCACAACCGCGCGAACGTGCGCGCCTCGGCCGGCAGCTCGTCAGCCGGCTCGTGGTACTGGTCAAAGCCCATCGGATCCCCTTCTCGTGAGTTGACGCGCCGCTCGGGAAACTAAATGATCGGTTCGGAATCGATCACCACGCCTGTTGCCGCATCAATCGCATCTCCGGCCTGGACGTCAGGAGGCGACTGATTCCACCCGCTCTATCCGGCCCCGAATCGATCGCATCGAACCGACGGCCCCGCGCGATTCGCAACCAATCATCCAATCGATCGTGCCCCCGTCTCTGCGATCGGCGATGATCCACGTATGACGATCGGTGGCGCACTCGCCCTGCTGGCCGTTGGGGCGATCCTCAAGTGGGCGGTGACCAAGCAGATCTCCGGCTTCGACATCCAGACCGCCGGCCTGGTTCTCTTCATCGTCGGCCTGCTCGCGCTCGCGCTGGCGGTCTTCTACACGTTCAGGGGCGTTTCCCAGCGGCCGCCTCCCGGTCCGCGCTAGCGCGATCCGACGCCGCCCGCCGATGCCCGCAAGCGCACCGCGGGTCCGGCCTTCCATCCGACACCCACCGTACGCTCGTGCGAACGCATGTTCGCCACCCGAGACCGCACCGATTCCTGGCTCAACGAGCTCAACGCGGAGCAGCGCACCGCCGCGACCCATGCGGGCGGGGCGCTGCTCGTGCTCGCCGGGGCGGGCACCGGCAAAACCACCACGCTCGCCGCACGGGTCGCCTGGCTGCTCGCCGACGGGGTCGCGCCTGAGCGGATCCTGCTGCTCACCTTCACGCGCCGGGCCGCGCGGGAGATGCTCCAGCGCGCCCGGACGCTCGCCGCGCGCGCCGGCGCCCCCGCGACCAAGCGCGTCCTCGGCGGCACCTTCCACTCGGTCGCCAACAGGCTCGTGCGCATGCACGCCTCCGCACTGGGTCTCTCGGCCGGCTTCGGCGTGCTCGACGCGGGCGACGCGGCGGACGTGCTCGACATGCTGCGCGAGGAGCACGGACAGGCCGGCGCTCGACGCCGCTTCCCCCGCAAGGCCACGCTGCTCGACATCTACTCGCGCACGGTCAACTCGCAGCGGCAGCTCTCCGACGTGCTGAGCGAGCACTTCCCCTGGTGCGAAGAGCACCGCGACCCGATCGCCGCCATCTTCACCGCCTACACGAAGCGAAAACGCACGCTCGGCGTGCTCGACCTCGACGACCTGCTGCTCTACTGGCGCGCGCTCGTGCAGGACGGCGCCGTTGGCCGCCAGCTCGCGGAAGGCTTCGACCACGTGCTCGTGGACGAGTACCAGGATGTCAACGACCTCCAGGTCGCCATCATCCGCGGCATGCGCCCGGATGGCGACGGCGTCACCGCGGTCGGCGACGACTTCCAGGCGATCTACGGCTTTCGCGCGGCATCGGCCGAGCACATCCTCGCCTTTCCCGAGCATTTCCCGGGCACCACGACGGTCACGCTCGAGCGTAACTACCGCTCGTCACAGCCGGTCCTCGACGTCGCGAACGGCGTCTCGGAGCAGGTCGAGCGCGGCTTTCACAAGCGACTGCGCGCAGCCCGCGACGGCGGCGAGCGGCCGGAGCTCGTCTTCTGCCGCGACGAGGCGCAGCAGGCGGCCGAGGTATGCGACCGCATCCTCGCCGCCCGCGAGCAGGCCATCGACCTTCGCGACCAGGCCGTCCTCTTTCGCACCTCCCACGACTCCGACCTGCTCGAGCTCGAGCTGTCGAGGCGAGACATCCCGTTCGTCAAGTACGGCGGCCTGCGCTACCTCGAGGCGGCGCACGTCAAGGACTTCGTCGCGCTTCTGCGCCTCGCCGACAACGCCGCCGACGAGCTCAGCTGGTTCCGCGTGCTCCAGTTGCTCGACGGGGTCGGTCCAGTGCGCGCCCGCGGCGTGCTCGAGGCGCTGAGGCCGGCGCCGGGTATGGCGCCCGAAGCTGAGCGCTGGTCCTCGATCGATCTGCCCCTCCCGCCGGAATCCCGCGCGCTCGGGGCCACGCTGGCTTCCACGCTCGTCGGCACGCGGTCCGAGCGCCCCGGCGTGCGAGCGGAGCGCCTGCGAGATGCCCTCGCCCCGCTGATTTCCGCCCATTACCCCGACGGGCCCCTTCGTCTCGAGGACCTCGAGCAGCTCGTCGGCGCCGCCGCCGAGGCGTCCGACCTCGGGCACTTCGTCGCGGAGCTCGTGATCGACCCGCCGCGCTCGAGCGCGGACATCGCCCAGCCACCGCACCTCGACGAGGACTACCTGGTGCTCTCCACCGCCCACTCCGCCAAGGGCCTCGAGTGGAGCGCGGTCCATGTGATCGCCGCCTACGACGGCAACTTCCCAGCCTGCATGAGCGCAGGCAGCCGCGAGTCGATCGACGAGGAGCGCCGCCTCTTCTATGTCGCCCTGACCCGCCCCCGCCGCTCCCTCCACGTCTACGTTCCGGTCCGCTACTACCACCGCCCGAAGGGCGGCGACGACGCCCACGGCTACGGCAAGGCCTCGCGCTTCCTGACCCCCGAGGTCCAGTCGCTCTGCCGCGTCACCCGCACCCACGAGCCACCCGACGGTCCGCACTCACCGGCCCCGCCCGGCCCGCCCCGGATCACCGTCTCGGTCGACTCGCTGTTCGCATAGCCCGCCCGCGCCACCCCCGGCGCAGACGCCCCGAACTTGCGCGGTCGTCATATGTAAAGGGTGCGGCTACCGCCCTTGACGGCATGGCGGCGGCCAGGGCAGTCTCACCAGCGAGCTCTCAATACCCGACAGCAGGAGGAGTTCACGATGAGGCCACGAGTCCCCCGGCCAAGCCCCGCGATGGGCGTCGGCCTGACTGCACTGTTCATCGCCCTCGGCGGCACCGGCTACGCCGCCACCAGCTCCGGCGGCGACGTGCACGGCGCTTCCTTCCACCCGACCAAGAACCAGATCAAGAACCTGGTCAAACACTCGACCGCCGGCAACGCGACCCACCTCGGCGGCAGGCCGGCCAGCGCGTACCTGCTCGCTCAGCACGAGGGCACTTCCTCGGGCGAGCATTTCGAGTCTGTGACGACCCCGCCGCAGACGGTTTCGCTCGGCACCGTAGGCCACTTCACGTTCAGCTCGACCTGCACGACCGACAACACCGGCGGGCACGTGGTCACCTTTGACGTGACCTCCGATGTGGCGGCGGACCTTGACGGCGGCGGCGTCGTGCCCGCGGGGCAGAAGGTCAACATCCACACCAACAGCGACGCGCTCGACAAGCAGCCCGCCAACGCCTTCGACCAGGTCGGCAGCGCAAGCAGCTCGACCGAGATCGCTGTCGACGGCCAGGAGGTCGACGTCTTCTACAACGACGGCGTCAACTGGCCGAGCGGCAACGGCTCGTCCGCGCACGACTGCTTCGCGGGCTTCACCGGCCTGCTCGGATAGTCATTCGACAGCGGCGGCCCGCGCCTGCGGGAGGTGCGGGCCGTCGAACCGTCACAGCCGGCGACGAGGCCGGTCGGTTTCCCATGTGCTCCAGGCGAGCGGCCACGCTCCACTGGACGGCTCGGGTTTGGTCTCCACGCGCGGCTCGGCCGCTGAGCTCTCAGCCTCGCGCGCCGGAGTATTTCCCCGCGCGCGCGAGCTTCTGGCGCTCGAGCGCCGGCAGCACGAGCTTGCGTAACCGGATCAGCTCGGGGGTGACTTCCACGCACTCGTCCTCACGGATGAACTCGAGCGCGCGGTCGAGTGACAGCTGCCTCGCGGGCACGAGCTTGACCGTCTCATCCGAGCCGGCCGCGCGCATGTTCGTCAGCTTCTTGTCCCGAACGGCGTTGACATCGAGGTCCTCCGGCCGCGAGTTCTCCCCGACGACCATGCCCTCGTAGACCTCCGTCCCGGGGCCGATGAAGAGCTGCCCGCGGTCCTGGAGCTTGAGCAGCGCGTAGGTCCCCGTCTCGCCCCGCCGGTCGGCCACCAGGCTGCCCGTCGGCCGCGTCTTGATCTCCCCGTGCCATGGCTCGAACCGCTCGAAGACGGAGTGCAGGATGCCGGTGCCGCGCGTCTCGGTCAGAAACTCGGTGCGAAAGCCGATCAGCCCGCGGGCCGGCACGAGGTACTCGAGCCGCACCCAGCCCGTGCCGTGGTTGACGATCTGCTCCATCCGGCCTCTGCGCAGCGCGAGCAGCTGCGTGGTGACGCCGAGGAAGTCCTCCGGAACGTCGATCGCCAGTCGCTCTACTGGCTCGTGCAGGATCCCGTCGATCTCGCGCGTCACGACCTGCGGCTTTCCTACGGTCAACTCGAAGCCCTCGCGCCGCATCGCCTCGACGAGCACCGCGAGCTGCAGCTCGCCCCGCCCCTGGACCTCCCAAGTGTCGGGTCGCTCCGTGTCGAGCACCCTGATCGAGACGTTGCCGACGAGCTCCTGGTCGAGCCGGTCGCGAACCATCCGTGCCGTCAGCTTCGAGCCGGATCTTCCCGCGAGCGGCGAGCTGTTGATCCCGACGGTCATCCCGATCGCCGGTTCGTCGACGGCGATCAGCGGCAGCGGCCGCGGGTCGTCTGGGTCGGCAAGCGTCTCGCCGATCGTTATCTCCGGGATGCCGGCGACGGCGACGATCTCCCCCGCTTGTGCCGCCGCAGCCTCGACCCGGGCCATTCCCTCAGTCACGTATAGCTCCGTGATCCGCACGCGCTCTACCGAGCCGTCGCGCCGGCACCACGCGACCGAGGCGCCCTTGCTGACCTCGCCGTTGTGCACGCGGCAGAGCGCGAGCCGGCCCACGTAGGGGGAGGCGTCGAGATTGGTCACGAGAGCCTGCAGCCCATGCCCCTGCTCGTAGCGGGGAGCGGGCACCCGCTCCACGACGAGCTCGAAGAGCGCCCGCAGGTCCTCGCCGTCCAGATCGGGATCGAGAGTTGCCACACCGGCCTTCGCGTTCGTGTAGACGATCGGGAACTCGATCTGGCTCTCGTCGGCGTCGAGGTCGAGGAAGAGCTCGTAGACCTCGTCCACGACCTCCGCGATGCGCGCGTCGGGGCGATCTATCTTGTTGACGATCAGGATCACCGGCAGCCGCCGTTCGAGCGCCTTGCGAAGGACGAAGCGTGTCTGGGGCAACGGACCCTCCGATGCGTCCACCAGCATCAGCACGCCGTCGACCATCGTCAGTCCGCGCTCGACCTCGCCGCCGAAGTCGGCGTGGCCGGGAGTGTCGACGATGTTCAGCTTGACCTCGCCGTAGCGCACCGAGGCGTTCTTCGCGAGGATCGTGATCCCGCGCTCGCGCTCCTGGTCCATCGAGTCCATGACGCGCTCGGCGACCTCCGCGTGACTCGAGAAGACTCCCGACTGGCGCAGCATCGCGTCGACGAGCGTCGTCTTGCCGTGGTCGACGTGGGAGATGATCGCCACATTGCGGATGTCCGAGCGTTCGCTCATAGCGGGAACCGTAGGAGGTGCCGCGTACCCGTCGGCGCGCGACGGCTCGAGGCGCCGCGGGCTGCCGAGCGCCGATCGACGCCGCCGGGGCCGCGGGCCTCTCCACGGGCGTCCCCCACCATCCGGAGCGAAGCGGGCGCGGCCGGTGGACGCGGTGCGGCAGCATTGAGGGGTGACCGATTCACCAAATGCGCGCAGCGTCCGTATCGCCGACGACGAGCGTGGGGGCTGGTCGTCCGACCGCCCGCGCCGCAATGCGCCGCCGCGACCGGCGGACATCTCCGCCCGCTGCAAGGTCCTGCGCGCCGCCGATCAGCTCCGCTATTCACCCGGAAGCCTCCTCGTCGTCGTCTCCCCGTCGGCTGCGGAGCGGGAACGGTTCCTGCAACGGGTGCTCGAAAGCCAGGGTCCGGTGCTCTCACTGGGCAAGGTGCGGGCGCTGATCGCCGGACGCGTGCCGGACGACGAGGTCGATGCGCGGGCGACCGAGCTGCTCGACGCGGCCGCGGCAAAGCGGTTCGAGGCCGGCGACACGGTCGTATATGCGCCCGACGGCCTCGATGCCGGCGAACGTGAGCGCCTCCTGCGCATGGCTCACCAGTTCCGGCGGCCCCGCCACCTGATCCTGCTCGACGCCGCACGCGACCGAGTCGGCGACGAGGACCGGGCGGCGCTGAACGACCTTCGCACCCGCCTCGACGCGGGCGCCCTCGGCGCCGAGGGCTTTCAGACGGCCCTGCGCCTCGGGGGTGCGAGCACCGGCGAGCTGAAGCGCGTCGTCTTCAGGCCACCGCCGAAGGACGATTAGCCTCGGGCCTACGCCGCCCGGTCCTGGCCGAGCGGGCGGCTGAGGACGGCCAGCTCAGCCAGCGCCTCCCTTCGCGTCGCCCCGGTCCCGGCGTGTACGCATCCGGACGAGTCGACGAACTTGGCCCGCCAGCCTCCGGCCTCCTCGTCGACGACGAGCCGCAAGCCCCGCCGGAAGCCCCACGGCCGCAGCCGCCAGGCGATCTCTTCCTCGCTGTAAGTGCTGTAGTCGCGCATGGGCCGCAGCGTAGAGCCGCCCGCGGTCGTATCGCCGTGGCACCCATCGGGTCCGCCTCTCGCATCTCGCTTGCGGCCGTGGGGTGCCTCGCCGATGAGCGGCATCTGCGATAACGCCCGGATCAGATGAGCGCGGCCTATGTGATCGATGCGGTCCGCACACCCTTCGGGCGCCACGGCGGCGCGCTCGCGAGCGTCCGCCCCGACGACCTTGCGGCGCACGTGCTGAGCTCCTTGCTCGACCGGGCTCCGCAGCTCAGCCCGGAGCAGATCGACGACGTCATCTATGGCGACGCAAACGGCGCGGGAGAGGACAACCGGAACGTCGCTCGGATGGCGGTCCTGCTCGCGGGCCTGCCCACTCGCGTCTCCGGCTCGACCGTCAACCGCCTCTGTGGATCGAGCCTTGACGCGGCGATGCAGGCGAGCCGCGCGATCGAGACGGGGGATGCCGAGGTCGTCGTCGTCGGCGGCGTCGAGTCGATGAGCCGCGCTCCCTGGGTGCTCCCAAAGCCCACCCGCGGCTACGACCGGGGGGACCAGCAGCTTTACTCGACCACGCTCGGCTGGCGGATGGTGAATCCCGAGATGCCGGACCAGTGGACGATCACGCTCGGCGCGAGCGCGGAGAAGCTCGCCGGCATCTACGGCATCTCGCGCGAGGCGCAGGACGAGTTCGCTGCCCGCAGCCACCGGCGGACAGCGAGCGCCTGGGAGGACGGCTTCTATGACGAATGGGTCGTGCCGGTGCCGGGTTCCGAGCTCGCCCGTGACGAGAGCCTCAGGCCCGAGACCTCGGCCGAGAAGCTCGCCGGGCTGCCTCCCGCGTTCAGCGACGACGGGACGGTCACGGCGGGCAACTCCTCCCCCTTGAACGACGGCGCCGGCGCCGCGCTGCTCGCAAGCGAGCGGGCGGCCGCGACGTTCGATCGCGAGCCGCTCGCACGGGTCGCAGCCCGTGCAGCCTGGGCCGTCGATCCCGACGTGTTCGGCATCGCCCCCGTCGAGGCCGCGAACATCGCCCTCTCGCGCGCCGGTATCGGCTGGTCCGACATCGACGTCGTGGAGCTCAATGAGGCGTTCGCCTCGCAGTGCCTCGCGGACCTCTCCCAGTGGACCGAGCTCGATCCCGAGCGCGTAAACCCGAACGGCGGGGCGATCGCGATCGGCCACCCGCTCGGCGCGTCGGGGGTGAGGATCCTCGGCGGCCTCGCCCACGAGCTCCGCCGGCGTGGCGGCGGCTGGGGTCTCGCCGCGATCTGCATCGGCGTCGGCCAGGGCCTCGCCGTCGTGCTCGAGCGCTAACCGTCTCGCCGCCAAGCGGGGCCGCTCGCCTCCCGGAAACCGCCGGGCGACGTTCGCAATCGCCCCGAGCGGGGAATCAAGTTCTCATGGCACGTACTCCAAATGAAGATCGCATCGAGGGCTTCGCCGACAAGGCCAAGGGTCGGATGAAGGACGCGGGCGGCGCCATCAGCGGCGACCGCACGCTCCAGGCCGAGGGCCGTGGCGACCAGGCAAAAGGCACCGCCAAGGACAAGAAGGGCCTGCTGCGGAAGCTCTTCGGGCGCTGACAGGGCCCGGTCGGTCCGCACGTGAGCGCCGGCGGCCTCGCCGCGGGGCGCAATGAAAGTCAGCTCCCCAGTCGGCGAGTACCCCTACGTCGTGAGACGGGTGTCGTTCCGTCGCGGGCGTCTGGTCGTCGAGGGAAACCTCGGTGTCTGGGAGACCGCGACGGAGATCGAGCCCGCCGACTGGCTCACG
Organism: uncultured Actinomycetes bacterium; assembly: GCA_963719375.1. Lineage (GTDB taxonomy): Bacteria > Actinomycetota > Thermoleophilia > Solirubrobacterales > Thermoleophilaceae > JAICJV01. The sequence goes on along the minus strand of CAVRBY010000001.1, from coordinate 2,548,510 downwards.
CTGGCGCGCAGGGTCGCCACCCCGGCCGCTGCGCTGGCGCTGGCACTCGTCGCGGCCCGCTGCCGCGCAGGTTAGGGAAGGCGGCGCTCCGGAGAAGTTGCGACCGCAAGCATTTCTGCTACAAATGCTTGTGCAAGCAACTTTCTCTCGAGGAGACCCAATGAGCACAGAAACCGAGCAGGTACTACCGGCAGGGACCTGGAACGCGGATCCGGTCCACTCGACGATCGCCTTCGCCGTCGACTACATGGCGGGCACCTTCCAGGGCACCTTCTCGCAGTTCCAGGCGGGCACCGCCGACGGGAAGCTGAGCGGGAAGGCCGAGGTGGCGAGCATCCAGGTCAAGGACCCGAACCTCGAGGCCCACCTGCAGGGCCCCGACTTCTTCGACGCAGAGCGCAACCCTCAGTTGAGCTTCGAGTCGCGCAAGGTGTCGCGCTCAGGGGACGACCTCAACGTCGACGGGGAGATCACGATCAAGGGCCACACCGAGCCGGTCCAGATCCGCGGCAAGGTCACCGAGCCCTTCGAGGACCCCTTCGGGAACACGCGCTTCGGGATCAAGCTCGAGGCCAAGGTCGACCGCACGAAGTTCGGCGTCAGCTGGAACAACCCGCTGCCGAGTGGCGAGCCGGCGCTCTCCGATGAGGTCACGCTGATCGCAGATCTCCAGCTCGTGCAAGCCTCCTAGCATGCGCGTACTCGGGATCGGCGGCAGCCTTCGGCGTGACTCCTACAACGGCAGGCTGCTGCGAGCCGCGGGCGCCGTCTTCGAGCAGGAGGGCGTGGAGTTCGACCTCTTCGACGGCCTCAAGGAGGTGCCGCCCTACGACGAGGACGACGACCACCCGGATGCGCATGCCGCCGTCCATCGCCTGCGTGAGGAGATCGCGTCGCACGATGCCGTCTTGTTCGCGACGCCCGAGTACAACCACTCGATACCCGGCCAGCTCAAGAACGCGGTCGACTGGGCCTCGCGCCCGCTAGCAGACAACGTGCTCCGCAACAAGCCGGTGGCCGTCGTCGGCGCGAGCACCGGCATGTTCGGGGCGGTCTGGGCGCAGGCTGAGTTGCGCAAGGTCCTGGGCGCCACCGGCGCACGCGTCGCAGAGGGCGAGGTCGCCGTCGGTCACGCGGCGGAGCGCTTCGACGAGCACGACCGGCTCACCGACGAGAACCTGGAAGCCCAGCTGCGGGAGGTCATCGTGACGCTCCTTCAGGAGGTCCGAGACCGCCCGGGGCAGTCTGTCGCGGCGTAGATGATCGATTCGACAATCGTCCGGGGCGCCGGCTACGGGCACACGCCGGGAGGGCCGAGCAGCTCGATCCCGTTGGATCGCGCGACGGTGGCGACGCTCATCCGTTCCTCCTCGCACGGCCATCCGCCGGCTGCCGCGGGGCATACGGCGCGAGCGAAGTCGCGGAAGTGGTCGAGCGAGCGGACGCGCGTCAGCACGACCCAGCGCGCATGGGGCGACTCCACCCGGAAGCTGCGGGCGGCCCCCGCCGGCGCCACGACGATGTCGCCCTCGTAGGCGGATACAGTCTCGCCGTCGACGTAGAAGGTGACCTCGCCGTCGAGCAGCCGGTAGGTCTCGTCCTCGTTGCGCTTGACGAGCGGCGGCATCGAGCCCCGCGGCGCGCTGCGCTCGATCATCGCGACCTCGAGCTGGTCGCTTGGCTCGCTGCAGGCGAGCGATTCGGCACGGTGCCCGAAGCGTGCCAGCGCCTCGGCGGCCTGTGGGGATTCGGTCATGCACCCACTGTCTCACGCCGCCCGGCGCCGGGCAAGGCGGCGATCCGGTCGCCAAGGGTGCGGCTAACCCCCGGGCTCAAGTGGTTGCCCGCGCAACTACTTGCTAGCCTGATTGCATGGAAATCGGGATCTCCACCTTTGCCGAGCTGACCCCGGATCCCGTGACGGGGCAGATCGTCGACGCCGGCGAGCGTCTCCGCGAAGTCGTCGAGGAGGCCGAGCTCGCCGACCAGCTCGGGCTCGAGGTCTACGCGGTTGGCGAGCACCACCGGCCCGACTTCGCCTCCTCCGCTCCCGCGGTCGTCCTGGCCGCGATCGCCGCGCGCACCCACCGGATCCGCCTGAGCAGCGCGGTCACGGTGCTCTCCTCCGACGACCCCGTGCGCGTCTTCCAGGACTTCTCGACGCTCGACCTGCTATCCGAGGGTCGCGCGGAGATCATGGCCGGCCGGGGCTCCTTCGTCGAGTCCTTCCCGCTCTTCGGCTACGCGCTCGAGGACTACGACGAGCTGTTCTCCGAGAAGCTCGAGTTGCTGCTTGCGCTGCGCGAGAGCGAGCGCGTCAGCTGGTCGGGCCGCCACCGGCCTGCGCTCGAGGAGGCAGGTGTCTACCCGCGACCGCTGCAGGATCCGCTTCCGGTCTGGATCGCCGTCGGCGGCACGCCACAGTCGGTCGTACGAGCCGGAGCGCTCGGGCTGCCGATGGCACTCGCGATCATCGGCGGCGCACCGGAGCGCTTCGGGCCGCTCGCCGAGCTCTACCGGGAGGCGGCCCGGCGCGCCGGTCACGACCCGCAGTCGCTGCCGCTCGCGGTGCACCTGCACGGCTTCGTCGCGGACACGACGCAGGCGGCGGTGAGCACGTTCTACCGTCCCTACGCCGCCGTGATGAGCCAGCTCGGTCGCGAGCGTGGTTGGCCCCCCATGTCGCCGCAACAGTTCGAGGCGCTGCGCGCACCGGCGGGCTCACTGGCCGTGGGCAGCCCGCAGGAGGTGATCGAAAAGCTCCTCTTCGTCGACGAGGTCCTCGGCCTCGACCGGATCATGATGCACCTCAGCGTCGGCACGATGCCGCACGCCGACGTCATGCGCGCGGTCGAGCTGCTGGGCACGGAGGTCGCGCCCGCCGTCCGCGCCCGATCGGCGGCGCGACGCGCCGCGGCGCCCGCGTGAGCGCCGGGGCATGGTCGACCGCCGGCTCGTCCGCTCCGCGTAGTCCTCGACCGGTGCGGAGCACCTCGCAGAAGCTCGACCGCTCGACCGAGCCGGCAGCGTTTGGGCTACGACTCTGACTGGTTTCCGTTCCTGAGCTATTAGTCGATAGGCTCCAAACGTGACTCGGATCGTCTTCGGCGGAGGCGAATCGGTTCGCGTCGGTGAGACCGTACGCGACACACTCGTGCGCCTGTCGGCCGCCGCAAGCGGCGAGGCCGTGAGCGCTCAGACCGAAGGCGGCAGCGCGACGGTCTCCGGGTGGGCGATCTTCATGACCGAGGCCGGAGAGCCGGTTTACGTGCAGCCCGGCGCCGTGGCCTACGTCCGCGCCTAGACGATCTGTTCCGGATCGATCTGGAGGCATCTCCGCCGGGAGATGATCGATTCTCACGGACCGCTGACGCGCATTCGTAGGCGGTCGCAATCCGAGCATTGACAGGTCTCGGTGCCCCGGAGAGGATGACCCGACCGCCGGCATCTTGCCGGCCTCCGAGGGGCGCAGGGCCCCGCCGGTCGCCGAGACTGATCAAAGCGATCGTCTCGGTCCGTCCAGGCGCGCCGCTAAATCGAACAACGACCGGGAGGCAGAATGAAATCATCGATTCTTCGGCGCTGCGGGACACCGCTGGCGCTCACGCTCGGGCTGCTCGGCGCGGGCGCCGCCTCCGCGCAGGCCGCTGCCCAGAGCGTCGACTTCCCGATCAGCGGCACGGTAACCAACTCGTGCACGGGCGATGTCGTGACCTACAGCGGGACCGAGCACCTCGTCACCAACGCCACCGTGGACGCCAACGGCGGCATGCACGGCACTGCGCACGAGGACCTAGTCGACGTATCGGGCGTCGGCACCTCCGGCGATCAGTACCGGCTGGTCGGGACGGGCAATGCCGAGCTGAACAGCACCTCGGCGTTCGAGTCCACAGCCGTGGACCACATCCAGTTCGTCAGCCGGGGCTCACAGCCGAACTTCGCGGCCGACGGAACCGTGCACATCACCTACAACGCGAACGGCCAGATCACGGCCTACGTCGACAATCTCACATCCGAGCCCTGCCGGGGCTGAGCTCTCGCGGCTGGCTGCGCTTCCCGGCCTCGGGTGGGGGAGCGATCGACGACCCAACCCTGGCATGCCGAGATCCCCGACTACCTGCGGCGCGTCAAGACCCTGGTTCCGGACATCTCGCTGCGCCCGCTGCGCTGGGCGCAAACCGAAGACGGCGTCTTGATCGAGTGGGAGATCAGCGGAACGTTCCGCGACCAGCAGCTCAGTTGGCGCGGCGCCGACCGGTTCACCTTGCGCGGCGACCGAGCCACGGAGGGCGTGGCCTACTTCGACACCCACAGGCTGTGGGTCAACGCTGATCCGAGCCTCGACTGTGGCGCGCTCGAGAATCTGGATACCGCGGAGCCGGCGGGCGCCGAGCCGGCCCCGTCCGCAAAGGTCGCATGACCGTCGAGGAGCGACGGCTCGGCGTTGGGGTGCTCCTACCGACACGCGAGCGCCTTCTCTCCGGCGAGAACACGATCGGCCCGCTGCTCGATCTCGCAGAGGCGGCTGAAGAGTACGGTTTTGACTCCGTCTGGGCGGGTGACTCGCCGCTCGCGCGTCCACGCGTAGAGCCCTTCGCGCTCCTCGCTGCGGTCGCGGCTCGGACACAGCGCCTCACCATTGGAACGGCCGTCCTGCTCGCCGCGCTGCGGCACCCTCTACTGCTCGCTCATGCGGCCGCCACGCTCGATCGCGTTGCGCAGGGCCGGCTCGTGCTCGCGGTCGGCGCAGGATTCCCCTACCCGGCGACCGAGGCCGAGTTCGCCGCTGTCGGCGTGCCGTTCAACGAGCGAGTCGGACGGCTCACCGAGGCCGTGAGCATCTGCAAGCAAATCTGGATCGCGGCGCAAGAAGAGGAGAGCGAGCCAATCTCGTTCTCCGGTCGCTACTACGAACTCGATCGCGTAAGCGTCCTCCCCGGGCCGGAACAGGAGGGCGGTCCGCGCTTCTGGCTCGCCGGCGAGACTGAGGCCGCGCAACGCCGCGCCGGTAGCAAGTTCGATGGCTGGCTCTCTTACGCACCGACGCCGCAGCTCTACCGAGACCGCCTCGCCGGTGTGCACGCCGCCGCCCGCGCCGCGGACCGGACCCCGCCGGCCAGTTGCATATACGCGACCGTGCTCGCCGACGACGATCCCGATCGCGCGCGGCGTGGACTGGACGCCTATACGCAGCGTTACTACGGCCTTCCACTGGAGGGTATGGAGCAACTGCAGGTCTTCGTCGGCGGCCCCCAGGAGGAGTGCGCGACCGCGCTGGCGCCATACGTCGACGCAGGGGCGGAGCACCTGATCCTCCGCCTCGGAGCGATCGAAAGCCACTCCAGAGGGATCGAGTCTCTGGCCGAAATCGCCGGAAGCTTGCGCGAACGCGCGGCTCACCGGCGGGGGCTGGCCCCATGAGCGGTGTCGCCGGGGCTCAGGGCAGGCGACGGCCCGGCGCGACCGATCCCATCGGACCCCGCGCGAAACTTTGAATCCGAGCCGCGGACCCGCATTTGGCCGCGGAGGCGTCGCACACATCAAGAAGACCGCGCGGACGTGCCCAGGCTGAGCAGGCCACTTTCGAGGATCGCGGCTGCCGCGGCGGCGCCAAAGCCCCCGCCGAGCTGGCGAGCGGTCATCACGAGGCCCTGCCCGCAGCGAACCGCTCGCGAGCAACCGACGTCGCGGCGACGCTCGCGACCGCAGTCAGCAGGCTGCCCATTCCAACACCACACACAGTCCCACCGGAAGCCAGACTGTCAGGAAGTGGCGCTACTCGGCAGGCCGAAGTACAGCCCAGATCCCCATCGCCGTCACGAGCCGCGCGCAGCAGACGCTTGCGAATCGACGCCGGTCCTGGGCAGCTATCCGGCTGACCGTGGAGTGGCCGCTAATCGCAGTCGACTGTTCGCGAAATCCACTCTGACAAAAGGTTGTCGATCAGTCGGGGCGACTGGATTCGAACCAGCGACCGCTCGGCCCCCAGCCGAGTGCGCTACCAGACTGCGCCACGCCCCGTGGAGCGGGCGACGGGAATCGAACCCGCCCTAGAAGCTTGGAAGGCTTCTGTGCAGCCACAACACTTCGCCCGCGTACTGACGCTCCAGTTTAGTCACCGCGAGGACCGGCCGTAAGCACCCGTGAGAGGATGCGTGGATGGCCCCCTCCCACGCTGCCGAGCAGACCACCTTCGAGGGTTACCCCGCCGTCCGGCTGCGCGGACCGGAGCTCACCGCGGTGTTCTGCCCGCCGGTCGGGATGGTCGGGTGCTCGCTGGAGCACGGCGGCGCTGAGCTGCTCGGCCAGCGCGGCGGCCTGGCTCGCTACGAGGCCCGCGGCTCGACGATGGGCATTCCCCTGCTGCACCCGTGGGCCAACCGGCTCAGCACGCTTGAGTTCGAGGTCGCGGGCACGGAGGTCAGGCTCGACCCCGAGTCGCCCCGGGTGAGGCTCGACCCGCACGGCCTGCCGATCCACGGGCTGCTCGCCGCGTCCCCCTACTGGCGCCTCGACGAGCTGCATGCCGACGACGCGCACGCCGCGCTCGCGGCGGAGCTCGACTTTGGCGCGCACCCCGAGCTGCTCGAGTGTTTCCCCTTCCCCCACGTACTGCGTTTCACCGCCATCGTGGTGGGTTCGGCTCTGACGATCAGCACGACGCTCAGGCCGACGGGGGACGCGCCGGTGCCAGTCTCGTTCGGATATCACCCCTACCTGCGGCTGCCCGGCGTGCCGCGCGAACAGTGGGAGATCGCCCTGCCGCCCGTGCGCAGGATGTTGCTCGATGATCGGATGATTCCGACGGGGGAGAGCGAGCCCGCGGAGATCGCTTCCGGAGCGCTCGGCGAGCGCACGTTTGACGATGCCCTCTGCGAGCTGCCCGATCAGCCCTCGTTCGAGCTCTCCGGTGGTGGCCTGAGCGTTCGTCTCGATTTCCTCGCCGGCTACCGCTACGCGCAGCTCTATGCGCCGGGCGACGACGAGGTGATCTGCTTCGAGCCGATGACGGCGCCCACCAACGCGCTCGTCGCCGGGGGCCCCGAGCTGCCGATCGCGGCACCGGGCGAGTCGTACGAGGCGAGCTTTCGGCTCGCCATGTCCGGTGGTCTCTGACGGGCGTGCGGCTCCGAGCCGCATCTTCCTGATCGAGGTCGCCTGGGGTGGCGCTCAGCGCGCCTGAACGGGACGGCCGATGCGGGCAGAGGCAGCGGGGGCGAGCGTGTATCGCTTGAGCCGGCGGCCCTTGGATGCGCCGTCCGCCTTCGGCACGAGGATCCAGCGGCGGGGTGAGTGATGTGATCGGTTCATGCCCGCAATGATCGCCGTGGGGAGGGCGGATGCCCACAGCCCGGTGGCCAAAACCCGCGCGCGAGTCTTCGACGTGTGGCGAAACCGCGGTCAGTGGCGCGAGCGCCAGCTCATGTCCGGCCCTTTGAAGGCGCGGAAGGTTCCGCCGCGGTGGCCGTCCGGCAGGTCGACCGGGTCCATCGCCTCCGTCGGGCGATCGACCTGCGGCGGCTGATCCCGATCAGGGGGTGGCACGAAACGCTCGGAGTCGTCGGCGCCGGTCGCCGCAAAGCGCTGATCGGGCAGCCCTGAGGGGGAGGGCGGCTCCTCGTGCTCGCCGTCGCCGCTTCCGTCCTCCCACATCTCTTCGTCGTCGTACTCGAGCTCGTAGTCATCGAGGTGCTGGACCGCGTCAGCCGGCGGGGGCGGAGGCGGAAGCTTCGTCTCCTCCCCCGGTGGCGGCGGGGGCGGCGGCGTCAGCGCCGCGGGCGCTTCGCCGCCGGGCGAGCTCTCGTTGAGCGCCGGCAGCTCCGGCAGCCGCTCCGCGGCGTCGTCGGCCACCCTCAGCAGGCTCTCGGCCAATTCGCGCATGTCCTCGAGCAGACGGGTGCGCTCGCTCCACACCCGCTCCGTGTCGCTCGCCACGCGGCGCGCATGCGAGTCCGCTTCAGCGAGCCGGCGGCTCGCCTCGCTCTCTGCCTCGGCAAGGCGCTCACGCGCCTGCTCCGACGCGCGCGAGGTGATTCCGTCGGCGGTCTCGTGGGCGTGCTGGAGGATCCCGCTGGTCTCCGAGCCGAGGTCCTCGAGCGCGTCACGTACGGCGGCCTGCCGCGAGCCCATGTCCCCGAGATCGGCCACATAGCGACTCATCCGCTCGACGTATTCCTCCACCGCCTGGCGGTCGTAGCCGCGCAGCGCGACCGGGAACAGCGGCTCCTCCGAGCCGCCGGGACGCTTCGAGACGGGCGTCCGCGCCCGCGTGCGCAGCGCCTGCGTTCGGCTCTCCAGCGTTGCTTGTCTCGGATCCATCTTCCCCTCCGCACAGGTGACTTGGCGGGCTTCCTATTCGCCTCCCGGAGCGCGGCTCCTTGTCAGGAATGGCGCTTTGCATACCCCGGCTTTCGGTCCAAGCCTCTAAAGGCCGCGCGCGCGCCTGCCGAATCAACCATGGGCGGGCCTGACCTCAGGCCCACCCCCCCGCCGAGATGCAGGCCTTAGCTGAGCAGGAGCGCCCGCAAGGGCTCATCGTTGTCGCAGATGACGACGGGGACATCCGTGCGCTGATGACGGCGATGCTGCGGCGCAACGGCTACGAGGTCGTCGAGTGCGAGGACGGTCATGATGCGATCAAGGCGACGCTCCAGCATCGTCCCGACCTGCTGCTGCTCGACATCGGGATGCCCAAGTTCGACGGTCACGCCGTCTGGCGCGTCGTCAAGACACTCGGCCCTGACGCACCCCCGCTGATCTTCGTCACCGGCCGCACCCGCCCACAGGACCGTATCCGCTCGATCAACCTGGGAGCGAGCGACTACCTCGTGAAGCCGTTCAGCTCGGCGAAGCTGCTCGCCCGGGTCCAGGAGGTGCTGGAGCAGCACCCGCCCGCGCCCCGCCCGGCGCTCGCGTAGGACAGGTCAGCGGGGACGCTCGACCGAGGGCGGCCTCGCGCACCGACCCCATCCGGACGGCGTCGCCGCGAGCGTCAGGGCCAGGGTTCCCCCCCGCGCCACCTCGTTGTCTGAGACGTACGCCCGGCAGAGCGATCGCCCGTCGAGGGTCGCCCCGACGACGTAGCGATTCGCAGCCGAGGCTCCCGGCGCCACTACTGTGAAAGTGCGACCGCCTCCGACGTCGATCTGTGCGCGCGTGAACAACGGCGAGCCGATGTAGTAGTAGGGCTGACCGGCGTTCGGATATAGCCCGATCGCGCCCCACACGTACCAGGAGGAGAGCGCGCCCGAGTCGTCGTTGCCGGGGAGCCCCCCGCGGCCGGCGCCGTAAGCGTCGGTGAGCTCGGTGCGGACGACGGCGTCCGTACGGTCAGGCCGAAGAGCATGGACGTAGAGATACGGCGCGAGCAGGTCCGGCTCGTTTGCCTGGGTGTACCCGCCAGATGGGCGGGAGAAGAAAGCGTCGAGCCAGGCGACTGCGCTCGCGTCCCCGCCCAGTCGGTTGACGAGTCCCTGGACGTCATGCGGAACGTAGGTCGTGTACTGGTAGGCGTCGCCTTCATAGAAAGGGTCGGTCCAGCCGGAGTAGCTGCGCGCCGGGTCGAACGGATTGATGAAGGAGCCGTTGGGCCGCCGCGGCCGGACCGTGCGCGTCCCGGCGTCCCACAGCCGCGTCCAGTCGAGCGAGCGCTTTCGCAGCCGAGCCTGCGTGTTACGGTCGCCGAGCGCGCCTGCCACCTCCGATATGGCGAAGTCGTCGTAGGCATACTCGAGCGTCCGAGATGCCGAGGCACGCTCGTCGGTGGCCAGGTAGCCGCGCCGCGCGTACTCCGTCAGCTGGCGCCCCTCGGCGATGTAGCGGCGCGAGTTGACGTCCGCGTCCTTGAGCAGCGCCCGGTAGGCGGTTCGGTAGTCGAATCCGCGCAGACGGCCGACGATCGCGTCGGCGATCACGACGTCGGCGTTCGAGCCGCCCTGCGTCAGGCCGTTGTTGCCCGCTATGCGCGCGTCTGGAAGCCAGCCCGTGTGCACGTACGTGTCGAGCAGCGAGCGGACCATGGCGGCCGCGCGCGCTGGCTCGATCAGGCGCAGAAGAGGCTGCTGGGTGCGGAAGGTGTCCCAGAGCGTGAAGAAATCCTCGTAGTGGGGTTGCCGCGAGCGCCACCAGACGTTCTCGCCGCTCAGGTCGTGTGGCATCAGCTCGCTGTGGTAGAGCGCCGTGGCCAGCTCGACGCGCTCCTCCGCCGTGCCGCCCGTGACGCCGACCCGCGCGAGCGCCCTCGCCCAGGCCGCCTCGGCCGCGGCTCGCACTCGATCGAACTGGAACCCCGGCGCCTCCCGCCTCGCGTTGCGGCGCGCTTGTGCCTCGGAGCGAAACGACAGTCCGACCTTGAGCTCGATCGCCGAGCCGCTCGCTTCGATGCGGGCGCGCCCACTCCCGGCACGGTGAATCGAGACCGGCCGATCGAAGCTCGCGGCAAAGTACAGCGTGTAGCTGCCGAGTCCCCACCCCCGCGCGAACGTCCCCTCGCCATCGAGCTCGCGCGTGCCGAGCGACCGGATCGACACGCGAGTTGGAACCTCGGATTGCGCGTCGGTCGTGGATGACCGCGCGCGCGTCGAGCAGCAGGGCAGCCCGCGCGCCCGCCGGAAATGTGTAGCGCTGCAGGGCGACGAGGCGCGTCGCCGTCAGTTCGGCGCGGACACCCGACGGCTCCAGCACCACCGAGTAGTAGCCGGGCTCGGCTCGCTCCGAGCCGATCGCCTGTGGCGCGGCCGCCCCGGCTGTCACCGGCGTGACGCGAAAGTTGCCGTAGCGGCCCGCTCCGCCGGTGCCGCTCACGTGCACCTGGCTGAAGCCGACGATCCGCCCGGCCGGGTTGTAGCCGGACGTGCCCGGATCGGTCGTGTCAGGGCTCGGGTTCGCGAACCCGAACGGCACCTGCGGGCCCGGGACCGTCTCGCCGCCGTTGGTCGTCCCGATCAGAGGGTCGACTTCGGCGGGAGTAGCTGCCCGAGCTCCCGCGCAGGCGAGCACGGCTGTGACGATCGCGCTCGACATCGCCACGCTCTGGCGAGCGATGGACATCGCGCAACCGTACGAGGTCAGTCGACGGCTACCGCCGCGTTCACGAGATCGACGATGCCCGCGACGTTCGGCACGAGCTCGTCGGGGATCCCGTAGCGCCGCGCGAGCCACCACGGGTCCGTGTAGCTGATCCACGCCACGCCATCCTGGTCGGCCCAAACGAGCGCCTTAAGCGGGAGCTCGAGGGCGACCGTCGGACTCGCCACCATCAGCGGGGTCCCGGCACGCGGGTTACCGAAGATCAGGACATCGGCGGGCCGCATCTCGAGTCCGGCCTCACGCGCGCCGGCGGCGTGGTCGACGCTCGCGAAGACCCTGAGCCCTTTCGCCCGGATCACCTCCTCGAGCCGCTCGACTGTCCGCTCCGCGGAGTGCGGGCTTCGAACCGTCACGAGCCCGTCGACGCTCGGCGGGTGGGGCATTCAGAAAGCGTAACCCGCGCGGCGGAACAGCTCGCCGGGGGCCCGTCCCGCACGGGCGCTCCCGGCGAGCCCTTCCGCCGAAGCCTGCCCGGCGCCGGCCTTGGCGCCGGGTCGCTCGCTGAGCGTATGCCGCGCGACCCGCGGCGGCATCCCCCGTATGCGCTAAATCAACGCGACGGGATCAGGAATCGATCATCTCGGCGACGCGTCGCGCCAGCGCGACGACCTGCATGTCGCCGAGGTGAGCGGTCGCGAGGCCGGACTGCTCGAGCTCCGAGCGCAGAGAGCGCACCCGGTCGGCCTCCTCGATCCCCGCATCGAGCTTCTCGAGCGCCGCCTTCGCGTGCCGGGGGTTGCCGACCGGTGCCCCGCCGTCGGCGGCGGAGAGCATGCCGCGGTTCGCGACCTCGCTCAGCACGCGCGCCTCCTCGAGCGTCAGGCTCAGCTCGACCTCGGTCTCCGCACGCGCCGTGGCCTCGCGCCCGTTGGCGCTCGGATTCAGCTCGGGCACGGCGCTCACGCTGCACTTGATCGGCGCGCCCCGCCCCCGTCTGAGCTTCACCCGCCCGAAGCGGACGGGCGTTCGACGTCCTTCGCTAGCGGCAACGACGGCCCGCCTCGTGCAGGTGAGGCGGAAGCTTGCGGCTTCCGCTCTAAAATCCGCCGCCCCCGGGGGCACTGGCCAAATTGGATAAGGCACCGGTCTCCAAAACCGGCGACTCCAGGTTCGAGTCCTGGGTGCCCCGCTCGCTCGCTCGCCGCCCCGCGAACCCTAGAATCGCCATCCAGGCGGCCGTGGCGAAATCGGTAGACGCGCCGGCCTTAGGAGCCGGTGGGGTAACACCCGTGGGGGTTCAAGTCCCTCCGGCCGCATGTTGTGACAGGCGCCTCGTCCACGCGGACGCGGCGCTCGGCCGCCCGAGGGATCAGCTCGGCGTCACCGAGATGACCGGGATCGGGCGGCTCGTCATCTTCTCGTAGCCCGTATAGCGGTCGCGGTTGTTCGCGTTGACGATCTTCCAGAGGCGGTCGTAGTCGGGATCGGCGGGCTCGACGACCCTTGCCGAGCCCCTGTGGCGCTCACGGCCGACCTGGACCTCCACCTGCGGGTTGGCACGAACGTTGTGCAGCCAGGCGGGCGCTTTGTCCGCGCCGCCGTTCGAGGCGACCAGCAGGTAGTCGGCCCCGTCGTGCGCATAGACGAGCGCATTCGTGCGGGTGGCGCCCGAGCGCCGGCCCGTCGTGCGCAGCAGCAGCGTGGGCACTCCGATCGAGCGGTGTCCCAGCCGTCCGTCAGTGCGCTCGTAGAGCTTCTGGTGGAATCGGAGGACCACCCCGGTGAGCTCGTCGGTCACGCCCACGGACGACAGCTTAAGGCAGGCGGCTTGGATGAACGCGCTCGGCGAGGTTGCGCCGGAGCCCTGGCGGGTCTACGTTGGACATGTGGGCGCGCCGGCGCTCAGCCCTGCCGCGTGGCGGACGCCCTACACGAGCGAGCTCGGAGGGGAGCAGCAATGAGCACACGCGATCTCGGCGGGAAGAACCCGGCGGTCATCCAGCGCTATTGCACGGAGTGTGGTGCGGAGACGAGCGGCTTCCCCTTCTGCCCCCGCTGCGGTACGGCCACGGAGGACCCCGGGCCGTTCCCGGGTCATGTCGCAGCCGCGGGTGTCGAAGACGACGTCGTGGCGCCAGGCGGCCCCCGACAGCCGGCGGACGCGCCGGCGCAGGATCCGCGCGCTCGCTCGGGAGCGCACGGCTCGGGGTATGACACCACGCGGGTGGAGACCCCACCGGGTGGGCGATTCGACGCGCTGCGAGCGGCGGAGGAGATCGCCCCGACCTACCCTGACCCGAGGCAGCAATACGGTCCCCCGCCACCGGCGTATGCACCCCCGGAGCGTCCGCACCGGCGGTGGTGGTGGATTGGCATAGGGTTGCTTGTCGCTGCCCTTCTGGCTGGCGGAGGAGTCGCCGCTTTCCTCCTTACGCGCGACAGCGCGACCGCGGCGTATCGGAACAAGGTCGCCGACGCGTTCCAGCCGCTCGTGAACGGCAACAAGGCGCTCTCCGATCAGCTGACCGCCCTGCGCGGCAGCGATGTCCTCGCGGCGCAGCGAGCGGTGTCGGCCGCGCAGCACGCGAGCACGTCGGCGCGCGGCGCGCTCGACGCCTTGACGGTCCCTGCGGGCCAGCAGGGGTTCCAGAGCCAGGCGACCCAGACGCTCGACCGTGAAGACACCTACCTCGGTGCCGTCAGCGGAGTGCTCGCGAACCCGTCGAGCCCGTCGGCGTCGCAGCTGCAGACCCTGGCCGGAAATCTGACCTCCGCCTTCGACGCCGCCGGAGGACCGCTGACGGGAGCTTCGGCAAGCGTCACCGGCGCCGATACCCTCACGACCTGGGCGCAGCGGGCGTCCGGCGGGCAGCAAGACGGGAGCGGCGGCTCGTCGAGCGGAGGGTCTTCAGGCGGGCAGGCGAGCACCCAGCCGCAGGCGGCTGGACCGTACGCCAACGGACGTGACTGCGGAGACGCTCTCTACGCCGGTCCGAACACCTCCTGCGAATTCGCCCAGAACGTTCGGGATGCGTACGACGCGGCGCCAGGTTCGAACGCGTCCGTCGCGGTCTACAGCCCCGTCACCGGCCAGACGTACACGATGGATTGCGCCCCGGCGGGCGCTGGGGTGACCTGCTCGGGCGGCAACGACGCGTCGGCTTCCTGGACTCCGTGACCGAACGCTTGCGAGCGCGCCGCGCTCTCACGGCCGTCGCTGCTGCGGCGGCCGTGTTGGCCGGCGGTTGCGCCAGCGGCACGAGCGGCAGCGGTCGCACGACTACCGTCCCCTCAACGGCATCGAGCCGGTTTGACAATTCGGCTCCTTGGCCGAAGCGCGTCACGAGCAGCGACGCGACAACCGCGGCCAGCCCGCAACCCCCTTCCGCAGGCCCTTCGGCACCCCCGATCGTGCAGGACCCGATTCCCTTCGGTGACGGACGCAAGCAGGAGATGGCCGCCTACGCGGAGCGCCACTATGGGATCAACAGCTACCAGCTCTCGAACCCGCACGTGATCGTCGAGCACTTCACGGAGACAGCCACCTTCCAGGAGGCCTACAACACGTTTTCGCCGGACGTCCCCGACTCGGAGCTCCATGAGCTCCCGGGAACGTGCGCCCACTTCATCGTCGACCGCGACGGCACGATCTACCAGCTCGTGCCGACGTCGATCATGTGCCGTCACACCGTCGGCCTCAACTACACCGCGATCGGGATCGAGCACGTCGGCATGTCGGACCAAGACATCCTCTCGAACCCCGCCCAGCTCAAGGCGTCGCTCGCCCTCACGCGCTGGCTCGCCTGCAAGTTCGGCATCGAGACGGGGAACGTGATCGGGCACAACGAGTCCCTCAGCTCCCCTTACCACCGGGAGATGGTTGCGGCGCTGCAGACACAGACCCACCAGGACTGGAACAAGGCGGACATGGACGTCTACCGGAGCAAGCTCGAGGCCCTGGGCGGCTGCTGAGGCGAGACCGGCGTCCGGCTAACCCCACAGTCCCAGCACGGTCTGCGCATCGGCGAGCTGCTCGATCGCCGCCTCCTGCAGGGGCAACTGCTCGGGCGCATCGTCCCGGGTGCGCCGCTCGAACGCTCGCTCATGAAGCCGGACGCCCGCAGGCGCGCCCTGTCCACCTGATCGCTTCCTTCGTTATCGCATACACTCGTACGTCATGACGAACGCAGCGCAGGTCTTCAACCACCAGGCGTCCGGCTACGACCTCGCCCGCCGCCGGCTTATCCCGCCCTATGACGCCTTCTACGCCACCGCGGTCGACGCGCTTGCGCTTGCCGGCGAGCCGCGACGCATCCTCGACCTCGGTGCCGGGACGGGCCTACTGGCCGCGGCGGTCCGCGACGCCCTCCCCGAAGCGCACCTGACGCTCGTCGACGGCGCGAGCGTCATGCTCGAGCGGGCGCGCGAATCGCTCGGCGACGATCGAGTCGACTACCTCCTCGCCGACCTGCGCGACCCCCTCCCGGCCGGCGATTGGGACGCGGTCGTCTCGGCGCTCGCGGTCCACCATCTCGAGGACCACCAGAAGCGCTCGCTGTTCACGCACGTTTTCGCGGCGCTCCGGCCGGGCGGCCTGTTCGTCAACGCGGAGCAGGTCTCCGGGCCGACGCCGTTCTTCACCGAGCTCTACGAGCGCTGGCACAAACGGTGCGCGCGCGCCGGCGGGTCGGACGACGCCGAGTGGCAGGGCGCCCTCGAGCGGATGTCATACGACCGCTGCTCGAGCGTCGAGGACCAGCTGCGGTGGCTGCGGGATGCCGGTTTCCTCGACGCGGACTGCCTCTTCAAGGACCACCGCTTCGCCGTTATGGTCGCACGCCGGGCTGGCTAGCCTCGCGCACCCTGAGCGCGGCGAGTGCGGCTACTCCGGCGAAGCCGGCGCAGACGAGCCACGCGAGGTGAAAACGCTGCGCCGGCGCCGAGACGGCGGGACCGATGGCGGCGACCGTCGCCGCGACCCCGAGGGCGGCTCCGAGCTGTCGAGCGCACTGGTTGACGGCCGTCGCCGCGGCCAGCTCGCCGAGTGGCAGGCCGGCCACGGCCGCCGCGCTCAGGAGCGGGTAGCAGAGCCCGATGCCGAGTCCGCATATGGCCACCAGGCCAATCCAGTGGCTCTCGAACGCGCGGCCGCTGTCGAGCAGCGAGCTCGAGGCGAGGCCGAGGGCGATCAGTGCCGCGCCCGCCGAGAGCGGGAGACGAAAGCCGACGCGCTCGGCTAGTGCGCCGACGCGGGTCGACAGGAGTATCACGATCCCGGCCATCGGCGTGATGGCGAGCCCCGCTTGAACGATCGACAGGTGCCAGGCGCTCGTCAGGAAGAGGACGAAGCTGAACAGGAGCCCGAAGAAGCCGGCCGAGTAGAGCAGCGTGACGGCCGTGACGAGCGCGAAGCGGCGGTTCGACAGCAGCGCGAGGTCGAGCACCGGGTCCGGGACCGACCGGCACCGGGAGATGAACCAGCCGGCGAGCAGCAGGCCCGCGGCGAGCGCTGCGCCGGTTCGCGCGTCGGCGAGCCCCCACGAGGTCACCTCGGAAATCGCGAGCGTGACGAGCGCGGCCGCCGCGGCGAGGATGAGCGCGCCGACCCGGGTCGGGCAGCCGCCGGCCGGGGTGACGCGCCGTCTCACGCAGGTACGCGGGCGCACCCGCGAACACAAGCGCCACGATCGGCAGGTTGAGCAGGAAGGCGACACGCCAGCTGATCAGGCTCGTGCAGAGGCCTCCGACGATCGGCCCGAGGCCGATGCCGAGCGCCCCCATGCCACCCCAGCGCGCCGTGTGTACGGCCCGCCGGTGCGAATCGGTCGCGGCGAGCAGCAGTCCCAGCGAGGCGGGCTGGGCGGTCGCCGCGCCAAGCGCCTGCAGCACCCGGCCGGCCAGCAGCAGCGGCAAGTTCGGGGCGGCGCCGCAGACCGCGGAGCCTGCGCCGAACAGCGCCACGCCCCAGAGGAACACCTGCCGACGGCCCGCTCGGTCGGCGAGCCGGCCCGCCGGTACGAGTGCGGCGGCGAACGCGATCGCATAGGCGCTTATCACCCACGAGAGCGCGGCTCGAGGCGGATGGCCGAGGCTGTGTCCCATGGCCGGCAACGTCGCGTTGGCGATCGAGAGGTCGAGCGACACGAGAAACGAGCCGACGCTCGTAAGGGCGAAGACGATCGGGCCGCTCCGGGGTGCGATCGCTCGCCTGACGGGCCCTACCGCATGCTCGAGCTCCGACATCGACGACCCTCCAGTTCGATGATTGAACCAGCTACCGAAGGCGCCAGCCTACCACCTCTCCCGGGCGGGCTTGCTTGCCGGCCAGCAAGCAGCTCAGTTCACTGTGCGAACCCGACCGGAATAGAATCGAGTCATGCTGGGCAAGGACTACCAGGGTCAGGAGTGCGCACTCGCGGCCTCCCTCGAGGTGGTCGGCGAACGTTGGACGCTGCTGATCGTCAGAGACGCCTTCTTCGGCGTCCGCCGCTACAGCGACTTCGTCACCCGCCTCGACATACCGCGGGCCGTCCTCTCCGACCGCCTCAAGGGTCTCGTCGAGAGCGGCGTGATGACGACGCGCGACGATCCGGAGCACGCCGGTCGCCGGCTCTACGAGCTGACCGACGCCGGTAAGGATCTCTGGCCCGCGGTCCATGCGCTTATGAGCTGGGGCTCGGTGCACCGTCGTCGCTCGACCAACGTCTACCGCCACGCGGAGTGCGACAGCGAGCTCGTCGCCGGTGGACACTGCCCGCGCTGCGGCGTCACTCCGAAGGCGCAGGACGTCGTGATGACGCCGCGCAAGAGCACGCGCCGGCGGCGGACCGACCCGATCAGCGCGAAGCTCGCACGGCCGCGCCGGCTTCTTGAGCCGGTCGACGCGACGGCCGAGGGGAGCGTCGGCGGCGTCGCAACGACCACCCTCGGCGCTTGAGACCTACCAGGACCGCTGGAGCGCGCGCTCGAGCGCGTACCGCGCATCGCCGGCGAGCGCGGCGACCAACTCTCCGGCCGGCCGCGCTTCAGCCAGGGCGTGCGTCTCACCGGCCCACAGGTTGATCAGGTCCGCGTCGCCTTCGGCGCGCGCCCTGGCTCGAAGCGGCGCCGTGAGGTGGTGGATTTCCGGATATGCGATCGGCGCGCCGGGGTGCGCCGCCTGGAAGCGATTGACGATCCCCCGCGCGAGCCGCCCGGAGAAGGCGCGCGTCAGACCGGTCGGCTCGCGCGAGCGGAGCGCCGCACGGTGCGCCGCCGAGGTCGCCGACTCCGGGCAGAGCATGAACGCGGTGCCGAGCTGGGCGGCGCTCGCGCCGGCTGCGAGCACCGCGGCGATGGCCGGACCGGTGGCGATGCCGCCGCTCGCGACGAGCGGCAGGTCGACCTCGTGGCGAACGAGCTGGAGCAGCGAGAGCAGCCCGAAGTCGGCGCGGTCCGGCCGATCGACGAAGGACCCGCGATGGCCGCCCGCCTCCGCTCCCTGCACAACGAGCGCATCGACTCCCACCGAAGCGGCCTCGCGCGCCTCCCCCGGATCCGTCACCGTGACCCACACCTCCGCGCCTGCCCGCCGCAGGCCGGCGACGATCTCGGCGCTCGGGCACCCGAAGGTGAACGACACGATCTCGGGTCGCTGCTCGTCGAGCAGCGCGAGCTTCGCCTTGAGTTGGTCGTCGTCGAAGCGCGGCTCGCCGAGTTCCGCCCCGGCACGCTCCGCTTCGCCGGCGAGCTCGCTGGCGTACGTCTCGACGACGTCGGCGGTCGCCGGCCCCGCGGGGGGCGAGAAGAGGTTCACCCCGAACGGTCTCGCGGTCGCCGCACGCGTCTCCTCGATGTCGCTTCGAAGCGCCGCCGCGCTGCGGTAGCCGGCGGCGACGAAGCCGAGCCCGCCCGCCTCCGACACTGCCGCGGCGAGCGCCGGGGTCGACGCTCCGCCGGCCATCGGCGCCTGCACGATCGGAACCTCAAGACGCTCGAGCACCAAGTGACCCTCCGTTGGTTCGATGATTGAAGCGTATCGGGGCCCGCGACGGGTTGTACCTTGTCACATAACAAGTCATCCTCGACTGATGGAGATGCACGTGGGGCCCGGTTCCTCGCCCGCGCCGGTCGGCCGCAACCGGTATCCGCTCCTCCTGCACCATCGCAACGGCGGGGCGCGGCTCGCCGCCGAGACGATCGAGCCAGACGACGCCGGCGACGTCACACGGGCCCTCGCGCACGACACGGAGCCGGCGTGATCGCGCGCCTTCTCGGACCGCTCAGAAGCGCGCTGGCACGCCGTCAGGAGGCCTGGACCGAGGGGCCGGTGACAGTTAGGAGCGCTTACCCGGACGACTGGTCGGTGCTCGCCTCGCTCGCCCTCGCCGACGGCCAGCCGCCGCTCTCCACCCCCATCCTCGTCGCCGAAGCCGGCGACCAGCTCCTCGCGGCCCTCTCGCTCGCCGATGGGCGGGCGATCGCCGATCCCCGACGGCCAAGCGGAGCGCTCATCCTGCAGCTTGCCGATGCCGCGCGCACCCGGCGCCCCTGAGCCTCTCGCTCACCCCGTCAGCAGGCGCATCAGCTGGTCCACCGCCAGCTTCACATGGCGGCGCCGGTCACCCGGCCGTGAGAGGTCGAAGTCGAGCGCGCGCCCTAGCGTGCGCTGGTAGGAGACCGGCGCGAAGGTCAGCGTGACGAAGAGCAGCACCGCATCCTCCACCCTGAATGACCGAATGCCCCGGCCGCGCCCGGCGCGGCGAACGCCCCGGAATGCGTCCTCCATCGCTGTCGACATCGGCCGGCTCCGGAGCCGCCGGCCACCGTCGAGCTCCTCGCGCATGATCAGCCTGACGAAGCTCGGGTGAGCCAGCAGGAAGTCGATGTAGCCCTCCGCCGCCCTACCCAGCGCGATCCGCAGCCGCTCCGGCCCGCCGGCTCCGTCGCACCACGCGCGCACGGGCTCGAAGGCGGCCTCGGTCGCCTCGTGGCGGGCGGCGAAGGCCCGCTCGAGCACCGCCGAGTAGAGGGCCTCCTTCGAGCCGAAGAAGTAGCTCGGTGTACCACGCGAGAGGCCGGCCTCCGCACCGATCTGGTTGAGGCTCGCGGGCTCGTAGCCCTGTTCGGCGAACAGCCGCTCGGCCGACGCGAGGATGGCGTCGCGGCTGCGCTCCGCGTCGCGGGTCCTGTCGCTGGCGCTCACGGGCATGCGCTTGTCGATCCTAAGACACCGTAGGACATCATCGTGATAACTTGATGATCGTTCAGCTAGTAGGAGTCGAAGGAACTGCCTAGTCGCCGGCCCACTCTCTACTTCGACCTCGCGTCGCCCTACGCCTACCTCGCCTTCGAGCGCGCTCCGGCGGTGCTGGGCACCGCTCCCGAGCTCGAGCCGATCCTCCTCGGCGCGATCTTCGCCTGGCGCGGACACGGGTCGTGGGCGCTCACGCCGGAGCGTGCCGCACACGTCGCCGAGCTCGAGCGGCGGGCCGAGCGCTACGCGCTGCCGCCGTTCGTATGGCCCGCTCAGTGGCCCGCGAACAGTCTCACGGCCATGCGCGCGGCGACCTGGGCGAAGGCGCAGGGGTCGCTCGCTGCCTTCGCGAAAAGCGTCTACCGCACTCAGTTCCAGGCGGGAGCGGACATCTCCGACCCGGGGACACTCGCGGACTGCGCCAACGAGCTCGGGCTCGACGGCGAAGCCATGCGCGCGGCCGTCGGAGATCCCGCCCTCAAGCAGCGCCTCCGCGAGGCCACCGAGGCCGCCTGGGAGGCGGGCGTCCCGGGGGTCCCGACCGTGATCGTCGGCGAGCGGGTCTTCTACGGCGACGACCACCTGCCGGACGCGGCCGCGGCCGCCTGACACAGCGGGGCTTGCGCCACCACCTCGCTTCTGCAAGGGTCGGTCGATGATCGTCAACCGCGGCTTCCGGGGGCGTCGGCGCGAGGGGGCGGATCGCCTGCCGGCGGGCCAGTACCTGGTCCGCGACTGGCCAGTCCTCTCCGCCGGCCCCACTCCCCACACACCGCTCGACCACTGGAGCTTCTCGCTCCGCGGCGCCGTGGAGCCGGCCCGCTCCTGGACCTGGGAGGAGTTCCGCTCGCTGCCGGAGGAGTCGCTGACGCGCGACGTCCACTGCGTCACGAAGTGGTCGCGGCTCGACATGCCCTGGCAGGGCGTCTCGGTGGACACGCTGCTCGAGGGCCTCGAGGTCGGCGGCGGATACGTCACCGCTTTCTGCGACGGCGGCTACACGACCAACCTCCCGCTCGAGGACGTGACGGGCGGAAAGGCCTGGATCGCCGTCGCCGCCGAGGGCGAGCCGCTGACCCCCGAGCACGGCGGACCGGCACGGCTGCTGGTCCCCCACCTCTACTTCTGGAAGAGCGCGAAGTGGGTCCGCGGCCTCGAGGTCACGCGCGAGGACAGGCCGGGCTTCTGGGAGCAGCTCGGCTACCACAACCGCGGTGATCCGTGGCTCGAGCAGCGCTACTGGGGTGACTGAGGCCGCGCCTGGCCTCAGGCTTGCCTGGCGCGTCGCGACGCTCGTCGAGAAGGTTCCGGAGACGCCCACGACCGTGACGCTCAGCTTCGATGTCCCCGATTGGCCTCGCCACCGCTCCGGCCAGCACGTCGACGTTCGCCTCACGGCCGCCGACGGCTATCAGGCGCAGCGCAGCTACTCGATCGCCTCGGCGCCGGAGGACGGCGGGCTCGCACTGACGGTCGAGCGCCTCGCCGACGGCGAGGTCTCGCCCTACCTCGTCGATGAGCTGATGCCCGGCGACCCGCTCGAGCTACGCGGCCCGGTCGGTGGCTGGTTCGCCTGGGAGCTGAGCGACGGCGGCCCGCTGTGGCTCGTGGCGGGCGGGTCCGGACTCGTTCCGCTAATGTCGATGCTTCGACACCGCCGCGCGAGCGCCAGCCAGATCCCAGCGCGCCTGCTCGTCTCGGCCCGGAGGAGCGAGGAGCTGCTCTATCGCGCGGAGCTCGACCGGCTCGCCGGCGAGGATGACGCACCCCAGCTGTTCGTAACGCTCACCCGCGCCCGGCCGGAGGGCTGGACGGGCTACGCGCGGCGGGTCGACGCCGCCATGCTCGAGGAGGCGGGATTCCCGCCCGCGGCGCGGCCGCTGGTTTTCGTCTGCGGGCCGACGCGGTTCGTCGAGAACGCCGCGGAGGCACTTGTCGCGCTCGGCCACGACCCGGCGCGCGTCAAGACCGAGCGCTTCGGTCCCACCGGTGCCCCGTCATGAGCACGGATGACCGTCGCCTCGACGGCAATGCGATCGCCGGCGAGCTCGCCGGGATCTTCGGCCGCGACATCACGACCGCGCTGGCCGTCTGCGGCGGCTGCGGCCGGGCCAGCAGCGTTGGGGCCCTCTACGTCTACGTGAGCGGTCCGGGCACGGTGGCCCGCTGCCCCGGCTGCGGCGCCGCCCTGCTCCGCCTCGCGCGGGCCGGAGAGCGCGTCACGCTGGCCGCGAGCGCGCTCCGCCGGCTCGACATCCTCCCGAGCTCAGCCTGACCGGCAGCTGATCGCGCCCGCCATGGTCGTATCGCCGCCCGCGTAGTGGAGCACGATCTCGTACGGCCACGATCCCGCGCACGATGGCGGGTTGGTGATCAGGTGCCGCGTGACCCGGCGGCTACTGCCGGCGTGACCGAGGGTGACGCTTCGGGACGCGGTCGCGGTCAACTGGAGCCGGTCGACGGTCACGGTGACCCCGGGTATGCCCTGTGCGAGCGGTGAACGTAGGAGGAGCTCGCTGCCGTAGGCCCCGGTCTTGATGCGCACCACCCGTCCGGTGACCGACCCGTGCAGCCCGGACGAGCCCTCCGAGTACTGGACCACTATCCCCGCCTCGTCACCTCGGTTCGGCGGAGGCGCCAGGAAGAGCTGCAGCGCGGCATCGAATGCCTCGCCGCCCGGACCGACCAGCGCACCGCTCGCGTGCGCCGTCAGTTGCCCGGTTCCGATCTGGCTCGCCTTCGGACAGGAGGAGCCGGAGGCCTGCGAGGGCGTGCACCTCGCGGAGCGCGCCCGCGGATCGAACTTGAGGCCGCGCGCGATCAGCAGCGCGACCGTCTGCGGCGGGCTCGTCGCGCTCGAGCCCGGCGACACGTCGACGCGCAGCGTCGAACCGCGGCCGGCGCGGTCGGGCACCAGCCGCACCGACCCGCTCGAGGTGGCCGCGACCGCCGCGACGGGCAGCGCGAGGGCGGCGATCAGCGCGCAGACGAAAGTTCGCATGGCGGGCAAGCCTAGCCGCGGCCGGCCGCGCGCTTCAATTGAGGTGTGCTGGCGCGAACGAGAGCCATGCTCGCCAGGCGGACAGGTCGCGGGCCGCTCCGGCCGTCCGCCGCGACGGCCGACGGGAGGCCGACGCGGCCCGATCGGCTGGCAATCTGGCCGACCGACGACGAGCACTTTGGCATCGACGTCCTCTACCTCGGCGAGCAGGGCAACCGCCGCGCCCAGGTCGTCCTGCGTCAGATCCAGTCCGTCGGCGTTCGCGCGCGGCTGCTTCGACAAGGCGAGAAGGAGTGGATCGTGCGCTTCGGCCCCGTCACCCGCGAGGACATGCTCAAGGTCCTCAACGGTTACGTCTGGTAGCAGCCGCCTCGATGTCCCCTTCCGGCTCGCAGTCAACCGAGCCGCCCGCGATCGGCCCCGAGCATTCGGCGATCGCGGGCGGCGACGGACGAGCGAATCCGGTTCGGGTCAGCTCCCTGGGGCGCTGCAGCTCGTGGCCCAGGCACAGGCACCGAAGCCGTCGGTGTCCGAGTCGGGCGCCGAGGGTGCCCCGAACACGTTGCCGTTCGAGTCGGTTATCACCATCTGCTCCGACGGCTTGAGGGCCGCCGGTGCGCCGTTCGTCGTCGCGAGGTCGAACGGCGTGTTCGTGAGGTTGGGGAGCGGCGTCAGGCCCGGGCTCGTGCCGAGGCTGAGCGGCGTCTCGTTGACCCATTCGGCCGTCAGGTGGCTCGACGTGTACGGCACCGTCGTCGAGAAGCTCTCGTTGCGCGTGACGTCCTGCAGCGTGATCGTCCAGACCTCTGAGTTGGGTACGGCCTCGGCGATGGTCGCTTTCATGTGGTCACCGGGCGAGACCGTCATGTTCGCGATCGTCAGCGAGGGCGCGGGGACGAGCTCCCACCAGGCCGAGTAGGAGGGCTTGCCGTTCGCGTCCACGTCCTGCTCGGTGCCGGTCTGGATCAGCGTGTTGTCGCCGACCGCGCAGCCCGCGTCGACGCAACCGCCGCCGATCCCGAGCCAGGTCGAGGAGGATTCCGCCTGACCGCCGGAGTGCTGGGATGCGGTGGGAACGGTCCATGTCCCGGAGATCGAGTTGAACAGCTTGCCGCCCTGCTCGAGCGTGCCCTGCACGTAGCCCCACCAGTTGTTGCTCTGGTTAGCGTTCAGGTGCAGCCCCGGTGCGGCGAGCCGCAGAAGCTGACCGTGCGAGCTGAGCGCGGCGTGCCGCTGCAGGGCCGGCTTGGCGGCGGCCGGAGCCGCTCCCGCGGCGGCGATCGCCCCGCCCAGCGTGACCGTGGCCCCGAGCCGGGCCAGCCTGCTCAGAGCTTTTCGCCTGTCCATGAACCCCTCCTTGCGTGCGGCCGCGAGTAAACCCGCTCCTTCAATACCCACCTGCATGCATCGCTCGAACATACGTCCTGCGGCGGCAGCGACGCACTTGGCGCGTCGGCGCGCGCGGCCGACGGAGAGACCTCATGCCCGTGTGCCGTACCCTCCGCCACGCCGCCGCGGCGGTCCTCTGCCTGCTGCTCCTCGCCTCCAGTGCGGCCGCGCTTGGCACGCGGCCGGGCGCTCATGCGGCCACCGCCGGCGAGACGATCGTCGGGCTCGCCGAGCGCGAGCTCGCCAAGAACGTCCACGAGGTCCCCGACGGCTCGAACAACTCGCCCGACATCGCCCGCTACCGCAGGGCCACCGTCGGTGCGCTCGCCGGAGCCCCATGGTGCGCGTACTTCGTCTCCTACATCGCGAAGAAGGCGGGCGTGCCGATCGGGTACCACGGCGAGGGCATCGGCTACGTGCCCTACCTGCGCGACTGGGCCCACCGCACCGGCAAGTGGCGCGCCATCCCCGCTGCCGGCTACCTGATCACCTTCCCGGAGCACGTCGGGATCGTCGAGCACGTCTACCCGAACCACACGCTCACGTCGATCGAGGGCAACTACGCGAACCGCGTCGCGCGCGTCTGGCACAGCTGGAGCGACGCCATGGGCTACGTCCGTCTGGCGGCCGCGACAGCCCCGGCCGAGCCCCCCACGGCCGCGAAGCCCGCGCCGACGACCACGACCCACAAGCTCGTCGCTCGCATTCACGTCTACCCCGACACGACCGCGGCCGTCGGCTCGACGCTGCAGTTCACCGCCAACGACTCCTCCGGCAACCTCGCAAAGGAGCAGTGGGACCTCACCGGCGGCGGGCGCTGGGACGCGCATGGGACGAACGTCAGCCACACCTACGCGCAGGCCGGCACCTATACGGTGAAGCTGCGGATCAGTGACGGCAGAGGTCACCACAGCGTGACCACGCAGAAGGTCACGATCGAGCAGCTCGCCCCGCCCCAGCCGTCCTTCACGATCGACTCCGATTCGATACACGTCGGCGAAACGGTCGGCTTCGACGCCTCCGGATCGACCGACCCACAGGGCCGGATCGTCAGGTACGAGTGGGACTACGAGGGCAATGGCGACTTCCAGGCCGGCGGCGCCGAGGCGAGCCACGTGTACCGCGCGCCCGGCACCTACACCGCCCGCTTGCGCGTCACCGACGACCATGGCCTGACCGCGGAAAGCGACCAGACGCTCACGGTCGCCGCCTACGACCCGCCGGTCGCGGCGATCGACTGCTCCGCGACCGAGATCTCCGCCGGCCACACGATCCACTGCCAGTCCGACGACTCGGGCTCGCCGTACCCCGTGACCCACCACGACTGGGACATGACCGCCAGCGGCAGCTACAGCCTCCACGGCCGCAGCGTCTCGTATGCGTACGCGTACGCGGGCATCTACGTCATCCACCTGCGCGTGACCGACGAGAACGGCAACGTCGCCGAGACGACCACTCCGGTCCAGGTGGACGACGTCCCGCCGGTCGCAAAGATCTCGCCGCCGAGCGGCGTGCATCCCGCGAGCGCGGTCACCTTCGACGGGTCTCACTCCTACGACCCCGACGGGCGAATCGTCAGCTACGAGTGGGACGACGGGCAGGGCGGCGGCTACCAGCCTGGCTCGAGCCGCCTGACGGCGACCTACGCGGCGCCCGGCGCCTACACGGTCAGGCTGCGGGTGACAGACGACGCGGGTCTCACCAACGTGGCCACGTACGGGCTCACGGTGACGGCCCAGTCACCCATTCCGTCGATCCACGCTCCCGCGTCGATCGCCCACGGGCAGGCGGCGACCTTCGACGCCTCCTCGTCGCAGGATCCCGACTGGTACCACGTCAAACTGCACGTCACCGACGCCTTCGGAGCCACCGCGATTACGTACAAGTGGGTCGACGTGGGGTGATCCGGCGACGCCGCCGGGCTTGCATTCGAGCGCGTCGCGGGACGCTGATCACCCGGTGAAGCGTGGCCGCGCGGCGTGCCGCGGGCGGTGGCGCCTGCGAGCGCGAGTCGCGGGCCTCCTCGACGCCACGGCGCAGCCGCGACTCTGGAAGGCGGCGCGGTCCGGCAGATACGAGGCTGTCGGGTAGTACGCGCCCATCACCGGCTGCTCGTGCCCCGGAGCCCCCACGTGCGCGATCGACTGCGCGAACGCCGGCGAGCCGAGCAGCTGGCGGTAGATCAGCAGTCCCTGAGTCTGCGGGCCCCAAGCGACCCAGGCCACGCCGCAGTGTGCGGTCGCGTTCGACGGTCGGTCCGCGGGCGTCGAGACCACGACGGTGTAGTCGCCGTGACGGTCGATGGGGATCTCGTCGTCGCTGCGGCAGTCGATCACGCGCTGGCTGAGCGGGTCGTACTGACAGAAGGAGAAGTAGCGAACCTGCTTGGCAGAGGGCATTTTCACCGCCGGCGGCCGCGTATTCGGGAAGCTCGGCGCCCGCCCCCGGATCACGACGAGCGGCCCGAAGCCCCGGCTCGTCGGCGCGTAGACATACGCCGTGTTGCGGTCGGAGAAGAAGCCGGCGTTCGGCGCGACCGGCTGCTGCTGGGGAAGCTGATCGCCATTCTGGTTGTCGAGCAGGATGTCCTGGATCGACTCGCCGAAGCTGACGAACAGCTTCCAGCGCGGCGGATTGCGTCCGGGGTAGCCGCCGAGCGGGAGCACCGGCGCGCCGTTCGAGCCCGAGATCGCGTCGTTGACCGCCTGGGCGGTGGGAAGCTGGGACGTTCCGCAGACCGCCGGCGTGAGAGCGCCGGCCCCGCCGGCGCTCTCGAGGTCGATTCGCGGCAGGCCGACACCTCCCGTCTGGTCGCGCCCGCGGTCTGGCAGGTAGACGCGGTACCAGACGCTGCCGACGTAGTTCGGCGAGCCGTCGGCCGCGGTGCCGGTGTAGAGCGTGTTCGGCGCCGGATTCGGCGGGCGCGGCCCGAAGTCGACGAACGCCGTGTACGACCGCTTCGACGCAAGCCGGTCGGCGCCCGGGTCGAACGGGTTGAGGCTGCCCGCCGCGGGCACCACCGCGCTGTCGGTGAGCGCGTCCGCCGGACGCGCTCTCGAGTCGTATGCGTTGAACGAGAAGTAGCGCGCGTGCGGGTACTCGCCGCTGATGCGAAGCCGCGTGCCCGGCACTCCCTGGTAGGCGACGACCCAGTAGACGGCGTGGGTGTCTAGCAGCAGTGCGTTTGTCGTCGTCGGCTCGAAGCGGGTGAGCGTGAACGGACACGTCTCGTCGATCTGTGCGCTTGCCGCCGGCGCGAGCGAAAGGGCGGCGCCGAGCATGGCCGCGAGGATGACGAGGGAGGTCCTGATCATCGCGCTGCGATCTTTTCATGCGTCGCGAGCGACCGTCGCAGGTGGCGAGCCGCCGGATTACACTCCGCGAGCGATGGCCGAGAACGAGAACGACGACCTCGTCATCTTCCACCCGAACCGCGAGAAGGCGGTCTCGACGCTCACCAAGCTGATCGTGATCGTGATCCTCGTCGTCAGCGCGGTGATGATCGCGATCGTAACCCTCGGCGGCTGGTCGTCGCTGCAGGGGGCACAGCCGGTCTCCGTCATCTACATCCTCGTCTACCTCGTGATGGCCTACTACGTCGCGCGCTGGAACCGTGGCGTGCTTCCGCTCGCGGCGGGGCTCGCGATCCTCCTCGCCGCCTTCGGGGCGCTCGCCGCGCCGGCATGGTTCGAACGCAGCTTCACCGGGTTCGACAACCCCGGGCTGCCCCCCGACCTGCTCGGCGCCATCTGCACCCTGCTGATCCCGGTCCAGCTGCTGCTGATCGTGATCTCGATGCTCGGCTTCCGCCAAGCCTGGAACGTCGAGGTCGAGATGACGCGCGAGGAGGCGGAGCGCCGCCGGCGTCAGGAGCAGTCGAGCAGCCGGGGCCGCCGGCCCGCTCCCGAGGGCTAGCGCCACCCCGCCGCTGGTCCCAAGTCGCGATTCCGAGTGCGCGCCGGATCGGTCGCGGCGAGGACTCACCGGACGATTCACCGCCGCCCAGGCAAGGCCCGGGCTGTCGAGGCAGGGTCTAAGCTCATCCGGTCGGCGCCCCGCGGCGGTGGCGAAATCGGTAAACGCGATGCACTCAAAATGCATTGCCCGGAAGGGCTTGCGGGTTCGAGTCCCGCCCGCCGCACTCGCGCGCGTCCCAGTTGCAGTCAGCCTCGCTGTTTCCCGAACAGCTCCGCTCGCAGTTCTGCGATCTCGATCACGGCCGCGCTGACGAGCGCCGCCCGGCATGCCGCGATCTCGCCGTCGAGATCGTCCATGTAGATGCGGCAGCCCTCGAGCCCCGCCGAGCGTGCCTCGAAGCGCTCCGTCTGGAGCAGCACGAGCTGGATTCTCAGGTCGAGAGCGGACATGGTCCCCTACTGCCCGGAGACGCACGGAGCGGATCGTTTCTTTCCGCCGAGCGAGATGTGTGAAGCTTCGGCCAATCCACCGAAACAGGAGTGTCGATGTCAACAGTGGTCAACCGCCAGTGGCTGCTCGCGAGCCGTCCCGAGGGAATGGTCGAGCCGTCCAACTTCGAGTGGCACGAGGCCCCGGTGCCGGAGCCCGCGGACGGCCAGCTGCTCGTGCGCAACCTGGCGGTCTCGCTCGACCCGGCGATGCGAGGGTGGATGTCGGACATGCCGAGCTACCTCCCTCCGGTCGGGATCGGCGAGGTGATGCGCAGCGGAGCGGTGGCGCGCGTCGCCGAGAGTCGCGACGAGAGCTTCTCGGAGGGCGACCTCGTGACCGGCGTCTTCGGCTGGCAGGACTACGCGGTCGTGGGGGGCGACGCGGTCCAGCGCGTGCCCGCCGATGTCACCCCCGAGCAGGCCCTCGGGGTGCTCGGCATGACGAGCCTCACGGCGTGGGCGGGGCTGACGCTGATCGGCCAGCCCGAGGCGGGAGAGACTGTGGTCGTCTCGGCCGCCGCGGGCGCGACCGGCTCGATCGTCGGCCAGATCGCCAAGCAGCGCGGCTGCCGCGCGATCGGCATCGCGGGAGGCCCCGAGAAGTGCTCCTGGCTCGTCGAGGAGGCCGGCTTCGACGCCGCCGTCGACTACAAGTCCGAGCACGTCGCGCGTCGCCTCGGAGAGCTCGCCCCCGACGGAATCGACGTCTACTTCGACAACGTCGGCGGAGCGATCCTCGAGGCCGCGCTCGCGAACATCGCGATGCACGGCCGCGTCGTCATCTGCGGTGCGATCGCGAGCTACAACGCCGAGGAGCCCCCACCCGGCCCGCGCAACTACATGCAGCTGCTCGTCAAGCGTGCCCGGATGGAGGGCTTCCTCGTCTTCGACCACGCCGACCGCGCCGGCGAGGCGCTGCGCGAGTTGAGCGGCTGGCTGAGCGAGGGAAAGCTGCGCTACCGCGAGGACGTACGCGACGGGCTCGAGTCCGCCCCAGCGTCGCTCGTCGACCTCTTCACCGGCGCGAACGAGGGCAAGCTGATGGTGCGCGTGGCGAGCGCCTGACGTCCGCCTCCGCCGGGGGAGCACTCCCTCGGCGTCGGTCCGCCGTGCAGCGGCCCCACATCACCCAGGGGAGCGGGTCACCGGCACGCGCCTGAGCGGGCGCGCCCGCGCCACCCGGCATACTCGGCTTGAAGTGTCGCTGCTGTCAGAGATCGAGGAGTTCGTCGTTCGCTTCGAGGGGCGCGGCCCGGGCACGGATGCCGAGCGCCGGGCGGCCGGCTACCTCGCCGCTCGGCTGCGCTCGCTGGGCCGCGACGCTCAAAGCGAGTCGATCTGGGTGCGTCCGAACTACGCCCGCGCCCACCTCGCGACGGCGGTGCTGGCCATCCTCGGCAGCGTCATCGCGACCCGCAACGCGCCGGTCGGTCTCGCGCTCGCGGCATTCGCGACTCTCTCGGCGCTCGGCGACCTGAGCGGCCGCCTCTACCTCCTGCGACGGCTCACCGGCAAGCGCGCGTCGCAGACGGTCCTCTCGCCCGAGGACGGAGGAAAGCCGGGCACGCTCATCCTGGTTGCCCACTATGACGCCGCCCGCGCCGGCGCGGTGTTCGACCACTCCGGTCGCCCGCGTGCGACGCTCGCGCGCCTCGTCCGCCGCCGCGTCGGGCCCTTCGACCTCTACGTGGTCGCGCTCCTGCTGCTCGTCGCCACGCTCGGCCTGCGCGTGGCCGCTGTGACCGGCACCGGCACCTCGGCGCTTCAGTTCGCCGCGACGGTGGTCCTGATCGCGTGCTTCCCAGTCTTCGCCGACATCGCGGTCGCCTCATACACCCCGGGCGCCGGGGACAATGCATCCGGCGTGACCACGGCCTTGCGTCTGGCCGCCCGCTATGGCGGGGCCCTCGAGCACTTCGACCTCTGGGTCCTGCTCCCCGGCGCGAGCGAAGGGCTCCTGCTCGGCATGCGCGCCTGGATCCGACGCAATCGGCGCAGCCTCGACCGGCGCACGACGGTGTTCCTCGGCATCGAGGACGTGGGACGCGGCGCGGTGCGCTACACGCGCCGCGAGGGCCCGCTGCTTACGCGGCGCTCACACTCGCGGCTCGTCGCCCTCTGCGAGCAGATCGCGGCGGAGGACGCGCACGAGGGCCGCTACGGCGCGCTGCCGATCACGTCGCGCGAGCCGAGCGACGCGTACGCGGCGGCCGCGGCAGGCTTTCCCGCGATATCGGTCTCCTGCCGCGAGGGGCGTGGCTTCTCGCCCGAGCACCATCGCCCGACCGACACGCCCGAGCGGCTCGACGAGGGAGCGCTGCGCCGCGCCTTCGAGTTCTGCTCAGAGCTCGTCGAGCTGATCGACGAACGGATCGGCCCGGACCTCGAGCCGGCATCACAGCCGGCCCGGCCTGAACCGGCCGAGCCCTCACCTCCGCTCGTCGATTAGCGAAGGCCGCAGCGCGGATCAGCGCTCGCGGTCGCCGGCGGCGAGCTCCACGAAGAAGTCGAGCGCCTCCGGGTTCGCCAGCGACTCGCGGCTTGCGGCGCTATCGGGTGAGCTGCCCATCAGGATCTTCTTGACCGGGATCTCGAGCAGCTTGCCGCTCAGGGTTCGCGGCAGGTCACCGACCGCGTAGACGGCGTCCGGCACGTGCCGCGGCGAGCAGTACTCGCGGATGTCGCTCCGGATCCGGCGCTCCAGCTCCTCGTCGAGCTCCGCGTCCTCGCGGAGGACGACGAAGAGAGGCATCCAGGACCCGCCGCCGTCCTGCGGGACGTCGACGACCAGCGCGTCGGTGACCGCGTCCTCCGACTGGACCGCACGGTAGATCTCGCTCGTGCCCATGCGAACGCCCTGGCGGTTGATCGTCGAGTCGGAGCGGCCGTAGATGATCGCGGTGCCCCGGTCGGTGACCTTGATCCAGTCGCCGTGACGCCAGATGCCGGGGTAGACGTCGAAGTAGCTCTCGCGGTAGCGCTCGCCGTCCTCGTCGCCCCAGAAGTAGATCGGCATCGAGGGCATCGGCTTCGTCAGGACGAGCTCGCCGACCTCGTCGACGAGCGAGTTGCCATCCTCGTCCCAGGCCTCGACGGCACATCCGAGCGCGCGGCACTGAAGCTCGCCCTGGTAGACGGGCAGCAGCGCGCAGCCACCGACGAATGCGGTGCAGACATCGGTGCCGCCGCTCGTCGAGAAGAGCCAGAGATCGTCCCGGACGCGCTCGTAGACCCATTCGAACCCCTCGGGTGAGAGCGGCGACCCGGTCGAGCCGACGGCGCCGAGCGCGGAGAGGTCATGGGCCTGGCCGGGGTCGAGCTCCGCCTTCATGCAGGCGCTGAGGTAGCCGGCGCTCGTGCCGAAGCAGGTGATCCCCGCACGCTCGGCGAGCGCCCACATCGCGTCGATGTCCGGGTGGCCGGGGCTGCCGTCGTAGCAGACGATCGCGGCGCGGGTGAGCAGGCATCCGACGAGGAAGTTCCACATCATCCAGCCGGTCGTCGTGAACCAGAACATCCGCTCGCCCGGCTGCAGGTCGAGGTGGAGGTGGCCCTTCTTGAGCTGCTCGAGCAGGATCCCCCCCTGGCCCTGCACGATCGCCTTGGGGAGCCCGGTGGTGCCGGACGAGTAGAGGATCCACAGCGGGTGGCCGAACGGCACGCGGTGGAAGTCGAGCGCCTCTCCGCCGCCGGACTCGAGCAGCGCATCCCAACCAAGCGCCCCGTCGACCGCGGCCTCCGGATCGAGGTACGCGAGCAGGACGGTCCGCTCGAGCGATGGCATCGCCTCGATCAGCTGCCGGACCACGGCGCTGCGATCGTGCTCCTTACCCCCATAACGGTAACCATCAACCGCAAGTAGAACCTTAGGCTCGACCTGCTCGAAGCGGTCGATCACGCTTTTGGCGCCGAACTCCGGCGCCGCGCTCGACCAGATCGCACCGATGCTCGCCACCGCCAGGAAGGCGATGACGGTTTCCGGGATGTTCGGCATGTACGCGACGACGCGATCCCCGGGCTCGACGCCCAGGCCGCGCAAGCCGGCGGCCACGCGGGCGGTTTGCGCCCGCAGCTCTCCCCAGGTCATCTCGCCGAGGTCGCGTATCTCCGAGGCAGAGACGATCGCCACTTCGTCGTCGTTCCTGTCCCGGAAGACGTGCTCGGCGTAGTTCAGCTCCACGTCCGGGAACCACTCCGCCCCCGGCATGTCCGCGCGCGCGAGCACGCGCTCCGGGTCCCCGTCCGCCTGAACGTCGAAGAAGTCGTAGACCGCTCGCCAGAAGCCCTCGAGGTCCTCGACCGACCACCGCCGTAGCTGCTCGTAGTCCGCGAGCTCGAGCCCGGTTCGCTCCTCCGCGAAGCGCCGGAAGCGGGTGATCGTGGCGCGTTCCTTCCGCTCCTCCGAGGGCTCATACAGGATCGGCGGCGGCTGCTCCGGCATCGGGAATGGATTATGGCGGCCGCAAGGGCCGCAGGAACGGGCTCGACCTGGTCCGCAGGCTGACGGTTAGAACATCCGTCTACCCCATTCGTGCGACCGGGTCGCGAAAAATCCCTTGCGCTCCCCTGCGAAAGCGGTTCTGATGGACGTCGGCATGGAAGACGACGCGAGGCGCTCCAGTGGACGGACCCATGACGGTCACCCCCGCGCAGGTCGTCGCGACCCCAAGAAAGGAAGGCACATGACTGCGAAGTCACGCAATGTGCCGGGCCGGATGATCCGCTGTCTCTTCGCCGTGGCACTCGTCGCCGCGGCGTTTGCGGTGATGCCGAGCCTGGCTTCGGCGGCGACGCTCGGGACCCTGTCCCAGCTCGCTGCGCCGAACGGCTGTATCAACAGCACCGCGGATGGGAGCGATCCCTTCAATACGTCGGCAGGCACCCCCTGCAGCTCCGGCCAGACCGCGAGCGGCAGCACCGTGCAGCCGATGGAGGGCCCCTCGGACGTGGCGATCACGCCGGACGGCAAGTTCGAGTACGTCGCCTCGTACAAGAACGACACCGTCACGCTGTACGACCGCAACCCGACGACTGGCGCGCTCACCCAGGTGTCCGGCCCCGCGGGCTGCGTCCAGTGGCAGGGCGACACGGTGAGCTCGAACTGCACCGGAGTCCCGGAGCTCAGGTCGCCGGAGGCGATCGCAATCAGCGGCAACTTCCTGTATGTCGCAAGCCACTATGGAGCGAGCACCGGGCAGGGCGGCGTCGCAGTCTTCTCGCGTGGGGCAGATGGCGCCCTCACGGAGGTCAGCTGCCTCGCCGAGGGCGACGGTACCTCCAATGACGCCGACAACTGCCCGACGGCCTCGGGGCTGAACGGCCTCTACGGCATCGCCGCCTCACCCGACGGCTCGCACGTCTACACCGCCGGGGGCAACCTCGGCCCGAGCGGCAACATCGCCGTGCTGACGGCGAACGGCTCGGGTGGGCTCAGCGAGGCGAGCGGCAACTGCGTCGCGGAGGACTACGGCCCGAACGAGTCGAGCTGCGGTAGCGGCAATGGCATCGAGGGCGCGAACAGCGTCGCCGTCGCACCCGACGGCAAGTCCGTCTACGTCGGCTCGTTCACCTTCGACACGCTGATCTCGGGGTTCTTCCGAAACGACCCCGATGGCTCGCTTAGCAGCTTCAGCGTCGGCGCAGACGGTGCGCTGACCCAGCTCCCCGGATCCACTGGCTGCATCTCGAGCGAGGACGATCTCAGCATCTACTCGTTGGACGGATGCAGCATCGGTCACGGCCTGATGGGACTCGACTCGGTGAAGGTGAGCCCGGACAGCAAGAGCGTCTACACCGGCGCCTTCGGATCCAGCTACGACTTCGCCGGTCTGGTCATCTCAGGCGGACTCGGCGAGTTCTCGCGCGACACCGTCGACGCATCTCTCGGGCAGCTGACTCAGGTCGGCTGTCTCAACAACGAAGGTGCTGACACCTGCGGCGTAGCGCGCGGCCTCGACAACACCGGAGCCGTCGCGGTCAGCAAGGACGGCAAGAACGTCTACGCGACGTCCGCGAGCTACTACGTCAGCGGCAACTGCCTGATCGTCTGCGTCGGTCAGTCGCCGAAGTCGTCGAATGCGCTCATCAGCAACTACATCAACGATGCGGTCGTCTCAACCGCGCGCGCTGCCGACGGGACGCTGTCTCAGCTTCCCGGCACGGATGGTTGCGTCGAGGAGGCGAACGACAACTCAGACGGCTGCTCCAACGGGCTCAGCCTGCTTGGCGCGTTCCCGTTGACCGTCAGCCCCGACGACGAGCACGTCTACGTCGCGGGCGATGTCAGCACGGGCCTCACGCTCGGGCTGAGCAAGAGGCAGGGGGAGGGAAGCACTGACATCAGCAGCCTGCTGTCGTTCAACCGCACGGATCAGCCACCCGTGTGCAACAACATCACGCTGACGGCCGGCCGCAGCCCGGCGTCGACACCGGTGCAGCTCTCCTGTGCCGACCCGGACAGCAACCCGATCGTCGACTCGATCGTGACCAACCCGTCCCACGGGACGATCGGGCCAGTGAGCTCGACCGGTCAGGTGACCTACACGCCGGCCGCCGGCTTCACCGGCACCGACACGTTCACCTACCGGACGACCGACCAGATCGGCCAGAACGGCGATGAGCAGTCGAACGTCGCCACGGTCACCCTGGTGGTCCCGGCGGTCGGACCGAGCAAGATCGGGA
The DNA here is from genome assembly GCA_963719375.1 of uncultured Actinomycetes bacterium. Lineage (GTDB taxonomy): Bacteria > Actinomycetota > Thermoleophilia > Solirubrobacterales > Thermoleophilaceae > JAICJV01. The sequence goes on along the minus strand of CAVRBY010000001.1, from coordinate 2,512,767 downwards.
AGCCCTCGCTGCATGTCGCCGGCATCCACGGCGGCTGCACGCGAGCGACGTTCCCGGTGGTCCTGTCGTCCAACTCGCAGGGGGGCAAGCCCAAGATCACCGTCTTCCTCGACGGCCACAAGCTGAAGACCAAGACGGTGAACAAGCTGCGGCTGCTAATTCACTCGAACACGCTCCACAGCGGAAGGCACCACCTGCGCATCGTCGTCAAGGGCAAGGGCGGCACAACGTCGCGCACCGTCGGGTTCACTGTCTGCGGCGCCCGCGTCGGAGCGAGGTTCACCGGCTGAGCGGTAAGGGCCGCAGGCCCTGACCCAACGCGGATCGAGCGGGGCGCCACTGGCGCCCCGCTCCGCGTTCATACGGCACCCTGGAGCGATGCTTGGCAGATCGATGCTCGCCGCGGCACTCGCCGTGACCGCCGCGGCGGCACTGGCGGCTCCGGCCTCGGCACAGTTCCCCGCGGCGTGCCCCGGGGTGACCTCCACCGACGGCATAGCGCAGCGTCCCGGGCCACCGCTTCGCTTCGGCATCTCGCCGGGCGTGCAGACGGGACAGCTCGGCACCGGTCCCGTCCCGCCGCGCACGCCCGAGGATCCCATCCGCCAGCGCACCGCGCTCGCCGCACTCGTGCCGCCGGGGGTGCCGTTCGTGCTCCGGCTGACTCGCTTCTTCTGGTCCGACGGCGAGGCCGGCGTGGAGCGTTTCCTCGCCCTCGCCGGCCAGTACACGAGCGAGGGCTACCTGGTCGAGCTACAGCTCCGCTACCACCCGACGCCGGCCGAGGAGGGTGACATTCCGGCCTGGACGAGCTTCGTCCGCGAGGTCGTCGACCGCTTCGGGCCGAACCGCCGCGTGGTCGGTCTCCAGGTGACGAACGAGGTCAACCTGAGCGAGTCCTCCGACTCCTCCGACGGCTCGTACAGCGGCGGCCGCGACGCTCTGATCCAGGGAGTGATAGCCGCCAAGGACGAGGCCCGACGCCGCGGCTTCACCCAGCTCGAGGTCGGCTTCAACTGGGCGGACCGCTCCGACCCCGACAGCGACAGCTCCTTCTGGTCCTATCTAAATGCGCACGGGGGGCCGGCCTTTCGCGCCGCGCTCGATTGGATCGGCCTCGACGCCTATCCCGGCTCGTTCTTCCCGCCGGCCGAGGCGCCCGGACGCGAGGGTGACGGGCTGATCAACGGCGTCAGCGCACTCCGCTGCTACGCCGAGAGCGCAGGCATTCCGGACAGCGTGCCGATGCACATCGAGGAGAACGGCTACCCGACCGGATCTACGCCGGACCGCAGCTATGCGCGTCAGGCTCAGGCGCTGCAGACGATGGTCCAGGCCGCGAGCGACTTTCGCGGGACCTACGACATCTCCGACTACCGCTGGTTCGACCTGCGCGACTCCGACTCGACCTCGCCGAACTTCCAGCAGCAGTACGGCCTGATGACCGACACGTACACGCCGAAGCCCGCCTTCGCCGTCTACCGCAACCTAATCGCCTCGCTGTCGGCTCGCACCCCCAGCTCTCCCTCCGGCCGCAAGGCCAAGTCCCGCCGGCCCCGTCTCCGAGCCGCCTGCCGGGGAAGCCGGGTGCGGCTCGAGATCCTGTCGGCAGCAACGGTCAGGCACGTCCGCTTCATCGTTGGGCACCGGCGCGTCAGCGTCCGCCGGCGCCCCTTCGAGGCAAGCTTCAGAGCAAGCGGGAGCTATCACCTCGCCCGCGCTCGCGTGACGCTCGAGAACGGGAGGACGCTGAGCCTGGCAGCGGCCGTTCCGGCCTGCCGGGCGGCGCGCTTCGCCGGCTGAGTCTTCTCGGGCCGTCCGCAGGGGCGTTCAAGCTTCTGGTCGCTCCGTCCGAAGAGACCTGTAACCGCCTCACGGAAGCAGGCGATTGGCGGCGGATACCGAACGACGACTTGAGGCAGCCGGCGGGCTGCTCGCTCAGATCACATGACCTTCCAGGACGAACGCGAAAGCGCTACACGGCACCACGAGCGGATCGACCATTGCGCCGAATGGCTCGAGGTCACCCTCGGCACCAGGCTCGTCGCATTTGCGGTGGGAGTACGGCCGGCCGACGTGGCCCGCTTCGCGAGCGGCGAGGACACGCCGGCGGTGCAGACCGAGCGTCGCCTGCGCAACCTCTACCAGGCCACCTGGTTCGTCGCGGCGAACGATGGTCCGGGCAGTGCCCACGACTGGCTGACCGAGCCCCATCCGGAGCTTGAGAATCGCGCCCCCGCGGAGCTCTTGCGAGCCGGCGAGGCGCCCCAGCCCGTGTGGTTCACCGTCACCCCGGCCTTCTAGAGCACGGATACCGCGCCTCTGTGCGGCTCAGACCGGCGTGACCGGATTGTGCTTCGCCGGCCACTCGCGCAGCTTGCCGCGGGTCAGCGCGAAGCGCCTGATGATCTCGCTCCGCAGATCCTCGGGCTCGACGACGGAGTCGACCACGAGCTCCGAGGCGAGGTGGAGGATGTCGATCTCCTCCGCGTACTCGCGCCGCAGGCGCTCGACGAAATCCGCCCGCTCCCCTTCATCGCCGATCGCCTGAACCTGGTTGTAGTAGACGGCGTTGATCGCCGCCTGAGCGCCCATCACCGCGATTCGCGCGCCCGGCAGCGCGATGCACGCGTCCGGCTCGTACGCCGGTCCGGCCATCGCGTAGAGGCCGGCCCCGTACGCCTTGCGCACGATCACCGAGAGCTTCGGCACGGTCGCCTCTGAGACCGCGGCGATCATCTTGGCCCCCGCGCGAATGATCCCCTGGCGCTCGACCGCGGTGCCGATCATGAAGCCCGGCACGTCGGCGAGGAACAGCAGCGGCACGTTGAACGCGTTGCAGGTCCAGATGAAGCGCGCCGCCTTGTCGGCGGAGTCGACGAACAGCACTCCGCCGCGCTGCTTCGGCTGGTTGGCCACGATGCCGACGACCCGACCCTCGAGACGCGCGTAGCCGACGACCAGCTCCTTCGCCCAGCGCTTGTGCACCTCGAGGAACGAGCCGGAGTCGACGAGGGCCTCGATCAGCGCGTGCACGTCGAAGGGCTTGTTCTCGTCCTCGGGCACGATCTCCCGGATCGTCGCGCTCGCTGCCGGCTCACCCGGCGCCGCCCCCGGCGGCTCCTCACGCCAGCTGGCCGGGAAGTAGGAGAGATAGCGCTTGGCTATCTCGATCCCCTCCTCGTCGCTCGAGGCCAGGAAGTGCCCCACTCCGGACACGCCCGTGTGCATGCGAGCGCCGCCCATCTCCTCGAGCGTGACGCGCTCGCCGATCACCATCTCCGCCATCCGTGGCGAGCCGAGGTACATCGAGGCGTTCCCGTCGCGCATGATCACCACGTCGCAGAACGCCGGGATGTATGCGCCCCCTGCCGCGCTCGGTCCGAACAGGATGCAGACCTGCGGCACGACGCCGGAGAGCTTGACTTCGGTGTGGAAGATCCGGCCGGCGCCACGCCGCCCCGGGAACATCCGCACCTGCTCGGTGATGCGCGCGCCCGCGGAGTCGACGAGGTAGACCATCGGCACCTGAGCGCTCATCGCCCGCTCCTGGATCCGGATGATCTTCTCGACCGTCCGGGGCCCCCAGGAGCCTGCCTTGACGGTCGGGTCGTTCGCCATCACGCACACCGCGCGTCCGCCAACCGTGGCCATCCCGGTCACCACCCCGTCCGCCCCGAGCCCGTCCTCGTCCCACCCAGCGAGCAATCCCTCCTCCACGAAAGAGCCCGAGTCCGTAAGCGCCTCCAGGCGCTTACGGACTGGCATCTTGCCCTGCTCCGCGGCTCGCTGGCGATGCCTGTCGGGCCCGCCCGCGCGAGCCCGGGCGAGCGCTTGCTCGAGGGTCGCCATCGACGCGGAACTTATCGTCAAGCGGGATCGACGCCATGTTTCTCCGCACCGGGCGGGGGGAACAACCCTGCTCGGAAGCTGACGTTAGGCCTCCAAGAGGTCCGTTTAAGACCTCACAGAAGGCGGCGCCCCGCGGGAGGCGGCGTTTGCCCTGTGAGGGGTGCCCTCGGACTACAAGTTCATGAGCTTGTGCGCGTTTCCGGCATGACGCTGGTAGCGCACAAGGTGCGGCTAGCCCTTCCCGCCGATTGGCTAGCCGGGGCCGGCCCTTCCCGCCGATTGGCCGGCTTTGGGGTACCGTCCCGGCTGGGGTCTAGAGCCTCGGCCCCGCCGGGGCGGTCCCCGCTATCCCGAGCCGCCGCTCGCCACCTCGAGCGTGGACGCGAAGCGGCCGCGCTCGGCTCCGCCGGGGCGGTCCCCGCTATTCCCGAGCCGCCGCTCGCCACCTCGAGCGTGGACGCGAAGCGGCCGCGCTCGGCCCCGCCGGGGCGGTCCCCGCTATTCCCGAGCCGCCGCTCGCCACCTCGAGCGTGGACGCGAAGCGGCCGCGCTCGGCCCCGCCGGGGCGGTCCCCGCTATTCCCGAGCCGCCGCTCGCCACGAGCGGACGCGAAGCGGCCGCGCCTGTTCCCCAGCCGCCGCTCAACCCTCCGGAGCGCAGACGCGAAGCGGCCGCGCTCGCAGACCAAGAGTCCGGTCAATCCGGCGAGGTCGGGGCCGAAGACACGCCAGCCGCCCTCTGATCGAGCGGCGCGGGCGAACCCTGCGTGCAGCGCGCCCGAGCGGCGTCCGCCTTAGTATCCGCGGCCTGGGAGGAGGACCCATGAGCGGCACGGCCGAGCGCTTTCACATCGGCGTAGACATCGGCGGCACTTTCACGGACTGCGTCGCGATCGACGGCGACGGTCACGTGAGCCACGCGAAAGCGCTCTCGACGCACGCCACGAGTGCCACCGAGGGTGTGATCGAGGGTCTCGAGCAGCTCGCTGCCGATACCGGTCGCACGCTCGACGAACTGCTCGCCGCTTGCGACCGGCTCGGTCACGGCACGACGATCGGTACGAACCTCGTCGTCGAGCGCAAGGGCGCGCGCGTCGGCGTAGTTGCGACGGCGGGCCACGGCGACGCGCTGCACATGATGCGTGGCGCGGGGCGGACCGCGGGCGTGCCGATCGACCAGGTCTACTCGGTGCACGCGACGAGCAAGCCGGCGCCGCTCGTTCCGCGCAGTCGCGTGTTCGAGGTGCACGAGCGGGTCGACGCGACCGGCGCGGTGCTGGCGCCCCTCGACCGCGACCGCGCGCGCGAGACGCTGCGCGCGCTCCTGGAGACGCACGAGGTCGATGCGGTCGCCGTGTCGCTGCTCTGGTCGTTTCGCAACCCCGAGCACGAGCGTGCGATCGCGGAGCTGTTGGCGGACCTCGACCCGTCGCTTCACGTCAGTCTCTCGCACGAGGTCTCGCCGCGGCAGGGCGAGTACGAGCGGACCGTCGCGACGGCGATCAACGCCTACGTCGGACCGGCGTCGAGCGACTACCTCGAGACCTTCCACGACGAGCTCGAGCAACGCGGGCTGGGGGTGGAGCCGCTCGTGCTGCAGGCGAACGGCGGCGTGGCGCCGCTCGCGGTCGCCAAGGCCTTGCCCGTCACGACGATCGGCTCCGGGCCCGCCGGGGGCCTCGCCGGTACCGCCGACCTGGCCGCCTCCGCCGATCGCCCGAACGTGATCGCAACCGACATGGGCGGAACCTCTTTCGACGTCGGGCTGATCACCGGCGGAGAGCCGATCGTCGCCTCGGAGCAGGTGATCGACCACTACACGTTCGTGATGCCCCATCTCGACGTGCGTTCGATCGCCTGCGGCGGCGGCTCGATCGCGCGCATCGACGAGCACTCGGGCACGATCCGGGTGGGTCCCGAGTCGGCTGGCTCAGACCCCGGACCAGCCTGTTACGGGCGTGGCGGCGAGGAGCCGACCGTCACCGACGCCGACCTCGTGCTCGGGTTGATCCGGGCCGAGGCCTTTCTCAGCGGGCGCATGCCGCTCGACGAGGAGGCGGCGCGCACGGCCGTCGGCGGGCTCGCGCGGCGCCTCGGCCTTGAGCCCGAGGAGGCCGCGGCCGGAATCGTCCGGATCAACAACCACTCGGCCGCGACTCTGATCCGTCAGCGCACGGTCGAGAAGGGTCTCGACCCGCGCGACTTCACGGTCTACGCGTTCGGCGGCGCGGGACCGGTGCACGCGTTTGGCTACGCGGCGGAGCTCGGGGCGCGAGAGGTCGTGGTACCGCTCGGGAACGGCGCCTCGACACTCTCCGCTTACGGCATTGCCGCGAGCGACACGACGCGCTACTTCGAGCGGGAGGTGCGCCTGCGCGCTCCGTTCGACGCCTCTGAGCTTCAGGATCATCTCGCCGCTCTTAACGCCCAGGCTCGCGACGCCTTGAGCGCGGACGGCGAGCTCGCGCTCGAGGCGACCGCGCTGATGCGCTACGCCGAGCAGTTCCTCAACGAGCTGCAGATATCGCTTCCGGAAGGCGAGATCGATGACGACGCGAGCGCCCGCGTCCAGGAGGAGTTCACGAGCGAGTACGGGCGCGTCTACGGCGCCGGGGCCGCGATCTTCCAGAACGCCGAGATCTTCGCGCTGCGGTTGCGGGCGCGCATCCCGACCGACCGCCAGGCCGGCGCGGTGAACGGCTCGAGCGGCGGGGCTGAGCCGTCCGGCGAGCGGCGAGTCTTCTGGCCCTCGACGATGTCATGGGTCGATACGGCCGTGTACGAGGGCGGCGCGTTCGCCCCGGGCAGCTCGATCGAAGGCGCCGCGCTCGTCGAGCTGCCGCACACCGCGGTCGGCGTCGCACCCGGCCAGCTGCTGCGCGCCGACGAGATCGGAAACCTCGTCCTGACCTTGGAGGAACGCTGATGGCGACGACGGAACAGACGACGAGCACCCGGCCGGCCGGCTTCTGGGACGGCGTCGCGCACAGCTATATCCCGCCGGCGGAGCTCGACCTGCCCGACACGCTCCAGCTGCATCGCGAGGCGGGCGCCGATGTGGACCCGATCACCGAGGAGGTCATCCGCTACGCGCTGATGAACGCCAACTTCGAGCACGCGGCGATGATCCAGCGCCTGTGCGTGAGCCCGATCACGATGCTCACGCGCGACTTCCAGTGCTCGGTGTTGACGGAAGAGGGAGAGCTGATCTTCCTCGGCCCGAACCTGCAGTACTTCTCGAACTCCCACTCGCTCGCGATCAAGTGGATCCTCGAGCACCGCTCACGCACACCCGGGATCGCTCCCGGTGACATCTTCCTCGCCAACGACCCCTACGTCGGCGCTCCGCATCAGCCGGACACGTGCCTGGCCACCCCGCTTTTCAACGACGGCGAGCTCTTCTGCTGGGTCGCCAACACGCTTCACTACTCAGACGTCGGCGGAAGCGTCCAGGGATCCTTCTGCGTCACCGCTCAGGACGCCTGGGGAGACCCGCCCAACTTCCCCCCGTCAAGCTCGTCGAGCGGGAGGAGATCCGCAGCGACATCGAGGAGCTCTTCCTGCGCCAGAGCCGCCTGCCGGTGCCGGTCCGCATGGATCTGCGCGCGGCAATCAGCTCCGTCCAGGCGACCGGGCGCCGCGTGGCGGAGCTGGCCGAGCGCTATGGCGCGTCGACTGTCAAGGCGGTCATGTACCGCATCCTCGACTCCGGCGAGGCCAAGTTCGCAGAGCGGCTCTCGCACGTACCCGACGGGCGCTGGTCGCACCGCGGCTACACGGAGGCGGCGGTCCCCGGCGACCGGGAGGTCTACGCCTACCAGATCAACATCACGAAACGCGGCGAGCGGCTGATCGTCGACAACCACGGGACCGACCCGCAGGCGGGCTCGATCAACGTCACCTACGCCGCCTTCTCCGGGGCGGTGCTCGCCGCCATAACGCAGTCGATGACGGCTGACCTCGCGGGCGCGTACGGAGGCGTCTATCGGCGCATCGACGTCCAGCCCGAGCCGGGACTGCTGAACTGCGCAGATTTCCCCGGCGCGGTGTCGCCGTCGGGCGCGTTCACGACCGAGCTGCAGCTGAACATCGCGGTCGTCGCGGTCGCGAAGATGCTCGCGTGCGGCGACAAGCTGGCGCGCGAGCTGATCCTCGGCCCCTGCCTGCCCCACTTCTACGGGTTGATCGGCGGCGGGCTCGGGCCCGACGGGGAGCTCTTCATCCTCGCCAACACGAACGGCATGATGGGCTCGCTCGGCGCCATGCCGGATCGCGACGGCGTCGACGCGGGCGGTCACTTCTGGATCCCGGAAGGGATCGCCTACAACGTCGAGGACCTCGAGGCGCAGTTCCCGGTCCTCTACCTGTACCGGCGCTTCCTGCCGGGCGGCGCCGACGGCGCCGGCCGCACTCGCGGCGGGCTCGGCTTCGAGGAAGCCTCGGCTCTCTGGCGCTCGCCCGCCTTCTCAATCCAGGTTCATGGCAACGAGAGCTTCGCGAAGGCGGGCGGCCTTTTCGGGGGAAACCCGGGCAGCCGCGCCTCCTTCCGTGTGAAGGCTGGGACCGACCTGGAAGATCGCCTCGCCGGGGGCGAGATGCCGCAGGACTTCGACTCGCTCGCCGGCGATGAGGACCCCGTGATCTTCAAGGGCGCTCCGGTGGACACGCAGCCAGGCCACGTCTGGGAATGGAGCAGCCCCACTACTCCCGGCTACGGCGACCCGCTGATGCGCGACCCCGACGCCGTCCGCAGGGACGTCGCGGGGGGCGCGCTGGCCGCCGGCACCGCCGAGCGGGTCTATGGCGTCGTGCTCGGCGACGACCTCTCCGTCGACACGGAGGCGACCGCGTCGCGCCGCGCGGACTCATTGCGAGCGCGCCTGGGCGGCGACGAGCCGCGTGAACCGGTCACCCCTCCGTCGCACGCGCTGCAGGTCGGAGAGTTGCTGCACCTGGTGGACGGTCGCTGGTGGTGCAACGGCGCCGACCTCGGGGGGGCCGATGAGAGCTACAAGCGCCGCACCGTCACACGCGAACGCCCGCTGCGGGAGATCGGGCCCGAGTGGGAGGCCCAGGACGTCGAGATGGCCGACAAGATGGTGCTGCGCGAGTACCTCTGCCCGGTCACGGGCTATCGGATCGACACCGAGATCGTGCGTGCGGGTGCCGACTCCCTGCACGACATCGACTTGGGCGCCTCGAGCGAGCAGTAGCGCGGGCTCAGAGGGCATTGCCGATGCTGGCCGCGCTCTCGAGCGAGAGGCGCGCCACGGGGCCTACGATCGGCGCGGGGCGGCACGACTTGACGCAAGTCCGGGCCGCGCTTCCGGGAGGTCCGAGCTCAGGCGAAGGCGGCCGCGCCTCGCGGATTCGCTACCTCGAACCAGACGGACGGCGGCGGTCCACGCATGATCCCCCAGGCTGTGGCGAGCGCGTCGACAAGGTAGAGACCGCGGCTGTCCGCCGGATTGCCGCCGGGCTCGTACGGCTCGTAGTCAAACGCCGGACCCACGCTCGACACTTTGACGCGCGTCTGGTCGGGCCGGCGCGAGGTCGCCACGGTGATCGGGCGGCCGTCGCTCGCGCCTCCGTGAACGACGCAGTTCGTCACGACCTCGCTCAGCAGCACCAGCACCGTATCGAGCGCCTCAGCCCGGACGGCGCCGTCAACCTGCTCGGCGAGCATGCTTCTTGCCTGCGCCGGGGCGTTCAGGCCGCCGCTGACAGCAAACTCGGCGGCCGCATGCGTCTCGGTGACCGGTGGGCCCAAGACGCGTCTCGATCCTGATGTCATCGATGCTCCTTCGCCGCTGCGTCCAGGGCCCTGCCGGTCCCCGTCCGCCTCGTCACTGGACAAAATGTGACTGCCTGCCGCTCGACCACCGCCGCACGGCAAGCAACTGGGTTCAGGGTAGCGCGCCCAGGAGCCTATGTCTCGGGGTCGTGAGCTCTTCCTCGAGCACGGCGACATCTGTTGCTGGAACGTCGCGGTTGAGCGTCCGCTCAACCGACGAAGCCTCCTCGTGAGCGATCATCGCTCTCATGTCCCCGAGCGTCGGCCGCCTGACGGCGTGCTGCCACTGCCGCCGCTCTAAAGGCCCGGGTCGACCGCCACCGGCTCCTCACCCGAGTAGTCGTAGAACCCGCGGCCCGACTTGCGCCCGTAGTAGCCGGCCGCGACCATCTTCCGCAGGGTCGGCGGCGCCGCGAAGCGCCGCTCGCGGTACTCGTCGAACATGATGTCGGCGATCGACTTGGTCGTGTCGAGGCCGACGAAGTCGAGCAGCGTGAACGGTCCCATGGGATGGTTCGATCCCGCCTTCATCGCGGCATCGATCTGCTCGATCGTGCCGACGCCCTCCTCGAAGGCGCGGATCGCGTCGAGCAGGTAGGGGACGAGCAGGCGGTTGACGATGAAGCCGGTCTTGTCCTTCGCGTGAACGCAGAGCTTGCCGAGTCGCTCGCCGAAGGCGAAGCCGGTGGCCAGCGTGTCCTCGTCGGTCGTGACGGTCTGGACGACCTCGAGCAGCGGCATCACCTGGGGCGGGTTGAAGAAGTGCAGGCCGGTGAACTTGTTTGGCCTGCCCGTCGAGGCGGCCTGGTCGATGACGGACAGCGACGAGGTGTTGGTGGCGAAGACGGCTTCGGGCTTGACCACCCCGTCGAGCTGGCCCCACATCTCGAGCTTCAGCGACAGGTCCTCGGTGATCGCCTCGACCACCAGGTCACAGTCGGCGTAGTCGCCGTAATCGAGCGTCGGTGTGATCCGCCCGCGCGCCGCGTCGGCTGCCGACTGTTCGAGCCGGCCGCGTTCGACGGCACGCGCGAGCTGCTTCTCGATCCGCCCAATCGCCTTGTCGAGCCGCTGCTGGTCGACCTCGCGTAGCACCACGTCGTAGCCGGCCTGGGCGCTGATCTGCGCGATTCCGTGACCCATCAGGCCGCCGCCGACCACGCCCACCTTCGATATCTCCATACGATTCAGCTCCAGTGTCTAGTTTCGAGCGCCGGGAGCCTACATGGGACTCGTAGAGATCGAGGATCGCGAAGCGGTCCGCCATATCGTGATGACGCGCTCCGAGAAGCGCAACGCGCTGAACGGTGAGCTGGTCGAGGCGCTCGGGCGCGCCTTTCGCGACGCCGCCGCGGCCGACGAGGTCCGAGTCGTCGTCGTCCGGGGTGACGGTCCGATGTTCTCGTCGGGCATGGACCTCGGCGCGCTCCAGGAGCTCTCCCGCTCCCCCACCAGCGTGCGGCCGTTCCGTCGCGAGATCCTGGCCGTCTGGAACTTGCTCGAGGAGATGCCGAAGCCCACGATCTGTGAGATCCAGGGCGCGTGCATCGGCGGCGCGATGGAGCTCGCGCTCGCCGCCGACCTCCGGGTGGTCGCCGAGGAGGCCTACGTGGGGCTGCTCGAGACGCGCATCGGACTCGTGCCCGATCTCGGCGGATGCTCCCGGCTGCCTGCCGTCGTCGGCGTGGGGATCGCCAAGGAGCTGATCATGACGGGTCGCCTGATCGATGGCCGCGAGGCGCATCGGATCGGCTTCGCGAACCGGATCGCGCCCGCTGCGGAGCTCGGCGAGGCCACGTCCGCCCTCTGCAGCGAGCTGCTCGCCTGCGCCCCGCTCGCTGTCGGCCTCGCGAAGCGGCTGATCGACGCCTCCGCACGGCCGGCGCTCGCGCTGACGCTCGAGCAGGAGGTCCAGGCGCAGGAGTCGCTCGCCGCGAGCGCCGACTTCGCCGAGGGGGCGGCGGCCGTCAGCGAGCGCCGCGAGCCTGCCTTCGCCGGTCAGTAGAGCGGCACTGCGCGCCGCGCTGCCAAGAGCGATCGGGTGGGCGCTGGTCGGGCTCGGCGTCGCGGGGTTCTTCTACACGGCGGACTTCGACGCACCCGGTCACACCTCCGCGATCCTCGGCGCCTTCGAAGTAAACGGCTGGACGAACGTGGTGCACATCCTCACCGGTGCCCTGCTGCTGGCCGCGCCGGAGTCCGCCATCGCCGTCGGCCTCCTCTACCTCGCGCTGGGAATCTGGGGCTCGGCGCTCGGCGACCAGCGCGCCATCGCCGCCGTCATCGGACGTGGCACCGCCACCGATGTCCTGGGGATCATTTTCGGCCTTGCGCTTGTCGTCGCCTGGCGCGCGCCGCTCCGTCCACCCTCGCACCCTGAGACTTAGCGCTAACGCCTCGACGTGAGCGCACAGCAAAGCTGCGTGCTAGCGACCGTCCGAACCGGTCTCGACGACGATGCGGCATGGTCTTCGCTCGAGCAGGTAGGTGGTGGTGGGCCCGAGCGCATGCTCTGACTCAGGAGCGTGCACCGTGCTGAGATAGATCACGTCAGAGCCACGCCGCTCGGCTTCCTCCACGATCGCCGCTCCCGGGCTGCGCGTGCGGATCAGGCTGGTCCGCACCTTGAGGCCGGCGCGCCGCCCGCGCATCCGTGCCGCCTCGAGCACATCCCGCCCGCGGCGCTCCTCCTCGACCATACCCGCGCCGAGTGGCAGCTGTTGCGGGACGCGCAGCACGTAGAGTGCCTCGACGGTCGCCTCGCCGCCGACCAGCTTCGCGGCACTGCGCATCGCCTCCGCATCGACGTCGGTGCCGAAGATCGGCACGAGCGCCGACCCGTACGACAGGTCCCTGAAGTCGGGGGGCCGCTGAGCGTGCTCGATCCGTGCCTCGGCGGTAAGGCTGAGGCCCTGGCGGCGCCGGTAATAGACGTAACCGACGAGCCCCACGGTCATCCAGCCGAAGCCGACGTAGCGCGCGTCCTTGTGCAGGATCACGAGCGATAACCATGTTGCGAACGTCCCGATCCCGCCGAGCACCGCCGTCAGCGGGATCGAGTGCCCTCGGACGCGGACGTTCCACGGAGCCCGGTAGGGGCGCTCGCGGTCGGGGTCGCGGACGCGCAGGATGACCACCGAGGCGTGCGCGATCGTGAACGACAGCATCGCCCCGAAGCTGTAGAGGTTGCCAAGGAAGTCGTTCTGGCCCGGCAGCAGCAGCAGTACGGCGAGCACCGAGAAGAGCACGATCGTGAACCACGGCGTGCGGAAGCGCGGGTGAAGGCTGGCGAAGATTCGCGGCAGCTGACGATGCTCGGCGAGCGACCACGACAGGCGCGAAATCCCGATCAGCCCGGCATTCGTCGCGATCAGCAGGATCGTCGCGGCGAGGATCGCCACGTAGTAGCGAAGCCCCGACTCGAGCGCGTGCCCGAGGTGCAGCGAGCTGACGATCCCAAGCACGGGGTCGCTCTGGAAGGTCGAGCCGAGCTTGGTCACGTAGTGGCCCGCGTGGTCGCGCGTGACGGGCAGCGCCGAGAGCGCCACGGTCGAGATGCCGGCGTAGACGCCGAGCACCGCCACGAGCAGCAGGTTGACGGCGCGCGGGACGTCGCGCCCGGGGTCGCGAGCCTCCTCGGCCATGTTCGAGACCGTCTCGATGCCGGTGTAGGCGAGCATCGAGATCGAGAGGGCGAAGATCAGCTCGCTGTAGGTCGGTGCCTTGCCGAGATGGACCTGGTGCACGAGCAGGCTCGGGTTCAGCACGAGCACGGCGCCGAGTACGACGAGCAGCACCTGCGTCAACAGGTCCGCGAGGGCCAGTCCGACGTTCAGCTTCGCGGACTCGCCGAGACCGCGGATGTTGACCGCGACCAGCAGCGCCACGACCACGGCGCCGCCAACGATGCTGCCCGTCCCGTTGCCGAGCCAGGGCCAGAACGCGCCGAGGTAGTGGGGCACGAAGAAGGCCGAGATCGCGATCGTGATGATGTAGTCGAGCGACAGCGCCCAGCCCGCGAAGAACGACGCCACCTCGTTCGACGCGTGGCGCGCGAAGGCGGACGAGCCGCCCGCCTCCGGAAACATCGAGGCAGCCTCGGCGTAGGTCTTCGCGGTCAAGGCGAACAGCACGCCGGCGCCCAGGAAGACGACCGGGGTCAGGCCGAGCGCGTGCAGCGCGACCAGGCCAAGCGCGTAGTAGATCGACGAGCCCAGGTTGCCGTAGGCCGTCGCGAACATCCCCGGCACGCCGACCGTGCGGCGCAAGCCGTGCTCTACAAGCCGCGCCACGTCTGCCTCCGGCCGGCGGGCTTCACGAGGCGCACGCTACCAGCGGCGCCGGAGGTCAGCGATGCCAATCGACGGGCCCTGCGAGCGGCATGTGCGAGGTCAGCGGCCGGCCCAGGACGTCCTGGGCGGCGCGCGTCGCGGCGATCAGCGCGTCGAGGTCGATTCCCGTCTCGTAACCCATCTCGTGAAGCATCGAGACGAGATCCTCGCTCGCGATGTTGCCGGTCGCCCCCTTGGGAACCGGGCATCCGCCGAGCTCGCCGAAGGACGACTCGAACGAGCGCACGCCCGCGTCGAGCGCGGCGAGCACGTTCGCCAGCGCCTGCCCGCGGGTGTTGTGAAAGTGGGCGGTGAGCTCGACTCCGGGCAGGCGCTCATCGACGGCGGGAAAGAACTCCCTCACCTGGCGGGGGTTCGCCATGCCGGTCGTGTCGCCGAAGGCGATCTCGGCGCAGCCGGCCTCGGCCAGCCGTTCCGCGAGGCGCAGCACCCGTCCGACCGCGACCTCCCCCTCGTATGGACAGCCGAACGCGACCGAGATGACCCCCTCGCAGCGGAGGCCTTCGGAGCGCGCGTCGCGGACGACCTCCTCCAGCGCGGCGAGCGACTGCTCGATCGAGCGGTTGACGTTCTTGCGGTTGTGCGTCTCGCTCGCCGAGAGGAAGACGTTGATCTCGTCGAACCGCTCGCGCAGGCCGAGGGCCGCCTCGAGCCCGCGCGCGTTCGGGATCAGCACCGACCCGCTCACCCCCTCCGGAATGTCCGCGCGGTGCAGCACCTCGCGCGCGTCGGCCAGCTGCGGGATCACCTCCGGTCGCACGAAGCTCGTCAGCTCGATCCGGCGCACTCCGGTCCTCGCGAGCATCTCGATCAGGCGCACCTTGTCGTCGGTGGCGATGATCTCCGGCTCGTTCTGGAAGCCGTCGCGCGGCCCCACTTCACGGAGGTTGACGAGCATCGCCTTATTCTGCCAACAGCCCCGGAGCGCGCCCGCGCGGCGTACGGATAGCCTCACGCCGGGATGAGCGAGCCCAGCCGGCCAGAATCCCCGGTCGTGATCGTGGGCGGCACGGGCGCGCTCGGCTTCGGCCTGGCGCTGCGCCTCGCGCGCGCGGGCGTTCCCGTCGTGATCGGCTCGCGCCGCGCCGAGTCGGCCGCTGAGTCGGCGGAGCGCCTGAGCGCCCAGCTGCCCGACGCCCGCGTCGAGGGGCTGCCGAACGAGCAGGCGGTCGCGCGTGGCGGCACGGTGATCGTGACCGTCCCCTTCCGCTCCCACGCGGAGACGCTCGGCAACATCCGTGAGGCGCTGTCTGCCGGCCAGATCCTCGTCGACACGACGGTGCCGCTCGCCGCGGCCACCGGCGGGCGGGCCACCCGCATGCTCGGCGTTCCGCAGGGCTCGGCCGCGGAGCAGGCCGCCGAGATGGCGCCCGATAGCGTCACGGTCGTGAGCGGGCTTCACACCGTCAGCGCCGACCGGCTCAGACGACTCGACGAGCGCCTCGGCGAGGACGTCCCGCTGGCCGGCGACGACCGCGACGCGAAGCGCGCCGTCGCCGAGCTGATCCGCCGAATCGACGGCCTCCGGCCGGTCGACGCCGGCAGGCTCGAGATGTCTCGCTTCACCGAGGGCCTGACGCCGCTGCTGATCTCCGTCAACGTGCGCCACAAGACGCACGCGGGGATCAGGTTCACCGGCGTCGACGAGCCGCGCTGGTGAGGGTTGTCCTGCTCGCCGGCGGCACGGGCGGGGCGAAGCTCGCCGCCGGAGTCGCTGAGCTCGCCGAGCTGACCGTGATCGCCAACACCGGTGACGACGTCGAGGTCTACGGCGTTCACGTCTCACCCGATCCCGACCTCGTGACCTACTGGCTCGCGGGCGTCATCGACCAGCGCGGGTGGGGCATCGGCGGCGACAGCTTCACGGTGATGGATGCGCTCGCGAAGGCGCGCCGCGAGACCTGGTTCAGGCTCGGCGACCGCGATCTCGCCATGTGCCTGGTGCGGACCGAGCTGCTCCGCTCGGGAGCGTCACTGACCGACGCGCATGCCGCTGTCGTCGAGGGCATGGGCGTCGGGGCGCGCGTCCTGCCGATGAGCGACGAGCCGGTGCGCACGCACGTCCGATCGCCGGCGGGCTGGCGACCCTTCCAGGAGTTCATGATCGTCGATGGCGCGCGAGGACCGATCGAGCAGGTGGAGCTCCGCGGGGTCGAGCAGGGCCGCCCCACCGCCGCCGCGCTCGCCGCGATCGACGCCGCGGACGTGATCGTCATCGGCCCGTCGAACCCGATCATCTCGATCGGCCCGATCCTCGCGGTACCCGGTATGCGCGAGGCGATCGACGCGGCCTCGGCGCCCGTCGTAGCGGTCAGCCCGATCGTCTCCGGCCAGGTCGTGAAGGGGCCGACCGCCGCCTTCATGGAGCACGCGCGAGTGGCGTGCACCGCCGAGGGCGTAGCCTCCTTCTACGGAGACCTCCTGGACGCGATCATCACAGACGAGCCGCTCTCCGAGCCGCCTTCGCTGCGTACCGACACGCTTCTCTCCACCCCCACGGAGCGCCGGCGGGTGGCCGCGGAGACGCTCGATTTCGCAGCCGGGCTTCGGTGAGGGCGGAATGCGGCTAGCGGCCGCCCTCGGCGGACGCTAGCCTCGACCTGCCAATGCGGACGCTCGCCGTCGTGCCCATCAAGGACCTCTCCTCCGCCAAGCAGCGGCTCGCGGACGCGCTCGCCGGGGGCGCCCGGAGCTCGCTCGTGCAGGCGATGTTCGCGGACGTCCTGGGATCGCTCCGGCGGGCGGCGGCGGTCGACGCGATCGTCGCGGTCACCTCCGACGTCGGCGCGGAGTCGATCGCGCGCGGAGACGGCGTGCTCGTGCTGGCCGACAGCCACCGCTCGGGACAGTCGGATGCGACGTTGATCGGCATCTCCCGCGCGCTCGAGGAGGGCTTCGACCGTGTCCTGCTCGTGCCCGGCGACACGCCGTTGATCAGCCCGTCGGACGTCGACGAGCTGCTCGCCCGAGGCGAGCGCGACCGGGTCGAGGTGACGATCGTCCCAGACCGCCACGGAACCGGGACGAACGCGCTCGTGATCGCTCCGCCGGACGCCTTTCGCCCGAGCTTCGGGCCGGGCAGTCACGCGCGCCACGTCGAGGCCGCCAAGGCGGGCGGCTTGTCCTACCGGTCGATCCCGGTCCCCTCGCTCGCGCACGACGTCGACACGCCCGATGACCTCGCCGCGCTGTGGCCGGCGGTCCAGTCGTCGCGGCGGGTGGCCGCGCGCACGCGCGGGACGCTCGCGCAGTTCGAGCGCTCCGGACTGCTGCAGCGACTCCCGGGTCTCACCGCACCGGGCGTGGCGAGCTGACGCTGGAGATCCGAGCGCTCGCGCCGCTGCCCGAGCTGCGGCCCGGCGACGACCTCGCGGCGGCGCTGGTCGAGGCGCTGCGCCCCCTGACGATCAGCTCCGCCGACGTCCTGGTCCTCGCCCACAAGGCCGTCTCGAAGGTCGAAGGACGGCTGCGCCGGCTCGGCGACATCGAGCCCGATCCCCGCGCGCGCGAGCTCGCCGACGCGGACGGCAAGGATGCTCGAGTCGTGCAGGCGGTGCTCGACGAGTCCGTGGCCATCGTCCGCGCCGAGGCACGGAGTGATCATCAGCGAGACCCGCCACGGCTACATCTGCGCGAACGCCGGCGTCGACCAGTCGAACACCTCGGCCCCCGACGAGCTCGTGCTCTTGCCGCTCGATCCGGACGCCTCCGCGCGCCGGCTGCGCGCGTCGCTCGCCGAGCTCACCGGAGCCCGCCCCGCGGTGATCGTCTCCGACAGCTTCGGACGCCCGTGGCGCGTCGGACAGACGGATGTGGCGATCGGGGTCGCGGGCATGGTGCCGGTCGACGACTGGCGCGGCCGTCACGACGCGGCGGGACGCGAGCTGCGCGCGACGGCGATCGCGGTCGCCGACTCGATCGCCGCGGCCGCCGATCTCGCGCGGGCGAAGGACTCGCGCCGTCCCGCGGTCCTCGTCCGCGGCCTCGATCTTCTCGTAACGGAGGAGGACGGCCCCGGCGCAGCGGCGCTCCGCCGCGACCCCGAGGCAGACCTCTTCAGATAGTCAGGAAAGCCGTGCCGCTTGGCGCTCGCGCGGCACTCGCACGACCTCCCAGGCGAGCCCGAGCCGCTCGAGGCCTCGGATCAGCAGGCCGCCGGGGTCGATCTCGATCGAGCGCAGCCCGTGGAAGGCGGAGGTCGGGAAGGCGTGGTGGTTGTTGTGCCAGGCCTCGCCGAAGGAGATCGGTGCCAGCCAGAAGAGGTTGCGCGAGTCGTCCGTGGTCGTGAAGCGGCGCCGGCCCAGGAAGTGACAGAGCGAGTTGATGCTGAAGGTGACGTGGTGCAGGAAGAAGATGCGCACGAGCCCGCCCCACACGAGCGCCGTCAGCCCGCCCGCGAGCGACCCCGAGATCAGCCACCCGGCGGCGAAGGGCAGCAGCAGGCCGAGCGCCGTCCAGCCGAGGAACGCATGATGGATCAAGCGCATGCCTCGGTCGCGCACGAGGTCGCGGGCGTACCGGTCGACCTCCGCCCGGCCCTCGAGCGAGAACAGCCAGCCGACGTGGGCGTGCCATAGGCCGCGCAGCGCACCGAGCGGCCCCTCGCCGGCGAGGTGCGGGCTGTGGGGGTCCCCCTCCTCGTCGGTGAAGGCGTGATGCTTGCGATGGTCGGCGACCCAGCTGAGGACCGGTCCCTGGACCGCCATCGAGCCGAGCACGGCGAACGTGTAGCGCAGCGGCCGGTGAGTCTTGAACGCGCGGTGGGTCAGCAGGCGGTGGAAGCCCACCGTGATCCCGAGGCCTGTGGCGAGGTACATCACCGCCGCGATCGCCAGGTCCGTGACGCCGACGAGGCTGTTCCACAGGAGTACGACCGCCACCCCGAAGCCGACGAACGGCAGCACGACACCCACCAGGTTTGCGCCCTTGTGCGCTCTGCTCACTGTCTGAAAGGCTACGAAATGCTGACGGGCGTCGCGCGAACGGTCAGTAGCTCGACAGTACCCGGTAGAGCGTGTCGCGCTGGGCCGCCGGCCGGTCGGCCGCGTGAGCCGCGCCGACCAGGTCGTCGACCTCGAGCCGGGTCCCGTGGTAGGAGCCGGCCATGCGGCTGATCGACTCCTCCATCAGCGTTCCACCGAGGTCGTTGACCCCCCATCGCAGCGACTCGGTCGCCGCGCTCAAGCCCATCTTGACCCAGCTCGCCTGGAGGTTGCGGACGGTCTTCCCGAGCGCCAGCCGGAAGACCGCGGTGTGCTTCAGGTTCTCCTCGCGCGAGATCTCCTCGATCCCGTGGGTGCGGCCGAGCATGGTGTGGAACGGGATGAAGGAGAGCGGGACGAACTCGGTGAAGCCGCCGGTGCGCTCCTGCAGCGAACGCACGACGCGCATGTGCTCGGCGAGCTCCCAGGGTTCCTCGATGTGACCGAACATCACGGTCGCGGTCGAGCGCAGCCCGCTCGCGTGCGAGGCCTCGATCACCTCAACCCAGCGCGCCACGGGCAGCTTGTTCGGCGAGATCCGCTGGCGCACCCCGTCGTGCAGAACCTCCGCCGCCGTCCCCGGCGTCGAACCGAGCCCGGCATCGCGCAGGCGTTCGAACACCGCGCGCGGCGAGAGGCCGGAGATGTCGCACATGTGCGCCACCTCCATCGGCGAGTAGGCGTGCAGGTGCATCTCCGGCGCGATCTCGTTCGCGAGCCGCAGCCACTTCTCATAGTCCTCGAGCGTCCAATCCGGATGGATGCCCGACTGGATGCAGATCTCGGTGGCCCCGAACCCGACGGCCTCCTCGACGCGTCGCACGAAGTCCTCGATCTCGTGCTCATATGCGTCCGGCGAGCGGCGCCCCTGCCCGAAGCCGCAGAAGGCGCAGCCGACCACGCACACGTTCGAGATGTTGATGTTGCGGTTGACGACGAAGGTCACCTCGTCGCCCGCGATCTCGGCGCGCAGCTCGTCCGCGGCGAGCCGGATCTCCTCGATCGCCTCGGGCCGGGTCTCGGCGAACAGCGCGGTGAGCTCCTCCTCCCCGAGCGGGACTCCGTCGCGGCCCTTCGCGGTCGCTGCGGCGACGAGCTCTTGCCGGATCGGGCGCTGCTCGCGGCGTCCCGAGCCGCGGCGCGGGATGAAGCTCCAGAACGAGCGCTTGATCACGTCGAGCACTCCTTGCTCGAGCCACTCAGCGTCCATGTACTGCGGGTAGACGCAGAGCCGCTCGGTGAGTGCGTAGCCGCGCGGCGCGAGCAGCTTGCGCATGCGGTGCGGCGAGGGGAACGGATGCTCGGGCGAGATGTGGTCCCCGTTCGCCGAGAGGCCGCCGAGGTCGGTCGCACCCTCATCGACGAGCGGCAGCCACCAGTCCGAGAGGTTCGGCGGGATCTGGATCCCGACGCCGGGCATCAGCCGCCGGGTCTCGCGCACGAGCAGCCGCATGTCCTCCAGCGAGATCGGGGTCGCCCACGAAGGGAGCTCCATGGACGGGGCGGGCGCTTCCCGCTCGCCCCGCTGGGCGGCGTCGGCGATCTCCGCCGGCTCCGCGCCGTAGTAGCGCGGATGTGGCACGAAGTTCTGGAGGATCACCTCCTGGATGTGACCGTGCTCGCGCTGCAGCGCGGCGAGGGCCTCGAGCGACGCCACCCGCTCGTCCTCCGTCTCGCCGATTCCGACGAGGATCCCGCTCGTGAAGGGAATCCGCAGCTCGCCCGCGGCGGCGATCGTCGCGAGCCTGACGGCGGGATGCTTGGTCGGCGACCCCGCGTGCACGTCATCCATCAGCCGTTCCGCCACCGACTCGAGCATCAGCCCCTGTGAGGCGGTCACCTCGCGCAGGCGCGCGAGGTCTTCTCGCGCGAGCGCGCCGAGATTCGTGTGCGGCAGCATGCCGCGCTCGAGCGCGCGCTCGCAGGACCAGGCGACGTAGTCCGTGAAGCTCTCGTGTCCGTAGTCGCGCAGCCGGCTGGCAACGTCGGCGTTCACCTCCGGGCGCTCGCCGGTCAGGACGAGCAGCTCCTTGACACCGCGGCGGCGAGCGTCGTCGAGCATCCGCAGTACCTCGTCGGGCTCGTGGAGGTGAGCCTTGTGGGTGGCGAACGCGCAGTACTTGCAGTAGCAGCGGCACGTGCGCGAAAGCGACAGCGTGAAGTTGCGCGAAAAGGTGATCCGCCGCACCCCGCGCAGTCTAAAGGGGCCCGGCCGTGCTCTCAGCCGACCGGTTTCATGCCGGAGAGGCCCTTTATGCCGGGGGCGCGGAACAGGTACATGTACGTGGTCGAGGCGAGTGCGGCGCCGATCAGCGGGGCGAGCAGGTAGGCGAGGATGAAGTGCGATGCGGGGCCGAAGTGGCCGGCGACCAGCGCCGGACCGAAGGCGCGCGCGGGGTTGTAGCTGCCGCCGGTGAGCACGCCCCCGATCATCACGATCAGGCCGAGCGTGCCGCCGATCACGAAGCCCGCCCAGTCCTTGATCGCCCGCGGGCTGACCGCCACGCCGACGATCGCGAAGACGAGGAAGAACGTGCCGATCCCCTCGACGAGCATGCCGCGTACCAGACCGCCGTTCAGGAACGGCTGCGAGATCTCCGGCGCGCCCCAGTTGACCACGGCGCCGCTGCCGGAGACGATCAGGCGCGTGAGCGCCGCGCCGGCGACGCCGCCGACGAGCTGCAGCGCGATGTAGATGGCGGCGTCGATCCAGCGGATCTGGCGGATCACGGCCAGGCCGACGGTGACCGCCGGGTTGAAGTGGGCTCCGGAGACGACGGCGAGCGCCTGGATCAGCATGAACAGCGCGAACGCGTGCACGAGCCCCACGAGCACCCAGTCCGTGAAGGGAGGCGCGACGCCGGGCGCGGGCGATATCGGCGGCCGGACGAACAGCGAGACGACCATCGTGATGAAGAAGACGAGCCCGAGCGTGCCGACGAACTCGGCGACGAAGGCTGCCAGTCCGCGCTCGGGGATCGCCGAGTCGATCGCCCCGATTCCGACGGCCTCGGCCGCCGCCGGGCCCGTGGGATCGGCCGGAACGCCTCCTGGTTCTTGCATCGAAGCCTCCTGAGGGTTGGCGGGGCGGCACTCTAATCCCGCCGGCGGTCGTCTCGAGGCCGCTAGATTCGCGGCCGTGCCCCGGCTCGCGGCATTCTTTCTCGCCGGCTTGGCCGCAGCGGTTTGCGTCGCCTGCGGCGGCGGCACGAACGGAATTCACCGGCTCACGGTCGTGCTCGACTTCACCCCGAACGCCGCGCACGCCGGCATCTACGAGGCGGTAGCCACGGGCCGCGACCGTGCTGCACGGCGTGAGCCTTGCGGTGCGCCAGCCGACGTCCACGAGCGACTCGCTCAAGCTCCTCTCGATCGGGCGCGCGGATCTCGCGGTCGCCGACATCCACGATCTCGGGCTCGCGCGCGAGCAGGGCGAGGACCTCGTCGGCGTCGGCGCGCTCGTCCAGCGTCCGCTCGCGGCGGTGATCGCTTCGGCGGCCGTCGCGCGCCCGCGCGCGCTCGCCGGGCGGACGGTCGGCGTGACCGGCGCACCCTCCGACGAGGCGGTCCTTCATTCGGTCGTCGCGGGCGATGGCGGCGATCCGCGCCGGGTGCACGAGGTCACGCTCGGCTTCTCCGCCGTGCAGAGCCTGATCGCCGGACGGGTCGCCGCCGCGACGGCCTTCTGGAACGACGAGGGTGTGACCCTGCGCCGTCACCGCTTCGCTACGCGCGAGTTCCGCGTCGACGACTACGGTGCACCCCGCTATCCAGAGCTGGTGCTGGTGGCCCGCCGCGACGAGCTCGCCGGTGACTCCGAATCGCACTTGCGAGCGGCGCTCGCGGCGATCGCCGACGGGACGCGTGCGGCGCTCGCGGACCCGGCACAGGCCGAGACGCAGATCGTTCGCGGCTTCCGGCACCGACCGGGGACTCGTCTCGGCGGAGCTGGCAGCCCTCCGGGGAGCGCTGACGCCGCCGCTCGCGCTCGACCGCTCCCGCCTCGCCGCATGGGCCGCCTGGGACGTCCGCTTCGGGATCCTGCGGCGCGCGCCGAGGCTCGACGCCGCATTCGACTTCGCACTTGTCCCGCGTGCCTGAGCGCCCGCTCGGCCGCTCGCTCGCCGCGCGCGCCTGAGTGCCGGCTAGTCGCTCGGGAGCGCGCCTTCGACGACCGCGGCGGCGTCACGCGCCATCCGGGAGCGGGGCACTACCACGTCGTACCCGGCCGTCAGCGCGCGTCGCCGCGTCTCCTGGTCGACGTGCGGGTAGAAGCCGATCGCCACGACCCGCTCCAGCTCGTGGCCCATCCGCATCGACTCGACGAGGACCGCGCCGTCGAACTCGTCCGCGGTCAGGTCGACGACGAGCGCATCCGACTCCGGAGCTGCGGCGCGCGCCATGTCCTCCCCGTCGAAGCGCGTGACCGCATGGCCCGCCGCCTCGAGCGCGGACTCGACCCTGGTGCCGAACATCAGGTCGGGGCAGAGCAGCGCGACGCGAGCCATCCCGTCGTCACTGCGCGCGGCGGCGGCGAAACTCCTGCCGCGCCGACTCCGGCCGGCCCCAGCCCTGCGTCACCTCGACCCGTCCGACGCGCGCTTCGCGCGCCTGCGAGCTCGCCCTCGATCCCTTCGCCGTCGAGCACGGCGAGCGTTCCCGGGACGGTCTCCGCGGCCGCCGCATGTCCGAACTCACGCGCGACCAGGATGTGCCAGTGCCAGTCGTAGCGCGAGTACGGCTGTGCGTTGACCTGAACGAGGATCGTCGCCGCCTCGATGTAGCGCTGCTCGTCGAAGATGCGCAGGTCGAAGTCGAACGTCGACCAGTCCGGCGGGAGCGAGGCGACGAAGCGGCTGAAGTCGTCGGCGAGCGGCACGGCCCGAACCATAATCGCCGCCGCAGCGGCGGCCGTAGAATCGAAGCCGTGATCGCCACCACCGACTACGGATTGCTGCGCGACGCCGCCGGGCTCGTCGACCGCTCCGCGCGCGGCAAGCTCCGCCTGAGGGTGCCGAGGCGGCGGAGTTCCTCCAGGGCCAGGTCACCAACGACGTCGAGTCGCTCACGCCGGGAACGGGCTGCTATGCGGCGCTGCTGAACCACAAGGGCAAGATGCTCGCCGACATGCGCATCCTCCGCGGCGAGGACTGGCTCCAGCTCGACTGTGAGCCACATGCGCTGCCGGCGCTCTCGAAGAACATCCGCATGTACAGCATCGGCCGCGACGTGCGCCTGACCGACGTCAGCACCGAGGTCGCGATCCTGTCGCTCATCGGCCCTGCCGCGCGACGCCGCGCTCGACGTCGTGCCTCCGGCGAGCGTGAGCACTCCTTTGCCGCGGGCGAGCACGGCCTCCTCACGAGGACGGATCTCGGCGTCGACGTGTTCTGCCCGGCCGCGCGAGCGGCGGACGTGGCTGCGGCGCTCGGCGTTCCCCGAGTCGCCGAGGAGACGGCCGAGTGCGTCCGGGTCGAGAGCGGCCGGCCCGCGCTTCGGGATCGACACGACGCCCGACACGATTCCCGAGGAGGCCGGGCTGAACGAGCGCGCGGTTAGTTTCACCAAGGGTTGCTATGTCGGGCAGGAGACGGTGGCGAGACTCCACTACAAGGGCAAGCCGAACCGTCGCCTGCGCGGCCTGCGGCTGAGCGAGCCGGTGGGCCCGGGCGCCGAGGTCCGCCTCGGCGATAGGTCGCTCGGCACGCTCGGCTCGTCGGTCATCTCGCCGTTTCACGGCCCGATCGCCCTGGCCATACTGCGGCGCGAGGCCGCGGCGGGCGACACGGTGCAGTTGGGCGACTCGGACGCGACCGCCGAGGTCGTCGAGCTTCCGTTCTAAGCGGGCTCCGACCGCAGCCAGACACGCTGCACACGGCCGCGCATTTCGTCTCGGATGCGCCCGCACCGTCGGCCCGCCAGCCGATTCGGCGGCCTTGCACCGCTCCGGCACGCGCCCCGCCGGAGCCGCCCGGGAATCCGAGCACGTGCATTTCTTCGAAATGCACGCTGGTGTAACCGCCGGGTTCGCGGGTACCATGGGCGCACTCGCCGATATGCCGCCCAGAGAGCGAGGGAGCCATGACCACCTACATCTCGGACCAACAGGCACGGAGACTCGCGGAGCTGGAATCCCATACCAGGCAGGCGTGGGCGGCTTACACCGACACGCTGCGAGATCTCGAGGGTCGCGACTACGAGGAGGCTGAAGACAAGTCGTGGGCCCGTCTGCAGAAGAGGCTCAAGCAGCTCGACGACGAGCGTCAGCTCGTCGAGGGCAGCTAAGCGCCGACAGCCCGCTCCTCGGCGGGCCGCTCAGCTACGAGGCGGGAGCGGAGGAGCCGCGCGCACAACCGCGCGCCTTCGACCCGGACCCCGATCCCTTCTCGATCTCGTCGGCGAGCGCGCTCCGAGCGCCCGATGACAGCGAGGACGCGCGCCGCCTGCGGGCGCTGATACCGCCTCAGGAGACGGGCCGCGAAGTCGACGACTGGGGCCGTTCCGAGCGTGTCTTCCGGCTTGTCGAGCCGGCGCTCAACTTCTATTACCGCTACTGGTTCCGCGTCGAGCAGGAGGGCGTCGAGCACGTTCCCGCCGAGGGCGGTGCCCTGCTCGTGTCCAACCATTCCGGCGCATTGCCCCCGGACGCGCCGATGATCATGCAGGCGATCCGCAACGAGCATTCGACGCCGCGTCCGCTCTACATGCTCGGAGAGGACTGGTTCAAGGGCTACCCGGGCGTGGGAATGCTCGCCAACAAGATCGGCCTCGTGCCGGCGAACTCGGCGAATGCGCAGCGGCTGCTGCGCGACGAGGGGCGGCTCGTCCTCGTGTTCCCGGAGGGCCAGAAGGGCACGCGCAAGCTCTACTGGCAGCGCTACCGGCTGCGCCGCTTCGGACGCGGCGGCTTCGTCAAGTCCGCCTTGCGCGCGGGCGTGCCGATCGTTCCGGTGGCCGTGATCGGCGCGGAGGAGGCGATGCCGATCTTCGCCCACGTGCCGCTGCTGCAGCGACTCACCGGGCTGATCTACTTCCCGATCAACCACGCCTTCCCCCATCTCGGTCTGGCCGCCGGGCTGATGTACATGCCCGCCAAGTTCAAGATCCGCTTCCTGCCCCCGATCCATCTCGATCGCTACGGCCCGGAGGATGCAGAGGATCTGGAACTCGTACAGCGTCTGGCGGAGGACGTCAGGCGCCGCATTCAGGAGGAGGTTGACCGCCTGATTTCGGAGCGCGCATCCATC
The DNA here is from genome assembly GCA_963719375.1 of uncultured Actinomycetes bacterium. Classification (GTDB taxonomy): domain Bacteria; phylum Actinomycetota; class Thermoleophilia; order Solirubrobacterales; family Thermoleophilaceae; genus JAICJV01. Next base: position 2,486,541 of record CAVRBY010000001.1, on the reverse strand, counting down.
TGGTTCGGGTAGGGTTCGGCCGGGGATGAGGGGGATCGCGAGAAGCGGACGGAACCGTGCGGGGGCGGTCCTGTTCGGAGGAGCGCTGATGGCGCTCCTCGGCGCAGGCTGTGGCGGCACCGGCACGTTCAAGAACGAGACGCGGCCGCCCGAGCCGATCCAGCTCAACGGCGTGATCTCCGGTGGAAAGCTCACGATCGAGCCGAGCCAGCTCGGCGGTGGCCCGGTCCTGTTGCTGATCGCAAACGAGACCGACAATGCGGAGACGATCACTCTCGAGCGCAGCGGTAACGAGGGCACGCCGACGCGCGACGTGGTCGGGCCCGTCAACCCCGGCGCGACCGCGACCGTGCAGGAGAGCCTGTCCCAGGGCAGCTACACGGTGAGCGTCGATTCGAGCGGCTCGATCGAGCCCGCAACCCTCACGGTCGGCCCCGAGCGCACGGGGTCCTCGGGGACGTTGCTGCTGCCGTAGCCCGTCCGTCTCAGCCCCGCTGAGCGTTCGCACCAGGCGCGGACGCTCGGCTTACATCAGGCTGCCCTGATCGGCCCCTCCGGCGTCGCCCTCGCCGTCGGCGAGCAGCAGCCGGTCCATCTCGCGGAGATGCTCACGCACGCGCTCCGACATCTGCTCGAGCAGATCACGGGCGTTGCCGATGCTCGTCTCGGCGCCGCTCAGCTGTGACTTGATCCGCCGCACGTCCTCGGTAGCGACGAGGGCTCGCTCGACGACGTCGCGGACAGCGCCGGCGTTCACGCCGCCGGCCTGGTTGCGGCGCATCAGCACGCGCGCCCGCGCGAGCGAGTAGGCGACCTCGAGCGGGAGCTGCGAGTCGGCCTCCGGGTCGAAGGCGACGATCAGCTTGTCGCCGTTGTACTCGCGCAGCTGGCTCATCCTCGCCGGGACCTTTTCCTCGGTCGGCACGACGAGCACCGCGAAGTCCGCATCGCGCTCGGCGAGGCTGCGATCGAGCTCGCGCAGTGCCTGCGGCTTCGACAGCCGCCCGGTCTTGACCTCGAAGACGATCCGCCCGCGGGCCGGCCCGCGACAGGCCTCGAGCGCGACCACGACGTCGCCGGTTCGGCCCGTCGCGCCCTTGACGTCGCCGACCGCGTCGCAGTCATCCCCCTGCAGCGCGGCGATGCGGTCGAGGGACTCGGCGACGAGCTCCTCGAACGACCGTCCCTTGGCGGTGCCCCGCTCGCGCTCGGCGGCGAGCTCGCTCAGCTTCTCGCGCTCGTCGCGCAGGGCCTGCAGCTCTTTCTGCAGCGCGGCCATCCTTTCCCCGAGCGCCTGCAGCCCGCGATCCTGGCGCGCCCCCGCCTCTCTCAGCGCCTCCACCGTTCCACGCTTGAAGTCGGCGAGCGGGTTGTGCCCCTCGTCACCCGCCGAGAAGACCTTGAGCAGGTCCTCGCGCGAGCGCGCCATCAGTTCCCCGACCACATCGCGCACGCGATTCTGCACCGCGAGCGAGCTGCCGTCGGAGAAGTGACGCTCGAGGGCCTTCGACAGATGACCCGACTCGGGTCCGAAGACCTCCTCGAGCTTCCCGGCGAGCTGCTCCCCCGCCTGGCGCGCACGCTCCGTGAAGGCCTGCTCGACCTCCTTCGAGACCTTGCCGAACTCGCTGCGCACGAAGTCGGCGTTCGCGCCCGTTTGCTCCCGATCGAGGACGCGTGCGCCGATCGCCACCGCGTCCTCCACGACCTTGGCCGGCTCTTCGCCGGCGGCCTCTCGTTCGCGGACGAGCCGCACCGCGGCCTCCTCGGATATCACGAGGCCGTCGACGAAGACCCGGTCACCGAGCGTCCGGACGTGCGGCTTGCGAAGTGGCGTTGCAGCTTCCATCGGCCTTTGAGCGTAGGTCCGCCATCCGACGGAACCGAGACGCCTGATGGGATACCGCCCGTCCGCTCGACCTATGCGGCGAGCATCCGGGCGATTCTGCGAGGGGCCGCCGCAGGCGGACCCTGTACCATCGGCGCCGCTTGGTACATGCCCTAGCAGCTCGCATGCACCCGTGCGCATCCGCGAAACTCCCTGGAGGATCTCACTGACCGATGGCTCAAGTTGACCTGACAGACGTCACCGACCCAGGCGTCGAGCCCGGGACCCTGCCGGAGTCGATGGCGGCCTGGGTGATCCGCCAGGAGCGCGAGGGCGAGCCGATGGACGCCTTCCAGCTCGAGCAGATTCAGGTTCCTGAGCCCGGTGCGTTCGAGGTGATCGTGCGCGTGATGGCCGCCGGAGTGAACTTCAACAACGTCTGGGCGGCGCTTGGCCAGCCGGTCTCGGTCTTCCGCTACCACCCGAACGAGGACCACCACATCGGAGGCTCGGACGCCTCGGGGATCGTCTGGAAGTGCGGCGAGGGCGTCACCAAGTGGCAGCCCGGCGACGAGGTCGTGATCCACTGCAACCAGGCGTCCTACGAGGACGTCGAGGTGCACGGCTTCGATCCGCTCGCCGCGCCGTCGCAGCAGATCTGGGGTTACGAGACCTCTTGGGGCTCGTTCGCCCAGTTCACCAAGGTCCAGGCTCAGCAACTGATCCCCAAGCCGAAGAACCTCAGCTGGGAGGAGGCCGCGAGCTACGGGCTCACCTACTTCACGGCCTACCGGATGCTGATCGACCAGTGCAAGGTGCAGCCGGGACACCGCGTCCTCGTCTGGGGCGCCGCGGGGGGCCTTGGCGTCTTCGCCACGCAGCTCTGCGCCGCCGCCGGCGCTCAGTCGGTCGGGGTCGTCTCCTCGCCCGAGAAGGGCGAGCTCGTCGAGCGCCTCGGCGCGACGGGCGTCATCGACCGCAACGAGTTCTCCGGCATGATGCGCAGGGGCGGCGAGAGCCCGGACGAGGAGAAGGCGCGCTTCAAGGAGTCGCGCCGTTTCTCCAAGGCGGTCAAGGAGATCCTCGGCTCGGAGCCGGACATCGTCTTCGAGCACGTAGGCAAGGCGACCTTCCCGACGTCGGTCCTCTGCGTCAAGCCGTTCGGCAAGGTGGTCATCTGCGGCGCGACCTCCGGCTTCAACCTCGACTTCGACGTGCGCTACCTGTGGATGCGCCAGAAGCAGATCATCGGCTCGCACTTCGCGAACGCCTGGGAGGCGACCAAGGCCAACGAGCTGATCGAGCTGGGACTGATCCGCCCGGTCCTCTGGCGCACCATGCGCTTCGAGGGCGTCGCCGAGGCCCATCAGCTCATGCGCGAGAACAAGCACCTCGGCAAGATCGCGATCCTGGTCGGCGCCTCCGAGGAGGGTCAGGGCAAGACGGCTGAGGGTCCGGGAGCGATTCGCGCGGAGGTTGGCGCATGAGCCTCGCCGAGGGAGAGCTGATGGTCACGGTGACGTGGCACGCGAACCCCTTCCGAGCCGACAAGTTCGAGGACGCCTGGCGCCCCGCGTGTGCGCTCGCGATCGACTATGGCGCGAGCTGGTGGACGCTGTTGCGCTCGCTCGACGACCCGAGCGACTTCTTCCAGATGGCGTCGTTCCCCACCCGTGAGGACTGGGAGCGCTACTGGTACTCGGCCCAGATCTCCGATGCTCGCGCGGAGGCGCATGGCCTCTACCAGGTGCCGATCCTGCCCGTCTTCCAGCGCGTCAAGGGCGCGGGCGAGATCGAGCAGCAGCCTGGCGGGGTGGCCTGAGGACAGTCAAGCCGACTGTCGCTCGCGGCTGCCCTCCAGCGCTCGGAGCGTCTCGCAAAGCCAGAAGAAGAGCCTTTCCGAAGAAAGAGCTCGGCGACACGCACGACATCCTGCGCGCTGAATCGTCGTCGCCCGCTCGTTCCTGAGCGAGGTCCGCGACTCAAGCGCCCTGGTCGCAGGTCGATAAGGACAGGGATCGACGTTCCGCGCGCGCCGGCGCCGGAGCGGCAACCCGCCGTCCCTCCTGCATGTCCGATCCCGCAGCGCAAGCGCCCCTCCCGGATTTTCCGCGCGGCCGACACGTGCTCGCGGCCGCCAACGGCCCCCTCGGGGCCACCCTGCTCGACGTCCTCGCGCGCCACCGCGTCGAGCTCGTCGGTGTGCTTGTAGGACCCGCGCGCACGGGACGCCGGGATCCCTGCCCGTTTGTCACGGCTTGGGCTCGCCGCCACGACGCGCCCGCGATCCATGTTCCGTCCTGGCGCGCGCCCGATGCCGTCGCAGCGCTCGACGGCGTGGAGTACGACGTCCTGCTCTCGCTGGCGTATGACCTCATCCTCCCCAAGGAGGCGCTCGAGCGCGCTCGCCGCCTGGCGGTCAACCTCCACCGCGGCATCGCCCCCGACTTCCGGGGCTGCTACTCCACTGCGTGGGCTCTCGAGCACGGCTCCTCACGTGTCGGGGCAACGCTCCACGTGATGACGCCGGAGGTCGACGCGGGTCCAATCCTCGCCCAGCGCGAGATCGTCGCCGACGAGGAGCTGACCGCCGCGGAGCTCACCCCGCGGGTCGAGCAGTTGGCGGTCGAGCTGCTGGACGAGTCGGTCGACGTGTTGCTTGGTGACGGACTCGTCCCCCGCCCGCAGTCAGGGGGCCGCACATTTCCGCACCGACTGCCCGCTCACGAACTCGATACCGCAACCCTGCCTGGAGTGGCCGAGCGGATCCGGGCCCTGCACCATCCGCCTCATCCACCCGTGCAGCTTCGCCTAGGCGAGCGCCGCTTCGCCATCGTGGAGATGGATCCGCGCCCGCCGCTCGAGCAGATTGCCGGCGAGGCCGAGGTGCAGGCCTTCTCGTCCTACGCCGGCGCGATGCATCACGCGCTCACGACAGCCGGAGCTCCGGTCGTCCTGCCGTCCTGCGGGGCGGCGGAGCTCTACGTCGCCGCCGAGGCTTCGGGGCTCGGGCTCCGCTTCTACGATCTCGACGAGCAGTTCGCTCCCCGCAGCGAGACGCTCGTTGCCGCGCTCAGTCCTGGCGCGTCGGTGGTATTGCCGATGCCGTTCGGACTCCCATGCGACGCGAGCGCGCTCGCACTCGCACGCGCGGCGGGTTGCGCAGTGATCGAGGACCGCAGCGCCGCCGTCCTCGACAGCTTCCCGCTCGCCGGCGACCTTGCCGTCGTCGCGCTGCGGCCGTGGCTCGGGGTACCCGACGGAGCGCTGCTGCTCAGCCGGTCACCGTTGCCCGAGCCCGCCTGGGAACCGCCCGATCTCGCCTCGATAGGCCGCCGGCTCGCGGGCGCCGCCGCAGCCGTCGAGGGTGACCGCTGGGGCTCGCCGCTGACCGCGCACGACGACGGGGAGGGTGATGCCGCACCGCGCGCAATCAGTCGTTGGACGCTCGCCGCGATCGAGCGCGAGGTCGATCTCGCCGCCGCGCGAGCCGGCGCCGACTCGCAGGCGCTCGATCTGATGGCTGGCCTCGGCGCGCACGCTGCCGCTACCCACTGGCCGCTCGGTGCGCATGCGCACGGGTTCCCCGTCTGGTCCCATGACCCGGAGGCCGCGATCGCCGTGCTCGCCGTCCTCGGCGTGCGCGCGGTTCGCCCGTGGGCCGCGTGGACAGCACGGGGCGAGGAGATCGCGAGCCGTCTGGTGTCGATCCTCGACGGCCGTGCAGCGGATCACGCGACCCTCGCACAAGCGCTCGCCGTTCCCACCGGAGCCGCTGGAGCCCCGATTTGAGCACGATCATCGTCCCCGGATCCGTCTACGAGCAGGCGACGTACCTCGAGGCGAGCGCGGCGCATGTGGGAGCTGAGGTTCTCCACGTCGAGGCCGGCGGCGCGATGCTGCCGCTGCTACGCGCGCCGGACGGCAGTTGGCGGACGGTCTACGGACTGCCGCGCCCCCTCGGCGCCGACAGCCCTGAGACGCTGGCCGCGCTCGCCGACCGCCTGGCGCGCGAGCACCTCCCCCTCGTAGCGATTCTCTCACCGCTGCATCCCGGCTACGCGCTTGGCGAGTTGCTCGAGGCCCGGGGCCTCCGGCGCACGAGCGAGCGCCTCATTTGTGTGGCCGAGCTCGGAGTCGAGGACCCCGAGCAGGGCTTCGACAAACGCGCGCGGCGCGCGATCCGCACCGCGCTGGCACGTGGCGCCTCCGCCCGAATATCGGCGCCGCAGCCCTCTTTCGGTCCCTTCTACCGCGAGGCGATGCAGGCGCTCGGAGCAGCTGACGTCTACCGCTTCCGGGACGGCTACTTCGAGGCTCTCGCCTCGCTGCCGAGCTATGAGGTGACCGTGGAGGACGACCATGGGGTGGCCGCCGCCGCGTTGTTCCTGCACGACGGGCGCGAGTCTTACTATCACCTCGGCGGTCGCCGCAACTCACCAGAGCCTCCCGTCGGAGCGATGAGTCTGGCGCTCGCGGAGGGTATCCGTGAAGCGTGGCGCCGCGGCTGCGAACTAGCCGTCCTCGGCGGCGGTCGCGGCGACGCGCCCGACGACAGCCTGCTGGCGTTCAAGCGCCAGCTGGCACCGTGTGCACTGCCGCGCCTGTGCCTCGAGGGCGTGACGTCGTGAGCGCTCCCGGCAATACCGCGGCCACGTCCGGCGCAGCTGACCCCGACCTCGATTTCGCAAGCACCGAAGCGCTGCGCTACCAGCGGCCCGAGCTGCCCCCTCTCGACGCCGTCGCGGACTACTACGCGCTCGCGGAGGAGGCCCGCTTCTACTCGAACGGCGGTCCGTGCCACGAGCGGCTTGCCGAGCGGCTCGCCGAGTACCTCGGAGGCGGCGTTTGCTGCCTGCCTGTCTCCAATTGCACCATCGGTTTGATGGTTGTGCTGCGCGAGATCTGCGGGAGGCCGGCGGCGCACAAAAGGCTCGTCGCCGTGCCTTCGTTCACCTTCACGGCCACCGCCTGCGCGATCGAGTGGGCTGGCTTTCAGCCTCTGTTCGTGGACGTCGAGCCGGAGTCGTGGCAGCTGGACCCCGCGGCGCTGAGCTCCGCGCTAGAGCGGCACGGACATGACGTGGCCGCCGTCCTCGGCTGCTCGAGCTTCGGCAGCGCGCCTCCGACGGCGCTGCGCGACGGCTGGCGCGCTGCCTGCGCCCAGCATGACGTCGCGCTGCTGATCGACTCGGCCGCCGGCTTTGGCGCCCTCGACGATCGAGGGCGGCGGATCGGCGGCCTCGGCGACACGGAGATCTTCTCGTTCCACGCGACCAAGCCGTTCGCGATCGGGGAGGGCGGGATGATCGCGACGGCCGACAGTGAGCTCGCCGATCGTCTCCGCGGCGCGATCAACTTCGGCATCGATTCCACGACCCGGACGAGCACGACAGCGGGGCTGAACGGCAAGCTCTCGGAGCTCCAGTCCGCGATGGCGCTGGCGATGTACGACCGCTTCGACGACGCGCTCCGCCGGCGGCGCGCAACCGCGCAGGCGCTGCAGGAACGCTTCGCCCGCCATCCCGTCAAGTTCCAGCGCGGCTCGGAGGGATCGACCTGGCAGGTGCTCCAGCTGCTCGTACCGGACGCGGCGGCGCGGCGGCGGGCGACGACCGCCGCCCACGCCCTTGCAATCGAGACACGTACTTGCTTTGACCCTCCGCTGCACCGCCATCCCGCATTCGCCGGCGCCACCCGAGCGGATTCGCTTGCGGTCACCGAAAGCCTCGCCGAGCGGGCACTCTCGCTGCCGCTCGCGAACACCCTCGGCGAACGGCAGATCGCACGCTTGGCCCACCTCCTCGACGTCACGTTCGAGGGGACGGGCGGCCCTTTCTCGGACGCAACGCTCTAGCCGGTCTGCATCTCTGGGCGGGAGCCTGGCGCAACCCGGCACGGCAGTGGCCGCCGCCCGCGAAGCTCGGGACCGCGACCCGTGAGGGTCGATGCTTTACCGGCTGACGTTGAAGGAGCTCGCGGTGACCACGACCGCGTCCTCGCGCAGGCTCCGCTCGTGTTCCGCGCTTAGCTTGTCCGCCAGGATCACGACGTTGACTCGATCACCTAGCTCGCGCCCGCCCAGTGCTTCGTTCGCACGGGCCACGGCGTCGGCAGCGTCGATCATGTCGGGCGCGGCTCTCAGGACGAGGGACGCGGCCGGATCGTCGAGGTCCGCGAAGCCGTGCAGCACCGCGCGCAGCTCGTCGAGCCGCCACGTCGGCGTGTACCAGTACGTGGCACCGGTTTCGGCTCGCTCTTGAGGCGCCGTCATGGCCACGTCCCACGCGCCGGTGGGATCGCGTTCGGCAACGCGTCCGCAGCCAAGGCAGCGCAGCTTCGTCCGGTCGAGCGCCTCGAATCCGGCGGCGCAGCTCTGGCAACGTAGCGCGCGCAGCGTCCCGGCCTCGGTGCCTCCGGCCTGAACCACGGCGTCTGCCGCTTCGATGCGCTCGAGGATGAAGCCCTTGCGGCCCGAGGAGCCGAAGCAGGCCGAGTTGAACAGCTCCATCCACTCGTCGCGGCGATCGTGCGCCTCGACGCTCGCCTCGGCGGCGAGCGGCGCGATCATCTCCGAGATGCTGACCATCGCCCACAGGGCTCCGTTCGGCACTGGCAGGGGACGACGCGTGAAGCCCTCGCCTGGCGTGCAAAGGGAGTCGATCTCCTCGGGCGTGGGCAGCCCGCACTCGTAGTGCTCCTCGAGCCAGTCCGGAACCGGCTGTCCAGTGCCTTTGACGATGTTTGCGATGAGGTCGTCGAGACCCTGCCACTCGCTCGACGGGCACGCGATGATCACGCGCTCCGCGCACACGCGCAGGAGCTCCTGAACGAAGCTCATCCGGTTGGGACGGGGGATGTGCTCGAGCACGTCGAGGCACACCACCGTGCCGAACGAGGCGTCAGCCAGGGGGAAAGCACCGGGGGCGTTCTTGATCGCGGTCATTGCGGACGCCACCGGCGACGGGAAGAGCGTGTCCATTCCCGCGAAGGGCATGTCCGGGTACGCGCAGGCGAGGCCGTGAGGACCCGAGCCGACGTCGAGCACGCTCGTGCGAAGCTTCCCCAGCTCATCGAGCAGGAACGGCTTCAGCGGCGCGTAGCGGGCGAGCCATCCGAGCATCGCTGCCATCTCGATTAGCCCCCTCCCCGGCCTAGGGTCGGTCCGCGAGTCGCACGTCGAGCAGCACGCGCGCGTCGGTTCCGAGCACGTCGGCCGCGAGGTCGTCAACGCTCCTCGGCACCGGGGTCGTCTGATGACCCGGACCGACCCGCTCCGCGATGGCGGTGCGTCCCCTCGAGTACACGAGCACGATTTCCTGGAGGAAGGCGAAGCGCGCGCCGATCTCGCGCAGTGAGCGCCACATCGTCCAGTCCGCCGGGTCGCCGAGCAACCAGCAGTGCGGGTCGAGCCGGCAGTGGCGCAGGCGCGGCGAGTACATCACGCCGCCGTGGTTGATGTGGCCGTGCTCTAGCTGCGCGGAGCCCCGCACGGCCCACGGGCCGGTGACGAGCTCTTCGATCCAGTGGCCCCAGACCACGTCAGCGCCGCGCTGGCGCATCGCGGCCATCAGCCGCACTATGTGATCCTCGGTGAACGCGTCGTCGTGGTCGAGCGGCGCCGTGAACGACCCGCGGCGCGCGTCCAGCGCGGCGTTGACCGCATGGCAGCCGGCGGATTGCCAGAACGACTCCGGGTGGCTCGGGTAGGAGGGCCGGCTCGGGAGGTCGAGATAACGCACGCGCGGATCGCCGATTGCCTCGACCGCGGCGCGCGCGGCCGGGTCCGGGCCATCGCTCGTCACGATCACCTCGACGTTCGGATAGCTGCCGCCGAGCACGGACGGGATCGTCCGATTCACGAGCGCGTCGTGCCGCCCCCAGGTCGGGATGCGGACCGTCACGAGCGGCAGCGGCTCCTGCCACGGGTCGGGCGAGTGGTCGAAGCGCCAGCGCCAGACGGCCAGTCGCAGGGCGTCGCAGAGCAATTTTGCCCGCTGCGCTTGGGCGACGACGACTTGCGGCTCGCTGCTCGGGGTGAGCGGCTCGAGCTCGATCATGCGCTCCAGCTCGCCCACGCTTGCGATGCTCGCCGCGGCCTCCTCCCGGCGGTCGTCGTCTGTGATGAGCACCACCTCAGCGAAGCTCGCATCGCCCGCGGCGGCGTCGCACACCGCGGTGACGAGCTGGGTGACGATCTCCTGGGGAAGGTCGGTGTTGGTAGCGTCGACGCACAGGCGCAGGCCACTCGTGGCCGGAGCGCGACGCACGTAGCTCGAGAGCACTGGCACCCAGCTGAGCGGCTCGTCCCAGTCGGGCGCCAGCCAGAGGAGGCGTGCGGCGGTGGCGGCCGGCGCGATCATCGATGCAGCTGTCGATCTGCCCGGCCACGAGCCGGGAGGGGAGCGTTCGTCTGCATCGGTTGGTGAAGGGCGACGGGCGGCACGGACATGGCCTGCCCCTAGGATCGGTTTGCGAGGCGCCAACTTGAGCGTCGGGCGCGGGCGCCTCAAGCTACGGCCGCCGCCGGTCGATCACCCGCTGTGATGCCCTCCTTCGCCGAGCCCTCCGGCGATGCGGGAGACGGCCCCGCGCCGCTCGCCTCGATCGTCATCTGCACCTATGGCAAGCGCGACTACACCGAGCGCTGCCTCGCGTCGCTCGAGCGCGCGCTCGGGTCGAAGCTGGGCGACAGCTTCGAGCTCGTGCTCGTGGACAATGCCTCCCCCGATTCGACGCTCGAGCTCTTCGAACGATGGGAGGGCCGCGCCGAGCTGATCCGGCTGCCGCAGAACCTCAACTTCGCGGGAGGCAACAACGTCGGCGCGAGGAGCGCCCGCGGCGAGGTGCTGGTCTTCCTCAACAACGACACCGAGGTCTCCCGCGAAGCCCTCGAACGGGTGGTCGCCGAGGCGCGCGAGCCGTCGGTCGGGATCGCCGGGGCCCGCCTCCTCTATCCCGAGGGGCGCATCCAGCACGGCGGCGTGGTCTTTCGCGGCAAGCCGATGGCGCTGCCCCTTCACCTCTTCCATCACGACCCGGGTGACCTCCCGCTGGCGGCGGCGACCTACGACCTCGACGCGACGACCGGAGCGTGCCTCGCCATCCGGCGCGCCCTGTTCGCCGAGCTGGGCGGGTTCGAGGAGGCCTACGTGAACGGCCTCGAGGACGTCGATCTTTGCATCCGCGTACGCCTCGCGGGCTTCCGGGTCGTGTACCGCGGTGACGCGGCGATCATCCATCACGAGCGTGCGACGCGCGGAGCGGGACACAGCGAGCAGCGCAACCTGTCGGTGTTTACGAGGCGCTGGCGCGATGTCTGCGGGGACGACGGCGACGCGCTCGCGCACGCGTTCGGCGCCCGCTTCATCGAGCGCCAGCGCATCCGGGCCTATGCGCAGCCGCTCGCGGAGGGTGCGACAGTCGAGCTGAGCGGCGAGCTCGAGACCATCTGCACCGAGGCGGCGGAGGGTCGCGCGCTGCTGGCGCTGGCCGACGCCGCCGAGATCATGCCGGCCCTGCGCGACGCCGCCCCCCATTTCACCACCCTCCAGCCGCCTTTCGACGCCAGGCAGCAGGACGCGCTCGAGATCGCTCGAGCCCGCTTCGCACGCCCGGACGCGCTGTCGCTGCACGTTCCCGGGGGCGCGTTCTGGTCGAGCGCGGTTCGAGACGGTGTTGTCCGTACCGCGCTTGTTCCGGAGCGCGGGCTGCGCGAGGGACATCTGCTGCTGGTGCCCTCGCAGACGCTGCGCGAGCGCTTCCTCTCAACCGGCGTCGCGCCGGCTCGTGTCGTCGTGCTGCGGCCGTCCGTCCAGGAGATCGCACGGGGTGCCGGCGGCGGCGGAGTGCTTGTCCTCGTACCCGGGCATGACCTCGCCCTGGCGCGGTCGATGCTGGCGGAGCTGCGAACCGTCCGCGCTCCGGTGACGCTTCTCCCGAATGTGCGCTCGAGCAACCTCGAGCGGATCGCCGCGCAGTCGCTGTCCGCCGTCGAGCTGCTCGATCCGGTCACCGACGAGCCTGGCTACGCCGAGCTCGCGGGACGCTACGACGTCGTCGTCACAGTCGGTGACAGCGACGGCTTCGATCGCCGCGCACTGATCGCCGCGGCGACGGGGACCGCGGTCGTCGCACGCCACGGCGGACCTGCGGCGGAGGTCCTCGCCGACGGGCTGGAGCTCGACCCGGGCAACGCGAGCTCGGAGCTCGCGAGGCGGATATCGGATGCGCTGGAAGTCGCCGCCGAGCGCGCCGTCCGCACGGCCCGCGTAGCCGCCGAATGCGGAATCGAGACGCTCGCACCGCAGCTTTCGGCGCTGGTGGCCGAGCAGCGCAAGGCGCTCGCGCTCTCCATCATGGACCTCGAGAGCTCCTACCCCTGCTCGAGCGGAGCCATCGTCAGCCCGGCATCTTTGAGCAGCTCCCAGTAGAGCTCGGCGGGCTCGCGCTGGCCGGTCCACACGATCGCCTGGCCGGTGTTGTGGATCGTGTTCGCGAGCTCGTAGCCCCGGTCGAGACTGACACCGGGTATCACGCTCGATAGCGCGGCCGCGACACCGTCGAAGGTGTTGTGGTTGTCGTTCAGCACGATCACCCGCCAGGCGCCGCCCAGGTCACTGTCAGGTCCCCCCGTGCGGGGAAGTTCGATCGTCTGGCCGGTCACCGCGCAACCCCACAATGCCCACGGAGCGTTCGCGCGATGCGCGAACGCTCGGTCACCCGCCAGGCGCCGCCCAGGTCACTGTCAGGTCCGCCCGTCCGCGGTAGTTCGATCGTCTGGCCCGTCACCGACCAACCGTCCCTGAGCGTTCGCGCGCAGCGCAAACGCTCGGTAGTTCGATCGTCTGGCCCGTCACCGACCCACCGTCCCTGAGCGTTCGCGCGCAGCGCAAACGCTCGGTCGTTCGATCGTCTGGCCGGTCACCGACTCACCGGGCGAATACTTTCGATGAGCGTTCGGGCCGCAGGGCGCGAGCGCGGTCACGCAGCCTTCTCGTCGCGTTTCCGCCAGTACCGCTCGAGACCGAGGAAGAGTTGGTCGGGTGGCGCCGCCTGCATCAGCCGCTCTGCGATCTCCTCCCCGGTCTCCTTTCGCAGCTGCTCTCTGACGTGCCCGACGAACTCTTCCTCCGGCACGGACTTCGCGAGCTGCGAGTTCTCCTTGAGCGACCGCTCTACACGCTCGATTTGCTCCTCGACCTCCTCCACGCGGCCGAAGTGCGTCAGGCACAGCTGCCGCGGCGACCACGAAGCGACGGTCTCGAGCGACTCACGCCAAGCCTCCAGGTCGATGTCGGGAGGCGGGGTCGGCGCGACCGTCAGCTCGACCGGCGGGACGCGAACGCCCCCGACGTCGCCGACGTAGGCGTCTCCGCTCGCCTCGTGCAGGTAGGAGACGTGGTGCGACGCGTGGCCGGGGGTGTAGGCGACGCGAAAGCCCTCGACGGTCTCGCCTCCTCGCAGGACCCGGATGTTCTCCTCGGGCACGGGCAGCACCTCGCCCCAAAGGCGCTCCATATCGTCTCCGTAGAGCTGCGCGGCTGAGCGGAGTAGTCGCTCCGGGTCGATCAGGTGCGGCGCGCCGCGCTCGTGCACGTAGACGGGTAGGTCCGGGAAGCGCCGAACGAGCGTTCCCGTCGCCCCCGCGTGGTCGAGGTGGATATGGGTGAGAAGGAGCGCGCGCGGATGCGCGTGCTCGACCGCGTCGAGCAGCGTCTCGACGCAGGATGCGGGGCCCGGATCGACGATCGCGCCGTCGACGTCGTAGGCGCCGATCACCCGATCGTTACCGAGGTGCATCAGGTCGATCAACCTGCTCACGCCGCTGACCATACAATCCCGGATATGACTGAGACCCGCCTTTCGCAGCCCGATCGCCCCTGGGTGATGCGCACCTATGCCGGCCACTCGACGGCAAGGGAGTCCAACGCGCTCTACCGCCGAAACCTCGAGAAGGGGCAGACGGGGCTCTCGATCGCATTCGACCTGCCCACCCAGACCGGCTACGACCCCGATGACGAGCTCGCTCGCGGCGAGGTCGGCAAGGTTGGCGTCTCGATCGCCCACAAGGGCGACATGCACGCGCTGCTCGACGGCATCCCGCTCGGCGAGATGAACACGTCGATGACGATCAACGCGACCGCGGCCTGGCTGCTCGCGCTCTACGTCGCGGTCGCGGAAGAGAACGACGTCGACGCCGCCGTGCTTCAGGGCACGACGCAGAACGACATCATCAAGGAGTTCCTCTCGCGCGGCACCTACGCCTTTCCGCCCGGGGCCGTCGATGCGACTGATCGCGGACATGATCGCCTACACGGTCGACGCGGTCCCGAAGTGGAACCCGATCAACATCTGCTCCTATCACCTCCAGGAGGCCGGCGCCACACCGGTCCAGGAGATCGCCTACTCGCTCTCGACCGCGCAGGCCGTGCTCGACGAGGTTCGCGCGCGCGTCGACGACGAGACGTTTCCGCGCGTCTTCGGGCGCATCTCCTTCTTCGTCAACGCGGGGATCCGCTTCGTCGAGGAGCACGCCAAGCTGCGGGCGATGGCGAGGCTCTGGGAGCAGCTCGGCCGCGAGCGCTACGGCGTGACAGACGAGCGCTTCCTGCGCTTCCGCTACGGGGTGCAGGTCAACTCCCTCGGGCTCACGGAGGCGCAGCCTGAGAACAACGTGATCCGGATCGTGCTCGAAGCGCTCGCGGTGACGCTCGGCCGCGACGCGCGGGCGCGCGCGATCCAGCTCCCCGCTTGGAACGAGGCGCTAGGCCTCCCCCGTCCCTGGGATCAGCAGTGGTCGCTGCGGATCCAGCAGATCCTCGCCTACGAGACCGATCTGCTCGAGTACCCCGACCTGTTCGAGGGCTCCCATGTGATGGAGGGCCTCGTCGACGAGCTCGTCCAGGGCGCGCGGGACGAGATGGCGATCGTCCGCGAGCATGGCGGCGCCGTCGAGGCGGTCGACTACATGAAGACGCAGCTCGTCGAGTCCCACCGCAACCGTGTGCGGCGGATCGAGAACGGCGAGCTCAAGGTGATCGGCCAGAACGTCTACAACGAGCACCGAGCCGTCGCCCCTGCGCGAGGGTGAGGACGGCGGCATCCTCACGGTCGACCCGGGCGTCGAGCGGGCTCAGATCGACGCGGTCCGAGCGTGGCGCTCGGAGCGAGACGAGGCGGCGGTCAGTCGGGCGCTCGAGGCGCTCGCCGCGGCCGCAGCCGACCCGGAGGTCAACGTCATGCCGGCGACGCTCGAGGCGGCACGCGCGGGCGTGACGACCGGCGAGTGGGCGCGAGCGCTACGTGACGTCTTCGGCGAGTACAGGGCACCGACCGGGGTCGAGGGCGCGACCGCGATCAGGGGCGACGACGAGGCGCTCGCCGCGCTGCGCGAGAAGGTCGAGCGCGTCTCGGAGTCGCTCGGGCGCCGGATCAAGATCCTCGTTGGCAAGCCGGGGCTCGACGGTCACTCGAACGGCGCCGAGCAGATCGCCGTCGCGCGCGCGCGACGCCGGCATGGACGTCGTCTACGAGGGCATCCGTCTGACTCCGGAGCGGATCGCCCGCACAGCGCTCCAGGAAGGCGTTCACATCGTCGGTCTGTCGATCCTCTCAGGCTCGCATCAGGAGCTGATCCCGGCCGTGCTCGGCGAGCTCGAGCGAGGCCGGCGTCGACGTCCCGGTCGTCGTCGGCGGCATCATTCCTCCCGCCGACGAGCGTGCCCTGCTCGACGCAGGGGTCGCGCGCGTCTACACGCCGAAGGACTTCGAGGTCTCGCGCATCATGGGCGACATCGTCGACCTCGTCGCCGAGCGCGCCGGGCTGACCGCCACGGCTTGACCGACGCCCCGGAGGAGCTCGGCAGCGCGGCTGCGCCGCGGCGACCGGACGGCCGCCCCCACCGCCCTGAACCTGATCGAGGACCGGAGCGCGGCCGGCCGAGAACGCGCCGCCAAGCTCCTACGCGAAGTCTCGCCGGCCGCGCTCGGTCATGAGGCGCCGGCGCACATCGTCGGCATCACCGGTCCGCCGGGCGCGGGGAAGTCATCCCTGATTTCGGCGCTCCTCGAAGGCCTGGCGCGAGAACGGCCGCGCAGCGGCGGTTCTCGCTGTCGATCCGTCCTCGAAGCGCTCCGGCGGCTCGCTGCTCGGCGACCGCCAGCGCATCGAGCACGACGCGCGTGACGACCGCGTGCTGATCCGCTCGACGGCGGCCGGCGCGCGCCTGGGCGGGATCGCGGCGCCGACGCGCGACGCCGTCGCCGTGCTCGCCCCCGCCTTCGACGTGGTCGTCGTCGAGACGGTCGGGGTCGGTCAATCGGAGACCGACGTCGAGCAGGTCAGCGACACGGTCGTCGTGGTCGTCCAGCCGGCCTCCGGCGACACGCTTCAGTTCATCAAGGCGGGCATCATGGAGGTCCCTGACGTGCTCGTGGTGACGAAGGCGGACCTCGGCGACGTGGCTGTCCGCGCGCGCCGGGACCTGGCGGCGGCGCTGCGCTCGCTCGGGTCGCGCGAGACTCCCGTAATCGCGGTCTCCTCCGTGGCTCCGCCGAGCGGGATCGGCGAGCTGATCGAGGCCGTCGACGCCCACCGCGCCACTCTCGACCTGGCCTGGAAGCGCACGAGCGGCCGACGCCAGGCGGCGATCACTGAGTTCAGCCACCTCTACGGTGAGCTCGCGCTGGCCGGTCTCGGGGGGCCGCGTCAGGCCGCCAGGCTGCTCGCCGACTGGGACGCGAACGGCGACGTCGCGGAGCTCGTCGAGATGCTGGCCGCGGCTCGTGCCTAGAGCCGGATCGAACCGTCGGTGAGAGCGATCGCCACCGCTTGCGCGCGGGTTCGCGCGCGCAGCTTCCGCATGACGTTCTTTATGTGCGTGCGGACGGTGTGAGGGCTCACGTAGAGCGTTCGGGCGATCTCGTCAGTCGAGTTCCCCCTCGCCAGCTCGGTGAGCACGAGGCGCTCCTTGTGCGACAGCGGCATGCGCCGGCTTGGTGCCGCGACTGACGGCCCCCCCTCGTCGAGAAAGGTGTCTGCGAAGGACATGGAGGGCAGGTCGTCGACCGCTACCCGGTGTCCCCGCCCCGCGGAGCTCCGTTTCTCCAGCATCGCCCCCTGCCTTTCCGTCGCTGAGCGGGAGGTTAGCGGCGCATCGGCCGGAATGGTGCACCGTCTATCTCATTCGACATCGCGCCGGGGCTCGGCGTCCGCCCCGGAACGCGCGGCGGGCGGCACAGAGGCCGCCCGCCGTTTCAGCCCGTTCTGGGTGCCGGCTGCTACTGGAGCAGCTTGAGCACGCTCGAGTCGCTCTGGTTGGCCTGCGCGAGCATGCTCGTGCCGGCCTGCTGCAGGATCTGCAGCTTGGTGAAATTGACCATCTCCGAGGCCATGTCCACATCCTGGATACGGCTGTTGGAAGCGGTCAGGTTCTCCTCGTAGATCGAGGCGTTCGAGAGCGAGTACTGCAAACGGTTCTCGACAGCGCCAAAGGTCGCATCAGCGGCCGAGACGTTGTTGATCGCCGCGTCGATCAGCGACAGCCCGTTCGAGGCGCCCAGCGAGAAACCCGCCGTGTTCACCGTCGAACCCAGCGAGATCAGCGCGACCGAGATCACCTGACCATCGTTGGCGCCAACCTGGAACGACACCGTCGAGCTCGCAGACAGCAGCGAAATGCCGTTGAACTGCGCCGACTCGCCGATCCGCTCGATCTCCGAGGACAGCTGATTGACCTCAGACTGAATCGCCGCCTGATCAGAGGTCGACAGCGTCCCGTTCTTGTACTGAACGGTGAGATCACGAATGCGCTGAAGCATCGAATGCACCTGCGTCAGCGAACCCTCCGCCGTCTGCACCAGCGAAACGCCATCCTGAATGTTGCGCTGAGACTGATCGAGCCCCGACACCTGCGACTGCAGGCGCTCAGAGATCGCAAGCCCCGCGGCGTCGTCAGCCGCGCTGTTGATCCGATAACCCGAGGACAGCCGCTGCATCGACTGCGCAAGCGCATCCTCGGTCTGCACGAGGTTACGATGCGCATCGTAGGCCTCGACGTTGGTCTGAACGTAAAGGGACATCTGCATCCTCCTTGATGCTCGTCCTATGTGATTGGTCCCGAAAAGCGACTCCCTGTCGCTCGTCCGCTCTTAATCGACCGCGGCGCGAAGACCTTTAGGAGCTTCTCTCGCCCGCGCGATCCATTTCGCCTTCCACGTCTCGTCCGCGCGGCCGTACGCATCGACGTCTCCGTAGCCGCCCTTGGTGTGGTGAAAGACGGCGAGCTCGTCGACGACGACGCGCTTCCCTGCGGCACGGGCCTGGAAGCAGATGTCGGCATCGTAGGCGTGGAAGCCGCTGAAGCGCTCCGCGTCGAAGCGCAGGTGGCGCACGGCCCAGGGAGAGAGCGCCAGCAGCAGGCCGTCGACGGTGTCCACATCGTGGCTGCCGCCGCCGAAGTCGACCGCGCCGCGCGTCTCTGCGACGCGCCCGAAGGCGTGGCCCTCCCACCACGCGAGACTCGTCACCCCGCGGGCGCCGACCACCCCGACGACGGCCACGGCGGGATCCTCGAGACGGCGGCGAAGCTTCGCGCAGAAGCCGGCGTCGACGATCTCCGTGTCCTCGTGCAGCAGGACGAGCGCCTCGAGGTCAGGCCGCTCCGCGAACGCCTCGAGCACCTCGTTGTAGGCGGCGAAGATCGAGCTGTCGGTGGTGACCTCGGCGATCATCGAGTCCCGCTCGGCCGCCAGCCGCAGGCCGGGCAGCGCGTAGCGGCGATATTTGTCCGCCGATCCGACGCAGGCGGCAAACGCGATCATGCGGAGGCCGCGATCACGACCGGGCCGCGGCCGCGGTCAGCGCTCCCGGTCCGTGCTTTCGCGTGTAGTTGTCGCGGTCGCGTATCACTTCGGCCTGGATCCACGCACGCAGCTGCGGGTCGTCGCTCGCGACCGTCTGAGACAGGCCGTGGCGGATGCGGGACGCCTCGACGAGCTGCGGCGGGCGCCCCGCCGAGCGCAGCCGCTCGAGCAGGTCGGTGTCCTGGAACCAGACCCGGAACCGCGGGTCGAAGAACTCGCCCGGCTCCACCTCGAACTGCTCCAGGGTGTCGCGGGAGGCCGCGAAGCACCAGGCCGCGAAGTCCGTTCGCATGCCGCCCTCGACGGTGACCGGGAATGTGACCGACGCGCCTGCGTCGAGCGCCTCGCGAAGCGGTGGCCACCAGCCTGGGAGGACCTCGACGTCGTCGTTCATGACGACCGCATAGCGGCCTCTCGCCGCGCGCAACCCCGCGTTCACGGGTGCCGTGAACCCCTGCGGAGGTGCGCCGTTGTCGACCAGCACGATCTCGTAGGCGGCGTCCGTGGCTCGCTGGACGGCCGCGACGCAGCCGCGCACGCGCTCGCTCGCGGCGTCGAGCGTCGGTATGACGATCGTGAGCTCCGGGTCCTCGCCTGGCACGCGGCGCGCTGCTCCGATCCGAGTCCCGGGGGCCGCGACCGTGCTCTCGCCGACCGTCCCGAGCCGGCCTCCGCCCGCGGCGATCTCCGCGCAGAGCGCCGCGATCGCGAGCGCGTCGGGGACCACCGGAAGCCCGCCGCTCGCTCGCAGGCGCCCCGCCGCGACGGCGAACGCGTGGGCGGCGACGGGATGTTCGCAGTCCGCTCCAGGTGTGACGCTCGCGGCACCGTCGAGACGGCCACCGAGGATCGCGTCGACGAGCGGGCCGAGCCAGCCATGTCCGACCTCGGGGGCGCCTCGAAGCATCACCGCCACCTCTCCGCCGGCGCGTTCAAGCGCGCCGTTGACGGCGCCGGCGAAGCCATGGCGGCGATCGAGCGTGATGACCGTGACGTCGCCGCCGAGCCGCCCGAGCAGCTCGTCGAGCCCGACCGAGGCGTCGTCGACGACGATCACCTCGTGCTCGGGCTCGGGTGGGAGCGTCGCGAGGGACTGGAAGCAGCGCAGCGCCTGCTCCGGACCGCCCTGGAGGGGAACGATCACAGATGCCTTCACACCATCTTCTTCGGCCGACCGCGTCACGCCTTGAGCCGCGCTCGTACGGTCAGACCCGCACGTCGATCAGACCGCCGCCGCCCTCCTCGTCATCGCTGCGACGCTCGGGCGGAGCGCCGCTTTCGACCTCGGGCTCGGTCTCTTCATGACCTGAGCGCTCGAAGGTGTCTCGGTCGGGGCCCCCGCCGTCCTCGCGCCGGCCGTCGCGCGTCGGCCTGTCGACGCGCAGTATCGCGCCGACGTCGCGGTTCTGCGGGTCGATGCGATCGATCCGGTCCATCGCCTAACGCGCGGCGCTCAACCGCCCCCGTCGCGTTGAAGGACCATCGTCTCCCCCGCGTCGACCTCTCCGGAGCGCGCGGCGAGCGCTTCCGCGCGCCGCTGCGCTACGAGCTTCTCCGCGGCGCGCACCTCGGCTATCGCCAGGTGGCGCCACACCTGCTGGGCGGCAAACCAGACGAGCACGTACGCGACGACGCCCCATAGCAGCCCCCGCAGCACGCTGTCGACGAACGGAGCTGCCGCATGCCATGAGGAGTAAGCCGCGAGCGCGAAGGCGGCGAGCGCCCCCCAGGCACGAGCCTTGCGGATCTGCCGCTGGGCGCGCGGATGCCGGGCGAGGCTGACCCCGTTCGCCTGGGCGCCGGCCGGCGGCACCTTGGGCTTCTTCGTGGGCTTCTTCTGCTTGCTCATCGGCGCCCCAGCATCTGGCGGGCGAGCCGCTCGCGATCGAACACGAAGCGGATCAGTCGCTCCCGGTCAGGCGGCGCGATCTCAACGATCGCCACGCCGATGCCGGCGCCGTCGGTCTTGCGAACCGCTTGCCCGAAGAGCTCGAGCGGAGCGAGCCCGCCGTCCTCGGTCAGGTAGAGCGTGAAGTGGAGCCGGTCGCCGAGCTCGATGTCCTCCGGCGAGGCGAGCGCGAACCCACCGCCCGAGAGGTTCGTCGTGTGCGTGTCGATCCGCTGGCCGGCGCGGCCCTCGTAGCTGACGGACACGACCGCGTCGACGCGCGCGTAGTCGCGCCGCTGGATCACGCGGACCGCCGCGGTCGGCTCGAAGTGGATGTGCCCGTGCTCGCGGTCGGGGCCGTGCAGGACGCCGTCGAGGCGGCACACGCCGCGACGATTCGTGAACTGCAGCGAAGCCTCGCCGCGCAGCTCGGTGATCCGCTCGCCCTCGCCCTGCCATACGGTCAGGTAGATGCCCTCCTCGCGCACGCCGTCGACGCGCCCGTTCAGCGGCCCCGCCGCCGGAAAGACGACGAACACGTCCTGTCCGAGCTCGGGTCCCTTCATCGCAGCACCTGCGCCGCCAGCTTGTCGGCGTCGGCAGGTTCGAGTCCGCCTGCCACCTCCGTGCCCGCCGATAGATACGAGACGTGCTTGTCGGAGCCGATCAGCGTGCCGAGCAGCGGCCCGACATGAGAGCTCGCGTCGCCATGGGTGACCGCGATGCGCGAGGCGCCGAGCGGCTCGAGCCGCTCGACGAGCTCGGTCGCCGCCGGCCCGCTCGTGGTCGCGGGCAGCGTCAGGTGGACCTCGGCGATCCCTGCCGCCGAGAGCTCGCCGGCGAGTCGGTGAATTGCCTCTTCCGATCCTGCTGCGACCGCCGGCGTGTCGACCACGACGACGGCATGCTCGCCCGCCGCGACGATGTGGGCGCGCAGCTGCTCTTGGTCGCTCGCGGCGTGCACCGCAACGCCGTGCGGCTCGAGCATCGACCCGAGCTCGGCGCCGCCGTCGCCCGGACGGAGCGTCACGCAGACGACGGGGAGGTCGCTGCCGCTCGCGTACGCGGCGGCGAGCCGGGCCGCGCAAAGGGTCTTGCCCGCGCCACCGGGTCCAACGAAGGCGAGCGAGCGCCCGCCGGGGCTACCCCCGGGTCGACCGGGATGCGGCGGGCAAGCGCGCGTCGCGCGAGCCGCTTTAGCGACCTTGGCGAGCCGAACGGCAGCAGGTGCGAGACCGTTTCGGCGATCAGGGCGTCCGCGACTGCCGGGTCGATGCCCTCGGTGACGAGCACGTCACGCAGCGCCGCCGCGGCCGGCGGCGCCTCCCTGGCCGCACCCACGGGCCGGACGTCGGGGGGCGGCGAAGGCGGCCCCACGGGCGCCCGCTGCCGGCCATGGCCCGCAGCCCGCCCGTACGCACCCTGAGCGGTTGCCGACCCATACGCCTCCTGAGCAAGCGGCTCCTCCGCGCCGGCCTGGGAGTCGGCGTGTCCATGACTCTCAGCGAGCTCCAGATGATCGGCAAACGGAGCCGCTTGCTCGATCATCGCGCGGATCGCGGGCGAGTCGAGACCCTCGCGCGTATAGGGGTCCTCGGATGCGAGCGGCTGCTCGACGAACTCCTCGGCCTCCGGAGCTGCATCGGCTTCATCGAACGCGTCGAAGCGACGCGGCGCTGGCCGGGCGTCCACCTCGACGCACTGGCGCTGGAAGAATCCGCCGACGCCGCCCGTCAGCCCGTCGCGCTGGCGGGTGATGAGCGCCTCCGGCCCGAGCTCCGCCTTTATCCGCGGCAGGATCTCCTCGAGCGAGCGTCCCCGGTAGGTCTTGGTCTCGTTCATCGTTCGCTCTGCGTTTTCGACGCCGGTGCCGCGCTTCATGCCTCGACGACCCCGGCCGGCTCAACCTTGATGCCGCCTACGATCTCGTTGTAGGAGCAGACGGGAAGCTGCGGCAGCGCCTGCTCGCAGAGGCGTCGCAGGTGACGGCGCACGCGAGCCGAGGACAGAAGGACCGGGCGCGCCCCGCGCGCGACCGCGCCGTCCACCTGCTCGCGCAGCGCGGTCACGAGCGCCTGTGCGCGCGTCGGCTCCATCGCCAGGTATTCGCCGTCGGAAGTCTGTGCGATCGACTCGGCGACCTCCTGCTCGAGCGTCGGGTCGAGCGTGATCGCACGGAGCTTTCGATCCATCCCGAGATACGGGGCGGTGATGTTTCGGCCGAGCGCCTGGCGTGCGTACTCCGCGAGTAGCGCCGGGTCGCGGGTCAGCCGCGCCTTGTCGCCGATCGCCTCGACGATCACGCCGAGGTCGCGGATCGACACGCCCTCGCGCAGCAGCGACTGGAGCACCCGCTGGATCTCGCCGAGCGAGAGCACGTCCGGGACGACCTCGTCCACGACCGCTGCGTTGTGCTCCTTGAGCTGGTCGAGCAGCTGGCGGGTCTCCTGGCGCGTGAGCAGCTCGTCGGCCTCGCCGCGGATCGCCTCTGTCAGGTGGGTGACGATCACGGACTCGGGATCGACGACGGTGAAGCCGAGCGCCTCTGCCTCCGCGCGTCCGGCGTCGGCGACCCACGTCGCCGGCAGGCCGAATGCGGGCTCGGTCGTCGGCACACCCTGCAGCTGCCCGACGGCGTCGCCCGGGTCCATCGCGAGCTGGTGCCCTGGCAGCGTCCGGCCGCGCGCGACCTCCGCGCCGCGCACCTTGACGACGTACTCGTGCGAGTCGAGGCCGATCTCGTCGTGGATCCGTACCGGCGGGATGACCATTCCGAGCTCGGAGGCGATCTGGCGCCGGATCGCCGAGACGCGCGAGAGCAGCGATCCACCCGCCTTCTCGTCGACGAGGGGCACCAGGCCGAACCCGATGGCCAGCTCGAGCGGGTCGATCGACAGCGCCTCGAGAGCCTGGTCGCGCGTCGAGGGCAGCGCTTTCTGGGCGTCAGCGGGAACCGGAGCGGCGCCCTGCTTCTGCGAGCCGAGAAGCCCCTTCTTGTTCGCCCAGCCGGCGGCGAGGAACAGTCCGCCGATCGCGAGGAACGGGATCTTCGGCAGGCCGGGAACGAGCGCGAAGCCGCAGATCACGCCGCCGGCCACGAGCGGCGCGCGCTCCTGGGCCATGATCTGGCGGGCGATGTCGTTGCCGAGGTCCTTCTCGGCGCCGCTCGAGCGAGTCACCAGGATGCCGGTGCCGACGGAGATGAGCAGTGCCGGGATCTGAGCGCAGAGGCCGTCGCCGACCGTCAGCAGCGAGAAGCGGTGGATCGCGTCGGAGAACGGGATGTGCAGCATCAGCAGGCCGACGATCAGCCCGCCGATCAGGTTGATCATCGTGATCAGGACGCCCGCCATGGCGTCGCCCTTGACGAACTTGGAGGCGCCGTCCATCGCGCCGTAGAAGTCGGCCTCGCGCGCGATGTCCTGGCGCCGCCGGCGGGCCTCCTCGTCGGTGATCTGACCCGCATTGAGGTCCGCGTCGATCGCCATCTGCTTGCCCGGCATCGCGTCGAGCGTGAAGCGCGCGGCGACCTCCGCAACGCGCCCCGCACCGTTCGTGATCACCACGAACTGGATCACTACGAGGATCAGGAAGACCACGAGGCCGACCAGCACGTTGCCGCCGACCACGAAGTTGCCGAACGACTTGACGACGGACCCAGCGTCGCCGTGAAGCAGCACGAGGCGGGTGACCGAGACGTTGATCGCGAGGCGGAACAGCGTCGTCAGCAGCAGCAGGCTCGGGAACGAGCTGAACTCGAGCGAGCGCGGCATGTACATCGTGGCGACGAGCACCGACAGCGCCACCGAGATGTTCAGCGTGATGAACATGTCGAGCAGGAACGGCGGCAGCGGAATGATCATCATCGCCACGACGAGTACGACCGCGCCCGCCGCAAGCAGGTCGGCGTGGGTGGTCAGCTTCCTGGTCAGCGCGGCCATCGAGTCACACCACCTTGCGATTTGCGACGCGGTACACGAACGCGAGCAGCTGCGCCACCGCGGCGAACATCTCCTCGGGGATCTGATGGCCGACCTCGACGCTCGCATGCAGAGCACGCGCGAGCGGCGGGTCCGGGACGACCGGGACTCCGGTGTCCTGCGCGATCCGGCGGATCTGCACGGCGACGAGGTCCTGTCCCTTGGCGACCACCTCCGGCGCGGCCTTGGACGCGTCGTAGCGGAGAGCGACCGCGTAATGGGTCGGGTTCGTCACGACGACGTCCGCCTCCGGGACGGCCGCCATCATCCGCGCGCGGGCGGCCTGCATCTGGCGTCGGCGGATCGCGCCTCGGATCTCGGCCGGCGGCGCGTGTTGCTTGGCCTCCTCCTTGATCTCCTGCTTGTCCATCTTGAGGCTCTTCTCGATCCGCCTGCGCTGCCACAGGTAGTCGACGATCGCGACGATCAGGTAGGCGGCGGCGGCGCGCTCGCCGATCGACGAGACGTTGCCGGCGAGCGACGACAGCAGAGCCCCGGGGGTCATCCCGACGAGCGCCCCGAGCTGCGAGAGCTGCGGTATCACCGCGATCGCCACGATCGCGCCGACGATCCCGACCTTGGCCAGGCTCTTGACGAGGTCGAACAGCTTCTCCGGGCTGACCATCTGCTTCGCTCCCTTGAGCGGGTCGAGCTTCTTCGGGTCGGGCTTGAGTGCCTCGAGTGAGGGCTTCCACTTGACCTGCGCGAGGTTCGAGACGACACCGACGACGACGCAGGCGCCGGCGATCGGCCCGACGCACGAGGCGATCGTCATCGCGTCCTGCTTGACCAGGCTGAAGAGGCCATGCCCGGTCACGATCTGCGGCGTTCGGATCAGCTCGAGCGTCTGGGTCATCGAGCCACCGATCGCGTTCAGCATCTGGGGGGCGCGCACGCTGAGCAGGAAGATGGCGACGAGCAGCATCAGCGCGCCGTTGAGGTCCTGACTGCGGGCGACCTGCCCCTTCTTGCGCGCCTCGGCCCGGCGCTTCGGAGTCGGCTTTTCTGTCTTCTCGCCGGCCATCAGGCGAGTCCCGCCTTCGGATTTCGCGCCGCCGCCACGTGCAGCGTGCTCAGCGCCGATTGGACGCTCACCTGCAGCTGGTTCTCGATCCAGCCGGCGGCGAACGGAAGCGTCGCCGAGATCACCAGTAGGCCGACCAGGATCTTCGCGGGGAAGCCGACGGCGAACACGTTCAGCGTCGGGACGACGCGTGCGACGACGCCGAACCCGGCGTCCAGGATGATCAGCGCGATCACCACCGGCGCGGCGAGCTCGAGCGCCGAGAGGAAGATCGTCCCGAACGTGTGGTCGGCGCCGCCGATCAGCGCTCCGAGCTTCGGGAAGGCGTCGATCGGGACCAGCTGGTAGGTCTTCGCGATCCCCTCGATCGCCCAGCTGTCACCGCCGATGGCGATGAAGATCAGCACGCCGAGCAGCGAGTAGAGCTGTGACAGGACCGTGCTCTGGTTGCCGTTGATCGGATCGACAAGCGAGCCGAAGGAGAAGCCGACCAGGGTGTCGAGGAATCCACCGGCCGTCGTGACCGCACCGAACAGCACCTGCAACGCGAACGCGAACGCGAGGCCAACGAGCATCTCCTTCAGGATCAGCCCGCCGAGCGGCAGGATGCCCAGCGCGAGCGTGTGTCCGCGCATCACGACGGGCTCGAGCCCCACCGAGAGCGCGAGCGCGACGATCGTTCGCACGCGCACCGAGATCAGCTTCGAGGAGAACAGCGGCGCGACCGCGAACAGCGGGCTGAGGCGAGCGAGGACGAGGATGAAGCCGGCGGCCTGCTGCTCGCCGATCTGGTGGATCAGCTGGGTCACTTTCCGATCAGCTGCGGGATCCCGCCGTAGAGGTCGTTCGTGTAGGAGATGACCTGGTTGAGCATCCAGGGGCCGGCGATGACGAGCACCGCGGCGATCGCCAGGATCTTCGGGATGAAGGCGAGCGTCTGCTCCTGGATCTGGGTGACGGTCTGGAAGATCGAGACGAGCAGGCCGACCACGAGCCCGGCGAGCAGGATCGGCAGCGCGACCTTGAGCGCAAGGTCCATCGCCTGCGTGGCGAGGCTGATGACGACGTCCGTGTTCATCAGTGGAAGCTCTGCACCAGTGACTGGGTGACGAGGTCCCAGCCGTTGACGAGCACGAACAGCAGGATCTTGAACGGCAGCGAGATGAAGACAGGCGGGAGCATCACCATGCCCATGCTCATCAGCGTCGACGAGACGATCAGGTCGATGATCAGGAACGGCAGGAAGATCAGGAATCCGATCTGGAACGCCGTCTTCAGCTCGCTGAGGATGAACGAGGGGATCAGGACCCAGGTCGGGATGTCCGCACGCGTCTTCGGCGGCTTGCGATGGGCGAGGTTCGTGAACAGGGCGAGGTCCTGCGTGCGGGTCTGGCGGAACATGAACTCGCGCAGCGGCTCCTCGCCGCGCTTGATCGCCGTGGTCTGGCTGATCTGGTGATGGCTCAGCGGGTCGATCGCGTCCTTCTTGATCGCCGTGAACGTCGGCGCCATCACGAAGATCGTCAGGAACAGCGCGATCCCGACGAGCACCTGGTTGGGCGGCGCCGTCGGCGTGCCGAGGCCCTGTCGGATGAAGCCGAGCACGATCAGGATCCGCGTGAAGCCGGTGACCGTGAACAGCAGCGCCGGCACGAGCGAGATGCCGGTGATCAGCAGGAGCAGCTGGACCGCGTTCTGCCCGTCGACCTTCATCGGCGCACCGTCAGCTTCCGCAGCTGGTCGACCACTCCGCCCGCCCGGACGGGCTCGGATCCCATCGCGCTGTACTCCTGATCGGGATCGATCAGCCCGACGCGCACGGCTTCGTCCTCGCCGTAGGCCTTGATCGCCGTGACGCTCTTCTCTGCGACGCCGACGAGCAGGATCTCCGATCCCGCACGGACCATCTGCAGCGAGCGTCCGTTCCCGAGCGGAAGCGTCGCGAGCGGCGTCAGTCCGTTACCCGACGCCTTCTCCTGGCGGCTCGCCTTGACCTGCTTGAGTACCCAGTAGAGCCCGTAGATGACCCCGATCACGACGGCGAGTCCGACGAGCGTATGCACGATCGAGCCGCTGCCGCCGGTGCTCGCCGCGTGCTGCGCGGGCGCGCCTCCCAGGTTCACGGGAGTCTTCTCGCCGGTGTCGGCGAAAGCGCTCTCGCACGTGAAGGGCAGAGCGAGGCATGCCGCTAGCGCGGCTGTCTGAAAGGGCACAGGCAGCTTCATCGAGGGACGACCCTGAGGGCGGGGTCCCGAACCTCATCGGCGCGCGGCGGTCAGCCCTTTAATGCATCACGTGCCGCCTGACAACCCGGCCATTCGTCCAGCGTGCGACTCGGCCGAACGCTCCAGCAGCCTCCCGCCGCGGAGGCGAGGGGAGATGGCGCCTAAGGCGCGCTCTCGGGTACCGACAGCGGCAGGTCGTCGACCGACGCCTCAGCGAGCGGGTTCGACTCGACGTGCGCGATCAGGTCGGCCTCGGCGGCCCGGGCGGCGGCCTGCGCCGCGGCAGCCTCGTCAACCGTGCCCTGGCGGCCCGCGACGACGTCCGTAACGCGCAGGCCGAACTCCTCGTCGATCACGACCACCTCGCCGCGCGCGATCGGCTTGCCGTTGACGAGCAGGTCGACCGGCTCGCCGGCCAGCCGGTTCAGCGAGACGACCGACCCGGGCCGGAGCTCGAGCGTCTGACCGATCGTCATCTGCGTCCGGCCGATCTCTACGGCGAGCTCCACCGGGACGTCCTGGAGCCGCCGCAGGTCTGCGGCGCCTTCCACGGCGGTCGCCGCCGGCGCGAGCGGTTGGAACTCGATCTCGTCTTCCACTTGAGCCTCCTACTGGACCGCGATATCGGTGAAGAGGACGTCGTTGACGTGTACGTCGGTTCGCGTCCGGATTCCCTTGAGGATCTCCTGCTTTATCCGCTGGCGCGCCTTGCGGTTGATCAGGTCCTGGCTGCTCGCCCCGGTCACGACGTTGGTGATCACGTCGCGCACCGCCGCCTCCTGCGGCAGCGCCCCGTAGCCATCAGGCGGCGTAGTAGCGCCTTCGGCTGAGGGCAGGGAGACGTCGGGGGCGAGCACGAGCGCGGCGTCGAGCTTCGCGAAGTGCCCATCCGAGAGGTTCAGCAGGAACTCCTTCTGAAGCACGTACACGGTCCCGTTGATCTTCGGCTTCGGGGCCGGCGGCGGCTTCGCGAGCACTTCCTTGTAGACGCCGCCGAGCACGATCAGCAGCGCAAGCGGGATGATGAACTTCAGCTTCCCCTTCATAGTCCATTGCCTCCTTGCGCTGCCCCCTGCCCGGAGCGCAGCAGCACGATTTCCACGCGGCGGTTGAGCGACCGCCCGTCCGGTGTGTCGTTCGACGCGATCGGATGCAGGTCGGCATAGCCGACGGCGCCGAGACGCCCGCCGGGCACTCCCGCACCGATCAGGTAGCGCACTACGCGCGCTGCCCGCGCCGTCGAGAGCTCCCAGTTGGTCGGGTACTCGGAGCCCGCGATCGGGATGTTGTCCGTGTGGCCCTCGACCATCACGTCGTGACCGCCGGTGTCGTTGCGAAGCAGGCTCGCGACCTGGTCGAGCAGCGGCCCGGCCCCGGCCTTGAGGTCCGCCTGCCCCGAGTCGAACAGCACCTTGTCGGTGAGCAGCCGGATCACCAGGCCGCGCTGGTCGATCTGGGTCTGGACCTGATTTTGCAGGCCGTGGGTATGGACGAAGTGGTCGATCTGCTGCTTGATCTGCTCGAAGTCCTGCTGCTCGCTCGCGGCCTGGCCGGCGGCCGAGGAGGCGGCGCTCGCGGAGGCGACGGTCCCGTGTGAGAGCTGGCCGGTCGGCGTCGACTGATTCGCGACGAGCGGCTGGATCGCCGGGATCGGCGGCTGGGGCGCCGGCGAATGCACGCTCGGGCCCCCGCCGTTGTCCTGAATCGAGCGCCCGCCCGGAAGTATCTCGCCGGAGAAGGCCTGCTGGAGCGACTTCGTCAGCACCTGCAGCTTCGACTTGTTCACGGAGGTGATCGAGAACAGCACCATGAACAGCGCCATCAGCAGGGTGATCATGTCCGAGTAGGTGAGCAGCCACCGCTCCTCGTTCTCATGCTCGGCCGCGTGTCCGCGGCGCCGCCTCCCGTGCCCGGCCATCGCTACGCGGCCGCCAGCTCGGGCTCGACGGCGGGAGCGCCCTCGGCTTCGCTGTCGCCCGCCGCCTCACCGGCACGCTCGGCGGGCGGAATGAAGCTGAGCAGCTTGTCCGCGACGACGCGCGGGTTGTCGCCGGCCTGGATCGAGAGGATCCCTTCGAGCGTCATCGTGCGCAGCTCGACCTCCTCCGCGGAGAGCACCTTGAGCCGGTTCGCGGTCGGAAGCAGGATCACGTTCGCCGACCCGACCCCGTACAGGGTCGCGATGAACGCGCCGGAGATCGCCGGGCCAAGCGTCGCCGGTGCGCTCAGGTTCTGGAGCACGTGGACGAGCCCCATCACGGTGCCGATGATCCCCATCGTCGGCCCGAACCCACCGGCCTTCTCGAACGGCTGCACGCCCGCTGCGTGGCGCGCCGCCATGCCGTCGATCTCGTTTTCGAGGATCTCGCGCACGAGCTCGGGGTCGGTGCCGTCGACCACCAGCTGAAGGCCCTTCTTGGTGAACTCGTCCTCGAGCTCGGCGACCTCGTCGTCGAGTGCGAGCAGTCCCTCCCGACGGGCACGCTCGGCGAAGCCCACGAGCAGCTCCAGCTGCGCCGGGAGGTTCGGCCGCTCCGAGGACATGGCCTTCTTGTAGAGCGCGGGGATCGCCTTCATGCGCTCCATGCTCGAGCCGGCCAGCGTCGCACCGAACATGCCGCCGTTGACGAGCAGCAGTGCGGGGATGTTGAGGAAGGCCGGTATCTGGCTCCCCTCCATCATCGCTCCGAGCAGCAGCCCCGCCAGGGCCACTCCGATGCCTATCGCAGTCGTGGCTTTCATGTCGTTCTCTCGCTTAGATCGACAAACAGGCCATTTCCTTCAAGCGCGTAGCGCCAAGGCAGGCCTGGGTCGGCGAAGCGCCTTTTGGCGCTACGCGCTCAATATCGGGCGGAGGTGCTTCCCCCGTTAGTGAGGCCGCTTACCTCAGTCCAGGAGCGTCGTCGTGTCCGCAACCGCGGCCACGCCGAGAAGCGCTTCGCAAAGAGGGCGCTCCGGGTCGGCGAAGCGCTCTTGGCGCGACGCGCTGAATATCGGGCGGAGGTGCTTCCCCCGGTTAGTGAGGCCGCTTACCTCAGTCCAGCAGCGTCAAGCCGAGAGCCCATTCGAAAGAAGGCGCTCCGGGTCGGCGAAGCGCCTTGTGGCGATACGCGCTCCGGACCGTTCGCACTCGCACGGCGGACCGTGGTGCGCGGCGCCGTAACGCGCCTTCCGAAGCCTGACACCCGGAGCGGGCCGCCGGCGTCAGAGCCCGTTTCACAATCCCGCGTGTGCGGCTGGCGCGCGCCGGATCGAGCGGGGCACGGACGCAGGATCCGGCTCATAGCTGGGACTATGAGCGGATCCGAGGACGCAGCAGCCGCGACGATCCGCCGCCGCCAGACGTGTGCGGGGGGTTTTGAAACGGGCTCTCAGTCGAGAGGCCCGATCACTTCGTCCAACGGCGGCCCGCCAGGAGCGCGTTCGTCAGAACGCGCGCGCAACTGCCGCGCCACTGCGAGCGCATTCGCGAGGATCCGCTCCCGGTAGGCGCTCACCTCGTCGGCGACGCGCTCCGGCGTCTCATCGACCACGACCTTGGCGCCCGTGGCGAGCGTCACCACCGTGTCTGGATGTGCCTCGACGGTGACGATCAGGTCCGGATTCAGATGAAAGGGCTCGAGCGTATGGCCGAGCCGGTGCAGGACGATCACTGCTGCCTCCTGGCCGCACCGGGCGGGACGGCGGTCCCTCGAACGCCGCCCCGCCCGTCTGGCCCTGTCGGTTTAGCCCTGGATCAGGTTCACCAGATCCTGAAGCATCTGGTCGGCCGCTGAGATCACACGCGAGTTGGCGTCGAAGCCGCGCTGCGCGGTGATCATGTTGGTGAACTCCGACGAGAGGTCGACGTTCGACATCTCGAGCGAGCCCGACACCGTTGTGCCGTACGTGCCGCCGGGCGTCGAGACCTGCTCGCCACCCGAGTTCGGCCCGGACGTCCAGAGGTTCTGCCCCTGGCGCACGAGACCGCCCTCGTTTGCGAACTTGGCCAGCGAGAGGAAGCCCGCGGTGACGCGCGCGCCGCCCGCGGCGGGCTCGTACGTAACAGAGCCGTCCTGGCCGATCGAGATGTTGCTCGCGCCGGCTGCGATCTGGAGCAGCTGGTCGGCGCCGCCGGCGCCGCTCGTCGAGCGGCCGATCACGTAGTCGCCGTCCTGGGTCGTCAGGTAGCCGTTCTGGTCGGTCGTGAAGTTGCCCGCACGCGTGTACTCCACGAGCGAGGGCACCGCCGGCGCGGTCGAGCTGCCGACCCGGAACCAGCCGTCGCCGGTGATGGCGACGTCGAGCGGGTTCCCGGTGGTCTGCAGCGCGCCGCTCTCCATCAGGTTGTCCACGGAGCCGACCTGCGCGCCGAGACCGACCTGGATCGCGTTCGACCCGCCGGTGTTCACACCCGGCGCCGCGCCGCCCGACTGGGTCTGGGCGAGTTCGTCCTGGAAGGTCATACGGCTCGACTTGTAGCCGACCGTGTTGACGTTGGCGATGTCGGCAGCGGTCGTGTCGAGCATCACCTGGTGCGCCTTGAGGCCGCTGACCGCGGCGAACATGGCCCTCATCATCGGGACATCACTTCCTTTCCTTGGATGACGGCCCCCTCATCGGCGAGGTCCGGCCGCTGTCGTTTGGTTGCCGCTTGCGTCATGCGATCACGGCACTGTCGATGTTCGTGAAGACGTGGTCCTTCATGTGCTCATTGTCGACCGCGGTGATCACCGTCCGGTTCTTGACCGAGACGACGAACGCGGTCTTGTCGACCATCACGACGGAGTCGCGCGAGCCTTTCGCCGCCGCCTTCGCGACGCCGTTCTGCAGCCTGGCGATAGTCGGTCCGCTGACGTCGATCCCGCGACGCTGTACCCGCTGCAGGGCATGCGAGGAGAACTGGACCTTGTCGACCTCGCGCGCGAGCACGTCGCCGAACGCGGGGCCCTGCGGCCGCGTCGCCGGCGCCGGCGGCGGCGCCGGGGTGGAACCGCTGACCGCACCCGGCGGAACGAGCGCCGGATTGTGCGCGAGCGGCGTCATTGCACCTCGGTGACGTTGCTCGCGTCGATGCCGGTCTGACCGTCGACGGTCAGCGTCGCATTGCCTGAGTCGATGTCGACCTTGTCGACGGTCCCGCTCGTGCTGTTGCCGTTCGAGTCGGTGTAGGTGACCTTATGGCCGATCAGCGACAGCGTCTGGCTGCTGTCGAGCGCCGAGAGGATCTTGCTGTTCGAGGAGTTCATGCTGCTGACCTGTTGGACGACGGTGAACTGGGCCATCTCGCCGATCCACTGGGAGTCGTCGGTCGGCTGCATCGGGTCCTCGTTCTGGAGCTGTCCGGTGAGCAGCTTCAGGAAGTCGGTCTGGTTGAGCGAGCTCGTCGGCGAGCTGCTCGACGAGCCCTGCGTAGTTGCGGGCGGGGGCTGGCTGCCGCTGACGGGGTTGGTCACAGTCTCTCCTTGACTTTTCTCAGGCGAGGACGTCGACCAGCACGCCGTCGGGCAGCTGGAGCGTCGTCTCGCTCGCGTTCTCGATGCTTTGAGCGCTGTCGGAGGCCTCGGGGTCTGCGGACCCGCCCGCCTGTCCCGGCTCACCGTCTGCCGCGCCGCCGCCTGCCCGCCGCTCCTCGCCGGAGTGGCTGATGTCGAGCCCGAGCAGGGTGACGCCCTGCTGCTCGAGCGAGCGGCGCAGGTCGCCGGCGGCGGCCTGCAGCGTCTGAGCCGCCTCCGGCCCGGTCGCGACGACTCGCGCGACGAGCCCGTCGCTTGTTGAGCGGAGGTGGATCTCGATCGATCCGAGCTGCTCGGGCTGCAGCGTTATGCGCGCCTGACTCACGCCGCGTGCGGCCGCGAGCTGGATCGTGCTCTGAACGGTTACGGGAGCACGCGAGAGCGGTACCGGCGTGGCCGCGGGGAGCGGACGCGCGGCGGCCTGTGTGGGCGGCGCGACCTGCGGCGCGGTGGGCGCGGACGCTTCGGATCCGGAGGCGGGCGCGGGTGCCGGTGCGGACGCGGGCCCGGCCGGGTGAGCGGATGCGGCGACCGGCGGCGCCGCCGGTGCCGTGGACGGCGGGTTCGTCGGGGCCTGGTCCGCCGACGGGTCGGAAGGGTTCTCCCGCTCGCCCGGCGAGGCGTCACCGCCCGAGCCTGCCGGCCCGTCGCTGGTCGAGGGCGTGGCGCTCTGGACGCTTGCGGCCGGGGTGGCCGCGCCTTGCGGAGCGCCGGCCGCGGGGACGGGCGCGGCCGGCGTCGGGGCGCCCTTTGCGGGGGCACCGGTTTGGCTGGCGCCGGGGGCAGCGGCGTCAGCTGTGGCACCTAGGGCTTGGGTGCCTCCTCCGAGAGTTGGGTCCTGGGGGGCGGCCGGCGTCTTGGCCGCCGTTGCCGGAAGCTCGGGCTCGTCCGAAGGCGCAGGCCCGGCAGGGGCCTTCGTCCCGGGCGTCGGGTCCTTCGGAGCCGCAGTGTCCGTGGAAGCGGGAGCGTCCTTCACAGGGGCGCTGGACGCCGCTCCGGAGGGCGCAGGCGTCTGCAGCGTGAGCGCCGAAAGAGTCGTCGCGACGGCATCCGCCGGTCCCTGCGGCTTGTCGCCGCCCTGTGGGTCGGGGGCCGATCCGGCTGGGGCCTTCGTGGAGTCGCCGTCCTTCTGGGAGGCGACGCTCCCGTCCTTCCCCTTCTGGCCTTCCGCAGTGGCGGTCCGGGCCTGCTGGTTGTCGAGTGCGCTGGCGAAGGTGTCCTGCCCCTCCGGCGCTCCCCGTGCCCCGCCGGGTGGCGGCGGGCCGGGTGGCGGCGCCGGACTGGGCGGCGGCGGGGGTGCGAGTGGTTCCGCGCCCATCGTCACGCCGCCGTCGCGAGGCTCGTGGGTCCGGGAAGCAGGCTGCTGCCGCCCTCCTGCTGGCGGTACTGGTTCGCGAAGCTCATCACGGACTGGACATAGTTCTGCGTCTCGGCGTAGGGCGGAACGCCGCCGTACTGCTGAACCGCGCCGGGCCCCGCGTTGTACGCGGCAAGCGCCTTGCGCTCGTCCCCGCCGAAGGTGTCGAGCTGCTCGCGCAGGTAGTGCGCTCCGGCGTCGATCGACTGCGCCGGGTCGAGCGGGTTGCTCACCCCGAGCGCGGCGGCCGTGCCGGGCATGAGCTGGGTGAGGCCCTGGGCGCCCGCGCCACTGGTGGCGTTCGGGTCGAAGCCGGACTCCTGCTTGATGAGCCCCGCGAGCAGAGCCGGGTCGAGGTTGTACTTCGAGGCGGCGGCGTCGATCTGCGACTTGAAGGGCCACGATCCGCCGCCGCTCGAGGCGGCGCCGGTGTCGGAGACCGGAGCCGTCGAAGCGCCCGCGCCGGAGCTGCCGTCGATCGGCGAGGCCTGCGAGAGCTGCTGGCTGAAGCTGGTCGACGAGGCGGCAGGGTTCGGGTTGCCGGCCGCGGCCGCGGCGATCATCGCCTCGATCTGCTGGACCCGGCTGACCACGGATGAGATGCTCATTGCGCCACCTGGCCGCGGCGGTGGACCGCGAGGCCCACCTCGTCGAGGATCATCGCGTCGTGGCGCTCGACCGCGCGCTGGTGATCGGAGCGTCGACGCTCCTTGAGGCGCTCGAGCACCTGCCGGTCCTGGGCGGCGGCGCGCAGTGCGGTGCGCCGCGCGTCTACCTCGGCGTCGTGACGGTTGAGCTCGAGCTCGGCGGACTGGCGCGCGCGCTCGGTGCGCTCGAGGTAGGTCTGCATCGCCAGCAGCTCGGCGCCGGAGGCACCGCCGGCCTCGGCACGCTCGCGGCGAGCGGCCTGGGCGCCGCTGTGCAGCTCGGATGCCTGCGCCAGCATCGCCTCACCCTTGAGGCGTGTCGACAGCGACGCGGCGAGCTCTTCCTTCGCAAGATCCTCGCGGCGCTCGCGTAGGGCACGCACACGCTCGAGGCGGAAGTTGTAGCGACGGGTCACGGCTGGAGTAGTCGGCGGCGGGTCAGGCGTCTGAAGCCGGACTGGACGTCTGTTCGAGTCCGGTCTTCGGATTGTCGAGTGTCTCGATCCGGATCGCCCACTCGCCGTCCAGCTCGATCACCCGTCCGGTGCCGAAGTGGTGACCGTTGACGTAGATGTCGGCCGGCTCGTCGGCGGCGCTGTCGAGGTCCACGATCGCTCCGTGCGGCAGAGCCACGACCTCAGCCGCGGGAAGCCGCGCACGCCCGATCTCCGCGCATACGCGCAGGGTCAGGTCGAGCAGCTCGTCAACCCCGACGCTCGGCCCCGGCGCGGCGGCGGCCGCGATGGCGCTCTCGAACGGCTCGAAGCTCACGCGGGCTCCGCGAGGTCAGCCTCGATCTGGACGGCCCGCCGGTTGCCGTTGCGGCCCGGCGCCGCGACATGGGTGGCGATGTCGCCGGCATGCAGCACGACGCCCTTGGTCACGGACCGGCGCATCCGGATCACGTCGCCGACGTCGAGCGAGAGGACCTGGCGCAGCGTCATGGGGACCGCTCCGACCTCCGCCCGCAGCTCCACGTCGACCCCCGCTACCGCGGCCCGCACGCGTCCGCTCGTCTCAGGATCGTTGTGCTCGGCGTCGTCGTAGTGGCGGTGCTCGAGGCGGTCCACGATCGGCTCCACCGCGCTGTACGGGATGTAGAGCCCGAGGGGCGACATGAGCCCGTCGATGCGTGCCTCGAGGACCATGATCAGGACCGGCTCGCTCGGCGGCACGAGCTGGAAGCTCATCGGTGAGCTCTGCATCACGCCGACCTCGAAGCGGACCCCCGCGAGGTCGTGCCAGGTGGCCGAGAGCGGTTCGACGAGGCTCGCGACGGCCCGCCGGACGACCGCCACCTCGAGGTCCGTCAGTCCGCGTGCCGTCAGCTCCCGCGCCTTGCCGGCGCCGCCGAGCAGGCGGTCGACGAGCCGCAGGGCGAGCGGCAGCTCGATCACGAGCGCAGCTTCCGTGCCGAGCGGGTCGATGCCCATCACGGCGAGCAGCGCGTCCTGGCTCGCCTCCGCCATCGCGGTGCCATATGGCAGTTGCTCGCTGCCCGCGACGCTCAACTCGAAGCTCGTGCGCAGCTCGGCGGAGAGCCCGCTCGAGGCGGTCCGGCAGAAGGAGTCGTGGGCATGCTCGAGGCGGCGGATCAGCTCGCGCGGGAATTTCGTCGGGCGACGGAAGTCGATCGCCTGGACGCGTGCGGCGCGCGGGCCCGGCCCGGCGGCGATCGGCGCGTGGCCGGCATCGGCGAGCGGCGGCTCGAGCACGTCGCTCATACGGCGAGGTTGAGCGGCGGCAGTGCGCTCGGTCCAGGTGCCACGGCCGGCAGCTGACCCTCGTCGGCGGCCGGCTCGACGTCTTCACCGAGGCCGGCGACGAGCGCCGCGAGTCCCTCGTCGGCCTCTTCGAGCGTCGAGCAGTGATCGACGGGCTGCTGGAGGAAGGCGAGGATGGCGTCCCGGCGCTCGAGCGCGGCGTCGACGGTCGGGTCGGTTCCACGCTGATAGGCGCCGATCGCGATCAGGTCCTCCTTCGCGCGCAGCGCGGCGAGCAGCTTGCGGACCTGGCCGCCCGCGTCTCGCAGCTCCGGGGGCATGATCTGGCCGAGCAGGCGGCTGACCGACTGCAGCACGTCGATCGCCGGGTAGTGGTTCTGATGGGCGAGATCGCGGCTCAGGACGACGTGCCCGTCGAGGATCGAGCGGACCGCGTCCGCGATCGGCTCGTTCATGTCGTCGCCGTCGACCAGCACGGTGTAGAGACCGGTGATCGAGCCGCGCGCGCTCGTTCCGGAGCGCTCGAGCAGCTTCGGCAGCAGGGCGAAAACGCTCGGCGTGTAGCCGCGCGTCGCCGGCGGCTCGCCGATCGCCAGACCGACCTCGCGCTGGGCCATCGCGAAGCGCGTGACGGAGTCCATCATCAGCGTCACGTTCAGGCCCTCGTCGCGGAAGTACTCGGCGATCGCGGTCGCCGTGAACGCCGCCTTGATCCGCAGCAGGGCCGGCTGGTCCGAGGTCGAGACGACGACGACGCTGCGCTCGCGTGCCGAGCCGAGGCTCTCGTCGATGAACTCGCGCACCTCGCGACCGCGCTCGCCGACCAGGCAGATCACGTTCACGTCGGCGGCGGTGGAGCGTGCGATCATCCCGAGCAGCGACGACTTCCCCACGCCCGAGCCGGCGAATATGCCGAGCCGCTGCCCGCGGCCGCACGGCACGAGCGCGTCGAGCGCGCGCACCCCGAGCGACACTCGCTCGCGGATCGGCGGGCGCTCGAGCGGTCCGGGAGGGGGCGCGGTCGTGGGACGCTCGCGCCCGCGAAGCGGACCCTCGAACTCGGTGTCGTCGATCGCCCGGCCGAGCGCATCGACCACGCGCCCGAGCAGCTCGGGTCCGATCCTCACGCCGGTCTGGCGCCCTGCGGCCGTGACCGCGCGGCCCGGGCCGATCCCGTGCATCTCGCCGAGTGGCATCAGCAGCGTGCGCGAGTCGCGAAAGCCGACCACCTCGGAGGGCACGGCCTCGGAGTGACGGCCGGTCTCGATCAGGCACAGCTCGCCGATCTCCGCCTCGACACCGGTCGCTT
This sequence comes from uncultured Actinomycetes bacterium, assembly GCA_963719375.1. GTDB lineage: Bacteria > Actinomycetota > Thermoleophilia > Solirubrobacterales > Thermoleophilaceae > JAICJV01. The sequence continues at coordinate 2,448,198 of CAVRBY010000001.1, read as the reverse complement.
CGACGATCAGTCCGATCACGTTGCTCACCCGGCCATGGCGCACATGCAGGTCGGCACGGTGAAGCGCTCCGAAGCAGCGCTCGATCGAGACCTGCTCGTTCATGGCCGCGCCAGCTCCGCCTCGATGGCCTGGCGGGCACGCTGAAGCTTCGTCTCGATCGTCGCGTCGATCTCGCCCACCTGGGTGCGCACGAGCGCCCCGCCGCGCTCGACGCGCCGCTCCTCCTGCACCTCCACGTGCTCGATCCCGCCGAGCGAAGCCGACAGCTCCGCGACCGCGCCGCGTACGAGCTCGAGGTCGCGCGGGTTGACCTGGATCACGAGCCGCTCGCGCTCCACGACCGCCCGCAGCGCTCCGCGCAGGACGTCGAGCACCCGCTCCGGTTGCATCTCGAGCGTCGAGGCGACTACTCGATCGGCGATCTGCAGCGCCAGCCGGACGGCCTCCGCCTCGACCATGTCTGCGGCGCCCAGGCTCAGCTCGCGTGCGCCCGCGACGGCCTCCATCAGCGCGCCCGCTGCGGGCCGCAGCTCCTCGAACGCAGCCTCGCGGCCGGCCGCGAATCCCGCCTGGTAACCCTCGGCCCGAGCGCTCGCCCGGATCGTGTTCGCCTGGCGCTCCGTCTCGGCGAGCAGCGCCGCCGCCTGCGCCCTGACGTCGCCGAGCCGCGGCGGCAACTGAGCCTCCGGCGGCGCCTCGAGCTGCTCGAAGCCGAAGCTGTCCGCGTCGGCGACCTCAGCGGCGCTCATCCGATCACCATCCCGGACCCTTGCCTCCATCGCGGCGCCGTCAGGCGAGCGAGCGTGCAGCTCCGCTGCACGCTAGGCGACGAGCTCATCCTCGCCGTCGCCGCGTGACACCACGATCGTCTCCGACTCCTCGAGCTGGCGGACCTTGGCGACGATCCGGCCCTGGGCCTCCTCGACGACACGGCGCAGCTGCGGCGGCTGGTACTCCATCTCCTCGAGCAGCATCTCGGCGGCGCGCTGGGACATGTTCGAGAGCACCTTGTCCTTGACCTCGTCGGTGACGCCGCGCAGGGCCAGGGCGAGGTCCTTCTGGTCGACCTCCTTGAGCAGCAGCTGCACGCTGCGGTCGTCGAGCTTGACGATGTCCTCGAAGACGAACAGCATCATCCGGATCTGGTCGGCGAGCGCGGCGTCGTTCTCGGCGAGCTGGTCGAGCACGTTGCGCTCGGTCGCGCGGTCCGAGCGGTTGAGGATCTCGGCGAGGACGCCGACGCCGCCCGCGGACGCGTACTCCTGGGAGATCACGTTGGCGAGCTTCTGGCGCATGACCGCCTCGACCTCCTTGATCACGTCCGGGCTCGTCTCGTTCATGGTCGCGATCCGGATCGCCACCTCCGCCTGCACCTCGGGCAGCAGCAGCGCGAGCACCTGCGCGGCGAGCGTCGTGTGCAGGTTCGCAACGACCAGCGCGATCGTCTGCGGCGCCTCGTTGCGCAGGAAGGCGCAGATCTGCTCCGGCGGCGTCCGGCGCAGGAACTCGAACGGCCGCATCTCGATCACCGCCGAGAGCCGTCCCATGATCTCCGCCGTCCGCTCCGTGCCGAGGGACTTCTCGAGCACCTCGCGCGCGTACTCGAAGCCGCCCGCGCCGTAGTAGGCCTGCGCGTTCGCCGTGTCGACCACCTCGGAGAGCACGGCCTCGGTCGTGTCGCTCCCGACCTGGCGCAGCTTCGCCATCTCGAGCGAGAGCGCCTCGATCTCCTCCTCGCGGAGGTGTCCGAACAGTGACGCGGCGCGCTCCGGCCCGAGCGACACGAGCAGCACCGCGGCCTTCTGGCGTCCGGTCATCCCCGCCAGCGCGCGCGCCGGCGGGGCCGGTGCAGGCGCCGGCGCCGGCGAGTCCCGCGTCGCGAGCGCCGTGCGGTCCCCCTCGGCCACCCGCTAGTCCTCGTTCATCCAGGCCCGAACCTGCTGGGCGACGCGCTCGGGCTCCTGGTTGAGCATGCCCTCGACCTCGCCGCGCACCGGGTTGGCCTGCGGACGCGCACGCACCAGGCCCTGCTCCTGGCCACGCTCGAGCTCCGCGATCGTCGTCGGCGCCTCGATCTCGCGCAGCCAGACGGGCTCGCCGATCAGTGCCTGGTCCTCGCGCCGGCGCAGGTGGCGCGTGACGAAGAAGAGGAACGCGAGCGCCGCGAGCCCGGCGCCGATGTACTTCGCGAGTCCGAGTATGTTCGCCGGCGCGAGCCCCGCCTTCGGCTGGGCCGGCTGGGCGAAGGCGACCTGGCTGACGGCGAGCGTGTCGCCGCGGGCGGGAGTGATACCGGCGGCATTCTGCACGGCGCTGCGAATCGCTGCGACCTCGGCCGCGGGCACGGTCTTGTCGACCAGGACCGCGACGCTCTGGCGGTTCACGGCGCCCGGCGCGACGGTCGTGTGGGTGACCGTCTTCGGCACGCCGTACTGGGTCTGGGTGGTCTTGTGGTTGTAGTTGGACGCACCGCCGCCCGTCGCCGAGTAGGTCGGGATGTTCGACGCCGCGCCGGCGGCGCCGCCCGTCGGCGAGCCTCCCTGGAGCGTCTCGGTCTCCGTCGTCTGCGACAGCGGGACGCCCTTGGCGGCGTACTGGAGCTGGTCCTGGGTGACCTGGTTCGTGTTCAGGTCGGCGTTCACCTCGACCTGCGCCTTGCCGGGACCGAGCGTCTGCGCGAGCATCGCGTTCAGGCTCGCCTGCTGGTCGGTGTCGTAGCGCGTCTCGGCGGCCTGCTTTGCGGTCGCCGACTGGCCGTCGGAACCGCTGCCGTCCTGCGTCGGCCACAGCAGCTGCCCGGTCGAGTCGGTGATCGTGACGTTCTGCGGCGAGAGGCCGGTGACGCTCGAGGAGACGAGCTGGGCGATCCCGCGGACCGCGCCCGGTTGCAGCTGCGAGGAGGTGCCGGAGAGCAGCACCGCGGCCTTCGCCTGCGACTGTTGGTCCTGGAAGAGCTGGTTCTGCGGGAGCACGAGCTGGACGCTGGCGCCGCCGACTCCGTCGACCTGGGAGATCGCCTGCGAAAGCTGCCCCTCGAGCGCGCGCTGGTAGGTGACCTGCTGCTGGAAGTCGCTTGCTCCGAGGCTCTGCTTGTCCATCAGCTCCATGCCCGGCTGCGCCGACTGGGGCAGCCCGGCGGAGGCAAGCGCGATCCGAGCCTGCGCTGTCTGCGACTTGTTGACGGCGAGCGCGGTCCCGTTGTTCTGGATCTCGTAGCCGATGCCCTTCGAGTCGAGCGCGGCGGTGATCTTGCCCGTCTGGGCCGGGTCGAGCCCGCTCAGCATCGTCGTGTAGCTCGGCGCGGAGGCCATCTGCATCAGCAGGAACGCGACGACGATCACGCCGAGCGTCGACGCGCCGGCGATCAGGCGTCCCTTCGGGGTCATGTTCACGATCGTCGAGCGGAGGGTCTGCATCGGCTACACCTGTGTCTGGAAGAGGGACTGTTCGGCCTCGACGGCCTTCGTCCGGATCTGGTCCGCGAGCTGCATCGCGAGCGACGCCTGCTCCACGGACATCACCACCTGGTTGGGGTCCTGCGCCGTGCCGTTGGTGAGCGACTGCGCCTGCGAGGCGGCCTGTGTCTGCGAGCTGTCGAGCGAGTCGATCGCGTTCGAGAGCATCCCGCCGAAGCCACTGCCGCCGCTCGATGAGCCCTGCTGCGGAGCGCCCTGGATCGAGCCGACGCCGCCGACGTTCCAGTCGGCGCCGTTCGTGGCGAAGCTCGGGTCAATCGGGACGATCGACATCAGCCGAGCAGCGAGAGGGTCTTCTCGAACATCGTCTTGGTCGTCTGCATCGCGGTCACGTTCGCCTCGTATCCGCGCGACGCCGAGATCAGGTCGACCATCTCGGAGACCGGGTCGACGTTCGGCATCGCGACGTAGCCCTGCGCGTTCGCGTCCGGGTGGCCGGGGTCGTAGACCATTCGCGGCGGGTTGGGGTCGTTGACGATCCCGGCGACCTCGACGCCGCCGCCCGGGGAGACCGACGTGGCGGCCGGCGTGCCGGCGAGCGCACCCTGCAGCACGCTGCCGAAGCTGCTGCCGGACTGGGCCTGCTGGAAGACGACCTCCTTGCGCTGGTAGGGGCCGCCCTGTGCGGTCCGTGTCGTCTGCGCGTTGGCCAGGTTCTCGGACGTGACGTCCATCATCATCCGCTCGGCGCTGAGTCCCGAGCCGGAGATGTCGAGGGCGTCGAAGAGGCCCACTACTTCGCCCCCATGGCGTACTGGAGCACGTCGAGCCGCGACTTGGCGACGCTCACGAGCGCCTGGTAGAGGAGGCCATTCTGGGCCATGTCCGCCGACTCGACGTCGACGTCGACCCCGTTGCCGTCCGCCCGGACGGTCTGGGGATCCTGCGTGGCGGTGAACTGGGCCGACTGGATCGCGTTCGGGTCGCCGGTCTGCATCGCTTGCGCGAGCGTCGACTGGAAGTTCACGTCCTCGCGCTTGTAGCCGGGGGTGTTGGCGTTCGCGAGGTTGTTGGAGAGCAGGCTCTGGCGCAGCGAAGCGCCGCTGATGGCTCGCTCGAGGCCGAGCTCGGTGTTGTCGAACAGGCTCACGGAATGGGTCGGATCAGGGCGTCCTTCCGTGGACTAGGGGCTCGATCGCCGTCCATGGCGATCACCTCCATCATCGGCGTCCCGCGGCGGTCCTTTAGGACCCTGGCGCCCGCTCGCTCCGCGGGGCGCCTATGCGGATGCGTCCAGCCGCGCGCGCGACGGCCTCGCCGGCGCATAGCCGTCCATCGCGCGCTGGCCGCGGTCGATCGCGGTCAGCACCTCGCGCCGGCTCGCGACTGCCACGCCGAGCAGCTCGGTCGTGGCGGCGTTGAACGCGGCCGCCTGTTTGAGCGCCTGGGTCGCCTCGGGCGGCGGGGCGGCGGGGAGCAGAAGCACGAGCGCCTCGCGCTCGCGCTGGACCGCAAGCAGCTGCTCGAGCGCGCCCTCGCGCGCGAGACCGAGTTCGACCTCGGCAAGCGCGGCCAGGCGCTCGTAGGGCTCCACGTCCGAGCGCTCCGTCATCAGGCGGTCGCGACGGCCTGGCGCTGCGCGACCTGGTCCCACGCCTCGCGCAGCTCGCCGAGCAGCTTCGCCACATGGTCGATGTGTCCGGCGTCGCGCTTGAAGCGGGCGTCGAGCAGGTGGCGCTGGCAGAACGCGTAGATCGAGTCGAGCTGGGTCGCGATGTCGCCCGCCGAGCGGTCGAGCGTCGTGCGCAGCTCGTTGATGATCGCCTCGGCACGCTGGAGCTTCGCGTTTGCGGTGACGAGGTCGCTGACACGCATTGCGGCGGCGGCCTGGACGAGGAAGCGGTTCGCTCCGTCGTAGAGCATCACCACGAGCCGCTCCGGCGGGGCGGTCAGGACGGCGGCGTCGCGATAGGCCTGCTGGGCCTGGGCGTAGGGGCTCAAGTGACTCCGAAGCGGGCGGGAAGGGGGTCTCCCCGGTGATCGGCCGGGACGGCCGCTTGTTTAGCCGCCGCTCGAGCTGGAGCCCGAGCTCGAGGTCGAGCTCGAGCTCGAGGACGAGCTCGTGGTCGGCAGGGTGCCGATCTGGCCGGCGAGCCAGTTGCCCTGGGCGTTCGCCGATTGCATCGCCGTCTCCATGTTCGTGAACTCCTGCGTCAGCGTCTGACGCTCGGTCGCGAGCGCGGCCTGCATATCGGAGATCTGGCTCGACAGCTCGCTCTCGGTCTCGCCGGAGTCCGACACGCGTGAGTCGAGGATGCCGCCCGGGGTCACCCACGGGTTCAGGCTCGCGTCGAAGCTCTGCACGAAGCCGTTGCCGTTGAGACCGCCGCCGAGCAGGGTCTGCACCGCGTTCGGATTTGTCGCCATAGCGCTCGAGAAAGCGCTCGTGTCGAAGGTGATCTGGCCGCTGATCGAGCTGTCGTTGAGCCCGCCGCTTCCGACGGCGGCGCCGGTCGAGAGACCGATCTGGGAGAGCAGCTGGAGGTTCGACGGGTTACCGGGGGCGTAGCTGCCGGAGAACGACTCCCGTAGCTGATCGAGGAGGTCCTGCAGTCCCATGTCGCCGTAGAGCACGCCCTGGGCGGCGTCGGTGGCGTTCTGCGGGTTGACGACCGGCGCTGTCGTGAGCTGGGTCTGGATGTCGCTGACCGTCGAGTTGTACTGCGTGACGAAGGCCTGCACGGCGGACTGGATCGCGCTCTCGTTCGGCGCGGGGTTCGACACGTTGACGGTCAGCGGCGTCGAGCCTGTCAGGCCGGTCAGGGTCAGCTGGACGCCCGGTATCGCGTTCGTCACTACGTTCGACGACGACGTCATCGGGTTCCCGCCGTTGACGGTGAACGCGGCGTCCTGGCCGGCCACGGCGTCACCCGTGATCTCGCTGATCGACCCGTTCGAGTCGCTCGCCGTGAAGCCGTTCGAGGCGCCCGTCTGGCGGCTCGACAGGACCAGGTCCTGGTTGCCCGAGCTCGGGTCGGTGACTGCCGCCGCGTAGACCGGCGAGTTGTTCGCCGAGTTGATCGTCGAGACGGCGGTGTTGATGTCCGAGCCCGCTGGAATCACGATCTGCACGCCGCCGACGGTCAGCGTGTCGTCGCTCGTCGGCGAGCTGTAGGTGAACGTCCGCTGGGCGGACAGTGCGAGATGGGTGACGCTGACCTGGTAGCCGCCCGGGCCCGCGCCCCCGGTCATCAGTGCGGTCGCCACACTGCTGTCGCTCGTCGAGGCGGTCTGCGTCGGCGCCCACAATCCGGGCGACTGGAGCGCCTGCTCGTCGGTCTGCAGGGTCATCAGCTCGTTCTTGATCGAGGTGACCGCGGCGGCGCGCGCCTGCTCCTGGCTCAGCTGGATCTGGAGCTTCTGCTCGGGGATCTGGTCGATCGACATCATCTCGTTCACGATCGAGGTCGTGTCGATCCCCGAGGTCAGGCCGCTCAGCGCGAGCGACGGCGCGCTCGTGCCGGTGCTGCTGGTCGTGCTGAGGCTCCAGTTGCTGAGCGACCCCGGGCTCGTCGAGTTGTTGATCGTCCCCATCGCTTAGACCTCCCGGGTCCCGGTGGCAATGTCGAGTGCCTCGCTCGGGGGCACGGCACGCAGCACGTTGCCACCGCGGTCGCGCAGCTGGACCGATACCTGACCCGGCCCGCTCAGCTCGAAGTGGAGCTCGCGACCTTGCGCGGCGAGCCGGTCCGCCACCGCCGCTGCAGTGCCCATCTGGTCGAGCACCTCGCTCGGCGGCGTCGCCGGCAGACCCATCGCCTTGGACAGCGCGCTGCCGAAGTCGCCACGCTCGCTGCCCTGCGGCCGTTGGGGCGGCGTCAGCCCGTCCGCCCCGCCGATTGGCGGTAGCTCAAAGTTCATCTCGATTCCTCCTGGAAGTGGTCCCGACCCGTCCCTGGGCCTGCGGGCCTCGAGCGAGGCTCCGCTTGCCGGGTTGATCGACGCTCGGCGACCAAACTTGAAGAAGCCCTCGCTGCATCGACGAGCGGTCCATCGGCGGCGTCGCTGACCGCTCAGGCGAGCGTCTCCAGGTGCTCCACGAGGCGGTCCGCGGCCTCACGCCGGGAGTCGCCGCCGGAGGTCAGGTTGCGGGCTTCGCGCGCGAAGTTGAGCGCGTCCTCGGGCAGCTCCTTGGCCACCGCGACCTGTGCGAGCCCGAGCATCGCATCGATGTCCGGGCCGAGCTGCCGGCAGGCGGACACCCACTCGTCCGCGGCGGAGTCGAGGAAGCCGCGCCGCAGGTACATCGTCGCGAGCCGCTCGCGCCGCTCGCGCACGGGCAGTCCGGCGCGCTCGACGAGCGGCAGCAGACGCGCGAACGCGTCGATCGCGCGCAGGCGCAGGAGCGCCTCGAGCACGGTCAGCAGCAGCTCCGCCGAACCGCTCGGTAGCGACTGCGGCAGCGTGCCACCGAGAGCTGCCTGGTGCCAGGCGGCGAACACCTCCGCCTCCTGCGCGCCGAGCGCCAGGGTGCCGCTCGAGAGGACCCGGTCGGCGGCATCGAGAGCGCCGTCCAGCAGCAGCGCGAACAGCTGCGAGCGCCGCGCCGCAGCGGCGCAGGGATCGTCGTCGCCGACCGAGCCGGCGACCTCGGCCGCCTCGGCGAGCCGCTCCTGCGTCAGCAGCGCCTCGGCGAGCGCGACGAGCGCGGGTCCGTTCGACGGCTGGCGCTCGACCACGAGCCGGAATTGGCGCTCCGCCGTGCGTGCCTCGCCGGCCTCGTACAGGGCCACTCCGAGCATGAAGCGAACGCTCGGCGTCGCCTCGCGCACGCGCCGCTCGATGTCGTCTGCGAGCGCCTCGGGGTCGGCGCCGCGCTTCAGCCGCAGCGCGGCGAGCGGATGGATGCTGCCGAGGAAGCCGGGATGCTCGTCGAGGCAGCGCTCGAGCAGCTGCTCCGCCTCGTCGAGCCGGCCGAGCCGAATGCGGACCTCGGCGAGCGCGGTCAGGGCGAGGTAGGAGCCGCAGCCGACGGTGGCCGAGTACTGCGCCGGCGCGTCGCCCATCTCGAGGCAGCTCTCGAGCAGCTCGGCGGCGCGCTCGAGCTCACCGCTGTCGCGCGCGCATATCGCCTGCTCGAAGACGAGGTCGGTGAAGCCGGGGAACAGCTCGAGTCCCTCGTCGGCCTGCCGCGTCGCTCGCTCGGGCTCGCCTACGGATCGCAGCGCGCGCACGTAGCGCGAGGTGAGCGAGGGCACGTAGGGGTAGCTAGTCCGGCCCGGGTCGTCGGCGAGCAACTTCCAGGCCTTTTCCAGATGCTCGACGGCTCGGCGTCCGTCGCCGATCGCGCCGTACTCCGAGCCGAGGTTGAACGCCTGAAAGGGTCCGTCGGTGCCCTCGTGCGCCTGGCGCTCGAGCAGCTCGATGTTGCGCGTGCCCTTCTCCTTCGCGTCGCGCACGACGCCCAGGTAGCCGAAGTGCTCGACTCGGATCGTGGTCGATTCGACCCGCTCGGGAAGGTAGCCGGGCAGTGCCGCCGCGAACTGCTCGTGCAGGCGCCCCTGAAAGCGGTACTGCGGCCGGTTTCGCCACACCCGCATGGCGTTGTGGGTGACCGCCATGCCGTCCTCGAGGTCGCCGGTGTAGTTCGTCTCGACGAGGAAGAACGCCTCGCGCCAGACATGGCCGGTCAGCTCGCGCAGCCGGGGCGCGTCCTCGGCGACCAGCACCTCGTCGGCGTCGAGGTAGATCAGCCAGTCGCCGGTCGCGGCCTCGACGGACACGTTGCGCGCGTCGGCGAACGAGCCGTTCCACTCGTGGTGCACCACCCGGGCGCCGTAGGACCGCGCGATCTCGACGGTGCGGTCGCTCGACCCGGTGTCGACTACCACGATCTCGTCGACCGCGGGAGCCGCCGCCTCGAGGCAGCGCGGCAGCATCTCCTGCTCGTCCTTGACGATCATGCACAGGCTGAGCTTCAGGCCGCGCGCGGGCTCCGCGCGCGCCGAGAGCTCCCGGGCCCGCTTCACGGTCACGCTCAGCGCTCGTGCGACCGCGGGCGGCAGCGCCGGCGGCCGGGCGCCGAGCTTGCGGCGCTTGGTGACCTCGGCGATGTTGCTCGCGACGTGCGGCAGCGCCGGGTCGAGGCGTGCGGCGGCACGGAAGGCGTCCTCGGCGCCGCGCAGCGAGCCGAGCTCGTGCAGCGCCACACCGAGGAGGTTGAGCAGCACCGGCTCGCGCGGCTCCCCCTCGAGCAGGTCGACGAGGTTCTGCGCGAGCGCGAGGTAGATCGGCGCCAGCTTCTGCCGCGGCTGCGCACGCGCGGCGGCGAGTGCCTGCTCGGCGAGCGTCTTGCGCGCCTTGTAGCGGCGGTGGATGTCCTCGACCTCCGCCGCTTCGGCGAACAGCAGACGGTAGCCGTCGAAATCACCGATGCCGAGCAGCGCCTGCGCGCGACCGCCGAAGTCGATCGGGGCAGGTTGCGACGCGCGAACGCTCGCGGCTGTCGAGAGTCGAAGGGCCATCGACGGATCGTCTTCTGTGATCGGCCCGAAGCCGGACGCCTTGAGCGCGGAACGCAAGTCGAAGCGCGCGCGCAATATCGGTGGCGCCGTGATCGGCCGTAGCCGCGGGCATTAAGGGTGGACGCAAGTCGGAGCGCGACCGCGCCGCGGTCGCGCTGGACGGAGTGCTAGGCGCCGCGCGGCGGCACACCCAGGGCTAAAGCCGCGTGCCCTCCCCGACGATCATGACGCGAACCCCTTCTCAAGGAGCCCTCAGTCCAATGAAGCTTGACGGCAAGAGCCGGCGACGCATCTCACAAGAGGAGACGCTTGCGCTATGGAAGCGCTACCGGGAGACCGGTGACGCGCAGCTGCGCAACCGCATCGTCTTGACGTTCGCCCCGCTCGTCAAGTACATCGTCTACAACAAGATCCGCGAGTTGCCCGCGCGCTGCGAGGTCGACGACTTCATCTCCTGCGGGCTCGAGGCGCTGATCAACTCGATCGACCGCTACGACCCCGAGAAGGGCGCCACCCTCGAGCAGTACGCCTGGACGCGCATTCACGGAGCCGTGCTCGACGAGCTCCGTCGCCAGGACTGGGCGCCGCGCTCGCTTCGCCGCTGGGAGCGTGACATCTCTCGCGTCCGTGACCGCTTCGCCGCCGCGCACGGCCGGCAGCCGACGATCGAGGAGCTGGCCGTAGCGGTCGGCACGACGCCGGCCGAGCTTCGTGCCCGCCAGGGCGAGATCGTGGCCTCCGACCTCACCTCGCTCAACACGCTCGTCCTCAGCGACGAGGAGACGAGCGTCGAGCGGATCGACACGCTCGTCTCGGACGACCGTCAGGCAGACCCCGAGAGCTCCGCGCTCAGCGAGGCCGCCAAGGAGCGCTTCCGCCGCGCCTTCGGGACGCTACCCGAGCGCGAGCGCGAGGTCGCCGTCCTCCTCTACGTCAAGAACCTGACGCTGCGCGAGATCGGCGACATCCTCGCCGTCTCCGAGAGCCGCGTCTGCCAGATCCACTCGGAGCTCAAGCGCAAGCTGCGCAAGGCGCTCGGCGACGACGCCGAGCTCTTCATCGAAGTGGCCTGAGGGCCCGTTTAACAATCCGGCGTGTGCGGCTGGCGCGCGCCGGATCGAGCGGAGCACGGACGCAGGATCCGGCTCATAGCTGGGACTCCGAGCGGATCCGAGGACGCGGCAGCCACGACGATCCGCCGCCGCCAGACGTGTGCGCGGGGTCTTGAAAGCCCGCTACCTGTGACCTCCTCGCCTCCGGCTGCAGGGGCGATGAAGGCACCTCGCGCCCCGCGGACCGAGACCGTCGACGGCGATCTCCGTCGCGAAGACGTGCGGGATCAGGCTCGCGTCGACGTGGCTTCCGTCGAGCTTCGCCCGCCCGACAGAGCCCGGCGTCCGGACGCTCGGGAAGCGCGTCCAGTAGATGTGCCACCCGTCGACCGCGACCCCGAAAGCTCCGTTCACGCCGGCGATGAAGGAGCGCTCGACGCCCGTCCCGTCGAGGTTGGCGCGCGCGATCGTTCCACTCGCGAGCGTCCAGTAGATGTGCCTCGCGTCGACGGCCAGGCCGTAGCTCGGCGAGCCGGCGCCCGGGATGAAGGATTCGTCGACCGCGGTGCCGTCGATGTTCGCCCGTCCGATCTGGCCGCCGGCGTACCAGTAGACGTACCCGCCCCCGACCGCTATCTGGTCCGGGCCCTGCCGGCTGCCCGCCGCCCAGGCGCGCCTCGTTATGAAGTCGAAGTTGACGCCCGAGCCGTCGAGGTTGGCCCGGCCTACGCCGTCGGCATCCTGGAAGTAGACGTGCGAGCCGTCGACCGCGACCGACCGCGAGCCGTAGTTGGAGGTCGCGGCGTCCGCGGGGAGGCCGTGCACGAACGAGGAGCTCGGCGCCGCTCCGTTCAGGCTCGCTCGCCCGAGGCCGCCGCCGCCGCGCTCGTAGTTGCCGGTGGCCCAGTACAGGTGTCCCGCGTCGACCGCGATCGCGTGGGTCCAGGGCACGGAAGCGAGGAAGTGGCTGTTGACCTCGGCGCCGTCGAGATCGGCACGAGCGATCTTCGCCTGGGTCTCGTCGGCGCCGGTGCCGAAGTAGATGTAGGCGTGCGCGCACGGCGCGGCGAGCACCGCGAGCAGGCAGGCGAGCACGAGCGCCGCCGACAGCCTCTTAGAGCCCGTTTCACGATCCCGCGTGTGCGGCTGGCGCGCGCCGGATCGAGCGGGGCCAGGACGCAGGATCCGGCTCATAGCTGGGACTATGAGCGGATCCGAGGACGCAGCAGCCGCGACGATCCGCCGCCGCCAGACGTGTGCGCGGGGTTTTGAAACGGGCTCTTACCCCCGGAGGTCAGGTTCGCGGCCAACGCGCCGATCATCGCATCGGCGAGCCGCGGCGACAAGGAGCCACTCAGATCGGCGGCCGCGCGCGGACGTCGAGCTGATAGGCCCAGGCCAGCGTCTCGGCGACGGCCTTGTAGAGATCCTCCGGGATCTCGCGATCGAGCTCGAGCCCGGAGAGCGCCTCCGCAAGCGCCTTGTCGTGCCGGACCGGCACTCCGTTCTCACGCGCGACCTCGACGATCCGCTCTGCGATCAGGCCCGCCCCGGAGGCGACGACACGCGGCGCGCCCTTGCCCTCGTAGTGGAGCGCGGATGCCTTCTTCCGAGCCTCGTCAGGCATAGAGGTCGAGCGGGTCGTACCGCGGTGTCACGCGCACTTCGGCGCTCCGACCGGTGATCGCCTCGAGCCGGTCCCGCAGCTCGCCTGCGGCATTCGCGGCGAGCTCGTGCGCAGGGCCGGCTCGCAGCTGCGCGGAGACGATCACGCTTCCCGGGACGAGCTCGAGGTGCAGCTGCACGCTGCCGAGCGCCGGGCTTTCATAGGTCAAGCCGATCGACGCATGCTCGCCGCCGTCGCCACCGCCCTTCCCCTCCCGCTCGTCCACCCGCACCTGCGCCTCCATGCCGCCGGGCAGCGGCAGCGACACGAGAGAGTCCGGCGGCGGAGCGACCGGATTTTCCGGGACGAGCTTGAGCACCACCTTGTCGGTCCGAGCCTCCTGGACGACGAGCTGCAGCTTGTCACCGGGCGACACCTCGTCGGGCAGCTCGGCGACCAGCGGCGTGCCGGCGAGCATCAGGATCCCGTGCCTCCCGGAGCGCTCCGCGACGCGCGCTGCGAGCGACATCCCCGGTCGCAGCAGCAGGTCAGGCATCTGGCGGCGCAGAAGCGTCGCCTCCACCTGCAGCAGTGGCTGTATCGACACCTCAAGGATGATTGCGCACGGCCGATCAAGAGGGCTGCATGGATCGCGGGCTATACATCGCCGCCTCCGGGATGATCGCGGAGATGGTGCGCCAGGATCAGGTCACGAACGACCTCGCGAACACGTCCACGCCCGGATACAAGCAGGACATCTCGACGCAGCAGAGCTTCGACAACCTGCTGCTTCAGAACTCGACCAGCGGCCAGCCGATCGGCTCCCTTGCGCTCGGCACCCGGATCGACCAGACCGTCACCGACCTGACCCCCGCTCCGCTGCGCGACACCGGCCAGCCGCTCGACTTCGGCATCGCCGGCCAGGGCTTCTTCGCGGTGCGCACCGGTCAGGGGGTCCAGTACACGCGCAACGGCCAGTTCGGCGTCTCCGCCCAGGGCCTGCTCGTCGACTCGCTCGGAAACCAGGTCCTCTCACAGGGCGGCGCCCCGATCCGCGTCGTGGGCGGCCGCGTGCCGGCAGGGCAGCTCGGCGTCTTCAACATCACCGGCGCGCAGAAGGTCGGCAACTCCAACTTCACCGGCGCGGCCGCCGGGCGCGCCACGGGCACGGTCCGAGCCGGCGCGCTCGAGCAGTCGAATGCGGACCCGGCGCGCGCGACGATCGACATGATCACCTCGCTGCGCAACTACGAGTCCGGTCAGAAGGTGATCCAGACGATCGACTCGACCCTCCAGAAGGCGACCAACGAGGTGGGAGCCGTCAGCAGCTCATAGGGATTTCGGCTCCGCCGAAAGTCTCGCTCAAGTTGCCCGCTCGCCCGTCGATTACTCGAGCGAGACAGAAAGGTTCCGGCTGGACTGCACTGCAGGGGCCGGGCTCCGAAGAACTGGAGACCGATGTTCGAAGGCTTGTACACCGCCGTCGCCGGTATGACGGCTCAGCAGCAGCGCATCGACGCGCTCTCGAATGACGTCGCGAACGTCAACACCGACGGCTACAAGGCCGTCCGCCTCGGCTTCCGTGACCTGCTCTACCAGCCCGACGGCCCGAGCGGCGTCCGCACCGGGTCGGGGACGGCGGTCACCCAGCTCGGCGAGGACTTCAGCCAGGGCGCGCTGCAGCAGACCGGTCAGCCGTTCGACCTGGCGATCGAGGGCGACGGCTTCTTCCAGGTCCGCACGGCCACCGGGCAGCTCGCGCTCACCCGCGCCGGCAGCTTCAACGTCGACGCGAACGGTCAGCTGGTCGATCCAAGCGGCAACCAGCTCGTGCCCCCCGTTCGGATCCCCCGCAACGCGACGGCCAAGCCGTCGATCAGCCCGACCGGCGTCGTCTCGATCGGCGGCCGCACGGTCGGTCGGATAGCCCTCGTCACCGTCTCCTCCCCCGCCGGCCTGAACCCGGCCGGCGGCAACCTCTACACGGTCACGGCGCAGAGCGGCCCAACACGCCCGGCGGCGGGTGCGCGCATGCAGCAGGGCATGCTCGAGGGCTCGAACGTAGATCTTGCGGACACCATGATCAACCTGATGGACGCGCAGCGCTCCTACGCGCTCGCGAGCAAGGCGATCACGGTTCAGGACCAGATGCTCCAGATCGCCAACGGGGTGAAGTCGGGCGCATGAGCGTCGATCCGTCCTCACTCGCCGCCACGACGAGCTCGCTCGGGCTGCCCGCGGTCGACCCTTCTTCGCTGCCCGCGGACGTCCGCAACGGCACCGCCAAGCAGAAGCAGACCTACGAGGCGGCACTCAGCTTCGAGCAGGTCCTGCTCCAGCAGCTCACGCAGGCGATGTCCGCGACCGCCGACCCGACCGGCAACTCGTCCGACTCGTCGGACTCGTCTGACTCGAGCGATTCCTCTTCCAGCGACGGCTCCTCCTCCGACGGCAGCTCGTCGACCGACGGCACCGACGCGGTCACGCAGGCCTACCAGCAGATGCTTCCGGACCAGCTCGCTCAGGCGCTTACGGCGTCCGGCGGCGTGGGAATCGCCGACGAGCTCTACCAGTCGATGAACCAGTCCGCGGGACAGACGAAGCCGGGCGGTAAGTCGCAGTGATCGAGATGCAGCCGCGCCCGGCGGTCGACGCGCAGCTCTCGCTCGAGGTGCTCGACCACCTCGGCGTTCAGATCGAGTCCGCGCGCAGGCTGCTCGCCTCGGTGCTCGCCCAGGGCGCCGCGATCCGCGCTCGCAACGTCGACCGCGTCCTCTCCCACCTCGGTGAGCTGAAGACGGAGATGGCTCGCCGCTCGATGCTCGAGCAGAACCGCTCCGAGCTTTTGACGCGCGCGGGATCCGCGCTCGGGGTCGCCCCCGCGGCCGTCACGCTCGAGGCGATCACGGTCCTGATGCCGCCGGCGGAGGCCAACCGCGCCCGCGTCCTGAGCGCGGAGCTCAAGGGCCTGCTCGCCGAGGTCGTCCGCGAGCACGGCCTCAACCGCGCGCTGATGCGCCAGGAGCTCGCCTTCCTCGACCACCTCCTGCGCCTGCTCTCCCAGCAGCCGGACACGGGCTACAGCCCCGCTGGAGGGAGCGAGCCCCCCAAGCAGGCACACAACCTCCTGAACGTTCAGGTCTAGCGCACGATGCCATCGACCTTCGTCGGACTCGAGACAACGCTGCGGGGACTGCTCGCCGAGCAGTACTCGGTCGACACGACCTCGCACAACATCGCCAACGCGAACACGCCGGGCTACTCGCGCCAGGTCGCCGACCTCTCCGAGACGCAGTCCTACAACTTCCTCCCCGGCACCGAGGGCGCGACCACGGCCAGCATCGGCACCGGCGTCACGGTGAGCCAGTTCGAGCGCATCCGCAACACCTTCCTGGACGCCCAGTACCGCGCGCAGGGGATGCAGGTCGGCTACCAGCAGCAGCGCTCGCAGCTGCTCAACCAGCTCCAGTCGGGGCTCAACGAGCCGGGCGCGAACGGCATCTCGACCCAGCTGTCAAAGTTCTGGGATGCCTGGTCGGCGGTCTCCAACGACCCCTCGAACCAGGCCGCGCGCCAGGCGCTGGTCGACCAGGCCTCGAACCTCACGACGACCTTCCAGACGCTCTCCACCCAGTTGCAGAGCGACAAGAGCCAGGCTGTCGCGCAGTACGCGGCGATCACCGGCTCGAACGGCCAGGTCGAGCAGATCGCCACTCAGATCGCCTCGCTCAACCAGGCGATCCAGGCTGCCAACCAGGCCGGCGGCCAGGCGCCGAACGACCTCCTCGACCAGCGTGACACGCTGCTCGACCAGCTCTCCCAGCTCGGACAGGTCTCGGTCCAGGACCTCGGCGGCGGCTCGATCCAGGTCAACCTCGGTGACGCGGCGAACCCGCTCGTCTCCGGCTCGACGGTCGACTGGCCGCAGGCACTGACGAACCCGGGCGGCCAGCTCGGCGCGCTGCTCGACTTCTCGAAGACCGGCGGCACCGTGGACACCTACATGTCGCAGCTGAACGCCGCGGCGAAGTCGCTCGCCGACGCGGTCAACGCGATCCACACGACGGGCACCCCGGCCGGGGTCAAGTTCTTCACCTACACGGCGGGCTCGGAGGCGGGCACCCTCTCCGTCGCCGTCACCCCGTCGCAGGTGGTGACCTCGACCAGCGGCGCCGCCGACGACAACAACATCGCGCTCGCGATCTCCCAGTTGCGCGGCACGAGCCCCGACACCTCTTACAACGCGCTCGTCACGCAGATCGGTGCGGACACCCAGGATGCCACCACCGCGCAGCAGAACGCCAGCACCCTGCTCAGCTCGATCGACGCGAACCGCCAGAGCGTCTCGGGCGTCTCGCTCGACGAGGAGATGTCGAACCTGCAGCGCTTCCAGCAGGGCTACGAGGCCTCCGCACAGGCGATGAACACGCTCGACTCGATGCTCGACGAGCTGATCAACAAGGTCGGGGCCGGGATTTGATCGGTCGCATCACAGACCAGATGCGCCAGTCGACGATCCTGAACGATCTCGAGCTGGCCTCGAATCGCCTCTCGCAGACGCAGGAGACGCTCGCCTCCGGCTACAAGATCGACAAGCCCTCGGATGATCCGTACGGGACGAGCCAGACGCTCACGTTGCAGTCGAGCCTCGACGCGACGCAGCAGTACCAGTCGAACGTCGCCGAGGGCACCAGCTGGCTGAACGTCACCGACACGGCGCTCTCGCAGATCAACAACGTGCTCCAGCGCGCCCGCGAGCTGACCGTCGAGGGCGCCAACGACGCCTCCGGCACGGCCGGACGCACGGCCGCGGCGGCGGAGATCAACCAGCTGATCGACTCGATCAAGCAGTCCGCCGATGCGGCCTACGAGGGCCGCTACGTGCTCGCCGGCACCGCATCGAGCTCGCCCCCCTACGCCGTCGGCGGCTCCGATGCGTACGCCGGCAACAGCGGCACCGTGGCGCGCGAGATCGGCCCCGGCATCTCCGTCCAGGTCAACGTCGACGTGTCGAGCGTGCTTGGCTCGGGCGGCGGCGACGGCAAGCTGATCGACACGCTGCGCAACATCTCCGCCCACCTGACCGGCGGCACGACCGCGGACGCAGACGCCCTGCGCACGACGGATCTCCAGGGGCTCGACCAGGCCCTGAGCGGCCTGACCCAGCTGCAGGCGGACGTCGGCGCGACCACCTCGCGGCTGACCTCCGCGCAATCGAGCTTGCAGGACGTGCAGCTGTCGACGACCCAGCTTCTGTCGAACGTGCGTGATGCCGACATGGCAAAGACGATGACCGACTACTCGACCCAGCAGGCCGCCTACCAGGCGGCGCTGCAAGCGGGGGCCAACATCCTGCAGTCCTCGCTCATGAACTTCCTCAAGTAGCCGGACCCGAAAGGAACCAGCCCAGATGCCAGTAACGATCGACAGCACGCGCTTCGGCGAGATCGAGGTGCTCGACGAGGCGATCATCGAGTTCCCTGCCGGCCTGATCGGCCTGGGCGGGACGCGCTACACGCTGATCGCGCGTGAGGAGAGCAACCCCTTCCTCTGGCTCCACTCGCTCGACGACCCGGCGCTCGCCCTTCCGGTCACGAGCCCGCGCCAGTTCTTTCCGTCGTTCGCGCTCGAGGTCTCGAACGCCGACCTCGAGCGGCTCGGCATCTCCGATCCCTCCCAGGCGGACGTCTACGTGACGGTGCGCGCGGCGGACTCGCTCGAGGACTTCCGTGCCAACCAGCGCGCGCCGATCCTGGTCGCGCGCGGCCGCGGCTTCCAGGTGATCAACGAGGCGCCCGGCACGTCCGTGCGCGCGCCGCTGTTCGCCGAGGTGCCGGTCGAGCAGGTCGCTTAGGCGACCGCAACCCTCCCACCCTGTTCCAAGGAGGAACTAGCCGTGCTCATCATCACGCGCCGCGCCGGAGAGCGAATCATGCTCGGCGACGACATGCGCATCCACATCATGGAGATCGTCGGCAACAGCGTCCGCGTTGGCGTCGAGGCGCCGCGATCGGTCCCGGTCTACCGCGAGGAGATCTGGACGGCGGTCAAGGAGGAGAACCAGGCCGCCGCCAGTGCGGAGACCACAAAGCTGCCGCAGCGCGCGGCCCGCGCCTAGGAGGGGCGCCCCCAATGTCACTGACTATCAACACGAACATGGCGGCTTACGACGCCCACCGTCAGCTGCTCGAGACCAACGACGCGATCCAGCAGTCGATGCAGCGCCTCTCATCGGGCTACCGCATCAACACCGCCGCCGACGACGCAGCCGGACTCGCCATCACGGAGAAGCTGCAGAGCCAGATCACGGGCCTCGACCAGGCCCAGCGCAACGGCCAGGACGCGATCTCACTGGTGCAGACGGCGGAGGGCTCGATCACCGAGGTCCACGCGATGCTCCAGCGCATCCGCGAGCTCGCCGTCCAGTACCAGAACGGCACCCTCTCGGCCGACGACAAGGCGGCGATCCAGTCCGAGGTCAACATGCTCGCCTCGGAGATCTCGCGCATCGGCACCTCGGCCGAGTTCAACGGCATCTCGCTGCTGAGCTCCTCGACGACCGTCACCTTCCAGATCGGTGCGATCGACGGCGAGGTCATCAGCGTGGCGATGATCAGCCTCGGT
This sequence comes from uncultured Actinomycetes bacterium, assembly GCA_963719375.1. Lineage (GTDB taxonomy): Bacteria > Actinomycetota > Thermoleophilia > Solirubrobacterales > Thermoleophilaceae > JAICJV01. The sequence continues at coordinate 2,428,975 of CAVRBY010000001.1, read as the reverse complement.
CAGGCGGTCCCCTCATCGACGTTCGACTTCAGCTCGGGCGGGGCGATCATCTCCGGGATCGACGCGGCGATCAGCGCCGTGTCGGCCGCCGACGCCGACTTCGGCGCCGTGCAGAACCGACTCCAGTACTCGCTCCAGAACGCCTCGATCTACGACGAGAACCTGCAGTCCTCCGAGAGCCAGATAAAGGACGTCGACATGGCCGCGGAGATGTCGAACTACACCAAGCTGCAGATCCTGGAGCAGGCGGGCACCGCGATGCTGGCCCAGGCGAACCAGCTGCCGCAGTCGGTCCTCACCCTGCTCAAGGGCTGATCGAGGGCGGCGCACGCGCCGCCCTCGCAGGGGGGCGCATGCGCCCCCCTGCCGCCGGAGCATGCTCCGGCGGAACTGCTTGAGACGCACGAAGCCGTGCAAGTCCTGACGGACGGCCGCCCCGTCCGCGCGAGCGCGTAGGGTCCTTGTCGTGAGCGGACTCCCCACCGGCATCACCGGCGCGATCCTCGCCGGCGGGCAGGGTCGCCGCATGGGCGGCGCGAAGCCAACCCGCGAGCTCGCGGGCCGCCCACTCATCTCCTATCCGATCGAGGCGCTCGCCTCGGTGTGTACGCGCGTCGCCGTCGTCGCGAAGCCGGATACCGAATTGGGAGCGCTGGGCGAAGCCGAGCGCTGGGACGAGCCGGCCGACCCGCAGCACCCCCTCGGGGGCCTCGTCTACGCGCTCGAGCGGGCCGGCGGTCCGGTGCTGATCTGCGCCGCGGACATGCCGTTCGTGACCCCCGAGGCGCTTCGCACGCTGCTCGGCTCCGCCGCACGCGGCACACGCGCGGCGGTCGCGGTCGCCGGCGGGGTCACCCAGCCGCTCCTCGGCGTGTTCGCGCCGGCGGCACTCGATGACCTACGTGACAGCCCGGCCGGCATCCGGCTCACGGACGCCGTCGAGGCACTCGAGCCGGCGAAGGTCGCCCTCCCCGCCGCCGTGGTCCGCAGCATCGACACTCAGGACGACCTTGCCGCCGCGGAGTTCGAGCTCGTCGGCGCCTGAGGTCGGCGCTCGCTATTCCTCCGGCGGTCCGACGGCCGAGGCGATCCGGAAGCTGTGACCGGCACGCACGAGCTGCAACGTCTCGGCGGTCGCAGCGCTTCCCCGCTTTGTCGCGGTGATCGTGGCGGTGGCCTGGTCGCCGCGCAGGATGATGCTCGTCAGGCTGAGCCGGGTGTCCTTGAGCGAAGCCGCCCCGGATCCGAGCTGCGCCGGGCAGCCGGCGCCGCCCGCCGCGGCGCGCGCGCTCGCCGTGAGCAGCTGGTCGCAGATCGTCCGGAAGTCGCGCGCGATCGCGTCGCGATTGAACGCCTCGACGGTCGTCGCGACCTCCTGCGAGTCGCGCGCGGCCGGCGGCTCCGGCGCGCTGCCGCACGCCGCGAGGATCCCCCCAACCGCGAGCGCTGCGGCACCGTGGAGCCACGCGGGCCTGGTCACCAGCCCTTTATAGCGGTGCGTCCGCGTGCGGCCGCCGATCGCCCCGCAGGTGGAGGGCGAATCGCCGCAGGTGATCAGCCCTGGTGGACACCTCACACATAATTAGGCCATGGAGGGTTCCGCACCGGACTCCGTCGGGACGTCCGCAAGCTGGCTGCGCTGCTACCGCTGCTGGTCCCAGAACCTCGAGGTCCAGGTTCACTACGAGGGAGTCCTCAAGGTCGATCCCGAGACCGGTGAGGCCGTCGAGCCAGTCGAGGAGGTGCAGGAAGCCGTCGTGCAATGCCTCGACTGCCTCCACGACCAGCCGCACCTCAGCCTCGCCTTCTACGAGGAGAACGGGCGCCGCGTGAGCCGCATCGAGGCCGTCGAGGACCGCTGGGAGCGGATGGTCGCGGGCACGCCCTGGGTCGCCTCGTGCACGGTCACCGTCGACGCCGACCAGGTGGAGACCTGCTCCGGCCCGGAGGCCGCGGACTCACTGGCGTTCGGGGCCTTCGGCGATCACGGCACGCGCGAGTTCTTCACCCACGTCCGCTTCCACAAGCACGACGGCGACCAGATCGTCATTCACATGCTCGTCGAGCTCTACGCCCGCTCCTCGGAGGAGGCGAGCGAGGTGCTCGAGGGCGCCGCACGCGGTCCGCTGACGATCACCTCGCTGGCCGAGGAGTCGCGCCCGCCGGCCGTCACCGGCGACGGCGAGGACCCGCATTGACGAGCGCGTAGCGCGGACCGAGATGGCCGCAACCGCACCAGTCGAGCCCCGCCGGCGCGTGCGTCGCTCGCCGGTCCGCGCGGTACTCCGCTTCGTCGCAGCGGTCCTGATCACGAGCGGCCTGCTCACGCTCGCCGACGCCGGGCTCACGCTGGCCTGGCAGGAGCCGATCTCGGCGATCCTCGCCCAGCGCAGCCAGGACCGCCTCGCGAGCGAGCTCGCTACGGCGACGCGCCTGTTCAGGCTCTCCGCCTCCAGCTCCTCCGGCGGCGCGAACGCGCGCATCGCGCACGAGGCGGCGCTTTGGGCGCGGCGCGCACACCGCGGCGGCGCGATCGGCCGCATCTCGCTGCCCACCCTCCACCGCCGCTACGTCGTCGTTCAGGGCACCGACGAGAGCAGTCTCGAGGACGGCCCGGGCCACTACCCCTCGACCCCCTTCCCCGGCCAGTCCGGCACCGTCGCGATCGCGGGTCATCGCACCACGTACCTGGCGCCGTTCAGGACCGTCAACGATCTGCGCCCAGGCGATCCGATCGTGCTCGAGATGCCCTACGCCCGGCTCACGTACGCGGTGGAGCAGATCCGCATCGTCACCCCGAACGCCTGGTGGATCACCCGCCGTGTGCCGGGCGCGGAGCGTCTCGTCCTGAGCGCGTGCCACCCCCTCTACAGCGCGTCGCACCGGATCGTCGTGTTCGCGCGCCTCGAGGCGGAGCAGCCGACCTAGTGCGGCTTCTCGGAACGTTGAATCGGAAACCCAGAGTGGCCCCTCTGCACCGCCGGGTGGCACACTTCGAGAAGGGCCACTGGAGCTTCGCGCGTCCGCCCGAATCACTCTCGCGACGGCGCGTGGAAGCCTCCCGCTAGCGCCCGAATCTCTCCGCCGCCGGCGAAACCGGAAGCACCGTGCCGCCCGACACCGAGGACTTGTCGCGCGACTCGAGGAAGATGATCAGCGCCACGAGGATCGCTAGCGAGATCACCAGCACGGCGAGCCAGTAAACGATGCGCCCGATCAGGCGGCGGCCGCTCATCGCGTCAGCGCGACCGTCCGCGCGGCGTTGCCGTTGATGATCGCCTCGACGTCGACGGGGCGGTGCGCCTCGAAGCGCCGGAGGGCCGCGGTCGCGATCGGATCGCGCGGGTTCAGCGCGACCGCCGCGCGCAGCAGGCTGCGCCCCTCGGCGCGCCGGCCCGAGTCCGCGACGATCGCACCGAGCAGCAGGTGCGAGGACTCGTCGTTGGGCTCACGCCGCAGCGCCTGTCGGAAGTAGCGCTCCGCGCGAGCCGGCTGGCGCTCGGCGATCGCCACGTTTCCGGCGACCTCCGCGGGCTCCGGGCTGAGCGGGTTGAGCGACGACGCCGCGTCGAGCCGCTTGTAGGCGCCGCTCGGGTTGGCGCGCCAGACCGCCAGCGCGTCGCCCTCGTCGCGGGCCGCGAGCCACGGCAGTGCGATGCTCGCGCCGAGCGCCACGGCTCCCCCGACCGCCACGACCGCGAGGGCGATGCCCGGCCGGCTCCGCCTGGCCCTCGCCGGCGCGCGCGGCAGCAACGCTGCCGCGAGGCCGAGGAAGGCGAACGCGGGCGCGCCGAGTCCGGGCACCTCCCAGAGCCAGTCGACCGAGCCGTGCACGAACCAGTAGACGAACAGCACCAGGGCGCCCGCGGCTGCGGCGGCGCCGAGCGCGGAGCGCCGGCGGGTGGCGCGCAGGGCGGCGAGGCCTGCTGCGACTAGCGCGCCGGCGAGCAGCGCGCTGCCGATCAGTCCGGTCTGGCTCAGCGCTCGCAGCTCGACGCTGTGCGGGTAACGCGGCTCCTCGTCGCTGCGACTCCGTGCCAGGTAGGCCTCCTGGAAGTTGTCGGCGCCGATCCCGACCAGCGGTGCGCTCTCGAAGCGGCCCCAGGCGACGCGCCAGAAGTCGTACCGGTTCGACCCCAGCGACTGCGAGAAATGCGAGCTCCCGCCCTGCGGCTCGGCGGAGTGCTTGAAGCTCCCCCACGCCTTCGAGAGGGCGCCCCAGGGGCTCCCCTCGCGCACGCTGACGGCGACGAGCCCGGTCGCGGCGGCCAGCGCCCCGAGCGCGAGCAGCACGGCGGCGGTGGCCCTGACTGCGCGCGCAGGTGCCCTCAGACGCCGGTCGATGGCCGCCGCGACGCCCGCGATGAGGCCCGCGACGAGCGCGGCCACGAGCGTGTCGCGCACGGCCGCCCGGGCGGCGGCGTCGAAGTCGGCTCGGCCGGCGCTCGCGTAGACATGCAGCAACGGCGAGGCGATCGCTGCGACGGCGGCCATGCAGAGCAGCAAGGTCAACGTCGTGCGGATGCGGCTGCGCGAGACGGCCACGAGCACGAGCAGAGCGATCGGGGCGGCGAACAGCCAGCCGCGGCTCTCGCCGAGCAGCGCCGCCGAGCCGAGCACCACCGAGCAGGCGACGAGCAGCCCACGAACGAGCGCGGGCGCCGCGCGTTGGGCCGCGAGCGTTACGCCCGGGATGAATGCGGCCGCCCACAGTGCCACGTTCGCGTTCGCGTAGCCCACCGGCGCCACGAGCCGCCCGTCGAGGAAGGCCGCCGCGGGATGCGCGTGCGCGTGCAGCAGCTCGACCGCCGCGACCACCCCCACGGCGAAGGCATAGCCTCCGAGCAGCAGCGCGGCGGCGCGGGCCCGCGGGCGCCAGAGCACGAACAGGGCGAAGACGACGGCGTAGAGGGCGGTCCGGTTCGCGCCGTTCCAGGCGTCCGCGCGCTGGCTCGCCCAGGCGATCGAGAGGTAGCTCCAGGCGGCGTAGAGGGCGAGTAGCAGCGCCGCCAGCGAGACCACGGGCGGAGGGGCGGGCCGGCGCAGCGCAAGCGCGCCGACGACGGCCAGGCCCACCAGCACGAGCGTGGTCGGCCCCCAGGAGGTCACGAAGTAGCCGCCGCTTGCGGGAATCAGCGCGACGAGCAGCCCGAGCGCGATGACGAGCAGCGGCAGAGCGGGATACCGTGCGAGCGGCCCCCGCAGCGGCTCGATCAGTTGGCCTGCGCGCGGCACGGCCTAACAGTAGGGGCCGGAGCGGCGTCGGGCCCCCCGGGCTGGCATTCCGCCGCGCCATCGCGTAACATCGCAAGAGTCGAGCCAAGCGGCCGAGTCGCAGGCTCGACGTTGTTTCGGTTAGGAGCGGCCTGGGTAAAAGCCGAGTGCCGTGCGCCAGGGACGGCGCGGTCAAGCGGAGGCTCACTGGTAAGGAGGCCACGAGATGGTAGGGAGACCCGGAGACATGGGACGTTCCAAGAAGATCATTGCCACGATGCTCGGATCCGCAGCGCTGTTCTGCGCGGTCCCTGCCGCCCAGGCACAGACGCCGGTCCAGACACCGGCGAGCGACGCGTACAGCAAGCCGGGCGGGACGATCCAGACACAGTTCAGCACCCCACCGCAGGCGGCGCCAGCCGCGGCGGTCACGACTTCGCCGTCGACCACGCCGGCGAGCCCGTCCACCAGCACGACTCATCCGGCCGCGGCCACCAGCCCGAGCAACGGGAGCAACCTCCCCTTCACCGGTCTGGATGTCGGCCTGATCGTGCTCGCGGGAGCTGTGCTGCTCGCACTGGGAATCGGGATCCGCAGGGTCAGCCGGCCGTCCAACGTCGCCTAGGCAGCCACCGCTCTCATAGGTCCACCGCTCACGAGCGGTGGACCACCGCCCGATAGAGGGCGGAGAGCTCAACTGTGGCTGGTGACACGCACATATCGGGGGAGCAGGTCCCTTTCGAGGAGGCCGTCTCCGATGACCAGCCGAGCGACGCGGCGCAGCCGAAGCTGACGCCGGCACTCGAGCCGGCGTTCCCGCCGGCAGGCACCGCATCTGCCCTGGCCGACCTTCTTGCGGGACGCCGCCGGGTGCAGGCGGCGCTGTTCGCCGACGCGTTCGTCCTGCTGCTCGCCGTCGGGGCGGCGCTGCTGGGCGCGGCGAGCGCTCATGTATCCACGCAGGGACGCGTGGTCGTATGGCTCTTTCCTCCCTTGGTGATCGTCCTGCTGGCGATTCGAGGCATGTACCGGTCGAAGATCACGCTGCGGATCCTCGACGAGGCGGGGCATGTCGTCGGCGCTTGCTCGGTCGCCGCGATGACCGTGCTCGCGCTCGCCGTGATCACCGGGGAGGCGGGAAGCGCGGCTCTCGTGGCCCGCGTCTGGGTCTTCGGTATCGCCTACCTCGGCGGCGAGCGGCTCGTCTTCGGCCTCGGCGAGCGCCGTGCCCGCAGCGAGCGGGTGGTCGGACGGCCCACCTTGATCGTGGGCGCCGGCCGGATCGGCGCCCAGGTCGAGCGTCGTCTCGAGGCTCAGCCCGAGCTCGGCCTGCGCCCGGTCGGTTTCATCGATGCCTACCCGCCGGAGGATCCCGCGTTGATTCGCCGCAACCGGGTGCTTGGCGCGCCCGCCGACCTCGAGCGGGTGATCGAGCAGACCGGCGCGGAGCACGTCGTGCTCGCATTCCTCTCCTCGCGCGGCTCCGACGCGCGCCTCGTGCCGATCGTGCGCAAGTGCGCCGAGCTCGGCGTCGACGTCTCGCTCGTCCCGAGGCTGTTCGAGAGCATCAACGTCCGTGTCCGCCTCGAGCACATCGGCGGCATGCCGCTCTTCCGGCTGCGCGCGGTCCGTCCGCGCGGCTGGCAGTTCGCGGTCAAGCACCTGATCGACCGCGCGGGCGCGGCATTGCTGATCGTGCTCGCCTCGCCGCTGCTGATCGTCGCGGCGATCGCCGTCAAGCTTTCCTCGCGCGGGCCGGTCTTCTATCCGCCAGCGTCGGGTCGGCCGCGACGGCCGCGAGCTTCGACCTGCTCAAGTTCCGCTCGATGCGCGGCTCGCCCGAGTCGTCAGATCATCGGAACGTGCTCGTGCTGCTGCCCGGCGACACGGCGCCGCGGCGGCGTCGAGGGCGTCGACCGCCGGACCGCGGTCGGGCGCTTGCTGCGCCGCACCTCGATCGACGAGCTGCCGCAGCTCTTCAACGTGCTGCGCGGGGAGATGAGCGTCGTCGGCCCCCGCCCGGAGCGGCCCGAGTTCGTGGAGATGTTCGAGCGCCGCGTCGACCGCTACGACGACCGCCACCGAGTCAAGTCCGGCATCACCGGCTGGGCGCAGGTCCACGGTCTGCGCGGCAAGACGTCGGTCTCGGACCGGATCGAGCTCGACAACTACTACATCGAGAACTGGTCGCTGGCGCTCGACTTCAAGATCTTGCTGATGACGATCGCCGCCGTGCTCAAGTCCGCGGAGTAGCCGCGTTCAGCCCCCGTATCCCGGGTGCCCCGGCGGCAGCCAGCGGCGGCGTCCGTCGATCGCGGCGGCCAGAGCCGGGCCGAAGCCGCCCCCGGTGCTCGTTGCTCTAAGCGCGACATGCGGCCCCCGCCGTCGCAGCCGGCTCTCGGCGACGGGCCTGAAGCCGACTTTCTCGACGGCACGCCGCGACGCGGAGTTGGTGTCGAGGATCTTCGTCACGAGTGCCCTGCAACCCTCTGCGGCCAGGACGTTGGCGACCTGCGACCAAGCTCTCGGGGCGACTCCGCGGCCCCGGAAGGACGGTGCCGTGACGGAGTCCTCGAGGCCCGCCACGTCGGGCGCAAGCGGGAGCCAGTCGTCCGGCATCGCGCGCACCGGCGTCCTGCCCCGGAAGGTCCAGCAGCCGAAGGCCGGGTCGCCTGCGCACACGACGAGCCACGCTCGGCCGCCGACCTTGAGCCGCTCGCGGGTGAGCGCTGGATCGCACGAGCCGACCAGGTCGAAGAGCTCGAGCGCCGGCCCACCGGACTCGATCGGGACCAGGTCGCAAGCCTCGTCGAGCCTGACATCGGGCGGCACGGTCAGGTCCAGCTCGTACCAGACATGCTTTTCGTCGGCGAACGCGAGCTGCCCGCGAGACCTTCGCACGAGGCCCCTCGGGCCCTCCTCTCGGAGGATGCCCAAAGCCCGTGAGATCAGCTCCGTCCTCATCCCTCGGAGCTTCGCGAGCGTCGTAGCAGGCGGCGCAGGAGCCGCTTGGTGCGCGGGTCGAGGCGCCGCGAAATCGCCCATTTGACGATGCGCGGCAGCAGCTCCAGCCGGGCACGCAGCGCGCGCGGCCCGGGCGGCACGAGCGTCACCCAGACCAGCTGTTCCTCTGCGTCGGCGAAGCGGTACTTGTAGTCCTGGGCCCCTGGGCCGAGGTCGAGCCGCGCCGCGCCGCGCCGGATCGCTCCCTCGACGGCCTCGACGAGCGCGACGAGCGCCGGGCGATGCTTCGCGTAGCGCTCGTCGAAGCCGCCGAGCCAGTAGGTCAGCTCGCCGCCGGCGGCGACGAACAGCTGCGAGCTGATCGTCGCTCCGTCGACGTCGATCGACTCGAGCCGGAAGCGTCCGGAGCCGATCAGCTCTCGACCGGCGCTCTCGAGCATCCGCTCGGATCCCTCGCCGAGAGCCTCGCTTCCGCCGCGATTCTCCCAGCGGGCGTGGTGCAGGCGCACGAACGCCCGCACGTCGTCTCGCAGCTCCGCGTCGGTGCTCGTAACCCTGAAGACGGCTCCGGCCTGCTCGAGCCCGCGCCTGCTGCGGCGCATCTGCTGGCGGAAGTTGCGGCTGCGCCCCGACAGCCACTCCTCCGGGGTCGTGTAGCCGAGCGCGACGGACGGCGCTGCGACTGGAGGCTCGCTGTAGATGCTCGCCCTCCCGACCCTCGACCAGCCTTGGGCGAGCAGGCCGGGCCAGGGAGAGCCCTGGGGGATCCCCGCGAAGGAGACCAGCTCCGGACGTGGCTGCGCGCGCCGGAGGACCGCGACCACGGCGGCGGCGACCGCCTCCTCGCGGCCGCGCCGGGCGAGCGGTTCGACCCGGGCGCTGACCGAGTCGGCGAGCGGCGCGTAGCGCATCAGGCCCGCTCCGGTCCTACTGGCGTAGAACGGCGCGATGCCCTCGAGCGTCCCGTCGTCCGCGAGCACGGCTACCGCCCGCAGCACCGCATCGGGGGGGGCCATGTGGTCCCACCAGGCGAGCATCCAGCCTGGCGCGCAATAGGGACGTTCGAGAGAGATCGCGAGCTCGTCCCAAGCGCCGCGATAGGGCTGGAGCCGCTCGAGGCTCTCGCACAGCACACCGTTGAGAGCCATACGCTGCGAGAATACAGGCGCCCGTGCCGGGCTCAGGCGGGGACGCGGCAGGCCGATAGAGCCTGGAGCGCCCGGTCCGCCGGCGATCATCAAACGCGATGTCGAGAGTGCCCCGCCCAGTGCGAGATCTGCTGTCACACCGCTCCGCGGTTCTCGCCTACCACGGCATCGCACCCCGGAATCTCGCCACCGATCCCGGCTTCCTTCGCATCGCGCCCGACACATTCCGGCGCCAGGTCGAGCTTCTGCTCGAGGCACGCTTCGAGTTCCTTTCCGTTGCCTCCTTTGCCTCCCGCCTCTCCGCCGCCGGACCACCACCGGGGCTGATCGCGCTCAGCTTCGACGACGGCTGGGACGACAATCACGAGTACCTGCTGCCGCTGCTCGAGGAATACCGGCTCCCGGCCACCGTGTACGTCACCACCGGACTCGTCGGCAAGCCGAATCCGTGGATGCCGGGGGCCCGGATGATGAACGAGGCCGAGCTGCGCGACCTCGCGCGCGCCGGCCTGGACTTCGGCGCCCATACGGTCAGCCATCCGGACATGTCGGCGCTCGGCTACGAGACCTGCCTCGCCGAGATGACCGAGAGCCGTGACGAGCTTCAGCGCATCTGCGGACGGCCGGTCCGGACCTTTGCCTATCCGTTCTGCTTCTACGGGGAGCCGGCCGTGCGGGCGGCTCGCGACGCCGGCTTCGACGCGGCGGTCACCTGTGGCGGTCGCGGCAGCTGGGAGGCGCTCGAGCTGAAGCGTGCGTCGATCAACAGCAAGGACGGCGTCACGAGCTTCGTCCTCAAGCTGCTCGACGTCTACCAGCCGCTGTTCGAGAGCAGCGCGGGGCGGCTGCTCCGCACCTCTACCCGCTCGGCGAGAGCGCGCCTGCGCTCGCGGCTCGACACGTGACCACCGAGCGCATGACGGCGGAGGGCGCCGCGCCGGGCGATCCGGCCGCCGCTTCCGCCGTCGAGGAAACGGCGGTCCGCGCAGCCCGGAACACCGTCGCGCGAGCCGTCGGCGAGATCGTCGGCAAGCTTGCCTCGTTCGTCCTCTTCGCCGCGCTCGCCCGCAAGGTCGGCCAGGCGCAGCTCGGCGTCTTCGTCTTCGCCTTCGCCTGGACTCAGGTGGCCACCGAGATCGTCGGGATCGGCCTCGACCGCTACCTGCTGATCCGCGTCGCGGTCGACCGCGCCAGCCACCACGAGCTGTTCTGGGAGGTCCTGCGCACCAAGCTGGTCCGCTCACTGCCGATCGCCGCGTTGTCGTTCGCGCTGCTCTGGGCCCTCGGCTACAACGCCGAGACCCGCGACACCGTCTACCTGCTCACGCTGGGGCTCACGATCGACACGATCTCACGCACCCTTTTCGTCGTCTTCGCCGCGATCGAGAAGGTGCAGATGCACGCCGTCGCGCTGATCACGCAGCGGGTGATTGGTGCCGCCCTCGGCATCACCGCCCTGGCGCTCGGCTACGGGGTGGTCGCGGTCGCGCTCACCTACACGGTCGGAGCGGCCGCGGGCATGGCGCTCGGCCTGATCATGATCCGCCGCGCGCTCGGCATTCGCTTCAACCGCCTCGAGCGCGACCAGCGGCGAGCGCTCGGCCGCGAGGCGCGCCCCTTCGCCGCCCAGGACATCTTCGGAATCCTGCTCGCGAAGGTCGACACCGTGCTCCTGTCGCTGATCGCCACGACCGCGGCGGTCGGCCGCTACGGAGCGTCGTACCGGCTCCTCGAGGCGACCTTCTTTCTCAGCTGGGCGGTCGCTGGAGCGTTCGCGGCGATGTTCACCTACCTGACCCCTGACTCCGAGCCGCCGATCCTCGCCGTCTACCAGCGCGCGCTCAAGCTGACCTTCGTGCTGCTCGTCCCGTGCGCGCTCGCCTTCGGACTGCTGGCACGGCCGCTCAGCAAGGCGTTCTTCGGCGCCGAGCTCGCCTCTGCGGCGGACTCGCTCCGATTGCTGGCGCCGGTGATGGTCCTGCTGGCACTGATCGGAGTGGTCCAGACGCTCGTGCTCAACCGCGGCGATCGCTCGGTCGTCGCCCGCATCACAGCCTGGTGCGTCGGGCTGAACATCGTCCTCAACCTGGCGCTCATCCCGCTCTTCGCCGAGGTGGGAGCGGCAGCCGCGATGCTCGCGACCAGCGTCGTCTGCCTCGTCTGGCTGACGTTCGCGGCGACCCGGACCGTCGGCCGCGTCTCCTGGGTCGCGGTCCTTCGCTCCCCGGCCGCGGCCGGCGCTGCAATGGCAGCCGCCACGCTCGCGCTCTCCAGCCTGCCCGCCGTCGCGCTCGCCGCCGGCCTGCTCGCCTACCTCGCCGTCCTGCTCGCCGCCGAGATGCTCACGGACCCGGTCGACCTCCACTTCATGACCGGTCTCGTCAGGCGTCGGCTCGCCCGACGCCGGCCCGCCTGAAAGTGCGCGTCCTCGCCGTCTCCTCCTACGGCGTTCTCGGGGGCGCCGAGCTGGCGTTGCTCGACTTCGTCCGCTCCCGCCCAGCCGGCGTCGAGGTCGAGGTCGTCTGCGTCACTGACGGTCCGCTGCGCGCGCAACTCGCGGCGGAAGGCGTTCCCGTCTGGGCCGGCGACCACGCGGGCCGCCCGACGGCGCGATCGGTCGCCCGGTTCGGACGGGCGTTCGGGCAGCTGCTCGACCGCCGCTCGCCCGACGTCGTCTGGGCGATTGGGGCAAAGGCCGCGCTGCTCGCGGCTGGGTCGTGCCGGCTTCGCGGAGTGCCGCTCGTGTGGCACAAAGTCGACTTCTCGTGGGACTCGCTGCTCGCCCGGCCCCTCGCGCTCGCCGCGTCGGGGGTCATCGGGGTCAGCGAGGCCGTCACCGAGGCGCTCGGTCCGCTGCGCGAGCGAAGGGTGCTCGGAGTGGTCTGGCCTCCGATCCGGTTGGGCGAGGACCTCCGCAGCCGGCCGGACGCCGAGCGCCCGGTGATCGGTACGCTCGCGAGGCTCGCACCCTACAAGGGCCAGCATCACATCGTCAGGGCGGCCGCGCTGCTCGTCCCGGAGTTCCCGCGGCTGCGCGTCCTGCTCGCGGGAGGGCGCGTCAGCGAGTATCCCGATTATCCCGAACAGCTCGAGGCGCTCGCGCGCGAGCTCGGGGTCTACGAGCGCGTCGAGCTGACCGGTCACCTCGATGACGTGGGCGCGGCGCTGGCCCGCCTGACGGTCTTCGTCGGTGCGACCTATCGCGACGAGCATGGCTTCGGCTTCGAGGGTCTCGGCCTCGGTGCGATCGAGGCCAGCTGGGCGGGCGTCCCGGTCGTGGTGGCACGCGGCGGCGGGGCGGCCGAGACGCTGATCGACGGCCGCACCGGCACTCTCGTCGAGACGGCCGACCCGGCCCTGCTGGCCGCCGCGATCGCCCCGTACCTGCGCGACCGCGAGCTGCGCGAGCGGACCGGCGCGGCCGGGCGCGAGTTCGCCCGCGCAGCCGGCGTCCGACCCGGGGAGGCGTCGGCACGACTGTTCTCTCTGCTCGCCCGCTGTGGACGGATGTTCGACGTTTAGGCGGACGGCTTCGGCTCGCCGCGAGAGGTGCCGTATGGGAGGTCATGGCCTCCCTCCGCCCGCGCCCCCTCCACGCCCTGGGCCTCCTCTTCATCTCGGTAGCCATCCTGCTCGCCAACGCGAGCGGCGCCTGGGCCACCGACTACTACGGTGCGCAGACGCACTCGCTCTGGAGCGGCGTCTCGAGCGCCGACTACACCCATGAGCTCGACGTCCTCCACAACGCCGGCGCCAACGCCGTGCGCATCGATCTCGGCTGGTCCACGCTCGAGTCGAACGGCAAGGGCCAGTACGCGAGCTGGTACGTGCAGAACGTCGACGCGTTCATGCAGGCTGCCTCGGCGCGCGGCCTGAAGGTGATCGCGACCCTGATGACGACGCCGTGCTGGGCCTCCTCGGCGCCCGACTCGGCCAAGCAGAGCTGCAGCGGCCAGTGGTGGAACCGCAACGTCCAGAACTACCCGCCGTCGAACCCCGCCGACTACGGCGCAGCGGCGGCCTGGGTCGCGCAGCGCTGGGCTCCCTACCTCGCCGCGCTCGAAGTCTGGAACGAGCCGGACCAGTCGAACTTCTGGGTCACCTCCGACCCCGCCGGGGACTACGCGCGGCTCCTGAAGGCCGCCTACCCGGCGATCAAGCAGGCGGCCCCGGGCGTGACGGTGCTCGGCGGAGTGACCGCGAACTCCGACGGCGACTTCATCCAGCAGCTCTATGCCGACGGCATCCACGGCAGCTTCGACGGGCTCTCGATCCACCCATACAACTCGCAGTACGACCCGACGATCGCGAACCCCCAGGGCCGCTCCTGGAACTTCATCAGCGGGACCGAGTGGATCCACGACATCATGTCCTCCCACGGCGATGGCGATCGCGGCATCTGGCTGACCGAGTTCGGCTTCTCGACCTGCACCGACGGCGATTCGGTGTGTGTCTCTCCCGCACAGCAGAGCCAGTACACGGAGGAGAGCTTCGCCGTCGCCCGCCGCTGGTCATACGTCAAGGCGGCGATCGTCTACGACCTCCGCAACGACGCCGAGGCCCCCGATCGCCTCGACAGCTACGGGCTGCTGCACGGTGACTTCACCCCCAAGGCCGGCTTCGAAGGCTTCAAGCAGGCCATGGCCGAGGAGGGCGGCGCACCCTCGCCCGCGCCTCAGACGCCCGCACCGGCAAGCTCGACGGTGGTAACCGCGGTCCCCGTCCCCCCCGCTCCGACGCAGACGACGATCAGCGTCAGCTCGACCGGGGTCGCCACCGTCCGTCTCGTCTGCCGCGCCAAGCACCCGACCCGAGCTCACTGCAAGGGCGTCGTCCGGCTGCGCCGCCGAGTTCGCCGCGCCTCGAGCGCGAGCCTGCGCTCGCGCGCCGCGATCGGGCGCCAGTCGTTCGACATCCCTCCCGGAGGCAGCGCAACGGTGCGCGTCCGCCTCCGCGGTACGGCACACGCGCGGCTCGCGGGCCGTCACTCGCTGGCGGTGGTCGTCTCCGCGGCGACGCTCCAGCCAGGCGGCTCGTCGCTGACGGCGGCGCGGGTCTTCAAGCTCGCCCTCTGAGCGGCGGCGGCGCCGCATGCGCCAGCGAGACCGACGCTACGGAGTCGTAGAGCGCCGCGGTCCGCGCGACCATCCGCTCGACACCGAAGAGCTCGGTGTGGCGGGCCCTCCCGGCGGCGCCCATGCGCGCTCGCGCGTCCGGATCCCTGAGCAGGGCGACGATGCGCCCGGCGAGCGCCTCCGAGTCGCCCGGCGGGCAGAGATAGCCCGTCTCGCCGTCGAGCAGCGCCTCGGATGTGCCGCCGACCTCGGTGGCCACCTGCGGCACGCCGCAGGCCATCGCCTCGAGGATCGAGATCGGGAACGCCTCCCAGGCGGAGGGCAGGACGAACACGTCGATCGACCGCAGCTGCCGCGCCGCTGGCGGCTCGAAGGCCACGAAGTGCAGATGCTCCTCGACACCGAGGGAGCGGGCACGCTCGACGAGCTGCTCGCGCAGCGGGCCGTCACCGACGACCGCCAGCTGTGCCTCGGGGACTCCCGCGATGATCGAGGGGACCGCCTCGATGAAGACCTCGACCGCCTTCTGCGCACGCAGCACGGAGATCGTGGCTGCGAGCGGTCCGCGCGCCGCGAGCCGCTCGAGCTGGCGGTCGGGCTCTGTCTCGACTTCGCAGGGGTCGCTGCCGTTGTGGATCACGTGCAGCCGCTCGGGCGGCGCTATTCGCCGCTCGAGCGCGACGCGCCGTTCAGCTTCGGCCACGCAGAGGATCGCGGCGGTTCGGTGACCGAGAAGCCGCTCGACCAGTACGAAGAGCGCCGTCCGCAGCGGATCCCACGGACGCGCGAACGGAAAGCAGTGGGGGCTGTAGACCGCGGGGGTCGAGCTGGCGAGCGCCGCGAGGCGAGCCAGAGCGCCGGCCTTCGCCGCGTGCGCGTGGACCAGCGCGAAGCGCTCCGCGCGCATCAGCGCGGAGAGCTCGCGCAACGCGCGCAGGTCGCGCGCGGGGCGCCGGTAACCGCGTTCGAGCGTCAGCGGGAGCTTGTTGATCCCGGCGCGCTCGAGCGCCCCGTCGATCATCGAGCGTGGCGGGCCCGCCACCCAGGGGTCCCACCCGTGCCGGCGCACCCCGAGCGCGAGCTTCATCACGTTCTCGGCGACGCCTCCGTCCGGGGGCTCGAAGACGAGCAGGCAGCGTCGCACCCCGGGCATCGTAGCCGGGGGCGCCCGCCCCGCCGGCTATCTTCACGCCGGTGAGCTCCTCCGTGCGCCCATACCTTCGCGGCGTGCCGCTCCCCTACCGACCGTCCCGCGTCGATCTGGCCACGGCGCTCGCCGCCGCCCTCGCCGCCGCGGTTTGGACGCTCGTCGCCTATCACGGCTCGGTCCTGATCGCGCTCGCGCTGCCGGTGGTGCTCGCCGTGCTCGTCCTCGTCGCGCTGAGGCCGATCTGGGGCGTCTATCTCGGCTGCCTGGCGATACCGCTCGAGCGCACGAGCGTGCACGTCGGGGGCACGGCGGACATCACCCCCTCGAAGGCGCTCTTCCTCTTCGCCGGCGTGATCGCCGCCGGGCAGCTCCTGTTCGCGCGCCAGCGGATCCCCGTGCCGCGCGCGTTCGCGCCGTTCGCCGGCCTCCTGCTCGTGATGGCGCTCGGCCTCACGGTGGCCGTCGACTCGACGACGACCTGGAAGATCTTGGTGCAGTGGGCCGCCTACCTGAGCCTCGCCGTCTACCTGACCGGAGCCGAGCGCCGCCAGTGGCAGTCGATCATGCTCTGCCTCGCGGTCGCGGGAGGCATCGTCGGGCTGATGGCCACCCTCGCCGGCGGGTCGCAGCAGCTGATCGCAGGCGGTCAGGCGGCGACGAACCGCGCGCAGGCGACTTTCCAGGCGCCGACCGTGATGAGCTTCTTCCTCGTCCTGACGGTGCCGCTGGCGCTCGTCCTCGCCTTCAAGGCGCGACCGCTCCTGCGCGCGCCGATGCTGCTCGCCACGGGCCTCGCCGTCTCCGGAATTTTGGCGAGCCTCACGCGCAGCTCGATCATCGCGGTCGCGGTCGGTCTGCTCGTGATGCTGCTCTGGGCGCCGGTGCGGCGCGCGTGCGGCGCGCTCGTCCTCGCGGCGATCGTGTTCATGATCTTCAACGCGTCGGCGATCCAGCGCTCACCCGAGGTGCGGGTGCTCGGCAGCCGCCTGTCGACGATCGGGCAGGCGCGCGCGACCTCCGACAACGAGCGGCTGCTGATCTGGCAGAAGACGCCGTCGATCATCGCCGCGCACCCCTTCCTCGGCGTCGGCGCAGGCAACTTCCCCGCGGTCTCCCAGCAGTTCGGGATAACCGGTCCCGACGGCCTCCCGTTCGAGCACGCGCACGACATCTTCCTGACGATCGGGGCGGAGCTCGGGTTGCTCGGGCTCGCCCTGTTCGCCCTTTTCCTCGTAATGGTCGCCGCACCGGCCGTGCACTCGGTGCTCCACGAACGAGCCGGGCCGAACTTCCCCTACACGCTGGCGCTCTCGGCGAGCCTGGTCGGGATCCTGGCTTGCGGCATCATCGACTATCCGCCCGGCACGCTCGTGATCGTGGGGACGATCATGGTGGAGGTCGGGGTGCTCTTCGCGACGCTGCGACCCTCGGCTGCGCGACGCTCAGGAGCTGGATGATCGATCCGGTGGGTTGTAGCTATCCGGACTGCCCTCGGCGCGAGCAGACGACGACGTCCTGCCAGGCGCCCGGCACGATCCCGAGCACGTCGACGTGGCTTGACCATTCGCGCTCGATGTACGCGGGGCTGTGGAAGGACATTCCGAACGTGTCGTCGATCCCCGGGAAGTCCTGCCGGTTCCAGCTCGAGATCGTGTACGGCTCGTAGACGAACTGCTCCTCGGCGAGTGGACCGTGGTTGGCGACCCGCTCCGCGCAACCGCGGCTGTTGCTGATCACCTGCCTCGAGCGGCATTGCTCGTAGGCGAGCTCCCCGTGCACGGTCAGCAGCGCGATCCCGCCCGGACGCAGGACTCGCTTCAGCTCGTTGATCCAGGCGAACTGGAGATCCTCGTTGAGGTGGGTGAGGATCGACACCGAGTAGACGAGGTCGAAACGGGCCTCCTCGAACGGCAGCGGCGGTCTGTAGCCGTTGACGCGCCAGTCGGCGGCGGGGAGGTTGCGCTGCGCCCACTCGATTGCCTCCCGGTCGACGTCGCTGCCCGAGTAGCTCGCCTCGGGCGCCGCGCGACCGATCAGGTGACGCATGACGCCGCCTGCGCCACAGCCGAAATCGTAGACCGCATGGAACTCGTCGAGCGAGCGGCCGTGCCGGCCGAGCGCCGCCAGAAGCTCCTCCGCCGTGGCGCGACCACCGGAGAGGTAACTGTCGAGCTCGGAGCGCCCGGCGCGCGCGCGCAGGCGCGAGGGCGGGATCGGCGCCCCCTCGCCGGTACGCCGGCGGTAGGCGGCGAGCACGATCGGGTCGACCGCGTGGATCATCGCCTTCGCGCCGGCCTTCGCCGGTGCCGGAAGCATGCGGACCATCCGCGCGCTGCGCGTCATCGCCATTGCCGGGTCTCCTCCCTCTAAGCGGGTTGCCGTGGCTTCGACCGGGATCCGGCCTGGCCGTTCGGCGCCTGCATGTAGTAGTCGTACCCGCCGGTTCCAACGCCCGGATCGCGGTTCAGCACGAGGCCGACGGTGTTCGCGTGGACCGCCTCCAGCTGGCGCAGCGCGTCGCGCACGATGTGGTCCGTCGAGCCGGCCAGGTCGACCACGACGATCACGCCGTCCACCCAGCCCGCGATCACGGACGCGTCGGCGCCGATGTTGAGCGGCGGGCAGTCGATCAGCACCAGGTCCGCCTCGCCCAGGAAGTCGCCGACCGCGTTTCCGGCGCGGCGCGACTCGAGCAGCGCCGAGGGGCTCGGCGGAAGCGGACCGGCGGGCACGATGTCGATGTTCGGACGGCCGCTCGGGTAGAGGACGTCGTCGATCGACGCCGCCTCCACGAGATAGTTGCTGAGCCCCGGTCGCAGCGGCTCGGTGACGTCGGGGATCAGCTCACGTTGCAGCGCGGGCCGCCGGAAGTCCGCCTCGACCACGATCACCCGCTGGCCCACCTCGGCGCTCGTCAGCGCGAGCTGCGCGAGCGTGGTCGTCTTGCCCTCGCCCTCGCGCCCGCTCGTGACGGCGATCGAACGCAGTCGTCGATCCGTGCTCGCGAACTGTAGGTTCGTGCGCAGGATGCGGTGCGCCTCCTTGAAGGCCGTCACCGACGAGTCCGAGCGCCGCCGGCGCGGAATGCGGCCGAGAACCGGCGAGTCGAAGTGGGACTCGACGTCGTGAGCATGGCGCAGACGG
The DNA here is from genome assembly GCA_963719375.1 of uncultured Actinomycetes bacterium. GTDB lineage: Bacteria > Actinomycetota > Thermoleophilia > Solirubrobacterales > Thermoleophilaceae > JAICJV01. The sequence goes on along the minus strand of CAVRBY010000001.1, from coordinate 2,410,280 downwards.
TCGTCGAAGCGGTCGCGGGCGAAGGCGAGCGCGACTCCGATGGCGAGGCCGATGATCGCGGCGATCAGCGTGTAGAGCGTCGGCTTCGGGCGCGAGGCCGCGGTCGGGAGCGGCGCGGTGTCGGCCAGCGAAAGCGTCGCACGGGTCGTCGGCTGCAGGTTCGAGCGCGCGTAGTCGATGAACACCCTGGCGTAGCTGTCCGCGATCTGCTTGGCGCGCTCCGGGGTGCTCGCCTGGGTGTCGATCTCGAGCAGCTGGGTGTCGGTGATCGGCTGGAAGCTCGCGTCTCCCTGCACCTCGTCTCGGGTGAGGCCGGTCTGCCCTGCGACGCGCTGAGCGATGTTCGGACTCGCGATGATGTCCGCGTAGGACTGGGCCACGTTCCCACTCGCCTGCACCGCGTCGAAGCTCGACGTTCCGGCCGGCAGCGACACGAGCAGCGTGCTGTGAGTCGTATAGACCTTGCCGAGCGTCTCGGAGACGATCGCCGTGGCGATCACGAAGACGAGGAACGTGGCGAGCACCACACCCTTGCGCCGCCAGATCACCACCAGCGGTGAGTCATTCCCCATGCGCCACATGCTACCTCCGGCCGTCGGACGAGCTCTCCCGCTTACTCTTCGGCATTTCGGTGATCGATCTGCACTGCCACATACTCCCCGGCCTCGACGACGGTGCCCGTAACCTCGACGAGAGCCTCGCCATGGCGCGCGTGGCGATCGCGAACGGGATCCAGACGATCGCCGCCACCCCGCACGTGAACTTCGACTATGAGGTCGACGCCCGCGCGATCGCGCACGCTGCCGGCGCCCTCAACGTGGCCCTCGCGCGCAACGCGTTGCCGCTCGCGGTGCTGCCCGGTGCGGAGATCGCGCTCGGCAAGGCGGTCGAGATGTCCGACGACCAGCTCCGCACCCTCGGCCTCGGCGGCAGCAGATGCGTCCTGATCGAGACTCCGTACACGGACGGGATCACCGCCCTCGGCGAGCTCGTCTTCTCACTCCAGGTCCGCGGCTTCCGGCCGATGCTCGCCCATCCCGAGCGGGCGCGCGGCTTTCAGGAGCGGCCCGAGGAGGTCCGGCGTCTCGTCGAGCGGGGCGCGCTCTGCTGTGTCAACTCGGATTCGCTCAGTGGCGGCTTCGGCTCCTCGGCGCATCGCTGCGCGATCTCGCTGCTCGAGCAGGGTCTGGTCCACGTGATCGCCTCTGATGCGCACAACGCCGACCGTCGCGCGCCTGCGCTCCGCCATGGTTTCGAGGCGATCTCGGAGCGCGTGCCCGCGGTGGCCTCAGCCGCCGACTACTACACGCAGGCGGTGCCCGCGGCGATCCTCGCCGGCCGCCCCCTGCCGCCCCGTCCCGAACCGGCGCCGCCGCCGAGCCGTCGCTCGCGCTGGCGAAGGCTGCTCAGCTCCGGCTGACGAGCGTAAGCTCGCGGGAGGCCTTGCGCTCAGCCCTCTGCGGTATCAGGCCAGGCCACGCGCGTATCGGGCTCGGTGCCCTGCCCGAAGACGTCGTCGAGGATCCCGCTCGCATCCTCGAGCTCGAAGGCGCGCCGCAGGTGCGCCTCGACCTCTCCCCGGTTGCCTCCGGCGACGGCCATCTGCAGCGCGACGAGGCGGGCTCCGAGCACCTCGTCGGAGTCGCTCGAGCGCTCTCCCCTCACCTCTACAAGCTCGGCGGGCGAGCCCGGCGCCACAGGGGGCTCCGGGTCGGAGGCCGGGGCGCCGTTCGTCTCGGCGGCCGCTCGCGCGGCATCCTCTGAAGCAGCGTCCGCGTCCGCCTGCTCTTCGACCGGCGCGGGCTCGGCCGGGGGGGCGGCGGACATCGGCTCGGATGCCGGCTCAGTGCGCGCTGTCTCGGGCTCGACGGTCGCGGCTGCCGGCTCCGGCCGCGGTGGCTCGGGAGCGACGGGCGCCGGGGCCGCGGCCCCAGCGGGCCGCTTTGGGGCGAGCTCGTGCAACTGCTCCTGGGCGAGGCTTTCCGCGGTCTCCGCGAGCGCGCGCACCATCGTGTCGAGCTGGCGCCGGACGGCGTGCGCGTCGTCGAGCCGCATCAGCAGCGCCTCGGCGCCCTCGATCAGGGAGTCGCTCAGCTCCGATATTCGGCGGATCCGAGCCTGCAGCAGCTCGGCCGCCTCGCGCTTTGCGTCCTCCATGTAGCGGGCCGACTCGGCTTCGGCCGCCCGCCGGCGGGCCTGCGCATGCTGCTCGGCCTCGTGGCGGATCGCGGTCGCTGCGCTCTCCGCCGCGCTGAGAACGGAGCGGACCTGCTCGCTGATGCTCTCGGCGAGGTGCTCGTCGTGTGCGGGAGTCGGCTCTTCGCGAGGTTCCATGTTCGGCGCCTTCGGTTACCGTACCACCGCCATCGGGCGGCAAGAAGGGCTTTTGCAGGGGATCGGTCGCCCGGGCCCGCAACGAGATGCGATCGATGCGGACTCTCAGTGGCAGCCGGATGGAGAGCCGCCGCAGCGCATCCGCTGTTGGCGGCGATGCTCGTTCCTCGCGCTCGCCTTCTGGCCCGCGACCCTGCGTTCGGCGCGCTTCGAGCGGCTCAGTCCGCGCGCCGCCTCGGGACGAGCACGGCACGCTTGAACGTCGCGACGAGCGTACCGTCCTGGTTGTAGGCGTCGGTCTTCACCTTTACGACGCCGCGGTCGGGCTTCGAGGAGGAGGGGCGCACCTCGAGCACCTCGCTCTCGACGAACAGGGTGTCGCCGTGGAAGAGCGGCGCCGGATGTGAGAGCTCCTCGGTCGCGAGGTTCGCGATCGCCTTGCCGGACACGTCGCTGACCGACATCCCGAGCATCAGCGAGTAGACGAGCGGTCCGACGACGACGTTGCGGCCCTGCTGCGACTGGGCGGCGTAGACGTCGTTGATGTGCAGCGGATGGTGATTCATCGTGATCAGGCAGAAGAGGTGGTCGTCGGCCTCGGTGACCGTCTTCGCCGGCCAGTGCTTGTAGACGGCGCCGACCTCGAACTCCTCGAGGTAGCGGCCGTAGGGGTGCGCTCCGGAGGCCTCGCGCGATGCCTGATCGGTGTCGAGCCGGTGGGTCACGGTGTCGGTCATGGGTCTCCTGGGTCGGCGGCGATTGACTCGTCAGTCAAACCGGCCGGCAGATGTTACCGGCCGCCGCCATCCACTAACTTATTGTGCCCTCTCGACCCGAGGAGACCGATCACCTTGCGCAATCCCCGCGACTTCGCCAAGCCCCTCGCCGTCGGCGCTCCGCAGCCGCTGCTCGACATTCCCGTCAAGCCGTCGCGGATGATCCACTTCCTCGATTTCAGCAATGAGAAGATGGCCGCCAAGGCGCCCGACATCGCGCGCACGACCGACATCCTGCTCGGCAATCTCGAGGACGCGGTGCCTGCGGACCGCAAGGAGGCCGCCCGCGAGGGCCTGCTCAGGGTCGGCCGGGAGGTCGACTTCGGCGAGACCGCGCTGTGGACGCGCGTGAACGCGCTCGACAGTCCCTGGGTTCTCGACGACATCACACGATCGTCGGCGAGATCGGCGACAAGATCGAGGTGATCATGGTTCCCAAGGTCGAGGGCGCCTGGGACATCCACTACGTCGACCGCCTGCTCGCGCAGCTCGAGGCACGGCACGGCGTCGAGCGCCCCATCCTCGTCCACGCGATCCTCGAGACCGCGCTCGGGGTCAACAACCTCGAGGAGATTGCCGCGGCCAGCCCGCGCATGCAGGGCATGAGCTTCGGGCCCGCCGACCTCGCCGCGTCGCGGCGCATGAAGACGACCCGCGTCGGTGGTGGTCATCCCGGTTACCGGGTGATCGAAGACCCCGACCCCGACGATCCCGAGCGTCCACGCGCGAGCTACCAGCAGGACCTCTGGCATTACTCGATCGGGCGCATGGTCGACGCGTGCACGTCGACGGGCATCCTGCCCTTCTACGGGCCGTTTGGCGACATCTCCGACGACGCCGGCTGCGAGGCGCAGTTCCGGGCGGCGTTCCTGATGGGCTGCGTCGGCGCGTGGAGCCTCCATCCGCGCCAGATCGCGATCGCCAAGCGCGTCTTCAGCCCCGACCCGGACGAGGTCGCCTTTGCCAAGCGCGTGCTCGAGCAGATGCCCGACGGGCGGGGCGTGCTGATGCTCGACGGCAAGATGCAGGACGACGCCACCTGGAAGCAGTGCAAGGTGATGGTCACGCTTGCCGAGATGCTCGCCCACAAGGACCCGGAGCTCGCGGAGGCCTACGGCCTCTCCGGCCGCGCGCCGGACGACGTCGAGGCGGAGCTGGCGACCGCGAGCCCGTCGACCTGAGCAGCGAGCGGCGCGCCGAAGGGGCGCGCTCGAACATTCGCCTACCCGAACCTCGGGGACGATGCGGGATCGCTCGGCGGATGTCCGTCCCCCGCGGCCTGGTCGGCGGTCCCCTTACGACCTACGATCGGAAGCGGAACGGGGTCGATCACTGCACGGGTATTCGGACAAGGGCGCTCTCGGAGCGATCGCGTCGCGCGCGGGCGCCGGCGCCGCGATCCTGGCCGTGTCGCTCGCGATCGGCCAGCCTGCGGCCGCCCGCGCCGGTGCGGACCCGGTGCTCGCCGCTGCGGGCGACATCGCCTGCGCGCCCGGCTCGACCGTCGACGCCCAGGACTGTCAGCAGGCCGGCACCGCAGCCCTGATCGAGGACAACCCGCCGAGCGCCGTGGCCACGCTCGGTGACGAGCAGTACGACTCCGGCCTCTACTCGGAGTTCACCGGCGCCGGCGCATTCAACGACACCTGGGGTGCCTTCAAGCCGAAGATCTATCCGAGCCCCGGCAACCACGAGTACAACGCGAGCTCGACCGCCGCGGGCTACTTCCAGTACTTCGGCGCGAGCGGTCACGGCCCAAACGGCTACTACTCCTACGACCTCGGCGACTGGCACCTCATCTCGCTCAACTCCAACTGCACCGACGCGAGCGGCTGCGCGAACCACGACTCGGGCGACGGCGCCGCCACCAGCGCCGAGGTCACCTGGCTCCAGAACGACCTCAACGCCAATCCCGGGAAATGCACCCTCGCCTACTGGCACCACCCGCTCTTCAGCTCGGCAGCCACCCCGGGCAGTCCGGGCGTCAAGCCGCTCTGGGATGCCCTCTACGCCCACGGTGCTGACCTGGTCCTGAATGGCCACGCACATGACTACGAGCGCTTCGCACCCCAGGACCCGACCGGCGTCGCGACGAGCGCCGGCCTGACGGAGATCATCTCGGGCACGGGCGGCGAGGACCACGACGGCTTTGGCACCACGGCCGCCAACAGTGTGGTTCGCGACGGCTCCGACTTCGGGGCGCTCTTCCTCACGCTGCACCCGGGCGGCTACGACTGGCAGTTCAAGACGCTCTCGGGTACGGCGCCCGACTCGGGCTCGGCGACGTGCCACGAGACGCCCCTCGCAAGCACGGGAAGCGCGACTCCGACCGGCCCACACGACGCGACGATCAGCGGGGCGGTCAATCCCGAGGGCAGCGCGACGACCTACCACTTCGACTACGGAACGAGCACGGAATACGGGAGCCGGCTCCCCTCACCGGCCTCGGCTGTCAGCCCCACCGACAGCTCCAGCCACACGCTCTCGCTCTCGCTCAGCGGCCTGCAGGACAACACCACCTACCACTACCGCCTCGTCGCCACGAACGCCGCCGGAGTCACGATCGACGGGCAGGACGGCCATTTCACTACTCCCGCCGACCCGCCCGCGACCGCCACGACCGGCGGGACGGCCGACGTCGCGCAGACGAGCGCGACGGTTCAGGGCACGATCGGCGAGGCCGCCGGCTACCACTTCGACTACGGAACGAGCCAGACCTACGCAAGCCATACCACGACCCAGAGCGGCACGTCCGGGCCCGTCCACGCGTCCCTCGCCGCGCTCACGCCCGGCACGACCTACCACTACCGCCTCGTCGCCACAAACCCCGACGGGGTCGACACCGACGGGACCGACAGCACCTTCCGCACGCCCGACCCGCCGGCGACCGCCACGACCGGCGGGACGGCCGACGTCGCGCAGACGAGCGCGACGGTCCAGGGCACGATCGGCGAGGCCGCCGGCTACCACTTCGACTACGGAACGAGCCAGACCTACACGAGCCATACCGCGACCCAGAGTGGCACGTCCGGGCCCGTCAGCGCCGCCCTCGCCGCGCTCACGCCCGGCACGACCTACCACTACCGCCTGGTCGCCACAAACCCCGACGGGGTCGACACCGACGGGGCCGACGGCACCTTCCGCACGCCCGACCCGCCCGCGACCGCCACGACGGGAACGGATGCGCCGTCCGCCCCGGCGAAGCCGCCACCAGCGCCGGCTGAGGCCTCGCTCTCGGTGGCCGGGACCGTCCCGCGACAATCACTCGAGCGGCGCGGGCTGACGCTGAACGTTCGCTGCCCCGGGCGATGCACGTTGCACGCCGCGCTCGTGACGTTCACCGCCGGGCGGCGTCGCGGGCACGCCCTCGCGCGCCGGACGGAGGCAGTCGACGGTGTCGGCGCGGTGACGCTTCGTCTCGCCCGGGCCGAGAGGCGTTGGCTCGAGCGCCACCCCCGCATCCGTGCGCTGCTCCTCGAGACGACGGTGACTCGTCCCGGCCCCCCGATCGTCGCCGCTCGCAAGATCGCGCTCGGCAGCGGGCGACTTGCGATCTTCTAGCGTTGGACGAGCGCCGCGCCCGTGAGATCCTCGGCGCCGTGGCCGAGGCCGACCCGGAGGGAGCGATCCTCTGGCACGGGCCCGACCTGACCGGGTCGGACGTCGACGTCCTGGTCCTCCAGGACCACGAGCACGCGGTCGCCCGAGCGTTGCTCGACGCGGGCCTCTCGCCGGCGCCCCAGGGGGACGGTCGAGTCCTGTGGCGCGCGTTCGACGGCAGCGCGGTCGTGGCCGACGTCATGCCCGCACGCTCGTGGCCCGCGCACTACCCGTCGCTCGCCGGGGTGACCCGGCGCTCGGAGCGGGGCGATGCGCCCCTGCGCGTGAGCTCCCCGGCGGACCGGCTTCTGATCCGCGCCGCGGACGCGGTCGCCGGCCGCCCGCTCGAGCACGTGCTCCGAAAGGCGCGCCCGCTGCTCGCTGAACCGGGATGGCGAGAGCGGCTGCTCGCCGTCGCGCACGGCGAGCGATCGGTTGCGCTCGCCCGGCTCTTCGACGAGCCTTCGCCTCTCGCCGCATCCGGCCCGGGCGAGCTCCTCCCCGCCCGCACTGCGCTCGGGCTGGCGGTCCGGTCTCCCGCGGCACGGTCCGCCCTCCGCATGCGCATCGCCGGAGCGCTCAGGCGCGAGCGGCGTGAGAAGCCGCCTCCCGGCGGATCCGAGCGCGGGCTGCTGATCGCGCTCAGCGGGATGGACGGCGCCGGCAAGTCGGTCACCGCGATCGAGCTGGCGGCGCGCCTCGAGCGCGCCGGACATCGACCCTTCATCGTGTGGAACCGGCTGGCAGCCGACACCGACCTGCTGGACCTGATCGCCGCGCCAGCACGCCTGCTGTTGGGCCGCAGAGGACGCACCGGCGAGCGGATCGTCGGCCAGGGCGACGCGCGCCATCGTGGGACGGTCGAGTGGGCCTGGGTTCTGATCGTGGCGCTGCTCGCCGCACGAGCCTGCCGCCGCGCCGGGCGACCCCGCAGGCGCGGGGTGGCCGTCATCTGCGATCGCTGGCTCGTCGACGCGCTGGTCGACCTCGAGGTCCGGTACGGCCGGCACGGCGCGGCGGAATGGCTTCTGCGCAGGGCCACGCCACGCGCGGACCTGGCGGTTCTGCTCGAGATCGATCCGGCGACCGCCGCGAGCAGGAAGCCCGGAGACCAGCCGCGGCCCGTGCTCGACGCGATGGCCCGTCGGTACGCGTCGGTCGCCGCCGAGCTCGGCTTCCCTCCGGCAGCTGCCGGCGCGTCGGGAAACCGGCTGCGCATCGACGCGACCGCCGGCCGCACAGTGGTCGTCGCCCGCGTCAGCGAGGTCCTGGCGCAGAGAGAATCCGCTTCCTGACTCCGTCGATGCGCCGGATGACAGCGTCGCCGGCGACCAGCGCGCTCGCCAGCGGGTCGTCGCGCGCCCACATCGCCCCCGCTCGTGGCCGCGGGGCACGCCTTCGAAGCCGCCCCAGCTCACCCTTGTAGGCCGCATTGAGCTCGCCTTCCAGCCAGCGATACGTGACCCCCTCGCGGTAGCGCGTCGGACCGGTCGGCGACTGGTCGAGCGCCGCCCGGTACCAGGCGAGCGGGAGATTGACGCCCGCCGCGAGCGCAAGCGGCATCGAGCCGTAGAAGCGCGGGTTCACGTCAATCGCCGCCGGCCCGCGCTCCGTCGCGAGGAACTGCACCTGGGCCAGACCCCAGTACCCCGCCTGCCTCAGGATCTCCGCGGCTCGAGCGACGAGATCGTCGTCGGGCGGGACGCTCACCCCGAGGCTCGAGGCGCCCGCCGACCTCGGCCAGAGGCGGAGGCCGCGCTGCTGGAAGCGCTCGCTCACGCGACCGGCTCGATCGAGGACCACCGAGACCGCCTCGAGCGGCCCGGCGGCGAGCTCCTGCACCAGCACCTGCTCGCCGCCGGGCAGGCGAGCGAATGCTCCCTCTGCCTCCGCGGGCGTCCGGCAGATGACCGTCTGGGGCAATGCCTCGCTCAAGCCGGGCGCCTTCAGGACGCACGGCGCGAGCGAAGCCGCCCGCGGGCGGAGCGCCGCGGCCTCTCCCTCGGCCAGCGTCCGGGGCGAGGGGACGCCCGCGGCGGCGCTCAGGGCCGCGAGCCGCCGCTTGTCGCGCAGCCTGCCTACCGCCTCCCAACCTGGATACGGGAGCACGAGACCCGACGGCAGAGCGCCCCCAGCGGCCAGCGTGTCGATGGCCTCCTCCTGCGCCGGGAAGAGGACCGCCGGACCGCTCGCTCGAGCGAGCGCACGCAAGCGCTCCGGGAAGGCGCGGGCTTCCGTCGAAGGCGGCCCGAGCGCGCGGCGCGACGCGTAGCGCGACCAGAGGCCGGCGTCGGAGCGGCGCGCGCCGAGCGCAAGCACGGGAACGCCGCCGCGACCGAGCGCCCGGATCCCGGCCAGGCCGGCGCGCGAATGCGCGTCGGTGACGATCGACCACATCACGACCGGCGAGCGTATGGGCTCAAGCTGGCGAGCGCAGCCGCCGATCGGTGAAGATTTGGTTAACCCGCCGTGACCGAGTCAAATCTTCATCCAACCGCGCCCCCGGCTCAGGCGGCGGAACTGATCTCGGTCGATACGCTGAGCGGCCGGGACGTGGAGCGGTGGGAGCGGCTCGCCGAGCGAAGCCTCGAGCCGAATCCGTTCTTCCGCCCCGATTTCGTGCTCGCGGCGGCGCACGGACGGGCGGAGCGCACGCTGCTGCTGGTCGTCCGCCGGGACGGCGAGTGGGTCGCCTGCCTGCCGGTGGTTCCGGCCTGGAGCTGGGAGAAGCTGGTGCTCCGGTGCCTGGCCCCCTGGCTGCCGCAATACGCGTACCTCGGGACGCCTCTCGTCGATCCCGCGCATCTAGCGCCTGCAGCCGCGGCGATCGCCGACTGGACGACACCGGGCAATGCCGGGGGTGCCCTCATCCTCGGGCCCGCGGATGCCGGCGGCCGCGTTCTCGCCGAGCTCTGGGGAGCCTTTGCGAGCCGCGGACGGGAGCCGATCGTCCACGCTCAGTTTGAACGAGCCGCGCTCGTCCGCCGCAGCGAGCCGACCTACGTCGACCATCTCCGCGCCAAGCGCCTGCGCGAGCTGGCGCGTCAGCGGCGCCGCCTCGAGGAGGAGCTCGCCGCCCCCACCGAGCTCGTCGACTGCTCCGATGACCCCGCGGCCTACGAGCGCTTCCTGAGCCTCGAGAAGGAGGGCTGGAAGGGCGAGGCCGGCACGGCGCTCGCCTCGTCGCCCGGCGACGCGCGCTTCTTCCGGGAGCTGTGTGCGCGTACCGCCGACCGCGGACGGCTCCAGTTGCTCGCCCTCGCCCTCGGCGAGCGCATCGTGGCGATGCAGTGCAATCTCCTCGATCGCGACTGCATGTTCGCGTTCAAGGTGGCCTACGATCGTACGCTCGCACGGTTCTCCCCGGGGGTGTTGCTGGAGATGGATGCGATCGGGGCCTTCCACGAGACACTCGATGCCGAAATGGCGGATTCCTGCGCGGCGCCTGACAGCGAGCTGATCAACCGGCTCTGGCCCGACCGCCGGCGGGTGTCGAGCGTGGTGCTTCCGTCGACTGCCGGCGCTCGTGCGATCCTGGCGACGGGGCTCGGCGCGAAGCGCGGCGCTCGCCGGGTCGTGCAGCGCATCGTCGGCTCGCAGCCGGCGGAGCAGTGAGCGCCACGGCCGCCGAGGCCGACGCGACCCGCGGTGCCGCGAAGCGAGTGGCCCGCAACACTGCTGCCCGCGCCAGTGCCGAGTTCGTCACCAAGTTCGCGTCGCTCGCGCTGATGGCGGTGCTGACCCGGAAGGCCGGCGCGGTCGGACTCGGGGCCTTCGTCTTCGCGATCGCGTGGGCGGAGGTCACCGTCGCGCCCGTCGACATGGGCTTCGACCGCTACTTCCTCCGGCGGATCGCCCGTGACCGCGCCGAGCTGGACCGCTGCTTCTTCAACATCTGGACGCTGAAGCTGATCCGCGCGGTGCCCGTGCTCGCCGCTTCGTTCGGGATCCTCTGGCTCGTCAGCGCGTCACCGACTACGCGCTACGCCAGCGTCCTGATGACGTTCGCGTGGCTGCTCGACGGCCTCAGCTTCACGATCCTCTCGGCCTTCAACGGAGTCGAGCGCGGCGACCTCGTCGGCGCGACGCTGGCCGTCCAGCGCGCCACCTCCGGCGTTCTCGGCGCGGCACTCCTGCTGGCCGGCTACCGCGTGGTCACGGTCGCCGGCGTCTACGTCTTCGCCTCGGCGGTCGCCCTCTCGCTCGCGACCTTCCTGCTCGCCAGGAACGTCAAGCTGCCGGCGCGCACCCTGCCGCGCGGCCCCCGCCGCGAGCTGAGGCGCGCGAGCCTTCCCTACGCAGGACAGGAGCTCCTCGCCACCGGCATCACCCGGCTCGACACCCTGCTGCTCGCCGCTTTTGCGACCCAGGCAGTCGTCGGCTACTACGGCGCCGCCTATCGCTTGCTCGAGGCGACGCTGTTCATCTCGACCGCGCTGATGGGTGCGTTCGCCGCGATGTACACCTACCTGACCGAAAGCACCGTGCCGACGATCCAGGCCGTCTTTCAGCGCTCGATCAAGCTGCTGCTGATCCTCCTGATGCCTCCGGCCGTCGCCCTGGGCGTGCTCCCCGGGCACATCCTGCACCTGCTCTTCGGCAAGGGCTTCGAGCCCGCAATCACGCCGCTCCGCCTGCTCGCGCCCACCACGGTGCTGCTGGGCGTCGTGATGCTGAGCGGCTCCCTGGTGACCTCGCGGCTCGATCCGCGCATCTTGCTGCGCTTCTTCGCGCTCGTCCTGGTGGTCAACCTCGCGGTCAACCTGGCGCTGATCCCGTGGCTCGGAGCGACGGGCGCCGCGACCGCGATGCTCGCGACCGAAGGGGTCTTCGCTGCCCTCACGCTGCGGGTCTCGGTCCGCGAGGTGGGCCCGCTCTCGCTCCCGCGAACGGTCGGCGCGCCGCTGATCGCCTCGGCCGTCATGGCGGCCACGCTCACGGCCCTGCACGCGCACGTGCTCGTCGCGCTTGCAGCGGGAGTCCTCGTCTACGTTCTCGCGCTCGCGGTCGCGGAGCGGCGGCTGGCTCCCGAGGACTACGCCTTCCTGACGGGCGCGCTGCGCAATCGGCTGAGGTGGCCGAGAAGGGCGACGGCGGTCGTCGACGCCGGAGGCGGACCGGAGGCGCGCCCCCGATAAGATGCCCGGCCGCATGACGCCGGAACCCGCGCTCTCCCGAGGCCTGACCCCATGCGCCTGTACGAGTACGAGGCGCGCCGCGTGCTCGAGATGCGAGGGCGTCCCGGTCGCCGGCGGGGGCTTCGCGACGAGCGAAGAGGAGGCGAAGCGCGATCGCCGCGGATGTCGGCGGGCCGGTCGTGATCAAGTCGCAGGTCCTGACCGGCGGACGGATGAAGGCGGGCGGCGTCAAGTTCGCCGACACGCCGGAGGAGGCGGAGGCGCACGCGCGCGAGATCCTCGCGCTCGAGATCAACGGGCACATGCCGCGCGGCGTGCTGGTCGGCGCGAAGGCGCCGATCAAGCAGGAGTACTACGCGGGCGTGATCTATGACGGCATGCGCAAGCTGCCGACGTTCGTCTTCTCCGACATGGGCGGCATCGACATCGAGGAGGTCGCCGAGCAGCACCCCGACCACATCGGGCGCGGCCACTTCTCGACGATCCTGCCCCACATGGACTTCCGCGCCAAGGACGTCGTCGCCTCGGTCGGGATCACCGGCTCGGAGCTGAACCGCCTGACGCCGATCCTCTCGCGGCTCGCGCGGCTGTTCGTCAAGTACGACATGACGCTCGCCGAGATCAACCCGCTGGCCCAGCTCGAGGACGGCACGTTCGTCGCCGTCGACGCGCACATGGACATGGAGAACGAGGGTCGCGTGCGCCAGCGAGCGCTGCTGGCGGAGCTCGGCGTCGGCGATGAGGAGACGCGCGAGGCGCGCGAGCCGACCCCGTTCGAGATCGAGGGCGAGCGGATCGACTCGGTCGACCACCGCGGCGTCGCCGGCAACGTGACCGAGTTCGACGGCAACCTCGGCCTCGTGATCGGTGCCGGCGGCGGCTCGCTGACGCTCTTCGACGCGGTCCGCCGCTACGGCGGCCGGCCCGCCAACTACTGCGAGATCGGCGGCAACCCGAGCGTCTCGAAGGCGTGCAACCTGACCAAGCTGGTGCTCTCGAAGCCGGGCGTCGACAAGATCGCGGTGATGATGAGCATCGTCTCGAACACGCGTGTCGACATCGTCGCCCGCGGCGTGATCAAGGCCTGCCTCGAGCTCGGCTTCGACCCGGCCGAGAAGATCGCCGTCTTCCGCATCCCGGGCGCGTGGGAGGACGAGGGCTTCAAGATCCTCGAGCGCTACGGGGTCGAGTACTACGACCGCTCGGTCTCGATGCACGAGGCTGCCCGGCGTGCGGTCGAGAAGATCAGGCGCCGGCGGCAACGGCGCCGGGCCGCCTCACGGACAGGCGCCGGGCCTGGAGGATCGCACCTCGGATGAAGTGACGGAGACGCCCTGACGACATGCTGATCGACGAGAACACCACCTTCATCGTCCAGGGCATTACGGGCCGCGAGGCCGTGAACCTGACCAGGGAATGCCTCGAGTACGGCTCGAAGGTCGTCGGCGGCGTGACGCCGGGGCGCAGGGGGCGCGAGGTCCACGGCGTGCCGGTCTTCGACTCGGTGGCGCAGCTCGTCCGAGAGCTCGGTTCGGTGCCCGCACGGCTCGGTGGTCACCGTCCCCCCGGCTTTCACGCGCGACGCGGTGTTCGAGGCGATCGAGGCCGGCGTCAAGCTGATCGTGATCGTCACCGAGCGAATTCCCCGCTATGACGTCGCCCAGATGGTCGAGCTCGCGGCGCTGCGCGGCGCGCGCATCATCGGGCCCAACTGCCTCGGCATCATCCGCCCCGGCGTCGCCAAGATGGGCGGCATCGGCGGTCCCGCGAAGGACGCGCAGAAGGCCTACAGGCCGGGCCGCGTCGGGGTCATGTCGCGCAGCGGCGGCATGACCACGGAGATCTCCTCGACGCTGTCGGCCGCGGGTCTCGGCGTCTCGACTGCCGTCTCGATCGGCGGCGACGCGATCATCGGCTCGAGCTACGCGGAGCTGATGCCGCTGTTCGAGAGCGACGAGCAGACGGAGGCGATCGTGATCTACACCGAGCCGGGCGGCCGGATGGAGGCGGAGCTCGCCCGCTATGTGACCGAGCACGATTCGAAGCTCCCGATCGTCGCCTTCATGGCCGGCCGCTTCATGGACGAGATGCCCGGCATGAGCTTCGGCCACGCCGGCACGATCGTCGAGGGCAAGGCCGACACGGCGGCGGAGAAGATCGCGCGCCTCGGCGAGGCCGGCATCACCGTCGCCGAGGAGATCTCGCAGATCCCCGAGCTCGTCAAGCAGCGCATCGGAGAGGCGGTGGCCTAGTGGCGGGCAGGTTCATCGACGTCGAGGTCGCCGAGGAGATCCGCGGCGACGCAGATCTCGCCAAGCAAGCTCGAGGACGCCTGTCCGGTCGACATCTACAAGGCGACCGCCGGGCGTGTCGAGGTCGTCGAGGACAACCTCGACGAGTGCGTCCTCTGCGAGCTCTGCATCGCGGCCGCCCGCCACGGGATCGCTGCGCGTGCGCAAGCTCTACGACGGTACCGCGCTCGAGCGCTGAGGCCGGCGCGGCGCGGGCGCCCGTGCGCTTCAGCGTGATCATCGCGACCCTCGGCCGTGCCGAGACGCTTGCGAGCACGCTCGACAGCGTCCTCTCGTGCGCGCCCCCGCCCGACGAGGTCCTCGTCGTCGACGGCGACGGCGGCGCCGAGCCTGTCGTGGCGTCCGGGCGCGACGTCAAATACGTTCGCGGCGATCCTGGCCTCACGCGGCAGCGCAACCTCGGCCTCGAGCGAATCAGCGGGGACGTCGCGGTCTTCCTCGACGACGACGTCGCGGTGGCGCGCGACCTTTTCGCGGGCCTTGCCGCCGCCTACCAGGACCCGACGGTGATCGGCGTCACCGGTCGTGTCGTCGAGGACGCCGAACGCCGTTTCGGACGACGATTCGGCGCCGAGGGAGGCCTCGCGCGCAGGCTGCTGTTCGGCCGCCGGCGCGAGGGGACGATGTCAAGCGCGGGCTATCCGAGACGCCTGACGCGTTCCGACCGGCCCCTGGACGTCGAGTTCATGCCCGGTTGCTTCATGACGGCACGCCGCGACTCAGCCCGGGCGATCGGCTTCGACGAGCGGCTTCGGGGTTACGCCCTCGCCGAGGACGAGGACTTCTCATACCGCCTCTCGCTCACCGGTCGCATTCGCTACGAGCCCGGCCTCGTCGTCGAGCACCGGACGCTCGGCAAGGCGGCCTGGCTCAGCCCCTCGCGGGCGCGGGCGTTCAACCGCCAGGTGGTGGTCAACCGCAGCTACCTCTTCCGCAAGAACTTCGCCCAGACTCCCGCGGCGCGCGTGCACTTCGCGCTCCTGCTGGCGACGCTGCTGGTGCACCGCGTGCTGAACCGAGAATGGCAGGGCGCGCTCGGCTTGATCGAGGGCGCATGGCAGGCGCTCCGCCGCGGCCCTTGACGAGCGGCCCCATCCGCGGCTTATATGGATGTATCGCAATCGGCCGGGGAACGAACATGAGCGCAGGCACTCTGGCTGCACGCAACGCGCAGATCTGGGGCAGGGGTGAGTACAGGGACGAGTACGCCAACCGGACGCTGCGTCCGGTCGAGGTCGTGCTGCTGCTGCGCCATGTCGAGCAGCTCCGCGGTCGAACGCTCGAGATCGGCTGCGGCGCGGGCCGCCTGACCGGGTACCTGATCGAGCTGAGCGACGCGGTCCTGGGAATCGACATCTCCCCCGCGATGATCGAGTACTGCCGCCACGCCTACCCCGGCGGCGATTTCCAGCCGGGTGACCTGCGCGACCTGTCGGGCTTCGCGGACGCCTCCTACGAGGTCGTCGTGGCCGCCTACAACGTGCTCGACATCCTCGACGATGCGGAGCGCAGCGATGTGCTCGAGCAGCTCCACCGGATGCTCACCCCCGGGGGGCTGCTGATCATGTCGGCCCACAATCGCGCCTACATCCCACACCTTCAGCGGCCCACGCACGTCCGCACGAGCGACCCGCTGCGCTTCGCCGTCGACCTGCTACGGGTCCCCCGCAGGTACCGCAATCGCCGCCGGCTGCGACACGCCCAGCGCGAGGAGCCCGGCTACGCGATCGTCAACGACGACGCCCACGAGTACAGCCTGCTCCACTACTACCTCACGCGCGACGCGCAGGCGACCCAGCTCACCGAGCACGGATTCGCCCTGCTCGGGTGCCTCGACCTCGACGGCGCGACCGTCGCACCGGGCGAACTGGCCGAGCACTGCGGCGAGCTTCACTACGTCGCCCGGGCGGAGTAGACCGAGCGGGATTCCACCTCACGTGGCGCTGCGGGCCAGCCCGGTGACCCCGGCCGAGTGTTCAAGCGCCTCCCTCAGAACGCCATCGAGCAGGGCGTGGACCTCCTGCTGAACCCACAGTGGACGGAGGCTGTGCGTGTTGAGCGGCGTCGGCACGAGCTTCACCGAGATGTTCGGCCAGCGGTCGAGCCGGTCGAGCCGGCCCTCGCGCGCCATGTCCAGATAGACCGGCTCCTCCCCTGTGAAGAGGAACCGCACGGGCTTGCCGAGTTGCTGCAGCCGGTCGAAGAGCAGGTCCAGCTCGTCGCCTCCGAGGCGGCGCGTGCGGCGCGTCGCGGCGATCCCGGCGGGTATCCGGAACGGCGTGAGCAGCGCGTGCGCAACGAGCCGCCACGCCACCTTCAGCGACTTCGTCAGCGAGACCGTGCCCCTGAACACGCGCCCCCATGCGGCCACGTCGAGCAGCTTCTGTCCGATCTCGCGCGTCTCCCTGAGCGTCACGACCCACGGGTCGTAGAGGAGCAGCAGCGGGTTGAGCAGCAGCGCCGACTGGACGCGGGCGTCCTCGAGCGCAACGTGCAGCGACCAGTACGCGCCGGCGCAGAGGCCCAGCAGCAGGAAGCGCGGCGGCAGGCCCCGAGCCTCGAGCTCGTCGAGCACGGCGCGCACCTGGCCGATGTACTCCGGGCGGTAGAAGCCCGCGTCGCTCACGAGCGCGCTCGAGTCGCCGTCGGATTCGCCGATCCCGGCGCAGTCGATCCGCAACGTCGTCACCCCGCGTGCCGCCCAGCGGCGGGCCGCCTCGACCCACATCCGGTTCGGGCCGATCTGACGCTGCGGACCGGCGTTCAGGAGCACGGCGCACAGCGGCGCCGGATCCTCGAGTGGTTCGGCGAGCACCCCGTGCAGCCGCCCGAACGGCTGCGCCACGGCGACGGGAGTCTCGCGGATCCGCTTGCCGTCCGGGGCGCTCAGCTCACACGGGCCGCGGACCGGCGCGCCCGTCGCTCGCGCGCCCGAGCTCCCGGCGGCGGCGAGCCACGCACGCATGTCACCGAACAGCGTCACGGGAGCCACGGACTCCTGCGGGCTGACGGCCATCATCCGCGCCCACCCCTCCGCGGGCGTGACGGTCAGCTCCACCTCCGACCCCTCGAGAGCCGCGACGAGCCGCTCGTCGGGTCCCCGCCCGTCGCGCCCAAGCAGCAGTACCCGCCGGCCGGGAGGAGCAGGCAGCGGGAGCTTCGACAGGTCCACCCCGTGCAACTCGGTGACCGTCTCGGCGCTCAGGATGTAGCCACCCGCCGCGAGATAGCCGTCGGGCAGCGGATCCTCGCCGGGCGCCGGCGCGTCGGCGCGATCGCCGCCGATCTCGAACAGCGAGAAAGCGCGCAGCTCACGGACGAGCGTGCGCCCGCGCGCCGGAACTCCCCATAGGGCGAGGTCGTCGATCGCCGCGCCGCCGTGTACCGCGAGCCAGGCCACGAGCCCGCCGAGCCCGATCCCGAGCGCGACGACGCGCTCGCAGCCGGCCGTCTCACGCAGCCACCGAGCGGCAGAGGCGACCGCCGAGGTCCAGCTCGCGAGCCGCTCGGGGTCGCGCGGCGACCCGGCGCTGTTGCCGGCGCCGGGCAGGTCGATCCGCAGCGCGGCGTAGCCGTGCGCGGCGAGATCGTCGGCCCACTCGCGCCGCGGGCGGTAGGAGCACATGTCGTCCCAGCCGAATGGCGGGCAGAGCAGCACCCCCGCGCCCGAGCGTGGCTCCACGGGTGGATGGAAGACGCCGAAGACGGCGTCCTCGATGTACAGCGGCTCCGTGTTCACGGCTGTTCGATGGGCACCCGGCCACGCACGTTGAGTGCCGTCAGCGCGCCGGCCGGTGCCTCGCACTCGGCCTGCAGGGGCTCGAGCTCGATCAGTCGCTCGCCGCCGGGCTCGACCGCAAAGGCGTCGTCGGAGGGACGGTAGCCGGGCGCGTGCACCCTGACGCCGTAGGCGAGCCGGCGGCTCCCGACGCGCAGCAGCGGCGCCCCGCCGGCGCACGTCTCGGCACGAGCGGTCAGGCCGGTCGCCCCCGCCGTCTCCGCGACGAGGGGTCGTCCAGCGGGAAAGCGCATCGCTTGCGAGATTATCCGTGACTCGCTCGGGTCGCCACTCTCGAGCGTCGCGACGACGAGATCCTGCGCGGGGCTGCCGAAGCGGTAGGCCCACGACACGTCGGCGAAGTGGCCGAGCAGGCCCTCGACGCCGCGCCTTTCGTGGCCGTGCGGGCCGATTCTCAACTCTGTGGCGGCCTCGTCGACGCGCTGCTCGAAGTCGCGGTAGAGGGTCACCCGCAGCCGCGCCACGAGCTCGTCGGGGCGATCGTTCGCCACGTGCACGGCGATCCCGCCGAGCCCCTCGTCGGTCGTCCAGACGGCTACCGGCGCGAGTGCCCGCCGCAGGTGGTGATAGGCGACCTTGGGCACGCCATGCGCGTCGACGACGCCCCAGCCGGCGCCCGCGACGAGGTCGCGCAGCCAGAGTACGATGCCGCCCCCGCAGGGCGAGGCGGCGCGGCGCCATTCGCCGAAGACCTCGGCCATGACCTCCCCGGTGACCGCGCGCGAAAGCTCCAGGTAGCGCTCGCTGTCGCTCCAGCGCAGCTCGACCGGGTCGACGCCGTAGAGGAGCCGCAGGTAGTGGTCGCGCACGTCCTCGAAGTCCCAGCCTGCGCCGACGTCACGCGGCACTGCCGCCTTCCAGCGCGGATCGTGGACGGGCGGCGATCCGATCGCCTCAACCGTTCCGTCGTCCGGCACGTTCGCGAAGGCGAGGCATTCGGAGGCGAAGCGCACCTCCGCCCGGCGGACGTCCTCGAGCGGGCGCAGGTAGGCGCCGACTCCGAAATAGTTCGCTACCCCGCGGTCCGGCCGAAAGGGAAGCTCGCCACCGCACGGAGCCGACGGAACGTACGGCACGTCCGCGCCTGCCGACCGCGCGGCCCGCGGAAGCAGCTCTCCGAACAGCTCGCCGCGTCCGAGCGCGGGGTCGAGGCCGAGCATCGCCACCTGCTGCTCGATCTCGCTGTTGCCGCACAGCACGGCCAGGCTCGGCCGCCCGACGACGCGCGCCAGCTGCTGCTCCGCTTCACGTTCGACGGTCGCCCTGAAGGCCTCGTCGGCGATCGGGTAGTCGAGGTTGGCGAACATGAAGTCCTGCCAGACGAGCATGCCGAGCTCGTCGCACAGGTCGTGGAAGTCATCCGACTCGTACGTGCCGGTGCCCGGGATGCGAAGCACGTTCATGCCGGCTTCGCGCGCCTGCTCGATCGCCGCGCGAAGTGCGTCCCGCGAGGGGGCGAGACCGACCGGGTCGACCGGCGTCCAGACCGCACCGCGCGCAAACACCGGCACGCCGTTGACGCGGAGCTCCAGCCCGTCGCGTTCGAGATCCGCGCAACCGTTCGCGAGCTCGCGGAATCCGACTCGACCCGCGTCTAGCTCGAGCTCGTCGCCGACCAGCAGTCGAACGTCGTGGAGTGCCGGCTCGCCGTGGCTGTGCGGCCACCAGCGGGCGACGGAGGGCACGACGAGCCGCCCGGAGCCGTCGGCGCCAAGCTCGCAGCGGTGCCTTCCCGACGGTCCGCTCAGCTCGACGGCCGTCCCCGGCACCTCGGACCGCCCCAGAGAGCGCAGGCGCGCGCGAATGTCGAGCACCCCCGCATCGCCGTCGAGGTGCGGCCGCAGCGCGACTGCGTCCACCGCCACCGCGCGCCTGCGCTCGACGGTGACCGGACGCCATGGGCCGACCGGCGCCGGACCGGGCGCGAAGCCCGGCGCGCGTCCCAGCATGGACGTGCGAAAGAAGCGCAGGTTGCCCTCCGCGACCACCCGGGTGCGCCAGCGCGCGCGCGGGCGGCGCCGCGCCTGCAACAGCGGGCTTAACGCGCGGCAGCGAATCAGAAGCTCGTTCGCTCCTCGCAGGCGCCCGCCGACGTCGAGGCGGTGCTCTTCGAACATGGATGCGCTCTCGAGCAGCGGTTCCCCGTTCAGCTCGAGCGACGCCACGGTTGCGATACCCCCCAGGCGCAGGACGACCTCCTCCCCGGCTTCGGCGGCGGGCGCGTCGAAGCGGGTCCTGAAGCACCACTCGTGCGCATCGAGCGAGTCGGGCAGCGTCACGCCGGCGGTGTGAAGCGCGGCTGCCACGGTCCCCGGCACGCGTGCGGGAATCCATCCCCCCGCATGGCTCAGCTCCCAGTCGCCGAGCACCTCCGATCCCGCGGGCGGCGGGCCGGCGCTCACCGGGTGGCGTCGTCGAGGGCGGCCATGGCACCCTCCCAGGCCGTCGCGAGGGAAGCGAGCGCCGGCTCGGGATCGAACGGCCGCCTGCGTGCGAGCTTGAACGAGAGCATCTTGCTCGCGCTCGATATCTCGCGCAGCGCGTCGGCCGGGCCCGCGTCGCCGAGCAGCCACTCGGCATGCGCTGCGCACAGCTCGAACGAGGCGCTGACCATCCGGACGGTCGCGAACGCGTAGTCGTGATACGCGACGGCGTCACCGGCGAGCAGGTCGGGCAGCACGAGCGCGAGCTGCTCGCCGAAGGCATGAAAGGGATTCGCGCGCGGCCGCCGCCCGAGGTGGGCGCGCAGGAGCGCGCGCGCCCGATCGCGTAGCTCGTCACCGCTCAGGCGCGGTCCGGCGTCGAACCGGACGAGCTCCGTGTAGGGCGGCAGCACGTCGTCTGAGAACTCGCGCCCGAGCCGGAACACGCCGCGATAGTCCTCCCCCTCGAGCTCGTGCAGGGCGAGGTTGTGGAAGTAGCGCAGGCGCTCCCCCGCTCGGTCGATCGCCTCCGCGACGACCGACGTCTTGACATGCTCGCTGCGGTAGCTCGTCGAGGCCGTGTCCGGCAGGTACCACGAGTCGAGCTCGACGATCAGCGTGCGGCCCGCCCGGATCTGCTCCTCGATCTGAAACGGCAGCGGCCGGTAGGGCTGCATCTCGTGGATGTCGACGCCGAACAGCAGCTCGAGGTCGGCCGGGGCCGGCTTGAAGAAGGTCCACTGGTCGCCCTCGAAGTCGGTGCGCACGGTCATCCCCATCGCCGCGAGCGGCTCGTCGCCGCGCGCGTGCAGCATCTCGATCAGGATGTCCGTGTAGCAGTTCGTCTCGAGCCGGCCGGTCGCGTGCAGGGGGTGCGCCTGATAGCTGACCGGGTCATGGCCGAAGAGGCTCACGGCGCCGCTCGTGGCGACGCTCACGCCTCCCCCCAGAGCGCGGCCCGTACCTGCTCCGGCCAGCTGCTCGGGTCGAGACCGTGGCCGCGCAGCAGCGCCAGCGTGATCCGCTCCTCGCCGAAGCCGAGGCAGGCCGTATGAACCGGCGTCCCGGAGGACAGCTCGAGCCCGTAGCGCTCGGCGAAGTGCTCCTGGTGATAGTTGAACGAGGCGACTGCTGTCGGCTCGGGCCCGGCTATCTGGACCAGGACCTCGAACTTCAGCGCCTGCTCACGCTGGCTTGCGGCGAGCATCCGGCCGCTGCGACCGAAGAATGGATCGCTCGCCACGTCGGGGTTCGCGTCCAGCCCGATCGAGCGCAGCAGGCCCACCGCGCGGTCGCGCCACGAGTCGCGCCACGCGATCACCGCCTCGGGCTCGCCGATCCGGACGATCTCACGCTGATGGAACATCTGCAGGCGTGCCGGATCCCCGGACGGCTCGCGCCGGAATACGTACGCGCCGCCGGCATCCACGGTCACGCCGCCGGGCTCGAGTGGCCCCCGCCCGGCCACCGCCGGATAGACCGGGTAGCACGCCGCCGGCACCAGCACCAGGTCCGTCATCGCCTGGTACTCGCTCCAGTCCTCGTGCGCGCTCGCGCGCTGCTCTTGCTCGGCGGCGTCAGTCTCGTCGCCCTCGAAGGCGAAGACGCTGCCCGCGAGGTGCGGGAACGACTTCAGGTAGCCGTTCGCCTCGAGCTGCCGGCGCGGCAGGACCGGCGGGAAGCGGAGCGACTCCGGCATGTCCGGCTCCGCGGCGCGGCTGATCAGCTCGTCGACGCGCAGGCGAATGTCTTCGAAGACCGGTCCGCGCCCGTAGACGCCTGCAACGCCCGAGCCAATCAGCAATCGCCGCTCGAGCAGCTCGTCGAGGAAGGCGGCCTGGTCCGGAGTGGCCTCACGAACGACGCTCACGCATCAGACCTCTTTGGCGACCAGCAGGATGCCGGCATTCGTCTGGTACAGACGCTCGTTCGCAACCATCAGGCATGCCGACAGCGAGTCGCGCAGGTGACGTCCCACGCTGAACGGCGTGTCGTTCTTGAACCCGACGATTCCGCAGACTGAGAGCGCGCCCTGGCAGACCTGGGGGGCCTGCTCCGAGGCCGCCACCTTGAGGCTGTTGAAGCGGAGCGTCGCACCGACCGTCGAGAGCGGCTCGCGGTCCGGCGCCGCGGAAGCCTCGACGAAGTACCGCAGCCCGGAGTGGACCTCGGAGCGCAGAAGCGAGAGCTCGGTCATCAGGTGCGAGAGCCTCTCCGCGGCCGCCGGCGGCTGACCCGGCTTCTGCTTGGCCGCCGCTCGCACGAACGCGTGGGCGCGGTCGAAGGCATCGGTCGCAATGCCGAGCCAGATGTGCGACCAGAGCACGTGCGAGATCGGGACCATCGACTCGCCCATGGCGCGCGAGAAGGACGCCGAGACGATCTGCTCCTCGAGGAACTCGGCGCTCACGACGAAGCCCGGCGAGCAGGTCCCGCGCATCCCGAGCGGGTCCCATGTCCCGGTGTGCTCGAGCGTCATCTGCTCCCGCCGCGTGAGTGCGAGCACCTGGTCGCTCGGTTCGGCGTCGGGGTGGCGACGGAGCGTCGTCAGGAAGTCGTCGGCATGCTCGCCGTAGCTCACCGTCGGCGCTTGCTTCTCGAATCTGCAAACGCCGTCGCCATTCGCCACGACGGCGGCAATCGAGCGTCCCATGTCGCCGCCCGTGCCGACCTCCGAGGTGATCGATGCGATCAGACGCTGGCCGTCTGCCAGCTCGCGCAGGTAGCTCTCCGCCCACGGCCCGTCGAGATGGCGCACGATCGTCGCCACCTGGATCTGATGCATCGCGAACACCATCGCGGTCGCGCCGCAGCGGCGGCCAAGCTCGAAGCACCCGTTCGCGACCGCCTCGAAGGACACCCCGCCGCCACCGAGCGCGGAGGGAACGAGCGCGGACAGGGCGCGCTCCTGGCGCAGCGCGTCGACCGCCTGGCTTGGAAAGCGAGCCTCGCGATCGACCTCGTCGGCATGGCGCGCGGCCACGTCCTGTGCGACGCGCCGGATGGCGGTTAGGAACGCCTCGTCGCGGTCGACCGCGACGCTCACGCCACCTGCTCCGGCTCGTGCTGAAGCTCGCTCAGCCCGGCGCGGATGGCGGCGATGCTCTCGAACGAGCTGCGCTTCAGCATCGAGTCCGGAAACTCGACGTCGAACGCATCCTCCAGGGCGAGCATCAGGTTGACGCTCGCGTGCGAGGTCATGCCCGCCTGGTACAGGTCGCTCTCGTCGGTCAGCGTGTCGATGTCCACGGACAGCCGCGCGTGCTGCCTGACGAGCGCGCGAATCTCTTCGGTCACGGCTCTTCCTTTCTGGGTGCCAGCTCCGCCACCACCACGGCCGAGGCGTACTCGGCCTCGTGGGTCAAGCTCAACGAAATCTCGGTCACTCCGGCTTCCCGGGCGAGCTCCGCCGCGCGGCCGCTCAGCTCGAGGCCGACCCACCCGGACGGGTGCCGGCGGACGCCCACGGCGCGCCACGGAACCGCTTCGTCACCCGCTCGCAAGACCTTGAGCGCGGCCTCCTTCGCCGCGAAGCGCGCCGCGAGACGCTGCGAGGCCACCACTCCCTCGGAGCCGCAGTCGCTCAGCTCCTCCGGTGTGTAGACGCGATTCAAATAGCGATCCGAGTGGCGCTCGACCGACTCACGGACCGAATCAACGGAGACAAGATCGATTCCCACCCGTACCGCCATTCCGCCATCCTATTCGGCACTGGGCGCGAATGACCTTAAGTCGCAAGGGCCCAACCGGGGACCTTCGAGCGTCCTGTGGCCACCCCGACGACGGTTCCGGCGGCGATCTCCGTCGTGCGCGATTCCCAGCGAGCCGTCGTGGAGCCGGTGCGCTGCCGCGGCTCGATCCGGGGCCTGGTGCGGAAGCGCCGAGGAAGCGGGTCGCTTACCGCGCCCTCGAGAGCTGGCGCTCGACGACGCTGCCGATCAGCTTGACGACCGCGGCGTCGCCGGTGACGCGCACATGGCCGCGCTCGTACGCGTCCACCCAGTCGCGCAGCCTGCCCTTTGCCGCCAGCTCGTTGAAGTGCGAGCGCGGAACCGAGACGTCGACGCGCGCGTCACCCGCCGGGTCGCGGCTGATCTCGTGCGCCGGCAGCTCGACCCGCCAGACGGCCTGATCGTGATGCGTCCGAAGCTCGAGCCGCAGGACGAGCTTCAGCTGGCGCAGCGCCGGCACCTCGTCGGCCAGACGTGTCAGCGCCTGGTCGATCAGTGCGCGCGTGTCGCCGCTCGCCATCGACTCAGTCTATGCCCTGGGCTGGATTCGCCGGCATGGCCGTGCGCTTCACGCCCGCCCCGCGCTGAGGCGGGCGAGCTGCTCGTGACAGCGAACGACGCGCTGCTTGACGGGGTCGGAGTCGGCGCGATCGTGGACGAGGTCCCAGGTCTTGTCGGCGATCGCACGAGCGGTTTCCGGCGTCGCCTCCGAGCAGAACAGCTCGACCAGCCGCAGCTCGAATTGCTCGAGCTGTGCCTCCGGCTCGCCCGGCGGCAGCTTCGGCAGTGGCTCGTCGGTGGCCTCACGCCAGAGGCTGGTGGCGACGAGCAACCTGTTGCGCAGCGCGGCGCGGTCGGTCACGAACGGGTCTCGGATGCCGCCGGAGCCATCAACCCGAGGCTACCGGCTCGCGACGAGCTCGCGGTCGTATTCGTAGCTCAGCAGCTCGAGCGCCTCCGGCGGCGTGAGCCAGCGAAGCTCGTCGACCTCCTCGTTCGGCACGAACTCTCCCTCGGGCGCCGTGATCAGGAAGTAGCGGACGAGCTTGAGGCGTCCCTTGCGGTCGCGGTAGCTGGTGCTGCCGAGCGGCCGCCCGAGCCGCCCCCGCATCCCCGTTTCCTCCTCGACCTCCCGGATCGCCGCTTGCTCGAAGCTCTCATCCCGGTCGAGCTTGCCCTTCGGCAGGCTCCAGTCGTCGTAGCGCGGACGGTGGACGACCGCTACCCGCGCGCCGTCGAAGACGAGCCCTCCCGCGGCGAGGACCTCGGGCTCACCCTGGGCATCCCCTCGAGCGTGCACTCAGCCGACGAAGGTCGGGCCGGAGGCTCGCCGCGGCCGGGTCGAGCAGGCGCGCAGCGAACGTCTCAGGCGATGGACATGGCCCGAGGTGTCGACCGCGCGCACGCGCAGGCGGTGCGGGCCGCCTCGCAGCGTCCGGATCGTGATCCGCAGGCTGGAGCGCCGGCTGCGCGCGAGCCGCCTTCCGTCGAGCGATACGACCAGCTTGCGGACGCGAGCGGATGTGCGGACACGGAGCGAGACGGGGGCGCGCACGCAGGCGCGGCCGCTACCCGAGACGGTGATCGAGAAGCGCTTCGACTTGCCTCCCTTCCCGGTCGCCCCACCGGCGCCGTTGGGGCGGTTGAAGACGTCGGCGCCGAAGGCCTGGAGCCCACTCGCCGCGGCGAAGCCGAGGTGTTCGAGGCCGAACAGGTCTTCGATGCTGCGAAGCATCGAATAGTGGTTGTAGGCGGTGGGGTCGAGGCTTCCCGGCTGGATGTAGGGCGAGAGCAGGACAGCTCCCACCTTGCCGCCGCCGGGGCCGGGGCTCGGGCCGCCGGGGTCGGGGCCGCCTGGTCCGGGCTGCTCGCCGCAGCAGGCGCTCGAGTCCGAGGCGGCCTCGTCGAAGGTGACGATCAGCAGGCCGCCGTCGCGGTAGGCGGGCGAGCTCGTTATCCGGGGGACCCAGGCCTTGAGGAAGCCGTTGGCGCTGACGAGACCGCCCGGCTGCCCGTTCGCGCACGGGCTGTCGTGCCCGTCGTCGCACAGGTTCGGACTGATGAACGAGTAGGTGGCGGTGGTCGTCGCCGAGGCGAGGTCGCCGGTCAGCCGGCTGAGCGGCACGACGTCCTGCTGGCAGGCCGGCGTGTCGACGATCGAGTGGAAGTAGACGAAGGGGTCGTGGCGCGCGGCGTACTGGTCGGCCGCCGTCGCGGTCTGGGTCCCGTCGCGGGCGCCGTTCGCGGGGTGGGCGCAGGTCGCGGACTCGCGCGAGGGCGTGTTTCCCATGTCCTCCATGTATCCCTTCCAGCTGCGTCCGGCGGCCTGGAGCTGCCCGGCGACCGTCTGAACCGCGGCCGGGTAGACGCAGCCGGTTCCGATCGCCTGACCGTCGCCGCCGACGGTTCCCGGCAGCACGTCGGTGTAGAACTGGCAATCCGCCTGCGTGTCGACGTTCGGTGCCTGGCCGCTGATCATCGCCAGGTAGTTGTCGTTCGACTCATGGCCGATCCCGTAGTAGTTCGGCACCAGCTCGCCCTGCGCCGGCAGCTGCTGGGCAAGGTACGGCGCCTGGGAGCCCGAGCCGAAGCTGGTCGCCTCATTCTGGTTCTCGAGCACGATGATGAAGACGTGCTTGATCGGTGGCAGGGCGCTCGCGCTCACGGGCGCGCTCGCGAAGATCGCCGTGCCGGCGAGCAACAGCATTAACAAGCGTCGGCGCACGGATCGCATCTTTACAGCCGCGCGGCCGCGAGGTGTGACCAGCGTGCATACGCCGGCCGACCCTGAGCGAATGGGTCAGACCCGGTTTCGCTGGATCAGCTTGCGCCCGATGACCATCCGCTGAATCTCCGAGGTCCCCTCGCCGATCAGCAGCAGCGGCGCGTCGCGGTAGATGCGCTCGATCTCGTACTCCTGCGAGTACCCGTAGCCGCCGTGGATGCGCAGCGCCTCCTCGGCCACCTCCTTGCCGGTCTCCGAGGCGAACAGCTTCGCCATCCCCGCTTCGACGTCGGAGCGCTCGCCGGCGTCCTTGAGTCGCGCCGCCTTGCGCGTCAGCAGCCTCGCCGCCTCGACCTTCGTCGCCATGTCCGCCAGCTTGAACTGAATCGCCTGGTGCTCCGCAGATCGGCTTGCCGAAGGTCCTTCGTTCCTGGCAGTAGCGCAGAGCGAGCTCCAGCGAGCGCTGCGCCAGGCCGACGCCGCGCGCGGCCACGTTCACCCGTCCCACCTCGAGCGCGTCCATCATCTGCGAGAAGCCCTTGCCGAGCCCCTCCTCCTCGCCGCCGAGCACCCGGTTCGACGGGCAGCGGTAATCCTCGTAGACGAGCTCGGTCGACTCGACGCCCTTGTAGCCCATCTTGTGGATCTGCGGCGGGATCGTCGAGCCCGGGATTCTCGGCCGCGCCGGGCTCCTTCTCGGTGATGAAGCAGGTCATGCCCTTGTAGGGCGGGCTCGGCCTCCGGATCCGACTTGGCGAGCAGGAACACGACGCCGGAGCGAAGGCCGTTGGTAACCCACATCTTCTGGCCGTTGATCAACCAGTCGTCGCCCTCCTTGCGCGCGCGCGTGCTGATCGCCTGGACGTCGGAGCCCGAGCCCGGGCTCGGAGAGGCTGAAGGCCGCGCGCAGCTCGCCGGTGGCCATCCGCGGCAGGAAGCTCTCCTTCTGCTCGTCGGTGCCGAACTTCATCAACAGGTAGGAGCCGATGAAGTGGGTGTTGACGATCCCCGAGATCGAGATCCAGCCGCGCGAGAGCTCCTCGACGATCATCGCGTAGGTGGCGAGGTCGAGGCCCATCCCGCCGTACTCCTCGGGGATCGTCACCCCGAACAGCCCGAGCTCCTTCATCTGCTCGACGACGCCCTCGGGGAACTTGTCCTCGTGGTCGTGCTCGCGCGGCGATCGGAATCACCTGCTCGTCGACGAACTGGTGGACCATCTCGGTGATCGCGCGCTGCTCGTCGGTCTGCTCGGAAAAGGTGGTGTCGACGGCCATCGGGCTCCTAACTCCTGCTGTTTGACTCGCGAGTCAGTTTACGGCGTAAGAACCGCGCGGCCGGGGGAGCACGCGGATCCCACCACCCGCGGCCGATTGTCTCCACTCGCGCCGTCGCTTGCTGCGTGCGGGGGTTTCGAGGCGCGGGGCTCGCGCAAGCTCAGGGAGCTGGGGGACCGACGTAGCGGACGTGACCGCTGCCGTCGACCTGCGTCACCGTGAAGGTCTGGGGCGGTCCGACGCGCCGGTCGTACTCCTGCACCGAGCAGGTGAAGGTCGCGTGCCTGTGGAGCGTCTCGAGTGCCGGGCAGCGCGCGAAGGTGAGCTTGTGCTGCTCGGCCAGCACGCTTCGCTCGATCGCGCGCTCGACCTTCTCGTTGTCGACGAACTTCGACGCGTCCGGCGCCGAGCTGCCACACGCGGCAACAATGGGGCTGGCCGCGCAGGCCGCGACGATCAGTACCGGGCGTGTTCTCACGATCCGAGCACGTTTCGACTGGCGACAGGCCGTTCCTGCGTCCCCGCGCGCGGCATGAGGATCCTCCCTGGCGGTGCACGCTGTTCGCGGTTACGCTGGCATGAAAGCCAGGAGGAGTGAGATGCCGAGCGTTGGAAAGCCCAAGTCTGCCGAGATGCGCCCCGGTCCGGGCTTTCGCATCTGCTGGGATGTCGAGCGCCCCGACCCCGAGCTGATCGCCGACTTCGGGGTCTTCGACACGCCGTCGATCTCCGACGACATGAACCGTCTCTACACGATGGTTCCAGAGATCCGAGCGCTCACCGAGCCCGGGCTGAAGCTGATCGGGCCTGCGTGCACGGTGAAGGTCTACCCGGGCGACAACCTCATGGTCCACAAGAGCCTTGACGTGCTGCAGCCCGGCGACGTGGTCGTCGTGGACGCGAGCGCTTCGACGATGACGGCCGTGCTGGGAGACCTGATATCCACGAAGGCCCGGCACCGCGGCGCGGTCGGCTTCGTCGTCGACGGCCTGATCCGCGACCTTCCGGGCATCCGTGCCCTCGGCGACTTTCCCGTTTACGCGCGAGGCGTGACGCCGATTGGTCCACTGCATCGCGGCCCGGGAGAGATCAACCATCCGGTTTGCGCCGGAGGAATCGTCATCCATCCCGGGGATCTGATCGTCGGTGACGCGAACGGAGTCGTGGTCGTCCCTCGCGATTACGTCGCGGAGCTCCACGCGCGCCTGAGCGCCCGCGCGGCTGCCGAGCAGAGCTACACGTCGGCCGTCGCCCGCGGCGAATTCTCGAATGCATGGGTGGACGCCTTGCTTGCCCAAGGCGGGATTTCGGAGCTCGCGCGTCCGGCGACCGTTCCGGCCTCCTCGGCGCGGCGGAACGGCTCGGCCCGGACCCAGACGGTCAAGGCCCGCTGAGCGCGGTCGGGTGGCTCGTGGGGCCCGCCCGCCGGCGTGACGACGCTTGCGTTCATCGGCTTCGGTGAGCTCGGGCAGGCGCTCGCTTCAGCACTGACCGCTGCCGGCGCGGGCGAGGTGCGCGCGTGGTCACGCGAGCGGGATGATCCGGAGGCCCGGCGACGGCTTTCGGAGCGCATCGAGCGCGCCGGAAGCCGGCAGGCGAGCTCGCCGCAGCAGGCCATAGACGGTGCTCAGGCGGTCCTCTCGGTCGTGCCCCTGGGGGCGTCCGCCGAGATCGCCGGGATGTGCCTGCCTCTCATCCGGCCGGGCGGGATCTTCATCGACCTGAGCGCCGCTCCGCCCGCGGCAAAGGAGGCCGCAGCGCGAAGCGCCGCGACGCGCGGCGTGCTCTATGCGGACGGAGCCGTGCTCGGGACCGTTGCCGTAAGCGGCGCCGGAGTGCCGATCGTGGTTGCGGGGACGGGCGCTGCCACCTTCCGTGATCTCACCGGTCCGGCGCGACTGTCGGTCGACGTGCTGGCCGGCGGGGCCGGTCAGGCGGCGCGGCTCAAGCTCATCCGCAGCGTCTATATGAAGGGACGCGATGCCCTGGTACTCGAGATGCTGCTCGCCGCACATCGCCATGGCCTCGAGGATGCCGTTGTCGCAAGCATTGCCGGGCCGGCGGAGCAGGTCTCCTTCCACGACCTCTCCGAGCGCATCCTCGGCTCGCTGGCGAGGCATGGCGCACGACGCGCGGACGAGCTCGAGGCCTCTAGTGCAGAGCTGCGCGCGACGGGAATCGAGCCGGTGATGACGGCTGCCGGCGCGGACCGGCTCAGGCGCCTGGCCCTGCTCGGGCTCGAGACGCGATTCGCCGGTGGGCGGCCCGAGCGCGGCGTCGATCTCCTCCGGGCGATCGAGGAGGCGGCGGGGTAGCCCAGCCGCCCCCTTCAGACCTGTACCGCCTCGCCGGCTGCGCTGACGCTCTGCCGAGCGGTGGCGGGCACGAGGTCGATCAGGCCGACGCGCGCCAGGTGGAGCAGGTCCGCGCGCACGGACGACGGCTCCCCGGAGAGGCGGTTCATCACCGTCGTCAGCGGGGAGGTCCCATCGATCACGTGCAGCGCCTCGAACTGCTGTTCACTGACGCCGAGCGGCTCTTCTCCGAACAGGCGTGCCTCGAGGGCCTCCGTGAATCGATGGCGCGTATACGTGCGCGACACGCTGTCGAGCCTCCGCGAGAGGACGGGGACGGAAGCTTCGAGAGCTCTCTCGTCGTTCGCGTCGACCGCCGCGAGCGTGGCGGCACGCCGGCTGTCCGTGAACGGGTCTTCGCCGAGCGGGTCGCAGTCGAAGTCGTTGAACTTGAGATACAGGTTCAGCGCACCCGCGGCGCGCCGGCGCAGGTGCCACGTCGTCGAGCCCGGAAACATCACGATGTCGCGGTCGCGATCGTCGAGCTCGAGCTCGCGCGCCCCCTTGAGTGCAACCTCCGGAAGCTCGTTCGGCGTTAGATGACGGCGCAGGCCCGCACTCGTGTTGAACGGATTTGTCTCGCGTCGGTCGTACGGATAGAGGACCAAGCGCGATTCCGCCGGGATCGTGATGGAGAAGCCGACCGAGACCTGCGAGGGGAAGCGGTCCTTGTGCGCCGCCGGCTCAGCTGCGGCTGTCTCCTCGTACGCCTGTATGTGTCGCTCGGATAGTGCGATCTTGGCCCGGTCGAGACCGCACAGAGTCGACACCGCGTCATAGATCTCGCCGAAGTCGATGTCGTCGGGGAATTCGTAGAGCGCCTGCTGCTTCTTGCCCTTGATCGCGAAGCCGTCGAGCATGTGGCCACTCAATTCGCTGTTCGCGTACTCGACGAGCGATGCGTGGAACTCCGAGGACATTCCCGCGCGGATGTGCACGTAACCGTCGCGACGGTAGCGTTCTGTGTACTCGGCCGGGTCGAAGTCGAAGACCTTCACGCGATCATCTCCAATGTGATGGAATCGGGGTGGCGTCGTCTTTCCGTTTCGACTGCCCCGAGAGGATTTTCTGGGCGTGGAAACCCGGCGCCTCGCGAGCCTCGACGACGCTTTCATCATCAGCGATAGCTCGACCCTCGTCAAGACCTTTCTACTACCCCTCCGGAGCGGCCTGGCACGGCGTTGTCGCTCGGCGTCAGAGCAGTTCCCAGTCGCCCTGGGAGAGCAGCCAGGAGCTCGGCCTCGTGAGGTGGGGAACGAGATCCTCGCGCAGCGCGTAGCCCACGAGAAGGTCCCTTCCGGACACGTGGAGGAACCCGCGCAGGGCCGCCTCGCGGCGTGACGTGAACCGGCAGACGAGGTAGTCGAGGTCGACGGCGCGCCCGAGCTTGCGGAGCAGCTCGCGTTCGGTCCGCACATCGTCTCGCGAGAGGAGCTCGCAGACCGACGCCCCCCAACGCCCTCGAACCTGTCGAACGGAGAAGATCGCGATGCCGGTCAGCCGATCGCCGCGATACGTCCGCACGGCAAGGTAATCGCCGATCGAGCCGTAGCGCCAGCGAAGGTATTCGACGTCCTTCACCGTCCTGAGGCGATGAGAGCGCTCGTCGATCTCGTCGAGCAGCCGTCCCACGCTCCTGATGTCGGAGAGAGCGTCGGCGGCGGTTTCCGCTCTCACCGATGGTGCCCGTGCCGGCTCGCCCCAGCGCGCACGAACGGGCCCGGCGATCACGCGCAGGGGTCGGCGGACCCGCACGAATCGCGCGAACTCACCCACTACCTGACGGCCGGCCTTCAGCGAGCCCGGGCGGCTCTGACTGTTGGGATTGGCGAACAGGAGCCTGTCGTCAAGCGGGTAATGACGCTCCATCTCCTCTCGCAGCGCGACCGACACCCCGCGACGCCGGTGGACGGGATCAACGGCGAGATCGACTCCACGTACCGCCCGGACTGTGCGCGCGGCCAGCCCGAGCCGCCACGGAAGCGCGGCGCAGAAGCCGATGATCGCTCCGTCCGTCTCGGCGACGAACAGGGCAGACTTGCCGAAGGGCCCCTTCAGGTGCTTCCACCGGAAGAACTCGGCCGGATCAGTTACTTCGAGTCCCGTGGGCCAGCGCCCGAAAGCCGTCTGTAGCAGGCCCAGGACGCCGGGCTCGTCTGCCGGCGCGAACGGCCGAATCGTGGGCTTGTCGCGTGACGCGCTCAGACGCGATGGCATGATCGCGCCCTACGGGCGAACGACGCTCGGGTCACCCGCCGGAATGGCTGCCAGATCGTAGGCTCGACCGTCACCCCGCGCGCCGTGCCCACCACGTTCAGTGGAAGGCGAGCGTCAGCGAGTAGGTATGGCTCTTGCCGACCAGATCGGTTGCGGTCATCGTCAGCGTGGCCACGAGACGCTTGACCCCGTGGCGGAGGATGCGGGATCTCGAGGATCCGCTCAGATGGAGGACGATCGTGTTGTTGCCGGGGGAGACGAACTGGCTCGTGCGGGCGACCGCCACGGGCTTGAGCGTCGAGCTGCGGCCGTGCGGGGATGCGGCGAGCCGAATTCGGTCGGCGACCTTCCCGCTGACCGAGAGGGCGAAGCTCGCCCGCGTACGCTGGTTGGAGCTGTATTGGACGCGCAGACCGTGCTTGAGCAGCCGCGTCAGCGACCGGCTACCGACGTTCGCGTGGATGGCGAGCGCCGTCAGGCCCCCGAATCCCGGCACTGCATCCGGCGGTATCGGGGACTGGGCCGGCGCAGGAGGCTGAGCGGGGGGTGGCGGGGCCGGCTGAGGCACGCTCAGGTCGAAGTTCGCCGTTTTCCAGCTTGGCACCGTCCCGTTCGGGGCGGCCAGGGCCTGGTTCGAGCCCCAGACGCTGTCTGGCGCGGATGGGTCGGGCGATGCGCCGGCGTAGTCGCCCCACCGGCACCACGGGTGGGTGGCGCTGTGGGTCGTGTCGTTGCAGGTCAGGTCCTCGTCGCCGCCGTCGCTCGAGAGCACCGTCGCCTCCGCTCCGAGCTGCCCCGCTGGCGTGCTCGACGAGCGTGAGCGGGCGCGGACCTGCGCGAGCTGGCTCGGCCCGCCGACGCTGTAGTGCAGGACGGCCTCGTTGCCGGCCTCGGTCGGCGAGATCGCCCCGTTGAAGATCCAGTTCGCCGGGTCCGTGACGTCGCCCTGCTGACGCAGTGTCCCGGGCTGGCAGACGGAGCCGCTGCCGGCGTTGCACGCCCCCGGTACGAGCTCGTACCAGCGCACGATCGAACGGCTGCTGGTCGGTGCGGGATCGGCAATCGTCTGCTGCGTCCAGATCGCGGGCCCGCCGGCGTCCGGGTCGGCATGGACGACCGCCTGCGACAGGCGCGGGTCGCCGGGGTCGAGCCTTCTGGTCGTCGGCTCCCCCGGCTGCGGTACGGGGTTCGAAACGGCCGACCCGAACGAGCTGACCTGGATCACGCCGTCCGGGACGAGCTTCCCGTTCGAGTCGTCGACGTGCCACAGCATCAGCTCGTCGCCGGGCGCCGTCTTGGCCCCTACGACGTACCCGTTCGCCGTCCCGTCGGCGTTCGGCGCCGCCACCGGCGAGAGCACCGTTGCGCTGTCGTCGCTCGCCTTCAGGTTCTGTGAACTGCTGCTGCGGCGTCGGCAGCGTGCAGTTGCTGTAGTCCGTCGGCTTCGGCAGCGTCCACACGGACGCGTAGCTCTTGCCGTACTGATTCGCGGCGATGACCAGATAGTGCGCGCTCGTACCGAGCTTCGGCCGGTCGGCGCGCGAGTCGATCGACAGCGACGCCTGGCACCAGCCGCTTTGCAGGCTCGACGGGTCGCTCGTCTTCGACCACCCGATCCTGAGGAAGTCGTTTGAGCTCGCGTCCTGGAACGTGTAGACCGAGAACCAGTGGCCGGTCGCGGCGTCCCAGATGATCTGTGGATCGACGAGGTTGTCGCCGGCGGGGGTCCCGGTGAAGGTCGCGGCGTCGAGCGTGGCCACCTGGCTCAGGTTCGAGCGGTTGAACACCGCGACGTGGCTGTTGACCATCTCGACGTAGTAGTCCGGACTTATCGCGCCGGTCGTGTCCGGCGGGTTCTTGCCGGTCCCGGTGTCCGGCCCGAGGCCACCGCCGAAGACGCCCTCGCCGGGTGCCGCACCCGAAGCGCTCTGCGCAGAGGTGACCTGCGGGGCGAACGGCGAGACGACCCCCAGGCGCGTTGACGCTGTCGACGCCTCGAGCGTGCCCATCTGCTCGGCGTCCGGGTCGCCGGCGGCGTCCGGGTCCCCACCCGCGTCCGCGGCAGCCGCCCCGTCACGCGTCGGCGGTCGATGCGTCCCCGGCGCCCCCTGCGCGAGGCCGGGCGCGAGCATCAGCGCCACCGCCATTGCGGTGCCACACAAGGCCAACCGGCCCGCTTGTCGGAGCTCGCTCATCCGGAAGAACTCGTCGCCGGAGCGGCGCCGGCCGGCCATTCGACCTCACACGGCCACCCCGCGGATCCATGATCTGCGCGAATCCGCCGGCCGTCAAGGGCCGATTACGCCAGGACGCTAGCGACGAAGCGTTACCGCGATCGAGTAGCTGTGGGACCTGCCCAGTGCATCCGTCACGGTGATCGTCAGCGTCAGCGGAAGTCGCTTGCCGGCGTGCCGCTGGAGCACGGACCTGAGGCGCTTCCTGACGTGCAATACGAGTGAGCTGCTCCGCTCGGAGATCACGAAGCTCGACCCCGCCAGTGCGACGGCCTTCGCCGCGTGACGCGGCGTTAGGTGGAAGCGGCGCGCGAGGTTTCGCCCCAGCTGCAGCGTGAACCGCGCACGCCCGGGAACGTCGGAGCCGTAGGTCACGCGCAGTCCGTTACGGAGCACGCGCGCGAGCTTCACGCCCCCTGTGCGAAGCGTCGAGCGGAACGACGCCGCGAGCGCGAAGTTCTCCGTCCGCCAGCTGATCTGGCTGCCGTTGGGGGCGCCTTCGGTCTGGTTCGAGCCCCAAACGGCGTGTGCGTTGCTCGGGTCAGGGCTGGCGCCCGCGTAGTCGCCCCAGCGGCAGAACGGGGGGCTGTGGGTCTTGTCCGTGCACGTCGAGTCCTGAGCTCCGGCAACGCTCGTGGCCAGCGTCACCTCCGGCCCGAAGGTCCCGAGCGGCGTGCTTGACGTGCGCGAGCGTGCCCGTACCTGGGGGAACAGGCCCGAGCCGGCCACGTTGTAGTTGATGACGGCTTCGTTCCCCGCGTCCGTGGGCGAGATCGCCGCGTTGAAGACCCAGCTGGACGGGTCGGTCAGGTTCCCCTGCTGACGGACGGTGGCGGCGCTGCAGACCGTTCCGTTGCCCGCGTTGCACGCGCCTGGGATCAGCTCATACCAGCGCACGGCGGACCGGCCTGCAGAAGCGATCGTCTGGTCGGCCCAGATGGCGGCGGCGCCGTGTGCATCCGGGTCGGCGTGCACGACGGCCCATGACACCCGAGCGTTCTGCGGATCGAGGAAGTCGCTCTGCAGCGGCGCCGGCTGGTGCACCGGAGATCCCTCGGAGGAGAAGTAGGAGCTGACGTTGATCAGCCCGTCGGGCACGAGCCCGCCGTTCGAGTCGTTGACGTGCCACAGCATCAGCTGGTGAAGCGTCGAGGAGCGATCGTCGGCGGCGATCACGTAGCCCGCGCCCGTGCCGTCGGCGCTCATCGCGACGATCGGCGAGTCGACCTGCTGCCCGTTGCTTGCCGCGAGCGGCGCCGCGACTGAGCCAAAGCTCCGATAGGCCTGCGAGGTCGGGCAGCTGGTGCTTCCCGCCGCTGGCTTGGGGACGGTCCAGACCGTCGAGTAGTGCTGCGTCGAGCTGTGGAATTGATCGCTCGTGAAGACCAGATAGCGCCCGCTCGTGCCGAGCTTCGGGCGGTCGGCGCGGTCGGGTGTGTTCTTGATCTGAAGCCGGCACCAGCCGCTCTGGAGGTTGGTCGGATCGCTCGTCCTAGACCAGCCGTACGCGAGCCCGTCGCTGGAGCCGGGAACGGTGTAGGAGGCGATGTAGTACCAGCGCCGGCTGGACGGATCCCAGGTGACCTCCGGGTCGAGGACGACGTCTCCCGAGCTCAGCCCGGCGAAGCTCTGATTGCTGATCGGACCGCTCGCGAGACCGAGGTCGCTTCGGCGGTAGACGCCGATCTGGTCGTTGACCATCTGGACGTAGTCGCTCGGCCCGATCGCGCCGGTGCTGTCCGGCGGGTACTTGCTCGTGCCGGCTGACGGCCCGAGCCCGGACCGATCGAGGATCGTCGCGAGGTCCGGCGTACCACCCGCCGCCGCGGCGCTGACCTGCGTGGCGAAGGGGGAACCGGGTGGCGGCGACGAGGCGCCCGCGGTTGCGGGCGCGAGCGCCGCGACCATGGTCACGAGCAAGACGGCAAGCTGAATCGAGAATCGGTCGAGCATGTCGATTGCCTCCTCGGGGCGCCTCCGGTGCGGTCGCGCGCCCATCATAAGCGCGCCTCGGCCCCCCCGCCAGCCCCGAATGTGGGTGCCCGCCGGCCCGTCGTGCTGCCGTCCCAGGCCTCGGTGCGGGAAGCGGCTTCGAGCACGCGCTCGAGGATGGCGGTTGCGACGGGCGTCGCGCCCGTCGGGTTGGCGACGTGGTAGTGATGGTGGATGCCCGGGGATCCGTTGACCTCGGCGACGATCCCCCCGGCCGCTCTGAGCGACCGGGTGCCGTCCGGCGTGATCACATCGACGCCCGCGAGGCGAAGTCCGACCGCCTCGGCGGCCGTCCGAGCCTCGGCCGCGAGCTCCGGCGCGACCTCACTCGTCACCGTCTCCGTGTCCTCGACGCGGTTGTTGTTGGTGACGGTCTGGACCGCGACGGTGCGATCCTCGGCCAGTACGCTCCCGAGCCCGAGGCCGAGGCGCTCGAGCGCGAAGATGGTGTCGAGGCAGACGCCGAGGAGCGATAGGCCGGCCGATCCGTTCGCCCGCACGCGACGCGCGTTCTCGGCGGCGATCAGCTGCTCGACCGTCGAGTGCCCGTCGCCGGTGACGCGCGGCGGCCGGTGCCTCAGGACGTCGATCAGCTCGCCGTCGAGGAAGAGGAGGCGGTAAACCACCCCTTCGACCTGACGCTCGAGCAGCAGTCGCGAGCCGGGCTTCCCCGTGGCCAGGCGCGCGCGCATCAGCCGGACCGTGCTGTCGATGCCCGCGGTCGTGCCGTAGCCGCCGCCTGTGCCGCTCGCCGGCTTGAGGACGCAGGGGCCACCGGCTGCCCGCAGGAACTCGAGCGCGGGGGCGGGGTCTGAGAACTCGAACTCGACGTGATCCGCGACGGGTATTCCAAGCTCGCGGAGCCTCGCGTGTACGAGCGGCTTGTCGAGTGCGATCCGCAGCGTCACCGGATCGTCGAGCGCGACCACCTGCTGCGACACGCGGGTGGCCACATCTCCGCGACGGATCTCCAGAAAGCCGGAGCCCAGGGCCGAGACCTCGGCGCCGATCCGCTCGGCCGCGTCCGTCCATATCTCCCTGTAGACGACGTCGCGGGCGCCGGCGGGCAACCCGCGGGACCCGCGTCGGCGCAGCCTGCGCAGGTAGTACCTCGACCCGACCGACCGGAGCAGGTCGAAGCGCGCGGACAAGTTCAGCGCTGTGGAGCCGGCCGCGCCGGAGGATCGCGTGAGCGCGTCGAGGGCGCAGACTTCGAGCTTCTCCCGGTTCACGTGCGGGCAGGGCCCTTCAGGCCGCGGCGGGGGGCCGCTGAGCGCCCGCACCGAGGTTGCGGGCCACCGGTCGCGCGGCGTGTCCCGAGACCTCGCCCCGGCCGTCAGAGGCCACGACGGCTGAACGCGTACGGAATCGTCCGGATCAGGATCTTGATGTCGCCCCATAGCGACCAGTTTGCACCGTACAGATAGTCGATCTTGACCATCTCGTAGAGCGGGATCCTCGACGACCCGAAGATCTGCCACATTCCGGTCATCCCCGGGGGGATGGTCAGGCGCCGGCGACGCCAGCCCTCTACGCGACCGTCCTCGGCGGGCACGAGCGGGCGTGGCCCCACGAGGCTCATCTCCCCGCGCAGCACGTTGATCAGTTGCGGCAGCTCGTCGAGCGACGTCTGGCGCAGGAAGCGTCCGACGCGCGTCACGCGTGGGTCGTCCGCGATCTTGAACAGCCCGTCGGCCTCGTTGAGCCCCAGCAGCTCGGGCTGGCGGGCCTCGGCACCGTCGACCATCGTGCGGAACTTGAACATCACGAACTCGCGACTCGCCTGCCCGATCCGCTTCTGCCGGAATAGGACGGGACCGGAGGAGGTCAGTCTGATCGCCAGCGCGATCCAGGCGACGAGCGGTGAGAGGACGACGAGCGCGAGGCCGGCGCCCGCGACGTCCATGCCGCGTTTGAGCAGCCTCGAGGACCGGCTGAGGCCGAAGCGGGGCACGCCGAGCAGCACGACGCCCTCGACGTCGTCGATCTTCACCGACGATCCGACGACCTCGAACAGGCGCGGCAGGACGCTGACGTTGACGCCGAGGGACTTGACGAGCCTTATCGTGTCGAGCACGTCCTCGTCCTCGCTGCGGCCCTCCCCGGGAGCGATGACTGCGCGGTGGATGTCATGGTCGACCAGCACCAGGCCGAGCGTGTCGAGGTCGCCGAGCACCGCGGGATCCTCCTCGCCGCTCTTCTCCTCCTCCAGCGGCACGCGCCCGACGACGATCGCGTTGACGGCGAGGGTCGAGTCGAATTTCGTCCTCAGGCGCTCCGCGCTGTCGGCGTCGCCGATGACGAGGCAGCGCTCCTGTGTGGCGGCATCACGAGCTATCCGCCGGACCATCGCGCGCAGGATTGCGGTCAGGCTGAACATGAGCACCCAGATCGCGACGACCTGCACCTTGGTGAGGGCCCCGTGCACGATCAGACGCTCCCCGAGTGAGGCCATGAGCGCGAAGAGCGTCGCCACCCCGAAGACCGCGGGCAACTCGTCAAGCGTCGTCTTGCGTACGAGATGCTCGTCGCGGTCGTAGAGACCCAGGATCTTGCAGGCGAGGGCAACGAGCGGGAGCGTTATGACGGCCGTTGGGCGAAGCGTGGTCCCATGACCGATCGCCAGGGAGCCGATGATCGTCGCGAGGGCGGCGGCGGCGACGTCCGCCGCGGCGAGCAGGCGCCTGTACAGGGCTTCCCGTCGCAGCATCTCGACGCTGCCCTGCACCTCGGCGAGGACGGCGCCGGGACGTCGCGTACGGCGCAGCAGGCGCCCCGTCCAGCCCGCAGAGCTCTCGGGCTCCATTCCTCCCAGGTTTCGCGGCATGCGATTCACGCGATCGGTCCCCGCGGATTACGACCACGGCCGCCTCGGCCTGGCTTGACCCCGGGCTCGGACGTCGTCCTCTGCGCGCGCGCAACCGCGACAGCTCTCGGCCGCCGCCCGGGCGCACTCACCGAACACTGCTTGCCGCGATGCCGTTCGCCGCTCCTGCCGCCGCTGGGGGAGCCCGTGGGCGGCCGCCGGCGCCCTACGACGCGCGGCGGAACGGGAGCCCGGACCCGCCGGCCAGCTGCCAACCCGTGTCCTGGCATGTCGGACAAAGTCCTGCACTCGCCTCGAAAGACCATCCCTCTTGCTCTCCTTGCTGAAGTGGACGGTGGCATACCGAGCAGTCATCCGCCTGCCTCTTCATAGCCCGCCGCCAGAGACCCCGCCGGTGGGACGGCCGCCGCTCGTTTGCGATCGCCGCCGGCTCCCACTGCCCCTCGTCGCCGACCGGTGCGCCCTCGCTTTCCTGGAGGTCCTCGCCGGCCCACTGTTCCTCTTCCCCCGCGGGAACGTCCTCGCCATACGCGGCTTCGTCGCCGGGGACTTCCTGCCCGACCCACTCGTCGCCCGCCCCGAGCTCGGCGGCCTCGCCGGCCTCCTGCTCGTAGTCGTAGCCCGCATAGCCCGCGGCATCGGAGGCTTCGGCTTCACCCGCATCGAAATCACCGGGCGCCTCGGGAGCTTCCGTTCCCGAGCCCAGGTCGGCGACGTCGCGCAGCCTGTCCTCCAGCGCTGAGAAGTGCTGCAGCTCGCGGTCCGCGTAGGCCCGGGCCTCGGCGAGCGCGGATCGAAGGTCACTCTCCGACCTGCTCACCTCGCTCAGCCGCTCGGCCAGCGTCGCACGCTCGAGCTCCCGCTGCTCGAGTGACGTCTGGACCGTCTCGAGCTCTCGCTCGACCTCGTCGAGACGCGCGTTCGCGTCGCTCAGCTGGCTGGCCTGCGCGTCGTTCTCGACCGTCAGCGCGTCGACCCGCTCGTTGGCGGCGTCGAGACGCTCGTGAACCATTCCCAGGGCCGCCGCGCGACGTTCGGACTCGGCCTCCGCCTGGCCAAGCTGCTCGCGGAGGTCCTCCTCCGACTGCTCGCGCTCGGACACCTGCCGCGCCAGTGCCTCGCGCTGCGAGCGTTCCTGCTCGCCGGCGGCGCGCGCCTGCGCCAGCTCGTCGCCGAGCCCCTCGATTCGCTCACCGGCCGCCTGCAGCTCGGATTCCCGCAGACCGAGCTCCGCCCGTGCCTGCTCGAGCTCCGCCTCGCGCGCCGCCACCTCCGCTCGTGAGTCGGCAAGCTCCTGGTCGCGCGTCTTGAGCGTTTGCTCCACCTCGCCGAGCGCAGCCACGCGCTGCTCGAGCGCCTCGCGCTGGGAGCGCTCCTGCTCACCGATCTCGCCGGCGCGCTCCAGCTCCTTGCCGAGGCCCTCGATCCGGCGACCCGCCTCGTCGAGCTCTGACTTCTGGCGATCGGCCTCGGTCCGCGCACGCTCGAGCTCGGACCCGCGCGAAGCGGCCTCCGCACGCGCCTGCTCCAGCTCCGCGGCGCGCGCAGCGACTTCGGCGCGCACATCCGCGAGCTCCTGATCGCGCGCCTCGAACGCGTCCTCCCACTCGCGCAGGCGCTCCCCCATCTCCGCGATCCGCTCCTCGAGCGCCTCACGCTGCGAGCGCTCCTGCTCGCCGGCGGCGCGCACCTCCTCGAGCTCCGACCCGCGCGCGGCGACCTCCGCGTGCGCGTCGACGAGCTCCTGATCGCGCGCCTCGAGCGCGTCCTCCAGCTCCCCGATCGCGGCTACGCGCTGCTCGAGCGCCTCGCGCTGCGCACGCTCCTGTTCACTCGCCTCGCGCACGCGCGCCAGCTCCTCACCAAGGCTCTCGGCCCTTCGGCCGGCCTCCTCGAGCTCTGACTTCTGCTGCTCGGCCTCTGCACGGGTCCGCTCGAGCTCAGATGTGTGCGCGGCGACCTCGGCGCGTCTCTCGGCCAGCTCGCGGTCGCGCGCTTCGAGCGCTTCCTGCCATTCGCGCACGCGCTCCCCGACCGCGGCGACCTGCTGCTCCAGCGCCTCGCGCTGCGAGCGCTCCTGCTCGCCGGTGGCGCGCGCCCGCGCCAGCTCCTCACCGAGCGCCTCGATCCGCTCGCCGGCCTGCTGGAGCTCGGCATCCGCAGCCGAGCGCGCTCGCTCGAGCTCGGACTCGCGTCCGGTCAGCTCGTCGAGGCGGTCCTGCAGGGCAGCGCTCTGGCGGCGCTCGGAATCGAGCTCGGATGCACGAGACTCGAGCATCGCACGACCCTCGGCGGCGGCCTCCGCCGCATCTCTCAGCGTGCTCTCCGCGTCTGCGAGGGCAGCCTCCTTTTCGGCGTACGCGCGCTCGAACGAAGCCAGGCGCTGCTCGAGGTCGCGGCGTTGCGTCGCGGCCTCCTCGGCTGCGGCGCGCGCCTCGGCCAGGGTCCCCTCCGCCGTCTCCATGAAGGTCTTCGTGCCCGCGAGCTCGGCGGCGACGAATGCCGAGATGCGCGTCTGGGCCTCGTGGGTGGCTTGACGTCCCTGCTGGAGCGCCTCCGAAAGATCCTGCTCGAGCTCCGTCCGGCGCTGGCGTTCGCGCTCGTCCTCGGCCAGCGATGCCTGGATCGCCTCCTGCGCGTGTGCCAGCCGGCTCTCGACTTGAAGGGCCTCGATGACGCCGGGCTCGGCCGCGAGCTGTTCGAGCGACGCCCGCCATGAGCTGGCGGAGGCGATCAGCGCACGCAGGCCCTCGAGCGGCTCCATCGATGGATCGTTCGCGCCGTTCGCACTCGCGTCGCCATTGGCCGTCGCTTCGCTGTGTCCGTTACCGCCGGCCTCGTCCATAACGATCCCACCCGCTTCCCTCGGCTCGCCCTCTTCCCCGGGCCCAGCTGCCGTGGCGACTCCGTTGCTCCCGACGACCGCCGCACCGGCCGGGTAGCGGGTCGCCTGCGTCGGCTGGCCACGGAGCAGTTTTCCCATCTTCCGGCGGAGGCCGGGATTCGTCCCGGCTGGGTGGACCTGCGGTTCCTTCTCGGGCATCTCGGTTCGTCCTCCGGTCGATGAGCTTTTGTTGCTCGAACCCACTCTTAACCGCACTGTCCGCGATTGGCAAGGGCTGACGCCGGAACCCCGCGGGGGATTGCGGGTGCAGGCCGGGCGCCTCTAAGGAACCGGGGGCGGGCTTCACCCGGGGGTCCGGCGTCCCGAGCGGGATAGGACTTCTTGCGCGTTCGTGGGAAAGCGAAGAGACTCGAAGTCGCACCCGCTTGCGCGCGCTCACCGCGCACGGTGTTCAGGTCCGCCGTCGCAGTCCGTCAAGTGCCGGAGGCTCCAGGAGCTGATGTTGAAAACATGGGAAAACGAGCTCATGTACGTCGTGGGCGCACGGCCGAACTTCGTCAAGATGGCGCCTGTCATCGACGCGATGTCCACCCGCGCGGGTTGGAATCACGTCGTCGTCCACACCGGGCAGCACTACGACCGGAGCATGTCCGGCGACGTCCTCGCGCAGCTCGACTTTCCCGAGCCCGACATAGAGCTCGGGATCGGCTCCGGCACGCACGGAGAGCAGACCGCCCGGGTGCTGGTGGAGATCGAACGCGTCCTCGTCGAGCGTTCTCCCGACCTGGTCGTGGTCGCGGGTGACGTCAACTCGACGCTGGCGACGGCACTCGCGGCTTCGAAGCTCGGGATCAGGGTCGCGCACATCGAGGCCGGCCTGCGCTCGTTCGACTGGACGATGCCCGAGGAGGTCAATCGGGTGCTCACCGACCGCCTCTCGGACGTCCTGTTCACCCACAGTCCCGAGGCCCTGGACAACCTCGTCCGCGAGGGGATCGACGAGAGCCGCGTCTATTACGTCGGCAACACGATGATCGACTCGCTCCGCCGGTTCGTCGGCGCGGCGGAGGCCCTCGCGGCGTGGGAGCGCTACGGCGTACAGGCCGGGGAATACGTGCTGACAACGCTCCACCGCCCCTCGAACGTCGATCGACCCGAGCAGCTCGAGCGAATCGTCGCCGCGCTGTGCGGACTGGCCCGAAGGGCGCGCGTGCTCTTCCCGGTTCACCCACGCACCCGCGCGCGACTCGACCGAGACGGCAACCTCGCCGCTCTCCGCGCCGCCGGCGTCGACTGCATCGACCCGCTCGGCTACCTCGACTTCCTCTCGCTCGAG
Source organism: uncultured Actinomycetes bacterium (assembly GCA_963719375.1). Classification (GTDB taxonomy): domain Bacteria; phylum Actinomycetota; class Thermoleophilia; order Solirubrobacterales; family Thermoleophilaceae; genus JAICJV01. The sequence continues at coordinate 2,366,360 of CAVRBY010000001.1, read as the reverse complement.
CTCGGAGCGGGCTCGATCGTGACGGACTCGGGCGGCATCCAGGAGGAGGCCTCCGCGCTCGGCGTCCCGTGCTACACGCTGCGCGCCAACACCGAGCGTCCGATCACCCTGCGCCTGGGTACGAACGTGCTGCTCGGCGAGGACCCCGCGAGGATCGCCGCGGTGGAGCCCGGTCGCGCCCTCCTGGCGACGCCTGAGATTCCGCTCTGGGATGGCCGCTCCGGCGAACGTGTCGCGGACGTGATCGAGTCGCTCGCGGGCGCCTCCATCTCGTCGGTCGCGGCGGGAGCATGACCGGCACGCGCGAGACGACGGAGTCTCCCGACGGTCGGGCGATCGTGCTCGGATGCGCGATCGACCGGCTCGATATGGAGAGCACGCTCGCCCGCTGCGAGCGCTTCATCCAGACGGGCGAGTTCGCCCAGCACATCGCGATCAACGCGGCCAAGCTCGTCGCGATGCGCACTGACCCCGAGCTTCGTGAGGTGGCGCGACGCTGCGAGCTCGTGTCCGCGGACGGGCAGGCGATCGTATGGGCCTCGCGGCTGCTCGGCGACGCGCTGCCCTGCCGGGTGGCGGGCATCGACCTGATGCACCGGCTGCTCGAGCGCTCCGCCGCCAAGGGCTACCGCGTCTACATCCTTGGCGCGCGCCCGGAGGTCCTCGCCCGTGCCGTCGAGCGCCTCCACGAGCGCTATCCGTCGCTCGTGCTCGCCGGTTGCCGCGACGGCTACTTCGCGCCCTCCGAGGACGAGCAGGTGGCTGCGGAGATCCGTGCCGCGCGCCCCGACATACTGCTCGTCGCGATGAGCTCGCCGCGCAAGGAGTACTTCCTCGGAACTCGCGGACGGGAGCTGGGGATCCCGTTCGTGATGGGCGTCGGCGGGGCCATCGACATCGCCGCGGGCGTGACCCGGCGCGCGCCGGTGCCGATGCAGCGGCTGGGCCTCGAGTGGCTCTTCCGGCTTCTCCAGGAGCCGCGGCGGATGCTGCGCCGGTACGCCGTCAGCAACTACCGCTTCGTCGTGCTTCTCGCCCGCGAGCTGACCGCCGCGCGACTCGCGCGGTCGCGCGGCTGACGACGGTCCAGGGCCTATCGCTTTTGCGCGCGGGGTGCGGCCGAGAGCCGTCGCAGTTCCCGTCGCGAGCGCAGCACCGAGCGAGCGAGCGCGACTGCCGGAGCCGGATCGAGTGGATCGAGCATGCTCAGGTCTCGTGCGCCGCGATAGCTGCGTAAGAGCTGGGCCCAGGAGAGGTCGCCGCGGCGGCGATGATCGCGGATGGCACGCAGGTCGTACAGGGGCATCGCCAGCTTCACGCCGTTGCGCTGAGGCTGCGGCGGTGGGAGCGGCAGCCCGGCGAGCGTCGCGTAGAGCCGCCAGGACGCGTCGATTCCGCAGGCGTCGCCGAGCGCGAGTCCGTTCGGCACGCGCACGTTGATCTCGATCAGGACGTGCTCTCCCGTCTCGGCGTGGCGCTTTGACTCGAGGTTGGCGATTCCCACATAGCCCGTCGCGTCGCAGATCGTGCGCGTCATCTTCACGGTCTCGGGCAGCAGCTCCGAGCACAGCAACGAGCCCACGCCGAAGTCGATCGGATGCTGCCGCAGCTTTCGCCGGCTGTACGCGAGCGGATAGGTGCCGTCTGCTGCTCGCACGACGGTTGCGGCCTCTAGCTGGGGGACCCCGCCGGGGACGTACTCGCTGAGAAGCAACTCGACACCGTCCCGCGCTGCGCGGCTGCACAACTCTCTCAACTCCGCCCGATCGCGCACCAGGGTCACGCCATATCCGAACAGCTTGCCGACATGCGAAAGGGCCGGCTTCGCGACGCACGGCAGGAGATCCTCGCTCTCGGCGGCGGCGGCATCTTCGGCACTCGCCACGCGCCGCGTCCACGGGACCCTAACCCCGAGCGACGCGGCGAGTTCGTAGAGCCGCCGCTTGTCCATCAGCTCCATATGGGCGCTCTCGGCCGACTCGAACGACCGCAGCGTCGGCGGAATCGAGTTCCGCTCGCGCGCAAGCAGCTCGCTCGCGTCGTCCGAGCCGGGCAGGAGGACGGCCGGGCCACCCGCCGCTATCAGCCGCAGCCTCTCGAGCCATGTCTCGGGCGCGTCCGCGATCTTCGGAAGGAACTGCCCGCGCACGTGGCGGCTCCTGGCCGCGTACGCGGTGCTCGGCCCCGCGAGCGCGTGCACGACCACCCCTCGGGCGGACAGCACCCGAGCGATGCGTAAGCAGGCGTCGTTCGGATCGAGCAGGACCGCGCCCGGCGGCGATCCGCTCACGCAGGCACTTCGGGACGCTCGCGCTCGGACCCCGTCGGCGGTCGCGCGCCGGCGGAGCCTGGGCGGCCTCGGCCTCGCGAGCGCCCCCGCGGAACGACCGCGTCCCGCACCTCGAACGCCGCGTTGAAGTTGAACGTGTGCGTCGCGGCTATGTCCGGCAGCCAGTCGGGCTCGATGCGCCCCACCGGCGTCTCTCTGTAGCGGTCCGGGGTCAGCTCGTCTATACGGCAGAGCGTGATCGCGGACCCGTAACGGACCGACGAGTCCTGGCCGGGCCTGATCAGCTGGCCGTCGCTGCCGAAGATCCGGCCGGCGGGGCGCGCTCTGCGCACGTCCGACACGACGGGGTTGCCGGGGTGCGGGGTCCAGTCGGACAGGAGCGTCGACGCCGAGAAGATGTGGAGCTCGTCGGAGCCACCCGTCGAGTCGTCCGCGAGGGTCGCGAACAGCCAGTAGCTCCCGTCATGACGAACGATGGTGGGATCCACCGCGGGTATGCCGGCGATGAGGGTGCGCTCGGGCTGCCAGCCGAGTGGAAAGTCCGTCGCGCGGTACAGCGTGATCGCCCGATCCCCGGAGCTCTCCGGCACCATCCACATCTCACCGTCCTGCTCGAACACGAACGGATATGAGAGGTGGTGCTCGGCTTCGAGCACGCGTGTCGGCTCCGACGGTCGCCCGGCCGGGTCGAGCTCCATCACCGAGATGCATCCTTTGCCCGTCGCCAGGCTTTCATCCTCGACGAACAGGAAGTTGCGTCCCTCCCGCTCGATCACGAACGGGTCGGCAAACGCTCGTCCGCGCGGCGCCTCGAGCAGGGCGAACGGCGGCCCCTCGCGCTGCGACACGCTCGCCCCCGTGCGAGGACGGCAGGCCACCGCCCAGGCCTCGCGAACTAGTGCTCGCCGGAGTCGCTGCTGCGCGACATGCCATACCACGGCGGCGCCGTCCCGTACCGCGCGCGGCCTGAGCTCCGTTCCCGACCGGGCAGCCGCTGGGACGGCCTCCGCCTCGCTTGGCGACCACCGTCCGGCGTGAAGGTCCCGCAGGCGGCGGAGCGGCAAGTCGACCGACCGCCACAGCGCGCTGCTGCGCGTTCGCCTCAGCGATGACTGATGCGTGCGGGAGTGAGAGACATACGCTGCCCGCGGCGGCCCGTCGTCGTCCAGGCGCACGAGCAGGCGGATCGCCACGGTCGTGCTCGCGTGCATCTCGCTAAAGCCCGCCAGCTCGTCCCGCTCCGCGTCCCCGAAGCGCAGCCACCATACGCCGTAGCGTGCGCGGCCCGGCGGAATCGCGGACGGTTCTGCGCCGAGGACCACGACCACGTCGAGGTCCGCGGCCTCGAGAGCGCGGTCGGTGGCGTCGTCGAGACGCCCTTCGGCCGTGAGGCTCGCCTGCACGATCTTCGCGTCTGCGTCGAGCTGGGGGATCGCGACCGGCTGCAGGGGATCCGGGCCGTCCGTGAACAGCATCCTGTCGAGACGCGCGTATGCGTGAAGCCACCACGCGTTCCGACCGCGGGAGGCCCGGGGCGGGCAGACGACGAGCAGCACCGGCTGCGCGAAGTCGGCGGCGGCGAGGCTCGTCATCAGGCGTTCGGCCCATGCGGGCACCGTGGTGCCATCGACGACGCAGCCGACCCGCAGAGTCCGACCCGCGCCGTCGAACGCACGGTTCTCGCTCGTCGCCCTGGCGGCTTCCGCAAGGCTCGACGAGACGCTTGAAAGCCGCGCGGGGTCGGCTGGCCCCATCAGCGCGGGTTGTCCTTCCGGGTCCGGTCGGTCGGTCGGTGTCGGGGCGCCGCGCTCAGCGATGAGCCGCGTATACGCCCTTGTAGTAGTAGTCATCGGCTTGGAGCGAGGCGCTGTTCGCCGCCGCGCCTAGGGGGCGTCCCCCCAGGAGGCGGATCTGCTTTGCCAGGTTGAGCGCGGCGTGGCGGGTGGTCTGACGGAGCCTGCTGACGACGAGCACACCCGATACCTGCGGCACGAGCACGAGCGCGTCGCTCACGGTCGAGAGCGCTGGCGAGTCGATGATCACCGTGTCGAAGCGCCGCTCGAGCTCCTGTATGACCCAGCGCATGCGGTCGCTCTCGAGCAGCTCGGCCGGGTTCGGCGGCAGCGGACCGTGAGCGAGCAGCGTCAGCGTGCGTGGCTCCTCGGAGACCGTGTCAAGCGAGACGGGCACCTCCGTGAGGGCGTCGTCCAGGTCGAACCCGGCCAGTACCAGCGACAGCCCGTCCCCGCCGAAGTTCGACAGTGGTGTCTCCGCCCCCGACTTGCGCAGGTCGGCCTCGACCAGCACAACGCGGTCACCCATCGCCGCCATCGAGATTGCGAGGAACGTCGCGGTGGTCGATTTGCCCTCACCGGGCATCGGGCTCGCTACGAGGATGGACTTGATCTTGCGGTCCACGTTGAAGTAGCGCAGGTTGGCCCGCAGCGTCCGAAAGGCCTCGGCTTCCTGGGTGCGGCTGAGCGCCTCGGAGATCACGTGAACGGGGTTCTGACGAACCCGCTTGCCGAGCGCGCGGCTGCGCGGGATGCGGGCGAGGATGGGAAGCCGGTAGACGTCCTCCAGCTCCTCGATGCTCTTCAAACGGCGATCCGTTCGCTCGAGCAGGTAGGCGAGCACGAAGCCGAGTAGCGCCCCGCCCCCGAGCCCGATCAGACCGTTGCGGAGCGTCGCCGGCGCCGAGGCGCTTGCCGGGATGGTCGCGCGCTGGACGACCTGGGCATCGCCGCTCGCAAGCGACTGAGCGACGCGAAGGCTCTCGAGCTGCGCGCTCGCGCTCGCTGCGCGCGCACCCGCCCCCGCCGCGTTGAGATCGCTCGTCACTCGCGCGATGGCCTGCGCGATCGCCGCCTGCTCGAGGCGCTGGCGGAGACCGATGTATGCCTGCGCGTATGCGTTTGCGACACGCGCCGCGAGCGCGCCCGAAGAGGAGTTGGCGGTGACGGTGGTGACGTCGCCGGCGCCCCCTGAGCGGATCGAGACCGTCGAGCGGATCTGGGCCGGTGTGAGTCCGCCTCCCAGGTTCGCCGCGGCGCGATCGGCGACGGCTGGAAGCGACATCAGCTGCACGTTCGTCGCGGAGTCGCGGTTGGCGTCGTTCGGCGTGCCGCTCGTGCCGGTCAGCCCGGCCGCTGAGGGCGTGTGGACGAGCACGCTTGCCGACGCCCGGTAGGTCTTCGGCTGGGCCAGCGTGATCGCAACCGCGACCGCCGCGCCGACGACCATGCCGATCAGAATCAGCCAGCCGCGCCTGCGGATGACTCTCAAGACCCGCTCGAGCATGGTCTCGTCGCGCGGCGGAGGCCAGGCCTGCGTTTGCAGCGAGACGGGGGTCCAGCCCTCCGGATCCAGCGCCTGGCTGGAGGCGTATCCGTTCTCCGAGCGTGAGGTTCCGCTCATCGCTTGTGGCTCGGGGTGGGGAAAGGGTTATCGACCATCGCTTGCGGCTCCCGCGTGAAGTTCCAAGTAGACGAGCACCTTGGCCGGCTCCCTCGCCACCATAGGAGCAGTCGCAGCCGATCGCAAGACCAGCCCGGGCCGGCTTCGACGGCGCTCGAGACCGATTCCGCTCGTGCGCCCGCGAACCGCCACGGGAAATGAGCCCTTTCCATATCCCTCAGGCAAATGTACGCTAGCGCGGAAGGGCATCTCGCGGGTCGCGTCGTCGTCGCCCGCGCTACGGAGGGGTTTTCGTGATCGGAGAAGTCGCCATAAACTCGCGCATCCGCGGGTATCGCGGGGAGAGTCTGCTCTGCGAGAGCGAGGGCAGGCGCGTCTATATCGCCAGGCACGCGCAGCTCGGTGCCGTGGCGCTCAAGGTGATAGACGCGGACCGGTTCCCCTCCGCGCGTGCGCGCGCGCTGTGCGTGAGCCAGCTCAAGCTGGCGAGCGGAATCGACCACCCGAGTGCGTGCCAGATCCTGGAGGTCGGCGAGTCCGGCGGCGTCGTTTTCGTCGCCTACCGCCTGGTCACCGCGGTCGACCTGGCGACACTGATCGTTTCACGCGGACGGCTGCCGTACATGCTCGCAGCGCAACTGATCGCCCAGGTCGCCGGGGCACTCGACGCGCTTCACGCCCGCGGCCTGTTGCACCGCGGCGTCAAGCCCGCGAACATCCTCGTAGGGGGCGAGGGGCCCAACCAGCGTGCGTATCTGGTCGATCCATGCATGCCGCCCATGCCAGGCGACCCGTATGGCCTGCGCCCCGACATGCTCCCCTACGCCGCTCCCGAGTCGTTCTCCTCGGAGCCCCTCGACTCGGCCGCGGACTTCTACGCGCTCGCGTGCGTGATGTTCGAGGCCGTCACCGGCGCGCTGCCATACAGCGCACAGACACGGGAGGAGGCGATCGACGCGCACCTGTACTCAGCGCCGCCGTCGATCGGTCGTTACCTCGGCGGCTACGTCGCCGGCGTCGACGCGGTCCTCGCCCGCGCTCTCGCGAAGCAACCGGGCGAGCGGTTCGCCTCCGGCGAGGAGCTCAGCCGGGCTCTACGCGCAGCGGCGAAGACCCGCGTGATGCACACCTGGGAGGACACGCTCGCGCTCCAGTCCACAGCCATCACTCAGGCAGCCGGCCCGCGAGTGACCTCGACACCGAGGGACGCCCGCGACGCAAGGCGCCCGCGCGGGGCGCCGCGTGACCCCCATGCCGATCAGGGGCGCTCGCCCGACGTCGACGCCGAGCCCGGCTTGGGGGGCGGCGATCCGGTCGACGCGGTCCCGACCACCGACGCGCGCGCGGAGCACGTGCGCGCGTCGCAGGCGGGCGCCGCGGCACGCGACGCCGCCCCCGGGGCTGGCCAAGCGGGGGCTCCCGACCCACAGCCCGCCGAGCACGACGATGGCGCGTTGGCTGCGGGCGACTTACCGGTGGGCGACGACGACGCCGGCGGATGGGCCGAGGCGGACGCGGGCACGAGCGAGGAGGACGCGGGCGACTGGGCCGACGCGGCCGCGACCGAGCCGCCCGACGACCCCGCCGGCGAGTGGGCCGACGCCGACGCCCACACGGCCGACGAGGACGCCGAGCCCGGCGCAGCGACCGACGAGGACGGCGAGCCCGGCGCAGCGACCGACGAGGACGGCGAGCCCGGCGCACCGACCGACGAGGACGGCGAGCCCGGCGCACCGACCGACGAGGACGGCGAGGCCGGAGCCAGGGACCCCTTCACCCGCGAGCACGCGATGCTTTTCGGCCTCGGCCTTGCGCTCGTCGGGTTGGTCGTCTTCGCAATTGCGCTGGCGGGCCTCGCCGGGGGCGGATCCTCGGGGAAGCTTCCGGCTCGGCACGTCGCGACGTCTTCGCCACCGAGGCCCGCGGCCCCGGTCCACGCCGTCTCCAAGCAGCCGGCAGCGCAGCGCGCGGTTGCGGCGAAGCCGCCGCGCCCCGTGACGGCCCCTCCTGTCCGGCCGCCTGCTCCGACGATCGCCCAATGGCCTGCCAATCGCACGGCTTACACCGTCGTGATCATGGTCGCCGCGAATGACCGCGCGACGATAGTCCAGCGGGCACGCCAGGCGCTCTCACTGGGGGTGCCGGTCGGTGTGCTCCGATCCGACGACTTCCCCCCGCTCCCGGCCGGTGATTGGGTCGCGTTCGCGGGTGAGTTCGCGGATTCAGCGGCCGCCCAGAACGAAGCCGACCTGATTCGGGCCCGCGGGCTCGTCCCCTACCCGTACGTTCGGCTGATCGTCGGCCGCTCGTCCGGGTAGCGCGCCCGACCGTCCGAGCCTAAGAAGAGCGTCACGCCGGGATGATCGACCTCCACTGTCACATTCTTCCCGCGCTCGATGACGGTCCCGCTGACTTGAGCGTCGCGCTCGAGATGGCGAACACGGCCGCGCTGGCCGGAACGAGGATCCTCGCGGCGACGCCGCACCTGCGTGAGGACTATCCGGACGTCGACGTCGCCGAGCTTGCGGATCGCTGCCTCGAGCTCGACCGCTCGATCGCAGACTCGGCGATCCCGATCAGGATCGTCCCCGCCGGCGAGATCGACCTGATGTGGGCCGTCGAGGCGTCACCCGAGCAGCTGCGCCTCGCCTCCTACCGGCAGGCGGGGACCCATATCCTGGTCGAGACCCCGCGCGAGTCGCTGCTCCCGAACTTCGAGACGCTGCTGTTCCGCCTGAGGGCTCGCGGATTTCGGGTCCTGCTCGCCCACCCGGAGCGCAGCCGGACCTTTCAGGAGCAGCCCGAGCGGCTCGCGACGCTCGCGGCAAGCGGTGTCCTGATCCAGGTCAACGCGGGATCGTTGACTCGCAGTGCCCCGGGATCCCGCTCTCGCGCGCTCGCGCGCTCGCTCGTGCGCAACCGGCTCGCGCACGTGATCGCCTCGGACGCGCACGCGGCCAGGGGCCACCGTCCGCCCGGGTTGAGCGACGCCCTGCACGCGGCGCGCCAGCTCGACCCCGCCCACGCCGAGTCGATGGTCTCGAGCTCGCCGCAGGCGATCCTGGGTGGTGACGAGCCGGCACGCCCAGAGGGCGCACGGGGTGCGCGCGGGAGCAGCTTGCGCCGGAGGCTCAGCTCTCGCCGAGCTCGTCGCGTAGCTTCCTGAGGGCGCGGTAGACCCTGCCCTCCACGGTGCTGAGCGGTAGGTCCAGGATCCTCGCGATTTCGGGAACGCTGCGGTCTGCGCCGAAGCGCAACGCGATCGCGTCCCGCTCCTCCGTCGAGAGACGAGTGAGCGCGCTCATCACGGTCTGGCGCTCCTCGACCGCCGTCGCCAGGTTGCCGTCGCCTGTCGGCTCCGGCAGGCCGACGCGCTCGAGCGCGCGCTGCTCGGCTGAGCGCCGGCGTCGCTCGTCGCGGGCGAGGTTCAAAGCGATCGCGTACAGCCAGGTCTTCTCGCTTCCGCGCCTGGGATCGAAGCGGCGGCGGGCACCCAACGCACGCTCGAAGGTATCCGCAAGCAGGTCCTCGGCGACCGCTCGGTTGCCCGTGCGATACGCGAGGAAGCCGAACAGCGGCTGAGCGTGTTCTGCGTAGAGGCGCTCGAAGTCGACCGGCTTCACTTTCTTACTATCGCCGATCAGGAAGCATTTGTCTCGTCCGTATAAGAAGTTATGAACGGGTCAGACGGAAGCCGGCTGCCAGCCGACCTTCGGGAGGTCACCGCCCGCCTGGTGGGCGAGAGGCCGCGCGCGACGACACTTGAGCTCGATCGCGCCAAGCGGCGCGTGCTTCAGCGCGCGCACCGCGACTCGCCGCCAATTACTCGACCGAACGGAGGGCTCATGCGCATGCGCATCGCGCTCGTAGGCGTACTTGCATCTGGCATCGTCATGAGCGGCGCGGGAGCGACTCTCGCGCTCACGAGCGCGTCCGTCACGGGGAGCGCCAGTCAGACCGTCTACCCCAATCCGACGCCGAACGTCACTCCGGGGCCGAACAACTCTCCGGGGCCTAACAACAACTCCAATACGCCCCGCAACCCCACCACGACGCCGCCGACGGTCCAGGTTCTGGGGGCGACGCAGACGCTGCCCTCCACGGAGCAGCAGCCGAGCGTCAAGGCTGGAAAACAGGTCGCCGCGGCGGGTGCGAGCGAGACGCTTCCGTTCACCGGACTTCTGGCGATACCGTTGCTCGTGCTCGGATTGGCGCTCCTCGTCGCCGGGGTCGCGCTGACTCGGCGCGCACGCGACGACGCCTGAGCCGGCGGCGTGGCGGAGGACGTGAGCGACCGGGCGTCCTCGCCTGCGGTGGCCTGACGCGCCTCTGTCCAGAGGCCACCGCAAATCGCCCTTGTTCGCGATGCACGCACCGACCCCGACCCCCGGGCGCAAGAGACGACGTATGCCCAAGCTCACGTGCCTGCTCGCCTGCGTTCTCTTCATGAGCGGCGGGACGCTGGTGCTGCCCACGGGGGCCCCCGCCGACCAACCCGCCCGTCGCCTGATGCTGCACGCGCTCGACACGGCCCGAGCGCGCGAGGGCCTGCGCCCGCTTCGGCTCTGTCACCCGCTGTCGGCGGCCGCCCGCGACTATTCCCGGGTCATGATCGCCAGGGACCGCTGGGCCCACGCGCGCGATTTTCTCTACCGGGGCTTCGTTCAGGCGGGTGAGATCCTCGCCCGGATCCCCGGGTCGAACCCGGAGGTGAGCGTCACGGTCAACGATTGGCTCGCGTCCCCCGAGCACCGGCCGATCCTGCTCGACCCGTATTTTCGCTGCGTCGGGATCGGGCGCACGACCGGGATGATGGGTGGCGTCGTCATGACCGTCTGGGTGGTTCGATTCGAGCGCTGAGCATTCCCCTCACCTTGTGAGCCAAGACGGCGCGCCTTACTGAACGGGGATGGGGCTCTCGAGCGCCAGTGAGGGCCACCGGCTGCGGTCGCCGGTCCGGAAGTTCTTGAGCGCGTCGTGCATGAGCGGCTCGAGTGGGTTGAGACGACGCGCACGGCGTAGGTCCGGACGGGGATCGCCACCGTTCGAGGCCTGGACCAGCGCCATCCCGTAGCGGAGCTGCCAGCTCTGCGGATCGCGCGCGACCGCGCCGCGGATTGCCGTCAGAGCCAGAGCGGAACGGCCGAGGCGAACGTCGCAGTAGGCGATCAGCTCGAGCGGGTCCGGGCGGGACGCGACCGCGGCGTTTGAGCTGAGCGCTGCGTTGATCGTCGCGGGGCAGTCGCCCCGGTCGAAAGCCCGGGTTGCAGCGTCGAGATGGGCCTGGGATACGGCGACGCGCACGGGGGTCACGGCCACGACGAGCAGGCCGATTGCAGCGGCGGCACGCCCGATCGGGCGCACCCGCAGCGAGCGGTGGCGGTGGCGGGAGCCCACCCGCGTGAGCGCCGCGGCGCCGAACACGAAGAACCACACGGAGACCGCCGGCATCTCCCAGTCCCAGTCGAAGCTCGCGCGCACGGCCCACGCGAGCGCCGCTGCGAAGAGAACCGCGTAGAGCGCGCGATCAGGACCTCGTATGCGCCGGGCCAGCCCGACGAGGATGCCGAGGAGCGTTACAACCAGGAGCGCAAGGCCCACCACCCCCAGCTCGCCGAGTGTCTCGACATAGAGCGAGTGGCCCTCGGTGACGTCGTTGGCGTAGGGTCTGTGCGCGTCCCAGAGGATCTCGTAGGTCCCGGCGCCCGAGCCGTGCAGCGGCGCGCTGCGATAGCCGTCCATCGCGACACGCCAGAGAGCAAGGCGACCGTCGTTACTGGGATCGTTCAGCCGTTCCCTGACGTGGGCCTTCTGATTGATCTCATTGCCGCCGCGGACGAAACGCGTGTACTGCTTGCCGATGCTGCTCGGCACGTCGAGCGCGAGCGTCAGGGCGACCACCGTGACGAGGGCCGCGGTCCACGCCGCCGCAATCGAGACACGTGACGGTCGGGGAACCCGCGCCGCGACGAGCGCGGTGTCGAGGCGCAGCAGGAGCAGCCGGAGGCCGGCGCTCGCGACGACGGACAGGCCCAGCGCGAGCGCCACGTGGTGCCCCTGGGCCACGGCGGGGGCGGTTGCCGGGTGCGTAGAGGACAGAAGGTCGGCCCCATACGTCACGCGGACCGCCACGGCGGTCGGCGCGATGACCGCCAGAGCACCCGCCGGCAACGCGCGCGGCCTCGCCAGCACCACGTAGACGATCAGAGCGAGCGCGGCGACAGCGATCGCGCCACGCGAATAGGTGAAAAGCGCGGTCGACGCAAGCGCCGGCAGCGCGGCCGCTCCGAGGACGCGCACGGCTCGCGGCTCGCGCTCGCTCGTCGTGAGGTAGAAGCACAAGACGAACCCGAGCGCCGCCAGCAGGCCGAGCGTGTTCCAGTACGTCAGCGGGTAGCTCAGACGCTCGGGATGAAGGGTTGGTCGGACCGGCCAGACCCTCGGCAGGACGCGGGTCACGAGCGCGATGCCCGAGACGACGCAGGCGCCGACGGCGAGGCTCCTCACGAGCCAGCGGACGCCGCCGGCCGTGCGGGCCAGCGAGGCGAGCGAGAGCAACGTGAAGAGGTAGAGCAGCGCGCGGTCGAACTCGATCAGGGACCGGCCAGCAGCGTGCGACCAAGCCGCCGAGACGAGCGTCCACACGGACAGCAGCGTCATCGCCGCGATCACGATCACCCCGAGCCGGCCTAGGCCGGCGAAGGGCTCTTCGGCGAGCAGGATCTGCAGCGCCAGCACGACCACAAGTGCGACCGCCGCGACGGCGGGCTCCAATGGAAAGAATCCGCCGGCGTTGAACCCGAGGTAGATGGTGATGATTCCGGGCGCAACGACGAGCGCCGAGCCGCGTAGGCGCCGCGCTGTCCGCATACGGCCCATCATAGGTTGGGCTTGACACCCGGGCAATGCGCGCAGGACCCGCGTGAGCAGTGGCGCGAACCCTCGCATGGAGCGGCCTTCGTCGGAACCGGGCCTGTAGCCTGCGCTCCCCTGAGTCACGTGCGACATGCGACCATCGCGTGCGGGTAGCGCTCTTTCCGGCACCGGCTGGGGGACCCGCGGCGTACCTTTCGATGCTCGCTACCTCTCTGAAGGCGGCGGGCGTGCAGGTCATAGCTCTTCCGGCGTTGGGCCGGTCGCGGTCCACCGAGGTCGACGTCGTACACCTGCACTGGCTCGAGTCGCTCGCGCCGAGCGACGGCTCGCGACCCCTGGGGGCTGCCCTGACGGGGGCGCGCGCCGCGAAGCTCGCGCTCACGCTGAGGACGCTTCACAGACGTGGCGTCGCGGTCGTCTGGACGGTGCACAACCTGCGTCCGCACGAGCCGGTGCACCCTCGACTCGAACGCATGCTCGCGCGCGCGGTGCTCGCGGCTAGCGATCAGGCGATCGTCCACTCCGAGCATGCCCGGGCGCGCACCTCGGAGCACCTTGGGCACCGTGACAAGCTGAACGTCATCCCCCATGGCAACTATGTCGGAGCCCACCCTCCGGCGCGGCGGTCGCGGGGAGCGTTGCGTGAGGAGCTTGGACTACCGCCCGACGTCTTCGTCTACCTGAGCTTCGGGCAGGTGCGGGCATATAAGCGCCTGCCGGTAGCCATCGCCGCGTTCCGATCCATTCGGGACGAGGGAGTGCGGCTGCTGATAGCCGGCGAGCCACGCGACGCGGAGGAGGCGGCTCGGGTCCGTCGGCTGGCGGCCGCCGATCATCGGATCTTGCTCGACCTGCGCCACATCCCGGACGACGAGGTGGCGGACCTGCACTCCGTCGCCGACGCCGCCATCCTGCCCTACCGCGAGCTGTTCTCGAGTGGCGCTCTTCTGCTCGCCCTGTCGCTCGCTCTTCCCGTTGTCGCCCCTCGTCGAGGCACCGCCCACGAGGTGGCCGCCGGGCCCGCGCTCGAGAGCTTCGATGAGAACGGGCTCCTCACCGCCCTGATCGCCGTCCGTCGAGGAGATCAGCTCGAGCGGCGACGCGCCGCGCTTGCTGCCGCGGAGCGCTTCGACTGGCACGACGTCGCTGCCCGGACGGCCGACGTCTACCGGCGTGCGATCGCGCGTCGGCTGCGATGACCGGCACGGTCGCGTAGACGAGCGCCTCCGCGGTCTGAGCTCTCCCAGCTCTGCGGCCCGACGGCTGCCGCGAGGACGAACGACTCGAAGCGGCGGTTGCACTCGCGCTCGCTGTAGCGAGCGGCTGTTTCAAGACCGCGCTCGCGCAGGCGTTGGCGGAGATCCGGGTCCGCAGCGAGCCGCGCGACCGCGGCGGCCAGGCTGTGCGGATCGCCCCGCCCCACGAGCAGGCAGTTCTCGCCGTCGTGCAGGAACTCGCCGGAGCCGCCCCCACCGGTGGCCAGCACCGGAACCCCGCACGCCATGGCCTCGAGGGGAACCAAGCCCAACGACTCCTTCCGGCGAACCGGAAACACGAGCGCGTCCGCCCACTCGTACACGCGGGACAGCTCGATCCGCGGTTGTGGCGGCTCCAGTTGCACGCGACCCTCCAGACGCGCCGCGCGGATCGACTGGCGCAGCGTGTCGAGGAAGCCGGGATCTCCGTCGGCAGGTCCGACGACTCGCAGGACGGCGTCCGGCGGCAGCTGACCCAGCGCGGACACCGCCACATCGACGCCCTTGTTGTGTGTGATTCGACCGGCGTAAAGCAGCCGGCCGCCCCACGCGCGAGGCGGGCGAGCCTTGAAGGTCGTGGAGATGCCAGTGGGCCCGATCGCCGTGCGACTAAGGTGAACGCCCTGACTGAGGACGGCCTCACGCAGGTATTCCGAAACGAAGACCCACTCCCCCGCGTCGTCGAGCGACAGTGCCGTCGGAATTCCCGTCAAGCGCGCGACCCAGCGACCCAGCCGCGGGCGCGTCTCGAAGGCGCGCGTCCAAGCGTCGTAGCCTGCGCCGTAGAGCATCCATTCATCGGACACCATCCCGACAGCCGGGATCCGGGCCCGCCGCGCCTGCTCGATGAGCGACAGCGACAACCCTCCCATCCCCCACCAGCTGATCACATCGGGCGCGAAATCGTCGAGATGACACTTCAGCTCGCGGGAATTCGAGCGCTCTATCCGGTAGCGGGCGCGCAGTCCGGGTCGTGCGGCCTCAAGCGTCGCAGACTTGTACCAGTAGAGCTCGCGATAGACCCCACGATCGACTGATTCGTCAGCGCCTGCAGCAGGCCGCCGATGGTGACTCGTGACCACCCGAACCGTGTGTCCCGCACCGCGAAGATGGTCCACGAATGAGGCACACGCGATCTCGTAGCCGCCGACGTGATGAGGGGGGTAGAGGTTGGTGACGACGAGTATTCGCATCTCTGGCAGAAGATGGTCGCATCGCCGCCGGCGGCGCGCAGCGGACGCCCGTAGAAATGCCTTCGTGGTGAGCTCCCAGCCATCGGCGATAATGCCAGCCGGCATGGCCGCTTTCGGGTTGCTCAGGGGATACGGCGCTCGCGCAGGAGGTGGAGGGACGTGGGCCGAGCGTGTCGCTCCGGGCGCGCCGTACGGCGAAGGGGAGATGGCCGCCGGCAGCTCCCGATTTCCGCTGATGCGGACGACCCCCACGTCATGCGATCCGGGCCTGGCAGGGTCCGCCCTTCGCGGTCCGCCACCGTCCCAGCGGCCCCGCGCTTTGACCTCGCAAGTGCGCAGCCACTGGCCGACGGCTGACTGGATCCTCAACGACGCCCTCAAATCGCATCCCGTTACAAACCTGAGGATGTGCACCGACGCATCGCACGGGCGGGATGGTCGAGCACTCGAGCCGCGCAAACCCCATGCTCCATTCCAGATAATCGACCCGCGTCGTTCCAGCCTCGGCACCGGGATGCGGAGGTGACGCGTGGAGGTGCTGTTCATCAACCAGGGAGACTCGGCCGGGACCAGCGGGCAGGGACGCCTCGAGTCGGTATTGAGAGCAGAGGTCGAGCGATCCGGCCTCTCGGGTGCGCGTTTCGTGACCCTGGCACCTCTCGCGGGACACGCGCTGCGAGCCGCCAGCGGCATCTACGGGCCCCTATGGCGGCGCGACCTCGACTTCCAGAGCGCAAGATGGCTCGCGATCCAGGCTTTTCGTGCCCGTCGCCTTCTGGGCGCCGAGCTCAGGCGCGCGCGTCCCGACGTCATCCATGCGCACCCCCACACCGCCGCGCTGGCTTTCGGCTCCGCCCGCCGACTGCCGCCGGTCGTGCTGTCCGTCGACGCCGAGATCTGGGACTGGCGCCGGATGGGCATCTGGCAGGCCGTGCGGCCGTGGTCCCGAGCGTCGCTTCAGTCGAGTCTCGTGCTTCAGCGGCGCGCGTTGAAATCGGCGGCGCTCGTCATGCCGTGGACCCGGTGGTCGGCGGCGGGCGTGCGAAGGGCTTGCGCGCAGGCGCGGATCGTAGAGCTTCATCCGGGGCTTGACCTCCAGCGGTTTCGGCCGGCGAAACGGACGGCACGGATACGCCCTCGGGTGCTGTTCGTCGGGGCGCGATTCAGGCAGAAGGGCGGATACGACATGCTTGCCGCGCTCGGCCCGGAGCTCAATTCGCAACGCGTCGAGGTCGACATAGTCACGCCGGATACGGTGCCGGCTCTGGCCGGCGTCACGGTTCATCGGATGGGCAGCGGAGACACGCGGCTCATCGAGCTTTTCCAGCAAGCGGACGTGCTCTGCCTGCCCAGTCGAGGCGATGCGGCTCCTTGGGTTGTGCTCGAAGCGATGGCGTGCGGTGTCCCGGTGGTCGCCTCGATGATTGGAGCGATTCCGGAGTTCCTGGACGACGGTCGTGCGGGGGCACTGGTCGCACCGAGCGACACCCAGGCGCTCCGGCGAGAGCTGACCGCCCTGATCCACGACGAGAGCCGGCGCATCGAACTGGGACGGCTGGCCCGGCGGCGGGTGGAGGCGAACTACGACTCCTCGACGAATGCACGTCGGTTGCTGACAATTATGCGCGAGCTGCAAGGTGGCCGTGAGAGCGCGCCGCCGCGCCCACGCTTATGACACAGAGGCGCCAACCGCCCGGCGCGTGAGCCACCACAGATCGCGGATCGCGCTCTTGCGAACGAGCCAAGTGCCGATCAGGACGAGCGCCATGGCCAGCAGGGCCGACGCGGCCGCGACGGGCATCGTGTGCGGGCCGAGCCATGCGCCCACCCATCCGATCCCGGCGCCGATCGTGGCGATGGCAATCGGCGCGGCCACGATCATCGTCGGCCGAATTCCCGGGATGTGAGTGTTCATCGAGTTGCCGAACAAGGCAGCCTCCGCCACGCCGGCAGCTAGCTGTCCGATACCGAGCGCGGCCACTCCCACGATGGGCAGGAGCGGCACCGTGACCGCAAACCAGGTGACCGTGCCGTACACCACGATCCGCAGCGTCTCGTTGGCCCTTCCCTCGGCGTACAGGTATCCCGCGCAAGCGACCGAGAACGGCGAGGCGACCAGCAGCCCGAGGCACTCCGGCGGTATGGCCGCTGCGGCCCCCGTCCAGCGCGCACCGAAGACGGCCGGGATGAGCGCCGGTGCGCTGGCCGCGAGCGGCGCCAGCACGAGCCCGGCGCCCACGCTCCCGAGGACGAGCGCCCGCTCGACGGTGGGTCGCGGGTCCTCACCGTGATCGCGAAGCCGGGCCATCCCTGGATAAGACACCCTCCGGAGAGAGCTGAAGACGACCATGGGAGGCTGCATCACTCGCACGACGAGGGTCCAGAGGCCGAGGGTGGTGACACTCGCCAAGACCGACGTAAACAGGTTGAGCCCCTGGTCGCGCAGAAGCCCGACGACGTTGACCGCCTGATAGCTGATGCCGAATCCAAGCAGCCGACTAACGCGCCGCCGAGATAGACGTGGACGTAACAGCCCGATCGGTCCTGCGACGAGCATGATCACGCTTCCGGCGAGGGCCCTTACGAGCACCGCGCTGGCCAGCGCCCAGACACCCCATCCAAGGATGGCGGTGACGATCGCCCAGCCGTAATACGTGATTGTCTCGCCAACCTCGATGAAGATCAGCGGTCGGTAGTCGAGATGGCGCTCCATCGCCACGGCACCAGGCGTCCGGACGCTCACGAGCGGCAGCGACGCGACCATCACCACCGCGAATAGCCCGCCCCTCCCTAGCTGCGAGCCGACGGCGGCGACCCCCGCGAGCAGGACGAGCGACACAGCCAGCTGAAAGCCGAATGCGTTCGCATAGTCGGCACGCTCAGGCTCTTCGGCGCCACGTATCAGCGATCCGCCGAGCCCGCCGTCCGTGAGGAAGCTGGCGAAGTTCATGACGACGTAGCCGAGCGCCACGATGCCGAAGTCGTGCGGAGTGAGAAGCCGCGCCAGGACGACGCTTCCGACGACCCCAAGTCCGAGGATGGCGAGCGATCGCACCCCGACGAGCACCATTCCTGCGGCCGTCTTCCGCTTGATGTCCGAAACCGCCTCGGCCGTGCGGACGGCGGCATCGACGGCCTCGCCCGCTGGGTCCACTGGGGGCACCGGTGGGGCCGGCGTCTCGCTCATCTGCTACTAGGGGCGTCCGGGACGGGGTCGCTGACGTCACGGATGGCTCGAGGTCGGATTTGCAGGAGGATACCCGTGCGCGTTTCGCCGGCTAAGGCCGCTGAGAAGCCCGCGCTGGCGGCGTCTGCATCTCCTGCCCGCGTTCCGTTATGAGCGAGCCAGTCGCGATCCGCGCGGCGCGAGCAGCTGGCGAGCGAACCCGCGTCCACGCGGCTGATCGAGCTAGGTTCAGACTGGCGGCTCTAGCGACGTCGGATTGCCCTAGCGGATGGGACCCGCGCCGACGGTAGTGCACCGACGCGATCCACGCGAGGCTGGCGACCGCCGCCGGGATCACGACGATCCAGGCGACCGCCAGGAGCACCCAGACGCTCATATCGCGTCACCGAGCAACCTGTGCCCGCAGACCGTCATCGGCGACCAGGGTAGCTGAGCGGTCGGTCGTCCCACGCTCAGTGCATCGGCTCCTTGGGCCGGTCCCTTGATCGCCGCTCCTCGGCTCCCCGCGTAAGCGCCCAAGACCCGGCCTGTACGCGCGACACGGCAGGGTCGCCGCGTCGAGCTAGACGAATGGTCGACCCGAGCGCTCCTCACCTCAGCGAGTCGGCCCGTCACGCCGACGCTCCGCTAGGTCCGCCTCGGCGGCGCTTCGGTCAACCCTTTTCGACGGAGAGATATCCATGCGGCTATTCCCGGCTCGCGTTCGAGTGATCGGCCTGTTCGGACTGGCACTGGTGCTGTGCGGTGCGTTCCTCGCCCTGGCCCACGTGCCGTCCGCTGCCGCCTCGAAGCGCTGCCGGACTCATCGGTGCGCCGTCGCGAGGCGGTGTCGACATGCGGCGCATCGCAGGGCCTCCGCCTGCCGGCTTCGGCTTGCCGCACTCCGACGGCATCGAGCCGCCCATCGCCGCTCGCACGCTCATCGTCCGCCGGCCACACCGCCGGTGGTCACGCCACCGGCGCCGACCAACGCTGCAACCGGCGGCCTGCGCCTGTTCGCGGCGAACAGCGTCTGGAACACCTTGCTCACCCCGGACGCGCCGCTCGATCCGAGCTCACCTGCGCGCGCCGGTGCGTTCATTGCCGAGATCAACCGTGAGATTGCCGGCGGATCCGGACCCTGGATCAGCGAGACCGCGAACAGCACCCCCTTCTACACCGTCGGACCGGATCAGCCAGGGGTGCCCGTCTCGCTCGACACGGGCAGCTGGGGGAACACCCTTCGCAGCGCGCTCGGCGGCGGCGTGCCGATCCCCGCGAACGCCGTGCCGGCGGCGGGCACCGACCATCACATGACCATCTACCAGCCGTCGACTGACACGCTCTGGGAGTTCTGGCACGCGAGCAAGCAGGCGAATGGCTGGCACGCCGGATGGGGCGGCGCGATGCAGCACGTGTCGTCGAGCCCCGGGTACTTCTCCAACAGTGCCTGGACGGGTCTCGCCCCCTCGGATGGCTGGGACTGGGGCGCGACCGCTTCGAGCCTGCCCGTGATCGCCGGCACGATCATGATCGACGAGCTTCGCAGCGGGCACATAGACCATGCCCTCGCCCTCGACATCCCGAGCGCCTGCACCGGATTCTTCTCGTGGCCGGCGCAGCGGACGGACGGGAGGCTGAACAGCGCCGACTGCCTGCCCGAGGGCGCGCACCTGCGCCTCGACCCGAGCCTCGACCTGTCGAAGCTCAACCTTCCCCCGATCACGCGCATGCTCGCCGAGGCGGCTCAGCGCTACGGCATGATCGTCCGCGATCAGACCGGCGGCTCGGTCGGCTTCTACGCCCAGGATCCCACGCCGACGGGAAGCGACCCCTACAACGGCCCGAACGGCTTCTACCAGGGCAAGCGCCCGTGGAACTTCCTGCCGCAGTTCCCCTGGGCGCATGTGGAGCTGCTGCAGATGAAAGCGTGCAGCTCCGCCCCGTGCCTTCCCTAGCCGCCGCTGGCCGCTTCCGGCTCGACGCTCACGCTCCCGTCGCGTCTCCGCGCCAGGTCCTCGCGAGTGCACTCAACCATGCGTCTGGCGAGGTACCCCGGCACGGCCGTGCGGCTATCCAAGCCGAGACAGTCGCGGATGTACCCCGTGAAGCCGTCGTCCGCACCGCTTCCATTCGCCCGCAGCCGCCGGTAGCGGCCCCATAGCAGGACATAGTTGCCTCCTCGAGGCGGCGGATGGCGCAGCACGTGCTCCGGCAACCTCTCCCGCAGCGGACGCCGGGCACGCCGGATGCGCTCGAGCGGGGCCTCCGGCACAGGAACGTCAAACGTCTCGCCAAGCACGTGAAGGGCTGTCTCGAGCCTCGCGGAGACATGCCAGCGCTCGGCCTGGTCGGCGAGGCGGTCCCAGTCGAGGTCCCGCCCGGTCGCGCGGATGACGGTGATCGCGTCGGCGATCCAGCGCCCCGGCGCAGGGAACCAGCCGATTCCGTGTACGCAGATGTGAATGAGCTGGTCGACGGGCTCGAGCGCACGGGTTGCGACTCCTCCCACGGTGGTTGGCACCGTGCGCTTCCAGTAGTCCTCGTCCGGCACCGGTTCCCACAGCAGGCTCCAATGGAGATCGATCTCGTGGCCGCGCGGATGGTCGAAGCACGCCGCGTGCGTGGTCCGCATCTGGGCGTCCAGCGGAAGCGCGCGAACGAGGCTCCAGCCACCGGCTCGGAGGGTTCCGACCGCGTGGTCCACGTCAGCTCGGCGGACGAGTACGTCGAGATCCTCCATCGGCCGCGAGCCCGGGTCGCGGTAGTAGAGGTTGGTGAGCGCGGCGCCCTTCAGCACGATCGTCTCGATCCCGGCGCCGTGAAGCTGCTCGAGCAGCCCGGCGGCCTCGTGGAAGAGGCGCTGGTTGCAGTACCACGAGTGGCGGTAGACACCCTTCAGCGTCTTCATCAAGGGGTCGTCGACCCCGTGGTCCAGCAGGTTGCGATAGAGCTGCGGCAGTAGCCGGTAGGTAGCCTCGTCGAGGCGGCGGACGTCGTCGGCAACGTGCTTCGAGCGCTCCCATGCGTCGATCGCGGCATCGCCGTCGAGCAGCGCCGCCCGGAGCAGGAGGATCTGGAGCGGCGTCGGCTCATATGGGAGGCGCGGGGCGGCGGACCTCATGACTCCTCCCCCGCGTTTCCGCCCGACATCGCCGCGAGCGCTCGCTCTACCACGGATTCGCTGCGGACGATGCGGCCGTCGCGCAGGTGGTAGACGGAATCGGTCATCTGGACGATGTCCGCGTCGTGGGAGATGATCAATACGGTCGGGGCTCCGGGGAACTCGCACAGGTTGCGCATCAGCCTCGCTACCGCGACGTCGTCGAGGTGAGTCGTGGGCTCGTCGAGGATCAGCAGCGACGGGCGCGCCACGAGCGCGCGGGCGATCGCGACGCGCTGGCGCTGGCCGCCGGAAAGCAGCCCGCCCTCGTCGCCGACCTGGGTGTCGAGACCACCGGGTAGCCGATCGACGAATTCGTCCGCGGTCGCCCACTCGGCTGCCTGCCGGATCTGCTCGAGGGTGGCGTCGGGATGTCCGTAGGCGATGTTCTCTGCGATCGTCGCTGGAAAGATCACGGGGTCCTGCAGCACCACGCCGACGCTGCGTCGCAACGCGCGCACGTCGAGTTCGTCATAGGGGACGCCGTCGGCGAGAAGGCGCCCCGAAAGGGGCCGGTAGAGCGCGAGCAGCAGGCTGACGAGGGTGCTCTTCCCGGCTCCGTTCGGACCGAAGATCGCCACGTGCTCGCCGGAGCCGATGCTCAGGCTGAGGTCTTGCACGAGCGGCTCGTCGCCGTAGGCGAAGCTGACGCGGTCGAACTCGAGCGAGCCGCGAAAGTCGATCTGGCGCGATCCGCTGTAGGGCTCGCGCTCCTCGATCGAGAGGATCGCCTCCAGGCGCGCCATCGACTCATATCCCGACACGGCAAGGGGGGCGGTCGCGAGGACGGTTGTGAGCTGTCGCAGGAGCAGCGCGAGCACGGCGTAGAAGGAGATCAATGAGCCGACGCTCATCTCCCCACGCGCGACGGCGCGCCCCCCGAGCAGGAGCACGACGACCCCCGCCGAGGCTGCGACCGCGTTCTGCACGATCGTGTATGCGCTTTGGACCCAAGCCATGTCGAGCCCTGCGCGTCCGAGATGGGCGTGCTCCCCGCGGCGGCTCTCCAGCTCGATGGCCTCGGCCCCATGCACCTTGGCCAGCGTGATTGCGCGCAGGGCCAGCTGGGTCTGCGCGCTGAAGACGTCGAATGCCCGCTGCCAGCGTCGTGTACGCGGGCGCAAAGTGCGTCCGATCAACCTGCCGCAGAGGAGCAGGAGCGGAACGACCGCGACGAGAACCGCGAACAGCGGTGGATTGAGCACCAGCAGCAGGGCGCTCAGCCCGAGCGCGACCGTCGCGGCCGGAAGCAGCTGCCCGACGAGCGCATTGGCCATCAGGTCGAGTCGCTCGGAGTCCTGCACGATCGTCGAGTGCAGGCGGCCGAGGCTCGTGCGGTCGAAGTACGCGAGCGGTAGACCGAAGATCCTTTCCAGCAGCTCGTCACGCATGCCGCTGATCGCCGCCTTGGTCGCGCGCAGGACCATGTAGCGCGTCCACAGTCCGAGGCCCGCGCTAGCCAGATAGAGGCCGAGGATCGCTGCCGCGCTCCACGCGATTCCGCCCACGTGACCGCGCGGGATGAGCGTGTCGAAGACCTTGCGCACCAGCAGGGCGACCGGAATCAGGACGATCGATTGCGCGATCGACACGGCGAGGCTCACGAGCAGCAGCCGCCGGGAGTCCTTGAACAGGCGCGCGAACGCCCGCCATGAGCCAATCCTCACGGCTGTCCTCCTGCCGCAGCTCGTCGGCGGTCCAGCGATGCCTTGACGACGCGCGCGAAATCGCGCCGGTCGAGCATGTCCTGGCGGCTCAGGTTGGTCGCGTGCAGGCGCCGCGAGAGGACCACGCCGGTGAGCATTGCCTCGCGCAGGCGGTGCTCGCGCGCTCGCGCGATCCAGTCGACGAATTCCCCTACGCGCAGGTCCTCGCGGAAGGGTCCGACGCGCCGTAGCGCGGTCCGGCGCGCGAGCATGGCGCCGCAGTGGTATCCGGGTTGCGCCTCCGGCGGGCAGCGCAGGCAGGCGGCCTCGATCGGGTCGAGATCCTGGCTGACGAAATGACGCATGTGCCCGAAGACGAGGTCGATCGTCGGGTCGCTGACGATCTCCGCGATCTGGCGTGCGAGCTTTGTCGGCGCCCAGAGGTCATCGGCGTCGAGGAAAGCCAGGTACTCCCCGGAGGTGAGCGCGATGCCGCGATTGCGGGCGCTCCCGGCCCCCGCGTGCGGCTGGGAGGTGCAGCGCACCTGAGGTCGATAGCGGTCCGCCAGGGCGGCGCTCGCATCCGTCGAGCCGTCGTCGACAACCAGGACTTCGAACGGTGGGCTCGTCTGTTCGAGCACGCTCTCGATCGCCTCCGCGAGATATTGCTCGCCGTTGTGGACCGGAATCACGACGCTCACACGAGGGCTGGTCACGGCTTGGCCTCCAGGCCGGCGCGCTGCCGCCGGATCGTGTCCCGGATGGAGCGCAGGAGCATTCGCTCGACCTCCTCCCGGTCGCGATGGGTCGTGTTGGACCCGTGCAGGCGGTAGCGCGCGCACGGCTCGCTGAGCAACTCCCCACGGCAGCCTGCGTCCTTCGCGCGTGCGAGCCAGTCCGTGTCCTCGCCGACGGCATAGGCCGAGTCGAACGGCCCGACGGTCTCGAACGCCTCGCGACGGCCGACGAAGGTCTGCAGCTGTCCATGTTGGGTGCCGGCGAGCCACGCGGGCATCCAGGCTGGCGCCGCGGTGCCGGGCTCGAGGAAGACCTCCATGCCGCCGAGCACGAAATCGACGTCCGGCCTCGCGCGCAGATGGCGCACGCGCCGCTCGAGACTGCCCGGCAGCCACACGTCGTCAGCGTCGAGAAACGCGATCAGGTCGCCGCCGGCGGCCGCGACGCCCGCATTTCGCGCGGAGGCGATGCCCGAGTGCTCCTGCGCGAGGTAGCGCACCGGCCACGCCTTCACGATCTCCGCGGAGCGGTCGGTCGAGCCGTCGTCGACGACAAGAGTCTCGAGCGGCTCGTAGCCCTGCGCGAAGACGCTCTCGAGTGCCTCGGCGACGAAGGGCTCCGCGTTGTAGAGCGGGATTACGACGCTGACGAGCGGATCGTCCACCACTAGACGATTGATTCCGAATTCACCGCCTGGGCTCGGGCCAGCAGAATTCATTCGTCTCGGCCCGCGCATCTGGTGGAGATGATTGATTCCAAGCGCGCCCTCGGACAGAACCGGCCTGATTCGGAATCAATCATCTAGGGCGTGCCCTCCGACAGCAGACGGCGGATGACGCGCGGACCGTCAGCCACCTCGCTGCCGAGGTCGAGGCGGTAGGTCGGCATCGCGCGGACGAGCTCGGCCATCGCACGCAGCACCGCACCGTTGCCCGGCAGCTGGTAGACCGTCGTCGGAGCGAGCGCGAGCAGCCCCTCGACCGGCGAGGCCGGTACGAGCCGGGTCTCGCCGCGCCCGATAACCGTCGGCACCACCAGGGCCCTGACCGGCAGGCTGCTCGCGATTTGGTCGGGACGATGCCGGAAGACGTCGACGATCAGCTTCTCGCCCTCCTCCACGTCGAGCGTCTTGACTGCCGGGGCGAGCCCGGGAAGCAGCGCGAGCGTCTCGCGTGTCAGCTTGGCGTTGCAGTAGATGCTGCTCGCGCGCGGGGTGTCCTCGAGCGTGAGCAGTACGTAGTTGTCGCCTACGAAGCGCATGCCCGCCGCGAGGCACGCGAGCGTGGTGGTGGTCTTGCCGGACCCGCCCTTGCCGGCCAGCAGGACGGCACCGTGCTCGTCGCCGACCGCAGCGGCATGTGCGAGGTGCCGGCCGGGGCCGCCGAGCACCCAGTGGAGCGACGGACGCAGGGGCTCCGCCGGCTCGTACCAGTGGATCCGCTCGCGGCTCGACACCCAGAAGACGGCCGTGTTGCGATCCGCGTCGTACATCGAGAGCGCGTCGAACCCGCCATCCGCCGCGAGCAGATCGCCGTGATAGATCGTGCGAAAGCGCCCGTCGTTGAAGCCTACGATCTCGCCCCGCTGGCGGACGTCGCGCGGGCGCCAGCTGAAGCTCGGCACCTCGACGCCGGTCGATGCGCTGTCCCAGACGCAGATCGTGCCCTGAGGCTCCGCGACCCGGGCTGCCAGCCGATGGGCGAGCGCAGGCAGCATGGTCGGCAGGAGCTCGTAGCCGGCGAAGCGGAGCGCCACTCCCATCGGACCGATCTCGATGTCTCGCTCGACGATTCCGGCCCGCTCACCGGCCGCCCCGAACGCCGCGTGGAACGCGTCGAAGTACTCGGCGACGCCGGGCGGCGACTCGGCCAGGGCCGCCGCGCCGCCGCTCGTGACAAGCGGCATCGGCCCCGTCAGCCGCCACGGGCGCGGGCGGCACGCTCGTGCGGCCAGCCGGCGGCCTCGACCTCGTGGATCGGGTCGAGCAGGAGGAAGTACTGCATGTCGGTGTACTTCTGAAGCGAGGGCGGTCGATAGGGCTGCCCATCCGCGGCTGCGCCCCCGCGCGCGACCGGCGCGAGCTCGCCGTCGTCGGGCTCGCGGTCATCCAACAGCTCCTCTTGGGCGAGCTGGCGGACGAGCGCTTTGGTGTCTTCGGCCACGGCTTCGCCGCTCGCGGGATGACGGCGCTGCATCTCGTCGGCTACCTCGTCATCCGACCATCCCGCCAGCAGGAGCTCCCAGACCTCCGCGCCGCAGCCGCCGAGGCTGTAGTAGGTGCCCGTTTCGAGCTGGATCAGGATCGTCTCTCCGTCGACCGTCTCGTGTACTACGCGCCTCGGATCGACCTGGAAACGACGCGGTCCCGCCATAGTGTCCTCACCTTCCGTGCGTTCGAGTACTCGTGAACAGTCGTAACACAGCTTCAAATCGACCGCCAGACCCAAAAGCCTCTGGCGCCCGCGTCAAGGCGGTGCGCGACGGTCATGGAGCGCTGGTCGTCGCACTGGAGTTTCCTCATCCGCCGCGCGGCGGCGGGGACCTCCGCAGGCGCCAGACCGTGCGCGCGCTTGCCGCGGCGGGGGACGTGACGGTGGTGACGCTCGCCGGCGAGGCGGCCGGCGAGGCCGTGCCGGACGCGGTCGCCCGCCACATGGTCGGCGACCCGGCGCTCATCGCGCAGGCGAAAGACTCGCTCACCTGGCTGCGCGACCCGTCTGCCCATCCGGCCGACCGGTGGTTCTCGCCGACCGCCGTTGAAAAGATCGCCCGCTTGGCCGGCGAGGTTTCGGCGCGGGTCGTGGTCCTCGAGCAGCTCGTCCTGCACTCGTACATCGCCCCGCTGCGTGAGCTCGGCTGCCGAGTCGTGCTCGACGCCCACGACATCGAGGCTGACCTCAGCGCAGAGCTTGCCGCTCGCCACCGCGATCCGATCAGCGCAACGCTCGCTCGGCGCACGGCCGCGATCGAGTCTGCCGCGTTCGCGGCGGCGGACGCGGTGTGGGTCTGCAGCAGCGACGACGAGCGCAGGGCGCGCGCCCGCTATCGCGACTGCGCGCCGATCATGGTCGTGCCGAACGCCGTCGAGGTCGATCGCTACCCGGGGGCTGCTCGCCAGGACGCGCCCGCGACCCTCCTCTACCCGGGAGCTTTTATCTACCCGCCGAACGCGACGGCGGCCGCGCGGCTCATCGAGGAGATCTTTCCCCCGTTCGCCGAGCGGGTGCCCGACGCCCGCCTCGTCCTGCTCGGCTCCAACCCGACGCCCTCGATGGTCGCGGCAGCCGGGCGCGATGCCCGGATAGAGGTGACCGGCGCGGTCGCCGACGTGACGCCGCACCTGGCGCGCGCGACCGTGATGCCGATCCCGCTCGCCGAAGGCGGTGGAACGCGATTCAAGGTGCTCGAGGCGTTTGCGTCGGGCCTGGCCGTCGTGAGCACCGCGAAGGGGGTGGAGGGCCTCGACGTCTCAGCCGGCGAGCACTACCTGGCGGCCGAGACGGGCGGGGAGTTCGTCGAGGCGCTTGTCACCCTCTGCTCAGCGCCCGCGCGCAGGAGAGACCTGGCAGAGCGCGCGCTCAGCCTGGTCAATCAGCGCTACTCGATGGCGGCCGCCGCCGATCATGTCCTGCGCGCGCTCGGCTGACCTTCCGATCTGAACCGGGCTGCGGTAAAGGGGACATCGGCCGCGCCACATGCCGGTTGCGTGGCTCCCGCTTGGCGGTTCTAATCAAATGATGAGCGGCGAGGCCGGATGATCACTGAAGTCGTACGTCCCCCCGCCGCAGCCCGTGCCGGCGGGCGTCGTAACCGGGCCATCGCACCGCTCATGCCTGCCACGGTTGCGCTCGCCACGACTGTGCTCCTCATCTGCGCGCTCGTAAAGGGGGCGGAGCTGCCGTTCTGGCGAGACGAGGTCTTCACCGTCGCCGCGGCCCACAGGCCGATCGCCGGGACTTTGGCGATGGTCTGGGGGTCTGAGGGCAATCAGGCCCTGTACTACCTGTTCATGAACGGGTGGCTTCGCTTCGGGACGAGCGAGCTGTGGGCCCGGCTGCCGACGATCCTGTGTGCAGCCGCCGCGATTCCAGCCACCGCGCTGCTCGGGAGGCGCCTGTTCGGAGACATGGTCGGCGGGATCGCGGCAATCCTGCTCGCGCTCAACCTCGCATTCATCGAGCTCGCCTTCGACGCGCGGGCGTATGCGCCCATGCTCCTGCTCGCGGTTCTGAGCATGCTGCTGTTCATCCGCGCTGTCGAGCGAGGCGGTCGCAGGGCGTGGGTGGCCTACGCGATCGCCGCCACGGCGATGGTGTACCTCGGCGTCCTGACCGTCCTGGTCCTCTTCGCCCAGGTCCTCTCGCTGATCGTGCTGCCGCGCTCGCGCCGGCCCGGCCGTGCCGCCCGCCCGGGGCTGGCCGGTCTGGTGCTCGCTCTCACGCCCGCGGTGCTCTACGTGGTCTTCCGCAACGGGGAGTCACCCTCGAGCTGGATCCTCCCCACGCACCTGTCTGACCTCACCTCCGTCTGGACGGCGTGGGCGGGCAGCACGCTGCTCGGCGTCCTGTTCGCCCTCGCCGCCGCCGGGGGCCTTTATGCGGGCATCCGAGTGGCAAGAGACACCGGCGACGGATACCTCCGCTGGCGCTACGCGCTCGTCGGGTGCTGGCTTGCGACTCCCCTGGCCCTGTTCGCGTTCTCCATGCTGGTGGAGCCGGTGTGGCAGGAGCGCTACGTGGTCTGGAGCCTGCCTCCGCTTCTATTCGCCGTCGCGCTCGGGATTGACAGGCTGCCCCGCCGCGGGCTGGCGATGGCGGCAGCGGCGGTCGTGACCGCCGCCGTCGCGCTCAACCTGGCCGAGCAGCTACCCCGCGTGTCCGAGCCGGAGAATCTGCGGGCCGCCGCCGATGTGCTCCTCAGGAGCGCTCACCCGGGTGACGGCGTGGCCTACGCACCCGCCTTCGCCCGCCTAGGGGTGCGCTACTACCTAGTCAAGCGAGCTCACGGCCGTCCCCTGCCGGCCGACGTGGACGCCCGTCCCGGGGCGGTGCTTCAGGGTGGTGATCAGTTCGTCGCCGAGGACACGGTCGGGCGCGTCACCGCGCGGCTGCCCATGTACCGCCGGCTTTGGATAGTCGCCTATCCGGGAGACCGGTGGCACCCAACACCGGAGCCGTTCCTGGCCGCGGAGCCGGTGGCTCGGCGGACGTTCAAGCCCCTGCGCACTTGGCGCTGGGGCCAGCTGACACTCCAGCTCGTCACACGCGGGTCGGCGCGATGAACGAGCTGGTCGCGAGCGGCCCTACCCGAGCGGCGGCGGGCCACCCGACGGTCGACTCGCGCACGCTCGCCGGCGGCGCGCGCCGGCTGCTCGCGGCGGCGACGCGCTCGCGCTGGCGTGGCGGAGATCCATACGACGGTCTGAGCCGGCCGTGGCCACGCGTTATGCGCAACGGACGGCGGCGGCGCCAGGCCATCGTGCAGCTCTACGCGCGCTCGCCGGTGGACATCCGGCGCCTCGACCGGCGATCCCCACCGGTGATCGCGAAGGCACTCGGAACATTCGGCCTCGCAGCAGCGCATCTCTACGCACAGCACGGGGCAGCGACCGACCGGAGCACCGCGCTCGACGCGCTCGCTCTCCTCGACGAGGACCGCTCCGCGGGCCCGGACGCGTGGGGGTACCCCTGGGACGTTCAGACGCGCTGGAGCTTCTACCCGGCACACAGTCCCAACGTGATCGTCACGGCGTTCGCAGGTGCGGGGCTGGAGTCCGCCGAAACGCTCGGCGTGGATCGCTTCCGCCCGCGCGCGAGGCGGGCCGCCGAATGGACCGCCCAGCGTCTGTATCGCGACGGCTACTTCGCCTATCACGAGGGAAGCGACGCCCTCGTGCACAACGCCAGCCTGCTCGGCGCGCGCCTGGTGCACGCGCTGATGGGCGATGACCCCGTCGCCAGAACGATGGTGAGCCGCGCCGTCGAGCGCACGCTCGCCGCGCAGCGGCGTGACGGGTCATGGCCCTACGGCAATGGTCCCGGCCTCGGCTGGGTGGACGGCTTCCACACGGGCTACGTCCTCGCCTGCCTCTGCTCGCTCCGGGACCTCGATCCCGCAATCGAAGGGGCACTCGCTCGGGGTGCGAGCTACTACCTCCAGCGCTGCTTCGATCGTGAGGGTCGCGCCCTCCTCTATCCCGCGCGGCGCTACCCGGAGGACGGCCACTCGGCTGGGACCGGCCTGACCGCGCTGTCCGCGCTCGTCAGCGCCGGGTTGATCGACCGCGAGGCGCTCGTCCCGGTCGCCCGTCGGACCCTGACGCACGTCCTCCGCGGGGACCATGCGGTCTTTCGCCGCTACCGCTTTGGCGCGGCGAGCGTCCACTACATTCGCTGGTGCGACGCCCACGTCGCGCTCGGGCTGGCGGACGCCAGCCGAGCGCTCGCCTGATCGGTGCGGAAGGGCCCGGCCTACGCCGGCGTAAGCTCCCGCTGCTCAGGCTGAGACACGGAGTCGGTCCACTGGGGCGGCGAGGCGGCTACCGGTGGTGCCTGCCGGCGGAGCTCGTCACGACCGGCGTACCGGCCCGACCACACCACGCCCATCCACAGCCAAAGCGCGAGGTTGGGGAAGACGGACGGGGGAACGAACGCCGACACGATCGCCCAGCAGATGGCGAGTGCCGCCAGGCCACATCGCCACGCGCGAAGATCGGGTGGCCCTCGGCTTAGGAGAGCGCCCCCGAGCCCGCCGAGGACCCCCGCGAGCCACAGGGTCGCTCCGATCAGGCCGAGCCCTACGGCGTAGGTCAGGAAGACGCTGTGAAGATCGGTGCCGAGGTTCGCCGTGAGCGGATAGTTGGGGCTCTGTCGGAAGTAGGGGCCGCTCCGGGCGGCGAACGTGTCCCAGCCGAAGCCGGCCAGCGGTCGGGCCTTGATCATGTTGAGCGCCGCGGTATCCAGGTTCTGGCGGTCCCAGACCGAGGCCTGGTCGTTCGCGCGCTGGGAGACCTGCTGCGCGAGGCCCGGGATCAGCAACGCCGCCGCGGCCATAGCGACCGCTCCCGCGGCGATGCCGATGGCGACCTTGCGCCGCAGCCCGCCTGCGAAAGGCAGGACGGTGAGCGTCGCGAGCGCCACGCCGATCCAGACGGAGCGCTCGACGCTGAGAAACGCTCCGAGCATGCAGGCCAGCACGACGCATCCCGCGAGCGGCCTGGCGACGCGGCGTCCACCCCACTGCATCCACGCGATCGCTGCGGCGATCGCGCAGGTGTAGAGCCCGAAGCCGTTGGCGACGGCATCGACGAACGGTCCCCGGCCGCGACTGAAATGGATGCCGACATTCGGATCGAGGATGTACCTCGGCCAGACGAGCGCGTCGAGGTGCGCGGTCTCGAACAGCGTCGTGAGCGCGAGGTAGGCGCCGAGTCCGACGAGCCCGGTGAGCAAGATGTTGCGCTGGCGCCGGGTGCGAAACGCGACGGGAGCGACGAGGAAGACCAGGAAGGGAAGCAGCCCGAAGGACTCGAGCAGCCGGAACGCGGACTGCTGGTGGCCGATCGTGCCGCCGACGGCGGCGGAGATCACCGCGTAGACGATCACCACCGCGAGCAGCCCATGGAGGTAGCGGAGCTTGAGCTTCGGACGATCGCGGGCCCCGGGCGCACGCACGAGGATCGCGATGATGCCCGCCACGATCAGCACGCGGTCGGGAGCGATCGATCCCGATATGCCGAGTTGGCGCCAGTTGCCCGACAGCGGCGAGAGCAGGATCCCGCCCGTCAGCGCGTACGCCGGATCTGCGTGCCAGACGAGATATCCGCAGGCCGCTGCGCCGAGGGCGAGCACGCCGATCTTGAAATCGTCCACGAACGTCGCCGACATGGGCACGCGTGCGCCCGCAAGGGCGACCACGGTGATGCACGCCGCCGCGAGCGCGACGGCAAGGGCGATCGAGCGCGACCTTGCTGTCAGCTTGAGTGGCACCGTGGGCTTCCTCGTCAGGCAGAGTGCGCCAGAGCGAAACCACGGTTCGCGCGCCAGCTGACGAGCCCCGTTCCCACTGCGAGGCCGGCAACCAGCCCGACGAACAGGAGGATCTCGAGGATCGACAGGCGGTCGCTGGTCGCGCCCTGGGCCGGCGCGAAGACGTGGACAGCCGGCGAAGCCGTCGCCCCCTGCTGGGCGTTCTGGTACGCCGTCCTCAGCGAGTCGCGCTGTAGGAGGGCGCCGTCGGAGCTCGCCTGAGCCTCGTCGAGCTGCGCCTTCAGGCCCGGAGACGGATTCTGGTCGTACGCCCGCGTCAGCTGCTGGACGACGTCCTGGTCCCGTGCGTAGCTGAGGGAGGCCTGCTGGAACCGTGTGTAGATCTGGCCAGGGTCCTGACTCGAGCTGTTGACGCTCGCCACGTAGCTGATCAGGGCGTTGCTCGTTGCGGTGGCGAGACGTACGGCGTCCCGCGGTGACGATGCGGTGGCCGAGAGAATGAAGAGCGGGCTCTGGGCGATCGGCGTTGCCGAAACGTGACCCGCTACGGCGTCGGGCGAGGAGCCGAGCTGCCGTGCCGCCGAAGCGGTGACGCCGGCTGCGTTGACGCTGCGTGAGTAGACGCTCGTCAGCGACTGGCTCGCCTCGAGCAGACCGGGAATCGCGGCCGGGTTGGTGGTGTAGAGGTTGCCGACGGACAGTCGCGCCTGTGCCGTGTACGTCGGCTTGCGCAGGCCCCCGATCAACGCGGCAAAGGCGACGAACACGACGGCGGGGAGGATGAACAGCCTCGGATAGCGCCGGATCGCCTCGCGGATGCCGACACGGCGCGGGCTCGCTGCGCCCTGGTCGACGACGGCGGGCCGTGGAGCCACGGGCGCCGGACGTTGCCTTGCCGGAAGGTTCCGAGCGGCCGGACGCTGGGTCCCGGGCGCCGGACGCTGAGACGCGGGACGCTGGGGGGCGGGGCGCTGGGCCCCGGACGCCGGGCGCGGGACCCGCGGAAGGGGACGCTGACCGACCGACGGGCGCTGTCCGGCGGCGGGGCGCTGGCCGGCGGCCGGTCGCTGCCCGAGGGCCGGGCGCTGGCGAGCCAGGCTCGCGGACTCACTGCTGGGAGGGGACTCGCTGTCCTGAGCCGCACCGTTGCCCGGATCGCGCGGCTGACCGTTCTGGGGCTGGCGACCGTTCCGCGGCAGCGTGCGATCGCTTCCGGGTCCCGCCCCCTCGAAATGCGCCTTCCCTGTGCTCATGCCAAAATCCCCTAGTCGGTCGTCGAGCTTGCCTCTTCGGCAGGCGCAGGAGCTTCATCCGAAAGCTGACTGGCCGGCCGGCACTCGATGCTGGTCGTGGCCATCGTAACCGGGAGTCTGCGAGGACGCCAGACCTCTTTCAAAGGCCGCTCGGCATGCCTCATCCTGATCGAGGCGTGCACGGCGCAGCTCGGCAGAGCGTCATCTTCAGCAGTTCGAGCCTGTTCCATGGAAACCGCTCCAGCACCTGGTCGGGCGTCGCGCCCTGCATCAGCCCGCCCGGTCCGCTGTAGGGGTCGTGGCCTGAGCCGGGATCCTCGCCATAGAACCCGATTGCGCGGCCGGTCTTGTCACGCACGACTATCCCGTACCGCTGCGCCGCCTCGGCGATCATGCGCGCCATCGGGGGGAGATGGAGAGAGGCGATGTCGAGCGAGGGATCGAGACGCAGCCGCGCACCCTCTGGCAGGTCGCTCGGCGGTCCGGTGCCGTCGCTGCGCTGCGCCGGCCAGGAGAAGACCCCGGCTCGGGCATTCGGGAGGTCGAGTGCGAGGGCGTGGTCGATGACGCCCCGCTTGAGCTCGGAGATCAGCATCGTTCCGGCGATCACCGGCAGGCTCGTCGCGGTGGCACCCCAGTCGGGGCTTGCGCCGG
Source organism: uncultured Actinomycetes bacterium (assembly GCA_963719375.1). Lineage (GTDB taxonomy): Bacteria > Actinomycetota > Thermoleophilia > Solirubrobacterales > Thermoleophilaceae > JAICJV01. The sequence goes on along the minus strand of CAVRBY010000001.1, from coordinate 2,332,720 downwards.
GCCACGATCCGTAGCCGTAGTACCCCGGGCTGCGAGACACGTTCGCGATCGCGCCGCCCCACTTCGCATGCCATCCGTCGGCGGCTAGCCGCGCGCCAAACAGCTCCCACAGCCGGTCGGTCGCCGGGCTCCAGATGGTCATGTGACGGTCCGCTCCTGCCGCCGGTCGCGCACCGTTCGGGATCGGCACTTCCGCGAGCGCACGACCGAGCCGCTGCGCCCGTGCCGTCGGGGGACCGTCGAGCCGAACGCTCACGGCGCGCTGGCTTCGAGGGACCGTGTACAGAGGCGTGCTCGACGCGACGGTGTCGATGTAGGGTCCGATCCGGGCCTGCCGTTCCCGGGCGACCTCGGCGCGGAACGCCTGCATCAGGCGCGGCGCCGCGGGATCGAGCGGCGCGCTCGCTGGAAGTGGCGCGTTCCAGACGCTGTCGGCGGCAAACAGACGCGGGCCGGCGCCCCCCTGGCGGGTGAGCAGCGCCGCGAGCAGGCTCGCGACTATCGCACCGAGCAAGGCGGCAACGACGAGCCGCACGGCCGGCGGCCGCCATGACATGGTCATCTCGCCGTCAGTACCGGGGCGGGCACGCGCTTCGCGGGGGCGCCGAGCTCGTCCTGAAGGAGCCGCCCGACCGCCGCCCCCGCCGCGCGCAGGCTGTACTCGTCGACCACCGTCTGACGGGCCGCACGCCCCAGCCGGAGCCGCAGGTCCGGGTCCGCGGCCAAGCGCCCCAGCGCCTCCGCGAGCAGGTCCTCCCGGCCGGGTCGGACGAGGATGCCGGAGACCCCGTCGTCCACGAGTTCGGGAATCGCGGTGATCATGTTGGCGACCACCGGCAGGCCGGTTGCCATCGCCTCCATCAGGACGATCGGGATGCCCTCGGCAAAGCTCGGCAGGCAGAAGACGTCCGCATCGGCGTAGTAGCGGCGTATCTCGTCCTGCCCCACCGTCCCCGTCCATGTCGTCCGCGACTCGACTTCGAGCTCGCGCGCGAGTTGCTCGAGCGCGTGCCGCTCCGGCCCGTCGCCGACGACCACGAGCTCCGCGTCGGTGCCGGCGCGGACGAGCCTGGCGAGCGCTCGGAGCAACACGGCGTTGCCCTTCATCCGGTCGAGCCGGCCGACCGTCAGGATCCTGGTCGGGCCGGCCCTCGCACGCTCGATCCAGCTGAACTCCTCGGTGTCGACTCCGCAGCGTCGCACGTGCAGCTTGTGCCAGTCCCCCTCGGGCGAGAAAGCCATCATCTGGCTGCGCGTGTAGTCGCTGATGCAGGCGACGAACCGGGCCGACGCGAGCTTCTCGCCGAGGCGCTCGCGGGCTGCGTCGTAGAACTCCTTGGAGCCGTGCACGGTGAGGCTCCATGACCACCCGCCGGAGCGCTCGGGCGGACGATGCCGGTTCCCGAAACCGGTCGCGAGCATCGCGACTACCGGCGCGGTGCCGTTGAGGTGAACGTGGACGTGCCGCAGCCGGCGCGCCACGAGCTGCCGCCACAGGACGATCGCCTCGACGAACCAGGTCACGCCCAGCATCCTGTTGCGCGCGCCGGGCGAGCTCATCCGCATCGCCCTGAGCAGCGTCCGGAGATAGGCGAGCGGACTGCGCACGGCGGCGCGGAGATGAGCCGTCGCGACGTCGCGCAGGCGCGGCGGAAGCAGCGCGTAGGTCCGCGCGAACTCGTCCCGCTCCGCGGGTGAGGGGAGCTGCTCGGGCGACGAGCGCCAGATCGAGAAGGTGTCTATAGACACTCCGAGTCGCCGCAGCTCGCGGATCTCGCCCAGGATGAAGGTGTGGCACTCGGTCGGGTACCGCCCGGCGAGATAGGCGATCCGCAGCGTCGCGTCGTGCTCGGCGCCCGCCGGCTTCCGGCCTTTCACCTCGACCCCCCGGAAATCGGAGCGAGCGACGGGGCCGGACGCGAGCTGCACCGCGCCGCGTCGACCGCCTCCAGGTAGCCCGCGGCCGACACGGCGGGAGAGCGTCCGAGCGTCGCGGCGTAGGCGGCCCGGCCGAGTCGCTCGCGCAGCTCCCCGCTACGCGCGAGGCGGACGAACGCACGCGCGTTTCCCTCCACGTCCTCGGAGGGGAGCACGAGTCCGCTGCGCTCGTTCTCGAGCAGGTCGGCGGTTGCGCCCGCGTGGCTCGAGGCCACGATCGGGAGCCCCGCGGCGGCGCCCTCGAGAAGCACGAAGCCGAACGTGTCGCGACGGCTCGGAAAGGCCAGCGCGTCGGCGGCGGCGTAGTGCGAAGGGAGGTGGGCGTGTTCGACGAACCCGACGAACCCGACCACGTCGGCCAGCCCGAGCCGCTCCGCGAGGCGGCGCAGAGATCCCTCCTCGGGTCCCGAGCCGACGATCGTCAGCGTGATGGTCGGCTCCGTCGCGCGCGCCACGGCGAGCGCGCGCAGGAGATCGTCAAAGGCCTTCACGCGGCGCAGGCGCCCGATCGCGAGCAGCTTCAAGCCGCGCCCGGGCGTGTAGGTCCTCCGCCGACCGACCGCCCACAGGGGATCGAGCCTCGTGGTGTGCGGGGCCATGAAGATGCGCTCGGGCGCGACGCCCATCTCGCGGAAGCGCGCCGCTGCCGGTTGGCTGTTCGCGACGAACGTGGAGACGTGCCGGAGCACGATCGCGCGCGACAAGCGCTTGACACGGTTGAGCTCGCGCTCGGACCAGCTCGTGCCGTCGGAGTGGACGGTGAGCGGTCGGCCGCGCAGGTTGCAGTACAGGCTTGCGTACATCGTAGGTAGGGAGAACCCCGATGCCACGACCGCGTCCGGGCTGGTTGCCGCGATCGCGCTGAAGATTCGGGGGTCGACGTGGTAGTCGACCCCGTCGAGGATCCGGCGCTTGATCGTCAGGCCGCTGAGAACCCGGTGGCGGAATGGCAGGCCGTCGGAGAAATCCCAGGGCATCGCGCGCGTCCCCGTCTGCGAGCAGTAGATGACGGTCAGGTCGACAAGCTGTGCGAGCGCCTCGAAGACCGTCGCGTTGTAGGGGGTGATGATGTCGGTCACGAAGGTGAGCCGAAGGCTGAGCGCGCCGAGCGCCAGCGCCTCCGACTGCTCGGCGGCGCTGCTTTCGACCCGCCGTTCGGCCGGAGCGCTCACCCCGCTAGATGATCGATTCCAGATCGATCATCGGGTTGGTTGCGGCATCATCGCCGGCCTCCGCAAGCGCCGGAGATGATTGCGTTGACGCGCCCCGCGCGATTCTCAGTCGACTCATCGAGTCGGCGGTGGGCCGGCGGCTTCGGTCACGATCGCACCTTTGCCGCGAGGGTCCCCCGCCTTTCAGAGCTGAGGACGCCGCAACGTTCGGCGTGCGCGTTCAGAAACGCGACGACCGTGGCCGTCACGTTCTCCCACGACTCGCTCGCAGGGGGGGCAAGCTCGGCCGCGGTCCATCGGTGCGCGAGATGATCGGCGAGCCTCGCGCCGAGGCCGGGCTCGTCGCCGACGACGAGCCAGCCGGGTTTGTCTCGCACGTAGTCGCTGATCGCATCCTCGCGCGGATCGTCGACGAAGGCTATGCGCGGTAACGGGAGGCTCAGGTAGTTGACGACCTTTGCGGGCAGTGCAGCCGGGTGGCGCATGCCGATCACGAGCAGGGCGTCGCTCTCGGGCGGATCCGCGAGGATCTCCTCCCAGCTGACCGCTCTGTGGTCTCGAACCTCGATCTCCCGGGGGAGCCGTGGGAGCGTCGCGTTCCGATCGCTTCCGTACTGGTCGAGGACGATCGAACGCCACCTTCCCGACTCGAGCAGGCGCCGGAAGAAGGGTGCTACGTCGACTCGGGCGCCGTAGAGGTGACCGACGTGGGTGAGGCGAAGCTCGTCGGGCGCCCCCGCCGCCGGCATGCGCCCGACGGGGGCAGGAACGTATCCGTTCGGTCTTACCAGGACCTCCAAGCGCGGAAACAGGGCTTGCAACGCTGCCGCTTGCCGGTCCGTCGTCAGGATCGCAGCCTCTGCGCCCTCGAGCAGGCGCCGCTCGGCAGCTTGGGCCCTCCGCCGAGCGGACGGAGCGATCGCCTGGAGGGCTCCGGTCAGCGCCCACGGATCGGAGAGGTCGAGGACGTACGGGATTCCCCGAGCAAGCAACTTGCTCGACGCCTCGATCGCGGTCGACATAGGCTTCGCGACGAGCAGCGCGAAGTCGCAGGTCGGTTGCCACCGCCCGAATCGCCAGCGGCTCCAGAGCTCCACGTTGTCGAGCGCGAGGCTCTTTGAGGCGAGGTAGCGCGACCGATCGCCCAGCCTCCTGAGTGGGCCGCGACGCTCCGGGGTCGGCGCGGCGGCGATCAGTTCGATCTCCCAGCTCGCCGCCAGCGCATCGACAAGCGCGCGCGTGCGTATGCCTCGCGCCTCGAAGGGCTCGAGCGCGTAGTAAGAGACGACGGCGAGCCGGCCCCGTTCACTCCCGCGGGCTGCGGGCGGCGGGGCGTTGCCGCGGAGGTGAGCGCGTCCGTCGCCCTTGACGCGAGCGGACGGACGGGTCCGACTGCCTTCGTGGTCGAGTTCCATGCTTTCCGAGCCGTTCGAGAATCTGTCGACAAGCGATCCTTCGCCGAGTCAGTGCCACCGTAGCCGAGAAATCTCCATACCGAAAGCCGTTCCGAGTGCTGCGCCTGGCTTGCTTCGTCTCGTCGTGGTAAGACCTGATCGTGCCCGCCATCCGGATCGCCGACCCGGCAACGCCCTCCGGCCGGTCCGCGGGTGAGCACGGCCGGCCTGCCTCGCTGGGCGGTCGCCATCCCTGCGCAAGCGGTGTGGTCGCGTTCGGGTGAATGGGTCTGGCCCGCCAGGACTCCTGATCGTCAACGCCGACGACTGGGGTCACGACGAGCAAACGACCGATGCGATCCTCGATTGCTTCCAGGAGCGCCGGATCACCAGCACGACTGCGATGGTCCACATGGCTGACTCCGACCGCGCCGCGGCCGAGGCGACGCGCCGCCGGCTTCCGGTCGGTCTGCACCTGAATCTCACGGAGCAGTTCACCGATCCCGCGGCTCCCGCAGGCGTTCGCGAGCGGCAGGCCCGTCTCGTGAGCTACTTTCGCGAGCAACGGCTCGCGCGCTGGGTATACAACCCGTCGATCCGCGAACAGGTCGACCGCTGCGTGGCGGACCAGCTCGAGCGCTTCCTCCTGACCTACGGTTGCCCGCCGACGCACGTCGACGGCCACATGCACCTCCACACCTGCCCGAACGTGCTGCTCTCGCCGGCGCTGCGTCCGCGCACGAAGGTCCGGCTCAGCTTCACCTTCGCCCGCTACGAGAAGTCGTTGCCGAATCGAGCGTCGCGAGCGATCCTCAACGCCCTGATCAGGCATCGCTTCGTCTCTACCGACTACTTCTTCTCCATCCGCCGGCTCTTTCCCCGCTTCGGTGGCCGGCGCCCGGACAGGCTTTCGCTCTCGGCCGGCCATCAGGTAGAGGTCATGGTTCACCCCGGCTGGTCGGACGAGCATGAGTTCTTGCTCGGAGACGCGTGGAGAGCGGAGGTGACCGATCGCCCGACCGGCTCCTATCGCGAGTTGCACTAGGCCTTTCTCGCGAGCAAATCCTCTCTTACACTGGCGCGATGAGCTCGGTGTACGCCACGGCCTTGACCCGCAAGTCCGGACGGACGTCCCCGGGCCCAGGGCTCCGTCACAGCCCGCGACGAGCGGTCGAGTGAAGCAGGTCACGCAGCGCCTGCGCGACGGGGAGATCTCGGTCATCGACGTGCCGCCGCCGGCGCTCATGGACGGTGGGGTGCTCGTCGACGTGCGCGTCAGCCTGCTCAGCTCCGGCACCGAGAGGAGCAAGGTGCTGACCGGCTCGCAGAGCCTGCTCGGAAAGGCTCGCTCCCGGCCCGACCAGGTTCGCCAGGTGGTGGACAAGGCCCAGCGCGACGGTGTCCGCGAAACGCTCAACGCGGTGCGCTCGCGTCTCGACCAGCCCTCGAGCCTCGGCTACTCCGCGGCGGGCGTCGTGCTCGCGGTCGGAGAGCGGGTCAGCGATCTTCTTCCGGGCGACCGGGTCGCCTGCGCCGGCGCGGAATACGCGGTCCACGCGGATGTCGACCAGGTGCCGAGCAACCTCTGCGTCCGCCTGCCCGACGAGGTCGATTTCGCCTCCGGCGCCTTCGCCACGGTCGGCAGCATCGCCCTGCAGGGTGTGCGCCAGGCGGACGTCCGCATCGGTGAGCGGGTAGCGGTCCTCGGTCTCGGCCTCGTCGGCCAGATCGCCGCGCGGATCCTTCGTGCCGCCGGCTGTCGGGTGATCGGCAGCGACCTCTCGGCGAGGGAGGTCGACCGAGCCGTGGAGCTTGGCGCCGCCGACGTCGGATACACGCGCGACCAGCTGAACGAGCGCGACCTTCCGAGCGAGGCTCGCGACTGCGACGCCGTCCTGATCACGGCCGCCACCAGGTCGTCCGACCCGGTCGAGCTCGCCGCCGCGCTATGCCGCGATCGAGGCCGGGTAGTCGTCCTCGGGGACGTCGGCATGGACATCCCGCGGGCCGCCTATTACGAAAAGGAGCTGGAGTTGCGCCTGTCGCGCTCCTACGGACCGGGGCGCTACGACCGCGAGTACGAGGAGCGCGGTCTCGACTACCCCGTCGGGTACGTCCGTTGGACCGAGCGCAGGAACATGGAGGCCTTCCTCGAGCTCGTCGCGACACGCCGGGTGGACGTGGCGCAGCTGGTCACGGACCGTCTGCCAATCGATCGCGCACCGGAGGCCTATGAGCTGCTCGTCTCCAAGGACGCCTCCCCGCTTGCGATCCTGCTCGAGTACGAACCTGCCGAGCGGACTTCGCCCCGCCCGGTCCGGGGGCACTCTCCGCGGCGCGCGGGGACGCACGCGACCGGAGTGATCGGCGCCGGAAGCTTCGCCCAGGGCGTGCTGATCCCGGCGCTCGCCGCGGCCGGTTTCGAGCTGACCGCGGTCGGCAGCGCGCGCGGCCGCTCGGCGTACGCCGCTCAAGCGCGCTTCGGCTTTGAGCGCTCCGACGACCCGGAGGCGATCATCGGCGCGCCGGACGTCGAGCTCGTGACGCTCGTCACGCGGCACTCGACTCACGCGCAGCTGGCGGCACGCGCTCTCGAGTCGGGAAAGGCGGTCTTCGTCGAGAAGCCCCCGTGCCTCACGGTCGCCGAGCTTCACCACCTCGAGAGCGCGCTCGGCGAGCATCCCGGGCCGCTCGCCGTCGGCTTCAACCGTCGCCACGCGCCGCTCGCGCGAAAGCTCCGTGAGCACATCGCCGGCCGCGGCCCGGTGGAGCTGCTCTACCGGGTGAACGCCGGCCGGCTGCCAGAGGGCCACTGGCTGAACGACCTCGACGACGGTGGCGGCCGCCTGCTCGGTGAGGGCTGCCATTTCGTCGATTTCGCGTGCTGGCTGATCGGCGCGCTGCCGCGCCAGGTCAGCTGCGCGATGGTTCCCGACCGTGGCGAAGCGCTCGCCTCCGCGCAGTCGTTCACGGTGACGTTGACCTTTGACGGTGGGTCCGTCGGAACCGTCGCCTACACGGCCCGAGGCGCGACGGGTCTGCCCAAGGAGTACGTGGAGGCCCATTCGGGGGGCCGCTCGGCGGTGCTGCACGATTTCCGCTCGCTGGATCTGTATGACGGCCGGCGCCGCAAACCATCCCGGACTGCGGGGCGCGGCCAGGACAAGGGGCACCGCCGGCAGTTCGTCCGCCTCCGCGAGCTGCTCGAGAGTGGCGAGGCCGACGGCGATCCGCACCCCCTGCGGACGATGGCCACGACATTGGCCGCGTTGCGATCGGCCGAGCTCGGGCGTGCCGTCTCGATCGACGCACTCGAGCGGCCGCCCGCGGACGTGATCTGACTTTCCGCCGGAGCGCCCGCCGCCCGGCCTTCGGTCGCGGACGCTCCACTACAGTCGAGCGGTGAATTTCTCGCGCGACGTCGTCGATTCCGCCCCCTCGAACGCTCCGGCGCTGCGTGTCCTCGCGGACGCAGCCGCGACCGTGACCTTCGGGGAGGTCTCGGAGCGCTCGGCGCGTTTTGCGGGCGTGCTCGCTTCCCGCGGAGTGGGCCGCGGTGACGTCGTCATGACGCTGATCGGCAACCGGCCCGAGTGGGTCTACGCGATGGTCGCCTGCTTTCGGATTGGAGCCGTCGTCCTGCCGTGCACGGAGCAGCTTCGTCCGGCCGACCTGGCCGCGCGCTTCGACGCGGTCGAGCCGCGAATCGTCGTCTGCGCCCGTCGCAACCTTGACGCGCTTGCGGCGAGCGGCTTCACCGGCACCGTGCTGCCGGTTCCCGGCGAGGACGCTTGCGACGGGCCCCCGGCGGCCCCGGTCGAGCTCGATCCGACGGACCCGGCGCTGATCACCTTCACCTCGGGGACGTCGGGCACGCCGAAGCCGATCCGTCACGGCCAGCGCTACCTCTATGGCCAGCGCGTGCAGGCGGAGCACTGGTTCGGCGCTCGGCCCGGCGATCTCTGCTGGTGCACGGCCGCGAGCGGCTGGTCGAAGTCGGCCCGCAACGTCTTCATCGCGCCCTGGCTGCGCGGCGCCACCGCGCTTCTTCAGGACGCGCGCTTCGATCCGGAGCAGCGACTCGAGACCGTCGAGCGCGAGCGCGTCAGCGTGCTCTGCATGGCCCCCACCGAGTACCGCACGATCGCGAAGCGAACGCGGCTGCGTGCGCTCCCCGCGCTCCGCCACGCGGTAGCGGCCGGCGAGCCGCTGAATCCGGAGATCGTGCACCTGTGGGAAGAGGAGGTCGGAGTCTCGATCCACGACGGTTATGGCCAGACGGAGACCGGCGCGCTGACGGGCATGCCGATCGGACCGCCGGTCCGGGCCGGCTCGATGGGTAAGCCGCTGCCCGGCTTCGGGGTCTGGGTCGAGGAGGGCGAGCTCTGTGCCGACCCGGCAACGGTGCCCACCTTCTTTCTCGACGGGGGCTCAGGTACGTGGCGCACCGGGGACCGCGTCTCACAGGACGGCGATGGCTACCTGTGGTTCGAGGGCCGTGCCGATGACGTGATCATCTCGGCTGGATACCGGATCGGCCCCTTCGAGGTCGAGTCCGCGCTCGTGTCTCACTCCGCGGTCGCCGAGGCGGCCGCGGTCGCCGCCCCCGACGCCGAGCGGGGCGCGGTCGTGCGCGCGGTCGTGGTGCTGCGCTCGGGGCATGCGCCGAGCGACGCGCTCGTCCGGGAGCTGCAGGACCACGTGAAGTCGCGGACGGCCCCGTACAAGTACCCACGCATCGTCGAGTTCGCGGATTGGCTTCCGAAGACGGCGAGCGGAAAGATTCGCCGCGCGCTCCTGCGCGAGGCAGACCCGAGCGAGTGCGGCTTCTCGGAACGTTGAACCGGAAGCCCAGCCCAGCGCACCTTCACGGCTGAACTCGGATACGTGGCGGCAGCAAGCCGCACTTCTCCACCGCCGCCAAGGTCTCAGGTGGGGCGTTTCGAGGAGGGCCACTGGTCGACGGGCCGGCCCTTGGGGCGCCGGCACGCGAGGGGGCGCCCCGCAGAGGGCCGGGTAGCCTGGTCGAGCATGCCGAACCGGCTCGCGGACGAGACGTCCCCGTACCTGCTCCAGCACAGGGACAACCCTGTCGACTGGCAGCCCTGGGACGAACGCGCGCTCGAACAGGCGCGCGCCGAGGACCGCCCGATCTTGCTTTCGATCGGCTACTCGGCGTGCCACTGGTGTCACGTCATGGCGCATGAGTCGTTCGAGGACCCCGCGGTCGCAGAGCTCATGAACGAGCGCTTTGTCTGCATCAAGCTCGACCGTGAGGAGCGACCGGACATCGACGCGATCTACATGGAGGCCTGCGTCGCGATGACCGGCCAGGGGGGTTGGCCCCTGAACGCCTTTCTCACCCCCGAGCAATTGCCCTTCTACGTCGGCACGTACTTCCCGCCCGAGCCGCACCACGGCCTGCCGAGCTGGCGACGCGTGCTCGAAGCGGTAGGCGAGGCCTGGCGGACGCGCCGCGAGGAGATCCGCGCGGGTGGCGCCCGCATCGCCGAGCGCCTCCACGGTGGAGCACTGCTCGAACCGAGCGACGAGCCACTCGACGGTGCGCTGCTCGAGGCCGCGGTCGAGGCGCTAGGGAGCGGATACGACCCGGTCAACGGAGGTTTCGGCGGCGCTCCGAAGTTCCCGCCCGCGGGGACGATCGAGTTTCTCCTCCGCCGTGGCGAGCTCGAGATGAGCACCGCCACGCTGCGCGCGATGGCCTCCGGCGGCATCTACGACCAGCTTGGTGGCGGCTTCGCACGCTATGCCGTCGACGCCGCCTGGACCGTCCCGCATTTCGAGAAGATGCTGTACGACAACGCGCTGCTCGCGCGGGCGTACCTACACGCCTGGCAGGTCACCGGCGATCGGCTTTTCCGCTCGGTCTGCACCGAGACGCTCGACTGGATGCTGCGCGAGCTACGGGGTCCGGAAGGAGCCTTCATGTCCGCGCTCGACGCAGACTCGCCGGGCGGCGAAGGCGCCTTCTACGTCTGGACGCTGGCGGAGCTCCGCGAGGCGCTCGGCGATCTTGCGGACACGGCCATCGCCTACTTTCGGGCTACGCCTCAGGGCAACTTCGAGGGCCGCAACATCCTCCTCCGAGGCGATGAGGCGCCGGCCGAGCTCGAGGAGATCCGGCATCGGCTCTACCAGGCACGTAGCGTCAGACCGCGACCGGCCGTGGACGGAAAGCGCCTGACCGCCTGGAACGCACTTGCCATCGCCGCGCTCGCGGACGCCGGCCAGGCCCTCGAGCGCGACGACTACCTCGCCGCCGCCGTCCTCTGCGCCCGTTTCCTGCTCGAGCGGATGCGTGATGCCGAGGGACGCCTGCTTCGCACCTTCAGCGATGGTCGAGCGCGCCTGAACGCCTACCTCGAGGATCACGCCTACCTCCTCGAGGCACTGCTGACCCTTTACGAGGCGAGCTTCGACCCGCACTGGTTTGAGGCCGCCCGGGAGCTTGCCGACGTGATGATCGTCCGCTTCGGTGACGAGCGGCGCGGCGGCTTCTTCGAGACCTCGAGCGACCACGAGCGCCTCGTCGCTCGCCGGAAGGACCTCAGCGATGGCCCGATCCCGGCCGGCAACGCCAGTGCCGCCTACGGGCTGCTGCGGCTGGGCGCCTTGACGGGCGAGCCCGCCTACGAGCGATACGCGACCGCGGTCTTCCGCCTCTACGGGCGCCTGGTCGCGAAGCGACCGGACGCGTTCACGCATCTGCTCCAGGCGTTCGACTTCTACTGCGCGGACGTCCGGGAGGTGGCCATTGCCGGTTCCCCCAGCGAGCCGCTCGAGCGGGTGGTCCGGGCTCGCTTCCGGCCCCATGTCGTCCTTGCCGGCGGAGCGCAGGGCAAGGTGCCGCTGCTCGCGGGACGCGAGGCGGTCGGTGGCCGCGCGGCGGCCTATGTATGCAAGAACTTCGCTTGCCGCCTGCCGGTCACCACGCCCGACGAGCTCGCTGCCCTGCTCGACTGACATCGTCAGCGGCGTCAACGCCTCTCAGCGCCACCGACCTCGCCGAGAGACCGGGGCGCCCGATCACGCGAGCGTCTCGGCGAGCCCCGCCCCGCTGGGGGACTCGCGCAGGCGTGCAAGCGTCTCTGTCGCGATCTGACGCACGCGCTCGCGCGTCACGCCGACGCGCCGACCAATCGCGTCGAGCGTCATCGGCTCGTCGTCGTCGAGGCCGAAGCGCAGCCTGATGATTCGCCTGTCGCGCTCCGAGAGGTCGGCAAGCACAGACTCCACGTCGCGCGCGCGCAGCGAGCGAAATGCGTGCTCGTAAGGGCCCTCGCTGTGGCGATCTTCGATGAACTCGCCGAACTCCGCGTCGCCGTCAGGGGAGCCAACCGGGGAAGCGAGCGATATCGGCTCCTGGCCGTATGACAGCAGCTCCCTGACGCGTTGCACCGAGAGCTGCGACGCCTGACCGATCTCCTCGAACGTCGGGTCTCGCTCGAGCGTCTGGGCGAGCGCCTCGCGCACCTGAACGAGGCGGTTGATCCGGTTCACCATGTGGACCGGGATGCGGATCGTGCGGGACTGCTCGGCGATCGCATGCAGCATCGCCTGGCGGATCCACCACGTCGCATAGGTCGAGAACTTGAAGCCGCGCCTCCAGTCGAACTTCTCGACCGCGCGCATCAAGCCGAGGTTTCCCTCCTGCACCAGGTCGAGCAGCGGCACGCCGCGACCCGCGTGACGCTTCGCGAGTGAGAACACGAGCCGAAGGTTGCATTCGATCAGCCGGTTCTTCGCCGCCATGTCCTTGTGCTCGACGCGCTTCGCGAGCGCGACCTCCTCTTGACGCGTGAGCAGCCGATAGCGTCCGATCTCACGCAGGTATTGCGTGGTCGCGTCCCCGGCGCTCGGCTGCTCCGGAGCTGCGCTCTCATGCTCATCGAGCTGACCCTCCGCATTTTCTCCGATAGAGGCCGTCCTGCCGTCCTCTGAGATCGAGGTCACCGCACGCGGGCGCGTTGGCGCTGCCAGCGCATTCATAGTCGACTCCTGTCGGCCTCAAGAGGGACGGAACTGGATGAAGCACGCTCCCGCTGGGCTTTGGGCCTTCTCGGCTCAGCCGGAGCGCGGGCGCGTCGTCATCTGGCAGCCAACATATCCGCGGCCTGAGAGATAGGCAAGTGCGCGTGCGCACGACATCTGAAGCGCCGCGCTAGAGCACCGCCATGTAGCGGTCGAGCTCCCAGCGGGTGACCTGGATCCGGTACTCGTCCCACTCCTTGCGCTTGATCTCGACGTAGCGGTTGAACATGTGCTCACCGAGCGTGCGCAGGACGAGCTCCGAGTCGGCGGTCAGCTCGATCGCCTCGCCGAGCGTCTCTGGAAGCTGCGCGATGCCGAGCCGGCGGCGCTCGTCGGGTGATAGGTGGTAGAGGTTCTTCTCCATCGGCTCCGGCAGCTCGTAGCCCTTCTCGATTCCCTCGAGGCCGGCGTGCAGCAGAGCGGCGAAAGTCAGATACGGATTGCACGCGGGGTCGGGGCAGCGAAGCTCCATCCGCGTCGCCTGCTCCTTGCCGGGGTGGTAGAGCGGCACGCGTACGAGCGCCGAGCGGTTGCGCCGCGACCAGGCGACGTACACGGGCGCCTCGTATCCCGGCACGAGCCGTTTGTAGGAGTTCACCCACTGGGCGAAGATCGAGGAGATCTCGCGCGCGTGCTTCAGCTGTCCGGCGATGAAGGCCTTGCCGGTCGGCGACAGGAAGTACTGGTCGTCGCCGTCGTAGAAGGCATTGCGTCCGTCGCGGAAGAGCGACTGGTGCGTGTGCATCCCCGAACCGTTCTCGCCAAACAGCGGCTTCGGCATGAAGGTTGCGTGCCAGCCGTACTTCATCGCGTATTCCTTGACCGTGATCCGGTAGGTCATGCAGTCATCGGCCATCTTGAGCGCGGGCGCGTAGCGCATGTCGATCTCATGCTGCGAGGGCCCCACCTCGTGGTGGGTGTACTCGACGTGGATCCCGAGCTGCTCGAGGGCCAGGACGGTCTCGCGCCGGACATCGGAGCCCGCGTCGAGCGTGGTCAGGTCGAAGTAGCCACCCTCGTCGAGCGGCAACGGCCGCCCGTCCGCTGGACGCGCCTCGCGAAAGTAGAAGAACTCGAGCTCAGGACCGACGTTGAAGGCGTCGAAGCCCATCGCCGCGGCACGCTCCAGCGCGCGCCGTAGCACGTAGCGCGGATCGCCCTCGTAAGGCTCGCGATTCGGGGTGACGATGTCGCAGAACATCCGCCCCACGCCCGCGGTCTCCGGACGCCAGGGAAGGACCGCGAATGTCGATGGATCGGGCGTGGCGATCATGTCGGACTCCTCGATCGCGTTGAACCCGGTGATCGAGGAGCCGTCGAATCCCATTCCGCCCTCGAAGGCGTCATCGAGCTCCTCCTTGTTGATCGAGAAGCTCTTCAGCTGGCCGAGGATGTCGGTGAACCAGAAGCGGATGAAGCGGATGTCGTGCTCGTCGACGAGCGCCTTGACGTCGTCGGCTGTGCTGGGCTGGTCATGCATTGGAAGACCTCGGCTGGTGGGGACTCGACGGGCCGCTTGGCCACCGGCCGCCCAAGGCTAATCGAACGCGCCCCGCCGGCTCGTCGAGGCGACGCCCGCATCCGTCCGGCAGCCCCGCGCCGGCTCGCCGAGACGCCGCGCGCAGGCCGATCCGCTCAGCTCGCGCCGGAGCGGGCGCCCGTCGTCAGCCAGCGCTCAGCCCAGAGCTTGATCGATCGCAGCGAAGGCTCGAGCGCTTCACCCTTCCCCGTGAGCGCGTACTCGACGCGCACGGGTGGCCCCTCGATCACCCGGCGGGCGATCAGGCCCGCACCCTCGAGCTCCTTGAGCCGCTCGGAGAGCAGCCGGTCGGAGAGCTCCGGCACGAGCTGCTTGATGCCCGAGAAGTGAATCGGTCCGTCGAGCAGCACGAGCAGGATCGCGCCGGACCAGCGCTTGCCGATCAGCTCGACCGCGCGGTGGTAGAGCCCGCAGCAGGCCGGCCGCTCCTCGACGGAGGCGACGGCCCGCCGCGGGTTGGCGGTGTCGGTGCCGGTCATGGCCTCAGGCGGCCTGACGCAGGCGACCTTCCTCGGCCGATCCGTCACGCGGAACATCGCCCGCTCGTGTCACCAGCGTCGAGAACATCGACAGGGACACGTGCGCGACCGCCTCGAGAATCTGCTCGTCGCTCCAGCCGGCCTCACGCGCCTCCTCGTGCAGGTGCAGCGGCGGCGCGCCCCCGTCATCCTCGAGGATGCCCTTGACGTAGCGCAGCAGCGTGGCCTCACGCTCGTCACGCGAGTCGAACTCGCGCGCGAGGGCGATCTCGTCGAGCCCCAGCCCGGACTCCCGGGCCGTCCGCTGCAGCGTCGCAAGCCAGTACTCGCTGTGCTCGTGCTGCGCGATCGCGAGCGCGATCCGCTGCTGCGACTTCAGCGGCAGGGCGCCGTGACGGAGCTCGGAACGGAAGCGCGCGTAGGCGCGCAGGACGGCGGGTGATCCGGCGATGACGCCGAGGAAGTTGGAAAGCTGGCCGCCGCTCGACACAGCGCCCTTCAGGATCGGAAGGCTGCGTTCGGGAGCCGTCAGCTCGTCATGGACCTGGAACCTGCTCTCCTTGGTCTTCATAGCTTCACTTTCTGCGTGTAGCTTACGCTCGGTAAGTATAGGCGCGCTGGCGCGTGCGTGCCACCTGCTTTCAGTACGCACGTCGCTCCGCAACCGGATGTATTAACCGGCAGGGATTAATGCTTCCTAAGCCGCTCGCGGCTCAGGTTCAGCCATGGTCGCTCAGGCGCGGGGCATGCGGGGTGACGGCGCACGCTTTGCACTGCATACGCCGCGCTAACTGAAACTGAGCGCATCCGCCGGCGGCGAGCGTGCGCTGAGGGTCAGCGCACGCTTTGGACTGCGTGCGCCGCCGCATTGAGCGCGTGCGGCGCCGGCGGCGACGCGTGCGCCGTCGCGACGGCGACGAAGACAAGGAAGAGGCCGAGCAGGACGGCCCACATCGCGGTGCGGTCGGGCCGAGCGGCGAAACGCTCCTCGACGGTGACGGGACGGCGCGCGGGCCGCGCCACCTGACCCGTGATCTGCACGGTCCGCCGACCTGGCTCTCCGCCGGCGCGCGGAGCGCGGTCGGGCGCTGGGGCCCCGATCTGACTCCCGTACGCGCGCGGGGCCGAAACGCGGCGCGGCGCGGGCTGCGGCCTGGCCTCGGTGGTAACCGTCGGATCAGGCGCGACGTGCGATGCGATGCCTGGCTCGGAGCGGCGATGACCGCGGTCCGGCCGCCGTTCAGGTTCACGTTCGAAGCGCGGATGGCGACGCGCTCCCGTGGCATCGTCGCGCTTGGGGCGCCGGTGCTCGCGATCGGATCGCCACTCGCTCTCGCGGTCGAACCGCCGCCGTCGGCCTTCGGGTTCGAACCGCCGCCGCTCGCCCTCGGGATCGAATCGCGGCCGCGGCGTGGCTCCGCCCTCCCCGAGTCCTTCGAGTGCGGTAAGCCTGGGCGGCGCCTCATCGGGGAGCAGCGAGGGCTCAGGCGCATCGTCACGATCGAGCGTGGCGACGGGCCCCGATGCCTCTACGGCGTGGAGGTGCGCCCGCGCACGCTGGCGCAAAAACTCATAGTCCTCTGCCCGCGGGTCGCGGGCCAGATCATCTTCCATAGCTCTCTTTCTCGTGCCTACGGAGTTAGCTGTCGGGCTCGCGCTGAAAGAGTCGCGCTACGCCTGCTGGCGATTCGCCCCCGGCCCGCCGGCCGTTTGGTTCCCCCGTGTCCCGGCAGCGACCGGAACCTCGGCTTCGATGATGGCGGCAGCTTAACAACTCGAACGGACGTAAGACGTAACGTCCGCCGCAACTTGGGCCAACTTTTCAGCGCACCGCCCGGTGCACGAATCGCTACGGCACGGGGCCGATCGTTTCAGCTGGAGCGCCGGCTCAGTGCCCGGCTACCTGCGAGACGTAATACGCGACGGCCTGCGCGTCAGAGCCGGTCAACAAACCCGCGGGCATCCGCCCGTCACCGGTCCCGCCGATCCGCAGCGCATTCAGTACCCGCGCCTCGTTGACCTGACCGATCTCATCGAGATTCGGTCCGGTCACGCCTCGGGCGTTCGCGGCCGCGAGCGTGTGGCAACTCCAGCAGTTCTGGCGGAAGAGCGTCTCTCCCGTCTTGAACTGGTTGTTCGGAGGACGTGTCTGCGCGAGCGAGCCCGTGGCGCCCTCCGCCTTCGGCCGGCTAGTCAGAACGAGCACCGGAATGGCGATCCCCAGGGCGACGTACAGGATCGGGATCATGATTCGAAAGCCTCGTCGCCCGCGCGTCAGATAGCGCTCCCGCGCCGCCCCCGGCCCGCCGGAGAATGCGACGAAGAGGACCCCGGCCCCAATCGCCAGAAAGATGAATATGACGATCGCGACCGCCATCCGGCGGGCATCCTAGATGATTGATCTCACGGAGCGGGTCGGAGGGACGGCCCCGCCTCTGAGATCAATCATCTCCCTCCGGGGCTTGGTTCAGACGGCCAGTCTGCGCGCGGCCGCGGCGCCCGGCACCCGCGGTCGTCCCGGAGCTGTGACCGCACCGCGAAGGAACGAGCTTCAGGCGATCAGCGCCCGGTCTCACGGAGCGGGTCGGAGGGACGGCCCCGCCTCTGAGATCAATCATCTCCCTCCGGGGCTTGGTTCAGACGGCCAGTCTGCGCGCGGCCGCGGCGCCCGGCACCCGCGGTCGCGCGGAAGCCATGACCGCACCGCGAAGGAACGGGCTTCAGGCGATCAGCGCCCGGTCTCACGGAGCGGGTCGGAGGGACGGCCCCGCCTCTGAGATCAATCATCTCCCTCCGGGGCTTGGTTCAGACGGCCAGTCTGCGCGCGGCCGCGGCGCCCGGCACCCGCGGTCGCGCGGAAGCCATGACCGCACCGCGAAGGAACGAGCTTCAGGCGATCAGCGCCCGGTCTCACGGAGCGGGTCGGAGGGACGGCCCCGCCTCTGAGATCAATCATCTCCCCGCGGGGCTTGGACTACCGGGGGGTCCGGGACCCGCTCACCCGCCGCGACGACTTTCAGCCGACCGCCCCCGCCGCTTCGGAGTCAGAAGATGTCAGGCGGCTAGGGCCTGCAGCTCTCGCTCTTCGGCGAGCCGGCGGAGCGCGCGCCTCTCGAGCTTCCGGACCCCCTCGGCGGACAGCCCCATCCGCTGCGCGACCTCGCGCAGCGTGAGCGGCTCCGCGCCGCCGATCCCGAACCGCAGCTCGATCACGATGCGCGCGTTCTCGTCGAGCCGGTCGAGCGCCTTGCGGATCGACTCCTCCTCGAGCTCGACGGCGACCTCCTCGAGCGGGCTCGGCCCTTCGGAGGGCAGCATCGAGCCGAGCTCGGTCTCGCCGTCGGCGCCGACCGGCGTCTCGAGGCTCACGGGGACGCGCTCCGCGGAGCGCAGCTCCTCGATCTGGTGCGGGTCGAGCTCGACGCGCGCCGAGAGCTCATCGATCGTCGGCTCGCGTCCGAGCTCCGTGGTGAGCCGCCGCTCGGCGGTCCTTATGCGGGTCAGCTCCTGCCCGATGTGCACCGGGATCCGGATCGTCCGCGAGTGATGCTGGAGGCCGCGCTGCATCGCCTGGCGTATCCACCAGGTGGCGTAGGTCGAGAACTTGAAGCCGCGCCGGTGATCGAACTTCTCGACCGCGCGAATCAAGCCGAGGATGCCCTCCTGAATCAGGTCGAGGAACGGAAGGCCGAGGCCGCGATAGCGCTTCGCGTTCGAGACGACGAGCCGCAGGTTCGCCTCGATCATGGTGTTCTTCGCGTCCTGGTCGCCACGCTCGATTCGCTTGGCGAGCTCGACCTCCTCGACGGCGGTCAGCAGGCGCCGCTGCGAGATGTCGCGCAGGAAGATCTGCAGGGAGTCGCTCGTGGCGTCGGCGAAGGCCTCCGGCGTGTAGCGGCCCTCGGGTCCCCGCTCCGCGCGCTCACCTCCGTCGGAGAACTCGATCCCGCGTCGCTCTGCCTCCGCGTACACACCCTCGAGACGCTCCTCGTCGAGGCCGAGCTCCTCCGCCGCTTCGGCAACCTCGGAAAACTCGAGATAGCCATTCTCCTCCGCTCGCCGGAGCAGCAGGTCGAGGACCTTGGCGGAGGCGTCCTGGCTCATATTCGCAGGATAGGACGCCCCGCCGGACGGTGCGCCGTGAATTCGTCCACCGAGCGGCTTACAGCCCGCTCGCTCCGGCGTGTTCGATGCCACCCGAATAGAGATTGAACGAGCTTCCGCGCACGAAGCCGCAGAGAACCATCTCGTGATCGCGCGCGAGCTCCACGGCAAGCGTCGAGGGCGCTCCAACCGCGACCACCCCCACCATCTGCGCCAGCACCGCTTTCTGCACGAGCTCGAACGACGCGCGGCCACTCAGGCAGGCGAAGGCATCCGCAAGCGGATGGCGGCCGGCGAGCAGCTGCGAGCCCGACCACCTTGTCGAACGCGTTGTGACGGCCGACGTCCTCGCGGACCACGAGCAGCTCCCCGTCGATGCCGAACAATCCGGTCGCGTGAAGCCCTCCCGTGCGTTCGAACGCGCTCTGAGCGGTCCTCAATCGTCCCGGTGCCGACCGTACGACCTCGGCCTGCAGGACCGGCCGCTCGCCAAGTTTGTGCGTCGCCAGGCGCACGAACTCGAGTGCCCCCTTGCCGCAGACGCCGCACGACGAGCTCAGGTAGAAGCGCCGCTCGCCGCTCGCGTCGCGCCGCAGCCCCGAGCGAGTCTCGGACCTCGACCACGTTGGCCGCGAAGTCCTCCGTAGGCCCGGCGGCGACGATGTCGTCCGGTCCCTCGATCAATCCCTCCCCGGCGAGGAAGCCAACGGCGAGCTCCTCGTCCTCACCCGGCGTTCGCATCGTCACTGCGAGCGGCTCCCCGTCGACGCGGATCTCGAGCGGCTCCTCGACGGCCAGCTCGTCGCGGACTCCTTCGGATGTGCCGGTTGCGCCGACACGATCTATCTCAGCCGCTCCGACGTGCCGGTCGAAGCTGCGCGCCATCGGGCGCCTCAGCCGGCTACGGGGACGAGTCCCCGGCTCGTCGCCCTGCTGCCGCGACTCGTCGCCGACTGTCGCGAGGTAGCTGTCGCACGCGCGCGCGGCCTGCCGCCCCTCGGCGATCGCCCACACGATCAGCGACTGGCCGCGACGCGCGTCGCCCGCGGCGAAGACGCCTGGCACCGACGTCGCGTAGTCGTCGGCCGCGACGTTGCCACGCCCGTCGAGCTCCACCCCGAGCTGCTCGACGAAGCCCTCGTGGCGGGTATGCAGGAAGCCCATCGCGAGCAGCACGAGATCGGCCGGGATCGCGAACTCGCTGCCCTCGATCTTCTCGAAGCCGGGCGGCCCGCCAACCTCGTGGCCGTGCAGCTGCGTGACGCGTCCCTCGCGGCCGCTCAACTCCGTCGTCATCACGCTGTAGCGGCGCTCGCCGCCCTCCTCGTGGGCGGCCGAGGTACGCAGGATCAGCGGCCACTGCGGCCAGGGCGTACGGTCGTCGGGACGCTCCGAGCGGCGGCTCCGGGCAGCACCTCGAACTGGGTGATGCTCGCCGGGTCCTCGCGGTGCGAGTTGCCGAGGCAGTCGGCGCCGGTATCGCCGCCTCCGATGATCACGACGTGCTTGCCGGCGGCCGAGATCGCGCTTCTCGGGCGCGGGGTCGCCGGCGACGAAGCGGTTGCGCTGCTCGAGGTACTCCATCGCGAAGTGGACCCCGTCGAGGGCCCGTCCGGGGACGGGAAGATCCCGCGGCACCGTCGAGCCCGTGGCGATGACGATCGCGTCGTAGCGCTCGCGCAGTCGTGGAGGCGGTGATGTCCACCGCCGACCTCGACTCCGGTCAGCATCTCTATGCCCTCCGCTTCGAGCAGGTCAACCCGCCTCTGCACTACACGCTTGTCGAGCTTGAAGTCCGGCACGCCGTAGCGCAGCAGCCCGCCGATGCGGTCGTTTCGCTCGAAGAGCGTGACCGAGTGGCCGGCACTTGTTGAGCTGCGCGGCGGCGGCGAGGCCCGCCGGCCCGGAGCCGACGACGGCGACGCGGCGGCCGGTGCGAAACGGCGGCGGCTGCGGCGTGACCCAGCCCTCGGCGAATGCGCGGTCGATGATCGACTGCTCGATCTGCTTGATCGTGACGGCGTCGTCGTTGATGTCGAGCACGCAGGCCGCCTCGCATGGCGCCGGGCAGATGCGCCCGGTGAACTCGGGGAAGTTGTTGGTCGCGTGCAAGCGCGTCGATCGCGTCGCGCCAGCGGTCGCGGTAGACGAGGTCGTTCCAGTCCGGGATCAGGTTGCCGAGCGGGCAGCCTGAGTGGCAGAAGGGAATCGCCGCAGTCCATGCAGCGCGCGCCCTGCTCGCGCAGCTGCGGGACCGCCAGCGGCAGCTGGTACTCGCGAAGTCGCGCACGCGCTCGGCGACCGGGCCGTTTCGGGCGCGTTGACGCGGTGGATCTTCAGAAAGCCGCCCGAGCTCACCCACGGCTCGGCAGCACCTCCTCCTCCGCCCCGGCCGCCGCCTCCGCCTGGCGTCGCCTTGTCGGCCCCGGCCTCGCGCGCCTGCTCGCGCCGCGCGTGCCGCGGCGCACGTCGGCGTCCTCGTGTCTGGCCCGCCTCGCCGATCTGGCCCGCCTCCTCGTTGCTTTCGGCGGCCGGTACGTAGGGGGCCGACGCGCCGGCGCGCACCGCGCCGCGACCGTCGACTGCTGCCGTGCTCGGCGATCACAGCCGGCTCGCCGGCCTCGACGGCGCCGCTGCTCGGCAAGCTCGCGCAGCGCGCGCTTGTAGTCGATCGGCATCACCTTGACCCAGGAGCCGCAGCGAGCTCGTCCCACGCGCTCGAGGACCCGCTCCGCGACCGTGGAGTCGGTACGAGCCAGCGTGCTCGGCGACGAGCGCGCGCACTTCCTCGAGGTCCTCGCCTCGAGGGCGCTTCGAGCTCGACGAGCTCCGTGTTGCATCTCGAGACGAAATCTCCGATTTCGTCGAGCACGTAGGCGATGCCACCGCTCATGCCGGCGGCGAAGTTGCGCCCGGTCGGCCCGAGCACGACGACGCGCCCGCCGGTCATGTACTCGCAGCCGTGGTCGCCGACGCCCTCGACGACCGCGCGAGACGCCCGAGTTGCGGACGCGCGAAGCGCTCGCCGGCGAGACCCGCGGAAGAACGCGCGCCCGGCTCGTCGCGCCGTAGAGGACCGTGTTGCCGACGATCGACGTTGTCCTCGGCGACGTAGGCCGCGCCCGTCGGGCGGACGGACGGCCAGCACGCCGCCGGACATCCCCTTGCCGACGAAGTCGTTCGCGTCGCCTCTGAGCGTGAAGGTGACCCCGGGCGCGAGCCAGGCGCCGAAGCTCTGGCCGCCCGAGCCGTCGAGCTCGACGGCGATCGTGTCGTCGGCCAGGCCCTCCGCGCCGAAGCGGCGCGCGACCTCGCCGGAGATCAGCCCGCCGACGGTGCGGTCCTTGTTCCGCACGCGCAGTGAGAGCTCGACTGCGCTCGCGCCCTTCGAGGGCGGGCTTCGCGCGCTCGATCAGCTCCCAGTCGCGGTGGTCGTCGAGCACCGGGTCCTGCGGCGCGCACCTTGCGCCGGGGGACCTCGGCGGGCGCGTCCGGCGGCGCGAGCAGGCTGCGTCAGGTCGACCCCGCGCGCCTTCCAGTGCTCGATCGCCGGCTGCGGCCTCGAGCAGGTCGGTGCGGCCGACGAGCTCCTCGAAGCTGCGCACGCCGAGCTGCGCCATGTAGCCGCGGACTTCCTCGGCGACGAAGAAGAAGAAGTTGACGACGTGCTCGGGCTGGCCGCGGAAGCGCGCGCGCAGCTCCGGGTCCTGCGTCGCGATCCCCACCGGGCACGTGTTGAGGTGGCAGGCGCGCATCATGATGCAGCCGATCGAGATCAGCGGCGCGGTCGAGAAGCCGAACTCCTCCGCGCCGAGCAGCGCGGCGATGACGACGTCGCGACCCGTCTTCAGCTGCCCGTCGGTCTGCACGACGATCCGGTCACGCAGCTTGTTCATGACGAGCGTCTGCTGCGTCTCGGCGAGCCCGATCTCCCACGGGACGCCCGCCGACTGGATCGACGAGACCGGCGAGGCGCCGGTGCCGCCGTCGTGGCCCGCGATCACGACGTGGTCGGAGTTCGCCTTGGCGACGCCCGCCGCGACGGTGCCGACGCCGACCTCGGAGACGAGCTTGACGCTGATGCGCGCGCTCGGGTTCGCGCAGCGAAGGTCGAAGATCAGCTGCTTGAGGTCCTCGATCGAGTAGATGTCGTGGTGCGGCGGCGGCGAGATCAGCCCGACGCCCGGCGTCGAGTGGCGGATCGAGGCGATGTAGGCGTCGACCTTGTGGCCGGGGAGCTGGCCGCCCTCGCCGGGCTTCGCGCCCTGCGCCATCTTGATCTGGAGCTCGTCGGCGTTGACGAGGTAGTGGGCGGTGACGCCGAAGCGGCCGGAGGCGACCTGCTTGATCGCCGAGCGCCGCCGGTCGCCGTTCGCGTCCGGGCGTGAAGCGGCTTGGGTCCTCCCCGCCCTCGCCGGTGTTCGACTTGCCGCCGAGGCGGTTCATCGCGATCGCGAGCGTCTCGTGCGCCTCGCGCGAGAGCGAGCCGAGCGACATCGCGCCGGTCGCGAAGCGCTTGACGATCTCCCTCGCCGGCTCGACCTCCTCGAGCGGCACGCCCTCGCTCGGGCGGGCTCAGCTTCAGCAGGCCGCGCAGCGTCGCGCGCCGCTTCGACTCGTCGTTGACGAGCTTCGTGTACTGCTCGTAGGCTCTGCGCGCCGCCGTGGCGGACGGAGTGCTGGAGCGTCGCCACGGTGTCCGGGTTCCACTGGTGGTGCTCGCCGTCGCGCCGCCAGGCGTGCACGCCGCCGACCGGCAGCACGCCCGTCGCTGTACGGGTAGGCGCGCGCGTGGCGCGCGAGCGCCTCGCGCGCGAGCACGTCGAGCCCGACGCCGCCGATGCGCGAGGTGGTGCCGGTGAAGTAGCGGTCGATCACGCGCGCGGTCGAGTCCGACCGCCTCGAAGATCTGCGCGCCGGAGTAGCTGCGCACGGTCGAGATGCCCATCTTCGAGATCGTCTTCAGCACCGCCTTGCCGACGGCCTTGACCATGTTGCGCTCGGCGGCCTGAGCGTCCTCGACGCCCGGCAGGCTGGCCGCGGTCGAGGAGCTCGTGCAGCGTCTCGAACGCGAGGTACGGGTTGACCGCGGACGCGCCGTAGCCGAGCAGGCAGCAGATGTGGTGGACCTCGCGCGGCTCGCCGGACTCGACGACGAGGCCGGTCTGCAGGCGGGTTCCCTCGCGCACGAGGTGGTGGTGGACGCGCAGCTGACCGCGAGCAGCGCCGGGATCGGCACGCGATCCGCGCTCGGCGGCGCGGTCGGAGACGATCAGGATGTTGTCGCCCGAGGCGATCAGCTCGCGAGGCCTCGCTCGCAGAGGCGCGTCGAGCGCCCGCGTCAGCCCCGCCTCACCGTCGCGCGACGGGCCAGGTGGCGTCGAGCGTATCCGCCTCGAAGATGTGGTGGTCGACCTGGCGCAGCTTCTCGAGCTCGCCGTTCGAGAGCAGCGGCTGCGAGATGACGAGCTGGTGCGCGTGCTCGGGGGTCTCGTCGAGCAGGTTCGCCTGCGGCCCGACCGAGGTCGAGAGGCTCATCACGATCTTCTCGCGGATCGGGTCGATCGGCGGGTTCGTGACCTGCGCGAACAGCTGCTTGAAGTACGAGTAGAGCGGCGGGCTGCGGTCGGAGAGGACCGCGAGCGAGAAGTCGTTGCCCATCGAGCCGATCGGCTCCTCGGCGCGCTCGCCGCCCATCTGCGCGAGCGTGATGCGCACGTCCTCCTGCGTGTAGCCGAACAGCAGCTGACGCGTCCGCACCGGGTCGGCGGGCAGCTGGCGCGGCGCGACGTCGGGCATCTCGTCGAGGTGGATGGTGCTGCTCGCGGTACCAGTCGCCGTAGGGGCGCTGCCGTGCGATCTCGCGCTTGATCTCCTCGTCGGCGACGATTCGACCCTGCTCGACGTCGACGAGGAAGAGCTTGCCGGGCTGCAGGCGGCCCTTGGCGACGATCTCCTCGGGCGGATACTCGAGCACGCCAGTCTCCGAGGCGAGCACGACGAAGTCGTCGTTGGTCACCTGCCAGCGGCCGGGCCGCAGACCGTTGCGGTCGAGCGTCGCGCCGATCACGCGGCCGTCGGTGAAGGCGACCGCGGCCGGTCCGTCCCAGGGCTCCATCAGGCACGAGTGGTAGGCGTAGAAGTCGCGCACGTGCGCGGGCATGTCCTCGCGCCCCTCCCACGCCTCGGGGATCATCATCATCAGCGCGTGCGGCAGCGAGCGCCCCGCGAGCACGAGCAGCTCGAGCACGTTGTCGAAGATCGCCGAGTCGCTGCCGCGCTCGTCGACCACCGGGATCACGTCAGCGAGGTCCTCGCCGAACAGCTCGCTCGCGAGCCGCGACTCGCGCGCGCGCATCCAGTTGACGTTGCCGCGCAGCGTGTTGATCTCGCCGTTGTGGGCGATCATCCGGTACGGGTGGGCGAGCTCCCAGCTCGGGAAGGTGTTCGTCGAGAAGCGCGAGTGCACGAGCGCGAGCGCCGTCTTCATGCGCTCGTCGAGCAGCTCCGGGTAGTAGCGCGCGCAGCTGCGGCGAGGTCAGCATCCCCTTGTAGACGATCGTGCGCGAGGAGAACGACGGGATCGCGATGCGCGCGCCGGCGTCGCGCTCGATCGCGCGCCGGATCACGTAGACCTTGCGCTCGAAGGCGTCAGCTGGTCGTCGAGCGTCGAGCCGACGAAGACCTGGCGGATGACCGGCTCGACGGCAGCAGCGCTCGGTCCCGGGACCGAGTGGTCGACCGGGACGTCGCGCCAGCCGAGCAGCTTCTGGCCGGCCGCGCCGATCGCGTCCTCGACGATCCGCTCGACCTCGGCGCGCTCCCGAGCGTCGCGCGGCAGGAAGCAGCACGCCGACGGCGTAGGCGCCCGCGCTCGGGCAGCTCGAAGTCGACGGCCTCGCCGTAGGAACTCGTGTGGCGTCTGGAGCAGGATCCCGGCGCCGTCGCCCGTGTCGATCTCGGCGCCGCTCGCGCCGCGGTGCTCGAGCCGGTCGAGCACGTCGAGCGCGCGCAGGACGGTCGCGTGGCGCGCCTCGCCGGACAGGCACGCGACCGCGCCGACGCCGCACGCGTCGTGCTCGAAGTTCGGGTCGTAGAGGCCCGCGGCCCCCGGTCGCTTGAGTCTTTGCATGAGTGAAAGGGAGGAGTGCCCGGCGGGCAGCGGCGAACAGCGAAATGTTAGCGTGCGTTAGGGCGGACTCGCCAGTCCCGTCCACGCGCATATCCGCGCGGACGCCCTCCGTGTCCCGGCGCATCCTCCCCGGCCTCGCGACGCACATGTTAAGGCAAGTTTCCGGGCCGAGCAGCTACGCCATCACGCGACTTACGCGGGCACGGAGGGTCACCCGCCCGCCAGGACGCGGAGAACGGTGCGCGCCCGCGCACGGGAGGATCAGGGCCAGGCCAGCTGGACGAAGAACCGCGCGACCTCTGGACGCGAGCGCGACCTCGAAACGTGGACGGGAGCGACGATCCGGAAGTGGGCCACCGCTGCGGTCGCCGCCGCCCCGGACACGATCGGAACCGCAACCAGCCTGTAGCTGCCGCGTGCCAGTCGCCTACCGCCGATCGCGCCGACGAAGCGGAAGCTGTTCGGACCTGGCTGACCGGCCCACGCGTAGGTACCCGGCAGCGTGACGAGCAACGGACACCTGTCGGCATGGCCGTGACTGGGCCGCGCTCGGACGCACCGCCCATGCGAGCGACTGCCGGTCTCGACACGCTGGATCGTCACGCGCACCGTCGCCGGCGCAGTGAGCCTGAAGCGAACCGTCGCGCCCCGATGGACTTGCAGTCTCCGCGTGGCGCCTCGACCAAGGGGCGTGAAGGCACGTGGGGTGACGGTGAGCGCGCTCAGCGACGCGCGCCGCGGCGCCGGGCTCTGACCGGCTGCGGGCTGCATCGGAGGAGCAGGGTTGCTGGAGGACGACGCTTGTGCCGAGTCCGGACCGCCGAAGCTGATCACGTGGCCGTCGCGCGTCCCAACATAAACGCGACCTGCGGCCACCCCGGGCGCGGCAAACTTGGAAGCCTGCCCGATCGGCGCGCTGAATATCGGAAGCGGATGGGCTCCCGACGGGTTCGCCGCATACGCGAGGAGATTTGCGTTCTTGCCGTCGCCACTCGTGTCCGGGGCTTGCTCGATCCAAACGAGTCCGCTGCCCGAGGTGGTCCCGTTGGAGGTCACCACGGGCTGGCCCGAGCCGAAGTCAAAGTGCCCGGCGGCCGTAGTCGGGTCCGTTGACGCAATCGGCTCCAGCTTGGCCTGACCTCCGACGTCGACGACCTTGTAGACGTCCAGCGAGTCACCGGGCGCGCCCGTGTCGATGTAGTCGAGATTGACCGAGGGAACCCAGATGTAACCGCCGTCCCCAGGCCAGACAGCGAATCGCGACATGATCGAGCCCATCGACGGACCGGCGGTGCCGACGATCTTGTCCGGATATGTGCTGGATCCCTGGTCGTAGCCGCCGAGGCTGTCGCGGTTGAGCAGGTAGACGACACCGTCCTTGCCGCTCACGACCATCAGATGGGGGGTCGTGGGAGTCCCCAAACTGTCGGGTAGTCCGACCGGGGCGCCGCTACCGAAGTCCTCGTCGCTTGCATCCCAATCGTGCGCCTGCGCGTCGTACGGCGTGAAGAAGTCGGAGGCGCTCAGGTGGCCGGTGGATGAGTCGACGTGCAAGCGGATGACCGAGTTTCCGAGATTCGCGGGAGGACTTGTGCCCGCGATTGGAGGGCCACTCGGAGGGGTGCCACCGTTGCCAGTCGCGACGATGATCTGTCCGGGGCCGTCCGAGACGAGGCCTCCGCCCGCGTGCCAGATCGACGCGCCGGTGCCGTTCGCGGAGCGGGTCGTCCACATGCTGGTGATATGGCCGGCGGTTGAGACACCGACGATCCATCCTTGCCACGTCGGTCCTTCATCGCAGTGGCTGCCGAACCCGGCATAGATGACTCCGTTCATCAGCAGGAGACCTGGTCGCTGCAACTCTTGCGTCGGGTTGAACGTCGTCCCCGCCTGATTGTCGGCCGCGTGCGGTTGAATCCGTACGGGGAAGCCAGTTCGCTCGGCGCCGGAAGAGAGATCGACCGCGTGTAGGTCCCATGCGGCGGCGCCCGAAGTGCCGCTGGCGTAGGTGTTCGCGTAGAAGTAAGCGGTGTCCGTGTCCGGGTCGATGACCGGCGTCCCCGTGATGCCGCTCGTCGGGACGAGGTCGGTGCAGCCGGACCATTGCTTCGTCGCGTCCCACGCCGGACCGAGGTTGCGTGACCACCGCTCCGCTCCGGTTAGGGGGTCGAGCCCGTAGATCGAGTTGGCCTCGGTGGCCACGAACAGCGTTCCGTTTGAAACGAGCGGCTGAGCGTAGACCTGACCGTTGACCCCGACGTCGAACCTCTGTCCGAAGGAACTGCTGCCGACGACGCTGGGGCTGAGCATCGCCTGATCGGAGTACCACCCGGTTCGCAGAGGGTCCGCAGCGTTTGTCACGGGCACCGTGGCCGATGCGCTCCCGGTCCTCGCGAGCGTCAGGACGATGAGCACCGCGACGCACCAGACCGTCGCACTTCTACCGCCTGGTGCTGACTTCATCGGTCCACCGTAATTGGGTCCTGCCGCAACACGCAAGCCCAGCGCGAGCTATGTCCGGCGAAACGGCGCGTCGCGCCTCGCACCGCGAGATGCAGGCAGATTTGAGCGATGGGGCTTTCGCGGAGGTTGCTTCGCCGGCATCGCTCGCCGCGCGAGGCCGGTGAGTCACGCCCGCGCCGGCCGCCACGACCACACCGAAATGGAAAGCCCCCGCCGGAGCGGGGGCTTTCTGTAGCAAGCCGGTAAGCCGGATTCTGTCGTTGGGCGGCCATCCATCTGCCTCTCGGAGGCGGGCGCTCGCGCGCCCTGCGGCCGACCTGGGACTCGGCGGGCAGCGTCATAGTCCCTGCTTGGCCTTGCACCGGGTGGGGTTTGCCTGGCCGGCGTGTCGCCACGCCGCCGGTGCGCTCTTACCGCACCATTTCAACCTTGCCGGCGGCGAGACTCAGCTGTGGTCCCGCCGCTTAGGCGGTGTGTTTCTGTGGCACTTTCCCGCGGGTTTCCCCGGGTCGGGTTCCCGACCACCTTGCCCTGCGGTGTCCGGACTTTCCTCGAGAGACCGGTTTTCTCTCCGGCCCCCCGCGGCCGCCTGGCCTGCACGGCACAGGGTAGATCGCGCTCGCCGCGCGGTCCACTCTGCACCGTTCACTGCGGGTCGCCGCGCGGCCCCGCGTAGTCGATGTTCCAGTGCCGGGCGACGTTGGCGAGCCATCGGTCGTCGCCCGCGGGCGAGAAGCCGAACCTGCTCACCGTGCGCTGGCCGCCGACCTGGTCGCTGTAGAGCAGATCGACCGTGAAGGCTCGTCGCTCGCGACGGGCGCTCGCTAGCTGCCGGTGGATGTCCTCGTCGGGATCGCGGAGAGCGCCTTGCCACAGGCCCACGTCGCCAGGAGCGATGTAGATGTCCCGCGTGTGCCGGCGAAACTCGTCGAGCGATGCGTGCTCGTTGCTTCCGATCAATCGCTCCGGCCAGGGGTGCCAACCCTGCAGCACAGCGATGCCGGCGCCCACGTTGCGCAACGCGATAACCAGGTAGAGCCGATCGCTCTCCTCGTCGATCGTGGCCTCGCTGCCCTGGACACGGACCCAGTGGCCGTCGGCAAACATGATCTTCTGCACCGGGTCATCCATCCGCGCGTTGGTCAGAACGGGGCGCCGTTGCTCTTGGAGTGCCTGCTCGGCGATGCGCGCAGCACGGTTGGACGAGCGCGTGGCGGAGAAGGTCGCGACGGCCAGGACAAGCGTGCCGCCCGCGGTGGCGAGTGAAGCGATCGTCGCCCAGTCAGTCAATACCGAGAACCTAGCTCACACTGGAACCGCATCCTCCGCAGACGCCGGCGCGGCCATCGGAGGCGCGCTGCATTCTCGCCGCACAGACTGGGCACTCCGCCACACCGGCGGCGAGCAGGCCCTCCCAGACGCGATCGAGCCGCTGCTCGAGCGTGAGCCTGTCGCCGCCGGCACAGCGGGCGCTCTCACGTCGCGGGCGATCGCAATCGCGATCCTCGCGCCGTAAGCGTTCGGGTCCGTCGCCGACGAGCGCCAACTGGCGCGCGCGCGTGCGTGTCGTGAGCGCGCTCACGAGACCCTCCGAAACACTCCGACGACCCTGCCGAGGACCGCGACCTCGCGGCTGCGGATCGGCTCGAGCGCCTCGTTCTCCGGTTGCAACCGGATGTGGTCGGACTCGCGGAAGTACCGCTTGACGGTCGCCTCCTCACCGAGCAGCGCAACCACGATCTCGCCGTTGCGGGCGGTCTCCTGACGCTGCACGACGACGAAGTCACCGTCCAGGATGCCGGCGTTCTTCATCGAGTCACCTGAGACGCGCAGTATGTACTCGCCGTCCTCGCCGCCCGCAATCGGTGGCACCTCGACGTATTCCTCGATGTTCTCCTCGGCGAGCAGGGGAGCGCCGGCGGCGACCCGCCCGAGCAGCGGCAACCCGGCGGGCGTGACCATCTTGCGCGCGCCTTCGACGAGCAGCTCGAGCGCACGCGGCTTGCTCGGGTCGCGTCGCAGCAGGCCGACCTTCTCGAGGTTCGCGAGGTGGGCATGCACGGTCGAAGACGAGGTGAGCCCGATCGCCCGCCCGATGTCGCGCACGGTGGGGGGATAGCCGTGCTCCGCGGAGTAGCGCTTGATGAAGTCGAAGATCTCCTGCTGGCGTCGAGTCAGCTTCAGGTCGACCATCCGCCGTGCCTCCCTTCTGTCGCTGGAGCGAACATGTGTTCGTAGGCTAGCTGTGGCAGCGGACGACATCAACCTGACCGGTCCCGGTCCGCTCTATAATCCCGCGCCGCTACGCGCCTGTGGCGGAATTGGTAGACGCGCAAGGTTGAGGGCCTTGTGGGCCGTATGGCCCGTGGTGGTTCGAGTCCACTCGGGCGCATCGAAAAGCCCTGCGAAAGCGGGGTTTTTTGGTTGGCTGGCGCGCATCCACGCCGCCGCGGCGGGAGCGGTGGTAATGGCCCGTGGTAACGAAGCGGCGGCCGATAGGGCGCCGTATGACCGGGCCAGCGGGGCGCGCGTCGGCGCCCCGACGCCAGCGCAATCGCACCCGGAGGCGAACAATCCCGTCGCCTTCGAACGCCTCTACGCCGGTGCTCGTGGGAAGCTCGACGCCGTCGTCACGGTGGCCATCGCCGTAGAAGCCGCCGAGCTCCGTCCCGAGCATTCGCTCGAGACGCGCCCGCGAAGAGCATCGCAATCCGGAGGGTTCGCAGGTAGTGGACACCCTCGAGGTCTTCCCCGGGCAGCTCGAGCTTGCGTGGCTCCGCGCCGGTGGCGATCAGCAGCCGGTCGTAGGCGAGTCGCCCGTCGAGGAGGACGTGCGTCTCCGCAGGTTCGATCGCCGTGGCATGGACGCCAGTCAAGAGCTATGCCCTGAGGCGTGAGCGCGTCCGCGACTCGTACGATCAACTGCTCGCCTGCATCACCAGCAAGCTCAGCTCAGTCGAAGCGGTTGGCAGCTGAGCGCTGAGTGCGGACGATCGGACTTGGGGGGAAGGAACCGGCCCGTTGGGGCGTCCTCTCCAATAGCGGCCGCACCACCGCAGTCGCGCTTCAGGAGAGTCCGGTATGCGTCAAAGCACGAAGTTCATGCCCGCGGTAGTAGCGTCGTCTGTCTTGCTCGCGGCCTGCGGGAGTGGTTCCAGCAGCAGCCGCAGCTCGGCCCCGCCGGCTTCGCCGTCGAGCGGTGGGGCCGGAACGGCGATCGTGAAGACCGCGTCGGTCTCGTCGCTCGGCGCCTCGGTGCTGGTCGATTCGCAGGGCCTCACCCTTTATCACCTCTCTGGCGAGCAGAGTGGGAAGTGGATTTGCACGAGCGCGACGTGCGTGAAGGCGTGGCATCCCCTCGCCGCGCCGGCGGGCGGGGCGCCGAGCGGCAGCGTCGGTTCGCTTGGAACTGTCAAGCGTCCGGGCGGAACGATGCAGGTCACCTACAAGGGCATGCCGCTGTACACGTTCGCCGGAGACACGAAGGCGGGCGACGCGAAGGGGCAGGGCATCAAGGACGTCGGCGTCTGGACGGCCGTCACCGCGAACGGCGCGACGCCATCCAAGCCCGCGACCGCCCCTGCTGCGCCGTCGTCATCGTCCGGTGGTGGAAGCTACGGCTATTGAGCGCACGGGCGAGCGGGCTCACTGCGTGACACTGTCCGACCCGCCGGCAATCTGCTAGGGATGCCTCTCCGGTCTGTTGCTCTGATCGCGCTGTGCGCGTTCGGGCTGCTTGGGTGCGCAAGGGCCGCCCGGTCCAGGTCCGCGCCCTCCCGCCCGCGCGTCGGCGATCGAGGCGTATCTGATGCAGCTAGAGCCGATCAGGCTTGCCGTCAACCGACCGTTGGGGCGAGCCGATCCGATCGTCGAGGCATACCGCGATCACAGCGCTTCGCCAGCTCAGGCGGGACGGCGAATGGGGGAGCTCGAGCGGCGGTTCGCGGCTTACACGGGCGACGTCGCGGCGATCGAGCCGGCCACGACGGAGCTGCGCGTCCTGCACGCCGCGTATGCCCACCTATGTGCTGGGGGACGCATACCTGAGCGCGCTCGCCGCTGGCCTGGGTGAGGGCAAGTTGGACGGTCTGTTACAGGGGGGGTGATCGTCGGCCGGCGCACCGGCCTGAACGTCCTGGCTAATCGGGCACGGTTTGCGCTCCCCGCCGATTGTCGGGGGCTTGGGTGGCCCGACGCACCGCATCGGGTGATTCCCAACAGCGCAACACGCCTCGTCAAGACGCTGACCCCCTGAGGAGGCCGGCGCAGCCATCATCGGCTCGATGGCCGGGAAACGAGCCGGCCACCAGCGATTCGCGGTGGCCGGCTCGGTGCGGGATGCAGGCGTCAGCGGCCTGCGAGGAAGGTCAGGCCTTGTGCGTCCGACTCGCGCGCAGCAGCAGGTCCGCCGGCATACCGAGGAGCCGGTTGGCGCGCAGCTCGGCGAGCAGGCGGTCGACGACCGGCTGCCAGCTGCGACGGTTGCCGTCGAGCGTAACCTCGACGATCGCGCCGGGATGCAGGCGGCCGTGCTCGGATGCGCCCGCGAAGTGCACCGCGCCCGCGACGGGCGTGGCGCCCGCGGTGTGACCGAGCAGGTCCTGTCCGAAGGTGAAGCCGTTGCGCGGCGGCGCGTAGTAGACGGGCTTGGTGAGGCCGAAATGACGGATGCTGCGGCTCAGCTCGCTGCGCGTGCCCAGCCAGCGGACGAACTCGCCGGAGCGGAGCTGCGGGACGGCGTCGCTGCCGCTCGCCCTGATCGCGGTTAGCGTCGACGAGCCCGTCGACCCCTCGAGCGCGAACGACGCCCGGACCCCGCTCCGCTCGAGCGTGGCGGCGACGACGGGTGCGGCGGCGGGCGAGGCGCGAACGAGCAAGCCAACGTCGCGATGGCTCGTCTTGACCGATGTCTGGGCCTTGCCGCCGAAGACCTTGGAAAGAACGGCGAACGACTCGTCGGTCGAGAAGCTCCAGGCGAAAGCTCCGACGAGCGCGACGGCGGACAGCGCCGGACGCAGGTGCCGGGCGCGCACGCTGCCGACCATGCGCGCGATCGCCCCGCGTGTGGAGGGGAGCGTGCGAACCGCATGCGCATCGTCGGGGTCCGGAGCGGCGGGCACCGGAGCGGCCGGGAGGGGCTCAGCCTCGGGGATCGGGTCCGTCTCGCGTCGCCACGCGACGTAGCGGCGAACGCCCTCCGCGAACGGGGTCGAGGGAGCCCAGCCGAGCTCCTCGAGGGCGCGCTCGCTCGAGACCTCCTTGCCGCCGAAGTCGCCGTCGCGAGCGGGTGTATGGACGATCTGAGTGTCCCCAACGAGCTGCTGGACGGTCTGGGCGATCTCGAGGATCGTCGTCGTCTCGGTGCCGGCGAGGTTGTAGACGCGATTTGAGGCGACCGGCTCGAGGCCTCGAACGATGCCGTCCGCGAGGTCCTCGACGTAGACGAAGCGGCGGCCCTGGCTGCCGCTGCCGGCGACCGTGAGCGGCTCTCCCGCCAGCGCCTTGTTGACGAAGGCCGGGACGACCGCCGCGGGCCGCGCGCGCGGGCCGTAGGGGATCCCGAAGCGCAGCACCGTGTACTCGATCCCGTAGAGCTCGGCGTACGAGCGGCAGTACAGCTCGCCGGCGAGCTTCGTGGCGGTGTACAGGTGGGCGGGCGGAAGCAGCGGTGTGTTCTCGTCGACGGCGGTCTGCTCGCAGTCGCTGTAGACCCAGATCGTGCTCCCGTACACGACCCGACCGACCTTGGCGCTGCGGGCTGCCTCGAGCACGGCGAGCGTCCCGCGTGAGTTGACGAGCTCGGCACCCTCGGGATCGACCTTGACGTCGCCGACGTCGGCCATCGCGGCGAGGTGGATCACCGCGTCGCAGCCGTCCATCGCCACGGCGAGGGCATCGCTGTCGGTGACCTCGCCGAGCGCGGTCGCGACCGATCCGGGCTCGTGATGTGGCGACTCGACGCGGTCGAAGATGAAGGGCGAGTGCCCACGCGCGGCCAGCACGTCGACGACGTGCGAGCCGATGAAGCCGGAACCGCCGGTTACGAGGATCTTCATGGGGTGGCCTCCGACCGGACGTCTGGTCCGGTCCCGCCGGACGTCGGAGGCGGGACGGTTGCCTCCTCGCCGCGCATGACGGGCGCCATCCTAATAGACGTGGTGGCGGAAGGACAGCCTGCTGCCGGCGTGTGAGGATCGCCACATGACGCTGAGGCCCACGGTGCGGCAGGCTGTACGCCGATGCGAGAGGTTCTGACAGAGATCGTCGGCATGGCCTCCGGCCGGGCCGACTTCGTGGACGCGCGCCACGTCCGCAGTCGCGGCGAGCGAATCTCGACGCGTCAGGGCGCGATCGACGAGCTCGACAGCTGGACCGAGGAAGGCATCGGCATCCGTGTCCGCGTCGGGGGCGCCTGGGGCTTCGCAGCCACGGGAACACCGGATCGCGCCGCGGCCGAGACCGCTTTGGAGCGTGCGCTGCGGATCGCCGCTGCGCAGCCGACCGTGCGCGCCACGCCGCTCGTGGCCGAGACGCCCGCAGGCGGAACCTGGCGAAGCGACTGCCGCCGCGACCCGTTCGAGGTTCCGCACGCTGAGAAGATCGCCGTGCTCGAGGCGGCAGAGCAGGCGATGCGTGGCGACTCACGGATCGCCCTGACTCGCGCGCACTACATGGCCTTCAGGGACGACACCACGTACGTCTCGAGCGAGGGGACAGCTGTCGAGCAGCGCGCGGTCGCCTGTGGCGGCGGCGTCGAAGCGACCGCGATCGGCGGCGGCGAGACCCAGGTGCGCTCCTACCCCGGCTCGTTCCGCGGCGACGTCGCACAGGCCGGATACGAGTATTTCGAATCGCTCGACCTCGTCGGCAACGCGCCGCGCGTGGCCGACGAAGCGATCGCGCTGCTCAGCGCTCCGGCGTGCCCGAGCGGACGCATGACCGTCGTGCTCGGCTCCCAGCAGCTGTCGCTGCAGCTGCATGAGTCGGTCGGCCACGCGACGGAGCTCGATCGGGTGCTCGGGCGAGAGGCATCGTACGCCGGCACGAGCTACCTCTCCGCGACCGACATCGGCCGCTTCCGAGTCGGTTCGGAGCACATGCAGGTGAGCGCCGACGCGCTCGTGCCGGGCGGTCTCGGCACCTTCGGATGGGATGACGAGGGAGTCGCCGCACGCCGCACAGAGCTCGTCACCGACGGCGTCCTGGCCGGCTTTCTCTCCTCGCGCGAGACGGCTGCCGAGATCGGCCTCGAGCGCTCCGGCGGCTGTATGCGCGCAGAGGGCTTCGCCCGTCAGCCGATCATTCGGATGACCAACGTCAACCTCGCCCCCGGCGATGCGGGCACGCTCGCCGACCTGCTCGCGGACACCGGCGAGGGCCTCTACCTCGAGATGAACCGCTCCTGGTCGATCGACCAGCGCCGGCTCCACTTCCAGTTCGCCACCGAGGCGGCCTGGGAGATCCGCGGCGGGGAGCTCGGGCGGCTCTACCGCAACCCGAGCTACGCCGGCATCACGCCGGAGTTCTGGGACGGTCTCGATGCGGTCTGTTCCGAAAGCGAGTGGCGCCTGTGGGGCCTGCTCAACTGCGGCAAGGGCGAGCCGGGCCAGACGATGCGCGTCTCGCACGGCACGGCGCCGGCACGCTTTCGCAACGTCGAGGTCGGCGTCGCCTGAGCGGGCGGGGGCAATGAGCGGCGGGCCTGAGAGCGACACGCTCGAGAGCGCCCGGCGGGCGCTCTCCGTCGCCGGCGGCGAGACGCTCGTCACGGTCACCCGCGAGCGGTCGCTGCTGCTCCGCTTCGCCCGCTCGAGCCCCACCCAGGCAACAGCTGTCGAGGACCTCACGCTCGAGGTTGCGACGCTCGTCGACGGGCATCTGGGACGCGCGCAGACAAACTCGGCGACGGACGAATCCCTTCGCGCCTGTGCCGCCGCGGCCGCGGAGGCCGCCCATGCCGGACGCGCCGGCGGCGGCGGCGGCACGGTCCTGACGGCCTGGCCAGAGCCGGCGTCGCCGCGAAGCGGCGGAGCCGGTTGGGATCCCGAAACAGCCGCGCTCGATCCGCGGCGCGGCGGCGAGCAGCTCGCCGCCGCTTTCGAGCGTTGCGCGCGAGCCGGGGCCGAGGCGCACGGCGTCTGGACGGCGGGCGAGGTGGAGACGGCGATCGCCTCGAGCCACGGCAGCGAAATGCTCGAGAGGGTCACCGACGCGTTCATGAAGGTCACCGCGATCGCTCCCGCCGGTCGAAGCGGCTATGCGGCAAGCACGTCGGTCAGCTCGAGTGACCTCGACGGCGCCGCACTCGCGGATCGTGCCGCGGCGAAGGCCACGCTGCGGGGCGAGGCGGCGGCGCTGCCGGCCGGGCGAGTACCCGGTCGTGCTCGAGGCCGCCCGCCGTCGGCGAGTTGCTCGAGTGGCTCGGCTACACCGCGTTCGACGGCCTCGCTCACGTCGAGGGGCGCGGCGCGCTCTGCGACCGCCTCGGGACGCGCGTCGCCGCTCCGGCGGTCAACCTCTCCGATTCGCCACGCCATCCGCGCACGCTCCCGAGCAGCCTTCGACGCAGAGGGCGTGCCGAAGTCCCCGCTCCCGTTGATCCAGGACGGCGTCGCCCACGCCGTCGTGCACGACACCCGCAGCGCCGCGCTCGCGGGTACTCGCTCGACCGGTCACGCGCTCGCCGCGGGCGGCGCCCCGGAGGGGCCGCTGCCGACCAATCTCGTGCTCGCGGGCGGCGCCGCGGCCGACGAGGCGGAGCTGTGCGAGCCGATCGAACGCGGCATCTACGTGACGCGGCTCTGGTACACGAACCCGGTCCGCCCGAGGGAGGCGCTGATCACCGGCGTCACGCGCGACGGGACCTTCCTGATCGAGGACGGCGCGATCACGCGTCCGCTCGCGGACATGCGCATGACCGACTCGGTGCTCTCGATCCTCGACCGCTGCCAGGAGCTGGCGCGCGTGCCCGCGCTCACGAGCGCCGGCGAGTTCTACGGCCGCCGGAACGTCGACCGGGACGGTGGCCCCGGCGATACGCAGCGTGATGCGCTTCACCGCCTGAGCGCCCCGGCCGAGGCGTCGCTGCGGGGGGTCGCTACTTGATCTTCAGCAGCACGATCATGTTCGCCACGAACAGGACGGCGAACACGATCGTCCAGCGATCGAGGTTGCGCTCGACGAGTGAGCCGCCGCCGAACGGGCCGGCGCCGGTGCCCACGCCGAACGCACCCGAGAGCCCCGAATCCTTGCCCGAGTGGAGCAGCACGAGCAGGATCAGAACGACCGAGATGACGATCTGGGTGAAGTCGAACAGAACCGCCACGTCTCCCTACCCTAGCCGCTGTCCATTCGAGCTCGCCGTGACCGGCGCCGAGTCGCTCGGCGGCTCCGCGTCGAGCTTGTCGAGCTCCTTGAGGATGCCGATCGCCTGTGCGCGCAGCTCGCGATCGATCGACCGGTAGTCGCCCTCCCCGAGCTTCCCCATCCGGTAATCGAGCTCGGCGTCACGGATCTCGCGGTACTTCGCCTCCTTGGCGGCCTCCAGGGCGGCCCGGCGCTCGTCGTCACGATGGTCGACCGCGCCCCCCAGCCGCAGCGGCCCCGAAGCGACGAGGGCCACCAGGAAGGCGAGCAGGATCACGGCCATGACGAACGTCATCACGGAGAGGTTACGCGGCAGCGGCCCCACGGCTTCCCGAACCACCGCGAGTCGTTCTGCCTGAACGGGCAGTCGAGCCCGCTCAGACGCACCTTTCACCCACGACAGCGCGGCGGAGCCGCGCTGGGAGCGCGTGAGCGCAAGTCCCTACGCTCGCGATAGCTCCCGGCCCAGCCGCGCACGCGCCAGGCTGACGGCGCGCCGGCTGCGTGTCGCCGGCGCCGGCCACAGCGAGGTCAACGCGCCGGCCAGGACGACGATTCCGCCGAGCCAGATCCAGATCACGATCGGGTTCACGATCAGCCGGAAGGTGGCCGGCGGCGGGCTGTTGCGGTAGTGCGCGGCGAGCGCCGCGATCACCAGCGCCTGGACGTTCGGCCCGGCGTTCGCGAACTCCTTGTTGGCGACCGCGATCGGCCGCTTGGAGCGTGCTGTGTCCGGCTCGATCGCCGTCCACTCGTTGCGCGTGACGCCCCAGTTGGCGTCGACGATGCTGGTGGTGTTGCCCTCGAAGTAGCGGCCGATCGGCCCGCCCGAGCCGTCGGCCGCCGGGTAGTAGTCGGCGGCGGGCTGGAAGTGCCAGTGCTGCTCCTCCGCGGCGCATGTCGAGCACCGCGCCGAGCGTGACCGGCGCGCCCGTGTGCGCGCGAGTCGTCGAGCACCGTCGCTGTCGGGCGCACGTAGCGGACCGTGTAGCCGCCGACGTTGGTGGTCTGCCCGAGCGGGAGCCTGATGTCCGCTGGCGCGCGAACGCCGACGCTGGCCGCGACGCCGAGGAAGACGAGCGCGATCCCCGCGTGCACGACGTAGCCGCCGTAGCGGCGTCGGTTGCGGGCGACGAGCTGGAAGAGCGCGAGCGGCCAGGGCTCGCCGGCCATCACGCGCCGCGCGCGCGTGCCGCGCCAGAACTCCTGCGCGACGACCGCCAGCACGAAGCCGATCAGCGTGAACATCATCGAGCGACGGCGTGCTCTGCGGCGCCGAGGTGAGCGTCGCGAGCAGCAGCGACGAGCGCGCCGGTGGTCGACGAGCGGCGCGAGGAACAGCCGGCGCAGGTTCGCCGGCGTCGCGCGCCGCCACGAGATCACCGGCCCGATGCCCGCGAGCAGCACGAGCACGATCGCGAGCGGCATCGTCACCCGGTCGAAGAACGGCGGCCCGACGCTGCGCTTGCTGCCGGTCAGCAGCTCCGAGATGAGCGGGAAGTACGTGCCCCAGAAGATCACCACGCAGAGCGCGACGAGCACGAGGTTGTTGAGCAGGAAGAAGGCCTCGCGCGAGAGCAGCGAGTCGAGCCGCGCCTCGCTGCGCAGCGAGTCGCAGCCGCGTCGAGATCAGCACGACCGAGCACGAGCGCGACGATGCCGATGAAGATCGAGGAACGGCGACGCCGAGCGTCGACGCTCCGAACGCGTGGATCGAGTCGAGCACGCCCGGAGCGGACCAGGAAGGTTCCGAGCAGCGAGAGCACGAAGGCGCCCGCGATCAGCGAGACGTTCCAGACCTTCAGCATGCCGCGCTTCTCCTGCACCATGATCGAGTGCAGGAAGGCCGCGCCGACGAGCCACGGCATCAGCGCCGCGTTCTCGACCGGATCCCAGGCCCAGTAGCCGCCCCAGCCGAGCTCGCGAGTACGACCACAGCGCCCCGAGCAGGATGCCGCAGCCGAGGAACGTCCACGCGATCAGCGCGAAGCGGCGTGTCGAGCGGATCCAGTCGGCGTTCGTGCGGCGGGTGATCAGCGCCCCGACCGCGAACGCGAACGGGATCGAGAAGCCGACGTAGCCCGAGTAGAGGATCGGCGGGTGGATCATCATCTCCGGGTGGCGCAGCAGCGGGTTGAGGCCGTTGCCCTCGGCCGGCGGCTGCGGCGAGCGTCGTGAACGGGTTCTCGCCCCAGATCGACGATCAGGCCGAGGAAGAAGATCGCGATCAGCGCCGAGCACCGCGGTCGCGTACGGGACGATCTCGCTGTGGCGGTGGCGCGTGAGGAACAGCACCGCGCTCGAGTAGACCGCACAGCAGCAACACCCACAGCAGCAGCGAGCCCTCCTGGCTCGACCACATCGCGGTCAGCTTGTAGAAGGTCGGCGTGTCGGTCGAGGAGTTCTCGGCGACGAGCTTGAACGAGAAGTCGGAGCGCAGGTAGGCGATCTCGAGCAGGACCGTCGCGAAGACGAGCAGGCCGCGAGCGCGTACATCGCGCGCCGCGCGGAGACGACGAACTCGCGCCTGCCGGTGCGCGCACCGTAGATCGCGCTGCCCGCGACGTAGACCGCCGTCAGCAGCGCGATCAGGAGCGCGGCGGAGCCGATCGCGGCCATCAGCGCCCAGGCACGGCCATGCTCAGAGCGTCTTCCCCGAGGGCACGCTCTGATACTTCGACGGGCACTTGGTGACGAGCGAGCCGCGCTGGCCGACGAACGTCCCGCGCCTGCAGCGCGCCCGTGATTATCACCTCGCGCCCGGGCTCGAACTGATCGGGGACGAGCCCCTGGTAGACGACCGGCACGCGACGCCGAGCCGTTCAGGTCCCGCAGGCGAAAGCGAGCGTCTGGCCGGTCGTGGCGGATCGTCCCCGCGACGACCTTGCCGGTCATCTGGATCGAGCCCGCCGCCAGGGCGAGCACCTGGCGCGGCGTCTCGGCCTGGGTGGCCTCGCTGAAGCTCGTGTACACGAGCGCGGCCGCGAGCACGACCGCAGCCACCAGCGCGACCATCGAGGCGAAGCTTGCGCTTGCGGGACGGGTCCATCGGGTCGCGGATTATCGCAGCGTCGGCCGCGGAGCGACCGACAATCCGCGCGCAGCCGGTAAATCGGCGCGCTTGCGGCGTTTACGACTGCGCCGCGGCGCACGGCGGGCAGCGCCTTCCGGCTGACCCTGGACCGTCGCGGACGTCAGGAGTGCTGCCGGTCCAGCGCCGGCCACGGGCCGAGGATGAGCACGACGCGCGAGTCCTCGCTTGCGCGCACCTCGCGGCGCTCGTGCGGCTCGAAATGAGCGACGAGGCCCGGGCCGCCGGAGACGCTTCCGCTCGAGTCGAGGATCTCGATCTCCCCGCGGCGACGAGCAGGTAGGCGCGCTCATGGGTCTGGTGCTCCTGGAGCAGCTCGCCCGCAGGGAGGTTGATCGCGATCACGCGCGCCTCGCTGTCGGAGCGCAGAACCTGCGGATGGTGCGGCTCAAGCTCGAGCGACGCGGATGTCCCAGCTGTCCAACTTTGCCTCCTGTGCATTCGGTGGCCCTGCCGCTGATCATCGTCGATCCGGACGAGCTCCGCCATGCGGGTATGGAGCGCCAGGAGGCGCCAACTGGGAATGGGCTATCGAACCCGGTTCGAGTCGAGCGGTCAGGCTCCGCCTGCCCGCTAGTCGTGAAACAGCTGCGAGTCGAACAGGAGGCTCGCCGCGGCTTTGTAGACGCTCGCGCGCCGGGCGTCGTAGCGGCCGAGCCCGAGCGGCAGCGTCACGCCCTCGTCGGAGCCCTCGAGCGCCTGCCACAGCATCCAGTCGCCGATCTCGGTGTCGAACCAGATCCGGGGCTCCTGATCATCGTCCCGCAGCAATCGAGCGCTCACGCTCGCGTGCGGCAATTCGGGCAGCCCTCGCGCGCGACCAGGCTGAGACAGGTGAGCGCCTCGTCGCAGGCCACCTCGACGGCCCCGCGACCGAAGCTCGTCAGCCGCAGGTCGAAGCCCCCGCACTCGAAGCAGGGACCTGAAGCCTCCAGCGGCCCGACTCCGAGTCGTAGAAGATCGTCGGGGCGTCGACGTCCACCTCGCCGGGGCGGTAGGCGACGCGAAGCGGCAAGCGGTCACTCGTCCAGAGCGCCCGGGCGCCCGCGCGAACCTCCTGCGGCGCCCAGAAGGTCTTGATTCCCGAGCGGAACGGACACGCCCGCCTCGGCGCCCGGCAGCTCGCGCCAGGCCATCCACTCACGCGGTCTCGGTGTCCCACCAGACGTGCGGCTGGGCGCTGGTCGGGGGTGCAACGCTGCGCCACTGGCGCGTCTCGCAGCCGAGACAGCCGCCGCGCGCGTGGACCCTCAGCAGGAAGGCGGACGCCCTCGAGCGAGCCACCTCGCGCTCCTGCGGGTCGGCCACCTCGAGGCCCATCCGGTACCCGCCGCAGCTCTCGCACGGCGCGTCGACGTACCACTCCGAGGCGGCTGGATCCCAGCTGACCTCCGGTCCGTCGACCGTCTTCTCGAGGGCCTGCTCGAAGCTGTCTCTACGGAAGATCGCGCACATGCCGCTCTCGTTGTTCCCGCCGCCGATGGCACTTAACCCTCCCCCGCGGTCGACTCCCGGAGCGCTGGCGAGGGACCGCGGCGAGGCCCTGAGGACCTCGAGATCGTGCTTCTCTCACCTGCCGCGAAACCCGACTCGAGACAGCCCGCTCAGGGTTAGGCGGTGCCCAGAAGTCGCGACCGGAGCCGCGGAAGGCGGCCCTCCCGCCCGGGCATCTCCGTGCCGGCGCCGTCCGGGCGGTCCTCACCCTCCGGCTCGAGCCTCATCGATCGGGCCGCGGCGGCGTCGCCCGCCCTGGCGGCGATCTCGAACCATACGCGGGTGCGCTCCGTGCGGTCGACGCCCCAGCGATCGGCAAGACGGTCGACTATGTAGAGACCCCAGCCGCCGTCGTCGCCGGGAGCGGGTACGTGCGCGGTGAAGCCCGAGCCAGGGTCGAGCACGCTGACCCGCAGGGCACCGTCGGAGATCGAGACGATCAGCTCGAGCTCGTCGTCGTCGTCCTGGGTCGCGTCAGCGTGCAGCACCGCGTTCGTGACGAGCTCGCTGACGCACAGCGAGGCGTCGTAGAAGACGCTCAGGTCGAGCAGGCGCTCAAAGCCGTCGAGCGCCCGCCGCGCCGCGGCGACCGCCTCTGGACGACTGCGAAATTTGAAGTGTCGAGTTTCCGGCACTGTGAGTCCGCCATGGGCGTCCTGCCCGGGCGCCGAATGTTGCTTCCTATGCCGTCCGTAGTCAAGTGCTGCAAGACGCCCGCCCGCGCCACGGCTCAACCGGGAGGCCCCTGGCTCTCCCCGCGCGCGATCTGCGCGAGGTAGCCGTACGTCTCGTCGAACGCCCACGCGAGGATCAGGGTCTTGGTGTGCACGGCGGCCCGCATCTCCTCATCCACACTCCCGCCGGACTCGTCGAGCATCCGGCAGAGGTCGAGGAATCCATCGACGCGCGCCGCTCGCTGTGACTCGCCGAGGCGCTCCCAACTCGGCGCGACCTCCCGCTCATAGAACTCTGCGGGATCGACCCTCGCCCGTATCAGAGCGGCCACGTCGGCGGTCGGAGCGCGCATCTCGCCCTCCAGCAGATCGCTCACGATCGCTCGCGGGTCGACCGCTCCGGACCGGGCGCCGCTATCTGCCTGCCGCGCGGAGAGCGCAGCGCGCATCGCATCTGCATCCGCCGCGAAGCTCCGCGCTGGCGGCTCACCCGGCTCCTGCTTGCGCCTTCCGAACAAAGGCATCGTGACTCTCCTTGCGACGGTCGCTTGCGTGTTGGCGAATCCGGGCGACGAACGGGCCGCGGAGGCGCGACCGTAGCCGATACGCCGCCCGGGCGACTTGTCGAGAGTTTGCGGTCTGTGACCGCAAACTCTCCCACGCGCGCCTGGCGAATCGCCCGCGGGCAACATCGAACCGCGGGGACTGACGGCTGCCGCAACGCGGGCAGCCGGCCGACCACCGCTTGGGGACGTAGCTCAGCGTGCGGTCTGCGACCGCACGCTCCTGACCAAACGCCCCGCAGGTAACATCGAAACGCGGGGACTGACGGCTGCGCAACGGGGCAACCGGCCGGCCACCGCTTTGCGGACGTAGCTCAGTTGGTAGAGCGTCGGCTTCCCAAGCCGAAGGTCGCGGGTTCGAGGCCCGTCGTCCGCTTTCCGGTTGTCGCATGAGGGCGCATGGTTTTGCCTCAGCGATGCGGAAACGGGATCTATCCGGCCGGGGCCCGATAGGCGAGGAGATGCGAGGCGGTGCGGCTGTGGCGATGTCGTGGTCGCATATTGGTCGCATCGTGAGCCGCAGCGGTCGAGATCGAGATCTCCTACTCGTCCAGCGCAGGCGTCCCAGCGGGGTACGGACAGAGTGGCTCCGCGAAGGCCGCGAGATGCCTTCAGGGTTCGCCCGTGGTCATAGCCTCGGGACTTCTTCTGCCTTTTGGTGGGAATGGTCGCGGGCACTCCTCGCCGATCGCGACCGTGCTGCTGATCGTCATCGCTGTGGTCGCCATCGCCGGCTTCCTGCGATTCTTCGTTCTGCGACGAAGCAAGCGGCCAGGGGAGCGAGCGTGATCGGAGACGGGAAGGGCCAGCGGTTCGATGGTTTCCGCGGTTCATGCGGCCGTGGGTGAATCGGTGGTTTCGACGCCGCGGCTGGCCAGGGCCCTATGACGCCGCGGGAAACAA
The DNA here is from genome assembly GCA_963719375.1 of uncultured Actinomycetes bacterium. GTDB lineage: Bacteria > Actinomycetota > Thermoleophilia > Solirubrobacterales > Thermoleophilaceae > JAICJV01. The sequence continues at coordinate 2,288,355 of CAVRBY010000001.1, read as the reverse complement.
GATCCCCGCAGCGAGCGCTCTCCCGCGGGGACGTAGAGCACCGCCCGCGGGCGGCCGCACATTCAAGCGGGCGCAATTTCGCTACCGGCAGACGAGCGATGCGCTCCCCGGCGGCGGGCCGTGGTCGGTGGCGAGCCGGTTGATATGGCGGTCGTATGCAGCCGCGCCTGGCGCTACCGTGGAACGTGATGACCGCGAAGGAAGAGCTACGCGAACGCGTCGAGGCGCTCACCGAGGAGCAGGCCGCTGAAGCGTTGCGCCTACTCGACCAAGGCTCCGATCCGGTTCTCGTCGCATTCAGCGGCGCGGCCGTCGATGACGAGCCGTGGACTGACGCGGACGAGGCAGCTGCCGTTGAGGGTCGCGGCGACCTCGCGGCCGGCCGCACGGTGCCGCTGGATGAGGCAACGCGCGAGCTCGGGTGAGCGCCGAGCTCTGGCGCGTCGAGCTCACCCGCACCGCCCAACGCGACATGCGCCGGCTTGACCCGCCGGTCCGTCGGCGCGTCGAGACTGCGCTGCGCGTCCTCACTCAGGATCCTCGACGAGCCGGCCAGCTGCGCAAGCTGACCGCCGCGCCGGAGTGGCGCCTGCGAGTGGGCGACTGGCGGGTTCTGCTGCTGCTCGACGTGCAGCGTCGCGTGATCCAGGTCAGCCGGGTACTTCCGCGCGGTCGCGCGTACGAACGCTGAGGCGCGCCACGGGCGGGAAGCTCGAGCGGATGGCCGTCCGGCTGGGCCGAAGCCATAAGTCGGGCACCGCGCCTGTCCGAGACATGTCCACGAGGTGTCACTGCTGGGGACAGCTGGCGGACAGGGCGGCCGTCTCGCTGTCCGCGATGACCGAGGACGCGATCACTGACGGATGGCCGAGGTCAACCCCTTCAAGGGCGTGCGGATTCGAGCGACCGATCCACGCGTCCGCAAGCAGCGGCGCGCGGCACGCGTGTTCTCGTTCGAGCAGATGCACGCCTTCGCCGCCGCTGCCGGGCGCTGGGAGCCGATCGTGCGCGTGTTCACGGACACCGGAATGCGGCTCGGAGAGGTGCTTCCCCTCCGCGGCCAGGACTTCGACGGCGAGCTCCTCGTCGTTCGCCGAACGGGCGACGAAGGCCGGATCCTCGAGGGCGCGAAGACGGATCACGGTGAGCAGTCGGCCGGCCGCGTCGTGCCGTGTGGACCATCGCTCGCTGCGCTTCTGCGAGCGATGCCCGCGCGCATCAACAGCGAGCTGCTGTTTCCGACGCCGGGCGGGCAGCTGTGGAGGCAGCGCAACTTCTACCGGGACGTCTGGCGTCCGGCGCAGAGGCCATCTGGCATCGACATGCGCCCGCATGAGGCCCGGCATAGCTTCGTCAGCCTTCTGCGGGCTGCCGGCGTAGACGACGCGGACCTTGCGGCGATCAATGGCCACAGGATCGAAACGATGCTCGCCACCTACACGCACCCGCTTCGAAGGTCGTTCGATCAGGTGCGGGTGTTGATCGGTTGAGATTCTGCGCGAGAGCGAGCCGCGGTGATCGCCGCGCGGCTGTGCGTTGCTCGTATGGCTGCACGTGTAGCCGCCGTCCTCGTGTCGCTGGCACTGGTGGGAGCAGGCGCCTGGCAGCTCACGACGGGAACCCGCACGATCGGCTTCGCGCTCACGTTCATCGGAGTTGTCGCGTTCGGCGCCGTATTTGTCTGATGGCGCGGCGATGGGCCGACGGCGCGCCACGCCGTCGGCCAGGCATCGCTGAGCTGTTGAGCCACTGGCCTTAGCGCGGGCTGAACAAACCCGAGTCGGCCCAGCTCTGGGGGAGGCGCCCCACTAATACGGTCGCATCGAGGTCGCATCCGTCACTCGTCAGCGCAAAAGCTCCGCTTTCTAGAGCCCAACCTGAGGCATCGAGCCTGCGCTTCCCGAGCCGAAGGTCGCGGGTTCGAGGCCCGTCGTCCGCTTCAGGGAACGCGCGGCGGATCGCTCCATCGTCAGCGGAGCCGGGGCGGAAAGGGTCGAAGGCTGAGCACGAGCAGCGGCGTGCCCGTCGTCCGAGTTCGTCTCGCGATATTGGATCTTCGCTCGACGGCGGAGCGCGGTCCGCTCTGCGCCGCCGTGTCGCAGCGCTGAAGATACGGTCTCCGGCACCCACCGAATCGCCGCCATTACCCTCTTTCACACATGCTGAAGGCCATCCTGCGACCCGTTCCACTCGTCGCAATCCTCTCGCTGGTGGCTCTGCTCGGGCTGCTCGCCTACGGGGTCAGCTCGCATACGCAGAGCCAGTCGATCGACGACCAGCTCGCGCGCGGCGGTCGGCCCGCCGCGCCCGCTGCCTCCTGGCCGGAGCTCGACGGATCGGGCCGGCTCTCGCTCGCCGCCTATCGCGGTCACGTCGTGGTCCTCAACTTCTGGGCCTCGTGGTGCCCGCCCTGCCGCTCGGAGGCGCCGCTCGTCGAGCGCTGGCAGCGCAGCCTCGCGCGCGCGGGCGGGACGGTGCTCGGTGTCGACGTGCTCGACGTCACCGGCGACGCGCAGGCTTTCGTCCGCCGCTACGGGCTGACGTACCCGATCGTGCGCGACCGTGATGGCTCCCAGCTGCGGCCGTTCCAGGTCGAGGGCTATCCCGAGACGGTCGTGGTCGATCGCCGCGGCCGGATCGCCGCGACCGACCGCGGCCCGGTGACCAAGCCTTCTTCGAGACGCAGGTGGCGCCCGTGCTGAAGGAGCCGGCATGACCTCTAGCCGCGCTTCCCTCCCGCGCGAAGCCGCGCAGTGGGTTTTGCTCTCAGGTGGCGCCCGAGGAGCCGCCATGACCCACCCCCCGAACGTCCGCTCACCGCGAAGCCGGGCAGCGGCTTTGCTGCTCATCGTGATCGCGACGCTCGTCGCTCCCGCGACCAGCGCCGCGGCGGCCTGTCCGAAGACCTCTCAGTCGGCCGTCGAGAGTCAGGTGATGTGCCTTCAGTGCGGCGTCCCGCTGCAGGTCGCCGAGAACGCACCCTCGGCCGAGCAGGAGCGCGCCCTGATCAGCGCGCAGGTCGCCCAGTGCCGCTCGGCGGACCAGATCAAGCAGGCGCTCGTCGCGCAGTACGGCGACCGCGTCCTCGCCCTGCCCCGCCCGAGCGGTTTCGGCCTCGCCGCCTACGTCGTGCCCGCCCTCGGCATCCTCGCCGCCGCGGCCGCCGTCGGCGTACGCGGCGTTTCGCTGGCGACGCGCTCGCCCGCGTACGGCGGCGGCCGGGCCCGCGGCCGAACCGCCGGCCCCGGACGCCGGCGACGCGGCACGCCTCGAGGCGGACCTCGGGCGCTTTCGGACCTGATGGCCGGACACGCCGACACGACCGTGATCGCCGCGTTCGCGGTCGGCTTCGTCTCGTTCATCTCCCCGTGCGTGCTGCCGCTCGTGCCGGGATACCTGTCGGCGATCTCCGGCGTCTCGTTCGCGGAGCTGAGCGAGGGCCGCGGTCGCATGCGCGTGCTCGGGCCGTCCCTGGTCTTCTGCCTGTCGTTCACGGTCATGTTCGTCGCGCTCGGGATGTCGGCGACCGGCCTCGGCCGCACGCTCACCGACCACCGCGACCGAGCTGCGCGAGATCGCCGCGATCGTGATCACCGCGATGGGCGTGCTCTTCCTCGCAACGCTGTTCGTGCCCCGCCTGAACCGCGAGTGGCGGCCGCAGGCGCTCCTCTCGCGCGCGTCGACGGGCGGCCCGGTGATCGCCGGGCTCGCCTTCGCGATCGCCTGGCTGCCCTGCACCGGCCCGACGCTCGGCGCGATCCTGACCGCCGCCGGCACCGAGTCGACCGTCGCGAAGGGCGGCGTCCTGCTCGCCTTCTACGCCGCAGGGTTCGCCGTACCGTTCATCCTCAGCGCGGTCGCCTTCTCGCAAGGTCACCGGCATCTTCCGCTTCTTCCGCGACCACTACGGGGCGATCACGCTCGCCTCGGGCGTGATCCTGGTGGCGATGGGGGTGCTGCTCTACACGAACGAGCTGGCGCGCCTCAACACGGCGGCGCTGAACGCCCTCAACGACCTCCACATCAACTTCTTCAACAACATATAGGCGCGCTCCGCGCGCAAGGGGGGACCGTCACTCCTCCTCGCGCCGCTCCATTCGCTCAGGCGCCTGCACTCCCAGCAGCTCGAGCGAGCGCGCGATCACCCGCATCGCCGCGACGCCAGACGCGAGCCGGTAGTCCTCGTCGCCGTCCTCCTCGGCGGCGCCGACGACGCGGCAGTCGCGGTAGAAGGCCGAGAACTGCTGCGCGACCTCGTGCGCGTAGGCGGTCAGCCGGTGCGGGGCACGCCGCTCGGCGGCGAAGCGCGATCTCGTCGGGAAACTCGAACAGCCGCTTGAGCAGACCGCGCTCGCGACGGGTGCAGCCGCTCGGGGCTCGCCGGTCGAGGTCCGTCGGACGAGCGCCTCGCGCGATCCGCTCCTCGCCCGCTTTGCGCAGGATGCTCGCGATCCGCGCGTGCGCGTACTGGACGTAGTAGACCGGGTTCTCCTGGCTCTGCTCGCGGGCGAGGTCGAGGTCGAGGTCGAGCGTCGTGTCGTGGCTGCGCTGCAGCAGGAAGTAGCGGGCGGCGTCGACGCCGATGTCGTCGATCAGGTCGTCGAGCGTGACGAACTCGCCGCGCGCGCTTCGACATCTGCACGCGCTGGCCGGACTCGATCAGGTTGACGAGCTGCATGATCACGCAGCTCGAGCCGGTCGCGGCTCGCCGCCGAGCGCCTGCCAGGCAGCGTGCATGCGCGGTCACGTAGCCGTGGTGGTCGGCGCCCCAGACGTCGATCAGCCGGTCGAAGCCGCGCTCGCGCTTGTCCTGGTGGTAGGCGATGTCGGCGGCGAAGTAGGTCAGCTCGCCGCTCGAGCGGCGCAGCACCCGGTCCTTGTCGTCGCCGAGCTCGGTGGTGCGCAGCCAGGTCGCGCCGTCGTGCTGGTAGACGTGGCCGTGCTCGGCGAGCAGCTCGAGCGCGCGGTCGATGGCGCCGCTCTCGTGCAGGCTGCGCTCCGCGAAGAAGCGGTCGAAGCGGACGCGGAAGCGCGCGAGCGTCGAGCGCATCCGCTCGACCATCAGCTCGACGCCGCGCGCGCGAGACCTCCTCGACGTCGGCCTCGGCGGCGCCGGCGATCTGCTCCGCGAGCTCGCGCGACGTAAGCGCCGCGGTAGCCGTCCTCGGGCGGCTCCTCGCCTCGTGCGCGCGCGCGGATCGACTCGCCGAAGCGGCTGCACCTGGCTGCCGTAGTCGTTGACGTAGTACTCGCGCTCGACGTCGTGACCGGCGAACTCGAGCAGGCGGGCGAGCGAGTCGCCGTAGGCGGCGTGGCGGCCCGGTCGCGGCGTTCGGCGGCCCGGTCGGGTTGGCGCTGACGAACTCGACCAGGATCCGCTCGCTGTGCGGCGGCAGCGCCGCGGCCGAAGCTGTTCGCCGGCGGCGAGCGCGCTCGGCGAGCGCCGCGGTGAAACCACGCGTCGGCCATGAACAGGTTGAGAAAGCCCGGGCCGGCGACCTCGGACGCGCTCGAGCGCTGCCGCCGAGGCGCTCGGCGACGAGCTCCCCGAGTCGCTCGGCGACCGCGCGCGGCTGCTCGCCGAGCGAGCGGCGCGAGCAGCATCGGCGCGTTCGAGGAGTAGTCGCCGAACTCCGGCTTCGGCGGCCGCTCGAGGCGGGCCGCCGCGGCGGCGCCCTCGCCGCCGAGCTGCGCCGCTGCGCCGCTGACGACGTCGGCGAGCTCGCTCGACGGGGTTGGCGATCGATGTTCCCTCACTCGTCACTGCAGCGAAACGCTAGATGATCGTCTCAGTAGTGGTAGGGCTCGCCGCGCGATGATCTTGTTCGCGCGGTAGAGCTGCTCGAGCAGGACCACCCGGGCGAGCTGGTGCGGCAGCGTCATCGGGCCGAGCGAGAGTCGCATGTCGTAGCTCGGCGAGCTCGAGCCCGCGCGGCCCGCCGACCACGAAGCAGAGGTCGAGCCCCGACTGGCGCCGCTGCTCGAGGAAGCGGCTGAAGCCGAGCGAGTCGAGCGCCTCGCCGTCGCTCGCGAGCAGTACAGACGAACGCAGCGCTCCGGTATCCGTCCCGTCGACTCGCTGGTCCTCGCGGACCTCGACGAGCTCGAGGCGGGTGTGGCGCGCGAGCAGCTTCTGGTAGTGCTGCACGTCGTCGGCGTAGGGTGGCCGCAGCCTGCCGACCGCCAGCACGAGGGTGCGCATCAGGCCAGACGCCCCCCGGATGTCGTCACGCGAACGCATATTCGCCTGAGCGCGCCTCTGACCGAGCGCGAAGCTCCTCGGAGCTTCGCGCTGCGATACTACCGCCGCGTGCCCGAGGATCCACAGGAGCGCCACTTCAACATCCAGACGACGCCGGAGGCGATGGCGGGCGTTTATGCGAACTTCGCCAACGTCAGCCATTCGGAGTACGAGTTCACCGTCACCTTCGCGCGCGTCGACCACGAGGTCGAGGAGGGCGAGGTCCCTGGCGTCGTCGTCTCGCGTGTCGTCCTCTCGCCGCGCTTCATGCGTGAGCTGATCGACGCGATGAACGACAACTTCTCGAAGTGGCAGACGCGCGAGGGTATCCGCGACCTGCCCGAGTTCGGTCCCGAGTGAGCGCGGCGGAGCCGCGTTCACTCCAGTCTCGCTAGCACGCGCGTTGACAGTCGTCCGGGCCGCGTCCGCCGACGACGCGGCCGCGATCGCGCGGCTGCACGTGCGCGCCTGGGAGGCCGCCTACCGGGGTCTGATCCCGGACGCGGTCCTGGCGGAGCTGTCGGTCGAGCGGACCGAGGCCCGCTGGCGGATGACGCTCAGCTCCGATGGCACCCTCGTGGCCGAGCGCGACGGCGAGCTCGTCGGGTTCCTGCTGCAGACCCATCAAGGCCGGAGCGGCGAGATCGCGTCCATTTACGTCGATCCTCCCCGCTGGCGCACCGGGATTGGCGGCGCACTGATGACGGCCGCCCTCGACCTCCTCCGAGAGCGTGGCTGCGACGCAGCCACGCTCTGGGTCCTCGCCGGAAACGACCGCGCCCGGGCGTTCTACGCGCGCCATCGCTTCCAGCCGGATGGCGGGAAGCGCCCGCACGAGCGCAGCGGACTCCAGACCGTCAGGCTGCGCCGTTCGCTCGAGCAGCCGGCTGGCCCCGCTGCCACGAGACCGCGTAGCCGATCCGCGTGATCGTCGCCGGGTGCGTGGCGAGCAGCAGCGTGCGCCAGCGCGGCGGGTTCGGGTCGGCGAGGTTCTGCGTCGCGAGCCGCCGCTCGACGCGGATCATCGCGTCGGGATCCTCGGTCAGCTCGAGCGCGAAGGCGTCGGCGCGGGCCTCCACCGCGCGTGAGAGCGCGTTGCCGGCGGGCGCCGATCGCGGCACGCCGCCGCCCCGCGCCGCGACGGCCGCGGCCGGCAGCAGCGCCCCGCCGCCGCGCGACCAGCCGCTCGGTCAGCTCCTCTACCACCAGGCCCACCGCCGGCGCCGCTGCCGCGAGCCACCCGAGCGACGCGCAGCAGGTCGCGGTAGCGCACGTGCGAGAGCTCGTGGGCCACGACCGAGCGAACCTCCGTCGGGCGCGAAGCGGTCGAGCAGCGTGTCGAAGAGGACGACGCGCTTCGTCCGCCCGAGGCCGCCGACGTAGGCGTTCGCGGCGCGTCGTGCGCCGGCTCGCGTCGACGCGGAAGACCTCGCCGACGTCGACGCCGGCGCGCTCCGCGAGCTCCAGCACTCGGACTGGCGCAGCGGCCCGTCCATGAGCGGCTCGAAGTCGTTGAAGAGCGGCTCGAGCAGGATCGGCGAGAGGGCGGTCAGCGCCGCGCTCGCCGCGGTCCCGACGCTGCCGCCGGCAGCCCACCAGCGCCGCGGGAAGCGCGTGCAGGAGCGCGACGAGTGACGCCGCCCCGGCGCCCGACGAGCACCGCGCCGAGCGCCGTCGCCTTGGCGCTGATCCTCGGCATATCCAGCGCCAGCTGCGGGTCGACAGGCCGACGGGCGCGCGCGCCGCTCGGCGACGAGGCCGAGCGGCAGGGACACGAGCTCGAGCAGCGGCCGATAGAGCGCGCCGCCGCGAGCGCCGCCCCTCGGCCGCTGTCTGCGGCAGCTGCACGGCCCGAGCGGCGCGGCGGCCGCGGCGCGAGCGGCCACCAGCGCCGTGCCGAGCGCCGTCTGACCGAGCGCGAGCGCGGCGTCGCGGGCGCTGCGTAGGAGCGAGCCCGTTCGAGCTCCGAGGCGCTGAAGTAGGCTGTCGCGTCCAGTGAAGTGGGGCGGATCAGCCCGCGACGCGGTCGGAGCAGGAACGAGGCCGCCCACGCCGCGGCGACCGCCGCCGACTGCCTCGCAGCGGCAGCCGCAGACGATGACTGACCATGCCGACGGACACTCTAAATGGCCGCGATGCGGCCCCTGCTCGGATCGCGCATCCTCTCGGACGTCCACGGCAACCTGCCCGCCTTCGAGGCCGTGCTCGCCGACATCGACCGCGCCGGTGTCGACGCCCGCTGGTGCCTCGGGGACCTCGTCGGCTACGGCGCCCAGCCCGACGAGTGCGTCGCGCTCGCCGCGCAGTCGTGTGACCTCTGCCTGATCGGAAACCACGATCTGGTGGTGATCGACAGGCTCGACATCGACGAGTTCTCGATGAACGCCGCGATCGCGGCCGCGTGGACGAAGGAGCACATCGGCCCGGAGGCGCTCGACTTACCTCGAGCGGCTCGCGCCCGTCGACGAGTCGCACGCGATCGGCCTCTACCACGCGAGCCCGCGCGATCCCGGTCTGGGAGTACGTGCTCTCGACGATGCTCGCCGAGGCATGCATGGACGCGATGGCGCCCGCGCGTCGGCGCCGTCGGCCACTCGCACGTGGCGCTCTACTTCGCCCGCCCGAAGAGCGGCACGCCCGCCGGCGACCAGGCCCGCGGCGGAACGGTGCTCGACCTCTCCGCGGGCGACTGGATCATCAACCCCGGCGGCGTCGGCCAGCCGCGCGACGGCGACCCCCGCGCCGCCTGGCTGCTGCTCGACCTCGACGTCGTGGACGGCCACCTGGCACCGCGTCGACTACCCGGTCGAGCGGCGCCGCGCGGGCGATCCAGCAGGCCGGTCTTCCGGCGGCGCTCTCCGACCGCCTCTTCCACGGCCAATGAGGGGACGCCGTCTGACAGCGCTCGTCCCGTTGATCGCTCGTCGCTCGTCGCGGGCTGCGGCTCGAGCAAGCCCGGGCCGCAGATCCCGGCGAGCCAGGCGGCCAACCTGATATCGCGTCTCCAGGAGGCCGAGCGTCGCGCCAACCCCGCGGCCAACGCCTGCCTCGACCTGCTGCACAACACGGTCCCGGCGCTGCAGCAGCAGCTGACCCAACTGCCCCAGAATCTCGACTCGAACGTGCGCACGACGCTTACCGACGGAATCAACCGCCTGCAGCAGCTCGCTCAGCAGCAGTGCTCGTCGCAGCAGCAGCAGACCACGACCAACACCACGCCGACGACCACCCCGTCGACAACCGAGACCACCCCCTCGACGGCCCAGACGCAGACCCCGCCGTCTACCAGCACTCAGACCGAGACCGCGCCGCACACGACGACCACGACCACGACGTCGACCTCCCACTCAGGGCGGGACGAACGGCGGGGATCGGACCCGGCAACGGCAACGGCTCGGGCAACGGCAACGGCAATGGCAACGGCGGCGGGCACGGTCACGGAGGTGCGCATTGAGCACGCCGACCGCGATCGCCGGGCGCTACCGGCTCGAGCGCCGCCTCGGCGCCGGCGGGATGTCGACCGTCTTCCTCGCGCAGGACTCGGTGCTCGAGCGTCCGGTCGCAATCAAGCTGCTGGCCGAGCACCTCGCGGAGGACGAGGCCTTCGTCGCGCGCTTCCGCCGCGAGGCGCTCGCCGCCGCCCGCCTCCAGCACCCGAACATCGTCCAGGTCTTCGACTCCGGCGAGGACCCGAGCTCCGGGCGCCACTACATCGTGATGGAATACGTCGACGGGCCCTCGTGCGCCGACCTGCTGCGCGACGAGGCCCGGCTCGGCATCGAGGAGACCGTTCAGTATCGTCCGCGGCGCCTGCCACGGGCTCGACTACGCACATCGCGCCGGTGTCGTCCACCGCGACGTGAAGCCGGGCAACCTGCTGTCTCTCAGGACACCGGCGCACGTCAAGCTCGCCGACTTCGGGATCGCCAAGGCGGCCGAGCAGACCCGGATCACGCAGGTCGGCGCGGTGCTCGGCACGGCCGCCTACCTGTCACCTGAGCAGGCGACCGGCGACGAGGCAGGGCCCGCCTCGGACATCTACTCGCTCGGCGTCTGCGCCTACCAGTTCCTCGCCGGCCGCCTGCCGCACGAGTACGCGTCGCTCACCGAGCTGGCGCTCAAGCAGCAGAACGACTCGGTCGCGCCGATCCGCGAGTACCGCCCCGAGGTCCCCGCCGCAGCTCGACCGCGCCGTGCGCGTCTGCCTCGAGCGAGAGCCGGCGCAGCGCTATCGCGTCGGCGCTCGAGATGGCCGCTGCGCTCGACGCCGGCCTGCGCGGCGAGGAGACCGCGCCGACGGCCGCGTTCGCCACCGGCCAGACCGCCATGCTCGGCCACGACGTCGACGACACCCAGGCGCTGCCGCGGACGTCCCGGACCTATGCGCGCTCCGGCACGCCGGCCCGCGCGGCCCGCCCGCGGCGCCGGCACCCGCGCGACGTCGCGACCCGGCCGAGACCCGCGCGCGGCGCCTGCGGCTGATCGCGACGGCGCTGATCCTCGCCCTCGTCGCCGTCGGCGCTCGCGATCCTGATCGCCAGCGGGTCGAGCAACAGCCCGACCGAGATCAACGGCTCGAACGCCCAGAGTCAGGCACAGCAGCTGATCCAGTACGTCCGCCAGCACCAGCACTGAGCCCCCGCGCGGCCTGAGGCTGGGGTCGGGGACCGGGCCAGGCACGGTCGGCGGAGCACCGCCGATCGCGAATGGCGACGGCCATCCGGCGTCGAGACGACCGTGGGATCGGAGGATTCAGGCTCGGTACGGGCCGTGACCCGACAGCACCGCCCGCGTATACGCGTCGAAGCGGTCGCCCAGGATCGCGGCACGAATACCCTCCATCAGCAGCCGCATGAAGGTCAGGTTGTGAAGCGTCAGCAGGCGCGCCGCGGTCGGCTCGCCGGCGCGCGAGAGGTAGTGCAGGTAGGCGCGCGTGTGGCGCCGGCAGGCGGGGCAGGGGCAGCCTTCGACGAGCGGCTCGCCGCTGACCCGCCAGGCGGACTTGTGCAGGTCGAGACGCCAGCGGCGCTCCGGGTCCGGGACGAGCGCGGTGCCGTGGCGCGCGAGCCGCGTCGGCGTGGCGCAGTCGAAGCTGTCGATGCCGGCGGCGACGCTCGCGAGGATGTCGTCGACGTCCCCGATCCCGAGCAGGTGGCGCGGGCAGCCGCTCGGGCAGCGGGGCGAGTCGACCGGCGCACGACCTCGCGCATCTGCGCCTTCTGCTCGCCGAGCGAGCCGCCGACCGCGATCGCCGTCGACAGCGGCTGCCCCGACGCGCTCGGCGGAGGCGCGCCGCAGGTCCTCGTAGACGCCGCCCTGGACGATCCCGAAGAACAGCTGGCCCGCCGGTGCTTCGCGCTCGTGCCAGCGCGAAGCAGCGATCGAGCCAGCGGTGGGTCCGCTCGGTCGAGCGGGCGGTGTAGTCGCGCTCGGCGTGGAAGGGCGTGCACTCGTCGAAGGCGAGCGCGATGTCGGAGCCGAGCGCGGCCTGTACCTCCATCGAGGTCTCGGGGCCCATGAAGCGCTCGCTGCCGTCGAGGTAGGAGCGAAAGCGCACGCCGTCCTCGCCGATCTCGAGAACGTGGCTCTCGCGATCGCCGCGCCGGTGCTTGATCTCGTCAGCGACCGAGCCGTGGCCCATCGAGAAGACCTGGAAGCCGCCGGAGTCGGTGATGATCGGCCGCTGCCAGTCCATGAACTCGTGCAGGCCGCCGAGCGATCGGATCAGCTCGGCGCCCGGGCGGATGAAGAGATGGAAGGTGTTTCCGAGCACCATCTCGAAGCCGAGCGCCTCGACCTCGCCCGCGTCGAGCGTCTTGACCGTCGCGGTCGTCGCGAGCGGTACGAAGGCGGGCGTCGTCGACCTCCCCGTGCGCGAGCGACAGCCGGCCCGCCCGCGCGCCGCCGGAGCGAGCCACGATTTCGAAAGCGGGCACGCTCTCAACCTAGAGCGCCCGCTGCACAGGCGGGCGCTCGGGATTACGTGTCTCTGAGGCCGGCGCCCGCGAGCGCTGCCCGCTGTGGCTAACGCTCCGTGGCGCTCCCCTCGTACCGCCGGCGACTGGCCGTTGCCGACCGCGATCGAGACCCGGCGCGGCTTGCGCTCCTCCGGCTTCGGGATGCGTACCTCGAGCACGCCGTGCGTCGAACGATGCCTGGATCGCGTCGGGATTGACGCCCTCGGGCAGCGTCAGCGAGCGGCTGAACTGGCCGAACTGGCGCTCGAGCGCGGTACCAGCCGCGCTCGCGCTGCTCGTGCTCCGCCTTGCGCTCGCCGGAGATCGGTCAGCGTGTTGTCGCGGACCTCGATGTTGACGTCGTCCTCGCTCAGGCCGGGCAGGTCGGCCCGCAGCAAGAAGTGGTCGTCGTGCTCGACCAGGTCCATCGCCGGAACCCAGCGCTGCGGTCTGGCTCTGGTCGAAGAGCGTGTTGAAGAGACGGTTGAACTCGCTCGAGAAAGGCTCGGGCTTCATCAAAAGGGCCATTTCCGTGACCTCCTGCTTGACGAAGGGATGTGACTTGATCCAATTGTAGATATCTGAGTCGTAGCTTGTCAACATTTCTTCAGCCCGACAGCAGGCTCTGACCAGTCATCTCACCCGGCTGGCCGATCCCGAGCAGGTCGAGCACGGTCGGCGCCACATCCGCGAGCACGCCTTCCGCGCGCAAATCTCGGATCTGCGCGGTCACGATCAGCGGCACCGGGTTCAGCGAGTGCGCCGTGTTGGCGCTGCCGTCCGGCTCGAGCATGTGGTCGGCGTTGCCGTGGTCGGCCGTGACGACGCACGCGCCGCCGGACTCGTGCACCGCGCTGACGACCTCGCCGAGGCACGAGTCGACCGTCTCGATGGCGCTCACCGCCGCCTCGATCGACGCCCGTATGGCCGACCATGTCCGGGTTCGCGAAGTTGATGAGCCCGAAGCGGTAGTCGTTCGCTCGCCACTTGTCGACGAACGCCTCGCGCCGCCGCGCGGGCGCTCATCTCAGGCTTCTCGTCGTAGGTCGCGACGTCGCGCGGGGAGTCGACGAGCTCGCGCCGCTCGCCGCTATGGGGCTCCTCCTCGCCGCCGTTGAAGAAGTAGGTGACGTGCGCGTACTTCTCCGTCTCGGCGACGTGCAGCTGCTCCGCGCCGGCCTCCGCGAGCGTCGCGGCGAGCGTCATCTGCGGCCGCTCGGGCGGGTACGCGACCGGATAGTCGAAGTCGTCCTCGTAACGCGGTCAGCGTCGTCAGCTCGACTCGCGGCACCTTGCCGCGGTCGAACTCGCCGAAGTCCGCCTCCCCGAGCGCGCGCGTCAGCTGGCGCGCGCGGTCCGGACGGAAGTTGAAGAAGATCGCTGCGTCGCCGTCGCGCACCGGCCCGCCTTCCCCGACCACCGTCGGCTTGATGAACTCGTCGCGTCTCCCCCCGCTCGTAGGCGGCTCTCACCGCCGACACGCCGCGCTCGGCCCCTGGGGCGGCGCCCTCGCCGTGGACGATCGCGTCGTAGGCGAGCTTGGTGCGTTCCCAGCGGCTTGTCGCGGTCCATCGCGTAGTAGCGGCCGCTGACGGTCGCCACGCGCCCGTTGGCCCGCGCCAGCCAACCCTCGGCCGTCTCGACGAAGCCCGCGCCGGAGTCCGGAGCCGTGTCGCGCCCGTCGGTGAAGGCGTGCAGCAGGATCTCGGGTACGCTCCTCGGCGCTCGGCAAGCTCGATCAGGGCGCGCAGGTGCTCGAGGCCGGCGTGCACCCCGCCGTCGGACACGAGGCCGAGCAGGTGCAGTCGCCCCGCGGCCCGCGCCGCTTCGCAGGCCCTCCGCAGCGCGTCGTTGCGGGCGAACGAGCCTCCTCGATCTCGTCGTCGATGCGCGTCAGGTCCTGGCGCACCACGGACGCCCGCGCCGAGGTTGAGATGACCGACCTCGGAGTTGCCCATCTGCCCCTCGGGAAGACCGACCGCCCGCCCGCAGGCGGTCGAGCTCCGTGTGCGCGGTAGCCCCGCCAGAGCTCGTCGAAGACGGGCGTGCTCGCCTGCGCGACCGCGTTTCCCGGGCCGGGCGGGGCGAGCCCCCAGCCGTCGAGGACGACAGGCAGACCGCGTGGACGGGCGGCTCGCCGGGGCCCGGAGCGATCGTCATCGCGCGACTGCGGTGACGATCTCGGCGAAGCTCTCCGGCTCGAGGCTCGCGCCGCCGACGAGCGCGCCGTCGACATCCGGCTGGGCCATGATCTCGCGCGCGTTCTCCGGCTTGACGCTGCCGCCGTAGAGGATCCGCACGCGCTCGGCCGCGGTGCGCGAGCGGTCGCCGACGAGCGCCCGGATGAAGCCGATCGCCTCCTGTGCCTGGTCCGGCGTGGCGACCTGACCGCTGCCGATCGCCCAGATCGGCTCGTAGGCGATCACCACGTCGGCGAGCCGGTCAGTCGGGGACGTGCTCGAGCGCCTCCTGAACCTGGTGGCGAAGCTTGCGCTGGGTCTCCCCGCGCGAGCGCTCCTCCTCGGTCTCCCCGACGCAGAGGATCGGCTGCAGCCCGGCCTCGAGCGCCGCCGGCAGCTTGTCCTGCAGCGCGCGATCGGTCTCTCCGAAGTTCATCGCGCCGCTCCGAGTGTCCGAGCACCACCCCCTGGACGCCGACCTCGACGAGCATCGGCGCCGAGACCTCGCCCGTGTAGGCGCCCTCCTGCTCCTGATGCATGTTCTGGGCGAGCACCTTGAGGTCTGATCCCGCCAGTGACTGCGACGGCGACGGCGAGCGACGTGAACGGAGCGCAGAGCCCAACCTCGACGCCGTTGCCGAGCGGCAGCCGCGCGAGCAGCCGCTCGATGTAGGCGCGCGTCTCCGGGCGGCGTCTTGTGCATCTTCCAGTTGCCGGCGATGTAGGGCCGCCGCGCGTCAGGCGTCATCGAGCGCCTCCACCCCCGGCAGCGGCCTGCCCTCCAGCAGCTCGAGCGCGGCCCCACCGCCCGTCGATACGTGCGACATGCGATCGGCGAGCCCGAACAGGTCGAGCGCCGCCGCGGAGTCGCCGCCGCCGACGACGGTCGTCGCGCTGCGACGCGGCCACGCGCCTCGGCGACGCCGCGGGTCCCCGCCGCGAACGGCTCCAGCTCGAAGGCCCCCATCGGCCCGTTCCACAGGACGGTTCCCGCGGCCCGCGATCCGCTCCGCGTAGGCGGCGACCGTCGCAGGCCCGACGTCGAGGCCCATCCAACCGTCGGGCACGTCGCGTACGGCGATCGCACGCGCGCTGCGCGTCGGCGGCGAACCGATCGGCGATCACGAGGTCGGTCGGCAGCACGAGCTCGCAGCGCGACCGCTCTGCGGCCTCGAGTGCGCGCGCGTGCGCGCTCCACGCCCTCCTCGCTCGACGAGCGAGTCGCCCGTCGCGATCGACATCGCCGCAGAAGAAGCTGAAGCACATCGCGCCGCCGATCAGGAGCGCGTCGGCCGATCTCGAGGAAGCGGTCGATCAGCGCGATCTTGTCGCTCACCTTGGCGCCGCCGAGGACGACGACGAGCGGCCGCACGGGGTCCTCGACGATGCGGCTCGAGCGTCGTCGACCTCGCGTTCGAGCAGCGGGCCGGCGACGGCCGGAAGCAGCTGCGCGACCCCGACGTTCGAGGCGTGCGCGCGGTGCGCGGTAGCCGAAGGCGTCGTTGACGAATGCGTCGGCGAGCTCCGCGAGCGCCGCCGCAAGCGGCGGGATCGTTGCGCGTCTCACCCTGTTCCCAGCGGGTGTTCTCGAGCACCAGCAGCTCGCCTGGCTCGAGCCGCGCGACCCCCCGGCGGACCTCCGGCCCGATCACCTCGGGCGCCTGGTGCACGCGCGCGCCGATCAGCTCGCCGAGCCGCTCCGACACGGGCGCAAGCGAGGTCTCGGGATCCTGTCCCGTCGGCCGCCCGAGGTGCGAGCAGAGCGACGACCCGCGCGCCCGTTCGCACGCAGGTCCTCGATCGCCGGCAGCGCGGCCCGGATGCGGGCGTCGTCCGCCACGTGTCCGGCCGCGAGCGGGACGTTCAGGTCGGACGCGAACCAGCACGGCCTCTCCCTCGCTCGACCGTCGAGGTCGCGCAGCGT
Source organism: uncultured Actinomycetes bacterium (assembly GCA_963719375.1). GTDB lineage: Bacteria > Actinomycetota > Thermoleophilia > Solirubrobacterales > Thermoleophilaceae > JAICJV01. The sequence continues at coordinate 2,272,053 of CAVRBY010000001.1, read as the reverse complement.
CTTCTTCGCGAACGTCGGTCACTGAATCGCCGGGCTCTGCTCGCCCAGAGCAGGTGAGGGAGATCTCCGATCTCCTCTACAGAACCTTCTGGACGAGGTCGACCAGCCGGTTCGAGTATCCCCACTCGTTGTCGTACCAGGCGATGACCTTGACGAGCGTCCCGTCGATGACCATCGTCAGCCCCGAGTCGAAGATCGACGAGTACGGCGACTTCGACGATGTCGCTCGAGACGATCGGCTCGTCCGTGTATTGCAGGATGCCCTCGAGCGGACCGTCGGAGGCGGCGCGCTGGAACGCCGAGTTGACCTCCTCGATCGCTCGTCTCGCGACGGACCGTGCAGACCAGGTCGACTAGCCGAGCCCGTCGGGATCGGCGCGCGCACCGAGATCCCGTTCAGCTTCCCGTCGAGCTCGGGGATTACCATGCCGATCGCCCGCGCCGCGCCGGTCGAAGTCGGGATCAGGTTGATCGCGGCGGCGCGCGCGCGGCGCAGGTCCTTGTGCGGCAGGTCCTGCAGCCGCTGGTCGGCGGTGTAGGCGTGCACGGTGGTCATCACGCCGTGCTCGATGCCGAACTCGTCGTTCAGGACCTTTGCCAACGGTGCGAGGCAGTTCGTCGTGCACGACGCGTTCGAGATGACGGTGTGGCTCTCGCGGTCGTAGGCGTCGAAGTTGACGCCGAGGACGACGGTCACGTCCGCCCCCTTCGCCGGCGCTGAGATGATCACCTTGCGGGCGCCGGCGTCGAGGTGCTTGGAGGCGTTCTCGCGATCGGTGAAGAGCCCAGTCGACTCGATCACGACCTCGGCGCCGACGTCCTCCCAGGGCAGGTCCGCCGGGTCCCGCTCGGCGAACACGCGCAGCTCCTTGCCGTCGACCACGACCCCCGTGTCCGTCGCCTCGACGGTGCCCGGAAACGGGCCCCAGGATCGAGTCGTACTTGAGCAGGTGGGCGAGCGTCCTCGTGTCGGTGATGTCGTTGACGCCGACCCAGTCGATGTCGGCGCCCTGGGCGTGCGCTGCCCTGAAGACGTTCCTGCCGATGCGCCCAAAGCCGTTGATCCCGGCCCTCAACGCCATTCAGTGTCCTTCCTTTTGGATTCCGCGCCCGCCGTTCGGGCGCCCGGGGGTCGCCGAAACCTATCAGCGGAACACCCGCTTGGAGTGCCCGATCACCCCGGGCGGGGAGGCTTGTCGATGTCGCGGTGGACGACGTCGATCAGGTAGTCGCCGCTCTCCGAGTAGAGCCGCGCGAGGTGGTCGCCGATCACGACCGACCGGTGCCGTCCGCCGGTGCAGCCGATGCCGATCGTGAGGTGCGCCTTGCCCTCGCGCACGTAGGCCGGCAGCAGGTAGTCGAGCAGCGGCAGCAGGCGGGCGTAGAACTCGCCGATCCCGTCCGACTGCTCGACGTAGTCGATCACCGCGGCATCCCGACCGGTCAGGTCGCGCAGCGAGGTCTCGTAGATGCGGGTTCGGCAGGAAGCGCACGTCGAACATCAGGTCGGCGTCGCGCGGCGGCCCGTGCTTGAAGCCGTAGGTGAGGAACGTCACCGCGAGCCTGCCGCGCGCGCTGCGCGGAAGCATCTTGTCGGCGATCACCTTGCGCAGCCGTGGCCGCGCTCAGCTCGGAGGTGTCGATCACGAGGTCGGCGCGCTCACGCAGCGGCGCGAGCAGTTCGCGCTCAGACGCGATCGCGCCCGAGACCGATCCGCCGGAGGCGAGCGGATGGCGGCGGCGCGTCTCCTTGTAGCGGTTGATCAGGACCGCCTCGCTCGCCTCGAGGAACAGCACCCGGTGCTTGATCCTCGCGCTCGGTCAGCTCGTCGAGGACCTTGGCGATCCCCTCGAAGTAGATCCCGCCGCGAACGTCGCAGACGACGGCTGCTCGCTCGACCTTGCTGCCCTCGTGCTCGAACAGGCCCGAGAGCGACGCGATCATCTCCGGCGGCAGGTTGTCGACGCAGAAGTAGCCGGCGTCCTCGAAGCACGCCATCGCCTGCGACTTGCCGGCGCCGGAGAAGCCGGTGATGACGACGAAGTCGTCGATCGGCGCTTCCGTGCCGCCGAGGCTCCGATCTCGACCGGTCGTCCCGCAAATCGGCCATCAGCGCACCTTGTGGACGTAGTCGTAGATGTCGCGCGCGACCTTGCCGGGCACACCGGGCACGGCCTCGAGCTCCTCGCGTGTGGCCTGCAGGAAGCGCTCCGGCGTACCGAAGTGGGCGAGCAGCTGGCGCTTGCGTGCCGGGCCCACCCCGGGCAGCTCGTCGAGCACCGAGCGCGTCATCGCCTTGTCGCGCTTCGGCCGCGGTGAAACTCGATCGCGAACCGGTGCGCCTCGTCGCGCACGCGTTGGAGCAGCTGCAGCGCAGGCGAGTCGTGCGCCATCACGATCGGCGCCGAGCGTCCCGGAAGGAAGACCTCCTCGATCCGCTTGGCGAGGCTGACCACCGTCACCCCGAGATCGGTGAACGGCTTCAGCGGACGCAGCCCGGAGGACAGCTGACCCTTTCCGCCGTCGATCACGATCAGCGCGGGCAGCGACGCGAAGCTCGCGTCGTAGGAGCGCTCGTGCGGCGAGCGCTCGCGCTGGGCGACGTACTGGGCCATCCGCCGCGTGAGCACCTCCTCCATCGCCGCGAAGTCATCCTGGGCGGCCTCCCGGATCGCGAAGCGCCGGTAGTCGGACTTCTTCGGCGCCGCTCCCTCGAAGACGACCATCGAGGCGACCGTGTGCGTCTCGCCGAGGTTCGAGATGTCGAAGCACTCGACCCGCATCGGGATCGTCTCCATCGCCGAGCTCCCGCTGCAGCATCTCGAGCGCCTCGATCCGCTGCACTCGCCGCCGCTCGGAGCGCAGCCGGTCCTGGTCGAGCGCGAGCCGCGCGTTGCGCTCCGCGAGCTCGTAGATGCGGCGCTTGTCGCCGCGCTCGGCATGGCGCACCTCGACCGGCGCGCCGCGGCGCTCGCTGAGGGCCTCCTCGAGCGCCTCCAGGTTCTCGACGCTCGCGCCCGACGATCACCTGCGGCGGGATCGCCGGCGAGGTCGCGTAGTACTGGGCGACGAACTCCTCGGCGACCTCCCCCTCGTCCGCGCGCCGCCGCGTTGTCGAGGTAGAAGCTCTGGCGGTCGGCGAGCACGCCGTCGCGCACCTGGAAGACCTGCGCGTTCGCGTCGGTCTCCTCACCCGCGACGGCGATCGCGTCGAGCGTGCCGACCGCCGCGTTCGAGATCCGCTGGCGCTCGAGCAGCGAGCGCACCGCGCTCAGCCGGTTGCGGTAGAGCGCCGCCTGCTCGAACTCCTGCTCCTGCGCCGCGGCATGCATCGCCTGCTCGAGGTCGCGCTCGATCTGCCGGTAGCGGCCCGAGAGGAAATCGACGATCGACTGGACGCTCGCCCGGTACTCCTCCTTCGAGATGTAGCCGACGCAGGGCGCCTGGCAGCGCTTGATGAAGTAGTCGAGGCAGGGGCTGCCCGAGGCGCGCCCGGGCTCCGCGCCGTCGCAGGTGCGGTACTGGAACACCTTCCCGAGCAGGTCGAGCGTCTCGCGTACGCGCTTTGCGTTCGAGAACGGCCCGAAGTAGGCCCGGCCGCGACGGTGCCGCTCGCGCGTGAAGTAGACGCGCGGGAAGTCCTCGTCGAGGGAGATCGCGATGTAGGGGTAGGACTTGTCGTCGCGCAGCCGCACGTTGTAGCGCGGCCGGTACTGCCTGATGAAGTTCTGCTCGGCGAGCAGCGCCTCGGCCTCCGTGGTCGTGGCGATGAACTCGATGTTGGCGATCTCGTCGAGCAGGCCCCGCGCGCCCTTCGTTGAGGGGTTCGAGAAGTGCGAGGCGACCCGCTTGCGCAGCGACTTCGCCTTGCCGACGTAGAGCACCCGCCGCTTCGAGTCGCGGAACAGGTACACGCCGGGCGCGTCGGGCAGCGCACGCCGCTGAGCGGAGATCCGCTCTTCGGCGCTCTGCGGGGCGGTGGCGAGCTCAGGCACTCGCCCACTGAGGATATTCGGGCCCCGGGCGGCGCCCCGGAGCGGTGGCGCCGCCCGGAGTGACGGCGCTAGGCGAGCCCGAGCAGCTGGGCGGACTGGAGCGTGTCGGTGAGGATTTGAAGGCGCTTCGGCGTGCCGCTCTCGAAGCGCCAGATGTGCACTACGGGCGTCTCGGCCGACCGCTCCCCCTTCCTCACGTGCGTGTGGCCGAGGGCGACGATCGTGTCGCCGTCGCCGACCAGCTCGTCGATGTGCAGGTCGAACTCGTCCCATCCGCCGACGGCCTGCTGGAGCACCTCGACTGCGCTGTCCTTGCCGGCGTGCTCGCCGCCCCCGGGAAGCTCGGTGGAGTTGGATCCCTGCCACACGAAGTCGTCCGGCCACGGCTCCGTCGCGGCGGCTATATCTCCGTTGGAGAAGTCGTCGTAGCCCTTCTTGAGGGTGTCCACGTTGCTGGCCATCGGCGCCTCCTTCGTTGGGTTGGACCGCAAGCTACATCAGCCGGCGACCGTGAGCGGCTGCCCCGCGGCGACTCACCCGTAGCTGCGGTGCCGAGTGAAGACCCAGAAGACCCCGAGCGCGGCGAGCGCCAGGATCGCGATCCAGGCGAGGATGCCGAGCCCCCCGGCCGCGTCGAGGCGATCCCACGCCGCCCAGTCGAGCAGGGCCAAGCCGACCGACCCGTACAGGATGAGGCGGTCGAGCTCGGGCAGCGAGTCGAGCGTGAAGCGCCGGTCGCGGTAGAGGCGGTGCAGGAGCAGCGCGAAGGCGATCATGAACGCGATCAGGATCGCGGCGAGGATGCCGCTGACCACCGGGCCACCCCCCGGCAGGACGGTGACGGCGAGCGCGACCAGCGCGATGATCGCGATGTTCCGGGCGGTCGTCAGCGACACCTCAGCCCCCGTTTCTCTCCCGCCAGCGCTCCCGCGACGCCTCTATCTCGCGCAGAGCGTCCTCTCGCTCGTACCAGCCGTCGACCTTGACGGCCTTCTGCTCGAGGTCCTTGTACACGGAGAAGAAGTGTGAGATCTCCTGCTGAAGCTGTTGCGGCAGGTCGTCGAGCTTGTTCAGCCGGTTCCACGCCGGGTCGGTGCAGGGCACGCAGAGCACCTTGTCGTCAATGCCCTTCTCGTCCGACATCCGGAACAGCGCGATCGGCTTGACGTCGATCATGCAGCCCGGAAAGGTCGGTTCGGAGACGACGACCATCGCGTCGAGCGGATCGTCATCGTCGGCCCAGGTCCCGGGAATGAAGCCGTAGTCCGTCGGATAGACGACGGAGGAGTAGAGGAAGCGGTCGAGCTTTATCTTCCCCGTTTCGAGGTCCCATTCGTACTTGTTGCGGCTTCCCTTCGGGATCTCGATCAGGACCTCGTACTTCTCGTCCGCCATGGGAGGGAGGTTAAACGGTCGTCGTGCCCTGCGCGGTCGGTAAACTGCGCCCCGCCATGCGCCCTGCCCTCGCCGCCGCAACGACCGCCGCGATCCTCGCGGTCTCGCAGGCCCCGGCCTACGCCGCAAAGACCGGCGAGGGGATCGCCGGCGAGTCGAACGACAAGGTAGTCACCTTCGCATCGCTCGGCGTGGTTCTCTTCTTCGTGCTCTTCGTGATCGTCGCGAGCACGATCCAGGGACGCCTCGAGCACCGCAAGGACGCCCGTAAGGCGGCACGCGCAGCCCAGCGGGTCGGCTGGTAGCGCTTCCCACGCGGTGGGGCCCTGCCGGACGTCGCCAACTTACGCGCCGCATTCTCGGTTTTTTCACACCCCGCCGAAGCTTCCACGCGATCCTGCTGGGCGACGAGGTTCCCTCCTCTCGTCGCGCGACGCGGCTTCGGTGCCCCCGACCGGAGCCGCGTCTCATTTGCATCGCCTCGGACTCGACACCCTTCGGATCGACGGGCTCGGGGGCGGCGTGCGTGATGCGCGCGCCGGTGAGAAGATCATCGACACCCTTCGGATCGACGGGCTCGGGGGCGGCGTGCGTGATGCGCGCGCCGGTGAGAAGATCAGATAGCGTGAACGATCCCGTCCGTTACGAACGCCGGGACGCCGCCGCGGTCCTGACGATCGACCGGCCGGAGCGCCGCAACGCAGTCGACGGACGGACCGCGGAGCTCCTGACAGACGGGTTCGAGCGCTTTGAGGCCGACGGCGACGCGCGGGTCCTGATCCTATGCGGCGCCGGCGAGCTGGCCTTCTGCGCGGGCGCGGACCTCAAGGCCGTCGAGAGCTTCGCCGATCGCCTCGCGGGCCTGGACGGGCCGCTCGGCTTCACCCGCCGTACGGCCTCGAAGCCGACGATCGCTGCAATCTCCGGCTTCTGCCTGGCTGGCGGCCTCGAGCTGGCGGCCTGGTGCGACCTGCGGATCGCGGCCGAGGGCTCGACGCTCGGCTTCCCGGAGCGTCGCTTCGGCGTGCCGCTGATCGACGGGGGTACCCAGCGCGTGCCCCGGATCGTCGGCCTCGGGCGGGCGCTCGACCTGATTCTCACGGGCCGCCTGATCGACGCGTCGGAGGCCCACGCGATCGGCCTCGTGACCGAGGTCGTTGACTCTGGCCGCCACCTGGAGCGCGCGCTCGAGCTGGCGGAGGCACTCGCGCGCTTCCCGCAGGACACGATGCTCGCCGACCGCCGCGCGGCGATTGCCGCGCTTGGCATGCCGCTCGAGGAGGGGCTTCGCTTCGAGGCGCAATCGGGGCCTGCGACCTTCGCTACGGCCCGCCGGGGCGCGGACCGGTTCGCCGCCGGGGAGGGCCGCAGCGGCGCCGGCTTGACGTAGGGATCGGCCACGCCGATCCCTACGATTGGGTCGTGTCGGAGCCCGCCATTCGCGTCCGCGACCTGCGCAAGAGCTACGGGTCGCTCGAGGCCGTGCGGGGCATCTCGTTCGAGGTCGCACGCGGCGAGGTCTTCGGCCTGCTCGGCCCGAACGGTGCCGGCAAGACCACGACGGTGGAGATCCTCGAGGGCTACCGCGAGCGCAGCGGAGGCGAGGTCTCGGTGCTGGGCCATGACCCCGAGGCGGGCGATCAGGAGCTGAAGCGCCGCGTCGGCATCGTGCTCCAGAGCACCGGCTTCTACCCGCTCGCGACGGTCCGCGAGTCGGTCGCGCACATGGCGAGCTTCTATCCCCACCCGCGCGAGGTGATGGAGACGATCGCGCTCGTCGGTCTCGAGGGCAAGCACGATCAGCGCGCCGGATCCCTCTCGGGTGGGCAGCGCCGCCGGCTCGACCTGGCGCTCGCGCTCGTCGGCGACCCCGAGCTGATCTTCCTCGACGAGCCGACGACCGGCTTCGACCCCGCCGCCAGGCGCACCGCCTGGGAGGCGATCCGCAACCTGAAGCAGCTCGGCAAGACGCTCCTGCTGACGACCCATTATCTCGACGAGGCCCAGTCGCTCGCGGACCGGGTGGCGATCGTCAAGGACGGGCGGATCGTCGCCGAGGGGCCGCCCGCCGATCTCTCACCGGGACGCTCCGCCTACCGCATTGCCTACCAGCGCAACGGCGACCGGGTCACGCTCGAGACGGAGGACCCGACGGGCCTGCTGCACCGGCTGACGAGCGAGGCGCTCGCTCGCGGCGAGCGCCTCGAGGGCCTCAGCGTCGGTCGTCCGACGCTCGAGGAGGTCTATCTCGAGCTGACCGAGGAGCGGGGCCAGTGACCACGGCAACCCTCGCCTGGCGTCAGTTCCGCTTCGAGCGCCGCATGTTCTGGCGCAACCCGAGCGCGGCCTTCTTCAACTTCCTGCTGCCGCTCGTGCTGCTCGTGCTGATCGCCGCCGCGTTCGGCACGAGCAGGAAGCGGCTCGACACGTTGATCCCCGGCATCGCCGGCATGAGCGTGATGACCACGACGTTCATCGCGCTCTCCTACAACGTCACCTTCCTGCGTGAGCAGGGGGTCCTCAAGCGGATGCGCGGCACCCCCCTTCCACGCGCCGCCTACTTCGCCGGCGTCGTCGGCAACGCGGTCGCCAACGCGTTCGTCCAGATCGTCATCGTCGTCCTGCTCGCCCGCCTCGTCTATGGCCTCGGCTGGCCGGCCGATTGGCTGGAGCTCGTCGTCTTCACCCTGCTCGGCGTCACCGTGTTCGCCTCGCTCGGGATCGCCTACGCGCACGTGATCCCGAACTTCAACGCGGCAGCCGCCTACGTCAACATCGTCTTCCTGCCGGTGATCCTCATCTCCGGCACCTTCTACTCCACCAAGTCGCTCCCCTCCGTCCTCTCCGCGCTCGCCCAGGTGCTCCCGCTCAAGCACGTGATCGACGGCTACTCGGACGCGATCGTCAACGGTCACGGCCTCACTCACCAGGGCAGCGGCCTCGCGGTGCTCGTCGCGTGGGGCCTGATCGGGGTCTTCTTCGCGGTCAGGAAGTTCCGGTGGGAGTAGAGCGATCTCAGCGCCAGTGACGCTCGCTCAGCGGATGCTTGTGCGGCACGGAATCCTGTCTCTACTCACGAGGTGCACGGGGGGGTCGATCTCTGAGTCAAAGCCGTAGACCCGGCCCGTACCGCCGCAACCAGCGCTCTCTCATCCGGTAGTCCGGGCAGCGCTGCGCGACCAGTGCCCAGAAGCGGCGGGAGTGGTCGTGCACGTCGAGGTGGGCGACCTCGTGTTCGACGACGTAGTCCAGGATCTCGGGCGGCGCGAGCAGCAGTCGCCAATTGAAGCTCATCGTTCCACGAGCGGAGCAGCTCGCCCAGCGGGAGCGTTGCGACCGGATCGACAGCTTCGTGTAGTGGCGACCGGCTCGCGCGGCCGCCCGGTCGAGTCGCTCTACCACCTCCGCCTTCGCCTGCCGCCGGTACCAGGACTCAAGGGCCGCCCGCAGCGGCTCCCGCCCGCTCGACCCAACTGCGACGTCGAGGGTCTCGCCGCGCCGCTTGACGTGCGACCGTGTCCGTCCCGGTTCCACGCGTACGCGCAAGGCCAGCGCGCAACCGAGGTAGGGAACCTCGCCGCCGTCCTCGAGCCGCGCGCTCGGTCCTTCCACCTCCGCCTGCCGCAGGCGCCGCAGGGTGCGTTCGATCCACGGCCGCTTCGAGCGCAGGAACGGCTCCACGTGACGGAGCGCCATCCGACGGGGCAGGATCACCTCGACGCCGTCGGCATCGACGACCACGCGGAGGTGCCTCGCACGGTCGGAGCGGCGCACGCTGTATGGCAGGTCGCTTACGCGGTAGTCGGCCATCGGCCGGTCGACGATAGAAGCCGGTCCGGTCGGCCCGAGGGACGCCGGCCGCGCCAAATCAAAACCGGCCCCGACCCGGGCCCCTCCCTCACCGAAGCAACCCCCGCCCCTATGCCTGAGAGCGCGGCGAAGCCGCGCTCTAGATGATCACGGGCACCGTCCCGCCGTCGACCGACCATGCCGCACCGGTCACGTTCGACGCGCGCTCCGAGCAGAGGAACACGATCACCGCAGCGATCTCCTCCGGCGTCCCGAAGCGCCCGATCGGCACCTTCGATCGGGCGGCGTCGAGTGCCTCCTCCCGGGTCTTCGACGAGCGCTCAGCGGCCTGGTCGGCAAGCCCGCCCTCGGCCATCCACAGCGGCGACTCCACCGGCCCGGGCGTGACCGCGTTGATCAGCACGCCGGTCCCCGCGTAGGCGTCGGCGAACGCGCGAGAGAGCGACAGCTGGGCCGCCTTGCCGACCGAGTACGCGGCGTTCGAGCTTGACGGGCGCTTGGCCGAGGAGGAGCTGACGTTCACGATCCTCCCGAAGCCGGCGGACCGCATCGCTGGAGCGAGCTCGCGCATCAGCCGCAGCGGCCCCATCACGTTCAGTCGCCATTGCTCGTCCCATTCGTCGTCATGCAGATCCTCGAGCGGCCGCTGGCTGCTCGTTCCCGCGGAGTTGACGAGGACCTGTGCTTCGCCCAGCTCCTCCTGGCAGGCGCGTCCGATGCGCTCGGCGGCGCCGGGGTCTGTGACGTCGGCCGAGAAGGCAACCCCGCCGACCTCGTCGGCCACCTCTCTCAGCTTCCGTTCGTCCCGGGCCACCAGGAGGCAGTGGGCATCCTCCCTGGTCAAGATCCTTGCCGTCTCCAGCCCGATGCCGCTCGTCGCGCCGGTGATGACGCATACCCTGCCCGCAAGTTCCGAGGTCCATCGGGGCCATGATCCCATCAACTCGAGGAGGGCGAGTGAAGTCGCACACCGTCTACCGCACCTTCGACACCGAGCGCCGCCGTGAGTTCGTCCGCATCACCGAGGATGTTCAGGCCGGCGGTCGACGAGTCGGGGGTTGCCGAGGGCCTCGTGCTCGTCTCCGCGATGCATATCACCGCGGGCGTCTGGGTCAACGACGACGAGCCCGGCATTCAGGAGGATGCGCTCGAGTGGCTCGACAAGCTCGCGCCGCCGAGCTGGCGGGAGCCTACGAACGACGTTGCGCGCGAGCTTCTCCCCGACCCCGGCGACTACCGCCACCACCGCGGTGGCGAGGACAACGGCGACGCCCACCTGAAGAACCTGCTGGTCCACCACCAGGTCGTGCTCCCGATCACCGAGGGGCGGCTCGACCTCGGTCCATGGCAGGCGGTCTTCTACGCGGAGTTCGACGGCGGCCGCAAGAAGCGGCTCGTCATCAAGGTCATCGGTGACTGATCCGCAGCGCCTGCTCGCCCGAGCACTGGCGGAGATCAAGTGCGCCGTCGGACAGAACCGTTAGTCGACCTTGTGCGGCATGGCCTCTCCGGCCAGCGCGGCGAGCAGGTTGTCGACGGCGATGTCCGCCATCGCCGAGCGTGTCGCCTCCGAGGCCGAGCCGATATGCGGCGTGATCGTCAGGTTCGGCGCGCTGAGCAGCGGATGGTCTGCGGGCAGAGGCTCGGGATCGGCGACGTCGAGCGCCGCGCCGGCGATCGACTTCTCTCGCAGCGCTGCCTCGAGCGCCGCGGTGTCGACTATCTCGCCGCGAGCGGTGTTGACGAGCAGGGCGGTCGGCTTCATCAGCCCAAGGGCTCGAGGGCCGATCAGCTTGCGTGTCTCCGGCGTCAGTGGGCAGTGGAGCGTGACGAAGTCCGCTCGCTCGAGCAGGCGCTCGAGCGTCCCTCGGTCCCGTGCGGAAGCGTGGAGCACCTCCATTCCGAATCCCTCGCCGCGACGCGCCACGGCCCGGCCGATCCGTCCGTAGCCGACGATGCCGAGCGTTGCGCCATGGACGTCGCGGCCGAGCAGCGCGTCCGGGCGCCAGCCCGGCCACAGTCCGGTGCGCACGTCCCTGTCACCTTCGGCGACCCGGCGTGCTCCCGCGAGCAGCAGCGCGAAGGCCAGGTCGGCCGTCGTCTCCGTCAGGACGTCGGGCGTGTTTCCGACCTGTATTCCGCGCTCGCGCGCCGCTTCGACGTCGATGTTGTCGAAGCCGACGCCGTAGTTCGCCACGGCGCGCAGCTGCGGTGCCGCCTCGAGCAGTTCACGGTCGACCCGGTCCGCGAGCAGCGACAGTAGCCCCTCGGACTTCGGCGACCGCGCCCCGCAGCTGCTCGCGGCTCGGATGCTCGGGCCGTGACCAGACGTCCACGTGGTGAGCTTGCGCGAGGCGATCGAGCGCGGTGCCGGGTAGCGCGCTCGTCACCAGGCAGCGTGCCATGGGCGCGAGACCCGAGCGCTCGGAGTCGCCCTCGCCGAGATCAGGCGCCGACTGACTGCTTCATGTCCTCATGCACGCCCTCGCAGAACTCCTCGACGATCTTGTCGCAGAAAGCGGGCAGGTCGTCGGGATTGCGGCTCGAGATGAGGCCCGCGTCGACGACGACCTCCTCGTCGACCCATTTGCCGCCGGCGTTGCGGATGTCGGTCTGCAGCGATGGCCAGGAGGTGATCGTGCGCCCCTTCAGCACGCCGGCCTCGACGAGCGTCCACGGTCCGTGGCAGATCACGCCGATCGGCTTGCCCGCCTCGACGAAGCTGCGCACGAAGCCGACCGCGTCCTTGTCGGCGCGCAGGAAGTCGGGGTTTGCCACGCCGCCGGGTAGCACGAGGGCGTCATAGTCCGATACGGACGCGTCGGCGACCGCCTTGTCGACCTTGATCTTGTCGCCGTGGTCGAGGTGGTTGAACGCCTGTACCTCGCCCGGCTCGAGGGTCAGCATCTCCGTCTCGCCGCCGGCGTCCTTGACCGCCTCGAGCGGCTTCTCGAGTTCCACCTGCTCGACGCCGTCGGTGAACAGGAAGGCGACCTTCTTGCCATCCAGCTTGCCTGCCATGCCGGTCTCCTTTTCTCGAAGTTCTACTTCGAGTCGTACCTGGCCCGCCGGGTCGATAAACCCGGCGGTCAGTCGTCCGGCGCCAGCTCCACCCGCCGCGAGGCGTCGTTCAGTCGGCGGACGGGAGGTCGGTCAGCACGTCGAGCCGATCGTCCAGCCCGACGGTGCGCAGCACCTTGCGCGGCACGCCGTCGCCCGCGACGACCGTGAGGCGCCGGCCGGCCTTGCGCGCGCGACCATCGGCGTTGATCAGCATCGACAGCCCCGTCGAGTCGATGAAGCTGACGCCGCGCAGGTCGAGGATCAGGCGGCTCGGCTCCTGCCGCTCGAGTTCGAGCAGGCGGTTCTCCACACCCGCCGCGCTCGAGATGTCGAGCTCCCCCGTCAGCAAGACGTGCACGCCGTCGTCGAGCACCCCGGTTTGCCAGCCAACCGTCATGCGACAGCGAAGATAACGGAGCGGCGAGGCGCGTGACGCACCTCACCGCTCGACGTTTCTTTCGTATTGGCGGCTGGCCCGTCCGAGCGGCCGCGGGTCAGACGCCGCCGGTCAGGAGCAGCTCGGCCACGGTGCCTTGCCCTGCGCCGCGTACAGCTTGCGAGCGACCTTGGTCTGCGTAGCGGCGGAGGCCGCTGCGGGGCTGCCCTTGCCCCCGTAGGCGCGCCAGGTCTGCAGGTCGAACTGGTAAAGCCCGAAGTACTTGCCGTCAGCGGAGACGGCGTGCGGATTGCCGCCCGACTCGCACTGAGCGATCTTCCGCAGCTCCGCGCGGACTGCGCTCTGTGAGCTTGCCGACCGCGCCCGGTGGCTCGGTGCGCTGTTGCCGTCGGGGGCGCTCGTCCCACCGGTCGAGGCGAACGCGACGCCGGAAACGCTCACCATCGAGGCGATACCGGCAACGAGTGCGGAACGCCCGCGAAAGTGCCAGCTGCGACGGCGCGCGGCGGCGCGGCGGCGCTCTCTGGAGCGCTCGAGCGAGTCACGCCAGGCGTCGCGCGCGACAAGTTCGGTCCTGTCGGAATCCATGGAACCCCTTCTCTTTCTCGCGCCTACGGGGTGAGCTGACGGGCTCGCGCTGAAAGAGCTGCGCTACGCCGCACGCTGGCGGCGATTCGCCCCGGGGCCGAGCTGCCGCCCGACCCAGTGGTTCCCCCGCTCCCCGCCGCCTGGACGGCGGAGACTCGGCTGGTACGCGCGGCAGTTAAGCAGAATCCGCAGACGGAAGCCGGCGGGCGCAGGTCAAGGGACTGATCGAGCGTCCGATACACGGGATATCCGCCTGCTCAAGACCTCCATTCGCGGCCGTGCGCTGGCCGCCAGCGCGATCCTCGCGCTGACTCTCGGCTTGGCTCCGGCTGATGCCGCGCATCATCATCGTCTCGCCCCGCGCCGTGGCGGTCACGTCCGGCGCGCATGGCCGGTCCGCGGCGGCCGCGGCAGGCCCTCGCAGCCACTCGCGCGATGGCTGGCACGCCAGGTCGGGCCGACCAAGGTCCACCCGAAGCACCGGCGCCAGCGCCGCCTCAAGCCGGCCGGCGGCGTCCGGAGCGCCGGCGCCACCCAGGGCTCGAGCGCACCCGCGCTGACCTTCCAGACGACCGGTGCGTCCGAGTCGCTGCAGCTCGTGCGCTCCTATCAGATCCCCGCCGACGATCCGGCGGCGGCACGCCTCGCGAACCTCTCCTGGACCTATGACTCGGCACTGAGCGCCACCGCCTTCTCGGAGCTCGGCGACCAGCCCGAGGCGCAGCAGCTGCTCGACCAGCTCGCCGCGCTGCAGCGCTCCGACGGCTCGATCGACTTCGCCTTCAACACCCAGAACGCCCAGAGCATCCCCCTCTTCCGCTCCGGCACGGTCGCCTGGCTCGGACTGGCGGCAGCCCGCTTCCGTAGCGACTTCTGCTCCTCCCGCTACGACTCGGTGACGCTCGCCGCGGCGCGCTGGCTGCTCGCCCGCCAGATCACCTCCCCCTCCGATCCGGCCTACGGCCTTCTCACCGGCGGTCCCGACGTCACCTGGACCTCGACCCAGCACAACCTGGTCGCGCGCGCCTTCTTCGAGCAGCTCGCCAACCTGATCGACGGCACGTCACCGGAGCACGGCCACAAGGCCTGCCCGGCCGGCCTCGGCGGCCTCTCGGCACAGGCCGCCTCGACCTTCTCGGCATCGCTGCGCCAGGCGGTCTCGCTGATCGACGCCGCGGTCTCACGGGACCTGTTCGTTCGCAGCTCCAGCTCGAGCGCCTACTTCCGCGAGGGCGCCGGCGACGACATCCGCCCGCTCGACTCGCAGGCGCTCGGCATCCTCTGGCTGGTCGGTCAGAACCGGACGGCCGACGCGAACGCAGTCGAGTCGTACGCGAACTCGACGATGCTCCTCACCGGCCGCACGCTGGCCCTCTCGAGCGACCCCGCCACCTACAACGAGACCTACCACTCCCCCGGACCGTTCACCGGGTACCGGCCGTATGCCGACACGGGCTCTCCCGACGTGCTCTGGATGGAGGGGACGCTCGAGATGCGCCTCGCGCTTGGCGCGCTCCACGCGGACACCTCCTCCCTGGACCAGAGCGTCCTCTCCTGGCTCGGCGTCACCGGCGCCGCGGGCCCGCTTCAGGCCGACCGGGCCGTGACCACCAGCGCGTTCAACGAGTACCACGTCTGGCCGGCCTCGGCGGCCGCCTCCTGGGCGCTGCTCGACGTCACCGGCTTCGACTCCGCCCTCGAGTAGTCCGGGCTGCGACGGAATCGCTCCTCCGGCCCAAGCCGTCCGGCATTACCCTGAGCTGATGGCCACCGACTCAGCTCATCCGTGGCGGGTGCTCACCGGCGCCGAGGGCCGCGCCGCCCGCCTCGACGAGGTCCGGCGCCTTTCCGGCGACGGGCTGACCGCTCAGGGGATCGCCGACCGCATGGAGGTCGCCCGGTGGGTCGTCGAGCGGGATCTCGACACGCTTCGCGACGAGCGTGCGCCGTAGGCATACCCCGGAACGTCGAGCGGGACCCCTCGACGCCAGACGGCGCACGCCGGTAGAGAAACGCAGCGGCTCGTGACCGCCCCGCGAGGCCGCTCGCTTAAGCGCGTGCCCTGGCCGGCGTCCTCCGCGGCGTCGGTGCTATCTGGTCGAGCCGCTCGAGATCCTCGTCGCTCGGGACCCATTCCGAGGCGCGCACGTTTCCCTCGAGCTGATCGGGACGGGTGACCCCGGCGATCACCGAGGAGACCGCGGGCTGAGCCGCGAGGCCCGAGATGGCGACGTCGAGCATCGAGATCCCCCGTTCGTCCGCGTAGCGCTCGAGCGCCTCGACCACGTCGAAGACCTCGTCGGCGGCGACCTGATCGCGCCCCGCGAGCCGGCTGCCCTCGGGGGCCGCCTCCCCACGGCGGTACTTGCCCGTCAGGAGCCCGCGCGCGAGCGGGAAGAACGGCAGGATGCCGACATCCAGCCGCTCGCATGCGGGGGCCACGTCGGCTTCGATGTCGCGCTTCAGCAGGCTGTATTCGTTCTGGAGCGTCACGAATCCGGGCAGGTTGCGCTCACTCGCGGCATCCTCGGCGCCCTCGAGCAGGCCGGCGTCGAAGTTGGAGCAGCCGATCTCGCGTACCTTGCCCTCACGCACCAGCTCGCCGAGCGCCTCGAGCGTGTCCTCGATCGGGGTCACGCCGTCGGGCTGGTGGTACTGGTAGAGATCGATCACGTCGGTGCGCAGGCGACGCAGCGATCCCTCCGCTGCCGCCCTGACATAGTCGCGCGATCCGCGCGGCGCGTCCGGCAGCCCCTCGGTGTCGCCCATGTCCATGCCGAACTTTGTGGCGAGCACGATCTCGTCGCGCCGCCCCTCGAGCGCCTGGCCGAGGAGCGACTCGCTTCCTCCGCGTCCGCCGTAGATGTCCGCCGTGTCGAAGAAGTTGACGCCGAGCTCGAGCGCGGCGTCTACGACCGCGCGCGTACCGCCGAGGTCCACTCGCCCGCCGAACTGGTTGCAGCCGACGCCGACGAGGCTCACCTCGATCGATGACCTGCCGAGCCTTCGTGTCCTCATGCGCTTGCCTCCGTTCTCTGGGTGTCGTACAGCCACGCGTCGATCAGGCGCCGGGCGATCGCGACCGGCGGCGGCAGTACGAGCTCGCCGGTCCCCTCCACCGCGTCGACGAGCTCTCCACGCTCGAACCAGCGCACGTCGGCGAGCTCGCCGTCGCCGACCTCCGGCGTTCCACCCGCGTAGCGCGCCCTGAAGCCGAGCATCAGCGAGGCCGGAAATGGCCACGGCTGCGAGGCGTGGTACTCGACGCGGTCGACCTCCACGAGCGCCTCCTCCCTAACTTCGCGCGCGACCGCTTCCTCGAGCGACTCCCCAGGCTCGACGAAGCCGGCGAGCGCGGAGTAGCGCCGCTCCGGCCAGCTCGGCTGGCGGCCGAGCAGTACCCGCTCGCCGTCGCTCACGAGCATGATCACGACCGGGTCCGTGCGCGGGTGGTGCTGTGCGCCGCAGTTCGGGCACGCCCGGACATGGCCCGCCTCGCGCACCTCGGTCGGGGTACCGCAAACGCCGCAGAAGCCGTGCCGGCGATGCCAGGAGATGAGCGCCTGCGCGTAGGCGAGCAGTGCCCCGTCCTCCTGCGAAAGCAACGCACCGGCCTCGCGCAGCGATCGGGAGCGCGTGCCCGGGGCCGCACGCTCGACTCCGGCCGCGAAGATCGCCTCGCCGTCGGCAACCCCGAGCAGAACGGGCTGATCGCCGCCGAGCTCTTGCAGCTGCGCAAGGTCGAGATAGGCGGGTCGCGGCACCTCGCCTTCGGTGACCAGTACTCCGTCGGTCGTCACCCCGATGCCGCGCGAGCCCGGGTCCGCGAGTCGCGCCTCGAGCCACTCGGAGTCGCGACGCCGCTCGCCAGCGCGATCAAGCCGCGCGCCTGAGAAAGTCGTCGGCGTCGTCATCGACCTAGACACTAGGACGCGCGGGACGCGCGTCCTCGGTGGCGGTGCCGGTCCGCCGACCATGTCGCCCTCCCCCGCGCTGAGACCAGCCGCGACCCGGAGCCGTCCGCAACCCAGTCGCCGGCGACGCACGGTCCCGACAGGCGCCCCGGTCACCCGAGCGCGTCGGCGAAGCCGACGCGCTAGTGCCGGCTGGCCGCGGGCGGGATCTCGTCTCGCTTCGCGGGCAGGTGCGCGGTCGGCGGGCCCGTGATGCCGCGGCTGTTCGCGCTCGCCGCCTGCGCCTGACCGGTCGCCCAGCTGTAGTGAGGCGGCGTGTAGCGCAGCAGCGCCTTCCACGTCGCCGTGTCGATCTTGCCCGTCGGCGGCAGTCCGGCTCCCTTCTGGAAGGCCTCGACGGCCGCCTGCGTCTGAGGCCCGAACTGGCCGTCCACGGAGACCTTCTGGCCGGCCGCGTTGAGGTGCTCCTGGGCCCAGATGACGAGGTCTCCCTTGCCGCCTGATCCGACTACCGCGAAGTCGAGCGCCGGGCCCGGCGGCGCGGTCGCGGCCAAGGGCGCGCCGATCGCCTGCCACTCGGAGGCGCTCGCCTCCTGCCAGTCCCACCAGCTGACACCGGTGGACGAGTCGTCGCCGCGCAAGCATCCGGAAGCGCTCGATGTCGGAGGTGGTCGTCGAGTCGTAGGCCTGCCCGACCGGGGCGATCGGGCGGCCGTACGGGCGGTTGAGGCGGTAGGTGTGGTTGACGGCGTCGTCGACCGAGACGCCGATCGCCTTCCAGTAGATCTGCGGCACGTCGAACTGCGCGCCGCCCGGCCCGAGGAAGACCGAGTAGGGGAACGCCGGGTGGTAGTCGACCTAGGGAAGCTCGACGAGGCCGATCGGGTAGGTCGGCGCCGACCGCCTGCCGCAGCGCGGTCATGTACTGGTCCGCCTGCGCATAACGGCCCTCGTATTCCTTCTCGGCGTCGATCACGAGGCAGTCGGCGCCGGTCTGGACGGCCTGGGCCCCGAGCGCGGCCTCCGCGGCAGGATTGCTGCCGTAGACGTACTGCCATGCGCAGACGTGCAGGCCGCCGGCCTTCAGCGCGGCGACGAGCGCGGGAGAGAACTGCGTCCAGGCGGAGGTCCCGTCGGAGCTCTTGATGAAGACGGTCCCGACATGGCTCGCGCGCGCCTGCGCGATGATCGCCTGCGGGCTCCCGCCACTCGACTGGCTGACGTACCAGATCCACATCGCGGTACCGTCGAAGGCGGTGCCCGTCGCCGCGCCGGCCGGCGTGTGGCCGCGCGGGGCGGCGCTGACCGTGATCGGCCCGACGGAGTTCGAGCGGCGCTGATGGGAGAGCACGTATAGGCGCCCGGAGATGGCGCGCGAAGGGACACGCGCGTAGATGCGCTTCGTTCCGGCGAGGCGCGTCGACGATGAGGCCGCGTAGAAGTGCCGGCGGCCGGACCGGGCGGCGAAGAAGACCCTGGACCCGCGCTGGAAGCCACGCCCGGTGACGAGCACGGTGCCGCCCCGGTAGACGCTATGGGCGCCGCGGCAGGAGCGCAAGCAGCGGACCCCGCCGGCGTGCAGGCCGCTTGCGGCGCCGGCCGCGGAGCTGAGAAGCAGGGTCGCGGCCGCAGCGACCACGGCACCGCCACGCCAGCGTCCAGTCTGGTTTCCTCGTCCGCGCAAGTGCACCTCCGTGACGAGCCTCCCGCGAGGCCCCCGGTGTGAGACCCGGTGACGGTAGCGGAGTTGCGGTCCGGCTCGCTCGGCTCGCGGCCCGATCGGTCAGTCGCCGACGGTCACCGCGGCGCCCGGCTCCTCGGGCGCGCCCGAGACCTCTTCGGCCTCTGCGGCGGGGAGCATCAAGGCGAAGCAGGCGCCCCCGCCGCTCCCCCGGACGAGGCCGAGGTCGCCCCCCATCTGGCGCGCGAGCTCACGCCCGATCGCCAGCCCGAGGCCGAAGCCGCCGTCGTCGCTCGTCGCGCCCGTTCCGCGGCTGAACCGCTCGAAGACACGGTCGACGTCCTGCGGCGCGACGCCCCGGCCGGCATCCGCAACGGTGACCCGCGGGGAGCCACCCTCGAGGCAGACGCCGACGCGCACGGGCGCGTCACGGGGCGAGTAGCGCAGCGCGTTGTCGACCAGGATCCGCACGATCCGCGCGACACTGCCCGGGTCGGCGAGCGCCCAGCACGGCTCGTCCCGCGGCTCGAGCAGGAGCTCCACCTCCGCCCCCTGAGCCGCGAGCTCGAATTCGGCGAGCACGGCACGGGCCACCTCGACGAGCTCCACCGGCTCCCGGCGCAGGCGCGTCCCCGCGTCGAGCCGCGACAGGTCGAGCAGGTCGCGCGTGAGCGCGACGAGTCGCGCCGTCTGGCGTCGCGCCCCGGCGAGCTGCAGGCGCGCGTCGGGCAGGTTCGGCGCGCCGGCCGCGAGGTCCGAGTCGAGCAGCTCGAGCATGCCGTGCAGCGAGGTGATCGGCGTCCGCAGCTCGTGCGACGCGGTCGCTACGAACTTCCGCCGCGACTCCTCCTGGCGCCGCAGCGCCTCCTGCATCGAGCGGAATGCCTGGGTGAGGTCCGCGATCTCGTCACGGCCGTAGTCCGCAGGGATCTCAGCCTCGAGGCCCTCGGTGGTGACGCGGCCGACGGCGTTGCGCAACCGCCGCAGCCGGCCGAGCAGCGTGGTCACGAGGCCCGCGCCGAGTAGCAGCCCCACGAACAGCGCGAAGGCGCTTGCGACGACGAACGCACGCTGCACGACGCCGGCGGCGCTGCTCGCCTCGTCGAGCGATCGCTGCAGCACGAAGACGACGTTCTGGCTGCCGCCGGTGCGCTCCGCGACGACGGCGTAGGTCGAGCCGTCGTCCCTGACGGTCGACTCGGTGGAGCGTTGACGCGCGTTCGAGAGGCGGAAGCTCGAGGCGAGCGCGTGGTCGCCGGTCGGGTCGTAGAGCACCCTGCCGTCGGTGGTCCCGATCAAGATGCGCGACTCGGTGCGCCGGGCGATCGACCGGGCGACCGCGGCGAGCGCCGGCGAGCGCGGATACATGGCATCCGGCGAGAGCCCGCTGAACTGGCCCTTGCTGGCGGCCGCGCTCGAGTGCAGCGTGTCGAGCTCGTCCTGGCGCAGGCTGCGCTGAAGCGGCGAGAGCAGCGCCACCGCCGCGGCAGCCAGCGTCACCGCGCTCGTGACCAGGATCGCGCCGATGAAGCGTGAGCGCAGTCCGAAGGTGATCATTCGTGGTGGCCGCGCCGGCCGGTAGCGATCATCCTCGCCTAATCGTAGGCCGACACCAATCGCTGGGCTGCGGCCCGCTCTCGCCGCCGGACCCAGCCGGTGAGCGGGGCGCAGGGCCGACATCGATGGTGACGGCGCGGCAGGAGCGAGCCGCCAGGCTCGACTCACACGCTGGGTAGCATGATCGCGCCATGTTCAGTCACCGTCGTCGTACCCGCCGCCGCATCGCGGTGGTGGCTGCACTCCTCGCCGGCGTGGTCGTCTGCGCCGGTGTCGCGTACGCGATCCTGAAGGGCCGCACGGGCAGCATCTTCAACTCCGGCGTCGAGTTCAACGCCGGGCAGTCGAAGGCGAAGCCACCCGGGCCCGACGAGCGCTTCAGCTGGCCCAACTACGGACTCACGTCCGACCATCTCCGCTACCTCGACGCGAACATCACCCCTCCGTTCACCCGGCGCTGGACCTTCAACTCGGGCGGCTTGCTCGAGTTCCCGCCCTCTCTCGCGCACGGGGTGCTCTACCAGCTGAACGACAACGCCGTCCTCAATGCGGTCAACAAGGACACCGGGAGCCGTCGCTGGAGTCGCAGGATCGGCGTCCTGTCGGCGTCGACGCCGGCGATCGCGAACGGCGTCGCTCTACGCGACGGTCCTGAAGCGCAGCGGCGGCGGCGGTCGGATCGCGGCGCTCAGCACCGCCGACGGCCACGTCGTCTGGCAACGCGACCTCCCGAGCGGCTCGGAGTCCTCGCCGATGGTCGCAGACGGCGTCGTCTACTTCGGGTCACAGGACGGCACGGTGTACGCGCTCAGGGCGTCGGACGGCTCGCTGCGCTGGACGTACAAGGCCTCCGGCGCGGTCAAGGGCAGCCCCACGCTCAAGGCCGGCGTCCTCTACTTCGGCGACTACGGCGGCGTCGTGCACGCGATCAGCGCCGCCACCGGGCAGAAGATCTGGAGCGCCGCGACGAGCGGCGCGCTGCTCGGCGCGGGAACGTTCTACTCGACGGCTGCGGTCGCCTTCGGTCGCGTCTACATCGGCAACACCGACGGGCACATGTACTCCTTCGCCGCGCGCACGGGCAAGCTCGCCTGGGCCTACCAGACCGGAAACTACGTCTACGCGAGCGCGGCGGTCCTCGATGCGCCGACGCTCGGCCCGACCGTCTACGTCGGCTCCTATGACGGCACCCTGTACGCCTTCGACGCCGCAGTCCGGCTCGCTGCGCTGGAAGTACCACCAGGGAGGCAAGATCTCGGGCTCGGGGACGGTCATCGGACGGATCCTGTACTTCGCGAACCTCGGCATGCACGCGACCACGGGGCTCGACATCGTCACGGGCAAGCCGGTCTGGCACATCAACGCGGGCAGCTTCGACCCGGTGATCTCGGACGGCAAGCGGATTTACCTCTCGGGGTACCAGAGCCTCGCTGCTTTGGACCCGGTCCACCCCGCCGCCCAGGCGACGACGCCCGGCGCGTCCCCGGCCAGCTGAGAACCGACGGCGGGCGGCGCTGAAGGCCGCCCGCCGCTGGCGCTTTAGAACAACACGCCGGGCAGCCCGCCGCCGGAGCCGTTCGCCACCGGTGCGGGGCACTCGTACCCGTTGTGGACGCCGCCGTTGTCGTTCCGGCAGTCGCCGTGAGTGGCGCTGACGGTCCTCTCGGCGGGTGCTGCGACGCCGGTCGCCACGAATGACGAGGCCGGCGCATGCGCCGGCCTCCGGGGTGGCGCATGCGCCACCCCGCCGGGCGGAGCGTGCTCCGCCCGGACTACTGGAGCATTCTCTGGAGCACGTTGTCGGTCAGCCGGACGAGGCGTTGGTCGGCGGCGCGGGGGACGTCCGGCGAGACGATCGGCAGCGGCGAGAGCCCGAACTCCCAACCGAGCGTCCCGGTGGCGAACACGAGCGCTCCGGACGGCGCGCGGTAGAGGGTGGTCTCCGCCGCCGCCTCGCCCGGGGCGCCGCGGCATGGCGCGCTGCCGCTGCCGACGACGATCGTCCCGGCGGGCGTCGCCGGGTTCGTCGAGTCGAGCTCGTAGCCGACGATGCCGGGAACGGTCGAGGCGGGCGTCAGGCCCGTGCCGCGAAAGAGCCAGGCCGGCGACATGCTCGCGGTCGGGTGCCAGCTGTAGTAGTGGTAGCGCCCGCCGCCGGCGGGTGGCGTGATGCACTTGTTGAAGGCGCTTCCGGTGAGCCTCGCGCCGAGGCCCGGGAATGTGGCGGGCTGGCCCGACGGGTCGCGCGCCGCGTTCTCCTTGTAGCCGATCATCCGCTGGCCGGCGTATCGCACCCGCCAGGCGGCGGTGTCGGAGGAGATGAAGACGAGGTTGGTGCCGCGGTCGCGCGCCGCGCTGAACGCGTCGAGCTCCCGCTGAGACCAGTACTCGGAGTGGCCGGAGTCGACGATCACCCGATGGCCGTCGAGCTGACCCGGGCGGGCGTCGACCGATTGGCCCGCGGTGTACGACGCCGGGTAGCCATGCTGCTCGAGGTAGTGCACGAGCGCGACGTCGAACCTGAAGAACTGGCCGGCTCCGGTGTTGCTGTCGTAGGGGCGTGCGAACGAAGCCGCGACTCCCTGCAGCGAGTCGGTGTCCCCGACGCGGTGATAGCCGGGATAGAGGCCGTCGCCGCCCCAGTTGTTGTATGCCTGCCAGGTCGGCACCGGCAGCTCGACGAGCATCGGCTGCGGTCGCGCGGCCTCCAGCACGAACAGCGCGTCGCGCTGCTCGCCGCGGCTGTCGCTCAGCTTCACGATGTAGACGCCGCTCGCGAGCGATTGCGGCATCCGCATGCTGAACGTCGGGCGCCAGCGGCACTCGGTTAGCCCCGTCGCATCGGAGTGCGCGCAGGGCGGCTGGCTCGCCACCGCCAGCCGTGGCGTCGTCAGCACGAGCCGCCCGCCGCTTCCCCCGTACCAGCCGATCCGGTACACGGCAGCCTCGATCCACGACGAGCCGGGCGCGTCGGCGTAGACCCGCTCGAGATCGCCCGCTTCGAGGCTCTGGCTTGACACGTACGCGCTCAGGGCGGGCGGTCTCCGAGTGGCCGCTGATCGCAGCTGCCAGTCGGTGGTGCCCGCCGCGCGGTTCTCCTCCGCGAGCGAGGGCGGCGGGCCGCTCGTCGGCACGTGCCACTCGAGACCGCCCGTGTCACCCCGCGCCGCCGCGCCGCGCGGAGCGTCCGAGCCCGACCCGGAGCTCACGGCAAGCGCGATCGCGACCGCGGCAACCGCGACGGCCGCGAGCGCGACCGGACCGCGCCTGCGGCGCGGCCGCGCTCCGTACCGGTTCAGGCGCTGCGGTGGCTCACGCACGCGGCGAGGATAGAGAGCGGACGCGTCGCGTCCGCTCTGTTCCAGGCCCTACGCGGTGGTCAGCGAGGCGTCGCGCAGCCGCACGATCGCCGAGGACCGCCCGAGCGCCTCGAGCGCCCGACTCTCGATCTGGCGGGCACGCTCCCGCGTGACGCCGATCTCGTCCCCGACGCGCTCGAGCGTGAGCGGGTCCTCGCCGGAGAAGCCGAAGCGCAGGTTCAGCACCCGCCGGTCGCGCTCGGGGAGCCGTTCGATGGCGCGGCGCACATCGGCGCACCAATGCTCGTCCGCGATCTGCTCGTAGGAGCCCTCCGCACGCTCGTCGGCGATGACGTCGCCGAGCTCCGAGCCGGGAGCGTCGCCCACGGGGTGGTCGAGCGAGACGGGCACGCCGCTGAGGCGCTTGACGTGCTCGACCTCCGACTCCTTCCAGGCGACGTTCGCCGAGAGCTCCCCGATCGTCGGCTCCCGCCCGAGTCGACTGCACCAGGGCACGCTCCGCGGCGACGATCTTGTTGACCTTCTCGAGCATGTGGACGGGAAGGCGGATCGTGCGCGCCTTGTCCGCGATCGCGCGGGTGACTCCCTGCCGGATCCACCAGGTCGCGTATGTCGAGAACTTGTATCCGCGACGGTAGTCGAACTTCTCGACCGCCCGGATCAGCCCCAGCGAGCCCTCCTGGATCAGGTCGAGCAGCGGCAGCCCGCGCCCCTGATAGCCCTTGGCGACCGACACGACGAGGCGCAGGTTCGCCTCCACCATGTGGTTCTTGGCGGTCATGTCGCCGCGCTCGATGCGCTTCGCGAGCGAGATCTCCTGCTGGGGCGTGAGCAGTCGAACGCGGCCGATGCTGCGCAGGTAGTGGCGCAGCGCGTCGACGCGCTCCGGCGAATCCTCCTCCTCGGCGTCGCGGTTCAGCTCGACCGAGCGCTCCTCCTGAGCGTGCTCGTCGAGCACCTCGATCTCGTACTCCACGAAGAGCGCCTGGAGCTCCTGAAGCTGGTCGGAGCGCGAGCTCCTCCTCCTCGAGCAGCGAGGCGATCTCGGCGACGGTCACATAACCGCGCTCCTGGCCCCTGGCGAAAGCCGCCGCCACGGCTGCGGAGCGGGTGACACGGTCGGTCTGATTGGCGGGAATCTGCGCTGAAGCATCCATTTTCGGCTGTCCCTTTCCTCCCGAGGGAACCCTGAGCCCCCTTCTGCCGTAATGGTGCGGTTGCCCCGCTGCGAGGTCAATGAGCCGATCGACCCCATTCCGCGTTGAGGGCCTCAACGCTTCGGAAAGCCGCAGGCCGGCGCCCGGAGCGGCTGCCCCGGACGCCGGCGTGCGATGGCGCCCGGGACCCCGCGGCCCCGGGCGCCCTGCCGGCTCAGCTGGTCGGCGGTGGCGGTCCCGCGGTGACCGTCACCGACGGGGAGTCGGCGCCGGCGTTCCGCGGCCCGCCGTTGATCTGCACCCGGAACGTCTTCTGTCCGGGGGACTCGATCACGTGCTGGATCTGGTAGGTCGAGCCCGGATTGATCGTGCCGACCTGCACGACGTGGTAGCGGCCGTCATCGCCGAGCTGCTGCAGCTCGACCTTGTAGCCGCTCTTGTCGGGCGCGACCGTGCCGCTGAATGTGACCGCCTGACCGGCTGCCACGTTCTGCGGGGTCGCGTTGATCGTGACGATCTCGTGAACCGCCTCGAACACCAGGCGGCTCCGCTTGTTGCCCGCACGCACCTGGTAGACGGTGTTGTAGGCGGGCGTCTGCACGAAGCTGAACGTCCCGCCACTGCCGGTCGGCAGCGTCATCACCGCCTGGAACGGCTGGCCGTACTGGTGGGCGTAGAGCGTCACCGGCGTGCCGGCGCTCGCTCCGGCGAGCACGCCGGAGAGCGTCACCGGGTCGCCGACGGTCGTCGGGTCGGGTGAGGCGCTCAGCTGCAGGTTCGGGTTCTGCGCCTGTGAGACGAGTACCTCGACCGCGCTCGACGGAGCGCCGAGGTTGAACCGGTCTCCACGGAAGAGCGCCCGGATCGTGTACTCGTCGGGCACGCGCAGGCGCAGCGACGCGTCAAACGTGCCACCGGGCCCGATCCTGCCGCTCCCGATCGTCTTCCACTCGTCCCCGGTGGAGCCGACCTGCCGCTGGATCAGGATCCGCTCGCCGCGGTGGTTCGGCGTGACGTTGCCGGTGAACGGGATCGGCTGGCTCGTCGTCCCGCTCGACGGAGCGGACAGTGTGACCTCCGCGTGGACCTTCTCGTGTACGACGCGGCTGCGCACGCCGAGGGCGCGCACGAACCAGTTGCGATTCGTCCGCACGACCCCGTCCGCACGCTGGATGTCGTAGAAGCCGTTGCCGTCCGTGGTCGTCCGCTGGATCGGGGTGAACGTCGACTGACCCGCGACGCGGTGCCAGAGCACCACGGTGCGGTCTCCCGAGTTCGGACCGGTCAGGCGGCCGAATATGACCACGGGGTCGCCCGTCACATCGGGGTTCGGCTGCGCGTGGATAGAAATGTGGTGGCGCGCGGCGGTGGCACCCGGCTGGGCGCCGGCGCTGGCGGTTAGCGCGAGCCCCGCGGCAGCGGCACTCGCCACGCCGCATGCAAGCAAGCGACGAGTTCTCATCGGAACCTCCTTGTAGCTATGAGTCAGGAGACGCCGCGATCGGCGGGCCCGTGCGATCTGGCGTCGTGCCGCTAGAACGTCTCGCCGGGCCGGGGGTTGTGGAGTGGCGTCAGAGGCTTACAAAGTCCATACGAATGTCGAGGGGCTCGGTTTCCCGCACGTTTCGATTGACGAGACGCCCGGCGAAGGTCGCCTGCTTTGATGCGGCTCGGACGCGGTGAGCGTCCTGAGAGACGATCGAGTCAGCCGATCGTCTCCCGCCCGTGCGGCGCCATGAAGTCGAGCTGCTCGGGACCGCCGGGGATGATGTGCTTCGGGTTGAGCATGTCGTGTGTCGTGTAGTAGTGGCGCTTGATCTGGTCCATCGCGACGGTCTCCGCGATGCGGGGCTGCTGGTAGAGCTCGCGCGTGTGACCCCATAGGTTCGGATAGTCGACGATCCGCGCGCCGTTGCAGCGGAAGTGCGTGTGATAGACGGAGTCGAAGCGCACGAGCGTGACGAAGAGCCGCCAGTCGGTCTCGGTGATCCGGCTGCCGACCAGGTAACGGCGCGTCGCGAGCCGCTCGTCGAGACTCGGCAGCGTGTCGAAGAGCGCGCGGTAGGCGCGGTCGTAGGCCTCCTGGGAGCTCGCGAAGCCGGCTCGGTAGACGCCGTTGTTGACCTTCTCGTAGATCAGCTCGTTGAGCTCGTCGATCTCGCCGGCCAGCGCGTCCGGGTAGAGATCGACGTCCGCGTTCCGCCACGCGTCGAATTCGCGTCCGAGCATCCGGATGATGTCTCCGGACTCGTTGTTGACGATCGTGTGGGTCTGCTTGTCCCAGAGGACCGGGACCGTCACCCGGCCGGCGAAGGCCGGGTCGCTGCGCTCATAGGCCTCGCTGAGGAAGCTGAGCCCCTCGACGGGGTCGGAGAACTCGCCGCCGGGAAAGGCCCAGCCGCGCTCGTCGCGGTAGGGATGGGCGTAGGAGATCGAGATGACCTCCTCGAGCCCTTTCAGCGCTCGCACGATCACCGCGCGATGCGACCAGGGACATGCCAGCGCGACGTACAGGTGGTATCGCCCGGCCTCCGCTGGATAGGCGCCCGAGCCGTCGGCGCGAACCCAGTCGCGGAAGCTCGAGCGCTGGCGCATGAACTCGCCGCCCGCCAGCTCGCCTCGGATGATCTGGTCGGTCACCGGCTCAAGCGTACGACGGGTCCCAGCGACTGCGCCGCGCTAGCCCGCAGCCTGCCGGGCCCTCGCCTCGGCTTCCGCGAGTGCGGCCGCCTCCGCGGCCGATGCCTCTCGGGCTCGAGCCGCGGCGACCCGCGGCTCGAGCTGAGCGCGCGCCGCGGCGAGCGCGCGGGAGCCCGCCGCGCGCGCCAGCCGCCGCTCCCCCGCCGCCTCCGCGGCGGGCACCCGCCCCGGGAGTGCGGCAGCGGCCCGCGCGTCGGCCCGCCGCTTTGCCAGTGGCCGTGCCCGGCCCCGGGCGTCCGCGGCGCTCCGACCGCGCGCGCACGCCTGGGCGCGCGTGGTGGAGCGGACGATTACGTCCCCCCGCGCCGATGCATTCGCGCTGATCGACAGCGTGGTCCGCTCCACTGCCGTGGCCGCGACGGTCACTGTCCGCTTCCTCCCGGTCGCCGTCGCGGCCCTCGTCGCCCGCACCGACAGCGGTTGCGAGAGCTCCGCCTGACGGGTCACCGTCACGCTTAAGGTGCGGCTCGCCGAGCCGCGCTCCACGATGCAGGAGTGAGGACCGGCACCGCCGAGCGTGAGCGGTGTCGAGCCCGTTCCCGGCCTGCCCGCGCCCGCTATCAGGAGCGCGAGCGCGAGCAGCGCTCCGGCGGCGATCAGGACGAAGGCGATCCGTACGCGGCGCGCGGCCGCGAGCGTCCTCTTCAGTGGGTTCACCCCCACAACGATGGCACTACGCTGCGACGCATGTCCACGCCCGAGATGCGCCGCGCGGTGATCGGGGAGTCGAACCGCGTGCTCGGCGAGAACTGGACGAGCGGCACGCGGGAGGGCCGCGACTTTGCCTTCACCCGTCCCAGTCCGACGCGCTACCCGTGGCAGTGGTACTGGGATTCGTGTCAGTCAGCCGTCGTCTGGCGTCGCTTCGACCAGGGACGCGCGCGAGCCGAGCTCGAGACGCTGCTCGCGGCCGCAAGACCGGACGGGTTCATCGGACACACGATCTTCTGGCCGTTCCCGGTCAGCCGCGTGCGCCGCCTCTTCTACAACGTCTACGCGCGCAGTGACCCGATGACCGCGACGATCCAGCCGCCGATGCTGGCCTGGGCGTGGCGGATCGCGGTCGGCGACCCGAGCCTCGAGCCCGCCGTCGTCACCCACCACGACTGGTTCGGCGCGAACCGCGACCTGGACGGCGACGGCCTGATCTGGCTGCTTCAGCCCGACGAGTCGGGCCTCGACGCCTCGCCGCAGTTCGACCAGATCTGGGGCCGCGAGGCCCAGGGACTGGCGGGCTTCGTCCGCCTCGTGGCGCGCAACCGGCGGCTCGGCTTCGACCTCCGGCGTGTGCGCGAGGCCGGCGGTCCGCTCGTCTGCGCGGTCCTGCCGAACGTCCTCCACGGCCTCTCGACGCTCGCCCTGGGGCGCCCGTCGCTGACGCCCGCGCTCATCGACCGCCTCTGGGATGAGCGGCTCGGTCTCTTCCGGCACGAGGCCTACCCGAGCGCTCAGCGGCAGTCTGTGGTGACCTGGGACTCCCTCTCACCGCTCGCGCTGCCCGACCTCCCGGCGGCGATCGGGCGCCGGCTCGTCGAGGAGCACTTGCTCGACCCGGAGCGCTTCTGGCTGCCGGTGCCGCCGCCCTCGGTCGCCGCGGATGAGCCGACCTTCTCCGTCAGCGACCACCACCTCGGCCTGCGTCGCTACTGGCGCGGGCCCTCCTGGGTCAACTCGGCGTGGCTCGTCTGGCTCGGGCTCGAGCGCCTCGGCTACGACCGCGAGGCCGACGAGCTCGCCGCGCGCGTGATCGCCGTCGTCGCGCGCGAGGGCCTGCGCGAGTACTACGACCCCCGCACGGGCGCGGGCATGGGCGCGCGTGACTTCGCCTGGTCCTCGCTCGTCGTGGAGCTCGCCGACCCCGACCCCCGCGCGGCCGGGTCCTACCTGCCCGCCGTGACCGGGGCGCCGCTGTAGGCCGCGGAAAGTCGGTGGACCCTCAGCGGTCGCCGAACCCGCCTGATTCGATGCCTGACGCTGCACCGAGCGGCGCTGCCGTGCAGCTTGCACGTAACCGGAAGCGTCGAACCGTGCGTCCGGGCCTTCTTCCCACGGCGAGCCAGCTGCACGAGTGCGGCCGTCGACGGTGACGGAGGCCGACGGTCGGGCGAGGGGCGCACCGTACACCGAGGACCGCGCTCGTTCGACGGACAGCGCCGTGTCAGAATGACGCTCGATGCGCCGCCGTTTCGCCGCTCTCAGCGACCGCACCGCCGGCTTCACGGTAACCCCCCGCCAGTACTCGCGGATCGCGTGGATCGCGCTTCTGGCACTCAGCCTGATCGTGGTCACGGGCGCCGCCGTGCGCCTGACGGGCTCGGGGCTCGGGTGTCCTGACTGGCCCCAGTGCTACGGCAAGGCGGTCCCGCCGCTCCAGCTGCACGCCGTTATCGAGTACGGCAATCGCGTCATCACCGGCTTCGTCTCGATCGCCGCCGTCCTCGCCGCCGTCGCCGCCTGGCGCCGCCGGCCGTTCCGCCGCGACCTCGCCATGCTCGGCACGCTGCTGCCGATCGGCGTGTTCGCGCAGGCGGTGCTCGGCGGCTTCACGGTTCGCGGCAAGCTCGACTACGGCTTCGTGATGGGCCACTTCGCCCTCTCCATGGTCCTGCTCGTCGCGGGTGCGGCGCTCGTCTGGCGCGTCCGGCATCCGCACGGCGAGCGCCCGCGCAACGCCGACCGGGCCACGGTCTGGTCGGTCCGGGCGCTGCTGATCCTCGCCGGCCTGACGATCTTCGCCGGCACCGCCGCCACCGCGGCCGGCCCGCACGCCGGCGGCGCCCCCGGCCAGGAGATAAACAGGCTCACGATCAAGGGTCACGACACCATGAACTGGGTCATCCACCAGCATGGCACGATCGCCTTCGTGTTCGGCCTCGCCGCGGTCGGCCTCTGGCTCTGGGTGCGCCGGCGTGAGGCGACGCCCGAGCTTCAGCAAGCCGTCACCGTGTTGTGCGTGCTGATCGCGGGCCAGGGCCTGATCGGCTCGGTGCAGTACGAGCTCCACCTGCCGGGCTTCCTCGTCTGGCTGCACGTCGGCTTCGCCGCCGCGACCTGGCTCGCGGTCATCTGGTCGACCGCCGCCGCCGGGCGCGCCCTCCCCCGCCGCGCTCGCTCCAGCGCGACGGTCCGCACCCGCATCAGCGCGCCTCAGGCTCGCTGATCAGCGCTTACTCGCGCGCCGTGACCTTCCGGAACAGCGGTCGCGGCAGCAGCCGCAGCACGAGCATCAGCCAGCGCAGCGCGGGGGGCGCCCAGACGGTGTGCGCGCCGCGCCGGACGCCTTCCTCGATCGCCTCCGCGACTTCGTCGGGGCCGACACTGAGCGGCGCGGGCTTCAGCCCCGCGGTCATCTGCGTGTGGACGAAGCCCGGCCGGACCACGGTCAGCGTCACGCCGCTGCCGGCGAGCAGGTCTGAGAGGCCCTGCGCGAAGGCGTCGAGGCCGGCCTTCGACGAGCCATAGACGAAGTTCGAGCGCCTGGCGCGCTCCGCGGCGACGGACGAGAGCACCGCGATCGTGCCGTGTCCCTGCGCGCGCATGCGCGCGCTCAGCGCGAGCAGCGTCACAGACGCGGCGACGAAGTTGGTATGGAGCACCCGGGCGGCGGCCGCAGCGTCACCGGAGCGATCGCCGTCGTCGTCACGCCCGAGGACGCCGAAGGCGACCAGCGCGAGGTCGATGTCGAACCCGAGACCGAAGGCCCGCTCGAGCGGTCCGTCGAGCTCGGCGGGCGGCGCGCCAGCGTCGAAGTCGGTCAACTCGACGCGCTCCGCCCCGAGCGAGCGCAACCCCTGCGCTTGCTGCTCGAGCCGGCTCGGCTGCCGGGCGGCGAGCACCACCCGGCGCGTGCCGTGCGAGACGAGCCGGCGAGCTGTCGCGAGGCCGATCTCCGAGGCGCCGCCGAGCACGAGCAGGGAGTCGACCCTGCCGACGGCGTCCTTCATCCGGTCACGCGCGTCAGAGGTAGATGCCGCCGAGGAAGATCAGCACCCAGGCGAATCCCATCAGCAGCAGCGGGCGATCCCGCAGGAGGATGTCCTCCGGAGCGCCTCCCGCACCGGAGTCGAGCAGCACCGCGTAGCGCAGGATGCCGAGCAGGACGGGGACGATCGACAGCTCCGGCCACGGGATGATCGCGTGATGGCGCTGCGTGAACGCCCACAGGCAGTAGGCGCCGATCGTGACCGTCGAGGCCATCATCCAGACGTAGCGGAGGTACTCGGGCGTGTAGATCGCGAGCGTCTGGCGCGTCGCCTGCGCTGCCTCGGCGCCGAGGGTGAGGCGTTCGCCGTAGCGCTTGCCCGCGACGAGGAACAGGGCGCCGAAGCAGACGACGATCAGGAACCAGCGCGACAGCGGGACGTCCGCGGCGACGCCGCCCGCGACGGTACGCAGCACGTACGTGCTGGCAACGGCCACCAGGTCGAAGACGACCATCCGCTTCAGCGACATCGTGTAGGCGGTCGTGAGGACCGCGTAGCCGACGGCGACCGCGAGCAGCTTCAGGCTGACCGCCGCCGCCACGCCCAAGCCGCCGCAGAGCATCGCCACGCCGAGCACGAGCGCGACGTGCGGGGAGATCTCGCCGTTCGCGATCGGGCGGTAGCGCTTCACGGGATGGCGGCGGTCCTGCTCGACGTCGGCGCGGTCATTCAGAAGGTAGGTCCCGCAGGCGAGCAGGACGAAGCTCGCGAACGCGGCGGCGGTACGCGCGGCCGGTCCCGGATGGCCGAGCACGCCGGCCGCGGCGGGCGCGGCGAAGATGACCACGTTCTTCGTCCACTGATGCGGGCGCACCGCGACGATCAGCGCGAGCGGCCACGATCGGCGCTTCGGAACGACCTGATCGGCCGCGAGCTGTGGGTCGACTGCGCTCATACGTTGAGTGTTAGAGGGGGGGATCCCAGGCCTGCCACGCCCGCGGCGGCGGGGCGTAGAGCGCCACTATAGAGATGCGTTGCGGTCCGGACACCGCCTGTCGCTTCGCCCCCCTGGCGGTGAGTCCTGCCTGCCGTCCGGGTAGGGTGCGTGCGCCCCTCGAACGACAGGAGACCGCGATGACATCGACGCAGATACCGCGCTCGCGCGAGGACGACTACACGAGCGAGGCCGCCGCCGAGCGGCGCGAGTTCCTCAGACGCGAGAACGGTGCCTCGCTCGAGTGGGTCGGGAGCTTCGCCTTCGACGCGGCGGAGACCAAGGGCAACATCGAGCATTTCATCGGCGCGGCGCAGGTTCCGATCGGGATCGCCGGGCCGCTGCTCGTCAACGGCGAGCACGCGAGCGGCGAGTTCTACGTGCCGCTCGCGACCACCGAGGGCACGCTCGTGGCGAGCTACAACCGCGGCATGAAGCTGCTGCGCGAGGCGGGCGGCGTGACGACGACCGTGCTCGACGACGCGATGCAGCGGGCGCCCGTGTTCATGTTCGACTCCGCCCGCGAGGCGCGCGAGTTCTCCACGTGGGTGGCCGAGCACCTCGATGACCTGAAGGCGGCCGCGGGCGAGACGACCTCGATCGGCGAGCTGCGCGACATCGAGCGCTACACGGCGAGCAAGTTCGTCTTCCTGCGCTTCAACTACCTGACCGGCGACGCGGCCGGTCAGAACATGGCGGGCAAGGCGACCTTCGCGGCATGCCACTGGATCCGCGAGCGCTACCCCGGCATCCGCCACCACTACCTCGAGTCGAACTTCGCGACCGACAAGAAGACCTCACAGGTGAACGTGCTCAATACGCGCGGCAAGCGCGTCACCGCCGAGGCGACGATCCCCGCGGCCGCGCTCGAGTCGGTCATGCACACGACCACGCCGCTCGTCTACCGCGCCCGGCAGGTCTCGAACGTCGGGGGCTTCCTCTCCGGCGTCAACAACAACGGCTCGCACTCCCCGAACGCGATCACCGCGATGTTCATCGCCTGCGGCCAGGACGTCGCGAATGTCGCCGAATCCTCCGCCGCGGTCGTCTACGCCGAGCTGCTCGACAACGGCGACTACTACTACTCGATCACGATCCCCTCGCTGATCGTGGCCACCTACGGGGGCGGGACGGGGCTGCCGACGCAGCGCGAGTGCCTCGAGTTGCTCGGCTGTTACGGGAAGGGCAACGTGCGCAAGCTCGCGGAGATCGTCGCGGCCACCGTCCTCTGCGGCGAGCTCTCGCTCGGCGCGGCGATCGCAGCCGAGGAGTGGGTCACCGCGCATGACACCTACGGGCGCAATCGCTAGCCGCCGGCTTGGCGGAGCCGCCTGAGATCTTCCTCGTCCGCCACGCGCAGACCGAGTGGAGCGAGTCGCGCCGCCATACCGGGCGCACCGACATCCCGCTCACCGAAGACGGCCGTGAGAATGCGCGCACCCTGGGGCTCCGTCTGAGGGGCCGCGAGTTCGCCCGCGTTCTGTCGAGCCCCCTCTCTCGCGCGCGGGAGACTGCGCAGCTCGCCGGCTTTGAGCGTGCCGAGCTCCGCGAGGAGCTGCTCGAGTGGGACTACGGCGATTATGAGGGGCTGACCACGGCCGAGATTCGCACCTCCCGCTCCGGTTGGAGCCTATGGCGCGATGGCGCCCCGGGCGGTGAGTCGCCGGCCGACGTGGGCCGGCGCCTCGCGCCTCTCCTGGCCGAATTGCGCCAGCTCGCCGGGGACGTCATCGTCTTCTCGCACGGTCACGTCCTCCGCGCCCTGGCCGCGCTGTGGATCGAGATGGACGCCGCCGGCGGCGCCCATCTCGCCCTCGACACCGGCGCGGTGTCCGCGCTCGGCTGGGACCGTGAGACGCCCGTGTTGCGCCTCTGGAACGATGCCGGGCGTCTTCCGAGCGGCCCGGCGGATAGCGGCTAACGTTGCAGGGTGATGATGTTCTTCGGTGACAGGCCGCGGATGGTCGAGCCCGAGCGCGCACTCCCCGGGCGCGCCGATCCGCTGCCGGTCCCGCCTCGTCACGAGGTGCTCGGAACGCCGCTCGCGCCGCCGTTCCCGGACGGCCTCCGTCAGGCGATCTTCGGCATGGGCTGCTTCTGGGGCGCCGAGCGCGTCTTCTGGCAGGCGCCCGGCGTCTACACCACCGCGGTCGGGTACGCCGGTGGCTACACGCCGAACCCGACCTACCAGGAGGTCTGCTCGGGACGCACCGGCCACGCGGAGGTGGTGCTCGTCGTCTACGACCCGGCGGCCACGAGCTACGAGGAGATGCTGCGCCTCTTCTGGGAGAACCACGATCCGACCCATGGGATGCGCCAGGGCAATGACGTCGGCACCCAGTACCGCTCGGCGATCTACTGCGACGACGAGGCGGACGAGCGCGCCGCCACCCTGTCTCGCGAGCGCTACGCCACGCGCCTGGACGCCGCCGGCTACGGCGAGGTCACGACCGAGATCGCCCGTCCTGGCGGCTTCTACTACGCCGAGGACTACCACCAGCAGTACCTCGCCAAGAACCCGAACGGTTACTGCGGGCTCGGCGGCACGGGCGTCAGCTGCCCGGTCGGCCTCGTTGCGGGCTCCTAGGTAGAAGCCGAGCGGCGGGCGGCGCCCGTCGTTATCGTGTCTGCGGGGGAAACGGTGTCCGCGGGACCAGAAGACGAGGTCTACGAGCAGCTCTATGGCCGCCCCGAGCGGCATGGGGGGTGGGTCACCCCCGGCGGCGGTCGGGGCGCCCGGGCGGCGCGCCGAAGGGTCGTGATCGCCGATCGCTCGCTCGAAGCCTCGCCGCCCGCCGATCCATCGCCCGCCCCGACCGCAACGCTGCGCGCGCCGCCAGTTCCGCGAGGCGGCCGCCGCGTCGGGGTGTGGGTCGCCGGTCTCGGCGTCGTCGTGCTGATGGCGCTTGCCCTGACGGCCCCGCACGCATCGACGCGCGCCCGTCACACCGCGACGCATCGGCGCCCGGCGGCGCCGGCGGCGCCGTCTGCCCCAGCGCGCCCCCGTACCGGCACGGCGCCCTCGAGCGCGACCGCTCCCGCCGTCACGACGGCCGGCCAGTCGCCCCCACCGGTCGTGGCGGCGCGGTCGAAGCCGTCGACCAAGCGAAGCTCTCCGCCGGCGACCGAGCACGCGACGCATGGCACGACGCGGGCCCAGACGCCACGCGCGCCCAGGCCGACGGCGGTCGCGCGACCCGCGCCACGCCCGCGCCCGCCCGTCGACCGCCCGCCCCGGCCCGCGAAGCCCGGCTCGGGAGTGACGGGCGGCACGCGGCGGTAGCGCTGCACTACTGGAACCAGGCAAACGTGGCGAGGATCGCGAACAGCGCGACGAGCGCCACCCCTTCGAAGAGGAGTGCCTCGCCGTCCGCGGTGATCTGCCAGATCGCGAGCGTCGCGAGCGTCAGCGCCCCGATGTAGAGCGGTGCCATCGCGAACGTCAGGTGCGTCGTGAAGAGCAGCGAGACCAGCACCACCAGCGGGAAGACGAAGGCCGCGATCTGCGAGACCGAGTTCTTGACGACCGAGATCGCGACATCCGCGTGGCCCTTGGCGGCCAGCGCGATGCTCGTCACGTTCTCGGCCGCGTTGCCGGCGATCGCCACGATCACGAAGCCGGCGAAGGCCTTCGAGATGCCGAGTGTCCTGATCGCCGGCGTGAGCGAGTTGATGAACCAGTCCGAGACGAAAGCGGCC
Organism: uncultured Actinomycetes bacterium; assembly: GCA_963719375.1. Lineage (GTDB taxonomy): Bacteria > Actinomycetota > Thermoleophilia > Solirubrobacterales > Thermoleophilaceae > JAICJV01. The sequence continues at coordinate 2,235,859 of CAVRBY010000001.1, read as the reverse complement.
AGCATGCCCGCGATCACGAGCAGCGTGATGCAGGTGGCAAGCGACAGGCGTGGCGGTCCCGTCCTGCTGATGCTCGCCCCCCGGTCCGAACGCAGGTACGGCACATTCCAGGCGACGTAGACGATCAGCAGGCATACCGCTGTGACGATGCTGATCGCCGACACGTGATGTGAGGCCGGATCGTGCGAGGAGATCGCGAGTCCCACCAGCACGATCGCGAAAACGGCGACGCCTAGCAATGTCGCCGTGTCGTTGGGCAGTCGCGGCGAGAAGCGCATGACGCCGTCGCCGGATGCGCGCGTGCCCGCCACGATCACCAGGCCGAGGACGAGCAGCGCGTTCGCGAGGATCGACCCGACCAGCGAGAACAGCGCGATCTGAACCTGCCCTGCGGAGAGCGCGAAGATGGTGACGAAGAACTCGGGCAGGTTGCCGAGCGCCGAGTGGAGCGTCCCGGTGACCGCGGGCCCGAAGTGCTCGCCGACCGCCTCGGTCGCGAACGAGACGAGCCAGGCGACGCTCGTCAGCGACACGAGCGAGGTCACGAACGCCACCATGCCGCCGACCGGGCGTGTGGCCGCCGCTGCCACGAACGCCACGGCCACCACCACGAGGAGGCTGCGCTCCCGCTTCGACGCGGCGGCCATCGTCAGCCCCCCAGGGTGAGGGCGAGCTGGCGCGACTGGACGAGCAGCTGCCCTTGCGCGTCCCAGATCCGGCCGTCCTCCTCCCAGAAGCCCTCGCCGGCAGCCTCCGAGGCGAATCGCCCGAGGTAGAAGTCGTCCGCCGCGCCGCCGGGCGGTGGCAGCTCCGCGCGAAACACGACGCTCAGCTCAACCGTCGGAGCCGCGAGCGGCGTGCCGAGCCGGCTGTAGATCGCCGGTGGCCAGGCATCGGCGAGGAAGGCGGCGAGCTTGTAGTCGATGAGGCGCCTTTCGCGCAGGCGGAACCAGCCGCCGCTGAGCGCGCGGTCTCCGCCCGAGAACGGCGTCGAGCCGAGCGCGAAGCGGTAGTCGACGAGGCGCGCGAATGGCGGCGCCAGGTCCTCGAAGGCCGCGGGTGGCGGGCTCAGCTCGGAGGCGGGCTGGACCTCTGGAGGAGCCGAGTCGTCGTAGCGCACCGCGCCGATCGCGCCCGCGAAGCCGGCCCAGGCGAGCACCGTCGCGCGGCCGCCCTGGAGCATCCTGGCCGAGAGGCTCGTCAGCGAGCGACCGGAGCGCTCAACCCACGCCTCCACCGTGAAGGGGCCCTCGCGTGGCGCGGCGAGGTAGCGCACGGTCAGGTAGCGCGGGCGGCGTCCGCGATCGGGTTCGATCGACTCGATCGCGTTCAGCATCACGCTCGCGACGAGCCCACCGTGCGGTCCGGCCTGGACCCACCAGGTACGGTCCTGGAACTCGCCCTCCACGAGGCCTTCGTCGCGCGCCGTCAGCCGGATCGCGTCGTCGAACCGCGCGGCCGAGCTGTCGCCCGCCTCGCTCACCCGCCCGCGACCTGCTCGAGCCGCCGCCGTGGTCTGCCTAGCGCCCGCGCGGCGGAGCCGATCGCGGCCCAGGGGTCGCCCTCCCGGTCGAGCCTGCGCTCCAGGTTCGCGACCGTGAATGTCCGTGGAGTCAGGCGAGTCGAGTCGAGCTCTTGCGCGACCGCGCGGACGAGGTCGAAGTCCTCGTCGCTCGGGTCGAGGTCGAAGGTGAGACGGTCGGGTCGCTCGAGGCGGTCGGCACGGCTCAGCCAGGCATGCGGGGTGATGCAGGCCTGGCCGGCTATGTACGCGAGCGAGGCCGGCTCCCCGCAGGTCGCGTGCGTCACGCTGCCGCCCCTCTTTGCGACGGTGACCCGTCCGATCCAGCGGGGGAACCAGTCCGGGACCTGCTGGCTCAGGAAGCCCGGATGGTCGATCCCGTTCGGGTAGCGCCACAGGTTCAGCGGCCGGCGGGATATGTGGGGCAGCATCACTTCCGCGACGCGCAGGTAGTGCCCGACCAGGTCGGCCTTCGTCAATCCCGCGTCGGGGAACATCAGCTTGTCCGGGCTGGTGATCTCCACCACCCGGCGTCCGGCGCGCAGCCTCACCGCGAGGGACGCTCGCGGACGACCTCGCGCGCGGGCTTGTCTTCGCGCAGGCCGAGGTAGCGCGGGTGGCGCAGCCGGCTGTCGCGCGTCCACTCGCTGAATCCGACCTCCACGACGAGCTCCGGCTTGACCCAGCGCGCATCGCGCGGCAGGCCCTTTCCCCCGGCGGTGAACGGCGAGCGCTCCGCCTGGCGGCGCTCGAGCGCGGCAGCGAGCCTGTTGAGCGTTTCGCGGTCGAAGCCGGTTCCCACCTTGCCCGCATAGACGAGCTGTCCGTCCTCGTGATAGCCGAGCAGCAGCGCGCCGAAGTGCGTGCGTGATCCGTGCGGCGGGGTATAGCCGCCGACGACGAGCTCCTGCTGGTTCGAGCACTTGAACTTGAGCCAGTCCGGCGAGCGACGTTCGACGTACGGGCTGTCCGCGCGCTTCGCGATCAGGCCCTCCCAGCCGCGGCGGCAAGCCTCGTCGTAGTAGGTCTCCCCGTCCCGATCGCGGTGTGTGGTCAGGCGGACCGGGCCGCGGAATGCCAGCGTGCCGGCAAGCAGCGCCTTGCGAGACCGCAACGGCACCGCCGTTACGTCGTAGCCGGCGACGTGGAGGAGGTCGAACAGGTAGAGCTCGATGGCGACTCCACTTTCCCGCGCCCGGTCGGCGTCCTGGATCTGCATCCGTTGCTGCAGCCGCGAGAAGCTCGTCATATCGCCCTCGAAGGCGACGATCTCTCCGTCGACGACGAACTGCTTCTCCTGCTCCTGCTCGAGCGCGTCGACGAGCTCCGGGTACGAGGCACTGAGCGACCGTCCGGTGCGGGAGGCCAGCGTCACCTCGCCACCGTCGCGCAAGGCCACGCACCGGATGCCGTCGAGCTTGCGCTCGTAGACCCAGCTCGGGTCCGAGAAGCGGCGGTCCGTCAGCACGGCCTTCATCGGTGAGATCGTACGTGGCGGCTGCCGCCGCACAGCCCTCTCCGCGTCGGCCGCCGGCAGATCAGCAAGGGTCCCGCGCTCGTGTCTCGAGTCCGGCATTCCGCCTGTCTACCCGCCGCTCGCGGCGGGCACACGGCGACGGGCCGTCCGTTCGGGCGCGCCCGTCCGCGGGTACGGCCACCCGATGATGGGCGATGAGCCGAACGACGCGGCGCCCTTTCTGCCTGCGCGACCGTCCCTGAAGACGCTGAGGGAGGCGGCGGCCGGCTGCCGGGGCTGCCACCTCTGGGGCGACGCGACCCAGACGGTCTTCGGCGAGGGCCCGCGCCGTGCCCGTGCGATGCTGGTCGGTGAGCAGCCGGGCGATCGCGAAGATCGTGCGGGAAGGCCGTTCGTCGGCCCGGCTGGCCGCGAGCTCGACCGTGGCCTCGAGGCTGCCGGGATCGAGCGCCGGGACGTCTATGTGACGAACGTCGTCAAGCACTTCAAGTTCGAGGAGCGAGGCCGCCGGCGCCTGCATCAGACTCCCAAGCGCTTCGAGATCGACGCCTGCCGGCCCTGGCTCGACGGGGAGATGGGAGTCATCCGGCCGGACGTGCTCGTGATCCTCGGGGCGACCGCCGGCAAGGCGCTGCTCGGCTCGGACTTTCGGATCGGCGCGTTGCGGGGCCGGCCGTTCGATACCGAGCTGGCGCCGGCCACCGTCGCGACGATCCACCCCTCGGCGATCCTTCGCGCCCGGGATGACGCGGCGCGGCAGGCCGAGCGGGAGGGCTTCGTGTCCGACCTGCGGGTCGCGGCGGCGGCGCTTGGCGGTTAGACGAGCGGCTCCCTAGGCCGGGCCTCCCAGCTTCGCCGGCAGCCGGCGCATCCTGAGAGTTCAAACGCGCCAAGAACGTTGTCTTGCTGAAACACTCTCACCACTCAGCATGGTCGATCGCTCATGACCACCATCTTGAGCGCCCCCAGCGAGGCTCCGTACGACCAGCTCGCCTCCGCCTATGACCTGATCACCGCCGGATACGGGCATGAGCGATGGCTCGCGGAGATCGAGCGACTCGCCTCCATCCACGGTATGAGCGGGCGACGGATGCTCGATGTCGCGTGTGGCACCGGCAAGAGCTTCCTGCCCATGCTCAGCCGCGGCTACCAGGTCACGGCCTGCGACATCTCGGCGCAGATGGCCGCTCGCGCCGGCGCGAAGGCCGACGGAAGGGCCGACGTACACGTCGCCGACATGCGCACCCTGCCGCGCCTCGGGTCGTTCGACCTCGTGACCTGCCTCGACGACGCGATCAACCACCTGCTCGAGCCGGAGGAGGTGACCGCGTCGCTCGCCGGGATGCAGGCGAACCTCGCGTCCGGCGGCGTCGTCGTCTTCGACGTCAACACCTTCGCCGCCTACGAGAACGTCGCCGACTGGACCACCGAGGACGAGCGCCAGCTCGTGGTCTGGCGCGGCGCCGGCGTCGCACTCGCGAGTCCCGGCGGCCGGGCCGAGGTCGTGGTCGAGCTCTTCACGCGCACCGCCGACGGCCTCTGGGAGCGCACGACGGCGCGCCAGGGCCACCGGCATTACCCGGTCGACGAGGTGCGCCTGCTCGCCGAGCGCGCCGGGCTCGAGGTGGTCGGCGAGTACGGCCAGCGCCCCGGAGTCGTGGTCGAGCCCTCGATCGACGAGGAGCGAGATCACAAGGCGATCTTCGTCGCCCGCTCCGCTGCGTGAACCCGAGCTGGGACGAATGATCTCCGCCGCACTCAGTGCCCAACCGCACAGATAAAGCGCGGCGCCCGGGTACGAGCAAAGTCATGCGAAGCAGCGTGGCGATCCTCGGAGCAGCGCTTGCCGGCGCGCTCTTCGCCCCCACCGCGGGCGCCCAGAGCACGAGCTGCTCGAGCTTCCGCGGTGCGCTCCTCGACCAGAGCGCGGACATCACCGCGCTGCACGGCCCGACCTGCAGGCAGGCGCGGTCTCTCGCCACCCAGTGGCTCGCGGGCCTCGATCAGAACACCAACCAGGCCCGTTTCGAATGTGCACCGCCGCCGGGCGGCGGTACGGCCCGCTGCTCCTTCGGCGCCTACCGCTGCCGCTCGGTCGCGACCGCGCGCGGCGAGAATGACGTGACCTGCTCGAGCCGCGGGCGTGTGGTTGGTTGGCACGCCAACCTCCACCCGTCGAGCGGCCCTTACTGAGGAGCCGGGCTCGTGCGCCTCGCCCGGGTCAGGGCGTGGGCCGTGCAAGCACCGTGAAGAAGTCGCGGTAGTAGGGCTGCAGGAGCTCGCCTGGGATGTCGGCCTGAGCCGGCACGAGCGCCACCGGGGACGGAGGCGCGCCATGTCGGTGCCGGTAGGCGTACGCCGCAACCCATGCCGGGTTTATGTCGAGCTCCATCGCTCGGACGGCACCGGCGCCGCGGAGCGCTTCGGCGAGGGCCCGTACGGAGAGCGTCTCTCCCGCCGCGTAGATCAGCCGTCCAAGCGCGTCTATGCCGAGCCCTGAGCGCGCGACATCGGGCTGCTCGTGCAGCGGATCGCCCCAGCATGCCCGGATGCAGCTGTCGACCGACCGTGCGATGTGCCCGCCGCTGATCAGCAGCGAGAGGTTCTGACGCACCGACGCCACCCGGCGTCCGCGCGCCGGGACGCCCACTCGCCAGCGGCCGATGTCGCTCGTGCCGTCGACGTAGGTGACGACCGACGCCGCGCCGTGCAGGAGGGGCGAGCCGACACGGCCGTCCGCCATGAAGCCGCCCGCGCCATAGGCCGGACGGAAGGCGCTGTTGAACCCGGCGATAACCCGTCGACCCTCCCCTGGCCCGATCGCATCTCCGTATCGCCAGCCACTTCCCCCGGGTCCTCGTTGCCCGCGTGCAGCGTGAGCCGGGTCAGCCGCGGGTTGAAGCGCAGCAGCGTCACACTGACCCCGGGCTCGGCATGCGCTTCGACGCGCGCGACCCACGCCGCCGGCGCGCCGCGCACATCGGCCAGCACCGTGAAGCCCATCGGCCCGCCACGCCGAGCTGCGGGGAGGATCGACAGGTAGGGCCCGTGCGGCCGTGGCACGGCGCGACGAGGCGCTCGCGCAGCCGGTCTTCGCGGGCGCTGCGGATGTCCCGCACCGCACCCGCCGAGCGCGACCGCGGCGAGCGCGCAAGCGAACGCCGTAAGGAGGGTGAGGCGACCTGGCACAGCGCCCCATTTCACCAGGAGTGCGGAGGCTACTTCTCACCGACGCCGGTACGCAGCTCGCGCTCTCGCAGCGGACCGCTCGTCCCCTTGGAGAGCGGCGGCGTGTCGAGGTCTGCGCCCTCGCGCATGCCGGCGAGCAGCTCGAGCAGCGCCTCGCCCGAACTGTGGATCGGCGTGAAGCCAAGCTCTTCTCGGGCTCGCGTCGTGTCCATCAGCGGCACCGCCAGCGCCAGGTCGACCCAGCCGCGCGGCGCCGGCTGCAGGCGAGCGCGGAAGGTCGCCTCGGCGGCCAGCTGCAGCGCGCGCGCCCGCACGCGTACCGGCCGCGCTTCGAGTAGCCGTCCGAGCTCCGGGGGATCGAGAATCGGCTCGGCCGCGATGTTGAAGGCCCCGCGGGAGGTCCCCACCGCGGCGAGCCGGTACGCCTCGCCGACGTCGTGAGAGTGGATCGCCTGGAAGCGCAGCCGCGGCGTGTCCGGCACGATCGGTATCAGCTCCTTGCGCAGCAGCGCCCCCGGAAGGAATGGACCGGCGAACAGCCGCCGGATGCCGGTGGCCGCCTGGCGCTTGAAGATCAGCCCGGGGCGCAGGCGCACGACGGCAACGTCCGGCTGTTCGCGTTCGAAGCGGTCGAGGATTCGCTCGACCTCGGCCTTGTGGCGGGAGTAGAAGAGGGTCTCGACGCCATTCGCCGGCCAGCTCTCGTCGACGCGACGGTCCTTCGGGCCGGGCGAGTATGCCCCGACCGACGACGCGTACACGAGACGCGGCACGCGCGCGGCGGCGACCGCTTCGAACACGCGCGCGCTGCCCTCGACGTTCGTTGCCCGCAGCGTCGCCTCGTCGCGCGCCGGCTGGATCAGCCAGGCCAGGTGGATGACCGCGTCCGCCCCGGCGAACAGCTGCTCGAGGCCGTCACGCGTGACGTCGGCGATCGCCCACTCGGTCTTCGCGAAGCTCGCCCCGGGCCGGCGTCGGGCGACTCCGAGCACCGAATCGACACCGGGGTCGGCGCTCAGCGCGCGCAGCACGCTCGTCCCCACGTTCCCGCTCGCGCCCACGACGACGATCCGCATGCGCCCGCCGGTACCCGGGCGGAGGGCGGCAAAACCCATCAGCGCGTCGCCATCAACACCACCGCGCAGACCGCGGCCAGGGCACCGAGCCCCTGCGAGCGCTCGAGTCGCTCGCGCAGCGCCAGCCGAGCCCACGCCAGCGTGGCGACCGGATAGGTGGCGGCGAGGACGGAGACGATGCCCGCGGGGGCCATCGCCGTGGCGAACGAGTACAGGCCGTTCGCCGAAACGTCGAGGACACCGCTGATCGCTGTCGCGGTGCCGGCGCGGCCGGTGGCGCGCAGCCCCCGGCGTGCGGCGAGCGGCAGCAGCAGCGCCACCGAGGAGGTCCTTGCGGCGGCCACGGTCCAGAGCACCGCGTGGGTCCCATGGCTTCTGAGACCGAGGTAGAAGCAGCCGAAGAGAGCGGCCGCGCATATCGCCAGTGCGAGGCCCGGCGGAGCGGCCTTCCGCTGACGCGCGCCCCTGCGCGTGACGAGCACGATTCCGCCGATGGCCAGCCCTATGCCGAGCGCCTGGACGGCCGTGAGACGCTCGCCGCCGGCCAGGCCGGTGACAAGCGGCAGGGCGCCGCCGCACGCGGCGACGGGCGCGACCACGCTCATCGGCCCCCGCGCCAGGGCACGGAAGAGACAGACGAGACCGAGCGCTCCTGCGAGGCCGCCGAGTGTCGCGGGCAGCAGCGACGCGGGCGGGGGAGGCCCCGTCCCCGATGCGGCGATCACCACGGCGAGCACGACCAGGCCCGCGAGCTGGCTGCCCGCAGCGCTGCGCAGGGCCCCGATCCTGCCGCTCGCCAGTCCGCCGGCGAAGCCCGACGTGCCCCAGAGGAACGCGCTTGCGATGCCGAGCGGCGCGGCGGTCATGGCGCTGCAGTGTGAGCGACGTCGGGCCCGGGTAGGGCGCAGCGATGGACGAAGCGATCATCACGGCATATCGCGACGGTCCGCTGCTCGTCCGAGGACCGTTTCGGCTGACCGATCAGCAAGGGCGGGAGATAGTGGTCGACCGGCGGGTCGTGGCGCTCTGCCGCTGCGGCAAATCTCGCAGCCGACCGCTATGCGACGGTACGCACAAGCTGGTCCGCTTCCGCGCGCCGAGTGGGCTCGAGGACGGGCGCGAGGCCGCCCCCGTCACGCCGGGGACGCGCCCACGGCCGTGAGGCGGCCCCCGGCCGGCGCAAGCAGCGAGCTCACCTCACTCTCCCACGCATCGAGCAGCGCAGCTGACCAGCGTTCCTCGAGCAGCGTGAGCGCTCGTGCGCCCCAGACCACCTGTCCGGCGAGCGCGGGCTCCTGGCGCGCGAGCCCGCCGGCGAGGTCGACGGCCGCGATGTTCTCGTGGACGGCGTCGGCGACGACGTGCTCGTCGAAGAACGCTGTCGCACGGGCGTCGAAGCCGAGTCGCCGCAACCCGTTTGCGTAACGGCGGTTCGGCACCGACGAGCTCATCTCGAAGCCGGCAAGGTGACCGACGAGAGCCCCTCGCCAGCGCCGGTGCAGGCCGAGCATCGACATCAGGTTGACGGTCGCGAGCGTCACGCCGGGGATCGTCTCCAGGTACGCGCCGTACGCGGGGTCGAGCCCGAGCGAGGACATCGCATCGGCGAACATCTGAGCGTGTACGCGCTCAGGCCGACCGCCGCCGTACTCGTCGCTCTGCACCTCGACGAGTGCAGCCTTCGGAGGGCCCGAGATGCGGGGGATCGCCCACGAGTGCGGGTCGGCCTCCTTGAGCTGGTAGGCCGAGCGGTGGATCACGAACTCCCGCACCTGCTCGGCGCTGGCCGTACGTTCGATGAAGCAGGAGAGTGAACGCGGCGGATCGGTCTCGAGCGCCGCCCGCAGGGCGAGGTCGATCTCTTCCGCTCCCACCCCGAGCCCGGCGGGATCACCGAGGGCGTCGAGCAGCGCAGCCTCGAAGGCACCCTCCAAGAGGCGCCTGATCTCGAGCAGCGACGGCTCCCACTCCCAGGCCTCGTCGACGCCGTCGAAGCCGCGGTAGTGCAGCTCGTAGCAGACGTATAGGGAGAGCTGAAGGTCCTCGTCGGCGAGTGGGTCGGCGTCGGCGAACGGTGCCACCGGTGCGACGTTGTGCACGCGCCGCACCAGACGTCCGAGCAGGTACTCGGACAGTGGACCGCGAGGTGAGGGAAGCGGAGGCATCATGGCCCTATTCCCGAAGCCCGTTCGCCCCGAACTTCGTTTGCTCCGTGAAGCGGTCGGCGAGGAAAACGGCAACGCCGGTCGCGCCGTCTGCCGCGAGCGCCTTGCGCTGGCGGATCGCGCCGTTCTCCTCGACGAGCCGGCGCGCCGCGGCCAAAGTCCCGGGTCCTCCGGTCTCCTCCTCGAGCCAGGCGAGCATCCGCAACAGGCGCTCCCGGGTCGGCTCGGGAGCGCCCGACGCGAGGTCCGCCATCGTTCCGTCGAGACCGTGGCGAGCCGCCGACCACCGATTCTGCTCGATCCGCCAGGTCGGTGCCACGGGCAGCGACTCGTTCCCGTCGTGACGCCGGCTCAAGGCCACCACGAGCGCCCACACCGTCGCGATCACCCCACCGGCCTCCCCCACCGTCGTCTGAGCGTCCGGAACCCTGACCTCGAGCGTCCCGAAGGTCGGGTGGGGCCGCAGCTCCCACCACCACAGGCGCGGCTCCGCGAAGCTGCCCGCGCTCGCGCCCCAGCGCAGCGCCGCAGCGAACTCGCCCCAGGTCTCGAATGCCGGCGGCACTCCCTGCCGCGGAAGCAGCTCGCAGATCTTGGGCCGCACGGAGGCAAGTCCGCTGTCGCCGCCCGCGTAGACCGGCGCATTCGCGGCAAGCGCGGCAATCTCGGGTAGATGGGAGCGCAGGCCGTTGTAGACGGCGAGCGTCCGATCGGCGCCTCCGACCGCGACGTGAACCTGGAGGCTCGAGACGAGCTGGGTGCGCGCGACTGGCCCGTACTCCGCCCGCACGTGTGCGTAGCGCTCACCGCTGCTCAGCTCGCCGAAGGGGGCGGCGAACGGGTGCACCCCCGCGACCGCGGGCCTGGTGAGCCCGGCCGCCGCCTCGGCGAGCACGCGCCTCGCCCCCGCCAGCGAGCTGGCCGCAGCCGCCGGCTCCGGCTCGGGATCGGTGCGGATCTCAACCTGCGCGGCCGGCAGCTCCGGCTTGAAACGCGCGTCGCCCGCGAGCCGTGCCAGCAGTTTGCCCGCGCACGGCGCGAGATCGAGCGTCTCCCGCTCGAGCAGCATGACCTCCTCCTCCACTCCGACGGTGAGGGGGGTGACGGCGTCGAATGCGGCCCGCAGGCCGGCGGCGGTTGACATGGCGGCAGGCATCGTTTTCCCAGGACCGGGCAGCGTAGAGACCGATGCGCATCCTGACCGTCCCCGGCGTCCTGCGCCCGCCAACCGACACCCGCCTGCTGGCCGGCGTCGTCCGCGATCGCGCGCTGGCGCCCGGAGCGTCGGTGCTCGAGGTCTTCAGCGGCACCGGCGCGCTCGCCGTCAGCGCGGCCCTTGGCGGCGCGCGAACGGTCACGGCGATCGACATCTCGCGCCGCGCGGCGCTGAACACGCGCCTCAACGCGAGCCTGAACGGGGTGCGCGTCCGCGCATTGCGCGGAGATCTCTTCGAGCCCGTGACCGGCGAGCGCTTCGACCTCATCCTCGCCAATCCGCCCTACCTGCCGAGCGCGGAGGACAGGCTTCCGCGCCGCGGACCGGCCCGCGCGTGGGACGCCGGCAGTGACGGGCGCATGCTGCTCGATCGCCTCTGCGCCGAGGCGCCTGAGCATCTCACCGCGGGCGGCCGCATCCTGATCGTGCACTCGTCGATCTCCGGCGAGCGGGCAACCTTCGAAGCGCTCGCGTCCGCGGGCCTCGAGTCCTCGCTGCATGCACGCGAGCGTGGTCCGCTCGGGCGCCTGCTCTCCGAGCGTGCCGACCTGCTCGAGCGCCGCGGCCTGATCGCCCCCGGTGCCCGCGAGGAGGATCTGCTCGTGGTCGAGGGGCGTCGTCCCGCTGGCACTGTGGCCCCCGACACGCTCGGCCTCGGGATATCCGGGTACGAGCGTGGCAGCGAAATCGAGGAGATCAAGTGAGTGAAGAGAACCCAGAGCGCACCACCGGCGGTCTCGCCGGCAGGATCGCCGGCAAGGCGAAGGAGCTGGCCGGCTCGGCCGCCGGTAACGACGACCTCACCCGCGAGGGTCGGCTCCAACAGGCCCAATCCGAGGCCGAGCTCGAGGCACGCCGCGAGCGAGCCGAGGCCCAGCGCCGCGACGCCGAGGCCGAGATGGAGGCCGAGCGCAGCGAGAACGAGATTGAGCGGCAGCGGCTCCAGAACGAGGTGGCCGCGGAGCAGCGCGATGAGCGGATCGAGCGCGAGCGGCGCGAGGCCGAACAGCGCGCCGCGACCGAGGCAGCTCGGCGCGAGCAGGCCGCCGAGCAGGAGCGTGAGGCGCGCGCAGAGCGCGCGGAGACCCAGGAGGAGCGAGCCGAGCGCGAGCGACTGGCCGCCGCCGAGCAGGCGATTGAGCTTGAGCAGGAGGCGCGCCGCGCCGAGTCCGCGGCGGCTGCGATCGACCCCGAGGAGGACAGGTGATGCTGCGCACGCTCTCGCGTATGACGATCGGCGGCTACCTGCGGCTGGTCCGGCTGCCCCTGGACGGCGGACTCGCCCTCCTGCCGGGCAACGGCCAAGGTCCCGCGGCAGCCGCCAGGCTCGCGCTCGATCGCGCTGACGCTCGCGCTCGACTGACCGCCGCGACGCTGCTCGGCGACCAGACCCTGCGCGAGGACGGAGAGCGCCGGCTCGTTGCCGCCGAGGAGCGCGAGCGCGCGCTGCGGTTGCGCGCCGAGGCTCGGGAGCGCACGGGGCGCGCCGACAAGAGGCTCTCCGAGAGCCACCGCCGCGCCGAGCGCGAGCGTGAGCAGGCGAACCGCCGTGCGACGCAACGTCGCGAGCAGGCCGAGCGGGAGCGTGAGGAGAAGACGGGGGGCGCCGCCAAGACCGCCGCGAAGCGGCGCCAGGCGAGCCGGCGCGCCAGGGGCAAGGCCGACGAGGCCGTCGAGTCGCGTGCCCGCCGCGAGCGCCTCGAGACGCTCGATCGTAAGGCCGAAGCGCTCGAGGAGAGGGAAGAGGCGATCACGTCGAGCGACGAGGCGCAGCGTCTCGCCGACGCGGCCGCGCGAAGGAAGGCCGAGCGCAAGCGGAGCTAGTGCGGCTTCTCGGAACGTTGAACCGGAAACCGAGCCCCTCGACATTCATGACCGCAAGCCACACTCAGAGTGGCCCTTCTCCACAGCCGCCACAGATTCAGGTGGAACATTTCGAGAAGGGCCACTAGCTGGCGGCTGATCTCACAGGTATGTGCCGATCAAGGCCACCCACATCACGATCGTCGCGCCCGTGAGTGCGAGCGGCAGGCCTAGCGCGACCCGGGACGACCCGGCCAGCCGCGCCCAGGCGGCGCCGGCCAGCAGGGCGAGCGGAGGCACCGCGCTGTACAGGTAGCGGGAAAGGAGCACGTCCCAGCCGCTCGCCGCGGTCGCGATGACGAGCAACAGGGTCGCCCCAAGGACCGGAAAAGCGAGCAGCGCGACCCGCCGCTCGCGCCGGTAGATGATCAGACCCGCGAGTGCGAGAACCGCGATGACCGCCTCGATCGCCGCCCCGACGGCCTTGCCGAGGTGGGTCGCGGGCTGGCGGTCGGGATGGGCGACCGGGACGCGCGCGGCCGGCTCGACCCACTCCTGAGGAAGCGTCCACAGGGCCAGTCCGGGGAGCCGCGCCGCGATCGCGCCGACCGAGGCGACCCGCTTGTCCGGTCCGTCCCAGTGACTCTGCTGGCGCTGCGCGATGCGGTTCGCGGTCAGCGCTCCGTAGCGGTCCAGATTCGACGCAAGCCACGGTGCGAGCATCGCCGCTGTGATCGCGGCGGCGACCGCGACTCGGCTCGCGACCACGCGCGTCGAGCGCGGCGTATGGAACATGAGCGGTATCAGCGCGAGCCCGAGGTAGGCGAGGGTGAGCTTCGTCAGCAGGCAGAGGGCGAATGCGACGGCGGCGAGCGCGACGCGGCCGAGGCGCGGCGCGGAGTAGGCACGGGCGGTGAGCAGCAGGAACAGCAGCGCCGCCGGCATCACCAGAGCATCGTTTGAGATCGTCACCGAACGGATCACGAGGCCGGGCCACAGCAGCACGGCGCCCGCGAGCGGAAGCGTCGCCACCCAGCGGGAGGGGAAGAGCTCTCGCGCGAGCAGGCACAGCAGCGCGGCTGCACTCAGCATCAGCGCGACGTCGAGGTAACGCAGCGCTCGCACCTTGTCGGTGTAGCTGGCGCCGGCTGCAAGGAAGGCGGGCGTGGCCACCAGGTAGTAGAGGGGCGGCTGGAAGGCCTCGTAGCTCGGCCCAGGCGTAAGTCGCGGAGGGCGCGGGTAGCGGCCCTCGCTGATCGCCTCCACCCGGGGGCTCAGACGGTCGGTGGTGAGCACCGGTAGACGGTGCGAGACGGCGAGCGACTCGACGTAGCCGAAGTGCGCCGCCTCGTCGACGGGGGCCCAGGGGCGATAGCTTCCCGCGCTGAACGCCGCCAGTCCAACGGCGAGGGCTACCTCCACCGCGAACAGCGTCGCGAACCAGGCTCGCCGGCGACCGCCAGTGGCGAAACGGGCAGCGAGAGCTCCCGCCGCGCCTGGAGCCAGGCGGCCGCTATACCCACCTCCGTCGATCGTTCCCTCCTGGCTTCGAGCGCGCTGTGGCGGTGCTACCCGCGCGCGGGCGCGGTGACACGCTTAAGCCACTCTCGCCGGAGCAGGTTCGACCGATTAGCCTCGACGCGTGGCAGCACAGGCACCCTCCCTCGTTCGCCGGGCGGGCTAGCGATGGCCGACTGGCCGGACGTGCGCCGTCTCGCGCTCGCCATGCCCGAGGCGGAGGAGCGGCAGTCGCGCGACATGCGCCAGTGGCGCGTCGGCGGGAGGCTGTTCGTATGGGAGCGCCCCCTGCGCCGGCCGGATCTCGAGGCGCTCGGCAAAGCCGCGCCCGAGGGGCCGGTGCTCGGCGCGCGCGTCGAGCACCTCGGTGCCAAGGAGGCCCTGCTGGCCGACGATCCCCGCGTCTTCTTCACCACGCCGCATTTCGACGGCAACCCGTCGATCCTCGTCCAGCTCGAACGGATCTCGGTCGAGGACCTCGAGGAAGTCGTCGTCGAGGCGTGGCTCGCCCGCGCACCGCCGCGGCTCGTCAAGGCCTATCTCAGCGATGCGCCGAGCGGCCCCGGACCGGGGCGCTAAGCGAGCGACCGAGCGCCGGATCTCGGGCACGGACCTCGTCCGAGGTCCTGGTTGCTGGCGATGCCGCGCAGCATTCACGACGAGGTCCTTCCGCCGCCGACGAGCCGCGTCGCGCACGCGTTCATCGAGCAGGAGCGTTGTGATCCCCACCACCACCCGGAGGCCTGCGCGCTCTGAATCGCTGCACGCGAAGCGCGAGACGAGTAAGCTCGGGCAGCCGATGGGCGCCGGTCGAGGCCCTCGGCTTGAACGATCGGGAGTCGAGAGTTGGACGGCAGCTGGCTGGCCCGCTCGGGGCGGCGGACTCAGGAGACGGGCGTGGGCGCGAACAAGCGCCGCCTGCTCGCGATCCTGCTGGCGGCTCTTGCGCTCGTCACGGGGGCCACGGCCGCGTCGAGCGGTGCTTCGAAAGGCGTCGCCGCGACGTCGCCGCCGCCGCAGACGCGCTACTCACTCGTGAACGGTTGCTACTCATTGCGCTCCGGCGCGGCTGGAGGGCAGCCGATCGCGCCGACGGTCGGACCGTTCCGGATGCAGGCCGCGGCGCTCGGCGTCTACCTCCTGTACGGGCCGCGAGGCGACTACTTGACCGACCAGGGCGCCGGCGGGATCGTCGGAGCGAGCGCTCCGAGCACCGCGGCGGAATGGCGAGTCGACGGAACGGCTCACAGCGGCTTCGAGGTCACCAACCTGGCGACGGGCACGCGTACGGCGGTCTCCTTCATCCCGGCAAATGGATGCGCGACCTACCCGGAGGCGCAGGTCGACGCCGTCGGCGCTCCATTCACGGGCTCGAGTCCCGAGGCCACGGTGCAGGGGACTGTCGAGGGTCACGCGCACGTGACCGCCTTCGAGCTCTTTGGCGGCGACTGGCACTGCGGACAGCCGTGGAATGCCTTCGGTGCCCCCTACGCGCTGCCTGCCGATTGCTCCCCCTACGAGCAGGGCACCAACGGCGAGGTCGAGTCCTTCGTCGACTTCGGCGGAGCCACCCGCCCGCAGGACATGCACGGCTGGCCCACTTTCCGCGAGTGGCCGAGCCCGACGGCGCTCGCCGAGGAGGGCGACTACTACACCGGGATCGAGCGGGCCTGGAAGGCCGGCCTGCGTTTGATGGTGACCCAGCTCGTCGACAACGAGGCCCTCTGCACGCTGATGACCAAGCGCCACAACCCGTGCAACGACATGTCGAGCGTGCACATCCAGGACCGGGACCTGCACGCGCTTCAGGACTACATCGACGCGCAGTCGGGCGGTCCGGGCAAGGGCTGGTTCCGGATCGTGACCGACCCGTTCCAGGCTCGCAGGGTGATCAACGAGGGCAAGCTGGCAGTCGTCGAGGGAATCGAGGTCTCTCGCGTGCTCGGCTGCGGGGAGCAGAACGGCGTCCCCCAGTGCGGCACGGCCCAGGTCGACGCGGGGCTGAAGGAGATCCATGATCTCGGCATCCGCACCTTCTTCCCGATCCACGAGTTCGACAACGCGTTCGGCGGCACCAAGATGATCTCTGGCGGGCTGGGAGTACTCGTCAACAGCGGTAACCGGCTCGAGACGGGCAGCTACTGGTCCGTTCAGTCGTGCACGACGCAGGTGCAGGACGCCCAGCAGGAGTCGGTCCCGGCCACCGGTGCGCTCGCGAACCTCGTCAACGGCCCGGTGGCCTCGACGCTTGGCGGAAGCCCCGCGCCCGTCTACCCGCCGGGCCCTCAGTGCAACGTTCGCGGCATAACGAGTCTCGGCTCCTACCTCATCAACCAGATGATCAAGCAGCACTTCGTGATTCAGACCGACCACATGAGCAGCAAGACCGCCGATGCGGCGGTTTCCATCGCCCAGGCGCAGCACTACGCCGGAGTCGTCTCCGCCCACTGCTGCTCGTCGCCGCAGCTGTTCAGCCGGATCTACTCGACCGGCGGCTTCATCACCCCGCCCGTCGCCCCAGCCGGCGCCTTCGTCGCCCAGTGGAAGGCCGACAAAGCGGTGATGGATCCGAAGTACACGTTCGGGTTCGGCTGGGGCTCCGACATGAACGGCCTCGCCGACCAGCCGGCCTCGGACCCGACCAGCCCGATCAGCTACCCCTTCAAGTCCTACGACGGGCGCATCACGTTCACCCGTGAGCAATGGGGCCAGCGGACGTTCGACCTGAACACGGACGGACTGGCGAACTACGGGATGTATGCCGACTGGCTGCGCCAGGTTCAGCAGCTCGGTGGCCCGGCGATCATGGCCGACATGTTCAACGGCGCCGAGGGCTACCTCCAGATGTGGGAGCGTGCCTACGGCGTGCCGACCGCGTCCTGCAACCCCGCGGGCGAGCATTTCACAGCCGCAGGTCTCGGACGTACGGTCCGGCTTGGCGACAGCGCCGAGTCCGCGCTCTACCGCGCCGGTCAGCCCTCGTCACGGCCCGGCCGCTCGTATCGCTACTGCGTGAGCGGCCGTAGCGGCGGCGTCTCAACCGTCTTCGACGGCCGCGGTCGCGTCGCTCTGATCGCGAGCAGCGCGCGCGGGGATTCGGCCGGCGGCGTCGGCCCGGGAAGCTCCGCGCGCCGGCTGAGTGGCAGAGCCAGGCGGCTGGCGGTGGGCCTCTGGACCGGCCGCCGGCTGCGTGGCGGCGCCCGCTACGTATATGTCCTTCAGGGCGGCCGGGTTCGCTCCGTCATCCTGGCCTCCCGAGCCGAGCTTCACAACCGAGCGCGGCTGCGTGCGGACCTGCGCGCCGCCGGCGTCTGAGATCACGCGGAGCACCAGCTGCGGCTGAGTGCTCTTGGGTCCCGCAGTGAGCTCACCGTGGTGCTCGGCGTATGGCACACCGGATAACGCGCGCTCGGACTCAGAGAGGAAACCGATGGGTGACGAGCTGGATTTCACGAGCGACTTCTATGGCATCGAGGCGGTGCTCGAAAAGCGCGACCGCGAGCTGCTCTCGTCGGTGCGCAAGGAGCTGGCGGCGGTGGACTCCTCGGTCGCAACCGGCCTCGGCGTTCACAGCCACCTGCGATGGGGTCAATTCTGATGTGCGGGTCCGAGGAGCAGAAGGAGCACTGGCTTCCGCAGATGGCACGCTTCGAGAAGATCGGGGCGTTCGGGATGACCGAGCCGGAGGTCGGCTCGGGAGTCGCTCGCGGGATGCAGACCACCGCCCGTCGAGACGGTGACACCTGGCTGCTGAACGGCGCCAAGCGCTGGATCGGCAATGCCACCTTCGCCGACGTCGTCGTTCTCTGGGCAAAGGACGAGGCCGATGACCAGGTCAAGAGCTTCCTGGTCGAGAAGGGCCCTCCGGGATTCACCGCGACGACCGGCGAGTCCGCCTTCGTCGGCAAGTAACGCCAGTGGTGCTTCAAAAAGCTTACGCAAGCCCTTTGCGAGCCAGTGGAGACGGTGGGAATCGAACCCACGTCCGCGGACGCGTCAGAGACAGCTTCTACGAGCGTAGCCGGCGCTCTGATCTCACCTCGCGGTTGCCGCACCGGCAGGGTTCCGCGAGGCCAGCTCCCTTGGAGTCCCCGCCGCGCCGGGAGCGTACGCGGCGAGCTTAGCCCGCTATCTGAGTCGGTTGTCTCCCCCACGGGCGAGGGAAGGACCGACCAACAAACGCTCTAGCTGGATTTAGGCAGCGAGAGCGTAGTTGTGAACCGTGTCTTGGTTCGCACTTATTGTTTTCCCGGTGGATTTACGAGGCCTACCGGGGACCTCGACTCGCAACTGTCCCCACGGATCGTCCACGTCGAAGCCTGTCGTCCCCGTGAGTGACCCTCCAATTTTAGCGGCAGGACCGGTCGCGCGGGACCAGAGCGCGGCACCGACGGTCAGCCCCTGACCGCGGCCTGCTTGCCACGAGGGGTGCGGCCGTTGCGGCTGCCGCCGGCGAGCGCCTTCGCCATTCGAACCGTGGTGCCGGTTTCGTTCGTTTCGATCTCGACCGAGTCCATGAGCGCGCGGATCAGGTCGAGCCCGCGCCCGCGGTCGTCCTCGCGCGGCTCGCGCCAGCCGCCCTCGTCGGCGACCGTCACCAGGACTCGCTCGCCGTCATATTCGGCGTCGAAGTCGATCGTCGCCTCACGGAAGTGATACGCATGCTCCATCGCGTTCGACGACGCCTCGTGACAGGCGATCTGGATGTCGCCGGCCTCCTCGCGGCTCGCGCCGATGCTCTCGAGCCAGCGTGCCACGGTGCGGCGGAGCACCGCGAGCGCGCGCGGGTTGGTCGGAAGGTCGATGTGGACCCGCTCCTGCGAGAGCGGCACGGTTCGCAGTGCCAGGACGGCGATGTCGTCGGTGGCGGGGCGATGGGCGAGGAGCTTCGAGACGACGTGCTCGCACAGCTGCTCGGGGTCCGACGGTCCGCCGGCGGCGGCCTCGCGTAGGGCGTCGAGACCCGCGTCGATCGAAACGCCGCGCTCCTCGACGAGCCCGTCGGTATAGAGCAGGATCATCGAGCCGGGCTCGATCGCGACGGTCGCCTCGGGATAATCGATGCTCGGCATCACTCCGAGCGGCAGCGACCGCCCCCCTTCGATGTAGGAGGCCTCGCCGTCCGGCCCGACGATCAGCGGTGGGAGGTGACCCGCGCTCGCGAAGGTGAGGCTGCCGAGGTCGGGCTCGATCACCATGTAGAGCAGCGTGGCCATCTTGCCCGCCTCGAGGTTCTGGAGCAGCCGGTCGAGCTTCTCGACCACGGCGCCGGGCTCGTTGCCGTCGAACGCGTAGGCCCGCAGCGCGTTTCGCAGCTGGCCCATCAGTGCCGCGGCTCCGATGCCGTGGCCGACGACGTCTCCCATCGCCAGGCCGAGCCGCCCGCCGTCGAGCGCCACCGCGTCGAACCAGTCGCCGCCGACATCCGCGCCGCGCCCGCCCGGCATGTACTTGGCGGCGGTCATCAGTCCCGGCAGCTCGGGTAGCCGCTCGGGAAGGAGGCTCCGCTGGAGGGTCTCGACGATTCCGAGCTCGCGTGCGTACAGCCGCGCGTGTTCGATCGCAAGCGCGACGCGGGAGGCGAGCACCTGGAGCAGGCTGTCCTCCTCCGGCGTGAAGGTGCGCTCGCGCGCGAAGCGGCCGACCTGCAGCACACCCCCCACCCGACCCTCGACGGCCAGCGGTACCGCGATCGCTGTCTTCAGCCGTTCGCTTCCGAGGTCGAACGGTGCGGGCGGCACGAGCGCGACCTGGCCGGTACTCGCGACGTGACCCGCGAGCGAGCCCTCGCGCGGAACCTCCGCAGCCACGTCGTCGGCGCCGTGCACAGCACCGACCGTCAGCTTCTCCTCTTCGTCTGCGACCAGGTAGATCGTCGCCGCGTCGACGGCGAGAACCTCACAGATATCGGCGACGAGCTCCCGCAGCAGGTCGTCCAGCGCAAGGTGCTCGAGCGCGGCGTCGGTGATTCGCTGGATCTTGCGGATCGTTTCGGCGACCGCCTCCGCCTCGGCGCGCGCGGCCTGCTGGCGCAGGCGTTCGGCGCGCTCCGTCTCTGCCTGGCGGCGACCGGTCAGGTCGACGACCTGCCAGATGCCCCCTTGGGGGTCACCGCCGGCGTCGTGCGAGAGCGACATGTTGAGCAGGACGTGGAGCTCGTCCCCCTGCTTGTGGATGTAGCGGCGCTCGAGCTGGTAGTTGCGGGTCTTGCCCGACAGGATCTGCTCCAGGTCGCGTCGGTCGGCGGCGCGCTCCTTGGGGTGGCTCAACTCCCAGGGACGCTTTCCGACGAGCTCCTCCTCGCTGTATCCGAGCATCTCGCACAGCGAGCGATTGACCTGCACCCAGCGACCCTCGCTGGAGATGAGGCCGATCCCCATCGGGGCGTTGCCGAACGCCGTCCGGAAGCGCTCCTCGCTCTCGCGCAGTGCGCTCGTCTTCTCGTACAGGTCGACGAAGATCGCGACCTTCGAGCGCAGGACCTCCGGCTCGTAGGGCTTGAACAGGTAGTCGACCGCGCCCACCGAGTAGCCACGAAAGACCTGCTGGCGCTCCTTGTCGATCGCGGTCAGGAAGATGATCGGTATGTGCTGAGTGCGCTCGCGCTGCTTGATGAACTGAGCGGTCTCGAAGCCGTCCATCTGGGGCATCTGGACGTCGAGCAGGATCACCGCGAAGTCGTCGTGGAGCAGGCGTCGCAGCGCCTCCTCGCCGGAGGTGGCCCTCACCGTCGCGAGACCGAGCGGTCGCAGCACCGCCTCGAGCGCGAGCAGGTTTTCGGGCTGGTCGTCGACCAGCAGGACTTTGGTCTGGCGCGCGGGACTCATCGCGGTTCGCTCTGGAGCCGGCGCGCCACGTTATCGCCTGAGGCCGGAATGGCGGGCCGGCTGCAGAGGTCGACGAGCAGTTGGGCGATCTCCCCGAGCTCCGCGATGCGATCGACGGCGCCGGTTGCGATCGCGGCGGTGGGCATCTCCGAGCGCTCGGCGCTGGTCGGATCCTGAACGATGGTGTAGCCACCGCGCCGCTGCACGCGTGCGATCCCGTACGCGCCATCCGCGTTTGCTCCGGTCAGCAGGACGGCGACGAGCCGTTCGCCGTAGACGTCGGCGGCGGTGTCGAAGAGCACGTCGATCGACGGCCGGCTGTATTGGACCGCGCCGTCGGTCGAGAGCGCGAAGCCGTCGACCTCGACCAGCAGGTGATAATCGGCCGGTGCGAGGAAGACCTCGCCGGGAACGATCGGATCCTTGTCGGAGGCCTCGCGGACGGGGCGGCGCGCGTGCCGTTGGAACATGCGGCAGAGGCCGTGGGCGTCGGAGTCGTGCGCGCGGTGCTGGGCGATGGCGATCGGCGGCGCGAAGTCACCGGGCAGCGCGCCGAGGATCCTTTGAATCGCGCTGAGGCCGCCCCACGACGCGCCCATCGCGACAAGCTCGTACGGCGGCATCAGCTCACCTTCCGGTAGAGCTTCTCCTGCGGATCGAGCTCCTCGTAGTAATTCTCATGCGCGGTGAAGCGGATCGACTCCTTGTGCCCGAGCGCGACTACCCCGAAGGGCTCGAGGCTGTCATGGAAGAGCGAGTGGACTCGAGCCTGCAGCGTCGTGCCGAAGTAGATCATCACGTTTCGGCAGAGGATCAGGTTGAACTTGTTGAACGGACCGTCGGATGCGAGGTTGTGCTGGGCGAACACGACCTGCCCGAGCAGCGCGGGATCGAAGCGGACGATGTCCTCCTCCGCGCTGTAGTAGCTCGAGAAAGCCTCGGATCCGCCGGCACGAAGGTAGTTCTCGGTGTACTCGCGCATCTTCTCGAGCGGGAAGACGCCCGCCCTGGCACGCTCGAGCACGCGCTCGTTGATGTCGGTCGCGTAGATCCGGACGCGGTCGTAGAGCCCCTCCTCGCGCAGCAGGATCGCGAGCGACCAGGTCTCCTCGCCGGTCGAGCAGCCCGCCGTCCAGATGCGCACGAACGGGTAGGTGCGCAGCAGCGGAATGACCCGCTCGCGAAGGGTCGCGTAGAAAGTGGGGTCGCGGAACATCGAGGTGACGTTTATCGAGAGGTCGAGCAGCAGCCGTTCCATCACCGCCGGATCGTGCAGCACCTTCGCCTGCAGCTCGGACATGCTCTCGACGTGCTCGGCGTAGGCCCGGCGCCACAGACGCCGCTTCAGTGACCCGACCGCGTAGCCGCGGAAGTCGTACCCGTATTGGCGGTATATGCCCTCGAGCAGCAGCTGCACCTCGATCTGCTCGAGATCGTCGGAGGCCTTGGCGAGCTGAGCGACTGCGCTTCGCCGGGCGCCGACGGCCGCCATCTCAGTTACTTCCCTCGACGGTGTGATCCACGAGCTTCATGCTCTCAGTCCTGGCCGGCTGGCTCGGAGTTCCGCTCCGTCCTACTGATACAGCCAGACGCGCATCAGCGACAGTAGCTGGTCCACGTCGACCGGCTTGGTGACGTAGTCGGAGGCGCCCGACGCGATGCTCTTCTCCCGGTCGCCCTTCATCGCCTTGGCGGTCAGGGCGACGATCGGTAGCGTCCGAAACTCGGGCAGCTCGCGCACCGCACGCGTCGTCTCGTAGCCGTCCATCTCGGGCATCATGATGTCCATCAGGACGAGGTCGACGTCCGGGTTCTCCTTCAGCGTCTCGAGGCCCTCGCGCCCGTTCTCGGCGAACAGCACCGACATCCCGCGTCCCTCGAAGACGCTCGCGAGCGCGAACACGTTGCGGACGTCGTCGTCGACGATCAGGACCTTCTTGCCGCTGAACACCGCGTCGGCGTTGTGCAGCTGCTCGAGCAGCTTGCGCTGCTCCTGCGGGAGCCCGGCCTCGATCCGATGGAGATGCAGTGAGGTCTCGTCGAGCAGCCGCTCCGGCGAGCGCACGTCCTTGACGACGATCGTCTCCGCGTACTTCTTCAGCCGTGTCTCCTCGCGGCGCGTGAGGTCGCGACCGGTGTGGATGATCACCGGCACGCGCGCGTAGCGCTCGTCCCGCTTCACCTTCTCGAGGAAGTTGAAGCCCGAGCCGTCCGGGAGCTTCAGGTCGAGCACGATGCAGTCGAATCGCGACTGCTCGAGCGCCTCGAGCCCCTCTTCGCTCGAGGCCACCGCGGTAATCGCGACGTCCTCGCCGCCACCGACCAGCTCGACGACAGCCGTGCGCTCCACCTCGTCATCCTCGACCACGAGCAGGTTCTTGACGCGCCGATCGAGGAACTCGGTGACCTCTGCCAGCGTCGAGGCGAGCCGCTCGGGGTCGACCGGCTTCTCGAGATAGCCGAACGCGCCGGTGCGAAGCGCCTCTTGGCGCCGCTCCGTATCGGAGAGGACGCAGACGGGGATGTGACGCGTGTCGGGGTGACGCTTGAGGTGCTCGAGCGCGGAGCTCTGCTCGGCGCTCTGCAGGGCGAGGCTGAGGAGGATGGCATCTGGCTTGTACTCGTGGGCCAGGGCCAGTCCACCCTCGGCCGTCAGCGCGATGAGCGTCTTGTAGCGAGCCTCGGCGGCAACCTCACGCGCCTGGCTGGCGAATCCCGGGTCCTCGTCGACCACGAGCAGGATCCGGTCGCCCGGCAGCACGGAGGCGCGATCGTCCTCGAGGCCCTCGGGCAGGGCGAGCACTTCCGCGAGTACCGTCTCGGTCTCCTGCCCGTGGCCGTTCGTCGGCTGCAGCGCCGCGAGCGCCTGCGCCTCGATCACCGCGGCGGTCTCGGCCTCCGTGCTCGAGTCCCTGGCCTCGACGGGACGGTCCTCGACGGCAAGCGGCTCGACCGGCTGGTACTGCTGCGGCAGGTAGAGCGTGAAGGTGCTGCCCTCGTCGACCTTGCTCTGGGCGCGGATCTCGCCGCCCAGCAGCCGCGCGATCTCGCGGCTGATCGAGAGTCCGAGCCCGGTGCCGCCGAAGCGGCGGCTGGTCGTGCCGTCCGCCTGCTGGAAGGCCTCGAAGATCAACTTCAGCTTGTCCTCGGGGATGCCGATGCCGCTGTCGGAGACCGTGAAGGCGATCACCGCGTCCGCTCGGTTGAGGATCTCTCCGGCGAACGCGGTATCGCTCGGTGCGCGCTCGATGCGCAGGGTGACGCCGCCCTTCTCGGTGAACTTGAAGGCGTTCGAGAGCAGGTTCTTCAGCACCTGCTCGAGCCGCTGCTCGTCGGTCTCGATCGTCGCCGGCGCATCCTCGGCGATTGAGATCTCGAAGCCGAGCTCCTTCTGTGCGGCGACGGGCGTGAACGAGCGATCGACGTAGTTGCGCACCGCTGTCAGGGCGACGTGCGTCGGGTGCACGTCCATCTTGCCCGCCTCGACCTTCGACAGGTCGAGGATGTCGTTGATCAGCGTCAGCAGGTCGCTGCCGGCGGAGTGGATCGTCTGGGCGAACTCGACCTGCTTGCCGCTCAGGTTCTGCTCCTCGTTCTGGGCGAGCAGGTTGGAGAGGATCAGCAGCGAGTTGAGCGGCGTGCGCAGCTCGTGCGACATGTTCGCGAGGAACTCCGACTTGTACTTCGAGGACAGCGCCAGCTGCTCGGCCTTCTCCTCGAGGCTCGCGCGGGCAAGCTCGATCTCGCGATTCTTGATCTCGATGTCGCGGTTCTGCTGCGAGAGCAGGGCGGCCTTTTCCTGCAGTTCCTCGTTCGTCTGCTGGAGCTCCTCCTGCTGGGTCTGCAGCAGCTCCTCCGAGGCCTTGAGCGACTTGGCCTGCTCCTCCAGCTCGACGTTCGAGCGCTTCAGCTCGTCCTGCTGCGACTGGAGCTCCTCGGACTGCGACTGCAGCTCCTGGGTCAGCGACTGCGACTGCTGCAGCAGCTCCTCGGTGCGCATGTTGGCGATGATCGTCGAGAGGACGACGCCGATCGTCTCCATCAGCTGGTCGAGGAACTGCAGGTTGACCTGGCTGAAGGGACGGAACGAGCCGAGCTCGATGACGCCGAGCACCTGCTCCTCGAACAGCACGGGGAGCACGATGATGTTGCGCGGCGAGGCCTCGCCGAGGCCCGAGGAGATCTTGATGTAGTCCTCCGGCGGCTCGCCGATCAGGATGCTCTGGCGCTCGAGCGCGGCCTGCCCGACTAGCCCCTCGCCGGGCTTGAAGTGGTTCGAGACGTTCTTGCGCCGCTTGTAGCCGTAGCTCGCGACGAGCTTCAGATCGGGCGCTTCTCCGTTGTCGCCCTCGGCGAGGAAGAACGCACCGTGCTGGGCGTTCACGGTCGGCGTCAACTCCGACATGATCAGCCGCGACACGGTCTGCAGGTCGCGCTGGCCCTGCATCAGGCTCGAGATCCGGGCGAGGTTCGTCTTCAGCCAGTCCTGCTCCTCGTTGCGCTGGGTCGTCTCGCGCAGGTTGGCGATCATCTGGTTGATGTTGTCCTTCAGGTCCGCGACCTCGCCCTGCGCCTCGACCGCGATCGAGCGCGTCAGGTCGCCCTGAGTAACCGCCGTCGAGACCTCCGCGATCGCGCGCAGCTGCGTGGTCAGGGTCGAGGCGAGCTGGTTGACGTTCTCGGTCAGACCGCGCCACGTGCCCGACACGCCCTCGACCTGCGCCTGGCCGCCGAGCTTGCCCTCCGTGCCCACCTCGCGCGCCACGCGCGTGACCTCAGCGGCGAACGACGACAGCGTGTCGGTCATCTGGTTGATCGTCTCGGCGAGGTCGGCAACCTCCCCGCGCGCCTCGACGGTGATCTTCTGGGTCAGGTCACCCTCGGCCACCGCGGTGGCGACCTGCGCGATGTTCCGCACCTGGTCGGTCAGGTTCGAAGCCATGAAGTTGACGTTCTCGGTCAGCCCGCGCCAGGTCCCCGAGACGCCCTCGACCTCCGCCTGGCCGCCGAGCTTGCCCTCCGTGCCCACCTCGCGCGCCACGCGCGTCACCTCCGCGGCGAACGCGTTCAGCTGGTCGACCATCGTGTTGATCGTCTCCTTCAGCTGGAGGATCTCGCCCTTCGCGTCGACGGTGATCTTCTTCGACAGGTCGCCGTTGGCGACCGCGGTCGTCACGAGCGCGATGTTCCGCACCTGGTCGGTCAGGTTCGAGGCCATCATGTTCACGTTCTCGGTCAGCCCGCGCCAGGTCCCCGAGACGCCCTCGACCTCCGCCTGGCCGCCGAGCTTGCCCTCCGTGCCCACCTCGCGCGCGACGCGCGTCACCTCCGCGGCGAAGGCCCGCAGCTGGTCGACCATCGTGTTGATCGTGTCCTTCAGCTGGAGGATCTCGCCGCGCGCCTCGACGGTGATCTTCTTCGACAGGTCGCCGCTCGCGACCGCGGTCGTCACGAGCGCGATGTTCCGCACCTGGTCGGTCAGGTTCGAGGCCATCATGTTCACGTTCTCGGTCAGCCCGCGCCACGTTCCCGAAACGTCCTCGACCTCCGCCTGGCCGCCAAGCTTGCCCTCCGAGCCGACCTCGCGCGCGACGCGCGTCACCTCCGCGGCGAAGGCCCGCAGGCGGTCGACCATCGTGTTGATCGTGTCGGCGAGCTGAGCGACCTCTCCTCGAGCCTCGACGGTGATCTTCTGCGTCAGGTCGCCCTCGGCGACCGCGGTGGCGACCTGCGAGATGTTTCGCACCTGGCTCGTCAGGTTGCCCGCCATGAAGTTGACGTTCTCGGTCAGGTCGCGCCACGTCCCCGAGACGCCCTTCACCTCCGCCTGCCCGCCAAGCTTGCCCTCCGTGCCCACCTCGCGCGCCACGCGCGTGACCTCGTCGGCGAACGACGAGAGCTGATCGACCATGGTGTTGATCGTGTCCGCGAGTGCCGCGACCTCACCGCGCGCCTCGACCGTGATCTGCTGGGTCAGGTCGCCGTTCGCCACCGCCGTCGTCACCTGGGCGATGTTTCGCACCTGGTCGGTCAGGTTGCCCGCCATCAGGTTTACGCTGTCGGTCAGGTCCTTCCAGGTGCCCGCGACGTTCGGTACCTCCGCCTGGCCTCCCAGCTTGCCCTCGGTGCCCACCTCGCGCGCGACACCGGTCACCTGGTCGGCGAAGATCGCGAGCGTGTCGGTCATCTGGTTGATCGTGTCGGCGAGCGCCGCGACCTCCCCGCGCGCCTCGACCGTGATCTTCTGACTGAGGTCGCCCGTCGCGACTGCGGTCGCCACGTGTGCGATGTTGCGCACCTGGCTCGTCAGGTTCGACGCCATGAAGTTCACCGACTCGGTCAGGTCCTTCCACGTGCCCGCGACGTTCGGCACCTCGGCCTGTCCGCCCAGGATGCCCTCGGTGCCCACCTCGCGCGCGACGCCCGTTACCTGTTCGGCGAACACCGCGAGCGTGTCGGTCATCTCGTTGATCGTGTCCGCAAGCGCCGCGACCTCCCCGCGCGCCTCGACCGTGATCTTCTGCGACAGGTCGCCGCGCGCGACCGCCGTCGCCACCTGCGAGATGTTGCGCACCTGGCTCGTCAGGTTCGACGCCATGAAGTTCACCGACTCCGTCAGCGCCCGCCATGTCCCGGAGACCCCCTCGACCTCGGCCTGCCCGCCGAGCTTGCCGTCCGTGCCGACCTCGACCGCGACGCGCGTGACCTCGTCGGCGAACGACGAGAGTTGGTCGACCATCGTGTTGATCGTCCGCTTGAGGTCGAGGATCTCGCCCTTGACGTCGACCGTGATCTGCTGGGTCAGGTCGCCGTTCGCCACCGCCGTCGTCACCTGGGCGATGTTTCGCACCTGGCTCGTCAGGTTGCCCGCCATCAGGTTCACGCTGTCGGTCAGGTCCTTCCAGGTGCCCGCGACGTTCGGTACCTCCGCCTGGCCGCCGAGGATCCCCTCGGTGCCGACCTCGCGCGCGACGCCGGTCACCTGGTCGGCGAAGATCGCGAGGGTGTCGGTCATCTCGTTGATCGTGTCGGCAAGCGCCGCGACCTCCCCGCGCGCCTCGACCGTGATCTTCTGCGTCAGGTCGCCACGCGCGACCGCGGAGGCGACCTGGGAGATGTTTCGCACCTGGTCGGTCAGGTTGCCGGCCATGAAGTTGACGTTCTCGGTCAGGTCGCGCCACGTCCCCGAGACGCCCTTCACCTCCGCCTGCCCGCCAAGCTTGCCCTCGGTGCCCACCTCGCGCGCGACTCGCGTGACCTCGTCGGCGAACGACGAGAGCTGATCGACCATCGTGTTGATCGTGTCCGCGAGCGCCGCGACCTCACCGCGCGCCTCGACCGTGATCTGCTGGGTCAGGTCGCCGTTCGCGACCGCCGTCGTGACGTTGGCGATGTTGCGGACCTGGTCGGTCAGGTTCGAGGCCATGAAGTTGACCGACTCCGTCAGGTCCTTCCACGTGCCGGCGACGTTCGGGACGTCGGCCTGGCCGCCCAGGATGCCCTCGGTACCGACCTCGCGCGCGACGCCGGTGACCTGCTCGGCGAACACCGCGAGCGTGTCGGTCATCTCGTTGATCGTGTCCGCAAGCGCCGCGACCTCACCGCGCGCCTCGACCGTGATCTTCTGCGTCAGGTCGCCGCGCGCGACCGCCGTCGCCACCTGCGAGATGTTGCGCACCTGGCTCGTCAGGTTCGACGCCATGAAGTTCACCGACTCGGTCAGGTCGCGCCAGGTCCCGGAGACACCCTTCACCTCCGCCTGCCCGCCGAGCTTGCCCTCGGTGCCGACCTCGCGCGCCACACGCGTGACCTCGTCGGCGAACGACGAGAGCTGGTCGACCATCGAGTTGACCGTCGTGCCGATGCGCAGGAACTCGCCCTTGACCTGCTGGCCCTCGATCTTGAGCGCCATCTTCTGCGACAGGTCGCCCTCGGCGACGGCGTCGATCACGCGGGCGACCTCGGTGGTCGGCCGCACGAGATCGTCGATCAGGTCGTTGATCGAGTCCATGCTCGTCTCCCACGAGCCCCCGACCGGACCGAG
Source organism: uncultured Actinomycetes bacterium (assembly GCA_963719375.1). GTDB lineage: Bacteria > Actinomycetota > Thermoleophilia > Solirubrobacterales > Thermoleophilaceae > JAICJV01. Next base: position 2,207,022 of record CAVRBY010000001.1, on the reverse strand, counting down.
CGTGGCGCGCTCGGTCATCCGCCCCTCGCGACCGATGACCCGTCCGACGCGCTGCAGCTCCTTGGTCATGCGCGTGTTCGTCTCGATCAGGCCGTTGTAGGCGGCGGCGAGCTCGCCGAGGATGCCGCGCCGGCGGCCAGTGAGACGGACGGAGAAGTCGCCGGAGCGGGCTGCCTGGAGCGCCTCGAGCAGGTCCTCGAGCTGCTCCGGCTCGATGCAGTTGTCGCTCGTGCCGCGCCGTTCGCGCTGAGCGGCGCTCGGCCGCTTGCGCGTCGCCGCGCGCGAGCTGCGCTTCTGTCCCCCCTCGCTTTCGGCCATCGCCCCCTCTATTCGTTGACGGCGAGCGATCCCTTCCCGCGCAAGGGGCCGCTCATCAAAGCTCTTGCGGAGAGTACTCCGGTCCGGGCCCCCGGGGCCGACCCAGCCAGGGCTTGCGCTGACTTTGCACGGGATCCCGGCCTCGGCGTGCGCTTAAGGAATGCTCAGCGCTCGCTGAGTGCACGCTCGATTTCACGGCGCTGCTCCCGCTCCTTGATCGATCGGCGCTTGTCCCCGACGTCCTTACCGCGCGCGAGCGCCAGCTCGACCTTGGCGTGCGGTCCCCGGAAGTAGATCCGTGTCGGTATGAGCGTCAGCCCGCGTTCCTGCGTGCGGCCGATCAGGCGCTCGATCTCGCGCCGGTGCATCAGCAGCTTTCGCGGTCGCTCCGGCTCGTGGTTCTCGCGCGACGCGGGCTCGTAGGGGGCGACGTGGAGGTTGTGCAGCCACACCTCGCCGTCGCGGACGGCCGCGTAGGCGTCCTTCAGCTGCACCCGCCCGGCGCGCAGCGACTTGACCTCGGAGCCGACCAGCTGGATCCCCGTCTCGTAGCGCTCGATCAGGTGATAGCGGAATCCGGCCTGACGGTTGGTCGCGACATCCCCCGGCGCGGCCTTGCGCTTCGTCTTCTTCGCCATCGGGTCAACGCTACCGTCAGCCGGCCGGCACCAGGTCGACTCGGCCGCGCGGCGCGTCGATGCGGCGAACGCCAACCGCGATCGGGTCCCCGAGCCGGACGCGGCTGCCGGAGCGCTCCCCGACGAGCGCGGTCCCGAGCTCGTTCAGCTCCCACCAGTCGGAGCCGAGCGTACGGACCGGCAGGAAGCCCTCGAAGGCCTGCTCGCCGAAGCTGACGAAGGCGCCGCCGCCGACGAGCCCGACGATCTCGCCGTCGAAGGACCGCTCCCAGCCCTCCTCGGCGAGCGTCCGCTCGAGCAGGAAAGAGAGGCAGACGTCGTCCGCGTCACGCTCGATCTTCATCGCCTCACGCTCCGCGGCGGAGCTGTGGACGCCGGCGTCGCCGAGCTCGCCCGGCTCCGGGGGGACGTCGTCGGCGCCGACGAGGGCGAGCAGCGCACGGTGCGCGACGAGGTCGGGGTAGCGCCGGATCGGCGAGGTGAAGTGGCAGTAGCGCGCGCTCCCGAGCCCGGCGTGCCCGACGTTGCGGGGGCTGTAGTAAGCCTGCTTGAGCGAGCGCAGGATGAGCGTGCCCAGGGCACGCCGGCCGGTGCCCGTCCGCTCGAGGTGACCTCGCACCAGCTGGCTGATCTCCCCGACCGCCTCGCTCGCCTGCTGGGGGGCCATGTGCTCCGGGAGCGGAGGTGTCGGGACCTCGAGCGAGGCGAGCTGGTCGGCGAGGTAGGTGACTGCCTGCGGGTCGGGCGCCTCGTGGACGCGGTAGAGCGTCGGCTTGCGTGCGTCCGCGAGGGCCCCGGCGACCTGCTCGTTGGCGAGGATCATCAGCTGCTCGATCACGCTGTGCGACTCGGTCTGCGTCTCGCTGCGAACGGCGACGACGTTTCCCTCGCCGTCCCACTCGAAGACCTGCTCGGCGGACTCGACCGCGAGCGCCCCACGCCGCTCGCGGCGCTCTCGCAGAGCGCGCGCGGCAGCACGCGCCAGTGCCAGCGGCGTCGCCCACGGCTCGACGGCGCGCTCGCTGCCCTCGAAGACCCGGTCCACCCGGCCGTAGGTGAGCGTCGCGTCGCTGCGGATCAGCGAGCGGTGGAAGCGCGCGGTCCGCACCTCGGCGCCCGAGAGCTCCAGCTCCACCGTCACGGCGCGGCGCCGTTCGCCGGCGACCAGGCTGCAGGCATCGCTCGAGAGCGCATCGGGCAGCATCGGCTCGACGGTGCCTGGCACGTAGACGCTCGTCGCGCGCCGGAACGCCTCCCGCTCGAGGGCGCTGCCGGGGCGCACGTAGTCGCTCACGTCGGCGATGTGCACGAACACGCGCACGAGGTCGCCCACGCGTTCCGCGGAGATCGCGTCGTCGTAGTCGCGCGCGGTGACCGGGTCGATCGTGAAGGTCGGCAGATCGGTGAAGTCACGCCGACCCTCCCCGGCGAGGCGCTCGCTCGAGAGCGTGGCCGCCTCCACCTCGGCCTGGTTCGGAAAGGCGCGCCGCAGGCCACGCTCGAGCATCAACGCTTCGAGCACGTCGCGTGCCCGGTCGGGCCGGCCGAGCGCCCGCACGACCCGGGGCCCGCGCTTGCCGAACCCGAGCAGGACGATGTCCCCGACCGCGGCGCCCGGCCGGCGCCCGCCGGCGAGCGTGATCTGCCGGCCGCGCTCGAACAGCGGCTCGGCGACCAGGAAGCGGCCGCGTTTCGCGAGCACCGCGACGAGCGGCTCGGGGGCGGCCGCTCGTGCGCGGGTGGGCGCGCTCACGGGCGCTTCTTCAGAAGCGTCGTCAGCGCGATGCCGAGGGCCTCGTCGCTCCCCGTCCTCGGGTTGTCCTGCGCGGGAACCTGAGGCTCGATGCCATGTCCCGCGAGGTTCTCGCCGTCGGGCAGGTAGTAGCTGCCGACCGTCAGCTTCAACGTCGCGTGGTTGGAGAGCGGCTCGAGCTCCTGAAAGACACCCTTGCCGTAGGTCTTGGTCCCCACCACGGTGGCGCGCCCGTGGTCACGCAGCGCGCCGGTCACGATCTCGGCGGCGCTCGCGGTGTTGCCGTTGACGAGCACCGCCATCGGGATCCGCGCGGGAATGGCGCCGCCGGCCGCGTCGAGCCGCTGCTCGGGCTGGGTCCTTCCCCTGGTCGAGACGATCAGGCCCTTGTCGACGAAGACGCTCGCCACGAGCACGCCCTCCTCGAGCACGCCTCCGCCGTTGTCGCGCAGGTCGAGCACGAGCCCCTGCGCGCCCTGGGCGATCAGCCGGTTCACCGCCGCCGCGCACCTCTCCGTGCGCGCCGTCGGAGAACGTCGAAAGCGCGACGACCCCGAGCTTGTGACCGCTTCGCGTAACGAGCCGGCTCGAGACGATCGGGACCTGGATCGCCGCCCGCTCGAGCTTCAGGCTGACCGTCTGCCGGCCCCCGGGGGACGCAGCCCGAGCGTCACGGACGTGCCGGCCGGCCCCTTGATCTGGGCCGTCGAGACCTCGCTCGGGACCCCCGCGATCGAGTGGCCGTTGACGGCGACGATCTCCTCGCCGGACTTGACGCCGCGCCGCTGGGCGGGCGAGGCGGGAATCACCTTCTGCACGAGCAGCCCGTCCCTCAGTGGCTGGACCTCGATGCCGACCCCGTCGAACTGGTCGTTGACGCCCTGCTCGAAGACCTTCGTCTCCGCCGGCGTGAAGTACTCGGAGTACGGATCGTCGAGCGACTGGACGATCCCCTTCAGTGACGCCTGCTGCAGCGCGTTCGTCGATACGGGCTTGTAGTAGCCGTCGTGTACGTCCTTGATCAGCTCGTCGCGCGCCGCGATGCCGTTGTCGGATACGAAGACGCTGCGCAGTGCGGACGGCAGGCTGTCGGGGTGGCCGCCGAGGAACAGGCCGAGCGCCAGGAAGGCGATCGCCGTGAGCACGACGAGCGGGATTGGGCGAAGCTTCGACGGCGACATCTGCGGCGCTCGCAAGACTACTGTCGGCGGTAGCGCGCGAAGAGCGTCTGATCGGCCTCGAGCACCGATACGAGCTCGAGCTCGGCGGGCGCCTCGAGCTCGACGGGTGCGATCAGGCCGGCGTCCGCGCCGCCGGCGATCTTCGGCGCGAGCGACAGGAACAGCTCGTCGATCAGATCGTCCTTCGCGCAGCGTTGCGTTCAGATACGGGCCGCCCTCGGCGACGATCAGCGTGACGCCGTGGCGCTCGCGCACCTGGGCGAGCAGCCCGGCGAGGCCCGCGATCGTGTCGCCGCGCAGGTAGTCGACGCGCGCGGGCATTGGAGGCAGCTCACGCTCGCGTGCGGGGTGAGCACGACAACGCGCGAATGCGGGTCCTGGAGCAGCGGCAGGTCGGAGGGCAGGTCGACCGCGGCGCTCACCACGATCGCGAGAGGATCCGGGTCGAGCCCCGCCTCGACGCGCCGGGCGCGTCGCTCGGGGTCGCGCACCAGCCGGCCGTAGCGCTCGTTGCGCACGTGCCGGCGCCGGCCATGACCGCGTCGGCCTGCTCGCGGAGATCGTGGAAGAGCTCTCGGTCGGCGGGGCCGCCGATCGGCCCGGAACGGCCGCCGATCGTGATCCGCCCGTCGAGCGTGGCGATCATGTTCGCCGCGACGTATGGACGGTCCGCCGCCGCCGGGGAGCCCAGCCGCAGTGCGTCCCTCGTCTGCTCGGCGCGTCAGCTGCGCCGGCGCCGGATAGAGCTGGCGCACCTAGGCCGAGATCTCGACCATGCGCTCGATCGGCACGCGCGCGCGCTCGGCCAGCTCCGGGGCGACGACCACGGCTATCGCCCTTCCTCGTCGCGCAGCGCGTCGCGCAGCTTCTCCAGCGTGATCATCTTCATGTAGCGGCATGTCGCCGCGCTGTTCGCCGCCACGAACGACTTGCCTGGATGCGCCGCCCGGAGCGGATGCAGCATGCCGGTCTCGGTGGCGACGATGAACGTCTCGGCTTCGGAGCGAGCGGCGTGCTTGAGCATCCCGCCGGTCGAGAGCATGTGCGTCCGCTCCGGATCGACGTCGCCCGCCGCGACGTACTCCATCACCGAGGTCGAGCACCCGCACTCGGGGTGGATCAGGAAGTCGGCATCCGGGTGGCTCTCACGCACCGCTGCGATGTCCGCCGGCCGGATGCCCGCGTGGACGTGACACTCGCCCGTCCAGACGTGCATCGAGCGGCCCGTCATCTTCTCGACGTAGCTGCCGAGGAACATGTCCGGCCCGAACAGGATCTCGGTGTCCTCGCCGTGCCGGCGCCTGATCTCCTCGACGACCGCGACCGCGTTCGAGGAGGTGCAGCAGTAGTCGGTCAGCGCCTTCACCTCGGCGGTCGTGTTGACGTACATCACGACGATCGCCCCGGGATGCTCAGCCTTCCATGCGCGCAGCTCCTCGGCGGTGATCGAGTCGGCGAGCGAGCACCCGGCGCCGAGGTCGGGCAGCACCACGGTCTTGTCCGGCGAGAGGATCGCTGCCGTCTCCGCCATGAAATGGACGCCGCAGAAGGCGATCACTTCCGCGTCCGTCGCCGCGGCCTGCTGCGAGAGGCCCGAGCGAGTCACCGACGAAGTCGGCCACCGCCTGCACCTCGGGCAGCTGATAGTTGTGGGCGAGGATGACCGCTTCGCGGTCATCGCGCAAGCTCGCGGATCTCCTCGGCTATTGCGCTGAGCCGACCCTTCCGCGTTTGGCGGTGCCATTGGCAACTGCATGTTTCGAACCTCGCTCGGTGTCGAAATGACGCCCACAGCTGCGGAAGTGCGGGCTCACTACCAGTGTAGAGAGAAGCCGCTCCCTACAGCTCCTCGAGCAGGAGGCTCAGGTCCAGCGCGGGAGCCGAGTGGGTGAGCGCGCCCACGCTGATGAAGTCGACTCCGGCCTCGGCGATCTCGCGCACCGTCTCGAGCGTCACGCCGCCCGACGCCTCGACGCGTGGCCGCTCCCCGGCAGCGTTCCACCGCGTCGCGAATCTCGCTCGGCGCTCATGTTGTCGACGAGGATGCGCTTGGCGCCCGGCGGCGAGCGCATCCTCGACCTCCTCCGGCGAGCGGCACTCGACCTCGACCGACCGTCCGCTCGCTGCCGCGAGGGCCTTCCGCGTCGCCGGCCCCGACCCCGCCGGCGAGCAGCGCGTGGTTCTCCTTGATCAGGACCGCGTCGTAGAGGCCGGCGCGGTGGTTCTGCCCACCACCGGCCACGACCGCCTGCTTCTCGAGCGTCCGCAGCCCGGGCGTGGTCTTGCGCGTGTCGAGGATCACCGCGCCCGTTCCACGCACCTCCGCCACGTAGCGCGCGGTGAGGGACGCGACGCCGGAGAGCCGTCCGAGGAAGTTGAGCATCACGCGCTCGCCGGCGAGGATCGAGCGCGCGCCGCCCGCGACCTCGGCGACGAGGCCCTCCTCGCGCCAGCGTCCCTCGTCGACGCGGGCGTGCCAGCGCAGGCTTGGGTCGATCCTCCTGTAGACGCTCTCCGCGACGCGCAGCCCGGCGATCACGCCCTCCGCCTTCTGGTGGATCACGGCCCGCGCCCTCGCCTGCGCCGGGACTACCGCTTCGCTCGTGATGTCTCCCCCGCCGAGGTCCTCGGCGAGCGCGGCGTCGATCAGTTCCTGCATCGGAAGGCGCGACCTTAGATCATGTACTTCGTGCAGCGGTTCGTTGCGGTCACGCGTGCGCGGCGGGGTGAGCGCGCGTCAGCCCGCGCCACCCTCGCCGGCCCGCCGGAGCAGCTCGGCGCGTACGAAGCCATCCAGGTCACCGTCGAGGACGCGGTTGGCGTCCCCCATCTGGAAGTCGGTGCGATGGTCCTTGACCATCGTGTATGGCTGAAGCACGTACGAGCGGATCTGCGATCCCCAACCGACGTCCTGCGTCTCGCCCTTCTCGCGTGCGATCTCCTCGCGCCGCTTCTGCTCCTCGAGCTCGAGCAGTCGTGAGCGGAGCATGGCCATCGCGGTGGCCTTGTTGGAGGACTGCGAGCGCTCGTTCTGGCATTGCACGACGATGCCGGTGGGACGGTGCGTTATCCGCACCGCCGAGTCGGTCTTGTTCACGTGCTGCCCACCGGCGCCCGAGGCGCGGTAGGTGTCCACCTGGAGATCCTCGTCGTTGATCGCGACGTCGGTCACCTCGTCGACGAGCGGCGAGACCTCGACCAGCGCGAAGCTCGTGTGGCGGCGCGACTGAGCGTCGAACGGCGAGATCCGGACCAGCCGGTGCACTCCCTTCTCGGCCGAGAAGAGCCCGTATGCGTTCTCGCCGCGGGCGACGAAGGTGGCGGACTTGATCCCCGCCTCCTCACCCGGGCTTGCCTCGAGCAGCTCCACCTTGAAGCCGCGACGCTCCGCCCATCGCATCTCCATCCGCAGCAGCATCTCGGCCCAGTCCTGGGAGTCCGTGCCGCCGGTCCCGGCATGGACGGACACGGCCGCGTCGCCTCCGTCGTAGGGCCCCGAGAACAGCCGCTGCTCCTCGAGCTCCTGGAGCCTTTGCTCGACCCCACGCCGCTGCTCGTCGAGCTCCGCTCCCAGGGACGCGTCCTCGCCGGCGAGCTCCTCGAGCGTCTCGAGGTCGTCCAGGTCCGCTTCCAGCGTCCGGTATCCCTCGAGCCGGCGGGCGACGCGCGAGTGCTCCGCGGAGACGCGCGCCGCTCGCTCCTGGTCGTCCCAGAAGCCGGGCTCCTGCATCTCGCGCTCGAGCGCCGACTGGCGCTCGGCTAGTCCAGCCGGGTCAAAGATAGTCCGCGAGCAGCTTCAGCTGGTCGCGGAGGGAACGTTCGCCATCGGCGATCGGTCCCATCAACGCATCACTCCGTCGATTGCGCGTAGCCGCAGGCTATGCCCCATGGCATTTCTTGAACTTCTTGCCCGACCCGCACCAGCAGGGGTCGTTGCGCCCGATCTGATCTCGCTCGTCCACGTGCCGCGTCTCGACCGGCGCGGGCATCGAGAGCTCCTGGTCGTCTCCGTAGGCCGCGGCCTCCGCCAGCTCACCGGGAACGACGCCCGCCGCGGCCGCGGCGAGCGCGCTCGGCTGGGAGTCGGCCGTGCCACCGGCGTAGCCCAGTCGACCCGTAGAGGTCGAATTCGGAGTTGGTACCCACGACGGTTGAGAGCTCGCTTGGGAGCCCTCGACCTCGACCTCGACGCGGAAGATGTAGCGCCCGAACTCCTCCCAGATCGAGTTGATCAGCGCGGTGAACATCTCGAAGCCCTCGTTCTTGTAGGCGACGAGCGGGTCGATCTGTGCGAAGCCGCGCAGGTGGATGCCCTCGCGCAGGTAGTCCATGTCGTGCAGGTGCTCACGCCAGCGCTCGTCGATGATCTGCAGCAGGATGTAGCGCTCGAGCGCGCGCATCAGCTCCTCGCCGAGCTCTTCCTCCCGCTCGTCGTAGGCCTTGATCGCGTCCTCCTGGAGCTCGGCCTTGAGGGTGTCGCGCTCGGTCGAGGCGGGGTCGAGGTCCTCGGCGGCGAGCGCGACCGGGTAGATCTGCTCGAGCTGCGTGAAGAGGCCGTCGATGTCCCAATCCTCGACGTAGTCGCCGACGAGGTAGTCGTCGACGAGCCGGCCGATGGCGTCGGAGATCTGGTTGCGCGCCGTCTCCGACATGTCCTCGCCCTCGAGGATCCGGTCGCGGATCTTGTAGATGATCTCGCGCTGCTGGTTCATCACGTCGTCGTACTCGAGCACGCGCTTGCGCAGGAGGAAGTTCTGCTCCTCGACCTTGCGCTGGGCGTTCTCGATCTGCTTCGAGAGCATCTTCGAGTCGAGCGGCTCCTCGTGCCCGTCCTCGCTGACCGGGCCGAGCCGGTTGAGGATGCGGTAGATCCGGTCGCCGGCGAACAGGCGCACGAGGTCGTCCTCCGCCGAGATGAAGAAGCGAGACTCGCCGGGGTCCCCCTGGCGACCCGAGCGACCGCGGAGCTGGTTGTCGATCCGCCGCGATTCGTGGCGCTCGGTGCCGAGGATGAAGAGCCCGCCTGCCTCGAGGACGGTCTCCCGTCCGCGCTCGACCTCGTCCTCGAAGCGCCGGAACTGGACGTCCCATTCGCGCTCGTACTCGGTGCTCCCCGGCTGCAGCCCCTTAGCGAGCAGCGCCTGATGGGTGAGGTGCTCGGCGTTGCCGCCGAGCTTGATGTCGACGCCGCGGCCGGCCATGTTGGTCGCGATCGTCACCGCGCCCGGGCTCCCCGCCTCGGCGATGATCGCGCCCTCCTGCTCGGCGTACTCGGGCTTCGCGTTCAGCACCGTGTGCGGGATGTCGGACTCCTTCAAGCGGCGCGAGAGCAGCTCCGAGACCTCGACGGAGATCGTCCCGACGAGTACCGGCTGCTGGTGGTCGTGGCGCCGCTCGATCTCGCCGATCACCGCGTGCCACTTGCCCTCCTTCGTCTTGTAGACGAGGTCGTTGCGGTCACCGCGGATCATCGGCCGGTTGGTCGGCACCTCCACGACCTGAAGCTCGTAGATCTTCATGAACTCGGTCGCCTCGGTCAGAGCCGTGCCGGTCATGCCGCCGAGCTTGTCGTAGCGGCGGAAGTAGTTCTGGTAGGTGATCGTGGCGACGGTCTGGTTCTCCTCCTGGATCGCCACGCCCTCCTTCGCCTCGACCGCCTGGTGCAGGCCCTCAGACCACCGCCGGCCCTCGAGGATGCGTCCGGTGAACTCGTCGATGATCTTCACCTCGCCGTCGATCACGGCGTAGTCGACGTCCCGCTTGTAGAGCGACTCCGCCTTGAGCGCCTGGATCAGGTGGTTGACCAGGTTGCCGTGCTCGGCGAGGTAGAGGTTCTCGATCCCGAGGAACTTCTCGGCCTTCTCGACGCCGCGCTCGGTGACCGCGACCGTCTTGTGCTTCTCATCCGGCTCGTAGTCGAAATCGGCGACGTAGTCCTTCGACTTGCCCTCGAAGCCCTCCGGCTTCTTGCCCGGCTGCAACCGCGGCGCCAGCTTCGCGAACTTGTAGTAGAGGTCCGCCGCCTGCTCGGGCTGGCCGGAGATGATCAACGGCGTGCGCGCCTCGTCGATCAGGATGTTGTCGACCTCGTCCACGATCCCGAAGCCGTGTCCGCGCTGGTACTTCTCCTCGACGCTGACGGCGAGGTTGTCGCGCAGGTAGTCGAAGCCGAACTCCGAGTTGGTCCCGTAGGTCACGTCGGCCGCGTAGGCGGCGTGCTTGTCGGCGTCGAACTCGCCGGACTGCAGCACGCCGACGGTGATCCCGAGCGCCTCGTAGACCGGGCGCATCCATTCGGCATCGCGGCGGGCCAGGTAGTCGTTGACGGTGACGATGTGAACGCCCGCGCCGGCGAGCGCGTTCAGCACCGCCGGCAGCGTCGCGGTCAGCGTCTTTCCCTCGCCGGTGCGCATCTCGGCGATCGACCCGTCGTGGAGGACCATGCCGCCGATCAGCTGCACGTCGAAATGCCGCTGCCCGAGCGTCCTCCGGGCGGCCTCGCGGGTCATCGCGAACGACTCCGGCAGCAGGTCGTCGAGCGGCTCGCCACCGCGGGCCCGCTCGCGCAGCTCGCTCGCTCGCTCGCGAAGCTCATCGTCGCTGTCGAGCTCGATCTCGGCCTCGAACTCGTTGATCAGTCCGACCCGCTGCTCGAACTCCTTGAACTTCTTGCCCTCCCCGATTCGGAGGGCGCGGTCGAGGATCGACATGAGCTCGAGTGTAGCGACGGGCGCCCTGCGTCCCGCACGGCTCAAAGCGCCCGTTTTAGGCGCTCTAGTCCATGTTTACAGCGGCGCTTCGGCGCGCGCGGCGACACGGCGCGCCCGGCGCTTGTCCCGGTGTCGCTTGACCTGGCGCGAGAGCTCCTCGGCGGCGAGGTTGACCGCACGCGGCGCGTTGTCCGCACGGTCGGAGGCGCGCAGCGTCACTCCCTTCAGCCGCAGGGTCGCCTCGACGACGTGCGACTCGGCGATCGACGGGTTGCGCTCCTCGAAGAGCTCGACGTCGAGCTCCGCGAGCGGCGACACCTGGCGGCCGATCTTCTCGAACCGCTTGACGATCCGATCCCTCAGATCGTCACCGATCGCAACCCCCCGCCCTTTGACCTGGATGCGCATGCCGCCTCCTTGTCGTCTGTGCCTGACGCCATGGTACGCCCGCGCCGCTTCCATGTCGCCGGCGCTTCCTTCTCGTCGCCCAGGCGCGCGTGCGAGAATCCCGCGTCGTGGCGCACCCCGCCTACAGGTGGACGCTCGACCCCTCCGTGCTCGCTGCGGTCGCGATCGGCGCCTACTTCTACGTGCGCCGCTTCCGGCAGGCGCGCGCGGAGGCGGGCGGGCGTGGCGCGGGCCTGCGCGAGGCCGCCTGCTTCGCGGCCGCCGTCATCGTCGTCCTGATCGCTCTCATCTCCCCGGTCGACTACGTCGGCGAGCACTACCTCTTCTCCGTTCACATGTTCCAGCATCTGCTGCTCGGGGACATCGCGCCGCTGCTGCTGCTGCTCTCGCTCTCGCGCGTGATCATGCGCCCGGTGACACGCCGCCTGACGGGGATCGAGCGGCGGCTCGGCGTGCTCGCGAGCCCCATCTCGTGCATCGCCGTGTGGGTGGCGATCCTCTACCTATGGCACGTCCCGGCGCTCTATGACGCGGCCTTGCGCAACCCGGCCGTTCACGCCTTCGAGCACCTCTGCTTCTTCGCGGGCGGGCTCTGCGTCTGGTGGCCGCTGATCCAGCCCGTCCCGATGCGCCGCCGTCTGACCGGACTCGCGACGTTCGGCTACATGTTCGCCGCCAAGGTCGCGGCCGGCGCGCTCGGCATCTTCCTCACCTGGTCGACCGTCGTTGCCTATGGCTACTACGAGCACGTGCCGCGGATCTGGGGACTGAGCGTCATCAACGATCAGAACGCCGGCGGCGCGGTGATGATGGTCGAGCAGTCCGTGGTTCTCGCGGTCGTGCTGGCCGTCCTGCTGGTGCGCATGCTCGCCGCGAGCGAGGAGGAGGAGCGCCGCCGGGAGCGACTCGAGGACGCCGCGCTGGCCGCCGAGGTCAACGCCGCCTGACGGAGGTCCGAACCTTTTCGGGCCTGCTGCGTTATAGCGATACGCGGCACGGAACCCACGCGGACGGACTACAGCGTGAGTCGCCCCTGCACGGATGCCGGTCGGCAGAGAAGCCGGCCATCCCGGAGTCCCGCCATGATGGCGGGGCTCCGGTGCCTGCGTTTCGCGCGGGTCAGCGCACGAGCGAGCCCTCGAGCACCGTCCCGGGCTCGATCGCGAGCTGGCCGGTGCCGTCGTGCTCGATGCTCACCGCGCCGCGCGCGATGACGCCGGCGCCGAAGCGCACGTCGCCGCGTATGGAGATCCGCTCGCACTCGACAAGGGACGGGACGCCGTCGGGGAAGCGCGCCTCGCAGTCCCGCAGACGCTTGTAGAACGAGGAGTCGAGCTCGACGAGCGGCGCCGCGCTGCGACCCTCGGCAAGCTCGACGTGCTCATCCTCGCTAAGCACGTAAGCGTCGGAGCGCAGCGCGACCAGGTCGCTCGTCGTCTTCACTGGCACGAACCGCCGGCGCGGGACACGGACGACCGCCGCCCCTTCGAACGCGGCGATCGCGGCCCCCATCGCCGTCTCGAGCTGGATCACCGGCGTCGAGCTCGAGTCGCTGGGGTCGACCGTCTTGCGGTTCACGATCAGGGGCAGGTCGATCGTCTCGGCACGCCGGAGGGCCCGCAGGTTGATCCAGAGGTTGTTCGCGTTGAAGAACCGGTGCCGGGTGACGTCCTCGTAAGCGGCGCTGTCCTCGTCGGCGACCTGGGCGGTCTCGCGCAGGATCAGTCCGCCGTCGTGGCGTCGTGCCGGGTGGCCACCCTTCTTGTCGGCCTCGGTGCGGTCTGCCACCTCCATCGCGAACGGCAGCCGCTCGGCCGCGAACCACGCCAGGATCCGCTCGTCGAGCACCGCCCCGAGGTTGTCGGAGTTGGATAGGAAGGCGTACTCGAAGCCGTGCTCGAGGAGCGTGTCGAGCACCCCCGTGGCGCGTAGCGCCGTGTAGATGTCGCCGTGCCCAGGCGGGGCCCACTCGAGCGCGGGTTCGGCCTCCCAGCTGACCGGGCACAGGTCATCGGCGCGGAGCTTCGGCACCTTCCCCTGGATGAAGTCGAGCGGGATCCCCTCGACGGCCAGCTCCGGGTAGCGCTCGAGGGCGGCGAGCGCGTCATCGTGCGTGTAGAAGCTGTTCATCAGCAGCAGCGGCACGCGCGCCCCCGTCCGCCGCCGGAGCTCGAGCACCTGGCGGGCGATTACGTCGAGGAACGACAACCCGTCCTTGACCTCGATCAGCGACTTCGCGCGTGTCATGCCCATGCTCGTGCCGAGGCCGCCGTTCAGCTTCAGCACGACCGCCCGCTCGAGCGGGCCGTGTCGCGTTCGGCTCGTCGAGCTCATCCCAGTCGACGTCAGGCTCGATCGGCTCGAGCTCCGACTCGCGCAGCAGCCCGCTCTCACCCTCCGCGAGACGCCGGTAGTTGCGCGCGAACGCCTCGATCGACTCCCCGCGCGCCCCGTCCGCGCGCATCTTCTGGACGCTCAGCTCTAGCCCGTCCTCCGACATACGCGCGGGGATCCTAGAAGCCGCCCTCTACGTCCCCTGGTCCCAGGCGTCGAGATAGGCCAGCTGCGCATCGCTGAGCGTGTCGAGCTCGACGCCGAGAGCGTCGAGCTTGAGCCTCGCGACGGTCGCGTCGATCTCGGGGGGAAGGGGATGCACGCGGCGCTCCAGCGAATCTCCGTGGCGGACCAGGTGCTCGACGCAGAGCGCCTGGCCGGCGAAGCTGACGTCCATGACCGCGGGCGGGTTGCCCTCGCCCGCGGCGAGGTTGACGACGCGTCCCTCAGCCAGCAGGCTGACCCGTCTGCCGTCCGCGAGCAGGTGCTCCTTGACGTGATGGCGCGGGTGGCGTATCTCGCGCGCCAGCGCGCTCAGGTCCGCCAGGCAGATCTCGACGTCGAAGTGGCCGGCGTTCGCCAGGATCGCCCCGTCGCGCATGCGTTCGAAGTGAGCGGCTCGGAGCGCGTCGCGGCCTCCGGTGGCCGTGATGAAGACGTCGCCGCGGGCCGCCGCGTCGAGGCTCGGCCGCACCTCGTAGCCGTCGGTCACCGCTTCGAGCGCCCGCAGGGGATCGACTTCGCAGACGGTGACGTGCGCGCCGGCGGCCTTCGCGCTCATCGCGATACCGTGTCCGCACGGCCCGTAGCCGAGCACGACGACCCTGGTGCCCGCGAGCAGAACGTTGGTGGCGCGGAGGATCCCGTCGACCGTCGACTGGCCGGTTCCGTGCACGTTGTCGAACAGGCGGTTGACGTTCGCCTCGCTCGCGGCGATTGCCGGGAAAGCCAGCCGGCCGTGCGCCTCGAGCGCCCGCAGCCTTCCCGCGCCGCCGGTCGTCGCCTCGGTCGCCCCCGATCACCCCGGAGGCGCCGCCGCCGTGCAGCTGCCAGAGCAGGTCGGCGCCGTCGTCCATCGCGACCTGCGGCGCGCGCGCGGCAACCGCGGCGATGTGCTCGTAGTAGGTGTCGATGTCCTCTCCGTGGAAAGCGTCGACGTGAGCGCCGCTCGCGGCCAGCGCGACGGCAACGTCGTCCTGGGTCGAGAGCGGATTCGAGGCGCAGAGCGCCACGTCGGCGCCGCCCGCCAGGAGCGTCCGGATCAGGTTGGCGGTCTCGCTCGTCACGTGCAGGCAGGCGCCGACGCTGACGCCGGCAAGCGGCCGCTCCGCGGTGAAGCGGTCGCGAACGCGCCGCAGCACCGGCATCTGCCGCTCGGCCCAGTCGATCCGGGCCTCGCCGGCCTGAGCGAGCTCGGCCGCGTCGATCACGGCACCCGGGTGCACGGCCCGGCATACCGACCGGTCTCCGGGACGGCCGGCCCGATCATCGGCCGGGGCAGGCCCCCTCGGGTGCCCGCGACTGCCGGCACGATCATCGACGCTCTGTCACCTCGCCGCCCCGTCGATCGAGCGCCCACCCTTGCGGCTTCGCGTTGACCGCAGCGACCGCACCCGTTGACCGACCGAGCGCGCGGCGAAGCCGCACGCTAGTAGCGATACTGGTCCGACTTGTACGGGCCCTCCACCGGGACGCCGATGTAGGCGGCCTGCTCTTCGCTCAGCTGCGTGAGACTGACTCCGAGCGCGTCGAGGTGGAGGCGCGCGACCTTCTCGTCGAGGTGCTTCGGCAGCACGTATACGCGCTTCTCGTATTCGTCGTTCTTCGTGAACAGCTCGATCTGCGCGATCGTCTGGTTGGTGAAGGAGTTCGACATGACGAAGCTCGGGTGGCCGGTCGCGTTGCCGAGGTTGAGCAGCCGCCCCTCGGAGAGGACGATCACGGCGTGCCCGTCGGGGAACACCCACTCGTCGACCTGGGGCTTCACGTTGATCCGCTCGATGCCGCCGATCCGCCCGAGACCCGCGATGTCGATCTCGTTGTCGAAGTGCCCGATGTTGCCGACGATCGCCTGGTGCTTCATCCGCGCCATGTGATCGGCGGTGATGATGTCCTTGTTGCCGGTCGCGGTGATGAAGATGTCGGCGGTCTCGACGACCTCCTCGAGGGTGCGCACCTCATAGCCCTCCATGGCGGCCTGCAGCGCGCAGATCGGGTCGATCTCGGTGATCACCACGCGCGCGCCCTGGCCGCGCAGCGACTCGGCGCAGCCCTTGCCGACGTCGCCGTAGCCGCAGATCACCGCTACCTTGCCGCCGATCATCACGTCGGTTGCGCGGTTGATGCCGTCGACGAGGGAGTGCCGGCAGCCGTAGAGGTTGTCGAACTTCGACTTGGTGACCGAGTCGTTGACGTTGATCGCGGGGAACAGCAGTTCGCCGCTCTGCTGCATCTCGTAGAGGCGGTGAACGCCCGTGGTGGTCTCCTCGGTCACGCCCTTGGTGCCCGCGGCGAGTCGCGTCCACCGCTGCGGGTCCTCCTCGAGTGAGCGCCGAAGCGTCTCGAGGATCACGCCCATCTCCTCCGGGTCGGTCTTCGCCGGGTATGGCACGGCGCCGGCCGCCTCGTATTCGACGCCCTTGTGGACGAGCAGCGTCGCGTCGCCGCCGTCGTCGAGGATCATGTTCGGACCCTCCCCGTCAGGCCAGGTGAGGGCCTGCTCGGTGCACCACCAGTACTCCTCGAGCGTCTCGCCCTTCCAGGCGTAGACCGGCACTCCGCGCGGCTCCTCGGGCGTTCCATCCGGGCCGACGGCGACCGCCGCGGCGGCGTGATCCTGGGTCGAGAAGATGTTGCAGCTCGCCCACCGCACCTGGGCGCCGAGTGCGGTCAGCGTCTCGATCAGCACGGCGGTCTGGATCGTCATGTGCAGCGATCCGGTGATGCGAGCGCCGGCCAGCGGCTGCTCGGCGGCGTACTCCTCCCGGATCGCCATCAGGCCGGGCATCTCATGCTCGGCGAGGCGAATCTCCTTGCGCCCGAAGGCGGCGAGCGAGAGGTCCGCGACGCGCAGGTCGAGGGGCTTCTCGGTGGTGGTCGTCATGCGGTCTCCATCGTGTCGTGGTCGTGTGCCGCTCGGGCGAGAATCGGGCTGCGGCGCCGCGGGCGCGGTACCGGCAGCGGGGGCAGGGCGGCCAGCAGGCGCTCGTGCTTCTCCTGCTCGAAGCGCAGCCAGTCGGTGTCGGCAACGCCGGCCGGACGAGCGGGCCGCGTCTCGAACCACCGCTCGACGGCCGCGCGCAGGCGTTCGTCGTCGCGCATTCGCTTCGCGAACGCGATGTCGGAGAGCCCGCAGTCGAAGCCCTGGACGAGCTCGCGAAGCGTCCGCAGGCGGTTCAACTCCTCGGCGCCGAAGACGCGGTAACCGGAGCCGGTGCGTGCCGGCTCGATCAGCCCGACCCGCTCGAGGTAGCGCAGCATGCGCGACGACCAGCCGGTCGTGGCGGCGGCCTCGTGGATCGTCAGGCCCTGCACCGGCCAAACCTTACCAAGCTTGTGTCAAGGTTTGGCCAGCGCCGCCTTGAGCCGCTCGATCGGCTCGACCGGCGTCGGATCGACCCCTCGCAGCACCGCCAGATAGACCGAGACGAGGTCGCCCAGCAGGACGAGAGCGAGCAGCCGTTCGAACGGCGTCCGTCCCGCCGCCTCCACGTGCTCGACCGTCGTGGCCGCGGGCGCCACCAGTTCGGCGGTACGGCTGATTCGCCTGCGCAGGCGTACGTCGAGGCCCGGATCGTCGAGGTAGATGGCGGCGAGGCCGCTCGGATCACGCCAGCCGCAGATGTCGTTGTGGTCTGCCTCCGACAGCACGCCGCTGAACGCGGGCAGCTTGGCGTTCTCGTTGAGCTGGGTCTTCCAGCGAATCGCTGCGGCAGCGGTCGGGCCGGCGCCGTAGACGACCGGGATGCTGCCGTAAAGGCGAGCTGCCAGGCGCTTGGCCGGCGAATCGCTCGGCGCGTCCGGACCCCACTCCGTGGCGCGTGCGGCGAGCGGCTCCGCAGCCGCCTCGATCTCCGCTCGCAGGTCCGGCGCCGCGCCGCAGCTCGCGGCGACGGCGAGCGTGCAGACGGTCATGTAGACGACTGCCGCGCGGGGCTGCATCCCCGACGGGACCCCGATCACCGGCACGCCGTCCGCGCGTGCGCGGTCCGCCAGCGAGCCACCCGTCGTCAGGACGACACGCGGCATCCCGGCCTCCCGGGCCGAGTCGTAGGCCGCGACCGTCTCCTCCGTCTCGCCGGAGTAGCTCGCGCACAGCGCGAGCGTCTCCGGGCCCGCCCAAGGCGGGGGGGAGTAGCCGCGCACGAGCTGCAGCGGCCGCCGGGCGCGGCCGTCGAGCGCGGCGAAGGCGAGGTCGGCGCCGATCGCGGAGCCGCCCATGCCGCAGACGCACAGGCCGCCGGGGCGCTCGTGAGCTCGCACTCCGGCCGACTCGAAGCGCCAGAGGGCGTCCGCCAGCTGGTGCGGCTGGGCGAGCACGTCGGCGGCCATTCCAGCCGGGTCGGCGGCGGCGAGCGCCGCGGCCGATAGAGCCCTCATTCGACCGGCTCGGGCGCTGCGACCCGTTCCCCGGGAGCGATCCGCTCGCCGGTGCGGACCGTCGCACCGTCCGCAACCTCGACGCCGCTGCCGAGGATCGCTCCCGGCTCGACGCGCACGTTCGCGCCGACCCTCGAGCCTTCGCCCACGATCGCCTCGGTGATTCTCGTCCGTTCCCCGACGGCCACGTCGTCGTGCAGGACCGCGCGCTCGATCGCCGCCTCGACGCCGAGCCGGCAGCCGCCCCCGATCACCGAGAGCGGCCCGACCGCCGCTCCCTCGACGTCGCTGCCGCCGAGCACGAGCGAGCCGGTCCGGTCTCGGGGCGGCAGCTCGCTTTCGACGGCCCCCGCGAGCAGGTCGTAGGTCGCCTCCATGTAGCGCTCGGGCGTGCCGATGTCGATCCAGTATCCCTCGGCGGCGAAGCCGTAGAGGCCTGTGCCGACGAGCGCGGGGAAGACCTCATGCTCGAACGAGACGGCGCGTCCCGCCGGGATCAGCTCGACGACCTCGCGCTCGAGCACGTAGGCGCCGGCGTTGATCCGGTTCGTCGGCGCCGGGCCGCTGCTCTTCTCGAGGAACGCCTCGACCTCGTTCGTCGCGGTCGTGGGCACGACGCCGTAGCTCGCGGTGTCCTCGACCGCGTACAGCGCGAGGGTCACGCGCGCGCCCGTCCGCTCGTGCTGCTCGAGCTCGGACGAGAGGTCGTAGTCCGCGAGACAGTCCCCGTTCAGTACGAGCAGCCGCTCCGCGAGCACGCCCTGGTCGGCGGCGAGCCGCAGGGGGCCGGCAGTCCCGAGCGGCTCCTCCTCGACCACATAGCGCAGGCGGAGCTCGCGATGGCGATCGCCGAGCACCCGCTCGACCGCGTCCGAGCGGTAGCCGCACGAGAGCAGGACATCGTCGACGCCGTGGCGCGCCAGCCAGTCGAGCATGAAAGTCAGGAACGGCTGACCGGCCAGCGGCAGCACGGGCTTCGGGACGCTCAGCGTGAGCGGGCGCAGCCGAGTCCCCTCTCCGCCGGCCAGCACGAGCGCCTGCATCAGCGGCCCACTCCCTCATAGCGGTAACCGGCGCTCCGCAGCAGGTCACCGTCGAGGAAGTTGCGCCCGTCGATGACGACGTGGTGCGCCATGCGCCGCTTCACCTCGCCCGCCCAGTCGAGCTCGCGGAACTCGGGCCACTCGGTCACGAGAACGGCAGCGTCGGCGCCGTCGAGCACCTCGAGTGCGGAGTCCATCACGCGCGCGCCCCCGAGCAGGCCCCGGCCGCGGTCGCCCGCCACCGGGTCGTACACCTGCACCGTGGCCCCCTCGCTCTGCAGCCGCCCGGCGAGAACGAGGCTGGTGGCCTCGCGAACGTCGTCGGTGTCCGGCTTGAAGGCGATCCCGAGCAGCGCGATGCGCCGGCCGACGAGCGATCCGAGGTGCTTCTGGAGCTTCCCGATGGCGCGCCGCTTCTGGAGCTCGTTGACCTCGATCACCGCGGTGAGCAGCTGGAAGTGGTAGCCGCTGTTGCCGGCGAGTTGCTTGAGCGCGGACACGTCCTTGGGAAAGCAGGAGCCGCCGTAGCCGAGTCCGGCGCGCAGGAACTTGTCGCCGATGCGAGCGTCGAGACCCATCCCGCGCGCAACCTCGCCGACGTCCGCGCCGAGCTCCTCGGAGACGTTGGCGATCTCGTTGATGAAGGAGATCTTCGTCGCGAGGAAGGCGTTCGAGGCGAGCTTGATCATCTCGGCGCTCGCGACGTCCGTGCGTACGACGGGGCGGTCGAGCGGCTCGTACAGGCGCGCGACGCGATCGCCGAAGTCGCGCGCGTCCGGGTCCGCCCCCACGACCACCCGGTCCGGGCCGAGGAAGTCCTTGACCGCCGTGCCCTCCTTGAGGAACTCCGGGTTGGACACGTACGCGAGGCCGTTCGCCCGCCGCATGATCGAGCGTCCCGTGCCCACCGGCACGGTGCTCTTCATCACGAGCGCGTGCTCGCGCGATCCGCCGAGCTCCTCGACGACCCTCTCGACGCGCGAGAGGTCCGCGTCGCCCGAGTAGGAGGGCGGCGTGTCGACGCAGCAGAAGAGCAGCTGCGCGGCGTTGACGACGTCGCCCATCTCGGTGGTGAAGCTGAGGCGCTCGCGGTTTCTCTGGACGAGCTCGGCCAGCTCCGGCTCGTAGATCGGCACCTCGCCCCGCTCGAGTGCGGCGATCTTCTCCGGGACGATGTCCCGGCAATGGACATGGTGGCCGAGCTCGGCGAAGCAGACCGCGGTCACGAGCCCCACCCAGCCGGCGCCGATGACCCCTACGGGCTCGCGATCAGCCACTGGATGTGGTTGCGGTTGGTGCGCTCATGGGGACTGCTTCGGCGTTGGACGGCGCGCAAGGCTACGCGATCCGCAGCCGGCTGCGCTTGAGCGCCGCCGGGACCGTTCGCGCGAACGTGACGAGCGCCTCGTGGTAGCGCTGCAGCGACGAGATCGAGACCCATTCGTCCGGACCGTGGTGGCCCCCACCGATGGGACCGAACTCGACGCCGGGAACGCCGGCCTCGATGAAGCTGATCACGTCGGAAGCTCCGTCGCGACCGACCGAGGTGCGCTCCGAGGGATTCCCGTCTGAGATCGCGTCCACCAGGGTCTGAACGTACGGGTTCGCGCGGTCGACCATCACCGGCGGCCGATGGAGCAACACGTGGATCTCGGTGTCCGCGATCGCTCCGATCGACGACAGGATTCCCTCGGGATCCTGTCCAGGCAGGTAGCGGATGTCGACGTCGATCACGCAACGGTCGGGAACCTTGTTGATCGCGTCACCGCCGATGATGCGCCCAAGGCTGATCGACGGCCGGTCGAAAAGCTCCGAGGACTGGCGCGCGAAGGGCAGCGACTCGATCGAGCGGAACGCATCGACGGCCTTGAGTACGGCATTGTCGCCCAGCCACGGCGTCGAGCCGTGGGCGGAGATGCCGCCGACCTCGATCCGGAGCGCGAGCACGCCCTTCGCCTGGACGCCGACGCGCAGGTCCGTCGGCTCGCCGGTGATCGCGAAGTCGCCGCGATACCCGCTCGCCACGAGGAAGTCGGAGGCCCGTCCGTCGACGTCGTCGGACTCCTCGTCGGACACGCACACGAGGTGCACCCGGACCTCGCTCTGCTCCGCCAGGTCACGCGTCGCGCACATCATCCCGGCGAGTCCGCCCTTCATGTCGTAGGCGCCGCGCGCGACCAGGCGGTCACCGTCGACGCTCGGCTCGAACTGGGCCGGCAGCCCCGGCACCACGTCAAGGTGGCCGTGCAGGACGATCGTCGGGCCGTCCTCGGCGCCGACCGTAGCCGCGAGCACCGGCAGGCCGTTGTGGGTCAGGTCGGTGACTTCCACGTCGCGCGATTCGAGCCATCCCTTGACGAACCCCGCGGCCGCGCGGATCCCCTCCGGGCACGAGGTGTCGTAGGTGACGAGCCGCTCGGTGAGGGCTTTCTCCTGCATCGGTCCGACAATAGGCGCTGGAGCCTGGATCAACTATTTTGGCGGCATGCACCGCTCTCCCGGGGCGCTTCTGCAGAACCCGGATACGCGTCGTGCGGCAGGGCTCGCCACGGCCGTGATGGCCGCCAACGTCGTCGCCCTCGGCTTCACGGTCGTCTTCGCGCACAAGCTCGGCGAGGCACGCTACGGCTCGCTCGCCGCGCTGACCTCGACGTTCATCATCCTGATGGTCCCGGGCACGGCGCTGCAGACGACAGTCGCCCGCGAGATCAGCGCAGCGGTGGCAAGCGGCGACCCCGCCGCGGGTGCCGCGCTCGGCCGCTGGCTGCGCCGCCTCGCCGCCCTGACGGTGGTCCTCAGCTTGATCTCGGTCGCTGCACGCGAGCCGATCGCTGCCGTGATCGGGGTCCGCGACCTGCCCTGGGGAGCGGCTGTCGCACTGCCGTCCGGCGCGCTCTGGCTGATCGTCCAGGTCGAGCGCGGTGCGCTCCAGGCGTTCCGCCGCTACAAGCTCGTGGGCGCGAGCATCTTCACCGAGCAGTGCCTGCGCCTGCTGTTCGCGTACGTGCTCGTCGTCGCGGGCCTCGGGGTGACCGGCGCCTACCTCGGGATCCCTCTGGCCCTGCTGATGCTCGCCGTGCTGCTGGCCTTCCCGCTGCGGCGCGAGGTCGCGGGCGCGCCGCACGACGCGCACGTCGGCCGCCTGCGCGAGCTGCTCGCACGGGCGGCCTGGCCGGTAGTCGCGCTGTCCCTGATCGCCTGGCTCCAGGACGGGCACGTGATCATCGTCAAGCACATCGCCTCGAGCCACGCGGCCGGTGCATGGGGCGCGGCCGCCGTCGCGGCCAAGGCGATCATGTGGATAGCGATCGGGCTTTCGCTCTACATCGTCCCGGAGGCGGCGAGGCGAGCAAAGCAGGGGCTCGACGCTCGCGGGGTCCTCGGGCGGGCCCTGATCATCATCGGCTTGATCGCGGCGGCGATGGTCCTGGTCTACGCGGCCGCGGCACAGCCGATCCTGCACGCGGCGTTCAACGTCTCGGGCAGCGCAGGCGCGCTGCCGTGGCTCGGGCTCGCGATGTCGATGCTCGGCTTTGCCTACGTCGGCACGCAGTACCAGCTCGCGCTGCACCGCGTCCGCTTCATCGTCGTGCTCGCGCTCGCCGCGATCGCCGAGCCAGTGGTCCTGATCGCGATCGGACCCGACCTCACCGCGCTCGCCTTCGGCATGCTCGCAGTGCTCGCCGCCACCACGATCGGCGTCCTGCTGCTCGCGCTGCGACCGGCCCGGCCGCCAGAGCGAGCCGCTGCCGAGTCCGAGCGACAGCCCGCCGCCGTCCTCACCGAGGCCTGAGGGCGGCTCAGCCCTCGGGCAGCTCGGCGAGGGCCATCAGGAAGGCCTCGGAGAAGCTCGGGAACGGCTGGATCGTGTCGCGCAGCACCGCCAGCGGCACCTCGGCCCGGATCGCCACCGTCGCCGCGCTCAGCCACTCTCCCGCCTCCGGGCCGACCGCGTAGGCGCCGACGAGCTTGTCGCCACGCGCGACCAGCGTGAGCATCCCGGGGCGGGAGTCGTAGTCGCGCGTGTAGGTCGCGGTGCGCGCCACCGCGCTCAGCTCGACCGTCCCGGTCGCCTCCCCGTCCGCTTCCCCGACGGCGGCCACCTGCGGATCCGTGAAGACGACGCGCGGAACGGCGCGGTAGTCCGCGCGCGCGGGCTTGCCGAGCATGTCGGCGGAAGCGATCCGGGCCTGGTACTTGCCGACGTGCGTGAACAGCATCAGCCCGGTCGCGTCGCCCACCGCCCAGATGCCCTCCGCGGCACGCAGCCGCTCGTCGACCTCGACCCGGCCGGAGCTGACGTCGACGCCCACGCTTTCGAGGCCGATGCCCTCGACCCGGGGGTGTCTCCCGGTCGCCACGAGCAGCTTCTCGGCGTTCAGCTGCGAGCCGTCCTCGAGCCGTATGGCGAAGCCGCCACTGTCGCGGGTCGCCTCGGTGGCGTGCTGCCCGAGTCGCGTGTCGACGCCCTCGTCCCGCAGCACGCGGCCGATCGCCTCCCCGGCGGGCTCGGCCTCGCGCCCCAGCAGGCGCCCTCCCTCGATCAGCGTGACGGCGCTCCCGAAGCGGCGAAAGGCCTGCGCGAGCTCCACGCCGACCGGTCCGCCGCCGAGCACGATCATGCTCTCCGGCACCTCGTGCGCTCCGGTCGCTTCCCGGTTGGTCCACACGCCCTCCAGCTCGCTCAATCCGCTGACCGGCGGGATCACGGGGTCCGAGCCGGTCGCGACGACGACGCGCTCGGTCTCGTAGACCTGACCGTCGACGCTCACGCGTCCCGGCCCGTCGAGCCGCCCGTTGCCACGCAACAGCGTTATCCCCTTGTCGTCGAGCCACTTCGCCGCACCGGTGTCGTCGTGGTCGGAGACCATGAAGTCTCGCCAGGCGAGCGCGCTCTCCGTGTCGATCGAGCCGGTCACGGCCTCTCTTGCCCCCGGGGCCTCGCGCGCGCCCTCGACGGCCTCTCCGGGGCGCAGAAGGGTCTTGGACGGTATGCACGCCCAGTTCGAGCACTCGCCGCCCACGAGCTCGCGTTCGACGGCGGCCACCCGCATCCCGCCGTCGGCGAGCTGGCCGGCGCAGACCTCCCCGGCGGGACCTGTCCCGATCACGATCGCGTCGTAGCGGTCCTGCATCGATGCTCCTTCGGTAGTCGCGGCCGGCTGGATCATCTCAGCCGGCGAACCGCGGGCGCTCGCAGGCCGCCAGCCGCAGCTCGCCACGCCGCCCCGCGCGATCGACGGCGACGACCCGAAGCGGCCCCCGGCGGCGTCCGATCGGGAGGCGAGCCCGCACGGCACGGCGGGCGCCGTTGACGGTGAGGCTCGCGAGCGGCGCGGCGGTACGGATCGTCAGGAGCGCGTGCCGGCCGCAGCGCGGTCTCAGGGAGATGCGCGGAGCGAAGCCGGGCCGGGTTGCCGCGACGGTCGGCCCGCAGGACGCGCCGAGTGTCCAGCTCTCGTCGACGCGCGCGGTATCGCCCTGGTAGGCATTGTCAGCTGAACGGGGCAGCTCGACGCTGAAGCGAAAGCCGCGCGACCGGCCCGCCGGGAGCGGACCGAGCGAGTGGCAGCCCGCGATCGCGGCGGGAGCGCCGCTCGCGACGACCTGACCTGACGCCGTGGCGATCGTCATCCGCAGCGCACCCGCCAGCGAACCGCTCGGGCGCGAGCTGTCGAGCCACAGCGGGCCGCCTTTGCCGGCGCTCTCGATCGTCACGTCACCGGACACCCGCGTGCCGGGCCGCATGTTGGCGGCGGCGACGACCGCGGACCCCTGGCGCGAGTCCAAGAGCCTGAGCGCGCCACTCGCCGCGCTCAGGTGCAGCGACGGTCGCCGCGCCGGCGCGGGCGCCAGCACCGCGAGACACGCCAGCGCGCAGACGGAGAGGAGCAGCCGGACGGTCATTTGAAGCTCAGGGTCAGCTGCGGGCGCGTGGCGACGCCGGCTTCGGTCGAGTCGAAGCTCTGGCCGGCGCTCGGGTCGCCGTCCTCGTCTCGGTCGCGGACGATTAGCCCGCTGTCGCCGTAGCTGTAGATGTCCTGCACGAGCTCGGTGACGTCGAACGTCTGCCAGCCCGAGGCGGTCGTCGTGGTGGTCGCCGCGGGGCCCGTCGGCCCTGGACGCGTGTTCCAGCTGACGCTCGCCTCGGTCCAGGGCGACCCCGCCCGGAACGCCTCGAGCGTACGTCCGGAGGTGCCGCCGGACGAATAGAGCCGTAACTGGGCCGAGCTGACCGCGCATCCGTTCGCGCTCGGGAGACCGAAGTCGAGCAGCGCGCGTGCGTTCGCCCGCACGCCCGAGCGGACGAGGAGCGTGCTCGCGGCGCCATGGGTCTGCTGCGGTGCTGACTGGTCGACATAGGTGTCGGAGCTCGGGGTGAGCGTGACCTGCGCCGGGCAGTTGGTGCCGAAGCCCCTCGCTGCGGTGAACGTCGCGGTGGCGCCCGAGTGCGCGGAGAAGCCGCGCTCGAAGCTCGCCGGGGCGCCGGGCGTTCCGACGTTGACATAGACGGTCTTGCTCGCAGAGACGTTTCCCGCGACGTCGTACGCCTCGTAGGTGATCGAGTGCTGTCCCTGCGCCCCGATCGTGACCGTTGTCAGGCCGCCGCCGGCCGCCTGCCTCGGCCCGGCGTCGACCGAGTACGCGATGTAGCCCCCGTGCGCGGGGTCGCCGTCGTCTGAGGCGCCCATCCCGGACAGCGCGTCGGTTGCGACGAGGCGGACGTTGATCGGGGCGGGCTGCCATGCCGGCGCCGGATTGCCATACCCTTCCGCGTTCGCCGCCGGAGCGGTCCTGTCGACGTCGAAGCTGACCGTGGCGACGTCGCTCGAGGGGACGCCCGCGGCGGATATCGCCCGTGCCTCGATCGTGTGGCCGCCCTCTCCCCATCCGTCCGGCGGTGCGCTGACCGTGATCGTCTGGCCGCTGTCCTGGCCGACCGGGTCGGTGACGGCGCTCCCGGGCGTCGACCCGTCGGTCGTCACCGCGTAGCCGGCGATCCCCGACGGCGGGACGGTCGCGTTCTCGGCCATCGTGACCTGCGGCGAGTAGGCGGTCGCCTGCGCGCCATTGACCCAGCCGTTCGTCGTGGCGGGGGCACTGATCTGAGCGGGGCCGGGCGTCGCCGGGTCCCAGTTGACCGTGACCGGGTTGCTCGAGTTCGCCTGCGTCGCGTTTCCCGCCGCGTCCTCGAGCCAGACGCTGACCTTGTAGCCGCCCGGCGTGGTGATTCCGAGCGAGCCCGTAAGCGTGTTCGGCTGCCCGGGACCCTGGTTCTGCACGCCGCTCGCAACCGGCGTGCTGACGCAGGCGGTCCCGTCGAGGTGACAGACCCGGTAGAGGACCCCAACGATGGGCGCCGGATCGGGACCGTCGGGGTTGGTGAAGCGCAGGGTCCAGTCATTGGTCGACTGCCACGCGCCCCCGCCGTCCACGCTCAGCGCCGGCGCGGCCGGTGGCGTGTTCGAGACGTTGAAGGCAGCCGCCGTGACGGTCGTCTGGTTGACGTCGGTGGCGTCGCGCGCGCCGACAGACGCGACGTGCGGCCCGTCCGCCAGCTTTGTGGTGTCGAGCGAGTACGTGGCGCCGGTCACGTTCTGGCACGGCACGGGGTAGCTGTAATCGCAGCCGCGCTGGTCGCTTGACTGCCCGACGCCGTCGACCGAGAAGAGCGTTCGCCTGATGCCCGAGCTGTCGCTCGCGTTGTAGATCAGCTGCTGGGTGCCGGAGATCCAGCCGCCGCCCGAGAGCCCACCCCCCGCAATGGTCAGCGCCGGGTCGCCGCTATCGGCGATCGTCGCGACGACGCCCGACCAGGCGTTCTGTGAGTAGCCGCTGCAGTAGCTCCAGCCCGCCTCACAGTCGACGAGCAGCCGCAGCTGGCTCCAGCTGCCGGTGAGCGACGCTCCCTGCGACCCCCAGAAGTCCCACCAGTTCCAGGCGTTGCCCTGGTAGTAGTCCCACAGGGCCGGCGTCCCGGTGCCCGAGTCGACGCGCACGTCCCACTGGCTGCCGGTTGTCCAGGCGCCGCCCGCATTGAAGCTCAGCGCGGTGATCGAGTCGCCCGCGGGCGCCGTGAGGCTCTCGCCCGTGCCCGAGTTGGGTTGGCTGCCGCCGTTGTAGTCGTCCGGGATGCCTCGCCCGGGCCAGCAGCCTTGACCCTCGATCGGCGCGCCGCCGTAGGCGAACGGGACCCAGTGGCTCGTGCCGTTTCCGCTGCCCGCGGCGCATGCGAGCACGTCGTAGGTGGCCGCGTGCGCGTCTCCGGCGCCGAGCGCCGAGCTGACCAAGATCGCGACGAGCAGCGCCGCCGTATGCCAGATGCGGCTCCTCACGCCGGCGTTGCCTCTCTCCACTCGCGCCGCAGCCCGGCGATCGCGGCGATCGCGATCAGCAGCGCCGGGAGGCCGATGATGAGCATCCGCAGCCAGCGGATTGCGAGCGCCGCGAAGGCGTAGCCGACGTATGGGATGTGGAAGGCGACGCGCGCCTGCGTCGGTCTCGTCAGCGTGAACCGCCACGGGTCGGCGGCCTTGTTCGCGTCACCCTTGGTTCGAAAGGCGAGCCGGCCGTGACCGTCGCGTCCGGCCCAGACGATTCGATGGGTCAGGAGCGCCCCGCCGGGTGGCGCGTACGTGATCACGTCACCGACGTGCAGGCCGGCGACCGGGACGGCCTTGTCATAGACGATCGAGCCACGATCGATCGAGCCGGTCATCGAACCGCCGTCGATGACGTAGCGCTGATAGCCGAACAGCGGCGGCAGGAACATCAACGCCGCCAGCCCGAACGCGGTGACGAGCAGGCCGGTGCCGGCGAGCGCTCGCCCGTGCGCGAGCGCTCGCCGCAGTCGCGCCGGGCGATGCGTTCGTTGTCCCACGGTCATCCCATCGATCCATTCCGCAGGTCGCAAGCGCGCGGCGAAGCCGTCGCGCTAGGGCTGCTGGACCGCGTTCCAGACGAAGCGCGCGCTGACGCCGTCGCCCTGGTAGGTGTTGTCCGCGCTGCCGTCGAGATGGGCGGCGAATTGGTAGCGATGCTCGTCGCCCGCGGCATACGAGCCGAGGCTCTCGGTCGGCATGTCGCCGAGGTCGCCCTGGTAGATGGTCGTGCCGTTCGAGCACGCCGGTGGCGTCCCGCCCTGGAATTGACCGCAGTCCGTGATCGTGAGGTCGATCTCCTTGTCCATCGACTTCAGGTCCTCCGGCGCGCCGGCGTCGGTGACGGAGATCGAGTCCTTGTCGAGCGAGAAGCTGCCCGGCAGGCTGCCGCTGTTCCTGATGTCGACGATCCCCGTCTGGTCGGGCGCACCCGGCTTCAGGTTCGACGGCGAGAAGATCGCCGCGCCGCTCGCGCTGTTTGACATCGTCAGTGAGCCGGCGCTGAAGACGTTGGCCGGATTGGCGCTCTGGGCCGAGAAATCGGCGCCGCTGCCAACCGCCACTCCCGCCGCCGCGAGTGCAATGCCGAGCGCCCCCAGCGTGCGCTTCGGTCGTTTGATCGTAGACACCTCGTTACCCCCTGTCGTCGTGTCGATCGGGCAGGGGCTCTCGCTTGGTGCCGGCACCCCTGCCCGCGTGAGGTCCGTTCTAAGGCGGGCGGAGAGGTGACGCAACAACTCCCTCACTTTGGGTGAACCGGTTGACAGGAAGTTATGAATGCTGGTTCAATTCTTCCTGTGCCCTACCGTCACACAGAGCGTGCCGAGGCGTCCCGGCTTCGCACGCGCGAGCGCATCGTCGGCGCCGCGCTCGATCAGCTGGCCGACGGCGGCTACGCATCGGCGACCATCCAGGCGGTCGCCTCGCGCGCCCAGGTCGCAACCGGCAGCGTCTACCGGCACTTCCCCTCGAAGAGCGACCTCTTCGCCGAAGTCTTCCGGCGCGCATCGAGCCGCGAGCTCGAGATCGTGGCGGAGCTCGCGCGCGACGACGGGCGTCCCGCCCTCGACCGTCTCGCGGAGGCCGTCGAGGCGTTCGCCCGGCGTGCGCTCGCCGCGCCTACCCGCGCGTACGCGCTGCTCGCCGAGCCCGTCGATCCCGCGATCGAAGCCGAGCGCCTCGTCTTCCGCCGCGGCTACCGCGACGTCTTCGCGCGCCTGCTGACGGACGGCATCGCAAGCGGCGAGCTCGATCCGTGCGACACGCAGACGATCGCCGCCGCCCTTGTCGGTGCCCTCGGCGAAGCCCTCGTCGGTCCGCTGTCCGACTACGACGGAGGAAACGACGAAGTCGTTGCCTCGCTCGTCGAGTTCTGCCTTGGCGCCGTCCGCACCGCCCCCGTCCCCGCTTGAAAGGAGCCGTCATGGCCACGATCGAGAATCCCACCCGCCACGTCTTCAACCAGCCGCCGCCGCTCGAGGGCTACAACCTGTTCCTGGAGAACCGGCCGCTCGTCGAGGCGCTCGATCGTGAAGGCGCTCCCTGGGCCCGCGACCGCCTCGCCGCGCTCGGTGAAGAGGCGGGCGGCGAGCCGCTCGAGTGGGGACGCCAGGCGAACGAGAACCCGCCCGTCCTGCGCGCCTTCGATCGCTTCGGCAACCGCATCGACGAGGTCGAGTTCCATCCCGCCTACCACCGGCTGATGGAGCTCGACGTCCGCCACGGCGTGCATGCGCTGCCGTGGCGCGAGCCGATGCCGGGCGCGCACGTCGCCCGCGCGGCGATGATGGTCACGGGCGCCGCGGTCGAGGCCGGTCACGGTTGTCCGCTGTCGATGACCTACGCCGCGGTGCCGGTGCTGCGCCGCCAGCCGGACGTCGCCGAGGAGTGGGTGCCCCGGCTCACCTCGCTCGAGTACGACCGGCGCATGATCCCCTCCGACGGCAAGCGCGGCGCGATGTGCGGGATGGCCATGACCGAGCGCCAGGGCGGCTCGGACGTCCGCGCGAACACGATGCTCGCGCGGCCTCTCGGTACCGGCGGCGAGTACGCGCTGACCGGCCACAAGTGGTTCTGCTCGGCGCCGATGTGCGACGCGTTTCTCACGCTCGCGCAAGCCGACGATGGGCTCTCCTGCTTCCTGCTCCCGCGCTTCACACCCGACGGCGAGCGCAACGCGTTCCACATCGACCGCCTCAAGGACAAGCTCGGGAACCGCTCGAACGCCTCGAGCGAGATCGCCCTCGACGGCGCCTGGGCGCGCCTGATCGGCGACGAGGGCCGCGGCGTGGCGACGATCATCGAGATGGTCAACTACACGCGCCTCGACTGCGTGCTCGGCTCGACCGGCCTGCTGCGCGCGGCGGCCGCGGAGGCCACCCACCACGCCGCCCATCGCTCCGCGTTCGGCAGGCGGCTCGCCGAGCAACCGCTGATGCAGAACGTGCTCGCGGACATCTGCATCGACTCGGAGGCCGCGACGCTCACAGCGATGCGACTCGCACGCGCCTGCGACGCGAGCGCGACCGACGAATCGGAGGTCCTCTTCAAGCGGCTCGGCCTCGCCGTCGGCAAGTACTGGATCTGCAAGAGCGCGGTCTGGGCGGTGGCCGAGGCGCTCGAGTGCCTCGGCGGCAACGGCTACGTCGAGACCTCACCGATGCCCCGCCTCTACCGCGAGACACCGCTCAACTCGATCTGGGAGGGCTCGGGCAACGTCAACGCGCTCGACGTCCTGCGTGCAATCGCGCGCAATCCGCAATCGGTCGATGCGTTCTTCGCGGAGGTGGAGCTCGGGGCCGGCGATCCCCGGCTCGCGGGTGCGATTGCACGCTCGAAGGCCGACCTGGCCGACTTCGATCAGATCGAGTATCGAGCGCGGCAGGTGGTCGAGCGGCTCGCGCTCGTGCTTCAGGGATCGCTGCTCGTCCGCCACGGCGACCACGCGGTCGCCGACGCATTCCTGGCCACCCGCCTCGAGGGCGAGCAGGGCAGGTCCTATGGGACGTTGCCGCGCGGCGTCGACTGCAGCGCGATCATCGAGCGCCACCGGCCGCGGCTATAGATGATCAGCGGCACGCGTCCGCCCGGCCCCGGTCGCGCACCCTCCAAGACCGTGCCTTGCGACCTGACCGTGCCCCGCGCCCGTCGAGCAGCCCCGAGCCGTCACTCGACCCTGAGCGGGCGCCCCCGGCGCACGCTCGGCGGATGTTCGAACTTCGAATGGGGCGTTCAAGCGATGGCGGAGCGGGCCGACCTAGCCGGTAAGCCCCAGTCATCCTCCGGAGAGGTACATGCTGATCCTCCTTGCCGCGCTCGCCGGCACGCTCGTGGTCGCGACGCTGGTAGTGACTCTCGTCGTCGTACCCGTGCGGCGCATCAAGCGGCGCCTCGCGGAGGAGCGGGCGCAGTTCGAGGCGCTGGCG
This sequence comes from uncultured Actinomycetes bacterium, assembly GCA_963719375.1. Classification (GTDB taxonomy): domain Bacteria; phylum Actinomycetota; class Thermoleophilia; order Solirubrobacterales; family Thermoleophilaceae; genus JAICJV01. Next base: position 2,175,731 of record CAVRBY010000001.1, on the reverse strand, counting down.
CTCGAGGACCCGCTCACCGGTCTGCCGAACAAGCGCGCCTTCCACGATCGCCTCGACGCCGAGCTTCGCCGCGCGGCGCGGGAGTACTACCCGGTTGCGATCGTCGAGATGGACCTCGATCGGTTCAAGCAGATAAACGACTCATGGGGACATGCGATCGGCGACGAGGCGCTTGTCACGCTCGCGCGACACGTTCAGAGGGAGCTGCGGGCCGGTGATATCTGCGGCCGCATGGGCGGTGACGAGTTCACGCTCGCCCTCGTCCGTGCCGACGCGCACTCCGCCGATCGGGTGCTCTCCCGCCTGCGCACCGCGCTCGAGTCGGTGCGCGTCGGGCCGGGTCAGGAGCGGCTCCGGTTCAGCGCCGGGATCTCCGAGTTCCCCCGCCACGGCAAGGATCGCGACACCCTGCTCGCCGCCGCGGACACCGCCCTCTACTGGGGCAAGGCGAACGGGCGTGACCGCGCGACGATCTTCTCCCCCGAGACCCGCAACCGCCTCTCGCCCGAGCAGGCGGAGGAGGCGAGCCGCCGCCGCAGCCTGCTCTCGACGCTCCAGACGCTCGCCAAGGAGGTCGACGCCAAGAGCCGCTTCATGGCCGGTCACTCGGAGCGCGTCGCCGCCTACGCGCTCGCCCTGGCCCGCAGCCTCGACTTCCCCGACGACCGTCTCAACGCGCTCCGTCAGGCGGCGCTGCTGCACGACGTGGGCAAGATCGGCGTGCCCGAGTCGATTCTGACCAAGGAGCAGCCGCTCAACCTCGAGGAGATCGGCGAGCTCGAGCGCCACTCGGAGCTCGGGCGGGCGATGCTCGCCGGCGCGGGCATGCCGGAGATCGCGCGCTGGATCCACCACGTCCACGAGCGCTACGACGGCCGCGGTTTTCCATCGCGCCTGTCGGGCGACGAGATCCCGCTCGAAAGCCGCATCCTCCACGTCGCGGACGCGCTCGAGCAGATGACCCGACCGCGTGTCTACCGCCGCGAGCGCCCGCTTCACGAGGCGCTCGCCGAGCTCGCCTACTGCGCGGGCTCGCGGCTCGATCCCGAGCTCGCGGACCGGATGATCGAGCTGGTCGAGACGCGCAAGATCAAGATCGTCGATAACAGCGGCATGACCGTGACCCTCAAGCGCCGTGGCGCCGCGCACGGCATCCGCCGCAGCGGGCCGGTTATCGCACGTCGGTAGGCGCCGAGCCGGAGGCCGGGACGGCGATCAGCTCCGTGATCAGCTCTGCCAGCCGTCCCGGTTGATCCTCGGGGACGAACGTATAGCTGTCCTCGATCTCCTCGAAGCGTCCGTTCGCGAAGCTCCGGGCGAGCCGTCGGCCGAGCGCCGGCGGAAAGACGCGGTCCTCGGCCGCCCACGCAACCAGCGCGGGCCCTGGGAAATTCGCGAGCCGCTCCGCAGCGGCGATCGTGTCGCGCTCGTCGACCGCTCTGATGAAGCGCGCCGCGTCGCGCCGGATTCCCGGCTGGGTGAAGAAGGGCTCGAGCCAGGCGTCGGTCACCTCGTCCGGGATCGGGCGCTTCGTGAGGCGGCCGAAGGCGATCGGCAGCCGCCGCGCCGCGCGCAGGCGCAGTGGCTGGAGCGCCGCGGTGAGCCCGCCCGGCACGCGTGCGGCGAGCTGAAGTGGCTTGAACAACGGTGGAAAGAAGTGGTCGAAGCAGTCGCACGAGGTCAGGACGACCCGCGCCGCGACCTCCGGCTGCTCGCTCAGCAGAAGCTGGGCGATCGCCCCGCCGGTGTCGCAGCCGACGATCGTGACTCGCCCGAGCTGGAGTGCCGAGATCAGCTCCGCGATCATCCGTGCGATCCCGCGCGGGCTGAGGTCGGTGCTCTCCGGCATCGGTGTCTCGTGCGCGCCGAGCGGCAGGTCTGGCACCACGCAGCGAGCGCGCCCCTCGAGCAGCGGCACGACCTTACGCCACAGGAGGCCGTTGGCTAGCACGCCGTGGAGGAACAGCACCGGTTCGCCAGTGCCGCTGTCGCGGTACCGGATCGGACCGTTCGACAGCTGGATCTCGCTCGCCGACTGCATCTGAGCGCTCCTAGCATTCGCGGTGATCGGCCGGGGTAGTCTATGCATACATACAGTATGAATGTCAACCGCTAAGGCAGCCCAATCGGAGGCGACCCGCGCCCGGCTCGTCGCGGCCGCGCGCGCCCTGTTCGCCGAGCGCGGCTACGGGGCGGTCGGCACCGAGCAGATCGTCCGAGCGGCCGGCGTGACGCGCGGCGCCCTCTACCACCAGTTCACAGACAAGCGTGACCTCTTCCGTGCGGTCTTCGACTCGCTCGACGCCGAGGTCGCCCAGAGTATCGCCGCCGGCGCGCTCCGCTACGAGGACCCGCTCGAGTCGCTGCGCGCGGGCGTGGACCTCTGGCTCGATGCGTGCGCCGATCCGCTCGTGCAGCAGATCGTCCTGATCGACGCACCCGCCGTGCTCGGCTTCGAGGAGTGGCGCGCGATCGGCGAGCGCCACGGTGTCGGCCTCGTGCTCGCGGGGCTCGAGCGGGCCATGGAGGCGGGAGCGATCGAGCGCCAGCCCCTCCGGCCGCTGGCCCATGTCGTGGTAGGCGCCATGGACGAGGCCGCGCTCTACATCGCCCGCGCGAGAGACAAGGAGCAGGCCCGCCGTGACATGGGAGACGTGCTCGGGCGCATGGTCGAAACCATGCGCGGAGCGCACTAGCCGATTGATTCCGAATTTATTCGCTGGCCCCGGGTCAGCCGAAATCAATCGTCTCGGATTCCAAGCGCGGCGTCAGACAGAAACGGCCTGACCCGGAATCAACATCTAGCTCCCGCCCACCTCCAGGAAGGCCTGGTAGCGCCGCACGCTCCGCTCGTGCCGCGCCCGCTCCTCACTCTCCTCGTCGGCCCGCTCGGCGGCGTCTTGCGCCTCCTTGAGCCGGCTCTCGATGTCGGAGCGGTTCAGCTTGTCCGGCTCAATCGCCTCCTGGACCAGGACGAGCGCGCTGTTGTCGACCACCTGCAGGTAGCCCTCGGCCTGCGCGAAGGAGACCACGTCCGAGTCGGAGCGGTAGAGGCGCAGCTCGGCCGGCTCGAGGATCGCCATCAGCGGCGCGTGATGGGCGAGCACGCCGATCGATCCGACGTTCGTCCGCGTCGAGACCATCTCGACCTCTTCGTCGAAGACCCTCCCCTCAGGGGTCAGCACCTCGACAGGGAACTTGGTCCGGGCCATGTCAGCTCGAGCTCTCTGCCTTCTCGCCCTCGCCGAAGGCCTTGTCGACCGGGCCCTCGCCGTCGCTCGAGCTCTTCGATCCGTCCTCCGACTCGCCGCGCGCGTCCTCGCCCTCGTCCGACTCGTCTGAGTCGTCGTCCTCGTCGCGGCGCCCGCGCTTCTTGCCGGAGCCCTTGGTCTCCTCGAGCACCTCGTCGATCGAGCCCTTCATGTAGAAGGCGCGCTCGGGCAGGTCGTCGTGCTCGCCGTCGACGATCTCCTTGAAGGAGCGCACGGTGTCCTCGATCGAGACGTACTTGCCGGGCGTGCCGGTGAACTGCTCGGCGACGAAGAACGGCTGCGAGAGGAAGCGCTCGATCTTGCGCGCGCGCTGGACCGTCTGCTTGTCCTCGTCGGAGAGCTCGTCGATGCCGAGGATCGCGATGATGTCCTGCAGCTCCTTGTTGCGCTGCAGCGTCTCCTGCACCTCGGAGGCGACGCGCGCATGCTCGTCTCCGACGATGTTCCGCTTGAGGATCGTCGAGGTCGAGTCGAGCGGGTCGACCGCGGGGTAGATGCCCTTCTCGGAGATCGACCGCGACAGGGTGGTGGTCGCGTTCAGGTGCGCGAACACGGATGCCGGCGCCGGGTCGGTGAGGTCGTCCGCGGGCACGTAGATCGCCTGCACGGAGGTCACAGAGCCCTCGCGCGTCGAGGTGATCCGCTCCTGCAGCTCGCCCATCTCGGTCTCGAGCGTCGGCTGGTAGCCGACCTGCGAGGGCATCCGCCCCAGCAGTGCGGAGACCTCCTGGCCGGCCTGCACGAAGCGGAAGATGTTGTCGATGAACAGCAGCACGTCCTGGCCGCCCTGATCGCGGAAGTACTCGGCCATCGTCAGCCCTGAGAGGGCGACCCGCATGCGCGCGCCGGGCGGCTCGTTCATCTGCCCGAAGACGAGCACCGTCTTGTCGAGCACGCCCGACTCCTTCATCTCGAGCCAGAGGTCGTTGCCCTCGCGCGAGCGCTCACCGACGCCGCAGAACGCCGACAGGCCCTCGTGCTCGGAGGCGATGTTGTGGATCAGCTCCTGGATCAGGACCGTCTTGCCGACGCCCGCGCCGCCGAACAGGCCGACCTTGCCGCCCTTCGCGTACGGGGCCAGCAGGTCGATCACCTTGATTCCGGTCTCGAAGATCTCGCGCGTCGGAACCAGGTCCGTCACGTCCGGCGCCGGGCGGTGGATCGGCCAGCGCTCCTCGGCGTCGACCTTGCCCTCGTGGTCGAGCGGCTCGCCGAGCAGATTGAAGATGCGCCCGAGCGTCGCCTCGCCGACGGGGACGGTGATCGGCTGTCCGGTGGGATGCACCTCGGTACCGCGCGCCAGCCCGTCGGTGGAGTCCATCGCGACCGCGAGCACGCGGTCGTCACCGAGGTGCTGCTGGACCTCGCAGATGAGGGTCTTCGTCTCGCGCTCCTCGGCCTGGTCGCCCTCCTCGCCGGCGCCCGTGCTCGGCGACGCGACGCCCTCGCCGGATGCGGTCATCTCGATCGTGAGGGCGGTGTAGATGTCCGGCAGGTTCTCGTCCGGGAACGAGACCTCGATCACGACGCCCTTGACCTCCTCGACGCGACCGTTGCTGAGCTCCCCGTCCTCACGAGGCTCCTCGTTCTCCTCCTGTTGCTCTTCCCGTTGCTCGGTGCTTGCTTCCACGCTCTTCCTCTCCCGGTTCTTAAGCTCTTACTGGAGGGCCTCCGCCCCCGCTACGACTTCCATGATCTCCTGGGTGATGTCGGCCTGACGGGCACGGTTCATCTGAAGCGTGAGATCGTCGATCAGCTCGCTCGCATTCTGGCTGGCGTTGCGCATCGCGGTCATCCGCGCGCCGTGCTCCGAGGCCGTCGACTCGAGTAGCGCCCGGTAGATCGAGATCTCCACGTAGTCCGGCGCGAGCCGCTTGAGGATCTCCTCGGGGTCCGGTTCGTAGATCCACAGCGCGCGGCTGTCGGAGGCGTCCTCGCTGTCGGCCTGCTCCTCCTCGTCGTCACCGAGCACGTCCGCCTGCTGGAGCGGCAGGAGCGTCTCCCGCCGCACCTCCTGGGTCATCGGCGAGATGTAGCCGTTGTAGAACATCTCGACCCGGTCGAGCTCACCGTCGATGTAGGCGGAGATCAGGTCGTCCGCGACACGTCGCGCGTCGGTGTACGACGGCCGGTCCGTGAATCCCGTGTAGCCGCCGGCCACCTCGAAGCCGCGGAACTCGAGCGACGAGACGCCGCGTCGGCCGGTCGCATACCAGGCGACCTTCTGACCTTCGCCCTCGATCTCCCGCCGGCGCGCGTTGCCGGCCCTGATGATCTGCGAGTTGAACGCCCCGGCGAGGCCGCGATCGCCCGAGATCAGCAGCAGCCCGACGCGACTGACGCTGTCGTGCTCCTCGAGCAGCGGCAGGCTCGGGATCCGCTCGGCGGCGTCGACCGCCCGGCGTGTCATGCGCCGGATGGCGTCCGCGTACGGACGCAGCTCCTCTGTCCGCTGCTCGGCGCGGCGCAGGCGGGCCGCCGCCACCATCTCCATCGCACGGGTGATCTTGTGGATGTTCTGCACCGACGAGATGCGGTCCTTGATGTCCTGCTGCGAAGACATGCGCTAGGCGGTGGCGCCGGCCTCCTCGCGCTCCTCGGATTCCTCGTCCTCATCGTCGTCCCCCGAGCGGGACTCGTCCGAGTCATCGCCCTCGTCGAGCGGGTTTCCGTCCTCGTCGAAGTCCGGCCCGAAGTCCTCGACCGCCTGCGCGATCGCATCGCCGAGCTGCTCCTCGATCGAGTCGTCCCAGTCGCCGCCGGCGATCTTGCCGAGCAGGTCCTCGTTCGACCCGCGCAGCTGCTCACGCATGTTCTCGAGGAACTCCGAGACACGCTCGACCTTGATCCGATCGAGGCTGCCCGAGGTTCCCGCGTAGATCGCGGCGACCTCGTCCTCGATCGGCCACGGGTGCAGCTCGTCCTGGTTCAGTGCCTCGACGAGGCGCTCTCCGCGGGACAGCGTCGCCTGGGTGTCCGCGTCGAGGTCCGAGCCGAACTGCGCGAAGGCCTCGAGATCCCGGTACTGAGAGAGGTCGAGGCGCAGCGTGCCGGCGACCTTCTTCATCGGCTTGAGCTGCGCGCTCCCACCGACGCGCGACACCGAGATGCCGACGTTGATAGCGGGCCGCACCCCCGAGCGGAACAGGTCCGCCTCGAGGAAGATCTGCCCGTCGGTGATCGAGATCACGTTGGTGGGGACGTAGGCCGAAACGTCGCCGGCCTGCGTCTCGATGATCGGCAGCGCGGTCAGCGAGCCGCCGCCGAGGTCGTCGTTCAGCTTTACCGCGCGCTCGAGCAGGCGCGAGTGCAGGTAGAAGACGTCGCCCGGGTAGGCCTCCCGCCCCGGCGGGCGGCGCAGCAGCAGCGACATCTGGCGGTACGCGTAGGCGTGCTTGGTGAGGTCGTCGTAGACGCACAGCGCGTGCTTGCCCTGATAGAGGAAGTGCTCGCCCATCGCGCAGCCCGCGTAGGGAGCCATGTACTTGATCGGGGCGGCCTGGTCGGCGGGCGCGGCGACGATGATCGTGTTGTCGAGCGCGTCGTGCTCGTCGAGCGTCTCGGCGACCGAGACGACCGTCGACATCCGCTGGCCGATCGCGACGTAGATGCAGATCAGGTCCTTGTCGCGGTTGTTGATGATGGTGTCGATCGCGAGCGCGCTCTTGCCGGTCTGGCGGTCGCCGATGATCAGCTCGCGCTGTCCGCGGCCGATCGCCGTCATTGCGTCGATCGCCTTGATCCCGGTCAGCACCGGCTCCTCGACGGGCTGGCGCTGGACGACTCCGGGCGCCTTGAACTCCGCCGGCCGGGTCTCGCTCGTGTTGACCTCGCCCTTGCCGTCGAGCGGGTTGCCGAGCGGGTCGACGATCCGGCCGAGCAGCTCCTCGCCGACCGGGATCTCGAGCAGGTTGCCGGTCCGCTTGACGGTGTTGCCCTCCTCGATCCGCTCCCAGTCGCCGAACATCACGACGCCGACGTTGTCCGACTCGAGGTTGAGCGCAAGCCCGGTGACGTCATGGGGCAGCTCGAGAGTCTCGAGGTACATGCAGTTGTCAAGGCCGTGGACGCGCGCGATGCCGTCGGCGACGGACAGCACGGTGCCCACCTCGGAGAGGTCCCCGCCGCCGTCGTCGTCGAGGCCTTCGATGCGGCTCTTGAGGATGCTCGTGATCTCGTCTGGCTTGATCTTCATCTGAAGGTCTCTCCCACTATCAGGCGGCTTTCGCCACTTCCTTTCGCAGTCTCTCGAGGCGAGCGCGGATGCTCGCGTCGAACACCATGTTGCCGACCCGCAGCACGAGGCCGCCGACGACGTCGGAATCGACCTCGGCGGACAGCTCGACCTTGCGGCCCGTCTGCTCCTCGATCTTCTTGCCGATCTCCTTGACCGTCGACTTGTCGAGCTCGACCGCGCTCGTGACCGTCACCGGCAAGACGTTCCGCTCCTGAGCGTAGAGCGTGTCGAACTCGCGCCGGATGCGCATCAGCGCCGGCAGCCGGTGGCGCTCCGCGAGCATTTCGAGGAAGCGCATGAAGTACTCGTTCGCGCCTTCGATCGCCTTCCCGAGCGCCTCCTTCTTATCCTCGGCGCTGAAGTACGGAGAGAAGAAGAAGACCTGGAGGTCGCGGTTCTCGGCGAGCTGATCGGCAAGCTCGCCGAGCTCGTCGTGGATCTCGTCGAGCGCGTCCTGCTCCTTGGCCACCTCGAACAGCGAGCGCGAGTAGACCTCCGCGATCTCCTCCATCAGCGCTCCGCCGCGCGGGACGGGGCTTTCGCGGTCGTGCCCAAGCGCTCAGCTCGCCCCGTTGCCACGCCCGAGCGCGGACAGGTCGAACTCCTCGAGCGCCTCCTCGATCAGGCGCTGGTGGTCGCTGTCGGTGAGCGTCTTGCGAGTCACCTTCTCGGTGGCCACGACGGTCAGGTCGGCGACCTCGCGGCGGATCTCCTCGATCGCGCGGCGCGTCTCCTGCTCGATGTCCCGCCGCGCACGCTCCATCATCTCCTCGCGCGTGTGGGTCGCGTCGGCCTTCGCGTCGTCCTGCAGCCGCTCCGACGACCTGCGCGCGCGCTGGAGGATCTCCTCGGCCTGTTCGCGCGCCTCGCCGAGCCGCTCGCGGTACTCCTCGAGCAGCTTGTCGGCCTCGCTGCGCGTGCGCTCAGCGGAGTCGATCGACTCCTCGATCGCGCGCCTGCGCTTGTCGAGGCCGTCGGCGATGCGGGGGTAGGCGAGCCTGCGCAGGAGGTACACCGTGACCCCGAACGCGATCAGCGTCCAGATCATCAGCCCCACGTTCGGCGTGACCAGGAAGTTGCCCGAGCCAGAGCTCGACGAGCTCGAGCCGCCGCCGGCCTGGGCCAGGACGAGCGGAATCTGAGCGAGCGCCCCCATCTAGCCGAGGAAGAAGGCGATCAGGCCGAAGATGAAGGCGTAGAACACGATCGCCTCGGTCAGCGCGAAGCCGAGCCACTGGATGCTCGTTATCTCGTCGCGCATCTCCGGCTGGCGCGTGACCGACTCGATCACCTTGCCGAAGATGTATCCGACGCCGACGCCCGGACCGATCGTGCCGAGGCCTGCGCCGACGCCGAGCGCGATCGCCTTGATCGCCTTCGACGTGTCCTGGCCTCCGCCGGACTGCGCGAACACCTGAGTGACAAGCGTGGAAATTGACATCGACTCTCCTAATGCTCTGCGGCAGCGGTCGCGCCGCCGATGTAGATGGCAGACAGGGTGGCGAAGATGAACGCCTGCAACGTGGCGATCAAGGTCATCTCGAAGATGAAGAAGACGACGGCGATCGGCAGCGTCAGCACGCCCAGGGCCGCGAGCCCGAGCAGCACGACGAGGCCGCCGCCCATGAACAGGATCAGCAGATGGCCGGCGAGCATGTTCGCGAACAATCGCACCGACAGCGAGATGATGCGCACGAAGTGCGAGATCACCTCGATCATGAAGATCGGGATCCGCGCCGGCCCGTCGACGCCCGAGGGAACCCAGGTGCCCAGGTAGCCGCGGACCCCGTGCACGCGTATCCCCTCGGCGTGGTACATGATCCAGACCGCAAGGGCGAGGACGATCGTGACCGAGATGTTCGCCGTCGCGGCGTAGATCGCGAACGACGGGATGTGCGCGCCGAAGACGCTGAACTTCTCGTTCGTGTTCGTCGGCAGCGGCAGGTAGCCGAGCAGGTTCGAGATCCAGATGAAGAAGAACAGCGTTGCGATGAACGGGAACCACTTGGCGGCCATGGCCGGGTCCATGTTGTTGCGCGTGATGTTGTTGTTGGAGTAGTCGTAGGTGTACTCGACCGCCGTCTGCACGTTGTTCGGCCGGTCCGCCATGCGCTTGGCGATGTAGGTCATCACCCCGATCGTCAGGAGCGCGGCCAGCGCGAGGTAGAAAACTGCGCGCGTGATGCTCAGGTCGAGCGAGCCGATCTGGATCGACACCCACGGTGTCAGCTTGAACTCGTCCTGCGGCTGGAAGGAGTTGTTCTGCCCGGTGCTGCCGAAGACCGCCCCGAGGATGCCCATCAGCACGGCAAGGCCGAGCGCGACGCCGATCACGATCTTCACGCGCTTGCTCATCCGCCGGCCTCCGGACGGCTCGGCGGCGCCGGACGCCGCGGCGGCGGCTGCTCCATCGGTCGCAGGATCATCATCGTCGTGAACTGCACGGTGAAGAGCGCGAGGAAGAGGATCGCGGCGGACAGGCCGGCGGCCCGGTTCGCGATACCAACGGCGACGATGATGCCGGCGACGAGCCAGCCGCGTCCGATCATGCTCCCGGCGAGCAGGCCCACCAGCGCGCGCGGGTCGGTCGCGCGTTCGGCGCGGCGGGTCAGCAGCTCCCGGATCGCCCGCTGCAGCAGCCATGCGCCCGCCCCCGTGAGCCAGCCGACGATCGGGAAGCCCGCGGCCAGAAACAGCGCGAGCGCGATCACCAGCAGCCCGAGGTCGAGGTTGCGCGCGACGCGCATCCCGATCGGCTCGCCGCTTGTGCCCAAGGCGTGCGTCGCCACCTAAGCGGTCGATTCCGGAGCGGATCTGCGGCGGCGCGGCACGCACGTCGACCGCCCCGCGATGGCAGCCTGGGCAGCGACGGCGCCGCCGTGAAGACGGGCAGGGGTGCGCTCGGGCTCGGGTGGGCAGTGCGTCATGGAGGTTCGCCCCCTGAAAGGGCTCGTACGCGTCATCCTCGGCGGCGATGCGGACGGGGGAGCGGGGGCGGAACTGTACACCCAACCAGACTTTGTAACAACTTTGTAACAGTTGTACGCGCGGGCTCCGGAGCCGCTCTCGCTGCGGCTTCGAGCCCCTTCAAGCGGGCGCCGATTTCGGTACGCCAGGTCCACTCCCCCCGCGCGCCGTATGCCCGTTTGGTGAGAGCGCAAACCGCGCACGCGCGTCCTCCGTCGGCCGATCCGCGCGAGCGGCGCCACGCGCGCGTGCGCAGTACGCTCACGGAGTGCCGCCCGAGGTCGATGCGATCGTCGAGCGTCTCGCCCACACCGACCTCGGCGAGCGCCTGCGCGCGATCTCCGAGCTGCGCTCGGCGCTCGAGGGCATCGAGGCGGAGCTCGTCGCGGCGGCCGTCGCCGAAGGCTGGTCGTGGACGCGCATCGGCGCCGCGCTCGGTATCTCGAAGCAGGCCGCGCACGCCAAGCACCGCCGCTCGCCCGCGGTCGAGGCGGTGCATCGCGAGGGTCTGGCCGGACCGACGGCGGGACGCCCCGAGGTCTCGCCCGACGCGCGCCTGGCCGTTCGGCTGGCCCGGGAGGAAGCGGCCGCCCTCGGCCAGCGCCGGGTGGGCACCGAGCACCTCCTGCTCGGCGTCCTCAGGATGGAAGACTCCGATGCGACCGACGCCCTGCGCGAGTGCGGCGTCTCCCTCAGCGCCGCCCGCAGTGCCGCGGTGCCGACGATCGAGCGCATCCCGCAGGCCGGAGGCGGTGGTTCGATCTCCCCGCTGGCACGCCAGGTGCTCGAGCGCTCCCTGCGTGAGGCACTCAGCCGCGGCGAGGGCAAGCTCGGCGCCGAAGGGCTGCTCGCAGCCGTCCTGCGTGACTCCGACGGCGGCGCCGCACGGACGCTCGAGCGCCTCGGCATCGAGCCGGCTGACGTTGTCGCCAGGCTCAACGCGCGCGCCTGACGGAGGCTCCGGCCGAACCGGCTGACGACGTCGCTCGCCCTCGGGATCGGGACCACGGCTCTCGCGCAAGCCGGCCGATGTCGTCGGCGGCCTGCGGACAGCCTCACCTTGTCTTTTTCGAGAACATGCCGACCGGATGTTCTGGTTGCAGCGTGAGGTTCGCCTCGACCCGCGCCCTCGCGGGTTCCATCTCATCACCGCCGAGGTCGAGCGCGCCGTCCCGGAGATCGAGCGCGTCGGCGTCGGCCTCGCGCACGTCTTCATCAGGCACACCTCAGCGGCGCTGACGCTCGGCGAGAACGCGAGCCCCGACGTCCGCCGTGACTTCTCCGCCTGGTTCGACCGCGCTGTGCCCGACGGAGCCGACTACTTCCGCCACACGCTCGAGGGACCTGACGACATGCCGGCCCACATCAAGGCGTCGCTGCTCGGCAGCTCGCTGACGATCCCGGTCGCCGGCGGCCGCCTGGCGCTTGGGACCTGGCAGGGGATATACCTCTGCGAGCATCGCGACTCCGGCGGCGCGCGCACGCTGACGGTCACGGTCGCCGGCGACGACTCGACCGCCTGACTCGCCAACGCACCAGCACCCCGAACCGCGCTCGACCTCCTTGACGGCCATCCGGAGCGGCGCGCGCACGCTGACGGTCACGGTCGCCGGCGACGACTCGACCGCCTGACTCGCCAAGGCAGCAGTACCCCGAACCGCGCTCGACCTCCTTGACGGCCATCCGGAACGGCGCGCGCACGCTGACGCTCACGGTCGCCGGCGACGACTCGACCGCCTGACTCGCCAAGGCACCAGTACCCCGGACCGCGCTCGACCTCCTCGACGCCCATCCGGAGCGCATGCGAACATCCGTTCGCATGCGCTGGGATGAGCTCAGGATCGATGCCGAGCAGGGCCGGACGTTGCCGGGCTATCGCGACCCGGCCGTCGTTCGGCGCTTCGACGCCCCGGAGGCGCTCGACACCCGCTTCTACGAGGTCCGTGCGCGGTCGGCCCTGAACCGGGTCCCGGAGCGTTCGCAGATGCCCTTTCGCTGGACCATCAATCCGTACAGAGGTTGCTCCCATGCGTGTGCGTACTGCTTCGCTCGCCCCACCCACACCTACCTCGACATGAATGCGGGTCGCGACTTCGAGCGGGAGATCGTCGTCAAGGTCAACGTCCCGGAGCTCCTCCGTGTGGAGCTCGCCCGCCCGTCGTGGCAACGCGAGCACGTCGCGCTTGGGACGAACACGGACCCCTACCAGTGGGTCGAGGGCCGCTACAGGCTGATGCCGGGCATCTGGGAGGCCTTCCGCGACTTCTCCAATCCGTGCTCGGTGCTGACGAAGTCTCCGCTCGTGCTGCGCGACCTGGCACTGCTCAAGCAGATCTCCGAGCGTGCCCCGGTAACCGCGAACCTGTCCGTGCCGACCCTCGACGAGCGTGCCTGGCGCGCCACCGAACCGCACACGCCGAGTCCGCGCGCGCGGCTCGAGGCCGTCGGCGAGCTGAACAGGGCTGGAATTCCTACCGGCGTGCTCGTCGCGCCGCTGATGCCGGGGATCAACGACGCGCCCGAGCAGGTCGAGCGCATCCTCGCGCTCGCCGCAGACGCGGGTGCCGTCCACGTGTCCGGCATCGCGCTGCACCTGCGAGGCGAGGTGCGCGGGATCTTCTTCGACTGGCTTCGCTCGCAGCGCCCCGACCTCATTCCGCGCTACGAGCAGCTGTACGCGCGCGGCGCCTACGCCCCGCGCTCCGAGCGTGAGCGGCTCGGCCGGCTCGTCTCGCGCGGCCGCGGCCGGTCGGGCCGCTACATCCGCAGCGTCGACCGGCCGGCGCACGATCCCGCGCCCGCGCGTCCGCCACCGGTCCGCCAGACGTCGCTGTTCTGAGCCCGGATCCGCCGGTCGCCAAGCGGAGCCTCGGCGTCGACCACCCAGCCGGCGGCCATCTTTGACGCTCTGGCACGGCCGAGCCGACCGTGCGAATCGGCGCAGGCGGGCCGCGGGTTAGACTCGGCCGCTCGGTACTGGCCTTCGCGTGCAGAGGAGCGACTTGAGCGAACGTCACGAGACGGTATTCACGATCGAGGCGACGCCGATCAAGTTCGGGCCCGGCGCGTCGCGCGACATCGGCTGGGAGCTCGCCCGCATGGGCGTCCGCCGCGCGATGGTCGTCACCGACGCGGGCGTCCGCGAAGCGGGCATCGTCGATCCCCTGGTCGAACTGATCCGCGCCGAGGGCATCGAGGTCGGGCTGTTCGACCGCGCGCGCGTCGAGCCGACGGCGGAGTCCTTCCAGGAGGCGGCCGACTTCGCGGTCGAGGGCGACTTCGACGGCTTCGTCGGGATCGGCGGAGGCTCCTCGCTCGATACCGCAAAGGTCGCCGACCTTGTCTCGACGCATCCGGCGCCGATCATGGATTACGTCAACGCTCCCGTCGGCGCCGGTCGGAAGCCGCCGGCTCCGCTGAAGCCGCTGCTGGCCCTTCCGACCACGTCGGGGACGGGCTCCGAGGCGACCTCGGTCGCGGTCCTCGACATACCCGACGAGCGCGTCAAGTCGGGCATCTCTCACCGCTACCTGCGCCCGCATCAGGGCATCGTCGACCCGGAGCTGAGCCGCTCGATGCCCGCCGCGGTCACCTCCTCGTGCGGACTCGACGTCGTCTGCCATGCCGCGGAGTCCTTCGTCTCGCGGCCCTTCGACAGCCGCCCGGCGCCCGAGTCACCCGATGATCGCCCGCCCTACCAGGGGGCCAACCCCGTCTCCGACCTATGGTCGGCCCGCGCGCTCGAGTACGGCGGGCGCTACCTGCGTCGCGCCGTCGAGGACCCGGACGACATCGAGGCCCGCGGCTTCATGATGCTCGCCGCGAGCATGGCGGGCATCGGCTTCGGCTCGGCGGGGGTGCATATCCCGCACGCCTGTGCCTATCCGATCGCCGCGCTCAAGCACGTGTACGAGGCGCCCGGCTATGACGTCGATCATCCGATGGTCCCGCACGGATGGTCGGTGATCGTCACCTCGCCCGCGGCGTTTCGCTTCACCCACTCCGCTGATCCGGGCAAGCACCGCCGTGCCGCCGAGCTGATCGCCGGCGAGCAGCTGGCCGACGGCGATGACCCCGACGCACTGCCGCGGGTCCTGACCGACCTGATGCGAGACGTCGGTGCGCCGAGCGGCGTCGGCGAGCTCGGCTACGGGGATGACGACCTCGACGACCTCGTCGAGGGCGCGCTGAAGCAGCAGCGGCTGCTCTCGATCGCCCCGCGCGAGGCGGGCCCCAACGAGCTCCGCGGAATCATCCGCGACTCCTTCGAGAACTGGTGATCGCGGCGCGCCGGTGATCGAGGCCGAAGCCCGCACGAAGGGCGACTCGCTCGAGGCAGCCCTCGCGTCGATCGTCGGAGAGCGACACGTCGTCACCGCCGCGGACGTGCGGGCCTCCTACGAGGAGGACTGGACCGGGCGCTTCCGCGGCTCGGCTCGCCTTGTCGTCCGTCCCGCAAGCACGACGGAGGTCTCCGCCGTCGTCCGCGCCTGTTCCGCGGCGGGCGTGGCGATCGTCCCTCAGGGCGGGAACACCGGGCTCGTCGGCGCCGGCGTGCCTCGCCAGGGCGAGGTCCTGCTCAGCCTCACGCGCCTCGACGAGCTCTCACCGGTCGACGTCGCGGCGGGCCAGCTGAGCGCGGGCGCCGGGGTCACGCTCGAGCGGCTCCAGCGGCACGTGCGCGGCAGCGGTTTCGACTTCGCCGTCGACTACGGCGCGCGCGGCTCGGCGACGATCGGCGGCATGGTGGCCACGAACGCGGGCGGCGTCCACGTGATCCGCTACGGCGCGATGCGCGAGCAGGTCGTGGGAATGGAGGCGGTGCTCGCCGACGGCGGCGTGATCGATCGGATGGCGGGACTGGTCAAGGACAACGCGGGCTACGCGCTGCCTGCGCTGCTGACCGGAAGCGAGGGAACGCTCGCGATCGTGACCGCGGCGCGGCTTCGCCTCGTGCCGCACCTGCCGCAGCGCGTCGCCGCCCTCTTCGCCGTTCAGGACACGGCCGGCGCCGTAGCGCTCTTCCGGCATCTGCATGGCCGCCTGCCGTCGCTCGAGGCGGCCGAGATCCTCTATGGGAACGGCCTCGCGCTCGTCTGCGACTACCGGCGCCTGGCCCCGCCGTTCCCCGACGAGTATCCGGCCTACCTGCTCGTCGAGCTGGCGGACACCCGCGACGTGATCGAGCCGCTCGCCGACGCGATCGAGGACGGCCCTGAGACGCTCGCCGAGGCGATCGCGGAGGACACCGCCCGCCGCGAGGAGCTCTGGGCCTACCGGGAAAGCCACACGGAGGCGATCAACGCCTGCGGCGTTCCCCACAAGCTCGACGTGACGCTTCCGTTAGGGGAGCTCGGGGATTTCGTCGCGCAGGTCGGCGATCGTGTCGAGCGCACATCTCCGGGCGCGCAGACGATCGTCTTCGGTCACGTCGGCGACGGCAACCTGCACGTGAACGTGCTCGGGCCGGACCCCGACGACGAGCGGGTCGACGAGGCGGTCCTGCGCCTCGTCGCGGACCACGGCGGCAGCATCAGCGCCGAGCACGGCATCGGCGTCGCCAAGGCCCGCTGGCTCTCGCTCACCCGAAGCCCGGTCGAGATCGACGCGATGAGCTCGATCAAGCGCGCGCTCGACCCGGCCGGCCTCTTGAACCCCGGCGTCCTGCTGCCTTCCGAGCGCTAGGAGCAGCAGCACGCGCATCCGAACGATCACGCTCTCGCTCTGCCTGCTGCTCGCCGCCGGCTGCGGCAGCGCGAAACGTCCGAGCGCTTCGGCGCTCGCAGCACAGGCGAGCTCGGACGCGCAACTTTCCGCTCTTTGCAGCCAGGCCGTCCACGAGCTCAGCGCGCTGCCGCGCTTCCCGATCCCCGACTTCGACGCCGAGCAGCCGCGCGCCGACGAGCTGCCCACGGTCGGCTACTACTACGCGCACGGCTCACTTCCCGTCTTCGAGCGCCTGCTTCGCCGCTTCGAGGCGATTCCGCCCGCCGGCGCGCAGGCCGAGCTGTTCGGGCGTGTCCGCGGCGAGCTCGTCAGGTACGTATCGACCTTCGCGCGCCAGGTGAAGGCAGCCCAGGCGGGAGACACGCGCGAGTTCGTCGCCACCGTGCACGTCTTCGACGCGCTCGATCCGCAGATCGCCGCCGACGGGCTCGCCCTCGGGGTCCCCGCCTGCGACGCGATTCGACCGCATTGACGCCCGGTTACGCCCGAGCAGTCGCTCAGCCCGCGGGCAGGGCGTAGAAGGCGACGACGGCGAAATGGGCGGCGGCCGCGGCCACGACGAGCGCGTGAAAGATCTCGTGGTAGCCGAAGACGGCCGGCGCGGGGTTTGGGCGGCGGATCGCATAGATGACCGCTCCCGCCGTGTAGAGCAAGCCGCCCGCGACGAGCAGGGCAACGCCGAGCGGGCCCAGGTGACTCGCCAGGTCCGGCATCGCCGCAACGGCGACCCACCCGAGGGCGACGTAGACCGCGGCGACGAGCGGCTTCGGCGCACTGACCCAGAGGGCGTTCAGGATGATGCCGCCGAGCGCCCCCGCCCACACGACGATCAGGATCGCCTGGGAGATCGACCCTTTCAGCAGCAGCAGCGCGAACGGCGTGTAGGTCCCCGCGATCAGGACGAAGATCATCGAGTGGTCGAGGCGGCGCATCCAGGCACGCGCGCGACGAGACCAGTTCACCCGGTGGTAGAGGGCGCTCGTCCCGAGCAGTCCCGAGACGGCGAGTGCGTAGATCGTCACGGCGAGACGGGCGCGACCGCTGTCGGCGGCGATGATCAGCGCGGTGCCGAGAACGAGCGATACGTAGAACGCGTACTGGTGCAGCACGCCACGCAGGCGTGGCTTGGCGGCGGCGAGTTGGTCCGAGCCGGGGATGCCTTGCACCCGTTCATTATGCGCGCGGACGGGCCTCTTAGCGCAAGCTCGCTTTCAGGGTCGTACGGCTCGTGGCGCGCGTCCCTATATTCCGGTGTGGATTGACGCGCACGCGCGGTCCGCCGGGGCCGTCGCGAACCTTCCACTCGCTGCCGTGATTCCCCCCCACAGCCACGCCTACTACGGGTTCGCGCTCGCGCTCGTGATCGCCTGGCTCGCAACGCCGGTCGCGCGCGCGTTCGCCTGGCGCATCGGAGCGATCGACGAGCCGCGCGAGCGCAGCATGCACCAGTTCCCCACGCCCCGGCTCGGGGGCCTCGCGATCCTGCTCGCCGTCGTCGCTGCGGCGATCCTCTTCATGCCGGACAACCGGGAGACGCACGGGATCCTGATCGGCGCCGCCGTGATCGCGATCGTCGGAGCCGCCGACGACCTGCTCGAGCTCTCCGCGGACTTCAAGCTCGTCGGTCAGACCCTCGCGGCCGCGGTACCCGTCATCGCCGGCGTGCGGGTGATCAACACCGACCTGCCGTTCATGGGCGCGCTCCACCTGTCGCCGCCCTTCGCCTACGGGCTGACCGTGATCGGGATCGTCGCGGTGATGAACATCGTCAACTTCATCGACGGCGTCGACGGCCTCGCCGCGGGCGTTTGCACGATCGCCGCCCTGACGTTCGCGGCGATCGCCCTCTCCTTCGGCCGCGACCCCTACACGGCCGCCGGAGTGCTGGCGCTGATCACGGCCGGCGCGTGCATCGGCTACCTCCGCCACGGCTTCGCGCCGGCGTCGATCTTCCTCGGTGACTCCGGCTCGAACCTGCTCGGCTACCTGCTCGCGGTGATCGCGGTGCAGGGGGCGATCAAGACCAACGCCGTGATCGCCCTCGCCTTCCCGCTGGTCATCCTCGCAGTGCCCATCCTCGATTCGAGCTTCGTCGTCGCGAAGCGGATCAAGTACCGCAAGCCGATCTACACGGCCGACCGCTGGCACTTCCATCACCGGCTCGCGAACGTCGGCTTCTCGCCGCGCCGCACGATCGTGTACCTGTACGGCTGGACGCTGACGCTCGCCGCCCTCGCCCTGGCCCTCCGCTTCGTCCCCTACTCCGACCACCACGGTCACTTCAAGCTCGGCTGGCTGCTCGTCCTCGGCGGCTTCGGCCTCATTGCCGTCGCCGCGAGCATGTACCTGGTCGTCGTGCTCGAGATCCTCAAGCTCCGCCGCTTCCGACAGTTTCAGCTTCGCCGCGAGAGTCAGCTCACGGGCGTCCCCCGGCCCTCTCAGGAGGAACTGGACGCGCGCGTCGCCCATGAGTTGGAGACCGGGGAATACGAAGCGGTCGACCTCCATCGCCCGCCTCCCTCTTCCTGAGCCGAACGGTCGCTCAGTGCGTGAGCGCGTGCGCCGAGCGCTCGTACAGCGGGTGCCGCTCCGCGAGGGCTCCGGCGCGGTCGCTGAGCTCCGTGCGCAGCTCGTCGCTCCAGTCGCCCGTCAGGGTCTCCGCGATGATGCGGCCCACCTCGGCGAACTCTTCGTCGCCGAAGCCGCGCGTGGCGAGCGCCGGGGTGCCGATGCGCAGCCCCGATGAGACCGCCGGCGGACGGGGGTCGAAGGGAACCGCGTTGCGATTGACGGTGATGCCGATCTCGTGCAGCCGGTCTTCAGCCTGCTTGCCGTCGAGGTCCGAGTCGCGCAGGTCGACGAGCACGAGGTGGACGTCGGTGCCGCCGGTGAGGACGTTGATGCCGGCGTCGAGCAGCTCCGAGGCGAGTCGCTTCGCGCCCGCGACCGTGCGTCGCTGACGCTCCCGGAACAGCTCCGACTGCGCGATCTTGAAGGCGACCGCCTTAGCCGCGATCGCGTGCATCAGCGGGCCCCCCTGCTGGCCGGGGAAGACCGCGGAGTCGATCTTCTTCGCAAGCTCGCCGCGACACAGAATCATGCCGCTGCGCGGGCCCCCGAGCGTCTTGTGGATCGTCGTCGTGACGACGTCCGCGTGAGGGACCGGGCTCGGATGCTCGCCCGCGGCGACGAGCCCCGCGAAGTGGGCCATGTCGACGAGCAGCAGCGCGCCAACCGAGTCGGCGATGTCGCGGAACGCGGGGAAGTCGAGCTGGCGTGGGTACGCGGACCACCCGGCGATGATCAGCTTCGGACGGTGGCTCTGCGCGAGCGCGGCTACCTCGTCCATGTCGACGTACGAGTCGGAGGCGCGCACGCCGTACGCGGCGACGTCGAAGAGCCGGCCGGAGACGTTGATCCGCATCCCGTGCGAGAGGTGGCCGCCGTGGTCGAGCTTCATCCCGAGGATCGGGTCCCCGGGCTCGAGCAGCGCGTGGTAGACGGCGTTGTTCGCCTGCGCACCGGCATGCGGCTGGACGTTTGCGTGGTCGGCGCCGAAGATCTCCTTGGCCCGGTCGATCGCGAGCTGCTCGGCGATGTCGACGAACTCGCAGCCGCCGTAGTAGCGCCGCCCCGGGTAGCCCTCGGCGTACTTGTTGGTCAGCACCGAGCCCTGGCAATCGAGCACCGCCTGCGGGACGAAGTTCTCGGAGGCGATCATCTCGAGCGTCGTCTCCTGGCGGTGGAGCTCATCCTGAAGCACCCGCGCGATCTCCGGGTCGACCTCGGCGACGGGCTTCGTGAAGTAGTCGGGGCTGAGCTCGCTCATGGGTCGAGGGCCGCCGATGTTGGCGGCGCGCCCAACCGTATCAGCGCTTCCAGCGGTCGGTCAGCTCGCCGTCAGCGCGTCGATCAGCGCCTCGACCACGGCGGGATCGAATTGCGAGCCGGCACCATCACGAACCTCGTCCAGTGCCCTCTCCGGCGACATCGCGCCTCTGTACGGACGGTCCATGGTCATCGCCCCGTAGGAGTCGCACGCGGCGATGATCCGGCTTGCCAGCGGTATCCGCGCCCCGGCCAGCCCGTCGGGGTAGCCGCGTCCGTCCCAGCGCTCGTGGTGGTAGCGCACGATCGTGGCGACCGCCCCGAGGCCCGGGATGCGCGCGAGCGTGTCGGCCCCCCAGCCGGCGTGGCAGCGGATCACCTCCGACTCGCGCGGCTCGAGCGGGCCGGCCTTGTTGAGCACGGCGTCCGGAACCTGGATCTTGCCGACGTCGTGCAGGCGGGCGGCGAACTCGAGCTCGAGCAGCGATGCGGGCTCGAGCTCCAGCAGCTCGCCGACACGGCGCGCAAGCGCGACTACGTCCTCTGAGTGTGAAGCGGTGCGCCGATCGCGCATGTCCATCGCCGCGGCGAGCGCCTCGACGTGCGCATGCACCGCCGCCTCTTGATACGCGTGCAGATGGCTGTGCTCGATCGCGGCGGCCGCTAGGTCTGAGAGCTCCCCCAGAAGGTCCAGGTCGTGCTCGTCGAACTGGCGGCTCCCGGGCCGCATCGCGGCGGTCAGCACGCCGCGCACGGTGCGCCCCGTTTGGATCGGTACGGCGGCGGCGGCGCGCGTCGCCCGCCCCTCGGCCTCCTCGGCGACGGCACCCGCGAGTTCCTTGAGGTCCTCGAGCACGATCGGGGCTCCGCTCATCAGGACCCGGCCCACCGCGCCCTCGTCCGCGCCGAAGCGGGTACCGATCAGGTCCCAGCCGACCCCATGGCCGGCCGCTGCGATGACGAGCCTCGGATCCGCCCTGTCGCGCACGAACAGGCACGCCCAGTCGACGCCGGCGATACGGCATGTGTGGCGCGCCAGCCGCTCGAGCACGAGGGCGCCATAGCCGGACTCCGAGATCGACTCGATCCGCGCCACCGGCACCCGCTCGTAGACGTGCTCCTCTTCAGCTCTCCGTGCCATCAGCGTCATACGGGACGATCACCCCCGCCCAGATCCTGAAAACTCGAACGATCGTCGAGCAGCTTCCGCGAGTACGCACGCTCTCCTGCCCGTCTCCACCGACCGCATGAGTACAGCCGCGCACGCGTTGGCGGTGAGCGGCACCCCCTTAAGCACGGGCTTTGGCCTCTCGACGCACAGAAAAGTTGTTCAGCTGCAACCGCCATGGCAACGCCGGGGAGCGCCTCAGGTGGATCCGAGCGCGGCGGCAAGCTCCGCCGCCGGGACCGCGCCCTCACGCAGCAGGGAGTACTCCCCGGAGGCCTCGAAGCGTGAGAGGTCGACGACGGTCGACGGGGTGCCCGGCAGCTCGCCCCCGTCCAGCTGGAGGTCGACGCGGGCGCGGATACGCGCATCCACCTCCTCGAGGCGCCTCGTCTCGGGCTGCCCGTGAAGGTTGGCGCTCGATTGCAACACCGGCCAGCGCACTGCCGCGAGCGGCGCCACCCCTCCGTCCAGGGCCGGAACGCGAACGCCGAGCAGGTCGGGAGTCGTCCCGCACGCGAGCCTGTAGCGCCGGGCGGGATTCGGCACGACGACGGTCAGCGCTCCGGGCAGCACGCGAGTGAGCGCGGCCCGGGTTCGCGAGCCGATCTCCGGCAGCGCCTCGAGCAGGTATTCGAGCGAGAAGAACATGACGGCGGAGGGCTGGTTCCGCGAGCGGCCCTTGATGCGGCAGAGACGCTCGAAGCCTTCGCCGGATCCGGGGTCGGTCGCCAGCCCGTACACCGTGTCGGCGGGAAAGAGCGCGACCCCGCCGACCGACATGCACCGCTCGAATGTGGCGACGTCGTCCTCGGTCATCGTGCCCAGCCGATCGTTACGCGCTCCCGGCCGGCGAGGTCGCGCACGGTCCGCGAGTCGGCGAGCAGATCGCGAACCGCCGCTGCCTGCCCGGGCGCGTGTTCGAGGGCGAAGCGCGTGGCGCGTCGCGCTCCATTCACGAGGGCGCGAATCGCGTCGAGGCCGTCGACTCCGGCGACGAGGGCTTGCCGTGGCTCGAACAGTCGGATCTCCGGCTGCAGGCGCTCCCACTCGTCCTCCCGGACGTATGGCAGGTTCGCCACGACGAGGTCGAACTGGGCGTCCGGAAGCCCGCAGCGGACGGTGAGCTCGACTTCGAGCGCCAGCGCCCTGGCGTTGGCGCGGGCCACGTCGATCGCCAGGGAAGAGATGTCTGAGCCGCTGACGCTCATCTCCGGCCGCTCGGACTTGATGGCCAGCGCGATCGCCCCCGACCCGGTGCCTACGTCATGCACCCGCGCGGCGTGTGGTTCGCGGAGCGCGATCTCGACGAGCGCCTCGCTCTCCGGGCGCGGGACCAGGACACGCCGGTCGACGGCGAGCTCGATGTGGCGGAAGGCGCGCCTTCCGAGGATGTACGCGACGGGCTCCCGGGCGCTCCGCCGCGCCAGCAACGCACGGAAGCGTTCTGCGACAGGCGCCTGGAGCGGCTCGTCGCGGCGCAAGATGAGCCACGCCCGTTCCACGCCGAGTGCCTCGCCGAGCAGCAGTTCCGCGTCGAGCGACGGTGTGTCACAGCCCGCCTTCGCGAGCTCGGCGCACCCCGCGCGGAGCACGTCGGCGATCGCCGGGCTGCCGATCACGCGTGTTCGAGCCGGAGGCGCTTCTCCTCCGCCTCGAGGGCCGCCGTGAACTCGTCGAGCTCGCCGCTCATCACTCCAGGGAGGTTCCCGCGCGTCAGCTTGACACGATGGTCGGTGACACGGTCCTGGGGAAAGTTGTAGGTGCGTATCTTCTCCGCCCGCTCGCCGGTTCCCACCTGCGCGCGCCGCTCCGCCGAGAGCTCGGCCTGCCGCGCGGCTAGCTCGCGCTCGTACAGACGGGCTCGCAGGACACGCATCGCCTTCTCACGGTTCTGCAGCTGCGACTTCTCGTCCTGCATCGACACGACGAGTCCGGTCGGCTTGTGGGTGATCCGCACCGCCGAGTCCGTCGTGTTGACGGACTGGCCACCTGGCCCCGAGGAGCGGTAGACGTCCACCTGCAGGTCGTTCGGGTCGACCTGGATGTCGACCTCCTCCGCCTCCGGCAGCACCGCGACGGTCGCCGTCGAGGTGTGGATCCGCCCCTGGGACTCCGTCTCCGGAACCCGCTGCACGCGATGAGTTCCGCCCTCGTACTTGAAGACGCTGTAGGCGCCGTCGCCCTTCACCTCGAACGTGTAGTCGCCCGTTTCGCTCACGACCAGAGGCTCCGTGCGAAAGCCGCGGCGTTCCGCGTAGCGGGTGAGCATCCGGTAGAGGTCGCCGGCGAACAGCGCGGCCTCCTCGCCGCCGGTCCCGCCACGGATCTCGACGATCACGTTCTTGTCGTCGTTCGGGTCCGGCTCTACCATCGCCAGGCGGATCTCTTCGCCCAGCTCCGGCAGTCGTGCCTCCGCCGTCCGCAGCATCTCGCGCAGCTCGGCGTCGTCGCCGTCCTCTGCCAGGAGCTCTCGCGCCCCCGCCGCGTCGTCGGCCAGCTGACGGTATTCCCGCGCGAGCTGGGCTGCGGGCTCGAGCGCCCGGTACTGCCGCCCCACCTCCGCATAGCGCGCGCGATCGCCGATCACGGCCGGATCGGACATCTGCTCCGAGAGCTCCACGAAGCGAGTCTCGATCTGCGTGACGAGATCGTCTATCACGACGGCCCGAGGCTATCGCCTGACCCGAAGCCGCGAGAGGCGACGAACCAGGCGCCCGGTCGCTCCAACCGCGATCCGGGCGGCCTGCCCTAGGCGACGACCTCCATGCCGATCCGGTCTTCCGAGCTTGCCTCCTCGGGCTTCTCGACCGCGAGCACGGCCTCGAGCGCGGCGATAGCGACCGCCAGCTGCGTGAGGTCAGGCTCGCGGGTGGTCAGCTTCTGCAATTGCATTCCGGGCGCCATCAGCAGCTGCGCCCAGCGCCGGTCACGCTTGCGGCCGAACAGCTTGATCACCTCGAACGCGAGGCCGGCGACGATCGGTATACCGAGCACTCGCGAGGCGAACAGCCAGTACCAGGCCGGCGTCCCGAGCGGCGCGAACACGACCACCGCTACGACCATCACGACCAGCAGGAAGCTCGTACCGCAGCGCGGGTGCAGGCGCGAGAAACGCTGGGCGTTCTCAGGCGTCAGCGGCAGGCCCGCCTCGTAGCACGAGATCGTCTTGTGCTCCGCTCCGTGATATTCGAACACCCGCTGGAGGTCGCGCATGCGCGAGATCGCCCACAGGTAGCCGAGGAAGATTGATATCCGGATCGCCTTCTCGACGAGCACGAACACGAGCGACCCCGGCAGGGCATGTTTGAAGAGCGAGGTGATGCCGACCGGCAGCAGGAAGAAGAGCGCGACCGCGAGCACCAGCGAGAAGACGACCGTGCCCGCCCAGGTGCCGCCGCCGATCTGCTCGCCCTCCTCCCCGTCGAGCTGCGCGTTCGCGCTCACCCCGAGCGCCTTGAAGCCGATCGCAAGCGACTCGAGCAGGGCGGCGACCCCGCGCACGAGCGGCAGCCGCAGCGCTCGATAGCGCTTGACGACTGATACGAGCGGCTCGGAGCTGACGGCGATCTCGCCGAGTGCCGGCTCAGTCGGGTCGAGCGGCTCTCCCTCGGAGACCTGCTCCGGCGCGGGCTTGCGCACCGCGACCGCCCAGGTCGAGACGCCGCGCATCATCACACCCTCGAGCACCGCCTGCCCTCCGACGGGGGCGTCGCGCGTCGGAGGCGGCACCTCGCGCGTCGCGCTGCCGCCCGAGAGGCCCAGGCTTGCGCGCGTCGCGGGCGCTCCGTCGACCGGAGCGACGTCTCGGTCGGCAGCCGCGCTCATCCAACCACCTTATCGGCGTCCGCCCGTCGCGCCAGTAGGTCGCGCGTCAGCTGACGGGCGGGCAGCCGGAGCTGGAGACGGCGGCCTGACGTGGCACGAGGCGCCCCACGACGAAGACCCGGACTCGTCGTTCGCAAATCGTGCCGCTCAGCTCGACGGTCGTCTTCGCGCCGGCCACGATCGGGCCGAGCTCCGTCCGCACCGGTGCGTCGCGGTCGACGGCCAGTACCAGCTCCGCTCCGTTCAGGTCGGTCAGGCCGGAGTTGGTGAGGTCGACGTCGTAGGTCTCGCTGTCCCACGAAGCCCCGGGCCCGCCGGACGAACCGGTGATCGAATCGAGCTGGAGCGCCGCGAGCGGACTCTGCTCGCTGCAGCTCCGAGAGGTGCGCACGGCATGGCGGATCACGTTGCCCGCCCGATCGACCCAGCGGAACTCGACGGTCATCGCATATGCGCTGCCGGGCTCGAGCCCGTCCACCCGCTGCGAGTACGCGAAGCTGCCCACGCCGGTGCGCGACTTGCGCCAGGACATCAGCTCCGGGGTCGTCACCGGCTGCTCCTCGCCGCTCGCCAGGCGCCGGTAGAGCGAAAAGTGGATCCACATGGCGCTGGCGCCCGGGATCGTTCGCACCCTGGCGTCGTAGGTCGCCGTACGGTCGATGCTCGTCAGCCCGAGCTGGCATGAGTGGACGCGGACGGACGCGAGCGGGTCAGCGCGACCGGCCGCGGCGGGCGCCGCCACGGCGGTGAAAGCGATGAGCGCGGCGGCGATTGCGAGCAGCGAGCGCATCGGTTCCCACACGAACAGAGCGCACTTTCACAAGTTTCGCCCCGGGGCGCTCGGTGAAGCGCTGCGACCCCGCGCCGAAGCCCAGCTACGGCCACGGCGCGAGAGCGCGTTGCTAGCGGCGGGCGCTTCGAGCTGCGCGCCGGCGGAACCGCTCGACGCGACCCCCCGTGTCCACGAGCTTCTGGCGACCCGTGTAGAAGGGGTGGCAATTCGAACAGATCTCGACGTGCAGCTCAGGCTTGGTCGAACGAGTGGTGAACTCGTTGCCGCAGGTGCAGCGGACCTGCGCCTCGACGTATTCGGGGTGGATGTCGCTCTTCATGGCGAGAAGTCTAGCCTGTATTTCGATCACCGACGAACCTGCGAACAGGGCCACCACGGTGATCGGGCCCGGCGATCAGGAACGTCGCGGACGACCGAGGGCGGCTGATGCGCACGCGGGTAGGGACGGCTACGCGCGTCAAGCATGAGGCGCCCCTCAGGCGGCTCAGGTTTGCTGGTAGTTCGGCCCGTCGCCGCCCTCTGGCGGCGTCAGCCGCCCGCCCTTCGCCGTGATGGCGCCACATTGCACGCAGTTCGACGGAGTGACGTGGACCTCGACGGTCTTGCCCTTCAACGACCCGTTCCCGTTCTGCTTCAGCTCTTCGAGGGCTTCCTCGGGAACCTCGTAGACCTGCGCCGGGCACATGTTCTGCCACATCAGGGCCAGCTCGAGCGGGACGTTCTGCTGGATCTTGATGTGGTTCGGTGCGTCGTCACGGGTGGCGTTCCCGGTCGTGAAGACGCTGCCGAGCTTGTCGAAGGTGAGCTTGCCGTCGGGCTTCGGGTAGGACTTGTCGCGGTTGCCGATGAAGACGTCGACCTCCGCGTCGTCGTGGTTCTCCCAGTGCCCGCCCGGGAAGCGGCCGCCCGAGACCTCCATCGCGTTGGCGACCGCGCCGCCCAGGAAGAAGCCCTTCGCGAAGGGCTGGCGCATGTTGCGCGAGCGGTACAGGTCGCGTTCGATGACGCTGCCCTGGACCGCTTCCTGGTAGCTCGAGAGGTCATCGGTCGAGCCCCGCTTGAGCGCCGCGACGATCGCCTCGGCCGCGTACATGCCCGCGTGCATCGCCAGGTGGACGCCCTTCAGCTTGGGCACGTTGACCATCCCGGCCGAGTCGCCGGCGATCACCATTCCGGGCGCCCATAGCCGGCTCGGCATCGACCAGTAGCCGCCGGCCGGAATCGTCTTGGCGCCCCAAGCGACCCGCTTGCCCCCTTCGAGGAACTTGCGCACGAACGGATGCGTCTTGAACTCCTGCAGCAGGTCGTGGACCGAGAGCGTGGCGTCGCGATAGTCGAGTCCGACGACGAAGCCCATCGAGATCTTGTCCTCGCCCATCGGATACATGAAGCTCCCGCCGAACTCGCGGTACTTGGCGCCGAAGCGGAGCGGCCAGCCCATGGTGTGGACGACGCGGTCGAGCGCGTTCGGCACCTCCCAGACCTCCTTCACTCCGAGCTCCCAGCCCTGCGGGTCGCCGGAGCCGAGGCCGAAGTGACGGATCGCCGCGCCGGCGAGGTGACCCTGGGTCCCCTCGGCGAGCACCGTCGCACGCCCGATCAGGTCGGAGCCGGGCTCGAAGTTCGACAGCTCCTCGCCGTCACGCCCCCGGCCCTTGTCGCCGGTGCGCACCCCGCGCACGACGCCGTCCTCCACGAGCAGCTTGTACGCCGCGGTCTCCGGCAGTATGTACACGCCCGCCTCCTCGGCGCGCTCGCCGAGCCAGCGTCCGAGCTGTGCGACGGAGGTGACGTGGTTGCCGTGGTTGCGGAACGGCGGGGGGACCGACGGCAGCTTGATCGCGCGCCGCTTGGTCATCATGTAGACCGCGTCGCGCTCGACCGGGCCGTAGGTCGGCCACTCCTTCTCGTCGAGGTCGGGGAACAGCCGCTGCATCGCCGACGGCTCCATCATCGCTCCGGAGAGCAGGTGCGACCCGGTCGTCTTGCCCTTCTCGACGAGCGCGACGGGCACCTCCCCAAGCGACTCGGCGAGCGAGGGCTCCTTCTCGAGCAGCTGGGTGAGCCGGATCGCACACGCGAGGCCGCCCGGGCCGCCGCCGACGATCACGACGCCGACCTCGATCCGCTCGTCCTCGGGGTCGGTCGGCGCGGTGACGTAGTCACGCCCCGACTCGACCTGCGGCGGATACTCTGAGGGCCGCACGCCCATCGGTCAGCCCCCCTTGCGGGCCCTGATGGCCTCGGTCAGCTTCGGCACGATCTTGTTCAGGTCACCGACGATGCCCAGATCGGAGAACTCGAAGATCGGCGCGTTCTGGTCCTTGTTGATCGCGACGATGTTCTCCGACGCCTGCATCCCGACCTTGTGCTGAATCGCGCCGGAGATTCCCGCCGCGAGGTACAGCTTCGGCGCGACCGTCTTGCCGGTCTGGCCGATCTGGGCCGCGTACGGATACCAGCCGGCGTCGACGACCGCGCGCGTCGCGGCGACCGCGCCGCCAAGCGCCTCGGCGAGGTCCTCGCAGAGCTTGAAGTTCTCCGCCTTGCCGAGACCGCGGCCGCCGGCTACGAGGATGTCGGCATCCTCGATGTTGACGTCGCCGCCGCGCTGCTCGCCGCGCTGGACCATCTTGGCCTTCGTCGACCAGTCGGAGAGCTCGACGTCGACATCCTCGACGGTCGCGTCGCCGCCGCCGCTCTCGGCGATCTCGAAGGCGTTCAGGCGACCGATGATGATTCCCGGCTCGCCGACGTAGTCGACGTCGACGACCGCGGAGTCCTGCAGGATCGGGCGCACCGCAACGAGCTTGCCGTCCTGCACCTTGACCTGGGTGACCTCCATCGTGACGCCGCCGTTGAGACGGGCTGTGAGGCCGGCGCCGACCTCGAAGCCGAGCAGGCCGCCGCCGAACAGGGCATAGCTGTAGCCGTTCTGCTCGATCACCCTGGCCATCGCGTCGACGACCGGCTGCGCGAGACCCTCCGGCGCGTTCGCCCGGTAGACCTTGCTCGCGCCGTACTTGCCGAGCGAAGCGCACAGCTCGTCGGTGAGGTCATCGCCGCCGACGGCGACGACGGCGGCCTCCGAGCCGAGCTCCTTGGCCAGCTTTCCTGCCTCGGATACCGCACCGAGGGAGTTCTTGTTGAACTCACCCTGGTAGTGGAGCGCGTAGGTGAGGATCCCGCTCATGCCAGCAGCTTCCTTTCGTCGAGCCAGGCGACGATCTTCTCGACCGTCTCGGCGGTGTCCTCGTCCTCGATGATCTGACCGGCTGACTTCTCGGGCGGCGGGTTGATCGCGAGCACGCTCGTGCGCGAGCCCTCCGCGCCGACGCGGCCGGTCTCGATCTCGGCGTCACCGGTCGACTTGGTGTCGAGTGGCTTCTTCTTCGCACCCATGATCGCCTTCAGCGAGGGGTAGCGCGGCTCGTTGATCGCGTCGCCGACGGAGATGACGGCGGGCAGCTCGACCTCGACGGTGTCGTAGCCGTACTCGGCCTGGCGCTCGCAGCGGAGGCTGCCCTCGCCGACGTCGATCTTGATCACCTGGGTCAGCGAAGGCATCTGGAGATGGTCGGCGACGACGGCGCCGATCGTGTAGCACTCGCCGTCATCCGACTGCTGCCCCAGCAGGACCAGATCTGGAGACTCCGACCTCAGCACCTGGGCGAGCGCGTAACCGGTCGCGTTGACGTCCGAATCCTCGAGCGCGGAGTCCGTCAGGTGCACGGAGCGGTCGGCACCGAGCGAGACCGCCTTGTGCAGCGCGCGGACCGCGCTCTCCGGGCCCATCGTGACGGCGACGATCTCCTCGACGTCGGCCGTGCCGCCCTCCTTGATCTGCATGGCGGCCTCGATGGCGTGCGTGTCGAATGGGTTGAGGTTCTTCTCTCCGCTTCGGTCGAGGCGCTTGCTGCCGGGGTCCATGCGCTTCTCGACGGCAGCGTCCGGGACCTCTTTCACCAGGACGCAAATCTTCAAGAGGGCACTCCTTCGTTCGCGTGAGCGGCGGGCATTCTACCGGTTTACGGCCCGACTTGACTGACCGGTCAATCATCGGCTGTCGCCGCGCACAGCCGTCCCGCCGCGCGCCCGAGGGAGGCCGCGAGCGGGCCCTTCGCGCCGTCTCGGTCCCAGCGGCGCCCGCCGCCTCAGCGGGCGCTCGTCGCGTCCCGAATGAAGTCGATGATCTCCTGCGTCGACGAGCCGGGAGTGAAGACCTGCGCCACCCCGAGCTCCTTCAGCTCGGGGATGTCCTCCGCGGGGATCGTCCCGCCGACCGTGACGACCACGTCGTCGGCGCCTTGCTGCTTGAGCAGCTCGACGACCTTCGGCACGAGCGTCATGTGAGCGCCGGAGAGGATCGACAGCCCGACCGCGTCGGCGTCCTCCTGCAGGACGGTCTCGGCAATCTGCTCCGGCGTCTGGTGCAGGCCGGTGTAGATCACCTCCATGCCGGCGTCCCGAAGCGCGCGGGCGATGATCTTCGCTCCGCGGTCATGTCCATCGAGCCCGGGCTTTGCCACGACCACGCGGATCTTCCGAGAGCCCGCGCTCTGCGCGGGCTCTCCTGTCGCCGTCCCTTCCATCGAGGCGGCAGTCTACGCAACGGTTTGCCGGCCGGGACCTGATCGAATGCGAGGCGACGAAGCCTGCGCTCTAGAAGACGGGGCTCTCCCTGTAGGTACCGAACACGTCCTGCAGCGCCTCGACTATCTCACCCTCGCTCGCATGCGCTCGCGCGCAGTCGACCAGCGGCTCCATCAGGTTCCTCTCGCCGGCCGCCGCCTCCTGCAGCCGTCCGAGTGCCGCCTCGACCTCCTCGCCACGCCGCCGAGCGCGCGCCGAGCCGAGGCGGTCGAGCTGCTTTCGCTCGAGCGCGGGGTCGATTCGCAGGGTGTCGAGCTCGCCGTCCGCGGTCTCGTAGCGGTTGACGCCGACCACGATCCGCTTGCCCTCGTCGACCTCCTGCTGGTAGCGGAACGAGGCGTCGGCGATCTCTCGCTGCGGGTAGTTCTGCTTGATCGCCTCGACCATCCCGCCGAGCTCGTCGATCTTCGCGAAGTAGCCATACGCGGCCTGCTCGAGCCGGTCGGTCAGCGCCTCGACGTGGTAGGAGCCGCCGAGCGGGTCGATCGTGTTGACGACGCCGGTCTCGTGCGCGATCACCTGCTGGGTGCGAAGCGCAACCCGCACCGCCTCTTCGGTTGGGAGCGCGAGCGCCTCGTCGTAGGAGTTCGTGTGCAGCGACTGCGTCCCCCCGAGCACCGCCGACAGCGCCTCGGTCGCCGTACGCACGATGTTGACGAGCGGCTGCTGCGCGGTCAGCGAGACGCCGGCGGTCTGAGCGTGGCAGCGCATCAGCAGCGACCGTTCGTCCTTCGCGCCGTAGGTCTCGCGCAGCTCGCGCGCCCAGATCCGTCGCGCCGCCCGAAACTTGGCGACCTCCTCGAAGAAGTCGATGTGCGCGTTGAAGAAGAAGGACAGCCTGGGAGCGAACGCATCGACGTCGAGGCCGCGCTCGAGCGCGGCCTCGACGTAGGTGAAGCCGTCCTTCAGCGTAAACGCGAGCTCCTGCTGGGCGGTCGAGCCCGCCTCACGGATGTGGTAGCCGGATATCGAGATCGGATGCCAGCGCGGCATCCGGTCCGTGCAGAACTCGACCATGTCGGTGACGAGCCGCATCGCCGGGTCGACCGGGAAGCACCACTCCTTCTGGGCGATGTACTCCTTCAGGATGTCGGTCTGGATCGTGCCGGCCAGCCGCTCCGGCGACACACCCTGATGCTCGCCGGCGACGACGTAGAAGGCGAGCATGATCGCCGCGGGCGCGTTGATCGTCATCGACGTCGAGACCTCGCCCATGGGGATCCCCTCGAACAGCGCCTCCATGTCGTCGAGCGTGTCGATCGCGACGCCCTCGCGGCCCACCTCGCCGAGCGAGCGCGCGTGGTCCGAGTCATGTCCCATCAGGCTCGGCATGTCGAACGCGGTCGAGAGGCCCGTCTGACCGTGGTCGAGCAGGTAGCGGAAGCGCGCGTTCGTTTCCTCCGCGGTCCCGTAGCCTGCGAACTGGCGCATCGTCCAGAGCCGCCCGCGGTACATCGACGGGTAGACACCTCGGGTGTACGGATACTCGCCGGGAAAGCCGATCTGCCCCGCCTCGGGCAGATCGTCGGCTGTATAGAGCGGCTCGACCGGCTCCCCCGAGATGGTCGAGAAGAGCGCGTCGCGCTCCGGCGTGCGCGAGTAGAGCTCCCGGTACCAGCGCTCGGCGTCCGTCGTCGCGCGTGCTGGTGCTGCCATGACCTGAGTGTAATCGCCGACCCCGGTGCCGCAGCGGCCATCGGTTGCCGTCGAGACGCTGCGGCGAGCGACCCCCTGTTCAGCGCGGCGAGGCACGCCGCGCGGCGCGACGGACCGTCGATCGCGAGCGAAGGCGCGCGTCGGCTACGAAGCCGGTACCGCCGGCGAGCGCCGCGAGGGCGGCCACCCCGAGGACGACCCGCAGGCGCCGGCCGAGCTTGTCGAGATGCATGATCTGCCACCCCTCGGCGCGCGCGATCCGCCGCAGCTCCGGATCCGGGTTCACAACCACCGCGTGACCGACGCAGCGCAGCATCGGCAGGTCGGACTCCGAGTCGGAGTACGCGTAGGACGCCGACAGGTCGATCCCGTCGCGCTCGGCGATCTCGCGCAGCGCCTGGGCCTTTCCCTCGCGGTAGGTGAACGGCCCGCCGGGCTGGCCGGTGTAGAAGCCGTCGCGCTGCTCGACGCGCATCCCCACGGCTCCGTCGAGCAGCAGCACCTTGGCGAGTAGCTCGGCCAGCTCCTGTGAGGCTGCGGTGACGATCAGCGCCTTGCGACCCGCGTCCTGGTGACCCCAGGCGACCTCGAGCATCTGCGGGTAGACGCGCGGCAGGATGCCCGCGAGCACCTCCGGGGTCAGCCGCTCGAGGTCGACCACGCGCCATCCGGCCACCGCCCCGAGCACGCGCTGGCGCACGATTTCCGTCGCCTCGTCGGTCGAGCCTCGCAGGCGGAAGCGGACGTTCGACCACAGGTCCTTGGCGAGCTGGCCGCGGCTCATGAGGCCGCGGCGGTACGCGGCGCGCGCGAACCAGATCCCGCTCGAACCCTCCATCAGGGTCTTGTCCAGATCGAAAAAGGCGGCCGCCCTCG
Source organism: uncultured Actinomycetes bacterium (assembly GCA_963719375.1). Classification (GTDB taxonomy): domain Bacteria; phylum Actinomycetota; class Thermoleophilia; order Solirubrobacterales; family Thermoleophilaceae; genus JAICJV01. The sequence goes on along the minus strand of CAVRBY010000001.1, from coordinate 2,142,729 downwards.
TCATAGCCCGGAACCGTACGTGGCTCGGGCGCCTTTTTCGATCTGCGGGGTTAGTTCCCGTTCACTTCGACGATCACCGCGTCGCCCTGGCCGCCGCCGGAGCAGATTGCGGCGACGCCGAGGCCACCGCCTCGCCGGCGCAGCTCATGGACCAGGGAGCCGAGGATGCGCGCGCCGCTCGCACCGATCGGGTGCCCGAGCGCGATCGCTCCGCCGTTGACGTTGACCTTCGACTCGTCGACGCCGAGCATCCGCATCGAGTTGAGGGCAACCGAGGCGAACGCCTCGTTGATCTCAAACAGATCGATGTCCTCGACGCTCAAGCCTGCTTTCTCCAGCGCCTTCTTGGTGGCGTTCGCGGGGGTCTTCGCCAGGTATGCGAAGTCGTCGGCGACGGCAGCCTGAGCGACGATCGTCGCGAGGATCTCGCGCCCCTGCTGCTTCGCCCATTCCTCTGAGGCGAGCACGATCGCGCCGGCGCCGTCGTTGACGCCCGGCGAGTTGCCCGCGGTGTGCGTTCCCCCCTCGCCGACGATCGGCTTGAGCTTGCCGATCGACTCGAGCGACGCGTCGCCTCTTGGCGCCTCGTCGATCTCCACGGTCGTCTCGCCCTTCTTGGACTTCACCGTGACCGGCACGATCTCCTCCGGCAGGCGCCCCTCGTCGGTCGCCTGCACAGCCAGCTGATGGCTGCGCAGCGCGAACTTGTCCATGTCCGCGCGCGTCAGCTCCAGCTCCGAGGCGACCTCGTCGGCTTCCGTGCTCATGGCCTTGCCGCTGAAGGGGTTCGTCAGGCCGTCGTGCATCATGGCGTCGAGCGCCTTCGCGTCACCCATGCGGTAGCCGAAGCGGGCCTCCTGGAGCAGGTACGGCGCTTGCGACATCGACTCCATGCCACCGCCGACGGCGACGTTCAGGTCACCGGCGCGAATCGACTGGTCGATCATCCCGACCGAGCGGATCCCCGACGCGCAGACCTTGTTGACGGTCTCCGACGAGACCTCACGCGGAATGCCCGCCTCGATCTGCGCCTGGCGCGAGGGAACCTGGCCCTGGCCGGCTTGGAGAACCTGCCCGAAGACGACATGCTCGACCTGCTCGGGGGAGACCTCGGCACGCTCGAGCGCCGCCGCGATCGCCGTACCGCCGAGCTCGGTCGCCTTCAGCGAGGAGAGCCCTCCACCGAGCTTCCCGAACGGGGTACGAGCTGTACCAAGGATCGCGGTCTTTGCCATCAGGTCCTCCAGGAATCGTCTGCGGAGGGCCAACGATAGAGATTTCTGGCGCGGGCGCCAGCGCGCACGCGCCAGCCGCGATCGGCAATTAGACTGCCGCGACTCATGACTGACGTATCGGTCAGTACGCGCACCGGACCGCCCGCGGACACCGCGGCGGACACCCGCATCGTGGGCCTCTTCGAGGGCGAGCCGGCCGAGGACCCCGCACTGATCCCGCTCGTCGAGTCCGGCGAGGCGAAGGGCGCCCTGAAGAAGCTCGCGCTCACGCACGAGCAGGGACCCGACGGCACCCCCCGGCGCGTCATCGGCGTCGGGCTCGGCAAGCGGGAGGAGTTCGACGCGGAGAAGGCGCGCGTTGCGGCCGCCGTCGCCGCGGCCCGTGCGCGCGATCTCTCCGCACGCGCGCTTTCCTGGGCCTCTCCGCCGGGCGCGGCGGGCGCGGTCGTCGAGGGAACCCTGCTCGCTCTCTACCGCTTCGACCGCTTCAAGTCCGAATCTGACGAGTCGGACCCGGGGGGGCCCGACTCGCTCGAGGTCGTCTCGGACGTGGACGCTCGGACGGCCGCCGAGCAGGCCCAGATCCAGGCACGCAGCCAGAACGCCGCGCGCGACCTCCAGAACCTGCCCGCCAACGTCGCCACCCCCCTCTTCCTCGCCGAGCGCGCCCGAGAGATCGCGGGAGCCCACGACGCGCTCGATGTCGAGATCCTCGGCCGCGAGGCGATCGCCGAGCGCGGCATGGGCGCGTTCACTGCCGTCGCACAGGGCTCGGAGGCCGAGCCGCAGCTGATCGTGCTGCGCTACGAGGGCGGCGGTGCCGGTCCGCGCCTCGGCTTCATCGGCAAGGCGGTCACCTTCGACACCGGCGGAATCTCGATCAAGCCCTCGGCGAAGATGTACGAGATGAAGTTCGACATGTCGGGCGGCGCGGCCGTGCTCGAGGCGGTGGACGCGATCGCGACGCTCGGCATCGAGGTGGCGATCACCGCCGTCGTGCCGGCGACCGAGAACATGCCGAGCGGACGCGCCACGAGGCCGGGCGACATCGTCACGGCGCTGAACGGCAAGACGATCGAGGTCAACAACACCGACGCCGAGGGGCGCCTGATCCTCGCCGACGCGCTCACCTACGCGGTCGAGGACGGCGCCGAGCGCCTCGTCGACCTGGCCACCCTGACCGGCGCGATCATCGTCTCGCTCGGCTCGACCTACGCCGGCCTCTTCTCCAATGACGACGCCTGGTTCCGCGAGATAGACGCCGCCTGCAGCGCGACCGGCGAGCTCGGCTGGCGGCTGCCCCTCCATCCCGAGTACTTCGAGCTGACCAAGGGCACCTATGGCGACCTCACGAACGCCTCCGACCAACGCAAGGCAAGCTCGATCTACGCGGCGATGTTCCTCGAGCAGTTCGTCGGTGGACGTCCTTGGGTCCACATGGACATCGCCGGCACCGCCTGGGGCGGCACCCGCCCCTACGTCGGCTCCGGCGCCTCGGGCTATGGCGTGCGCTCCCTGGTCGAGCTCGCCAATCGTCAGGCCGACGCTGCTCGCCGAGCCTGAGCGTCCGCACCGCGGACGCTTGCCAATCGTCAGGCCGGCGCTGCTCGCCGAACCTGAGCGTCCGCACCGCGGACGCCTGCCAATCGTCAGGCCGGCGCTGCTCGCCGAACCTGAGCCCCGCACCGCGGACGCTTGCCAATCGTCAGGCCGGCGCTGCTCGCCGAACCTGAGCGTCCGCACCGCGGACGCTTGCCAGTCGTCAGGCCGGCGCTGCTCGCCGAGCCTGAGCGTCCGCACCGCGGACGCCGACCCGGTCGGCCGACGCCGCTCGTCCCCGCGGAGCGTCGGCCCCGCCGGTTCGGGTAGATGGGTGTCACCGAACCAAAGGAGACATACGGATGGCGGACTCACTTGACGGGAAGGTCGCCGCAATCACCGGCGGGTCGTCGGGCATCGGCGAGGCGACCGCTCGCGCGCTCGCCGGGGCCGGCGCGGCAGTGTCGCTCGCGGCGCGCCGCGAGGACCGGCTCGACGAGCTTGCGCGATCGATCGAGGCCGACGGCGGCCGGGCGCTGCCGGTCGCATGCGACGTCACGGACGAGGATCAGGCCCGCTCGTTCATCGACCGCACCAAGGGCGAGCTCGGCTCTGTCGACATCCTCGTCAACAACGCGGGCGTGATGCTGCTCGGGCCGTTCGAGCGTGCCGATCCCGAGGAGTGGCGGCGGATGGTCGAGATCAACGTGCTCGGCCTGCTCTATTGCACGCACGCCGCGCTCGCCCCGATGCGCGAGGCCGACACTGGGCACGTCGTCAACGTCTCGTCGGTCGCCGGGCGGAGCGCCAACGCCGGCAGCGCCGTCTACAACCTGACCAAGTTCGGCGTCACCGCGTTCTCCGAGGCGCTCCGCCAGGAGGTCCTCGACGCGCACGTGCGCGTGACCTGCATCGAGCCCGGCTTTGTCGACACGGAGCTCCAGGGGCACAACAATCCTGAGGTGAAGCAGACGATCGACGGCATGCGCGAGCAGATCGGCGACATCCTCGAGCCGGAGGACATCGCCGACGGCATCCTCTGGGCGGTCAGCCGCCCGGACCGCGTCAACGTCAACGAAGTCCTGATCCGGCCCACCGGGCAGCAGCGCTGACTCGGTTCAGGAAGGCGCATGCGCGATCCCGCAAGGCCGCATGCGCCCTTGGGTCCCGAGGGTGGCGCATACGCCGCCTGACCGGCACCGGCGGCGGTGACGGTTAGGATCGCCGGCGCCCATGTTCGACCTGACCGACGAGCAGGAGGCGATCCGGCAGCTCGCGCGCGACTTCGCGACCGGCGAGGTCCGCCCGGTCGCGGAGGACCTCGACCGCGAGCACCGCTTCCCATACGAGCTCGTTGACCAGCTCGGCAAGCTGGGGCTGATGGGCATCCCGTACCCGGAGCGCTACGGCGGCGGCGCCGGAGGCAACCTCGCCTACGCGCTCGTCGTCGAGGAGCTCGCCCGGGTCGACTCGTCGGTGGCGATCACGCTGGCCGCGCACACCTCGCTCGGCACCTACCCGATCGCCACCTTCGGGACGGAACGCCAAAAGGAGGAGCTGCTGCCCGACCTCTGCGCCGGCCGGCGCCTGTGGTCGTTCGGGCTGACCGAGCCGGAGGCGGGCTCCGACGCGAGCAACGTCCACACAACCGCCGTGCTCGAGGACGGCCGCTGGCGAATCGACGGTGCCAAGCAGTTCATCACGAATGCGGGCACGCACATCTCCGGCGGCGTCACCATCACCGCCCGCACCGGCGAGGACGAGATCTCCAACATCATCGTCGCGCACGATACGCCGGGGTACGCGGTCGGCGAGCCCTACCGGAAGATGGGCTGGAACGCCTCGGACACGCGGCCGCTCAGCTTCGACGGCGCCCGCGTGCCCGAGGAGTGCTTGCTCGGCGCGCGTGGCAACGGCTACCGCCAGTTCCTCGAGACGCTCGCGGGAGGTCGCATCAGCGTCTCGGCGATGGGCGTCGGCCTCGCTCAGGGCGCCCTCGACGAGGCGCTCGCCTATGCCCGCGAGCGCCGGGCCTTCGGCCAGCCGATATCGCGCTTCCAGGCGATCCAGATGAAGCTCGCCGACCTCTCCACCGAGATCGAGGCCGCCCGCCTTCTCACTTGGAAGGCCGCAGCCCTCAAGGACTCGGGCAGGCCATACGGCTTCACCGCCGCCCAGGCCAAGCTGAAGACCGGTCGCCTCGCGGTGCGCGCCGCCGATGAGGCGGTCCAGATCCACGGCGGCTACGGCTACATCGAGGAGTACCCGGTCTGCCGCTTCTACCGCGACGCGAAGATCCTCACGATCGGCGAGGGCACCGACGAGGTCCAGCAACTCGTGATCGCGCGCGCCCTCGGCGCGTAGCACTCGCCCGGTGAGAGCCGGCTACGGGCCGACTTTCACCTGCTGCTCCTCCTCATTGATGCGCCCGCCCGAGGACAGCACCGCCACGTCGACCGTGTATATGCCGTTTTGCGCGAACGCGTGCGTCACAAGGGGGCCGGCTGCGGTCGTGCCGTCGCCGAAGGACCAAGCGTAGGCGAGGATCTGGCCGGTCGAGTCAGTGGATCCGAGCGCGTCGAATAGGACCGGGACGCCGGCGAGTGGCGCGGGTCCCGCGGTGAACGATGGTGTCACGCCCGAGCTTGGGGGCGCGAGCAGGCCGATGGCGGTGGCGGTGGGCGGCGGGCCGCCGGCGGGGTCATTGTGCGACTGGATCTGACTCGTCGTATGCCCGCGCCCGACCTTGCTGCAATGCTTGTGCGGGTGCGCCTTCTTCGCGCATCGCGACGCGGTCACGTGAGTGCTCTTGGCGAGGGCGCTCCCGGCGCTCGCCGACAGCGCGACGGCAGCGACCAAGGCGAGCAGCGCGTATCGGCCGCGCTGCAGCAGGAACGAGCGCGGAAAGCGCATGGCCTTCATGTGAGCCTCCCAAGCTCGGGGAATCGATACCCCTATAGGCGCGGTCGGAGTGCCGCTTCATCCCTGCGTGAAGAGCGTAGGCGCGCCAGGTAGCAATGGCAATGGCCAATGTGGCGGTTTGGCGCATAGACACTCGGCGAGCTCGAGTGTCCAGAGGCCGCGCAGCCGGTGCTTGACGATCGCGTACGACCCCGGCGAGCGCTGCCGCCGGTCGAGCGCCGCCCTGGCACGCTTCAGCGGGTGGAGCCGACCGCTCCTGAGGGTTCGGTCAAAGCTCGCGATCGAGCAACTGCGTCGCCGCGCTGGCCGGATCGAGCCTGCGGGCGACCACGTCGTCGAGCAGCGCCTTTACCGAGTCGTCGCGGCGCACGGACTCCTCTAGCCGGCGTCGGAGCCTGATCGTCGCGAGCGCCATCACCTCATTCATCAGGTTGCGCGCGCGGCGCTCCGTGAGCGTCCCCTCCCGCTCGATGTGGCTGCGATGCTCGCCGAGCTTCTCGACCAGCTCATCGACGCCCTCGCCGCGTGCCGCCTCCGTGCGCACGATCGGGACCCGCCAGCCCGTCTTCGGGCCGAGCGATAGCACTCCCCGGATCTCCCGCACCATCGTGTCGGTCAGGGGGTGGTCTGCCTTGTTGACGACGATGACGTCGGGGATCTCCATCACACCGGCCTTGAGCGCCTGGATCGAGTCGCCAGACCCCGGCATCAGGACGAGCACCACGGTGTCGGCGTGGTCGATGATGTCGACCTCGGCCTGGCCCACGCCGACGGTCTCGAGGAAGACATCGTCCTTGCCAGCCGCGTCCATCAGCAGCGCCGCTTGGAGCGTCGCCTCCGAGAGGCCGCCGAGCGAGCCGCGGCTCGCCATCGAGCGGATGAACACCCCCGGGTCGAGGAAGTGGTCGGCGAGCCGGATCCGGTCACCGAGCAGCGCGCCCTTCGTGAACGGAGAGGACGGGTCAATCGACAGCACGGCTACGTCGCGCTCCCGCCCGCGCGCGTTCTTGACGAGCGCTCCGATCAGCGTCGACTTGCCGACCCCGGGCGGTCCGGTGAAGCCGGTTACCGCCGCGCGGCCGGTCTTCGGGTAGACCTCGCGCACGAGCGCCCACCCCTCCGGATCGTCGTTCTCGACAAGCGAGATCGCCCGCGCGAGCGCACGCTTCTCGCCGGCGAGCAGGCGCTCGGCGAGGTCGGCGGCTGTCGAGGGAGGCGACGGCACGAGGCGGACGCAATGGTAAGGGCGGGCGTCCGCACCGACATATGATCGAGTCGCCTTGACCGACGGAACGCCCCTCGAGGCCGAGCCGCTCGAAGCCTCGCCATCTCCCGGGGAGCCGCGCCGCGCCCCTCCACCGCTCCGAGGCGGCCCGTTGACGCTGCTGCGGTTCATGCGCACGAACGGCATGCTCTCCATGAGGTACGCGCGCCTGATCGCCGTGCTCCTGCGCCGCCGCTTCCTGTCGGGCTACGGGCGGCGGCTCACGCTCGACGGGCTCGCCTTCATCGGACCCCGCGTCAAGTTCCAGATCGGCCGCGACGCGCGCGTCGCGCTCGGCCGCTGGTCCTGGGTCGGGCACGGGACCAAGATTCGCTGCCACGAGGGGCACGTCTCGATCGGCGCGAAGACGGTCCTCGGCCAGGAGTGCACGATCTCAGCCTTCCAGCATGTCTCGATCGGGCGCGAGTGCGTAATCGCGGACCGGGTCATGCTGATCGACTTCGACCACGGAGCCTCCGAGGTCGAGCGCCCGATCCGCGAGCAGGGCATCTACAAGCGTGGCGTACACGTGGGCAACAACGTCTGGATCGGCTACGGCGCCTGCATCTTGCGCGGGGTGACGGTCGGCGACAACGCGATCATCGGCACGAGCGCGGTCGTCACCCGCGACGTACCCGCGAACGCCGTCGTGGCCGGCATCCCGGCCCGCATCGTCCGCATGCGGGACGAGCCGCGCCAAATGCGCTTCGAGTGACGTAAGCCGCCCCGAGGGTAGGCCAGCGCGCCCGGCACTGCCCTGTCGCGAAGAGGGCATCCACGGCGCCCTGGGCCGTGGATGCCCCCGAGCCCCGGCTCACCTCGGGGCTCGGGGGCGGCATGGAGGGTCGCCGCTGGCGCGGCCTCCACGGGCGTGCGGTCAACGCCGCATGGCCCTACCTTTCCCACCCTGGCAAGCCGGCGCGCGCATTCTGGACACATGTTCGACGGCCGCACGCTCGCCTCCCGCCGCGCTCGTACAGACGTCCGCCGCCGCGCGGCAAGCCGAGTTCGCCCTCGACGAGACTCGCTAGAGCAGTCGAGCTCCGCTCGGCTGCTCCACATCGGCGTAGAGCGCCGCGACCTGCCGCGCGATATCCGCCCAGTCGAAGGTGAGGACGTGCTCGGAGGCCTCCGCCACGAGGCGGTCACGCAGCTCCACGTCGGTCAGCACCCGCTCGGCCATCGCCGCGAGCGACTCGGGGTCGCGGGAGCGAAAGCGGAGCCCGACGTCGTCGTTCGGAACCACCTCGCGCAGCCCGCCGGTGTCGGCGACCAGGCACGGGCAGCCCGAGGCCATCGCCTCGAGCGCCACGAGCCCGAACGGCTCGTAGATGGACGGGACTACCGTGAGATCCGCGATCCGGTAGAGGGAGTGCAGGACGTCGTCGCCGATCCAGCCGAGGAACGTCCCGTGCCGGTCGAGGCCGAGCTCGTGCGCCTGCCCGCGAAGCTGCTGCTCATGCGTCCCGGAGCCCGCGACGAGGAAGCGCACCCGCCCGAGCCGCTCGATCAGGCCAGGCAGCGCCTCGAGCGCGAGCTGGAAGCCCTTCTCGTAGACGAGCCTCCCGACCAGCAGCACGAGCCGCTCGTCGGACGCCGCGAAGCGCGCGCGGAGCGCGTCGAGGTCGTCGACCGGCTCGAGGTCGGCCGGGTCGATGCCGTTCGGGATCACCGCCACGCGCGCCTCGTCGAGGCCGTAGATGTCGGCCACGTGCTCCCGCATGTAGGCGGAGCATGTGATCACGCGCTCCGCCCGGTTGGTCATCCAGCGCTCCACGCCGTGGATATGCGACTGCGGATGCCGATCGACGTAGCCCTGGTGGCGGCCGTACTCGGTCGCGTGCACGGTGACCACGAGCGGGCAGCGGAAGCGCTTCGCGAGATGGTCGCCCGCCACCGCAACGAGCCAGTCGTGCCCGTGCACGACGTCGAACCCGTAGCGGTCACCGAGCTCCACGCCGGCGGCGAGCATGTCCGCGTTCATGTGCTCCACCCAGGTGACGAACTCGCCGAGCTCCCGGGGGCGCTCCGGCTCGCGCACGCGGTGGACCGCGACGCCCTCGATCGTCTCCTCCGGCGGCGACCCTTCGAGGCCGCGGGTCAGCACGTGGACGTCGACGTCGTAGCGCACGAGCTGCTCCGCGAGCTTGCGCACGTGGCGCGCCAGACCGCCCTCGATCAGCGGCGGATATTCCCAGGAGAGGATCAGGACGCGCATCGCGATAGTGGGCCTCAGAAGCCGGACAGCGGCGAGATGTCGAGCCGCGGCGCGAGGTTGCGAACCGCCGGCTCCGGGCCGCCCGCGAAGTCTTTCAGAGCGGCGAGGGCCTCGTCGAGCGCGTGCACGTGGCCGCGCACGCGCTCCCACGGGTAGTCGCCCGCAAGCTGGTGCGTGACCTGAAACGCCCAGTCGCTCGCCTGCAAGGCGAGCAGCTCGCGCGCCGCGCGTTGCAACGCCGGGCTCTGCGCCCCGCGGCCGGCGGCCGCAACGGTTCGCAGTTCCGCCGCACGAGCCTCAAATGGCAATTCGGCCACGCGCGGGGAGTCCCATGTGCTCAGGTCCTTCGGCCGTCCCCAGCTCGCCGGGACGAGCTCGCGGGTGACCGGCGGGTGGCGCTCGAGAGCCTCGGGGAGCGAGGCCAGCGCGACCCCCGCCCGGCGCGCCTCGTCGATCACGAAGCTGAGCCAGTAGAGGCCCTCGTACCACCAGTGTCCAAGCAGCTCGGTGTCGAGCGCGAAGACGCAGAGCCCGGGCCGTGCGCGCTCCTTGCGGTAGGAGTCGAGCCGCGCCGCGACGTGCCCGACGAAGTCCGCGGCCTGGCGGCGCGCGACCGTCAGCGCTTCGTAATGGCGGTAGTGGCCGCCGCCGTTGTTCCACGGCTTGAGGTCGTGCACCGTGCGACCGTGGTAGTCGCGAAAGCGCGACTCTGCCGGGTAGCTCGAGGATCCGTCCCAGACGCGCGCGATCAGCTCCCAGTCGAGCGGCAGCGCGACCGGGCCGGCGGGCGTCGCGACCGGCTCGAGCTGGTCGAGCGACCCGAGGCCGAAGGCCTCCGTCTGGTCGACGGCGAAGGCGCTCACCCCGGCTGCGGCGAGATGGTTCTCGAGACCGGTCTCATAGGCACATTCGGGGAGCCAGAAGCCTCCCGACCACGAACCGAAGCGGCCCCGGTGGGAGTCGACGCCGTTCTCGATCTGCAGCCTGAGCCCGGCCTCGGTGGCGAGCAGTGGCAGCACGGCGTGCGTCGCCGGTCCCGTCCACAGCTCGAGCGGCCCGGTCCGTGCGATCTCGCCGAGCGCGCCGAGCACGTCGCCGCCGATCGCGCGAAAGCGCTGCGCCGCCTTCGTGTAGTCGGTCGCGGCCCGCCGCACCTCCGCGGCGAGCTCGCGCTCGCCGCCCGCCTCGAGGCCCCGCGCGTCCTCCGCGTGGATCGGCGCGCGCACCTCGGCGAGGAAGTCGAGAAAGCGGGTGCCCGCTTCGTCGCGGAGCGTCTCCAGCTGGTCGCACAGGACCGGCGTGAGCCCGAGCGTGATCGGCGCGTGCGGCAGGACGTCGAGCAGCGGCAGGTAGACGCAGGCGAGCGCCTCCCAGAGCCACTCTTCGCCGAACGGCCAGGTGCCGAAGCCCTCCACGTAGGGCATGTGCGAGTGCAGCACGATCGCCAGCGTGCCGCGATCGGCGGCTGTGGACGGTGCGCTCACCGCAACACGGCGAGGAAGTCGAGCGCGCCGTCGAGGTCCTCCGGCCTGAGCGCGAAGTCGCGCTCTGAGATCGCCGGCGTGAACCACTCGTAGAACGGGCGGGTCAGGCCGAGCCGCGGATGGAGCGAGTCCCAGCCGCGCCCGATCGCCCACTCGTGCAGGCGCAGCTTGCGCGCGTGGTGGACGCCGAGCAGCTCGACCTGATCGAAGGCCGACTCGCAGAGTGCGCGGAACTCGTCCGCCCGGTACTCCCGCACGTGCCAGGGGTTGTCGGACTTGTCCGCGCCCGACGGCGCGAGCGTGAGCACGTTCGGTGTCGAGACGTAGGCCACCCCACCCGGGCGCAGCAGCGAGCGAAGGTGCGTCAGGAGCTTCCGGTCGTTCCGAACGTGCTCGATCGTCTGCAGGAAGACGACGGCGTCGGCGGGCTCGTGATAGCGCTCGACGAGGTCGCGTACGAAGCGCACACCGGGGCGCGTGTACTTCAGTCGCGCATGCTCGTACGCCTCCGGGTTGGCGTCGACGCCCGTGACGCGGGCGGCGCGCTCGGCGAGCACGGCGCTCCCGTAGCCCTCGCCGCAGGCGAGGTCGACGACGTCGAGGCCGCGGCAGCGCTCCGCGATCCAGCGGTACACGACGAGGTGCCGGCGGTACCAGTAGTTCTCAGCGGGGACGTCCGGGAGCGTCCGCTCACCGGTCAGCTCGAGTGGCGGAACGCCGGCCGGCTGGTCGCGCTGAGTGTGTTCGGCGAGCAGGCTCACTGGCGCCGCGCGACTATAGACATCCGGTGTCTGCGCTTGCCAGCCTCGCGACTCGGGGCACGACGATTAGCATTCTGCGCCGCCATGGCCCCCGCGAGCGCAGCCGAGATCCTCGACGCAAACACGCGCTACCACGACGTCGCCGCGTCCGATTACGACCGCAAGTGGGGGATCACGTTCGGTGAGGGCGGCCAGGCGGTGGTGCTCGGCAAGCTCAGCAAGGCGCTCGGCGAGGTGCCGAGCGTCCGCTTCGGGCGGGCGCTCGAGATCGGCGCCGGGACGGGCTACTTCACGCTCAACCTGCTGCGCGCGGGAGCGATCGAGGAGGCCGTCGCAACCGACGTCTCGAGCGGAATGCTGGACGAGCTGGCCCGGTCGGCGCGAAAGCTCGGCGTGTCCGTCGAGACGCGCCGCTGCGAGGCCGAGGCGCTGCCGTTCGCGGACGCGAGCTTTGACCTCGTCTTCGGCCACGCCGTCCTGCACCACCTGCCGGATCTCGACTCGGCGTTCAAGGAATTCGCGCGCGTGCTGCGGCCGGGCGGGACGATGGTCTTCTGCGGCGAGCCGTCCTATCACGGCGACCGCCTCGCCGGCGTCCCGAAGCGCCTCGCCCTGAGCGCCGCACCCACCTGGCGCAGGCTGATGCGAGCGCGCCCCCGCCTCGAGCCCTCCGACGCCCACGCGATCGCCGACCACGGGCTCGAGCACGTCGTGGACGTGCACGCCTTCACCCCGGCCGAGCTCGAGTCGCTCGCTCGCGGCGCCGGTCTCGGCGACGTCCATGTCAGCGGCGAGGAGCTCGTCGCGGGGTGGTTCGGGTGGGCCAACCGCACGCTCGAGTCGACGGCCGAGAGCGGCGACATCCCGCGCCTCTGGCACCACTTCGCCTACCGCGGCTACCGCTTCCTGAAGCACCTCGACGAGGCCCTGCTCGAGCCTCGCCTGCCCCCCGCGATCTTCTACAACCTGCTCCTGTCGGCGCACCGGGAGACCTCCGCGCAGGCGGCGAGCGCCAACGGTCACCGGCGGGCGAGCGCCTGATCTGACCAGCGCCGCCCCCACGTAGCCTTCCTGTTACAGATGGGCGAGCTCGTCGAACGCTTCCCGCTCTTTCCCCTCGGCCTGGTCCTGCTGCCGAGCGAGGTCGTCCCGCTCCACATCTTCGAGGAGCGCTACAAGCAGATGATCGGCGAGTGCCTCGAGGGCGACAGCGACTTCGGCATCGTCTGGCTATCCGACTCCGGGCTGCGGGAGACCGGCTGTGCCGCGCACGTCACGGAGGTGCTCGACCGCCTCGACGACGGCCGCATGAACATCCTCGTCAGCGGCACTCGCCCGTTCCGGCTCCTACGCCGGATCGAGGATCTCGCTTACCCGGCCGGGGACGTCGAGCTCCTGGACGACGTCGACATGCGCGACCAGTCGCTCGCCGACGAGGCGCGCGAGCGCTACGCTGAGCTCGTCGAGCGCGTCACCGACGAGCGTCCGGACACGACCGCTCTGGATGCCTACGGGATGGCCGCCACGATCGAGTTCGAACCGCCTGCCAAGCAGGACCTGCTCGAGCTCCGGTCGGAGGACGAGCGCCTGCGCCGGCTGACCGAGTTGCTCGCGCACACGGTCAGGCGGATCGAGGCCTCAGAGCGTGCTCAGGAGCTTGCACGCTCCAACGGCAAGCTGCCCTGAGCGAAGGTCACCGGCCACCGAGAGCGAAAATCCGATTCGCTCAGCAAACCTCGCGCTCCAGCTTCAGCTCCAGCAGCTCCGCTCGGCCGAGCGCCGCGGGAAGCCCCGCGCTCGTCTCGTACCAGCTGGTCGTGCCGTCCATGTCCCGGAGCGTGAAGTGCCGGCCGCCGAGCCGTCCCGCTGGGTACTGCTTGGCGGTCGAGGTCAGCGGCTGAGCGTCGCGGACGACCGCGAGCGCGGCGAGCAGGTCCGGGTTCGGAATCTCGCGCAGCGCGCCGCGGTCGCAGGACGCGCGCCCGTCTCCGGTCACGACGACGGTGTGCGCGGCGCTTCCGGCCGGCCCTCCCGCGACGGAGATCGCAAGCTCGTCACCCGCGCCGCCGCCGCAGCCGGCGACGACCGCTCCCGCCGCGAGGAGGCTCGCGAGGGCCGCCATACGAGTCATACGAAGATCAGGGTGGCGCCGTCGGTCTCACGCAGGAAGCGAGGCGTCGACATGACGCCGTCGAGGCGGTCCTCGACGTCCGCGGGCGTCAGCTCCATCGTGTCGACCGACGCCGCGCACGCGTACAGGGCCAGTCTCTCGAGTGACCGGGCGGTGTCCACGAGCTCGACGAGTGACGCGGCGAAGCGCTCCCTTCCGGCCCAGGCGAGCTCCGCCGTCGAGTCCGGCTCCTGCGCGCGCCGAAGCAGGTCCCCGGCGAGGAAGAGGTCGAGCGCGCGGAACGTGAGCAGGGCCGCGCAGGGCGCGTCGACGGCGGTCGATACGAGCACCGAGAGTCCCGAGTAGAGACGCTCGGGTGTCCCAGTGGCGAGGATGGCCGCGAGCTTCGGCGGAGCGGTCACAATCGCTGATTGTGACGACCCGCGGCCCTGATCTGCCCGCTGCCGTTCACGCCGCGAAGCGCAAGCAGGGCCCGATCGATCTCGCCGCGTGGGCCCTCGCGCGGCAGCGCGAATGGACGGAGTCGTGGAACGCGGCGCCGCTCCCATACCTGAGGCCGAGCGCGAAGCGCTCAGCCTAGGATGGCCGCGAGCTTCGGCGGAGCGGTCACAATCGCTGATCATGACGACCGTCGACGCCCGCGGCCTGATCTGTCCGCTGCCGCTCACGCTCGCCAAACGGAAGATGGCGGACCTGCGGCCGGGCGAGCAGCTGCTGCTGCTGGCGACCGATCGCGAGGCGCCGATCGACGTGGGCGCCTGGGCGGCCGACTGCGGCCACGGCTACCGCCGGCGCGAAGTCGCCGGATGGACGGAGTTCACGATCACGAAGGGCGTCACCCGCTCGGTGGCCCGAGGCTGAGCGTGGAGCGCTCAGCCACGCACGGCTACGCCGCCCCGGCGCGGGTCCCCGCCTCCTGACAGCCGCCCCTCCGAGTCGCGCGCGACGGCCTGGACGCCGCCGAAGTAGAGGTTGCGCTCACGCCAGCGCTGCACCTTCCAACCGTCACGCTCGAGCGCCACGAGACCGTCCTCGTCGGTCCCCGGCTCAGCCTCGATCACCTCTCCCTCGATGTGGATCCGCGGCGAGTCGACCGCGGCCTGCGCCCCGAGGCCGCCGTCGATCACGGCCAGGATCGTCTGCAGGATGGCCGAGCGGATGCGGTTCGAGCCGGCGCTCCCGAGTGCCACCTCCGGCGCGCCGTCGCGCAGCACCACCGTCGGGGCCATCATGCTCGGGATGCGGCGTCCGGGCTCGTGACGGTGGTAGCCGAGCGGGTTGAGGTCCTGCTCGCCGAGCATGTTGTTGAGATGGACGCCAGTGCCGGGGACGATCACCCCGGAGCACGAGCCGTTGGAGCAGGTGACGGTCGCGCAGCCGCCGGCGTCGTCGAGCACCGCGATGTGCGTGGTCGACCCGAGCCGGGAGCCGATCTCGAGCGCGCTCGAGGCGAGCGCCTCGGCGGCCATGAAGCGCTCGAGGTAGCCGTCGGCGTGAAGGCCCTCGGCGAACTCCTCGGTGCGCGCGTCGTTGGCGCGCTGCATCACCTCGGCGAGCGTGCGCAGGTCGCCCGGCCGGGCCAGGCGCTCGAGCAGGTCGAGCGCGTAGGCGATCAGGATCCCGCCGGATGACGGCGGCGGGTTGGTCAGGATCTCGCGGCCGCGGTAGCGGGCCCGCGCGGGTACGCGCTCCTCGACCCGGTAGGCGGCTAGATCCTCGCGGGTGATGAGGCCGCCGCGCTCGAGCACCCAGTCGCTGACGGCGGCCGCGACGTCGCCCTCGTGGAGGAAGTCTGGCCCCTCCGCGCCGAGCCTGTCGAGCAGGTCGGCGACCTCCGGCAGGCGGACGCGCTCGCCCTCGCGCAGCAGCCGGCCCTCGGGCGCGTAGATCGCCGCGCCCTCGGCGCGAGCGGCGAGGATCGGTCCGAGTATGCGGGTCAGGTATGCCTGGATCGCGGTCAGCACGGCCCCCTCGCGCGCGACGCGTGCGGGCTCCGCGGTGAGGTCACCGAGCGCCAGCGTGCCGAACCGAGCGAGCGCCTCGCTCAACCCTCGCGCGGTGCCGTAGACGCCGCAGGAGGACGGGCCGATGTTGAACACCTGGATCGCCTCCGGCGAGAACTCGACCGGTATCGGCTCGAGCGCCGCGGGATTCGCGCCGCCGAGGCCGGCACCCGGCGCAGCGACAAAGAAGTCGAGCAGGTGGTCATCGCCGGCGGGCGTGTGCACGAGCATGAAGCCCCCGGCGCCGGGGCCGCTCAGCGGCGATTCCGCGGCGAACGTCATCAGCGCGGCGGCGACCGCGGCGTCGACCGCGTTGCCTCCCCCGCGCAGCACCTCCGCCCCGGCCCGCGCGGTCAACGGATGGCCCGCTGCGATGACCCCTGGCATTGGCCTGATGCTATGGCGTACGCGCCGGGGAGAGTCGCGCATGCGCGACTCTCAGAGGGGGCCGCATGCGGCCCCCTCCCGGCGGCGCATGCGCCGCCGGACGACGGATCAGCGTCGCGGAATGAACTCCGGCACGTCGCGCGCGCTCAGCGGCGGCGCGTGCGGCGCCTACCGGCGCGGGATGAACTCCGGCACATCCAGTTCTTCCAGTGGAGACGCCGGCGCGCGGGTGACACGCGGCTCCCGGTCTGCGGAGCGTGCCGCGATTCCGGCCGGCTGGCCGGCGGCCTTCGTGGTGGGCTGGTCGGCGTAGCCGGTCGCGACGACGGTCACCCAGACCTGGTCGACGACCTTCTCGTCGACCATCGCGCCGAAGATGATGTTCGCGTCCGGGTGCGCCGCCTCGGCGACCGCCTTGGCGGCCTCGTTGACCTCCCAAAGCGAGAGGTCACGCCCGCCCGTAATGGACAGCAGGATCGAGCGGGCGCCCTCGACGGAGGTCTCGAGCAGCGGCGAGGCGACCGCACGCTCTGCCGCGTCGGTGGCGCGGCTGTCGCCGGCGCCCATGCCGATCCCGAGCAGCGCCGTGCCCGCGTTCGCCATGATCGTCCGCACGTCGGCGAAGTCGAGGTTGATCAGCCCGGGGAGGGTGATCAGGTCGGAGATGCCCTGCACGCCCTGGCGCAGCACGTCGTCGGCCATCCGGAACGCGTCGACCATGGAGACGCGCTTGTCGAGCACCGACAGCAGCCGCGAGTTCGGGATCACGATCAGCGTGTCGACCTCCTCCGCGAGCTCCTCGACGCCCCGTTCTGCCTGCTCGCCGCGGCGGGAGCCCTCGAAGCTGAACGGGCGCGTCGCTATCCCGACGGTCAGCGCGCCGAGGTCTCGCGCGGTGCGCGCCACGACGGGGGCGGCGCCGGTGCCGGTCCCGCCGCCCGCGCCGGTCGCGATGAAGACCATGTCGGAGCCCTTGATCAGTGCCTTGATCTGATCCGCCGACTCCATCGCCGCCTTGCGGCCGACGGTGGGGTCGGAGCCCGACCCGAGACCGCGGGTTACCTCGCTGCCGATGCGCAGCGTGACGTCCGCGCTCGAGGTCTGAAGCGACTGGAGGTCAGTGTTGATGGCGACGAACTCGACGCCCTGGACGCCCGCCTCGATCATCCGGTTGACCGCGTTGACGCCCGCGCCGCCCACGCCGATCACGCGCAGCACCGGCTGGAGCGCCGGCTGCGGGGCGGTCGGCAGGCGCGGCTCCTCGCGCCCGTAGCGTGGCCGTGCGGCGGCCTCGCCGGCCGGTGCCAGCTCCATGATGTTGTCCGGGATGTCGGCGGAGAAGACATGCTTGAGCCGCTCCTCGGGCGAGCGCGAGCGGGCCTGCTCGACGCGCTGCGCAGGACGTCGCACGGGCGCGGGTCCCGTCGGGACCTCCTCGCGAGCGGCGTCCTCCTGCTGAGGATTCGCCGCAGGCGAATTCTCGAGCCCCTCCTCCTCGGTGCGACGGAAGAGGGCGGCCAGGGGGCCCTCGCGCATGCTGGCTCGCTTACCGCTTGACATCCTCGAGGACCTCCTTTGCGAGCTGCCGGTAGGCGTAGGCGGCCTTTCCGTCAGGGTCGTATTTGAGCACCGACATTCCCTTCACGGGGGCCTCGGCGAAGCGCACCGTCTTCGTTATCCGCGAGGCGAACACCTGGTCGCCGAAGTTCTCCTCGAGCAGCTCGATCGCCTCCTTGGCGTGGACCGTGCGGGTGTCCACCAGGGTCGGCAGGATGCCCTCGATGCGCACGTCCGGATTGAGGTTCTCACGAATCATGGAGAGTGTGTTCTGAAGCTGGATCAGCCCGCGCATCGACAGATACTCGCACTGCACGGGGACGATCACCTTGTCGGCGGCCGTCAGCGCGTTGATCGTCAGCAGGCCGAGGCTCGGCGGCGTGTCGATGCAGACGAAGTCATAGTCCTCGGCGATCGGCTGCAGCGCCTTCTCGAGGCTCCGCTCGCGGCCGATCTGGGTCGACATCGCGATCTCCGCTCCGGCGAGGTCGATCGAGGCGCAGGCGACGTCGACCTCACGCCGCCGGATCACCTCCCGGATCGAGATATGGTGGACGAGGACGTCGTACATCGATGTCTCGAGTGAGTCCGGGTCGATCCCCTGGCTCATCGTCAGGTTGCCCTGAGGGTCCATGTCGACGCACAGGACCCGGTGACCCTTCTCGCTGAAGGCCGCGGCGAGGTTGAGCGTCGTCGTCGTCTTGGCGACGCCCCCCTTCTGGTTGGCGAACGCGATCACCTTGGCCTTCTGTGTCACTGCGGTCTCCCGGGGCTCGGGGGCGGGGACTGTTCGGCTCGTGCGTTGCAAAAGACCCATGTGACATTGCGTATTCGTATGACCCGGGAAGATTCCTTCAGATGGCGGACGTAAGCGACATCCAAGGCCTGCTCGACAAGCGCCTGCTGTTCGTGACCGGCAAGGGCGGCGTCGGCCGCACCACGGTGGCGACCGCACTCGGCCTCGTCGCCCGCAGCCGCGGCAAGCGGACGCTCGTCTGCGAGGTGGCTGGCCAGGAGCGGATGTCACGCACCTTCCGGCGCGAGGGCGTCGGCCACCGCGAGACGGAGCTCCGCGGCGGCCTGCACGCGATCTCGGTCGACCCGCGCCGGGCGCTCGAGGAGTACCTCGGCCAGCAGCTCGGCTCCGGCCGGCTGACCGGCCTGCTGCTGCACAACCGCATCTTCGAGTACTTCACCGCGGCCGCCCCGGGACTGATGGAGCTGGCCACGATCGGCAAGGTCTGGGAGCTCGCCCAGCTCGAGCGTCGCAATCCAAAGGAGGCGCCGTACGACATCGTGATCCTCGACGCTCCGGCATCCGGCCACGGCCTCGGCATGCTGCGCACACCGCGCACCTATGGCGAGATCGCCCGCGTGGGCCCGATCCGCCGCCGCGCTGACATGATCCACGGCTTTCTCACCGATCCCGCCCAGACCGGCTTCGTGGCCGTCGCGCTCGCACAGGAGATGCCGGTCACCGAGACGATCGAGTTCTGCGGCCGCCTGCACGACGAGCTCGGGATCGCGAATGACCTCGTCGTCGTCAACGCTCTGATGCAGGAGCGCTTCAGCGCCACCGAGGCCGAGGCGCTCGAGCGAGCCGCTGCCGGCAACGGCTCTCTCGGGTCGGAGCCGGGTGCGGCCGCCGCGGCGCTGCGTGCGGCGCTCACCGAGCATCGGCGGGCGCGCGGCGAGCGCAGCCAGCTGGGGCGCCTGCGACGCTCGGCGTCGCATGTCGTGACGCTGCCATACGTGTGGGAGCCGGAGCTCACGCTCGAGGACCTCGAGCAGCTCGCCGTCGAGCTCGACGGGAGACTCGGCGGATGAGCATCGAGGAGCTGCTCGGCGACAAGCGGATCTGCATCTGCGCGGGCGCCGGCGGCGTCGGCAAGACGACCACCTCGGCGGCGATCGCGATGGGCATGGCGCAGCGCGGGCGCAAGGTCGCCGTGCTCACGATCGACCCCGCGCACCGCCTCGCCACCTCACTGGGAATGGAGGAGCTCGGTAACGAGGAGCGCCGCGTCGAGCCGGAGCGCTTCGCCGCGGCCGGGATCGACATGGACGGCGAGCTGTGGGCGATGATGCTCGACGCCAAGCGCACCTGGGACGAGCTCGTGGAGCGCTACGCCGACGACGCCGCGACCCGCGACGCCGTGCTCGCGAACCGCATCTACCAGGAGCTCTCGAACGCGGTAGCGGGCTCGACCGAATACATGGCGATGGAGAAGCTCTACGAGCTCCACCACAGCGGCCGCTACGACCTGCTCGTGCTCGACACGCCACCGACGCGCAACGCGCTCGATTTCCTCGACGCGCCGCAGCGGCTCGCCCGCTTCGTCGACTCCCGCTCGCTGCAGTTCTTCCTGCGCCCGGGCCGCATCGGCCTGCGCGTCTTCGGTCGCGGCAGCGGCGTCCTGTTCGGGATGTTGAAGCGCCTGACCGGCATCGACCTGCTGCGCGACCTGTCGGAGTTCTTCGCGAGCTTCGGCGACATGGCCGCGGGCATCGGCGAGCGCGCCGAGCGGGTCGCCGACCTGCTCGCGACGCCCGAGGTGACCTTCCTGGTCGTCACCTCGCCCCAGCATGACGCGATCGAGGAGGCGGTCTACTTCCACCAGCGCCTCAGCGAGCAGCGCCTCCCGTTTGGCGGCGCCATCGTAAACCGCGTGCACGAGTACGCTCCAGCCGCACCGGCGGACCTCGAGCGTGATCTCGTCGAGCTGCTCGACAAACGCCTCGCCCGCAAGGTCGCGCGCAACTACGCCGACCACCGCCGGATGGCCGAGGGAGACCGGGAGGGAATAGAGCGCCTCCACCGCGAGCTCGGCAGAGAGCCCCTCTTGCGCGTACCGCTGCTAGACAACGACGTCTACGACCTGGCCGGCCTGCAGTCATTCGACCGTTACCTGTTCGGAGCGTGATGTCGTCCGTCGACGAAGCCGTCGACGCTCTCTACGGCCTCCCTCTCGAGCGCTTCGTCGCCGAGCGCGACGCCCTCGCCAAGACGCTCCGCGCGGACGGCGACCGCTCCGCGGCGGAGGCGGTCAAGCGGCTCCCGAAGCCGACGCGCGCGGCCTGGGCGGTCAACTCGGCTGTCCGCGAGCACCCCGATCGGGCCGAGGCGCTCGCCGACTCCGCGCGCCTGCTCGGCGACGCGCAGCGAGAGCTGCTCGGCGGCGGTGATGCCTCCGCCCTGCGCGAGGCGAGCGACCGCGCGAGCGCGGCCGTCGACGCCCTGAGCGAGCTGGCCCCCGCCTCGAGCGCCGCGACGCTCGACGCGGTCCGCTCGACGCTGCACGCCGCCACGGTCGACACCGACGTCCTCGCCGCGGTGCTCGCGGGGCGCCTCGAACATGAGCGCGTGGCGAGCGGGTTCGGGCCGGTTGCCGCCCCGGAGGACGGTCCGCGAGCGCCCCGGCGCCCGCGGCGAGACGACGCTGCGGCGCGCAAGGCGGCCGCGCGGCGGCAGGAGAAGCTACGCCGGGCGAAGGAAGCCGAGGCCGCCGCGGAGAATGACCTCGGGGCCGCCCGGCGCGCGCTCGAGCAGGTTCAGGCGGCGCTCGCGGAGCGGCGCGAGCAGGTTCGTGAAGCCGAGACGCGGGTCAGGGACGCGCGCCGGCGGCGTGAGCGCGCCGAGCGCGCTCCGGACGGCACCGGCGACGAGTAGTCGCGCGAGTCGCCGCCCCTCGCGCTGAGTCCGCTCACACCGGCGCTGAGTAATCCGCCGCGTCGTCCCCGTCGCCGTCCCAGTCGCCCGAGCTCGTCACGCCCCGCTCCTCGACGGGGACCGCTTCCATCTCGGCGGTGTCGGGATCGGCGGCGGCCGGCGGCTCGCGGAGATCGGCGGCGTGCACCTCGAGCGGCCCGCCGCCCGAGACGAGGATGTCATCCGCGGCCGCCTTGAGGTTCGGCTCGAGGTAGCCGCAGATCACGTCGCGCAGCAGTGCCCTCAGGCACTCCTCGAGCGTGTGCACCACGTGCACGCCCTCCTCCTCGAACGCTCCGCGCATCATCCGGGCCTCGAGCGAGAAGGCCTTCTCCAGCGTGCGGCGGAGCGCCACGCGCTCCGACTCGTCGGCGCAGAGCGCCGCCAGGCGCAGTGAGAGCGTGCCGCGACCGGCCGGCTCGCGCGCGTCGAAGAGCGCCTCCAGCGCGAGCAGGTAGTCGGAGAGCGCCTGTGCGTCGCTCGCGCGGTCGAGTCCGGCCTCGAACCGGGTCAGGGCCCAGCCGAGACGGCCGCCGGCGACGCCGCCCTCGAGCAACTCGATCAGCTCTCGTAGCTCCTGCTCGAAATCACCGGCGATCAGCAGCGCCGGGCCGCGCCCGCCGCTGCCGCCCTCGAGCGGCAGTGGCCGCCAGGCGCCGTCGTCGACCCTTCCCCATGCAAGCGGGCCGATCGACGAACCCCCCGGCCCGATCAGCCGCAGCGCACGCAGGAGCGCGGCGAAGCGCGAGCGGGCCTCGGCGAGGGGCACGCGCGCGTCTCCCTCGATGTCGCGGCGAAGCACCGCCACGACGTTCGGCCCCGCATCCGCCCCGTCCGGCGCGCGCCACACCGCCTCCACCGGCGCGTCGAGCGTCTCTCCCCGACCCAGGAAGAGACCCGACCCAAGATCGACGCGCTCCTCCTCCAGCGCCACCCCGAAGACCGGCGCCACGATCGCCGTCCTCAGCGTCCCTTCGCAGAGGGCACGCTCGAGCTCTCCGTAGACGGCGTCGAAGCGCTGCTCCGGGAACTCGAAGCTGGTCGCGTCGCGGTACAGGCGCTCGAGCATCGCACGCAGAGCTTCGACGGCATCGTCGCGCCCGCCGTCCGCCTGAACGCGCAGGTAGCGCTCGGCGCCCGACCCGAGCGTTCGCGCCGCCTGCGCGCAGGCCGGCAGTCCACGCAGGCGGTCCCAGCGCTCCCCGATGAACTCCGCGGTTCGCGGCTGGTACGCGTAGAGCACGGAGGCGCCGCGCCGCTCGCCGACTACATCGAATGGAATCTCGGCGCCGGCCTGCACATCGGCACTGAGCAGCGCCGCTGCCTCGAGCGCGAAGTCCCGCAGCGCGTCATGGAGCACGCGATTTCGCATGCGCGTGCTTTCGCCGCGCGGCGCACCGGTCCTTCGCGGTCGGCCGTTTCAGGAGCGTCGCGCAGCTGCCCGAGCGGGGCGGCTCAAGCGGCTACGAGCTGCGAGCCGATGCCCGCACCGAGCCACTCGTGCCCGTAGCGGCGCATGTCCTCGACCAGCGGCAGGAGGGCGCGACCCTTCGAGGTCAGCTCGTACTCGACGCGCGGCGGCACCTCGGGCAGCGTCCGCCGTTCCACGATCCCGTGCTCCTCGAGCGCGCGCAGGCGCAGCGAGAGCGTCCTCGGGCTGATGCCGGCCAGAGAGCGCTCCAGCTCGCAGAAGCGGTGATGCCCGGTGGCGAGGTCGCGGATGACGAGGATCGTCCACTTGGCGCAGACAAGCTCCGCGGTCGCGCAGACCGGACAGTTCTCGCCGTCGATCGGAGCTTCGCCGCGCTTCACAAACTGAAGTATAGAGCGGGCTCCACGCCCGCGACGCGCGCGCGGTCGCCGTCAGACGAGGGAGCTGCCGGCCCCGTTCTCCACGAGGTGCTCGACCGACGTGGAGCGCTGGCCGCCCGCGGCCACGAGCAGCTTGAAGTCATGCGGGTTCGTGGCCACGCGCAGGGCGTCCTCCATCGTCACCCTGCCCGCCTGGACGTGGCCGAGCAGCGCCTGGTCGAAGGTCTGCATGCCGTAGTAGCTTCCCTCGCCGATGGCGTCGCCGAGCCGGCCGGTTTCGTCGGGGTTCGTGATCATGTCGCGCACTCGTGATGTCATGCGCATGATCTCGCAGCAGGCCACGCGGCCGTTGCCGTCCGCGGTCGGGACGAGGCGCTGAGAGATGATCGCCTTGAGCGTGCCGCCGAGCATCGATCGGACCTGCTGGGCCTGGTGCGGGGGGAAGAAGTCGATGATCCGGTTGACGGTCTCCGGCGCGTCGAGCGTGTGCAGGGTGGAGAGGACGAGGTGACCGGTCTCGGCGGCCGACAGCGCCGTCGCGACGGTCTCCTCGTCGCGCATCTCGCCGACGAGGATCACGTCGGGGTCCTGACGCAGAACTCGCCGCAGCGCCCGCTTGAAGGAGCCGGTGTCCTGGCCCACCTCGCGCTGGTTGATGATCGAGCGCTTGTCGCGGTGGAGGAACTCGATCGGGTCCTCGATCGTGACGATGTGCTTGGCGTGGAAGCGGTTGATCTGGTCGATGATCGCCGCGAGCGTAGAGCTCTTGCCGGAGCCCGTGGTGCCGGTCAGCAGGATGATCCCGCGCTCCTCGTCACCGATGTCGGCGACGACCTCGGGGAGCCCGAGCTGGTCGACGGTGCGGATCTCGTGCGGGATCGCCCGGCAGACCAGCGAGATCACGCCGCGCTGGCGGAAGGCGTTGACGCGAAAGCGCGACAGGCCCTGAACGCCGAACGAGAAGTCGACCTCGTTCTCCTCGGCGAACTCGAGCAGCTTGTCCTCCTTGCCGGCGAGCAGCTTGTGCAGGACGAGCTCAGTGTCGTCGGGCCCGAGCGGGTCGGTGCCCTCGATTGGCGCGAGCCGCCCGTGCAGGCGGATCAGCGGCGGTGACGGAACCTTCAGGTGGAGGTCGGACCCGCCGCTTCCGATGACCTTGTGAAGCGCGGCATCGAGATCGAGCACGAAAGCTTCATCGGAAGCTTCCGTGCCCGGCTTGAGTCCGGGAGTTCCGCGCTAGGCACACGAGACCCGCCCCTCCCGCGGTGGCCTGATCCGCTCCGCGGGATCAGGCCACGTCGCGAAGCTTCTGCGCCTCGGCGAGCGACTGCAGCTTCTTGAGCGACTGATTCTCGATCTGGCGGATGCGCTCGCGGGTGACGTTGAAGGTCCGTCCGACCTCGTCGAGCGTACGTGGATGCTCGCCGCCGAGGCCGTAGCGCAGCTCGAGCACGCGGCGCTCGCGGTAGGAGAGGTTCTCGAGCGCCTCGCGGAGCGCCTCCTTGGTGAGGATCTCGGCGGCGCGATCGTAGGGGGACTCAGCGCGCTCGTCGGCGATGAACTGCCCGAACTCCGACTCCTCCTCGTCGCCGACCGGCTTCTCGAGCGATACCGGAGCCTGCGCCGAGCGCTTGATCGAATCGACCTCCTCCGGCTCGATCCCGGTCACGTCGGCGATCTCGTCGGGAGTCGGCTCGCGGCCGAGCTCGGTGACGAGCTTGCGTTCCGCGCGACCGATCTTGTTCAGCTTCTCGACGACGTGCACGGGGATGCGGATCGTGCGCGCCTTGTCGGCGAGCGCGCGGGCGATGGCCTGGCGGATCCACCACGTCGCATAGGTCGAGAACTTGAAGCCCTTGCGGTAGTCGAACTTCTCGGCGGCGCGAACCAGGCCGAGCGTGCCCTCCTGGATCAGATCGAGGAACGGCAGTCCCTGATTGCGGTAGTTCTTCGCGATCGAGACGACCAGTCGCAGGTTCGACTCGACCATCTTCTGCTTCGCGTCCAGGTCGCCGCGCTCGATCCGCTTGGCCAGGTCCACCTCCTCCTGGGCGGTGAGCAGCCGGACCTTGCCGATGTCCTTCAGGAACAGCTGAAGCGAGTCGGTCGTCATGTCCGGCTTCAGGTCGATCTGCGTCTTCGCCTTGCGGCGACGCCCCTTTCCGTCGACCGCGCGCTCCTCCTGCACCGCGCTGATCGCGGGATCGACCTCCTCGACGAGCTCGATCTCGGAGCGCTCGAGGAAACCGTGCAGATCCTCGATGTCGGCCTCGTCGAGGTCGACCTCGGCCAGGGCGGTGGCTACCTCCGCGTAGGTCAGCACCCCGGTCTGGGTGCCCTTGGTGACGAGGAGCTTCACCTCCTCGAGTTCCTGCAGTTCCGTCACTGACATTGAGATCCGTTCCGTCTAGGCGAGGAGCCCCGCGCGCAGAACTCCAATTCAAACAAGTCCCGTGACTCTAATCCCGATATACCCGGAAATCAACGACGTTTGCCCCCCGCGCGGCAACGCTGGCGCAGCTCGTCCTCGACCACCGATCGGCGACCGCGCACGGTCGCCGTCCGTCTCTCCGAGCCGTCTACGTTATCGACTCCCCAGTCGCCGGACCACGCACCGGCGAATCCATCGGCCGATCCGCGTAGATTGTGCACGATGACGAGCGTCTGGGCACAGCGATGAGCGACGAGCCGGGCGTGCTCGGGAACCTGCCGCGCGAGCGGCCGGGACGCCGCAGCGAGAAGCGGGCCGCCGGTGGCCCGCCTCCCGACCGGAGCGGACGGGCGAGCAAGACCGGCGCGGCGCGCCCCAAGCGGACGGCAAGCCCCCGCTCCGCCGCGGCGGCCAAGCGCGGCACCGGCCGGGCCCCCCGCCCGACTCCGCCGGCGCGCCAGACCGACCCCCTGACGGGCGCGCTCAAGCTGGCCGGCAAGGTCGCAGGGGTCGGCTTGAAGACCGCCGGCGGCGTGCTGCGGAGGCTCCCCGGCCGCTGAGGGGCCGCCCCCCGGCGGAGCCGGCCGTGCTCAGTCCGGCGGGCGGATGAACCCACGCTGGTTACATCCGCCACTTTTGAGTAAGCTGCGATCAGGATGACAAGCCGGTCCGAGGCACCGCTGCGCTGTCTGATCGTGGACGATCACCCGGTCGTGCGGCAGGGGATCCGGGCGCTGCTCGAGCGGGAGGTCGCGGGCGTGGAGGTCACGGACGTCCCGACTCCGGAGCTCGCGCTCGAGCTCGCCGAGGGGGCGGCACCGCACGTCGTGATCATCGACCCGCGCGGAGTCTCCGGCGGCGTCGAGGACCTGATCCTCCGTCTCACCCGGCAGCTCGAGTCGGCGATCGTGATCTTCACCTCGAACGGGGGCGCACGGCTGCTGACGGAGGCGCTCAAGGCGGGCGTGAAGGGCTACGTGCGCAAGGACTCGCCGCCCGAGGACCTCGTGCGTGCGATCCGCGCCGCCCAGACCGGCGACTTCTACGTCGACCCGGCGCTGTCGTCGACGATCGTGCTCGACGAGTCCGATCGAACGCTCACGAGCCGCCAGCGGGAGATCCTTCAGATGCTTGCCGACGGCATGCAGACGGAGACGGTCGCGAAGCGGCTCGGCCTCTCGACGGAGACGGTCCGTACGCACACCAAGCGGATCCTCGCCAAGCTGCGCGCCGACACCCGCACGCAGGCCGTCGCGATCGCCATCCGCAACGGCTTGATCGAGTAACGGCGGCGGGCAGACGTCCGCGGTACGTCGACCACCCTGTGTCCTCACACCTGCCGCCCGACCCTCACGGCCGCGGGGCCGCCGTCAGCCGCCGTCCGCTGCGGGGCTCTCGCCGCTCTCCGGCACGCCGATCGCGACCGGCTCGCCGGCGGCCTTTGCGCGGAACAGCGCCGCATCGGCGAGCTCGAGCAGCGAGTCCGATTCGCTGGCGTGCTGGGGGGAGGAGACTACGCCGATCGTCACCTTGAGCGGTCGCGACCCGGGTCCCTCGACGCTGCCGACGGCGGCGACGATCCGCTCCGCGAGCGAGCGTGCGCGGGTGGCGGTCTGGTTCGGGAGCAGCACGCAGAACTCGTCGTCGGTCATCCGGATCGGCGTGTCGACCGCGCGCACGGACTCGCCGAGCGCGGTGCCGACGTCCACCAGCGTCCGGTCGCCGGCGGCGCTGCCGTAGGCGTCGTTGATACGGCCGAGGCCGTCGACGTCGACCACGAGCACGGCGAACGGGTGGCCGTAGCGCTTCTGCATGCCGAGCAGGTGACTCAGCTGCTGGCGCAGGAAGCGCTCGTTGTGGAGCCCAGTCAGCGCGTCCGTCGTGCCGAGCCACTCGAGCTCGCGGGACCGCTGGCGCATCACCTCCTCCACGGCATCGGCCTGCATCGAGCTGAAGATCTCGGTCAGCCGCTCGACCGCCTGCAGCGTCGCGAGCGGATCGAGCGTCCTCAGCTGGCGGTGCAGCGAGGTGATCATCACCGACTGTAGGCCCGCGACGTCGCGGATCAGCTGCGGCCCGAGCAGCTGCTCACGACCGGTCAGCTCCGCAAGCCGTTTGGCCCAGTCGAGGTGCGGCAGACCCGCCGCCGCCCCCGCGTCGGGCTCGGGCTCGGTAGTCGCGATCTCGCCGGCGGCGCGGGCGATGTCCGCGATCAGGGCGGGCAGCTCGCGGGCGATCCGTGCCGTCGGCAGGCGCTCGATCTCGTCGAGCGAGGCCCTTTCGATCGTGCGCAGCAGCCACGTCTTCGCGAGCTCGCCGCGCGTTTCCTCGAGTCGCGCTATCGGTGCGTGCACTGGTGATCGAGCGGCGGCAAGTCGTGGATAGGTGGCTGTGGACGCCGTCTCGAGCACGCGAGATTCGACTCTAACCCCCGGCAAGGCGGCAAAACGTCCCTCCGTGGCGGCGCCTCGATATGAACATCCCGCAAGTTGGGCGCTTTCGCAAGGCCTTCGGCGCGTGCCAAGATGACCGGCGTGGCCATGCTCTCGGTCGAAGAGGCTCGCCGCCTCGTGGCGGAGACCGCCCGGCCGCTCCCGATCGAGCAGGTCGCGCTGACCGGCGCGCTCGGCCGCTACCTCGCCGAGGACGTGGTCAGCGAGCGCGACCTGCCGCCGTTCGACTCATCGGCGATGGATGGCTACGCGGTTCCCCCGGGCGCCTCCGGGCGGCTCACGCTGGTCGGCGAGTCGCGCGCGGGCCACCCGGCCGGTATGCCGCTCGGACCCGGCGAGGCGATGCCGATCTCGACCGGCGCGATGCTGCCCCCCGGGACGGGAGCAGTAGCCGAGATCGAGATCGTCGACCGCCAGGACGGCCTGCTGACGCTCCCGGCGATAGCCGCCGGGCGCAACCTGCGCCGCGCCGGCGAGGACGTCCGTGCCGGCGAGCAGGTCCTCGCCGTGGGCACCCGGCTCGGCCCACCGGCGCTGGCGATCCTCGCGGCGCTCGGCCGCGCGCGAGTGCCCTGCCGGGCCGTTCCGCGTGTGGCGATCCTCGTCACCGGAGACGAGCTCGTCGACCCCGGCGCCCAGCCCGAGCCCGGGCAGATCGTCGACTCGAACCGGATCGCGCTCGGCGCCCAGGCGACCGCCGCCGGCGCGCGGGTCGTCCAGGCGGTCCGAGTGGGCGACGATCGCGACGCGACCGCTGCGTCGATCGCGGACGCGCTCGAGCGGGCCGACGTCCTCTGCATATCGGGGGGCGTCTCGGTCGGCGAGCACGACCACGTCCGCCCCGCGCTCGAGGCGCTCGGCGTCACCGAGCGATTCTGGCGCGTGCGGCTCAAGCCCGGCAAGCCGACCTGGTTCGGCAGCCGTGGCCGCACGCTCGTCTTCGCCCTGCCGGGCAACCCGGTGTCCGCGATGGTCACCTTCGAGCTCTTCGCGCGGCCGGCGCTGATCGCGCTTCAGGGCGGTCCGACCGGAGCCTCCCGCACGCGCGCGACGCTCGAGGCCGCCGTGGAGCGCGCGCCCGGTCGCACCCAGGCGGTCCGCGTCAGCCTGCGGCTGCGCGAGGACGGCTACAGCGCGCTGCCGACCGGCCCCCAGGGCTCGCACCGGATCAGCTCGATGCTCGCCGCGAGCGCGCTCGCCCTGATCGAGCCTGGCGAGGGACGCGTCGAGGCGGGCGAGCGGGTCGACATAGAGCTGCTCGCAGCGGGGTAATCAGCGCCCATGAGCCGCAATCCGGTGGAGCTGGTCCGTCGCGAGCGCCACGCCGCCGCACGCGTCCGGATCGTCGGCAAGCCGCGCTCCGAGCGGGCGCGGGACGGCAGCGTGACAACGAGCCAGGTCGCCGACGTCACGATGCCGCGCTCGGAGCTCGACCGGATCTGGAATCCCGAGTACCTCGAGCGGCTCGCGCGCACCTACTGGCGCTTCCTGACGCAGGTCTCGCTCGGGATCCTGCGCGTCGTCTACACGCCCACCTCGCGGGCGGTCGTGATCCTGCGCGAGCCGTTCCGGCTGCTCACCTTCCACGCTCCCGAGTACGAAACGGAGGCGAGCTACGGCAGCGTCACCTGGCGCATCAAGCGGGGCTTGCTGGTCTCGCCGCGCGGGCGCGGCAACGGTTTCCTGCGGATCGCGGTCGAGCGACCCTCGGACGGCCGCGACTCCAGCGAGGAGGTGACGATTCGCGTCACCTCCGAGGTTGCGAACTTCTACCCGACGATCGGGGGCTGGGGCTGGTTCGCGCACATCGGCGGCGTCATCTACCGGATCACCCAGCTGCGCATCCACACGATCGTCACGAACTCCTTCCTGCGCTCGCTCGCGCGGCTCGACCTGGCGCCCTCGGTCGTCGGCAGCCTGCGCGAGCAGGCGGAGCTGGCACGCGCCGACGGCGACTACACCAGCGCGGACGCGGCCGACCGGACCGCCGACAGCGAGGAGGCGCGCATCCGCCCCGGCCAGCTTTCCCGGACCACCGAGCGGGGTTCGTGACCTGCCTGCGACGGCCGCGCCGCCGCGGCAGCCGCACCAGCCGATAATCGGTCAGCCGACGCGCGCGCCGCTGATCTCGCGCAGCTTCGCGCGGTCATGGCGGGCGGACACGCGCCGTACCGTGCCCGAGCGTGAGCGCATCACGAGCGACTCTGTCGTCGCGCCGGTCGAGGTGTAGTGGACTCCCTCGAGCACGTCGCCGTCGGTGACGCCGGTGGCGGCGAAGAAGACGTCGTTGCCGGCGACGAGGCGGTCGACGTCGAGCACCTCGTCGAGGTCGTAGCCCGCGTCGAGCGCGGCCTGGCGCTCCTCGTCGCTGCGCGGCCACAGGCGGCCGAGCAGCTGGCCGCCCATGCATTTCGTCGCTGCCGCCGAGATCACCCCCTCCGGCGTTCCGCCGATTCCCCACAGCAGGTCGACGGGCGAGTCCTCGGTGATCGCGAGCAGCCCCGCCGACACGTCGCCGTGCTCGATGAAGCGGACCCGCCCGCCCGCCTTGCGGATCTCCTCGACGGCGTCGTTGTGGCGATCGCGGTTGAGCATCATCACCGTCACGTCGCGCACGTCGGTCCCCTTCTCCTTGGCGATCAACGCGAGCGTCTCGCCGAGCGGGCGGTCGAGGTCGAGCAGGTGGGCGAACGACGGCTGGGCGGCGATCTTCAGCATGTAGACGCAAGGGCCCGGGTCGAACATCGTGCCCCGCTCGGACAGCGCCAGCACCGCGAGCGCGCGCGGCTGGCCCTGCGCCGCGAGCGTGGTGCCCTCGAGCGGGTCCACCGCGATGTCCACCTGCGGCGGTGAGCCGTCGCCGATCTGCTCGCCGTTGTAGAGCATCGGCGCCTCGTCCTTCTCGCCCTCGCCGATCACCACGACCCCGTCCATCCGCACCGTGTCGAGCATCAGCCGCATCGCGTCGACCGCCGCCTGGTCGGCGGCCTCCTTGTCACCGAGGCCGACCCAGCGTGCCGCCGCCA
Organism: uncultured Actinomycetes bacterium; assembly: GCA_963719375.1. Classification (GTDB taxonomy): domain Bacteria; phylum Actinomycetota; class Thermoleophilia; order Solirubrobacterales; family Thermoleophilaceae; genus JAICJV01. The sequence goes on along the minus strand of CAVRBY010000001.1, from coordinate 2,111,797 downwards.
TCGCGCCGTACTCGGTCACTCGCACGAGCTCCATCGCCAGGTTGCGATCCGGCTTCGCTTGCTTCTGCCCCTCGGCCACGGCCCGGGGAGCCTAGAGGAATCGCCTGGCGGCGCTTCCTCTCTATCACGCCGGGGCAGCACGGCCTCCCTCGATCACCTGCGGCTTCCCCTCCGGGAGTGGCCTCCGGCGATTCCCCTACATGACGCCCGGAGGCTTCTTCTCCCGGTTCGACGCCACCTGTCTGACGAAGCCGCCGTAGGCGATCAGGAAGCACCCGATCGAGCCCGATCCAGTACCCGATGTCGATCGAGATCGCGACGCTGTGGGCGGGAACGCCGGGCGCCTGCGAGGAGGTCCCGGGCCGGCCCAGGATGATCCCGTTCAGCAGGATCAGCGCAAGAGCGAGCATGCCGACGATCATCGTGACCTCGCCCGGACGCCAGCTGATCTCGTGGCCGCGCGCGATTATCCAGGCGAGCACGAACGGCGCGAGGCACGCCGCGAGCAGGACCCACTCGAGGATCGTGTAGGTCTGGAAGGCGTTGAAGGTGCCGCGCTGGTGGTTGATCAGCGACTCGAAGTCACAGCCTGCCGGCTTGAGCTTCGCGTCGCAGCTCGTCGAGAACCAGGGCAGGAATAGCGCCACCGCGAGCACGATCGAGCCGGCGAAGCCGATCCACTCAGAGCGCTTGACGCGCGAGATATCCAACCTTGCTCCTCTCTCGTCCCCCGGGGGACCCGTTATACCCGAGCGAAGCGCGTGCGCGCTTCGCTCGGTCCACCAGGGCGCCTGTCGAGCGCTCCGACGAGCGTCCCCGGTCGAGCCGCGCGCGCGGGCGTCGCGGATCGCTTACGATCCCGTCCAGAGGCCAGTTGCCTTCCTCGCCGTCTGAATCACTGCCCCGCGGAGGGGCCGAGTCGCTGCTCAAGCAGGAGTTGGGCGAGTTGATGCGCGACGCCCGCGAGCGCACCCTCCGGCTCGTCGAGGATGTCGGCGACGAGGACGTCGAACGCGTCCACAGCCCGCTGCTCAGCCCGCTCGTCTGGGACCTCGGGCACGTCGCCGCCTTCGAGGACCTCTGGCTCAACCACCGCGTCGGCGGTCACGAGCCGATCCACCCCGAGCTGATGGAGGTCTACGACGCGAACGAGACCCCGCGGGCCCGGCGCGGCGACCTGCCCTACCTCCAGCGCGCCGCGGCGGTCGAGTACCTCGAGCAGGTGCGCGAGCGCGCCCTTGGGGGTCTCGACGGCGCCGACATCGCCGCCGACGCCCCATCGCTGACCGCCGAGGGGTTCGCCTGGGAGCAGGTGATCGCGCACGAGCATCAGCACAACGAGACGATGCTCCAGACCCTCGCGATCGCCGAGGCCGGCGTCTACATGCCGCGCGACCGGCGCGCGCTCCCGGCGGCCGGGACCGCGGGGGGCATGGTCGCGATCGACGCGGGTCCGGTGCTGCTCGGGGCGGCCGAGGGCTTCGCCTACGACAACGAACGCCCGCAGCACGTCGTCGACCTCGACGCCTTCGAGATCGACCGTGTCCCCGTCTCGAACGGCGCCTACCTCGACTTCGTCGATGCCGGCGGGTACGAGCGCCGCGATTGGTGGTCGCAGGCGGGGTGGCGCTGGCGCAGGCGTGAGCGCATCGAGCGGCCTCGCTACTGGACCGAGGATGGCCTCGAGCGCCGCTTCGACGAGCTGTCGCCGATCGACCCGAGCTTGCCCGTCATGCACGTTTCCTGGTACGAGGCCGACGCGTACGCGCGAGCGTGCGGCAAGCGCCTGCCGACCGAGGCGGAATGGGAGCGGGCCGCCTCGGGCGCCGCTGGAGGCGACCTGCGCCGACTGCCGTGGGGCGGCGTCGAGCCGAGCGAGCGGCGGGCGAACATCGACCAGCGCGGCTTCGCGCCCGCCCCCTGCGGCGCGTATCCGGCGGGCGCTTCCTTCGACGGCGTGCTCGGGCTCGTAGGCGACGCCTGGGAGTGGACCGCGAGCGACTTCGCCGCCTACCCGGGCTTCCAGCCCTTCCCCTACGAGGAGTACTCGGCGATCTTCTTCGGGCACGACTACAAGGTCCTGCGCGGCGGGTCGTGGGCGACGCGCTCAAATCTCGTGCGCAACAGCCTGCGCAACTGGGACTTCCCGGAGCGGCGGCAGATCTTCGCCGGCTTCCGCTGCGCGAGGGACGCATGAGCGAAGGGCCAGGCCGTCGAGAGGACCGTCGATGAGGGGCGCCCTCGCGACGCCGCAGGTCACGATCAGCTCGTTTCTCGACGGCTCGAGCCTCGAGTCGCTCGCGGACGACGTCCGGGCGGGCCTCGCCGCAGACCCCAAGGAGCTGCCGCCGAAGTACCTCTACGACGACCGCGGCTCCGAGCTCTTCGACCGCATCACGACGCTCCCGGAGTACTACCCGACGCGCTGCGAGCGCGCCATCCTCAACCGGCGCGCACCCGAGATCATCGCCATGACCGGCGCCGGCGAGCTCGTCGAGCTCGGCTCGGGCACGGCCTCCAAGACGCGGGCGCTGCTCTACAACATGGCAGGCGCGGGGACGCTTGAGCGCTACGTGCCGGTCGACGTCTCGAGCGCCGTCGTCGAGCAGTGCGCCGAGGAGCTCTGCGCGCTCTTCCCCGGCATCTCCGTGCACGGCATCGTCGGCGACTTCGAGCGCCACCTCGAGCACGTCCCGGACGCCGATGGCCCGCGAATCGTCGCCTTCCTCGGCGGGACGCTCGGGAACTTCACGCGGGAGCCACGCACCCGCTTCCTCGAGCGGCTGCGCTCGTTCATGGGCGAGGGCGACTGGCTGCTCGTCGGCACCGACCTGGTCAAGGACCCGGCGGTGGTAGAGGCGGCGTACAACGACAGCGAGGGCGTCACCGCGCAGTTCAACCTGAACCTTCTCAGCATCCTCAACCGCGAGCTCGGCGCGGACTTCGACCCCGCCGCGTTCGAGCATGTCGCCTTCTTCGACCAGGCGAACTCGTGGATCGAGATGCGCCTGCGCGCGATCCGCGCCCAGCGGGTCCGGTTCGCCGGCGCCGGCCTCGAGGCGAGCTTCGAGGCAGGCGAGGAGCTGCGCACCGAGATTTCGAGCAAGTTCACGCTCGAGGCGCTCTCCAAGGAGCTCGCCGTCGCGGGCCTCGGGATCGAGCAGTTCTTCACCGATCCCGCCGGGCTGTTCGGCCTGACGCTCGCGGCGCCGCTGTAATCGCCCCCGCCTTTGGGGCAGTTGCCAGTTCGGCGCCGCAGACGCCCGCGGCGCCGCTGCTGTAGGCCCGCCTTGGCGCATTTCCAGGCCGTACGAACGCGCGCGGCCCGTCCACCACCCGCGGGGAGCGTATAGCGCCGCCTGCGGCGCTACACGCAGTAGGGTCGCCCGGCATGGACATCGAAGGCTCCCCTGCAATCGTCTCCGGCGGCGCGTCCGGCCTCGGCGAGGCGACCGCGCGAGCGCTCGCCTCGCGCGGCGCGCGCGTGGCGATCGTCGACCTCGACGGCGAGCGCGCGGAGCGTCTCGCGAGCGAGCTCGGCGGCGGGGCGGCCGCTTTCGCTGCGGACGTCACCGACGCGGAAGCGCTCGAGCGTGCGATCGGAGAGGCCGCCGACGCACTCGGCGGGCTGCGGATCGCGGTCTCCTGCGCGGGCATCGGCTCCGCCGAGCGCATCGTGACGCGCGACGGCCCGGCGGGCATCGACTCCTTCCGCAAGGTGATCGAGGTCAACCTGATCGGCACCTTCAACGTCCTCAGGCTCGCGGCGGCGGCGATGGCGCGCGGCGACCCCGACGGCGGCGGCGGCGAGCGGGGCGTGATCGTCATGACGGCCTCGATCGCGGCCTTCGACGGCCAGATCGGGCAGGCGGCCTATGCCGCCTCGAAGGGCGGAGTCGTCTCGCTGACCCTGACCGCCGCCCGCGACCTCGCGCGCACCGGCATCCGGGTTTGCACGATCGCTCCCGGAACCTTCGACACCCCCCTGCTCGCGGCTCTGCCCGAGGACGCGCGCACGGCGCTCGGCGAGCAGATCCCCTTCCCGCCCCGTCTCGGCCGGCCCGCCGAGTACGCCGCGCTTGCGTGCCAGATCGTCGAGAACCCGATGCTGAACGGCGAGACGATCCGGCTCGACGGGGCGCTCCGGATGCCGCCGCGCTGACCCGGCGGCGCCGCTTTCGATATCGGTTCGAGCTTGACTCCGGAGCGTGCGGCGCAACGCGGCGCTCCGGATGCCGCCGCGCTGACCCCGGGGCGCCGCTTTCGATATCGGTCGGGCTTGACTCCGGAGCGTGCGGCGCAGCCGCACGCTCGCACAGCCGTCCAAATAGAATCTTTAGGAAGAGCGACCCCGTCGTCACCCGGGTCCTCCCCATCTCCCCCCACCCCTTGCAAGGAGAGCCGAATGCCGGAACCCGTGATTGTCGACACCCTCCGAACGCCGATCGGGCGGGCTTTCAAGGGCTCGCTTACCCAGATCAGACCGGACGACCTCGGCGCCTTCGTCGTCGACCAGCTGCTGTCCCGCCACCCCCAGATCGACCCGGCGTCGGTCGACGACCTGATCTGCGGCTGCGGGATGACGCAGGGCGAGCAGGCCTACAACATCGGCCGGATCATGGTGCTGCTATCCGAGAGGCTGCCCGACTCGGTGACCGGATCCACGATCGCTCGCTACTGCGCCTCCAGCCTGAACGCGATCCGGATCGCCGCCGACGCGGTGCGTGCCGGTGACGGCGACACCTACATCGCGGCGGGCGTCGAGTCGGTCAGCCGCGCCGGGCCGAACTCGGAGGCGACGCTCCCGGACACGCAGAACCCGAAGCTGCAGGGGCGCGACGGGACGCACAACGCCTACATCGCGATGGGCGAGACCGCCGAGAACGTGGTCGAGCGCTACGGAGTCAAGCGTGAGGACATGGACCAGTACGCGAAGCGCTCCCAGGACCTCGCTGTCGAGGCGCGCGACGACGGGTTCTTCGACCGTGAGATCATCGCTGTCGAGACGCCGGACAGGGGGGTCGTCGACAAGGATGACGGGCCGCGCGCGGGCACCACCGTCGAGAAGCTCGGCGAGCTGAAGCCGGTCTTCCGCGAGGGCGGCTCGGTCACCGCCGGCAACTCCTGCCCGCTGAACGACGGCGCTGCCGCGGTGATCGTGATGTCCGACGTGAAGGCCGCCGAGCTGGGCGTCAAGCCCCGGGCTCGGATCATCGCGTCGGCGACGAGCGGCCTCGAGCCGGAGATCATGGGTGTCGCGCCGATCGGGGCGATTCGCAACGTGCTCGACCGCGCGGGAATGACGATCGACGACGTCGACGTCGTAGAGCTCAACGAGGCGTTCGCGGCGCAGGTGCTCCCGATCATGGAGGAGTGCAAGATCCCGCTCGAGAAGCTCAACCCCCATGGCGGGGCGATCGCGCTTGGCCATCCGTTCGGGATGACCGGCGCGCGCATCATGGGGACGCTCCTGAACGACCTCGACGCGCTCGACGGATCGATCGGCCTCGAGACGATGTGCGTCGCAGGCGGTCAGGGAATGGCGATGCTGGTCGAGCGCCTGAGCTGATCGGCTGGCGCATGCGCCAGCCGCAGGGTGGCGCATGCGCCACCCTGTCGGACGGCGCATGCGCCGTCCGGAGTGGGGCGCATGCGCCCCACTCGCCGCCTCAATCGAGGGTCAGCACGACCTTGCCGAACTTGCCGCCGGCCGCGAAGTAGTCGTAGGCCTGCTCCACCTCGTCCAGCGGGAAGGTACGTGCGATCGGCACGTCGACCTTGCCGTCCTCGACGAGTGGCAGCACGTGGCGCTCGACTCGACGCATCGCATCCGCCTTGTCCTCGAGCGGCCGCGCGCGCAGCGTCGAGGCGGAGATCCGTCCGCGGCTGCCCATCAGCAGGTGCAGGTTGATCTCGGCCTTCGCGCCCGCGCCGACGCCGATCACGACGATCCGCCCGCGCATGGCGAGCGCTTTCAGGTTGCCCGCCATGTTCAGGGCTCCGACGAGCTCGAGTACGACGTCGAACGGCCCGTGCTCCTCGAATCCCTCCGGGTCGATCGCGGTCGCACCGAGCGCCGCGACGTCGTCGCGGCGCTCCTCGTCGCGGACGGTGGCGACCACCCTGGCTCCCGCTGCTCGCCCCAACTGGACGGCCGCCGTCCCGACGCCGCCGGCCGCGCCGTGGACGAGCAGCCGCTCACCCGGCGCGAGCAGCGCCTGCGTGAAGAGGGCGTCGTGGGCGGTCGTGAAGACCTCGGGGAAACCACCCGACCGAGTCCAGTCGAGCTGCTCGGGCACGGGCATCGCCCCGCGCTCGTTGACGAGCGCGAGCTCTGCCTGCCCGCCGCCGCCGACGACCGCCATCACGCGATCTCCAACCTCGAACCGGCTCACGCCCGGGCCGAGCGCGACCACCTCGCCCGCGAGCTCGAGGCCCGGTATGTCCTCCGGTGCGCCAGGTGGCGCCGGGTAGCGGCCGGCGCGCTGGAGCATGTCGGCGCCGTTCAGGCCCGCCGCCCGCACGCGCACCAGCAACTCGCCGTGACCCGGCTCGAGATCGGGATGCTCCGCGACCCCGACCGACCCGTCTCTTATGGTCGCGGCACGCATCGGCGCCAGATCCTATCCGCGGGTCTGGCTAAAGCATGAGTGTGCCCGTACATTGGTCGAAAAGGCGCAAATTCCAGTTTTGTGCGCGGGTTCCCGAGCAAGAACCGGGGTGGCGGGAGGCTCAATGATCACGCATCGAGCGCATAAGGCAGCGACGGGTGGCACCCGACTGCCCGGGAATCAATTACAGTGCGCGCCGTTCCTTGCGGGGGAGGCGGGGAGCGCGAGGCTCTGATGCTTCAACCACCTTTCCTGATACCCCCGTTCTGGCGCGAGGCTCGCCTCGGCGGCGAGCTCACCGGCCTCCTGCGAAGCGGCGTCTTCCGGGGAGAGGGCGTACGCGACGGCCGCGGACAGCCGGTCCTGCTGATTCCGGGCTTCCTCGCCGGCGACGACTCGCTCGGCCTGATGACCGGCTGGCTGCGGCGGACCGGCCATCACACGCGCAAGGCGGGGATGCGCTCCAACGTCAACTGCTCGGAGCTCTCGCTCGAACGCCTCGCGGAGCGCCTCGAGTACCTCGCGAAGACGCGCGAGCAGCGCGTCGCGATCGTCGGGCAGAGCCGCGGCGGCAACTTCGCCAAGGTCCTGGCCGCGCGCTACCCGGACCTCGTCTCGGGGATCGTCACGCTCGGCTCGCCACAGCTGAACCCGCTCGACATCCACCCCTTCGTCCGCCTCCAGGTCTACATGGTCGGCACGCTCGGGACGCTCCGGCTCCCTGGCTTCTTCGGCCACAGCTGCCTCAGCGGCAAGTGCTGCGAGCGCTTCTGGGAGGACCTGCGCGGTCCGCTGCGCGAGGACATCGGCTACGTGTCGATCTACTCCCGCAGCGACGGCGTCGTGAACTGGCGCTCGAGCCTTGACCCGGGCGCCAAGCACGTCGAGATCGACGCGAGCCACATCGGGATGGCGCTCAGCCCTCACTCGTACCGGGCGATCGCGACCGCGCTCGACGACTTCCGCATCGCGGAGCGGGCGAGGGCGCGCAGGGCGCGTCCGCGTTCGACCCCCGCACGAGTCCGCCGCGCCGCCTGACAGATCACGCGGACCGGCTCAAGCGACCTGCAGCACGGCCGCACCCTCGAGCGCGCCGTTTCGGAGCCGCTCGAGCGCCACGTTCGCCGCCGCGAGCGGATGCAGCTCGACGCGCGTTCGCACCGGCACCTGCGGCGCGAGGCGCAGGAACTCCTCCCCGTCCTCTCGGGTCAGGTTGGCCACCGACCGGAGCGCTCGCTCGCCCCAGAGGAGCTCGTAGGGGAAGCTCGGGATGTCCGACATGTGGATGCCGGCGCAGACGACCGAGCCGCCCTTCGCGGTCGCCGCGAGCGCCGCGGGGACGAGCGGTCCGGCGGGAGCGAAGATGATCGCCCCGTCGAGCTCCTCGGGCGGCCGGGCGTCTGAGCTTCCCGCCCACTCCGCGCCCAGTGAGCGTGCGAACTCCTGGCCCTCTTCGTCTCCCGCGCGCGTGAACGCGAACACGCGTCGCCCCTGGTGGCGGGCCACCTGGGCGAGAATGTGCGCGGAGGCCCCGAAACCGTAGAGGCCGAGCCGCTCGGCGTCGCCGGTCAGGCGCAGCGCCCGGAAACCGATCAGCCCGGCGCACAGCAGCGGCGCCAGTTGCTCCGCCGGCTCATCCTCGGGCAGCGGGAAGCAGTAGCGCGCGTCGGCCGTTGCGAGCTCGGCGTAGCCGCCGTCGATGTCGTATCCGGTGAAGCGAGCGCCGTCGCAGAGGTTCTCTCGTCCGGTGCGGCAGTAGCGGCATTCACCGTCGGTCCAGCCGAGCCAGGGAACCCCGACCCGGTCGCCCGGGACGTAGCGCTCGACCGAGCCGCCGCTCTCGACGACCCGTCCGACGATCTGATGGCCGAGCACGAGCGGCAGCTTCGGGCTGGTCAGCTCCCCGTCGAGGACGTGCAGGTCGGTCCGGCAGACACCGCACGCCTCGACGCGCACGAGCACTCCTCCCGGTCCCGGCCGGGGCTCGGCGATCTCCGCCTCGTGCAGCGGGGCGCGCGGCTCGTCGAGGACCATCGCCCGCATCGCTTACCCAGCGTACGGCGCGTCCCGTAACGATGCCGTCCTCCGCGCGCGCGACGATGTCCGCGATGACGGCCCGCGGAAGGCTTCGTGCGCGACTGACCCGGATGACGAACGTCCGTGACCCCGGGCCGCCGGAGCCGAGCCCTCGGCCCGTGGTCCCGCCGACCGAGAATCCGCCCGCACGCTTTGAGCCGCCGCTGCTACTGCGCCGTCTCGCCTCGGAACCACCACGGCGCGCCGCGGGGGACGCCGACGAAGCGGAGCTGGATGCTCTGCGGGGCGAGCTCGTCCGTGAGCTCGGCCGCCTGGCAGAGCCGGAGCGGGACGCCCCCGGAGAGCGATGATCGACGCCGAGGCGACTCTCGCCGCGGCGAAGCGCCCGCTCGTGCTCGGCATCGGCGGTGGCGGCGACGTCGTGGGCGCGCTGGCCACGGCCGAGTCGTGCCGCCTCTACCACGGGGCCGACCCGCTCGTGGGCGGAGTCAGCTGGGAGCGCCAGGTGATCGACCCCGACGCGGGCCCCCGAACCTTCGACGAGATCGCCGCGGCCGAGCCGCTCGGCGCATCGATCGGTCTCGCCCGGCCCGATACGCACGTGCGTGCCAGCGGCGTGCGCTTCTCGGAGTCGCGCATGGCCGAGTATCTCGGCCGTGAGACCGTGCTGGTCGACCCGACCGTCGGACCTGCGCGCGTCGCCGCGGACATCGCCGCCGCGCTACCGCAGCTCGGCGCGGACCTGCTCGTCTTCGTCGACGTCGGCGGCGACGTGCTCGCGCACGGCGACGAGCCGGGCCTCGGCAGCCCCCTCTGTGACGCCGTCATGCTCGCGGCCGCGGTGCGCCTCCAGGAGGACGGTCATCCCGTGCTCGCCGGGCTCTTCGGCCCCGGCTGCGACGGCGAGCTGACCCTCACCGAGATCTCCGATCGTCTCGCGGCGCTCGGGAGCGCCGGGGCGCTTGCCGGAGCGCGCGGGCTGACCGGCCCGGTGGCCGACCGGCTCGAGGGCGCGACCGATCACGTGACCACCGAGGCGAGCGCTCAGGCGATCCGCGCCTTTCGAGGCGAGGCGGGCGTGGTGAAGATACGCGGCGGCCGCCGCAGCCTCGAGCTGACCCCGGCGGCCGCGATGACGATCTACTTCGACGCGCGCGGTGCGTTCGACTCGACCGCTCACCTGGCCCGCGCGCTTGCCGGCGCGGCCGACCTGTCGGACGCGAACCGGATCCTCAGCGAGCGCGGCATCACGACGGAGCTCGACGGTGAGCGGCGCGCTGCGCGGGCGCGTGGCGGCGTTCGCTGAGCCGCCGGGAGCTGCAAGAGCCCCGCCAAAGCGCCACATAAGGGGCGACCGTCGTTTACGATCCACGCAAGGATCGCAAGCTGGGGGGACAGGGAATGGGTTTCAGATTCATGCGGCAGCGGGGCGCGCTGCGCGAGCTGTTCGATGCCGGCGCACGTGGCATCGAGACCACCCTCGCCGACGAGGCGTCCGCGCCCGGTGAAGAGCCGCGGCTCGAGCCGCTCGTCGAGACCGTCTTCGAGCGCGCGCCGACGACCGACGTCGAGACGCTGCGCGCGGGCGGGGTCAGCGCCGAGCGCTTCTACGCCGAGGAGCTGAGCCCGAACTGGGACGGCCTCTCGCGTGGCGAGCGGGCCGCGAAGATCGCGTCGTTCATGCGCCTCGCGAACGTGATCGGCGCCGACGACGCTGCCGGGATGGGGCCGGTGGTACGCACCAAGGTGCTCGTCCTCGCCTGGGCCTACGACCGCGTCTACGGCGAGTCGCTTCTGCGCGACATCCAGCGCAAGCCGAGAAGCTTCGGCAGCCTCGAGCTTTCGGCGGCTAAATAGCCGCCGGAAGCCCATAGCGCTGCTGAGGGCCCCGCGGCATCCCGTCGGGCCACGCTTCAGCAGGCGGCGCTCCAGACCCGGACCCCACGCCTCACGGCGGCCAACCTGCCGGAGCGCCCAGCCTCGCCGGGAGTAAATAGGGCGCTCCGCGCCCTATTTACTAGGATCCGCGGCCCCCCGATGCGACCCGCGAGCAAGACTTGAGAGTCGGCGTTCCCTCCCAGGCGTCTCTCGGCGAAGCCCGAGTGGCGCTCGTGCCCGACGCCGTGCGCCGCCTGTCAAAGCGTGGCGTCGAGGCCGTCGTCGAGGCCGGCGCGGGCGCGCTCGCGCACGTCTCCGACGAGGACTTCGAGGCGGCCGGTGCGACGATCGGCTCCGCGGAGGATGCCTGGGGCGCCGACATCGTGGTCCTCGTTCGCGCGCCGAGCGATGCGCAGATCGCCGGTCTGCGGGAGGGCACCGTGCTGGTCGGGTTCCTCGCCCCGCTGACCGCGCCGGAGACGATTCGCGCGCTCGCGGGCGCCGGGGTGACGGCGTTCGCGATGGAGGCGATCCCACGCATCACGCGCGCCCAGTCGATGGACGCCCTCTCCTCGCAGAGCACCGTCGCGGGCTATCGCGCGGTGCTGCTCGCGGCACTCACGCTCGGCCGCTTCCTCCCGATGCTGACCACGGCCGCGGGTACGATCAAGCCGGCGTCGGTGCTCGTGCTCGGCGCCGGCGTGGCCGGACTGCAGGCGATCGCCACCGCCCGGCGCCTCGGTGCGGTCGTCACCGCGTTCGACGTCCGCGCCGCTGTCCGCGAGCAGGTCGAATCGCTCGGGGCACGCTTCCTCGAGCTCGACCTCGAAGCGGATGCAGAGGGCGCCGGCGGCTACGCGCGCGAGCTCGACGAGGAGCAGCAGCAGCGCCAGCGCGACGCGCTCGCCGACGCGATCGCACGCTTCGACGCGGTGATCACCACGGCGCTCGTGCCGGGGCGTCCAGCACCGCTGCTCGTCACCGCTCGTGCCGTCGAGGGGATGCGCGCGGGATCGGTGATCGTCGACCTCGCCGCCGAGTCGGGCGGCAACTGCGAGCTGACCGAGGCCGGCAAGGAGGTCGTCGTCCACGACGTCACGATTCTCGGACCGCTCAACCTGCCCGTCGAGATGCCCGACCACGCTTCCCAGCTCTACGCGCGCAACGTCTCCGCCCTGGTCGAGCTGATGGTCGACGACGGTCAGCTGCGGCTCGACTTCGACGACGAGGTGATCGCGGGCGCCTGCGTTACGCGCGACGGCGAGATCGTGCACGAGGGCGCCAGGGCCGCGGCCGCCGCGTAGCGGCGGCCTGGTAGGTTTCCGGCGCTTCAGCGCCAGGCGAGAATGAGCATCCTGACCGAAATCACCATCTTCGTGCTGGCGGCGTTCGTCGGCTTCGAGGTCATCTCCAAGGTCCCGAACACGCTGCACACGCCGCTGATGTCGGGCACCAACGCGATTCACGGCATCGTGCTGCTCGGCGCGATCCTGATCCTCTCCTCGGTCGGGGGCGCGCTCAGCAAGGTGCTGCTCGTGATCGCGGTCATCTTCGGCACGATCAACATCGTCGGCGGCTTCCTCGTCACCGACCGCATGCTCGAGATGTTCAAGGGACGTCGCGGACGCGAGCGACCCCCCAAGGACGCGCCGTGACGGTCCTCGCGACCTCGTTCTTTCAGAACAGCAACTTCATACAGGCGCTCTACATAGTCGCCTTCGTGCTGTTCATCCTCGGCCTGCGCGGACTGTCCGGGCCGCGCACCGCGCCCGCCGGAAACCGCATCGCGGCAGTCGGGATGCTGATCGCGCTGGTCGCGACGCTGCTGATCCCGCACGTGGTCGACAGCTGGGGGACCGCCGGGCTGATCGCGGGCGGCATCGTCGTCGGGACCGCGATCGGCGTCCCCGCGGCGCGCCGGGTGAAGATGACCGCGATGCCGCAGATGGTGGCGCTCTTCAACGGCGTCGGGGGCGGCGCCGTGGCGCTGATCGCCTGGGCCGAGTACCGGCGGCGGTTTCCCGAGTCGGGCCACCTCTGGTCCGAGAAGTCGGAGATCCCCTCGCTGCTCGCCGCGATCATCGGCTCGATCTCGTTCTGGGGCTCGAACATCGCCTTCGGCAAGCTGCAGGAGATCCTTCCCGGACGGCCGATCAAGCTGCCCGGCCAGCAGCTCCTGAATGGGGCGCTCGCGATCGTCGCCGTGGCGAGCGCGGTGGTGCTCGCCGCGGGCGTCCACTCCGAGCTGCTCTTCATCGCCGGCATCCTGGTCGCCGCGGCCGCCCTCGGCAACATGCTCGTACTGCCGATCGGCGGCGCCGACATGCCCGTCGTGATCTCACTGTTGAACGCGTTCACCGGCCTCTCCGCGGCGGCCACAGGCATCGCGCTCGACAACACCGCTCTGATCGTCGCCGGAACGCTCGTCGGCGCCTCGGGCTCGATCCTCACCAACCTGATGGCGAAGGCGATGAACCGCTCGGTGCCGGCGATCGTCGCCGGCGGGTTCGGCGGAGCCACGGCGATCGACACTGGCTCCGCCGACGGCGACCGCCCCGTCCAGTCGACGAGCGCCGACGACGTCGCGGTCCAGCTCACCTACGCCGACCGCGTCGTGATCGTCCCCGGCTACGGCATGGCGGTGGCCCAGGCTCAGCACGCAGTGCGGGAGCTGACCGACGAGCTCGAGAAGCGCGGCGTCGAGGTCAGCTTCGCGATACACCCCGTCGCCGGCCGGATGCCCGGGCACATGAACGTCCTGCTCGCGGAGGCCGACGTCCCCTACGACAAGCTGCGTGAGATGGACGACATCAACCCCGAATTTCCGAACACTGACGTGTCGCTCGTGATCGGCGCCAACGACGTCACCAACCCCGCGGCGCGCGAGAACCAGGGAAGCCCGATCTACGGCATGCCGATTCTCGACGTCGACAAGTCGCGCGCGGTGATCGTCCTCAAGCGCTCGATGAACACCGGCTTCGCGGGCATCGACAACCCTCTCTACTACGAGGAAAAGACCGCGATGCTCTTCGGCGACGCGAAGCAGTCGATCCAGTCGGTGCTGCACGAGGTCAAGGCGCTGTAGCGCCTTAACCGCTCGTCACCTACCGCAGGCGCGGCGGCCTGAGGAAGGCGGCGTCGAGTGCCCGCGTCGATGGCGCGCCTGCGTTGCGCAGCGGCGAGACGCCGAAGGCCTCCTCGATCGTCCGCAGCACCGAGTAGTGGTCGTACGAGCCGCGCAGGCGCGCTCCGCGGCGAACGTCGGGCCCCGCGACGATCGTGGCGATCCGCCCCCCGCTCGCGAGGCGTGCGCAGCAGCCGGCGTCCGATTCGCCCTCGTCCCAGGTGAGGATCAGGAAGCCATGCGGGCCGAGCGCTCGCAGCAGCGCCGGCACGACGCGGCGCAGGTAGCGGTCGCCGGTCGCGACGGGACAGTCGTGCGTGTCGTTGCAGAGGCCGGGCGAGAGCCATGCGAAGGACGGCAGGCGATCACGGGCGAGGTCGGAGGCGAGTTGCCGGTCGGGGACGATCTGCCGGCAGCGCCGGGGGTCTCGGGCGATGTCGTCGTAGTAGACGAACGGGTCGTGCTTCTTTGCGTAGGCGCCCGCCGCGGCGCCGTCGAAGCACGGGCGCGGCAGCCCCTCCATGTAGGCGCGCCAGCTCTCGCCGCGGGTCTCGAGCTGGTCGGCGACGTTGGTGGCCGCGACGTGGCAGTCCGTGCAGTCGGAGTCGATCCCGAACGTAGAACCGCCGGTCAGCGCGAGGTAGTTCGGCAGCGATGGGTGCGTGATCGCGTACGAGCTGGCCAGCGCGTAGCGCCGCGCGAGCGCGGTGGTGAAGGGCGCGTCCGGGGACCCGATCACCGAGCCGACCTCCTTGTTCTCCATCACGAGCACCACCACGTGCGAACGGCTCGAGCGAGCGACCGCGAAGCGGGTCGGGACCGGCGCCGGCCCGGCAGGCGAGGCGCTTCCGCACGCGCCGGCCGCGAGCGCGACCAGAGCAAGCGCGAGCGACCCCCTCAGACCCATCCGAGGCCACTCTAGGGCGTCCCCCGAATGCGGTACGGCGTCTGAGTAATCACTCGAACAAACGTCCAGGGCGGGGGTCCCCGGCCAGGGTCAAGCTTCGCGGCCGCTGACCGATGAAGGCCCAGATGGTTCGACTCGAGCATCTGCGGCGCAACACCGGTCGCGCGACCCTCCGATTGCGGGTCGCGCTGATCACCGCCTGCCTCGCCATCGGCGCGCTCGGGACGCTTGGCTACATCGCCGTCTCAACCACATCGACTGCCTTCACCACGGTCGCACGCTCGCAGTCGGTCACGCTCACCACCCAGCTCGCCTCGGCGCTCGTCGGCAACGGGCCCGCCCTGGCCCAGTTGATCCCCTTCTCACACCAGGGACTCGACGGAGTAGTCCTCTTCGACGCCGCGGGCCGCCCGACGTCGGTCGGCGGGCAGCTCGGTCCGACGCTGTCACGTCTCGGGCGCGAAGCGGCCGCTGTCGCCCGCAGCGGGCGGACCGTCTCACAGTTCCGCCTGCCCGAGGCCGGTGGGCGCAGCACGCGCGTCAGCGACTTGAGCCCGTGGAGTCCGGGCGCGACACTCGTCGTCACGATCGCGCCGCGTCCCGAGGGCGGCGCCGCCGCGGTGGGCTTCCACACGCGCTGGGCCACCGACGTTCTCCGCCAGCGGCTCATCAGCACCGCGCTGAGCCTGGCAGGGGCGATCCTGTTCGTCTGCTGCGGCCTGGTGCTCCTGCTCGGCCGCCTCGTCACGCGCCCGGTCGCCCGGCTCGCCACGGAGGTGCGCCACCTTGGCGAGCGCGACATGCGCCTCGCGCTGACCGAGCCGCGCGCGCCCGAGCTCGGCCAGCTCGCCCGCGACATCTCGCGCATGCGCGACGAGCTGCTCGACGCCGTGGTCCGCTCGAGCACGGATCCGCTGACCGGAATCGCCAATCATCGCGCCTTCCACGAGCGCCTCGACGAGGAGGTCGAGCGCTCCCGCCTGACGGGCGAGGCTCTCGCGCTGGTCGTTCTCGACCTCGACGACCTGAAGCGCATCAACGACTCCTACGGCCACATGGCCGGTGACCGCGTGCTCGAGGCGATCGCAGCCGGCATCGCCTCGGCCTGCCGAGCGGAGGACCTCTGCGCGCGGATCGGTGGCGACGAGTTCGCGATCGTATGCCCCAGGCTCGACTCGGCCGGCGCCGCGGCTATCGGGGAGCGCGTCATGGCCGCAGTCGCCGCACTGCCGGCCGCCAGCCTGCTGGGCGCGCACGACGACGGGGTCGATCTCGCGCTGTCGCTCAGCTTCGGCGTCGGATCGCTTCCCGCCTGCGGGCAGACGAAGGAGGAGCTGATCCACGCCGCAGACAACCATCTCTACGCCGCCAAGTCCGGCTCCCGCTCGAACAGCTCGGCCCTCGTCGAGCCTGAGCCGCTCCCGGAGGCGATCTTCAGGCAAGCCCTCGACGAACGGGAGCCGGAGAGCCGATGATCGAGCACGTTCCGCCGGCGCGTCCCGCACGAGCAGAGCGCCTCGGACGCGACTGGCCGATGCTGGTCGGGATGGCAATCGCCGTCGCGATGCTGATCGCCTCGGCGCGCATCGGTGCGGCGAGCCCGCCCAACCCCACTCCGACGGTCGAGTCCTCCTCGGCCCTCAGCCAGTACGAGCTGGCCTTGCAACCGGGCGGGCCTCAGCCGAGCCAGGGTGGCGCCCGCGCCTCGAGCGGACCGGTCACCGTCACGGGCGCGCGGGCCTCGGCGCGCCTGGGCGCCGGCACCGCCATCGTGAGCGGCACCAGTCACGCGCCGATGGTCGGTCGCCCCTGGCGCTTCGACGTCACGCTCGCGGACGGGAGCCGCCCGGCCGGCGGTCGGGTCGAGCTCGACATGACCTACCGGGGGCTCGTCGTCGGGCGGCTCGGATCGCACCCGCTCACGCGCGGCCGCTACAGGCTGCAGCTCAGATGGCCTGCGGCTGCCGCCGGTCAGCCGCTGACACTCCGGGCGCGCATCACGAGCGGCGCGACTGCCGCCACCTTCCTCTTTCCGGTCGAGGCGCGAAGCTGAGAAGCACTCTCAGCGCTTCCCGCTCCCCTCCTCCTTCAGCTCGCGCTTCAGCACCTTGCCCGTGGCGTTGCGCGGCAGCTCGTCGAGGAAGGCCACCTCACGCGGGACCTTGTAACGGGCGAGATTACGCTTGACGTGATCCTTGATCGCTGCCTCGTCGGGCTGTGAGGAGCCGTCTCGGTGCACGACGAAGGCCTTCAGCCGTTGACCGAACTCTCGGTCGTCGACTCCGATCACCGCGACCTCCGCGACCCCGTCGAGCTTCGCGATCGAGTCCTCGACCTCACGGGGAAAGACGTTCTCGCCGCCCGAGACGATCATCTCGTCGTCGCGGCCGGAGACGAACAGCCGTCCGGCCTCGTCCAGGTAGCCGACGTCGCCCGTCGCCATCAGGCCGTCGATGACGTCCTTGGCGCCGCCGCCCGTATAGCCCTCGAATAGCATCTCGTTGCCGACGAAGATCCGCCCCGTCTCGCCGTCGGGTAGCTCCCTGCCGTTCTCGTCGTATATCCGCAGCAGCGTCCCGCGGGGCGGCGCGCCCGCGGTCCCCGGCGCCTCCCGCAGGTCCTCCGGCGTCGCGATCGTCGCCCAGGCGACCTCGGTCGACCCGTAGAGGTTGTAGAGGATGTCGCCGAACTCGTTCATGAACTTGATCGCGAGCTCGCCGGGCAGCGCCGAGCCGGAGAGCGGCACGGTGCGCAGCGAGGAGGTGTCGTACTTGCGGCGCGTCTCCTCGGGGAGCTCCATGATCCGCTGCACCATCACCGGCACCATCGGGGCCGACTGCGGGCGGTGCTGGGCGATCATCGAGAGCGTCTGCTCCGGGTCGAACTTGCGTCGCAGGATGACCGTCGAGGACAGCGGCAGACCGAGCGTGAAGTGCGCGAAGCCCCACGAGTGGAACAGCGGCGCGACGATGAACGTCTTCTCTCGCGCGTGCAGCGGGATCCTCGAGAGCAGCGCCACCGCGGGCCCGATCGTCTCCGGCTGCTTGCGCGACGCACCCTTTGGGGTCCCGGTCGTGCCGGAGGTCAGGATGATCGCTCGTCCCGTATCGGCCGGCGGCACCGGCGTCTGTGCGTCACCGCGCTCGACGAGCTGCTCGATCGTGGGGTCGGGCGGCGAGTCCGAGTCCTGCCAGGCGATGTAGCGCTTGCGTCGCCGGCCGGCGTCGGCCAGCAGCTCGCTGAACTCCTCGTCGTAGATGATCGCGTTCGGCTTCTCCCGCTTCGCCACCTCGGTCAGCTGCGGCGCGGCGAAGGCAGTGTTCATGTAGAGGCAGGTGATACCGAGCTTCGAGGCGGCCACCGTCACCTCGATGAAGTAGCGGTGGTTGCGACACATGATCGCGATCGAGTCGCCCTCCCCGAGGCCGTCGTCGGAGAGGGCGTTCGCCAGCCGGTCGGTGCGCGCGTGGACCTCGCTGAAGCTCAGGTGGCCGAGCTCGTCGATGATCGCGTCCTCGTCGGGGTAGCGAGCGGCGGCCGCGGCGTAGCCGGCTGCCGGCGTGAAGCCCCAACGCTGGACGGCCAGCAGCGCACGCAGCGTGCGGTCTGGACGGTCGACGCGCACGAGCCCCGCTTCGGTGAGCGTACGGATCGAGTGCAGCCCCTGACTCACGGCAAGCCGTACCTTGCCGAGCAGGCCCGGCGCCTCGCTGTCAGCCATGTTCCCTCCTTCGATTCGAGTCTTGACCCGCTCGAGCGACTCCCGCAGGTTGCGGCGCACCAATGGCGAGGAGACCACGTCCGAGACGGTCCCGTACAGGACGCCGGGCGCCTGGTAGCTCAGGCGGAGCGTCAGCAAGGTACTCCCGTCGGGCTGCTCGCGTACCCGCCAGCGTGCCCGGTGGTCGAGGCCCGTGACGCTCGTCCAGGCCATGTCGCGGGGAGGGTCGTACTCGACGACCTCGACGAGGCCTCCGATCTGCGCGGAGCCCACCTGCATGCGCATCGCGTAGCGCGCTCCGAGCCCCCGCTCCCGGTCGCCGACGACGTCGAAGCGACTCATGCCGGCGAGCATGTGCGTGTAGAGGTGGGGATTGGAGATCCAATCCCATACCTGCTCCGGCGATGCTTGCACCTGGATCTGCCGCTCGACCCGCATCGCTCAACCGAGGACGGGCAGCAGCCGCTCGCGCGAGAGCTGATCGAGCGTCGCCTGCATCGCCCCGACGATGTGGTCGTAGACGTGGTCGATGTCGGGGTCGGGCCCGAAGCGCTCGCGCACGTCGATCGGCTCGAGCACGCGGATCGAGATCTTCGCCGGCAGCGGCAGGTGACCGAGCATGTCGCCGACGTTCAGGACCCAGGGCAGCGAAAGCGAGATCGGCAGCACCTTGAGCCGGAAGAGCCTGTCGAGCCGTAGCAGTCGCGCGAGCCGCTCTCCACGGGTCAGGAACAGAGCCGTCTCCTGGCCCCCGATCGAAACGACCGGGACGATCGGGACGTCCTTCTCGAGCGCGAGCCGGATGAAGCCCTTGCGGCGGCCGAAGTCCACCGTGCCGGAGCGCCACGACGGGCGGTGGACCTCGACGTCGCCGCCGGGATAGACGAGCAGCGCGGCCCCCGTGTCGAGCGCGAGGTTGGCGTTCTCGGGGGAGGCCGCGACCGTTCCGTAGCGCCGCAGCGTCGCGAGCCACGGCATCGCGAGCACGAGGTTGTGCGCGAGCTGGAAGAAGCGGCGCTCGACTCCGAAGTATGCGGCGAAGGCGAGTGTGAACACGAGCGTGTCGGGCGTCATGTTGCCGCCCGAGTGGTTGCCGACGAGGAGCACCGGGCCCTCCTCGGGGATCTTCTCGAGGCCCTTTACGTCCGCTCGGAAGTAGAAGCTCGCGATCAGCCACAGCCCCGGCAGCGTCTCCCGGATGTAGTCGGGGTCCCGCTCGTCGAGATCCGCCTTCGGGATCCGGCGCGCGACCTGATTGCCCATTACCCGTGCGAGGGCGCCAACGGTGCTCGAGCGGTTCGCGCCTGCCACCGGCAGCTCCTCAGGAAGCGGCGGCACGCCGCTCGCGGTTGGTCAGCGTGTCGGGCCACTCGGAGGGGGGGCCCGCGGGCCGGGCGACCTTGTGCGGCTCGCCCTCGGGAAGGTCGGCGAGCAGCTCGCGCACCGCCGTCTGGCGCAGTTGCGAGCGAACCGTCTCGACCGCGGTCTCGATCACCCGGTTGCGGCCGGTGCGGGCCATCAGGTTCGGGCCCATGGCAGCGACGTCCTCGTCGGTCGGCTGGACGAGCACGACCGCCGCGCCGCGTGAGCGGAGCGTCTTCGCCTCGCTGCCGAGCCGCCGGCCCGAGATCGACCGGCTGTAGGACGCGAGTCGCTCGGTGATGTTCCAGGCGTGTGTCGGGTGCAGCGACGACGTCGGGTTCAGGCAGATCACGAGGTCGAGCCCGCAGTCGCGCAGGATGTCGAGGTTCGACGTGGACCAAAGGCCCCCGTCGACGTATGGGCGGCCTTCGATGCGCACCGGCCGGTAGAACCCGGGAATCGCGCACGACGCCGCGACCGCGTCCGCCAGGTCGGCCTGCGGCGAGCCCTCCCGCCCGAAGGCGACACGACGCCCGGTCGTGTAATCGCACGCCACGACCCAGAGGTTCCGGTGCTCCGCCCACCCGCTCGGGACGACGCGCCGCACGACGTCCTTCAGCGGCTCGGTCGAGACGATCCCGCGCGGAACCCAGCCGGCGGCGAGCGCGGCGGGACGGTGCCGGCGGGGGGCCGCCAGCGAGCGCACGATCAGCTCCGGCGAGCCGGGGCCGGGGCAGGGTATGCCCATGTGGAGCTTGAAGACGGCGCCGCCGGCGCGGTCGGCGTGAGCGGCGGGACGCCCGTCCGCGTCCGTCAGCCCGTCGAAGCTCTCCCCGGCCGAGTGGGCGATCATGAACCAGGGTGGGATGCCCGCGGCGAGCAGGGCTGCGAGCATCGACCCGGCCGAGGTGCCGACGATGTATTCGGCGCTCGCCGGATCCCACCCCGTCTCGGAGGCGAGCGCCTCGAGCGCCCCGGTGAGCCACGCGCCGCCCATCACCCCGCCGGCGCCGAGCACCAAGCCCACCCTCATATTCGCGCTATCACCGGCGATGATTCTAGTTCAACGGCGGCCCGTGAGCCGTGCTGCAAAGCGGGCGGGGCGCGTCAGTCGTCGTCTTCGGCGTCGTCGTCCTCGACGCCCGGACGATGGCCGGGCGCGCTCTCGTTCGGGCCCTCGACATCGAGCTCGTCGTCGTGCGGCGGCTCGTCGCTCGTGTCCGGCGCTTCGGTCACCCCGGCCGGGTACCCATGCCTCACCACGGGCAAACCGTGCCATGATCGGCCGCCATGAGCAACTCCGGCAAGCCCGTCGTCGCGGTCACCGGCGCGGCCCGCGGCATCGGTCGAGCCACAGCCTCCATGCTGGCCCGGGAGGGCGCGGCCGTCGCGCTCGGCGACATCGATCCCGACGCGGTCCGCTCGGCGGCCGCGGAGATCGGTGGCGAGGCGGTCGGGCTCCAGCTCGACGTCACCGACGCGGACTCCTTCCGCCGCTTCCTCGAGCAGGCGGCCGCCGCACACGGTCCGCTCGACGTGCTCGTCAACAACGCCGGCGTGATGGCGGTCGGACCGTTCCTCGAAGAGGAGCCGGCCGCTGCCTCCCGGCTCGTCTCCGTCAACCTCGAGGGGACGATGCTCGGCATGCGACTGGCACTGCCGGGCATGATCGCGCGCGGGCACGGGCAGGTGATCAACGTGATTTCCGCCGCCGCCTACGTCGCGGCTCCCGGCGAGGCGACCTACTCGGCCACGAAGCACGGCGTTCGAGCGCTGACGGACGCCGTACGCGCCGAGCTCGGAGGGGGCGGGGTGACCTTGACCGCGGTCTTCCCGGGCGTCGTCGACACCGACCTCGCGCGCGGGACCCGGCCCCCTCGCGGTGGTCGTCTGATCCCGCCCGAGGAGGTGGCTACGGCGATCGCCGCCGCGGTTCGCGATCCGCGTCCGGAGGTTTTCGTTCCCCGCTCGCTCGCGCTCGGCCTGCGTCTCAGCGCCGGGTTGCCGGCGCGCGCCCGCACCGTGGTTGGCCGCCTCTTCGCAATCGACAAGGTGGCCGCCTCCGTTGACCCGAGCGAGCGCGCCGAGTACACGCGGCGCACCTTCGGTGGCGGCTGACCCAGGGCGCCCCGCCGGGGTGGCCATCGCGGAGCGCCCGCGCTCGGCCGCGCCGGCCGAGCTGCGGGGACGCCGGAGCCCGGCACCTGCAGCCGCGGCGGCAGCCGCCTTCCTCGTAGCCGGCTGCGGCCTCGCGATCTGCCTCGAGGCGACCGGCGGACCGACACAGCTCGTCCCCTCGAGCTGGCACGGGATGCCGGGCTGGCTGGCGGGCCCGCTGCCGTCGATCGGCGTGCGCCTCGACGGGTCGACGTTCGCCGTGCTCCTGCTCGCCATGTGCGCCGCCTTCCTGCTCACCCTGCTGCTTGCGGGCGCGCTCGACCCGCGCGCCGCGATCGCCGCGATCTGCCTGGCACAGCTGTCGTTTGCGCTCGCCCCGCCCCTCCTCTCGAGCGACGTCTTCGGCTACGTCGACTGGGCGCGCATGGGTGCGCTGCACTCGCTCGATCCCTACACGCACGGCTCGATCGCTTTGCCTGCGGATCCGGTGTACCCGTATCTGCGCTGGCACGACTCGCTTCCGAGCCCCTACGGACCCCTCTTCACGCTCGGGACCTACGCGCTCGCCCCCCTCGGACTGGCGGCGAGTCTATGGACCTTGAAGGCGCTCGCCGCGGCCGCGAGCGCAGCGATCGTCGCCTTCGTCTGGAGGGCCGCCCGCCTGCTCGGCCGCGACCCGGTGCCCGCGGCGGTCTTCTGCGGCCTGAACCCGCTGCTGCTCACGTTCGCTCTCGGCGGCGCCCACAACGACCTGCTCGCGACCGCCGTGCTGGCGGGCGGCGTGTACCTCTCACTCGCGCGCCGCGAGCGCGGAGGCGCTGTCGCGCTGGTCGTGGCCGGCGCGCTGAAGGCGTCCTCGGTCATCGCCCTGCCCTACCTCGTACTCGGCGCGGTGCGCCGGCGCGGCGCCCTGGTCGCGGCGCTCGTGACCACGGCCGCCCTCCTCGCGCTCGTCGCACTCGGCCTCGACGGCGACGTGCTCGGCTTCTTCACCACTCTCGAGCAGCAGCAGAGCAGGGTCGCGCTCGACAGCGTCCCCAGCCAGGCCGCGCACCTGGTCGGACTCGGCGGCGTGACGCCCGGCGTGCGCGTCGCCGCGGCGGGGATCATGCTCGCGGTCCTCTTCCTCACGCTCCGGGCCTGCTGGCGCGGCGGCAGCTGGCTCACGGCCGCGGGCTGGACGACGCTGGCGCTGCTCGTCACGACCGCGTGGCTGCTGCCCTGGTACATCGTCTGGGTGCTGCCCTTCGCGGCGCTCTCCGACAGCCGCCGGCTGCGACTGGCGACGCTCGCGCTCACTGCCTTCATGATCGCGGTGCGACTCGGGCCCTGGTTCCACATGCGCCCACCTGGCTGACGGGTCGGTCCTTCGGCCGGCCCGGCCCGGCTCTGGCACGCACACGCTGCGATGATCCCGCCATGACGAGTATCGAGCTCTTCAGGGAGGCGATGGCGAGGCTCTGCTCCGGTGTGTCGGTCGTGACGGCCAGGCATCCGGACGGTCGCCCGTGCGGACTGGTCGCGACGTCTATCTCGTCCTTCAGCGCCGAGCCTCCATCCGTGCTCGTCTCGATCGCCCACAGCTCGCGCTGCCACGACGCGCTCTCGAACGGCGGCTCCTTCGGTGTCCACATTCTCGCCGCCGACCAGGCGCCGCTGGCGCGAATCTTCGCCGGCCTCGGCGAGGACAAGTTCGCGGGCCTCGAGTGGCGCTGGGACGCCGATGTGCCACGGCTCGACGGCGTCCTGGGCTATCTCCGCTGCCGTCGCAGCGCGCTGTTCGAGCTCTATGACCACTCGCTTCTGATCGGCGATCTCGACGACGGCGCGGTCGCCCCGCACGGCGAGCCCCTCGTGTACATGGCGCGCCGGATGGATTGGCGGCTGGTCCAGGGAGTCTGACGCGAGCGGCCCGGTGGAACCGGAGCGCGATGATGGTTCCCCTGCTACCTTCAATCGCGGATGGGCGCTGGGTTTTCGGCACTCCTCCGTAGATACGCCGTGCAGACGAGGTCGGTACGTTTGAGGCCGGCAGCGGCTCCGAACCGTGGCAAGCAGCACCGGAAGGAGATCAGCGCCGCAATGGACCTCAGTTCTTCACTCGAGCCCAGCCTCGACGTTGAGGTCGGAGCGGTTCGATCCGGCGAGCGCGCTCGTGAGGACCGGCGCCTTCTCTACCGCTATCACGGGCTCGGCGACCTCTCCGCCCGCGACGAGTTGGTCGCGCGCTTCCTGCCGCTGGCGCGTCAGCTCGCCCGCCGCTACCAGCGCGGCGCCGAGCCGCTCGACGACCTGATCCAGGTCGCGAGCATTGGACTGGTCAAGGCGGTCGATCGCTTCGATCCCTCTCGCGGCACCGCCTTCTCGAGCTATGCGGTACCGACGATCCTCGGCGAGCTGAAGCGCTACTTCCGTGACGCGGGCTGGGCGGCGCACGTGCCGCGCGGTATGCAGGAGCGCGTCATGAGCGTCAACCAGGCGGTCGCCCGGCTCGGCCGTCAGCTCGGCCGCTCCCCCTCGCCAACGGAGATCGCCGACGAGCTCGGCGAGCGCACCGAGCAGGTGCTCGAGGCTCTCGAGGCGTCGATCGCATACGACGCCGTCTCGCTCGACACGCCGCGCTCGAGCGACGAGGCCGGCGACACCTACGCGGACACGGTCGGCGCGGTCGACGAGCGCTTCGAGCTCGTCGAGTACACGACCGCGATCGCGCCCACGATGCGCGCGCTGCCGGAGCGGGACCGGCTCGTCCTGAAGCTTCGCTTCGAGGACGACCTGACCCAGCTCGAGATCGCCGAACGCATCGGCGTCTCCCAGATGCACGTCTCGCGGCTGATCCGGCGGGCTCTCGCCCGCCTTCGGACCGTCGCCGAGGCGCAGTAGCGCCACGATTCACTAACCGGGATTAACCTCCGGGTGGATACCCTGGCTGCGGGTGCGTCCGCCCCAATCTCGTCCCCTGGGCGCGCCGTTTCTCGCTGATGGAGGCCGCAACAACAGACGTCCGCACGTTCCCTCCGATGGCGGAGCACGGGACGCGTGCGCGCTCGCGCTCGCTGCATGCCGAGCAGGTCGTCGGCGGTCTCGCGCTGCTCGGCCTTGTGGTCGGGACGCTGCTGCTCGTGTTCGCGGCGGCACAGGGCGCGACGTCGCTCTCGACCCCGATCAAGGGGACCGCGCCCGGCTGGCTGCTGTTCCCCTTCCACGGCCTCTGGACCAACCGCACGCTTGATCACGGCGACATCCAGGACGGCTTCCTCACGATCGTCCTCGCCATGCTCGCCTTCTACGGGGTCGCGATCTGGCTCTCGCGGCGGCTGCCGCCGGCGGTCGTCTGGAGCGCGGTGATCGTCGTCTACGTGATCTGCTTCCTCTCACCGCCGCTGCTGCTGACGGACGTCTTCAACTACATCAACTACGCGCGCATGGGTGTGCTGCACCACCTCAACCCCTACACGCACATCCCGCACGACGTCACCCGCGACGCCGCCTACCACATCAGCAACTGGCATCACCTGCCAAGCCCCTACGGGCCCCTGTTCACGCTCGGCACCTACGCGCTCGTGCCGCTCGGCCTGGGCGGTGCCTACTGGGGCTACAAGCTCGCGGTCATGGCGGCGGCCCTGTTCTCGCTCTGGCTGACCGTCCGCATCTGCCGCCGGCTCGGCGTCCAGCCGATGCCCGCGCTCGTGCTGGTCGGGCTGAACCCGATGGTCACCGTCTACGGGACCGCCGGCCAGCACAACGACTGGTTCCAGATGGTCTTCGTGCTGGGCTCGATCGAGCTCTTCCTCGCCTCGCGCGAGCGTCTCAGCGCCGCCGCCCTGATTGGCGCCGCCGCACTCAAGTCCTCGGCACTCGCGCTCGCCCCGATCGGGGTGCTCGGGCAGCCCCGCCGCAAGCAGGCGCTGATCGGTGCGATCGCCGGCGGGATCGCCTTCGGCGTGCTCAGCTTCGGCGCCTTCGGCCCTCACCTGCCGGCGATCGGCATTCAGAGCAAGCTCGTCACGCCCTACAGCATCCCGAACGTCGCGGGGCTCTTCCTCGGCCGCGGCGGCGAGGACAACCTGGTCCGCGACGGCTTCGAGGCCTTCTTCGCGATCGGCACGATCGGCTGCGCCTATCTCGCCTGGCGCCGCCGCGAGCCGATCCTCGCGCTCGGCTGGCTGACCATGATCTCGCTCGTGACGATCGGCTGGGACATGGCCTGGTACGTCCTCTGGCTGCTGCCCTTCATCGCCTTCATCCGCAATCGCAGCTTCCGCATCGCCGCTATCTGCCTGGTCGTCTGGATGACCGTGCAGTGGACGCCCAATGTCGGCAGCTGGGCCAACAAGCTCGGCTTCCACGCCCAGGACACCCGCACCTGGGTGCAGAACAACCACTACACGATTCGCTACCTGCGCTGAGCGCGCGGCAGCGCGCCGGCTTCACGGCGCTAAAGCTTTCGGCGCTGCGGCCGAGAACGTCAGTGGGCTTCTGAACGGGGCCCGGGTCGTTTCCTATGCGCTGAAAGAGGTCCGGTCTTCCGGGCCTCTTTCTCTTTCAGCGCTTCACCACGTCATCGGCCAGGATCGCCCAGCGCTCGTGGTCGCGCCACTGCCCGTCGATCTTCAGGTAGCGCGGTGAGAAGCCCTCGAGGCGGAAGCCGGCGCCGAGCGCGAGCGCAATCGACGCCTCGTTCGTCGGCTGGATGTTCGCCTCGATCCGGTGCAGGCCCAGGCGTGTGAAGGCGTAGTTCAGCACGAGCGCGAGCGCCTCGCCCATGTATCCCTGGCGCGCGTAAGGCGCGCCGACGGCGTAGCCCAGGTAGGCGCTCTGAAACGGCCCGCGGAAGATCTGGCTCAGGTTGAGAAAGCCGACGATCGCCTTGTCCTCGCGGCGCACGGCGAGCAGCATCGCGAAGTCCTCGCCGCGGGCACGGTCGACCAGCATGTCGTATTCGAACGGCTCGGTCGGTGGGAATGACCACGGTCGATGCAGGCTGCGGCTCGCTCGCATCAGCGCGATGAACTCGTCGCGATCGGAATGCCGGGCGGCCCGTATAAGCAGCCGCTCACCGGTGGCGAGCACGTCACGCGACCTTCGCATTCGCTCGAGCATCCCCACGACAATATGCTCCTCCGCCGGTGAGTTGGGAAGCAGAGCTTGAGGAGCTGCGCCGGCGCGAGCGCTTGGCGCACCAGATGGGTGGCGAGGAGCGGGTGGCCCGCCAGCACGCGAGCGGGCGGCTCACCGTGCGCGAGCGGATCGAGCGGCTGTTCGACGCCGGCAGCTTCCACGAGACGGGCGCGCTCGCCGGCCGGGGGGAGTACGACGACGGACGCCTGGCCGGCTTCGTGCCGGCGAACATGGTGATCGGGCAGGGTCGCATCGACGGGCGCCGCGCGGCCGTGCAGGGGGATGACTTCACCGTTCGGGGCGGCGCCGCCGATGCGGCCATCTGGCAGAAGATGGTCTACGCCGAGCGGCTCGCGCACGACCTGCGCATCCCCCTCGTGCGGCTCGTCGACGGCACGGGCGGCGGCGGGAGCGTGAAGTCGCTCGAGACGATGGGCTTCACCTACGTGCCGTTCGTCCCCGGCTTCGACCTGACGGTGGCGAACCTCTCGCGGGTCCCGGTCGTCGCCGCTGCGCTCGGCCCGGTCGCCGGACTCGGCGCGGCTCGGGTGGTCGCCTCGCACTTCTCGGTCATCCTGCGTGAGCGCGCGCAGCTGTTCGTCGCCGGACCCCCGGTCGTCGCCGCGGCGATGGGGGAGCGCCCGGACAAGGAGGAGCTCGGCGGTGCCCGCACCCAGACGGCCGCCGGTGCCGTCGACAACGAGGCTGCGGACGAGGACGACGCGTTCGACCAGCTGCGCCGCTTTCTTTCCTACCTCGGCTCGAACGCCTGGGAGGCGCCCCCGCTCTCACACTGCGCCGACCCCCCTGACCGCCGCGCCGATGAGCTGCTCGCGATCGTGCCGCGCGAGCGTCGCCGCCCCTACAAGGTCCGTCAGATCCTCACGACGGTCTTCGACACCGGCTCGGTCTTCGAGCTCGGGCGCCGCCATGGGCGCTCGCTGGTGACGGCGCTTGCCCGCCTCGGAGGACGTCCCGTGGGAGTCCTGGCCTCGGACCCCGGCTTCTACGGCGGCGGCATGACGGGGTCCTCGTCGGACAAGCTCGCCCGCTTCGTCGACCTCTGCGACCAGTTCCACCTGCCGGTCGTCAACTTCGTCGATCAGCCGGGATTCGTGATCGGGACCGAGGCGGAGCGACAGGGCACGATACGGCGGGGGACCCGTGCTTTGTACGCGGCGTACCAGGCGAGCGTGCCATGGGTCTCGATCATCGTCCGCAAGGCCTTCGGTGTCGCGGGTGCGGGGCACGGGAACGCGCAGGGGCTCAACCTGCGCTACGCGTGGCCATCGGGCGACTGGGGCTCGCTTCCGGTTGAGGGCGGCATCGAGGCGGCCTACCGGCGCGAGCTCGAGGCCGCCGGCGATCCCGTCGCCCTGCGCGCGCAGATCGAGAAGCGTCTCAACGCGGTGCGCTCGCCGTTTCGAACCGCCGAGCGCTTCGGCATCGAGGAGATCATCGACCCCCGCGATACGCGTCCGCTGCTGTGCGACTGGGCCGAGCGGGCCCACGAGCTGATCCGCTACGAGCTCGCGGCCGGACCGAAGGGCCGCGGCCTGCGCCCGTAGCAAGCTCTCCACCCGCCGCGCTCTCTACTCTCTTGCGGATGCGACCGCCGCTTCTGACCGCGCTCTGCGCGCTCGCCGTGCTCGGCGGAGCGCCCGCCTCCGCTGCTACGACGCCGGCCCCGCAGCCGCCCGTGCCGGTCTACCGGCAGCTGTCGAACTACAGCACGCTGTCGCGCTGGAGCTACGCCGATGCGAAGACCCCGGTGCGGGTCCAGCCGAGCCTCCACTCACGCGAGATCACGCGGCTGCATTACTTCACCGAGGATGGCTATCCGGAGATCTACCTGCTCGCCCAGAGCTACACCGATGCGCAGGGACGGCAGTGGATCGAGGTGCACCTGCCCCGGCGGCCCAACGGGACGACCGGTTGGGTGCCGCGATCGTCGCTCGACACCTTCCACACGGTGTCCACCCTGCTCGTCGTCGATACCGAGCACCTGCGCGTTCGCCTGTACCGCGCCGGGCGCCTCGTGATGTCCGCTCCCGCCGGAGTCGGTCGCCCCGGCCTCACGACCCCGCGTGGGCTGTTCTGGATTCGCGAGCGCCTTTCCGCAGACCCGCGCGGACCCTATGGACCGCTTGCCTTCGGCACCTCCGACTACTCGTCGCTGAGCGACTGGCCGGGGGGCGGTGTCGTCGGCATCCACGGCACCGACCAGCCCGCCCTGATCCCCGGCCGTCCCTCGCACGGCTGCGTACGGCTGCGGAACTCCGACATCCTCCGCTTGGGGCGGCTGATGCCGATCGGGACGCCGCTGCGCATCATCTGACGAACGCCCGCGACCGACCGCGGGACGTTCGCTTCGAGATCAGCTCACGACCTCGACGAGCGGCTTCCCGAGCGCGAGCCCGACGAGCGTCCGTTCGAGCCGCCGCGCGAGCTCGACGAGCGCGACGACGAGCGGCCGCCCCCGCTGCGCGATCCGCTGCCGCTGCGCGACCCGCTGCCGCTGCGCGACCCGCTCGATGAGCGACCGCTCGACGACGAGCGGCTGCTGGAGGAGCGGGTCGAGGAGGACCGGCTGCTCGAGGAGCGTCCGCTCGAGGAAGAGCGGCTTCGGCTGCTCGAGGAGGACCGGCGGCGTGAGGCCGAGCGCCGCTCCGCCGGCGGGATCTCATCCTGTGCCACGGCCTTCGTCAGCTGCGGAATCAGCTTGAGGAGGAAGTCACGCATGCGCTCCTCCTCGCGGCGGATCTTCTTCGCCATCGAGGCCGTGTCCTTGTCGCCCACGTTCTCCGCAAGCGCCTCGATCGCGGTATAGGTCGCGATCTCCTCCGCCTCGTCCTGGTACTCGGTCTTGGCGTTCTTCAGCAGCTTCTCCTGCTCTCCGGTGCCCCGGAGGCTGTGAAGCGGTCCCTGCGCCGCGGACGCCGCTCGGTTGGCCACGTTCTGCGCGAGCTGCGCGGCCTCGGCGACGACGGACTCTGTTGAGCCGCCGAGCTTCTTGATCCGCCGCTCGAGTTGGCGACCGTGGTCCTTCGTCTCCTTCAGGTGCTGCTGCAGCCGCTTCTTGTACGGCGCGCGAGTCGTCATCGCAATGTGCGCCTGGAGCGCAGTCTCGAGCTGCTTCTCCTTGCCGTAAGCCTCGTTCATGTACTGGATTAACTTTGCGTCACGCGCGCTGACATCGGCCACGTCGCGATCTCCTTTCGGCGGTGGGTGCTCGACGGATCAGACTTACCCGCATCCACCGGATCTAATGTCTGTACTGCTCACGCACGGGGGTAGCACTCGAGTTCTGCTCCGTACGGTCCACGCCCGGCTAGGCACGCAGCGCCCGCGCGCGAGGCGAACTCGAGCGCCTCCTGTATCGGACTCTGAGCGGCGAGCGCGCAGGTGAGCCCTGCGGCAAACGTGTCGCCGCAGCCGTACGCGTCGACGGCAGGCCCGGGAACCGGAGCCGCAGCCCACTCTCCGCTGTCACAGCCGGCTCCGTGCCACGCGCCCCCACGCCGCCCGTCCGTCTCGACGACCCAGCGCGGTTTCGGCTCGAGCGGGTGGTAGCGCTCGCTCGGGTCGCGGGCGCTGCCGATGACGATGTCGAGCGGCACGCCCGATCGCTCGAGCACCGCGCCCGCGCGTGTCGCCGCCACCAGCGCGTGCGCCCTCCGGGCAGCGCGCAGGGCTCCCCCGTCCCCCGCACAGAAGTAGACGCCGTCGGCACGTCCGAGCTCGTCCCATGCGAGCGGATCGGAGGACAGCGGCTGCAGTCGCTCGCCGAGCGTCGTGATTGTGCGTTCTGCGTCGTCGTCCAGGAAGCTGAACGCGCGCCGGGTCGGCTGGCCGGTGCGGATCGCGGCCTCGACGCGAACCCCGAGTTGGTCAAGCCGCTCGACCGCGCTGTCCGCCAGATCGTCCTCGCCGAGGGCCGTGTACAGCGTGCACTCACCGCCGAGGCGTGCGAGTTGCACCGCCGCCACGGCACCGCCGCCTGCCGGCTCGGCGAAGCTGCCCCGCGCGTGGGCGATCTCGCCGCGTCCTGGTACGCGCTCGACGAGGGCGAACTCGACCCACTCGACGTGTCCGACGACCGCCAGGCGCATCCGGCGGCTCAGCTTCGCATAGCGCTCGCCGCGTGCGTACCGGCGAGCGCTGGCTCAGAGGCCGGGGTCGTGGCGCGCCATGAAGCCTTGCGTCGAGGTCGACGTCGGCCGCCAACGCGGACCTGACATGCCGCTGCCACCGGCGGTGTCGAAGCGCAGCCCGGCGATGATCGCGAAGGCATGGCCGGCATTGGTCCAGACGGTGATCCACTGGCCGCGGCCCGGGCTCCCCCAGCTCTCGAAGTCGGTCGAGTCGAACGGACGCGGCACCAGGCCCGCGCCATGCAGGGCGAAGCTGACGGAGCCCGAGCAGTCATAACCCGTGTCGTTCCACTTGCCGTGGCCGCCGCCGTATCGGTAGGGCTTCTCGGTGATCTTGTTCGCCGCGGCGATGACCGCCTTGACCTGAGGCGGCGCGTCGTTCGGAGCGATTGCGGTGTGGCCGTCACTCGAGATGCGCGCCTTGGATGTCGGATTGGAGACCTGCTGTTGATCTCCCGATCCGTCATAGCCGTCCGGCGAGATGCCGCCCGTCTCCGCGGAGTGAGCACTGTCGGCGCCGTCCCAGACGAGCTGCTCGATCAGCTGCGCCTCGGTCGGATTGACGCGTCCGTCGCGGCGCTGCCCCTCGCGTCGCTCGAATGCCTTGACGGCCGCGGCGGTGCGACGGCCGAAGATTCCGTCGCGGGGAGTGCGGATGCCGAGCTGCACGAGGTAGGTCTGCAGTTGCTTCACGTCCGGGCCACGCGCACCGATCCGCAGCGTGCGTGAACCGAAGGTCGGGGCCGCCAGCGCCAGCCCGGTGAACAGAGCGAAGCACCCGAGCGTGAGCGCGCTGAGCGCGATGCGCACTGACCCCCGTCGGAGCATGGACCGGTCCTCTCTTTCGTCGCGCTTCCGGAGTTAGCTGACGGGCTCGCGCGGAAAGAGTCGCGCTACGCCTAAGCGGCGATTCGCCCCAACTGATCTGGGTCCCCCGGCCGCCGAGCCTGCCGGAGCGACTCGGACGGTTCAGCAAGGTCAATTGAAGTTTGGCACCGTAGCATGAAGGTCGGCGGAATGGCCTTCCGCGCCACGTGCCCCACTCCTGCGATGGAAGAAGATCCTGCAACCGCGACCGAGCTCGCTCCTGGCGAGGCTGCGCGCCTAATCGCCGCGGGTGCACAGCTGGTGGACGTCCGCGAGCCCGAGGAGCGCGCGGCCTCCCGAATCGGCGGGTCCGTGCACATACCGCTTGACGAGCTCGCCGCCTCCGCGCGGCGCCTCGACCGGGACCGCCCGATCGTCTTCCAGTGCCACCTCGGAGCCCGTTCGGCGTACGCGACAGACGCCTTCCGGGCCGCCGGCTACGACGCGTACAACCTGACCGGCGGCATCGTCGCCTGGGCTGAGAACGGTCTCCCGGTCGAGCGCTAGCGTGCTCGGCGCCTAGGGGCCCGCTTCGGCGGCGGCTGAACCTTCGTCTTGCTGCCCACCCGCAGCCGGGCGCCCGCCCGACCCGCCGCGGGGCCGTCCCGGCGCCCCCGGCTCCGCACCGCTCGCAGGCGGCCGGGCGTGCGCCGCGCATCGCGCAGGATCAACCAGCCGATCGCCACCACGATCGCCACCGCCGCCGCGACCAGCAGGCCGAGCTCGGAATTGCTCGGCCCGCTGTCGCTTGACGGCGAGCCGGAGCTCGAGCTCGAGCTCGAGCTCGATGGCGTCGTCGACGTGGTGGGAGGGGGTGTGCCGGTCGGCGCGGGCGCGAACGGCCCGAGGGGACTGCCGCTCTGGGCGAGTGCGGGCGCGGGGAAGGCCAGCAGGGCGGCGACCAGCGCGGTCCGGATCAACTTGGCGATCAATGCGCGGCGGTCCCGCCGTTGCCGTTGCCGGAGGTGCCGCCTCCCGAGGGTGGTGAGACGCCGCCGCTCGCGCCGCCCTGCGGATGCGTGCCGGAGGGCGCCTGCGTGCTCGTGCCGCCGCGCGCGGTCGAGGGTGCGGCGCCGGTCGACGGGGACGCACCGGGTGAGTAGCCGACGCCTCCACCAGAGGGCGCAGCCGCGCCGCCGCCGCTCGCCGAGCCTCCTCCGGCGCTCGTGCCGCCGGCGGTGCCCTGGCCGTGTCCGTGACTCCTGGACGAAGACGACGCGGAGGGCGCGGCAGCGGGTGCGGTGGAGCTCGAGGATCCCTGCGCGGACTGCGCGCTCGTGCTCGATGACCCGCCACCGCCGCCGCTCGAGGCAACCGCGATGACCACGATCAGCAGCAGCGCTGCGGCGGCCCCGAGCGCGACGATTCGCCGGCGTCTGAAGACGGCAGGGTCTGGCGCCCGTGCCTGCACGGCGTGCGACGGTACCAAGTCGCGTCCCGGGTAGACGATCGTTTCCGAATTCAGGGCCGGCCGAATCAATCGTCTCGGTCCGCGTTGATTCCAAGCGCGGCAGAAATGGCCTGGTTCGGAATCACTCATCTGCGCGGAGCGGCTGGAGACGCCGGCGCGACCGGCGGTGGGGTCGGCGGGCGCAGCGGCGCACCGGGACGCGCCGCGAGCAGCCGCTTGAGCCGCGGCCCGACGATTCCGTCGCGGGCCATCCCGTCACTGCCCTCGAGCGCCTCGACCGCGTTCTGGGTGTCGTAGCCGAAGTATCCGCTCGCGGGAATGCCGAGCAGGTACTGGAGCTCCCGCACCGCGGCGCCGGTGCTGCCGATCGTAAGCGTCTCGCGGCCGAGCGCGGCGAGCTGGCGCGCGCTGAGGGCGGCGGCGCTCTCGCCGGTGAGCGGCGGGGCGGGAGGACCGGCCGCGGCGCCGAGCGGCTGGCGGCTGACGAGCCGGGCGGTGATCAGAATCCGGTGCGAGGAGCTGTAGAGCGGATGGCACGCGCTCAGGACGAGCTGCTGATGGCCGACGTCCCGGAAGGCGTTAGACCACCCCGCGGGCACGATCTGCCGGCTCGCCACCGCATACTGAAAGCGGCCGTAGGGCATCGTTACGACGATCCGGTCGCCGCTGCGCAGCGCGTCGATGTTGCGGAAGGGAGCGAGATAGGTGGTGCGGTGACCGGCGATGCCGACCGTCCCGGGCTCCCCCGGCAGGACGGTTTCGGTGTAGTGGCCGGGGCCGGTTCGCAGGCTCGCGGCGTCCTCCCCTTGTACGAACACGAAGTCGATCCCGACCCGGGGGACCGTCAGCGTCCCGAGCGCCCGCCCCGGTGCGGTGCGGCTGTTGAGATCGCGCGCCAGCACCGCGATCCGCGAATCGACGCCCGCTGTCCGGGCGACCTGCGCGGCGTCGGCCTGGGGGGTCCGCTCGATCAGCGCGAGTTGTGAGCGCAGCGCATCCTGTGAGCGGCTCGCCAGGTACGAGGTGAACGGCTCCTTCCAGAACACCGTCAGCGCGGCCTCCGTCACGAGCAGCACCCCGACGATCGCGAGCACGATCGAAAGACGGCGCCGGAGGCGAGGACGCTCGCGGACCGGCGCGACTTCGCGCTGCGGGGAAGGCTCGGGGGTCGCCTCCGGCGTAGTGGCGACGGCCGCGGCGCTCTGCGGCGCGAGCGCCCACTGCGGCAGCAGTGCCTCGAGCGCGCGCTCCGCGGCATCGAAGCGACGATCGGCCGCGCGGCAGCCCGCGCACACCCGAAGGTGACGCTCGAGGCGCTCGCCGTCGGAACCGCTCAGCTCCCCGTCGGCGCGCGCGGCCAGCAGCCGCGGCATCAGCAGGCACGCGCTCGCATCGTCGCCGTCGACGAAACGCTGGTAGAGCCTGCGTGCGGCCGGGACGTCCGGCGCCCTCAGCGGGAGCGACGCGCCGGATCGCTCCGCGGCCGCCGCGCGAGTGGTCAGGCGCAGCTGCGCGTCGAGCTCGGCGTCGCTCGGCCGCCCGTCCGAGACCGCGTTGCGCAGCTCGGCGAAGGAGGCCTCGACCGCAGCACCGATCTGGCTCGGGGCGCAGAGGCGGGAGCAGTAGGCGAGGACGGCGGCCGCGCGCGTCTCGTAGTAGTCGTCGAGCGCGTCGGCGCTCTCAAGCGGCGGGAGGAGCGCGAGATGTCCGTTCGAGGGCCCGCTCACGAGCGCCGGTCCGGACCGCGACTCGCTGCGCGTCCTGCCGCGTTCAGCGTCGCGCCGGCCGCAACCTCAGCCGCAGCGGGCGGCGGAGCCCGACCGCCGCGACGAGGCAGGCACCACCCGCCACCGCGACGATCCATGCGTCGAAGCCGGTCGAGGCGAGCTTCACCGACTGCCCGATCAGCTTCTCGCAACGGGACAGCGGGATAGCGTTGCCGCTCTGGTCGCGGATGCGGCCCTGGTTGCAGTCCTGCTGCGTGATCGTGCCCGAAGCCGCGACGGCGACCGCGGGCGCAATCGCGCCGAGGACAAGGGCGAGCACCAGCGCGCGGGTCAGGCGGCGACTCACAAAGCTCATTGGTTCCTCCGTTTACCGGTCAAGGCAGCGCAAGATAATCCGGGCCCCCGACGGCCGCCGCGCGGCAGATCGCAAATAGCGGCTAAAAAGTCTCTACGCTGCCACCGCGGCGGCGGGTTTGCCGCGGGCGCCGGGACGGCTCGGGACGAGCAGCGCG
Organism: uncultured Actinomycetes bacterium; assembly: GCA_963719375.1. GTDB lineage: Bacteria > Actinomycetota > Thermoleophilia > Solirubrobacterales > Thermoleophilaceae > JAICJV01. Next base: position 2,076,247 of record CAVRBY010000001.1, on the reverse strand, counting down.
GCTCCCACCGCGCCGCCGAGGTCGCCCAGCCGCGCGAGCTCGATCACGGGCGGGCGGTCGTCGGCGAACAGGTGCGGCATCATCGCCTCTCGGACCGCCTCGAGATATCTCGGGCCGAGCCGCAGCCCGAGGCCCCCACCGAGCACGACGGCCTCGACGTCGAGCAGGTTTAGCGCCGACGCGATGCCCGCGCCGAGCGCCCGCACCGCTCGATCGATCAGCTTGTGCGCGAGCTTGTCGTCGGCGTCGAGCGCGAGTTGCCAGATCTTGCTCGTCAGCCGGTCGCGCTCGTGCTCCTCCATCAGCTTGAAGAGCTTCGTCTTCTTGCCCTTGGCGACCTTCTTGCGCGCGCGCAGCTCCATCGCGGCACGCCCCGCGTAGGCCTCCACGCAGCCCCGGCGCCCACACATGCAACGCGCGCCGTTCAACTTGATGACCATGTGGCCGATCTCGGCCGCCGCTCCACGGCCGGTCCACTCACGCCCGTCGAGGACGAGGCCGCCGCCGACGCCGGTCCCCCAGAAGACGCCGAGCAGTGACTTGTGGGTCCTTCCGACGCCGAGCCGGTACTCCGCGACCGTTGCCACCTGGACGTCGTTGCCGAGCGTGACGGGCGACTTCAGCGCGCTTGAGAGCTGCTCGGCGAGCGGGACCGGAGCGCTCCAGTTCGGCAGGTTGCGAGCCTCGGCGACGGTGCCGCGCCGCTCGTCGATCTCACCCGGGGAGCCCACTCCGATGCCGAGCAGCCCCGAGGTCTGGACGCCTGCGTCGTCTGCGGCCTCGGCGAGCGTCTCCGCCATCGCCGCGACGACGTCGCGCGGGCCGCCCTCACGCGGCGTCGGATGCCGCGCGGAGCCCCGCACGCTTCCCCGGCCGTCGACGATCACCGCCTGGATCTTCGTGCCGCCCAGGTCGATCCCGCCGCGCGCGCTCATCATCTCGATCGTACCTCGCGTGCGCCACCGCTCATGCCGTGGCGAGCTCGGCGTCGCGGGCGACGAGCTCCGAGTAGCGCCCGCCCGCGGAGAGCAGCTCCTCGTGGGTCCCGCGCTCGACGATCACCCCGCGGTCGAGTACGACGATCTGGTCGGCATCGCGGATCGTCGATAGCCGGTGTGCGATCGCGATTGTCGTTCGACCCTCCGAGAGCTGGTCGAGCTCGCGCTGAACGGCGCGCTCGGTCTCCGTGTCGAGTGCGCTCGTCGCCTCGTCGAGGATCAGCACCGGGGGGTTTCGCAGCATCGTGCGGGCGATCGCGATGCGCTGCTTCTCGCCGCCCGAGAAGCGGTAGCCGCGCTCGCCGACGACCGTGTCATAGCCCTCCGGGAGGCTCGCGATCAGGTCATGGATGCGCGCGGCGCGGGCGGCGCTCTCAAGTTGCTCGTCGGTCGCCTCCGGACGGGCGAAGCGGAGGTTGTCGCGTACCGAGGCGTGGAGCAGATAGGTCTCCTGCGAGACCACCCCCACCGTGGCCGCGAGCGACTCGAGCGTGGCGTCGCGCACGTCGACTCCGTCGATCGACACGCCGCCGCGTTCGGTCTCGTAGAGGCGGGAGACGAGATAGCCGAGCGTCGTCTTGCCGGACCCGGTCTCCCCGACGACGCCGAGGCGGGTCCCGGGCGGCACCTCGAGGTCGACCGCCTCGAGCGTCCACGGGCCGTCGGGTGCGTAGCGGAACCAGACGTCGTCGAAGCGGATCCGCCCGCGCACGCGCTTGGGGTCGAGCGCGCGGGCGTCCCGGCGCTCCTGGATGTCGACCGGCAGGTCGAGGTACTCGAAGATGCGGTCGAACATCGCGAGCGAGGTCTGCACGTCGAGCCCGACCGACAGCAGCTGCCCGATCGGGAAGAAGAGGCGTGTCTGCAGCGTCGTGAACGCCACGAGCGTCCCGATCGAGATCGCGTGACCGCCGTGCGCGAAGCTCTCACCCGCGAACCAGTAGACGGCCGCGGGCATGATCGCGAAGGTCACCTGGATCGAGGCCATCACCCAGCGGCCGGCCATCCGGGAGCGCACCTCGAGGTCGGCGAGCTGAGCGGACTCGGCGTGGAAGCGGTCGGCGAGCTCGCTCGAGCGGCCCATCGTCTTGCCGAGCAGGATGCCGGCGACCGAGAGCGACTCCTCGACGAGCGTCGAGATGTCCGCCATCGTCTTCTGGCGCGTCGTTGTGATCCGCTTGCGCTCCTGGCCGACGCGCCGGGTGAGGACGACGAAGACCGGCAGCAGCACCAGCGCGAACGCGGCGAGCCGCCAGTCGAGCAGGAACATCGCGACGACCGTCGCGAGCACCGTCGTCATGTTCGACACGATCGAGGTCGCCGTGTTCGTGACCGTGTTCTCGATGCCGCCGATGTCGTTCGCGATTCGCGACTGGACCTCGCCGGTGCGTGTGCGCGTGAAGAAGGCGAGCGAGAGGCGCTGGAGGTGGTGGTAGACGGCCGAGCGCAGGTCGTGCATTACCCGCTGGCCGACCGAGTTCGAGATCCAGGTCTGCGCGACGCCGATCACCTGCGTGACGATCGCGATCGCGATCATCCCGCCGACGAGCAGCGTTAGCAGCGTCGTGTCGCGCTTTGGGATCGCGCGGTCGAGCACCGCCCGCAGCAGGAAGGGCGAGACCATCCCGAGCCCTGCGGAGACGGCGATCAGCCCGAGCACCGCCGCGAGCCGCGCGCGGTAGCGGCGGAACAGCGCTCCCACTCGCCTCAGGTTTGCCCTGCGCAGCTCGCGCTCCGCCGGGCGCTCGACCGCGTCGCGCGGGGTGAAGGCGCCGCGCCGGCTCAGCGCCGGGCCCTTTCCGCGGTCAAACTGGGGTTGAGGTCGATCACCCGATCGAGTCTAGAGAATATAGTTGAGGTTGCCAACTATTCCGAAGCGGAGCGCCATGAGCCCTAGTGACACCAAGCATGCCATCGAGATCGAGCAGACCACCCTGGAGACGGGCCTGCCCCTGATCCGGCTCGCGATGCCCGGCTCACGGTCTGTGACGCTGCTCGCCGCCTTCGACGCCGGCGCCCGCACGGAGCGGCCCGAGGAGAACGGCATGGCCCACTTCCTCGAGCACCTCGTCTTCAAGGGCGGCAAGAGCTTTCCGACCTACCGGGACGTCAACGACACCGCTGAGCGGCTCGGCGCCCAGCTGAACGCCTACACGTCCCACGACCTCGTGGCTTTCCACATCACCTGCCGCGCCGAGGCGGTGATGGACGCCGCCGACCTCTTGACGGACTTCGTCGCGCGCGCTCGCATCGACGCAGGCGAGCTCGATCGCGAGCGCGGGGTCGTGATCCAGGAGATCGCCCGCTACTGGGACCAGCCGTCGAGCGTGGCCGACATGCTGCTCGACGAGGCCACCTACGGCGACCATCCCCTCGGCCGCTCGGTGCTCGGGCCGCCCGAGCACCTGCGCAACTTCACGCGCGAGGGCATCGTCTCCTTCCGCGACCGGCGCTGGTCGCCCTCGCGCGGCGGTGCGTTTCTCGCGGGCAACGTCTCGCACGTCGACCTCGATTCCATCGGCGAGCTGTTCGCCCGCTTCCCGGCGCGGCCGGAGCCTCCCGCCTCGGATCCCGCGCCCCGGTTCGAGCGGCGGATCCGCGTCGAGCGGCGCGACACGAACCAGTCGCATCTGAGACTGCACTGGCGTCCGCGGCTCGACACCCGCGACGTTCACGAGCGCGCGGCGCTGTCGGTCTACGCGACCCTGCTCGGAGGCTCCATGGGGTCGCGCCTCTTCGACGAGATTCGCGAGCAGCGCGGCCTCTGCTACGCGATTCGCTCCTTCGCGTGGTCGCGCGCCGACAGCGCGAGCCTCGACGTCTCCTCGGGCCTCGACTCGAGCAAGTGCCTCGAGGCCTACGCCCGCATCAAGGCGATCGTCGCCGAGCTGGCCGATGGCGACCTGCGCCCGGGTGAGCTCGAGCGCGCGCGGGCCTATGCCGCCGGCACGACGGTGCTCTCGCTCGAGAGCACCGGCGCCGTCGCCCGGCGTGCGGCGAGCCAGAGGGTCACCTTCGACGAGGTGCTCGCACCGGATGTCACAGTCGAGGCGCTCGACGCGGTGACCGAGGAAGACGTCCGCCGCATCGCTCGGGAGATCACGGGTGAGCCGGTGGTGGCCTGCGTCGGACCGCATGATGCCGAGGACTTTCACTGACCGGGGTCAGGTGTCTATCTCGACGCGGCCGCCGCTGCCGACGCGCAGGGCCCGCCGGCCCCGCAGAAGCTCGAGCAGCTCGGCGCCGGCGAGGTCCCGCCGCCAGCCGCGCAGCGTGCGCACGTCGGGCTCCTCGCCTCGTTCGCGGGCGGCCACGACGACCTCGGTGAGGTCGGCGCGCGAGGCGACGAGCTCGTAGGCGATCTCCGCCTCGAGGGCGCGGCTGCGGACGAGCGACTCGGCAACTGAGATCACCGGCGCGTCGAAAGGGCTGGTCTCGAGCCGCGCCTGCTCCTCCGCGGGCGGCGGCTCGGCCTCGCGCCCGCGTGCGATCGCCTCGATGATCTCCCGTCCGCGGCGGCGGCCCGTGTCCGGACGGATGCCCCGGATCCGCTCGAGCTCGCGCGGCTCGCCGGGCTGGCGGCGCGACAGCTCCAGCAGCGCGACGTCGGGAAGGATCGTCCCGAGTGGACGGTTCTCGCGCTCCGCGGTGCGCTCACGCCAGGCGGCGAGCTCGCGTGCGACGGACCGCGCGCGCGGGCGCAGCTGACCGGCGCGCGGGATGCGCAGGTAGGCGGTGTCGGGGTCGCGCTCGTCGGTGACCCGCTCGAGCCGGCGGCACTCCTCCCGCGCCCACTCGAGCCGGCCGCTCGCGCGCAGGCGGCGCTCGAGCTCGTCGGCGAGCGCCAGCAGGTCCTCGACGTCCTTGCGGGCGTACTCGAGCTGCTCCGCAGTCAGCGGTCGCCGGTCCCAGCGGGTGAAGCCGGCCGACTTGGCAAGCCCGATCCCGAGCGCGGCCTGCAGCAGGTTCCCGTAGCCGGCCTGCGCGCTGAAGCCGGCGAAGCCGGCGGCGATCTGGGTGTCGAAGATGTTCGTCGGCGCGACGCCCCAGGCCCGGCGGAGGATCGCGACATCCTGGCTGCCCGCATGCAGCACGACCGCGATCGACGGGTCGGCGAGGAGCTCCGCGAGCGGTGTCGCGTCGAAGCCGGCGATCGGGTCGAGCAGCTCGATCCTGATCCGCTCCCCGTCCGGCACGGCCACCTGCACGAGGCCGAGCAGCGGCCGGTAGCGGCCCTCCGAGACGAACTCGGTGTCGATGCCGAAGCGTCCGGCCTGGCGTGCGAGCCGAGCGATCTCGACCGGCGCGAGTGCCGTCGGGTCCGTCGCGGCTGTCAGGGCGTCAACTCCATCTCGGTCCGGCGTAGCCTTGCCGGCGTGTCCAGCGTAGAAGGTCGATCAGGCGGCGGGCTGGGGGAGCGGCTCGCGCGCAACGCGGGTCTGCTGCGGCTGCCGCCGCGGGTGGCCGTCTTCTATTCGCGGGCCCGCCGGCTCGCCGCACGCGAGGGCGATGTCTGGTCGCTCCAGTCGGCCACGGGGCCCGAGTCGCTCGCCGAGCTGCTGCGCGTCGCGCGGGGGCGGCGGCGGGTCGTCGAGGTCGGCACCGGCACGGCCTGGACGACTGTCGCGCTCGCGCTCGCCGACCGAGACCGGGAGCTCGTCAGCCTCGATCCGGTGGTGCGCCCGGAGCGCGAGCGCTACCTGCATCTCGCCGGCCTGGGCGCGCGCGAGCGGATCGAGCTGCTCGCGCGAGCGGGCGAGGACGGACCGCCCGAGCGGTCCTTCGTACCGGAGCTCGTTTTCGTCGACGGCTCACACGAGCGTGCGCGGACGGTCGCGACCTTCGAGGCCTGGCGGCCCGCCCTCGCGCCCGGCGGGGCGATCGCGTTCCACGACTACGCAAACCCTCTGTACCCGGGCGTCGGGGAGGCGATCGCCGAGCTGCGGCTGAGCGGTGAGGTCCGCCGCGACCTGTTCGTCTGGCGCGATCAGCCGCCGGGCTGACCGCCGTCGCCACCGGCGGGCGGCTCGCCGGCCTCGGAGTCCCGCGAGCCGAGCGGGGCGGGCGTGCGTCCGGTGCCCTCGCTCGAGTGCTCGCTCGGTCCCGGCTCGGCGGCGGCGGGCTTGCGCTCCGCGGTTACCGGTGACGCCGGCTTGCGCCGCGGCTGGGGTGCGCGCGTGGTGCGCGTCTTGCGCTGGCGCGCCGGGGTGTCGGCTCGCGAGGGCGCGGGAGTCTTCGGCAGGTGCAGCAGGTTCTCGACGCGCCGCACCTCGGGAATCGCACGCGCCTGCCGCTCGAGTCGCTTGATCATCTCCGGGTTCTTGGCCTCGCCTCGCAGCCAGACGACTCCGCTCGCGGTGTTCACGTCGATCTTGCCCTTCGGCGCGGAGCTGTCGCGGAAGATCTCGCTCTCGACCTTGCGCGTGATCGCTACGTCGTCGAACTGCTTCGGCTGGGTGCTGCGACGCGGCGGCGCCTGGTGCTCGTCAGGCTGCTGCCCTTCGTCGTCGCCGGTCAGCGCCCCGACGATCGCACCGCCCGTTCGCAGGGCGGTCTGGGTGATGGAGATCGCCTGGCGGGTGCCGAAGGCGACCGGTTTCACGAGGGTGTTGAGCGGGTTTGGCATACCGATTTCCTCACCCGGATCCGCGCACCACAAACCTTCCCCTGCTAATCGGCCACGCGGGCCGGCGCGAGCTGACCCTCGGTCGGCTCGGCGCAGCAGAACCATGCCTCGGTCAGCCGCGGGCGCTCCGGGGCGCTCACCTCCGCGGCGCACGGCTCCCCGCTGACCTCGGCCCGCACGCGTGCGAAGGTCCGCCCGGCGGAGTCGCCGGAGGCGATTGATCGCTCGACGAGCGCGCTCAGCCGCGCGTGCAGCTCGTCGGCCGCGGGGTCGGCGGCCCGCCAGCCATAGCTCAGCCGCTCGCCGTCGTAGGCGCCGAGGTGCGGGCGCATGTCCGGGTGCTCGAGCAGGAGCGAGCCCTCGGGCAGGAGCAGCCTGATCGTGTACTGGACCGGATCGACGTTGCCGATCAGGTCGTTCTCCGCGACGAAGTCGAGCAGCGCGGCCACGTCAGCCGTCGTCGTCCAGGGCGTGAAGGGCATGAACGACGGACGCATCTCGATCCCGTGCCGGCGGAGCAGCGCCACCGCTGCCCGTGCGTCGGCGGTGGTGTGTCCCTTGTCGAGCCGCGCCAGGATCTCGTCGTTGACGCACTCGAGCGCGGAGACCACGAACAGGCAACCGTACTCCGCGAGCAAGGGCCAGACCTCCGGAAACTCCAGGATGTGCTCGACCTTCGTCGTGCAGTCGAAGGTCAGCTGCGGGTGACGCTCGTGCATCTCGCGGGCGACGGCGAGCGAGTGGCGGCGGCCGTTCAGGAAGTCGGGGTCGCCGAAGGTGATGTGGCGCGCGCCGAGCTCGACCAGGCGATCGATGTCGGCGAGGACGACGTCACGCTCGACGATCCTGATGCGGCCGTCGTAGACGACCGGTAGCGGGCAGTGACGGCACTTGTGGACACACCCGTGGCTCGCCTCCACATAGCCGGCGAGCCGCTCCTCGCCGCCGACGTCGAGCTTGGCGTAGCGCTCGAGCGGCGGCAGCAGCTCTCGCGAGGGCGTCCGGAACGCGCCACGTCCGAGGTCTACCGTGGTGCCGCGCTCGAGCGAGCCCGCCCACTCGACGAGCGCGGGCTCGTATTCACCGCTGATCAGGCGATCGGCATGGTGACCGAGCGTCGTCTCGGCACTCACCTGCGCGTAGAGGCCATAGAGGCAGATCGGCAGGCCGGGGCGCCCGGAACGGAGGCTTTCCGCCGTCCGCAGCGCGATCCGCATCGCCGTGTGCATGGGAACCGAGAAGGCGACCGCGTCGGGCCACGCGGCGCGCTCGGCGTCGAGCATCTCGACGGACAGGTCGACGGCGCGCACCTCGTGCCCGGCCTCGCGCAGCGCCGCGGCGGGCGAGGCGACGTGCAGCGGCTGATGGCCGAGCTCGTAGGTGGAGACGAGCAGGATTCGCATCGCCGGGTCAGCTTACGGGCACCGGAGCGCCGATCTCGATCTCCAGTGCCTCGTACGCGCCCCGCAGCGTCGCCTCCACCTCCGCGGGTCCCTCCGCCTTGGCGAATACGAACCCGAGATAGCGGTCCCCCTCGGGCAGCGGCACGACCTCGCGCCCGCGGGGGATGGTTATCTCCACTCCGCCGACGCCCGCGATCGAGCGTGCACGCTCAACACCCCGGACGCCTAGCAGCGTCCCGCGCCGGGGGATCGGCAGCATCATGACGCCGGCCGCACGTCGCTCGCGCTCGACCGAGCCGAGCGGCACGCCGAGGGCGTGACGGAGGATCAGCTCCTCGAGCGACACACCGAGCCCGAAGCGGAGGACGCGAGAGCAGAGGCCGCCGATCGAACGAGCGGCTATCTCGAGCATGACCGGATTTCCGCCGGCGGGGATCCGCAGCTCCGCGTGCACCGGGCCCTCACGCAGCGCGCAGGCGCAGGCGGCGGCCTGCGCCGTCGCGCGGATCGCCGCCTGGGTCGCCTCCGGCAGGCGCGACGGGGTGACGTAGATGGTCTCCTCGAAGTGGGGGCCGTCGAGCGGGTCGGGCTTGTCGAAGATCGCGAGTGTCGTCAGCCGCCCGTCGACGAGTATTCCCTCTAGCGCGACCTCCGCACCTGGCACGAAACCCTCGACCAGCAGCTTCGCCTGCGGGTCCCCGAGCATCGCGCGGATGCGCGCCGCCGCTTCCGCGGCCTCCTGGTCGTCGTTCGCTCTGATCACGCCGCGGCTGCCCGACAGACCGAGCGGCTTGAGTACGCACGGGAAGCCGACCTCGCCTGCGGGCCCGTCGAATGCGAAGTCGGGCTGCGCGACGCGCGCAGCCGCGAGCGCGCGACGCATCGCGGCCTTGTCGCGCGTCCGCGCGACCGCGGCCGGGGGGTTCCCGGGGAGCCCGAGCGTCGCCGCACAGTACGCCGCGACGCTCGCGCTACGGTCGTCCACGCCGACCACCGCATCGAACGGCCCGGCCCGTGCGACGGTCGCGGCGGCGCGCGCGGGATCGGCGAGGCTCACGACGAGCCCGCGGGCGAGCGCCTGGCGATGCTCGGAGGCGACGAGCACCTCGGCGCCGAGCTTCGCCGCGGCGTCGATGAAGTCAGCGGCACGGTAGGTCTCGCTCGGGAGGATCAGCAGGACGCGTGCCACTCGATAATCGTAGGCCGGGGCTCTATGGTTGGTTGACGGTGACCGGTCAGCCGCCACAAGCCGGCGAGCAGCCGCTCGCGATCACGGACAAGGCGCTCGCCAAGGTCGCCGCGTTCCGAGCCGGCGTGGCCGACGCCGACGGTCAGGCGATGTGGGTCGAGGTGACCGGCGTCGCCCAGGGCGAGTTCACCTACAACATGTCGCTCAAGCCGCTCGCCGCGGCGGGCGAGGACGACGCCGTCCAGCACGTCGGCGAGCTCACGCTCGTGATACCGGCGTCCGACGTCGAGGCCCTGCGCGGCGCGACGGTCGACTGGTCCGACGACCTGATGGCGCGGCGGGCTGTTCCTCGTCAACCCGAACCGCCCGAGTCCGGCGGTCGGCGCGCAGGCGGGAACGACGGACCTGAGCGGGCCGGTCGCCGATCGCGTGCGCCAGGTCCTCGATCGCCAGATCAACCCGGCGATCGAGGCGCATGGCGGCAGCGCGGAGCTCGTCGCCGTCGAGGGCGACGCCGCCTACCTGCGCCTCGGAGGCGGCTGCGTCGGCTGCGGTATGGCAAGCGTCACCCTCGGTCAAGGGATCGAGGTGGCGATCACCGAGGCGGTGCCGGAGGTGCGCCGGGTGGTCGATGTCACCGACCACGCGAGCGGCACGAACCCCTACTACGAGGCCGCTAAGAAGTAACGCCTAGTAGGGCATGCGCTCCGGCGCCGAGATCACGTGCGTCAGCGCGTTGATCAGCGTCAGGTGCGTGAACGCGTGGGGATAGTTTCCGAGATGCCTGCCGGTGCGCGGGTCGAGGTGCTCGGCGTACAGCTGGAGCGGGCTCGCCGCGGAGAGCAGCCGCTCGCACAGCGCGCGCGCACGCTCCGTCTCGCCGATCTCCACGAGCGCCGAAACGAGCCAGAACGAGCACACTGTGAACGCCTCACCCTCGACGGGGTCGTCCTCGTGCTCGAGCTTGTGACGTAGGAGCAGACCGTCGACGGTCAGCTCGTCTGCGATCGCCAGCACCGTCGCGCGGATGCGATGGTCGCTCGGCGGCAGGAACCGGACGATCGGCATCAGCAGCACCGACGCGTCGAGATCGGTCGTCTCGTAGTGGGCCGTGAAGACGTCGCGCTCGTCGAGCGCGTTCTCGAGCACGTCTCTGCTGGACCGCGGCGGCGGCGGTGCGCCATTGGTCCTGCAGGTCGAGGTCCTGCCGCCGGCCCGCGAGCCGCGCGCCGCGGTCGAGCGCGACCCAGCACATCACCTTCGACGAGGTGTAGTGGCGCGGCTCGTCGCGCGAGGCCCAGATACCCTGGTCCGGCTCGTTCCAGCAGCCCGCGACGAGCTCTACCTGGCGGCGGATCGTCGGCCAGACGCGCTCCGAGCAGGCCTCCGCGTGCCCGCGCGTGCAGGTCGGCCGCGTCCACTATCGCCCCGTAGACGTCGTGCTGCTCGTAGCGGTAGGCATCGTTGCCGACACGGACCGGCTGGGCGTGCTCGTAGCCCGTGAGGTTGTCGAGCGTGCGCTCTGAGATGTCGTCGCGCCCGTCGACGCTGAACATGTTCTGGGTGGCGCCGCCATCCTGCGCGACGTCGGCGAGGTAATAGAAGAAGTCGTCCGCCTCCCAGTCGAAGGCGAGCGTGTAGCCGCTGAACAGCGTGAAGCCGGCGTCGCGCTTGAAGGTGTAGCGGTAGTCGTAGTTGCGGTCGCCGTGCGGGACGCGCGGCAGCGAGGTCGTCGGGGCCGAGACGATCGCTCCGGTCGGCGCGAAGGAGAGCCCCTTCAGCGTCAGCGCGCTGCGCTCGAGGTACGAGCGCCAGGGGTGGTCGGGAAACTCCCCCTGGCCGAGCCATTCGCGCCAGTAGCCGGAGGTGCGGTTCATCCGCACGAATGCATCGTCCATGTCCTCCGGACCGCCGTGCTCGGACCAGTGCAGGGCGACGTACGCCGCATCGCCCTCGTGCATCGTCGTCCGGGCGGCCACGCGCGGGCCCTCGAAGCCGAGCCGCAGGCTGCTCGAGAGGCCCACCTCGATCGAGCCGTCCCCGCCGCTCGCCCGCGCCTCGTGGTAGGTCGGTCCCACGTAGGTCCAGCCGGCCGGTCGCAGCCCGTAGTCGAAGTGACGGCTCGCACTCGAGCACGATCTCCACGTTGCCCTGCGCGCAGCGCACGGTGCGCAGCAGCATGTGCTCGGCCTCCCAGTCGCCCGGCGCGCGTCGCTGTCGACGCGCGCGCTCGGTCTTGTGGTGCCACGGACCGATCGTGAGCGCGTCACGCACGACGATCCAGCCGGTGCGCGTCTTCCAGCTCGTCTCGAGCACCATGCTCCCGGGCAGGTAGCGCCGCGTCGCCGGCACCTCGACGTCCGCGGGCCCGAGCCGGAACCGTCCCGCGTCGCGATCGAGAATCGCCGAGAACATGCTCGGCGAGTCGAACTGCGGCAGGCACAGCCACTCGATGTTGCCGCTCGGTGCGATCAGCGCACCGACCTCGCAGTCGGAGATGAAGCGCATAGTCGGCGATCGGCGGGAAGGCGCCGCGCTCGGGCGAGACCGCAGCCATCGGCCGCACCCTATCGTGAGCGCCCGCGCGTCTAACCGAGCAGCGCGGCGACGATTGCGAGCGCCACTTCCGCGCGCTGCGGCAGCGACTCCGCGAGGACGTACTCGTCGGGGTTGTGGGCGCTGCCCCCGCGCGGCCCCAACCCGTCGACCGTCACCGGAACCCGCGCCGCCATGTGGCTCGCGTCGCTGGCCCCACCGCGCTCGACGCCGACGACGGGACGCCCGAGGAGGTCGCTGGCGCTCGCGAGCAGTCCCGCCGTCGCCTCGCGCGCGTCCATGCCCGGCCAGCGCCGCACGAGCCCGGCGTCGAGCCGGACGCCGTCGATCTTCTCCGGCACGCCCGCGGTGACGGCGTCGAACGCCTCACCGTCGTCGGCGCGCAGGTCGCAGAAGAGCTCGCCGCTCGCGGGGACGACGTTGAAGGCGTCGCCGGAGCTCATGATCGGTCGGCACCGCGCTGAGCCGCATGCCGCCCGTGCGGATCGTGGCGCTCGGCGACGATCCGTGCCGCGTCCGCGAGCGCGAGCAGGGCGTTCCTGCCGCGGTCGGGTGCGGAGCCGGAGTGCGCCGAGACACCGGCAGCCTCCACGCGCAGCGTCGCCGCGGCCTTGCGCCGGGTCACGACGCCCTCCTCCCCCTCGGCGCTGAGCTGTCCCGCCTCGAACACGAGGCACGCGTCGACGCCGGCGAAGCGGTCGACGTGCGCGAGCCCGCCGGTGCGCCACTCCTCGTCGTTTACGAGCAGCAGCGACGCCTCGGCGAACCCATCGAGTCGCGAGGTCGAGCGCGCGCAGGACGCCGATCGCCAGCACGTCCCCGCCCTTCATGTCGACCGTCCCCGAGCCGATCAGCTTCCCGTCCGAGCGCTCGATCGGCCGGTGGCTCTCATGCGCGACGACCGTGTCGAGGTGGCCGATCATCAGCAATCGCGCCCCGCCGTGGCCCTCGAGGGTGGCCAGGAGGTCCGGCGCGTATCCGTGTGTCGAGCACGGCACCCGCTCGACGCGCGCCTCGCTCGGAAGCAGCGCGTTGCAGAGCGCGACCGCCTCCTCGGCGCCATGCACGTCACCCGAGGGCGTGGAGACCGCGACGAGCGCCTCGAGCTCTCGCTCCGCGTGGCGCGCGATCTCCGCTGCTGCCGCTTCTACCCAGGGGTCCATGAGGCGCGCGACCATAGCGGTCGTCCCCGGAACGAACGCTCGACCGCCCCTCTGCAGGGAGGTGAAGCCCGCCGCTACTGGCGGTCAAGCACGCGCTCGAGCCGCGAGGCGAGCGCCCCCGTCAGCGCTTCGCGCACGTGCCCGTCGGCGAAGCGCTCGACGAGCTGCTGCAGAAAGCCCTCGATCACGAGCCGGGTGGCGACCGCCTTGGCCAGCCCGCGTGAGCGCAGGTAGAAGACCTGCTCCGGGTCGATCTGCGCGATCGCCGCGGCGTGCGTGCAGCGGACGTCGTTTGCCTCGATCTCGAGGCCGGGGATGGCGTCGGCGTGGGCGCGCTTCGAGAGCAGCAGGTTGCGCGACTCCTGGAAGGCGTCCGTCTGCTGCGCCCCCGGGTCGACCTTGATCATGCCGCGCCAGACCGCCGTGGCGCGTCCGGTCAGGACGCCCCTGAACGCGAGGTCCGAGGTGGTGTGCGCCGCCGCGTGCTCCTGGGTCGTGTCGAAGTCGAGGTGCTGGCGGGCATGACCTGCGTAGGCTCCCGTGACCTTCGCCTCCGCTCCCTCCCCGGCGAGGTTCGTCTCCATCCGGATCTTGCCGCGGCCCGAGCCGAAGCCGAGCGCAACCCAGTCAAGCGAGCCGGAGCGCTCCACGATCGCGCGCTGGGTGCCGAAGATCCACGACTTCTCGGCGAGCGCCTGACCGGAGATGAAGCGCAGCCGGGCGGCGGGGCCGACGACCAGCTCGACGACCGTGTTGAAGAGCGCGTCGACGCCCTCGTCTGCCGAGAGGTACTGCTCCCAGACCTCCGCCTCGGCGCCTTCCTCGAGCACGACCAGGGTGCGCCAGCACAACTGCGTGCCGCTCTGCGACTGAACCACGCTGTTCAGAACCGGACCCTCGAGGCGGCTCCCTGCGGGAACATAGACGAACGCGCCGCCGACCCAGTTGCGCTCGTTGCGGGCGACGAAGGGATCCTCGACGGCCACGACGCTGCCGAGATGCCGTTCGACGAGCTCGGGGAAGCGCTCCGCGGCCTGGTCGAGGGGCATCACGACGGGCTCGTCGAGCGACTCCGGAGCGTCCACCGGGGCAGCGCTCCCGTCGACCTGTCGCAAGGCCTCTGCGATCCCTTTGAACAACCCCTCCGAGACCTCGGCGGTCGCCTCGCCCGCCGGCTCATAGGCGTCGAGCTCGAGACCGCTTAAGTCAGTGAACTCCCACCCCGGCGTTCCCTTGAACGAGGGCACGGCGAGCGAGCCGGCGAGCTGGCCCGCCCGTTCGCGTCGTCTGCTGAGCCAGCTCGGCTGTTGCGCGAGCGCCTCCGCCATCAGCCGATCGAGCCCTCCATCTGGAGCTCGATCAGCCTGTTCATCTCGACCGCGTACTCCATCGGCAGCTCCTTGACGATCGGCTCGATGAAGCCGTTGACGATCAGCTTCGAGGCTTCCTCCTCGGGGATGCCGCGGCTCATCAGGTAGAAGAGCTGCTCCTCGCCGACCTTCGACACCGTCGCCTCATGGCCGACGTTCACGTTGTCCTCGCCGATCCGGATCGTCGGATAGGTGTCCGAGCGCGAGTCCTCGTCGAGCAGCAGCGCGTCGCAGACGACCTTCGAGCGGGCCTCTGTGGCTCCCTTGGCGACCTCGAGCAGGCCGCGATAGGACGACCGCCCGCCGTCCTTCGAGATCGACTTGGCGAAGATGTTCGACGTCGTTCGTGGCGCGGCGTGGATGATCTTGCCGCCCGCGTCCTGGTGCTGTCCGTGACCGGCGAAGGCGATCGAGAGGATCTCGCCGTGAGCCTCCTCGCCGAGCAGGTAGACCGACGGGTACTTCATCGTCAGCTTCGAGCCGAGGTTGCAGTCGACCCATTCGACGGTCGCGCGCTCCTGCGCGACGGCGCGCTTGGTAACGAGGTTGAAGACGTTCTGCGACCAGTTCTGCACGGTCGTGTAGCGGATCCGCGCGCCGGGCTTCGCGATCAGCTCGACGACCGCGGAGTGCAGCGACGACGACGAGTAGGTCGGCGCTGTGCACCCCTCGACGTAGTGCACGTAGGAGCCCTCGTCGGCGATGATCAGGGTCCGCTCGAACTGGCCCATGTTCTCCGTGTTGATGCGGAAGTACGCCTGCAGCGGCATCTCGACGTGGACGCCGGGCGGCACGTAGACGAACGAGCCGCCGGACCAGACGGCGGAGTTGAGCGCCGCGAGCTTGTTGTCGTTCGGCGGGATGATCGTCGCGAAGTACTCACGCACGAGGTCCTCGTGCTCGCGCAGCCCGGAGTCCATGTCGAGGAAGAGGACTCCCTGCTCCTCGAGGTCCTTGCGCACCTGGTGGTAGACGACCTCCGACTCGTACTGGGCGCCGACACCGGAGAGGAACTTGCGCTCGGCCTCGGGGATGCCGAGCCGGTCGAAGGTGTTCTTGACGTCCTCCGGCACCTCGTCCCAGGACCGCTCGGCGCGCTCCGAGGCGCGCACGAAGTAGTGGATGTCGTCGAAGTCGACCTCGGCGAGCGCGGGGCTTCCCCATGTCGGCATCGGCCGCGCCAGGAAGTGGTCTAGCGCCTTCAGCCGGAAGTCGCGCATCCAGCCCGGCTCCGACTTGAACTCCGAGATCTTCTCGACGATCTCGCGCGTCAGCCCCTTCGGGGCCTTGTAGAGGTAGTTCTCGGCGTCGTGGAAGCCGTACTTCTCGGTGTAGTCGGAGTTGATGCCCTGCAGCGCCTGCTGCTCGGCGATCAGTTCGGGCGTTGCCATTACTCAACCTCCAGCTTGATCATGTCGTCGTCGATGACCACCGGGAAGGTCTCGACAGGCAGGTATGCGGGCAGGGTCTTCGGCTTGCCGGTGGCAAGGTCGAAGCGCGAGCCGTGACGCGGGCACTCGACCGAGCAGTCCCCCTGATCGAGCTCTCCCTCGACGAGCGGGCCGTTGTCGTGGGAGCAGCGATCCTCGATCGCGTAGATCGTGCCCGCGCAGTTGAAGACACCGATCTCGAGGTCCTCCCACTCGACGAGGCGCACGTCGCCTGGCGTCAGCTCTTCGAGAGGGCAGATGTCGATCGTCTCAGCCATAAGTCCTAGTCCGGAAATCGGATATGAATTCTATCGTCTGGCCCCGGCGGACGCGGCGCGCCGCTGGCGGTCGGATGCACGCCCGGCCCCTGTCTTCCCGACCGCGCTGCCGGCGGGCTCAAAGCCCGGCGCCGTTGACCGACCCGCCGGAGTGGTAGGGCGCGTCCTCCCAAGCGGCCGAGGCGCCGAGGCTCGCGCTCTTGACGACCTTGAGCGACAGCAGCGCGCACTTCATGCGAGTCGCCGAGATGTCGATCCCGAGCAGGTCGAGCACGAAGCGCCTGTCGAGCCGCAGCAGCTCGTCGGTGGTCTTGCCGGTCAGCTCGTCGGAGACCATCGACGCTGACGCCTGGCTGATCGCACAGCCCTGGCCGGTGAAGCCGACCCGTTCGACGCGCCCCTGGTCGTCGAGCTTCAGCTGCACGCGAAGCTCGTCGCCGCAGAGCGGATTGTTGTCCTCCGCCTCGAGGTCGGCGTCGTCGAGCTCGCCGAAGTTGTGCGGGTGCTTGTAGTGCTCGAGGATGTACTCGCGGTAGAGCTCGTCCATCGTCAGTCCAGGCCGAACACGTTACGAACTCCGGCGAGCGCCTCGACGAGCCGGTCGACGTCGGCGTGCGTGTTGTGCACGCCGATGCTCGCCCGCGAGGTCGCCGGCACGCCCAGGCGGCGCATCAGCGGTTGCGCGCAGTGGTGGCCGGCGCGGATGCAGACGCCCTCGCGCGCGACGATCTCGGCGACGTCGTGCGGGTGTACGCCTTCGATCGCGAACGAGACGGGCGTGCCGCGCGCGCCGTCGACCGGCGGACCGTAGATCGTCAGCCCCGGGATCTCCTCGAGGCACTCGACCAGGTAGCGCGTGACCTCGCTCTCGTGCGCGTCGACCGCGTCCAGGCCGAGCGCGTCGAGCCATTCGACCGCGGCACCGAGGCCGATCGCCTCGACGTAGGCGCTCGTGCCTGCCTCGAACTTGAGCGGCAGCGCGTTCCACGTCGAGTGCTGCCAGTCGACGCGGGAGATCATGTCGCCGCCGGCCAGGAACGGCGGCATCCGCTCGAGCAGGTCGCGGCGACCGTAGAGGACTCCGACACCGGTCGGTCCGTAGACCTTGTGTCCCGTGAAGCCATAGAAGTCCGCCGCGCCGACGTCGACCTTGAAATGGGGGACCGCCTGCGCGCCGTCGACGAGCACGCACGCGCCGGCGGCGTGCGCGCGCTCGATGATCTCGCCGATCGGGTTGAGCGTGCCGAGCACGTTCGATACGTGGGTGACGCAGAGGAGCTTGGCGCCACGCTCGAGCTCGGTCCCGAGTGCCTCGACGTCTAGTTCGAAAGTGTCGGTGATCGGAACGTAGACCAGCTCCGCTCCGCGCTCGGCGGCCAGCAGCTGCCAGGGGACGATGTTGGAGTGGTGCTCCATCTCGGTGAGCAGGATGCGATCGCCCGCGCCGACGTTCTGGCGGCCCCACGCATAGGCGACGAGGTTGATCGCCTCCGTGACGTTCTTCGTGAAGATCGTCTCCTCAGGCGCCGCCCCGATGAAGCGCGCGATCCGCCGCCGCGCGCCCTCGAAGCGCTCGGTCGCCTCCTGCGCGAGTGGGTAGACACCGCGGTGGATGTTCGCGTTGTGCTCGCGGTAGACCGCGTCCATCGCCCGCAGCACCGGCTCGGGCGTCTGCGCGGTCGCCGCGCTGTCAAGGTAGGCCAGTGGGTGCCCGTGGACGCGGCGCTCGAGGATCGGGAACTGGGCGGCGACAGCCTCGACGTCCAGCCCGCTGCGGACGCCGGTCTCTGTCATGCCGCTGCCTCGACCTCTTCCCTGATCCAGCCGTAGCCGCGCTCCTCGAGCGTCTCGACGAGCTCCGGGCCGCCCTCCTTGACGATCCGCCCCTGATACAGGACGTGCACGAAGTCGGGCTCGACCATGTGCAGGATGCGCCGGTAGTGGGTGATGATCAGGACGCCCATGTCGGGGCCCTTCAGCGTGTTGACGCCGTTCGCGACGATCCGCAGAGCGTCGATGTCGAGTCCCGAGTCCGTCTCATCGAGGACCGCCATCAGCGGCTTCAGCAGCGCGAGCTGGAGGATCTCCATGCGCTTCTTCTCGCCGCCCGAGAATCCCTCGTTCAGGTAGCGGCTCGCGAACTCGCGCGGCACCTCCGTCAGCTCCATCCCACCCTCTACGGTCGCGCGGAAGTCCTTCAGGCTGATCGGATCTTCGCCGGCCGCCTCACGGTGCGCGTTCAGCACCGTGCGCAGGTACTTGGTGACGGTCACGCCGGGAACGGCGACCGGATACTGGAAGGCCATGAAGAGGCCCATCCGCGCGCGCTCGTCGGGGTCGGCCTCGGTCACGTCCTCGCCGCGGAAGATGATCTCCCCTTCGGTCACCGCGAGGCCCGGATGGCCCATGATCGCATTCGCGAGCGTCGACTTGCCCGATCCGTTCGGGCCCATCAGCGCATGAATCTGACCCTGCCCGACGGTCAGGTCGACCCCCTTCAGGATCTCCTTCTCGTCGGCGCGAACGTGCAGGTTGCGGATCTCGAGCTCAGACATCTATCTCCGTTGGTTCGTCGGGGGCCGGCTCACGGGGCCGGTGCGGGCTCGGCGAGCGTCAGCGGCGCGATCGGTTCGCGCTCGTTGCGGTAAGAGAACTCGACGAGCTCAGCCAGGGTCGTCCCGGTGAGCGCGCGTACGACGCCGCTCTGCACCCGCATCCAGAGCAGCTTCGTCGAGCAGCTGCGCCCGCGGTCGCCCTCGTGCGAGCAGGCCACCCTGCCCGGCGGAATCGTAGTGAAGCACTCCATCGGCGCGATCGTCCCCTCGAGCGCGAGCACCACCTCGTCCATGGCGATTTCACCCGCCGGCCGCGCGAGCCGGTAGCCGCCGTGGGCGCCGCGGCTCGAGCTGACGAGCTCGGCGCGTTTGAGGCTCGCAACGACGTGCTCGAGGTAGGAGAGCGGCAGGTCCTCGGCCTCCGCGATCGCCTTCAGCGAGGTCGGTCCCTCCCCCTCCTGACGGCCCAGCTCGACCATCAGGCGCACGCCGTATTCGGTCTTCGAAGAGAAGTTCATCGGCCCGCCAAATCCTATCAGCGGGCTCGGGATAGACCCTAGTCGCGGCGGGCGATTGCGCGTGGTATCTGGCTCGTCTCAACGTCCGCGAGCAGGCGCGGGTGACGGACCCGGATGACAAGCACGCGGTACCGCTTAGAGCCACCTCCGCGGTAGATCAACAGGCACGACACGCGCGGCAGGGACTGTCCGCGCGGCCGCGCCGACGGGGCTGCACGCCGCCCTCTCGGCGGTCTGCGCGGCGCGGACGGGGCGGCGGGAAGCTTGACCCCCAGCACCTGCATCACCTGGCGCAGGTCGCTCCGCTTGAGCGCCCTCGCGTGAACCAGCAGCGCCGTGCTTCCCACGTGCTGGCGGGCGAGCGGGACCACCTGGGCGCACGGCCCTGTCTCAGCGACCGCGCCCCCGCGCGGGGCGCCGCAGGCGCTGGCCGCGAGCGTTCCGAGCGCCAGCAGGCAGGCAAGGGCGCGCGCCGTCACGTCGAAGCCCTCTCCGCCGCGCGGCCGACGCGCGGCAGTCGCAGGATTCCGTAGCAGAGGGCCCCGACCGGGATCAGCCCCCAGAAGCTGATCAGCCGGTAGAGCAGCACGGCCGCGACGGTCTTCTCCTGGCCGCCCCCGTAGCTGACGAGCGCAAGCGCGAGGCTGCCCTCCACGACGCCGAGTCCGCCCGGGGTGAAGGGGAGCAGGGCCGCGAGCTGCGCACCGCAGTAGGCGAGCAGCAGCCCCTGCACCGGCACGGAACCGCCGACCGCCCCGAACGCCGCGACCAGGCAGCCGATGTCGCCGATCCAGGCGAGCAGTGCGAACAGCGCCGAGAGCGCGACCCGGGTCCGCCCGAGCCGGGAGGCCTCTGCGAGCTCTTGCGCGAGCGCCTCGGCACGCTCCCGACCCGACCACCCGTGGCGCTCGAGGCGGCGCTCGACCCAGGCGACGAGCCGCAGCGCCACCCGGCGCACCTCGCGCGGGCGCAGCAGCCAGACACCAGTCAGGACGACGATCACGCCGAGCACTCCGTAGGCGACGAGCCGCACGTCCGCGACCGGGCCGTTGTCGCCCGCGAGCTGCGCCCCGATCAGCGCGAGCAGCGCCAGCGCCGCAACGTACAGCGCCGAGGTCAGCACGAGCACGCGCCCGGAGGTCACCTCGTCGACGTGGAAGCGGCGAAGGACCTTGTAACTGAGCAGGTTCTGCCAGGCGAAGCCGCCCGGTAGGCAGACCCCGAGCGCCTGCGCGGCGAGCGCCAGCAGCGACAGCGGCCCGATCCCGATCGGGCGCCCCTGTGCACTCAGCAGGACACGCTGGGCGATCGCATAGGTGACGAAGGAGAGGAGCTCCGCGACGACCGCGACCGCCAGCCAGCCGAGCTCGGGGTGACTGACGACGTCGAAGGCGCCGAGCACCTCGTCGAAGTTGTTGACGAGCAGGCTGACGCCGAAGTAGGCGAGCACCCCACCGATGACGAGCAGGACGAGCCGCCAGGCGAGCCTGCGGCTCGGCCGGCCGCCGAAGCGCCGGCGCGGCGCACGCGCCTGCGCGCTCATCGCCGTACCGCGCGCGCTCGATCGGTCGTCGCTCGCTTCACCGCGCAAATTGTCGCGGGTCGGCCCGCGCTCAGCTGCGCGCGGCCGGCTCCTGAGCCTCGGACGGCTTTTCCGCCTCCTCCGGCTCTTCGTCCTCGGTCTCCCCGTCACCCTCCTCCGCCGGCGGCGAGGCGCGGGCCTTCCCGAGCGCCCGGGCGCTCGGCGTGCCCCACGGCTCGAGCACCATATGGCGCGACAGGTAGACGCCGCTCTCGCGGATCACCGCCGCGATCGGCAACGAGACGAGCGCGCCGATGACGCCGTAGATCGCGCTCCCGATCAGCAGCGTGGCGATGATCAGGAGAGGGTTGATTCGCAGCGAATGCCCGAATACCTGGGGCGCCACTACGTGACCCTCGAGCTGCTGGAGCGCGAGGAAGAACAGCGCGATCCAGATCGCCGTGACGGGATCCTCGAACAGCGCCACTATGACCGGCGGCAGCGCCCCGAGGATCGGGCCGACGAACGGGACCAGCTCCATCAGGCCGTAGAAGGCCCCGAAGAAGAGGCCGTAGCGGGCGCCGTCGGGAAAGACGCCCAGCGATCCGAGCACCCACAGCCCGACCCCCGCGCTCGCTCCCATCGTGATGCTGAAGGCGAGCTGGCCCCGAACATAGCCGGAGACGGCCTTCTGCACGCGCAGCGGGTAGTCGTCCTCGGGGCTGCCGTCCCCGGGGGGCATCACACGCCGCACGACCGCCCCGATCCGGTGGCCGTAGAGCAGCATGTAGACCGACAGGACGAGGATCAGGACCACGTCGAAAGCGCCCTGCGCGAGCGACTGAACAAGCCCGGTCGTGAACTTGACGATGCTGCCCGACCCCTTGACCACGTTCTTCTCGACCGTCTGCAGCGCAGTGTCGCCCTGACCCTGGATCTTCACGCCGAGGTGGTGCCGGTTGATGAAGCTCTGCACGCTCTCGAGCGAGCTGTTGGCCTGCTTGACGATCTGGGGCACGTCTCGCTGGAAGTGCTGGACCTGCGTCGTCACCGGCGAGACGAGTAGCGCGACGACCCCTCCGAGCGCTGCGATGAAGGCGACGTAGACGATCAGGATCGCGAGCCCGCGCGGGAGGTGGGCGCGCCGGTGGAGCAGGCTGACGAGCGGGTTGACGATCAGCGCGACGACGCCCGCGATCAGGAACAGCAGCACGACGCCCTTCGCGGCGTGCAGCAGCGCGTACAGCGCGAGCAGGCCGAGCGTCAGCGCGACCGCCTGCACCCAGCGAGCGACGACTACCGGCTCGGTGCGCGCGGGCGGCTGCTCAGAGGGCGACCCGAGTGGCCGCGGGTCGCGTGGCGCGCCTTCCTGCTCGCCCCAGGTATCGCCCAGGCCGTCGGCCGCGGGGGCGGCGTCCGGCCGCGTTTCCGACTCCGGCTTCGCGGCCATGGGTCATTGGATAGCACGGCAGCCGGAGGGGACAACCCGCCCGCGGTCGCTTTCCGCCGCCGAAAGCGTTAGCCTGGCGCGCATCATGGGCGTTCGGCTCGACGTGGGCGGAGTCCTCGAACGGGTCTTCTCGCTCTACCGCCAGCACTGGGCCGTGCTGCTGCCGGCCGCGCTCGCGGTGTTCGTCGTCATCGACCTGCTCGAGGCGCTCGCGCTGAACGGCTCGAGTGGCATCGTCGGGCTGATCGCACTCGTGGTGCTCGGCTGGATCGGGACGATCTGGTACCAGGGCGTCGTCGTCGAGACCGTCGCGGAGTCACGCTCCTCGGCGCGGCGCCTCGAGATCAGGGACCTGTTCCGCGCCGTGATGCCGCGCATCTGGCCGCTCGCGCTCGCGGGCCTGCTCGCGGGCATCGGGATCGGGATCGGCTTCATCCTGATCATCGTCCCGGGTCTGATCCTGCTGACTCTGTGGGCACTGATCGCGCCCGTGATCGTGCTCGAGGGCGCCGGGGTCTTCGAGTCCTTCGGGCGCAGCCGCGTGCTCGTGCGCGGCAACGGCTGGCGCGTCTTCGGAGTGGTCGTGGTGATCTACATCATCCAGGCCGTCGTCACCGGCATCCTCGAGCGGATCGGCGCCGGCAGCTTCGTCGGCTACTGGATCACCGTGCTGATCGCGACCGTTCTGACCGCGCCGCTCAGCGCGCTCGCCGCGACGATCATGTACTTCGACCTGCTCGGTAGCCCCGCGACGGCGACAGCCGGCGGGGCGGAGGGCGCGCCGATCGCGGGCGGCTGGGAGCCCCCGGCTTCACCTGGCGGGGCCGCGATCACGCCCGGTGCACGGGAGCCGCTGTTCGACCAGGCCGCCGGCACCGTCGAGCGACCCTACGTCGAGCCCGTCCGCGCCCGCGATCCTGTCGTCGACGAGCCAGCCGTGGGAGCGGAGCACGCCGCCGCCGAGACACCCGCGGCGGAGCCCCGCGCCGCGGAGCCGGTCGCCCCGGCCGAGGCCCCGACGCACCCGGCCGACTGGTATCCCGACCCGCGGGGAGAGAAGCGCCTGCGCTACTGGGACGGGCACGCGTGGACGAGCTACACAGCCGACTGACCGGCCCGCTCAGCCCCACAGCTCTCGCTCGACCGTACTGACAGTCTCGCCGGCGACGAACAGCCGGCACCAGATCTCCCCGGTCCAGAGCAGCAGCGCCTGCGCGCCGTCCGCAGCCTCGACCGCCGCTCCCCATTCCGCGGCCGGCGCCTCGAACGTCTCGCGCAGGATCCCGTCGCGTAGGAACTCCCCCCGCGCGCGCGGGTCGATGTAGCGGCGGACGTCGAAGCCGAAGCCCTTCTTCTGCCGCTCGGCGATCCCGGCGGGAAGCAGGCGCCGGCCCAGTTCGCGCAGCGGCGCCTTTCGCGCCGGCTCCATGCGCGCCTCGAGCGGCAGGTTGAGGGCGAGCGAGACGAGTCCGGGGTCGAGAAACGGCACGCGCGTCTCGATCGAACGCTGCATGGTGTTCTTGTCCTGGCGATTCAGCAGGTGCGGCAGGTAGGTCCCGAGCTCGCGTAGGAGCTCCGCCTCGAGCCGCCGGCGCGGCTCCTCGTGGTGCGCGTAAGCGGCACTCGCGCGCGCCGTCCAGTCCTGGTCGAAGCGCGCGGCGCCATCGGCCGGGTGAAGGCCGGGGAACTGACCCATCCGCAGGCGCGAGTCGATCGCGCCGTGCCGCGAGCGTAGGAGGCGAAGGATCCCCTCCATTCCGTCCCGGCGCAGCTTCGCGCCCACCAGCGCGGCACCGGTGGCGAGGCGTCGCCGCGCCCGCAGGTAGTCGAGGTAGAGGCGCAGGTGCATGTGGCCGTAGCCGCCGAAGAGCTCGTCGGCCCCCTCGCCGCTCAGCAGCACCTTGACGCCGTCGGCGTGCGCGAGAGCGGCGATCGCCATCATCGGCACGGAGCTCTCATGGGTGAGCGGGTACTCGTTGTGGGCGACGACCCCAACGAGGTCGCCACACCAGCTCTCCGCCGTCATCCGCACCGTGCGCAGCTCGACGCCGAGGCCCGCAGCGACCCGCTCCGCGTAAGGTCCCTCATCGTCGTCGGGCTGGTCTGAGATCGAGGCGTTGTAGGCGACGATCCCCGGTGCCGCCTGGTCGGCGAGCGCGGTCACCAGGCCGGAGTCGAGACCGCCCGAGCACATCGTTCCGAGCGGCACGTCCGCCATCAGCCGCCGCCGCACCGCTGAGCGCAGCTCATCCTCTACCGCCGCGACGAGCTCGCGGCGCGGACGTCGGGCGAGCTCCGCCTGGCGCTCCGCGTCGACCGCCGCGCACGGGTCATACCAGCGTCGCTCCTCGCTCGCGAGCGTCTCGAGGTTCACGCTCACGAGCGTCCCGGGCAGGACGCGCCGGACCCCCGTGAGTGGCGTCACCGGGCCGCTCGGCCAGGCGAACAGGATCGAATACGAGAGCGCGTCGCGGTCGAGCGCGCGCGGAACACCTGCGGCGAGCAGGGCACCGATCTCGCTCGCGAACCAAACCGCACCGTCGTGGCGGGCCAGATAGAGCGGCTTGACGCCGAAGCGATCACGCACCAGCAAAAGCCGCCGGCGCCCCACGTCGAGCGCGGCGAATGCCCACAAGCCGTTGCAGCGCGGGATCGCATCCTCGCCCCAGGCAGCCAGCGCGTGCACGAGCGTCTCGGTGTCCGAGTGCCCGCGGTAGGCGCGCTCACCGAGCTCGGCGCGCAGCTCCGCGTGGTTGAAGATCTCGCCGTTGTAGGTGAGCCACCAGCTCCCGTCGGGGTGGCGCATCGGCGCGTGACCGGCGGGGCTCGGATCGACGATCGCGAGCCGCGTCGCGACGAGCCCAACCGAGCCGACCACCTCGACGCCGCTGTCGTCTGGGCCGCGGTGGCGGAGCGCCTCGGCCATGCGTCGAAGCGCCGCACGGTCGGGCTCGGTCCCCGGGGTCGCAACGCAGCCCGCGATGCCGCACATCAGTCGGTCACTGCGGCTCGCAGGCGAACGGCACCGCGCGATCGTAGCCGCGGGGCGCGAGGCGCCCCGCGGCTAGACCGACCTCAGTAGTAGGTCGCGATGCGGTGGGCCTTGGCCTCCGCCGCGGCCCACTTCGCGAGCGCGTTGTACGGCGCTTCGGGCCGACCGTGCTTGTCGACGATGCTCATGTCGAAGAAGCGGAAGATCCCGCGAGCCGGCACGAGCGTGTACTGCAGCAGCTCCTTCACGCGCGGGTTGCGAAGCGCGATGTTGAACGCCTGCACGAGGAACCGCGCACGCTGCTTGTTGTTGAACTGCGGCCGCCCATGCTTGGCGCTCGCCAGGTAGCCGTACTCGGTCAGGTACAGGTAGGGCGTACCGCCCTGCGGTGTGCGCAGAGCGCCCGAGCTAGCCAGACGCGAGAGCGCGCTCGTCGCGCGCGACAGCGTCGAGATCGTGACGTTGTCGCCGCCCCGATGGCGGTAGTTCGGCGGGTGGTAGAAGTCGTACGGATGGGTGGCGTAGCCGTCCGTCTGAAGCCCCTTGCAGCCGTGCTTGAGGTGATAGCTGCGGTTGACGCACAGCACGCTGCGGAGGAACGCGAGCGGCGCGATAGCGAGCCTGCGCTCCGCGTACGGAGACGTCTCGCCGATGAGCACCTTCGCGTTCGGGTCAACCGCCTTGATCGCCGAGTAGCCGTTGACGTAGAGCGAGCGGTAGATCGAGGCGGCCCGCTTCTGCGGCTCGAGCCAGCTCAGGTAGTTCGGCTCGTTCCAGATGCTGTACTCGTCCACGCGGCCCTTGAAGTGCGCCGCGGCCTGGGCGGCGAAGTCACGGAAGTAGCCCGCGTTCGGCGACACGACGCCCTTGCGGTGGTTGCCGGTCGCCCACGCGGGGGCGGGCCCGGTCAGCACCAGCTGAACGGGAATCTGTCCCTGCTGGGAGACGTAGTAGAGCAGCGCGTCGTAGGCGGCAAAGTTGTACTTCACGGTCTTCGGCTTCTTGCGCTTGTTGCCCGCGGCGCCGCCGATCGAGCCCCAGTAGACGAACACGCGCACACGGCCCGTGTGCAGGCCCCGCGCCTGCGAGACGGCCTTGTGGATGTTGTAGTAAGTGCGCAGAAAGACTGCGTCGTCCTGCAGCCCGACCTCCATGCCGGTCGCCGCGCTAGCCGCCTGAGCGACGGGTAGCAGACAGAGAGCGGCGAGGGCGGTGGCTGCGATGAGCTTCCAAAATCGCATGCGTGACTCCCCTGCTTTCGACAAGCTAGTTCGAGGTTCCCGAACCCCAGCTAAGCAGGCGAGTTGCGGGCGAGCAGACGGGAGGAATGCACGTCTGGAGCTTTGCGTGGCGATCGTGACGCAACGCCGCTTGCGCATGTTTCGCTCTCCAGAGCGGCGCGTGCCAGCCGCAGACCGCCGTGTTAGGCCTATGTAAGGCGAGCTTGACCGGGCGCTCCGTCGCGACCTCGGTCGGCACCTATACTGCGCGCGCTCTGTGGATGCCAGAGCCGCCCTCACTCAGCGCCGCCTGCTGACCGCGGCACTCGCGCTGACCCTAGCCGCGTTCGTGGCGGCCGCCGCCCCGGGACCGGCACGCGCGCTCCAAAACGGCCTCGCGCGCACGCCACCGATGGGCTGGAACAGCTGGTACCCCTTCCACTGCGCGGTGACCGAGCAGGACGTGCTCGAGAACGCCCAGGTCCTGGTCGCGTCCGGAATGGCCGCGGCCGGCTACCGCTACGTGAACGTCGACGCGTGCTGGGAGGCAAAGCACCGGGACGGGCACGGACACTTGCAGGCAAACCCCCGCACCTTCCCCGACGGCATGGCCGCGCTCGGTCTCAAGCTGCACGCGATGGGGCTCAAGTTCGGCCTCTATACCTCAGCTGGCTCCCACCTCTGCGACATCGCCCTCCCCGGCAGCTTCCGCCACTACAACCAGGACCTGCGCACCTTTGCCTCCTGGGGCGTCGACTACCTCAAGGTCGACTGGTGCTCAAAGCTCCCCCGCGGCAGCAAGCCGCAGAAGGTCTACGCGGCGATCGCGCGCGCGGCCCGACACGCCGGCCGGCGGATGATCACAACGGTCAGCACGCCCGGTGTCGACAAGCCCTGGCGATGGGCCGCCCGCGACGGCAACAGCTGGCGGATCGCTCCCGACCTGACCGGCAGCTGGCCCTCGATCCTGCGCGTGCTGGGCGCGGACGCGCCACTCTGGCCCTTCGCCGCGCCCGGCGCCTGGAACGATGCGGACATTCTGCAGGTCGGAAACGGGCGGCTAACCGACGAGCAGGAGCGAGCGCAGATCAGCCTTTGGAGCGTGCTCGCCTCGCCTCTGCTCGCCGGCAACGACCTGCGTCTGATGACACCAGCGCTACTGGCCACGCTGACGAACCCGGACGTGGTCGCCGTCGACCAGGACCCGGCTGGACGTCAGGGCCGCCGGGTGAGCACCCACCAAGGGCACGAGGTGTGGATGCGCTCGCTCGCCGACGGGTCGTCCGCGATCCTCGTCCTCAACCGGACCGGGACTACCGCGAGCGTCAGCGTAAAGCTCGCCTCGCTTCCGGGCGTGAGGAAGGCGGAGCAGTACGAGGTGCGCGATCTCTGGTCGCATGTCGAGACAACGAGCACGGGCCTGCTGACGCTGCCCGTCCCTGCGACGGGCGTGGTGATGCTGCGCGTGCGCGCGGCGTGAGGACCGATCCGCGCCGGCTCAGCTCGAGCGGAGTCTCAGTCGCCGCGTCTCCGCTGCATAGCGACCGCTGCGCGGATAGCTGAACACCAACGTCGCGCTCTTTGCGGATCGCGCATCAGCGGGAATCGCGAGCGTCAACTTGAAGTGCCCATGCCGTGGTCGCGCTCGGCGCACAACCCGGTAGACCTTCTTGCCGACTCTAGCCGTCCAAGTGACGAGCACGGCCGCATGTGCCGCCCGAGCGACCTCGCCGGCGATCGTGATCGTCGCGCTGCTGCGTTTGACGCCTGAAACGCGCAAGCCCGGGTTCGCGAGGGAGACCCCCGTGGCGCTCGTGGGCTGCGTGCCCTTTCCGCCACCGCCCCCTCCTCCGGAGACTGGCGGCTCGGACACGACTAATGGCGCGGAGCTCAACCAGCTGGACTCATTACCTAGATGATCGGTGGCGCGTACGGCGAAGACGTACGTATGGCCAGCCTCACCGATATACGTGGCTGCAGTCCCTCCCGTCGCGCTCATCCATGGGCTCAAAGGCCCGCCGTCGACGGACACGTCGATGTCATAGCTTGCAACCCCTGAGCCCGCGTCCGTGGCCCCCCAGGCGATCGGCATCGCCGGGTTGGTGGTCGACCCGCCGGGTGTGGCGATCGAAACCGTCGGTGCCGTGCTGTCGACACCGAAGCTGCCGCTCGCCGTCGAGCTGAGCGTCGAGCCGTAAGCGGTCCCGCTCGTCGTGACCGACAGCTGCTTGAGCCCGTCGCTCGTGCCCTCGACGATCCAGCTGACCGTTGCGGTGTCGCTGCCACTGCCCTTGGTGCCGAGCGTGCCGAGCGACACGGTCGGCGAACCAGAGACGAGTGATACACCAGCCGGCAAAGCGAGCGTCGCCTGCACACTGCCCGCCGTCAGGTCAGGCGACGGGTTGGCCACCTGGGCCGTGACCGTGACCGGAACGCCCGGGTGCAGCCAGCTCGTGTTGCTGAGCTGGACCGTTGTCGCCGGCTGCGGCGTGACGAGCGGAGTCAGCGGGTTCTTCGCCGCCAGTGCGAACGGCTCACCGGAGAGCCCGTCGACCTGGCCCGAGGTGACCTTGTAGATCACGCTGCCGGCAGCGGGAGAGCGGACCTGCTGGACATTGTCGAGGGTGCTGTTGCTCTGCGCCTGCACCGCACCTGTGTTGGCGTCGAGTTCGGTGAGGGCGAGGTTCGAGAGCGTAAATACTTGCCAGCCCGAATTCGGCTGATACCCGCAGCCAGTCGAGTGGCAAAGCGAGACGCGGCGATCCCAGACGAGCGTGGCGCGGTCGCCCGCCGCCTGCGTCGTCGCGCGGTAGAACCGCACGCCGTTCGCGGGGACCGTGTCGGCGGCGAAGTTGAGCCGTTGCGCGAGTGCCGTGTTCAGGTCGAGCTCCCCCCAGCCCCAGTCGGGCTGCCAGCCGGTCTGCGTGCCCATAGCGGCGGACGGACTCGCTCGGCCGGGAAGCGCCGAGTCTACCACCTTGTCCCGCTCGAGCTTGGAGGCGCCCCGCGGTCAGTCGCGAACCTCTGGCCTGAGCCCCTGCGTGGCCGGCTTGGAAGCCTGGTCAAGGACCGAGAAGAGAACCGGCTGCACGAGCGTGTCTGCGCCGGCGTCGAGTCGCTCGCAAAGGCACAGCGTGAGATGGCAACAAACTGGGTCGCCGCGTATGAGCGCGACTTCCGGGCGAGTGCGCGCTAGGCGGGCCCCGGTCCGAGCGGTGCTGGCGCCCCCGTGCCGAGCCGTAGCATGCATCGTTGCTTGCCTCGGCCTCCTCGCCGCCTGTGGCAGCTCAGGAGCCCCGCCCCCGGGCACGGTCGTCCGCAACTTCCTCCGCGAGTCAGCGAATGGACAGGGCCAGCAGGCATGCTCGCTGCTGACCGCGCAGGAGCAGCAGACGATCGCCAGTGCAGGCGGCGGGTCGTGCGCGAAGCTCGTCAACTCACTTGGCACGCAGCTCAGTTCTACGCAGCGCAGTCGCGTCGAGGCGATCGCGCCGTCGGTGATCATTCACGGATCCACCGCCACTGCGACCTACCGCAGCGTGACCACCACGGGGACCCATACGCTCGATCTGCAGAAGATGGGAGGAAGCTGGAAGATCTCGTCGCTACCGACGAGCGGCTGATCCGTCACGAAGAAGGGCCCGCACGTGGCGGGCCCTTCCATTAGTTCGTCTGCTCAATCAGGATTACGAGCCGATCAGTGCCGCCTCCGGAGTGACGTCCTCGCTCATCTCGAGCTCGACGCTCCCGTCCTCACCCTCGATAGCCCGCACGTGACCGCCCTCCCCGATCCGGCCGTCGAGGATTGCGCGCGTCAGTTCCTTCTCGAGCGTGCGCCGGACGTGGCGCTTCAGCGGCCGCGCCCCGAACTGCTCGTCGAAGCCGTCGCGGGCGAGCCGTGCGACCAGCCGCTCGTCGACCTCGAGCGTGATCTCGCGCTCCTCTGCCAGCCGCTCGGCGACCTGCCGGCAGATCAGCGCCGAGATCTGCTCCACCTGCCGCTCGTCGAGCGAGCTGAAGGTGACGATCTCATCGATCCGGTTCAGGAACTCGGGCAGGAAGGCGCGCTTTACGGCCTCCTGCATCGCCTCGCCGTCGGAACGCGTGGCCCCCGCGGTGAAGCCGACGGAACGCTTCGCGTGTCCGGCGCCGAGGTTCGAGGTCATCACCAGGATCGTGTTCGAGAAGTCGACCGTGCGGCCCTCGCCGTCGGTCAGCCGCCCGTCGTCCATCACCTGCAGCAGCACGTTCCAGACCTCCGGGTGGGCCTTCTCGATCTCGTCGAGCAGCACGACCGAGTAGGGCCGCCGGCGGACCGGCTCGGTGAGCTGGCCGCCGTCGCCGTAGCCGACGTATCCCGGAGGCGAGCCGATCAGGCGCGCGACCGTGTGCGGCTCGCGATACTCGGACATGTCGATCCTCACGAGTGACTTCTCGGTCGCGAACAGTCGCTCGGCGAGCGCCTTGACGAGCTCGGTCTTCCCGACTCCGGTCGGGCCGAGGAAGAGGAATGTGCCAAGCGGCTTGTCGCCCTCCGAGAGACCGACCCGGGCACGGCGGATCGTGTCCGAGACGAGCTCGACCGCCTCGTCCTGTCCGATCACGCGCTCGTGCAGGTCGCTCTCGAGCTCCTGGAGGCGCTCGAGCTCACCGGCGACGAGCTCACCGACGGGGATCCCGGTGCGGCGCGCGACGACGGCGGCGATGTCCTCCTCGCTCACCGCGCCACCCGGCGCATCGCCCACCTCGTCAGCACCATCGTCGAGCGCCGCGACGCGCTCCGACACCACGTCGATCTGACGCTTCAGCTCGCCCGCCCGCTCGTAGCGCTCGTGCTCTACGGCCTCGGCCTTCTCCGCCTCTAGCCGCTCGAGCTCTGAGAGCGCGCGCTCGCGCGCGCTCTCGCTCTGGCCGGCGGGCGTTTGCAGCCGCTTCGCGGCCGCGGCCTGGTCGACCAGGTCGATCGCCTTGTCGGGCAGGTGGTATTCGCTGATGTAGCGGTCGGACAGGCGCGCCGCGGCGACGAGCGCCTCGTCGGCGATCTCGATGCCGTGGTGCTGCTCGTAGCCGTCCTTGAGCCCGCGCAGGATCGCCACGGTGTCCTCGACCGAGGGCTCCTCGACCGTCACCGGCGAGAAGCGCCGCGCGAGTGCGCCGTCACGCTCGACGCGCCGGTACTCGGCAAGCGTCGTCGCGCCGACCATCCGCAGCTCACCCCGGGCAAGCAGCGGCTTTAGCATGTTCGCCGCATCCATCGCGCCCTCCGCCTGTCCCGCGCCGAGACCGTGTGGAGCTCGTCGACGAACAGGAGGATCTGGCCTTCGGACCGCGAGACTTCCTCGAGCGCGGTCTTCAGCCGCTGCTCGAACTGGCCCCGGAACTGGCTGCCGGCGACCATGCCGGCGAGGTCGAGCGCCACCAGCCGCGTACCGGCAAGCGCCTCGGGGACCTCGCCCTCGACTATGCGACGGGCCAAGCCCTCGGCGATCGCGGTCTTGCCGACTCCGGGCTCGCCGATCAGGACGGCATTGTTCTTGCGTCGCCGCGCGAGGATCTCGATCGTCTCGGCAATCTCCTCGTCGCGTCCGATCACCGGGTCGATGCGGCCCTCGCGTGCCTCGGCCGTGAGATCACGGCCGAACTCGTCGAGCGCGGGCGTCTTTGACTTGCCCTCGGGCTCACGCCCTGCCTGCTCCGCGCCGCCGGCCCGCATCAGCCGCCGCGCGCACACATCGCAGACCGTCCCCTCGCGGGGTTGGGCGCCGCCTGAGAAGAAGACGCGGGCGATCCCGGGCCGCTGATGGCACACATCGCACAGCCCGGCCCCCGCGCCGCTGTCGTAAGGGTTGAATAGGTCGCTCACGTTGTAATCCGTTTCTGGGTGGCAGAAGATCTGAGTCTTGCTCGCTTAAGTCTAGCCTCGGCTCCTGCTGACGTCTTGGGGCGTTCAGTGACGTCGCACACAGATAGCTGCAAGCCGGGCCGGAGGACAGGAAGACCCGCCTGAGGCACGACGACTGCGACCGCCACCGGCCGCCGTCGGCCCCGCCCGCGCTGCCCGGCAAGGAGAGCGCGACGTCAGATGTGACCGAGCCGTCGCGCTGGTCGGCAAGCCGCACACGTGCCCTGCGCAACGTCCGTGCTCGCGAAGCGAGCGGCGCAGGCGAGATGCTTGTGACACGGCACAAGGAAGTTTGTCCCAGACCCGGTGATCGGCATGGGGCTTGCGGGTACTGGAGGGGTAGTCGGGCCCGGAGGGGGCCCAGTTGAGGGAGGATGACCTTGAGGCTCCGGATCGTCATTGCCGCCGCCGTTGCGGCGTTCGGCACGTGCATCGTTGCCCCGCCCGCGATCGCGGCGAAGACTCCCTACTCCGTCGGCGGTGCGAAGCAGAGCATCACGCCGAGTGATCTCACGAACTTCTACCTTGGCGGCTACGGCATCGGGCCGGTACATCCCGCAAACGGCATCCTGCGCGACACCTACGCGCGCGCCATTGCGATCCGCGATCGCCAGGGGCATCAGATCGTGATCGCGACGCATCGACACGCAGGGCTACTTCCTGGCCTATCAGCAGGGCCCCTACGGGATCGCCGACATCCAGGCCGACATTCAGCGCCGGCTCGGGATCGCGCCGGCCCACGTCCTGATCCAGGGCACGCACTCGCATAACGGCTTCGACGGCATCGGCGCCTGGGGCGGCGTGCCGGACAGCTACCTCGCCTTCGTCAAAGCAACGTACGGAGGCGGCGATCGTCGCCGCCGTTCGCGCGGAGCGCCCCGCCCGGCTGCGCTACGCGACCGCGGACATGACCGGCTTCACCGGCACCTTCGGAAGCGACACCGATCAGAGCCACACCGGCGACAACGCCGACTACCCGAACGACAATCAGCTCCGCGTACTCCAGGCGGTGGGGCCGCGCGGGCGGGTGATCGCGACGCTCGTCAACTACGCCGCCCACCCAACGGTCTACGGGCCGCTCGACAAGGTCTCGCCCGACTGGCCGGGCGCGACCGCGACCTTCCTCGAGCACGACGAGCGCAACCTACCGGCGACCCTCCACTACGGCTACCCGGGCTCGGCGGCGGTCGTCACGGTCGGCGCCATCGGCCACACCTGGCCGGCCGGGACCCCGCGCGGCAACGACCCGGCCACCGATCCGCCTGCCTCGAGCGACAACTACCCGGCCGATCACTTCGGCAACAGCGTCGCGCGAATGGCGATCGCCGCGCTCGGGCATCCCGCGACAGTGAAGGGATCGCGCGTCGGCGGGGTCACACGCGACATCGACGTCACGGGCGCCAACCCTGCACTGATCGCGATGCTCGACGCTCCCGTCCCGGGCTACCACATCATGCGCTCGAACCAGCCGCCGTACGCGTACGGAGACGTCTTCGTCAGCCGCGCGCAGGCGCTGCGGATCGGCAACCTGCCGTGGTTCGGCGGCGGCGGCGAGCTCTATCCCTCGATCCAGAAGTCCCTCGCGAGCGAGGTGCACGCGCCGGTGACGTTCACCTCGAGCCTCAGCGATGACCAGCTCGGCTATATCGAGGAGGTCGCCGACTACAACGGCGCGGCGCAGTGCAGCACGGGCGATGAGTGGTTCTTCACCATCTCACCGCTGTTCGGCACGCAGGAGGTCAGGGCCGCCCGCGCAAACGCGAGCGCGCTCGGCTTCCGCGTCACGGCCCCGCCCCCACCTGGCGACAGCGGCCCCGGGCAGATCCCGCCGTCGACCAACTGCACCGCTCAGCAGGCGCAGCAGGCGGGCCTGCCGCTACCCCTCCCGAGCCTCCCGTGACGCTGCGCGCCCTTGCCGGCGCGCTTGCCGCCGGGCTCGTCCTCCTGTTCGCGCAGGTCGCTGCCGCCGCGACGCCGGCCCAGTTCAAGGTCGGCGTCGGGGTCGTCCAGATCGACCCGCACGAGCCCGTCTGCATGGGCGGCTACGGCTGCGGCAAGCCGACCGACCAGCTGCACCAGGGCGAGCACCTTTACGCGCGGGCGCATCTTCATCCAGAACGCGGCCGGCAAGGCGCTCGCGTTCGCGAAGGTCGACTCGCAGGGCTACTTCGCCGCCTATCAGGAGGGTCCCTATGGGATCTCCGACATCCGCGACCAGATCGCCGGCGAGTGGAAGCGGGCCGGGCTCAAGGTCTCCGACGCGAGCATCATCGTCTCCTCGACGCACGGGCACGCTGCCCCGACGATCATGGGGATCTGGGGGCCGACGGATCCCGCCTACCTGCGTGAGGTCCACGACGGCGTCGTCCACGCTCTCGAGCAGGCGCGGGCGAGCGCGCGACCAGCCACGCTGACGTGGGGTGAGGCGAACGCCGGCTTCATCGACAACGTCATCCTCGGCGAGGCCAACTCGAATGAGGGCTGGCCGGTCGATGGCGCCATGCCCGTGCTGTGGGCGCGCGATGCCCGCACCGGCGCGACGATCGCTACCTATCTGAACGTGCCCGTGCACGCGAACATCGTCTACGGCCCCGGCGCGAACCTGCTCTCCGCCGACTACCCCGGGGTCGCCGAGCGCTGGCTCGAGGCCCACCTCGGCGGCAGGGCGCTCGTGGCGATGGGAACGCTCGGCGATCAGACCTCGCCGATGCAGGTCTCGAACCCGGGCTGGACGGAGATCCGCCACGTCGGGACGCTCGTCGGCAACCTCGCGCTCGAGGCGCTCGCCTCAGGTCATCGGGTCACAGACGGCAGGCTCGCCGCCGCGCCAGAGTACGTGGCGATTCCGAGCACGAACCCGGTCCTGCTGTCGCTGATTGCGGCGCACGGCCAGGTCGGCCAGACGGCGTTCGGGATGAGCCCCGCCGACCGCTCCGACCAGGCGCCGTACTTCGTCGGCGCGAACGTCGTGGGCACTTACGTCACGGCTTTTCGAATCGGACGCATCGCCTACGTCTCAGAGCCCGGCGAGGCCTTCCCGCAGGTCCACTTCGCGATCGAGTCGGGCACCCTCGGCGCCGATCGGGTCTTCGTCGTCGGCATGGCCCAGGACCAGCTCGGCTACTACTTCCCAAGCTGGGCCTACCCGGGCACCTTCTACTACTCCGCCGACCACTACCTCTACAACGTCAGCCCGGCGATGGCCGACCAGGTGGTCACGGGTCGCTCTCGCGCTTTGCGCGGCGCGGGCTTCGACGCGCAGCCCGCCTCCCCCCTCGCGCCCGGACAGTACGACTACGCGCGCACGCTCGAGCCGGGCGTCCAGGACATGGCCTTCCCGCGCTCCGGCGCCGCGCCGTTCACGACCGAGGTCCAATGCTTCACCGACCCGGCGCGGCTGCAGTCGGACGTGCAGAGCCCCGGCAACGGGCTTCCGTCGCCCGACGTGCTTCACCTCCTCCACACCCAGGTGGCTCCGTGCACGCTCGACTTCGGCGACGGCTCTCCGCAGCTTCCGCGGCACATATCCGGCCGAGGCCGTCCACACCTGGACGAAGCCGGGCGCTACACCGTCACGACCGCGGCAGAGGACGGGAACGGCAACACCGTGACCTGGTCCACCCCCGTCTATGTCGGACCGGCCCTTGCGCCGCGCGTGAGCGCCAGGCGGGAACGCGCAGGCAGGACCGATCCTCTCGGTGTCGCTGACGGGCGGGGACGGCGCGTGCTCGCCGCCCGCTGGAGCTTCGCCGATGGCTCGAGCGCCTGGGGGACGCACCGTCGACCATCGCTTCCGCGGACGGCCGTCGGGCACGCGTGACCGTCACTGACGGCTACGGCGACACGGCCACCACCACCTTCGGCCGATGAAGCTTGCGGCGGCCGCGGCGATAGCCGTCGCGCTCCTGGTCCCAGCGGTCGCGAGCGCGGACGACCTGAGCTCGAATGTGAGCCCGCTGTCGGGAACGCTCGGCGCGGGCTTCCCGCAGGTCAGCGCGAGTCTTCCGTTCGGGATGATCAGCTCCGGGCCCCGACACCGGGCTCGCGAGCGGCGGAGCCGACCCGGTCAACTACGTCGGCTACGGCTACCAGGACCCGACGATCCGGGATTTCAGCCTGACCCACTTCGACGGTGCCGGCGTGCCAATCGCGGGCGACCTGCCGTTCATGGCGACGATCGGCCCGGTCAGCTCGGTCGACCCCGGCGCAGAACGCCTCCGCCTACAGCCACGGAGGCGAAGTCGCGCAGCCCGGCTATTACGCGGTCGCTCTCGAGCGCTACGGCGGCACGCGCGTCGAGATCACGGCGCACGCAGCGCGCCGGCGATGATGCGCTTCACGTACCCGGCGAGCTACTCAGGCGAACGTGCTCGTCGATCCGCCAGACGGCGATCGGCGGCACGCAGCCGGGCGCGGTCCGGGTCGCCGGGCCGGACGAGCTCGACGGCTGGACGCGCTCGCCGTCGGGTACACCGTCTACTTCGACGCCGTATTCGACCGCCCGTTTGCGCGCGCGGGAGCGCTCGGCGGAGGCTGCCTACGCGAGCTTCGACACGAGCACGCAACCGCACGGTCACGATGCGCGTCGGGATCTCCTACGTCGACGCGGCCGGCGCGCGCGAGCAACCTCGCACGCTGAGATTCGCCCCGGCAGGAGCTTCGGCGCCATTCGCGCGCGGCGCGCACCGCATGGAACAGCCGCCTGGAAGACCGTTCGCGTTTCCGGCGGCGACGCTCCGGACTTCTACACGAACCTCTACCGCTCGCTGCTGCTGCCCTCGCTGCTCGACGACCGCGACGGACGCTACCCGGGCTTCGACGGCGCGATCCACCGCGTCGCGCGCCGGCGACGCACCACTACACGAACCTGTCCCTGTGGGACACCTACCGCACGCAGACACCGCTGCTCGAGCTGATCGAGCCGCGCGTCGCGCACGACGTCGCGATCTCGCTGCTCGACGACTACGACCAGAACCACCAGACGATCCCGCGCTGGGTCGAGGGCGCCCGTCGACCGCGGGATCATGGGCGGCGACTCCGGCATCGGTGACGCTCGCCGACCTCGCCGCGCAGTGGCGTCCTGAGCGCGGATGAGGCGCGCCGCGCCTACGCGGCGCTGCTCCATCAGGCCACGACGCTGCCGCCGCTTTGGCCGCGCGAGCACCTCGACGCCTACCTCGCGAAGGGCTACGTGCCAAATGACGTCTCGGGATCGGCGCCGCGCGAGACGCAGGAGTACGCGATCGACGACGCCGCGATCGCTCGGCTCGCCACGCGCTACGGGACCGCCGACGGAGGCGGCCGCGCTAACGCGCGCGCGCGGGCTACTGGCGCAACCTGCTCGACCCGAACTCGCGCTACATCCGCCCGCGCAACTGCGACGGGAGCTGGGCCAACCCGACCGGCGCCGGACCACTGCGACCTGGTCGCCCGACTTCCAGGACGGCTACCAGGAGGGCACCGGCTGGCAGTACCTGTGGTCCGAGCCGCAGGACGTCGCCGGCCTCGCCGAGGCGATAGGCGGGCGCGACGCGACACTGTCGCGGCTCGATCGGCTTCTTCACGACGCCGCTCGACGAGCCCGTCAGTCACGGTCGTCCCGACCGCCCAGCAGGGCGCGAGCCTTTTCGGCGTCTACTACGTCGGCGACCAGTACACGCCCGCGAACGAGCCGGACCTGTGGACCGCCTTGGTACTACGACTGGCTCGGCGAGCCGTGGAAGGCGCAGAAGGTGGCGCGGGCGGAGATGGGCGTCTATAACACGACCCCCGACGGGCTGCCCGGCAACGACGACGCGCGGCACGATGTCGGCCTGGTACGTGCTTGCCGCACTCGGGCTCTACCACGTGACCCCCGGCGTGCCCGGCTTGGGAGCTCTCGAGCTCGGCCTTTGGCAGCGCCACCCTGCGCGCCGGCGGCGGCACGTTCACGATCGACGCGCCGGGCGCGTCCCTCGCGCAGCCGTATGTCGACGGCGGCAACGCTCGACGGCAAGGACCTCGACCGCTCCTGGCTTACGAACTGCGAGCTGAACGCGGGCGGCGCACTTGCAGAAAGCCTCGCGGCGGCGCCGAACCGCGCCTGGGCGTCGAGCGGGGAAGCGGCGCCGCCGTCGATCAGTGACGCACAGTCCCGAGGCCCGCTCACCGCCTGCAGCTGAGGGTACGCAGGTACGCTCACCGCGGTGGGCGATGCTGACAGCTTCGAGGGTTTCGTCGAGGTCGCTCGCGCGACTGTAGAGGCGGAGGCGCGCGAGAATGCGGAGGATCGCTGGTGGGTGCTCGCACCGACTCTCCTGGTCGCGCGGCCGAGCGGGCTTCGCCGCGCACCCCTCGTTCCGGGTCTGGCCAACCGCCCGATCGGCCGGGCTCTGATCGCGGGTGACCCGGCCCTCCTGCTCGAGGCGCTCGGGGCGCGCCGGTGCGCGATCGCACTCCACGTGGACCTCGAGATCGAGGGTGAGATCCTCCCCGCAATCGTGCTGGCTGTGCTCGGTCGGATGGCCACGGCCCTGATGTACGCGCCCGTCCTGCGAACCGATTACGGCACGCCGCGCCTCGGCCCCTGGCGCCCCGGAGCGCTCGGAGTCGAGGAGCTCTTCGCGGCCGTCCGCCGCACGCTGGCTTCCGGCACATGAGCGCCAGACGACTCCAAGCGCGCGCCAAGGCGCCTTGCTGGCGCCTGAGCCACGTACGTGATGGAATGGCCCCGTGGACGCGCCGGAGACGATCGCGAGCGTCGGGACGAGTGGCAGCGTCGCGGTGGCCGCGAGCGCCGCGACGGTCGGCAGCGCGGGCGTCGCTGCAAGCGCCGGCGTCGTCGGGAGCGCCGGCGTCGCCGCCAGTGCCGGCGTCGTCGGCAGCACCACTGTTCTGCTGAGCGGTGGGGTGCTCGTGAGCGCCGGCATCGTCGCCGGCATCGCAAACGTCGGTTGCGCCGGATGCGTCGCCTGCATCGGATGCGTTGGATGCACGGGATGCGTCGGCTGCATTGGCTGTGTCGGACTGACCGGCGCGGTCGGGGCGATCGGCGAAAGCGTCTGATTTCAGACGCACAACGACGTCGGCCACCCGGGCAGCGAACTGAGCGCGCCTGAAGTCAGGCGCGCTGCGTCGGGCTGACCGGCGCGGTCGGGGCGATCGGCGAGAGCGGCTGACTTCAGACGTGCGACACGTCTGGCAGCCGGGCAGCGAACCGAGCGCGCCTGAAGTCAGGCGCGCTGTGTCGGGACTGACCGGCGCGGTTGGTGCAATCGGCGAGAGCGGCTGACTTCAGACCGCGACGAGGTCTCGCAGCCGGGCAGCGAACTGAGCGCGCCTGAGCTACAGGCGCGCTGCGGGCTCACGAGCCCGGGTGCCGTCACGGAGTCCGGGGGAATTGAAAGGGCGGGCGTAGCCTCCGCTTTGACCTGACACGTCGAAGCTGATGGAGGTACGCCCGCATGAAGAAGGTAGCCCCGAGCGAGCGGTTTCGCGTAGAGCTCGATGAGGCGCTGGCCGGTGTCGGCGAGGAGCAGGACCCGGTTGAGGTGGTCGGCCGGCTTGGAGCGCGGCTGATCTTGCAACAGGCGCTCGAGGACGAGGTGACGGAGTTCCTCGGCCGCGGCCGCTACGAGCGCGACGGTGAGCCGGTGTCGTATCGCAACGGCTACGAGCCGCGCAAGGTTGCGTCGACTTCGGGGAAGGTCGAGCTCGAGCGGCCGCGGGTGCGCGACGCGTCGAAGCTGGGCTTCGAGAGCCGGGTGCTCGGCAAGCACGTGACGCGCACCTATGCGCTCGAGTCGCTGGTGATCAGTTCGTTTCTTAGGGGTCTCTCGACGAGGGACGTCGAGGCGGCGCTCGAGGAGACCTTCGACGAGCCGCTCGCCTCGCGCCAGACCGTGTCGCGGATCCTCGAGGACACGCGGGAGCGCTACCGGCGCTGGTGCCGCCGCCGGCTCGATGGCCACGACGTCGTCTACCTGTTCTGCGACGGCCTCTACCTGAAGCTGCATCCCGACGACACGCCGGCCGAGGGCGTTCTGGTCGCGTGGGGAGTGACGCTCGAGGGCCGGAAAGTCCTGCTCGGGCTGCAGCTGGGCGTGCGCGAGAGCTACGAGTCGTGGCTGTCGTTCGGCCGCGACCTGATCGCACGCGGGATGAACACGCCGGCGCTCGTGATCGCCGACGGAGCGCCCGGCCTGTGGAAGGCCGTCAGAGAGCTGTGGCCGCTCGCCGACGAGCAGCGCTGCACCGTTCACGCGCTCCGCAACGTGACGGCGAAGCTGCCCGAACGCCACCACTCAGAGGTCAAGGCGCGCTGGTGGAAGGTGTTGGATGAGGCGGCCTCGCCGGCCGAGGCACGCCGCGGCCTCGAGACGATCGTCGCCGACTACCGCGGCGCCTACCCGTCAGCGATGGCGGTCATCGAACGCGACCTCGAGGCGCTCGTCTGCCATCTGCGCTGGCCTTCCGCGCACCGCAAACGGATCCGGACCACCAATCTCCTCGAGCGCCCGTTCGTCGAGGTGCGTCGGCGCACCAAGGTGATCGGCCGCTTCCCGGGCGAGACCTCCGCGCTGTCCTTGATCTGGGCGGTGCTCGAGCTCTCGAGCCGCGGCTGGCGCGGCGTCGTCATGACACCCAAGACCGTCGCCGAGATCGAGCGACTACGCCGCCAACAGAACCCGCCAACGACGACCGACACCGAGGAGGTGATCGCCGCCTAGCATCCACACCCGGCGGAGGCACGCCCGCGCAATTTCACCCGGAACATGTGACGCCACCCGAGCCCGCTTGGCGGGGTCGACGAGCGCGCCGACCCCGGCCCGGCCGGCCGCGCCGGCGCGAAGCTCCCGGTCAGGTGACGGCGGTCTCGACAGCCTCGGTCGCGTGGCGAGCAGTTTCCTCTCGGAGGCGCTCGCTGCGCTCGGCACGAGCCGCGAGGTCGACATCCGAGAACTCGGGCTCGCCGGCGAACAGCCGCTCGAGGGAGCGCCACAGGAGCAGCTGGTGCTGATAGATCAGGGTGAGGGAGCTCAGCTCGGTCACGCGGCTCATCGGCGAGTAGCTTGTCAGCCGTCCGTTCGGCTTCAACCGGCCGAGCTTCTCGCCCGACCAGCCGGCTAGCTGCTTGAGCCGGTCCGGCCCCACGTTGAGGCGGACCATCACCTCGTGGAGGACCGCCAGGTTCGCTTCGAGATCGTGCTCTACGCGATCGAGGAAGGAGGCGAGCTCGCCCTCGTCGTTGCTCCCCCGCGCGCGCCGCGCAAGCTCGATCCCGGCTGTGGCGGTCGCGAGATGGTCGTTCAGCAGGATCGACACCATCTTGTGATCCATGGCGCGGCAGCCTAACGACTCGCACGTCGCTTAAGGTTCCCGCCATGGGCGGGAGCGCGACCTCGCTGACGGACGGATCGGGCGGCGGCTTCCAGTCGCGCTCGCTGGAGCTGCACGGGCGCGAGGTGATCTATCGCATGACCGGCAACGGACCGCCGGTCGTGCTGATCCACGGGCTCGTCAACTCCTCGCGTCACTGGGCCGGAGTGGCTCGCCGCCTCGCCGCGCGCCACACCGTTATCGCGCCCGACCTGCTCGGGCACGGGGACTCGGCTAAACCCGTCGGCGATTACTCCCTCGGCGCCCACGCGGCAGGCATCCGCGATCTTCTCTCGGCGCTCGAGATCGACCGCGCGACCCTGGTCGGCCACTCGATCGGCGGCGGCATCGCGATGCAGTTCTTCTACCAGTTTCCCGAGCGCTGCGAGCGCTTCGCGCTCGTCTCGAGCGGCGGCCTCGGGACCGACGTAAGCGCGGGGCTGCGGGCTGTCTCGCTGCCGGGCGCCGGCGGCTTGCTCGCGATCGCCGCCAGGCGGCGGGTGCTCGGCGGGCTCGAGCGCGCCGGGGGCGCCCTGACCGGCCGGGGACTGCGGGCCGGGGCGGGCCTTGCCGGACTCGCACGATCGCTTCGACCGCTCGAGGAGCGGGCGGCGCGCCGCGCCTTTCTC
This sequence comes from uncultured Actinomycetes bacterium, assembly GCA_963719375.1. GTDB lineage: Bacteria > Actinomycetota > Thermoleophilia > Solirubrobacterales > Thermoleophilaceae > JAICJV01. The sequence goes on along the minus strand of CAVRBY010000001.1, from coordinate 2,034,089 downwards.
GAGACGCTGCGGGCGGTTGTCAACGTCCACGGTCAGCGCGTCTCGGCCCGCGACCGCCTGTACCTTGCCGCGGGCATCCCCACCCTGATCGTCTGGGGCGATCGGGACCGTACGATCCCGATCGAGCACGGCCGCTTCGCCCAAGCCGGCCTCGGTGGCTGCCGCTTCGAGACGGTTCATGCAGGGCACTTCCCCCACCTCGAGCAGCCCGCGGCGCTGGCGGCGATCATCGAGGACTTCATCGCGACCACCGAGCCGGGCTGGATCGACGAGACCGCGTGGCGACGGCTGCTGGCGGAGAGCCGCAACGGTCACGGCAGTCCAGTCGAGCTGACCGCAGGCTGAGAACCGGCGTCTGACCGCGCCGCCACCCTCGACAGCACACGCCGCAAAGCGGCCGCGCTAGAAGATCGCGAAGTCCGACCGTCGTGCGCTGCGCCGCCGGTGGCGCTTGCGCTTGTGCTTCGCGCGATGGGCCGCCTTGCCGCATCCGCGGTAGCTGTGAACGCTCGTCACCTTGCGCCCGCTGGCAAGCGTCGAAACGATCCGCAGCTTGAACTTGCCGTGCGGAAGGCGCTTGAGGGTTACGCGCGTGACGTTGTGACCGCGCCGGTTCAGCCTCAGCTTGCCGTTGACGTACACGCGTACGCGCACGACCCGTTGCCCGCGCCGGTGCGGCACCGCGAACCGGTGTGAGCGCGTCGCTACGCAGACGGCCCCGCTGCGGACAAGCGGGACTGTGCGAACGCCGGGAGCGGCGCGTGCACCCGGCGGCAGCGGCAGCGGCTGCGCCGGAATGATCCCGTTGCCGCTCGTCTCGTGCGTGGGAAGCCGAAGCTGCAGGTCGGAGACGGCGATCTGGAAGGTGCCGTTCGACGCTCGCCCGTATGGCGAGTCGCGTCCGAGTAGCTCGAGTTTCGGCACGTGGCCGGCAGCGAAGTGCCAGGCGCCCGGATGCAGCTGGAGCACACGCTCCGCGTTGTCGCTCGCGAACGGGCGGTAGAGACCGCGGGCGACGAGCGTCTGGTTGCCCGAGGGGTCGACGTCCCATAGCCGCATCGCGAGCTCCGGGTACTGACCGGTGACGCTCAGGTGGGCGATGATCGTCGCCGCGCCGAGCACTGTATAGCCCGAGCCGGTGACCGTCGGCAGGCGGTAGGTCGCCGTGTTCGCCTGGTCGGCGGCGGAGGTCGTCGCGCAGGCGTTGCCGCCTCCGGCGATCGGGTCGACCGCCGCGTCGATGCTCGGGTTGCCGCCGCTTGAGAGGACCGTCTTCGCCGCCGCCGACGAGTAGTCGAGCTCGCCGGGATGGAGCCCCTGCCAGGTCGACGCCGTGTACGGTCCTCCGGACGGAGCCGAGGCCGGACAGGTCTGCGTCAGCGCCGTGACGGTCTGGCCGGGGTCGGGCCCGGACCCCTGCACGTAGTGGGCGAACCAGGCCTCGGTCTTCGCCTTCAGCTGCGCGAGGTCGGCGGCCTTGTTGGTGCCGCGCTCGTGCCCGTAGTCCATGTACATCAGCGACACCGGGTCACTCGGGTAGAGCGAGCGCTCGAGGTTGTAGTAGCGGACGGTCTCGTCGACCGGGAAGAGGTCGTCGGTGAAGCCGTTCGAGAGCAGCAGCGGCGCGGGCGGCTCGCTGTTCGGCTGCGCCGTTCCGTCGAGCAGGTAGTAGGCGCCGCGGTAGTTGACGAACTGGCTGATGATCGTCGCGAAGTCGGGGTTCGACTCGTACGGCTCGCCGGCGCTCGTATCCCCGTACCAGCGCGAGAGGTCCGCCTGCGGGTCGACGCCGGACGGCGCTATGTAGCCGCCCGCCTGACCCTCCGCGTAGAGGCCGGAGACGAATGACTGCTTCATGACCCCGACCGGCGTGTAGTCGTCCTGCGGCCCGGTGAGCGTGTAGTCGAGCGTGCGGCCGTTCGGGACGAGCGAGTTGATCAGGTCGCTCCAGGGGATCGAGGGCGCGGCCGCGGCGATTCGCAGCGGCGTGCCCTTCGGGCTCTTCCATGGCACGAGCTTGCCGCTCGTCGCATCCATTACCCGGTCCTTGAGCGTCGCGAGCATCAGCGACTCGCCCCCGCCATAGGACTCTCCCACGGCTCCGATCCGCTGAGGGTCGACGAGCCCCTGGTCGACGAGCAGGCCGGCGAGCCACTGAGCGTCGTGGACCTCGTAGCGGGTATCCATCAGCTTGATCCAGGCCTGGTTGCAGCTGCCGCCGTTGGGCGTGGTCGGTGTGCGCGAGCTCGACGAGCCGCACGATCCCGCGAAGCCGCGGTCCGATGCGTTGACCACGGCGTAGCCGAGCCTCGCCCATTCGTGAGCAGACGGGATGTACGGCTCCTCCGGGGTGTCGAGGTCCTTCTTCGAGCCGCCCCAGCCGTGCAGGACCATCACGAGCGGGTAACTGCCGTCCGGACCGCTGGGCGGTGCCGCCGGGAGGGTCACGTTGACGTCCAGCGGAGTCGAGCCGTCGAAGCTCGTCACGCGGTTGTCGGTCGTGCTCGAGGGCAGGTTCGGCGCGGATCCCTGGCAGAAGCGCACGCCGTCCGACTGCTGGGTGCACGGGATCGGCACCGTCTCCTGGGTGAAGACCGCGGGCACTGCTGCGCTCGCGGAGCCGGCGAAGACGAGCGGGATGCAGGCGATGGCGGCGCCGGCGATCGCCGCGGACAAGCTCCCTCTCGTTCCCCGTCTCACCTCTGCGGGCACTCTACTTGTGTCAGGTCCGCCCCGCGCCGGTATCGTCGGCACGCATGGCGACCCGCTTCAAGGCGCCCGACGTCCTCGTGCTGGGCGTCGGCGGGGTTCTCGGCGAGGCGTGGCTGCGAGCCTTGCTGGCGGGGTTGAAGCGTGGTGCGGGCTTCGACGCGCGCGACTGCCAGAGCTTCGTCGGAAGCTCGGCGGGGTCCATCGTCGCCGCCTCTCTTGTCGCGGGTCGCGCGCCCGAGGGCCCGGCCGACGCCGCGGAGCCCATGCAGCCTGCGCCGGAACCGGAGGCGCGGTCGCCGCTCGGTCGGCTGGCCGGTGTCGGCGCCGCCGCAGCGGCGCCGCTCGTCGCCGCGGGCTTGAGTGCGACCGTGCCGGCCACCGCGCTGATGCGCCGCCTCGCGCTCGCGCGGGTGCCTGACGGACGGCGATCGCTCGACGGTCTCGGCGAACGACTCGACCGTGCCGGCGCGAGCTTCGACGGCCGGCTCACCGTCGCGGCGGTGGAGCTCGAGACCGGCAGGCGAGTGCTCTTCGGTCGCACCGGCGCACCGGAGGCGTCGGTCGGTCGTGCTGTCGAGGCGTCGTGTGCGATTCCCGGCTGGTTTCGGCCGGTTTCGATCGGCGCGCACCGCTATGTCGACGGCGGAGCATGGAGCCCCACCAACCTCGACGCTGCGGACGTCAGCCATGGCACGCGCGTGCTTTGCCTCAACCCGACCGCGTCGATGCCGGTCTTCGGTCCCCTATCGCGAGCCGCCGCCGCCGTCGAGACGCTGCTGCTCGAACGACGCGGCGCTCGAGTCCGGACCGTCGCGCCCGACCGGGAGTCGGCACGGGCGATCGGCGCGAACGCGATGAATCCCGGCCCCCGCGACCGCGTCGCGAGCGCCGGGTACGAGCAGGGACTGCGGCTCGCGGGCGAGGCGTGACCGTCGTCCTTTCTCGACGAGGACGAGCGCTAAAAGGCCATCCCGGGCGCGACTCCGACCTCCACGAGCCGTGGGCGCTCGCTCGCGATCGCATCCTCGAGCAGCGTGCGCAGCTCGTCGGCGTCCTCGGTCGTGCTGCTCTCGATCCCGTAGCCGGACGCTAGGGCCGCGGTGTCGAGCGCGGGCAGGTCGAGGCCCGGGGCACCCTCCACCTGCTCGAACTGGGCGAACCACTTGAGGATCGCGTACTCCGAGTTGCGAAGGACGAGCACGGTCAGCGGCACCGCGTAGGCCGCGGCGCTCCAGAACGCCTGGAGCGCGTACTGCGCGGAGCCCTCGCCGAGGACGCAGACGACCGGACGCTCCGGCTGGGCGAGCTGGACCCCGACGGCTGCCGAGAGGCCATAGCCGAGCCCACCGCCCGCGCTGAAGTAGTAGCTGCCCGAATGGGATAGGCGCAGTCGCGCGCGCAGCGCGGGCGTCGCCGAGGGAGCCTCGAGCACGACGATGCCTTCGTCGGGGAAGACATCGGCGAGCACCGACATCGCCTTGGAAGGGCTGATCGGGTCCGAGTCGGGCGGCGGATCGGGGTCGGCGAGCGGCTCGGGCTTGTCGCGGCCTTCTGGGGCCGGGAGCGCGGCGAGCAGCGCCTCGAGCGTCAGGCGGACGTCCGCGACGATCGCATCGCCCATCGGCGCGCGGGCGGCCTCGTCGGGGTCGCTCGTGATCGCCACGAGCCGGGTCCCCTCCGGGAGCAGGTCGCCTGCGATGTACGGGTAGTAGGGGAAGACGGAGGAGCCGGCGACCAGCACGAGGTCATGGCCCTTGAGCGTCTCCGACAGCGGCGCGATCGCCGGCGGGAGCACACCCTGGAAGTTCGGGTGGTTCTCGGGGAAGCCGAGCCTGCCCCCGCCGGGCGCCGGAGTGGCCCACACCGGCAGGCGGGCATGCTCGGCGAGTCGCACCGCCACCTCCCAGGCGCCGCTCGCATCCACGTCGGGGCCCGCGACGAGCACGGGGCTGCTCGCAGCGGCAAGCTGGCCGGCGAGCTCCTCGACCGTCGCAGGGTCGGCCCCGGCACGCCCCTGAACCTGGCGGCCGATCGCCTGCTCCACCGCTCGGGGGTCCGCCTCGACGCCCCAGTCGTCCATCGGGATCGAGACGAACACCGGTCCGCGTGGGGGGAGCGCGGCGAGGTGCGTCGCGCGCGCCAGCGCCAGTGGGACGTCCTCCGCGCGCGGCGGCTCATAGCTCCACTTGACGAGCGGGTGCGGCATCCGCGCCGCGTCGCGGTTCGTCAGGTTCGCCTGCAGCGTCATCTGAGCGCGGACCTGCTGACCCGCGGTCACCACAAGCGGCGACTTGTTCGCCTGGGCGTTGAAGATGCCGCCCATCGCGTTGCCGACCCCGGGCGCCGTATGCAGGTTGACGAGCGTCGGCCGGCCGCTCGCCTGGGCGAAGCCGTCGGCCATGCCCATCACCACCGCCTCCTGCAGCCCGAGTACGTACGTGAGGTCGGAGGGGAAGTCCGCGAGCATCGGCAGCTCGGTCGAACCGGGATTGCCGAAGACGGTCGTCATGCCGTTGCGGCGCAAGAGCTCGAAGGTGGCGTCGCGGACGGTGGGCACGCGCGCGCAGCCTACCTGGCAGGACCGCCGGGCGCGTCGGGATCTCGCCGGCGAGCCGCTTGGCGGCGCGTCAAGCGGTGGCGAAGCGCCCGAGCGTCCGTTCCGGTCGCACGTCCTCGAGGTGGTCACGGAAGATGCGGAAGTAGGCGACCTCCTCGCGCGTGCGCAGCTCCGGCGTGACCGCCCCGCGCTCTCGCTCGAACTCCTCTTCCGAGACCGAGTCGGTAAACGGCTGCGTCAGCACCGACGCGGCTCCGCTGCCGTCACCGAACTGCGCCTTGCCACGCCAGATGAACTCGTGCGGCAGCCATCCCTCGAAGGCCTCGCGGAGGATCCGCTTCTCGACGCTGTCCGAAGTGATCAGCTTGAGCGCGGGCGCGATCCTCAGCACCTGCTCGATCACCTCCGCGTCGAGGAAGGGCACACGCGCCTCGAGCGCGTGCGCCATGGTGACCCGGTCGCAGCGCTGCAGGTTGAGGTTGTGCAGACCCTCGATCGATCGCACAAGCTCGGCGTGCAGCTCCTGGGGCTCGCGGAACTCGGCCATGTACTCGTATCCGGCGAACAGCTCGTCGGCGCCCTCGCCGGTGAGCACGACCTTCACATGCTGCGCGGTGAAGCGCGCGAGAAGGAGGTTCGGGACGGCGCTGCGCACGAGCGACGGGTCAAATGACTCGATCGTCCGGATAACGTCGGGGACCGCCGCGGTCGCCTCCTCCGCCGTGTAGACCGACTCGTGGTGCTCGGTACCGAGATGATCGGCGACGGCGCGCGCCGCGAGCAGGTCGGGTGAGCCCTCCAGCCCGACCGCGAACGTCTTGAGCCGCTCGCCGCGCTCCTCCAGGTAGCTCTGGGCGATCGCCGCGACGATGCTCGAGTCGAGCCCTCCCGACAGGAACACGCCAACGGGGACGTCGCCCATCATGTGGCGGTTGACGGAGTCGATCAGCGTCTCGCGAGTTTCCTCGAGCAGCTCCTCGGGCAGGTCGTCGCCGGGGCCGAGGTCCGATTCGACGGGCTCGCGAACCGCGTTTGGGACCGCCGTGCCGAACCGGACAAAGCCCCGCTCGGGGGTCCAGTAATGGCCGGGAGGGAACGCCCGCACGTGCGGCTGCCACGCGATGTCGAAGGCGGCGATCTCGGAGGCCACCACGACGCTGTCGCCCCGCCGGGCCCAGTAGAGCGGCTTGATGCCGACCGGGTCACGCGCGGCGATGAAGCTGCCGTCCTCGCCCGCAAAGGCGAAGGCGAACATCCCGTTCAGCTCCGCGAGCGCGCTCGGACCGAAGTGATCGATCACGTGCAGGGCGACCTCGTTGTCCGAGGTGGTCAGGAAGTTGTCCTCGCCGACCCGCTCGCGAAGGCGCTCGTGGTTGTAGACCTCCCCGTTCCCGACGAGCCAGACGTTCGCGCTCGCATCGACGAGCGGCTGGTGACCACCGTACACGTCGACGATCGACAGTCGGCGGTGGCCGAGCCACCTGTCGCCCACCTGCATCTCGCCCTGGTCGTCCGGGCCCCGATGCTCGAGCCGGTCGAGCATCCGCCGCACGAGCGCGAGGTCCGGCTGCCCGCACTGGGCGACGATGCCGCACATCCTCGAGTTGCTTCCCGATCAGGCGCCGGCCGCCAGCTGCGGCTCGACCCTCTCGATGATGCCGGGCTCGCCGAGCGCGGGCTCCGGCAGCGGCGGGGCGATCGCGAGCGCCGGCGGCGCCAGCGGATCTCGGTACAGCAGCGCCGGATGGCCAAGGTTGTAGGCCGCCGGCGCCCGATCGGCGATGTGCGAGTAGAAGCCGCGCGCGTGGCTGACCGCGTCGTGCACGTTCACGCGGGCGACCGCGAGTCCCGGCCGCGCGCCCGTCTGCGCGAGGGTGGTGCCGTCGGGTCCGACGACCTTGGCGTGACCGAGGAAGCGAAGCAGGCCCTTGCGCCCGACGACGTTCGAGGAGACCCAGACCACCTGATTCTCGATCGCTCGCGCCTGGTCGAGCGCGTTGAACTGCCGCGTCTGGACGTCGGCGGCGACGCGAGGCGCCGGCTGGAACCGGCAGATCGGCCACGCGGCGAGCGACGCGATGATCTCCGCACCGTCGATCGCCAGCGAACGTGCCGCCTCCGGGAAGACCTTGTCGTAGCAGATGAGCATGCCAAGCCGCCCGACCGGAGTATCGACCGCCTCGAAGCAGGATCCGGCGGTGAAGGTGCTGATCTCTGCGGGCGGCAGATGGACCTTGCGATGGACGCCGAGCACCCCGTCGCCGCTCACGCAGGCGGCGCTCGAATACGGACCGCCGGCCGCCGCCTCGACGAACCCGGCACAGACCACCATGTCGCCGGCGATCTCGGCGAGGCGAGCGATCTCGGGGCCGTCGACCGCGACGCCCTCCGCGCCCCGGCTGGGGTCGCCCGTCGGGTAGCCGCCGATCGAGCACTCCGGCAGCACGAGCAGGGCCACGTCCTCGGCGCGCGCCTCATCGACGATCCGCTCGATCTGCGCCAGGCCTCGCCAGGGGTGGCTGTCGAAGCGTGCCGAGACGGCGGCTATCGCGCCTACGCGGGAGCGGTTAAAGAGAGCGTCGAGCACGATCACAGAATCGGCGAAAGGCGGGCTTGGGTGTATAGCCAGTCGGAAGAAATTCTACGGCCGGTGCTTATCCGTCTGTCAGGGCTCTCCGAGGCCTCAAAAGTAATTGTTTGATGCTAAGCAACTGCTATAGTCTTATGTCGATGTCACGACCCGGTCACACAGGCCCGGCGGCCGCCAAAGTCGATGCCGGCGAGCTTTCGGCCTCCGATTTCGAGGCGCTTGGCACGGCCCTCCGACTCGCCGTCGGACGGCTCTCGCGGCAGCTTCGCCGCCACGCCGTCGGCGGCCTGACTCCGGCGCAGTACTCCGCGCTCGTGACGCTCGACAGGTGCGGTCCGGCCCGCCCGTCCGAGCTCGCCGAGGCCGAGGGCGTCAGCGCGCCGACACTGTCCCGAATCGTCGGCGGTCTCGAGCGGCACGGCTACCTGACACGCGCGGGGGACCCGAGCGACGGTCGCTCCTCGCTGCTCGCGATCGCGGCCCCCGGACAGCAGGCGCTGCACGACGTGCGCCGAGAGCGCACCGCCCTGCTTGCGCGCAGCATCGCCGCACTCGGAGATGAGGAGCGCAGGCTCCTGACCCGCGCCCTCCCCGCGCTCGAGCGTCTCGTCGAGGAGACTCGCCGGCAAGCCCGCGAACCGGTGGCGAGGGTCTAGCGTGGCGCGCATCGTGCGCGTCGGCGCGGAGACCTTCAGCTCATTACGGATCCGCAACTACCGGCTCTACTTCACCGGACAGGGCATCTCGCTCTGCGGGACCTGGATGCAGCGCGTCGCCCAGTCGTGGCTCGTGCTGACGATCTCGCATTCGGGTACCGCGCTCGGCCTCGTCACTGCGGCCCAGTTCGTGCCGATGCTCGCCGGCGGGCCATACGGGGGCCTGGTCGCCGATCGCGTCGACAAGCGGCGAATGCTGATCGCGACCCAGACTGCACAAGCGCTGCTCGCGCTCACGCTGGGCCTGCTCACGGTCAGCGGCGCCGTGCATCTGTGGATGGTTTTCGTGATCGCCTTCGCGCTCGGGACGACGAACGTCTTCGACACTCCGGGACGGCAGAGCTTCGTGATGGAGATGGTCGGTCCGGATCAGCTTCGCAACGCGGTCACGCTCAACTCCGTCCTCGTGAACGCGGCGCGCGCGATCGGGCCAGCCGTGGCCGGCGTGCTGATCGCGACCGTCGGCACCGGCCTCTGCTTCCTGCTCAACGCCGGCTCGTTCGTCGCCGTGCTCGCTTCGCTGCTGCTACTCGACAGCTCGCGCTTTCATCGGTCGAGGCCGGTGGCGCGCGCCCGCGGCCAGGTCCGCGAGGGACTGCGCTACGTCGCCCGCACCCCCGGCCTGCTGACGCCGCTGCTGATGATGGCCGCGATCGGCACGCTCGCCTACGAGTTCCAGGTCGTCCTCCCGGTGCTCGCGCGTCACACCTTCCATGGCGGCGCCGGCGCCTACGGGACGATGACCGCCGCCATGGGTATCGGCGCGGTAGTCGGCGGTCTCGCCGTGGCACGGCGCAGCGGCGCCCGCCCGCGCGCGTTGCCGGTCGCGGCGATCGCCTTCGGGGTGGTCATCCTGATCGCGGCCGCCGCTCCGTCGCTGGGCGTCGAGTACGTCGCCCTGCTCGGCGTCGGTGCAGGCAGCGTCGGCTTCCTCGCACTCGCCAACTCCACCCTGCAGCTCGGTGCGAGCGCTGACATGCGCGGGCGCGTGATGGCACTATGGGCGATGGCTTTCATGGGCACCACCCCGATCGGCGGTCCGATCGACGGCTTCGTCGCGCAGCACGCGGGCGCCCGCGCCGCGCTGGCGCTGGGCGGCGCGACCGCCGTGATCGCCGGCCTCGCCGGCGCCCGCAGCCTGCTGCGCCGTCATCGAGCGCAGCCCGCGCCGGAGCCCGAGGCTGTCGAATCGTGTCCGGGCCCTTCGCCGCCCTTGCGAGCCCGGCCAGAGAGCGCCGGAGCGAGCCCATGAGGAGACCGATGCCACTCGAGAGCGAAGCACGGGCCTGAGGGCGGCGGCGCTGGAGGCCCGCACGGACCGGTCGCAACAGACGGTCGAACGCGTCTTCCGCGAGGAGCGCGCGCGGGCTCTCTCGACGCTCATCCGTTCCCTGCGAGATTTCGAGCTCGCCGAGGATGTGCTGCAGGACGCCTTCGCCGTCGCACTCGAGCGCTGGCCGCGTGACGGTGTCCCTGCCGCGCCCGCCGCGTGGCTCGTCACGGTCGCGCGCAACAGGGCGCTCGACCGGCTCCGTCGCCGCCGCGTCGGCATGGCGAAGGCGGCCGAGGTCGCCGGCGAATCGGCGACCTCGACCACGATGGACCCCGATTCAGAGAGCCTCGAGCGAATCGGCGACGAGCGACTCACGCTGCTCTTCACCTGCTGCCATCCGGCACTCTCGCCGGAAGCGCGCGTCGCACTCACGCTGCAGGCGGTGGCCGGGCTGACGGCGGCCGAGATCGCCCGCGCCTTCCTGACCCCGAGCGCCACCATGGCCCAGCGGCTCGTGCGAGCGAAGCGCAAGGTTCGCGACGCAGGGATCGCCTTCGAGCTTCCGCCCGACCACGCGCTCCCGGCGCGCCTCGCCGCGGTCCTCGCCGTGATCTACCTCGTCTTCAACGAGGGCTACGCGGCTACCGCGGGCGAGAACCTGATCAGGGCCGAGCTGTGCGCGGAGGCGATCAGGCTCGGCAAGCTGCTCGCGTCGTTGATGCCGGAGGAGCCGGAGCCGCTCGGACTGGTCGCCCTGATGCTCCTGCACGACTCACGGCGCGACGCGCGCCTGGCTCCCGACGGCACGCTCGTCCTGCTCGAGGAGCAGGACCGCAGCCTCTGGGATCCGGCCGCCATCGCGGAGGGCACCCGCCTGCTCGAGCGAGCGCTGCGTTACCGCCGCCCCGGCCCCTACCAGCTCCAGGCGGCGATCGCCGCGCTGCACGCGGATCCGGCAGGGCCCGAGGCGACCGACTGGGACCAGATCGCCGCGCTCTATGGCGAGCTCGCCCGGCTGGCCCCTTCACCCGTAGTCGAGCTGAATCGGGCGGTCGCCGTAGCCCTCGCCGGCCGGTTGGAGCGGGGGCTTGAGTTGATCGACGCGATCGACGGTCTCGAGCGTTACCACCTTCGCGACGCAGCGCGCGCCGATCTGCTGCGCCGGCTCGGTCGCGAAGAGGAGGCCGCGGCCGCCTACCGTAAAGCGCTCGTATCCGTCCAGAACCCCGCTGAACGCGACTTCCTCGAGCGGCGCCTCCGCGAGCTCCCGGGCTGATCAGCGGTCTGCGAACACTCTCGCTCGAGCGCGGGTGGCTGCAGCCATCCGCGCTAGCTTTCCTCGATCCGTCCGGCAACGCTTGCCCCGATCGCCGCCCTGGCGCTGGCAGCCGCCGCCGGTTGTGGCGGCGCCCCCCGCTCGCATGCGAGCGCGAGGGCGCAGGCGCCGAGCGAGCGGCCGGCACTGGCGGGGGCTCGCCCGCGCCCACCGTTCGCGATCGGGCTTCGCGTCGTGCGGCTCGTCGACGGAAGCCGCTCCGTCGACGTGCCAGGCGGCGGCCGTCAGCCGCGAACGCTCGTCACCTACATCCGCTACCCGGCCATCGGCAGCGGCGGCGGCGACTTGGCGAACGCGGCACCCGAGCCGGGGCGCTATCCGCTTGTCGTCTTCGGTCACGGCTTCGCCGTAGGCCCGGCCACCTATACGAAGCTCCTGCGCGCCTGGGCAAGAGCGGGATACGTCGTCGCCGCGCCGGCGTTCCCGCTCGGCAAGCAGGACGCCCCGGGGAGCCCGGACGAGTCCGACCTGCCAAACCAGCCACGCGACATGAGCTTCACGATCACGAGTGTCACCCGCATGCTCGCGGGAGAGCTCGTTCCCGGCGCGATCGCCGTCGCCGGCCAGTCCGACGGCGGCGACACCGCCCTTGCGGCAGCCTACGACCGCTACGACCGCGACACGCGGGTGCGTGCCGCGGTCATCCTCGCGGGCGCAGAGATCCCGGGCGTCGCCGGCTTCGACTTCCCGCCGGGCAGCCCGCCGCTGCTCGCGGTCCAGGGGACGGCCGACACGATCAACCCGCCCTCGCTGACCAGCACCTACTACGCGGCCGCGCGCGGACCCAAGTACCGCCTCGACCTGTTCGGCGCCGGCCACCTACCCCCCTATACGGACGAAGAGCCGCAGTTCGCGATCGTCACCCGCGTCACGATCGCCTTTCTGAACCGCTACTTGAAGCACGAGCGGACCTCTCTCGGCGGCAACGTACCGGGGATCGCCGCATTGGGCGTGGGCTGACGACCTGTCGGCCTCGTAGAGTCGGGAGGTCGATATGAGCTACGTGAGTCACAGCTCGCAGCGCACCGATCCCGCGCACTGGGAGCGCCTCGCCGAACTGGCGATGCCGCCGGCGTCGAGCTGGGACGACCCGCGCGTCGCCGGCGTCGATCTCGGCCTTCTGCCCTCCTCGTCGAGCCTCGAGCGGCCGCCGGACCGTGCCGACTACCAAGCCCTCGCGGCCGCTCTTCGCGCCCAGGCCGACGCTGCCGCGCATGTGCGGATCGGAGAAGACCGGCGCGGCCGCCAGGCGCTCAGGTTTCGCTTCCCGTTCGACGAGCTCCTCAACAACGCTCTGAAGCGGCTGCCGGGCCGCTGGTTCGACTGGGAGGAGCGCGAATGGACGGTGCTCTGCCGGCCCGAGTCGGCCGAGGAGATCGCCGAGCTGCTGGCGTGCTTCCCACGCGTCGCGGTAGCACCGGCGGTATCGGCGTGGCTCGCAGACGCGTCCGGTTGGCGTGGGATAGCGGGCGTCTGGGACGACGGCCACGGGCCGCTGCTCGAGATCCGGCTAGTGACCGGAACGCCTCCTCCCGAGCTGGCCGCGGTCGCGCTCAAATCGGTGCCCGGTGCACTCCGGCTGCCACTGAATGAGGAGACTGCGCGCGCCGCGAGCAGTCTCGAGCAGGTCGCGCTCGATCCGATCGCCGAGGCCGCCCTGCGTGATGTCCTGGCTGGCGACCAACCCGCCGGAGCGACGCTCGATCTTGGCGCCGACGGCGACGGCGTCGCCCGCTTCGAGTTGATCGCGGGTACTCGGATCGACGCGGTTGCGAGCTTTCGCCGGCTGGCCGAGGCCCACCGTGTCGACTGGCTCGACGGCGTCTTCGCCCGCCCGGACCAGCAGGAGGTGCTCGCGGTGCCGGCGGATGCGGCACTGCTCGACGAGCTCGACGACTTCCTCAACGAACATGATCATGTCTCGCTCACGTCAGCGGCCTCCACACGGCGCGAGGAGCTTCGTGCGGAGCGAAGGCGAGCGAAGGCGACCGTGGCTCTCTCGGTCGCGGAGGACGCCGACCTCGAGCTACCGACGCTGAGGGGCGAGCTGCGACCTTTCCAGCGAGCCGGCGTGCGCTACGCGCTGACGCAGCGGCGTACGTTCCTCGCGGACGAGCAGGGGCTCGGCAAGACGGTCCAGGCGCTCGCCGCGGTGGAGCACGACGGCGCCTATCCGGCTGTCGTCGTGTGCCCCGCCTCGATGAAGCTCACCTGGGCACGCGAGGCCGAGCACTGGCTCCCGCACCGCAGCGTCGCTGTCCTCAGCGGCCGCTCGGCGGCCGGCTGGGAACGCGCGCTTGCCGCGGAAGCCGAGATCATCATCCTCAATTACGAGATCGTCGAGTGGCATCTGGACTCCCTGTCCGCGCTGCCTCCTCGAGCCGCGATCTTCGATGAGTCTCACTACTGCAAGGAGCCGCGCGCTAAGCGCACCAAGGCGTGCCTGAAGCTGTCCGCAAGCGTGCCGCACGAGGGGCTTCGGCTCGCGCTGAGCGGCACTCCCGTGCTCAACCGGCCCAAGGAGCTCGTCTCCCAGCTGCGCCTGATCGGCCGGCTCGGCGACTTCGACTCCGGAGCAGGGATGGCGCGCCGCTTCAAGTCGGGCGACGCGCTCGAGCGGCTCCACTGGCACCTGCGGGCCCATTGCTACGTGCGCCGGCTGAAGGCCGAGGTACTCCCCCAGCTGCCGCCGAAGCGCCAGGTCACGATCCCTGTGGAGCTCGACAACCTGCGGGAGTACAGGCTCGCGGAGCAAGACGTGGTCGCCTGGCTGCGGGCACAGCCGTTCGACCTGCGCACGCTCGAGGCGCGCGTGGCGGCCGCGCTGCGAAATGAGCGGCTCGTCCAGCTGAACAAGCTGCGCCAGCTCGCCGGTCGGGGCAAGCTCGCCGCCGCGTTCGCCTGGCTCGAGGACTTCGTGGAGTCGGGCGAGCCGCTCGTCGTCTTCGCCGACCACGTCGAGCTTCAACAGGCACTGATCGAACGCTTTCCCGACGCGGTCCACGTGCTCGGCAGTGACGACGCCGCGGCGCGCGACCGGGCGGTGACCGACTTCCAGCGGCCCGACGGCCCGCAGCTGATCATCTGCTCCCTGCGAGCCGCCGGCCAGGGCCTGACCCTCACGCGCGCGTCGAACGTCGCCTTCCTCGAGCTCGACTGGACGCCCGCGCGCCTTGCCCAGGCCGAGGATCGCTGCCACCGCATCGGCCAGCCGAGCGCCGTCACCGCTTGGTACCTGATCGCTCCTGAGACGATCGACGAAGCGATCGGCGAGGTGCTCGATTACAAGCGCGGCGTGATCGGTGCCGTTACGGACGGCCGCTTCTTCGAGGGCGAGTCGCTCGTCGACGCGGTCGTGCGCACGCTGCGCGGCGAGGACTCGGCGGAAGGCGACGAGCGTGCCGCGTAGATCCCCACCCATGACGAACGTCCTCGCCTGAGGAGGCGAGCCGCCGCTGCGCTCGATTTCGGCCCAAGCGCGGCTGACAGGCCTCGCTGGCAGCCCGCGGGCGCCTCTCCGGGCGTCTCGCAACGACGAAGGCCGCCCTTGCGAGCGGCCCTCGGGGTCTCGGTCGGCCGGATTGCAGGGCCCTTGCGGGCTCCCGCTCTTGGTCGGCCGGGATAGCGGGGGCGGGATTCGAACCCGCGACCTTCGGGTTATGAGCCCGACGAGCTACCTGACTGCTCCACCCCGCGGCGCACCCTTGAATTTAGCGCAGTAACAGCCCCACGGCAAGCCCGCAAAGAGGCTCACTCGACCAGATCTCTCAGTCGCTCGCGCGGTGGTCGGCGCGACCAGACGCGTAGGATCGGAGCTCATATGCCACGCGTTGCGGCGATCGACATCGGCAGTAATTCGACGCGACTTCTGGTCGCCGACGTGCGCGAGGGCAAGGTCGACGAGCTCCTCCGCAAAACCGAGATCACCCGTCTCGCCGAAGGGGTGGACGCGAGCGGGCGCCTCGCCGAGGCGGCGATGAACAGGGTCATCGAAACGATCCGCGGCTTCATCGAGCTGATCGACCAGCGCGGTGCCGACGAGGTCGTCGCCGCGGCGACCAGCGCCGTCCGGGACAGCGATAATCGAGATGAGTTCATCTCGCGTTTGCATGAGCGCTTCGGTCTCGAGCTGCAGACGATCAGCGGTGACGAGGAGGCGGCGCTGACCTTTCTCGGTGCGACGAGCCTCCACCCGGGCGCGGGGAACGAGACGCTTGTAATCGACATCGGCGGCGGCAGCACCGAGTTCGTCACCGGCCGCGCCGGAGCCCAGCCCGACTTCCACGTCTCGACGCAGTCGGGGGCAGTTCGCCAGACCGAGCGGCACCTGCACGACGACCCGCCCTCGAAAGAGCAGTTGGAGACGCTCCGCGAAGAGGTGCGGCAGATCGTCCTGGACGCCGTTCCCGAGCATGTCCGGGCTTCCGTGTCACGAGCGATCGCTGTCGCGGGCACAGCAACATCACTTGCCGCGATCGAACAGCGACTCGAGCCCTACGATCCGAGCCGGGTGGACGGCTACCACCTCCGGCGCGCCGGCTGCGAAGAGATGCTGGGCACGCTTGCGCGGATGCCCGTCGAGCAGCGCCGCGGCGTGCCGGGGCTCAACCCGAAGCGTGCCCCGACGATCGTCGCCGGCGCCGCGATCCTCGCCGAAGCAATTGGCGCCTTCGCCCTCGAGGAAGTCTTGACGAGCGAGGCGGACATCCTTTATGGACTTGCACTAAGGGCCTCGGGTGTCGCCGTTTAGGGTACCTTTATCCCCGCTTATCGGGGGAAAAGGCCGTCCCCGTGATGCCAACTTCATCCTTGCCAAATCACCGGCCTGGGCTATACTGAACTAGCCGGTTCTTCTCAGCTTGCCTGATGGTCAGCTGGCCATGAAGCCGGTACATAGGCTCGGGCGAAGCCGCACAACGGCGCCTCCCGCCGCTCGAGCCGTCGATGGCCTTCTCAAGGCACGTACCCCTGCCCGTCCTGAGGGGGCCAGCTTCGGAGCCGTCCGCATTGACGCGGGCGGCTCCGTCGTTTCCGGCCCGGTTCGCCCCAACCCGGACGACCCCTGGATAAGCAGGAGGTATGCAGTGAGCCTGCCGGCAGATCAGGAGCCACATCGTGCCCGCGAGCAGTTCCAGTCAGTCGGTCAAAGGTGCTCGGGGTCGATGTCGATGCGCGGATGGTCGACGTGGCGCGACAGACCGGGCTCGACGCCGAGGTGGCCGCCTTCGAAATCTGGGACCCAGCCGGCCGGACCTTCCATGCGGTCGTCTCCGGCCAGACATGGCACTGGGTGGACCCGACCGCTGGAGCCGCCAAGGCGGCGGAGGTGGTGCGGCCCGGTGGCCGCCTGGCTGCGTTCTGGAACGTGTTCCAGCCTCCGCCCGACTTGGTGGAAGCCTTCTCAGAGGTCTACCGCCGAGTTGTGCCTGACTCGGCGTTCTACCGAGGGGTGGCCGGCGGTTGGAGGCGGACTCGCCGTTGCTCACCAAGGCAGCCGATGGGATATGGGAGGTGGGCGCGTTTGGCGACCCGCAGCAGTTGCGGTTCGACTGGGAGCGGTCCTACACCCGCCGGTGGCTCGACCACGTACCGACCTGCGGCGGCCACACCGAGTTCCCGCCGGCCACGCTGGAAGAGCATCGGGAGCGCGATCGAGGCGGTGGGAGGCAGCTTACGATGCGGTATGCGGCGGTGGTGCTCACCGCCGAGCGAACCCCTGCCGCCTGACCCAAGGACGTCCAAGCAGTACCGGTCGATGACGATCCACCTCGTCATCTCGGGGCCGTCGTTAGGCCGGCCGGCGGCCGCTGGCCGGCCGCGCACCCTGGATGAAGGTGACGCCGCGCGGCGACGAGGCGCCACGTTCGCGGTCCGTCAGGCCAGGTTCGACCGCCGCGGATAGGCCACCGCGGGGTCCGTCAGCACGTTGACGAGCGAAGGCTTGCCGGACGCAAATGCACGCTCGAGTGCCGGCCGGAGCTGCTCGGGCCGGTCGACCAGCTCGCCATGGCCGCCAAGCTCTTGAACCACGCGGTCGTAGCGCAGGCCTGGCTGCAGGTCTGCGGCCACCGAGTAGCCGTAGACGAGCTCCATCGGGTGCTTCTCGAGTCCCCAGATTCCGTTGTTGCCCATCACCGCGACGATCGGGAGGTCGTGGCGGACGAGTGTGTCGAACTCGAGCCCGGCGAAGCCGAACGCGCCGTCGCCGAGCAGCAGACACACCTGGCGCCGCGGGTGCGCCAGCCGCGCGGCGAGCGCATATCCGGGTCCCGAGCCGAGGCATCCGTAGGGCCCCGGGTCCATCCAGCAGCCCGGCTCGTAGGTCTCGACGACGCGGCCCGCGTAGGACACGAAGTCGCCGCCGTCGCCGATCACGATCGCGTCGCGCTCGAGGATCTGCCCGAGCTCCTGGTACACGCGCATCGGATGCAGGGGCGCGCGCGGGTCGTGCATCTCCTCGCGCTCACCGGCGCGCCGTTCGTTCTCCGTCGCCCGAAGCGAGTCGGTCCAGGTGCCTGAGGCGGCGGCCCCGGCGGCGGCCTCCAGCAACGCGCGGAGGGTCGCCCCCACATCGCCGTAGAGCTCCGCCGCGACCGGACGGGGATGTGGCCGGGCCGGCGGCGCGGAGCCGATGACCACGATCTCGGCGTCGTCGGCAAAGGCACTGCCGAAGCCGAGCCGGAAGTCCATTGGCACGCCGATCACGAGCGCCACGTCGGCGTTGCCGAGCGCGTGCGTGCGCGCGCGGGAGAAGAAGTTGGGGTCGTCCGCGGGGACGCAGCCGCGCGCGAGCCCGTTGAGGAAGACGGGCAGTCTCAGCTCCCGGCAGAGCGCTTGGAGCTCCTGCTCGCCGTGGCCCCAGTAGAGGCCCGTACCCGCCATTACCACGGGGCGCTCCGCCCGGCGCAGCAGAGCCGCGGCGCGTTCGATCTCGCGGCTGTCCGCGGGCGCCTGGACGGGCGGCGCCGCTGCCGGGGAGGCCCCCGCGGGGAGCGGCGCCTCCATGAACACGTGGTCCATCGGGAAATCGATGAACGTAGGCCCGCTCGGCGGTTCGAGCGCCATGAGCAGGGCCGCGTCGACGAGCGCGGGGATCTCGGCGGCGGACTGCGCGGTACGGGCTGACTTGACGAGTGGGGCGACGAACGGGACGTGGTCGATCTCCTGCAGCGAGCCCATCCCCCAGCGCCCGGCGGGTGCCCGCCCGCCGAGTGCGAGCAGCGGCGAGCTGTTCTGCCTTGCGGACGCGAGCGCGCTCATGCCGTTGGTGACGCCGGGCCCGGCGGTGAGGGCGCATACGCCCACCTCGCGCGTCGCCTTGGCCCATCCCTCCGCGGCGAAGGCGGCGGTCTGCTCGTGGCGTACGTCGACGATGTCGACGCCCTCGGCGCGGCATCCGTCGTAGATCGAGAACAGGTGCCCGCCCGACAGCGTGAACAGCTTTGAAACGCCTGCGGCTTTCAGCCGCGCGGCGACGAGCCGGCCGCCATGAACTGCCTGCTCAGTGGATGTCGTCACCGCGGGGACGCTAGCGGAGCCGGCTCGAGCCCGGACGGGGCCCGCGCTCTACCTGTTCGTGAGCGGGCGGTTCGGGTTGGATGATTGCGTGCCGGCGAGCGTGCCGCGTGGTGAGGGCTTGAGGACGACCTGGCCGCGGGTGAGGAAGGGGAACTGCTGGCCGTCGTAGAGCGAGGGTGGCTGAGTGAAGCAGGGTGGCGCGTTCCCGCTCGGGTTCGGGTCGCGCTGCTCACCGCCGGCCTGCCGGCAGCTGAACGCCTCGAGCGCACCGAGCTCGACGGACCTCGCGTAGGCGTTCGGGGCGAGGTAGGCGTTGCCGCGGTCATAGCTCGGCAGGGAGGTCTGGAAGCCCAGGCTGTTCGAGTTCTGCACCCCGAACTGCGCAAGCGCGTTGACCAGCACCCCCGGCTGCTCCTGATTGAGGTGATAGTCGAAACCGCCACCGCCATCTGTCAGGAAGTGCGCCAGCGAGTCCTGGTCAAAGTTCAAGTAGCTGAGGATCGGGTTCAGCTCCGGCAGGAACACGTGCGCTGCGTCGAGCACCGGCGCCGCCCCCTTCAAGAACCGAGACCCCTGCGGCAGATCCCGCGACGACGCCGCGATCGTCGGCTTCAAATGCTCAAACAAGGTCACCAGATCAGGCGACAGGTTCCCAACATCCGTAACCGTCGGCCCGAGCTCATCGGCGACCGGCTTCAACTCATCCACGAGCGGACGTGTATTGATCGAAAACGTCTGCAGCCGCGCCAATGTCGCCTTCGACTCGTCCAAGAACGTCGGGAACACCCGGAAGGTGTCCGCAAGCGACGCCTGCTCGCTCGACAGCGCCCCGAACGTCTCATTCGACGCCGAGATCAGGTGCGCCAACTGCCCATACCGCTGATTCAGCGCGCCGAATACCACGCCCGTGTTGTTGATCAACTGCGACACCGCCGCCTGCTGATCGTTCAACACCGAAAGCACCCCGGCCCCCGACTGCGCGAAATCAGCCAGGTTCCCAAGCGAATCACTCGAAATCCTGTGGCGCCGACCCCTGCAGCGACTCGGCCCCTGACGCCACCCACGTCCGGAACGCCACCTTCGTCGCCGGATCGAAGATCCGCAAGATCTCATCGAGCTCGACCGTCGGCTCGACCTGCGCGTCCGCGCAGCAACGCCCCGTCCTTCAACACTCCCCGACTGACCGATGCCCCGGCGTCAACTCCACGATACGTCTCCCCGAGCAACGTCTTCTGCCGCAGGATCGCCGTCGTGTCGCGCGGCAGCGGCGCGAACTCGGGCTGGATGTACAACGTCGCCCGTGTCCGGTCACCCCCCTTGTCCAACTCCAGCTTGTGCACCTTCCCCACCGTCACTCCCGAAATGCGCACATCAGCCTGCTGCGCCAACGTCGTGGCCTTCGGGAAATCGATCGATCAACTCGTACTGATTCGGCTTCAAGGGCACCGAACCACCAAACGAGATCCACAGGAACAACAGCAACCCAAAGCACGTCAAGGCGAAGATCGTCATCGCCAGGATCCGGCCGACGCTTGGTCCTTCCTTGTCCATTTCTGCTCCACCGTCTTGGCGCTGTGGTGGTCGACGACGATGCTCGCGCCCTTCTTGCCGGCGATCGGCAGCGGCGGTATGGACACCGGGAAGGCGTTGCTTCCACTCGACGGGCACAGACCGGTGTCATTGAGCGGGTTCGTCAGCCCGAGCAGCGGCCCCGATGCCGGGTTAGCCGCGACGAGCTGACGCAGCGTGGTGCAGTTCGCCGAGATCAGGTAACGGCGCAGCGCGCCCTCGGCGTCGCTCGTGTTGAAGAGGCTCGTGCTCGTCTGCGTGAGCCAGGCGATCCAGAACAGGTAGCCCTGGTCGCGCTTCGCGTCCTGGGCGGCGTTGCCGGTCACGGGGACCTTGCCCTGCGGGTTGTAGGCGAGCAGGTCGAAGAAGCGGTTGAGCTCGTGGAAGTCGGTCGTCAGGTCGGGCGTCGCGCGCGAGAGCTGGATCGGCGGCCGGGCGCAGGTTGCTTGCACGTACGGGCGAGGCGACCTGCACGAACGGGCGGATCTGGTTCTTGATGACCGGGGTCGCGTCGATCGCGAACGGGCGCACGGCCTGGTTTGCGACGTTCAGCTGCTTGAAGACCGGATCGAGCGAGTTGAGCGTCGAGGCGAGCAGCGGCGCGTAGCCGCTGCACCTTGTTGAGCGTGCTCGTCGTCGTGTCGAGCGTCGGCGGCAGCTTCGAGACGGCCAGCGAGATGTTCGCCTGCTGCGACGGCGAACGCCCTGAAGACCTGGTCGGCCTGGGTGACGAGCGTCTTGATCGAGCCGTCGGTGTCGGCGACCGCGTTCGTGAGGTCGCCGTAGGTGTGGACGAGCGACTGCAGCTCGGTCTTGCGCTCGGCGACCGCGGAGGCGATCCGGCGCAGGTCGAAGGTCGTCGGCTGGAGCGCCTTGAACGTCTCGTTGAGGTCGTTGCCGCGCCCGTTGAGCCCCTGGCCGCCGCTGTTGATCAGCAGCTGGAGGTACTGGCGAGTGTCGGTGTCGAAGGCGGACAGGATCTCGTCCGGGTTGATGTCCGGCGCGGTGTTCTGGATCGGAATCGTGTCGCCGGACTTCAGCTCCTGGCCACGGCCGCCCGGGTCGAGCTCGACGAACATGTCCTTCAGCCCGGTCTTCGGGCGCAGCAGCGCGGTCGCATCCGACGCGGATCGTGCAGCTTGCTCTCGAACTTCGGCTCGATCTCGAGCTGGACCTGGGCCATCCCGCTCTTGAGCGTGACGCCGGTGATCTTGCCGACCTCGACGCCCGCGACGCGCACGGTCTGTCCCTGACCCGGAGTGACGGCCTGCGCCGGTCGAGAAGTCCGCGTTCAGGGTGAACGGCTTCGGCTGGACCAGGGGAATGAAGCCGCGTGCCTGCTGGTTGGCGATGATGTAGGCGGTGACGGCGATCGCCACGACGAACAGGCCGATCAGCCACAGGAAGTCGCCGAGGTGGGCCTTGATCGCACGCACTACTTGCCGTTCCCCGGAAGCTGGATGACCTTGCCCTGGGAGTCGACCCCGAGCCCGAGCAGCTTCATCTTCGCCAGGTAGGCCTTCTGCGGCATCCCCCACGGGTCGACGGCGGGCTGGCCCCGCCGCTCGCGCTCGAGGTAGCTGATGACCTCGTTCTCCTCGACCTGGCCTTCCTTGGCGATCTTCTGGTTTTGCGCCAGCGGCAGCGGCGGCAGCAGTCCACCGCCGCTGGTGACGGTGATCGCCTGGTCAGCGGGACCGCCCGGCGCGTTGAGGTCCGGGGTCTGCTGCAGCTCGCACGGCGCGCCCGGGCGGAACGACGGTCGGCTGTTCGGCGGCGAGGGGCGCACGCCCTCCGGTGGAGCGGGGGCCTGAGCGAACAGGCCCTGCCCGTTTGCGAGGTCCTGCTGGATGACCGTCGTCGCCCCGGAGCCTGGGTTGCCGTGGATGTAGGGCGTGTTCGCGTCCGTCGTCCGTCCCTCGCTGGCGAGCCCGACGAAGGTACGCTGGCCCTGCTTGTAGAACGGCTGGCCCGAGTCGGCGGGGAAGTCCGGGTCCGGGATCGGTGTCTTCGCCCAGGGCAGCAGCGTGTTGTTCTGGCAGGCGCTGAGCGTGCGGCTCTCGTTCAGGAAGGGGATCGTGTCGTGGTTGAGGCGTGCGAGCGCGGGGATCGTCGGGCGCAGCTGGGCGACGACGCCGCGCAGCCCGTGCGGCGCGCCGTTCTGCGGCGGGCAGGCGGTGGCCGAGGCCTGGTCGGCGCAGATCAGCAGGTTGAGCTGCTGGATCAACGGTGTCGAGGCGTCGAGGGTCGGCAGCGACGACCGGGTTCCGGGGAGCGCGTCGACGGCGAACGTCCGCACCGCCGGCAGCGCGTTGTTGAGCGAGACGAGCGCGGGCGTGCCGGCGCGCAGGGTGCCGTTCAGGGAGGTCACCGTCTGGCCGAGCGCGACGTCCTGGACGGCGAAGGCGTTCGCGGTCGTATTGAGCTGGACGAGCAGGTCCTGCAGCGTCTGAGGGCTCGAGTTGAGGTCCGAGGCGAGCCGCTGCTGGCCACGCTCGAGGTTCGGGATGTCCTTGGTCGGCTGCTGCCCCAGCGTCGCCGTCGTTCGCGACCGACGCCTTGAGCAGAGCCTGTGGCTCGTCGTTGAGCGTCTGGTTGTAGGCCGTCGCGCCGCCGTTGCCGAGCGCCCTGGTCGAGTACTCGTAGAGCAGCGTGCGGCAGGTTCTGGCGCGTGTTCGCCTGCAGCGAGGTCAGCAGCTGGCCGAACTGGACCGGTGTGGCGGTCTGGTTGACGGGGATCGTGCCGCCGTTCTTGAGGATCGGCGCGGACGGGCTGCCCGGCTGGAGGTCGATGAAGAAGTTGCCCTCGAGGAAGATGCGCGGGCGGATCTTGAGCTGGGCGTCGGTGTGGAGCGGCAGGCCCTGGCTCTGCATGTCCATGATCACCTTCGCGCCCTTCCCTCCGGGCAGCGGCTGAACATCCTTGACGACGCCGACGTTGACGCCCGCGATCCGCACCGGCGACTTCGGCTGGATGTTGTTCCCCGTCGTGAAGACGGCCGAGAACTCGTAGGGGTTCGAGAGGAAGCCGAGCTTCGTCACGCCGGCGAGGATCAGGATCACGATCACGATCGCGGCGATCAGGCCGACCGCTGCCGGCGAGCGCCCGGAGCCTCGGCGGCCCTTCGTGCTGCGGCGAAGCAGAGCCACCCTAGGGCACGTCCCTCAGGTTCGGGACGCCGGTGTAGGTGGTGCCCTCGAGCAGCGGGTAGTTGCCGCGCACCGAGTGACTGCCGCCGGCCTGGTTCTGCTCGAAGTTCATCAGCTGCGTCTCGTCGCTGGTGTTCTGGACGGTCGCCGGCGGGTAGCGGGCCGGGACGCCCGGCGGCAGGCCGGTGATCGGCCCTTCGGTGTAGCCGTTCTGGCCCTGCTGGCAGTTGGCGTTGCCCTGCGCGTCGATCGCCGGCGGGTAGGCGACGCCGTGGGTCGCCTCGAGCGGCTGCCCGGTCAGCGGGTCCTTGGCGGTGTGGACCGACTCGTTCGCGGGGACGTCGGCCGGGCGGTAGGCGAAGGTGTTGCTGAGCGCATTGGTCTGCACATTGTTGTCCGAGCGCAGCAGGATGCGTTCGATGGTGCCGTTCGAGACTGGCTCGCCGATGTGATTGCCGAGGCCGTTGAAGAAGTAGTTGGCGTAGTTGCAGACGGTCTGGAACGGCGCGACGTAGTTGACGAGCGGTTGGCTTACGCCGAAGGTGTCGCGCAGGTCCCTGAGCGCGAGCAGCGTGTTGGGGTCCTTGGCGAGCGTGTCGAGCGCGTTGAAGAGGCCGGTCGTGTTGTTCGACAGGGTCACCGACTGGCGCTGCACGGGGGTGCCGACGAGCAGCGCCTCGTTCAGCTTCGGGACCGCGGTCGGGATCACCTGGGCGGCGGGGATCAGCCGTCTTGAGAGGTCTGTGAAGTCGGCCAGGAACGGTCGCTGCACCTGGAAGCTCTGAATCGCCGTGTCCTGCGTCGGGGGACCCTTGGCGATCGTTCCCTGCAAACAACTCCCGGCCGGCGAGTTGCCGCACTGCCCCTCGGTCGAATTGATCGCCTCAAACGTCGAGGCCATGTTCGCGAACATCTGCGCCTGGACCGCCGCGACCGGCTCGACCTGCGCGGTCGTCCGCCCAAGCTGGGTGAAGAAGTTCCCAAGCTGCGTCTTCGGATCGGAGAGGTTCGCCATCACCGGCTGCAAGAACTGGAAGAACGGCACGAACCCCGCGATCGCCGTGTTGAGGTCCTGTCCGCGGCCGGCGAGCGCATCCCCGAAACCGGCCAAATCGGCCTGCGAGTTGAGCCGCGTCGGCTGGTCGAACGTGTTCAGGAAATCGTCGAACTCGACCGGCAACGACGCATACTTGAGCGGAATCGTCTCCCCCGGCCTATACGTCGCCGGGCTCGTCCCCGGCGTCAACTCCACATACTTCAACCCGAGCGCCGAACGCGCCCTGACGATCAACGTCGAGTCCTTCGCAAGCGGCTGCACCTGCTTGTCGAGCGCCATGTCGATCAGCGCGACCTCGAGCGGCTTGCCGTTGACGACGACCAGCTTCGGCCGCATCGTCTGAACCTCGCCGACGCGGAAGCCGCCGATCCGCACCTCGTTCCCAGGCACCAGGTTCGACCCGTTCGGGATCTCCGCCGTGAGGTTGTACGTCGGCACGAACGGCAACCCCTGATTCGCGTTATAAGCCAGGAACACCGCCACGATCACGATCAGCACCGTCACCGCGCCCACCAACACCGGGCTCGCCACCACCGCCGCCGCTCCCCGCTGACGACTCATGGGCTCAGCAGGAAGTCGAGGGCTTGGCCGGCGGCACCGGAGCTCGGGGCCTGGGGCGTCGATGACGTCGCCGTGGACGCGGCGGTGCTCGGCGCCGCCTCGGCGGGGCGGCCGAGGCTGTTCAGCATGTCCTGGACGCTCGGCGCGAGCGTGACGTGCGGCTTCGAGTAATCCTGCTGCCCGGGCAGCGGCGTCGTCGCGGGCGCCTGGCCGCGTCCGCGCGGCGCGGTCGCCGCGGCGGCGCTCGCGCTGGCGGCGTAGGTGTGGCCGTTCGCGGTCACGTCCGGCACCGTGACGCCTGGCTGGTACGGCCCGAGGTAGGAGTTGCAGCGGTTGCGGATCGCGTCGTTCGCCGCGCTACCCCCGAGCGCCGGCGTGCGCAGATCCGTCTGGTAGGGGCTGCACTGCGGGTCGAGGATCACGAGGACGCGCAGCATGTGGCCGATCGGGTCGAAGTCGTTGATCGCGAGCGTCTGCCAGTACGCGTAGTTGAGGATCGCCTCGAAGCCGGTGAAGCCGCTGCCGGGCGTGTAGGCGGTCGGGTCGGGTGCGGGCGGCGCGGTCTGCTGCGCGCGCGCGTCGGGCGCTGCCGAGCGCTTGCGCGAGTCGAGCGTCTGCAGGAACTGGCGCAGCGGCTTTGCGGTCGAGGGCGCGTTCTGGGCGACGAGCTTCAACTCGGCGATGTCCTGGCTTGAGTCGTGGAACGCCCGCGTGCCCGCGACCGACGCCTTGCCGAGCGCGTTCACCGCGGGGGTCGACGCGTTGCTGAACGGGCCGAGCCTGGTGAACAGCGTCTGCAGGCTCGGCGCCGCGCGCTGAAGATCGATCAGCAGCGGCGTCTGCTGGTCGGTCAGCTCGCCGAGCTGGGTCATCGTCGGGCGGAGCTGATCGAGGAAGGTCGGCAGTCGCTGGAAGCCGGCCGAGATCGCCGGCTGCTGCTGCGCGGAGATCTGGGCGGTATGTCCCGACTGCCGGACCCAGTTCGCGACGTCCGCCTTCTTCTGGTCGAGCTGTCCGACCACCACGTTCGCGCTGGAGATGAAGTTCTTGATCGTGGTGCTCTGGTTCGCGAGGATCTTCAGCACCTGGTCCGTCTCCTGGAGGGCGGGGTGGGCGCGGTGCAGCAGGTCGGAAATGTCCTGAGGACGGCCCGCGAGTCCCGTCCCGAGCTCGGCGATAATCAGTCGCAGGCGGTCGCGGTAGGGGCGGCGCAGGACGTCGCCGACGAGGTCGGCCGGGATCGTCGACGCGGTCTGGGTGTCGGGGAGCGTTTCGTTCTCCGGCAGGGCCTGCGGCGAGTTGCCCGGCTGGCAGTCGACGTAGTACTCGCCGATCAGCGATTGCTGACGGATCGCGCAGCTCGCATCCTTGCGGAGGTTCTGAAAGCCCGGCACCTGGATGTTCGCGGTCACGATGGCGCACGTCCGGGGTGGCGAGGTATTGGGCTTGCCGTTCTGGCACTCGGGACCCTTGGAGATGTCGAAGCTCTTCGTCTGGCCGGCCTTGACGCCGGCGACGCGCAGGTCGCCGCCCGGGCTGAGGCCGAAGGCGTTGTCGAACGCCATCTTGAGCGTCGTTCCCTGCTGCTCCTCCTTGGTCGCGCCGGTGACGATCACGACCGCCACGCAGCCGAGGGCGACGAGGCAGGCGGCGACGATCCGCCGGATCACTTCTGGCTCCCCGCCGCCCGAGCCGATTCGGTGCAGTCGTACTGCTGCTGGAGCGCCGGCGTGAGGACGTTCGAGCCGTCGGCCGCGGGCTGGTCGGCGCCGCCCGGGCAGCGCTTGTACTGGCCGACGCGGGTCAGCGTCGTGGCCGTGGTCAGCCGGTCGAGCAGCGGGATCGGCACCGGGCCCGCCTCAGTCTGGAGGTCGAACGCGTTGAAGATGTTCTGCGTGCGCGAGAAGTTGCCCTCGGCGTCGTAGGCGCCCGGGGTCGAGAAGTCGTCGAACCAGCCGAGCAGGTCGAGCGTGTAGGGCCGGCCGAACGCGATCAGCGGGGCGCTCGTCCGCAGCGCCTTCGTACTCGTCGGGAAGGAGCCGGGCACGGTGCCGACGCTGACGTTGCCGGCGCCCTCGTTGACGCTCCGGCGGCTCGTGTCGAGGGCAGCTGAGGCGAGCGGCGGGAGCGACTGCTCGAGGTCGTAGAGGTCGTTGTTGGGACCCGGCTGGAAGACGATCCTCGAGAGGTCGCGGACGGTTGGGACGGCGTTGTCGGCGAAGTTCCGCAGCGGGGGAAGGAACTGCTGCAGCTTGAGCGCGACGGGCTTCGAGGCGTTGACGAGCGGATCGACCTGGTCGAGTGCCGAGCGAAGGTCGACGAAGGTCGTATTCGCCTGGCGCATGAAGCCGGGGAGCCGCTGGACGTCGTTCGCGAGCGCGGCCTTCTGGTTGCCGAGGGCGGTGAAGGTCGTGTTCAGGTTGCTGATCAGGTTCGTCAGCGTGTCTCGCTTCTGGGCGAGCGTCGTGACGAGCCCGGCCGAGTCGGTGAGGAAGCGGACGAGCTCGGGGGTGTCGGCGTTCAGCTCGCCGAACAGCCGGCTCGAGGTCGACAGGGCCGGGTTCAGGTAGTGGAACGCAAGCTGCTGCTGTGCCTCCTTGCCCTGGAGCTGCGCCGCCGAGTTGCGGAAGAAGTCCTGCACGGCCACCCGCGCGGTGGGATCGAAGGTGTCGAAGACCTGGTCGAGGTCGACCGCCGTGGTCGTGTCGGTGGCGGGGATTACTCCGCCATTCGGGATCGTCGGTGAGCTGCGGTTGTCGCCGGGTGGGATCGAGAGGTCGATGTAGCGGTTCGAGATGCCCGACAGCGAGGCCTCGCGGACGGTGGCGTGGGTACCGACCCGCAGCGGCTGGTAGGGGGGCTTGACCGACATCGTGATCTCGGCCTGGCCGTCGCCCGTCAGGGCGATCCCGTTGATCGAGCCAACGGGCGCGCCCGCCACCTCGACCTGGTCACCCGTTACGAGCTGACCGGCGTTTATGAAGTCCGCCTTGACCGTATATCCGCCACCGCTGCTGAAGATCAGGACAGCGACGACGACGACCGCCACTACGACGGCGACGATGGCCGCGATCCGCCCCGCAACGCTGACTGACCGCATTCCTTGCTCGCTCTCCTCCCCCGGGGACCTCGGCTCCTCTACCGCGGGTCCTGACTTCCGCCCGGCACACGGGCGGGACGTGCGCGGAATCTACAAGAAAGGAGCCGCTAGGGCTCCATTTCGACGGCGTCCGCAGGTTAAGCCTCGGTTGAGCCTTAACACTCTCGCGCCGGGTGGAGCCGGCGGCGCAGGCGGGGACCGGGACGGACTAGACTCGGCGCCGCCGAGGGAGCGAGCGCCATTTGAGCCAGAGAGCAGCCAATTCGACCGGAGTAGTTCGACCGCGCGAGTCGCGCCGGACGCTGCTCGGCGTCGCTGCCGCCGGCGCAGGCGCGCTGCTCGCAGGCTGCGCTACCTCCACCAAGACCCGCACCACGCCGGCGGTCGCACAGCCCGGCAGTGAGGGGGGCCAGGGCGACCTTGGCATCGTCAACTTCGCGTTGACGCTCGAGTACGTCGAATCGGACTTCTACCACCGAGCCCTCTCGAGCGGCTCGCTGGGCGGCTACCAGCTCGACCTGTTTGAGCGGATATCGAGCGACGAGGACGCTCATGTCGCGGCGCTCGAGCACGCCGCACGTCAGCTGGGCCAGCCGATCGCCCGCCCCACCACGCAGTTCTCGATTCAGGATTCGCACCAGGCGCTGCTGGTCGCGGCGACGCTCGAGTCCACGGGAGCAGCGGCCTATCTCGGTCAGGTGGACAAGATCGTCAGCGTGGACGTGCTCAAGACGGCGCTCTCGATCCACAGCGTCGAGGGGCGCCACGCGGCCGAGATCGAGCGGCTGCTCGGCCGTGACTTCACCCCTGACGGCCCCTTCGCGAGCGCGCTCTCGAGCGAGCAGGTAATGGAACG
The DNA here is from genome assembly GCA_963719375.1 of uncultured Actinomycetes bacterium. Classification (GTDB taxonomy): domain Bacteria; phylum Actinomycetota; class Thermoleophilia; order Solirubrobacterales; family Thermoleophilaceae; genus JAICJV01. Next base: position 2,005,094 of record CAVRBY010000001.1, on the reverse strand, counting down.
CATAAGCCCCTACATCGCATGACGGAGTCGAGCGACAGCGCTCCGTCGGGCATCACGCGCGCTTCGTTACTCGCGCGCGGGGCGCTCGCCGCCGGTGCGGCCTACGGCATGGCTAGCGTCGGCCCGTTCGTCGCCCGCTCGCTCGCCCAGAGCGGCGGTGGCGATCGCGCGATCATCGAGTTTGCCCTGGAGCTCGAGCGGCTCGAGGCGACCTTCTACGGTCGTGCCCTGAAGGAGGTCCCGGACCTGAGCGCGAGCACGCAGCCGGTCGTCGCCACTATCTACGACGACGAGCAGCAGCACGCGCAGGTCCTTCAGGGAGTGGACCAGCAGCAGGGCGGCACACCCGGCCCCGTCCCGAACTTCAACTATGGCGATGCCTTTTCGAGCGAGGCGCGCTTCCTGGCGGTCGCCCAGCTCTTCGAGGACACCGGGGTCGCCGCCTACAACGGCGCCGCGCCGCTGCTATCGGTCAAGCAGACGCTGATCGCTGCCGGCACGATCGTCCAGGTCGAGGGCCGCCATGCCGCTGTGATCCGCTCGCTGCGCGGGCAGCCGATCGCCCCCTCCCCCTTCGACACGGGACGCACCGCTCAGCAGGTCGAGGGAACGCTGCGCCCCTACCTGGCCGGCGCGACGTCAGCCTGACGCACTCGGGTATAGGTTTCTCCCGCCATGAAGATCCTGTTCATTCCCTTCAGCATCATCAGCGGCCTGATCGCCGGCTTTCTCGGCAAGAAGGCATTCGAGCAGGCTTGGAACCTGATCGACGACGAGGAGCCGCCGGAGCCCTCGCACAGGCGCGCACCGCTCGTGAAGATCCTGCTCGCCGCGCTGCTCGAGGGAGCCATCTTCCGTGGCGTTCGCGCGCTGACCGACTACGAGGCCCGCTCCGCCTTCGCGAGCCTGACGGGAAGCTGGCCCGGCGAGGAAGAGCCAGACCCGCAGTGATGCCCGGGGTGGGATTCGAACCCACACGCCCGCGAAGGGGCAAGGGCTTTTAAGGCCCCGCTGTCTACCGGTTCCATCACCCGGGCGCGCCGCCGCTCCAGTTTAGGCTCGCGCAGGCGAGCGTCCATACTTGGAAACTGGGAACGTTCTTGCAGGGCTGACGCGCAACTTTGCCGCTGCTAGCTTGTCCCGCTGGGCAGGGTCCCCTGAATGGAAGCCGGTGCACTAAATCCCTCTGCGGCCGCGATCCCCGGAATCGGGGGTCGGTCGCCGCTTCTCCGCCTCCAGAGCGACGAGAAGCTGATCGCGCTGATCCGCAAGGGCCAGCACGGCGCCTTCGAGGCCCTCGTCCAGCGCTACCAGAGCCGGCTGCTCGCCTTCTGTCGCCACATGCTCGGCTCGACCGAGGACGCCGAGGATGTCCTCCAGGAGGTCTTCGCCGCCGCCTTCAACGCGATCTGCGCTGACAACCGGCCGATCAACGCGCGTCCGTGGCTCTACCGGATCGCGCGCAATCGCTGCCTCAATCATCTCCGTCGCCCAGTGCCGAACGGCCAGGACTCGATGGACGTCTTCGAGCGCGACGGTGGCCAGACGACGGCGGACGCGGTTCACAAGCGCGAAGAGTTCCGCCAGATCGTCGCCGACGTCCAGGAGCTGCCGGAGACCCAGCGGACGGCGCTTCTCCTGCGCGAGATGGACGCCCTTTCCTACGAGCACATAGCCGAGGCGATGGACACCACCGTCCCGAGCGTGAAGTCGCTGCTCGTGCGCGCCCGGGTGTCGCTGGCCGAGGCCGCCGAGGCGCGGCTGCTCAGCTGCGCCGAGGTTCGCCTCGAGCTCGGGGAGGTGGCCGAGGGCCTCGTAAAGCTCTCCCCGCCGGCGCGCCGTCACGTCAAGAGCTGTGAGCGCTGCTACGTATTCCGTGGTGAGCTGCGCAAGACCAACCGCGCGCTCGCCGCGGTCTATCCCTTCGGCCCGCTGATCATCTTCAAGAAGCTGCTGCTGACGAAGCTCGGCCTTGGCGCGGGCGCGACGACCAGCGGCTCCGGCGCCGGCGTCGCGGGTGCCGCGGCGGGCGGCGGAAGCGGCGCCGGTGGCGCGCTGACCGCCGGCTTCGGCGCGATCGCGACGAAGGCCGCCGCGGGGTTCGCGGCGGCGGCGATCGTCACCGCGGGCGCCGTCGAGACGAGCCAGCAGAGTGGGCGCCGCTACCACTCGAACGCCACCGGCGCGACGGCTAGCAACCCGACCGCCGCGCCCGGCCTCGACTTCCCTGCGGGCTTCGGCGCTCAGGCTGCACGTCCGCTGCCCGCGGCGCTGCATACGTCCGGCGGCCACGTCGCGCATCCCACTCCTGCGCCGGCCTCATCCCAGCAGCAGCAACAGCAGCAGCAGCAGCAGCAGACGCCGCCCCCGCCGAAGCAGAAGTCGACGGCGCAGACGGCCAAGGCGTCGTCCGCCACCCTGACCCAGCTTCAGCAGAACAGCCCGAGCGACGCGACCAGCAAGCAGGACGCATCGCAGCCAGGCTCGACGGAGCATGGCGGCTCGACGGCGACGCTCACCAGCGGGCCGTCCGGAACGACAGATCCGGGCGCCTCGCAGGGTCAGCCGTCCTCGAGCGACCAGACCTCCTCAGGTCAGGGATCGGGCCAGGAGCAGCCGCCCCCTCAGAGCGGCGGCGACGGACCGGCGCCCTCGCAGCCGGCCGGTCCCGCCGGCACGCTGCCCTGATCGAGAGCGGCCTGCCGGCATGGCGAGCTCAGGGCCCAGGCTCGGCAGAGGCTGAGATGCGAACGGTCGAGCCGGCGCCACCGCTCTGACGAACGAGATAGCTGGCACCGGGACGCAACCCCGGCAGGGTCAGCGACGTCCCGCCGGCTGAGAGTTGCCGGCCGGCCACGCTGACGCGGTAGGCGGCACCGTCACGCGCCGTAAGCGTCACCTCGACCGCCACGTAGGGCGGGACCTGAACGAGCGGCGGTCCGACCTTTCCCCCACTGCCGGTCAGGCTGGCTGGGGCGCGAACCGGCTCTGCTCCGCCCCCGGGACCGGCGACCGCGGCCCCTGGCTGAGTCGAGTTGGAGCGCGAGCTCGAGCTGCCGCTCGCGCTCGACCCGCGGGCCGCGCTGGACGGCGCGGTGCGCGACGGCGAGGCACTGCTCGCCCCCGTCGAAGCGCTCTTGCTGCCTCCGCAACCCGTGACGAGCACGACGGCCAAGGCGATGACGAAGCTACACCCTGTGGGTCTCACCAGGCTGAAGGATGACCACTTCCGACGAAGTGTCGCTCTCGACATCCTGCTTGAAAGCCTCGTCGTCGGTCTCGATCGGCGGGAACGTGTTGTAGTGGCACGGAATCACTTGCCGTGCCGCGACGAGCTCTGCCGCGTGGACCGCGTCATGGCGGTCCATCGTGTAGTGACCGCCGATGCACATCAGCGCGACGTCGATCTCGTCGCGCCGGGGCACGAGCTGAAGATCCGAGAAGAGCGACGTGTCGCCGAGGTGATAGACGATCGTGCCTCCTACGTTGATCACCATGCCCGCCGGCGTGTTCACGGTGCCGTTCGGCGTTGTAGACGTATGCCAAGCGGGCACCAGGCGCACCCAGCCGCCGTCGAACTCGACGGTCCCGCCGAGGTTCGGGTCTGACACGCTCTCCACACCCTCCTCGCCCAGCTCCCCCGCGATCTCGACGATCGCCACGCAATGCGCGCCGGTGCGCTTCGCTATGTCGACTACGTCCCCGTAGTGGTCCGAGTGCCCGTGGGTCAGGAAGATGTGCGTCGGGTCGATGTCCTGAGGCCCGATCGGGGCCTTCGGGTTGCCCGAAAGAAAGGGGTCGATCAGGATGCGCGTGTCGCCCTCTGTCAGCTCGAAGCACGCATGGCCGAGAAAGCGGATGTCCATAGGTTCGATCTCCTCGTTAGTCGTTTTCGCGCTCGAGCTCGCGGCCGAGCTCCCAGCCGACCACGACGCCGACCATCATGCCGACGCGGGTCTCCTCGGCGATCAGCGTGCGCACGGCCGCGATTCGCCTATCGTCGTCGGGCGTCGTGGCGGCCTTCAGCACCTCCGCCTCGTGCGCCTCCCCGAACCAGCCGCCCTCCTCCAGGGCGCTCGCGAGGATCCGCTGCAACTGCGGGGCGACCTTCGCGACCTGCGTTTCCGCGGTCCGGAAGCGTTCTGGATCGCTCAGGGCCTCGACCGCGGCCTCCAGCTCGGCATCCGTGAACACCGGGCCACTATAGATAGGGGGATGCCGCCGCCCCCAGCTCAACTTCGCTCATGGTCGCACTGACACAGCTCTCTCATGGCGCAGGTTGCGCCTGCAAGCTTGATCCCGGCGTGCTCCATCCGCTGCTCCGGCAGCTGCCGAAATCCGGCGATCCCGCGCTTCTCGTCGGCCCCGAGCTGGCCGACGATGCAGCCGTCTACCGGGTGTCGGACTCGCTCGCGCTCGTTACGACGGTCGACTTCTTCACCCCGATTGTCGACGACCCCTACGACTTCGGTCGAATCGCCGCCACGAATGCGCTGTCGGATGTCTATGCGATGGGCGCCACCCCGGTCACCGCCCTCAATCTGGTCGCGTACTCACTCGAGGAGCTGGGCGAGGCCCCGCTGCGCGAGATCCTGCGGGGCGGTTCGGACGTCTGTGCCATCGCCGGTGTCGCCATCGCCGGTGGCCACTCGATCGACGACCGCGAGCCGAAGTACGGAATGGCGGTCACCGGCGTGGCGGATCCGAACAGGATTCTTCGTAACTCCACCGCGCTGCCCGGTGACACGCTTCGGCTGACGAAGCCGGTCGGCGGCGGCGTCGTCTCGACCGCGGCGAAGCGCGGCCTCGCACGGCCCGAGCTCGTACACGCCGCCACCGCGGTGATGACGGAGCTCAACCGTGATGCCGCCGCCGCGGCCGTCTCCGCCGGGGCGCATGCGATGACGGACGTGACCGGGTTTGGTCTCCTCGGTCACCTGCGTGAGCTATGCGAGGCAAGCGGGGTCGCCGCCGAGCTCGAGGCGACCGCCGTGCCCGCGATTCCGGGAGTCCTCGAGCTGCTCGCGAGCGCGGAGCCCCCGGTCGCCGGCGGCACCCGCCGCAACCGCGACTGGGTCGAGACGGCGGTCGAGTTCGACGCGTCTGTGGCTGAGCCCCTGCGCTGGCTCGTCTGCGACGCCATGACCTCCGGCGGCCTGCTGATCGCCGGCGAGGGTCCCGGCACGGTGATCGGCCGGCTCGTCGAAGGTAGCCCCGGCCATGTCACGGTCCGCGCGTGACCGGACGGCCGAGCGCCGGCGGCTACGGACGGAACGGCGAGACGAGCGCGCCGGCTGCCGCGCCGACCGCCGCCCCGCCGACGCCCGCAAAGAAGCTGACGTCTGTGTCGGCGACGGGCAGCACGAAGAGCACCGCGGCGTAGACCCAGACGGGGACTAGGTCGTTGCCGCGCTCGCTCCCTCGCGCCGCCGAGAGGCGGTCGTCGACGAGCCAGGCCGCCAGCAGCCCCAGCGCCGCTCCGTTGGCCCCGAATGCCGGATAGGTGTGCACGGCGATCGAGAGAGCGACTCCGGCAGCGCCGGCGAGTATGAAGAGAGCGACGACGAAGGCGGGACCGAAGCGGCGCTCCAGATGCGTCCCGAAGATCGCGACTGCGACCAGGGTGATGAACGGAACGGCGATCTGGCCGAACCCGAGTCCCGGGCCGCTGCCGACCACGAACGGCGCGGCCGCGAAGCGCCACCACTGATGGCCGATCGGCCCGTAGACGGCCCCCAGCTTCTCCGCGTCGACCTGGCCGGTCTTCACCGCGATCAGGATCCCGAGCGCTACCGCGACGATCGCGCCGGTCCCGTATGGCCGCGCGTCGATCGCAATTCCCGGTATCTCGCCGCGCCGCAGCCGAGGCAGCGACGGTGCCGAAGGACGCCGGCGGCGGCGGGGTTCGAGCGGCGTCGCGCCACGTTCGATCTTCGGCGCGCGCTTGCGAACCCGCTGGCCGCAGTATGGACACTCGGTCACATACGGACTGACCTCGGAACTGCAGTTCTTGCAGACGACGAACAGGTCCGGCTCGCTCACTGATCCGAGGATACTCGCAGTCCGCCCCTTCGCCAGGCACCTCCCGAGCACGTCCGCAACCGACCTGAAAAACCTCCGCTAAGCGGACGTTTTCTCGATGATCTCGCTCACCACCTCTCGCAGGTCGTGGTTCGCCTCATAGACGACGATCTGCCGCGAAGCGCCGTTGCCCCGCTCGAGCAGATCCTCGACGCCCTCCAAGTCGGCCACCGACCCCAGCTCCTCGGCGTGCGGTCGCAGCCGATCGAGCAGCCGCCGCGCGAGGTCCCTCGTCGCAACGCGCTCGCGCGAAGGTAGGTCGACGAGCTCACCGTCGAGCCCGTTTCGCGCGGCGAGCCACTTGTTCTCGTCGAGCATCTCGTACGGATATTCCGACAGCTTGTTGCCCGCCTCGTAGTGCTCGCAGAGCTCCTTGACCATCGCCTGCACGAGAGCGGCCAGCCCGAGCGTGTGCTCAATGCGCGTCTGGCCATCCATGACCCGCACCTCGACCGTGCCGAAGTTCGGGTGCGGCCGAACGTCGTACCACAGGTACGTGTAGTCCTCGATCGCCCTCGACGCGACCATGAACTCGACGCGCGCGGCGTACTCCTCGAATGACCCGTACGCGGGCGGGATGCCGACCCGCGGGAAGGCCCGGAATATCGGCGTGCGGGTTGAGAGCAGCCCTGTCGAGTCGGCCCGCCAGAAAGGCGAGTTCGCCGACAGCGCCAGGAGCAGCGGAACATGCACCCGCATCCCGTTCGCCACGTGTATCGCCTTGTCGGCACCCTCGACGCCGACATGCACGTGCGTCCCGAAGATCAACTCCTGCCTCGCCACGAAGCGCAGCGCGGCAACGAGGTCGCGGTAGCGTGGCCGCGCCACGATCCGCTGGTCCTCCCACATCGCGAACGGGTGCGTGCCGGCCGAGCCGATCGCAAGGCCGTGCTCGCGCGCAGTGGCCTGCGTCTGCCGCCGAAGCTCTCGCAACTGCTCACCCGCCTCGCGCGTATCACGGCAAGGCTGCGTCGCCACCTCGAGCACCGCCTCCATCAGCTCAGGCTTCACCTCACCGGTCGTCTGCGGCACCGTCTCGAGCATCGTCTCGATCGCATTCACGAGGTCGAGCGTCTCCGCATCGACGATCATGAGCTCCTCCTCAATGCCGAGCGTGTAACTCGGGCCCGTGAATCGGTGCTCCATCGCGCGCCGATCCTAACCGGCGGCCCGGCCCCAACCCCACGCGGAGCGTCCGGCCGCAGGGCGGACGCCCGGGCCCGTGAATCGGTGCTCCATCGCGCGCCGATCCTAACCGGCGGCCCGGCCCCAACCCCACGCGGAGCGTCCGGCCGCAGGACGGACGCCCGGGCCCGTGAAACGGTGCTCCATCGCGCGCCGATCCTAACCGGCGGCCCGGCCCCAACCCCACGCGGAGCGTCCGGCCGCAGGACGGACGCCCGGGCCCGTGAAACGGTGCTCCATCGCGCGCCGATCCTAACCGGCGGCCCGGCCCCAACCCCACGCGGAGCGTCCGGCCGCAGGACGGACGCCCGGGCCCGTGAAACGGTGCTCCATCGCGCGCCGATCCTAACCGGCGGGCCGGCCCCAACCCCACGCGGAGCGTCCGGCCGCAGGACGGACGCCCGGGCCCGTGAAACGGTGCTGGAGCCAGCAGCACGCATTACAACCACGAGCGCCCGAGCCTCGGGGAGCCCTCACGGAAGTCCTGCGGCCACGTAGAGCGCGCAGGATAACCCGCCAGGGTTATCCTGCGCGGTGGGATCGGGCCGCCGCGATATGGGCAAGCGGGACGGCGATAAATCGGGACTTCGGAAGTGGGTATCGATCAAATGGCACTCGGGTACGACGGCAAGCTCTTCATCCTGGCGTTCGACCATCGCGGGTCCTTCCAGAAGAAGATGTTCGGGATCGAGGGCGATCCCGATACCGAGCAGACGCAGACGATCGAGGACGCCAAGCACCTCATCTACGAGGGCATGGAGGCAGCCGCGGAGGGTGGCCTCGAGGAGGGCGTCGAGGGCGTTCTTGTCGACGAGCAGTTCGGTGGCGACATCCCTGGTCAGGCGAAGGATCGCGGCTTCAAGCTCGCCATGCCGGTCGAGAAGAGCGGGCAGGAGGAGTTCGATTTCGAGTATGGCGAGAGCTTCGGGGAGCACATCGAGCGCTTCGACCCGGACTTCTCGAAGGTGCTCGTGCGCTTCAACCCGGATGGCGACGCCGGACATGAACCGGCGCCAGGCCGAGCGGCTCCACGAGCTCTCGGAGTGGCTGCACGAGAACGATCGCAAGTTCCTCTTCGAGCTGCTCGTCCCCGCGACCGACGATCAGCTCGAGAGCGTCGGCGGGGACTCCGACCGCTACGACGCCGAGCTGCGACCCGAGCTGATGCGGCGGGCTATCGAGGACCTCCAGCAGGCCGGCGTCGAGGCGGACATCTGGAAGATCGAGGGTGTGGACGAGCGCTCGGACTGCGAGATGCTCGTTCGACAGGCGCGCACCGGCGGGCGCGAGGGGGTCGTCTGCGTGGTGCTCGGCCGAGGCGCCGACGACGACAAGGTCGACGCGTGGTTGCGCGCAGGTGCCCCGGTGGAGGGCTATGTGGGCTTCGCCATCGGACGCAGCATCTGGTGGGACGCGCTGAAGGGATTCCTGGATGGCTCGATCGAGCGCGAGGACGCCGCCCAGCAGATCTCGCGCAACTACCGCCGCTTCATCGAGGTCTACAGCGACGCGGAGCGGGCCGTCGAGGCGAAGTGAGCTTCCGCATGCGGGGCGCCGTGATGCGGCTTCACGCGACGGTTGATATGTAAACCGGTGGTAGTCTTCCGCCGCGATGCGAATGACCCAATCGCTCGCGCAGTTCGAGGCGGCCTTTCGCGAGGAGACCGTTGAGGAGCGAAGCCGCCGGGAGCGTTTACGGCGCGAGGCCGCCGAGCGGTCCGTTCACCGCCGCCGGGAGCGCATCATCCGGCTTTCGAAGGCCCGCTTTCTGGGGCTTGTTTGCGGAATCATCGGTACCACGGTGCTCGTCACCGTCCTGATGTTCCAGATGCTCGCGCTCTGGTTTCGTTAGTCCGCGCGTCGACGCGGGCACTCGCAATCACTGCGCGTCCCTCGACGCGGGAGCCTTGGACGATTGATTCCGAATTCACCGCCTGGGCCGGGGCCAGCCGAAATCAACTCTCGGTCCGCGCGACCGGCGAGGATGAGTGATTCACGCGCGGCGTCGGGCACAAATAGCCTGATCCGAAATCGATCAGCTAGTCGTCGCGCTTCAGCCGGTCGAGGGCTTCGTTGACGGCCTTCCGGTCCTCGTCGGGTGTCGAACCCTGCTGGATCTCTAGGTAGACCTCCTTGCGGAAGACGGGAATCGAGCGCGGCGCCTCGATCCCGATCCGTACCTTCTCACCCATGATCGCGAGCACCGAAACCTCGATGTCGTCACCGATCATGATGCTCTGATTGGACTTCCTTGTCAGGACGAGCATTGACGCCCCCTAGCTGAGCGGTCGGAGATCGGCCCTGCCTCCAGGGGCAGGCGGTGCGGCTGGCTCTCCGGCGGGGTGCACCGAGAACGGGTTTGCCCCGAACTGCAAGCCGACCACATAGCTGTGTATCTCTCCGCCCCCGCCACCCCGAAACCACCCTTCCAAGCTGGGCAAACTCGTTGCGGGCCATTGTAAGGGCAAGAGACCCCTGATTGGTAGTCTTGCCGCGCTTCATGCCCCGGCGCTCGCTCAAGCCCCAGCTGAACCAGATCCGGACGTGGGTCCGGCAGGGGCGCACCGACGCCTGGATCGCGCACCAGCTCGAGGTCAGCGTGCGCGACATCGGCGCCTTCAAGCGGGAGCACGAGCTCGCTCCGGCCGAGGACGTCGGCGAGCGCACCACCGAGACGGGCTACGGCGGCGAGCTTGACGAGCCTGACCTGCGCGCCGAGGATGACGCGCTCGTCGCCGCGGCGCTCGACGCGGAGCCGGAACCCGAGCCGGAGCCCGAAGCCGAGGATGAGGACGAGGACGAGGGCGGCGCCGATGACGACGAGAAGCCCCGGCGCCGCCGCGGGCGCCGCGGCGGCCGTGGTCGCAAGCGACCTCGTCCCGCCGCGAGCCGCTCGAGGGAACCTTCGACCACGGCGACGAGGGCTACGGTCTGTGGCTCGATCCCGGCGATCCAGGACGACCCGATCTACGCCGAATTCTGGGCCGGCCACCGGCCGGTGACGGTCACGCTCGAGCAGGACCAGATCGTAATTCGCCGAGCTGGCGCAGACGCTGCGGCGGACGAGGACGCCGACGCGCTGGCGGACGACGAGGACTGAGCCTGTCGACCGTCCCGGGCGGCGCGCGTCACCGGCGAGGGCGGCCGCCCGCGTAATCGGACGCCTCGCGCGCGTATCGCGCGAACGCGGCGTCCACCACCGCGGTCGAGTCGCTTCCGCGAAGCGCCGCTGGGCCAACTCGCTCGCCCAGTCGGTTCCCTGCGCGTATAGCTCGACGAGCTCACCGATCGAGAACGTCGAGCCGAGCCGGCGTCGCAGCTCCTCGACGACGGACAGCTGTGCTCGCTCGAGCTGCTCACGAGCCGGCTCGCTCGAGTCGCGCAGGCGACGCTCTCCCTCCTCCCATTGGTAGAGGGCATTCTCGATCGCGTAGGCCATCGCGGGAGCACGTTAGCGGGGCTGCCCCGTGACCCCTCAGCGTCGGGCCGGCTGCTCGATCACGAAGGCGCGCTGGCCCTGGCGGACCATCCCGAGGGCCGCGGCGGCGTGCTCGATGCCCGCCGGAGAGGACAGCGAGTCGAGCTGCGATTTGAGCCGGTCATGCTCGGCCTGCAGCTGCCGCAGCGCTGCCTCGCTGCGGGATTGGGTCGACCGCTGCTCGACCCAGTGTGAGAGCGGCGGGATGTAGAGCAGCAGGATCACCGCGAGCGTGCCGAGCAAGGCCAGCCGCCCCAGTCGCTGCCAGCGGATCGGGCCACGTCGGGACGGCGAGCGCGTCCTCGGACGCGCCTTGGTCGGTCGAGCGGCTGCGGCTGCGGAGGCCATGGCTGCGGCTTCGCCGCGGCGGCGTCCTCTCCTGCCCGGCCGGCGACGATCCGATGACGCCGCCCTGGAGATGGGAGCGGGCCGCCGGAAAACGCCTCTCCTGGGGCCCGCTCTACCGGGAGGGTTCGCGGCTTTGCCGCAAACCTTCGAAGGCACTGTGGCCCGGGTAGGTCGCGTCGCTCCCGAGCGCTTCCTCGATCCGCAGCAGCTGGTTGTACTTGGCGACCCGATCGGAGCGCGACGGCGCCCCGGTCTTGATCTGGCCGCAGCCGGTGGCGACCGCCAGGTCGGCGATCGTCGTGTCCTCCGTCTCGCCGGATCGGTGTGACATGACCGCGCTGTAGCCGGCCTCGCGGGCCATTCGCACCGCGTCGAGCGTCTCGGTCAGGGTGCCGATCTGGTTGACCTTGACGAGGATCGAGTTGGCAACGCCTGCGTCGATGCCGCGTTGCAGGCGCTCGGTGTTGGTCACGAACAGATCGTCACCGACGAGCTGGATGCGGTCGCCGAGCTGCTCGGTGAGCAGCCTCCAGCCCTCCCAGTCGTCCTCGTCCATGCCGTCCTCGATCGAGACGATCGGGTAGCGGCCGGCGATCTGCTCCCAGTACTCGGCGAGCTCAGCCGAGGACAGCTCGCGCCCCTCGTGCTCGAGGTGATAGCCCTGCCCTTCGAAGAGCTCGCTCGCCGCGGGGTCGAGCGCGATCGCGATCTCGTCGCCCGGCCGGTAACCGGCGGCGTCGATGCCGGCGATCAGTACCTCCAGCGCCGCCTCGTTCGAGTCGAGGTCCGGCGCGAATCCGCCTTCGTCCCCGACCGCAGTCCCGAGGCCGCGCCGCTTGAGCGTCGCCTTGAGCGCGTGGAAGACCTCGGTGCCTGCACGCAGCGCCTCGGAGAAGCTGGTCGCGCCGACGGGCACGACCATGAACTCCTGGAAGTCGACCTTGTTGTCGGCATGCGCGCCGCCGTTGAGTACGTTCATCATCGGCACCGGCAGCACGTGCGCCGCCTCTCCGCCGAGGTAGCGCCACAGCGTCATGCCGTCCTCGGCGGCGGCGGCCTTGGCTGCGGCGAGCGACACGCCGAGGATCGCGTTGGCGCCGAGTCGCGCCTTGTTCGGGGTCCCGTCGAGCTCGATCAGGAGGCGGTCGAGCCCGGCCTGGTCGTCGGCGTCGAATCCATTCACGGCGCGTGCGATCTCACCGGTGACGGCCCCGACCGCGTCGAGCACGCCCTTGCCGCCGTAGGCGTCGCCTCCGTCGCGACGCTCGACCGCCTCGAACTCGCCGGTCGAGGCGCCGGAGGGCACCGCCGCGCGGCCCGGAGGCGCCCGAGGCGAGCAGAACCTCCGACCTCGACCGTCGGATTCCCCCGGCTGTCGAGGATCTGGCGGGCGTGCAATTGCTTGATCTCACTCACGTTCTGCGTCGGCCTCCTGGTCTTCGATTCGCCGGCGGAAGCGGTCTGCCGCCGCACGCAGGGCAAGCTCCGCGTCGACTTCGAGCTCCCGGCTCGCCGCGACCGCGGCGAGCAGAAGGTCCCCGACCTGATCGAAGCGGTCCGAGCGGTCGGACCCCGCGTCGAGCGCAACGACCCTTCCGGCCTCGGCGGTGAGGCCCGCGCCGCCCGGCGGAGCGCCGGCGCTCGCGGCGCGCCGCAGCACCTTCGACGCGTAAAGGGTGGCGGGCAGGTTGTCGGGAATCTCGCCGAAGGTCCCCGGCTGCCGCCCACTCTCGCCTCGCTTGATCGCGTCCCAGTTGCGCAGCACCTCGTCGGCGCCCGCAACCTCGACCTCGCCGAAGACGTGCGGGTGGCGCCTGATCAGCTTCTGGCGGGAGTGCTCGGCGACCGCGCGCCAGATCTCCGGCGCCCCGCTCCTCGAGCAGAAGCGCGAGAAAGTGAACCTGGAACAGGACGTCCCCGAGCTCGTCGAGCAGCTTGTCGTCGTCCCCGCGCGTGGCCGCGTCCGCAAGCTCGTAGGCCTCCTCGACGGTGTGAGGGACGATCGAGCGCTCATCCTGCTCGCGGTCCCAGGGACACTCGCGACGCAGCAGCCGCGTCACCTCGTCGAGCTGCTGCAGCGCCTGGGAGCCCATCTAGCGCTGGCCGGCTGCCCGCCTGGAGGTCAGGGAGCGCCCCCGGACGACGACCCGCCCTGCGGGGTCGCTCCCTGCGGAGTCGCCCCCTGTGGAGTCGCCCCTTGAGGCGTGGCACCCTGCGGAGTCGCCCCCTGAGGGGTGGCGCCCTGCGGAGTCGCCCCCTGCGGGGGGGCGCCCTGCGGAGTCGCCCCCTGCGGGGTGGCGCCCTGCGGAGTCGCCCCCTGCGTCGCTCCTCCTCCGGGCGAGCCGCCAGACGCGGGTGTCGAGGACGAGGAGGACGACGACTTGGGCGCGTTCGAGCACTCCTGTGCTACCTCGAAGCCCTTCTGGCACGTCGTGTCCGCCTTGTGCCGCTTCTGGAAGCTCTTGACGAAAGAGGTCAGCGCAGTCTGCTGCCGCTGGGAGCGAAGCAGGTTCTGGATCGTGGGCGTGGCCTGCGCGAGTGTCTGCTGGCTCGCCGGGGTGATCTTGGTCACCTTGAAGACGTAGTAGCCGAACTGGGTCTTGACCGGACCCTCGACGGCGTTCGGCGGAGCGCTGAAGATCGCAGTGTCGAAGGTGCGCTCCTGCTGACCCCGGGTCACGCCGGGGAGCTTGCCGCCCTGCGACTTCGAGGCGCTGTCGGTCGAGTACTTCTTGGCGACCGTGGCCCACGGCTGGCCGGACTTGATCGCCGACGCGGCCGCCTGCGCCTTTCCCTGGTTCGGGATTCAGCACGACGAGCAGGTCGCGCGTCTCGGGCTGCGCGAAGTGGGACTTGTTCGCCGCGTAGTACTTGGCGACGTCCGCCGAGGTCACCTTCGAGGCCCGCGGAGACGATCTTCTGCTGGAGCTTGTTGGTCAGCAGCGAGAGCCTCACTCGGAAGAAGAGGTCCGCCTGCGTCTGACCCGAGCTCTGCGAGGAAGGCCTGGTAGTCGGCCTCCTTCGGGAAGGCCTGCTGCTTCTGCTGGTTGAAGGTGTTCGTCACCTCGGTGTTGGTGACGCTGATGCCGCTGCGACTTGGCCTCCTGCAGCAGCCACTGCGGCTGAGATCAGGAACTGCATCGTCTGGTCGCGCAGCGAGTTGTACTGCTGCTGGCACTGCGACTTGAGCGCGGCAGTGGAGGGCTTGGCGCTCCCCGCCGCCGGTGGCTGCGATGCCTGAGCGGCGATGCACTTGGTGAAGTTGGGCGGGTCTGGCGGAACCGCGGAGGCGGGCGAGCCACCCGTCTGCTGCGCCTGCTGCTTGGCCGCGGAGCCCACCAGTGGTTGAACTCGGCCTTCGTGATGACGGTTCCGCCGACGGTCGCCACGGCGTCCGCGGGCACGGAATCGCCGCAGCCGGCGAGGGTCAGGGGCAGCGCCACCGCGAGCGCGGTCAGGCAGGCCACTCCGCGGCGGCGTGAGGCAACGGCTCGGATGCGCGAGGTTCTGAGCATTTGCGAAGCGTTAGATAGCCGGCTGTCCTAAAGCGCCGATCAACGGCGCAGTCGGGCGCGCGACCGCCCGAGGCGGCCCGGCGCGGAGGCGCAACTGTAGCGAAAGGCCGCATCGGCGCGCGTCAGCTGCCGGGGTCGGCGTGCTTCAGGATCGCCTCGGCGGCGGCGACGAGGGCGGTGAAGCGGGCGGCCGGCTTCGTCCGGGACGCGCACGTTGATCGTGCTGCGGCCCGAGTCGTAGATGCGCCTCGGGCAGCTCGGCGCGGAGCGCCTTCGCGCCGGCCGAGTCGAGCTCGATCGGCGAGACGGCGAGCCGGCCGCCGCGGAAGCCGACGTCGCGCGCTCCGGCGCGGCCGAGCTTGATGCGCGCGTCCTGGAGCTTGATCAGGTTCTCGAGCGCTTCCGGGATCGGCCCGAAGCGGTCCTCGAGCTCCTCGCGCAGCATGATCAGCTGGGCGATCTCGCGCGCGCCCGCGACGCGCCGGTGGATCTCGATCTTGGCCGCCTCGTAGGGCACGTAGTCGCCGGGCACGTAGGCGTCGACCGGGATGTCGATTCGGACCGGCTCGGGCGCCTCGTCGGCGGAGCTGCCCGACAGCGCTGCGACCGCCTCGTCGAGCATCGAGACGTAGAGCTCGAAGCCGACCGCGGCGACGTGCCCCGACTGCTCGTCGCCGAGCAGGTTCCCGGCGCCGCGGATCTCGAGGTCGCGCATCGCGATCTTGAACCCCGAGCCGAGCTCGGTGTAGTCGGACAGCGTCGAGAGCCGGGCCGCGGCGTCCTCGGTCAGCGCCGCCGCGGACGGGTAGAAGAGATACGCGTACGCGCGCTCCCGCGAGCGCCCGACCCGGCCCCGGATCTGGTAGAGCTGCGCCAGCCCGAGCGTGTCGGCACGCTCGACGATCAGCGTGTTGGCGGTCGAGATGTCGAGGCCGGCCTCGACGATCGTCGTGCAGACGAGGACGTCGGCGCCGCCGCGCAGGAAGTCGAGCATCACCGCCTCGAGCTGCTTCTCACCGAGCTGGCCGTGCGCGACCGACACGCGCGCGCGCGGCACGATCGCGCGCACCCGCTCGGCGGTCTCGTCGATCGTCTCGACGCGGTTGTGGAGGAAGTACGCCTGGCCGCCGCGCGTCGAGCTCGCGCTCGATCGCCTGCCGGACGAGCTCCTCGTCGTACTCGCCGACGTAGGTGCGCACCGGCCGCCGGCCCTCCGGCGGAGTCTCGATCACCGAGATGTCGCGCAGCCCCGCGAGCGACATCTGGAGCGTGCGCGGGATCGGCGTCGCCGACAGCGACAGCACGTCGACGCGCAGCCGCAGCTGGCGCAGCAGCTCCTTCTGCTTGACGCCGAAGCGCTGCTCCTCGTCGACGATCAGAAGCCCGAGGTCCTTGCGGGCGCACGTCGCGCGAGAGCAGCCGGTGAGTGCCGATGAGGATGTCGACCTTGCCGTCCTGGAAGTCCCGTCACCGCGTCGGCCACCTCCCGCTGCGAGCGGAACCGCGAGGCGACCTCGATCCGGAACGGGTAATCGCGCAACCGCTCGCTGAAGGTCCCGTAGTGCTGCTGGGCGAGGATCGTGGTCGGCACAAGGAACATCACCTGCTTGCCGTCGGCCGCCGCCTTGAACGCCGCTCGCAGCGCGACCTCCGTCTTGCCGTAGCCGACGTCGCCGCAGATCAGCCGGTCCATCGGGCGCGCCTCCTCCATGTCCGCCTTGACCTGCTCGATCGCCTCGAGCTGATCGGGCGTCTCCTGGTAGGGAAAGGCGTGCTCGAACTCGAGCTGCCACTCGCCGTCGGTCGGGTACCCGTAGCCGGCGCGGCGCCTGCGCTCCGCGTAGAGGTTGATCAGCTCGCCGGCGAGCGCCTGCGCGGCTCGCCGGGCGCGCAGCTTCATCTGCTCCCACTGCTTGCCGCCGAGCTTCGACAGCGGCGGGTCGCCGACGCGTCCGCGCCGACGTAGCGGCTGATCTTGTGCAGCTGGTCGCTCGGGACGAACACGCGGTCGCCGTCGCGATACTCGAGCTCGAGATAGTCGCGCGTGACGCCGCCGACTGTCTTCGTCTCGAAGCCGGTGAAGCGCGCGATGCCATGGTCCTCGTGGACCACCGGCGCCGCCGGCGCGCAGGTCGCGTGAAGGAGGCGATCGCGCCACGCCCGGCGCTCGGGCCTTCGGAGCGCTCGGCGCGGCGCCGCCGCAGCAGCCGGTGCTCGGGCAGGATCGCGAGCTTCAGCCCCGGCGCGAGGAACCCCTCGCGCAGCGTCGCGTGGGCGAAGCTGACCCCCGCCTCCCGCGGTGCCGGCCGGCCGTCGAGGAAGGTCGGCATGCACGCGCGCGAGGTTGTACGAGGCGCGCTCGGCCTCGCCGCGGCCGCGCCCACGCCACCACGGTCCGGTACCCGGAGCGGACGAGCTTCTCGAGCTCGGGCTCCGCCTCGCGCAGCGAGCGCGCCGCCGTGTCGGCACCCTGGGCGCGGAACGAAGTACGGCTGGTCCTGGGCGATGCTCGACACGGATACGGCGACCCGCTCGCTGGAGCGACGCGCGCAGCGACGTCCGGCGACAGGTACAGGTGGTGGGCGTCCTCGTCGTGGAAGCTCGTCGTCACCTCCTCCCAGAAGTCCGCGAGCGCCGGCTCGATCTCCTCCTCGGCGGCGATCGCGACGAGCGCGTCGTCCGGGACGAGCGCGAGCACCTCGAGGAACCGCTCGACCGGGAGCACGTCCGCCACGTCGGGACGCTCGCTCGGATCCTCCAGCGTGGCTTGCTCGGCGAGCTCGCGGTGCTCCCGAGCGATCTCGGCCGCCGGCGCGATCTCGACGCGCTCGGCATCCTCGAGCGAGCGCTGCGTGAAGGTCGAGAAGAAGGTCAGCCGCTCGACCTCGATGTCGAACAGCTCGGCAGCGCACGGCGCGCTCCTCGGTCGCCGGGTAGACGTCGAGGATGTCGCCCCGGACTGCGAACTGCCCGCGCTCCTCGACCTGGTCGACGCGCTCGTAGCCCGCCGCTGCCAGCGTGCCGCTCACCTCGTCGAGGTCGAGCAGCTCACCGCGCTCGATCGCGAACGGCGCGCGGGCGCAGCTCCGGGTCGGGCACCTTCTCGGCGAGCGCGGCGGCCGACGCGACGACCACCGCCGCCCCGTCGGATGAGGGACGCGCGAGCGCGTCGAGCGCGGCCACGCGCAGTCCGACCAGGTGCGGCGGCGGCATCAGCTGCGACTCGTAGCGCACTCCGCGCGAGGGATAGAGTCGAACGGGGCGCGGCGCGAGGAAGGCGCGGAGGTCCGCGGCGAGGTCGCGCGCCGACGCGGTCGTCGCCGGTGATGATCAGCGCCGGGCGCTCAGGATCGTCGTCGGCGAGTGCGGCGAGCAGGTAGGGACGCAGGCTCTGCGAGACGAACGCGCGCTCAGCGCCCGGCGCCTCCTTCACGCGCGAAGCGAGCGCCGACAGGTCGGCGTCGTCGTGGGCGTATGCGAGCAGTTGGCGTAGCGACACGGGCACGTCGAAAGCCGCGCCGGGGAGTCGGCGCGGCTCGCATGCTCAATGGTAGAAAGCGCCCGCTGCGCCCTCACTCCGGCGCAGGCGAGCGTGCCTCCACGAGGCGCTCCACGGCGTCGGCTGCGCGCTCGACGAGCGTCCGCACCTCCTCGACCGGCTCCTGGAAGCGTCCGAGGACGTAGGCGGCGACCACGTCCGGGTCGGTTGAGTCGGGCCGGCCCACCCCCACTCGCACGCGCCGGAAGTCAGGGCCGCCGAGCTCGCGCCGAAGCGACTTGAGTCCGTTGTGGCCCGCGAGGCCGCCACCGAGTCGCACGCGTACCTCGCCGAAGGGGATGTCGATCTCGTCGTGGACCGCGACCACACGCTCGAGCGGCAGCCGCAGGCTACCCCGCGCCGGTCCGGCGGAGCGTCCTGCGTCGTTCATGAAGGTCTGAGGGGAGAGCAGCCCGAGGCGCGGCCCGCCCGGACCGGTGCGGCCCTCGCTGTAGAGCCCGGCGAAGAGCTTCTTCGGCCGGGGCAGCTCCCAGCGGTCCGCAAGCAGGTCGACGACCGCGAAGCCGACGTTGTGCCGGGTGCAGCGGTAGCGCTCGCCGGGGTTGCCGAGACCGACGATCAGCCAGTCGACGCGGCTCCCCGCGCCGGCCTGGCCATTCGACCCCGATCGCTCTGTCACGCTTCGACCTCGGCCTTCGGCCGGGCAGCACGGCCGAGCCTCCGGACATGAGCGCGCGGCGAAACCGCGCGCTAGGTTTCCTGGTCGCCGCCCTCGGCGGCGCTCGCCTCGGCCTCTTCCGCGGTCGCGCCCTCGGCTTCCGCCTCGGCCACCTCGCCGCCCTCACCCTCGCCGACGAGCTCCGTCTCCTCTTCGATCTCCGGCTCCTCGACCTCCGTGGGCACCGTTATCGTCGCGATCACGGTCTCCTCCGGGTCGTCGAGGAAAGTGACGCCCTGCGGCGGAGTCAGCTCGGAGAGGTTCATCGTCGCGGCGGCCTCCATCCCGGAGACGTCGACGACGATCCGCTCGGGGAGGTCGGTCGGCAGCGCCTCCACGTTCAGCTCGCGCGTTGCCTGCTCGAGAACGCCGCCCTCCTTGGTGCCGGGGGCCTCGTCGCCGCCCTCGAGGTCGACGGTGACGGTCGACTGGATCCTCTCGTTGAGGTTGACCTGCAGCAGGTCGACGTGCAGCACCTCGTCGCGCAGCGGATGCTTCTGCTGGTCCTTGACGATGACCGGCACCGCGCCGTCGCCGCCGACGCGCAGGTCGATCACCTGTGAGCTCGCCTGCAACGCGAGCCTCAGCTCGCGGTGGCCGACCTGAAAGGTGCGCGGCTCGGCGGCCGAGCTGCCGTACACGACACCCGGAATCCAGCCGCTCCGGCGTAACCGGCGCACCGCCCGCGAGCCATGCTCGGAGCGCGCCTCGGCTTGGAGTGATGGTCGCGTCGCGGACGCCATGGCCGGCCCACTCTAGAAGATCGGCCTGGAAGCCAGACGGTTGATTCCGGATTCACAGCCTGGGCCCCGGTCAGCCCGAAATCGATCGTCTCGGTCCGCGCAACTGGCGGAGACGATTGATTTCAAGCGCGGCGCCTAAAGGCGCTCCGCCAGTGGGAACGAGCGGCGCGCTCGTGGCGGCACGAGGAAGTTCTGCCGGTGGGTGGTCGTCAGAACCGAGTTGAAGCCCGTGTGGGAGCGGTCGAGGTTCAGCGACGTGCCGTCCGCGTAGCGTCCGTCCATCGCCCGGCGCCCCCGATGGAACGCGTCGCTCGTGGGCGCGAAGACGACGAAGTGAAGGCCTGCGGCGGCGCCGTGCGCCTGCCCGTCGACCGACGGCTGGGCGCTCCAGAAGAACGGGTTGTCGAGCGTGTTGAAATCGGCACGCTGGGGGATGGCGGTGCCGCGCGGGTTGAGCGTGCCGTAGTTGTCGGTCGTGTCGGCGCCGAGACGCGTCGCCGGCTGCAGTGAGGAGCTGTGCCCGACGCGCCCGTGCTGCGAGACCTCGTTCTTGACCGCAGTCTCGGTCTCGACCTGGTCCGGCCCCTCGGGCACCGTCTGCGTGCCCCTCGGCACGCTCGTGTTAGCGCTGAAGGTGTGCGTGACCCGGTCCTCGTAGTCGAGCGTCCCGTACCACGTCGCGAGGTCCTCGTAGAGGTGCGAGAGGTGCATCGTCGTGCCGCGTGCGAAGTAGCCGTTCGGGTACTGGTCGGTCAGCCCGGGCAGCGTCTCGAAGTTCGCGATCAGGTCCGGACCGAGCGCCTTCTTCTGCGTGGACGTGAAGCCGAGGAACAGCTCGGCGGTCTCCGGTATCGACGCGCCGCCCGGGATGCCGGCCGCCATCGCCATCTGCTTGGTCAGGCTTCGCTGGCCCAGCAACCCGTTGCTGCCCACGAACCCCCGGCGCACGCTCTGGATGTCGAAAAGCTCGCCGGCCCCGTCGAAGAGGATCCGCGAGCCCTTGGCGATGTTGTCGAGCGAGTCGCTTCGCAGCAGCAGTACCAGGTCGTTAGCCTCGAGGATCGTCGCTGCCGGGTCGCTGTCGAAGCGCGGCGAGTCGAGCAGCGCGGGGCTGCCCGCCCGCTTGTCGAACGGCAGGTAGCCGGGGTAGCTGGTTCCGTCGCCGAGGGTCGGAACGTAGTTCTCGAAGTACGGGACGCCCCAGCCGACCGTGACGCCGAGTCCGTCCGGCGTCGGCGCGAATCGCTGCTCGACCTGCTGCAGCGCTGCCTCGAGCTGCTCCTGCGCCTGGGTGAGCGCCGGTGTGGAGGTCCCGGTCCGCAACTTCGCCGTGACGACCTGGTGGTGCAGCGGCGGGACGATGACGTCGAGGCCGTTGTTCGTGACGACCTGGACCCCCTGCAGGAGGTGCTGCTCGGGGGGCGCCGTGGCGGTGGCCGCCCGCGCGGGAATGGTCGCGAGCCGCTCGAGAAGGCCGTAGGTCCCGACGGTCTGGAGTGCGGCGAGCGCGGCTCCACGCGTGACGAAATCCCGGCGTGATATTGCCATCTGCGGCTCCTCCCTCTCAGCGACCAGAGTCGCTCGGGCCGACCGGCCCACCCCCGCCCGCCGGCTCCTCCTTTTCGGACCGCACTAACCTATGCGCGAGCGGTTCGGCGCGCAAGCCCCACTTTTGAGCGCCCAAGCCTGCGCCGTGCGAGCCGACGTGGAGAATCGCCACGTCCAGGCGACGCAGCACCCCACCGGCACCAGCCGCAGCCCCAGAACGACGGCGCACCGCGAGCGCGGCGCGCCAGCCCCGCGCTAGCCTGAGATCGGCGATGGCCCAGGACGACGAGCCGATCCCGCAGGGGCGGGTCGAGCGCACCGCTCGGCTCGGGCAGGCGGTCGGCGCGTCCGGCGCCAACTACGCGGGCACGCGCGCGCGGAACCTGGTCCGCTCCCGGGAGCGCGCAGCAGAGGAGCTCGACAAGCGCCACCTGGAGGCGGCCCAGCGCATGGTCGACGCGCTCGGGACGATGAAGGGCGCGGCGATGAAGATCGGCCAGCTCGCCTCCTTCATCGACATCGACTTCCTCCCGCCGGAGTACCGCGAGATCTACCAGGAGCAGCTTTCGCGAGCTGCGCAGCGCGGCGCCTCCGATGCCCTGGAAGCAGGTCCGCAAGGTGCTCGACGAGGAGTGGGACGAGCCGGTCGAGGAGCTCTTCGAGGACTTCGAGCACGAGGCGGCCGCCGCGGCCTCGATCGGCCAGGTCCACCGGGCCGACGCTGCCGGACGGCCGCCGCGTCGCGGTCAAGATCCAGTACCCGGGCGATCGCCGCAGGCGCTGCGCGCCGACATGCAGAACGCCGGCATGCTCGATGCGGCTCGCGAAGGCGATCGCGCCGGGCCTCGACGCGAAGGCGGTCGCCGAGGAGCTCAAGGAGCGCGTGCTCGAGGAGCTCGACTACGAGTACGAGGCCCAGAACCAGCGCAGCTTCGCCCGCGCCTACCGCGGCCATCCGTTCATCTACGTGCCGGACGTCGTCACCCGCCTCTCGCGCTCGCGCGTGCTCGTCTCGGAGTGGGTCGACGGCGTCGGCTTCGACGCGGTCAAGCGAGCTCCCGCAGGAGGAGCGCGACCGCTTCGGCGAGATCGTCTTCCGCTTCTGCTTCGGCTCGATCTACCACCTGCAGCACTTCAACGCCGACGTCCACCCCGGCAACTACCTGCTGCTCGACGACGGCCGCGTCGCCTTCCTCGACTTCGGCATGACGAAGCATCTCGACCAGCGAGCAGATCGAGCTCGAGATCACGCGCCATCGAGGCGGTCATCGACGACGACCCGGAGCGCCTGCGGATCGCGCTGCACGACCTCGGCTTCGTCAACAACCCGAAGCGCGTCGACGCCGAAAAGCTGATGGAGCACGTGCGGGCGGTCGGCGGCTGGTACATGGAGGACCGCGAGGTGACGATCGACGCGGACGCTCGTGATGCGGGCGATCATCGCGGTGACCGACCCGCGCTCGGAGTTCTTCTCCCTGATGCGGCGCGAGAACCTGCCGGCCAACGAGCTGATGGGCCGGCGGATGGAGTCCGGCGTGCTCGCCGTGCTCGGCCAGCTGCGCGCGACTCGCAACTGGATGCGGATCGGCCGCGAGTGGTGGTTCGGCGACGAGCCCGCGACCGAGCTCGGGCGCGAGGAGTGGGCGTACTTCGAGCGCCGCGGCCAGCGCCGGACCCGCATCGTGTCCGAGCGCGGACTCTGAATCACTCCGAGCCTGAGCTGTTTTAGCCCGACCCTCGAGCGCCCGAGGCTAGAAAAGCTGGTTCTCGCCGGCGAAGATCTCCGAGACCGAGTCGTCGGTGAAGATCCGCCGCACCGAGTCCGTCAGGATGTCGGCGCAGGTCAGGACGCGGATCGTCTCCGGGCGCGTCCGTCGCGCAGCGGGACGGTGTCGGTCACGACGATCCCGGACAGCGGCGAGCCGGTCCAGCGTCTCGAACGCGTTGCCGGAGAAGATCCCGTGCGTGGCGCACCGCGTAGACCGCGGACGCGCCCTCGTCGAGCACGGTCTGCGCGGCGGCCGCGAGCGTCCCGCCGGTGTCGATGATGTCGTCGACGATCACCGCGACCTTCCCCTTGACGTCGCCGATCACGTAGCCGATCTCGGCGACCTGCTGGGCGGGCCGCTCCTTCTCGAGCAGCGCGTACGGGCGCGCCGATCTTCTGCGCGAACTTCCGCGTCAGCTTCACCCGTCCGGCGTCGGGCGAGATGATCACGAGCTTCGACGGGTCGCCGAGCTGGTCCTTGACGAACTGGGTCAGGATCGGCATCGCCGTCATGTGGTCGACCGGGTTCGAGAAGAACCCCTGCACCTGCCCGGCGTGCAGGTCCATCGTCAGCAGCCGGTCGATGCCCGGCCGTCTCGAGCATGCGCGCGACCAGCCGCGCGGTGATCGGCTCGCGCGGCGCCGACTTCTTGTCCTGGCGCGAGTAGCCGTACCAGGGCGTCGACCGCGATCACCCGGTGCGCCGAGGCGCCGACGGCCGCCTCGATCATCACGAGCAGCTCCATCAGCGCGTCGTTGACGTTCACGCCCTCGGCGGTCGTTGCCGGCGATCGACTGGACGATGAACACGTCCGCGCCGCGGATCGACTCCTCGTAGCGGCAGTAGACCTCGCCGTCGGAGAACGTCTTGAGCCCGGCATCGGTCAGCTGGACGCCGAGCTTCGAGGCGATCCGCGCCCCGAGCGCCTTGCTGGACCGCCCGGCGGCGACCATCAGCCGCTTGTCGTAGCCGAGCGGAAGGCTTGTCGATGCCGTTTCCGCGTGTAGCGTCGACCGAGCTCATTCGGGCGCTCCGACTTTGCGCTTCGCGTAGCCCTCGATGTTCGTCTGGCGTGCGCGGGCGATACCGAGCGCGCCGTCGGGCACGTCCTCGGTGATCACGGATCCAGCGCCAGTGTACGCGCCGCTCGCCGACGCGAACCGGGGCCACGAAGGAGGTGTGGACGGACGTGCGCGCGTCCTTTCCGATCACCGTGCGGTGCTTGTCGCGGCCGTCGTAGTTGGCGGTTATCGCGCCCGCGCCGAGGTTCGCACCGGGCCGACGTCCGCGTCGCCCACGTACGAGAGGTGGGGCACCTTCGCCCCCGCTCCGATCGTCGACTTCTTGACCTCGACGAACGTCCCGACCTTGGCTCGCTCGCCGACGTCGGCCTCGGGCCGCAGGTAGGCGAACGGTCCGACGCTGGCGCCTTCGGCCGACCGCACAGCCGACGAGGTAGGAGTGCGGGACGCTGACGCCGTCGCCGAGCGTCGAGTCGGTGATCGTCGTCTGCGGACCGATCTCGCAGCCGGAGCCGACGTGCGTTCGCCCGCGCAGGGTCACGCCGCCCCAGATCGTCGTGTCTGCGCCGATCTCCACGCCTGCGTCGATCTGGACGCCGTCTGGCGCGGTGAAGGTGACGCCCGCACGCGCGTGCTGATCGAGGATCCGCCGCTGCGCGAGACGCATCGACGGCGAGCAGGTCGGCGCGGCTGTTGACCCCCATCGCGCTGAGCGTGTCCTCGGTGGTGTAGGCGACCACTCTCGCGCCGTGCTCGGCGCATCACCTCGAAGACGGCGGTCAGGTAGCGCTCGCCGGCGGTCTCGCCGACCTCGTCGAGGCCGCTGAGCAGTGCGGCGGCGATCGAACGCGTAGCTGCCGATGTTGATCTCCCGCGTGGCGAGCACCTCGGTCGGGACGCCGTCGGTCGACTTGGTCTCGACGATCCGCTCGACGGAGCCGTCGGGCGCCCGCACGATGCGTCCGTATCCGGTCGGGTCGAGCCGGTCGGTGGTCAGCAGCGTCGCTGCCGGCTCGTTCGCGGGCCTGGGTGACGAGCAGCCCCTCGACGAGCGCCGGCGAGACGAGCGGATGGTCGCCTGAGAGCACGACGAGCGCGGCGGCCGACTCGATCTGGCGGCGCGCGGCTAGGACGGCCGCCGCCGTCCCCTCACCCTCGTGCTGCTCGGCGATCTCGACCTCGGGCGGCAGCGCCTCGCGCACCCCGTCGCCGGGGCGGGTGACGCAGACGACCCGTTCGGCACCGCCCGCGCGCGCCGCTTCGACGACCCACTCGATCATCGACCGCCCGCAGACCGGATGCAGCACCTTCGGCACCGACGAGCGCATGCGCGTGCCGCGACCGGCGGCCATGATCAATGCGGTGGGCTCGCCCGCCATCAGCCCAGCAGCGTAGCGTTCGGCGCAACCACGGAGCTGGCTTATGCTGGCTCGGCCAGTGGGGGGTCGTCTAGCTGGTAGGACACCGGGTTTTGGTCCCGGCAGCGGGGGTTCGAGTCCCTCCCCCCCAGTTCAGATGCGGACCAGCGTGAGCGCTCCGCCGTGACCGTTCGCCTCCGAGAGCGTCAGTACCACGAGCCCGCAGCCGCACGAGCATGCGAGTGCCTCGAGCTCGTGAAGCGGAGCGCATGCCTCGAAGTACTCGGTGCACTCCGGGTCCGAGCAGATCAGCAGGGCGTCGAACACGGCCCGCATGGTGGCGCCGCGGTCGGACGTCAGACCCGGTCGGGACCCTCGCGCGGGACCCTGCCGGCCTCCGTCCCGGGCTCGGCGGCGGGTCCCTGGGGCGCCGCGATGCCGAGCACTCGCATCGCCTTCAGGCCGAGCCCGAGCCGCTCGCGGCCCTCCGTCGAGCCGACGTCGAGCCCGGTCAGCTCGCGAACCCGCTCGAGCCGGTAGCGGATCGTGTGGCGGTGGGTGTAGAGATGCTGCGCGGTGCGTGCGACGTTGCCGTCAGCGTCGAGGAACGCCTCGAGCGTGCGCGCCAGCTCGGTCGCGTACTGCTCGTCGTAGGCGAGCAGCGGCGCGATTGTCTCCTCGTGGAAGCGGCGGAGCTCCGCCGGGTCCTCGCTCATCGCCGGTAGCAGCAGCCGGTAGGCGCCGGTCTCGTCGAACGCCAGCAGGGGCGTCCGCTGGGCCTCGGCGACGTTCGCCGCGAGCGTCGCCTCCGCACCGGCCCGATGGATGTCGACGGGGTCGGGGGCGGGGCGGCTGACCGCGACCGCGAAGTGGTACGGCGAGCCGAGGTTCGCCTCGAGCTCGCGCAGCACCGCCTCGGCGATCCGGCGAGCGGGCTCGGGTCCGGGCACGAGCACGATCGCCTCACCCTCCGGCCGCGGTAGCTCCTCGCGCGCGTCGCCGTCGCTCTCGAGCGACCCGGTCAGCGAGCCCGGCGCCGCGCCGCGAGCACCGCGCTCGACGACCCCGAGCACGCGCGCGCGCCAGTCGCCCTCCTCGGGCAGCTGGGGATGCGCCCGGACTACCACGACGCTCGCTCCGGCGCTCAGGTCGATCCCGAGCTCGTGCCCGCGCGCCACGATGTTCTGGCGGTCGGTGGCGCGCCGCGCGAGCAGGTCGCCGAGCAGTCCGGCGACCGCCGCGCGGCTCGCGCGCTCCGGTCCCCGCGCCCGCTCGACCTCGAAGCCGAGCAGGGTCCCGACCATCCGCACCAGCGTCGGCGGCGGCGGCTCGCCGCGGACCCGGTAGCGAAGCTCCCCCACCGGCGCCGCCGCGACCTTCAGCTCGAGAACCTGCGTCCCGCTCGCCCCGCTGAGGACGGCCCGCTCGTCGGCCGGCGAGGAGCAGGCGACGGCGAGCACGCTCGCGGCGGAATCGATGATCGCGACGCTCGCACCGAGCGCCCGGCTCGCCGCGCGGGCGGCCTCGGGCAGCCCCGCGCCCGACTCGACGGCCGCAACTACGTCGGCGTACGCCTCGAGGAAGGCGCTGCTCGTCTCGTTCTGCTGCACGCGTCAGCCGAGCTGGCCGTAGGACCAGATGATCGCCGCCCCGATCGCGACGCCGGCGCCGAGCAGCGTGACGAGCATGAGCAGCGTGAGCAGCCCGGCCGCGGCGCGTTCCCAGAGGCGTCCGTAGGACACCCAGGTGGGCACGAGGATCAGCAGCACGTATCCGGCCAGCGCGACGGAGCCGCCGGCGATCAGGATCGTCTGGGTGCTCGATGAGAGTCCGATGCCCTCATTCTTTAGCACGCAGGCCGGTGACGACCGCCCCAGGCAGCGCCGGTGCGGCCGCCTCCGCCGCCGCGCGCGACTCGAACAGGCCGAAGACGGTCGGCCCGGAGCCCGTCACCTGGGCGCCGAGCGCGTCCGCCGCGCGCAGCGCGTCGAGCGCGCTCGTGAGGTCGGGTCGCAGGGACAGTGCCGCCGCCGCGAGGTCGTTTTCCAGCGAGCGCCCCAATCGCGCCGGCGGGCCCTCTGCCGCCGCTCGCACGCTGACCGGATCTATCTGCGCGCGTGTCGAGCCGACCCGGTCCGCCTCCGCGTAGACCTCACCGGTCGACAAGCCCTCCGCGGACGGGATCAAGACGAAGTACATCTCCGGCAGGCCGAGTGGCTCGACGCTCTCACCGGCGCCGGTGACGAGCGCGTGCCGCGGGTCGACCTGGCTCGGCACGTCCGCGCCGATGGTCGCCCCGAGCGTGCGCAGCTCGGCGGAGGTGAGCGGGTCCCCGGCGACCCGGTTGGCCACGCGCAGCACGGCCGCCGCATCCGCGCTGCCGCCGCCGAGCCCCGCCGCGACGGGGATCCGCTTCTCGACCGCCACCCGCAGCGGCGGCAGCGGCGCGACTTCGCGGAACCGGCGCAGCGCTACGAGCGCGAGGTTCTCCCCGCTCACGCCGGGCGAGATCACCTCGTCCTCGCGGTCGGACTGCTCGACGAGCAGCTGGTCGCAGAGCTCGAGCGACGCGAACAGCGAGCAGATCTCGTGCAGCCCGTCCGCACGGCGGGGACCGACCTGGAGGATCAGGTTGAGCTTTGCCGGTGCGCGTTCGGCGATCATGCGAGCCGTTCGCAGAGCGCGGCGAAGTCGGCCGGCGAGAGGGCCTCCGCGCGCGCGTCCGCGGGCTTCCCGATCGCCTCGAGCGCCGCCCGAGTGCGCGCGCGGCGCTCCGGCGGCGCTCCCCGCGCCAGGGCCAGCGACCCGGCCAGTGCCTTCCGCCGGTGGGCGAAGGCCTCGTGGACGAGCTTCCGCTGTGCGGGCGTCGCCGGCGGCCCGGTCCGGCGGAGGACGCAGAGAGCGGACTCGACGTTCGGCGCCGGGAGGAAGACGCTGCCCGGCACGCGCCGCTCGACCCGCACCGAGCAGGCCAGCTGCGCGAGCACGGAGGTCGCTCCGTAGGCCTTCGTCGCGGGCTTCGCCGCGAGCCGCTCGCCGACCTCCCGCTGGACCATCGCCACCCAGAGCGAGGCGTCGGGAAGCTCGTCGATCGACTTCAGGATCACGGTCGCGGCGATCCCGTAGGGGAGGTTCGCGACGACCTTGTTGGGGGTCGGATCGAGCGCGCCGTAGTCGCTCTGGAGCGCGTCCGCGATCTGAAGGCTCGCGTTTGAGTACGGCTCGAGTGCCTCGCGCAGCGGCGGCTCGAGCGCCGCGGTCGACTTCGAACACGTGCAGGTGCCGCACGCGCGGCGCGAGATGCTCCGACAGCACGCCGAGCCCGCCGCCCACCTCGAGCACGACGTCGTCGGGCTCGAGCTCGGCGAGGCGGCCGATGACCTCGAGGATGTTGTCGTCGATCAGGAAGTTCTGCCCGAGCTCGCGGTTCGGGCGAACCGCGAACTCTCGCAGGCGGCGGAGGCTCGCCTGACGTGGCCGCGCTACCACCCGAAGACGCGGGCTGCGTTGCGCTCGACGAGCGTCTCGAGCTCGTCGTACGCGACCCCGCGCAGGGACGCGACGTGCTCGGCGGTCCTGACGACGTTGGCGGGCTCGTTCGGCTTCCCGCGCACGCGGCTGTGGCGAGAGGTAGGGCGAGTCCGTCTCGACGAGCAGCAGCTCGTCCGGCACCGCCGCGGCTGCCGCCTGCAGCGCAGCTCGCCTTCGGATAGGTGACGTTGCCCGCGAACGAGCAGTAGTAGCCGCGCTCGACGCACTCCTCGAGCCGCTCGGGCATCGAGAAGCAGTGCATGATCACCGTGAGATCGTCGTAGGCAGCCAGCATCCGCAGCGTGTCGTCCGCCGCCTCGCGCGTATGGATCACCACCGGCATCCCGAGCGCACGCGCCAGCTCCAGTTGCGCGTCGAACGCGGCGATCTGGTCCTCGCGCGGCGCATACGTCCGGTAGTAGTCGAGCCCGGTCTCGCCGATCGCGACCGCGCTTCGCGGCCGCGCGCTCGATCGGGTCGAGGTCCGCCTCGCTGAACCCGGCCGCCTCGTTCGGGTGGCGCCCAACGATCGCGTGGATCCGATCGTCCGTGCGTGAGGCCTCGATCGCGGCGGCGATCGAGGCGTCGTTCATGCCCACCGTCGCGATCCGCGTCAGGCCCGCCGCGAAGGCGCGCTCCGCCGCCCCGTCGGCGCTGTGGTCGAGGTGGCAGTGGGTATCGACCACCTAGACGCTTGTCACCTCGATGCGCGGGAACAGCGGCTGCAGTCCCGCGACCTCGTTGCCACCGGGCCGTGCGCCGAGGCGTGCCGCCTCGAGCGAGAGGTCCTCGCTCGATAGCGCGGCGAGCAGCCTCTCGCTGCTCTCGGGCATGAACGGGTGAACGAGGACGGCGGCCACGCGCAGCCCCTCGGCGAGCGTGTAGAGGATCGTGTCGAGCTCTCCCGCGGCACCCTCGTCCTTGGCGAGCTGCCACGGCTGGCGCTCCTGGACGTACTGGTTGAGGCGCCGCACGAGCGCCCAGATCCGGCCGAGCGCCTGGGTCACCTGCACGTCGTCGAAGTCCTGCTTGACCTCCTCGACGAGCCCGTCGAATAGCCGCAGCTCGTCGGCCGACCGGCGCCGGCCGGCACGACACCGTCGCGATAGCGCTGGACCATGGCGATGGTCCGGCTTGCGAGGTTGCCGAACTGGTTGGCGAGCTCCGCCGAGTAGCGCGCCTCGAAGTCCTCGGTCGAGACGTTGCCGTCCTGGCCGAAGCCGACGGCCGCCATCAGGTAGTAGCGCAGCGCGTCGACACCGAAGGTGTCGACGGCGCTCGAACGGGTCGATCACGTTGCCGAGCGACTTCGACATCTTGTGCTCGTCCATCAGCAGGTAGCCGTGGATGAAGATCCGCTCGGGCAGCTCGAGCGACGCCGCCATCAGCAGCGCGGGCCAGAAGACCGCGTGGAACTTCAGGATGTCCTTGCCGATCACGTGCACGTCGGCGGGCCAGTAGCGGTCGGTCAGGTCCTCGCCCGGCCGGGCGTAGGAGAGCGCCGTGTAGTAGTTCAGGAGCGCGTCGAACCAGACGTAGAAGACCTGCTCGGGATCCCACGGGACGGGCACTCCCCAGCTGATCTTCGGCCGCGTCAGCGACACGTCGTTGAGGCCGCTCTTGATGAACGAGAGCGCCTCGTTGTAGCGGATTCGCGGCTGCACGAACTGCGGGCGCTCCTCGTAGAGGCGCTCGAGCGGCTCCTGAAAAGCCGACAGCCGGAAGAAGTAGTTGTCCTCGCGCTCGCGCTCCAGCACGATCAGGTGGATCGGGCAGCGATTCCCGTCTACGAGCTCCGCGTCCGTCTTGAAGTCGGCGCAGCGCGGGCAGTACCAGCCCTCGTACGTTCCCGGATAGACGTAACCGGCGTCGTGCACCGCCTGCAGGACGCGCTGCACCGCCGCGCCGTGCTCCGGATCCGAGGTGCGGATGAAGAAGTCGTTCGATGCTCCGATCCGCGCGGTGAGCGCGCGGAATCGCTCGGAGTTGAGGTCCGCGAGCTCGCGCGGCGTCGTCCCCGCGCGCGCGGCGGCCTGGGCGACGGGCTCCCCGTGCTCGTCTGTGCCGGTCAGGAAGAAGACGTCCTCCCCTCGCTGGCGCATGTGGCGCGCGAGCACGTCGGCCGCGACCGTGCTGTACGCGTGCCCGAGGTGCGGCTCCGCGTTCACGTAGTAGATCGGAGTTGTCACGTAGTAGCTCATCTCGATCGAACCCTACTTCGCGACATAGGCTCGGTAGAGCTGGTTCGCGCTTCCGCCGGTGAGCTCGGCCACGACCGCCGCCGCCGGCCTCGCCTTCGCGCCCGCCGCGACCAGTCGCGCGACCGCCTCGACCGCCTTCGCCCCCTGCCGCTCGTGGGCGGCTCCCTCCGCGATCACCAGCACGATCTCCCCCCTGGGTGGCTCCGCGAATCGAGCGGCAAGCTCGCCGGCGCTGCCCCTGATCACCTCTTCGTGGACCTTGGTCAGCTCGCGGCACACGGCGACCTCGCGCTCCGGGTCGAGCTCGGCGAGCAGTCGCAGCGTGGCGGGGACGCGCCGCGGCGACTCGAAGCCGACGAGCGTGCCGCCGGACTCCTCGAGCAGCCGCCGCAGCTCCCCCGCCTTGCGCGGCAGGAAGCCGACGAAGCGCCACCGGTCTGAGGGGAGCGCCGACGCGACGAGCGCTGCGAGCGGTGCCGACGGGCCCGGGAGCACCTCCACGGCGATCCCGGCCTGCACGCACGCGTGAACGAGCACGTAGCCGGGGTCTGAGACCAGCGGCATCCCCGCATCGGAGACGAGCGCCACGCTCTCCCCTGCGCGCAGCCGCTCGATCAGCTCGGCCGAGCGGCGCTGCTCGTTGTGCTCGTGGTAGCTCACGAGCCGCGCTGTGACTCCGTAGCGCTCGAGCAGGACCCGCGTCCGTCGCGTGTCCTCGCAGGCAACGAGGTCCGCCTCGCGCAGCGCCGAGAGCGCTCGCAGCGTGACGTCCTCCAGGTTGCCGATCGGGGTCGGGCAGACGATCAAGCGCCCCGGCGCGCGGGTCACGACGACTCCAGCGCGAGCAGCGCGGCGCCGAGCATGCCGGCCTCCTCGCCGAAGCGTGCACCGACGACCCGGACCGAGTCCCCGTTCGGCGGTAGAGCTCGCTCGGCCAGCGCCCGCCGGGCCGGACCGAGCAGCAGCTCGCCGCCGCGCGCCGCCCCGCCTCCGATCACGACCACCTCGGGGTTGAAGATGTTCACGAGGCTGGCGATCCCGGCGCCGAGGCGCTCGCCGATCCGCTCGATCACCGCGCGTGCCGCCGCGTCGCCCCCGAGTGCCAGCTCGGTGACCGCCTCGCCGGTGATCGGCAGGCCCTGCCCGAGCGCGTGACCGAGCGCGGAGTCGGGCTCGCGCTCGGCGGCGGCGAGCCCGTCGCGTCCCATCGCCTGGCCCGAGACGAGCGCCTCGAGACAGCCGTGGTTGGGGCATTTGCCGGGGCAGGGGGGGCCGTCGATGTCGATCGTCATGTGTCCGAGCTCCGCACCGGTGCCTCGCGAGCCGCGGTAGACCTCCCCGTCGAGGATCAGGCCGCCGCCGATCCCCGTGCCGAGCGTGAGCAGCACGACCTGCTGCGCACCCCGCGCGGCGCCGTGCCGCTGCTCGGCGAGCGCCGCGAGGTTGGCGTCGTTGTCGACGTAGACCGGTAGGCCCAGCCGCTCCTGCATCAGATCGCGGAACGGTGTCTCGTCGAGCGGCAGGTGGACGCTCGCGATCGAGTATCCGTGCTCGTAGTCGACCAGCGAGGGAATCCCGAACCCGACCGCCTCGACCTCGTCCCCGGCGGCTGCGCGCGCCTCGGCGACGGCCTCCGCGATCACCTCGATCACCTCGTCGCGGCCGCCGCCGTGCCAGCGCCGGAGGATCCGGTAGCTCAGCCGCAGCTCGCTGTCGACGATCCCTCCGAGCAGCTTCGTCCCGCCGGCATCGAACCCGAGCACCTGTCGTCCGCGCATGCGCGGACGGTATACACCGGCGGCCTCACGAAAGCAGCGTCTGCTTCGTTTGAAGATCGATGCCAGTTGCTCGGAAGCCCTTTCAGGACCTCGTCGACCGCCATGCCGGCGAGCTGCTCGCCTTCCTGCGCGTGCGGGTCGGCGTCGACGAGGCCGAGGACTGCCTGCAGGACACGCTGGTGGCGGCGCTGCGCGCCTACCCCGATCTCGGTCCGGGCACAGACGCCCGCGCGCTCCTGTTCGCCATCGCCCGTAACAGGGCGGTCGATATTCATCGCGCGCGCGCGCGGCGTCCCCTGCCGTTCGAGCAGCCACCCGAGCCGCCGGCACCCGAAGCGCCTGAGCGCGACCCCGAGCTCTGGAGCGCCGTGGCCCGCCTGCCCCAGAAGCAGCGTGCCGCGGTCACCTTGCGCTTCGGCGCGGACCTGTCGCACCGCGAGATCGGTGCGCTCACCGGCTCGAGCGAGGAGGCGACTCGTCGCAGCCTCCTCGAGGGCCTCAGGAAGCTGCGAAAGGAGCTCGCGTGAACGACGCGTTCGAACAGAGGATCCGTCAAGCGCTCGCCACGGGCGAGGAGCACGCCCTGCAGGCCCCCTCCCTCGAGGGATTCGTCTCGAGGGCGGCCGGTGAGCGGCTGCTCGACGTCGCCTACGCCACGCTCGACTCGCCCCTGGGCGAGCTCCTCGTCGCCTCTACTCCGCGCGGCCTCGTCCGCGTCGCCTACCTCGACGTCACGCCGGAGGGCGTGGTGCTGGCCGAGCTCGCGGGGCGGGTCTCGCCGCGCGTCCTGCGGGGCGGCTCGCCGCTCGAGCAGGCCCGCCGGCAGCTCGACGCCTACCTCGAGGGGCGGCGGCGCAGCTTTGACCTGCCGCTCGATTGGGCGCTGACCGGCGACTTCGCCCGCCGCGTGCTCGCCGTCACGTCGCGTATCCCGTTCGGGCAGGTGTCCACATACGGCACCGTCGCGGGCCAGATCGGCAGCCCCCGAGCCGCGCGCGCAGCCGGCAATGCGCTCGCCAGAAACCCGATCCCTATCGTGGTCCCCTGTCACCGCGTCCTCCGCGGCGGTGGCGGCGTCGGCGGCTACGCCGGTGGCAGCGAGCGCAAGCGGACACTCCTCGCGCTCGAGGGCTATGAGACGGGCAGCTGAGCCGGTCGACCACTGAGCGCAAGCGGAACGCGTGCGCACGAGACGGCCCGGCTGAGAGCGGTCAGTCCGAGCTCGAGCTGGTCGACGGGGCCGGGGTCTCGGCCTTCTTGCCGGAGTCCCCGTCCTTCTTGCTGCTCTCCGACGAGCCGGAGTCCCCGTCCTTGCGCGCCGGGGCCTCGTCACCGCCGGTCGAGGAGCCGCGCTTCTGCTTCCCGTAGTCGGTGTTGTAGAAGCCCGATCCCTTGAAGTGGACTGCGACCGGATGGAAGACTCGCTGCACGGGCGCGCCGCAGACCTGACATTCGGTCACCGGCGCGTCGCTCATGCGCTGCAGGACCTCGAAGGCATGCCCGTTGACACAGCGATATTCATAGACCGGCATGGCACTCGCAGTATAGGAGTGCCAGGGGCCGATCTACGCGGCCTGCCGCTCGGCGAATGGAGGCGCCGGGGCGTCCAGGTCCTCGAGCAGCGAGACCCTCATGCTCTGCCAGATGAGCCAGGCAGCGACGTGCTTGGCGACGTTCATCACTTCGAGCCTCCTGTGTCAGCCGGGGCCCCCCGTACCCGGCCCGGCGGCCTCGAAACGCGCGGAAGATCCGCCGTGCCGATCTTCTACGCTGCGAGCGATGGCCGCCCCCGCGCATGACCTCGTGACGATGGACAAGATCGTCGCGCTCTCCAAGCGGCGCGGCTTCATCTTCCAATCGTCGGAGATCTACGGCGGCCTCGCCTCGACGTACGACTACGGCCATTACGGAGTCCTGCTGAAGCGCAACGTCAAGCAGGAGTGGTGGCGGGCCGTCGTCCAGCAGCGCGACGACGTGGTCGCGCTTGACGCGGCGATCCTCATGCATCCGAAGGTCTGGGAGGCGTCCGGCCACCTTGCCGGATTCACGGACCCGCTCGTCCAGTGCCTCGGGCGCTGCAAGCGCCGCTGGCGTGCCGACCACCTCCGCGAGGCGCAGCCCGAGGGGGAGCTCCGCTGCCCCGAGTGCGGCGGCGAGCTGAGCGAGCCGCGCAACTTCAACCTGATGTTCGAGACGCACATGGGCCCGGTCCGCGAGCAGGGGTCGGAGGTCTACCTGCGGCCCGAGACGGCGCAGGGCATCTTCGTGAACTTCAAGAACGTCCTGCAGTTCTCCCGCAAGCGGCCGCCGTTCGGGATCGCCCAGGAGGGCAAGTCCTTTCGCAACGAGATCACCCCCGGCAACTTCATCTTCCGAACCCGCGAGTTCGAGCAGATGGAGATCGAGTTCTTCGTCCCGCCACCTGACGCGGAGCGCTGGCATCGGCACTGGATGGACGAGCGGATGGCCTGGTACGGGGAACTCGGCCTGCGCGCCGATCACCTGCGCCTGCGCGCCCACGGAGAGGATGAGCTCTCCCACTACTCGAGTGCGACGTCGGACGTCGAGTACCTCTTCCCGATGGGCTGGTCCGAGCTCGAGGGAATCGCGAACCGCGGCGACTTCGACCTCACCCAGCACATGCGTCACTCCGGCGAGAAGCTCGACTACGTGGACCCGTCCTCCGGCGAGCGCTACGTTCCCTACGTCATCGAGCCCTCCGCGGGGGCCGACCGGGCGACGCTCGCGTTCATGGTCGACGCCTACGACGAGGAGGAGGTGGAGGGTCGTCAGCGGGTCGTCCTCCGCCTCCACCCGCGCCTCGCGCCGGTAAAGGTCGCGGTACTGCCGCTCGTCGGCAAGGACGGCCAGCCGGAGATCGCGCACCAGATCTACCGGGACCTGCGCGGGCGGATGAGCGCCGAATACGACGCCGGCGGGTCGATCGGCCGGCGCTACCGCCGCCAGGACGAGGTGGGCACCCCCTGGGGCGTGACCGTCGACCACCAGACGCTCGAGGACCGCACCGTCACGCTGCGCGATCGCGACTCGCTCGACCAGACCCGGATCGCCATTGACGCGCTCGCCGAGGAGCTCGAGCGCCGCCTCGCCTCGCCCTGGCGCTCGCCGAAGCTCGGCTGACCGTCGCGGTCCCCGCGCCCAGCACCAGCAACAGCAGCAGGAAGCCCCCGCCGGAGCGCCACCAGCCGTCGGCCCCGGCCAGCGCTCGTACGATCGCGGCGATCGCCACCGCGGCCCCCACGCCGATCGGGAGCGTCCATGTCTCGCCCAGCACGAGCTTCCGGAGCGTTCGCAGGAAGGTCATCACGCGACCGCCCGGCTATGAGAGATCGTCCTCACCTGCAGCTGGCTCGTCACCGCGACCGTGACCGCCAGGTAGACGAGCGCGAGGTCGCCGAGCGGCCAGTGGACGCCGAGGCCCTCGGAGGTGAAGAAGACGCCGAAGCTCGTCAGCAGCACGCCGACGAGATACTTGAGCTGTGTCTCCGGCAGCCGCCTGAGGGGGCGGTGCAGGGCGAGGCCGACGGCGGCGACCGCGGCGAGGGCGATCGCAGCCCCGGCCAGCGCGGGTGCCAGCCCGCCCGGCCGCGCGCCGAGCGCAGTGACGATCAGGAGCACCTCGAAGCCCTCGAGCAGGACGCCCTTGAACGACATCACGCGCCCCGCCCAGTCGGGCCGCCCGGGCGCCGGGAGCGCCACCGCGTCGAGCGCTTCGCGCGCCTCGACGTACTCGTTCAGCGACGACGAGCGCGATCGCAGGCCGGCGAGCCGCAGCGTCCCCTTGCGAAGCCATTCGAGCCCGAAGAGGAGCAGGAAGACGCCGATCACGATCCGCAGCGGCGCGAGCGGCACCCGCGCGAGCAGCACGGGACCGAGCACGACGGCGAGGGCCGCGAGCCCGACCGCCGCGCCGAGCGCCCCGAGCATCGCGTCGCGCCAGCGGCGCGTCGACCCGACGGCGAGCACGATCGCGAGCGCCTCGAGCAGCTCCACGCCCACGGCCACCGCCGCGCCGAGGGTTGTCAGCAGGAAGGCCACGTGAAGATCTTGGCAGCCGCGCGCTCAGCTTCCGGCGAGCTCTCTCAGCTCAGCCCTGACTTGCTCGTCCGCGCGGGCCGCGCCGTCGTCGGTCCAGCTCCAGGCGACACCGCTCGCGATCTCGGTGCGCCCGTCGGCGAGGTGGTCCTGAACACGCTCGACGCGCAGCTCGAGCGCCGCGACGTGCTCGCTCGCCCGCAGTCGATCGCGCACCACGCGCGCCGTACCCTCGGCGCTGAAGCCGCAGCCGGCGGCGAGCAGGCAGAGCGTGCATCGGGGCTCCTCTCGCAGGCGCGTGAGCGTCTCCCGCCGGTGCGCGAGCGCGAAGACGATCCTCCGCTCGCCGGCACGCAGCGCCGTAGAGACAGGGATCGCGTGCAATCCGGCGACGACGAGCACCGCGACGCTTCCCTCCGGCCAGCTCGGCAACGCTCGGGACGACGCGGGCCGCACCGCTTTCTCCCCGTCGAGCTCCGGCACGCGTGGGACTCTAGAGCCGCAAGAAAAGGGCGCCCCTTCGGAGCGCCCTTGGTAGTGCGAAGCCTCGGGCTTCGCCTACGTGGTGCCGACCGGCGTCTGCGGCTGCATGCCGGTCTGCGGCGTGGTGGTCGATGTGTACTCGAACTCCTCCTCCGCGCCGAAGAGGGCGTCGAGGACCTTCTTGCGCAGGCCCTCGGAGAGCGCCAGCGCGAGCCCGCCGCCGAGCAGCAGCAGCAGAATTCCGCCCCGTCACGCCGCCGCGACGGCGGCGCTTGGCGCCGCGCAGGGAATCCGCGGCGTCCTTCAGCGAGTTGGCCGCCTCGCGCAGCTCCTTCTGCGTCTTCTTGTCGTCGAGGATTGCCTTCGCCGGGCCCTTGCCATTGGCGATCCGCTCGTACGCGTTGCGTACCGAGTCGAATGCCGTACGCAGGTTGTCGCGCAGGTCCTCGTCCTCGACCAAGCGCTGCACGTAGGGGTTGGAGCGCGCCGCCTGCGCGGCTCCGAGCGCACCGGCCCCGGCCTTCTGCGCCTTCTTCTTCTTTGATGCCATGGCTCTCCTAGGGTCCGCTGGTGTTCGCGAGCATACATCCATGCCGCTCAGCGGCACGTACCTAGAGAGCGTCGTACCCGTTGCGCCTGAAGTCAAGCGCGACGCGCCGCGGCCCGATCGGGCGGGCGCGCCCGGGCCGTGCGCCGCGAGCGACGGGGCGCTGCTCCGGGCTCGAGCGCGGCTTCGAGCACCTCGTCCACCGAGGCCACGAAGACGAATTCCATCCCCTCGACGAGGTTCGCGGGAAACTCGTCGAGGTCCGCGTCGTTCTGGCGTGGCGCGATCACGCGCGTGATCCCGGCGCGCTGCGCCGCGAGCGCCTTCTCGCGCAGTCCGCCGATCGGCAGCACCTGTCCGGTCAGCGTGATCTCGCCGGTCATCGCCGTGTCCGAGCGCACCGGCCGTCCGCTGACGAGCGACACGAGCGCGGTGGCGATCGTTATGCCGGCGCTCGGGCCGTCCTTCGGCACGGCGCCCGCCGGTACGTGCACATGCAGGTCGTGGGTGCGAAACCAATCCTCGCCGACCTCGCCGCCCCAGCGCCACGCATTGCCCTTCAGGTATGACAGCGCGGCCGCGGCCGACTCCTTCATCACCTCGCCGAGCTGCCCGGTGATCTGCAGCTTGCCTTCGCCCGGGTAGCTCGTCGCCTCGACGAACAGGACGTCGCCACCGACGGGCGTCCACGCGAGTCCGGTGGCCACGCCGGGCTCGCCCGTGCGGCGCCTGGCCTCGTCGAGGAAGCGCCGCTTGCCGAGCAGCTCTCTCACCTGCTTCGCGCGCACGACCCGCTTGCGCCGCCGCGAGCCCTCGGCATACTCGCGCGCGACCTTGCGGCAGAGCGATCCGATTTCCCGCTCGAGTCCGCGCACCCCCGCCTCGCGCGTGTAGCCCTCGATGAGCAGCTCGACAGCGTCGTCGGTGAGTTCGATCTTCGACTTCGACAGCCCGTTGCGCTCGACTTGGCGCGGGACCAGGTAGCGCTTGGCGATCTCGAGCTTCTCCGCCTCGGTGTAGCCCGCGAGCTCGATCACCTCCATCCGGTCGCGTAGCGGCGGAGGGATCGGGTCGAGCTGGTTGGCCGTGGTGATGAAGAGGACGTTCGAGAGGTCGAACGGCGAGGTCGAGATAGTGGTCGCGGAAGGTCGAGTTCTGCTCGGGATCGAGGACCTCGAGCATCGCGCTCGAGGGGTCGCCGCGAAAGTCGGCTCCCATCTTGTCGATCTCGTCGATCATCAGCACCGGGTTGTTCGAGCCCGGCGTCGCGCAGCGCGCGCACGATCGTGCCCGGCATCGCTCCCACGTAGGTGCGCCGGTGCCCCCGGATCTCCGACTCGTCCCGCACGCCGCCGACCGACAAGCGCTCGAACCGGCGACCCATCGCCGCCGCCATCGACCGGCCGAGCGACGTCTTGCCGACGCCCGGCGGCCCCACGAAGCAGAGCACCGACGAACGCGCGTCGGGCTTCAGCTTGCGTACCGCGAGGAACTCGAGGATGCGGTCCTTGACCTTCTCGATGTCGTAGTGGTCGCGGTCGAGCTGATCGCGGGCCTGGGGGAGGTCGATGTGGTCCTCGGTCGCGCGTGACCACGGCAGCTCGACGATCCACTCGAGATAGGTGCGGATGACGCCGTGCTCGGCGGACTGCGGCGGCAGCCGCTCGAAGCGAGCGAGCTCGCGCTCAGCCTGCTTGCGCGTCTCGTCCGGCAGCTCGGCAGCCTCGACTCGCTCGCGCAGCTCACGCGCCTCGGCCTGCTGCTCGTCCCCCTCGCCGAGCTCCTCCTGGATCGCCTTCAGCTGCTGGCGCAGGAAGTACTCGCGCTGCGTCTGGTCCATCTCCGACTGGACCTGCGACTGGATCCGCGAACCGAGCGAGACGAGCTCCGCCTCGCGGGTGAGGATCGTGAGCAGCCGTCGCAGCCGCTTGTCGACGTGGCGCTCCTCGAGCAGCTCCTGCTTCTCCTCGACGCTGATCCGCAGCGCACCCCCGATCATGTGGGTCAGCTCGGAGGGATCGTCGAGGTTCGCCACCGCGAGCTTCAGCTCCTCGGGCAGGTACGGGACGTGCTCGATGATCTGCGTGAAGGTCGCCTGGACGTTGCGGGCGAGCGCCTGCACCTCCGGGCTGTCCTCGATGATGTCGGGCTCCTCCTCGATCCGCGCGATCAGGTATGGCTCCGTCGCAACGAAGTCGACGATCCGGATCCGGCGCATCCCCTGCACCAGGATCCTGAGCGTCCCGTCCGGGACCTTGAGCATCCGTGCGACGCGTCCCGCCACGCCCACTCCGTACAGGTCTTGCGGTCCAGGCGATTCGACCTCGGGCGCCTTCGAGGCGACCATCGCGAGCATCCGCTCGCCCCCGAGAACGTCGTTGACGAGCCGCACGGAGCGCTCCTGCGCGATCGCGAGCGGGGTGATCGTGTCGGGGAAGGTGACGGTCTCCTTGAGCGGCAGGATCGGCAGCCCCGGCGGGAGCGGCTGCGAGAGCTCGACGTGCGGCTCCTCGCCGAGCTGCGGCATCTCGATCGTCATGAGTCGCGGCGCTCGTCGATCGGGATCCGCCGCACGTCCTCCTCGCGCTGCGCGAGCGGGATCTCGATCCTCAGGATGCCCTCGTCATAGGTGGCCGAGGCGCGTTCGGCCACCACATCGGCACCGAGCTCGACGACACGGCGGAACGGTCCATGGGCGATCTCGATCTGCTGGTAGAGACGACCCTGCGGGTCCTGCGCACGCCGCTCCCCCGCGATCACGAGCTGGCGGCCGCGGACCTCCAGCGCGACCTCGTCGACCTCGACGCCGGCGAGTGCCGCCTCGACGATCGCGCGCGGCGGGGTGCCCGCGTAGTAGACGTCTACCTCGGGCGAGAAGGCCCGCCGCGGCGCGAATCCGGTGCGCTCGAAGACGTCGCCGAAGAGCTCGTCGATCTCCCGCCGCATCCGCTCGAAGTTGGCAAAAGGGTCTCGCTCGGGCACGGAGGTGGAGCTTAAAGGTCGCCTTCGCGGCCCGAGCGATCGATCGTGTACACGGCACCCTCGCGGGCCAGCTCCACGGCGCCGCCGAACCCCTCGCTCGCCTCCTCGCGCGCCCATTCCGGATCGAGCTCGTCGGAGATGTGGGTGAGCACCACCCGTCGCGCGGCGGCGGCGCGCCCGTGCTCTCCGGCCTCACGTGGCGTCAGGTGGCCGCGGACCCCGGTCCGTTCGGGACGCGGCAGGGTCCCCTCGACGATCAGCAGGTCCGCCTCGCGCGCGAAGCCGACAAGCTCCTCGGAGGGCCGGCTGTCGGCTCCGAAGACGAGCCTGCTCCGGTGCCCGGCGCACTCGATCGCCACCGCGAACGTCTCGGTGAAGTGCGGCACCGAGCGGAAGCCGAAGCTCAGCGGGCCGACCTCCGGGCGATCCCGCGGCTCGTACTCCTCGAGCACGAAGGCGTTCTCGATCAGGTCCTCGTTGCCCCAGGCACCGACGATCCGGCGGAAGGTGGCTGCCGCGCCGCGCGGCGCGATCAGCCGCGGGCGCGCGGGCGAGTCGGTCCCGGGCCAGCGGTCGACCGGCACCGGCTGCTGGCGGGGGGCGTAGGTGAGCGCGTACGCGAACGGGACGAGATCGAGGAAGTGGTCCGCGTGCAGATGCGAGATGACGACCGCGTCGACGTCGGTGTAGTCACAGAAGCGGCGCAGCTTTGCGAACGCACCGTTCCCGCAGTCGAGCAGCACGTGCGTGTCGTCCTCCTCGACGAGGTACGCGGAGCATGCGCCGTCGACGTCCTGCCAGGCCGGCGACTTGCCGAGCACCGTCAGTCGCATGCGAGCGGACTCTACCCGCGCCCGGGGCGCCCTCGCCGCGGTCAGCCGGCGGTCGGCTGCGGAAAGGCGTAGGCGCTGCGGGTGCGCTCGGTGCGAAATACGAAGGCGAGCTGGCGCTCCGGGCGCAGGCCGCGCTCAGCGGAGCGGAACGTCGCACAGGGGCGAGCTACGTTGAGCGCGCAGAGCATGTTTTGCCGGAAGTAGCAGTCCTCGCACGTCACGCACTTCCCCTTGCCTTGCGCCATCCCGCCGGAGCCTCCGTTCGTCGCTCGCCTCACGAGCGGCCATCCTGCACGATCGCCGCGGCTCGCGCCAGTCCCTTCCCCGCAAATTTCACACTTTTCTTTTCGCTGCAATTTGCAGGTCTTTCCGAGAAACCCCGGTGTTTGGGCGTTTGCCGCCATATCGTCCCGGTGAGACTGCGGAGCCGCCACGCGCGTAGCCACAACAGTCATGGATCTGATCACTGGAGCCACCGGATACGTCGGCTCGCGCCTGCTCGAGCGCCTCGTCGAGGAGGGCCGCCCGGTCCGCGCCCTCGCGCGAGATCCCGACCGCGTCACTCCCTCGGTGCAGACGGTCCAAGCCGACCTCCTGGAGGACGTCGGCCTGGCCCGCGCCCTCCGGGGAATCGACACCGCCTACTACCTGGTCCACTCGATGAGCGGCCCGGCCATTCAGGGCTTCGACAGCCGCGATCGGATCGCCGCGACGAACTTCGCGCGCGCGGCACGCGCGGCGGGCGTCGAGCGCGTCGTCTATCTCGGCGGCGTCGTGCCCGCGAGCGGCGATCGCCTGTCACCGCATCTGGCCTCCCGGCTCGAGGTCGAGCGGATCCTGCTCGAGTCCGCCCCGCGCGCGACCGCCCTGCGCGCCTCGATCATCGTGGGCGCCCGCTCCTCGTCGTTTCGCATCCTCGTGCGGCTCGTCGAGCGCCTGCGCTTGCTGCCGTTCCCGAGCTGGCGTGACCATCGCACCTGCCCGATCGACGAGCGCGACGCGCTCGAGTACCTGGCGCGCACTCCCGCCATTGAGGCGAGCGCCGGGCAGTCGCTCGACATAGCGGGGCCTGACCTGCTCTCCTACGGAGAGATGATCGAGCGCATCGCCGATGTGATGGGCGTGGCCCGCGTGCCGGTCAAGCTCGGCGTCGCCCAGACGCCCACCGCGGCCGCGGTCGTTGCCCGCATAACCGGCCAGCCGCTCGGCCTGGTGCGTCCGCTGATGGAGAGCCTTCAGTACGAGCTGCTGCCCCGCGACGATCGTGCTCGCCGGCTCTACGGGGTGCGGCCGCACGCCTTCGATCGCGCTGTCGAGCATGCGCTGCGCGACTGGGAGCGCAGCGAGGAGCTGACGGCCCGATGACCGAGCTGACGGCCCGATGACCGAGCTGACGCGCCAGATCCAGATCGACGCAAGTCCCTCCGAGGTGTACAAGGTCGTCTCCGACCCGAGCTGCCTGCAGCGCTGGGTGACGATTCAGGATTGCCTCGAGGAGGGGCCGAGCGGGGATCTCGAGCAGGGCGCCCGCGTCGTCCAGCGGCTGCGGGTCGCCGGGCGCTGCTTCCACGTGCGCTGGACGGTCAGCGACGCGCAGCCCCCGTCGCTGCTCGTGTGGGACGGACGCGGCCCGCTCGGCTCTCGGGCGCATGCTGTCTACAAGCTTTCGGAGAACGGTCGCGGCACGATCTTCTCCTACACCAACGAATACTCACTTCCGGGGGGCCCAGCGGGGCGTGCACTGGGACGGGCCCTGGCGAGCGTCTCCAAGCGAGAGGCCGACCGCTCCCTGCGCCGGCTGAAGGACCTGATCGAGCGCGACCGGCACTGACGCCTGCATCGCGAATTGCAGGTGAAGAGTCTGCGTAGCAGACTCTATACAGTTACACCTGCACGTATCACTTACATTAGGAGTTTCACGTCATGGCTGACTTCCTCAGCGAGAAGCGCGCCGAGATCGACAATCGTCTCAAGGAGCTGCGACCCCTGCACGACGAGTATCTGAGACTCGAGCGAGCGGTGCAGGCGCTCGAGGGAATGGATGCGCCGAGGCGCGGGCCCGGCCGCCCGCGCGGCTCGGGAGCGGCCACGCCGCGCCGTCGTCGCCGCCGGGGCGGCACGCGCGCGGAGCAGGCGCTCGAGGTCGTCCGCCAGAACCCCGGCATCGGGGTGTCCGAGCTCGGAGACAAGCTCGGCGTCAAGCAGAAGAACTATCTCTATCGGGTGATGGCAAACCTTCAGTCAGACGGCGCGGTGACAAAGCAGGGCCGCGGCTTCACCGCCGCTTAGTTGGCGATCTTCACCATTCAATTTGAGTTCATCTTTTCGATGATGGCATCCGCGACGTCCGAGGTGCCGACCGCACTCGGGTCGTCGCGGCTTGGCTTCATGTCGTAGGTCACGGACTCTCCCTCGCTGATCACGGCCGCGATCGCTCCTTCGACGCGATTCGCCGCCTCGCGCTCCTCGATGTGGTTGAGCAGCATCACCCCTGAGAGCATCAGCGCCATCGGGTTCACCTTGTTCTGGCCCTTGTACTTCGGCGCGGACCCGTGCGTGGCCTCGAAGACGGCGTAGTCGTCGCCGATGTTGGCGCCCGGCGCGAGGCCGAGGCCTCCGATCATCCCGGCGGCAAGGTCGGAGACGATGTCGCCGTACAGGTTCGGCAGCACCAGTACGTCGTATTCCTCCGGACGCGAGACGAGCTGGTTGCAGAGGTTGTCGACGATCCGGTCCTCGAACTCCATGTCCGGATACTCCTGCTCGGCCACCTCGCGGGCGGTCTGCAGGAACAGGCCGTCGGTGTGCTTCATGATGTTCGCCTTGTGCACGGCGGTCACCTTCGACCGCCCGTAAGCCTTGGCGTAGTCGAACGCCTCGCGCACGATGCGCTGCGTTCCGAACACGGAGATCGCCTTGATCGTCACGCCGATGTCCTCGCGCAGGTGCGTCCCTTCCGTCTCCGCGATGAACTCACGCAGCTTCGCGGTGTTCTCGGCGCCCTTCTCGTACTCCACGCC
Source organism: uncultured Actinomycetes bacterium (assembly GCA_963719375.1). Taxonomy (GTDB): domain Bacteria; phylum Actinomycetota; class Thermoleophilia; order Solirubrobacterales; family Thermoleophilaceae; genus JAICJV01. The sequence continues at coordinate 1,960,399 of CAVRBY010000001.1, read as the reverse complement.
CGCGTAGAGGTCCTCGTGGTTCTCTCGCACGACCACCACGTCGGTCTCGGGAAAGCGCGTGCGCACTCCCTCGTATGCCTTGCACGGGCGCAGGCACGCGTACAGGTCGAGCTCCTTTCGCAGCGCGACGTTGATCGAGCGAAAGCCGGAGCCGACCGGAGTCGTGATCGGCCCCTTGATCGCGAGGCCGCGCTCCTTGATCGACTCGAGCACGCGATCGGGAAGCGGCGTTCCCTCGGCCTCGTACACGTCGGCGCCGGCATCCTGGAAGTCCCATTCGAAGTCGATCCCGGTCGCCTCGAGTACGCGCTGGACCGCCTCGGAGATCTCGGGCCCGGTGCCATCGCCGGGGATGAAGGTCACGCGATGAGCCACTTGGTTCCTTTCGATCAAGGTTTCGGGGAGCCATTACTAGCGCAGCGCGGCCGCGGAGAGCCCCGCCGCGCGTGTGCGACGATGGCTGCATGCTCGGCGGCGGACGCTCGATTCAGCTCGGCCGGATACTCGGCATCCGGATCGGAGCCAGCCCAAGCTGGTTCTTCGTCCTCTTCCTGCTCATCTTCTCGCTCTCGCCGCAGTACAACAGCGAGTTCCCGGGCAACGACTCGAAGGCGTTCCTGCTCGCCGCGCTGACCGCGGCGGGCTTTCTGCTCTCCATCCTGCTGCACGAGCTCGGCCATGCCTTCACCGCGCGAGCGCGTGGCGTGCAGGTTCGGGGCGTCGAGCTTTGGTTCTTTGGCGGCTTCACCTACATGGAGCGCGAGCCCTCCGACCCCCGCACCGACCTGCTGATCGCGGCCGCCGGGCCGCTCGTGACGCTCGTGATCGCGGCGCTCGCCTTCCTCGCCGGCGCCGCCTCGAGCAGTACGAGTCGCTTCTTCGACGCGGTCGCCCATGGCCAGGGGGGCATCGGGGCCGGCGCCGCCGTGCTCAGCTACCTGGCGTTCATCAACGCGGTCCTGCTGGTCTTCAACCTCGTGCCCGGGCTTCCGCTCGACGGCGGGCGCATAGCCCGCGCGCTGATCTGGTGGCGCACGGGCGACCAGGGCCGGGCCACGATCGCCGCCGCGCAACTCGGCCGCGGCATCTCCTACGTGCTCTTCGCGCTCGCCGCGGTCGCATTCGTGACCCGCTACTACTACCCGGGCGTGTACCTCGCGCTGATCGCCTTCATCGTCTTCTCGGCCTCCCGGGCGATCATCGCGACCGCGGCCGCGACGCGCCCGCCGAGCGGCCTCCGCGTCGAGGACGTGATGGACTCGCAACCGGTCACGATCCTCGCCGAGACGCCGCTCGACAGGGGCTTCGAGGACTACTTCCTGCGCTTCGGCTGGGACTGGTTCCCGGCCGTCGACGCGGACGGCCGCTTCCTCGGGCTCGTCACGCGCGAGCGAATCGAGGCGGTTCCAGAGGCGCAGCGCCCCGCCTGGACGGTCGGCGCGCTGGCTCAGGCCGAGACGCGCGACACCTTCCGGATCGGCGTCGACGCCCCGCTCGAATCGCTGCTCGCCTCCCGCGCCCTGGGCCAGCTCGGCGCGCTGATGGCCGTCGACGCCGGCGGGGTGCTGCGCGGCGTCGTCACGGTCGAGCAGGTCCGGCGGGCGCTGCGGCCATCGCCCGTGTGAACAGTCCGGGCCGCGGGCAACGTACCCCCTTGTGCGGGCGGCGTGTGACATAGAATCGCGCCCCCTGCACCCGAGCAGCTCGTAACCAGACCCATGCCCTCACACGACGTCCTCGTAATCGGAGCCGGCCTCGCCGGCCAGCGCGCCGCGCTCGCCGCCGCCGAGGACGGCGCCTCGGTCGGCATCCTGGCGAAGGTCCACCCGGTCCGCTCACACTCGAACGCCGCGCAGGGTGGCATCAACGCCGCGCTCAACCCGGAGGACTCCTGGGAGTCGCACGCCTACGACACGGTCAAGGGCTCCGACTATCTCGGTGACCAGGACGCGATCGAGATCATGTGCCGCGAGGCGCCAAACGAGATCATCCACCTGGAGCATCTGGGGGTCACCTTCCATCGCAACGAGGAGGGCAAGCTCGGCACCCGCGCCTTCGGCGGAGCCTCGGCTGCGCGCACCTATTACGTCGCCGACATCACGGGGCAGGCGATCCTGCACGTGCTCTACGAGCAGCTGATGCAGCACGACGAGGTCTACCGCTACGAGGAGTGGTTCACCACCAACCTCTACCGCGACGAGAACGGGCATGTCGCCGGGTGCGTCGCGCGCAACATGCGCGACGGCTCGATGGAGGCGTTCTCGGCCAAGGCGGTGATCCTCTGCACGGGCGGCAACGGACAGATCTACAACCCGACGACCAACGCGCTCATCTGCACGGGCGACGGGATCGCCATGGCCTACCGCATCGGCGCCCCGCTGATGGACATGGAGATGGTCCAGTACCACCCGACCACGCTCGCCGGCAACGGCCTGCTGATCACAGAGGGAGCGCGCGGCGAGGGAGCTCACCTCTACAACGCCGAGGGCGAGCGGTTCATGGAGAAGTACGCCCCCAACAAGATGGAGCTGGCCTCGCGCGACGTCGTCTCTCGCGCCGAGCAGACGGAGATCAACGAGGGCCGCGGCTTCCCCGACGGCACCGTCGCGCTCGACATCACGGTCGTGCCGCGCAAGCGCATCCACGAGGCGCTCCGCGAGATCGTCAACGTCGGGCGGGATTTCGCCGGTGTGGACATCACGCGTGAGCCGATCCACATCAAGCCGGGCAACCACTACACGATGGGCGGGATCAAGACCGACACGAGCGGCCACACCGGCATCGAGGGGCTCTATGCCGCCGGCGAGACCGCCTGCGTCTCGGTCCACGGCGGCAACCGCCTCGGTGCGAACTCGCTGCTCGACACGCTCATCTTCGGCCGTCGCTCGGGCCAGGACGCCGCCCGCCACGCGCGCTCGATGGGCATGCCGGAGCCCTCGGATTCCTTCCTGCGCGACGAGGAGCGCGGCCTCAGCGAGATCATCCGCCGTGAGCGTCGGGGCCGGCGGGTCTCCGAGATCAAGGCCGAGCTTGGCGCGACGATGGACAAGTACGCCGCGGTCTTCCGCGATGAGGAGGGGCTCGGCCAGGCACTCGAGATCGTGCGCAGCCTCAAGGAGGAGTCGAAGACCGTCGCGATCGACGACAAGGGCAGCGTCTTCAACCAGGACCTGTTCGGCGCGATGGAGCTCGGCTTCATGCTCGACAACGCCGAGTGCGTCATCGTCGGCGCGCTCGAGCGCAGGGAGAGCCGCGGTGCCCAGTTCCGCACCGACTACCCCGAGCGCAACGACGACGAGTGGCTGAGGCACATCGACCTGACCGCCAACGGCGGCGCGCCGGAGATCAGCTACTCGGACGTCACGATCACCCAGTGGCAACCCGAAGAGCGCAAGTACTAGCTTTGCTGCCCGTCACGAAAGGACGACCATGGCGACAGAGAACGGGCAGCAGAACTACCGGCTGAAGATCCGCCGCTTCGACCCGGAAAGCGGCGAGGCCGCTTTCTGGCAGGAGTTCGACGTCGAGCTCGCGCCGGAGCGCTCGGTGCTCGACGGAATCCTGCAGGCGAAGGGAGCCGAGGACGGCTCGCTGGCGATTCGCTGCTCGTGCCAGGCGGCCATCTGCGGCTCCTGCGGGGTGCGCATCAACGGCAAGTCGGCGCTCGCCTGCAACACCAAGCTCGGCGAGGCCTCGGGACGCTCAGCCGAGGGCAACGGGACGATCGTCGTCGAGCCGTTCTCGAACATGCCGGTGATCAAGGATCTGATCGTCGACATGGACGCGGTCCACTGGAAGAAGGTCCAGCGGGTCGTCCCCTGGCTCCTGCCCGAGGGCGACCCGCCCGAGCGCGAGTACCTCGTCGACGCGGAGTCGATGATCGACGTGACCCAGTCGATGGCCTGCATCCACTGCGGCGTCTGCGTCTCCGCATGCCTCTCGCTCGAGGTCGATCCCGAGTTCATCGGCCCCGCGGCACTGGCCAAGGCGTACCGCTTCGTGGGGGACCCGCGCGACGCGCACACCGAGGACCGCCTGCTCGACCTGAGCCAGGACCGGCACGGCATCTATGACTGCACCCACTGCTTCGCGTGCGTCGAGGTCTGCCCGAAGGACGTCGCGCCGATGAACCAGATCATGCGCCTGCGCCGCCGCGCCACCGACGACTACGAGATCCGAGACGTCAACAACGGCTTCGGTCACGAGCAGGCGTTCACCGGGCTGATCGAGCGCTACGGGACCCTCCACGAGGCGCAGCTGATTCCGCGCTCGTTCGGCGAGGGCAGCCTGATCCGGGGCCAGACGAAGCCCTCCGCCGTCAAGCAGCTGATCGAGATGGCCCCCACGGCGATCCGCGGCGTCACCAGCGGCAAGGTCACCCCCAAGAAGGCCCTGATGCACCCGAAGCTCCCCGACCAGAAGCAGGTGCGGAGGATCTTCAAGGAGATCGAATCCAAGGACGAGCGCCTCGAGCTCAACCTCTACATCGTCGGCGATTCGGACGAGGACGAGGAAGGCGCGATGGGCGAAGGAGGGCAGGAAGGATGAAGCTCGCGTACTGGCCAGGCTGCGTTTCGCGCGGCTTCACTCCGGAGCTGCACGGCTCGATGGCGCTCGTGGCGCCCAAGCTCGACCTCGAGCTCGTCGAGCTCGACCGGGCGAACTGCTGCGGCGCCGGCGTGATCGCCGAGCACAACCAGGAGCTCGCCGACGCCCTGAACGCTCGCACCTTCGCGATGGCCCAGCTCGTCGAGGGCGCCGAGGGCATGATGAACATCTGCTCGACCTGCCAGGGCGCGCAGTCGGAGTGCCAGTCGCGGCTCGACGCCAGCTCCGATTACCGCGAGCACGTCAACACCCACCTCGTCGGCGAGAACCTCCGCTACCAGCGCGACAGCAACTGGTGGAACAAGAACTTCCTCTGGGTGCTCGTCGAGGAGATCGGTCTCGACAGCCTGCGCGAGCGCGTCGTGCGGCCGCTCGAGGGGCTGCGCGTCGGGCCCTTCTACGGCTGCTACATCGTGCGCCCGCGCAGCCGTCTGAACTACGAGCAGTTCCCGGAGCGCGACAAGTACCTCGACTGGGTGATCGAGGCGGTCGGCGCGACCCCCGTCGCCTACGCGGGCAGCCACAAGTGCTGTGGCTTCCCCGTCATCACGATGAACCGCACCACCTCGCTGCGCCAGGCCGGCCGCCACATGGCGGACGCGATCGATGCCGGCGCCGACTGCGTGGTGACGCCGTGCCCCCTCTGCCACCTGAACCTCGACATGCAGCAGCCGGACGCCTCCAAGTTCGTCGAACGCGACCTCGGCATGCCGGTGCTCCACCTGCCCCAGCTGATCGGCCTGGCCCTCGGCCTCGAGCCGAAGCAGCTCGCGATGAACAAGCACGTGGTGGGCACGGGCGACGTCGAGCGCAAGGTCGCGCAGCTCGCCGCGGCCTGAGCAGAGGTACCACGAGCGCAAATCGCTCCGCGATTTGCGCTGGGTCGCGCAGCTCGCCGCCGCTTAGCCATCGGCGATTTCTCGCCTGAAAAGCGAGAAGCCGGCCACGGATGGCCGGCTCTCGCTTGGTGCGGCGTACCCCTACGCGCCCTATGGAAGCCATTGGGGGGTCGGCTGGTCCGGAATGACCCTTCCCGCCTGCTGGTGGAATGATTCCCGGCCTCGCTGCGGCCTACGTCACCTTGCGCGAGTGATCTTCGGGGGAGCGGCAGGGGGACTGTCGGGGGTTAGAACCGGGTGAGATGGGGGACTAACCAGGGGGAGGAAAGTCACCCGTTGTCACCCCTCACAAGATGCGCCCACCCGTCACAATTCTCTCCGCCCGCTTCGAGGATCTCGTCTCGATCGGCCTCTCGCAGCTGATCGGCGAGGATCCGAACCTCGAGCTCGCAGCGAGCGACGTCGAGCTCGAGGATCTCGAGGAGGTGATGGAGCGGGAGCGGCCGGGCGTCGTCCTGCTCAATTTCGGGTCGCTGCCGAGCGCCGCCTGGATCTACCAGCTCCATCAGGGCCATCAGGAGACCCGCATCGTCGTTCTCGCCAACCGGCCGACCGCTGCGGAGTCGAACCAGATCCTGTCGTTCGGCGCCACCGCGTGCATCTCGAAGGAGACGCAGGGCCGCGACATCATCAACGCGATCCACCTCGCCTCTCGGGGCATGCGCGTACTGCCGCGCTCGAGCGATTCCGGTAGCGCGGCACCCGAGCGGTTCGACCTCCCTGAGCCCGACATCCTGACCGCGCGTGAGGCGGACGTGCTCGAGCTGCTCCAGCAGGGAATGTCGAACGGCGAGATCGCCCACCGGCTCTCGATCGGGGTCGAGACCGTGCGCACGCACGCCCGCAACATCTACCGGAAGCTCGGCATATCGACCCGTCGTGAGCTCGCTCGGTTCGGGCATCACAACACGCCGCAGCCGGTCGCCTGAGCCGGCTCGCCGGGTGGAGGGCGAGGCGTGTCCGGCGGATGCCGGCGTCACTCGCCGACACATCGCTCACCGGACGCACGCTGGAACCGGTAACGCTGGCGCTCGCGCGCCGGGAGGGCCTATCGCACGGTGATCGTTTCGGTGGCGGACACGCCCACGTTGGTGTGGTTGTTGTTCGCCAGGAAGACCTGCAGCGTGTGCTTGCCCGCCGGGATATGGCTGTAGGTGATCATCGGGGCGAGCGCCGGCGAGTAGTCGCCGCTGACGCCGAGACCCTTGCCGACGATCCCGTTCGGCCCCGCGTAGTGCGGATAGTCGAACTTGCCTCCGTCGAGCTTGAAGTGGAGGTGCCCGCGCCCGGGCCGCGGCGCCTGCCCGACCGCCTTCGGGTCGATCACGAAGTTCTTCAGCGCGACCTTGACGGTGAAGGTGCTGGCGACCGTGGAGTTTGCGCTGGGGGTCTCGAAACGCACCTGCGGGCGCGGCACGTTCGCGGGCGGCGGTTCGGTCGTCTCGAATGCCTGCGCGGCGTTCTGGGGATGGCTGCTCGAGCCCTGGCTTCCCGTGGAGGTCGTGCTCGTCTTGGAGCTCGAGCCACAGCCGGCGAGGAGCGCCGCGGCACAGGCGGCAGCGAAGACTGGCTTCTGGGGTCGGATCATGACTGGGGATTCGATGCGCCGGCCGCCGTTCCTTCAAGCGAATCGAAGGCGACTTCGAACGGCACCCTGCAGTCGCGCTCGCGGAGCCATCGCGTCAGCTCGTCCGCCGCCACGGGACGGCCCAGGTAGTAGCCCTGGGCGACATCGCACCCGAGCCTAACGAGCTGCGACCACGCGTCTGCGGTCTCGACGCCCTCGGCCACGACGCGCAGGCCGAGGTTGCGACCGAGGTCGATCGTGGACCGCACGATGAACGCGTCGCTGCCTTCCTCGGTCATGTTGTTGACGAAGCTGCGGTCGATCTTCAACTCGCGCACCGGAAGGTCCTTCAGGTAGGCGAGCGACGAGTAACCGGTCCCGAAGTCGTCGATGGCGAGGCCGATGCCCATCGCCTCGAGCCGTGTGAGCACGTCGAGCGCGCGCACCTGCTCTGTGACGATCGTGCCCTCGGTGATCTCGAGCATCAGGCGGGCCGGCGGCAGCTCCCACTTTCGAAGCAGATCGCCGATCGACTGTGGCAGGTCGGGGTCGAGCAGGTTGCGCACGGAGAGGTTGACGGCGACGGTGAGCTCGAAGCCGTCCTCGTGCCACCGGCGGCACTGACCGAGTGCGGCGTCGAGCACCAAGGCGGTGAGCGGCTTGATCATCCCGGTGTGCTCGGCGAGCGGGATGAACTCGTCCGGCGGGACCAGTCCCCGCTTCGGATGCTGCCAGCGCACCAGTGCCTCCGCCCCCTCTACCCGGCCGTTGCGCAGGTTCGCCTTCGGCTGGTAGTGGACGATGAACTCGCCCGCGCCGATCGCGTGGCGCAGCTCGCCGAGCAGCGCGAGGCGCGCGGGGCTGTTGACGTCGTGCTGGGCGGCATAGGTCTCATAGTTCTCGGAGGCCGCCTTTGCCACGTACATCGCGACGTCGGCGCGCTGCATCAGCGTCTCGACGCTGTCGCCATGCTCGGGGAAGTAGGCGATGCCGATGCTCGCCTCGATGTGAACGGTCAGCTCGTCGAGCGTGAAGGGGCGCTCGAGCGACTCCGTGATGCGGGTGGCTATCTCGCCGGCGACGCGTGGCTCCGGCAGGTCCGTGAGCAGCACGGCGAACTCGTCGCCGCCAAGCCGCGCGAGCGAGTCGGAGCTCCGTAGCGCCGCCTCCAGCCTCGCTCCCGCCTGCTGCAGCAGCAGGTCTCCACTGTGGTGCCCGAGCGTGTCGTTCACCTCCTTGAAGCGATCGAGGTCCACGATCATCACCCCGATCGGCATCTCTCGCTCCCGCGCGCGCTCGATCGCACGCTCGACGCGTTCGCTGAAGCTCGAGCGGTTCGGCAGACCCGTGAGCAGGTCATGGCGTGCCTGATATTCGTTCTCGGCCGCCTGCCTGCGCAAGCGCCCTGACGCGCCGGCCACGATCCGGAACAGCGTTGCCCAGAGGAGCAGCAGCCCGATTGCGAGCGCGAGATAGAGCCGATCGATGTCGCTCCTGATTGCCGCGGCGACGGGCGCGTAGGTGAGGTGGACCTCGAACGCCCCGGCGGGCGGTCCGCCCGGCGCCAGCCGCAGCGGCACGTAGGCCTCGATCACCGACCCGTGCGTGGCGTAGGCGATCTCGTCGCTGCCGGTGCGAACCTCCGCGCTGGGTCGCCCGCGAAGCGCCTCCATGACGCCCTGCTCACGCGGGAAGCGCCTGCCGATCAGGCTGTGGTCGGGGGAGTAGACGATCCGGAAGTCGGGGCTCCAGATGCGGATCGTCTCGACCCCGTTGGCGGTGTAGCCCGCGCGCAGCAGCTGGTCGAGTGAGCTGACGACCTCGGGCGCGAGGCGCTGGCGCAGGTCGACCCCGGTGAGCTGGGGCTGGATGCCGAAGCTCGTTACGAGCTCAGCCGACTGGGCGGCGTCCCCGATTCCGCGGTTGCGTATCTGCCCCATGAGCGTGTTTGCGAGCACGACGCCGAGGACGAGGACGGCGAGCAGGCTGAGCACGCTGAAGCGCCCGAGCAGGCCGAGACGTGGAAGCTTCCGCAGGAACCGCGGGGATAGGCGTCGCGCGCGCACGTTGGGCCATTAATCGTCATCCGCGCGTCCTGACTTGACCTGCGACCGGGCTCAGCGCCGGCGCAGGAGCGCCTTGACCGAGGGGATCAGGCCCCTGCCCTCGCCACGCGGGCGGTTGCTGCGGCGTGTCCGCGCGCGCGTGTTACCTCCGCCGCGCGCGATCGTGGCGAGCAACTCCTGCAGCTTCATCGTCCTTGGTCTACCCCGCGGCGGCGATCTCCACGCATCCGCTCAGGCGGCGCGCGCGCTCCGCAGCAGGCCGCCGACGCTGATCAGCTCGGCGAGCTGCACCGCGTTGGTCGCCGCGCCCTTGCGCAGGTTGTCGCCGACCACCCACAGGTTCAGGCAGCGCTCGTGCGAGGGGTCGCGGCGGATCCGTCCGACGAGCACCGCGTCGCGCCCCGCGGCGTCGATCGCGAGCGGGTAGACGCCGTTGCGGGGGTCGTCGAGGACCACCAGGCCGGGCGCGTCGGCGAGCAGCTCGCGGCAGCGCTCCGGGCTGAGCGGTTCAGTCGTCTCGACGTTGACCGATTCGGAGTGCCCGGTGTACACCGGCACGCGCGTGCAGGTCGCCGACACCCCGATCTCCGGCCGGCCGAGGATCTTGCGTGTCTCGTCGACGAGCTTGTGCTCCTCGTCGGTGTAGTCGTCGCCGTCCTTGAAGTTGCCCGCCTGCGGCAGCACGTTGAAGGCGATCTGGTGCGGGTAGACGCGCGACGGGGCGACCTCCTTGGCCTCGATAACGGCCTCCGTCTGGTCGTGGAGCTCCTCGACGGCGCGCTGTCCGGTGCCCGATACCGACTGCATCGTGGTGATCACGAGCCGCTCGATCCCGACGACGTCGAGTATCGGCTTCAGCGCGACCATCAACTGCATCGTCGAGCAGTTCGGGTTGGCGACGATTCCCCTGTGCGTCGCGAGCGCCTCGGGGTTCACCTCGGCGACCACGAGCGGCACGTCGTCGTGCATGCGCCAGAAGGAGGAGTTGTCGACCACGACGGCACCCGCTTCCGCAAAGCGCGGCGCCCACTCCCCGCTCGTCGCGCCGCCGGCGGAGAAGAGGGCGATGTCGAAGCCCTGGATCGACCGGTCGGAGAGCGGCTGGACCTCGAGGTCCTCGTCGCCATGGTCGATCACGCGTCCCACAGAGCGCTCCGAGGCGAACGGGACGACCTCGTCGGCCGCGAACTGACGCTCGCGCATGACGCCGAGCATGGTGGAGCCAACCGCTCCGGTCGCGCCGACGACCGCGATCCGCATCAGCTCGCCACCCGCGGCCGGTGATCGCCGCGCGGATCCTCCTCACGCACGGCGTCGTCACCGAGCTCGAACGCGGCGTGCAGCCGGCGCACGGCGATGGGGACGTCGCTCTCACGTACGACGCAGGAGATCTTGATCGGCGAGGTCGAGATCATCTCGATATTGACGCCCGCCTCGCCGAGCACCGAGAAGGTCTTCGCGGCGACGCCGGGGTGGCTCTTCATCCCGGCGCCGACGAGCGACACCTTGCCCATGTCGGAATCCGACTGGATCGCCTCGATCCCGAGCTCGGCGACGAGCCCGGAGAGCGCGTCGCGGGCCAGCGGCAGCTCGGCGCGCGGGACGGTGAACGACATGTCGGCGCGCCGCTCGCCGCCCGCCGGCTCGTTCTGGATGATCATGTCCACGTTGACGTTCGCCTCGGCGAGCGCGGTCAAGACCTGGCCCGCGACGCCCGGCGTGTCGGGCACGCCGAGCAGCGTGACGCGCGCCTCGTCTGTGGTGTGGGTCACGGCTGTGACGAGCGGTCTCTCCATCGTCTCCTCTTCGCCTACAACGAAAGTACCCGGGCCGTCGTCGAAGCTCGACCGGCAGTGGATCCGCACGCCGTGGTTGCGCGCGTACTCGACGGAGCGTAGCTGCAGCACCTTCGCTCCGGAAGCGGACATCTCGAGCATCTCCTCGAACGAGACCTGCGGCAGCTTGCGCGCCTCCGGCACGATCCGCGGGTCGGCGCTGAAGACTCCCGCCACATCGGTGTAGATCTCGCACACGTCGGCTCCGAGGGCCGCGGCGAGCGCGACGGCCGTCGTGTCCGAGCCGCCCCGTCCAAGCGTCGTAACGTCGCCGTGAATGCGATACCCGCCATCGTCGCGAACGAAGGCGGAGGTCCCCTGGAAGCCCGCGACGAGCACGACCTTGCCGTCATCGAGCGCCGCGCGGATTCGGTCGGCACGGACGTCGATTATGCGTGCCTTGGTGTGCGAGCTGTCGGTGACGATGCCCGCCTGCGAGCCGGTGAACGACTGCGCCTCGTAGCCGAGGTCGTTGATCACCATCGCGGCGAGCGCGCACGAGATCCGCTCGCCGGTCGAGAGCAGCATGTCCATCTCGCGCGGGTCGGGGCGCTCGGAGAGCTCGTAGGCCATCCGGATCAGCTCATCGGTCGTCTTGCCACGTGCGGAGAGCACCGCGACGACCTTCCCACCAGCCTCCTTCACGGCAGCGACTCGGCCGGCCGCTCGCCGGATCCGATCGGCGTCGGCGACGGATGTGCCGCCGAACTTCATCACCGTGATCTGCCCGTCGGACATCGCCGTCCAACGATAGTTAGAGCGCGTGGCGAGCGCGCAGCGCCTTCCCCACCGTCACCTCGTCGGCGTACTCGAGGTCAGCACCCACGGGAAGCCCGCTGGCGAGCCGGGTGACCGCGACCTCCGGGGCGCTCTCGCGCAGCGCGTCCGCGATGTAGAGCGCCGTCGCCTCGCCGGTCGTCGTCGAGTTGGTCGCGACCACGACCTCCCGGACGGCCCCGGACTCGACGCGCTCGAGCAGCTCGGCCACGCGCAGGTCCTCCGGATCGACGCCGTCGATCGGCGACAGGGCGCCGCCGAGCACGTGGTAGCGCCCGCGCCACTCGTGGGTACGCTCGATCGGGATGATGTCGCCGGCCTCCTCGACGACGCAGATCGTCGCCTCCTCCCGCCGTGCGTCGTCGCAGATCTCGCAGCGCGGCCCGACGGCGAGGTTGAAGCAGACCTCGCACTGGCCGACCTTCTCCTTGACCTCGGCGATCGCCTCGGCGAGCGGCAGCGCCTCCTCGGGAGGCAGACCCAGGATGTGAAAGGCGAGCCGCTGCGCGGTCCGCTGACCGATCCCGGGCAGCCGCGAAAGCTCGGTGATCAGGCGGTTGACGGGCGGCGAGAACACTCAGCCGAGGTTATCCGGCGCGGCCGCCGCGCCTCCAGGCTCGCCGGCCCTCAGAGCCCGGGCAGCAGCCCGCCGAGTCCGCCCGCGCCCCCGAGACCGCCCGTCGCCGCGCCCATCTTCGACGCCGCGAGCTCCTGTGCCGACCGCAGGGCCTCGTTCGTCGCCGCGAGCACCAGATCCTGGAGCATCTCGACGTCATCCGGGTCGATCGCCGTCGGGTCGATGCGAACCTCGCGCAGCTCGAGGTCGCCGCCCACCTTGACGGTGACCATCCCTCCGCCGGCGCTCGCCTCGACGACCTCGTGCTTCAACTGCTCCTGCGCCTTCGCCATCTCCGTCTGCATCTGCTGAACCTGGCGCAGCATCTGGTTCATGTTCGGCTGCTTCGGCATCGGTTCAGCGTACCGCCCGGCTCACTCGTCGATCACCTCGCGGGCACCGAAGTCCTGCTTCAGGCGCTCGAGCAGCTCCTCCTCGGAGAGGCCGGCGGGGGCCTCCGGCTCCGCACCGGTCTCCGCGATCACGTAGTCGATCGCCAGCGGGCCGTTGTGAACGGCGGCGATGGCACGCTGCACGAGCTGGCGGTTTGCCTCGACCTTCTTCTTCGAGAAGCCCCCACCGGGCGGGAACGCCACCGAGAGCCGCCCGTCCACGAGCTCTACCGGACGGGCATCGGCGAGGAAGGCGCCGACCATCCCGTTCTCCTGGCAGACGGCGTCGACCACTGCGGGCCAGAGGCTGCGCAGGCGTTCGACGCTGATCTCCGCACCGAGCTCCGGCTCCGGGTCGGTGGCCGCGGCGGTCGCCGCTGACGCGACAGCTGTCGGAGAGGGGGCGCTCTGAACCGGCGCGCGCGCGGTCGGCGCCGGTGCGGGAGGCCGCTCGGCGCTCGTCGCCGCCGAGCCGGGTGCGGCGGCGGCCGCGCGCGGCTCCGCTGGAGCGTCCGCTTGAGGCAGGCCCTGACCGAGGCGCCGCTCGAGCTGCTCGATCCTGAACAGGAGCGCCTGGAGCGAGAGGTCGACCTCCGGCTTGACGGCCTTGAGCAGGGCCAGCTCGAGCTGGATGCGCGGATCGGAGCCGTCCTTGACCGCGCTCATCGCGGCAGCCAGCAGGTCGATCGCGCGCAGGATCTCGCCCTGAGCGAGTCGTTCGGCCTGCCCGCTCAGGCGATCGGTCTGCTCGGCTGTGACGGCGAAGGAGTCCGGTACGTCGCCGAGCGTCTGAACGACGAACAGGTGACGCAGGTGAGCCGCGAGGTCGCGCATGAACTGGGTCAGGTCGCGCCCCGATCCCGACAGTCGCTCGACCGCGAGCAGCGCCGCGCGGGGGTCATGCTCGACGAGCGCCTCCGCCGCCTCGAAGATCAGCTCCGCATCCGCGACGCCGAGTACCTCGAGGACGTCGTCGAGCTTGACCTCCGAGCCACCGTAGGTGACGAGCTGCTCGAGCGTTCCGAGTGCGTCGCGGAAGCTGCCGGTCGCGGCGCGCGCGATCATCGTGATCGCCGCGTCGGGCACCTGCAGCGACTCCTCGTCGGCGACGCGCCGGAGCACGCTCGCGACCTGCTCGAGCGAGGGACGCTGGAAGTCGAACCGGTGGCAGCGGTCGACGATCGTCGCCGGCACCTTGTGCGCCTCGGTCGTCGCGAGCACGAACACGACGTGGGCGGGGGGCTCCTCGAGCGTCTTCAGGAAAGCGTTCCAGGCCGAGGTCGAGAGCATGTGCGCCTCGTCGAGGATGTAGACGCGGCGGCCGCCTCCCATCGGCGCGAGCGCGACGTTCTCCCGCAGCTCGCGGATATCGTCGACGGAGTTGTTCGACGCGGCATCCATCTCGACCACGTCGAGCGAGTTGCCCTCCATGATCGCGCGCACTGCCGGACCGTCGGGAGCGAAGTCGGCGTGCGGGCCGCCCTCGGCGTTCAGGGCGCAGGCGAGCAGCTTCGCCATGCTCGTCTTGCCGGTCCCCCGCGAGCCCACGAACAGGTAGGCGTGGTGAACCTTCCCGAGCTCGATCGCGTTGCGCAGGGTGCGCACGATGTGCTCCTGGCCGACGACCTGGTCGAAGCTGCGGGGCCGGTGACGGCGGTAGAGCGATAGCACTCTCGGGATCCTAGCCATGGGCTCGGCCGCCCCGTCACGCGGCGACATGCGAGAGTGGGGCGACCCCATGGCTATTGCCGGGAAGCCAAGGCGAGCCTCGGTCGCCCCATCTCTGGCGCGCCTGCCGAGGCCGCTGCGCACGCTCGTGGCGGCGGCCGGAGTAGGCGCGCTGATCTTCGCCTTCTTCGGCCACGCCTTCCTCAACTACGACACCTTCTACGCGCTCGTCTGGGGCCGCCAGCTCGCGCACGGGCAGCTGCCGCATTACCACGTCCCGGTCGCCCCCACGCCCCACCCGCTGGCGATCGCCCTCGGAGTGCCGCTGTCGGCATTCGGGGACTCGGCCGAGCAGATCACGCTCGCCCTCGTCCTGCTCGCGATCGGCTTCATCTGCCTGGCGCTGTACCGCCTCGGCAGCGAGCTCTACGGCTGGCCAGTAGGACTGCTCGCGGCGGCGCTCGCCGCCACGCGTGTCCCGCCGCTCAACTTCGGCATCCGCGGCTACGTCGACCTGCCGACGATCGCCCTGATCCTGTGGGCAGCAGTGCTCGAGGCGCGCCGGCCGCGGCGCGGCGCGGCGGTTTTGGTGCTGCTCGCGCTCGCCGGTCTGCTGCGCCCGGAAGCCTGGCTGTACGCCGGCGCCTACTGGCTCTGGACGGCACCGCCGCTGAGCTGGACGGAGCGCGCGAAGCTGCTCGCGATCGCCGTCGCCGCGCCGATCCTGTGGATGCTGAGCGACCTGGTCGTCACCGGAGACGCGCTCTGGTCGCTGCACGGAACGCACGACACCGCGGCACAGCTGCACCGCAAGACGGGTCTCGGCGCCATCCCCTCGCAGCTCCCCCAGCATCTCGGCGAGATCCTCCGGCTGGAGGAGCTCGTCGCGTCGCTGGCGGGCTTCGTCGGCGGACTCTGGTGGCTGCGCAGCCGGACCCTCCTGCCCGCCGCGATCGCCGTCCTCAACGGGATCGCGTTCCTCTGCTTTGCGGTCGCCGGCCTCTCGCTGATCGGTCGCTACCTGTTCCTCGCCGGCTTCGTCCTCTGCCTGTTCGCCGCGCTCGGGGCGCTCGGCTGGCTGGCGCTCCCGATCGGCCATCCCGTCCGCGCCCCCGCGCGTGCCGTCGGAGCGGTGCTGCTGCTCGCGATCGTGGCGCTGACTCCGAGCCAGGTCGGCCGTCTGACGACGCTGCGGGCCGACATCGACAATCGCTACAGGGTCCAGTCGGATTTACACGCGCTCGCGCGCGCGAGCGCGACCGCGCACCTGCTCGGCCGCTGCGGCCGCGTCTTCGGACCCACCCACGGGCAGGTTCCGCTGCTCGCCTACTGGACCGGCACGGCGCCGACGCGGATCGGCTCGGCCGAGTTCGACCGTCCGACCGCAAACGGCCTCTATTTCGCGCCGGCCAGCGCCTTCGTCGCGGGACTCGCGGTCCTCGACCCGAACGACCCAAAGCGCTACGCCTCGCTGCCTCCCGGCACCGGTCCGCCCGGCTACCGCGAGATCGCGCGCAACTCCTCGTGGGTGCTCTTCGCGGGCGCCTGTTGAGAAGCGGACCGTGCACCCGCCGTTGTGGTGCGTCCCCGGGCGTGCCCACCGCGATCGGCTCCGGCCAGGCTTCCCCGCGGCGCATGGGCGGTATCGCTTAAGGCTGCTTCCTCCCGGACCTGACCTGGTTCGCGAGCGTCCACCGCGCGGGACCTGACCATCAGCACCTCAGAACGGCGTACTGACCCCAAAGGCACACCCCGCGAGCGGGGATTCAGCCTCGCTAGAGCGGATTGCGAGTGCAGGGCACCGCTACCTCCCCGCCTAGCACGGTCCGTCGGTAATCCTACCGCCGTCGGCGCGAGCGTGGAAGCGAACGCCTCCACGCTCAGTCCATAGACTGCTCGACAAGGGCGCGTAGCTCAGTGGGAGAGCGCTCGCTTCACACGCGAGAGGTCGCTGGTTCGAAACCAGCCGCGCCCATCCGCACGATTCCGCTCTGGACCGCCAATCTCGGGCGGTCGAGCGTCCAGCACAGCGTCGCGCCCCCGGTGCCCGGGCGCTTCGGGTGCCCGTTAGTGCCCGATTGCAGGGCACGCAAGGAGCACAGCGCGAAGGAGCATGTTCGAAAGGGCGACATGCTGACCGGCCAGACGCGATCGCGACCGAGATCGATCCCGATGAACGCGCGGCGGTTTCGCGGGCGCTAGCACTGGTCGGCGAAGCCAAGATCGCGCACACGCTGACGCGCGATGGCCAGACGATCGTTCCGATCGATGGCGGACACAGCGACGTGGCACTCGACCCAGTGCACCTGAATGGCGAGTGGTGGATCGATCTGTCGATCTTCGTCCGGATCGAGCTCGGCACAGACGAACTGACGTGCCGTCGCACGAGGAGGTTCGTTCTCGATGAGAGCCGCTACTACGGCGCGAAGTTCATCTCGAATGAACTGGCAGGCGAGCTGCGCGTGATGCTCGACCTTCCCTTGACGGGCTGTCGACCGCGTCGCTACTAGCGGCGATGCGTCGACTCAGTTGGGGCGCTCACGAGGTCCAACCGGCGCTCGCGGCAATCGGATCCGGGCGACTGCCACCGAGCGTTGCAGACAATGGCCGGTGCTCGGCCCGACGTTCAGGACTCCTACGTCTCGAGGCGCATCGCCTACGGCGGCAAGCTGATTCTCAAGACTGGTCTCTTGTCGGCCACCGCCGATCGGACACAGGCTGCGGATCATCCGACAGTCGCTCGCAATGCCTCGTCACACACCGGTCGACCGGGGATCCGGCGAGTCTCTATAAACGCTCGAGCAGGTCGCGGGCCGGCACGCCGAGGTCTTGACAAAAAGAGGCTGAGCATTTCAAGTTGGCTTATGGCGTGGTCCCCGCCCCCTCCGAACTCGGGACCGGGTTGGTGCGCGGACCCGGCGGGCCGTGCGGAGTACCGCTGGTGGAACGGCTCCGCTTGGACCGAGCATGTCGCCACCGCGGGTCACCAGAGCTTGGATCAGGATCCCCCTGTCCCCGCCCCAAACTCCGTTGCTCAGGGCGTCGGTCGAAGCGATCAACAGACCGCAGCTGGGGGCCCCGCCGCTCCATCGGGCGTCAAGCCTGCAGCTGCGCATACCGAGCGCCATCTCTTCGGCTCCCGGGACCAAGCGCGCGAGCTCGCGTCTGAGGTTGAGACTCTGCGCGCCCAGGTAGAGCGGCTCGGTCGCCTCGACGTCTTGAGCGTGGCCGAGCTCGAAGAGCGTCGCGAAGCGCTGAACCGGGAAGTGGCCGAGCAGCAGGCGCAGCTCGAGCGCGAGCGCGAGACGGCGATGGCCGCGCTGAACAAGCAGGTCGCGGAGGCAACCTGGCAGCGCGACGAACTTGCCGCCCAGGCCGCGCGGCTGCGCTCGACCATCGTTACCACCGAGGAGTACCAGGTGCTCCAGGAAGTCGGGATCCATGAGTACCGCCATCCGCTCAGCGATGTGGTCGCCTACCAGGCCGAGCTCAAACGTCTCCAGGACGCGATCAAGACCATGGCCCGCGGAGACGGTGGAGCCATGCTCGCCAACACTGACTGGACGGTGAACGGCTCGCGGCGCGAGGGACGCACCATGGTGCGCGACTACTCGAAGCTGGTGCTGCGCGCCTACAACGCCGAGGCGGACAACCTGGTGCGGGGGATGAAGCCCTACAAGCTGTCCTCGGCGATCGACCGGCTGACTAAGGTCGCGAACACCATCGCCAACCTGGGCAGGACCATGAACATCCGTGTCTCCGACGGCTACCACCAGCTGCGCGTCAAGGAGCTCGAGCTGACCGCCGACTACCTCGAGGCCCAGGCCGAGCAGAAGGAACGCGACCGCGAAGAGCGCGAACGGCTCCGGGAAGAACGACTTGCCCAGAAGGAGCTTGAGCGCGAGCGGGCTCGGCTCGAAAAGGAGCGCCAACATCACCAGAACGCGCTCGAGGTGCTGAACGAGAAGGGAGACGAAGACGGCGCCGGCCGCCTACGCGAGCGGCTCGCCGAAATCGACCACGCGATCGACGACGTCGACTACAGAGCCGCCAACATCCGCGCCGGCTACGTCTACGTCATCTCCAACATCGGCTCCTTCGGAGAGGGCATCCTCAAGATCGGCCTGACCCGTCGACTCGACCCGCTCGACCGCGTGCATGAGCTAGGCGGCGCGTCAGTCCCCTTCAACTTCGACGTTCATGCCCTGTTCTTTCCAAGGATGCGGTCGGAATCGAAGCCACCCTGCATGCTCAGCTGGCTGACCGCAAGGTCAACCTGGCGCGACCGCGACGCGAGTTCTTCTATGCCACCCCGCTCGAGGTCAAGCAGCAGCTTGCCGAACTGGCGGGCGAGCTGCTCGAATTCCAAGAAGCCGCCGATGCAGTTGAGTTCCGCCAGAGCAGCCAGTCCCGCGAGACTCGGATGGCCGATCAGAGCAGCGGACCTAGGGGGGCAGCTGACACGACGGGGGTGGCGTCGGGCAGTCAGGCTCCCTCGGCGCCGGCGTAGAGCGTCTCGGACCGCCGGCAGGGAACCGCTTCATGGACACCTCTCTTGTTGCCGAGGTCCTGGCTGAGCTCGACCGAGTTTGGTCTCGCCAGTCCGCGTCGAGATTTCTTGCTGAGATCTCGATGCGCTTCCGCCAGCCGACGACAATTTCAGTGCGCTCTACTCCGACCAGTCGCGGTGTCCCTCGAGCCTGCGCGCCTTCAGAGCGGCGTGCTCCGCTTCGAACAACGCACCCCTCGAGCGGAAGGCCGCGAGCTCCTCAAGCTCCTCGCTGATTTCCTGCGGAAGCTCACCCGGCGAACTGTCACCTGCGGCGGCGTAGCTGCTGGCTCGGCGGAGGGCGCCGCACAGACCGTTACCGGTCCCCTTACGGTTGAGGGGTCACCTTCGCACGACAGTTTGCGATGGCGTACTGCGAGGTCACTGATGACGTCGCGCGTCGCGGCGTGCGCGACCTCGCCGTCTCTGGACTGATCGGGGTGCGAGGGAAAGATCGGGGCGCGCGCGGCTATGGCGCCTCACCGCCGTGGTACCCCGGATGAGATCCGCGATATCTACGGGAAGTCGCAGCCAGCGGCAGTCCGGCGCAGTGGTCTGGCCTGCTTTGCAAAGCAGGAGGTCGCCGGTTCGATCCCGGCAGGCTCAATGGCGCGATCGGCGAGTCCAGAGCGGATGACAGCTCCACGGCCAGCGTCCTGAAAGCTTCTACGCCGTCGGAACTAAGCAGGGACTAGGCGAGTTCCTGTCCCGGAGGCGCCTTGGATCGACCACCTTGCCACGCAGCGTCGGTTTCGCGCGTTTCGCCGGCGCCGTTCACTAGTAGGCCGTCCCGGCTCGTTCGTCTCATCGCCAAGTGACACACCAGACGTTGCCTCCGCGCGAGGGTAGCTGTACGTTGCGACGAGGAGTCCTCGTGACCACCGAGAGCGAGACAACCCTGGCGCGCGCGTACGGCGACATCCGCGCCGAGGCGACGCGGCTCGCCGGGGGTTCCGGCGACATTCCGCAGCGCGTTGCGCTGCTCCACTCGATCTTCGTCGATTCGGGCGGGAACCACACCTTTCCGGAGGTGGCGCTCCACGGCGCGCTTTGGGCTTACGGCTTCTACGAGCGGCGCGGAACCGTCAACCGCTTGATCAATCAGCGCTACTTCTACGACCGCGAGGAGCGTGCTCGCCGCTCCTACATGCTGTTCACCTTCTCGCAGGGGTTTAAGGACGCGAACCGCTCGGTCTTCGTCGATACCTACACGAACTACTTCTTCACCAAGGCCCACGGCGACAAGCCGGGCGCGGTTGAGGTGCTGCCGGACGAACTGCTTGAAGCCCTGACCCGCGTCCACCACGCCGCGCGCGCCGGCCGTCGCCTTTCGCGCGGCGAGCGCGCGGACGTTTTTCGGACGGCGCTTCTCTTCGAGCAGGAGAAGACGGTCGGGCCGAAAGTCAAGTCGGAGGTTGCGAAGTTCGACTGCCCGATCTTGACGGCGATCGTTCTCAAGCCGATCGTCCGCTTCAGCTATTTTCCGCGACGAACGTTCCTGCGCTTCCGCGACTTCAGCGACACGGACGAACGGATTGAGAGGGCGGTTCGAAGCTACGAGCTCGCCGAGGCTGCCGGCTGGGACCGTGTCGGCGGCAAGATCCACCTGCACGGCGTGCTCCCGCCGCGCTGCTTCGAGGATCCGCTCGCGTACGCGGACGAGCTTCGCGCCGGTTAGATCCCGCCGCATCAGAACCTTACCCGGCGGCTTTGCGCGCCGGCGTCGACGTTCGCGCTCAGATCGAACGCCTCGGGCGGCCTCGCCTCCTTTTCGGATTGCGGACCCACATAGCTAGGCACCTCCCCGCCGCCTCCTCAACGTCGTTCGCTGACGACCTCGAGAGAACAAGCGCGGACGACGTGCTCGGCTTATGCCCCTTGGGTCCTTAGATCGGAGCGCGGCACCCGGTGGACCGGATTCTGGCGCCAGATGTGCGTGTACCAGTACACAGGCATCGCGACGAGATTCCCGAGAAACAGGACGACGGCCCACACGGCTCGCTTGTCGCCCTCCACCACCTGGGCTTCGCGATCCTCACTCGCGGTCACCGTGACTTAGCCCCGTCGCTAGGGCTGCGGAGGCGGCTGGCCTCGAACGCGGCGGCCTCCGCCTCGTCGCGCTTGCGCTCGGCCACGTGTGCATCCTCGGCCGCCGCGCCGGCGCGCTTGCGTGCCTCTTCGAGCTCCGCTGCCCGCCGCTGTGCCTCGAGCTCCAGCTCCTGCGCGCGCCGTTCCGCCTTCTCGGCCTCGAGGCGTCGACGCTCGATCAGGCCGGCGCTGAAGAGCGGCCCACTCACCGGCAGCGTGCGGTGGAACAGGACACCGACAGCAGCGACCTGCTCGCTGCTCAGCTCCTCCGCCGCCGATCCAGTCTCGGCGTGCTCGATTTGCTCGGCGCTGTACGGAACCCGGACGTAGTCGTGGCTCACCACCGTCTCAACGGCTGGCACCAACGTCACCTGACGCCCCAGCATTCCATGCTTGATCGAGAGCAGAACGGGCTCCTGCGCAGCGGAGTCGTAGTACACGTCTTCCAGACGTCCGGTCTTGTCGCCGGCGCCGTCGAGCACGTCCTGCCCATGCCAGCTTTCGATGCGTTCAACGGTTGGCATAGCTCGGGTACTCCTTCTCCTCTTCGGCGCTCCATCTCGCCGACGCCGCTGACTTTGGCCATCACGCATCGGCTCCGACTGCATGGGACTGTTGGCTGAGCTGCCGCGGTGGGACGCGGGCTAAGCCATTGGCTGCTCACCCCCGAGGGCCGGTCGACAACTCACTGCGACGCTACCTCAACTCATCCCCGCCGGCAATCACCCTGATCGGATGAAACTCAAGGAGACCGTCCTACCCCCGGGCTACGCGCAGGATGGATCGGCCAAGTCCTCAGCCGTTCTGCCCTCGTCGGCGCGCGACAGCGCGCGGGGCAACGAATTCGAGAAGCGCCGGGGCAGGACATCAGTTCTCGAATCGCGCGAAAATGGAGAGCGCGCTGTAGCGATCGCTGACGGCAAGTGCTGCCGGGTGGAACGGTGGTGGTCGCGCGTCGACCCGAAGCCCCTCGGCGGCGCATGGGACCCAGCCGCTGCTGGATCCGCGCCGGCGTCTCGCACGGCCGCCGGCTTCAGCTCGTCAGCCCTGTGATGCCGTCGCGCAGTAGGCGCTTCGCCAACGCGGGTGCTCGCGAACACGAGCGGGCTCCGCGCGAGCTCCCACGTTGCCACGTCGACGAGCGGCTTGTGCGCCCGCCGGTTGACCAGGTCGCCGCTTCGAACCTCACCGAGGTAGGTCCGCCGCCCGAGCGACCGCCGAAGCGTCGCCGACGACCAGCCCGGATTGCCCCGAGCAGTCCCAACCCCATGCCGCTCGAGGAACCGGCAGACCGAATACAGCGACTGCCGGTCAGCCAGCCGCCGCAAAGCCTCAGCGACGACCGGGCCGGTTTGGGGATCGACTTCGAGCCGGCCGGAATCTAGCTTGCGGTACCCGACCGGGACACAAGGGCCGATATACACGCCCCTAGCGATCGCGCGAGCGCGCGCGTCACGCCAAGCCGCGACGATCCGGTCAAGCTCCCACTCCGCCATCGAGAGCATGATCCGCAACACCAAACGTCCCGTGTCCGTCGTCAAGTCAAGGCCGTCACGCACCGACACGAACGTGCCGCCCGCCGCCGTGATCCGCTCGATCGCCGCCAACGAGTCAACAAGCGAGCGACCGAAGCGATCCAATTTCGCCACAACGATCCCACCCGACTCCCCCGACTCAACCCGCTCCAGCGCACGGCCGAGCAACGGCCGATCACGGCGCGCACCCGACTCGTCGAGCTCCTCAAATACCTCGTCGATCACCGCGCCGCTCAACTTCGCCCACGCCTCGATCTGCTCGCGCTGAGCAGCAGCGAAATGAACCGCTCACCACGACGTCCCGCCACCTGCGAGACACGGACATAACCATCGAGCACCATCGGAGACCTCCTCATGACGCCTCCGCGACGCTCGTGAAGTCTCCCAGGCTGTTGCTCAGTACTGGGCGCCGATCTCGGCCGAACGGACGTCATCCGGGAAGGCACCGGACCACCCAACGCATTGGGCATTGGTGCCCGAAAGCAGGGCGCATCGCGCGGAATCCGCCGGCATCGGTCCCGGCCACAGCGCATGGCGATCAGGCTACGAGGCGGACGATTCCTGATCGTTAGCGACTCTGTGCAAGCGACGGCTGCTTCCTTCACACGCGAGAGGTCGCTGGTTCGAAACCAGCCGCGCCATCCCGACTAGCGCCTGACTTTCTAGTGACCCGGCCGCGCAAAATGCCCGGCGCGAAAATATTGGTGACTCTCCAGCGCCCTGGATGCTCCTCCGTCGACGAGTCACAGCGCGCTCTGGATCATTCCTGCTGATCGCCCGCGCGCCAGTCCGCCGTCGCGGGTCTTTGCTCTCGCCCCCGTGCAACCAACACGCGCGGCCGCGCTGCCTGTTGCCCCCGAGCACACGCGTCCGTCGCCGCCTCTTCGTCAAACCCCGGTCGCCTCACGACGCAGCGCTGCCAGCAGCATCTCCGAGGCGAGTTTCGCCTCCCTGTACCTGGGCAACACCTAGCTGAGAGCTACGTGATCGTAGGGCCAACATCACGAACGCTTAATTCAGAATGACTCCGCTAGCCCTGACCGCTGCATCGGCCGTCCTGGCCGCATGGCTCTTGGCGTGGACGTACGGCATCGCCGGCAGTCCACGTCCTCGTACTGGCGAGCGCCACGTCAGCTTCGCGGAGGCAACCATCATCCTTGTGGTGCTCGCCGCAATGGTCGCACTCGGCATCTGGTTCTTCTTCTTCGCAAGCGGCGGCATCGGCCTCGGCTCGGTCTGAGCCCAGTAGTTGCTCGGCCGGGCCGCGGAGCGGGTCCGAAGCTGACAGCGGTCATCGCACCTGACCGAACGCTGATCACACCGGGCTTGCGCTTCGGCCGCGTCCGCCGAGGGTGGCGGCGGTGCGTCGGTTCCTTCGTCGAGCGCTTCTCGTGGCCATCGCAGTGGCAGGTCTGCTGCCGGCAAGCGCGGCGCACGCGCAGACGGTGCCCGGCGTCCTCGTCGATGTGCGTTCACCGGTCAGGCGACCGGCCGGCAGGTCGTCAGCTATCCCGGCTCCCCCGCGAATGCCGCCTGCCCAGCGGTTCCTCCGACCGGCTATCAGTCGAACGGCACGGTCCATTGGAAGACGACGTACACGCGGCTCATCCTGACGCTGAACAGAGCGACCGGCCAGCTCAGCAGCAGGGTCCCGCCCAAGGCGTCAGGCTGACGACCCGCTTGCCGGGCGCCTCAGCTCTCGGACCTCCCGAGGAGGTCATCCGATCACCGGAAAGCGCCGCTCCTTGCCGAGCCCAGTGAGCGTCCGTTGCATTGTGCTTGTCACCAGGCTGTACGCATCCTGCAGGTCGGGGTTCGGACCGAGGCGTTCTCGTAGGTCGATCGGGCTCAGCACGCGGATCGTGATCTTCGAGGGCAGCGGGATCCGACCGGGCAGGTCGAGCACGGTGACGCCGAAGGGCGGCCCGATCACGAGGGGCAAGACCTTGAGCCGCAGCAGGCGGTTCAATTGCAGCGTACCCGCCAGACGCCGGCCGCGGCCGAGGAAGAGCCCGGTCTCCTGACCGCCGATCGCCACGACGGGAACGATCGGGACGCGGTGCTCGAGCGCGAGCTCGATGAATCCGCTTCGACCACCGAACCCGACCTCGCTCGACTCCCACGAGGGACGGTAGGTCTCTTGGTCGCCGCCTGGATAGACCAGCAGGGCGGCGTCGCGAAGCAGCGCTCGCCGCATGTGCTCCGGCGAAGCCGGAACCGTTCCGTAGCGCTGCACGAGTGCCCTCGCCCCTGGGAGCTTGAAGAGCAGATCGTGCGCGAGCTGGTGAAACTGCCGCTCCGGCCCGAAGCGGTCGTAGAAGGCCTGCGCGAAGACGAACGTATCGGCGATCATCGTGCCGCCGGAGTGATTGCCTACCAGTAGCACCGGTCCCGCCGTCGGGATGTTGTCGAGGCCGCGGACATCCGCGCGGAAGTAGACACGCGAAAGCAGCCTCAGCGCCGGCAGCGTCTTGCGGATGTACCGCGGATCGCGCTCGTCCAACGGGTCGACTGGCACAGCTCGATCCAGGCTGCCGGCCACGTCCGCCGCGGCGGCCCCGAGCATGCGCAGGGAGGCCTCGAGCGGATCGGTGGGGAGACGCACCACGCCGCTCAAGACACGCTTGCCGACCGTCGTCAGGCGCGACCTCGCGCGCGGCCCGTCGGCGCCGGTGCCCCCCGAGTCTCGCGCTATGTCCTTCGGCACATGGCCGACTTCGGGTGCGGGGACGGCGCGCGAGTCGCCGTTCACGTGCGCAATTCCGGGGATAACTCCACGTGCAGGCGAGCCGAGCGGCTCGGGTGGTGACTTGAGAACCATCGGGGACCTCCCTGAGCGCCACCGGACTGCCCGACAGGGCTTTCCAAGCGACTCTCGTCGAGAAACGGCTCTCTAAAGCTGGGACGAAGCTGTCCGTGAGGTCGCCGCGGTGGCTAGCGAGCGGTGGCCCTGCGCGAAGTGGATTCGCAGAAGCGGCGAGTGACCTTTATGTCGAGTCTACGCTCAGGCGACAGAAATACAAGTTGGCACTCGCGCAGCGAGCACCATGTGAGCTCGGTGGAAGCCCTTTCGGCTCTAGAGTCCCCCGTCAGCTCGTGCGCCGGTACGTCTCCGCCGATCCGGTTGCGTCGATCGCCGCCGAGATCCGCTCGAGACCCTGCGCGTACGCCGCGGTCCGCAGCGTCACCTCTCGCTCTGCCGCCAGGCGCCAGATTCGTTCGGCCTCGTCGACCATCCGGTCTTGCAGACGTTCACGTACCTGGTCCCGGCTCCAGCGCAGGCCCGTCCGGTTCTGCGCCCACTCGAAGTACGACACGGTCACCCCGCCCGCGTTCGCGAGGATGTCGGGGATGACCGTGACTCCGGCCGCCTCGAGAATCTCGTCGGCGCCGGAGGCCGTGGGGCCGTTCGCCACCTCGAGCACGATCCGGGCGCGCACGCGGTCTGCGTTGTCGGCGGTGATCACGTTCTCCATCGCGGCTGGGATCAGCACGTCGACATCGAGTTCGAGCATCTCGTGCGGGTCTATCTCTTCGCCCGCGCCGGTGGGGACCTCGCCGTCAGCGTCCTTGCCGCGGCGAAGGGCGTCCACGTCCAAGCCGTCGGCGGCGTAGACGGCTCGGGTCGAGTCGGACGCCGCCACGACACGATAGCCGTCTCGATCGAGCAGTTCTGCCAACCGCGCGCCGGCGTTCCCGAAGCCCTGGATCGCGACCGAGGGCTGGTCGCCGGAATTGACCTGGCGGCCGGAGAGCTTTGGCATCAGCGTTGAGAGGACGTCGAAGGCGCCGTCCGCGGTGGCGGTTTCGCGCCCATGGCTGCCACCGAGGGGAATCGGCTTGCCGGTCACCGCCGCGGGAGCGAACTCGCGATGGATGATGGAGTACTCGTCCAACATCCAGCCCATGACCATCGCGTTGGTGTACATGTCGGGGGCGGGAATGTCGAGATTGGGACCGATGAAGTCAGCGATCTGGTCGATGTAACCGCGCGAAAC
The DNA here is from genome assembly GCA_963719375.1 of uncultured Actinomycetes bacterium. Taxonomy (GTDB): domain Bacteria; phylum Actinomycetota; class Thermoleophilia; order Solirubrobacterales; family Thermoleophilaceae; genus JAICJV01. The sequence goes on along the minus strand of CAVRBY010000001.1, from coordinate 1,933,801 downwards.
GCGCTCGAGCTCCGCCAGCGAGAGGCGCTTGGTGTCTACGGTCACGCCGCCCTTAGCCCCGCCGAACGGCAGATCGAGCGCGGCGCACTTGAACGTCATCCAGAACGCGAGCGACTGAACCTCGTCAACGTTGACGCGCGGGTGGAAACGGACGCCTCCTTTCGTGGGCCCGAGCGTGTCGTCGTAGCGCACGCGGTAACCCGCGAAGGTACGCAGGCTGCTGTCGTCCATGCGCACCGGGATCGAGACCTTCAACACGGATCGGGGCAGGCGCAGACGCTCGAGCGTCTCGGCGGAGACCTCCGCCACGGACGCAGCGGCCTCGAGCCGCGCGCCGGTCCCGTCAAACAACGAGTCCCGGCGAGTCGCCTCCGTGCTTTCGCTCATGCCGAGCTTCCGCTGCTGATCACCGATCGACAATAGGCGCGTGCCGCGGCACAACGCAAGCGCACCGAGCTAATCCAGCGGGCGATGTCCGCCGTCGCTCAACGAAATCGGGCCCCGGCTCGCCGCGAGCTCGCTAGGCCGTCTTAGCGGCAAGCAGCGCGGGCAGACCTGACTGGCCCCATGGGCCTGCCTTTGAGCACGTCGGTCACCCACGCCTTGCCACCTAGTCTCTCGCAGCCATCTAAGATGCGCCAGTCGATTTGACTTTCATCCGTATGAGCTGGACTCACGTTCGCCGGTAGGGGGTTGGTTGGCTTCTCAGGCCGCTTGGAGTTCGAGTGCCTCCTTCGAGCTCCGTACGGTGTCGCGATGGCCCCGCCGGGAGCGCCTTCGCGTCGTCGGGCGCGACCGCCGGCATGGTCACTACACGAGCGCGATCGAGCGGCTGCCGAGAGCGCCGGCTCGATGCTGCTGCGAAGCATCTCCGGCGCCCCCCGGTCGCGCCAACCCGGCCCGCGCCGGTCGTCCACCGGCCGCGCGGACCCGAACTGACCGAGGCACCTGCCAGGAGGAACGCATGGATGTTCGCCTGAAGCGCGCGTACGAGCCCGCCGAATCGGCGGACGGGTATCGCATGCTGATCGACAGACTATGGCCGCGCGGCGTCTCGAAGGAGCGCGCCGAGCTCGACGGGTGGGAGAAGGAAATGGCTCCGAGCACCGAGCTGAGGCAGTGGTTCGGACACGAGCCAAGCCGCTTCGAGGAGTTTCGCCGACGCTACATCGAGGAGCTTCGTGGCAAGCGGTCAGAGCTCGCGGCCCTCCGACGTCGAGCGCGAGACGGCACCCTCACGCTCGTCTACTCCGCCCACGACGCGGAGCACAACGACGCAGTCGTGCTCGCGGAGGTTGTGCGACGTGGACTCCCGAAACGTTAGAGCGGGTGCACCACCGTTGCGCGCCGAACTCTCAACGGCTCGTAGGATCGGCGGGCCGCTCGACGCGAGAGAGAAGTGCGGCGAGGCGGCCCGCGGTCCCGGAGGGGCCACGTGCTGATCCTCTTCGGGGCCAGGCGCAAGCCGGCTCCCGATTTCCTCTAAGCGATGGCGGGCGGAGTCGAACCGGGTGAGAGCAGCGGCTCGCGGGCCGGCGAGGCCGGGCTCCAGGACGAGTTCCTGCGTGAGAAGCTGCTCGCCGAGGCGGGCGTCCATCCGCGGATGGGTCTCGCGCGAGTACACGTCCGCCTGGGGCGGCGTTTCTTCTCGGTCTGGTGGCTTCTGGGGATCGCGACCGTTCTGGCGATCGCGTTGGTGGTCACCGCCAAGCTCTATGCCGCCAGTGGCGCGGGTCACGGGTTCCTAGCGCGGCACGCCTGCATCCCGCACTCTCCGCCCGTGCCCGCCGGGATGCCCGCCTTTGTCCGCTGGACACACCTGCTCACCTTCTTCTTCCTCGTCATCATGGTGCGCTCGGGGCTGCAGGTGCTCGCCGACCATCCGCGCCTGTACACCAAGGTGCACTGCACGCCGGGCAGGGAGTGGCTGCGCTTCCGCGGCCCGGTGCCGACCGACCGTGTCTGGACGGCCAAGGAGGACGCGATCACGCTCAGTCCATTTGTGGGGCTGCCCGGCGGCCGGCACACGATCGGCGTCGCGCGGCACTGGCACTTCAGCTTCGACCTCCTGTTCGTGGTAACCGGCGTCGTCTACGCCGCCTTCTTCTTCTCGACGCCGTGGCTTCACCGGCTCGTCCCGACTCAGGCGTCGATCTTCCCCGCCGCGGCCTCCTGCGCCGTCACCTATGGGAGCCTGCATTTCCCGAGCGGCGCGAGCGGCTTCTTCCGCTACGACGCGCTCCAGCAACTCACCTACTTCGCGGTCATCTTCATCCTCGCGCCGCTGGCCATCCTCACCGGGCTGGCGATGTCGCCCGCGCTCGACAACCGCTTCCGCTGGTATGCGCGCCTGTTCGGCAACCGTCAGATCGCACGCTCGATCCACTTCCTGGTGATGGTCGCCTTCGTCATCTTCTTCATCGGGCACATGGCCCTCGTCGCCCTGACCGGGCTCGCGACGAACCTCAACCACATCACACTCGGCAACAACCACAACGACCTCAACGGGTTCGCGATCTGGCTGCTCGTGATCGTGCTGGTCGTCGCCTTCAACGTCTGGGCGGTGCGTTTCTCCTGGACGCACACCCGCCTCCTGCAACGCGCTACGAACGCCACCGTTGGCCGTGTCATGGACCTGCTCTTCGACCACTACGCGCCCCGCGTCGAATACCGCCAGAAGGACATCAGCCCATACCTCTGGCCGAACCACGCGCACACGCCCGACGGCAACCCGGAGTGGTGCTCGCTGCGCGACGATGAGTTCCGCGGCTACCGGCTCAAGGTGCACGGCCTCGTTGAGAACCCGGTCGAGTTGTCCCTGGAGCAACTCGAGGCGATGCGCAAGCAGGAGCAGATCACGCTGCACCACTGCATCCAGGGCTGGTCCGGAATCGCCGAATGGGGCGGACTGGCCTTCAGCGAGCTGATCGAGCTCGTGCGTCCCAAACCAGAGGCACAATGGGTGATGTTCTACTCGTACGCCCCCGGCGGAGAGGGAGAGGATCGCTACTACGACTCGCACTCGATCCACGACCTGCGCCACCCGCAGAGCCTGCTCGCCTACGAGATGAACGGCGAGCGGCTCCCGATCCTGCACGGCCGGCCGCTGCGGCTGCGGGTCGAGAACCAGCTCGGCTTCAAGCACGTCAAGTGGATCAGCGAGATCGAGTTCGTACACCACTTCTCAGAACGCGGCACCGGCCTCGGCGGCTACAACGAAGACCACGAGTTCTTCGGATACCGCGACGAGATCTGACGACTCGACCGGGAGCTCGTGGCTGGGGACGCCTCCTTCGGGTGCCGCCGCGTCGCGCCCGAGGCGCTTTCGGGCATCGCCGCTCTGCTTCCGCGGCGCGCATGGTGCGCTGGCAGAATGCCGGCGTGCCGCGCGCCTGCCATATTCGGCTCCCCTTGGTCGCGGTCGCCGCACTGACGTGCGCGGCGCTGGCCGCCTGTGGCGGGACGCGCAAGGCCGGCGGGACGCCGAGACCGCGGGCCACGACCGCGCCGGCGACGACACCGCCCACCAGAGCACAGGCCGCGGCGATCGGACAGGCGGTCAACCTGCGCAGCGGCGACCTCCCCGGCTTCAGGGCGTCGCCACATCGAGAGACCGCGCGGGACAGGCGTGACAGCGCCAGACTCGCTGCGTGCGCCGGGGCAGTCTCGTCAAGCAGGACAGTCGCGGCGAGCAACTCGCCCGACTTCACGAGCGGCGCCGGGCTCCAAACCGAGATGGTCAACTCGAGCGTCTCGGTCCTTCCGAGCGCGGCCCTGGCGGCGCGCGACCTCGCGGTCACGAAGCAGCCTAAGGCTGAAAATTGCCTGAAGCGTTACCTGAACTCCCTGCTCGCTTCTCAGTCGAACGGCAGGCTCACCTTCGGGCAGCTCTCGCTCACGCAGTTCTCCCCGGCGGGGGCGACGAGCAGCCAGACGCTCGGCTACCGGCTCACCGTGACGGCCACGGTGGGCGGCAGCACACAGGTCCTGAGGCGCGGCGCCGCGCCGAACCGGCTGGTCGCGAACCTGAGCGTGCCGACGGCGACCATCACGCTCTACCTGGACCTGCTCGACTTCCTCTCCGGCCCGGTCGAGACGACTTTGGATGTGATGGCCATCGGCCATCCGTTCTCGCCAACCGTCGAGCAACGCCTCTACGGAACGCTGGTCGCTCGCACCCGGCAGGCTACGGCTCGCGTGCGATAGGCCCCCCCAGGTCGCGGCGCGGCTTATGGGGCTAGGGCGTGAGCGGCTCAGGCGGGCGGCGGCGCGAGGGGGACGGCCGCGCGGAACCCGATCGCGACGAAGCCGATGAAGCACACCGCGCCGATCACGTGCGCCCATTCGGCGCCCGCCACGTTGGTCAGGCCGATCCCCGCTATCAGTAGCGCCGCCGCCGCGCGCACGAGCCGAGCTGGGTGCCTGACGGTAGCGACCCAGCCGCCCGCCGCGGGTCGATCCCCGCGTTCGTCGGCGGCGAATCGCCCTCCCAGCGCGAGTCTGAAGAGCGTCGCCAGCGATGGCAGCAGCAGCACGCCGCCGGCGAGGATCGCTACGAGCACCGCGACCTGCGTGTCGTGCGGCGAGGCGGCCTGCCTGACGGTCAGCCCTGGCAGCATCTGAGGGCTCTGGGCGAGCGCCCAACCGGCCACGATCGCCGCCACCGCCAGGGCGGCGCCGTAGCGGGCGAGCTCGAAGCGCTCGAGCCAGACGAGCGCGAAGGTCGCGGCTCCGGCGAGCACCGAGACGATCAGTGCCGGGAGCCCATCGCCCGCGACGAGGTTGTGGAAGACGCGATGGGCGTCCGAGTGGAGCACGAACAGTCCTCCGATCGCGACGCCGCCGGCTACGACCGCGGACGCGAGCGTGCGGCGTCTGAAGACGGCCGCGAGCGGGGCGTCTCCGGCACGCGCTGCGTCACCGCTCAGGAATACCGCGGCGAGGTAGGCGCCCGTGATCACCGCGAGCACCCCGATCGTGATCGAGGTCGGGTTGAGCCAGCTCGAGAACAGGCCGCCCGCTGCGTTTCCGACTGGCACCCTGCCCGACGCGATTCCGCCGACCGCGGCCCCGAGCGCGAATGGGGTGATAACCGACGAGACCCCGAACACGGTGTCGATCGCGCGCTGCTCACGGGGAGTCTCCGCGCCCGCCCGCAGTGCGTAGGTCGCGCCGCGGAAGATGATCCCGACGGCGCCGAGCATCAGGGCGACCGAGAGGGTCGAGGCGAGCGAGCCGAAGGCCTTCGGATAGGCGGTCCAGACGACCGTCAGGACGAAGATCAGCCAGACGTGGTTCGCCTCCCAGACCGGTGCCATCGACTCGTGCGCGTGCTCGCGGATCCGTTCCGCCTGGGGGCCGCGCCCGGCGGTCAGCTGCCAGAAGCCCGCGCCGAAGTCGGCGCCGCCGAGCACGCCGTACAGGGCGAGGCCGGCCAGGGCGAAGACGAGCGGCAGGGCGTAGAGCATGTCAGGCCTGTTGGTGCGATCCCGGCGGGGCGGTCGAAACGCCGGCGAGTGGAGATCCGGCCAGCCGGCGCAGTATCCAGGCGACCGCGACGGCGACCGCGACGTAGACCGCCGCCAGCGTCCCGTACCCGACCGGGATCCCGCGCGCGCCAGTGACGGCCTCCTGCGTGCGCATCGTCCCGTAGACGACCCACGGCTGGCGCCCGAGCTCGGTGGTGACCCAGCCGGCGATCAGCGCGACGATCGAGAGCGGACCGGCGAGTGCCACGGCGCGGTAGAACCAGCGCGAGTCGGGCAGCCGCCCGCGGCGCCAGCGGACGATGACGTAGAAGACCCCGAGCAGGGCGAGCAGCGTGCCAATCCCGACCATCAGCTGGAAGGCGACGCGGACGCCGTTGACGGGTGGGCGGTTGGCGGCCGGCACTGCGTCGAGGCCCTGAACGCGCGCGTTCGGGTTGTGGTAGGCGAGCAGCGACAGCAGCTTCGGGATCCCGAGCCCGTACTTCACCTTTCCGTTCACGTACCAACCACCGAGGTGCTCGGGCGCTCCGTGCGTGGTTCTGCCGACGCCCTCGAGCGCGGCGAGCTTGGTCGGCTGATACTTCGCCACGTCGCGCGCCGCCCAGTCGCCGACGAGGACCTGGACCGGTGCGGCGAGCGCCGCGACCGTTAGCGGCACCGCGAGTGCCACGCGCTCGTAGCGTCCCCAGCGTCCGCGCAGCCTCCCGAACGCGTAGGCCGCCGCGACGACGAAGCCGGTGACGATGTATCCGGCCAGGTACATGTGCACGATCTCGTGCCACAGGTACGGGTTGCCGAACAGGGCCCGCACCGGGTGCACATCGACGACCTTGCCCGCCTGCATCCGGAAGCCGCCCGGATGGTTCATCCACGCGTTGACGGCGATCACCATCAGCGAGCCGGTTAGGCCCGAGATCACCACCGGCACGCCGGAGAGCAGGTGCGCGCGCGGCGACAGCCGCTCCCAGCCGTAGACGTAGATTCCGATGAAGATCGCCTCGATGAAGAACGAGAAGCCCTCGATCGCGAAGCCGAGACCGAAGACGCCGCCGAAGGTGGCCGTGAAGTTCGGCCACAGCAGTCCCATCTCGAAGCTCAGGATCGTGCCGGTGATCACGCCGACCGCGAACAGCGCGACCATCACGCGCGTCCAGCGTCGCGCGATCGCCCGGTACACCTCGTCGCCCGAGCGCCGGTAGAGCCACTCGACGAAGAGGACCATCGCGGGAAAGGCGATCCCGAAGCAGACGAGCGGGATGTGGACGGCGAATGACAGCGCCTGCATCTGCCGTGCCTCGCCCAGGTAGTGCTGCATGACCGGCCCGAGGGCGCTCGCGAGCGTCGGTCCCGCGCTCATCTCATGCTCTGTCGCACGGCCGGCGCCCTGGCTGGGAGTTCACGCGGTCCGTTTCGCCGGGCGACCCCATACCCGAGCGACGCTAACGGATCGCCCGTGCGTGGGGGGTGATCGAGGGCATCTACCTCCAGGTACGGGTGCCGTCGAAGAGTCGGGCTGTACGGCCAGCCGGGCGCGCCGTCTCGCCCCGGACCGGCGCACACTCAGCCGAGCGCCAGCTCGCCCCGGCTGAGCGCCAGGGCAACGGCGTGCGCGCGGCTGCGGGCACCGAGCTTCTGCATCGCATTCTTGGCATGCGTGCGCGCGGTCTCCTGCCTGATGGCGAGGCGCTCGGCTATCTCAGAGGTGTTAGCGCCCAGCGCGACCAGACCCATCACCTCCGCTTCGCGCGGCGTGAGCGACGCGGTCTCCGCGAGCTGGCCGGCGGGTTCGCTGGCTCGCGCCACGAGCGGCATCAGGATCGAGAGGTGCAGGCCGGGGACGATGTTCGCGGTCGCGCTGTAGTCGACGGAGCGTCGCCCGCCGTCGGGGAGAAGCAGCTCGATCTCGCCGGCCTGTATCCCCTCCGCGATGAACGCATCCCACAGCTCGTCCACCTGCGCGCGAGACTCGGGCGGCGTGAAGTCGTCGATTCGCCGGCCGAGGATGAACCCGCGCGGCGCGGCGAGCAGCCGGCAGCCGGCGTCGTTGACGTCCCGGTAGCGCCTGCTGTCGTCCGCGACCAGCATCGCGTTACCGCTGCGCTCGAACACGGCTCGTAGCCGCTCGGCCCGTTCGGGCATCTGCACCCGCATCGGCGTGCCGGCCCGCGGCTCTGCGTTCACCGAGGCTCCGAATCTAGCTTTGACGGGGGCCCTGCACGACGCCGGATTCTACAGCGCGCTCCCCCGAACGGGGGAGGGAAAATCGCGTCGGCGCGGGTGATCCTGTTGAGCTCAGAGTGCGTAATGAGGCTGGTTTGCCAGCCCGATTGAGGGAAGCCCTGCACCACCGCCAACCGACTCCGATGAACCCGTCCGAGCAAGGTGCCGCCGGCATGCGCGCGCCCGGCACGCGGCGCCCGCGCGGCGGGCAGGCGCACGGCCGCGCGCGGTGCCCGTCGGCATCGGCGTCGAAGCGCCGGGAGGCCGCGCTCTTCGCGCGCTATCAGTTCGAGGGGGATCTGGCGGCGCGCACGGAGCTGATCGAGCGCTTCCTGCCGCTGGCCCGCACGCTCGCACGCCGCTACGCGCGGCCGAGCGAGCCGTTCGACGACCTCGTTCAGGTCGCGAGCGTCGGGCTCGTCAAGGCGATCGACCGCTTCGAGCCCGGCCGCGGCACCGGCTTCGCCGGGTACGCCATCCCGACGATCCTCGGCGAGCTGAGGCGGTACTTCCGGGACGCGGGCTGGTCGCTCCACGTTCCGCGCGGGATGCAGGAGCGCGTGCTGGCCGTTGAGAAGACGATCGAACGTCTCTCTGCGGACCGCGGCAGTGCACCCTCTCCTCACCAGATCGCGGCGGCGATGGGCCTCTCGATCGAGCAGGTGCTCGAGGCGATGGTCGCCCATCGCGGACATGACACGATGTCGCTCGACGCGCCGGCTCATCATCCGGACGAGGACGGGGCCACCGTCGTGGACGTGATCGGAAGCATCGACGAGGGCTTCGAGCTCGCCGAGTACCGCCCGGCGGTCGCGCTCGCGCTCGAGCATCTGCCGGTGCGCGAGCGATCGATCATCTACATGCGCTTCGCCGAGGACCTCACCCAGCTCGAGATCGGTCGCCGCCTCGGCCTGTCGCAGATGCAGGTCTCACGCCTGATTCGCGCCGCGCTCGAGCGGATGCGAGTCGTCGCGGGCGAGGCTTAGGCCAGACGACCGGCGGCCTGCTCGGCGTCAAGGAGGGACGCCGCCCGCCGCGCTTCGCGCAGCTCAACCTCCGCCACACGCTCCTCCTCGACGTGGACCGCGCGTCCGTCAGCTGACCGCAACCGCTTGCCCGCCCACGCCGGTGGTAGCTCAAGAGCACCACCGAAAATCGGAAAGGAGGCGGACATGGCGACCAGCAAGGACCCCACCCAGGGCCGCCAGATCGGCCACCAGCCATACGAGGACCCCACCCAGGGCCGCCAGATCGGCCACCACCCATACGAGGACCCCACCCAGGGCCGCCAAATCGGCCAACGACCCGATGAGGACCCCACCCAGGGCCGCCAAATCGGCCAACGACCCGATGAGGACCCCACCCGAGGCCGCGAGATCGGCCAACGATCCGATGAGGACCCCACCCAGGGCCGCGAGATCGGGTAGCGCAGTGCCGCAGCGTGCTCCGCACCGCGTCACCCGGGGCGGAGCACGGGCCCCATGTCGCGTCCGGCGCAGCGGGTTCCAGCCCGGGCATGCGGCTCAGGATCGGCGTGGCCGCGTCGACGCGCCGTCTCGAACGGCCAGGTGCACGGTCCGATACCCCAGCACCTGCATGCGCGACGGAAAGGTTCGAGAGGTGCCGGCGCGCTAACCTCGATCCGTGACCTTCGCCGGTCGCTCTCAGACGCTGATCGTCGCGCCGGTCCGCCGGCCTGAGCGCCGGAGCGCCAACCGGCCCCCCGGCGAGCGGGACCGGCACGCGCCGCCGGTCGCCGGCCGGCGCGGCATTCGGTGATCGAGGCTCCGGACCTCGTCGAGCCCGTCGTCGGCTTTCGCGTCTGGCGAGTGATCGGCAGCAGCCTCCTCTCGCCGTACATCCCGTGCCGCTGGGAGGATCGGACGATGCACGCCGTCTGCTATCCGGCGAACCGTTCGCTGCTGTTCGGCGATGGCTGGCTCGACTCCCCGCACGCCTCGCCGCACCCGGACTGCAAGTGCGGCATCTATGCCTACCACCGCCCTGGCGTCCGCAGCTACGTCGGCGAGTGGGAGTGGCTCGAGGGGATAGTCACGACCTGGGGGCGCGTCGAAGTCCACGCCGACGGCCTGCGCGCGGAGCACGCCCGGGTCGAGGCGCTCGCGCTGCCGGCCCCGGGGGAGCGCTCCCGGCGGGCGTCGGCGGCCGCGATCGCTCGAGCCCTCGGCATCGAGCTTGTCGCCGCTGAGGAGCTCGGCGAGGCGGCCGAACGCTATGGCTCGCCGCTTCCGGTTGCGCTCCGCCCGAGCGATCCTCGCCCGGCGCGAGCCGGCGTCCGCAGCTAAGGGCCGTTCTCGAAAGATTCCAGCTGAAAACCTTCGCGGCGGTCGAGAAAGGCGACTCTGGCGTGCGGCTTGCTGCCGATAGGAACAGGAGTTCAGCCATGAAGGGGTGGTTTCCGGTCCATCGTTCCGAGAAGCCGCACAAGTGACCGATCCCTGCGGACGACCGAGGCGGTTATCTCGGCGCGAAGAGATCGATCACGTTGCCGTCCGGGTCCTTCACCTGTGCGTAGCGCTGCCCCCAGAACGCGTCCCACGGTTCCTTGTGCGCCTCGGCGCCGGCGCCGATCAGGTCACTGTAGATCCGGTCGACGTCCTCCGTTGAGTCACATCGAAACGCGATCCCGAACCGCTGCCCCCCACGCGGCGCCGACCACTCGGGGTCGAACGAGCGCACCGATTCCTCGCTGTCGAGGGTGAAGCGCAAGCCGCCCCGGAGCGGAGCCTCGACGTGCCCGTGCCCGAGCGGGTCGGGATCCTCCGGAAACCCCAGACCGAGACGCCGGTAGAAGTCGATCGCCCGCGGCAGGTCGGAGACGATCACGCCGACGACATCGAGATCCGGCACCGGTCGATCATCGCACGCCGGATCCTCGGGCGATGGCGATAATGCGCACCATGGCCTATGACGAGCAGCTGGCCGATCGCGTGCGCGAGCTCGTCGCGGCAGAGCCGGGCGTGACCGAGAAGCGCATGTTCGGCGGTCTGGCGTTCCTGATCGGCGGCAACATGTCGGTCAGCGTGAGCGGCCAGGGCGGCCTGATGGTCCGCGTCGAGCCCGACGAGACCGAGCGCCTCGTGGCCGAGCCGCACGCGCGGCCGCTCGTCATGCGCGGACGCGAGATGGACGGCTGGCTGCGCGTCGACGGCGACGGGGTCCGCACGAAGGCCGCGCTCGAGCGGTGGGTCGCGCGCGGTGTCGCGTATGCCCGGTCGCTGCCGGCGAAGCAGTAGAACCTGCCGTCCGCCGACCGATGCGGCGGGCCGGCGACGGAGCCGCCGCGCCCCAGCGCATGGAGGGCGGGGGGACGCGATGCCCCGGCGAGGTGGTGGGCTTCCGCCTGCGCGCCGACTGGTGGCAAGCTCGCACGAGAGCAAGCGTCTCATCGAGCGGTTGGACTCACCCGGCCCCCACGGGAACGGACGCGATGCGCCGCACTACGAACTGACGCCGCGCCGGCTGGCGAGGAGCAGCCTCCGGGGCCGCGCTAGCAGCCGTACGGTCCCCACCAGCGCGTCAGGTCCCAATCGAGCAACTGGTTCGGCGTGTCCATGTAGAGCTGCCCGCGCAGCTTGTACCAGGGCGGTCCTGACTTCGGCGTCGGGACTCGCATCGTCACCGTGACGTACGTCCAGCTCTTGCCCACGGTGACGGGCGTGCTCGCCGACTGGTCGGACTGGAGGTTCCTCACCCAGATTGCCAGCACCAGGGAGAACGTCGGGGCGGTGCGGCTGCGCAGGTACGCGGACATCGTGTAGCACTGGCCGGGCGTCGGCGAGGCGTTGAAGTCCTCGACGAACGTGTTGCCCGGCGCGGCCGACGCGCTGACGTCGAGGAAGCAGCTTCCGTCGAACGCCGTCCCGTCGCCGCAGACGTCGTTCTGCTGCGTGCCTCCGTTGAGCGTCCCCCACGGGTCGACGTGCTCAAAGCTCGTGTCGTGCGCCCCGCCGTCGAGCGAGGGCGCGCCGGCGGGCCCAGGCTGGGGCCCGGGGGGCGCCGGCGGAGCCGGCGTCGAGCATTGGGGAAGGCCCGGTGAGAAGGTCCCGACGGCGGGCGTATCGACGTAGTAATCGGGCACGTAGCCTCCCCCGGCCAGCTCGTCCCAGATCGGCGAGCCGCCGACGGCCGCGCCACTGTTCGTCTGGCAGGCGATCATCACCGACGCCCCGTTCGCCAGGTGCCCGACGGTCGTGGCCTTGGTGGTCGGCGCGCTCTCCACGTCTACGCCGCTCGGGGCGCCGTAGATCTGGTACGAGGGTGCTTGCGCCGGCCCCGATCCGGGATGGTTGCGGGAGGTGACGGTCTGGCCGGTGCGCGGGACGCCGGCCTCGATGAACGCGGACGGGATCGCGTAGCCCGCGGTGCGCCCGAAGCAGATCTCGCGCTGGTAGTGCAGGTGCGTGCCGGTGGAGTTGCCCGAGCTTCCGGTGGCCCCGATCACGTCGTAGCGGTTGACCGGCTGGCCGGCGTGCACGTAGACGGCGCTGAGGTGCTCGTAGCGCTCGCAGTCGCCGTAGGGAGTCTCGATCGTGACGGTGTTGCCGTAGCCGCTGTGGCAACCCCAGCTGCCCGTCCCCCGGCAGCCGGTGAGCGCTGTGAGGACGCGGCCCTGGACGGTCGCGTGCACTCCCTCTCCGTACCGGAGCAGGAAGTCCCACCCGTACTGGGTGTAGTAGCCGAGGTAGCCCTGACAGCTCGGCGGCGCGTGAGACCAGCCACAGGGGCTGAGGTTTCCCTGCGAGAGAGCGTGACGGACGCCGTTGGCCCATGGGAGGTACTGGTCGGGCGGCGCGGCTCCACCGGTCAGCCCTTGCTTCGGCCGCGGCGGGGGGCGCTTGAGCTTCGGCGCCCCGTCGGCGTGTCGGCAGCGCTTCGGTGGCCTGTGGCCGGCGCGCGGATGGCAGCGGGAGGGGCCGGATGTGTGGTGACGGCGAGCGTGCGAGGAGCGCCCGCTCGCCCCGGATGCCGCGATCAGGACGCAGGCGAGGCAGGCGACCGCACAGATCCCGATCCGCGCCGGCAAGCGGATCGTGGCGGGCCGCGCGGAGCGGCCCCGGCTACAGCCCCGTGGTCTCAAGGTCCCTCCGATCCACCCTAAGTCGCCCGCGCCCGCGAAGTCAACGGCAGCCGTTGGGCGATGCGACGTCGCCGCCCTCACGGCGGCCACGCCACGTATAGACGCGCTCGCTTCCGGGGATATCCAGGGTGTGGACCTGCTCCGGACGAAGACCGTCGAGCAGTCGATCGCCGACACGGACGCCGCGGAGCAGGCCGGCGCGCCCGGCGCAGAGCCCGTACGGCACCTGAGGCGGGCGCTCGGGCCGTTGCAGCTGACGGTTCTCGGCGTGGGCGTGATCATCGGCACCGGCATCTTCGTCCTCACGGGCGAGGCCGCGGGGACGATCGCCGGTCCGGCGGTGGCGATCTCTTTCGCCGTCGCGGGCGTCGCCTGCGCCCTCGCGGCGCTCTGCTACGCCGAGTTCGCCTCCACGGTCCCGGTCGCCGGCTCCGCGTACACGTTCTCCTACGCGACGCTCGGCGAGCTCGTCGCCTGGATCATCGGCTGGGACCTCATGCTCGAGCTCGCCCTCGGCGCGGCGACCGTCGCCTCAGGCTGGTCGACCTACGTGCGCACGGTCTTCCACGACACCTTCCACGTCACCCTGCCGAGCTGGATCGACGGGAGCCACCACAACGTGCTCGCCGCGCTGATCGTGCTCGCCCTGACGGCGCTTCTCTGCTTCGGCATCCGCCTCTCGAGCTTTGTCAACACGGTGATCGTGGCGCTCAAGGTCGCGATCGTGCTCGTCGTCATCGTCGCGGGCCTCACCTACGTCAAGTCGGGAAACTGGCATCCCTTCGTGCCGCCGTCCGGCACGACCCCGGCGCCCGGTGGCGACAACAGCAAGACGCTGATCCAGGTGATGGGCGTGAACACCGGCACCTTCGGCGTCGGCGGGATCTTCACCGGGGCGGCGCTCGTCTTCTTCGCCTTCATCGGCTTCGACGTCGTCGCCACCGCCGCCGAGGAGACAAAGCGCCCCCAGCGTGACCTCCCGATCGGCATCTTCGGATCGCTGATCATCTGCACGATCCTCTACATCGCGGTCTCCCTGGTCGTAACGGGAATGGTCAAGTTCACCCACATCACGGTGGCCGCGCCGCTCGCCTCGGCGTTCGACTCGGTCGGCAACACCACGATCGCCCAGATCGTCTCCTGGGGCGCGCTCGCGGGGCTCACGACGGTGATGCTGATCCTGCTGCTCGGACAGAGCAGGATCTTCTTCGCGATGAGCCGCGACCGCCTTCTCCCGCCGGTCTTCAGCCGCCTGTCGCGCTACCAGACGCCGTACCTGACCACGCTCGTCACCGGGATCGTCGTGGCCCTCCTCGCCTTGTTGCTGCCGCTCAAGACACTCGCCGAGCTCGTCAACATCGGCACCCTGTTCGCCTTCATGCTCGTCTCGATCGCGGTGATCGTGCTGCGCCGCACGCGACCGGACCTGCCGCGCCCGTTCCGCACCCCGCTCGTGCCCCTGATCCCGATCCTGTCGGTGCTCGCCTCTTTCTGGCTGACGCTCAACCTGCTGCCCGCCACCTGGGAGCGCTTCGGTGTGTGGATGGCGGTGGGGCTTGCCGTCTACTTCCTCTACGGCTATCGCAGGAGCCGCCTCGCCACACCCGCGCGCGAGCAGACCGAGCTCGAGACGGCCACGTAGTTCCGCCGGAGCATGCTCCGGCAGCATGGGGGCGCATGCGCCCCCATGGAGGGTGGCGCATGCGCCACCCTCGCAACGAAATCGACTGCCGTGGTTTCCTGCGCAGATGAGGCTCAAGCTCCCCGCCGCCGCGGCGCTCGCCCTCGCGCTGCCCGTGGCCGCCTCGGGCGCGGCCGGCGTCCCCGGCGTCCGCACCGGATACGCCACGCGGGTGACCCAGACGACCGCCCGCCTGACCGGCCGGGTCAAGCCGGACGGCCAGACGACGCGCTACTTCTTCCAGTACGGGACGAGTCGCCGCTACGGCCGGCGCACCCGCGTCCAGAGCGCCGGCAAGCGCCACCGCGCCAGCCCCGTCGCCGCGACGCTCGGCGGCCTGCGGCCCTCGAGGCGCTACCACTACCGGCTGGTCGCGACCTGCCGTGGATGCCGCACCCGCTACGGCGGCGATCATGCGTTTCGCACCCCGCCGCCGTTGCCGGGCGCCGCCACCGGCGCGGCGTCCGCTGTCACCCAGTCGAGCGCGCGGCTCGGGGGCATCGTGAACCCGTACCGCACGCGCACGACCTATTACTTCCAGTACGGACCCTCGAGTGCCTACGGCGCCGCGACCGCCGCGGGAAGCACTCGCTCCCGGGTTCCGGTCGCCCTCGCGGCGGGCAACCTCGCTTCCGGTACCACCTACCACTACAGGCTCGTGGCGACCCACTGCGGCAGCTGCGCGGTAGGCACCACCGCCGGCGCCGACGTGACGTTCACGACGCAGCAGAGCCCGCAGCAGATCGCCGCCGCCCGGGCGGTCGCGACCTACCAGGCGATGCAGAAGTACTTCTATGCGGCGAACGCCTACCCGGGCGATACCACGAGCCTCTACGCCGAGACCTACCCGCCGAGCGGCAACCGCTACTCGTACCTCTGGCCGTTCTCGCGCGCCCTCGTCGGCACGCTGACGCTCTCCGGCGTGCCCCAATCGCTCCTCTCCGGCGCCGGCTACCAGCCGGACGTCGCGGACCGTCTCGCCGGCCTGTCCCATTACTGGGACGCGGGTGCGGGCGCGTACGACTCCTATGTCCCGGCGCCGCTCGGCCCGGGCGGGGACCGCTACAACGACGACCAGGCCTGGGTCGGCCTCGCGCTCGCCAAGACCTACCAGCTGAACGGCGATGTCGCCGCGCTCGGCGGCGCCGAGGCGGTCTTCAACTACGTCTACCCGTCGCAGTTCGACACGGCCTCCGGCGACTTCGACCCGGGCGGCATCTTCTGGGTCGCCCAGGGAACCGGCAAGGGCGCCACGAACCACGACCGAACGAACACCGCGAACGCCCCGAACGCGGAGCTCGCAAGCCTGCTCGCCCAGCTCGATCCGGTCCACTCCTCGAGCTACGAGGCCGGTGCCACCGCCATGTACGGCTGGGCGAACCACTACCTCTACGACGTCCCCTCAAACCCCAACCACGACGCGACGCGTCCGGCGCTGATGTTCGACAAGGTCACGAACGGGAAGATCGACGAGACGCTCTGGACCTACAACCAGGGCGTCATGATCGCCGCGAACGTCGCCGCCTACCGCGCCACGGGCGAGACCGCCTACCTCTCAGAGGCGGAGACGCTCGCCGGCGCAGCGCTCAGCGCCTTCACCGAAGGCGACTACCTCGCCTCCCAACCGCCCGCGTTCAACGCGATCTACTTCCGCGGTCTGCTCCAGCTCTACGCGGTCACCGCCGACCCGAGCCTCCGCGCGCGCATCCTCCAGGCGCTCCAGACTTACTCCGACGACGTGTGGAGCCAGTACCGCGACAGCCGGGGCCTGTTCCACTTCCCCATCTCGGGCCCGGCGGACCGGCTGCTCGATCAGGGCGCGATGCTCCAGATCTATTCCGCCCTCGCGTGGGATCCCGCGGACTATTCGAAGCTCCCCTAGAGAAGCTGCTTCGGGGCGCAGCTTCTCTCCTGCGACCCGCGCTTGAGCGTGAGGTCACCGGCCGCGCATCCCCACCCACGCAGGTTTTGCTACGCGCCCCTCCCCGACCCCCCAGCCCGGCACGCCGCGGCGGCCTCGACGCGCATCGCAACGCTCCGCGTTTCGACGATCACGTAGCTTCCGCCAAACGCACCGGACCATCGGGACGAGCGTCGCCGCGGCCGCCGAGCTGGACGTCCTCGTCATCCTCGCGGGTGGCGCGCTCCTGCTGGAACGCCGAGCCGCGGCCCGAATTGCTTGAGAATGCACGCATGCGGGAGTTCGACGTCGTGATAATCGGGGGCGGTCCGGCGGGAGAGCTGGCCGCCGCCCGTGCAGCCGAGGCAGGCCTGGAGGTCGCGCTCGTCGAGCGCGACCTCGTCGGCGGCGAGTGCGCCTTCTGGGCGTGCATGCCTTCGAAGGCGCTGCTGCGGCCCGCGGAGGCGCTCGCCGCGACCGAGCGGGTGCCCGGCGCGCGCGAGGCGGTCGACGGCGGCGTCGACATGCGGTCTGCGCTCGCGCGGCGCGACGAGGTGATCCACGGCTTCGACGACAGCGGCCAGGCCGAGCGCCTCGAGCGTCGCGGCGTCGCGCTCTTTCGCGGCCACGGGAAGCTCGCCGGCGAGCGCTGCGTTCGCGCGGACGGTGAGCTCCTGCGTGCACGCCGAGCGGTGATCGTCGCGACCGGCAGCGACGCTGCGCTGCCGGACCTCCCGGGCCTGCGCGACGCACGGCCCTGGACGAGCCGCGAGGGAACGACCGCGGAGGCGCCGCCGGAGCGGCTGGTGGTTCTCGGCGGCGGTGTCGTCGGGGTGGAGCTCGCCCAGGCCTGGGAGACGCTCGGATCACGCGTCTGGCTGCTCGAGCAGGGGCCGGCGCTGCTCGCCGGCGAGGAGCCGTTCGCCGGCGAGCAGGTCGAGCGCGCCCTGCGCGAGCGTGGCGTCGACGTCCGCACCTGTACCCAACTCGAGGCTGTCGAGCGGCCGCACGGCCGCGAGGTGACCTTGCGGCTGCGGGGCGGCGGCGAGCTCACCGGGGACGAGCTGCTCGTCGCGGCCGGACGCACTCCCCGCACGAACGACCTGGGCCTCGAGGCGCTCGGCCTGCGCGCGGGCGCACCGCTGCGGGTGGACAATCGCGTGCGCGTAGAGGGGCATCCGTGGCTGTACGCGGTCGGCGACGTCAACGGGCTGACGGAGTTGACCCACATGGGCAAGTACCAGGCCGGCATCGCGATCGACCAGATCCTCGGGCGAGACGTCCGCCTCCGCGGCGACGACCGAACCGCTCCCCGCGTCGTCTTCACCGAGCCTCAGGTCGCCGCGGTCGGCCACACGCTCGAGCGTGCGGGCGAGGCCGGGTTCGACGCCTTTGCGGTTGACCGGCCGACTTCGGCGATCGCGGGAGCCAGCTTCTTCGCGCCCTCCGCGGAGGGAACGGCACGGCTCGTGATCGACCGTCGTCGCGAGGTGGTGATCGGCGCGACCTTCACCGGACCGGAGGTCGCCGAGCTCCTCCACGCCGCGACGATCGCGGTCGCCTGCGAGATCCCGCTTGACCGCCTGCGCCACGCGGTGCCGGCGTTCCCGACTCGCAGCGAGCTGTGGCTTAGGCTGCTCGAGAGCGCCGGCGTCTAGCGGCGACCACCGAGAGACGAAAGGACCGCAGATGCAGCTTGGAATGATTGGGCTCGGACGGATGGGCGCGAACCTCGTCCGGCGGCTGATGCGCGACGGGCACGAGTGCGTCGTCTATGACCGCAACGAGGACACGATCGCCCAGCTCGAGTCGGAGGGCGCGACGGGCGCCCGTACGTTCGAGGAGCTCGCGGCGAAACTCAACGCTCCGCGCGCTGCCTGGGTAATGGTGCCCGCGGCCGTGACCGGTGACACCGTGAACGACCTCGCGGAGCACTTCGAGCGCGCCGACATCATCATCGACGGCGGCAACAGCTACTACCGCGACGACGTCGACCGAGCCGCGGCGCTCGGCCCGAAGGGGATCCATTACGTCGACGTCGGCACGAGCGGCGGCGTGTTCGGCCTCGAGCGAGGCTTCTGCTTGATGATCGGCGGTGAGAAGGAGGCCGTCGAGCATCTCGACCCGATCTTCCGCTCGATCGCGCCGGGCGTCGAGACGGCGGAGCGCACCCCGGGCCGCGAGGGCGAGCCGGTCCCCGCCGAGCACGGCTACCTGCACTGCGGCACCCACGGCGCCGGCCATTTCGTCAAGATGGTCCACAACGGCATCGAGTACGGCACGATGGCCGCCTACGCCGAGGGCCTGAACATCCTCAATCAGGCGAACATCGGCCGCGAGATCGTCGAGTCGGATGCGGAGACCGCTCCGATGCGCGAGCCGCAGTACTACCAGTACGACCTCGACCTGCCCGACATCGCCGAGGTCTGGCGCCGCGGAAGCGTGATCGCGTCGTGGCTGCTCGACCTGACCGCCGAGGCGCTGGCGGAGTCTCCGACGCTCGAGGACTACGAGGGACGGGTATCCGACTCGGGCGAGGGACGCTGGACGGCGCATGCGGCCGTCGACGAGGGGGTCCCGGCGCCGGTGCTCACGATCGCCCTATATGAGCGCTACGCGTCCCGCGGCGGTGCCACGTTCGCGAATCAGCTCCAATCGGCCATGCGCGCCCAGTTCGGCGGCCACAGAGAGCGCGCGTCCTCGTAGGTCTAGAGGGGGCTTTCGCCGCTGAGCGTCTTGGCCTTGTTGAGGCGCTCGAGGAGGTCCTCGTCGAGCGCCGACCAGTCACCCTCGTTGCTGGCTCGCCGGCCGGCGGCGGCGGCCGCGGGTGCGGCGTCGGCGAGCCGGCGTCGGAGGGTGGCGAGCTCCGCACGGGTCTCTGCGAGCTGCCTCTGCTCCGACTCGAGCATCGCGCGCAGGTCGGCTTCGACGGCGCTCCTGGCGTCCGCGGCCTCCTCGAGCCTCCGCTCGTCCTCGCGATCGGCTCGCTCCGCAGCCTCGCGCTCGAGCTCGTCGATCCGAGCGAGCAACTCCGCGACGGTCTGCTCGAGCCGTTGGCGCTCGGCGCGCTCGGTGTCGGAGCCGCGCGCGCGCCGGAACCCGAGCCGCCCTCGATCCCCGCTGCGAGCATGTGCCTTCTCCAGCTCGGCCTGCAGCTTCCGCTCCACCGCGGTCAGCTCGGCGAGGCTCCGCTCGAGCTCGTCGCGCTCGCTCGTCAGCGTCTCGAGCCGCCGTTTGACCTCGGCCAGTTCGCGCTCGCCTTCGGCTGCCTCGGCCCGAGCGCGCTCGGCCTCCTCGCGGCGAGCCTCGGCTTCCGAGCGCGCTTCGGCCGCCTCGGTGCGGGCACGTTCCGCCTGCTTGCGATCGGCTCCGGCCTGTGAGCGCGCCGCCGTCGCATCGACCCCGGCATGCTCGACCTCGAGGCGCCGTGCCTCCGCTTCGGAGCGCGCCTGGGCCGCGTCGTCACGAGCACGCTCGATCTCCCGCTCCGCCTCCGCCGCTCGCTCTGCCGCATGCTCAGCCTCGAGTCGGCTGCGCTCGAGCTCCGCACGGACCTGCTCGACCTCGGCCCGCCCTTGCTCGAATGTCCGCAGCGCCTCCTCGGCGTGCGAGCGCAGGCTACGTTCGCGCTCGAGCGCCTGCTCGCCCTCCCCCTCGCTCGTCCTCTCGACGCTCGACCGTCGCTCGAGCTCCGCCGCGAGCTCCTCGCAGACACGCTCGACCTCGGCGCGCCCGGCGGTGAGCTCGCTCTCGCGCCGCTCGAACTCGTCCCGCAGCGCTTCCTCGACCGCCCGGTGGCGAATTGCCGCCTCGGCCGACTCGCGATGCGCCCGCTCACGCTCGTCGAGCAGCCGGCGCAGCTCGCCGGACTCGCTCCAGGCGTGGACCAGCTTGTCCCGAAACTGCTCGAGCCCCCGCTCCGCGATTCGGCAGCGGCGCTCCAGCTGCTCGCGCACCGCGTTTGCCTCCGCGAGCGCCGCGACGACGCTGTCGAGCTCCGCTTCCGGATCCCGTTCGGCAACGGGCTGCCGGGGCTGCTCGATCGGGACGAGCAACCGCTCCTGAGGCCGGCCAAGGCCGATCTCGTCATCGCCGACCCGCAGCGCGAGATCCGATTCGATCACGAGCGCGGGCACCGAGAACGCGAGCTGCCAGCCCGGGGTCGCGACTCCCGCGATCGGGGGCAGCGGAGGATAGGTCTCGCCGTCGCCGCCGAGGAGCGCCACACTGCCGGGCGCCGGACCGCTCTGGCGGCCGGTGACGCGCACGAGCGCCAGCTCGGGCCCCGCGCTCACGTACTCGCATCTATCGATTTCCAGGGCGGCGGCACCATCGCCGCCGGCAGTCGGCTCGCCGCCCGGTCGAGCTTCCTGTCCGGAATCTCGTCGAACCGCAGGCGTCCTGCGACGTAGAGGTCGCAACAGCAACTCCCGTCGGAGGTCCAGGTATGAGGGTCTATCGGCCACCGCTCGCGAGGCTTGAACCTCGGTTCAGCGGCTAGCATCCCCGGCCCTTGGACCAGCGCGAGGAAGATGTCGTACTGGAGACCGACCGCTACCGCGTGACCGGCAAGCTCACGCTGCCACGCGAGGGCTACCGCAGCCGGCTCTCGGACTTCGTCAACCAGCGCGACCGCGGGTTCTTCGCGCTGAGCGAGGTGACCCTCACCGAGCTCGACGCGCCGACACGGATCCGCAGCGCTTCGTTCCTGATGGTTGCGAGCCGGCACGTGCGGCTGATCGCGCTCGCCGACGAGGAGAGCTTCAACGCCTAGCGCGAGCCGGCGAGCCGGCTCGCGCTCCAGTCGAGAGTTTCCGGAATTCGCGAGTTACAGCCGGCCGCGGTTGACCAAGGCAACCAGACGGACCCGGCTCGTTACTTGCCGGCAGTCGAGCGCAGGTTGACGAAGAGTTGAGGCATGCCTAAACTCTGCCTGTGCCGACGACAGAACTGATCTCTGCCCACATACAGGACTATGCCAAGGCTGTCTACGCGCTCGAGACGCGGGTCGGTGGAACGGTGTCGACCACCGACCTCGCCGACCGCCTCGGGGTAACGCCGGCATCGGTCTCGGGGATGGTCGGCAAGCTCTCCGAGCTGGGGCTCGTCGAGCACAAGCCGTACCACGGCGTGCGGCTCACCCACCAGGGCCGCCGTGTCGCACTCGAGGTCCTACGCCACCACCGGCTGCTCGAGCTCTTCCTCGCAGAGGAGCTCGGCATGCCATGGGATCGCGTCCACGCCGAGGCCGAGGCCCTCGAGCACGTGATCTCGGAGGAGCTCGAGCAGCTGATCGCCGCTCGCCTCGGTCACCCCACCGTGGACCCCCACGGGGATCCGATCCCGACACCGGAGCTCACGATCGACGAGGGCGCGACGCAGTCGCTGCAGTCGGTCGAGGGCGGTGTGACCGGAGTACTCACGCGAGTCTCCGACTCGGACCCCGAGATGCTCCGCTTCCTAGCCGAGCGCGGAATCTCGCCAGGCGACCACTTCGAGGTGGTCGAGAAGCAGCCGTTCGACGGCCCCCTCTTCGTCCGCTTCGGCGCGGACGTACACGTGCTCGGCGGAGCGCTCGCACGGGCGATGCGCGTCGAGGTCGACAGGTGACCCCGGCCCCCCGGCCCCGGGTCCCGGTCCCGGCGGGCGCGACAGCAGATCAGACGATCGCGCTCCCAGACGGCGTCGCCGTCGCCAGCCCGCTCGAGCGACTGCTCGCGCGCGGCCGTCTACGCGCGACACTGTTCATGCTCGGCCCCGCGTTCGTCGCCTCGATCGCCTATGTCGACCCCGGCAACTTCGCAACGAACGTCCGGGGCGGCGCGCAGTACGGCTACCTGCTGCTCTGGGTGGTGCTGCTCGCCAACCTCGTCGCGATGCTGATCCAGTACCTCTCGGCGAAGCTCGGCATCGTCACCGACCACAACCTCCCCGAGGCCTTCCGCGCCCGTTACCCGCGCGCGCTCACCTGGGCCATGTGGATCCAGGCGGAGATCATGGCCATGTCGACTGACATCGCCGAGTTCCTCGGCGCGGCGCTCGGGCTGAACCTGCTCTTCGGCGTGCCGCTGCTGCCCGCGGGCCTCATCACCGGCGTGATCGCATTCCTGATCCTCGAGCTGCAGAGCCGCGGCTTCCGGCGCTTCGAGCTGGCGATCAGCGGACTGCTCGGGATCATCTTCCTCGGCTTTCTCTACGAGGCCCTGCGGATCGGGCCCTCGACGAGCGGCTCCCTGCACGGCCTGATTCCCGGGCTGAGCGGCACCGGCTCGCTGTACCTGGCAGTCGGGATCATCGGCGCCACGGTGATGCCACACGTCATCTACCTGCACTCAGCCCTCACGAACGGCCGCATGCCCTGCCGCAACGACGAGGAACGCCGGCGGGTCCTCCGCTTCGAGCGCCTCGACGTCATCGTCGCGCTCGGGGTCGCCGGTCTCATCAACATGGCGATGCTCGCGGTCGCCGCGAAGCTGTTCCACACCCCCGCCCTCGCCGGCCTCAGCACTCTCCCCCAGGCCCACCAGCAGCTCGGCCACCTCGTCGGGGGCGGAGCGGCCCTCGCGTTCGCGGTCGCCCTGCTCGCCTCCGGCGCCTCCTCCTCGAGCGTCGGCACCTACGCCGGTCAGGTCGTGATGGCGGGATTCATCAACGTCCGCTTTCCGGTGCTGCTTCGCCGGGCGATCACGATGATCCCCGCGTTCGCCGTGATCGCGGCCGGCATGAACCCGACCAGCGCGCTCGTGCTCAGCCAGGTCGTGCTCTCCTTCGGAATCCCGCTCGCGCTGATCCCGCTCGTCATGCTCACCGCCCGGAGCGACGTGATGGGGGTCCACGTCAACCGTCGCGCGACGACCGTCGTCGCCTGGGCCTGTGCGGCGACGATCACCGCGATGAACCTCTTTCTGATCTATCAGCAGCTCTTCATGCGCTGACAGAAGCGGTAGCGGAGGAGGGCTTCCGGACTCGCGCCCGAACCCGATTGCCCTGCCGATCCCTCGACGCCCTCGGCGTGCGTTAGCCCGTCTTCCCTGACCCTACGGCGGCCCGCCAACCTGAGTTCGAAGCACCAAGGCGGTGGAGGCGTCAGCGAGGGGCGCTCACGCCGGCGGCGTATCGGCCGGCTGACGGCTGGTCATCGACGAGCAGACGGCCCTCGACGCCCGTCAGGCGAAGGATCCGCTGGATGACCGCGGGGCACTCGATCAGGGTGAAACGGGACCGCTCGCGCTTGGCGCGCGCCTGCGCGTAGAGCAGTACGCGCAGGCCCTTGCAGTCCATGAACGTCAAGCCGCCAAGGTCGATGACGACGTTGGGCTGTCCTGAGCAGTCGTTTCGGATCACACTCGCGAGCTCGGCGGCGGTCGAGATGTCGAGCTCGCCGGCGGGCCGTATGAGCAGCCGCTCGTCGCCGCGCTCGAGCGTGACGCTGAACGGCGCGCCGATGGTGCGTTTCGCCACCCGGGTCGGAGGCGTAGGGGTCGAGCGACGGGGAGCCTGCGCGGGAACGGCGACCATCGCTTCGGTCACGGCCTCGAGCGACTCGTCGCCGAGTCGATGCCCGTCAGTGAGGTCCACCATTGCGAACCCCCTCTCGATTCATCCTCGGTGATTGACCCGCGCGATAGGCCGAGGACGAACAAACCTCACGTACGGTGCTACAGCCAGCGTAGCGCGCCCGGAGAGACTGCACAGCGAGGCTGGAGATCGGGAACAAGCCCAACCCTCGAGGCCCCCTTGACTCTCTTGTCGCGTATCTCATGAACGAGGGACGCCGACGGGCGAGGCGTTCCGCGGCTCGTGCGATTCCTAACCCCATTTACCTCCCTGGCGGCCGCGGCACGTCCGAGGCAGTCCTGCTTTCCGCGCAGATCAGGTGACTTGCCCCGCTGCCCGCGACGAGACGAAACG
Source organism: uncultured Actinomycetes bacterium (assembly GCA_963719375.1). GTDB lineage: Bacteria > Actinomycetota > Thermoleophilia > Solirubrobacterales > Thermoleophilaceae > JAICJV01. The sequence continues at coordinate 1,909,499 of CAVRBY010000001.1, read as the reverse complement.
AGCTCTGCTCCGACCGCGCTTCTGCATCGTCCGGGGCGATCCGGAAACCCGTGGCCGAGTCGCGCAACTCGTTGCGAGCGCGACGCAGGCGGAAGCGCGCGCTTCTGCTTTATCCCCGAGCGCAAGGGCATGACGCGCATCGGTCGAGCCGATGCTGGTGCGCTCGGCGGTGGGCTTGCGCGGTCGACGAGGCGCTTGACTGCGAAACCTGATCCCCGATAGCTTCTTGATGGACGGTTGCTGACTTGGTGACTGAGACGCCATGCTGACTCAGCCGACCGGTCGGTCTTCGCCCGCCCTTCGAGGCCGGAGATAGGCCCCCGTTTCGATCGATGGGATCAAGGCGGATCGGCCGTTCGCGGTCGCGGGGCACCTGGAGACGGGGAGGAGGTCAGTTCAAGTGGCTCGCATGTTCGGTTACTCCGCTACGGGGAGCGCGGCGACGCCGATGGCCGCTTCTGGCGCGGTTGCGGACGGGCATTCAGCCCGCTCACGAGCGCGCAGCGTGAGGCTCGGCCTCACCGCGCTGGCTACGGGCGCGCTGCTCGCCGCGTGCGGCAGCAGCTCAAGCAGCACCAACACCACGTCCACCGCAACATCGGGGCAATCCGCGTCGAGCAGCGGCGGATCCAACGCTCGATCCGGCCCGGCCGCGGGCGGGGCAATCGGCGCGGTGAGCAGCGTGTCCACGTCGGGCTTCGAGCTGTTGACGTCGGCGGGCGAGAAGGTAACCGTCAAGGAGACATCGTCTACGACATACGAGAACGGCACCAAGTCCGCGTCGGCGAGCGCCGTCACCAACGGCAAGACCGCCCTCGTGCTGGGAACAACCAACAGCACGACGGTCACGGCCACGCAGGTCATCGTGCAACCGACGAACAGCGCGTCAAAGACGTCCTCGGAGGTGGTTCCCTTCAAGCGTGGTGCGCCTAGCACGTCAAAGACGGTCGGTCAGATCCCGGCGAACTACAAGCAGGGGTCCGGCACCATCGTCAGCGGAACCACGGCGAATACGGCCACAAAAGCCGCATTGGCGGCCTACCCAGGCGGCATCGTCGATCGTGTCGTGAAGCTGAGCAACGGCGAGTACGAGGTCCACTACATCGGCGTCAACTGGCCCCACCACATCTTCGTAACCCAGGCCTTCAAGGTCGCCGGCGCCAATTAAGCGGGCGCCTCTGCTTGAGCGCTCTGTGGCTTGAGAGCGGGATAAACACTCGCTTGGAGAGAAGCGGAGAGGGAGGGATTCGAACCCTCGAGGCAGGTCAACCCCGCCCACGCGATTTCCAGTCGCGCTCCTTAAGCCACTCGGACACCTCTCCGTGGCGCCAAGGTTAACCGCCGCGGACCTGTGACCACGCCTCGCCAGCGTGCGCGAACGCGCACGCTCGGACCCTCTCCGTGGCACCAAGGTTAACCGCCGCGGACCTGTGACCACGCGACGCCAGCGTGCGCGAATGCGCACGCTCGGAGCTCTCAGTGGCGCCCACGCTTACCCCGCGCGTGCTCGCCCCACCGCTCGGAGCGTGCGCGAACACGCACGCCCGAATGCGCACGCCCCGAACGTCATAGGCCCAGGGTCCGCACACCCCGCTCTCCCCAGCCGAGGTGATGCGCGAGCTCGTGTCGAAGCGTGCGCTCCACCTGCGCCGCGAGCAGCGCGGGGTCGTATCCGAAGTCGCGCTCGAGCGTGTCGCGGTAGAGCACGATGCGGGGCTCGTAGTGGCCGTGCGCGACGGTGTCGCCGAAGTAGTGCCCGTAGGCGCGATGCTCAGCGCCGACGCTCGAGACGATCACCGGAGTCGTCTCGAGCAGTCGCTGGAACTCGGGCGGCAGGCGGTCGATCGCTTCCCGCACGAGGGAGGCGAACTCGGAGTCGTCGAGCGCCGGGGCGGGCGTCGAGCGTGCCAGCTGCTCGCTTCGCTTGACGAGACGCTCGAACTCGCGTTCGCTTGGACCGTCGCGGCCCATCAGTGCAACGGTGGCCCACGCCGCGAGGATCAGGATCGTCACGGCGCCGACGATCAGGACGAGCAGCCCGGTGGCACCGGAGAGCGAGGGAGGGTTCGTCAGCAATATGAGCGTGCCCACCGCGAGCGCGGCGACCGCGCCCGCACGCAGGGGCGGCTTGAGGCTGTCAATCAGGCGCTCGCGGTCGCCGGGCTCGTCACGGTCCATGGCTTCAGCGTACGCCGCGCGCCACGCCGACCTCCTACAATCTCGCCCGCCATGCCGCTCGCCATCGCAATCGTCGCAACCTTGATCGTGGGCGCGATCGTCGGTTCCACGCTCAACTTCGCGGGTCTCTTCCTGGGGATTCCGTTTGCGCTCATCGCGATCGGCGTCGCGGTGGGCAAGGAGGGCTACGACCGGCAGGCCCGGATCCTTCGAATGAAGCGCTTCCGGCGCGAGGCCCAGGCGCAGAAGACGGACTTCACCGCCGTCGACAAGCGCACCGTCATTTAGTGATTGGTTCCGGATTGCTCGCCGTGTCGGCGGTCTGTGCGCATCACCCAGCGCGTCAGATGTTCAACTCGACTCGGCTATGAGCCACTCGATCCATTCGGAATCGGTCAGCTAGCGGTCGCTGCACGGAAGGGCCCGGGCTGAACGACGCGCCGGACAGGCGGACCCGGGTCGGATGCTCAGGCTGGAACTACGCCGACTGGCGCGAGCGCGTCTACCCGCGCGGCTGCCCACCGCGCCGCTGGCTCGAGTACTACTCGCAGCTCTTCGACACGGTCGAGGTCAACTCCACCTTCTATCGCCTCGCCTCCCCCAAGGCGGTCGCCGGGTGGGTCGCGCAGACCCCCGCCGACTTCGTCTTCGCCCTCAAGGCGAGCCGCTACCTGACGCACATCAAGCGCCTGACCGACATGGACCGCGGCGTGAAGCGCTTCTACGAGCGGATCGAGGCGCTCGAGGGCTCGCCGAAGCTCGGTCCGGTCCTCTGGCAGCTACCGGAGAACTTCCACCGCGACGATCAGCGCCTCAGCACTGCCCTCGAGGCGCTCCCCGCCGGCCGTCACTGCTTCGAGTTCCGCCACGAGAGCTGGTTCACCTCGAGCGTCTACCGCCTCCTGCGCGAGCACGGCGTCGCGCTCGTGATCGGCGACCATCCGGAGCGGCCGTTCCAGTCGTACGAGCTGACTGCCGACTGGACCTTCGTCCGCTTTCACTTCGGCTCGCGTGGCCGGCGCGGCAACTACTCCGATCGCGAGATCGCAGAATGGGCCGCCCGCATCGACGGCTGGCGTCGGCGGACGCAGGTCTTCGCCTACTTCAACAACGACTGGGAGGGATTTGCGGTCCGCAACGCCCTCGAGCTGAAGAAGCGCCTCTCGCTCTGAGCTTCGGACGCTCCGACCGGAGTCAGCCGGCGTTGTTCGGGTTACCCGTCGCCTGGCCCCCGCCGCCGCTCTCATCGCCCTTCTCGGAGCCGCCGGCGTTCTTCTCGGCCTCGTCGCGAGCGGAGCCGCTGTTGTCGTCCTCGGGCACCTGACCCGACGGACCCTCCTCGGGAACCTGGTCTGATTCTTCTTGCACATCTATGACCCTACCCGGCACGCCACTTGCCTAACTCGACCCCTCTCTCTGGCGCGCAATGGCTAGTCTGGCCGGGGTGCGGCGCCTCTTCATCGTGCTCGCGGCCCTCACTGCCGCGACGGTTGCGGCCGCGCTCGCGACCGGCAGTGACGGTCATTCGCTACCGGGCGCTCCCCACTGCCCGATCTTCCCGAAGAGCAACGCCTGGAACCAGCGCGTCGACCAGCTGCCCGTCGCCCGCGACTCGAACGCGATCGTCGGGAGCATCGGCAACGACCGTCCGGTGCACGCGGACTTCGGATCCGGCCTCTACGCCGGTGAACCGATCGGCATTCCCTACGCCACCGTCGGGCGGGGTCAGCGCGGGGTGCCGGTCAGCTTCGAGTATTCCGACGAATCCGACCACGCGCGCTACCCGATTCCGCGCAAGGTGCCGATCGAGGGCGGCCCCAAGTCGACCGGCGATCGTCACGTGATCATCGTCCAGCGCGGCAGCTGCCGGCTGTACGAGCTCGGCGGCGCCTACCCTGCGGCGGGTGGGAGCCGCTGGCATGCTTGGGCGGGAGCGATCTGGAATCTGCGCTCCAACCACCTGCGTCCGGCCGGGTGGACGTCGGCGGACGCGGCGGGACTGCCGATTCTGCCCGGACTCGCACGCTACGACGAGGTCGCCCGTGGCGTGATCGACCATGCGCTGCGGTTCACGGCGGTCCATACCCGGCGCGCGTACGTCTACCCCGCCCGCCACTACGCGTCGAATCTGACCGACCCCTCTCTGCCCGCGATGGGTCAGCGACTGCGCCTCAAGGCGAGCTTCGACATCGCGAGCTTCCCGCCGCAGGCGCGCGTGGTCCTGCTGGCCCTGAAGCGCTACGGGATGATCCTCGCGGACAACGGTTCGGACTGGTTCGTCTCGGGCGCCCCGTCACCGGGCTGGAGCAACGACCAGCTCCACACCCTCTCGCGGGTGACGGGATCCGACTTCGAGGTCGTTGACACCTCCTCGCTCCCGCATCCGGGCGGCTGAGGCCCGCTCATCCGGGGCGCACGTCGCCCGGCGACACCCTGACCCGGCCGCCGCTGTCGACGATGTGCAGGCTGACCAGGTAATCGACGCCGCTCGCCGAGACGATCTGGCAGGTGAAGGTGCGGCCGGGGCGCACGGCAACGCCACTTGGGCAGCGCACGGAGCGCGGCGGCGGGCTGATCGCGCCGTGAAGGAAGCCCTCGGCCTTCGACCGGTCGATGGTAGTCGTCCCGCAGCCGACCACGAGGGTCGGGATCATCAGGCAGGCGGCGGCGAGGAGGAGGCGGCGCAAATCGTCGCGAGCTTAACCGCCACAGCGCGCCGGTTGTCTACCTTGGGGTCGTGGCGATAGCTGCTGTGATCTTCGACCTCGACGGCGTCATCGTCGATTCAGAGCCGGTCTGGGATGCGACACGCGAGCAGTTGGTTCGCGACTTCGGCGGCCACTGGCACGACGCCGCGCAGCAGGAGATGATGGGCATGAGCTCCCGCGAATGGTCGATCTACATGCACGAAGCCCTCGCGGTCCCGCTCGATCCACAGCAGATCTCCGACGAGGTGGTCCGCCGGCTCGAGGCGCGCTACCGCGAGCATCTGCCGCTCGTTCCGGGCGCGGTGGCGGCCGTCGAGCGCATCGCGGACGGTTGGCCGGTCGCGGTCGCCTCCTCTTCCAACCGGCCGCTGATCGACCTGACGCTCGAGCTATCCGGGCTCAGCCGGCGCTTCGTAGCGACGGTCTCCTCCGAGGAGGTCCCGCGCGGCAAACCGGCGCCGGACGTCTACCTCGAGGCGGCACGCCGCCTCGACGCCGACCCGAGACGCGCGGCGGCCGTCGAGGACTCCACCAATGGGCTGCTCGCCGCACGCAACGCCGGCATGCGCGTGATCGCGGTGCCGAACGGGTCGTTCCCGCCGGAGCCCGCGGCGCTCGCGGAGGCAGACGTCGTGCTCAGCTCGATCGACGAGCTGACACCGGAGGCGGTCGACGCGGGATGAGGCGAGTCTGTTTCGTCGTCGCCGCGGCAGCCTGCTTGACGCTCGCGGCCGGGGCGGGAAGGGCGGCTGCGAGGCCGCTCGGGGTCGTCTATCACCGCGCGGCGCCACACGTCTTCGCACGGGTGCCGGAGGCGACGAGCACTCAGCCGAGCAGCACACCCCCGCTGCTCTCTTACCACGGCGGCCCGGTCATGCATGTGAACACGACTCACCTGATCGCGTGGTCGCCGCCGGGTTACTCGTTCCCGGCAGACTACGTGCAGACGATCGAGCAATACCTTCAGAACGTCGCCCACGACTCCGGGACCTACCAGAGCGTCTTCGCCACCGACCGCCAATACACCGACGGCACCGGCGTCGCCGCATACCAGTCGACCTACGGGACGCCGCTCCTCGAGTCGAATCCGATGCCGCCGCCCGACGCGCAGTGCCCGACGTCTCACTGCGTCACCGACGCACAGCTTCAGACGCTGCTGGCGGGCTGGACCGGGTCGAGCTCGGCGCCGCGCGACCTCTCCGACCTCTACTTCGTGCTGCTGCCGCCCGGGATCGACGTCTGCGACGCGGGCGCATGCTCGACGGACACTTTCTGCGCCTACCACGGCTATTTCGACGCCGGGAACCAACAGGTCGTGTACGCGGTCGAGCCGTATTTCGCGCCGGACAACGCCGCCTGCTCGACCGGCGAGAGCCCCCCGGGCAACGGCTCGCCGAGCGACGTTGCCGGCCCGACGATCAACACGATGAGCCACGAGCACAACGAGGCCGTTACGGACCCGCTCGGCGACGCGTGGTCCGATGACTCGAGCGGCAACGAAAACGGCGACGAGTGCGCCTACGACTTCGGCGCGGCCGCGGGCGCCCCCGGCCAGCAGTACAACCAGACGATCGACAACGTCCACTACTACGTCCAGCAGGAGTGGAGCAACGCCGACTCCGCATGCGTCCAGAGCTACTCGCGTCCGTCCTTCTCCGTGTCGCCGCGCCTGCCGCGCGCCGGCGCGCCCGCGTCCTTCGACGCCGGCTCGTCACAGGACCCCGCCGGGGACGTCAAGTCGTACAGCTGGAGCTTCGGCGACGGCACCGCCGGCACCGGCTCGACACCGTCACCGCACGCCTACGCGCCGGGCGGCCCCTACACCGCGACGCTAACGGCCACCTACGCCGACGGCTCGAGCGAGTCCGCGACGATGCCGCTGACACCCAGCTGTCAGCCGAGCTCTGGAGCGGTCACCAGTGGCGCGGACATCGCGGTCGTCCCGAACTGCAGCGAGCCCGACGAGAGCGACATCGGCACTGCCGCGGTCGTGGCCAGTCCCGCGCATGGCACGCTCAGCTGGGTGAACCAGGCGAGCGGCGCCGTCGACTATCACGCCAACGCGGGCTATGTCGGGCCCGATGCTTTCAGCGTCGAGCTGATCGACAGCGGCGGCCTCGGCTCGGGACCCGTGAGCGAGGCGGTCTCGGTGCTCAAGGCGCCCAACCTGCAGTCGCCGGTGTTCCCGACCCCTCCACCGCCCGAGCCGCCGGTGCCGCCCTTGGCGCAACTCGTCCACGGCCTCAGGATCGCCAAGCCGGCAGCACGCCGCAGGGGACGGATCACGTTCACGCTCGTGCAGGCGGGCACGGTGCGACTCGCGCTCGAGCGAATCGTCGGCGGGGTCGAGCGAGCCGGCGCCTGCGTGCGCGCGTCGCGGCCGGCGCGCCGCGCCCAGCGTTGCCTCACGCTCCTCCCGACCCACGCGAAGCTTCGCCGCAGCGAGCGGGCGGGCACCGACACCGTCGCGCTCACGGCCCTCACCCGCGGCCGTCCGCTGGCGCCCGGCGCCTATCGGCTCGTTCTGAGCTTTCGCTCGGCCGGGGGCGGCACCGCTACGGCGTCCGTGCGCTTCCGCATTGGCTGAGCGCCGAAGCGCGTCTACCGCGCGTCGCGGAACTGCTTGTGGACGGGTTCGGGCTCTGCGTGCCGACGTCGCAATGCGCAGCGGGAAGCTGCGGTCGTCCCGCTGAGCTCGCCAGCGAACGTCCTTTTGATCTTGGGGATGCCGCGTCAGCGGCGAGCGAGTCGGCGTCCGCTCTCTGTGTCGGGCGGTGTGTAGTTGAGCTCGTAGTGGTGGTAGAGAACCGACTCATCCGCCTGCGAGAGCTCCTCGCCGTGCTGCTCGATGTTGGGGGCGTCCTCAACCTGCTTCTTGGAGACCGGGACCTGCAGGTCATCCGGCCCGACGTTGATCCCGCCGAGCGGCACGAACGTCAGGTGCCGGCCGATGAAGCCCTCCTTGACAGTCCCGAACTGCGGCTCGTCGGTCTCAACGTCGACGTAAACGTCCTGCAGCTTGCCGATCTTCTCGCCGTCGCGGTCAACGAGCATCTTGCCGTGCCACTCGGCGACGTTCCAGTCTGACTGTCGCTGGTGCTCGGTCATCCCCAAGCCTCCTCTCTCCCCTCGCCGTCTCCCGGCAGCCATCTTACTTCGCACGGTGCCCGCCAACTGAGGACAAAGGAGTGCTGTGCCGGCCGGCACGTTGGTCCCGTGCGGCAGAGTACGGTCCGCACTGCGCCACCGAGCAGTGGCCGATGGCGTGAGCGTTTAGCGTTGAGATCCGCGCCCGCGAGACCCCTCGCCGTGTGCTGGTGCTGCCGGGCGTCGGCTTGGGCCTTGGGTCTAGGCAATCAGCGCACCGGTCGGCCTTCGCGGTGCACGAGGCGTAGCGAGCCGGGTGGACCCGGGGGCGCCATGTCCAGCTGCATCTCGATCGATGCGCCGTCAGGTCCAAACTCGACAGCGAAGCGGCCTTGGAGGCGTGGGCCCATGAGCCCGACCAAGAGGAACAGCAGACCGGCGATGAGCAACGAGATCGACAGTGCCGAGCTGACTCCGAGGGCACCTGCCAGGACCGCCAGGGCGACCCCGAAGACCGTCGGGCGCAGCCCCCGGCGCTCCAGTAACGCATGCAAAGCCGTGGAAGTACGCGCGCGGGCTCTCGGCTCGTCCTTCTCGTCGGACTCCTCGGGCCCGGTGGCTCTGGCCGGCTGATCGTGGTCAGCTTGTCCGACGGGTGTGCCAGCCTCGTCGGCCTGGCCGGGTTCGGGCGCCCCGTTGCGGCTGGCGGACGATTCCTCTGCCACTTGTTCGATCTCTCCGTCGGCAGGGGGAGACGTCCTCAGGGTCGCATCGCGACCCTCCGCAGGGGTATCGGCGTAGTCCTTACCGCTGCCGCCATCGGCACCCGCCTCAGCGGGCTGGTCGTGGAGGAGCGCTGCAGCCAAGGTATCCACGCTCTTGATGCTGCCATTGAGGCTGAGCGGTCCATCTGGAGCCCGCTCGAGGCTGGGGGTTGATCTGCCTGGCATGTTGCCCTTCATTTCGTCGGGCAAGCGGCCGAGGAGAGTGACGACCCGCCGAACAGCCGGGGTCACTTGCGAGAATGATGCGCAGGCGGGCTGACAGCGGACCAGCAAGCGCCGCGCCTTGGTTCAGTCTACTCCATTCGAAGCTGCCAGCACGGCTTCGCTCAACACATCTAGCGCTGTCTCGCTACCTCCAACCTCGCACGCCCGAGGAGGCCTCCACGTGGGCCAATCGTTTCTGCATTTCAGCGGTCTGAGGCGGTATCAAGCGGCACAGCGGAGGGGGAGGGATTCGAACCCTCGTCGGACGTAAACCGCCCGAAACGGTTTTCGAGACCGCCGCATTCAACCACTCTGCCACCCCTCCGAGCGCGGACTACGGTAGACGAATCAGGCGCGGGCGGTCGTGTCGAGCTGCGGCCGGCGCCTCGTGGCGAAGAAGTCCCGAAGCAGCGCGGCGGCCTCGTCGGCGAGCAGCCCGCCCGCGACCTCTGGACGGTGATTGAGCCGCGCGTCGCCGAGCACGTCGAGCACGCTTCCCGCCGCGCCCGCCTTCGGGTCGGCAGCGGCGTAGACGACACGCTCGACGCGGGCGAGCACGATCGCTCCGGCGCACATCGCGCACGGCTCGAGCGTGACGTAGAGCGTCGTCCCGTCGAGCCGCCAGCTGCCCGCGGCGGTCGCGGCCGCTCGCAGCGCGACGACTTCGGCGTGCGCGGTCGGGTCGCGACGGCGCTCGCGCTCGTTGCGCGCCATCGCGAGCGGCGCCTCGTCACGCGCGACGACGCAGCCGACCGGGACGTCCTCATGATCGAGGGCGCGGCGAGCCTGCTCGAGCGCGCCCTTCATCAGCCGCTCGTCGGCCGCCGAGAAGACGCCGCTCAAGTGGTGCGTCCGCCCGCGCCCTTGACGTATGCTGCGCGGCGTACGCGCAGGCGCGCGCTCCCGTCCGCGCGCGTCATGGCCACTTGCCGCCGGTGCGACTTATCGGGATCGGTGCGGTTTGCCGATACATCCATCCCGAGCACCGTAGACCAATGCGACTTCGACACTTGCTCACGGCCATCGTGGCCTTCGCCCTCATGGCCGTCCTTGCCTCCACGGCGAGCGCCGCGAGCTACGTCCCGGGCCGGGTGATCGTCGCCTACCGCGCGGGGACGAGCCACTCGCTGCGGCTGCGCTCCGAGATCGTCGCCGCCGCCCACTTCGACAGTGCCCTGCCGGGTGGTCCCCGCGTGCTGCGCCTGGGGCGCGGGGCGAGCGTCGCCGCGACGGCCGCTCGCCTGCGTCGCGAACCGGAGGTCGCCTATGCGGTGCCCGACTATCGCCTGCGCGCGGCCGACTTCATTCCCGACGACCCTGGCCTCGGCGGCTATGCGGGCTGGGAGCGGCTCCAGTGGAACTTCCTCGCTCCCTGGGGCGTGAACGCGCCACAGGCGTGGGACGAGGCTCGCGCGGCGGGCGCGCCCGGCGGACACGGCGTCACGGTGGCGGTGATCGACTCGGGCGTGGCGTTCGAGAGCTACCGGCGCTTCCGGCGAGCGCCCGACCTTGCCGGCGACGACTTCGTCGCCGGCTACGACTTCCTGACCCACAGCCACCATCCCGAGGATCAATACGGGCACGGCACCCACGTGACGGGGACGATCGCCGAGCGCACCAACAATGGCTTCGGACTGACCGGCCTCGCCTACGAGGCGCGCATCATGCCGCTGCGCGTGCTCGATGCAAGCGGCGGCGGTGACGGCGCCACGATCGCCGTCGCGATCCGCTACGCGGTCCGGCACGGCGCCCGCGTGATCAACATGAGCGTCGAGTTCGACCCGAGCCTGAGCGCCGCCGACATCCCCGAGGTCATATCGGCGATGGACTACGCGGCCAGCCACCGCGTCGTGATGGTCGCCGCTGCCGGCAACGAGGGAGGCGAGCCGATCTCCTACCCCGCGCGCGACCCGAACGTCATCTCGGTCGGTGCGACGACCGCCGACGGCTGCCTCGCCGACTACTCGAACTTCGGTCGCGGCCTCTCGCTCGTCGCCCCAGGCGGCGGCTCTGACGCCGCCCTCTCGGGTGACCCATCCGACCGCGCCAACTGCCATCCGGACCGGCCGGGGCGGGCGATCTACCAGGAGACCTTCGCTTCGAGCTTCCAGCGCTTCGGGCTCGTCGGGATGAAGGGCACGTCGTTCGCCACTCCGCACGTCACCGCCGCCGCGGCGATGCTGCTGGCGACGGGCCGGCTCGGCACCGACCCTACCCCCCGCGAGGTCGCCGCCCGCCTGGAGGAGACAGCCCGACCGCTCGGGAGCGGCCGCGGCGACCCCCACTACGGCGCCGGCCTGCTCGACATCGGAGCCGCCCTCGGGCCGTAGCGTTCGGTCCTACGTGGTCCGAATGATCATCACGCTGCAGGGAGCGTGATGCGAGACCTTGTTTGGCACGCTGCCGAGCAGGAATCGCTTCGCGCCGGTCATGCCGCGGTTGCCGACGATGATCAGGTCGGCACCCTCCTCCTCGGCGACGTCGAGGATCGCGTCCGCCGGGTCGCCCTCGCGCGCAGAGGTGTGGACCTCGACCCCGGCCTCGCCGATCTGCTCGGCGGCTTCCTTCAGCGTCGCATCGACGTCCTCACGCGCGTTGATCGACCACTGCATGTCCTCTGGGGCTTCCTGCCGCTCCTCGCGCAGGCGCTGCCGGCCGACCGGCTCGTAAGCGCTGACGAGATGGATCTTGGCGCCGACCGCCTTGGCCAGCTCGGTTGACTGGCGCACGGCCTCTCCGGCCGTCTCTGACCCGTCGGTCCCCACCACGATCGACGTGAACATCAGTCTCCTTCCGCGCTGCCGAGCATCCGCGCGGCATCATATGCGCAGTTGACGAAAGCCGCCGCATGGGAGATGGTTGACGCCATGGAGCGCGACGACGGTGTCGCCCTGAAGAAGCGCACGCGCTGCATGGTCGTCGACGACCACAACGTGGTTCGCGAGGGGCTCGATCTGCTGTTCGGTGACATCGACGACCTCGAGCTCGTCGGGCAGGCCGTCAACGGCGAGGAGGCGCTCGAGCGCGTCGGTGAGCTCCAGCCGCAGGTCGTCCTGATGGACGTGCGCCTGCCCGGCATCGACGGAGTCTCGGCGGTGAAGCGCATCAAGCAGGCGGCGCCCGGCGTCCAGTTCGTGATCTTCTCCGCCTATGGCGACAAGCGCCTGCTCTCCGATGCCCTGGCCGCAGGCGCACGCGGCTACGTGATGAAGGGCTCTCCACCCGAGGACCTGCTACGAGCGATCAGGACCGTCGCCGAGGGGCGGGCGTTCGTCGACCCCTCTCTGTCTCCGGCGCTCGTGCTCCAGGGCGGGCCGGGCGAGCAACCCCTGTCAGAGCGCGAGCGCGAGATCCTTCAGCTGCTTGCCGAGGGCTACCACACCGAGGAGGTCGCCCGCCGGATCGGGCTCAGCATCGAGACGGTGAAAGCTGACACCAAGCGCGTGATCGCCAAGCTGCAGGCAAACACGCGCACGCACGCCGTGGCGATCGCGCTACGCGAGTCGCTGATCGACTGAGCGCTGCGAGCTTCGCTCGCGGGGGTGCTTCACTACGTCCATGCAGATGCCCCGCTTCTGGGTCGGGATGCAGGTCGTGATCGTGATCTGCGTCCTGATCGCCGCCGTGATCGCGCTGACGCGCGTCTGAGCCGGCCACTCTCCGGAGCGCCGGGCCCGATCCGTGCCCGGCGCCGAGAGAAGCGGGAGTCAGTCCGTCTTGCGCTCGAGGTTCGCGACCTCGTCGGCCTTCGCGTCCGCCTTGTCCTGCGCGCCGGCGAGCTCGTCCTTGGCCTCACCCTTGCGCTCCTCCTGGCGTCCCTCACGCCGGATGCTCGAGTCGCCGGTGACGTCCCCCGCAGCCTGCTTGGCGCGGCCGGTGATCTTGTCCATCAATCCCATTCGTCCTCCTTTATCGAGTTCACTTCGATTCTAGCCCGGCCCCCGCGGAGGTAACCTCGCCGCGCACGAACCGCCGCAGCGCGGCGGCGCTCGGAGGGGTCTCGCCGAGCTCCAGCTCGCGCGCGGCATGCGATGCCAGCCAGCGGTGGACGATGTGGATCTCGTCGACCTCGTCCGGGGCCACGCCGCTCGCCGATGGCGGGGTCGCAAGCACCGCGTGCGTGCGCGCCGGCGAGCTCGCGTGGCCGCGGGCATCGGCCCCCATTCGGCGACCCGGCCGCAGACGATCCAGAAGGCGTCCCAGCGGGGCTTCGAGGGGTGCCGCGCCAGGACCAGCCGCGAGCGCGCGTGGACGGCCTCGACCAACCCCCCGAGCCGCAGCAGCAGACCGCCGAGCCGCTCGCGGCGACGCAACAGGACCGCGGCGCGCTCGTAGCGGCGACCGGCGGAGGCCTCGGCCATCTGGCGCTCCAGCCGCTCGACCAGGCGCGCGCCGCCGTCCGAGCTGTCGAAATGCGAGAGCGCCTCGTCGAGGCGCCGGCGGTAGAGGTTCGGGTCGAGGTCGCCGAGGCACGGCGACAGGCAGCGCCCCATCTGACCGTAGGCGGAGGGTGCGTCGCGGCGGCGCGAGCGCACCGGCCGCAATGGCGCAGGCCGAACAGCGAGCTGAGCTCGTCGGCCAGCTCGCCGCGCCGGCGTCCCTCCCGCGCACCGGCCCGACGTTGATCGCGCGCCCGGCGTGCGGGCTGCGCGGCCACTTCGAGCACGGGATAGGCGATGTCGAGCCGGGCGCGCAGGTAGACGTAGCCGTCGGCGCGCTTCAGCCTCATGTTGCCCGGCGGTCGCCAGCGCTTGATCAGCCGGTTCTCGAGCACGAGCGCGCCGAGCTCGGAGTTGGTCGGCTTGTAGTCGACGACCTCGGCGCGCTCGGTCCAGCCGGCCGGGGCGGTGAAGTGCGCTCGCGCACGGGAGCGCACGCGACACGGACTTGCCGACGTAGAGCGGGCGTCCGCGAGCGTCGCGGAACACGTAGACGCCCGGGTCGTCGGGCAGCGCGCGAAGGTCCGGACGCTCGCTCGGCGGCCGCCGCCGGCCCGCGCGCGCCGGCATCGCGGCGGCGTGGCGCGAGCAGCGCGACCGCCTCGGCGAGTGTCGCGGCGCTCGCGCAGAGCTTCGGGAGCAGGGCGCAGAAGACGCGCGCGCAGGTCTCCGCGTCGACGAGCGCGCGATGGGCGCCCGCCGGCTCGATCCCCAGCGCCTCGGCGAGCGGCACTAGCGCCCGCTTGCTCGCGAGCGGCGCGAAGCGCCGCGCGAGGGCGACCGTGCAGATGAACGGCGGCTCGCTCCAGGCGATCGCCGGCGCGCTCGAACGCCTGGCGCAGGACGCGGCGGTCGAACGACGCGCTATGGGCCACGAGCACTCGTCCCTCGAGCATCCGTGCGAGCGCCGGCAGCACGTCCTCCGGCGCGGGCGCCGCGTCGAGCATCGACTGGGTGATGCCGGTGAAGCGCTCGATCCCGCGCGACAGCGGCCGCTCGACCCGGACGAGCGACTCGTAGCGCTCGTGCAGCTCGCCGCCGCCGACGAGCACGGCCCCCACCTCGGTCAGCTCGCAGTCCTCACCGAGCCGGCCGTTGGTCTCCGTGTCGACGGCGACGAACTCGGCGCTCTGCGTGGTCGATTCGCGGACAGGTCCATCCGCGCCGCATTCCTACGCCTCGCGGCCGGACGCCTTGACGGCATCCTTGCAACGCGCGGGCCGGTCATTCGGGCAGGCGCACTACGCACATGTCCACCCGCTCGCCGCGGAAGGGCACTCCTTCGCGCTCGAGCAGCCGCCGCTGCCGCTCGCCCTTCGCAAGCGACCCGTCGGCACGGACGACGCGGTGCCACGGCACTTCGTCGCCGGCCCGCGAGAGGACGAGACCGGCGAACCGCGGCGCCCCGGGGGAGACGTCGCCGTAGGTCCGCACGAACCCACGAGGGATCGCGCGTACTCGCTCGAGCACGGCATCCGGACCTCTCACGGAAGCGTCCGAAAGCGCAGTGGCAGCCGTTCGAGTCCGTAGATGCCGTGGATCGTGCCGAAGCTCGGCTCGCCGTCGAGCGCGAGATCCGCCATCCGCGGTGCGAGGAAGGCGAGTGCCTCCTGCAGCTCGGCGCGCGCGAGGTTCGCTCCGACGCAGTAGTGGATTCCCGCGCCGAACGTCACCGGCTTCGCGCCGCCGGCCTCGCGTGTGATGTCGAAGCGGTCGGGCTGCTCGTAGGCGCGCGGGTCGCGGTTGGCGCTGAAGGCGGAGATCATCACGATCGTGCCCTCAGGGAAGGTCACGCCTCGGTACTCGACCTCCTCGACGGCGATCCGTGCGGTGAACGGCGTGATCGGCTCGTAGCGGAGCGCCTCCTCGACGGCGGCCGGCGCAAGTCCCGGCTGCTCGGCGAGCAGGCGCCACTGCTCGGGATGCTCGGCGAGCAGGCGCAGGGCGTGGGCGAGCTGGCTCTGGGTCGTGTCGACGCCCCCGATCAGCACGTTCAGCACGAGGTTGATGCACTCCACCTCGGACAGCCGCTCACCCTCGGCCTCGGCCGCAAGCAAGGTCGAGATCAGATCGTCGCCAGGCGCTCTGCGACTGCGGTCGAGCAGCGCCTGGCAATAGGCGTAGAACTCGACGACCGCAGTCTCGATCAGCTCACGCTCCTCGAACAGGTTCGAGGCGAACTGGCGCTGGATCACGTTCGACCAGTGGCCGAGGCGCCGTGCGTCTGCGGCGGGCGCCCCCATGACGTCGGCGATCACGCGCGCCGGGTATGGCTTGGCGAGCTGCTCTATGAACTCGCAGCGGCCGCTCGCGGCGAGCGGCTCGAACAGCTCTGCGAGCGCGCTGCGCATGATCGGCCGGTAGCGCTCCACGGCCCGCGGCGACAGCGCCGGGTTCACGAGCGCGCGTAGACGGCGGTGGTCCGGCCCCGACAGGTTGAGGATGTTGCGTGCGATCTCCTCGTAGAGCGGGCCCTCGGTGACGCCGAAGATCTCCGCGACCTTCATGCCCGGGAACGCGAAGCTGCGGCTGCGGAGGAAGAACTCGGCCGCGTCCCGCTCCAGCACGACGTATCCGAGCTCGATCGACGCCAGCCAATCGCGCCCGGCGAGGTCGTGCATGAGCGCGTGGAAGCGGTCTCCGCTGAGCGCCGCATCCGTGTACTCGAATGCGGGCAAGTCGAGCTCGCCGACGATCGGCATCGCTCGCGAGCGTAGCGCCCATGCGCCCAGTCGCGCCGCCCGGGAGCGACTCGCGACCGCCTTCCTCGCCAGATCGGTAATTTGCAGGGGAGCCCGAACGCGACGGAGGATTGGCGATGAGCGACAGCGAGCGACCCAGGACGACGACGGACGCAGGGATCCCCGCCACGAGCGACGAGCACTCGCTGAGTGTCGGCCGCGACGGGCCGATCCTGCTCCAGGATCACTACGTGATCCAGAAGATGGCGCAGTTCAACCGCGAGCGGGTGCCTGAGCGCGTGGTCCACGCGAAGGGCGGCGGAGCGCACGGCTTCTTCGAGGTGACCGCCGATGCCAGCGAGTGGACGCGCGCAGCCTTCCTCTCTCAGGTGGGCAAGCGCACGCCGGTGTTCGCCCGCTTCTCGACCGTCGCCGGCGAGCTCGGCAGCGCCGACACGGTGCGCGACCCGCGTGGCTTCGCGCTCAAGTTCTACACCGACGAGGGCAACTACGACATGGTCGGCAACAACACGCCGATCTTCTTCGTCCGCGACCCGAGCAAGTTCCAGGACTTCATCCACTCACAGAAGCGCATGCCGGCGACGAACCTGCGCTCGCACGATGCCCAGTGGGACTTCTGGACACTCTCGCCAGAGTCCGCGCACCAGGTGACATTCCTGATGTCAGACCGCGGCATCCCACGCACCTGGCGCAACATGAACGGGTACTCGAGCCACACCTTCATGTGGATCAACGCCGCCGGCGAGCGCTTCTGGGTCAAGTACCACTTCAAGACGGCGCAGGGCATCGAGTGCTTCACCGATGAAGAGGGCAAGGCGATGACCGCGGAGGATCCCGACTTCCACCTGCGCGACCTCTTCAACGCGATCGAGCGGGGCGACGCGCCGGAGTGGCGGCTCGAGATGCAGATCATGCCGTTCGAGGAGGCGGCCGGCTATCGCTTCAACGCGTTCGACCTGACCAAGGTCTGGCCGCACGGGGACTACCCGCCGATCGAGATCGGCCGGCTCGTGCTCGATCGCAACCCCGAGAACTACTTCGCCGAGGTCGAGCAGGCCTCGTTCGAGCCGGCGAACCTCATCCCGGGGATCGGACCGAGCCCGGACAAGATGCTGCTCGGGCGCCTGTTCAGCTACCCGGACACGCATCGCCACCGGATCGGCACGAACTACCTGCAGCTACCGGTCAACCAGCCGCACAGCCCGGTCCACAGCTACAACAAGGACGGGAGCATGCGCTATCGCTCCAACGGGCGGCAGCCGGTGTATGCACCGAACAGCTACGGCGGGCCGCAGGCCGACCCGGGAAGCGCCGATCCCGGCTGGTTCGTCGAGGGCGGCGAGATCGTGCGGGGAGCCTACGAGCTGCACAGCGAGGACGACGACTTCGGCCAGCCGGCGACGCTCTGGCGCGAGGTGATGACCGACGTCGAGCGCGACCATCTCGTCTCGAACATCGTCGGTCACCTCTCGGAGGACGTCACGGAGCCGGTCGTCGATCGTGCGATCGACTACTGGACGAAGGTCGACCGTGATCTCGGCGCGCGGGTCGCCCGGGGCATGGGACGTTCCGCGCCGGCGGCCGCCGGCGCCGAGCTGCCGGCCGGCGCGCACGCTCGCCAGTCGACGACCTGAGCGGACCGGGGCGGTCCGTCGCGGGCCGCCCCTACCGCCGCCGGCGCATCCCGTAGTAGCCGGTCGAGCGCCGGTAGACCAACAGGATCAGCATGGAAAAGATGACCGAGAGCAAAAGACCCGCGCCGTGCCGGTGGAGCACGTACCACGAGAACAGCCCGGCGGAGAAGCTCCCGAGGACGCCGACCAGGATCGTCATCCAGATCCCGATCGGGTCGGGACCCGGGAGCAGCAGCCGCGCGAGGGCGCCGACGACGAGGCCGACGAAGGCTAGGACGATCAGGTAGGCGATCAGGCTCATTGGCTGCTCCTATTCAGGTACCACCCGAGCCTAACGCCGCCGCCTAACCGCAGCTTCAAGCTCCGTCCCCACGAGCCGCTCGCCGTGCGAGTCGTCGGTGGCCAGCCGCAGCGCCGCCGGCACCACGATCTCAGGGTCGAGCAGTGACTCGCGCGCCGCGGCGGGGACCCCGTCGGGGATCATGCCGGTGGCGGTCGCCCCGCCGGGAGCGAGCATGTTGATCCGCACCGCGGTGCCGGCAAGCTCGGCCGCCCAGACGGCGGTCATCGCCTCGAGCGCCGCCTTGGAGGGCCCGTAGGGGGAGAAGCCCGCGCGCGTCATCGTGGCGTGGTTGATCGTCACGTTGATGACGTGGCCTCCTCCGGCCTCGAGCATCCGGGGCACGACCGCGCGGGTCAGCAGGAACACCCCGTTGATGTTCGTGTCGATCACGAGCCGCCACCTCTCGGGGTCGGCTTCCCAGAACGGCGGCGGGTCGGTGAAGAAGCGCTCTGAGATGAAGCGCATTCCCCGGGCGGCGTTGTTCACGAGCACGTCGATCCGCCCGCTGTGCTCGAGCGCGCGGCCGACGAGGGCGTCCAC
This sequence comes from uncultured Actinomycetes bacterium, assembly GCA_963719375.1. Lineage (GTDB taxonomy): Bacteria > Actinomycetota > Thermoleophilia > Solirubrobacterales > Thermoleophilaceae > JAICJV01. The sequence goes on along the minus strand of CAVRBY010000001.1, from coordinate 1,890,879 downwards.
GTCGCGCGCATCGGTGACGTCCGCGCGAACCGGGTCGAAGCACGCGCCGGCTTCGCCGGCTACGCGCTCCAGCTCGTCCCCGGAGCGGGCGGCCGTCCCAATGACGGTCGCCCCGGCGCGCGCGTAGGCGAGCGCTATCGCACGCCCGATGCCGCGCCCCGCGCCGGTTACGATCGCCACGCGACCGGCGAGCAGGACTGCGTCGCCGGTCACTGGTCGATCGGCGACATGTCCGCGTAGCGGTCCCCGGCGGTGGCGCCGGCGGGGGCTGCCTCGTCGAGACGCTCGAGGTCCCCGTCGCTGAGCTCGACGTCCGCCGCCGCGACGTTCTGCTCGAGATATGTGCGCCGCTTCGTCCCGGGGATCGGGACGATGTCGTCGCCTTGAGCCAGCACCCAGGCGAGCGCGAGCTGGCTCGGCTCGACGGATTTCTCTTCGGCGATCTCCCGGACGCGCTCGACGATCTCGAGGTTGCGCTCGAAGTTCGCGCCCTGGAAGCGCGGATGGCCGTGCCTGAAGTCGCCCTCCTCGAGGTCCTCCGGCGATTTGAAGCGTCCGGTCAGAAAGCCGCGCCCGAGCGGGCTGTAGGCGACGAAGCCGACCCCGAGCTCGCGCACGGTCGGCAGCACGTCGCGCTCGGGGTCGCGGGACCAGAGCGAGTACTCCGTCTGCAGCGCGGAGATCGGGTGAACGGCATGCGCGCGGCGGATCGTCTCAGGCGACGCCTCCGACAGACCGAGGTAGCGCACCTTGCCCTGGTCGACGAGCTCCTTCATCGCCCCCACCGTCTCCTCGATCGGCACGTTCTTGTCGACGCGGTGCTGGTAGTAGAGGTCGATGTGGTCGACACCGAGGCGCTCGAGTGAGGCATCGCACGCCTGCCGGACGTATTCGGCGTCACCGCGGATACCAAGGCGCTCGCCGTTCTCGCCCCGCACGTTGCCGAACTTCGTCGCCAGCACCACCTCATCCCGCCGGCCGGCGATCGCCCGGCCGACGAGCTTCTCGTTTGTGAACGGCCCGTACATGTCGGCCGTGTCGAGGAAGTCGACGCCGAGCTCGAGCGCCCGCTCGATCGTCGCGATCGCCTCGTTCTCATCGGTCTGCCCGTAGAACTCCGACATTCCCATGCAGCCGAGCCCCTCGGCCGAGACCTCGAGACCCTGCGTTCCGAGCTTGCGCTTCTCCATCACGGCTTCCTTTCGCAGCTTTGTGATCTACGAAAGGGTTGCCGGATGGTTGCTCGCGCAAACACTTCCGGGCGCGTCCGGAGTCAGCGGAGCGTGAGCTGCCTGAGCACCACGGAGGTCTGCCCCACCGTGTTCGTGAGCGCAAGCTCCACCTTGACCGGCAGAGACCTGGCGTTCGCGAGACCGCCCCGGAGCGCGCGGGGCAGCCTCAGCGTGACCTTGACCGGCGCGTTCGCCGCCGTTGCCGTCGACGCCTGGGCGAGCAGGACGTATGCGCGCCGGTTCCGGCCGCTCGGCTCGAACTTGCCGCGCACGTGCAGCTTCCTGGCTGTCGCGGAGGTGAGCAGCAGAAGGACCCGAGCCTTGCCGCGCTGATTCGCGCTCAAGGTCACCGGCAACCCGTGCGCGAGCAGCTTGCGCAGCGTGCTCCGCGATGCCGCGACGTTCCCCTGCGGCGCCACCGACGCGACACTGACGTTGCGAGAGACAGTCGTCGTTGCGCCGCTGTTGTCGGTGACCGTCAGCGTTACCAGGTAGGTGCCGGCGGAGGCGTACGTGTGACTCACGCTCGGGCCGGCTGCGGTTGCGCCGTCACCGAAGTTCCATGCATACGAGGTGATCGAGCCGTCCGGATCGCTCGACGCGGAACCATCGAAGCTCACCGCCTGGAGCATCTGTGGAGCGCTCGGCGACGTCGTGAAGGTCGCGGCGGGCGGGCGGTTCGTGATCGTCACGCTGTGGGTCGCCGAGTTTGTGACGCCCGCGTTGTCGGTGACGACGAGGGTTACCGTGTACGTGCCTGAGCCGGCGAAGGTATGGCTGACGGTCTGGCCGGAACCGGCGCTGCCGTCGCCGAAGCTCCAGCTATAGGCCTGAATCGAACCGCCCGGGTCGGGATCGGTCGAGGAGCTCCCATCGAACGTGACGCCCTGCCCGCTCGGCGCGGAGCCGGGTGAGATCGTGAATGCCGCCGAAGGCGCGACGTGCGAGATGGTCAGCGAATGGGTCACCGTGCTGCTCGCTCCGTAGTTGTCCGTGACGGTCAGCTGCACCGAGTAGTTGCCAGGCCGGGTGTAGGTGTGGGTCGGGTTCTGCGAGGTCGAGCCGGCGCCGTCACCGAAGTTCCACGAGTAGCTGTCGGTCGCGCCGCTGTTCGGGTCGCTGGCGCTGCCGGCGAAGCTCACCGGCACGCCGGTGCTCGTGGATCCCGGTGGCGTGAAGCTTGCGCTGGGGGCCTGGGCCCCGACCCAGACGGTGTGCGTTGTCGAGTGGGTATGGCTCGCGCTGTCGGTAATCGTCAGGCTGACCGTGTAGTTGCCGGGCGCCGCGTAAGTATGCGTCGGGTTGGCAGTCGTGCTGGTGGCGCCGTCGCCGAAGGCCCAGCTGTAGGTCACCGCGCCGGACGAGGCGCTTGAGTCGAAGCTGACCGCCTGCGAGGTCGAGGCGGGCTGCGGGCTCGCGCTGAACTCAGCGACCGGGCCGGCGGATACCCGCTCCGAGGTCACGTCGGTGGCCGTCCCCGTGCTTACTGTGAGCGTGACCGTATAGACGCCGGCGGACCCGAACGTGTGGCTCGTCGAGGCGCTCGTGCTCGAGCTGGTATTACCGTCGCCGAAGTCCCACGCGTAGCTGGTTGGCGTGCCGGTCGAGGCGCTCCCGTCGAAGCTGAAGGAGTCGCCGCTCCCCGGCGTCGCGCTGAACTTCGCCGTGGGAGTTGGCGACGCTGGGCTGTAGCTCTGGTCGCAGCCCCCGGTTTCGCCGATGGCCGCGTCGCTCCACTCCTGCTGGATGGAGTAGTGGTGGCCGTTGATCGTCTGGTTGTAGGACTGACCGTTGACGGTGCCCGCAGAGGAACCCCAGGTGTACGCGCAGAGGTCTCCGATCTCGCCGTTGTCGGCGTCGTCATACCAGGCAAGGTTGCCGCTCGCCACCTGCGGATCGGTGATCGTCTCCATGTGCTCGTGGCTCGTCGTGCTGAGCGTCGGATCGACCTGGGAGTCGTTCGGGAAGCCCTCGTGCGAGTTGTCATTCGAGCCGGAGCAATCGTTCGGCGTGTCCATGATCACCGCGTAGTAGGTATCCACGCCTCCGGATCGCGTGAAGTCCCCGTGGTAGCCGCAGAACCCGCCCGCCGAGGAGTCCGAGCAGTTCCCGCTGCCCGCTCCTCCGCTGTCGCTGCACGTGATCACGTTCTGCGGCAGGTAGACGAAGTCGATCGCGTTTCCCGCGGTCGGCGCGCTGCTGGCGGCAATCACCCGAGCCACCTCGTTCTGGATCTGCTGGTCGGTGACGCACGGATCCCCGTTGTCGCCCGCCGACGCCGGCCGGCATCCTCCTGATGTCGGAAAGGCCTGCGTGTCGACAAGCGAGCCGTAGTCGGTGACCCCGTAGGCGCTGCCGAACAGCGACGTCGTGCCGTCGTAGTACTGGTCGGCGATCGAGAAGACGTTGCTCCTCGCGGCGCTGTCGTGCGCGACGTCGGAGAAGAAGCCGGTCACGAGGCTCTCGAAGCCCGCCGAGCCGGACGCGGATGTGTAGCTGTTGCCGGACGGCAGCCAGAACAGCGCGAACGTTCCGTTCGAATGGAGAACGGGCCCGCCCGGGTGATATGTCAGGGTGCCTGTGTTGTGGTTCTTGGTCGCCTGCGCGACCGTGTAGCCGTGGAAGTTTCTAATTCCACGGCGCGGCATGACGCCGAAGAGATGCCCGTGCGGGTTGCCCGCCGTCGGCAGGCGAACGACGACCGCCTGGGCGCTCGAGGCGAGGGCGGCGAGCACGACGATCGCCGCCACCGAGGTCGCGAGCACCGCCGTCCTTAGCCTGAGCGCCTTCCGTAGTTCCATGATTGAGCACGTCTTTGCGGGGCCCCTTTGCGCGCCCGCCGTGGAACCCAGTCTAGAGCGCGTTTCCGTGTGCTCACAGGGAATTTTCAGCTGGCGCAACGGGCCTGGACGATTGATCCCGAATCAGGCCATTTCTGTCGACGCCGCTCTTGGATCGATCATCTCCGCCAGTTGCGCTCACCGAGACGATTGATTTCGGCTGACCCGGGCCCAGGCGGTGCTAACGCGCCCGGCGCACCCAGATCTTCTGGTTCGCGTGGTCCGCGGACCCCTGTGCGTCGGCTTCGAGCTCGACGTCGAGCTCGGTGCCGACCGGGAAGCCCGACGCGCCCTTGTCGGCCAGGCACCGCGTCAGGTCGACTGTCATCGACAGCGTGTTCGCGGGGTTGGCCGGCCGATCCGGGGCCGAGTCGATGAAACCGCCCGCGGCCGGCCCGGCTTGCATGGGCTCACTCTCGGCGGACAGGGAGGGGTCCGCGCTCGAGAGGCTCGCCGCGGAGCACTGCGGACTCGGGTTAGCGCCGATCGGCATTGGCGCCTGCGGTGGCACGTCGACGTGGTAGCCGAGGCGGCCGACGTCGATGAAGGCCGGCTCGCCCGCACCCGCGATTCCGCGCCGCTGCGGACGCCAGATCGTCAGCTGTAGGACTACGTCCCCGTTCGAGCCGCTGCCGAGCGCGAGCGGGTCGTTGACGGTGCCGGGTGACCCGGACGCCGCCGGATACGAGATCGTGCCCGCGTCGCCCGTGCCGTCCACCCAGCGTGCCAGCGCGGGTACCGTGTCGAAGACGAACCTGATCGGCACCGGAGCTTCCGTCACCTGACTGCCCGAGACGATCCGCATCACCGGCGTGTCGCCCGAGCCGATCCGCCCGGCGGTCGCGTTCGGATCGAGGCTGAACTCGTCCCCGCCCGGCCCGGCGAGCAGCGGCGGCGCGCCCGGGCCGCGCAGGTTGCCGAGGCCGTCCCGGTCAGGGTCGCAGCAGGAGGGAAACGGTTCGCTCGGCGCGTTGGGTCCGTCGTCGGCGACGACCTGTCCGGTCCCGCCGGGCGAGCAGTAGCTGAGACCCTCGCAGTCCAGCTCGACTCGGTCGCCGTGCGGGACATCGAGCCCCCTGAGGTTCAGATGCCCCGCGAGCATCGCGTCGATCTGGCCTGCGGTTACCCCGCTCGCGTCGGCGTTCAGCGTCTGTGAGAGGTCGAGGAAGACCTGCGACATCCAGCTGAACCCCGGTGCGGCGGCGGCCGCCGCTTGAAGCCGGCCGCGCTCGAGCGAGTCGAGTACCCCGTTGCCGTTCGCATCGACGTCGAGCACGTCAGGCACGCCATCGCGGTCCTCGTCGAGGCCGGCGCCGCGCGAGGCGTGCCCTGGCGAGCGGACGAGGCCGAAGTTGCGCCCATTTCCGATCGGAACGCCGCGCTTCGCATACGCCCAGCGCGAGCTGTCGAGGAGCTTTGAGGCGAGCGGAAGCGCGGTGCGCGCGTAGCCGGCCGAGGAGACCCTGATCAGTCCGAGGTTGGCGCCCGCCCTGACGCCCACGATCACCTTGGTCTGGCTGCCGCCGACCACGACCGGCCCCGCATACCTTCCGTGTCCGGTGATCAGCTGCAGCGTCACGAGGCGGTCGGGGGCGCGGAGCGTGAACGAGCGCGCGCGTGTATAGACGGCCCCGCCGTTGTATCCGAGCGCGAGCACCGTGTAGCCCGGCTTGCTCAGCGTGCCGGTGATCGACATGGTCTTGGCGGGCTGCTTGCGTGCGTCGGCAAGCCCCGGCGAGAGCGCGTGCGCGGCGATCAGGCAGGCGACAGCGGCGAGCACGACTGGGGCCCTCGAGCGCATCCGCGCTGTGTTCGATGCTGATACCCACGCTCCTGCCGCCTGGTTATGGTTCGCGGCCCAACGAGAGGAGTGCGGTTGAGGCAGTCCCATTGGCGCGTGCTCGCCGTCCTCGCGGCGTGCGCGGCGGTCGCAGGTTGCGGCGGCGGGAGCTCGGCACAGGACACGGTCAAGTCGACGTTTCTCGACACCGCCAAGGCGATGGCGAACGCCGACGGCATAACCGCGTGCGCGAACTTCGACCCGGCCGTGACGAAGGCGCTCACCGCGTCCACCGGAACCACCTGTCCGAACTCGGTGTCCCAGCTCGCCGCCAGCTTGAGCTCCGCGGATCGGAGCGCGGTCGCGAGCACCACGGTCGCCGCGGTCACGGTCGCCGGCAGTCGCGCGACGATCACATATCGGCTCAACTCCGGACTCCGCAAGCTCGGATTTACCGGGACGAGCCGCCTCGTCCAGTCCGGCGGCAAGTGGCTGATCGCCCCGAGGAACGGCGCATAGCGCCGATCCACGGATTTACCGGGACGAGCCGCCTCGTCCAGTCGGGCGGCAAGTGGCTGATCGCCCCGAGGAACGGCGCATAGCGCCGATCCACGGATTTACCGGGACGAGCCGCCTCGTCCAATCGGGAGGCAAGTGGCTAATCGCCCCGAGGAGCGGTGCGTAGCACGGGTCCGAGGCTTCAGGGGGACGAGCCGTCTCGCGCAGTCGGCGGCATGTAGCTGATCGCCCCAGGAGCGGTGCACAGCCCGATCGACGGCCGTAAGTGGCTGACCGCCCCCAGGTTCGGCGCGTAGCGCGGTACGCCCAGACCGTCGGAGGCGGATTTCGAGAGCTGGCGCTTTGGCGCCGGTGCTATAGGGTGCCGCCAGATGGCCGTCCAGGCGAAGCCGGTGAGGGGTGAAGTCGAGGTCGTGCCCGTTCGTGGCGGTCGCGACCTGCGCGCGTTCATCGACCTGCCGTTCCGGCTCCACGCGGGAACCGTCTGGGTGCCACCGCTGAAGCTCGAGCGACGGCTTTTCCTCAACCGCAAGCTCAACGCCTTCTTCAAGCACGGTGACGCCGAGTACTTCCTGGCGCGCCGCGGCGGGCGTGTGGTTGGCCGCGTGACGGCGCAGATCGACCGCGCCTACAACGAGTTCCACGACAACCGCTGGGGCATGTTCGGGTTCCTCGAGTTCGAGGACGACCAGGAGGTGCTCGAGGCGCTGCTGCGGGCCGCGGAAGGCTGGCTTCGCGAGCGCGGTTGTGATCGCGCGGTCGGACCGATGGACTTCACGATGAACGACGAGTCGGGCGTGCTGATCGAGGGCTATGAGCGCGAGCCGATGATCAAGCAGCCCTGGCACCCTCCGTACTACCGCGACCGCTGCGAGCAGGCCGGTCTGCAGAAGGCCATGGACCTCTTCATGTGGGAGCTCTGGGTTTCAGATCGCGATCAGGTCCTGCCGGTCATGTTCGAGCTGGCCGAGAAGGCTCGGACCGAGCACGGCGTCCATCTGCGCAAGATGTCGCGACTGCGTCTGCGCAAGGAGATGGACCGCTTCGCGGAGGTCTACAACTCGGCGTGGTCGCAGAACTGGGGCTTCGTCCCCTACTCGAAGGCCGATCTCGACGCCTACACGCAGGAGCTCCACCTCGTCTACGACCGGGACTGGTTCATGGTCGCCGAGAAGGACGGGGAGACCGTGGCGGTCGCGATCACCGTTCCGGACGTCAACCAGGTCCTGAAGCGCATGAAGGGCCGCCTGCTGCCGCTCGGCTGGTGGTACTTCCTCAACAAGCGCCGGCTGATCGACCGCGTCCGGGTCGGCTTCCTCGGCGTCAAGCCCGAGTTCCAGCACACCGGCGTCGCCGCGCAGCTCTACGTGGAGCACTTCGAGAACGCCGCACGAACCCACCGCACGGGCGGCGAGATGGGCTGGATCCTCGAGACCAACACGGCGATGAACCGCGGGATGGAGATGATGAACGGGAGCATCGTCAAGAAGTACCGCGTCTACGAACGCCAGCTGTAGGCCCTCGACGCTCGGACGGCGCCCGGGCCCCTACGATCGTGGCATGCACGCGCGCCGCAGCACGCTCTTGGCGACCGCGGCCCTCGCGGTGGCCGGCTGCGGCTCCTCCAGTCACGCGCCGACTGCGACCACCGCTGCAGCGACTCCACCCTCGGGCCTTGCCGGTTGCCTCCTCGCTTGGAACTCAGGAGCCTCCGCAGCTGACCACCGCGCGCTCGCCGCGGGCCTCACCCAGGTCAACCCCGACGCCGACGTCGAGCAGTGGCCGCAGGCCACGACCACCGCGAGCACCGCACGCGGGAGCGTAACGGTCGCTACCGGCGACTGCGTGATCGGGAACCGGCGCGGGGTGGCCTTCGCTCGCCACGCGGGCGCCTGGGTGGCGCTTGCTCCGCTCTCACCGTCAGATCCATTGAGTGTCCTTGCCACCAACGCCCGCGACCTGCCGAACGTGTCGGTCTCGGCCGATGGCCTGGCCGCAAGCGCGAGCGAGCCGGGCCCGTAGGCCCGGCTCGCTCGGTTCAACCCACTCTCGCCTGCGCGCCGGTCGCGCGGGCGAGCGATCCCATCTACTCGACTGGCGCCGTCGTACTCGTCGCGACCGGCCCGCCGACCGGGCTCCCCGCGCGCGGGGGCATCCCGCCCGGATAGCTGAGCGATGGCACGTCCGAGGGGTAGACCTCGTGGCCGTGGACGGCCAGGTCGCCCTCCTCCATGTCCGTCTCGCGCATCCGCAACGGGACGAACAGCCCGACCAGCTTCAGCAGGATGAACGTCGCGATGCTCGAGAAGACGATCACCCACGCGCCGGCGAACAGCTGCTCGACGAGCAGGTGGCCGCTGCCGTGGATCAGCCCGCCGAACGAGATCGGCGCCGTCTTGCCGACGCCGAGGTACTCGACGATCTTCGGGTCGGCGAAGACGCCCGTCAGCAGGCCGCCCGCGAGGCCGGCGAAACCGTGCGTGTAGACCACGCCGAGCGTGTCGTCTACGCGGCTGAAGAAGCGCAGCCGGCTCACGTAGTTGAGCGCCAGGTAGACGATGCACGCGGCGATGATGCCGATCGCGCCGGCGCCCCAGCCGTTGACGAAACCGGCGGCTGGCGTGATCGCCACGAGGCCGGTGATCATGCCGTTGACGCTGCCGATCAGGGTCGGCTTGCGCCCGGTCGCGTAGTCGAGCGCGACCCACATCAGGAAGGCCACCGCGCAGCAGAGGTTCGTGTTCAGAACCGCAGTCGCCGCGTCGGCACCCGCGTAGTAGGGGTCTCCGCCGTTGAAGCCGTTCCAGCCGAGCCAGAGCAGGCCCGCGCCGGTGGCGACCATCAACAGGTTGTTGGGCGCGTCGACCTCGCGGTCGCGGCGCAGGCGCGGGCCGATCACCGCGGCGGCGACGAAGCCCGAAACCCCGGCTGACAGGTGGATCACGTAACCGCCGGAGAAGTCGACCGCTCCCTTCTGGGAGAAGAAGCCGCCGCCCCAGATCAGGAAAGCGTTGACCGAGTAGACGATCGCCGACCAGAGCACGACGAACGGGATCCACGCCTTGAAGTTGACGCGGCCGAGGACCGACCCGAGCATCAGGATCGGCGTGATCGCGGCGAACACGAACTGGAAGTACGCGAGCGTCGACGTCGGGAAGTGGAACGGTGGCCCTGATGTGACCAGGGGGATGTTCGCCTGACTCTGCTCGGCGGTGGCGCCGAGGATGGGGCCGGGCGTCCCGACGAGGTTGCCGAAGAAGCCATGGTGCGCGCCGAATATGTGAAGGGGCGCGCCGAAGGCCATCTTGAAGCCGAAGAGCACCCAGACGATCAGCACGAGTGCGAAGGCGACGAACGAGAGCATCATGCTGTTGACGGACCAGCGTTTCTGCATGACGCCGCCATAGAGGACGACGAGACCGGGGACGCTCATGAGCCCCACGAGCGTCGCCGCGGTCAGCTGCCACGCGTTGTCGCCGGGTATGAGCCAGTGCGGATACGGCAGGTACATGGCGCTCCTGTAGTGCTCGGGGCCGATTGCGGAATGGGCGCAAGCGGCCGTCGGCCGTGCGCAGCATCAGGATCGGCCGTCAGCCTTGAAGCCACCACTGCCAAAGGTCCAAAGCGAGCTCGCTCGAATTGGACGTTGTGTACAGGTGCATGAGCCTTGCGATCGTGCAAGCTTGCGGACGCACGAACTCGACCGAGGAGGCCGAATGCCAGCTCACGTGATCATTTCCTACGACGGCACCGACAACGACCACGACGCGCTCGTTCTCGGGCGTCTCCTCGGCGCGGTCGCGGGGCGCGTGGGGATCGCGTACGTGCGACACACGCACGAGGACGAGCCGGCACGTGAGCAGACGGCGCAGGGCGAGGCGGAGAACCTGCTCGCCGTCGGCGCGCACCGGCTCGACCTCCCGCAGGTCGAGACCCACGTCGTCGTCAGCGCCTCCACCTCGCGCGGGCTGAGCCAGCTCGCGGACAGCGTGGGCGCGGACCTGATCGTGTTCGGCTCTGACTACCGCACGCCGCCCGGTCGCCTGCGCGCCGGCGCCTCTGCGCAGCGGCTGCTCGACGGGGGGCCCACGGCGATCGCGCTCGCCCTCGCGGGCATGCACTTCAGCGGCGAGGCGCCGATCGGCACCATCTCCCTGATCGGCGAGGACCCCGCGGCGCGCACGAGCGCCGAGCAGCTCGCCGGCGCGCTCGGAGCGACGCTCGTCGAGGACAGCGAGCCGAGCGACCTGATCGTCTTCGCTTCGCGCGACGACGCCGCCCCCGGCCGCGTGACGCTGAGTGCGGCCTCGTCGAAGCGCCTCGAGGAGACGAGCGTGCCGGTGCTCGTCATCCCCCACGGCGTAGCGCTCGAGTTCGCGGCGCGGACCGCCGTCTCCGCGTAGAAGTTTGATTCCCGAATTCACCGCCCAGCCCGGGCCGGCCGAAATCGGCGCAGCTGGCGGAGTTAGCCGCGCGTCGCCCTCAGGTTGAGCGTGCGAGCCGCCCCGGGTCGTCCCACCCTTCGTGCGGCGCGAGCGGGCAGCCGGCGATCCTGAGGCGCTCCGCGATCGCGTGCAGCGGCGCGGAGGTGCCGTCGAGCCTGATCCCCGGGAACTGAGCCGGCAGCGGCACTTCCGTCGGCGCCACGAGCACGCAGCGCCCCCCGCACGCGCCGAGCGCCAGCCCGACCTCGAGCGCGAAGCTCGCGCTCGGCTCTACCGGCAGCATCACGAGCACCGGCGGGAGGTCGGCCGGCATTGGTGCGGCGACGCTGGCGGCCGCGCCGATCCGCGCCCGAAGCGGCGCCCAGTCGGCCGGCTCGAGTCCGAGCGCCGCGATGAAAGCCGCGGCGCGGTCGAGGGTCGCCCGATCGGCAGCGAGCAGGCTGACCGTGCTCGCCGCCGCGGGTCGCACCGGCTCGCCGAGCAGCCGCGCGGTCACGTCGCGTGAGGCGCGCGAGGCGTTCGTCCAGCCCTGCCCGAAGGCGAGCCGCTGGTCGTCTAGCTCCGGTCCTTCGAGGATCGTGAGCGTGGACTCGTCGGGCTTCCATTGGCGATCGCCCAGCTCGAGAGGCCGCGCGGCACGCCACGGTTCGAGCACCCGCTGCTCTAGCTCTGCGTCGCTGAGGTTGAAGGCGCGCGCCCGGTGATACGAGCGGCGTACCTCGACGTGGTAGGCGACGTGCGCTTGCACGGCCCGCTACCAGCCGCGCCCGGTCGGACAGCCCGATCCGCCCGGTCCGCACGACCTTCGACCCCGGCCGTGGTCGAAGCTGTAGCGCCAGACCGTGGTGGTCGCCGGGGGTCCGACCGCGAGGAAGAAGCTGTCCTTTCTCGCGTCGATGAAATCGACGAGTCCGGTGCCTGGATCGAGGTGCTGCAGGGCAGCCACGGGTCCCACCGCGTACGTGCCATGCGCGCGATGGAACCGCTGCAGGTCCCTCGCTGCGCGCAGCAACTGCCTGCGCGCCGGTGCGTTCCTCGCGGCCGCGGTCGAGCCGGCCGCCGCGAGCGCGGACGGCGATGGACGCGCGTAGGACGCCGCGGCACGCTCACGGGCTATCTCGGCAGCCTCGGACGAGCGCGAGGGAGCCGGCGCCGTTGAGCTGCGCGCTGTGGGGCGCCCGGGCCCCCCGGCTCCGCACCCGGAGAGCGCCAGCGCGCTCCCGCAGACAGCGAGCGCTGGTGTCGCGGCGAGGCTGCGCACGCCCGAAGCTTTACCCGACGGTTCGCACTCCCGTCGCCTGGCCCGAGCTAACCGGCGGCCGCCGCGGATGTCCCGAGTGTCCGACCGCCCGAGTCGAGCGCGCGGACCGCGAGGTAGCGGGCGCCCGAGGGCACGCTGATCGCGGTCTCGAAGCCGCTGCGCGCGGCGGTCGCGATCGGGCTCAGCGAGCCCGGGCTCGAGCCGGCGAGGACCTGCCAGCGGGCTACGGCGGTCGCTCCGTTCCAGCTCACGTAGACGGTCGTCCCGTGCCCTCCGGGCCGAACTGCCACGGCGGGCGGCGCGGAGGGCGTCCCGTTCCACGCGCCGAAATATGTCCGGTAGGACTCATCCGGTGCGGGCAGGCGCGCGTCATAGACAAGCTCTCCGGCCGGCGAGAAGGCCGAGTAGTTCGGCTCCGCGCCCCACCCCGTGACGACGTCGCCGTTCGCGAGCACCTGCGTGTTTCCCTGGCTGCTCGTGAGCAGCGCCGTCGGATGCGTGTAGGCCTTGGCGACGGCGGCGGTGTGGGTCGCCGGGTCCAGTGAGAGGATCAGGCTCCGCGACTGCTTGCCCTCGGGCGGTGAGCCCTCGTCGTCGAACACGCTGACCTGTCCGTTCGAGCGGAAGCGCACGTCGTGCTGCCAGGCAAAGCGCGCCCCGGCGCCGAGCCGGTAGCTGCTCTGCTTGCCGCCGAGGGTCCACTTGAGCTGGCCCGAGCTCACATCGGCGTCGTTGGCCGCCCACGTGTTGCGCATCGACAGCAGCAGGTTGCCCGAGGCGTCCTCGTCGATCGAGTTCAGATGGAAGGGGTCCCACGGCGCACTGGTCGTCGGCTTCGGATAGGAGTCACTCAAGCTGACGTGATCGAGGGGATCCCACTCGAGGATCACGCGCCCGGTCTTGATGTCGATCTCCTGCGCGACCGAGTCGAGAAGGACACCGTTCTTCGCCCCGCCGTAGGCACTCAGGTCCATGGCGATCGGGCGGTAGGCGGTGACGAGGGCGGTGCCGCGCGAGGTCAGCTCGAACTCGTGGAGGTCGGCCTGGAGGCCGTTGCCCGCGTGGACGGTGGCCACCGTCCGGTAGGAGCTGTCGACTATCTCGTCCTCACCGACTCCGTAGCCGAGTGGCGAGATGCGACCCTGCCACCAGGTCAGCACCGGCGCGCCCTCGTAGGTCTGCGGGCGGAAGTCCATGACCTCGTCGCCCGCCGGCGCCGGACGCGACCAGATCGGCTGCCCGTTCGAGCCCAGTATCAGCGCGCCGGGCTGGCCGATCGGTCCGGGCGCCTTTCCGAACTGCAGCAGCGGCGCGAGGAAGACATCGCCCGACGGGGCCCCCGGCTTGCTCGCATCCACGGCGACCTGCGGCGGATGCAGCGAGGCCTCCGAGGCGAAGGTCCAAGCTCCCTGGGTCGTCGCGGGCGGCTCGGCGGTCGGTTCCTGAGCCGCCTGCAGCGCCGCCGGGCGAGCGACCGTGAACGAGTACGAGACGCCCAGCTTGGCGAGCCGGACAGTGACCTGCTCCCCGGGCTGGAATGGCGATGAGGGAACGAAACTGAGTCCTCTCACGCTCGCGTAGCTTTCGAGCCGGCCGCCGTGCCCGCCGCTTTGGGAGCCGGTCGCGGTGACGGTGCCGACCTCCGCCGCCGTGGCTCCCCGCAGGCTGATCTCGGTCTGCGGGGCGGCGGCCACGGCGCCGGGAATGGGCGACACGGTGATCCCGCCGGCGACCTGCGCGGACTGCGCCTTAGGCTCGTTGCCGCGGGGCGGCGTGCTCACGCTGCCGCAGCCGGCCGCTCCGACCGCGATCGCGGCTGATGCCAGTATGGCTGAGGTGCGGGCTGCTCTCATTCATCAGCCAGCAAAGCGGGAGAAGATCAAAGCCGCGCAAAGGGCGATGAACATCGACCGAAGAAAACCCTCATCGAAATCCGGGTGGAGGCGCCGTGACGACGCCTGAGGCATCACCCCCACCCTGGGTGCCGGTCGAGCTCTACCCGTTCGCGAGCCGTTACGCCGAGGTCGGGGGCGCGCGCGTTCATTACGTCGACGAGGGCTCCGGCCCGCCGCTGCTGCTTCTACACGGCAATCCGACCTGGTCGTTCCTCTATCGCGACGTCATCAAGGGACTGCGCGACCGCTATCGGTGCATCGCGGTCGACTACCCCGGATTCGGCCTCTCCTCTCCGCCGAGCGGTTACGGCTTTACGCCGGCCGAGCATGCCGCCATCCTCGAGCGCCTGGTCGCCGAGCTCGATCTGCGTGAGGTGACGATGATGGTTCAGGACTGGGGCGGGCCGATCGGGTTCGCGGTAGCGACGCGTCATCCCGAGCGCTTCACCGGCTTCGTGATCGCCAACACGTGGGCCTGGCCGAAGAGCGACCTCGCCACGCAGCTCTTCTCACGCTTTCTCGGCGGTCCGCTGGGACGCAGGCTGATCCTCAACCGGAACCTGTTCGTCGAGCGGATCCTCCCGGCGGGGATGAACCGGCAGAAGCCGACGGAGACGGTCATGAATGCCTACCGCGGGCCCTTCCCCTCCCCTGCCTCACGCCGGCCGACGGCCGTCTTCCCGCGCGAGATACTCGCGAGCCGGCCGTTTCTGGCGACGGTCGAGCAGGGGCTCGGCGCGCTGCGCGAGCGCCCCGCGCTGATCGTCTGGCCGACCGCCGACCGGGCCTTCCGGGGTCCTGAGCTTCGCCGCTGGGAGCAGCTCTTCCCGAATCACGCGACCGTCCGGATCGAGGGGGCCGGCCACTACGTCCAGGAGGACGCCCCCGACGAGATCGTCGCCGCGATCAGGGGTTGGCCGGCCGCGCCTCGTTGAGCCGAGCGCGTGGGCGTGCTATTGCGGACTGAAGCGCAGAGCGCTCAGCGCGTGACGGATCACTCGCTGCGACTGCGGGAAGTGCGTGAGGCGGAACGGGCCGTCGGTGCGGTCCCCCTGGTTGTAGATGATCGCCCGTGTCGCGGAATGGCCGGCGACCCAGGCGAAGAGGCGCCGGGCGAAGCCGGGGTTGTCGCCGCCCCAGATCGCCCATTCGGCGAACATGAACGGCAGATGCCTCCGGCCCGCGAAGTCCCGGTAGTAGGTGTCGAGCCCGCTGAAGTTCGGATACATCGAGTAGAAGCTCGTTCCCGCCCAATCGACCCATGTCCGTCCGGGATAGAAGCGTGCCGGCATCAGCGAGGGGACCTCGGGCGAGCCGCCGACCATCGGTGACCAGATGAACGAGAGCTCTGGCTCGGGCAGGTCCTTGGCGTGCTTGAGAGCGGGCAGTCCGCTGGCCTTCAGCTTCGCATCGACGCTTGCCAGGGTCCCGCCGCTGAGGACGATGTGGATGCGCTTCCACGCGGCGATGAAGGCACGCGTCGAATAGGCCGCGCCGCGCGAGGAACCCGAGCAGTTCAGGGGCGCGTAGGCGTTGTGGCAGTTGTTCATCTCGCCCAGAGGCCGGACGTAGACGATCCCCTGGTGCGCGGCCATCCGCGCGTTGAGCGCGACGAGCCAGGGGTCTCCGTTGCCGGCGGCGATCTGCCCAGGGCTGAGGCCGCCGCCGGTGTCCTGCCCGGCGGTGGTGCTTATCGCGATCAGCGGCCGCAGCCCAGCCGCCTCCGGGCGGTCGAAGGCGTAGGAGAAGCTGCCGCCCCAGGCTACGAAGTTCTCCCAGATGGCGGGCCGGTTTCCCACCCGCGAGACGAAGTCCCCCAGGCTCGCGCCCATGGCGACGCCGGTCAGCACCCGGCCACGTGGAGGACCGGCCACCTGAGCCGATGCGGTGCTCGTCGTGAGCGCCAAGCACACGAGCGTCGCCAGCCCGGCGCTGAGCCGCTTCGTGGTTGCCGTGCCTTGCATCAAAGAGCCTCCGGTCTCGATTCCGCGCGGACCGATCGCTAACACCGGGCCGGGCCCGCGGTTGTGCCGGCCCTGGCTCTGAATCGACCGGGACGTGGGCTTACTTGACCGCCCGCAGGGCGCGGGCGGCTCGTGGCGCCGCGGAGACCGTCGCTTCCTTATTGGCGCGGCGCTGGCTCAGAGGACGGTGAGCACCTCGACATCTCGACGATCGGCGAGCGTGAGCACCCCGGCGTCGAACGTGACTAGGCGGGCACCTCGGCGCCTCGAGAGCGCGACCAGGTGCGCATCCGTCACCTGGCGGTGCCCGGACATCCTCGGGACGTCGGGATCAGCGATCGACACGTCGTCGATCAGGAATTGATGGCCCTCGGCAGCACGCAGCGCGGAAAGCACGCCGCGCGCGGCTTCGACGCCGATCGCGCTCGGAAGCACCTTGGGGTTGGACGAGACCCGCACGAAGCCGCTTTCGGTGATCGGGGACGTGGCCCACCCGCCCGCGGCGTGGGTCGCGAACCAGGTGCGCATCGCCGCGTGGTGCACGTGCGAGTCCCACGCCAACGCGACCAGCGCGTTGACGTCGAGGAGCGCGAGCGCCGAGTCAGTCCTCGTCAAGCGCGCGCCGCACCATCTCAGGCGTGATCGGCGCCGTGCCCGCCGGCACGCGGATCACCGGCAGGCCATCGGCACTCTCGATCTGCGCGGGCGTCAGGCCGCGACGGGCGAGCTCCGAGATGACAGCCCCAAGCGAGCGACGCTCACCCGCAGCCAGCTCCCTGGCGGCGGCGACGACGTCGTCATCGATGTCGAGGGTCGTGCGCACCGGCGGTGATGATAATGCATCAGCACATCAGTAGAGGGGTCGACCGGCCCGAAGCCGTCGCTACCTCAATCGCGAAGCATGACTCCTTGTAGCGGGCGTCAAGGCCGACTCAAATGGGATCGCGCGCCTGGCGACCAGACCCGGAAGGCAGGCCGGGTCAGTGCTCGTGCTTCTTTTTCGGTTTCGCCGGTTTGAGCGTGATCCTGCGCTTGGTCGTCGTCTACGTGCCGAACAGGTCGGTGGTGACCGCGGTAAGAATCGCCTTCTTGCTCTTGTCCTTCTTGAGGGCTTGAGCGCCAGGCACCGACAGGTGGATCGTGACTTTCTTCGTCTGACCCGCCGCGACGGAGAACCTGGCGGTGCCGAGCGTGCCCGTGTTTGCCCTTCTTCGCCGAGAGCACGTGGCCGGTTCCCCGGTTGATCACATCGGTGAGGGACAGCTTGCCGGTCGCCTGCGAGGGGCTCGTGACGGTCACCGTCACGCTGCCGTTCTTCACGGTCCGTGTGCCCGACCCGAGCGACGCTCCGACGAAAGCGGGCGCGAAGACGGTGGTCGTCGTGCTGACCGCGTTCTTCGCGGGGTGGGGCCGCCTGCTCCGCTGGCGCTCTTTAGGGCCTGGTCGAGCGTCGGTCTATCGATCGTCGCCGTGTCGGTCAATCGCATCCCAGCTGGTCATCTTCGCGACGAGGATGACGGCCGCTAAAGAACCGCCCGCCAGCGTCCCGAGATCGCAACTCGCGCGGTGCAGGTGCCGCTGCTCGGAGTCGCAGAGACGAACGTCGCGCCGGGTGGGAGCGCGTCATTGACGACGACGCCGAGCGCGGGTCCGGGCCGTCGTTCTTCGCCGTCAGGGTGTAGGTCACGTTCAGGCCCGCGAAGACGTCCGTTAGCGCTCGCGATCTTCGTGATCGAACAGGTCGGCCCTCGGGCCGCGCCTGCCCGGAGCCGGAAACGCTGGGGCACTTGTCCTGCGTCTCGTCGCCCAAGCCGTCGTGATCCGCGTCCGGTTCGATGACCGCGGAGACGTTAAGACGGCTGGGAGGAGTCCCCGGGTTCGTGAAGTTCATCGACCCTCCCGGCGGTGAATCCGTAGTCGTACGAAGCGCGCCCGAGAGGATTCGAACCTCTGACCTTCGGTTCCGTAGACCGACGCTCTATCCAGCTGAGCTACGGGCGCCTGCAGGATGGATTCTCGCTGATTCGCGGCCGGTTGGGCTCCCGAGCAGCCGACGCGGACCCGTGACCGGCGAGTCCCGCTCATCCTAGCGACGCGGCAATGCCCTCCTCGCGCGTGGGATACTGGCGCGCGTGCAGCGCGACGACTGGGTCAATCAGTTCGCCGAGCGGATCGGCGTCGAGCCCCCGAACAAGGATCAGACCGAGGAGGTTCTGGACCTCGCCGCGGCCGCGGCCCACGGCTCTGAGAAGACGGCGGCCCCGCTCGCCTGCTGGCTCGCCGGGCTGTCGGGGCGGCCGATCGGCAAGCTGCGCAGCGCCGCCGAGGACCTCGAGTAGTCCGCGTCCCGGCGAGAGTCGACGACGTCGATCATCTCGCGGACGCGCGTCAGCTTGACCCGCGGCCGGCCGTATGGACGTCCGAGCGCCTGCTCGTGCGCGTCGATCAGCTCCCAATCCGCGTAGCCGACGACCTGCGGCTGGCGTGAGCGAAGAAGGTCCTCGACGGTCGGCTGATCGCGAAGCGGTACCGCGAGGCGGCCGGCGACCATGTCCTGGATCAGCACTCGCACGGTTTCGAGCGCGCACTTCTTGTTCGTTCCGATCACGCCGCTCGATCCACGCTTCGCCCAGCCGACCACGTACTCGCGCGTGTGACTCCCGCCCGGGCCGGCGATACGTCCCCACTGGTTCGCGATCAGCCCGCGGCGCTGGTCGAAGGGCACGCCGGGGATAGGCCTGCCGCGATAGCCGATCGCGCGCAGCACCAGTCCTGCGCGCAAGATCGCGTGCGCACCGGTCGGGCGAGCGCCGAGGCTGCCGTCCTCACGCCGCTCGAGCCCGTTGCGAACGAGCTCGACCGCCTCGACACGCTCGTCGCCGAGAATTCTCGTCGGAGACAGTAGGAACCGCAGGGCGATCCGCTTGCCGCGCCCGCCATTCGGTCGCCGCGCATACTCCTGCAGCAAAGCGAGGTTGCGTTGCGATGTCTTCGACGGCTTGAGCTCGCGGTACTCGCCCGGCACGCTCACCTCCGCGGCGTCGACTGCGACGTCCGCCGCGGCGAGCTCGGCGAGCTCTCGCAGCTCGGGGTTGGTGAACGCGGCCTGCTCGGGACCGCGGCGGCCGACGACCACGATCTCTTCGATCGCGCTCCGCTCGAGCGCGGCGATCGCGTGGTCGGCCATGTCGCTGCGGCGCAGCTCCGCCGGGCTGAGGGTCAGCATGCGCGCGACGTCGAGTGCGACGTTGCCGTTGCCGATCACGACCGCCCGCCGGCAGGAGAGGTCGAAGCGGTCGTCACGGTGATCGGGATGGCCGTTATACCACCCGACGAACGAGGTCGCCGCCGCGCTGCCGCGCAGCTCCTCGCCGGAGATTGACATCGTCCGGTCGCCCGGAGTGCCAACGGCGTAGATCACCGCGTGGTAGCGCTCAAGCAGCTCCTCGCGGGTAAGGTCGCGGCCAAGCTCGACGTTGCCGAAGTAGTTGAGGCGGGGATGCTCGGCGGTCTTCTCGTAGATCCGGGTGACGCTCTTTATGTTCGGATGGTCGGGCGCGACTCCGGCGCGTACCAGACCCCAGGGGGTGGGCAGCTTCTCAAACACGTCGACGCGAAAGTCGACCTCGCTGTTGGCGAGCAGGTGCCCTGCGGCGTAGGCCCCCGACGGTCCGAGACCGACGATCGCGATGCGTACGTCTCGATAGCGGGAGGGTGCCATCAAGGCGTTATCGCACGTAGGCCGCGGCACCTTAACCGCCGCGCGCGTACGCGCGCGGCGGTGGTCGTCGCCCTCGTGCTCAAGCGCCCGCGGCGTGGTCCGATATAGGGGGCATGAAGGAGCCCGGGAACCGGTCGCAGCGGCTCGCGCGCGTCGCCGGGCCGCTGATCGGAGCGGGCGCAACGGCGCTCTACATCGCCCGCTCCTCGCTTCATCAGAAGGACGATGAGCTTGCGAACGAGCTCGCGACGGACGCCTCCTTCGTCGAGCTGATCGAGAGCGTCTCGGCGGCGACCTCGCAGGCACGCACGATCGAGGAGGCGATGTTCGCCGCGCTCGGTCGCATCTGCCAGTGGACCAGCTGGCCGGTAGGACATGTGTATCACGCCGGCCGCCGAATCGAGGATCCGCTCGAGCCGTCGACGGTCTGGCATCTTGCCCACCCCGAGCGCTTCGAGCCGTTCCGCCAGTTGACCGAACAGACGCCGATGCCGGCGGGTGTCGGGCTTCCGGGTCGGGTGCTCGCGAGCGGACGTCCCGCCTGGATCGTCGATGTCACTAATGACGCCAACTTCCCGCGCGGGCCGGTCTGCGAGCAGGTCGGGCTGCGGGGCGCCTTCTCCTTCCCCGTCGCCGTCTCAGAGCGCGTGTACGCGATCGTCGAGTGCTTCTCCGTCGAGGCAGTGAGGCCGGATCCCCGGCTGCTCGAGGTGACCGCACACATCGGCCGCCAGTTGGGGCGCGTGATCCAGAACATGGAGACCGAGATCGCCCTGCGCGACTCAGAGACGCGCTTCCGCTCGGTCGCGGAGTCGGCCACGGACGCCATCGTCGCGGCCGATCAGCAGGGCGTGATGATCTCCTGGAACCGCGGCGCCGAGCGCATCTTCGGCTACACCGAGCCGGAGGTCGTCGGCAAGCCGCTGTCGATCCTGATGCCCGAGCGCTTTCGCGAGCTGCACGATCAGGGGATCAAGCGGGTGGTGTCGGGCGGTGTCGCCGCGTCGCGCCTGATCGGCAGCACCGTCGAGGTCGTCGGCCTGCGCAAGGACGGGCGCGAGTTCCCGCTCGAGCTCTCGCTAGCAACTTGGGATACGCCGAACGGCCGCTTCTTCAGCGGGATCATCCGTGACATCAGCGAGCGCAAGAAGGCCGAGGACAAGATCAAAGCGCTGCTCGAGACCGCGCCGGACCCGATCGTCGAGATCGACGGCGATGGGCGCATCGTGCTCGCCAACGCGCGCACCGACGAGCTGTTCGGCTACGAGCGCAGCGAGATGGTCAAGCGCCCGATCGAGAAGCTGTTTGCGGAGCGCTCGCGGGAACTCGTCGCGGAACGTTTTCACGCGGTAATCGCCGGTGCCGACTCAAGTGGCTCGCTCGGGCTGGGGCAGGACATCTGGGGCCAGCGTAAGGACGGCAGTGAGTTTCCGGTCGACGTGACGCTCAGCACGGTCTCGACCGACGACGGCCTCGTTATCACGAGCATCATCCGCGACGTCACCGAGCGAAAGCGCTTCGAGACGCAGCTCAAGCACCTCGCCGACCATGACGCGCTCACCGAGCTGTTCAACCGCCGGCGCTTCGAGCAGGAGCTCGGCGAGTACTCCGAGTACGCGCGCCGTTACACGGAGACCGGCGCGGTCCTGCTGCTCGACCTCGACCGCTTCAAGTTCGTCAACGACACGCATGGCCACAAGGCGGGCGACGAGGTCATTCGCGCGGTCGGCAACGCTCTGCGCGACAGCGTCCGCAAGGGCGACGTGGTGGCGCGCCTTGGCGGTGACGAGTTCGCGGTCCTCCTGAAGAACGTCAGCCGCGCCGAGGCCGAGCGCGTCGCTCAGGCGATGCTCGCCACGGTGCGCGAGCGCGAGCTGCCGATCGAGGGCTATCGCGCGACGATGACGACGAGCATCGGCATCGCCCCCTTCGGTGAGGACGTGGTCACGGAGAACCTGCTCGTCAACGCCGACCTTGCCATGTACGCGGCAAAGGACGCCGGCGGCGACCGCTGCGAGGTCTCCGAGGACGACGGCGAACACCTCTCGGGCATGCAGGCCCGCCTCGGCTGGGTCGACCAGATCCGCCGTGGCCTGGCGGAGGACCGCTTCGTCCTCTATTGCCAACCGATCATGCATCTGGCCTCGCAGCGCGTGACGCAGTGGGAGCTCCTCCTGAGGCTGATCGGCGAGGAGGGTGAGGTGATTCCGCCTGCCGTCTTCATCCCGACCGCCGAGCGCTTCGGCCTGATCCAGGAGATCGATCGATGGGTTGTCCAGCGCGCGATCGAGCTGCTCGATACCTACCGCGACTGGCCCGGCGGTGTGCGCTTCGAGGTCAACGTATCGGGCAAGTCGATGAGCGACCCCGAGTTCCTCGAGCTCGTGGAGGAGGGAATCGCCGCCAAGGGCGTCGATCCCGGCAACCTCGTTTTCGAGATCACCGAGACGGCGGCGATCGCCAACATGGAGGAGGCACGCGCCTTCGCTGACAGGCTTACGAGCCTCGGCTGCCGCTTCGCGCTCGACGACTTCGGCGCGGGCTTCTCCTCCTTCTACTACCTCAAGTACCTGCCGCTCAACTACCTGAAGATCGACGGCGACTTCATCAAGGGGCTGACGAGCAGCGTCACCGACCAGCTCGTGGTCCAGTCGATGGTCGACATCGCGCGCGGCATGGGAATGAAGACGATCGCCGAGTTCGTCGAGGCCGCGGACACCGCGGCGGTGCTGCACGAGAAGGGCGTCGACTACTCGCAGGGGTACTACCACGGCCGGCCCCGGCCGGTGCTCGAGGAGTTCGCCACCCTGCCGAGCGAGCACCCGCCATCGCCGGCCGCCGGGGCGGAGCAGGAGCCCGCGCCGAGTCGCGCGTCACACCCGGAGTTGGCCGAGCTGCCCTCGCCGGACCTACCGACGATCTGGCTCCCGGCCCGCCGCTAGCGGCCGGTCGAGGCGCGAGCGACCCGGGCCTCCTCGTCCGGCCGTCGGTAAGGGTGGTAGGCGCCCGCGCAGGGTCGTGGGTTGCCAGGGGTGGCCCACCAGAGCCTGGTCTGAGCTGTAGCCCTTCGGCGATCTAGATGCCGAGCGAGCGGCCACGAGGGAAGGCGCGCGCCCGATCGTCTGAAGTTACTCAGCTCCAGGGAGAGGTCTCCTGTCCCCCGCCCGCCTCGCTCGGTTGCCGGAGCGACCCGTGAGCCGCCGCAGCGCCGAGCCCCAGCTGGACGGATTTCCCCTTTCCGCGCCTTGCCCGCCACGCTGCTACAGCCCGGAGCCGTGGTGCCGATATGTGCACTGATGGACGCGAACCGGCCAGGCTCAGCAGGCGAGCACGTTCTTCAGGATCGCTACAGCACGTTCAAGCGTGCGGCTGCCTTCTACGACAAGCAGATGCTCGACCATCTCAACCCGCTTATGCGGGAGTACCTGGCACGCCAGGAGATGGTCTTCATCGCCACCGCCGACGCGCGGGGCGAGTGCGATGCCTCGTTCCGCGCCGGGCCACCGGGGTTCGTGCGGATCCTCGACGATCGCACCGTGATCTATCCGGAGTATCGGGGCAATGGCGTGATGGCGAGCCTCGGCAACATCGCTGAGAACGGGCACGTCGGCATGGTCTTCGTCGATTTCTTCCACAGCGGCGTCGGCCTGCACATCAACGGCCGGGCCCGGATCATCGAGCGGGAAGCGGTCGAGGCCTTCGCGCCCCTGCTCGAGCGGATGGCCGGCGTCGAGCAGCTGCACGACAGGGTTGCCGACAGGAAGAAGACACCCGAGCGTTGGGTCCTCGTCGACATCGTCGAGGCCTACATCCACTGTTCGAAGCACATCCCGATCCTCGCCCACCTCCCGGGCAACGCGGGACAGGCCCCGCCGAGCGGCGACCACTTCGTCGCCAAGGACGACTCACGACCGTGGATCCCGGATCAGGCAGCGACGCCCGACCCGGCTCCGTTTCTCGTCGAGAGCGCGCCGGGGGCTCCAGAGCCGGCCACGGCCATCGATCGGCGGGAGCCGCTGCCCTCGATCGTCGCCGGTCCCGAGGCGTTCCTCGATGCCAATGATGAGGCCGCGGACGCCGTCGCGCCCGCGCGCGAGGTCGATGAGCTCGATTTTCTGGTGCCCCCCGCGTGGGGCTCAGTGGCGCCGCGCTGATCCGGCGCGTCTGAACGCGTAGCTCGGTAACGCCTGCGTAGATCCGTTCCGCCACGGAGCTCGACGGACGCGCCGTCCTGCTGACCCCGTCGATTCGTGGATCGGCCACGACGCCTTTGATAGCCCGGGCGTCCCAGCGCCGCTCATCTCCGCAAGCGGTCCCACCTGCCGGTCGGACCCTCCATCGCCTCTACGATCCGGCCTGTGCGTCGTTCCGCTCGCGAGTCAAGTCCGGCAGCGGGCCTCTGCAGGAAGCGGAGAGGGAGGGATTCGAACCCTCGAGAGAGCTTTCCGCCCCCTACTCGCTTAGCAGGCGAGTGCCTTCAGCCACTCGGCCACCTCTCCCAGAGAGAACCGATTGTATGCGTCGCATAGCGATCACAGCGGCGGGGTTGATCGTGCTCGTGCTCGTGGCGACCCAGCTGCTGCTGCCCCGATACCTCGACCGGCGTGTCGAGCGCCAGCTGACCGAGCACGGCGGCAGCGCGCAGGTCACCCTCTCCGCTTTCCCCGCGCTTCGGCTGCTCGCACGCGAGGGCGACAGGCTGCGCGTGCGCGCATCCGGGCTCCAGCTCGCCCTGGTCGCGCCGACCTCGCAGGTGCTCGGGAATCTCGATGGGTTCAGCAGCGTCGACGTCGTGCTGAGCGATGTCCAGTCGGGACCCTTCGCGGTCTCCCGCGCCCAGATCGAGCGCTCCGGAAACGGCGGCTACCTCATGAGCGTGCGCGCGACCGCCACGGCAGGAGCGCTCTCGACCTATGCCGGCGGCGCGCTCGGCGGTGACCTCGGCAGCGAGCTCGGCGGCCTCGCGAGCGGGCTCCTCGGACTCGGCTCGGCGCCGATTCCGATCAATCTCGCCGCGCGGATAGTGAGCGATGGCGGGAGCCCCGTCGTCGAGGGCGTCCAGGGCACGATCGCCGGCCTTCCCGCCGGCCCCGTGATCGAGGCGCTCGCGGCCGCGCTGGCGAACCGCCTCTGAGTGCCGCGGCGCCCGCCGCGGTTAGGGCTGCAGCTCGGTCGGGTACCGTCGAACGGTGACTCCCACGACGCTCGAGCGCCCGGGCGTACCGGCGCCGCAACCCGAACCCCCACCCCCTGCGCCGGGCGCGCCTGACGCGCCGCCGGCCCCCGACCCCTCCCCGGCGCCGCCGCCGGGCGGTCCTGACGCGCCGGAGCCCCCGAGTCAGCCCCCCGACACGCCCGATCTGCCGGCGCCGGATCCCGGAGCGCCACCGCAGATCCGGCGCTGAGCGCCGCAGTATGCGAGGATCGACAGGGTGACTGGCGAAGCTGCTGTCGATCCGCGCTTGGAGGCGCTGCTCGAGCGCGGCGAGGAGGAGGGTTGCGTGAACCTCTCCGACTTCAGCGAGCTGGTCCAGGAGCTCGACGTCGATGACGAGTCGCTGCACCGGCTGCACGAGATGGTCGACGAGCGCGGCCTCGATCTCTCGGACGACTGCGGGCGCCACCAGATCGCTCCGACGCGCGTGCAGAATGGTGAGCTCGCCACGGTGACGACCGACGCGCTGCAGCTGTTCCTCAACGAGATGCGCCGCTATCCGCTGCTGACCGCGGGGGAGGAGATCGAGCTCGCCAAGCGGATCGAGGACGGCGACGCCGCCGCGAAGGAGCGCATGATCAACTCCAACCTGCGGCTCGTCGTCTCGGTCGCCCGCCGCTACCAGGGGCAGGACCTGCCGCTGCTCGACCTGATCCAGGAGGGCATCCTCGGCCTCATCCGGGCAGTCGAGAAGTTCGATTGGCGCCGCGGGTACAAGTTCTCGACCTATGCGACCTTCTGGATCCGCCAGGCGATCCAGCGCGGTATCGCGAACAAGGCGCGGACGATCCGGATCCCGGTCCACATCGGCCAGCGCGAACGCAAGATCGCCCGCGCGCAGCGCGAGCTCGAGGCCACGCTCGGACGCGCCCCGACCGACGAAGAGATCGCCGAGGCCGCTGAGCTGCCGCTGGAGGAGATCGAAGACACCCGCGAGACGATGCGCACCGTCACGAGCCTCGACCGCCCGGTCGGTGAGGAGGGCGAGGGCGCCTCACTCGGTGACCTGCTTCCGAGCGATCGGCCGGACCCCGAGGAGGAGGTCGAGGTCAGCTTGCGCGAGGAGGCGCTGCGACGCGCGATCGAGCACCTCCCGGAACGCGAGCAACAGGTCGTGCGCCTGCGCTTCGGTGTCGGGGGCAGCGAGCCGACTCCGCTGCGCGAGGCGGGGCGACAGCTCGGCATGTCGCCGGAGCGCGTGCGTCAGCTCGAGGGCGCGGCATTGAAGCGCCTCGCCGCTACGCGCGAGCTCGATTCACTGCGCGAGGCCGCTTGAGGTCGGCGCCCGTGTCCGACGAGGACCCCATCACCGGCGAGCTTCACCGCGAGCAGCTGCAACGCGAGCTCGCCGAGCGCGAGCGGGCCGAGCGGGCCGAGCTCGAGGACGACACCGAGCAGCACGAGCGCCGGGCGAGCAAGGCGGGCTACCTGCGCGAGAAGCTCGCCGAGCGCGCCGCCGCTGAGCGCGAGGCCGCGGAGGACGACAGAGGGAGGTAGCGATGGAGTACGAGCAGCGCGCCGACGAGCTCGACCGGGAGGCTGACGATCTCGGCCACCAGAGCGAGCAATTGCAGTCCGAGATCGACCGCTCCCGTTCCGACTGGAAGCGCAAGAAGTCCGAGGAGGGAATGCCCGGAGCCCTCGACGAGGAGGACGCGGCGCCCGGTGGCGCGCGGGTCGAGGACCCTGAAGCTGAAGAAGAGGAGTAGCGCCAGTCCGCCGCAACTCGTCAACCTGCCTGGACGGCGGGCGTTATAGCAGCGGGTGCAGGGTAAGTCACTGGCAGGGAGGCACCGGTGTCACACCAGACTCGCGACGCAACGCAGCTGCTGGCTGAGCTCACGGTTCACGACTCCCGCGAGACGATCAAGCGAACGCTCGCGGCCGCTCGCGAGCTGCTCGGCGTCGAGGTCGCATACCTGAGCCGCCGCTCGCCGCTCGAAGGCGAGCCGGAGCACCGGCCTTGTGACGGGCAGGTCGTCTCGGTCCCGCTCCATTTCTCCGACGGCAGCGTCCATGGAACGCTCGAGTGCAAGAGCCTCGAGCCGAGCCGGCCGCTGACTTCGCGCGACGTCGACTTCATGCACGTGCTCGCCCGCGTGGTCTCCGAGCAGCTCGAGCGAGAGCAGCGCGAGCTCGAGCAGCAGCGGGCCCGCAACGAGTCCGCCGGACTGCGTGCGCTGCTTGCGGCGGTCGAGGCGCGCGACGACTACACCGGCGAGCACTGCCGCGGCGTCGTCGAGCTGTCGCTCGTGGTCGCCCACGAGCTTCGCCTCGGCGCGCGCGAGCTCGAGCACGTCGAGCAGGTGGCGCTGCTGCACGACGTCGGCAAGGTCGCGGTCCCCGACAGCGTCCTGCGCAAGCCGGGCCCGCTCAGCACGGCCGAACGCGCGGTCGTCGAGCGCCATACCGAGACCGGCGCGCGCATCGTTCGCTCGATCCCGGGCCTGGCACACCTCGCCCCCGCGATCCGTGCGGCGCATGAGCGCTGGGATGGACTTGGCTACCCCGATGGCCTGAGTGGTGAGCGCATCCCGCTGGCGAGCCGGATCACCTTCGTCTGCGACGCGTACGACGCGATGACCTCCGACCGGCCGTACCGCCGCGCACTCGACGAGCGGCGCGCACGGGCCGAGCTGCGCGCCAACGCGGGCAGCCAGTTCTGCCGGCGCTCCGCGTCCGCGCTGCTGGGCGCCTTGGAGCGCCTCGACGGCCGCGAACGGCTCGCGGCCCAGGCGAGCTAGGCGCTAAGGGCAGGCGGTGCAACCGGGTTAGGCCCGGTCGCTCACCGGGCACTCCCAAGGCTCGCCGGTGGCGGTGTGCGAAGCTCCACCGGGCCAGCCATGCAGACGAACGAGCTGAACGATCAGAAGGTGCGCCAGCTCGCAAGCCTCCGCGCCGACGCGGCGAGCGTGCTCAGCCTGTTCCTCAACCTCGATCCGTCCGAGTTCCCGACGCAGGCGGCGCGCGCGACCGAGGTCCGCTCGCTCGTCGACGAGGCACATCGGCGCGTGCGAGATGCGGAGAACCTCACCCACGAGCAGCGCCAGGCGCTCAAGGCGGACGTCGAGCGGGTCGCGCAGCTGCTTGGCAACGACCTCCCCGCGAAGGGTGCGCACGGGCTCGCGGTGTTCTGCTCCTCGGCGCTCGACCTGTTCGAGACGCTGCGGCTCCCCCGCCCGCTCGAGACCCGCGTGGTGATCGACGACGCACCGCACGTCGAGCCCCTCGCCGAGCTTTCCTCGGCCGGCAACTGGTGCGTGCTGCTCGTCAACCGCCGGACCGGTCGCATGCTCCGCGGCAGCGCTGAGAGCCTCGCGGAGCTGCCGCCCGTCGGCGACGACACCCACGGCCAGCACGACCAGGGCGGCTGGTCACAGGCGCGCTACGAGCGCAGCGTGGAGAAGGACGTCGACGACCACCAGAAGCGCGTGGCGGAGGTTGCCTTCCGCCGCTTCCAGCGCTCGCCGTTCGACCATCTGCTGCTCGGCGGCCCCGAGGAGCTCCTGAACGCCTTCGAGGAGCGCCTCCACTCCTATCTCAGGCAGCGCCTCGCCGGTCGCGTGAACGTCGACGTGGAGAGCTCCAGTCCCGACGACGTGCGAGCCGCCGCGCTCTCCACCATCGAGCGCGTCGATCGCGAGCGTGAGCGCCAGACGCTCGACCGGTTGCGAGAGGCCGTGGCCCGCGACACGCGCGGCGCGGCCGGGCTAGCGGGCGTCCTCGAGGCGCTCAACGAGCGCCGGGTCGAGACACTGCTGCTGCGCGAGGGCTTCAGCGTGAGTGGTTGCTCGTGCCCGACGTGCGGCTGGCTCGGAGCGCTCGACGGCGGCGCCTGCCCCGCTGACGGCACGCCGCTCGACTGCCGCGAGGACATCGTCGAACGCGCCGTCGCGAGCGCCGTCACGCAGTCGGCCGAGGTCGTCGTAGTGCGCGAGGACGTCAACGAGATCGACTCGTACGGCTCGATCGGGGCGCTGCTGAGGTTCTGAGCTTGCCGTCAGCGGCGCGGAGCGCGGCGCGCCGGCTGGGCGCGGTCCCGGCCCCACTTGGCCCCAAGCCCCCACCCGGATGTGGGAACGCCGGTGGCGAGAACGACGAACGCGGCCACCGCGCCCGCGATCGACGACCCGAGCGTCGCACCGATCGCCCACACGAGGATTGCGAACAGCGCGGCGATCAGCGCGCCTATCAGCTGTTGGCGAGGCGCCCGCAAGCCTTGGAAAGCTACAGGCGACGCAATTTCGCTGTCGCCGAGATGAATCGCCGCGGGATCCGGGAAACTATCGTCCCGATGCGACTCGAGCCGCTGAGGAAGGATGCCCATGCCTAGGTCGATTTGGACCGGCGCGATCAGCTTCGGGCTGGTCAACGTTCCGGTCAAGCTCTACAGCGCCGTCTCGAAGAAGACGGTCCGCTTCCACCAGCTCCACGATGCCGACGGCGTGCGCATCCAGCAGAAGCGCGTCTGTCCGGCCGACGGCGAGGAGGTGCCCTACGAGCACATCGTCAAGGGCTACGAGATCACTCCCGACCAGTATGTGGTCGTGACCCAGGAGGAGCTCGACGCGCTCGATCCGAAGAAGACGAAGTCGATCGAGATCGAGGACTTCGTCGAGCTGTCGGACATCGACCCCGTCTACTACGACCACCCCTACTACGTCCTCCCGGACCGCGGCGCCGCGAAGGCCTACAAGCTTCTCCTGAACGCGATGGAGCAGTCCGGCCGGGTGGCGATCGCGCGCGTCGTCATCCGCACCAAGGAGCAGCTCGTGGCGATCCGGCCCGCGGGCGACCTGCTGACGATGGAGACGATGAACTTCGCCGACGAAGTGGTCGCGCACGACCGCTTCGACGAGCTGCCCGGAGACGACGTCGAGACGGCCGACCGCGAGATCGAGATGGCCCAGCAGCTGATCGACTCGCTGGCCGGCGACTTCGACCCGACCAAGTACAAGGACACCTACCGGGAGCGGGTCCTCGACCTCGTCGAGCGAAAGGCCCAGGGCGAAGGAGATCGCCGTCCAGCCGGTCGAGGAGCCCGAGGAGGTGCCCGACCTGATGGCCGCGCTCGAGGCGAGCGTGGAGGCGGCTCGGGCGAGTCGCGGCGACGGCAAGCAGTCCTCGTCGCGCTCGCGCTCGAGCAAGTCGCGCGCCAACGGTTCGGGGAGCAAGTCCGGTGGTTCGCGAGGCCGCAGCCGCACCGCCGGTAAGAAGAGCTGACCCGCGGCGCGGCCGCCGGCGCCGCGTAGGCTCAATTGTGTGACGCTCGCCTTCGCCGCCTCCTACGTCTGCCTCTGCGCGGCGCAGGGCGCCACCGTCGCCACGCCGAGGCTCGACGCGCTGGCCTCGCTGCGCCGGCTGCGCAGCCGCTGGTGGGCGCTCATCCCGCTCGCATCGGTGATCGTCGTGGTGCTCGCCATCCGTGCCGCCGCCGGAGTAGCCGACGGGCTCACCTACCTCGCTCTCTTCACGACCCCCCCGCTCGCCGCGCTCGCACTGGCCTGGCTGTTTCGCCGGCGCCTCGCCGCGCTTGCCGTGGCGCCGCTGTTCGCGCTCTCCTGGGCGGCCCGCGGGAGCCTCGCCGGCGAAGCGGCCGCGGTCGCGCTGACCGCGCTCGGCTGCGGCACCCTCGGCGCGCTGCTCACGAGCGTCACCCCCGTGCTCTGGGTCAAGCTCGGGATCATCGCGATGTCGATCGTCGATACGGCGCTCGTCGTCGCGCAGCTGCTTCAGGCGCCAAACGACAACCTCAACGCCGCGGCACCGGCGCTCGGCCTGCCCCAGTTCCAGCGCGCCGAGTTCGGCGACGCCCTGATGGGCTACGGCGACCTCTTCATCGCCGCTCTGCTCGGCGCGGTGCTGCTGCGAGAGGCCCGCCCGCGCGGGCGGGCGGCCCTGCTCACCGCGGTGCTCGGCATCACCTTCGGAGCCCTGTTCCTCTGGATCGACCAGCTGCCGGCGACCGTCCCCGTGGCGCTCGCGCTGACGATCACGGAGCTGCGCGCCGCGCGCCGTCGCGCGGGCGGGCGCGGCACCACCGCGAGCAGGGAGTCCCTGCCCCAGGGGTCGACAGCCGCCCATGCTTAGAGCGGTTAGCGCACGATCCGAGCGGGCACGCTGCCACGAGTCAGACCGATGAGCGGATCACAGCGAAACGGAGGCGACGGCGGTGAGCAAAGCGGGGCCGACTCGACGGTCAGCGCCAGCGCTCAGCTGCCCGCGCTTGACGACCGGGCGATCGCGGCCCTCGAGGAGGTCGGCCGCGAGTGGAAGGGGTGCGTCCCCGAGCGCAAGGTTTGGGAGCGCGCCCTGCCGGTCGATCCGCACCTCGAGTTCAGGACCGGTGAGTCGGGCGGGAGCGGACGCTTCGTAGAGATCCGAAGCGTCCGCCCCGACGACCCCGAGGAGCTCGAGGCGACCCGCGAGGGCGGCGAGGCGGACAGCCGCCGCGGCAAGCTCGCCGCGTTCGCCCGCCGCACTCTGATCGGCCCCGCGCTCCGCAGTACGGCGGTAGCCGAGCAGCGAATGCAGAAGTCGATCGCTCTGCCCGTGCTCTCCCCGGACGCGCTCTCGTCGGTGGCCTACGGGCCCGAGGCGATGCTGACGATCCTCGTCCTCGCCGGAGCAGCCGGACTGCACGCCTCGCTGCCGATCAGCGCCGCGATCGTCGTCCTGATGCTCTCGATCGGCCTCGGCTACCTGCAGGTCATCCGCGCCTACCCGCACGGCGGCGGGTCTTACGTCGTGGCGAGCGACAACCTCGGCTCCTACGCCGGCCTGCTCGCCGGCGCGGGCCTGATCCTCGACTACGTCCTGACCGTCGCGGTCTCGGTCGCCTCGGGGGTAGCCGCGATCACCTCGGCGATCCCGTCGCTCAGCTCAGCGACGGTCCCGATCGGGCTCGTCGTGATCGCCCTGCTCGCGATCGGCAATCTGCGCGGCGTCCGCGACTCGGCCGTCGCCTTCGGCATCCCCACCTACCTGTTCGTCGTCGCGGTCTTCATGATCGTGATCGTCGGCCTCGTCAAGTCCGCGAGCCACGACTTCAGGGCGATCCCCCCGACCTCCCTGCACGCGACCGAGACCGTCGGCGTGCTGCTCATCCTGCGCGCATTCGCGTCCGGGGCGACGGCGATGACCGGAATCGAGGTGATCTCCAACTCCGTGCCGGTCTTCAAGCCACCGGAAGCCGCCAACGCGCGCAAGACGCTCGCCGTCATGGTCGCGCTGCTCGTCGCGATGTTCGCGGGCGTGGTCATCGTCGGCCACCTCGATGGCACGGTGCCAGGTGGAACCGAGACGCTGCTCTCGAAGCTCGCCCACCAGACGCTCGGCCAGGGCATCCTCTACGGCTACGTCCAGGTGGCCACGACGCTCGTGCTGCTCGTCGCCGCGAACTCGGCGTTCAACGGCTTTCCGCGCCTGCTGTTCTTCATGGCCCGCGACTCCTACGCGCCGCGCTCGTTCCTGCGCATGGGCGACCGCCTCGCCTTCACCAACGGGATCCTCGTGCTGGCGGTCGCCTCGGCGATCGTCTACGCCGCGTTCGGCGGCAGCACGAACTCGTTGATCCCGCTGTTCGCGGTCGGCGTCTTCCTCGCCTTCACGCTCTCACAGAGCGGCATGGTCGTGCACTGGTGGCGCAAGCGCGAGCAGCACTGGCGCACGTCGCTCGTGACGAACATGGTGGGAGCGGTCCTCTCCGCGGTGGTCGTGGTGATCGCCGCGATCACGAAGTTTGCGAGCGGCGCCTGGGTGGTGGTGGTCCTCGTCCCGCTCGTCGTCCTCTTCTGCCGCCGCATCCACCGCCACTACGAGCGCGCACGCGAGGCGCTCGTGCCCGGACCGGCATCGGACCAGCCGCGACGGATCAGGGCGCCGGTCCGCCGGCGCGGCACCAGGGCCGACTGGGACGGCGGCAGCGAGTCCGCCGACAGCCCAGCGGAGTTCACCAACCTCGCGGTGGTCCCGGTTGCCGTGCTCGACCTCGCGGGGCTGCGCGCGCTCGCCTATGCCGCTTCGATGTCTGAGCCGGTGCTCGCCGTGCACGTCAGCCCGAGCGAGGAGGAAGCCGAGCGCTTTCACCACTACTGGAAGACGTGGGGCGACCACCTCCCGCTCGAGATCCTGGTCTCCCCTTACAGGGCCACGGTGGCCCCGCTCGCCAACTACATCGAGGCGCTCCACCGCCAGCGACCGGACGTCACGATCACGCTGGTCGTGCCGGAGATCGTCGTCAAGCATCCCTGGGAGACGATCCTGCACAACCACATACCGGCGCGGCTGCAACGTGCGCTGCGCGCCTACGAGGGCATCGTGATCACGACCGTCCCGTTCCACCTGCCCGCATGAGCGGTCACTGGTGCCCCGGGGCTCGCCGCTCGGCTGAGACGGCGTAGGCGCGCGGTCGGAAGGCGAGCACCGGATCGGCGGATGGCTCGATCCCGTCGGTCAGCCGAGTCGGGTCGAACACGATCGCATCGTCGACGTCGGCGGCCAGACCGGTGATCTCGACCGTGCCGGCGATCACTCGCTCCCGGTCGGCCGGCCAATCGGCGGTCGGGTCATCGACCGCGTCGCCGTCGGCGGCCAGCTGGAGCTCCAAGCCGAACCGGACAGCTCCTCGAGAGAGACGCGCGCGTAGTTCGTCGTGCAGGTAGTCCGGGCCGCGCCGCTTGGCGTCTCTGACCGAGATCGGCGCCTCCTCCGCCTCGGGGACCCAGCGGTAGCGGACGTGACACTCCTTGCCATCAGCGTTGGTCCACTTGAAGGCGTGGACCGCGTAGTACGGTCGACTCGCGAAGCTCCGCGGCGGCCTGAGCCCCACGGCGTTGCGCCTGAACGTCGCGATCGCCCCCGGATGCCTGGCGAGAAAGCGAGGAAAGCGCCACAGCGCTTTGGCGCTCGGTTCGGACGCCAGCACGAGCTCCACGAAGGCGTCGTGCGTGGCCACCGGGAAGCGGGGCGCGGTCTGCGCCGAGATGTCCGTCCGCGTCCCGTCCGGGAGATGGAAGGTCGTCGCCATTCCGCGCACGTCCGGCTCGTAGTCGTTCGCCTTGGGATCGCCCGAGCCGTTCGAGAAGCGGACCCAGACCTCGACGGGAGATCCCTGCATGTGCACGGCGCGCGTCAGCCGAGCCGCCGCCGGGCTGGCGCTGAACGTGCCTCGGCACAGAAGTCCCTTGGCGTGCAGAGCCCTCGTCCCGGCGTGGCGTCCGAAGCGACGGTTGATCGCGTCGACGGTCTGCTCGGGGCTCAGCACCCGCCGTCCAGTCGAGCGCTCCGGAATGCCACCATCGCGCCCGACCCTACAGCTGCCCGCGCGTGGAGACAAGCACGGCTCAGAGCGAAGCGGGCAGCTCGGGACAATGTGCGAACCCTTTGCCCCTGCTGATCGAGACCCTCATGGAGCCGGCCCTCCTTCAAGAGAAAGCGGCACAGGCTCAACACAGAAGCCCGTCCATCGGGGGTGGGCGGTGCGTGCGGTCGGCGGTCCCGATGCTGTTGCAGCGAGCGCTCCGCTGACGATCGAGGCGAGGAGGTGGTTGAATCCAGCACGACGACCCGAAGGGGGGAACGTGCTTGCTCGAGTGGCGCATTTTGAAGGCTCGGATGTCGACCGGGTTCGCGAGGGCATCGAGGAGATCAAGCGGCGGGCGGCAAGTGCTCCACCGCAGGGTGTGCCAGCGGTTGGCGGTCTTGTCCTTCACCAGCCCGAGGAAGGGAAGGTTCTTGCAATCACGTTGTTCGAGAGCGAGGACGATCTGCGGCAGGGAGACTCGACGTTGCACGCGATGGACCCCCAGCGCCAGGCGGTGGGGGAGGGCCCCGCTCGGTGGACGTCTATGAGGTAGCCGTGGCCCGGCTCGACGCCACGGCGAGAGTTTGAGCTACGGCAGGCGATGCCCATTGCGATCATCGTGCTGTCGATCCTGCTCGCGGTGGCGTTCACCGGGGCTAGCCTGAGCAAGCTCACCGGCCAGTCCGCGATGCGGGACGCGGCCACGCACTTCGGGATACCTTGGGCGCGCTACCGTCTGATCGGGGTCCTTGAGCTGGCCGGCGCGGCGGGGGTGCTCGTCGGCTTCGCGTTGACCATCCTCGGCGCGGCTGCAGCGGTCGGCTTGACACTGCTGATGATCGCCGCCGTGGCCACGCACAGGCGCGCGGGAGATGGACTCGGCCAGATGGCGCCGCCCGGGGTCTTGGGGGTGATCAGCGCTGTCGCCGCCGTTCTCTACATCATGCACTGAGTACGGGGCGGATCGGTATTAACCGCGGACCGTTGCTGGCGCGTTGACTGACCATCCGGCGCGCTGTGGTGTCTGCCGCCTCTTTGGGCGGGGCGGTCTGCTGACGGGCGCCTGCTGGCGGCGCATGGCGTCGGGAACTCTGGGGCGGACCTGGGCTCGCCGCTCGGCCATCCCCCTAACGGGCAGAGCGGAGAGATCGGGACAAAGACCGAACCCTCAAGGACGACTTGAAAGTTCGGTTGCCACCCTGGTTCAGGATCTCATGGAGCCGGTGGGCCGACAAGCGCGAAGGCGAGCCGCACAGGCGGTGGAGACGCGCGATTAGGTCACCTTCAGAATGATCGCCCCAGGCATCGGTCTCCAACGATCGAGCACATAGCAGCGGTCGCAATATCCTGCTGGGATGGCACAGGAGGATCGCCGCCGAGTGCTCGCCTTTGTGCGGCGTCTCGGCGGGAGGCGCGTCCTGACCGACCCCGTGATGCTGGAGAACGAGTCGCTCGCGTGCCGAAGCGTGCGAGACATCCGAGAGTTGCTTACCGACTGCATCGAGGATCTCCCTGAGGACTCGGTAGCTACGCCACCGCTTTCACGTCTACGCGAGCGAACGAAGCAATACCTGACCGCCGTCGAGAACCTCCCGGACACGCTCGACAAGTGGGAGACGATCCGCCACGAGCTCGTGAAGCTGCGGAGAGCGTTTCGCCAGGAGTTGAGCGAGTTGTGCGAGCAGTACGAGCTTCACACGGCTTGTGAGCTGGCCGATCAGATTGCGTGCGAACTCAGGTGGGGCTCAACGCCGCGAGAAACAAGTACCCCCGAGCGGGGATTGGACGTATGGACACGGGTAGCACAGTTCGTGCGACGGGCCCGCGGTTGGTTCGGACGGGACAAGCCACGGGTGGGCGACTTGCTCATCGTTGGTAGCGCGGCGGCCGTGATTGGAGGAGTGATCCTCGCGTTCGTACTCGGGTCGTCCGGCGGCGGTAGCAGCCACTCAACGTCGTCCCCGGCGGCTCCAGCCACCCCGACCTCGCCTCCAAAGAACGTGCGCACGTACGCCGAGACTCCTGGAGGGACGGTTCACACGTGGACGGACTATGCGACGGCGGAAGGCAGTCCTGGCCCACTGATTCCAGCGCATATGACGGTTCGCGTCGCCTGCAAGGTCAGCGGCTTCAAGGTGCCTGACGGCGATACTTGGTGGTACCGAATCGAGTCCGGGCCTTGGGATGGGGGATACTACGGATCAGCGGACGCCTTCTACAACAACGGGCGAACAAGCGGCCCGCTGCACGGCACTCCGATCGTGGACCGAAGCGTGCTCGACTGTTAGTTGATTAGAGCGATTCGAAATCGCACTTCCGAAGGTCTTCCTCTTCGCGGTAGATCGGGCCCCCGACGGTCAGCATCTCCGCCCCATCGGCGTAGCGCATATGCAAGAGCTGCTTGTATTGCGCCTGGTCAGTGCGTCTCGGACCGCGTCGCGAATTGCCCCGTCGATGTAGCTCCATATCAGCGGCGCGTACTTCTTGCGATTGATGTCAGATGTTTAGTAATCCGCGCGGGCGTCGCGTTCACCGCGATCGTCGAGCGCTTTTTCAGGTTTGCTCGACACGAGGCCGCCAGACTGCTGCGTCGCTCCGAGCTCGGCCACTACTACGCGCAGCTCTTACCGAAAGCGTTTTTCGGCTGATTTCGACTACGACGGTTCGTTTGTCGTTCCGTTTGTGCCAGAGAGACTTTCGCTAGCAACAAGCCCACGGAAAGTCCAGCTCAACCGCGGCCGGATGCAGGGCGGCGCGCGAGCTGACGTCTCGCTCGTGAAGCCAGCGGAATCCTACGGCTGAGTGATCGCGTGGGCCGCCGTCGGACGCCCGCGACCCTTGACGCCGCAGGTCTGACTACTTAGGCTGCACTGAATAGAGAAGCTTGTTCGACGATCTGTTAGGGCGCTCCGCCCGGTCCCACTACGGCTACATGATTTCGGTCCTTATCCGCAGCTACGACCAGGGCCCGCTCGCGTGCAGGGCCGTTAGAGGTTGCCACGGTGCAGGACGCGCGCGGGTATCAGATAGCCGTCGGCGGGGTTTCGCTCGCGCTGGTCGCCTTCGCAATCGCGGCCGCGGTGATCCTTGCGACTGGACATGATCCGACCCAGTCGCTCTGGACGATTGCGAGCGGTCTTGCCGGCGCACTCGTTGGCATTCTCGCCCCTTCCCCCAGCGAGGCGAAGGCCGGCGCTGCCGGAGCACCGGCGGCCGCGACGCAGGTCGAGGCAGCCGCCGCCTCGCAGCAGGCGGCAGAGGCATACCGCGTTCAGGCCACGCAGGCCCAAACTGCGAACGATCCAGCAGGCGCGGCGGCGGCGGCTCGCAACGCGGACCTTGCTGCCGCTAACGCGACCGCACGCGCTGCTGAGGCGAGGAACGTCGGAGGCGCGCGGTGGAGCGCATCGGTCGCGCTCCTGTTGCTCCTCTTCGTCGGCTGTGAAGTGATCGTCCTGTTCACCCATGCGCCGTACTGGACGGCGGATGTGGGCAAGCAGCTGCAAGCACTCGCGGCTGCCGCAGCAGGTGGGGCGATCGGCTTATTGGCTCCGTCCCCGTCGAAATCCTGAGGCGAGGATGACCGCAGTCACGGCGAACTTGTTTGAGATCGACCACATCGTCGTGTTGATGCTCGAGAACCGCTCGTTCGATCACATGCTTGGGTATCTGCGAAACGCAGGTATGCCTGACGTAAACGGACTGACGGGCCAGGAGAGCAATCTGGGACCGGATGGAACGGTTCATCGGGTCTTCCCCTTCCCGGCAGGCCAGACGGCCTTTCATCGGCCGGGACAGCCATTCGACAAGAGCCAAGACCCCTGCCATGCCCCTGCATGCGTCGCTCAGCAACTCGCGGACAACAACGGCGGCTTCGTCAAGAACTTTGTCGCGACGCGCGCCCAGCCGCCGGCCCAGCCAGAGCTTGTCATGGGTTACTACACCGCGGCGCATCTGCCGGTCTATGACTACCTCGCGCGCTCCTACTGCGTCTGCGACGCTTGGCACAGCTCGATTCCCGGCGACACTTGGCCCAACCGAATCTACGCGATGACCGGCAAGGCGGCGCCCCAGGTTCGGCTCAACGTCGGCATCCTGCGCTCGCTGCTGCTGCGCCTACTTGGCGTGAAGCTCCCGAGCAACCT
The DNA here is from genome assembly GCA_963719375.1 of uncultured Actinomycetes bacterium. Classification (GTDB taxonomy): domain Bacteria; phylum Actinomycetota; class Thermoleophilia; order Solirubrobacterales; family Thermoleophilaceae; genus JAICJV01. The sequence continues at coordinate 1,852,558 of CAVRBY010000001.1, read as the reverse complement.
GCCGATCTATAACGGTCAGGCTTTCACTCGCCATCTGAGCAACGAGCAGTGGCGGTGGTACGCGCACGATCCCGCCACCCTGCGCGGCGCCGACCCTGCCTACCGCGATTGGAAGAACCCGCAGGCCCGCAACTTCGGCTACTTCAATCGCGTGTCGGTCAGCGCCCTCACCGACGCGCTCGAGGAAGCCTTCGTCGACGGAGACAGCTTCCTCGACGGCGGTTCGCATACTTGGTTAGGCAGTACGACAAGCGCTACGGCGTCCGCTCGCGACTGTGGATGAGTGAGCAAGGCGTGCCCTTGTACCTCAGCGGGACGACGACCAACCTTTGGTCGCATCCCAATCTCCAAGTCACCGCGGCGCAGCGTTTTCGCAAGCTGCTGGCCGCCCAGGACAACCAGATCGACCTTGTCAACTACTACGAGCTATTTGGCGTATACCACAACTTCGATACTGCACTCGTGTGCACCTCGAGCGTATTTTCTGATTGCTACGCCGCTGCGCCTCAGCAGAAGAGCGACAACACCTATACGTTCACGAGCTATCGACCGGCCTACTGCTATCTGACCGGCGAACAGCAGTCCAACTGCAGGCAAGATGGCAAGTAAGAGTCGGGCTCGAGGGGAAGAAGGCGCCCACGGGTCCGGCTTGCTTTCTGTCGCAGTGAGAACCGCCGATCTGGCCCAAGCTGCCGACCGCCCGGGCAGCGTCGCATTCGCCGTGCTGCTGGTCACGCTTTTCCTTCTGGCTTTGTGCGCTCAAGCGCGCGCAGCGCTGGTATTCGAGCGTACGGCGACCAGTTCGATCGTCGCCGCGCGCGACGATGGGTCGGACCCGCATTTCCTAGTTCATGGCAGGGACCCCACCGTGTCGCCGGATGCACGGTGGGTCGCGTACTTCGGCCAAGGCGCTCACGCGCACGACCTTTACGTGGTCAGTGTTAGCTCTCGACGCCACCACCTCCTCGTGCGTCGTGTCTTCGGAGCTTCGACGCCCGATTCACCGGCAGACCGTCTCGTATGGAGCAGCGACAGCCGTAGGGTGCTCGACGCCACGGGCGATCGATTCGGGGTGGTCATCGCACCGCTTTCGCCCGGCCGCATCCTGCGCGTCGTCCTCCCTGACCTCTATGCGGGCGCGGCGTTCGACCCAAGGGGTTCCGACGCCGTCGTCGCTACAGCCGCGCCCCACGCAGCGACGCTGTACCTGCTTCACAGCGGCCACGTCGGGCGGCAGGTCGCGGCCGGCGACCTGCCCGTGTGGGGTAGGGCCGGCCTACTTTTCGCCACGGACGCCGGCATAACCGTCAAGCGGAATCCTCGAGCCCGCGGAAAGCGTCTCTACCACCAGTCCGCGCCTGCGCCACCAGTACCGGTCGCCTGCGCGCGAAAGGGCCAAACGTGCCTCCTCCAAACCGACCTGGGTCCGAACCAGCTCAAAGCCGTCATTGTCTCGCTGCGTAACGGGCGGTCGGTGACACTCACGGCCAACTTTGCCGAGCTTGACGGCGTCGGAGACGGAGGCAGCGTACTCGGGGCAATCGACGGAAATGTCGTCACCGTTAATCGACAGGGCGCGGTCAAGGTCCTCGCGCAAGGAGCAAAGGCAGCCAGCTGGACCAAGTGAACGTCCCTGCTGGCCCAAGCGACGGAGGACAACTCAGGCCGCCGCCTAAAAAGCCGGGCCGCGGCCTTCTCGTCTTGCGAGCCGACAGGCGAGCAGATGTCGGGGGCAGAGCGGGTGCGGAGTGGTACATCTCGCTGGCCAAGTCTTACGTAACCGGTCGACTCTCTGCGCGCACATCGCACGCGTGCGGTCACTTACGGTGCCGCGCATCGTCTGTTGTGCGACGCGTCCCGCACCGTCCGCCTTGGGCCCACGGGTATCTTCGCGTGCAGCCGCTATGTGTGCCTGGCCGGCGGTCAGGCTCGCGACGCCTCCTTTGCCTCGTGTTCTCACCTCCCGGCTAGGCCTGGCGCCGACCGTTAGGCGGTGAGTGCCCCGAAGAGTTTGTCGCCCGCGTCGCCGTGCGTCGACGGAATGATGAAGCCGTGCTCGTCAACGCCCTTTGCGACGCGACCCGCGATGAGATCCGGCGCACCGCCGGGCAGGGTCTCTAGTCGCTCGATCGCATCTCGCGTCAGGAAGCACACAACCGCTGTTAGCGCTCGCGGCGGCCTCGGCGTCTCCTGTAGGGCTCGGCATACCGCGTAAAGCGTGTCTCCGCGCGCAGCAATAACATCGAGCAAAATCACATGCCGCCCTTCGAGCAGGCACCCTTCGGGCCGGAAGAGACACTCAACGTCTCGCGGCCCTGACCGACGGGAGCACAAGGCGAACACTGTCGGAGGGTGCCCAAGCATTATCTGTGCAGCCGGCAGCATTGCTAGTCCGCCGCGCAGTATCGGCATTACCGCAAGAGGGTGCGACATGCTGCGTCGCACTCCAGCGAGTATTGTCCGACTGGCGGCGTCAATCGCCGCGTGAGCGGTCGACCGGTCGAGCCCTTCCTGGCAGAACATGTCGGCCGCTAGATCGAACCTCGCGCCCCCGACGATCTCCATGACCTACTCGCCGCTCGCTACGACGGGCTGCCTGCGGCGGCCGATACCGGCGCGTAAGCGTCGAGCATGCCGGTGTTGCTGGCCTGAAGCAGAGTTGCGGCATCGTCGATGAGGTTTCGCCGGTCGCCGTCCCAAAAATCCAAGAAGCGCAAACTGCGCACTACGGCGTTCGCTAGCTCACGCTCGGGCGCGGCTAAATCCGTATCGCGGAGTAGCAAGCTGGCAGCCCTAACGTACGCCTCAGCGTGTGCTCGGTGCTTCAGGGTATTGCGGCGCTCGTGGTATGTGCGTCGCGCCAGTCCGGCCACGACCCGCAGCCGGTCGGATGCAGAAAGACCGGCGAGTTGGTCACGCTCGTCACGGCCCCCTCGGACGAACAAAACCTGCTCTGCCTCGCTTGCGGGCAACTCATAAGCCTTGTTCTGGGCCAGCACCGCGAGCTCATAGACGTTGACGGAGCGAGTCGCAGTAATTTCGCACTGAAGTACTGGATCAAAGGCTGACCCCTCCCCGAGCAAATACGGCAGCAGGGCGTCCGCGAGCTCCTGGACGATCACCCATTCCGGCAGGTCGGGGTCGGTTACGCCCCGCTCGAATAGATGCTGGAGCACGCGTCCAAACAGAACACCGTCGGCATGCTGTGGGGTTTGATCCGAGTCAAACCCTGCCACGAGGTCTACGAGTTGCGACGGGAGGGCACCTAGCCGAGAGGGCAGGTGAAACTTGTTGCCGTAGAGCTCGCCCGACATACGGCACGCCGCTAGGTGCGCGAAGTCATGCAGGTCATGGCGGGGGACGTTGCTCGCGAGCGCGTCATCTCCCGGCAGGACCTCCTCCGGCCGAACAGCCAGCTGGCGCGCTGATACGGCCTGGAACCCCCAATGGGGAGCGAAACCGCCGACAGGCATTAGCTGATGCGATTGCGACTCCAAGAACGTGGCGACGGTAGCGTTCCACCAGCGGTTGGCCCACCCACTTTCGCCCAGCCAACGTCCGAGACTGTCGAGCGCACGCATCGCACGGCTGCCCGCCGCCATTGAGCGCAGCGCGATGTCAGGGGTTAGCCAGTAGATAGTGCCGTACCGCGACGCATATAGTGCGGCGAGCAAGAGATCGCCGATATCGTCGCGCGTCTGGAAACGTGGAGCCTGGACCTGGCTCGCTACAGCGGGTAAATGTGCTCGAGCGCAGGCATCGACGTCCGCCCGGATCTTCCTTGCAACGCCCTCAAGGCGATAGGTTTCGCCGAAACGCGGTAGGCCCCTCGCTATGTCGCCCCGCCATTGCATCAGCTAGATATCGTCCAGACCAAGCAGCCACAAGTTTCTTCATGTCCGAAGCGTCGCGCGCCACGTAGGTAGGGTTTGCGTGCCTAAGGCGCCGCACGCTGTGATTGCCCCACGTGACCGCACAAGTGCGGACGCCCGCCGCATGGCCCATTTGAACATCGAAGATCGTATCACCGATCATTAGTGCATGCTCGGGTCTCGCGCCGACCTTTTGAAGAATCACGTTGAGCATTTCGGGGTCTGGCTTTTTTCGTGTGACCTGGTCGTCGGCGACGATGATTTCGAACATGTCGGCCGGCCAAAAATCGTCTAGCAGCCTGCGGACGCCAGCACGAGACTTGCTCGTCGCGATCCCCAGGACGTAGCCTTCATGACGAAGGGACACGATAAGCTCACGTATGCCCGGGAACGGGCGCACGAGCCGTGGGGCCGACTGTCGAAATCGCTTGCGGTACGATGTGGCAAGTAACTCGACTGTCGACTGCGGCAGCCTGCGGCCGACGGCAGCCGCAAGAAGTCTCGGAAGGCTTAAGCCAATGGCCGCCGTTATCCTCGAAGGCGGTGGCGCTGCGAAGCCGTGCTCTGTAAGCGTAGCTCGCACCGACGTAACTATGCATTCTCGCGTATCTGCGAGAGTGCCATCGAAATCAAAGACCACCAAGGCACGAATCTCTCTGGCAGATCGCCCTTCGACGCGACTAGCTTGCTTAGACTTCGCCCGGGGGCGCGTGACACTTCGGGCGCTCTTCTTCACTTTGCGGGGTAGATCCTTTGACATAGTGGTTCGTGCACCGAGGCTTGGCAACGGCTTAGAAAAATAGTGTCACACGTAGCGCGAATTGCATAGTGCACATGTACATTGTGGATCACAAGGCTATTTACGCCACCCGACGGAACCGCGGCCCTGGGCGAAGAATGAAGCAGCCTCCGGGCCTGTCGCGTGACCCGGGGTAGACCTAGCCCGGGTCACGCGCGGACGCACGCGAACCTTCGCCTATCAGCCGAGTCCCCGGGATGGTAGTCCTTCGCCTTCGCCTTCGCCTTCGCCTTCGCCCGAACGGCGGACAGCGACCGTTGTACGACGCGCGCTGGGTCACCACGACCACCGGGCCAGTGCGCTTACACGGCCGCAGTCATTGGGGGGCTTCCGGTCGAGGGTGCGCGCTGGACGCTGGCGCCCTCGCAGCATCCGCAGCAGCGGTGGATGCCTCGACCGTTAGCGACGCGTAGTCGGACTCGAAGAGTTTCTGGCGATCGTTGACGGCGAGTCGCTATGCCGACGCAGCCCCGACACTGCGAAAGATCCTCAACCAAGCGACCCACGACCGGATCGCACCGGTGCTTCATGACGACGATGACCGGCACGCCTGCCGCATCATCGGGCAGCGAGACCCGGTCTACGTCGCCATCGACAAGATCCTCGGGAAAACTCCGCCAGAATCCCTCCATGCCCTCAACGAGACCCAGGACGGCCAGGAGGGGTCAGAAAAGACCATGGCCCCGATTTCTCGAGGCCATGGTTCGGACGAGAGCAAAATGGCGGAGGGGGAGGGATTCGAACCCTCGAGACCGGTCAACCCGGCCTAACGGTTTTCAAGACCGCCGCATTCAACCGCTCTGCCACCCCTCCGAGGGCTTTCTAGAGCCACGGCCGGATCGCGGCGAAGGGTAGCCGCGACTCCTTCGCAACGCCGTTGCGAACGATACGCGGCTGATCGCAGGTGCGAGCACCGGGTGGCCTCGACCGACCGCCCATTTGGCCAGTGCCCGAGCGCGGCGATCCTAGGCGAGCGCGAGGCGCAAGCCGCGCAGGAATAGCCGGATATGAAGACCGGTGCCCGTTCGCGCCCATGCACCAATCAGCTTGGTATGTTCCCCCAAAATTGCATGCACCCCACAAGGAGATGACATGACTCAAGTCCCAGCCCGTCTGATGCGCGCACGCTTCAGGCTCACCGCCGGTGCCGTCACCCTCGCACTGGCCGCCGTGCCCGTCCTCGCCGAGGGCAGCGCCACGGCGACCACGGCCGCCACCGGCCCGAACATTTCGCATCTCTCGCACTCCCCGAAGCATCCGGTGCAGGGGAAGGGCTTCAAGGTGCGCTTTAGGACCACCACCGGCGGGAGCTACGTCGTCTTCGCCGCCACTCCCGCCAAGGGTGGACCGATCGCGCAAGGCTCGGCACCCAAGGGAACCTTCACGACAAAGACGCTCGGCAAGTCATTGCATGCCGGCAAGTACACGCTAGGCGTTGACCTGACCACGGGCGGGAAAACCAAGCGGATCACCATCAAGCTCGTGATCAAGAAGTAGACGCTGTTGGTCCGGGTCTTCGTGGTGCGGAGACCCGGACCCGCTTCCCAGCTGGCGGGGTACCACCCGAGGGGGTTCAAGAGGCCGCTGCGCTCGTGGCGGGCCATCTCGACGACCTCCCGGCGAAGACGCGGTCCGCAAGCTCTTCAAGCTTCGGGACGGAGGCGGCCCGTCTGCGTCTCGACGAGTAGTTGGTTCTGTGTGACCCCGACCTGATGTTGGGCTTGTGCTGCGCGACCGTCTCGACCGTCTGCCCGAGCCGCTCGATGAGGTACTGATGCATATTCGCCGCGACCATGGACGTGAGCGTCGCATGAAGCCTGTCCGAACGGAGAACGGGGCGCGGCACGATGGCCGTAAGCCAGCCCGGCGGCGCTCGACGAGCAGGTCGAGGCGTTCTGGCGCGAGTTCCTCGCCGCACGTTGGTCGGGTGGAGCATCAGTTCGCCGCCTTGACCCGCGTGAAGCCAAGAGATAGGTTCGACTCGATGTTTCGGCTCAGGCGCGGCGCACTGATACGGCCGGTCGCGCATCGGAGGGGCGTTTCGATCGTGCTCTTCATCACCGCGGCGCTTTGCGTGTCGGCCTCAGTCGGGTTCGCAGGGGCGTCGGTGAACCCTCGGCCAGGCGCGTACTCGTATAGGACCTTTTCCTTCAGCATCTCATTCAAGGTGTCCTCCAATCACAAGCGGATCACCGGACTGGCCACCAACTTCGAAGCGACCACCTGCGCCGGTAACGGGAGCGAGAAGCCGGTCAACAAGTTCCCGGCGTTGCAGATCAGAAAAGGACGGTTCCACGGATCAGTCGTCAAGCGGCGAGGCGCCACCGAGCACGTCCACGTCACGGGTACGTTTACCGCCCCGGATCACGTGAACGGCACAATCGCCGATCGCGTGACGTTTCGCAAGAATGCGCTCCCGCCGTGCAAGGCCTCTGCGACGTTCACCGCGAGCCGCATCGCAAGCGGGTAAGGGCGGCTCCTACCGTCTGCTCGGGGCCGAGGTATGCGGTTGCCGGCTGGCGCAGCCGAGCTCGTCCGGATCGCGGCCACGACAAACCGCAGGTCCCCTCGGCGAGCCGTTGCGCTGACTCACGGAGTTGACGCACTTGGCTCCGCGCCGAATTCGGCGGCGTCGCGGTCATGCGCTCAGCGTTCGGGCGCGAGCACGACCACGGCCGCGTCGTCGCGGAGCGGCTCGCCGGACGCCGCGGTAACGGCTTCCTGTATCGACCGCGCGATACCGGGCGCGGTGGGCTCGTGCGAGCTGCGGGCGGCGCGGACGATGCCCTCCTTGCCGAAGAACCCGTCACTGCTGGCCCTCTGTGAGATGCCGTCGGTGTAGAGGACGAGGCGGTCGTCGGGAGCCAGGCGACGGTAGCTCCTGCTGAAGCGACGCTCGCGGCTGCCGACGCCGAGCGGCAGCGTCGGTTCGCCGACGAGCTCCTCGACGTTTCCGTGCGCGTGCAGCAGGAGGGGTCGCGGGTGACCGGCGTTGATCCAGCTGAACGAGGAGTAGGCGGGGCTCCAGCGAGCGACGATCGCTGTTAGGTAGAACTCGTCCTCGCCGGCGTCGCAGACCGTCGTGTGGATCGTCTCGACGGCTTCCTCGAGGCTCGCGTTGTTGCGGCGGGCTGCGCGAAGCGCGGCGAGGCCGATGCTGCCGAGAGCGCCGGCGCGTGCACCACGGCCGGCGGCATCGGCGATCGCGATCCACCCGCCGTCGCGGTTCTCGACGTAATCGAACCAGTCTCCGCCAACCTCGTAGCTCGGCAGCATCCCGCTGGCGACCTCGCCGCCGCCGAAACGTGCGATCCGGGGCGGCAGGAGGCTCTGCTGGATCTCAGCCGCCGGGTTGATCTCCTTGCGTCGACGCGCCGCGTCGAGCACGTCGGTCTGACCGTTCGCCAGCTCGATTGCCGGGGCGGCCTGAAGCGCCACATCGGCGAGCGTCTGCTCGGACCCGCGGAGCGCGAGCAGCACGCCGACCGCGCGGCCGCGAAGCCAGAGCGGTGCCATGGCGAGACCGGGCACCGACCGCTCCAGCCGCGCGCGTAGCTCGGGAAGTCCGTCCTGCGCGAGCTCGGGCCCGAGCGCGAGCGGCGCCTCGATCTCGGCCGGGAACTCCTCGGCGCCGGCGAGGCGGAGCAGGTGCGAGCCGTCGATGTCTACGACGTAGAGCGCCACCGGGCCGCGCACAAGTCGTCGCGCCTCGGCAACGACCTGCTCGGGCAGCAGGTGCGACGGCACCTCGTCAAGCGCGCGGGCGACGTCCAGGATCCGTGGTCCCTCGGCAGCGAGCGTGCCGGGCGGCCGCAGCCGCGCGAGGTCGGCCTGCCTCTGCGCCGTCACATCGGCGAAGACGCCCACGATCCCGTACGGCCGGCGGTCGGGGGAGCGCCTGAGCGCGATCGCCGCGACCGAGAACCAGCGGCTTGACCCGTCGAGGGTCCGATGCTGGAGCACGGCGGGGCGCTGCGTCTGACGGGTTGCGATGGCGCGTGCGAGCGGGTAGCCGTCCGGCGGGCACGCGCTTCCGTCGGAGTAGGTGACCGCGGCGCGCGGCGCCGTCATCTGCCGTGGCATCTCTCGCCCTAGCCCGAGCGGCTCGGACGCCAGCGCATTTGAGGCGAGGAGCCGGCCGGAGGCATCGAGCAGCACGAGCCCTCGGTCGAGCGGCTCGGTCAGCGCTGCGGCGAGATCGTCGGCGACACGACGGGGGCGCCCGCCGCTCAGCAGCGCGACTTCGACGAGGTGAGCGGCTGCTTCGTTCAACCATTCTGCCGGTGGCGCGCGATCGAGCTCGATGAGGTCGCGCAACGGCTCGACGAGCGGCCCCAGTTCGCGCGCGACGTGCCGCGCGTGCGCGCCGAGAGACGGGCCGCATATCCGCTCGAGCGGGTAGCGCGCGCCGATGGCCACGAGGGTGCTGATGACCGTGCGCAGAAGCGCGAGCGTCGGCCGGCGGTCGCTCAGCGCGCTGCGAGTCTCCGCCCGGGCCTCCGCTAGCGCTCGCTCGAGAATCGCCCGCTCGACGGCGTCCGCGTTGGCGAAGTGACGGTAGAGCGTCGAGCGGCTCAGGTTCGCCTCCGACGCGAGACGGCGCATGTCGAGCCTGCCAGATCGCTTGAGCAGTTGAACGCCGGCCGTGATGATCGCGGCGTCGCTGCTGGACGCTCCGCGGCGACCTTCAACCTTGCGTTCCGTCATCACGCCTCCGAGGCGCTTCGCAAGCGCGCCAGCCACACCCTAACCGGCCCTGATGGGACACGGGCGCACCAGCCGTGTCCCATCTTGTCACCCGATTCGTTTCGGCGCGTCGAAGCCGGGCACGATCCTCTTGCGCGCCCTGCATGAGGCGGCCGCGCAGATCCGAAGGGCTGCTTCGACGGCCTTGAACTGGACGTGCGGGTTGAAGAGCCGCGTGTGTGACAGGTCGACGCGAGTCGCCTGCGGACGAGAGGAGCCACTCAGGATGCAAATCCCCAAAGACCAGGTGCTCGGCAATTCGGAGTCGACCCGCCGGAGCTCACTGGCGGAGGCGGCGACCGGCAAGTAGGCGCCGTCTGAGCAGCCGCTCAGGCGAGTCGAACGTGAGAGGAGACCGAGATGGCAGAACCAGTACCCGCGGGCAGCGACGTGTCGGCCGGCAGCTACCGCTGCACTTCGTGCGGCCACACGCTCGAGGTCGGCTCGACGAGGCACCTGCCGCCATGCCCGGAGTGCGGCAACGGCTCGTGGCACACGCTCTCTGGCGGCGACAGCGTCGACGACCCGTACCCGGACCGTTAGCGGCCAATGCACCGTAAGCGGATGAGAAGAACATGGCCCTGAGCGACAGCATCCACCGGGTCGGCCCGTACGTCGAGCGGCTGGTCTACGACGAGGACGTTCAGGCGAATATCCGCCGGACCCTCGGCGCCACTCGAAGTGCCTTTCGCCGCTCGCGGGCGAAGAAGAGCAAGTCGAACGCGCTCCGGGACAGGGTCGTGCAGCAGCGCATCCGCGAGGCCACGCGAGCGCTCCGCGCCGCGGCAACGGCGGTCGCGGAGGCGCCTCGGCACAGGCGACGCCAGCGGCAACGCAGGCTCGCTGCCCTCATCCTCGCCGGCACCCTGCTTGCGATTGCCGTCAGTCCGGCACGCCCAAAGCTGTTGGCCTCGCTCCGGAAGGAAGGCGGGGAGACGTGAACGCTTCCGTGCCGGGGTCTCAACACGTTCGTCCTATGTCCGTAAGACGCGGCAGCTACTTACCGCCCGCCGCGCGTCGGAAGGAGGAGTGAGATGGAGAGTGGAGGCTCCGAGAGGGGCTCAGACGATCGGCCGGTTGCCGACCTGCTCAAGCAGCTCTCTGATCAGACGGCGACGCTCGTGCGCCAGGAGCTCGATCTAGCGAAGGCGGAGCTGACCGCGAAGGGGAGGCAGGCCGGTATCGGCGCCGGCATGTTCGGCGGCGCTGGTCTGGTCGCGCTCTATGCCGTCGGCGCTCTCACCGCGGCGGCGATTCTCGGCCTTAGCACTGCGGTGGCCGGGTGGCTCGCCGCGCTGATCGTCGGTGCGGTCTACGCCGCCGCGGCGGGCGCGCTCGCACTGACCGGCAAGGGCAAGGTCCAGCAGGCGACCCCGCCCGTCCCCGAACAGACAGTCGAAAGCATGAGGGAGGACGTCCAATGGACGAAGGAACGCGCGAAGGCCGCGAGGCGGTAGACGCTCGAGGCGACGCCGCCGAGCAGAAGAGTCCCGCGGAGATCCGCCGGGATATCGACGAGACGCGTGCCGAGCTCGGCGACACCGTCGAGGCGCTCGCCGCGAAGGCGGACGTCAAGGCTCAAGCACAGGGGAAGGCGGACGAGCTCAAGCAGAGGGTCAACACCAAGAAGGACGAGGTCATCTCAAAGGCCAGGGCCGCGAGTCCCGACGGTGCGAGCGCGGGCGCGCAGCAGATCGCTCAGACGGCTCGGGAGAACCCGCTGCCGCTCGCCGTCGGCTGCGCCTTCGTCGCGGGCCTCGTCGTCGGACGACTCACTTCACGCTGACCTCGGGAGGGAATATGGCGCAAAAGACGGGCACTCAAACGACAGAAGAAAACGGGTCTCGCGGGGCACCCGAGAGTCCAGCCAAGCTCGGCGGCGGCTCGTGGGTGGGCGTTCTGAAGCGGACGTTCAAAGGCGTCAGCGCCGACAACCTGACGGATAAAGCCGCGGCGCTCACCTACTACGGGATCCAGGCGATCTTCCCGGCGCTGCTCGTCCTCGTATCGGTTCTCGGGCTGGTCGGCAAGTCGGCGACACAATCGCTGATCCAAAACCTCGGAAAGGTCGCGCCGGGACCGGCGCAACAGATCTTCACCAGCGCGATCCAGAACCTCCAGCACAGCAAGGGCGCTGCGGGCTTCGCCGCGATAGTCGGGATCGCGCTCGCGCTCTGGTCGGCATCCGGCTACATCGGCGCGTTCATGCGCGCGTCGAATGCGATCTACGAGGTCGAGGAGGGCCGCCCGTTCTACGTCAAGCGACCGGTGCAGCTCGCGGTGACCCTCGTGATGCTCGTACTACTTGCGATCAGCGCGGTAGCGGTCATCGTGACCGGTGGGCTCGCGACGCAAGTCGGCAAGCTGATCGGCATCGGCTCGAGCGCCATAACCGTCTGGGACATCGCCAAATGGCCCGTGCTCGTGCTCATCGTCGCGCTGATGTTCTCGATCCTCTACTGGGCAGCTCCCAACGTCCGCCAGCCCGGTTTCCGCTGGCTCACACCGGGCGGCATCTTCGCCGTCCTCGTGTGGATCGTCGCCTCCGCGGCGTTCGCGGCGTACGTCGCGAACTTCAGCTCGTACAACAAGACCTACGGGGCGCTCGGCGGCGTGATCGCCTTCCTGGTGTGGCTGTGGATCTCGAACCTCGCGGTGCTGCTCGGTGCAGAGATGAACGCAGAGCTGGAACGCGGACGGCTGCTCGAGGCCGGCGAGCCGGCCGAGGACGATCTGCCCGTAACGCCGCGGATGGCGCCGAAGGAGAAGTAGGCAGTGCCCAACGCTTTCCCACTGACAGCGTCGTCGACGGGAGCCGGTCTGACCGCGATCGTGGCGTCGCGCTCAGGCCACCGCACCGGCGCAGCCGGCACCCCGGGGACCGCCCTTCGCCCGTCGGCAGCTGGCGCGGGAGCGCCGGCATGAAGCTCCTCTTCCTCCCGGTCAGCATCGGCGGTGGCTTCCTCGCGGGCCTCGTCGCGAAGAAGGCGTTCGAGCTGATCTGGAGCTTGGTCGACGATGACGAGCCGCCCGACGCAAAACACCGCGAGATCGACTACCGCAAGCTGGTGGCCGCACTCATCCTGGAAGGTGCCGTCTTCCGCACGGTCCGCGGCCTGTTCGACCACGGCAGCCGCCAAGGGTTTGCGCGACTGACCGGGTCTTGGCCGGGCGAAGAGTCTCCCGAGCAGGAGTAGCAATCGAGCTCGCAGCGCAGCGGCGGTCCGCTGCGGCGCAACCCGCTACGCACAGGCAAAGCGCCTCGATCACAGGCCGAACTGGTCCCGGTAGGCAGCGGGCACCAGATCGGCGTAGTCGCTATGGCGATGGATGTAGTCGTTCACGAACGGGCAGAACGGCAGCACCGCCAGCTCACGCCGGCGCGCGTCGTCGAGCGCGAACCCGATCAACCGGGTGGCCAGTCCCTGGCCTTCGAAGCGCTCATCGACCTCGGTGTGCACGAACGCGATCAGCCCGGGCCGCAGCCGGTAGACCGTGAACCCGGCCACCTCGCCGTCGACCCTGACCTCGTAGCGCTCCTGCTGCGCATCGTCGCTGACCGATGTCGCTGTAGCCGACCTCATCGCCCGATGCTACTCACGGCTCGGGTCGGTAGGTGCCGAAGCTCCAGCCATGGCCCTCGGGGTCGCGCGCCGAGTACTCGCGCGAGCCGTACGGCGTGTCCTCGAGCTCTCGGGTTATCTCTGCACCTGCCGCCTTCGCCTTCCTGTAATGGGCGTCGACGTCTTCGACTGCGATGTAGATCCCGTGCGCGCTGGGGTCGCCCGTGCCGAGCATGATCGTCCCCGGTCCGAGCGACAACTCGGCGTGGTGGATGACGCCCCGGTCGTCACGGTACGCGGCGCGCGTCTCGAAGCCGAACGCCTCGCCAAGCCACTCGAGCGCCGCGTCCGAATCGGCGAATCGGATCGCCGGGAAGATGTTCTGGTCTGCCATCGATTCCTCCGTCGTCGGTTGCGATCGCAGGCTATGCCGGCAGCTCGGCCGGGTCTTGTACGAACGTAACCCGCTCAGAGAGGAAGCTCGTCGGCGCAGCCGCCGCGAAGTCGCGGAAGTCACGGTCCAGATGCGCCTGGTCGTAGTAGCCGCAGTCGGCGGCGATCTCGGCGATGCTGGCGCCGCTGCCGATCAGGTCGCTTGCGCGCCGGAAGCGCAGCATCCGCGCGAACAGCTTCGGCGGCAGCCCGACGTGCTCGCGAAACCGTGCGGCGAGGTGCTTGCGGCTGCAGCCGATCTCCGCGGACAATTCGGCGACGCGCAGCAGTCCGTGGCTTTCGACGAGCCGCCGCCACGCCCAGTCGACGTCCGGCGGAGGTGGCGCGGCCGCCTCGAACCGAGCGCCAAGCGCGGCTTCCACTAGGCGAAATCGCTCGCCCCAGCTTTCAGCCTCGAGCAATCGCTCCTCGAGCCGGTTCCAGTCGCCACCGGGGAGGTCGTCGAGCGCGACCACCTCGCGCGCGAGCGAGGACATCGAGACGCCGAAAATCATCCGCGCGGCGATCGGGCTCAGGTCCACCTGCACGCCGCGCATCTCGCCGTCGTGCTCGATCACGGCACAGCGGTCGTCGAGACCGCCCACGAACGATCCGAAGCGCGGGGCCGGATGCGCCGGCCGATCCGGGTCGACGATTCCGAGGGCGGTACCGAGACCGAAGATCAGCACGACACCCGTCGAGAGCGGCTCGCGCTGGCGAGCGGGAGCGGGAGCCTGGTGCGCGTAGCCCCAGTAGCGGCTGACGTGAGGCCGCAACTGCCGGTGCGCGCTTCGCACGACGAGCTCGTCAGCCACGTCTGAACTCTAACCCTGCGGGCGCGGGGTTCCGTCCGTCGCTCGCAACACGCAGGGTGCATTACCCGACGCTGGTACTGTCCCGCGCGCGCGTGGTCGAGAACGGGGAACCCACCGGCGGACGGACGCGCCGCGCGTTCCTGGCAGGCGGCGCCGGGGTCCTCGTCGCGGGCTCCTTGGCCGGCCGCCTGCCGCGCTTCCTCGCTCGGGCGGCCGACCTCACCCGGCCCTCGAGCACCCAAGCACTCGCACTGCAGGCGCTCGGCCGTTCGAGCATGCGCGTTCCCGACTCCCTGCCGAACCCGGCGCTCCCGGCAGGCACGGACACGCTCCCACAGGTCCAGCACGTCGTCGTCTTGATGCTCGAGAACCACTCCTACGACAACTTCCTCGGCATGCTCGGGCGCGGACATGGCCAGCGCCCGCGCGGGGACGGTTTCACGCTCGCCCGCGATGGCCTTCCGAACGCGACGAACCCCTACGCCGATGGGCGCCTCCAGCGCGCGTTTCGGATGCCGACGACCTGCCAGCTCCCGTCGAAGCCGAGCCAGGAGTGGAAGGCGTCGCACGTCCAGTTCGCGAACGGCCGCAACGACGGCTTCGTCGTATCCGACAGCGGCCCGGTCGCGATGGGCTACTGGGACGCTCGCGACCTCCCCTTTACCTACGACCTCGCGACGCATTTCCCGATCGGCGACCGCTGGTTCTCGAGCTGCCTCGCACAAACCGACCCGCAGCGCCGCTACCTAATCGCGGCGACCTCATCCGGCATGACGGACGACATCGGTACCGGGCCCGGCAACGTCGTCCCGGACGCGACCCTTCCCGCTCCCGCAAACGGGACCATCTTCAACCGCTTCGACGAGCACGGCATCAGCTGGGTCAACTACGTCACCGACTTCCCCACCGGGGCCACCACGGAGCTCTATCCGGTCACCGACACGGCGACGGAGGTGATCTACAAGAAGCCGATCGACAGCTTCTTCGCGGACGCCGCCGCCGGGACGCTGCCGGCCTTCAGCCTGCTCGATCCCGACTACAGCCACCAGTCACAGGAGAACCCGCAGAACATCGTCGTCGGCGAGTCCTTCCTCGCGAGCGTCGTGGGCGCCCTGCGCAGCTCGCCGCTGTGGCCGAACACGATGTTCATCCTCAACTACGACGAGCACGGCGGCTACTACGACCATGTCCCGCCGCCGGCCGCGCTCGCGCCCGACGCGATCCCGCCAACCGTGCAGCCCGGTGAGTCGCTCTACGACGGCTTCGCCCGCTACGGCTTCCGGGTCCCATCCGTGATCGTCAGCCCCTACGCCAAGCGCGACTATGTCAGCGGCACGCTCTACGACCACACATCGATCCTCGCCTTCGTCGAACGCAAGTGGAACCTACCGGCGATGACCTATCGCGACGCAAACGCGAACGACCTCACCGACTTCCTCGACATGGCGGCGATGACTCAGGGCCAGCCGACCTTCCCGGAGCTGCCGGCGCTCGCCGCCTCCGGCGAAAACCCCGCGACGCTCGCCTGCACGACCCGCGGTCCGGGCACTATCCCGCCACCGGCTTCGGTCGCGGCCGCCCCGTCGAAGCGGAAGGCGCACCAGAGACATCGCCGTCGCAAGCGCAAGCGCCGGCATCGGCGCCACGGCCGCAGTCCCCGCTTCACCGGCTAGCCCGTAAACCGAGGACGGTCAGCGCTCGAGCGTCGCCGGTGACGGGCACATGCTCGGCACGACTTCCTCCGTATGAGCGCGGACCCGAAGCTCCCAGGCGGCGTGAAAGGACGAGTGCCGCAACGAAAGAAGAAGGGAAGCTGGCCCAGGCCGGCGGCGATCGTCTCAGGGCGGGGACCGCGCACCTGCTGCCCGCTCGCCGGACTGCGCCAGCAGCCGGCGGGGAAGTAGACCGAGCGCGAGCTGGCGCCCTCGGTCACTACGGGCGCGACGAGCACGTCCGGGCCGAGCAGCCACTCCTCGTCCTGCCGGGCCGCCTGTGGGTCGCCCGGGTATGCGAGGTAGAGCGGTCGGGTGATCGGCGCTCCGGTGGCCACCGCCAGGCCCCAGAGCCGCAGGATCAGGGGCCTCGCGCTCAGGTGAAGACGCGAGAGCGCGTTGTAGAGCGAGACGGTCTGCTGGTCAAACGTCCATGGCGCATGGACGCCGGCGCTCACCGACCCGTGCAGGCGGAAGATCGGGGTCAGCGCGGCCCATTCGGCCCAGCGCACGAAGAGCTCCTTCGTGGTCGGCTGGTACGGGCCGAGGTCGAAGTAGCCGCCGATGTCCGTGTCGTATCCGAAAGCGCCCCCGATCGCACGGTTCAGCATGTCCGACGCGAGCGATGCGAGGCCGGATGAGCGACTCCAGTCGGTGGTCTCGTCGCCGGGGAAGTTGGCGTTCTCGTAGGCGGCGCTGCCGGGCGTGCCGGTATATCCGCTGCGCGTGAAGAAGAAGGGTCTGCGCCCGGGATTTCGGCGCGCGTAGGCGTCGACAGCCGCTCGCGTCGCCTGCTCGTACAGGATCGGGTACCGGTTGTGCATCTGCGCTCCGGTCGACCCGTCGTGGAAGCGCATGTCCGGCTGCGTCTGCTCGCCGAAGTCGAGCATGAAGCCATCGGCGCCCGTGTCGAGTGCGGCTTCGATCCGGCCCCGCCACCAGCTCACCGTGGAGGGGTTCGTGAAGTCGAGCAGCGCGGCAGGCGCGTTGAAGTTGCTGATGAAGACGTAGGGCTGGCCGGCCGCCGTGGTCGCGACGTAGCCGCTGCGCGTGGCCGTGTCGTAGTCGGAGGGGTCGTCGGTGCCGATCGCGTCCTGGCCGACGAAGGCGCGGAAGTAGAGCAGCGCGTGGATGCCGCGTCGGTGCAGCTCTCCGATGACGCTCTCGAGCTGTGCGTGAGTGAGGAACTGCCAGCCCTCGATCCGGTAGGCGTCGAGCGGGAGGTGGTAGCGGGCGATGTTCTGAAGGTCGCTTTCGACCTGGGCCAGATAGGTCGCGGCCGGCTCCGGCGGGTAGGCGACCTCGCGGTCGAACGCCGTGCCGGCAGCCCACTTGGGCGGCACGCGTTGGCGGCCGGTGAGCGACGTCAGCGTCGCCGCGGCATGAGTCATGCTCCCCGGCGCCACGACGTAGTCGATCGCCGGTGCGGCCACCTCGGTCTGCCATGCGTCGGGCCGGTCCGAGTCGAGCCGCCAGTGCGACAGCTCGCTGCGGTCGAGCAGGAAGCCGTAGCCGCGGTTCGACACGAACGAGGATTGGACGTAGTAGGCGGCCTCCGGTCCGCTCGGGAACAGATAGGTGTCACCCGCCTGACCCTGCGTCGCGTTGACCGCCGCCTGCCCCGAGCCAGCCCCCGTGTTCTCCTGGTCGAGCCAGTTGTAGAAGTCCTGGCCGTGCTCGTCGATCGCGTTGTGCCGGCCGCCGAAGCCGTGGAAGGCCTCGCCGCCGGTGGAGCCGAATGAGTCCGACATTCCGGCCACCCCGCTCGGATCGTCGGGCGCAGCGGACACGCGGAAGGCGTCCGGGCCGTCGGGTTCGACCGTCACGACGAGATGCCGCCCGGAGGGGTCGTTCGTCGCGAGCGTCAGCCGCACCCCGGCACCATCAGGCTGGGCTCCTACGACGCCCTGCGCGAAGTAGCGCACACCGCTCTCGGGATTCGAGACGAGGTCCCCCTCGTACTGGCCGGCCGGCTCGGCGATCGGCTGGTCGAGCCCGACCAGGAAGGACAGCGGCGCGTAGGCGGCTGGAGCGTCCGGCGCCGCGGGCACGCCCGGCAGCGGCTGGGGCAGAGGTGGCACCGCGACCGGCAGGCTGCTTGACGCCGGAAGCTCGGAGAGGACCCGCCGGCCAGCGCGGTCGCTGAACGTCATGCGGAATGGAGCTCGCTCGATCCCAACCGCACCGGCTGGGCCCTCGACCTCGATCGCCGAGGATCCGAACGTCACGGCGGCTCGCGCCGGCGGGGCGGCTGCGGCGATCGCCAGCAGGAGCAGCGCGAGCAGCGACTTCTTGCTCATGTCCCCCTCCGCAAGTGGCGCACCATACCGGCCCTTCCAGGCCGTGGTCGCCGGCTCCCCCTCGGCGCTCGGCCGATTGGCGCGGGTCCCCGCGACCCGCGCCTAGGATGCGCGCGGGAGGAATCCTGGGACTCGCAAACACAGCTGAGAGCCCGCACTCGACCGCGTGAGTCGCGAGCGCGGCACTGCGGCGGTGGTGGCGAGCCCGGTCCTGGTCGGCGCCGTCACCATCCTGGTCACCGTTGTCGCGGTGTTCCTCGCTTACAACGCGAACGAGGGGTTGCCGTTCGTGCCGACGTATGACTTGACGGCGGAGATCCCGAACGGATCGAACCTGGTGCCGGGCAATGAGGTGCGGATCGGCGGCTTCCGCGTCGGCGTCGTGGACACCATGCGTCCGAAGTCCATCGTCGTAGACGGGCGTACGCTCGAGGTCGTCCTGATCGACATGCGACTCGACAAGCAGGTGCAGCCGCTTGCGAAGGACTCGACGTTGATCGTCAGGGCACGCTCGGCGCTCGGGCTCAAGTACGTGGAGCTGACTCCCGGCACGAGCCCCGCCACTTACAAGCCTGGGGAGACGATCCCGCTCAAGTACGCGTCGTTGCCGGTCGAGTTCGACGACTTCCTGAACACTTTCGACGAGCCGACACGGCTCAACTCCCAGGCCGACCTCGGCGGCTTCGGGGATGCGCTGGCCGGGCGGGGCGCTGACCTGAACACGGCGATCGCCGGGTTCGTGCCGTTCTTTCAGTTCCTTCAGCCGGTGATGGCGAACCTCTCCGACCCGAAGACGCAGCTTGGGAACTTCTTCACCCAGCTCGGCCGGACCACCGCGCAGGTCGAGCCGGTCGCGGCGGTGCAGACGCAACTGTTCGGAAACATGGCCTCGACGTTCGAGGCGATCAACTCGACCGAGGGGCAGTGCGGCAACTCGCCGGCCGGGAGCTGCCTGCAGGGAACGATCGCCAAGAGTCCCCCGACGCAGGACACGGCGATCCAGAGCTTCCAGGTGCAGCGACCGTTCCTGGCCGACTTCACAGACCTCTCAAGACGACTGATCCCCGCCGCCCAGGTGATCCCCACCGCGGTCCCCAAGCTGAACGAAGCGCTCCTCGTCGGCACCCCCGTCCAGCTCCAGAGCATCACCCTGTCGAACAACACCACGAGCGTGTTCAACTCGTTGAACACGCTCGCCAAGGACCCCAACACCTTCCTCGCGCTGCGCGACCTGCGCGACACGTTCGGCGTAAGTCAACCGCTCGTCAACTACGTCGCGCCGTTCCAGACCGTCTGCAACTACGCCAACTACTTCTTCAACGGCCTCGGCAACCACATCGGCGAGCCAGTCTCGAACGGCACCATCGAAAGGATCCTGCTCAAGACCGACAACTCGACGCAGGCGAACGCCTTCAGCAACACCTTCGCCTACCGCCCCAACGACGTGCCCGCGAACGAGTCCGTCCACACGGCCAAGGACCCGCTCACCGGACAGTCGCTCGAGTCGCAACACGGCGTCGCCTACCCGCCCGCGATCGACGCGCAGGGCAACGCCAACTGCCAGCAGGGCCAGAGCGGCTTTATCGAGGGACCCCTGACGGGTTTGCCCGCGGGCGTCAAGCCGCGCTACGGGCCCGCGGCGGTGTCCGACCCGAGCAGCGAATCGCAGCTGGAGAGCTTCGAGCAGAACCAGGCCGGCGGCAGCCACGGTCAGCGGGGCAACTACCCGCTGCTCGAGGGCACCACCTACACCGGCGTCCCGCGCCTGCGCGACGTCCACTGACGGACTTGTGAAAAGGGCCGCTCTTCCGGGTATGAACGGACCGCAAGCACTCGAGGGAGAACACGGTGGCAACGGCAAGCGAAGGGGCGTTGGGGACGATCGCGACGAACATCCCGGCTCGTCTCGACCGGCTGCCGTGGTCCCGCTGGCACTGGAAGATCCTCATCGGCCTGGGGACGGTCTGGATCCTCGACGGGCTCGAGGTGACGGTGATCAGCTCTATCTCCGGCGCTATCTCGAAGCCCGGCAGCGGTGTCCACATCTCGGCGGGGAACGTCTCGGGGCTCGCAGCGACGATGTACATCGCCGGGGCCTGCATCGGAGCGCTTTTCTTCGGTCAGCTCACCGATCGCTTCGGTCGGAAGAAGCTATTCATGATCACGCTCGGCGTGTACCTCACCGGGGCGATCCTGACTGCGTTCTCCTTCTCGCCGATCTGGTTCTACGCCTGCCGCTTCATAACGGGGGCCGGCATCGGCGGCGAGTACAGCGCGATCAACTCCGCGATCGACGAACTGATCCCTGCGCGGCACCGGGGTCAGATCGACATCGTCATCAACGGCACGTACTGGGCGGGGGCAGTCGCAGGTGCGCTGCTGTCGGTGGCGGCGCTCCAGATCCCCTCCAACCTGCTCGATTGGCGCGCCTGCTTCGCGCTCGGGTTCGTACTCGGGCTGGGGATACTGCTGGTCCGCCGGCATGTTCCGGAGAGCCCGCGCTGGCTCTTCATCCACGGACACGAGGACGAAGCTGACCGCGTGGTGCGGGAGATCGAGGACGAGGTCGCCGCCGACGTCGGCAGCCTGCCCCCGCCGCCCGACGAGACGATCACGATCCACCAGCGCCGCACGATCGGACTCGGCGCGATCGCCCGGACCGTTGCCATCATCTATCCAAAGCGGACGATCCTCGGCCTGCTCCTCTTCTTCGGACAGGCGGTGCTCTACAACGCGATCCTGTTCGGGTTTGCCACGCTCCTGCAGAAGTTCTTCAACGTCCCGACGGCAAACGCGCCGTATTACCTGGCCGTGTTTGCAGCCGGCAACCTCGTCGGGCCCCTGGTGCTGGGGCGGCTCTTCGACACCGTCGGTCGCAAGCCGATGATCGCGGGGACCTACGTCTTGTCCGGGACGCTGCTGCTCGTCACGGCTTACCTGTTCTCTCAGCACGACCTGACCGCCACGACGCTCACGCTGTCCTGGTGCATCGTCTTCTTCTTTGCCTCGGCGGGCGTCAGCGCGGCTTACCTGACGGTCAGTGAGATCTTCCCGATGGAGACGCGCGCCTTGTGCATAGCGCTGTTCTACGCGGTAGGCACCTTCCCGGGCGCGCTCGCGACCGCCGTCTTCGGACCGACCGTGGCCTCAGGCCACACAGCGTCCGTGGCGAGGATGCTCGCCGTGGGCGCAGGATTCATGATCATCGGCGGGCTCGCGGAGCTCGTGTTCGGCGTCAAGGCGGAGCGCCGAGGCCTCGAGAGCATCGCGAAGCCGCTGACGGCGACCGATGCGGGGGCTGGGCCCGCGGCGACGCCCGCCACAGCCTGAGCGGGTCAGCCTGCGGCCGGGATCGCCTCCGGCGCCCCGAAGGCCTGCAGCACCTCCGGAATCCGGATCGCATCGCCGTCCTGATGGTTCTCGACGATCGCGATGATCGTCCGGCCGACGGCGACCGCGGTCCCGTTCAGCGTGTGCACGAGCCGCGGGCCGCCACCGTCGGCGGGGCGGTAGCGGGCGTTCAGGCGCCGGGCCTGATAGTCGGTGGTGTTTGAGGTCGAGGTGAGCTCGCGGTAGCGCTGCTGCCCCGGCAGCCACGCCTCGATGTCGTACTTCTTCGCGGCTGAAGCACCGAGGTCCCAGGCGGCGATGTTGACCACCCTGTAGGGGATCTCGAGCGCCTGCATCAGCTCCTCCTCGATCGCGAGCAGCCGCTCGTGCTCCTCCTCCGAGCGCTCCGGCTCCACGAACGAGAACATCTCGACCTTGTCGAACTGGTGCACGCGAAAGATGCCCCGGGTGTCCTTGCCGGCGGCCCCCGCTTCGCGCCTGAAGCACGAGGAGAAACCGGCGTAGCGGCGCGGCAGCTCACCGGAGGCGACGATCTCGCCGGCGTGCAGTGCGGCGAGGGCGACCTCGGAGGTCCCGCTCAGGTAGAGCTCATCCTCGGGCAGGCGATAGATCTGCTGCTCGGTGTCGGGCAGGAAGCCGGTGCCGTACAGCGCCTCCTCACGCACGAGCACCGGTGGGATCACCGGCTCGAAGCCGTGACCCTGCAGCTGCTCGAGCGCCCAGCGCACCAGCGCCAGCTCGAGCAGCACGAGCGGGCCGCGCAGGTAGGCGAAGCGCGAGCCGGCGACACGCGCACCCGCCTCAATGTCGACCAGCCCGTCGAGCAGGTCGAGGTGGTCGCGGCCCGCGCGCCCCGCCTCGCCAACCTCGCGGATCACCTCCTCTTCCACCGGCGCCGACGGGGCCGGCAGGTTCGGCATCGCCGCAAGCTCTCTATCGAGATTTGCCTGCACCTCGTTCAGCTCGCCTTGCAGCTCCTTGATCTGTGCGGCGACGTCACGCATCGAGGTGATGGCATCGGTCGCGTCGTGGCCCGCGCGCTTCGCCTCCGAGATTTGTTCGCTCGCGCGGTTTTGTTCCGCACGCAGCGACTCGACCTCGGGCAGGAGCTCTCGCCGTCGGACGTCGAGCGCCAGCAGGTCATCGAGCCGGCCGCCCGCACGCCGCCGCTCGAGCGCCGCGCGCGCCGCGTCGGGGTCGCTTCGGATCTGCTTTAGGTCGAGCATCGATTCACGCGCCCTCGCGCGAACCTTCCTACTTCGACGACTTCGCCTGGCTGCCCGCGTAGCGCTCCACGAACAGAGCGACGTCCTGAGCGTCCTGCCCGACGACGATGTTGGCGGGCATGATCGCCCCGGAGAAGCCTCCGTTGCGGATCGCGTAGAGAACGTCGTCGCGGTTCTCGTGGCGCTGGTTCAGGTTCGGCCCGTTCGTCCGCTCCTGCGGTCCGAGCGCGAGGCCGGGCGGGCGCGAGCCCTCCGCCGCGGCCGCGGCGAGCGAATGGCATCCGCTGCAGTGCTCGTTGAAGAGCACCGCGCCGCGATAGACGGGACCGTTGCTCTTCGAAACGGAGATGCCGCTCTCGCAACCGGTCGCGAGTGCCGTGATGGCGAGAACGAGGAGGAGCGTGACCGGGAGCCGGCGCATCGCGCGGGCATATTAACGGCGGCGTCTGAGGTTGGAGGACCGCATCCCACGACATCGAATAGAACGATCGCCCCGGCGCCTGACTGGGATGGCCCTTTCGCGCATCGACGCGCGGCTGTCCTGCTCGGCGGCGACAGTACAGGCGCCGGGGCGAGAAAACCCCCGTGAGCGCGGCGCGAAGCGCAGCGCTCGGCGGCGACAGTACAGGCGCCGGGGCGAGAAAACCCCCGTGAGCGCGGCGCGAAGCGCAGCGCTCGGCGGCGACAGTACAGGCGCCGGGGCCAGAAAACCCCCCGTGAGCGCGGCGCGAAGCGCAGCGCTCGGCGGCGACAGTACAGGCGCCGGGGCGACAAAACCCCCGTGAGCGCGGCGCGAAGCGCAGCGACAGAGCCGGCGCTGGGGCCCCACGACGCCACACCCGGCAGGCCCGTCCCCGCGACACCACGGAAAATCCCGCCGGCTCGAGCGTGGCGCGAAGCGCCGCGCAGCGACACACCCCGGCGCCAGGGGCCCCCCGCGACGCCACCGAACACAACCACCCGGCGCGGCGCGAAGCGCCGCGCTAGAACAGCCCGCCGCTCTGCGCCGCTCGGATCGCCACGGTCACCGTCGCGAGCGCGCTCACCGACATGATCGCCATCTCCCGGATCACGATTCGCCGCGCCAGCAGGACCTGCTCGCGCCGTCCGAGCGCATCGGGGTCCTCGACGGCGGCGAGCTCCGCGTGCGCCGCGCCCTGACGCATACCTTCGGCGACGAGTGAGAACACGAGCGGCAGGAGCCCGTAGAGGTAGTGCAGCTTGTCGGGCGGCTTATGGTGATTGAGGAGCTCGATCCCGCCGGTGATCGCCTCGATCACGACGAGCGCCTGGGCGGCGCGCAGGATGGGCCAGAACGCCACCGACGGATTCCGCCGCCACCACGACACCCCGCCCCAGGCGGCGGCGAGGGCGTTGAAGGCGAAAACGCCGATGCCCAGAACCTCGTGAACCGCCCTCACGATGAGCCTTTCCGCACTATGTAGCAACATGTCACAAGGCGTTGTATAAACCGGAGCCCCGAATGCTTCATAGCTACATCCCCGCGCTCGTATTCCTGTTCCTCGGCACGGCCGTCGGGGGCATCTTCACCTATCTGAACGCGGTCCTCGGCCCGCATCGGCCGAGCAAGGTGAAGTCCGAGCCGTACGAGTCGGGAATCCCCTCGGAGGTCAGGCAGTCCTTCCGCTTCGGGATCAGCTTCTACCTGATCGCGATGCTCTTCATCCTGTTTGACATCGAGGTCATTTTCCTGTTTCCCCTCGCCACCCAGCTGAAGGCATTCGGCGCGTACGCGCTCGGCGAGATCGTCGTCTTCATCGTGCTGCTATTCGTTGCGTACGTGTTCGTCTGGAGACGGGGTGCGCTCGCGTGGACGTGACGCGCGAGAACGGCGACGCGGCGAGCGACCTGCGCATCCGCCAGCTGCGCGCGCGCCAGCTGCTGCGCGGCGAGCTCGAGGGTGAGGATCTCGACGCGCACGTCGAGCAGAGCGTCCTGCTGACCACGCTCGAGAAGGCCCAGAATTGGGCGCGCGCGAATGCCGTCTGGCCCGCGACGTTCGGGCTCGCCTGCTGCGCGATCGAGATGATCTCCGTCGTCGGCTCTCCGCGCGTCGACGCCGCCCGCTTCGGAGCGGAGGTCTTCCGCGCCTCGCCGCGCCAGGCCGACATGCTGATCCTCTCCGGCCGCGTCTCGCTCAAGATGGCCCCCGTCATCCGGCGCCTCTACGACCAGATGCTCGAGCCCAAGTGGGTCATCTCGATGGGTGCCTGCGCCTCGAGCGCCGGAATGTTCAACAACTACGCGCTCGTGCAGGGAGCCGACCGCTTCCTCCCGATCGACGTCTACGTGCCGGGCTGCCCGCCGCGGCCGGAGGCGCTGATGTACGGGATCATCAAGCTGCAGAACAAGATCAAGGGCGACCCCGACCTGGGTTGGCGGGCGCGCTACCGCGCCGGGGGCACCGAAGAAGTTGCCTGACGCGACTGGCCTCGAGCTGATCGCCCAAAGCGTTCGTGATCGCGTCGGCGACGAGGCCGTCGTCGGCACCGCGTTTGCTCATGACGCGGCGATGCTCCAGGTGGCACCGCCCGCGGTCGCGGACGTTCTGCGTTATCTCAAGGAGGACGCGGAGGAGCCGTTCGACTGCCTGATGAGCGTGCACGGCGTCGACTACCTGCCCGAGGAGCCACGCATCGGCGTGCATTACCAGTTGCTCTCGATGACGCGCGCGGAAAGGCTCGGGGTCAAGACGCGCGTGTCGTCCGATGACCCGAACGTCCCGAGCGTCGTGCCGATCTATTCGACCGCCGACTTCCAGGAGCGCGAGCTCTACGACATGTTCGGGGTTCTGTTTGACGGGCACCCGGACATGCGAAGGATCCTGATGCCCGAGGACTACGAGGGATTCCCGCAGCGGCGCGACTTCCCGATGGGAGGCGAGCCCGTGATGTTCACCTACAACGAGCACCAGATGCCGCGCTGGTATGAGTGACGGACCCGCCGAGAGCGGTTCGGCGGCGCTCCCGGAGACGGCGCGCGGCAGCGCCACGGACCCGCGCACCGTGCCCTACCGGGACCGCGAGCGCTCGATCACGCTCGAGCGCATGGACGAGCCAACCGAGCCCGTCTACGGAACCGGGATCGAGGAGCACAGCGAGCTCTTCACGATCAACATCGGGCCGCACCACCCGGCCACGCACGGCGTACTGCGCCTGCTGACGACCCTCGAGGGCGAGGTCGTGCGGGAGGTCATCCCGATCATCGGCTACGTCCACACCGGGATCGAGAAGTCCTGTGAGGACCAGGCTTACTGGAAGGTGATCCCGTTCGTCGAGCGGATGGACTACCTCTCCTACTACTTCAACTCGCAGGTCTTCTGCATGGCGGTCGAGCGCCTGCTCGACGCGGAGGTCCCGCCGCGCGCCCAGTACCTCCGCGTGATCCACCTCGAGCTCAACCGCATCGCCAGTCACCTCTTCTGGCTCGCCACCTCCGCGCTCGATCTCGGTGCGATCTCGATGCTCTGGTGGGCGCTGCGCGACCGCGACATGGTCATGGACCTGTTCGAGATGTCGAGTGGCCAGCGTATGCACACGCGCTACTTCCAGGTCGGCGGCGTCTTCGAGGATCTCCCTCCCGGTTGGGAGGCGAAGTGCCGTCAGTTCATCGCCCGGATGCCCGGCCGGATCGACCAGTACGAGGCGCTGCTCGACCGCAATGAGATCTTCCTCAACCGCCTCAAGCACGTCGGCGTCGTCTCCGAGCAGCGGATGCTCGACCTCGGTGTGACCGGGCCGCTGCTGCGGGCCACCGGCAACCCGTGGGACCTGCGCAAGGCGCAGCCGTACTCCTCCTACGAGCACTTCGACTTCCGCATCCCGGTCGGCACCGTCGGCGACAACTACGACCGCTACCGCGTCCGCATGGCCGAGATGCGGGAATCGGTGAGGATCGTCGAGCAGGCCCTCGACGGCCTCCCCGAGGGGCCGTACATCACCGATGACCGCAAGATCGCGCTTCCCCCGCGGCACGAGCTGGCCACGAGCATGGAGGCGCTGATCCACCACTTCAAGCTCGTCACCGAGGGCTTTCGCGTCCCGCCGGGCGAGGTCTACTCGGCCGTCGAGTCGCCCCGGGGCGAGCTCGGCTGCTTCGTGGTCTCAGACGGCTCCTCGAAGCCGTCGCGCGTTCACATGCGCGACCCGTCGTTCGTCAACCTCCAGGCGCTGCACGACATGTCCGTCGGCGGCCTGATCGCCGACATGATCGCCTCGCTTGCGATGCTCGATCCGATCCTGGGCGGGATCGACCGATGACGACCCTTCGGCATCACAGCGCGCAGGCGACCCACAATGGCGATGTTGGACCCGATCCTCGGGCGCATCGACCGGTGACCTCCTCCCCCACCACACCGGGAGCGTGTGTCGCTCCGCGACACACGCAGTGAGCCCCGAAGACCAGCCACTGCCCGGCGGTCCGCGCACCGACGAGGATCGGGGCGTCACCGATACCGAGCGCCCGCCGCAGGGCCCGCCCGCGCCCGACCAGATCGGTCGCGAGACGATGGGCGAGCCGGTCATGCCCGCCCACGGCGGGCCGGCCACGGCACCTCCGCAGCCCGAGACCGGTGACCTCTCCGGTCTGCCGGAGCCCGCGGGGGCGGCCGGCCCGACACGCACCGACCTGCCGCCGAACGTCACGGAGCCGGCCAAACCCGCGGGCTGGGATGCGGCCGCCGACCTCGAGAAGGACCCCGCGGTCATCCCGGACCCGGCCGAGACCTATGTCCCCGAGCGGCTGCGTGTGCAGGTGGAGTCGGCGATGGCGAAGTACCCGGACCGGCGTTCGGCCGTGATTCCGGCGCTCCACGCCGCGCAGGAGGTGCACGGCTGGTGCTCGCCCGAGGCCCTCCGCCAGGTCGCCGCGGTGATGCGGGTCACGCCCGCTTTCCTCTCGTCGATCGCGAGCTTCTACGACATGCTCAACGAGGAGCCCGTCGGCCGCCGGCACGTGTACGTCTGCACGGGCGTCGCCTGCATGCCGCGCAACCCGAAGCCGGTGCTCGAGGCGCTCCAGCGCGAGGCGGACCGGCAGGATCTGGAGGACACCGAGATCCGGGACTTCGAGTGTCTCGGCGCGTGCGACATGGCCCCGATGGCCTCGATCGACGGCCGTTTCATCGGTCCGCTCGAGCCTGAGGACGCCGACGCGATCGTCGAGGCGATCGCCGCCGGTGAGACGGCGCTTCCGGGCCGCGGCCTCGAGGACCCCGACTACCGCCTGCCATGGGGAGGAAACCCGTGATCCACGAGCTGCGGCTGCTGAAGGACATCGACGATCCCCACCTCGCCGAGATCGGCCGCTACGAGGAACGCGGCGGATACGGGGCGCTGCGGAAGGCCCTGCTCGAGATGGAGGAGGACGCGGTGCTCGCGGAGCTCGAGAGCTCAGGTCTGCGCGGACGCGGCGGAGCCGGCTTCTCGATGGGCAAGAAGGCGAGCTTCATGCCGAAGGGCGGCATGGACAAGTACCTCTGCTGCAACGCCGACGAGTCGGAGCCCGGCACCTTCAAGGACCGCCTGCTGATGCAGAAGAACCCGCATCGCCTCGTCGAGGGCTGCATCATCGCCTCGCGCGCCGCCGGTGCCAACCGCGCGTTCATCTACATCCGCGGCGAGTACCGCCTCCAGGCCGACATCCTGGATCGGGCGGTCGCCGAGGCCTACGAGCGTGGCTACCTCGGCGCCGACATCCTCGACTCCGGGTTCGATCTCGAGCTCGTCGTTCATCGCGGCGCCGGCGCCTACATCTGCGGCGAGGAGACGGCGCTGCTCGACTCCCTCGAGGGCAAGCGCGGCAACCCGCGGCTGAAGCCGCCGTTCCCGGCCAACCAGGGCCTCTACCAGGGCCCGACGCTGATCAACAACGTCGAGACGCTCTGCAACGTGCCGGACATCATCACCCGCGGCGCGGATTGGTTCAAGGAGGTCGGAACGGAGAAGTCGACCGGCACGAAGGTGGTCTCGGTGTCCGGCAACGTGCGCCGGCCGGGCAACTTCGAGATCGAGCTCGGCATGCCCTCGCGCGACATCGTCTACGGGCTCGCCGGCGGCCCCCCGGCCGGCCGCAGCGTGAAGTGCTGGTTCCCCGGTGGCTCGTCGGCGCCGGTGCTCGAGGAGAAGGATCTCGACCTCCCCTACGACTTCGAGTCGATGGCCCAGGCCGGCTCGATGCTCGGCTCCGGCGCGATCATCGTGATCGACGACTCGATCCCGATCGTCGACGTCGCGATCTCGGTCGCGCGCTTCTACCGGCACGAGTCTTGCGGCAAGTGCAGTCCCTGCCGCGAGGGCACGAACTGGACCGTGAAGATGCTCGAGCGGATCGACGCCGGCGAGGCGACACCGCTCGACATCGAGGTGATGGCCCAGGTCCAGACGAACATCCTCGGAAACTGCCTGTGCGTGCTGGGCGACTCGATGGCGATGCCGATCGGATCGATGATCGAGAAGTTCCGGCCCGAGTTCGAGGCGCACATGGAGCGCGCGCGCAGGCGCGCCCACGAGCCCGAGTTCGACTTCGACCCGATCGCGCTCGCGTCGGCTGCCCATTCGGGACCCACTCCGATCGACGTGCCCACCGCCTGATGCCGCGCGAAGAGCCGAAGTTCGTCACCTTCGAGATCGACGGGCAGGAGGTCTCGGCGCCCGAGGGCTCGATGCTCGTCGACGGAGCCAAGTACGGCGACGTCGAGATCCCGGTCTTCTGCTACGAGCCGAAGCTCGGCCAGCCGGTCGGAGCGTGTCGCATGTGCCTCGTCGAGGTCGAGGGGATCCCGAAGCTGCAGACGGCATGCTCGACACAGGTCAAGGACGGCATGGTCGTCAACACGACCTCGCAGCGGGTCAAGCAGGCACAGAACGGGATCGTCGAGTTCCTGCTCGTCAACCACCCGCTCGACTGCCCGGTCTGCGACAAGGGCGGCGAGTGCCCCCTACAGGACATCACGTTCGGCTGGGGCGCCGGACGCTCCCGCTTCATCGAGCCGAAGCGCCACTTCACGAAGCCGCTCGAGCTGTCTCCGCTCGTCGCGATCGACCGCGAGCGCTGCATCCTTTGCTACCGCTGCGTGCGCTTCTCGCAGGAGATCTCCGAGGACTACCAGCTCGTCTTCCTCGAACGCGGCGACCACACTTTCGTCGGCACGCACAACGGGCACCCCTACGTCGGCCCCTTCAGCGGCAACATCATCGAGCTATGCCCCGTCGGCGCCCTGACCTCCACCGCCTATCGCTTCCGAGCTCGCCCGTGGGACATCGAGGGCGCGGGAACGATCTGCACGCTCTGTCCCTCGCAGTGCAACATCGAGCTCACCGTGCGTGACGACCGCAAGGTCGTCCGCGCGCTCGCGCGCGACAACACCGAGGTCGACGACGGCTGGCTCTGCGACAAGGGCCGCTTCGGCTACCAGATGATCCATGCGCCCGAACGAATCACTCAGCCCCTGGTGCGAGACGGTGGGTCCCTGAGGCCGGTTTCCTGGGAGAGAGCGTTGAGCGAAGCGAAGCGCTCGCTCGATCGCGGCGGCGAGAACACGGCGGCGATCCTCGGCGGGGAGGTCACCAACGAGGAGGGCTACCTCGCCCAGCTCCTGATGCGAGGCGTGCTCGGCTCGCCCCACATCGACTCGCGAACGTCGGGCACGCTCGATCCCGAGCAGGCGCTCACCCTCGCCCGGCCCGACCTGAGCGCGCGGGTCTCCGATCTCGACCACGCCGGCTCGATCCTGGTTCTCGACACCGAGCTGATCGACGAGTCGCCGATCCTCGACCTCCGCGTCCGCAAGGCCGCCCGCCGGAGGGGCGCTCGCGTCATCCTCGTCTCGGCGCGCCCGAGCAGCCTCGAGCAGAACGCGGACGTCGTCGTTCGTCACCCCCCGGGCGCCGGCGAGGCCGTACTCGCCGCACTGGTGGCGGCTGTTACAGGCGAGAATGACCTGGACGATCTCGCGCGCCGCGCGGGCGCAGGCGCCGCGGTGGTCCGTGCCGCGGCCGAGCTTCTGAGCGGCCCCCAGGTCATTCTCTGGAGCGAGCGTCTCTCGCACGGCGCACGCGGACGGCAGGCGATCGCCGCCCTGCTTGCGCTCGCGCGTGCAACCGGCATCCAGGAGACCGAAGGCGCGGGACTGATCGAGGTGCCGGCTTCGACGAACGCCCGCGGCCTGCGCGAGGTCGGCTGCCTGCCGAACCTCGGGCCAGGACTCGCGCCGCTCGAGGCGGCCGGCATGAGCGCGGCCGAGATCGCCGCGTCGTCCGAGGTCTCGGCGCTGCTGCTGATCCAGGCGGATCCCCTTCGCACCCACCCCGACCGTGCCGCGTGGGAGGCCGCGCTCGAGAGTGCGACGGCAACAGTCGCGTTTTCCGACTTCGTGACGCCGTCGCTCGAGGAGCATGCCGACGTGGTGTTTCCCGCCGAGTCGTATGCGGAGAAGGAGGGCACCGTCACGCATCCGGACGGGCGCGTCCAGCGCGTGCGCCAGGCGATCCCGCGTCCCGGCGAGGTGCGCCCACAGGTCGACGTGCTGCTCGACCTGATCTCCCGCCTGACGGAGTCTCCGCTGGATGTGCGCGGTCCCGCCCTGTTCGCCCAGCTGACGAGCGCTGTGCCCTTCTACGGCGGATTGACGCTCGACGAGATCGGCGGCCGGGGCATCCGCTGGCAGGAGCGCGAGGCCGCGGCAAGGCTGCCCCAGTCGCCGCTGCCGGAGCTCGAGCTCGAGCGGCCGCCGGAGCCCGTCGAGGGGATGCGCCTGGGCACCGCGCCGTCGCTGTGGGCGAGCCGAGAGACGCTGTACGCGCCGAGCCTGCGCTTCCTCGCGCCGCACCAGCGCGTCGAGTTGGCCGAGGCCGACGCGCGCCGCCTCGGGATCGTGCCCGGGGACGAGATCGAGGTGTCGGCGGATGGCGCGAGCGTGCGCGGCGTGGCCACGCTCCGGTCGGGTATCGCACCGGGCAGCGTGTTCCTGACCGAGGGCACCACCGAGGAGAACGCGACGGCGCTCATGAACGGGGTGCCGCGGACGATCGAGCTGCGCAAGCCGTGATCTTCGGTGCCACAGAGCCGGTCGCGATGGAGTCGTGGATCGTCCAGATCGTCAAGGCGCTCGTCATCTTCCTGTTCATCCTCCAGATCGTGCCGCTCGTGCTGCTGATGGAGCGCAAGCTGCTCGGGCGCTTCCAGGCGCGACTGGGACCGAACCGGGTCGGTCCTTTCGGCCTGCTACAGCCGCTCGCCGACGTGCTGAAGCTGCTCTCCAAGGAGCAGTCGACACCGGCCACGGCGGTGCCCTGGATGATGGCGATCACGCCGGCGATCTCGATCTTCACCGCGGTCGCCGCGCTCGCCGTGATTCCCTTCGGGCCGCCGGGCGCCTGGGGCGGGCGCTTCGGCCTCTACGGCATGGACGTCTCGATCGGCGTCCTCTGGCCGCTCGCCTTCGGCGCGCTTGCCTTCTACGGGCTGATGCTCGGCGGCTGGGCGTCCGGCTCGAAGTACTCGTTCCTCGGCTCGATGCGCTCGGCCGCGCAGCTGATCTCCTACGAGGTCTCGCTCGGTCTCGCGCTGACCGGGCGTGATCTTCCAGGCGGGCTCGCTGTCGCTCGTCCAGATCGTGCAGGCGCAGCACCACGTCTGGTACATCGGCCCGCAGATTCGTCGGCTTCCTGATCTTCCTCGTCGCCGGCTTCGCCGAGACGAACCGGCCCGCCGTTCGACCTTCCCGAGGGCGACTCGGAGATCGTCGGCGGCTACAACACCGAGTTCGGCGGCATGCGCTTCGGCTCGTTCTTCATGGCCGAGTACATCAACATGATCATCATCGCGGGGGTCGCGACGACGATGTTCCTCGGCGGCTGGCACGGCTTCGGGCCGGCCTGGCTCGGTCCGTTCTGGGTGCTGCTCAAGATGCTCGCCTTCCTCGTCCTGTTCGTCTGGGTTCGCGCTACGCTGCCGCGCCTGCGCTACGACCAGCTGATGTCCTTCGGCTGGAAGGTGCTGCTCCCGCTCGCGACGCTGAACGCGCTCGTGACCGCGATCCTGGTGGTCACTGCTCGAGGAGCACATGAGCCTCCCTACAACCCGTCGGAGCGACGTCGCTGGCCGTGCAGCGCCGGGCGCCGGAGCCGGGCGGCGCGGGCGGCGGCCTCTACCGCACCTTCGGCGCGACCCTGCGCGGCCTTCGCACGACCTTCGGCCGGCTCGTCGAGGGTCCGGTGACGATCGAGTACCCGGAGCAGAAGACGCCCGTCTATCCGCGCTTCCGCGGGCGCCACAAGCTCCACCGCTTCGACGACACCGGGCTCGAGAAGTGCGTCGGCTGCTCGCTCTGCGCCGCCGCCTGCCCGGCGGAGTGCATCCGCGTCGTCGCCGCCGAGAACACTCCCGAGCATCCAGGTCTCGGCGGGCGAGCGCTACGCGGCGGTCTACGAGATCAACATGACGCGCTGCATCTTCTGCGGCTACTGCGAGGTCGCCTGCCCGTTCGACGCGATCACGATGGGCATCGACTACGAGCTCGTCCGACTACTCGCGCTCCGACCTGATCTTCACGAAGGAGATGCTGCTCGCCGACGCCGATCGAGCGCACGCCGCTGCGGCGCGAGGGGGAGTAGCGGTTGGTCCTCGAGCAGATCCTCTTCTTCATCGCGGCGATCGGCGCGCTCGCCGGCGCGCTCGGCGTCGTCGTGCTGCGCAACCCGTTCTACAGCGTGCTCTCGCTCGTCGGCGCACCTGATCGCGCTGGCGACGCTCTTCCTGCTGCTGCGCGCCGAGTTCCTCGCGGCCGCGCAGGTCGTCGTCTACGCGGGCGCCGTGATGGTCCTGTACGTCTTCGTCGTCGCCTACGTCGGCGGCGCCGAGGAGCCGCTCGGGCCGCGAGCGCGGAGACGGTCGGCGCGCTCGGGGTCGTCTTCGCCGGCGCGCTGCTCGTCGAGATCATGATCGCCGTGATCGGCTCGGGGCTGACGGCGCTCGACACGCGCGGCGCCGCACGTGGCCGCCGGGCTTCGGCTCGCCGCCCGGCGATCGGCCAGCTGCTGCTCCAGCAGCTTCCTCGTCCCGTTCGAGGCGGCGTCGTTCCTGCTGCTCGTCGCCGCGGTCGGCGCGGTCGTGCTCGCCCGCCGCCGGCGCGGGCTCGAGGAGCTCGGCGGCGACGAGCTGCCGGAGCGCGCCGGCCGCGCAGCCGCTCGACCGTACCGACGGCGGCGGTCCGCGCCGAGCCGTCGGTCGACGACGCCACGCGCGTCCCGGCCGGCACCGCGGAGGGCCGCGACGACCCGACCGTCGCCTCGAGCGCGACCGCCGATCGCAGATGCGCACAGCGAGCCCGGAGATCCAGCCCGTGGCTCCCGAGATGATAAAGGCGGGACGCTCCTGAACGCTAACTGGTTCGTCGTCCTGTCCGCCTTCATCTTCTGCATCGGCGTCGCCGGCGTGCTCACCCGGCGCAACCCGCTCGTGATCCTGCTCTGCCTCGAGCTGATGCTGAACGCCGGCAACCTGGCGCTGATCGCGTTCTCGCGCATGACCGGTACCGGCGACGGCCAGATCTTCGCGCTCGTCGTGATGGTGGTCGCGGCCTGCGAGGTCGTGATCGGGCTCGGCCTGATCGTCGCCATGTACCGCCGGCGGCTGCCGATCGACGTCGACGAGGTCTCGGAGCTGCGCGGATGAGCGCGACCACCTGGGGCTGGCTCGTGCTGGCCTTCCCGCTCGCCGGGACGCTCGTCACGCGCGCTCGGCTGGCAGGTCTGGCGCGGCCGCAGCGCCGGCTGGATCGCGAGCTGCCGCGATCCTCGGCTCGTTCGCGTGCGGCATCGGCGCGCTGGTCTCGCTCGAGGACCGCGCGCCGCGACTCGCGCTCGCTCGTCTCGAACCTGTTCGACTACGCCAGCGACCGCGGGAGTCAACGCCAAGCTCGGGATCCTCGTCGACCCGCTGTCGGTCTTCATGGTGCTCGTCGTCAGCGGCGTCTCGTTCCTGATCCACGTCTTCTCGGTCGGCTACATGGACTCCGACCGCGGCTACGTGCGCTTCTTCGCGTACCTGAACTTCTTCGTCTTCTCGATGCTGCTGCTCGTGCTCGCGAGCAACTTCGTCCTGCTGATCGTCGGCTGGGCGTTCGTCGGCGCGGCCTCCTACCTGCTGATCTCGTTCTGGTACCGCCGCCGACGGCGACCGCCGCCGGCATCAAGGCGTTCGTGATGAACGTGATCGGCGACGTCGGGCTCGTGATCGGCACGTTCCTGCTCTGGCGGGGCACGCACGCGCTCGACTACGCGGGCGTCTTCGCCGCCGCCACGCACGCGCTTCCCGGCGTCAACCAGGGCGAGCTCGTGGCGGCCTGCCTGCTGCTGCTCGTCGGCGCGTTCGCGAAGTCCGCGCAGATGCCGCTCCACACCTGGCTGCCGGACGCGATGGAGGGCCCGACGCCGGTCTCGGCGCTGATCCACGCGGCGACGATGGTGACCGCCGGCGTCTACCTGATCGCGCGCATGCACCCGCTCTTCGAGCAGGCCCCGGCGGCCGCGAACGTCGGCGCGATCGTCGGCACCGCGACGCTGCTGTCTCGCCGCGCTCGGTCGCGCTCGTGCAGACCGACCTCAAGCGCGTGATCGCCTACTCGACGATGTCGCAGATCGGCTACATGTTCCTCGGCGTCGTCGTCTTCGGCTACAGCGACGGGCCTGTTCCACCTGATGACGCACGCCTTCTTCAAGGCGCTGCTGTTCATGGGCGCGGCCTCGGTCATCAGCGTCGATCGGCGGCGAGCAGTCGCTCGACCGGATGGGCGGCATGCGGCGGGCGATCCCGTTCACGTTCGTCTGCTTCATCGTCGGCGCGCTCGCGCTCGCCGGCTTCCCGCCCTTCTCCGGCCTCTTCTCGAAGGACGAGATCCTCGGCTTCGACGCTCCACCGCGGCGGCCTCTACGCCGTCGCTCGGCGTGCTCGGCTACGTCGGCTCGCCTGCTGACCGCCTTCTACGCGTTCCGGATGGTCTTCCGCGTCTTCTTCGGCGAGCCCGGTCCCGAGGCCGCGTCGAGCTCGAGCGGGGCGACCAGGTCCACGTCGAGCCGTTCAACCCGGCCACCGGCGAGCAGGAGGACACCGACGTCGGCTTCCCCGGGCGCCGAGCACCACATCGCCGAGCGCAACCTGCCGATGGCGCTCGGGATGGCGCCGCTCGCGCTGCTCGCGGTCGCTCGCCGGCGCGCTCGACATGCCCGGGGTGACGAAGGTCGTCGAGCGCTTCCTCGAGCCCGACCTTCGCCGACTCGCGGTATCGCGGCGCACCTGCCGACCGACGGGCACCGAGTGGCTCGGGATCGCGATCGGCGCGCTCATCGCCGCGGTCGGCATCGGCGCGGCCTACTTCGCCTACGTCCGCCGCCCCGGCGTTCACGCTCGAGCTGCGCGACCGCTTCCCGCGCGCGCACGCGCTGCTCTACAACAAGTTCTACTTCGACGAGCTCTACGACGCGCTCTTCGTGCGCCCCGGCGAGACGTTCGGCACGCTCGGGCGCACGGTCGTCGAGAGCGGACCTCGTCCAGGGCGTGATGGTCGGCGGCGCCACCGCGGTCGTCCGCGCCGGCACGGCCATCGCGCGCACGCTCCAGACCGGCTACCTGCGCGCCTACGTCCTGCTGCTCCTGCTCGGGCTCGGCCGGCCTCGTCCTCTACTTCCTGTATCTCCTCCTCATGACCCACATCGCGATGCCGCTCTCGGTGCTCGTCTGGCTGCCGCTCGCGGCGGGCCTCCTCGGCGCGCCTCCTGCCGCGCCGGCTGGCGCGCTGGATCGCGGTGCCCGCGACGGCTCGCCGTGCTCGGCTTCGCGATCGCGATGATCGCCGACTTCCCGACCCACGGCGGGGCGCCTCCATTACGTCACCAACGACCCTGGATCCGCGAGCTCGGGATTCGCTACCACCTCGGCGTCGACGGCCTGAGCCTGTTCCTGATCGCCCTCACGGCGGTCCTCTGGCTGGCAGCGACGTTCGCCGCCGCGCTGCGCGAATGGGACCGCCCGCGCCTCTTCTTCTTCCACCTGATGCTCGCCGAGTCTGCCGTCCTCGGCGCCTTCTGCGCCCAGGACCTCGCGCTGTTCGTCTTCTTCTTCGACCTGATGCTGGTGCCGTTCTACTTCCTGATCGGCACGTGGGGCGGCGCGCCGCCGGGTCCAGGCGACGACCAAGTTCGTCATCTACACGCTCGTCGGCTCGCTGCTGATGCTCGCCGGCGCGATCGCGATCGGCGTGATCGCCACGCCGGCCGGCGGCCAGATCTCGTTCGACCTGACCGTGCTCGCCGCAGCGGCACCTGCCGGCGGGCTCGCAGGACTGGATCTTCCTCCTGTTCGCCGCGGCGTTCCTCGTCAAGATGCCCGCCTTCCCGCTCCACGGCTGGATGCCGGATGCCTACCGCGCGACGCCGATCCCGGTGCTCGTGCTGCTCTCGGGGGTGCTCTCGAAGGTCGGCGCCTACGGCTTCCTGCGGATCGTGCTGCCGCTGCTGCCGCACGCCGCGGTTCACTTCCAGGAGCTGATGATCGTGATCGCGGTCGTGTCGATCCTCTACGGGTCGGCGCTCGCCTTCTCCCAGGACGACGACGCGTCTCGTCGATCGGCTACTCGTCGGTGGCGCAGCTCGGGTTCATCACGCTCGGGATCTTCTCGCTCGACCCGAAGGGCGCCGCAGGGGGCGCTCCTCCAGATGGTCAACCACGGGCTCGTCATCGCGCCGCTGTTCCTGATCATCGGCGTGCTCGCGCTGCGCGCGGCGGCTGCGACCGCCTCTCCGACATGGGCGGGGTCGCCTTCCGCGCGCCGGTGCTCGCCGGCCTGTTCCTGATCGTCGCGCTTGCGACGCTCGCGATGCCCGGCTCGCGCCAACTTCGTCGGCGAGCTGCTGATCCTGTTCGGCATCCTCCAGCGAAGCTCGCCTACGGCATCGTCGCCAGCGTCGGCGTCGTGCTCGCCGCCGTCTACATGATCCGCGTCTACCAGCGCGCCGATGCACAACCGCCTCGTCCGCGACGGCGTCGAGTCGCGTGACGTGACCCGCGCCGAGGGCCTCCTGATCGCACCGCTCGTCGCTCGTGATCCTCGCCCTCGGCGTCTACCCGCAGCTCGTGCTCGGTCGCTCGCGCGACGCGACGGTCTCGAAGGTCCCCTCCGCAGACGCGTCACGGTGGCTCAGCGATGAGCGGCACTCGCCGCGCGTTCACCCCGTCACGCCCCATATCGACTACAAGGGCTTCTCGCCGCTGATCGCGGTCGTCGGCGGGGCGATGGTCGTGCTGATGGTCGGACTGCTGCGCGGGCGTGCTGCGTCCACCGCGGCGTCGTCCCGGCGCTCACGGTGATCACGCTGCTCGCCGCGATCGGCCTGACGATCTGGATCTGGCAGCCGCGGCCCGCAGGCGCCGATCCTCGCCGGCGCGCTGTCGAAGGACACGCTCGCGCTCGGCATATCCGTCGCTCTTCTACATCGCCGGCATCGCGACCGTCCTGCTCTCGCTGCGCTCGGATGCGCTGCGCCCAGGCGGGCGGTGGCGAGTACTTCTCGCTGCTGCTCTCGTCGATCGCGGGGATGGTCCTGCTCGCCGGCGCCGAGAGCCTGATCACGCTCTTCGTCGGTCTCGAGCTGCTCTCGATCCCGCTCTACGTCCTCTGCGCGGTGCGCGTCCGCCACGAGCGCTCGCTCGAGGCCGGCCTCAAGTACCTCGTGATCGGCTCGGTCGGCTCGGCGACGCTGCTCTACGGCCTCGCGTCTGATCTACGGCGCGACGGGCTCGACCGAGTTCCACGCGATCGGCCAGGCGATCGGGTCCTCCGTCCCGATCGACGACCCGCTGCTGCTGACCGGGATCGCGCTCGCGGCGACCGGCCTCGCCTTCAAGGCGTCGATCGCGCCGTTTCACCAGTGGACCCCGGACGTCTACCAGGGCGCGCCGACCCCGATCACCGCGTTCATGGCGGTCGCCACCAAGGCAGCCGCGTTCGCGGTCATCCTGCGCTTCTTCGACGAGGCGCTGATCAACTCGCTGGCCGACTGGGCGCCGGCGCTCGCGGCGCTCGCCGTCGTCACGATCGTCGATCGGCAACGTCGGCGCGATCGCTGCAGCGCTCGCTGAAGCGCATGCTCGGCTGGTCGGGCGTCGCCCAGGCCGGCTACATGCTCGCCGGCGTCGTCGTCGGCACCCGCCTCGGCCTCCAGGCGACGGCGTTCTACCTCGCGGTCTACCTGTTCATGAACCTGGCCGCGTTCGCGGTCGTGATCGCCCGCGAGCGCGTCTCCGAACGCGGCGACGACATCGATTCGCTCGCGGGGCTCGGCCGCGCCAGCCCGCTGCTCGCCTGGCCGATGACGATCGCCATGCTCGCTCTCGCCGGCTTCCCCGCGACCGCCGGCCTGATGGGCAAGTTCTATCTGATCCGCGCGGCGGTCGATGGCAACTATGCCTGGCTCGGCGTGATCATCGTCGTCGGCTCGATGCTCTCCCTCGTCTACTACCTGCGCGTGATCGCGGTGATGTGGATGGGCCCGCTCGAGGTCGAGCTGCCGACCGTACCGCCGCCGCAGGGTCAAAGCCGTCGGCGGCTGGTCGCCGGAGGCGGACGCGCGCGCGCAGCCCGAGGTGCTCGTTCGTCGCGCTCGTGATGGCGGCGGCGACGATCTTCTTCGGCATCGTCCCCGAGCCACTCTTCCACCTCGCGCACGAGGTCGGCACCTCGCTCGCGTCGCTCGTCTGAACCTCTTCGTCGCCGGCCGCTCACCGGTCGGACAGCTCCGGCAGGCGCTCGCCCGGCTGCTCGAGCAGCTGCCTTTCTTCCCCGACTCCGAACCGGCCTCCTGGTCGCACGGCGAGCTCGCCGCCGCCTGGATCGCCCACCCCCCGGAGCGGGTCGGAGGCGTTCGCTACGCCCAGGTCGAGTCAGAGCGTCTGGCGCTCTTCTCAGGCCGCCCGTTCCGCTGGACCGACGGCGACGAGACCGACGGTCTCGGCCCGCTCGACGCTGCCCTCTACCTGCGTCCGGCCAGCGAGTGGTTCGCCAGCCTCGATGGCCGCTTCGCGGCCGTGCGCTGCTCGGGCGGCACGGTCGAGGCGGTCTCGGACCGGCTCGGTGCGTATCCGCTCTATCGCGCCGGCGAGCTCTATTCGAACAGCGCGGAGCTCGCCCGGCTCGCCGCCGGCCTGGCGCGACGTCCGTCGCCGGCGGTGCTCGCCTCGCTGCTCGGCGGCGGCTGGTCGCTCACTGGCGACCCCGCCTGGGAGGGCGTGGAACGGGTCCGCGGCGCCGAAGTGGCGACCCCGGTTGGGCGGCGGCCTCGATGTCGAGCGCGCCGCTTCGAGGCTGCGCGCAGCCGCCCGCGGCCTCGCTGATTGGCCCGGACGGCCGAACGTCGTCCCGGTCACCGCCGGGCGTGACTCGCGGCTCGTGCTCGCCGCGACGCTTAGCGCCGGGGTCCCCTTCACCACTACGACCGGGGGCACCGATGATGCGCCCGATGTCGTCGGCGGCCGTGCGCTCGCCGAGGCCTGCGACGCCCGCCACGAGCTGATCCCGGACGACCCTCACGGAACCCTCCCGACCGACTGGCGCCGTGCCGCGGAGCTGCTCGCGCTGACGGCACCCGGCACCGCGTCCCTCTCAGACGCGGCGGGCTTCCCGTTCGGGCCGCGAGCGGGGCCGCTGCCGCTCTGGCAGAGCGGTCAGGGCGGCGAGGTTGCACGTGCCTATTACGGCGATGCCGCGTCGGCCGACGACCTCTATCGCGCCTTCGTGGGCCGGCGCCCCGGCCGACGCGAGATCCTGTCGGCGTCCGGCGCCGAGCTGGTTCAGGCCGAGATCGCGGCCTTCGCGAAGGGGCTGCCTCGCCGACGACCTCGGTGATCTCTTCTACCTCCACCGTCGCATGGGTACCTGGGCGGGTCCGACCCACGGCTGCGTCGAGTACGTCCGCGACACCACCTCGCCGCTCTGGAGCCGCCGCGTCGTGGAGGACGAGCTCTCCCTCCCCGCTCCCGAGCGGGCCCGGGCGCTCTACCACGAGCGCCTGCTCGAGCTGCTCGCCCCCGACCTCGTCGCGATCCCCTACGAACGAGGGCGCCCCCGAACGTCGCTCGGCAAGCTGAGCGCGGAGCTCCGGCGTCGCCTCCACCGGCGACGGAGCTCCGCGCTCGATCCGGTCTTCGCGGAGATCGGCGACGCCGTCCTGTCACAGAGCGCCCATCCGGCGTGGCCGCTGCTCGATCGACCGCGGGTGGAGCAGCTGCTCGCGACGCCCGCGGAGGCGCTCGACGCGATGAGCCGCTATTACGTCTGGCGGCTCGCGACGGTCTTCTCCCTCCCCCTAGACTGACCGTGCCCTTGGGGGCGTGGTCTAGCGGTTAGGACGCCGGCCTTTCAAGCCGGAGGTCACGGGTTCGATCCCCGTCGCCCCTACTAAATCCTTCAGCGACCGACGCAGGAGAATCCCACGTTCGCCGAGGCGCTGAGGCTCGAGCCAGTCGGCCAGATCTCGAACTGGTCGATCGAGTTCGCGGTCACCTGATCGGTTCCGTCGCGTCCCTGCCAGGCCGGCGCTCGCGGGTACCGATGCGAGCCAAGCCCGTATCCCGGCGGTCATACGGCTGTCCGACGCAGACACTTCCTCTCACGCCGGGTTTTACGCACGCGCGGACCGGGGATCACGGCAACGCGTCTACCCAGCGCGCACGGGTATTAGGTTCGCCCATGCGCACGGGTAACGAAGGGTGCGAGGACCGGCGCCTGCAACGCGGACGCCTGGGACTCGCGCCCGCCTGCCGGGACAACCCTAACTTGCCGCGCTCGGCCGGATGTTCTGATTCAGCTGGAACAGGTTCCCCGGGTCCCAGCGGTCCTTCAGTGCGACGAGGCGCTCGTACTTCTGCTCCCCGTAGGAGGCCCGCAGCCTGGCCTCGCCCTCGTCCTTGGCGATGAAGTTCGGGTACGCCTCACCCACGCCGAACGTGCGCATCGCCTCGGCAAACCCGCGCGCCCAAGCTGTGTTGCGCTCGTCCTCGCTCGGGTCCATCCACATCGTCAGGCAGAAGTAGAGCCAGGGCGCGTCGGAGACGTTGAGCGCCATCGCGCCCGCGTCCGCACGGGCCGCCGCTCCGCCCATCGGAGCGATCACGAGCTGACCGAACGGCGCCGGCAGACGCTCGGCCTGCTCGACCAGGACGTCGATCGCCTCGTCGGAGAGATCCCTCAGCCAGTCGACCTTGAAGTATTCCCGCACTCCGCGCGGGCTGCCCGCGTCGAGCATCGCCTGAACCACCGTGTATGGCATCGGCTGGACGATGTCGACGGCGGGAACGCGGAACTGCTTCAGCGGTCGCGCCGCGCGCTCCCCTTCCTCGATCGAGCCGACGTAGACGAACACGATGCCGACAGCCGGCTGCCCGCGCAGCTGCTCGGGAACGAACTGCTCGGGCGGAGCCGTCAGAAGCGCGAGCCCGCCGCCCACCTCGTCCGGCGCGGTTGCCATGTAGTCGCGATAGAAGCGCGCAACCTCACGCGCCTCGGCGCGCGGGTAGAGCAACAGCCCCGCGGTCAGGAGTGGGCCGACGGGATGGAGCCGGAATGTGAACTCGGTCACGACGCCGAAGTTCCCGCCCCCGCCTCGCAGACCCCAGAAGAGGTCGGCGTTCTCCTCGGGGCTCGCCGTCACGACCCTGCCGTCCGCCGTCACGACCTCGGCCGCCAGCAGGCTCTCGCAAGTGACGCCATACATCCGTTCGAGCCAGCCGCTGCCGCTACCGAGCGCCAGCCCGCCGACGCCGGTATCGGACACCCGGCCGCCAGTCACGGCCAGCCCGTGCTCCTGCGTAGCGGCGTCGAGCTCGCTCCACACCGTCCCGCCCTGCACGCGGGCGCTGCGCGCAACCGGGTCGACCTCGACGCGGTTCATCGGCCGCAGGTCGATCACCACTCCTTCGTCACACGTGCTGTAGCCAGGCGTCGAGTGACCGCCGCAGCGCACCGCGACGGGCAGTCCCCGATCGCGGGCCAATGCCACCCCCGCGACTACATCCGCCGTCGAGGCGCACCGCACTACCGCCGCCGGCCGGCAGTCGATCATTCCGTTCCAGACACCGCGCGCCTCGTCGTAGCCGGGGTCCTCCGGGGTCACGACCTCGCCCTCGATCGCTCCCCGAAGTTGCTCCACCGATGTGGCCTCGAGCGTCTGGTAGTTCATCGGATCGCTCCTTTGTCGACTCGCCGGATCAAATGCCTCTAATCCAGGCCAACGTATGTCGACCACCCGGATCGCGCAAGCCCTGCGACCGATGCGGCTCTGACAGTGAAGGCACAAGTTCCGAACCGTGCATGAAGCCTGCCCGCGTGGCGCTATTCTCGCCGGCCCCGGGGCGGTTAGCTCAGGTGGCTAGAGCGCCTGCCTTACAAGCAGGAGGTCGCTGGTTCGAGCCCAGCACCGCCCATCGCCGCTCCGTGAAGAAGAAGCGCCGGAGCAACCGACTGCGGCCTATGCGTCGAGCGGATGCGGCGCGTACCGCTGGAGCAGCGAGCCAGGCGACTGGGTCGTCGCCGGCGCCGGCCGGGCACCGCCGTTCAGCTCCGCCGCCGGCGGGACTCCCCCACGGAACACCAGGTCGGCAGGGCGCGCGCGCGAATTCGCCGCCAGACCCGCGAGCAGCTCGCTCATCCGCTCCGCGTAGGCCGCCGGCTCGTGCCGTGAGCGCACGCGCGCGGCGGCTGCGGCCGCGATTGCGTCCATTGAGTCGGACGGCGCGCTCAGCGCCCGGTCGAGTGCTTCCGCAAGCGCCCCGACATCGCGCGATGGACATAGGAATCCGGTCCGGCCGTTCTCGACCAGCTCCGCCGCTCCGAAGATGCCGGTTGAGAGTACGGGCGTGCCGAATGCCATCGCCTCGAGGATCGACCGCGGCAGCGACTCGAGGTCCGATGCGCATACGAGCAGATCCGCGGCCGCGTGCCAGGGATACGGATCCTGGGTTACCGGTTCGATACGCACGCGACCGCCGAGCGTGTCGCTCTCGGCGTAACGGCGCAGCGCGGCCACGTACGGGGCGCACCACGGAGCGTCCGTCGCTCCGACGAACACGAGCAGCGCCTGTGGATGTTCCGGAGCGACGCGTGCGAACGCCTGCGCCAGCGGGGCCTGTCCTTTACGGGGTTCTACGTTGCCGAGACAGAGCACGACGCGCGCGTCGGGCTCGATCTCGAGGGCTCGGCGCAGCTCGGCGCGCCGGTGCGGGTCGCGGGCGGCGTCGATCCGCTCGAGCTCGATCCCATAGGGGATCGTGATCAGCCGCTCTTCGGCTGCGTAGGGAGCGTAGAGCCGCCGGGTCGCCTCCGCCTCGAACACGACGGCGTTCGCCTGTGCGAGGGCCACCTCGGCGCGCCGCCGCACATAGGGGTGCAGCGTCCCCGGCAGGTATGCGGTGGACCAGAACATGGGCAGCTCATAGCTCTCGTGTACGGCCCAGACCGACGGAATGCCCAGCCGGGTCGCGAGGTCAGCGCCGGAGAACGCCGACATCGTGTTGACGAGCGCGACGTCGAACCCCTGCGAGGCCGCCCACCCGGCCAGCGCCGCCTGACTGCCCTCGTAGCGCTCGATGGACTCGAACGGGAACGGGTCGGTGATGTGGACCGGAATGCCGCTGGCTTCGAGGTCGGGGCGCAGCGGTCCGTCGGCGAGGCTGACGAGCGAGCATTCGAACTCGGGCCGCCTCACCAGCCGGCGCAGAAGCTCCACGAGGTACAGGGAGGCGCCGCCGTAGGGCAGCTCGTGAGCGAACGCAAGGATACGGACGGGGGCGCTCGCTCGCCGCGTCGAGCGCCGCTGGCGAAGCATCGTGGAGCGATTGCGAAGCTGCTGCGCGCGTCCGTCGTCGTCGGCGAGAGGCGGCGCCGCCGGGAGGAGCGCCACCGTCAGCGGCTCGAGCTGGTGCTCGCGGCCGTCAAGCGCGATTGCGCGTGCCTCGATCGTGATCGTCGCGGGCGGATCCGCGAGCGTGCCGATGTCGACCATGTGCTCGAATCCGCAGATCGGCGCATCGGTGTGCTCGAACAACTCGGGGATGTCGCGCCGCTCCATCCCAAGCCGGGCCAA
Source organism: uncultured Actinomycetes bacterium (assembly GCA_963719375.1). Taxonomy (GTDB): domain Bacteria; phylum Actinomycetota; class Thermoleophilia; order Solirubrobacterales; family Thermoleophilaceae; genus JAICJV01. The sequence goes on along the minus strand of CAVRBY010000001.1, from coordinate 1,807,591 downwards.
TTGCGGCTCCTCGCCGGCGAGGGACACCTCTATTCGCGCGACGGTCGCGCCCGGAAACAGACACCAACCGCGTAGCTGGAGCGGCCCGGGCACCACACACGCCTCGCGCGCCGGCCAATCGATGAATCCGCAGGGGTCGTTGACCGGACTGCGCGACGGGCTGCCGGCCCCGCGCTCGAGCCAGCGCCGCGCAAGGCGCCCCCCCGCCGTGCCCATACGGGTGAGCAGGACGCCATGCAGGTGACCCTCCATCCGTTCACACTAAGCGGTCCGATCGCCGCTCGCCAGAGCGCGCCTGGCCGGTTAGGGTGTCTCAATGTCCAGCCCGTCACGCGTCATGGTCGTTGCGCTCGACGCCGCCGACCCGACGCTCGTGCGCGAGCTGGCAGCCGCCGGCGAGATGCCCACGATGGCCCGCCTGCTGCGCGAGGCGGCGGTCGTCGACACGCGCGCACCGCTCGGCGTGTTCGTCAGCGCGAACTGGCCGACGATCTATACCGCCAACTCCCCCGACCGCCATGGCTACATCTGCTGGGAGGAGATCCGGGGAGGGACCTACGAGTACCGCGAGACGGACCCGAAGGGTGTGCAAGGCACGCCGATCTGGCAGCGGCTCTCCGACGCGGGACGCCGGGTCGCCGTGCTCGACGTGCCGCACACGGTCGCCGTCCCGCTCAACGGCGCGATGCTTGTCGAATGGGGCTGCCACGACCGCCATCTCGGTGTCCAATCGTGGCCGCCGGAGCTCGCCGCTGAGCTGTCCGCGTCCCACGGGAATCACTACGGCGGTGCCAGGCCGCCCGGACGCGACCAGTTCGCGCCCTGCGACTACACATTCCGTGCGGGCGCGGTGCGCACCGACGCGGAGACGGTGGAGCTCTTCGACGCGATCTGCGGCGGCCTCGAGGGCAAGCGCCGGGCCTCACTCGACGTCCTCGACCGCGGTGGCTGGGACTTCTTCCTCACCGTTCTGGGCGAGGCGCACTGCGTCGGTCACCAACTCTGGCATCTGCACGACCCTGCCCACGAGCGGCACGATCCCGCGCTCGCGCGGCGGGTGGGCGGCGACCCCGTGCGCGAGGTCTACCGCCGTCTCGACCGCGTTCTCGCCGAGCACCTCGAGCGGCTTGGCCCCGACGACACGGGCTACGTGCTGCTGCCGCACGGCATGACCGCACACAACGACGGCACGCACCTGCTCGATCACGTGCTCCATCGCCTCGACTGGGCGCTCGACGAGCCGCACGGCTTCGACGCTCCGACGCGCGCGGCCGCCGAGCTCTCGCATCTGCTCCCGCACCGCCTGCGCAGGCGCGCGCTCCGCCTGGCGGCGCCGCTTCTGCGCAGGCGTAAGAATCCAGGCCCGCCCGGTCCGCTTCCGGACCTGGCCGAACGCCGCTGGTTTCTCGCACCGAACAACACGGTGGTCGGCGCCGTGCGGCTCAACCAGGCCGGACGCGAGCCCCGAGGTCAGGTCCACCCGCGCGACCGGGACGACATCCTGCGCTGGCTCGCGGATCGGCTCGAGGAGCTCGTCAACGTGGACACCGGCGGGCGCGTGGTGCGCGGCTGCACGATGACCGACGAGGTCTACCGGCGCCGGCCGGGCGATTCGCTCCCCGATCTCTTCATCGAGTGGGAGCGCAGCGCTCCGATCGAGCGCGTCTGGTCGCCCGCGGTCGGCACCGTCGCGGTGCCCTACGAGCACTGGCGCCAGGGCGACCACGTGCGTGAGGGCCTCTTGCTCGCCACGGGTCCCGGGATCCGGCCAGGTCGCCGCCGGCGCGCGATCGGCTCGGTGGACGTAGGGGCGACGTTCGCGGCAGCGGGCGGCGTGCAACTCGATGACGTCGATGGACGCGCGCAGGTGTCGCTTCTGCCAGAGAAGACGCGCGCAGGCATCGCTCGATCGAGCCGGCGCGAGCGCGTCGAGCGCGTTGAGCGCCTCGCGCGGCGGCGTGCCGAGCGGCGCGTCCCGCGCTGGGCACAGCGCCAGGATCAGGTCGTCGCCCGGCTGGCTGAGCAGCTCGACGCCGAGCGGCAAGAGAGCCGGCACGCCGGCGCGACGCTCGAGCGGCTCGAGACCGATGTCCGCGAGCTGCACCGTCGGGCCGACATCGCCGCGATGACGGCATGGCTGGCGCACACTGAGGTCCCGGAGCGGCTCCCGATCAGCGTCGTAATGCCGACGCGGAACCGCAGGCACCTGCTCGCCGCGGCGATCGACTCCGTCGTGGCGCAGTCCTACCGGCGCTGGGAGCTGCTCGTCGTCGACGACGGCTCGACCGACGACACGCTCGAGTTCCTGCACGGCATCGAGGATGCGCGCGTGCACGTCCTCAGTAGCCCAGCTCGCGGCGTCGCCCACGCGCGCAACGTCGCGCTCGAGGCCGCGCACGGAGAACTCGTCGCCTACCTCGACGACGACAACCGCTTCGATCCGCAGTGGCTCGGGGCCGTCGCGTCTACCTTCATCGCGCTTCCGCAGGCGAGCGTCTGCTACGGCGCACGCGTCTGCGACGACGGGGGCCGCGTGCTCAGAGGCGAGAACAGCGGGCGACCGTGGCTCCAGTTCGAAGGTTGGGACGCACGGCAGATGCGCAGCTACAACATCGCCGACACCAACGTGCTCGCGCACCGCCGCTCCGCGCTGCGCTACGACGAAGCACTCGCGTTCTTCGCTGACTGGGACCTGCTCCTGCGCCTCGCCGCCCGCTCCGAGCCAGTCGAGGTGCCCGCGATCGCCGCCTACTACCGCACGGACGTCGAGGGCCGCCTCTCGACCAGCCTCCCGGCCGAGGAAATCGAGCGCGAATACCGGCTCGTGCAGCGCAAGATCGCCGAGCTCGATGGCGCAACCCCCGCGCCCGCCCCGGCCAGCGGCGGAGCGCAGGCTATTCCGCTCTAAGCACGCGTCCCGGGAGCGCCACCGCGACGAGAAGGTCGGCGAGCTCTCCTGCGTCTCGTCGAACTAAGCCCTCGGCCGCCAACGACCGGGTTTGTATGACCCGGCCTCGGATCGGCGAACCTCAGCAGGACGGCGGTCGCCGCGACGCCATGCTTAGACAGGCGTCCACGCCTGCGGCACCACGGTTCCTTGGAGACGCGATCGTTGGGAATGGGCAGTTGACACCGTAATAGTTTCGATATACAGTTCGTAGCCGTTTCGTAATAAGGACCGGGATGAGTCGAACTTCGTTTCAGAAGGGTGAGCTGCTGCTAGTCATGCTGAGCCTGCTCGCCGAGGGCGGGCCGCTGCGCGACCGCGACATCCTGGCCCGCGTGCAGGGCCTGCTGAGAAATGAGTACCGCGTCTCGCCAGGCGAGGTCTTGTTGGCTCTGGAGGCGATGGAGGCCGAACGGCTCGTCAAGGTCGACGCGGATGTCGCACCGACTGCGTACCGGGTCACGGCGACGGGAAGCGTGGCACTGCGGCGTCGTTGCGACGCGCCAGTTCTCGAGCGTCTCGGTCATGCCTGCCGACGGCACGGCGGAGGGACCCAATCGGAAAGCAGTCGCATCGAGCAGGCCGCGATCCTGTTCTCCGACATCGTCAACTCCACGCAGCTGTTTGACCGTGTCGGCGACAAAGAGGCCCATCGCATTCACCGCGAGCACTTCGCGCTGCTGCGCCGCAGCATGGGCGAGCACGGTGGCCGGGAGGTCAAGAGCCTCGGCGACGGCCTGATGGTCGCCTTTGGCAGCGTCCGATCTGCCGTCATGTGCGCCCTTGCGATGCAAGTCGCTGTAGCCGCGTGCCCTGACCGACTGGATCTTCGGATTGGTGTCGCGTGGGGTGAGACCGTGTACGAGGACCACGATTACTTCGGCAGGCCGGTGATCGTCGCCCGCCGGCTCTGTGACGCGGCCCGCGGCGGCGACGTGATTGTCTCGGCGTCCGATGCCGACCTCCCTCCCAGCGCCACCATCGAGCCACTCGGTGCGCTTGTGCTGAAGGGATTGAGCAAGCCGGTGCCCGCTAACGCACTGCGGCCGTCTGTGCTGGCGCTAGCCGCCTAGAGACGGGATGTCGCGCCGATTCTTTCGCCACGGTGAGCTTCCGCTCGTACTGCTGGCGCTGCTCGCCGACCGGCCGATGCACGGCTACGACGTGATGTCGGAGCTGGCGCGGCTCTTCGGACCGGCGTACCGGCCATCGCCGGGCAGCGTGTACCCCGCGGTGGAAGCCCTGCACAGCGAGGGTCTGCTCGACGCCGAGCCGCGCGGGGGACGCACCGTCTACCGCGCGACTGCCGAAGGAGCGGAGGCGCTGGCGCGGCGGGCCGCTGATCTTGCTGCCTTGGAGGTTCGCACCGGTGCGCGGGTACGCCGCTCGGACTCGCTTGAGCCGACGCTGGCGCGCTTCAACGCCCGCCTCGTCCCACTCTCGGGACGGGTCGACGCCAGCGCAGTGGCCGGCATTCTCGACCGAGCGGCGGTGGAGATCGAGAGCCTCAACGGGCTCGCAACCCAGGAGAACAATCATGAGCGACGCATTTGAACGAGCCGCGGAGCGAGCCGAGGCAGAGAGCCAGCGGCAGCGCCGCGAGCGATCGGCGCGCGGCCACCGTCAGGGCCTGCGCATCCATGCCACCGTCTACGCCGCGGTGCAGGTGATGTTGATCGTCGTCTGGGCGCTCACTGGCGCCGGATACCCATGGTTCCTCTACGCGCTCGTTGGCTGGGGTGTTGGCGTCGCCGCGCATTACGCGGCGGTGCGGGACAGCCTCAGAGCACCGCGTGTCCAACAGCCACCGAGCCGGTAAGGACCCCACCGGTTCGTTGAGTGTTGCCGTCATGCGGTGCCGAGGGCGCACAGGTGGCTCATCACTGCTGACAGCTAGATGACGGGAGTACGCATGAGAAAACCGAGAGCATCGAACCCGCCGGCGGTGGACGGTCTGGTGTTATCAGGCCTGGCAGAGCTGGCCCTCGGAGCAATGACCGGCTGGCCCTATGCCCTCGCCATCTCTGACCCACCGCGCGCGAGGGCGATTGGGATCCGCTCGACGGCGAGGATGCGCCAATGGCATCTGGACCTGATAGCGCTCGGCGGCCTGACCGTTCTGGCTGGCACCGCGCTGCCCGAACTACCAGCGCGGATCAAGTGGCCGCTCGGAATAGGTGCCTGGACAAACGCCATGTCGTTCGGCCTGTTGACCGCGGCACCGGATCTCAAAGACAATGTTCTTTATCGCGCTGGCGTTGTTGGCTCATTCATCATGGCCAGCTCCGGGTTCGTCGGTATGGCGAGTGAGGGACTGAGCCGATGGCGCGCCGGGCGTTAGCTCGCGTAGAGCCTCGAGCGCTCGCCGTTCGTCGGTCGGCTCCTAGCCATCGTGCGGCCGCTCGCATCCAGGCGCCAGCGGGGCGGCGGTGAAACCCGTCATCAAGGCGCGGGTGATCGCGATCTCCCCAACTGAACGAGGGGACCGGTATACGGTCATCTCTCGGCGTTGCCGAGGTCGTCGGAATGTCCGGCTTCCAGGCGCGGCAACTGGGCCGTGGGCCGCCCGTTGGTCCGGAACACCTCCCGGCTGAACTTCAACTGAGGCCAGCCGGCCGGCGAGTCCTCCCAGTCCTCCTGACGCCCGTAGGCGGTCATGTCCAGCAGCCCGTAGGTAGGCGCCATCACCTCGACGCCGCGGCCGGTGGTCCAGTAGGTCTCGAAGACCCGCGCTTCGTCCCGGAGGTAGCAGCCCAGCATGAACCGGTTGAACGGGCGTCCGGCTAGCAGGCGGTCGGCCGAGTCCTGCACGGAATACCACGGCACATCCCAGCCCATGAAGTCGCGGCAGCGGACGCTCTCGTCGTAGGGGCCGTAGCAAAGCGTCGCGTACGTGACGTCCCGGGAATGCAGGTAGGACAGCTCGCGGACCTGGCCGTTGTAGAAGGTGCAGCCCTCGCACTGATCGGCCGCGGGCTTGCCGGGATACCACATGTGAAAGTAGGCGATCAGCTGGCGCCGTCCCTCGAACACGTCGAGCAGCGTGACCGGGCCGTCCGGGCCGATCAGCGCGATGGCGGGATCGACCTCCACCATCGGCAGCCGCCGACGGGCGGCCGCGAGCGCGTCACCGGCACGCGTGTACGCCTTCTCCCGCACCAGCAGCGCATCCCGTTCGGCCTGGTAGGCGGACCGGTCGACCACACGAGGTAACGCGTCGGCATTCATCCTGTCCCCTCCTTGCTGAGCTCGGCTGGCCCTCGTATGCCTGGGGCCCCGGTATGGTTAGCAGAATGGCTAATGACGCGTTCAGCGCCCTCGCTCATCCACTCCGGCGCCAGATCGTTCAGCGCCTCAGCGGAGGACCGGCGAACGTCGGAGAGGTCACTCACGACTTCGCGGTTTCGAAGCCGACGATCTCGCGACACCTGCGAATACTCGAGGAGGCAGGCGTCGTCTCGCGGGTGATCGTCGGACGCAACCATCGGCTCGCGCTTCAGTCCGAGGTCCTCGCTGGCGCAGCGCAGTGGATTGAGCAGCAGCGCATCCGCTGGGAGCGCATGTTCGACGTCGTCGGCGAGTACCTCGAGCGCGAGGAGAGAGCGTGACCCAGGAGCCCGGCCGCGTCGTGCGGATCGAGCGGGCCTTCCCGGCCTCGGCCGAGACGGTTTTCGACGCCTGGACCACCCCGAGGTGATGCGGCGCTGGTTTCGCTGCGGCCCCGAAATGGGACACGCCGCAGGCCGAAGTCGATCTCCGAGGTGGGGCAAGGTCCGGGTGGTAATGCGGCGGCCCGACGGCGCTGAGGTCGAAGCACACGGCGAGTTCCGCGTGATCGACCGGCCACACGGCTCGTGACGACCTGGACCTTCGACGACGATCCCTCTAACGAGCAGCTGATCGAGCGTGGCCGGCTGACGGGACGAAACGGGATCTCCACAGATGGCACGATTCGACCCACGCCCTCGACCGAACGCTAGGAGGTAGGGCCATGACCGGCGCCCGCAGTTGGTATCCCGCGAGGGCGGCTGTGATCGGAGCCGTGGTCCTCCTCGCCGCGGGATGCTGGACGATCAGCGCCGTGCGGATGGACGGGATGGACGCCGGGCCTGGAGGCGCTCTTGGCGCCGCAGGTTGGTTCATGGCGACATGGGTCGCAATGATGGCGGCGATGATGCTGCCTGTCGTGGCCCCGCTCGCCGTCCGCTACCAGGAGGTCCGGCCGCCACGGACGCGGACCACGCCGGTCGTCCAGCGAGCAGCTTTTCTAAGCGCGTATCTGGCGGTATGGGCGCTCGCCGGCTTGGTCGTCTATGAACTGATCGCCGGCGGTCGACGTGTTTTCGGCGAAACTCTCGCCTGGAATCAAGGCGGCAGATGGGTGGCTGTCGCGGTGCTGGCCGTTGCCGCTGGATACCAGCTGACGAGCCGGAAGCGTCGCGCGTTGGAGCGATGCAAGCAAACGCGCGAGTTGGGGCACCGGCCATGGCTGGCCGGTCTCAGGGCCGGCGTCAACTGCCTATCCTCGTCCTGGGCGATTATGGCGGCGCTATTCGCGCTCGGTGTTATGAGCCTGTGGTGGATGGCGGTCGTTGCGGTGCTGATCGCCGCTGAGCGCCTGCCACGCGCCGCGGCCCCCGGCCGCCTCGCGGGCGCTGCCGTCTTTCTGGCCCTCGCTCTGGGGGTGGCGATCTCGCCGGCGAGCCTGCCTGGGCTGACCGTTCCGGGAAGTCTCGCGGCGAATCGGGCGATGATGCGAATGTCCCCGAGCCCCGGGATGACCGGGAGTGCCGCGGGCAAGTCCAAAGACGAGAAGACCACCAGGTGAGCCTGTAGCACCGCGACGCCCTCGCAAGGTCGATGCCTCAACCCCATCGGTCGTAGACCAACCGACCACGGCCGCCATCTACGCATCGTGATCGCTACCAACGCCGGTGCAGGATCGGCGGGGAAGCAATGATTGCGCGCCCGCTGGTATACGCTCGCCCGGCAAGATGGCTTCGCGAGCGACCATCGGCGAGGGCGCTTCGACGCTCGACGGGAGCGGCGAGCCGCCGATCGTGATCGAGGTCTCGGGGCTGCAGATGTCCTACGACGGCTTCGAGGCGGTGCGCGGCATCGATCTCCGGATCCGCCACGGTGAGATCTTCACCTTCCTCGGCCCGAACGGTGCGGGCAAGACGACCACGGTGGAGATCCTCGAGGGCCATCGCAAGCGGACCGGGGGCGATGTGCGAGTCCTAGGGGTCGACCCGCAGCATGCCGGCCGGGATTGGCGCGCGCGCGTCGGCGTGGTGCTCCAGTCGTCCCGGATCGAGCCAGAGCTGACCGTGCGCGAATGCCTCGAGCTCTACGCCGGTTACTACCCGGCGCCGCGGCCGGTTCGCGAGGTGATCGAGCTCGTCGGCCTCGAGAAGAAGGCCGATGTTCGCGGGGGCCTTCTCTCGGGCGGCCAGCAGCGTCGCATGGATGTCGCACTCGCGTTGATCGGCGACCCCGACCTGGTTTTCCTCGACGAGCCGACCACCGGGTTCGATCCGTCGGCGCGGCGCGCGGCATGGGAGATGATCGCCGGGTTGCGGACGCTCGGGAAGACGATCTTCCTGACGACGCACTACATGGACGAGGCGGAGGCGCTCGCGGACCGGATCGCCGTCCTGCGCGCCGGAGCGATCGTCGCCGAGGGAACGCCGAAGACGCTCGGCGGCCGCGACCACTCGGCCTACGAGATCAGCTTCGAGCTGCCGGCCGACATCGGCGTCGACGAGCTTCCGGTGCCTGCGGTGGAGCAGGCCCACGGTCGCGTCCTGATCACGAGCGCTGAGGCGATGCCGACGCTGCACGCGCTCTCCGGGTGGGCGATCGAGCGAGGCGTCGAGGTCTCGAACTTGCAGGTCCGCCACCCCACGCTCGAGGACGTCTACCTCGCGCTGACGCAGCAGGCCGGATGAGCGACTCCGCGCTAGTCGCCCACCAGCTGCGCTACGACCTGCTGGTCACCTGGCGCGACCCGCGGGCGCGCTTCTTCTCGATCGCGCTGCCGGTGATCTTCCTCGTCCTGCTCGCCTCGGTGTTCGGCAACCACACGACCTACGTCGACGGCCATGCGATCAAGTACTCGACCTACTACCTGCCCGGGATCTCGACGCTCGGGGTTGTGGCCGTCTGCTTCGTGAACCTCGTTATCTCGATCGTCTCGCAGCGCGAGAGCGGCGTGCTGAAGCGGCGCCGCTCGACCCCGGTCCCCGCATGGGTGCTGATCGCGAGCCGCACGCTGACCTCGGTGATCCTCTCGATCGTGCTCGTCGTCATCCTGCTCGTGATCGGGCGGATCGCCTATGGCGTCCACCTCCCGAGCACGACCATTCCCGCCTACGCGCTCGCCGTCATCGTCGGCGCCGCCTGCTTCTGCTGTCTCTCCTTCGCGGCGGCGAGCTTCATCCCCTCAGAGGACTCGGCACAGCCGATCATCCAGGCGGTCGTGCTGCCGCTCTACTTCATCTCCGGGGTCTTCATCCCGAAGTCGCAGCTGTCGAGCACGCTCAGCAACATCGCGAGCATCTTTCCCGTGAGCCACCTCGACAACGCGCTCTTCAAGTCGTTCGACCCGGCGACGAAAGGCACGGGCGTGGCCGGCAAGGACCTTCTGATCCTGGCGCTCTGGGCCGTCGGCGGACTGGCCATAGCGCTGTGGCGATTCTCCTGGTCTCCGCACGAAGGCGGCTGACCATGGCGCGCGAGTTCAACGTCGAGCTCTCGATGCGCGAGCCGCCCGCCGAGGCGCAGGCACGTGCGGCGACGGCCCTCTCCGCGCCGGCACGCACCGTCGGCTTGCGCCTTACCGAGCGCGGCGGCGGACACCTCGGCTATCGCCCGCGGGTCCAGTTCCCGTTCGTGCTGATGCTCTGGCACACCTTGCGCGGCGAGCGGATGCGTGTGGCCTTCGAGCCGGACCCGAGCGGCGGCACGCGCGTTTCGATCAGCGGCGCCGTCGCGCCGGACAAGCAGGCCCTCGCCGCCGACCCCGAACACTGGTCCGAGCCGCTTGGCGCGTCGAGCGCCCCCTAGGAACCGTCACCCAGACTCGCACCGTCGACGAGCGGACTGAGCGTCCGCGCTTGCGCGGACGCAGTGATGTGAATCACGCCCCCCTGGCGCGCCCAGGCGATCACGTCGAGCGCCTGCAGGCGGTCGAGCATCTGCTGGAAGGCCTGCGCCTGCTGCGGGCTCGCGTAGCTTCGCTTGATGTCAAAGCTCCAACCCGTGGTGTAGAGCGAGTAACCCTGCCGCGGCGCGAGCTGCCGGGCGGCAAGTGCGTTCTCGTAGGCGACATCGCGCGTCGCCGCGGCGACCAGCAGCGGGGCCTTCGCGTGGCTGATCGTGAAGACCCGGTCGCCCAGGTAGTAGAGCACTCCCAGTGCCTCCGGGCGGAGCGTCTCGTAGGGGCGCGGGTTACGACCGAGGCTCTGTGCCTGGGTCGCGATCGAGGGGTCGAGCGTGAAGTGGTTGGCCGGCTTGTTCGGTATCGCCCGCAGCGCTCCCTTGGCGCCCTCGATCGCCGCCGGGGTGTCGAAGACCTGGGTGCTGCCCGGCGGGTGGAGCACCGCCTCCGCCGAGGGATATGAGGTCTCGAGCTGGCTCGTCCGGCCCAGCGCCGCCGGGCTCTGCCGGTAGAGGGCGATGATGTCCTCCGCCGCCAGGACGCGCCAGTAGTAGGTGGCGGAGTCGTCGCCGAGTGCGGCGAGCAGCTTGTACGACGCGCTGTGCCGGGCCGGCGTGCTGTCGAAGTAGAGCTGCGCGTAGCTGAGCTTCTGGTCCTGGACGACCTTGCCCGCGAGCCCCTTGGTGCCGGCGTAGGAGCGGATCACGTTCGCGAGATTGCCGACCCCCATGTGGTAGGACTCGACGGCGAGGTCCACCCGTGAGAGCTTTCCGAGGGCGAAGCTGAGGTAGCGTCCCATCGCCGCGAGGGACCTGGCCGGCTCGAAGCGCTCGTCGACCTTCGCTCGCTGGCGCTCGAGGCGGCCGGCCAGCCCCGCATCGTGCGCGTGCTCGGCGGCGAGGATCTGGGCGGTCAGGCGACGGCTCGCCGCGAGGTCGACGTGCAGCCCGAGGAGGTTGCGGGCGGTCACCGGCAGGATCTGGCTGACGCCCGCCGCGGCGCTCGGGTCCGCGCCCGCGACGGCGTTGGCGCGTCCGCCGCTCTCGAGGTAGACGATCCCCTCGAGCAGGGCCGGAGGGACGTGCGATGCGGCCGCGGCGACCCGGATCGGACCGTCGAGCGCGACGACTCGCCGAGCGGTCGCGACGGCCCCGCCCGGGCTGTTCGCGTACAGCAGGTGGCTCTCGCCGGCGGCCGCGTCGCGCTCGAAGCGAGACTGATTGGCTGGCGAGTAGGCGAACGGGTCCGCGGTCTCGCCCTGCAGCAGGACGGCAACCACGACCGCGAGCGCCGCCACCGTCGTCAGGGCCGCCAGCGCCACGGTCCTGCGCCGCGCCGCCCGCCTACGGCGGTCGAATCGCAGGGCCATGCTTTCTGACACTAGCGCTACCGCGTGCCGTACTGCTCACCAGCGGCGCAGCCCCCAGCAGCGACGGCCCGGCCCGACGCGGCACTCGGCCCGGCTGACCTGCCTGTGGTCGTAGTCGAAGCGCCAGATCGCGCTCGTGGTAGGCGGGCGGACCGCGAGGAAGAAGCTCGTCTGGCGCCCGTCCACGAAGTTGACCAGCCCGGTGCGCGCGTCGAGATGATGCAGCCCTGCGACCCCGCCGACGTCGAAGGTCGCGTGCGTGCGCCCGAACGCGAGCACATCGCGCCCCGCGCGCAGCAGCTCGCTACGGGCCTGGCTGCTCACGTCGCCCTGCGTGGGAGCGCTCGACCGGGGCGCGCTCGCCGAGCCACCCCCGCAGCCCGCGAGCAAGGTGAGCGCGAGCAGCGTGATCCGCCTCGGCATCACCCCTCTCTAACCGAAAAGCAGGGGCACCTAACCGGCCGCGCGCACCGCTCGCGACGCCGCGAGCACGTGACCGTTGCGGGCGAGCGCTTCGACCTCGAACCAGGGGCCGCCCGACGCGACTCGCGCCGCGGATTCGAAGCCCTGCCAGGACACGGCTCCGACCGGCCCCAGCGCTGTCGGGCGCGGCCCGCCCAGCACCCTCCAGGTGGCGACCTGCGTAGCCCCGTTCCAGCTCGCCCAGACCGTCGCCGTCCCGCGTCGACCTCGCTGCGCGGCTATCGCCGGCGGCTGCGCCGGCGTCCCCGTCCACGGGAAGCGGTAGGCGCGGTAGCTCTCCCCTCCCGGCGCCAGGCGCGCGTCGAAGATGAGCTTGCCGTTGGGGTCGAACTCGGAGAAATAGGGCTGATTGCCCCAGCCGACGAACGCGTCTCCGTTCGGAAGCACCTGCATGTTGCCCTGGTTGGCGGCCAGCAGCGCGCGGGTGTGCCGGTACTCGCGCGTGACCGTCGCCCGCATGCGGAGGGTGTCGAGCGAGAGCGCCAGGCCGCGTGACTGGCTGTGCACCTGCGGAGCGGCGCCATCGTCGAACACGCTTATCCCGCCATCCGCCTGCCGGCGGGCGTCGTGCTGGAATGCAAAGCGGGCCTCACGACTCATCGCGAAGCTGCTGTGCTTGCCGCCGAGGCGCCACATGACGGCGCCGGTTCGCCGGTTGATCTCGTAGACCGCGTCGGTGTTGCGCGCCGATACGATCAGGTTGCCGTCGGTATCGAGGTCGATCGAGTTGACGTGGAAGTAGTCGAACGGGACGCTCGCGCTCCGTGGCGCGGGCACGTATGACTCACGCAGCCCGACGTGGTCGAGGCTGTGCCACTCGAACAGGACGAGACCGGTCTTGATGTCGACCTCCTGCACGATCGAGTCGAGCGCGACGCCTCGCTTGGGGCCACCGACCGCGGAGAGGTCACGGTACACAGGCGCGTAGGCGGTCAGCAGAGCCGTCCCCTGGGGGGTGATCAGGAACTCGTGCAGGTCGCCCTGGTAGCCGTTGCCGGCGGAGACCGTGGCGATCTGCCGGTAGGAGCTGTCCTCGATCACGTACGAGCCCCGGCCGTGACCGTTCAGCACCTGTCCCTGCCACCAGGTCAGCACCGGGCGGCCCGCATAGGTCTGTACCCGGAGGTCCGCCACCTGGCCCGTGCTCGCCGGGTCGAACCAGACGAGCCGGCCGCTGTCGTCGAGGATCATCGGTCCCTCCGTTGCCGCGCCGGTGGTCAAGAAGACCAGTCCGGGCGCGAGTCCGGCTGAGCGCGTCCTGATCGACACCGGGGCCGGCTGCAGATCGGGGCGGGACCGGAAGCGCCTGGCATAGCGGGGCGCTGACTCGGCAAAGGGAGTCGACCCCTCGAGGCTCGGGAGCGAGGCAACCCGCGCGATCCCGAAGCGAAAGGCCTCCGGGGAGTGCCCGCGCGCGGGGTGCGTTGCGACGGTCACCGACTCGCCGGGCGTGAACGGCGAAGCGGGGACGAAGCTCACCCCTCGCTCCGCGGCGTAGCTGTGCAGGGCGCCCGCGTGCCGGCCGCTCCTCGAGCCCGTGACGGAGACGGCCCCGACGTCGGCGGCAGTCTTCCCGGGGAAGCTGACCTGCGTCTGCGGCGAGGCGACCTGGGTGCCCGGACCCGGGGACACCGGCGGCTGGGCGCCACCAGTTCCGCATCCGGCGGCGAGCGCGGCAACGCTGGGCAGCAGTAGGCAGCGGCGCAGGCGGGCCGGCGCGGCGACGGCTTTCAAAGCGATCGTTATCCGTGCAGCTTAAGAGGCCCCGATGAAGAGCCCCGTAAACGTCGCGTGCCGCGCGGCGGTCGGTCGGCGCTCAAGCGATTCTCCGCGGCGCCGATATCGTCCGCGCGTTTCCCGCATCCGTAGGGGTCCCCGCGGTTTCCATCCAGGCGAGCGCCCCCAGCCCGCGGCCCAGAGACCAAAACATGAACTTCGGACGTTTCCAACGTCGCCTCGGCGCGGCACTGCTCGCGCTCAGCGCCGGCACCATCGTCGCGGCCAGTCCGGCGCAAGCGAGCACGCACGCCCGCGTCCAGCGCGGTATCGAGGTCAGCTTCGACGCCGCCCATCCCGGCACGCGCGTGCCCGCGGACTTCCTGGGGCTCTCGTTCGAGGCCAGGAGCCTGCCCGACATCGCCGGCTATGCCTCGAGCGGCAACCTGCCGACGCTGATGCGCTCGCTCGGGCGGGGAGTCATCCGCTTCGGGGGGATCACCGCCGACACCCAGGTGACGTGGTCCGACGACGGGGTGAGCAAGCCGTCATGGGCACGGGCCACCGTTGGCCCCGCGGACATGCGGAGGCTCGGTGCCCTCCTGCGTGAGACGGGCTGGAACACGCTGGTGACGGTCAACCTCGCCCACTATGACCCGCAGGCTGCGGCCCGCGAGGCCAGCGCGGCGCAGTCGGAGTTCGGAGCACAGCTCATGGGAGTGGAGATCGGCAACGAGCCCGACGCCTACGGCACGCACGGCCTCCGCCCTCGCCCGTGGACATTCAGCACCTACGAGCAGGACGTCGACTCCTACCGCTCGGCACTCCAGACGACGGCGCCCGGCGTCGCGCTCGCGGGCCCCGACTCCACCTCCGCCCCGAACGTCGGCTGGATCCGCCAGGAGGCGCTCCGCGAGGTTCCCGCTCTGCTCACCGCCCACTACTACTCGCTCAACTGCGCGGACATCCCGCCGCCGAGCATCGCGCGCCTGCTCGACCCGGTGGTGCGTCGCAAGGAGTCCGGCCGGCTCGGCCGGCTCGCGGCGATCTCACGCGCGAACCAGATACCGCTGCGCATCTCGGAGTCCAACAACGTCTCCTGCGGCGGCACCGCGGGCGTCAGCAACACGCTCGCATCGGCGCTCTGGGCAGTCGACTACCTGGGCCGAGCGATGGAGAGCGGCATCGCGGGCGTCAACTTCCATGGCTCACCCTCCAACTGTGGCGGCTATGGACCGCTGTGCGCGCTGACGAAGGACGATCTCGCGGCGGGACGGCTGCACGCGAACCCCGAGTGGTACTCGTTGCTGCTCGCCCACGAGCTGCGCGGAGACCGCCCGCTGCGCACTGCGATCGGACCCTCGTACGGCCAGCTGAGCGCCACGGCCTTCGCGGCGAGCGGCGCTCGCCTCCACGTGGTCCTCGTCAACGAGGGTTCGAGCAGGGTCAGCGCGCGACTTCGCCTCCCGCATCGGTTCGCGCGCGCGACGCTCCTGCGCCTTACCGGGCCGTCGCTTTCCGCGACCGGCGGCGTCACGCTCGGCGGGCGCGCGGTGGCTGGCGACGGCAGCTGGCGTGCCGCGCCCAGGCTGCCTCAGATCGCCACGGGCGCGGCGAGAACCGTGCCGATATCGGTGCCCGCCGCGAGCGCTGTGCTGGTCACCCTGTCGGGGCGCTAAGCCGCTACGGGCCGGCGCCGCCACGCCCGCCGCCGCCAACCCCGCCGCCCGTGCCCGCACCAGGCGAGCGCGTGGCCGGAGCGCCCGTGCCCGTCCCCGTCCCCGCACCCGTGCCGGTACCGGCGGCCGGCCCGGGTGCCGCCGCCACGGGTGGTGCGGCGCTAGGTGCATAGGTGGCGGTCGCGGGTGCCGCCGCGCCGGGCGTCTGCGGGGCGCCCGTCGTGGTGCCGTCGCCCTGGGAGAGCGATCCGACGCCGACGCCGGGCGTCGTCGAGGCGAGTGCCCCGAGCGAGGTGCCCGTGATCGCGTAGTGACCGTGCCCCGGCGAGAGGCTTGGAAGGTCACCGGGCTGCTGGAAGTCGTGGCAGCGGTAGCCGGACGCCGACATGTAGTCGTGGAAGATGCGCGCCGGGATCGTGCTGCCCGTGACCGCGCCGCCGTGCACGTTGGTCATCGAGACCAGCGAGTTCGGATAGCCGACCCAGACCGACGATGCCAGCGTCGGGGTGTAGCCGACGAACCAGGCGTCGTTGTAGTGGTCCGTCGTGCCGGTCTTGCCCGCGGCCGGGCAGCCGAAGGTCGCCTCGGTGCCGGTCCCCGCGTCCATGTTCTCCTGCAGCACCTTCGTCACCTCGTAGGCGACGCCCGGTGAGAGGACTCGCTGGCGCTCCGGCTGCGACAGGTCGTCGACCTTGCCGTCGGGAAGCACGACGCGCGTGATCGCCTTCGGCGTGCTCCGGATCCCGCCCGAGGCGAGTGTGGCGTACGCGGTCGCCATCTCGAGCGGCGAGACGCCGACCGCGAGCCCCCCGAGTCCCTCCGATGCGACGCCGT
This sequence comes from uncultured Actinomycetes bacterium, assembly GCA_963719375.1. Taxonomy (GTDB): domain Bacteria; phylum Actinomycetota; class Thermoleophilia; order Solirubrobacterales; family Thermoleophilaceae; genus JAICJV01. The sequence goes on along the minus strand of CAVRBY010000001.1, from coordinate 1,791,401 downwards.
CCAGGTGCGCCGTGATCCCCATCAGGTGTGCGGTGTCGGCGACCTTGTGCGGGTCGACGTCCATGTCGAGCTGGGCGTAGACGGTGTTGTCGGAGCGCAGAGTCGCGTTCGTGACGCTGATCGGGCCGACGTAGCTGTTGTCGTAGGTGTGGACCTTGTAGGTGCCGAAGCGGGGGATCTGGAACGAGACCGGCTTCGAGTTGTAGATCGTCGTGTCGGGGTCCATGCCCTGGAGGATTGCGGTCGTCAGCACGAACACCTTGAACGCCGAGCCGGGCTGGCGGTGACCCTGGGCGGCGAGGTTGAAGCTGTGATCGCCGGCGCTGTACGAGGACGCCATCGCGCGGATGTATCCGGTCGCGGGGTCGATCGAGACGACCGCGGAGCCCGGGTCGTTGCGACTGGGCAGCTCGGTCGCTATCGCCTGCCGGCCGGCGGCCTGCAGCGCCGGGTCCACGGTCGTGTAGACCTTGAAGCCGCCGGTGCGGAAGGCCGCCTCGCCGTAGCGCTGGATCAGCTCCTCCTCGACGTAGTCGAAGAAGTAGGGGTCTCGCTTCTGCTGTGGCGAGGCGAGCTGCGGGTGATGGAGCACGAGCGGCGCGCGCTCCGCCTGGGCGGCTTCGCGGGTGCTGATGTAGCCCTGGCTGGCCATCGCCTGGAGCACCTCGTCGCGCCGCCGCAGCGCTCCGCTCGGGTTCTGGTACGGGTTGTAGAGCGTCGGCGCCTGGGGCAGCCCAGCGAGCAGCGCGGCCTCCGCAAGGGTGAGCTGGTTCGCGTGCTTGTCGAAGTAGAGCTGGGCGGCGGCCTCGACGCCTAGTGCGGTTCGTCCCTGGAAGGTCCCGTACGGCGCGTTGTTGAGGTACTGCCACAGGATCCAGGTCTTCGAGTGGTGCTGCTCGAGCTGCTCGGAGAGCTTCACCTCGCGGATCTTGCGGGTGATGTTGCGCTGGGTGTCCTGCAGGTAGACCGCGCGCACGAGCTGCTGGGTGATCGTCGAGCCGCCCTGCTCACCACCTCCGGAGGCGACGTCGGCGAGCGCGGCGCGAAGGATGCCCTGGTAGTCGACGCCGCCGTGGAAGAAGAAGCGCTTGTCCTCGATCGCCACGGTCGCGCGCCTGAGCGTGACGGGCATCTGCGACCACGCGACCGGGTAGCGCACCGCGTCGGGCTGGATCTCGCCGAGCTCCGAGCCGTCGGAGGCGTAGATGATCGAGCTGCGGCCCGCCTGCAGCGGACTGATCCGGCTGATGTCGGGCGTCGAGGCCGCAACGGCGACGACATAGACGATCAGCGAGACGATTGCCGCGAGCGCTAGCGCCCCCCCGCCACCGAAGACGAGCAGCGCCATCCGCTCGAGTGGCGTCCGGTGGCGTCGACGCAGGTATCGCTGACGATGGGTCACGGGCTGGAGGGTCGTGCAAGCACGGGAACGACGTGCCGCCGTGACGGTCCGACCGGCGCCGGGTCGTTCGCCTCAAGCGTAGCGCGCGGCGATGACCGCGCTTGCAGGAACCAGCTCAGCCGTAGGGCTGATCAGCGGGCGAGCTCTCCTGATCGCCCGCGGGGAGCCCGCGCCCGCTCGCGCGGCACGTCGGGCATAGCGCCGCGCCGTCCTCGAGCTCCCACCCGGCCGCCCGAAGCGCGACCAGCGGGCCGCTCCCCGTGGGGCGATGGCAGACCGCGCACTCGGCGGGACGCTCGCCCTCGGCACGGCGCCTGCGCCGCCGCGAGCGCGAAGCACGGGAGGCGTTCGCCGCGGGCTCGGCCTTCCGCTCCTCGGCGATCTCGTCGGGGGCCTCGCCCGCGTGCTCGGGCGCGGGCGCCGGCCCCGTCTCGGGCTCGTCCGCGGGTGAGCCCTCGATCAGCGCGCGCAAGCGGCCCCGCAGCGCGTCGCGGTCGGCCCGCTGGCGCTTCGCCTCGCTTCGGGCGTCGTCGCGCTGCTGGGTCACCGTGCGCAGCTGCGTCTCGAGCTCGCGCCGGCTAGTCCGCTCGAGCTCGAGCTCGCCGTGCTCCTTGGCGAGCGAGGCGGTCGCCTGGCTCAGCTGCCGCTCGAGCCGGTCCCGCTCCCGGGTCAGGGAATCACGCGTCTCCTCGAGCTCGCGCTGGAGCTCGCCGCTGCGCTCGTCGGCCTGGGCGAGCGAGCTGACGAGGCGCTCCATCTCGCCGCGCGCACCCTCGAGCACGCGCGTGACCTCCGCCGAGGCGGCGCTGCGGACCTCCTCGAGCTTCGTCGAGGCGGCCGCCGCGGCCTCCTCCGCCTCGCTGCGGCTCTGCGTCAGCGCCTGGTCGAGCTGCTCGATGCGAGCGGCGAGCTCCTCCTGCTGCTCGCGCAGCTCGGCGCTCAGCTGGCGCTCCGAGGCCAGCTCGAGGTCACGCTCCTCGAGCGCGTCGCGTAGCGCCTCCGCGCCCCGATGCGTCTCGTCGAGCGCACGCCGGGCGCGCCCGAGCTCCTCGTCGATCTGCGCGCGCTGGGACTCGAGCAGCGCCAGGCGCACCTCGAGCTCGGTGCGCTCCTGGACGTAGCGCTCGGCTCCCGCGAGCGCCTCCTCGGCGGCTTGGATTCGCAGCTCGGCACCCTCGAGCTCACGCCGCCCGAGCGCGGCCTCGCGTGCCTCGAGCTCGTTCGCGGCGGTCCGCTGCAGGTCGAGGCTCTCGCTCAGGCGCCGTTCGAGCTCGACCCAGCGCTCCCGCGCACGCTCACTCTCGACCAGGGACTGCTCGAGCGTCCGCGCCACCTCCGCGAGCCGGCCCTCCGGGTCACCCTCGGCGAGCTCCCGCTCGAGCTCGGACTGGCGCTCGCGCTCGGAGTCGATCAGCGTCCGCCAGCGATCCGCGAGCCCCGCCGCCGTCTCCTCCTCCGTCGCCGCGGGCTGCTCGCGGTCCGGGCTGGCCTGCTCCTCTTCCGCCTCGGCGTGCTCCTCGGCCGGCGGCTCCGCCGGCGCCTTGCTCGGAACCGGTCCGAGGGGGATGACGCTTTCGACCGGCAACGAGCCGGCTGGGCGACCGGCGCGCCGTTGGGCTCGCTGACGGCGCCGTGCCTCGCGCTCGGCCTCGACCTCGTCGCGGGCACCCGTACCCGCGTGCTCGTCGCTCGCGTGCTCGTCGGTCGCGTCCTCCTCGCCGGCGATCAGCTTCCAGGCGGAGCCGAGCAGCCGTCCACGGCTGCCCGCGGGGGGGTGGTCTCGCCGGTTGTCAGCCATCGTCACCCACCTTTCCCGCGCCGGCCTCCCCGGCTGCGGCTTGCACGATTATCAGGCTTGCGCATCGACTCGCGACGCCAGCGGCTTCGCCGCGTCGCCGGCCGCGACCGGAGACCGCAATTTGCGCCTTTTTCGTGGCCGGCTCCCGCGGTCTGCGAACATCGACCCGATGACCGCGAAGCCAGCTCTACCCCCGGGCCCGAGGCTGCCCGCGAGCGTTCAGACGCTCGCCTTCGTCGTAGCCGCCCTGCCCTTCATCGAGAGCTGCCGCCGCCGCCATGGCGGCGTGGTGACGTTCAGGACGGCCTTCGACGCGCCGTTCGTGATGGTCTTCGAACCCGAGCTCGTGCGCGAGGTGTTCAAGGCCTCACCCGACCGCCTGCACGCGGGCGAGGCGAACTCGCTGCTCGGGCCCGTCCTCGGCGAGCGGTCGCTGCTGCTGCTCGACGGCGCCGACCACCTGCGTGAACGGCGCCTGATGCTGCCGCCCTTCCACGGCGAGCGGATGCGCTCATATGAGGGCGTGATGCTCGAAGCCGCCGACCGCGCGATCGACTCCTGGCCCATCCGGGAGCCGTTCGCCCTGCTCGACTCGATGCGCTCGCTGACGCTCGAGGTGATCATGCGCGCCGTCTTCGGCCTCGGGGAAGGCGCTCGCATGCGAGAGCTGCAGGCGGCCGTCCGGGCGATGCTCCAACCAGTGTCGAGACGGCTCGGCGTGCTCGTGCTCAGCCTCAGCGGCGGCCGCTTCTCGAACCGCGGCGCGATCCGCCGCTTCGAGCAGCGCCGCGACCGCGTCGACGAGCTCATCTACGCGGAGATCGACCGCCGCCGCGCCGCAGCCGATCTCGAGCAGCGCGAGGACGTGCTCTCAATGCTGCTGCTCGCCCGCGACGAGGACGGCCGCGGCCTGGACGACCGCGAGCTGCGCGACGAGCTCGTGACGCTCCTGGTCGCGGGCCACGAGACCACGGCGACGGCGCTCGCGTGGGCGTTCGACCTCCTGCTCCACAGCCCCCGCGTGCGCGAGCGGCTCGAGCGCTCGCTCGAAGACGGCGACGAGGGCTATCTCGACGCGGTCGTCAAGGAGAGCCTGCGCGCCCGGCCGGTGATTCCCGGGGTCGGGCGCGTGGTTCACGGCGAGCCGTTCGAGCTCGGCGGCTACACGATCCCACCGGGAGTCGAGATCAATCCCTCGATTGCCGTCATCCACCGTGGGTCGCCCTATGCCAATCCGGAGGACTTCGCCCCCGAGCGCTTCCTCGGGCCCGATCCCCCGGACAGCTACGCCTGGATTCCGTTCGGCGGCGGCACGCGCCGCTGCATCGGCGCGAGCTTCGCCAGCTTCGAGATGCGAGTCGTCCTCCGCCGGATGCTCGAGCGTGCCGAGCTCGGCGCGGCGCAGGCACGGCTCGACCGCGTCGAGCGCCAGGGGATAACGCTCGTGCCGAAGAACGGCGTACGCGTGCGCATGGCGCGGGCGCCGCGCCCCGCCGTGCCCGCGGCTCGCGTGGCGGCCTGAGCCGTTTCGCCGCTCGGTCGTCGGGTATCCAACACGGGGGCCCACCCGAAGGAAGGAATCTCCATGCAGCCAAATCCCTCCGACGACGCCGTAAACGAACTCCGGTCCGAGGCCGAGCAGGCCGACGGGCGGCACGTGAGCGACGACGACACTCGCTCCTCGGTCACGGCAAGCGGCCGGCGCGGGGCCCTCGACGTCCTCGGCGAGAACCGCTTCCTGGTTGCCATCACGTTCGGTACCGCGCTCGTGGTGGGCGTGTTCCTGTCGCTCGTGACCAACAGCTGGTGGCTGCTCGTCGCCGCCATGCTCGTCCACGGGCTCGCGACGTTCGTGGTCGCCGGGACGGTCATCCGCCTGACCGGCGAGCAGGACAAGCCCGATCCCGTGACCGTCGCTCGCATGCAGGAGGAGGGGATCCGGGACCCGGAGCGCTCGCTCAACCGCCTCGAGCGCTGACATCCTCGCTCACGCTGTCTGAGCGCCGGCGCCGGCGAGCAGCCGGATGCTCTTATGCTGCCCCGGGCGTCGGCTGCTCCATGCCGAGCGCCCGGGGCCTTCCCCCGAAGAGAGCGTCAGCTGCCGTTCAAGAAGGCCGTGATGTCGGGCGTCCCGAGCCCCGTGTCGTAGTCCCAGCCGGGAGTGGCGGGGTACAGGCCGTTCGAGCCGAGCGTGATGTCGTGATAGGCGGAGCGGGTTCCGGCGCCGTAGATCACCGGCCCGGCGAAGCCGAGCGTCCCGCCGTGGCTTGCCTGGGCGCGCGCCCAGATCCCCTCCCATGACGGGGAGCTCGCGCTGGTGCCGCCGATGACCTCGGTCTGACCCGCGACGATCACGTTGTAGCCCGAGTTCGGGTCGGCGTCGAGCGCGACGTCGGGCACGCCCCGGGTCGCCCCGAGGAACGAGCCACCGGCAGAGGACTGCCAGCTCGGAGCCGGCTCGAGGAAGCTCGCACCGCCGCCGCCGGCATACCAGGCGATCTCGTTCGGGCCGGGGCCGAGCACCGTCGTTCCGCCGACGCCGATCGCGTACGGGCTCGCGGCGGGATAGTTGACGTCGAGCAGTCCGGCCGGCACGCCGTTGACCCCGACGATCGCCGGACAGAACGAGCCGGTATCGCCGCTCGAGGAGAACAGCGTCTTGCCGATCGAGTCCGCGTGTGCGAGCTCGCTGTCGAGCGACGCGCTGAAGCCGGAGGCGTATGCGAGCAGCTCGCACTCGCCGGCCGAGAAGTTCGCCTGTGAGTTGCCGTGCGTCGTGTCGTTGACCCACGCGGTGACGGTCGCGAGGATATCGCTGTCCGAGAGCGAGGGGCCGTCATAGACGTCCACGTTCGAGACGTCCGGTGCGAAGCCCACCGAGTACTGGGTGTCGAGATCCCACTCGTCGTTGCCGGAGGTGTCGCTCGAGGCGCCGTTCACCTTGATCGTGTTCCACGTGACCTTGTCGCCGCCCAGGTACTGCTGCTCGAACTTGGTGAAGTCCGACTGGGGGACGCTCAGGTCGCCCTCGGCGATCACCGCGACGTTCTGGCCATGTCCGCTCTGGCCCGTCGTCGTGGAGCGCGCGGGAGCGTGATACAGCTGCCAGAAGTCGCTCGGACCGTACGAGGCCGGGTAGTTCAGCGATGGCGCCGCGGCGAGGTGGCTCGCACTCGGGAGGTCGAGCTGCGGCAGCAGCGACGCGCCCAGGTGCGGCAGCCCCGAGAGCGATACGCGCCCGAGGTTCGAGAGGCCGACCACTGAGATGGTCTGCCTGCTGAACGACGCGGGCAGTCTCGCGCTGGTCGCCGGTGTCCGGAAGGTCTGGCCGTTCGACTCGCGGTAGGTGACGAGGTGCGTGCCGAAGGCGCGCGCGACCGCCGCCGGCGAGCCGCTCAGCTCGACCAGCTGCCGGTCCGCCGAGACCGAGCGCAGGTGCAGGCCGTTGTGCCCCGCCCAGCGCCTGATCGCGGCGATCGTCGCTCGCCGGGGGGAGAAGCGGGAGTCGTATTGCGCCGGTGTGAGCGGCCCGGCATGCCCGCTGCGCTGCGCGGCGAGCAGCGAGTCGAGCCCCGAACGGTCCCGCGGCGCGAGCGCGACCACGAACGAGACGGTGCCGCCGCGGGTGGGTCCTACGAACGTGGCGCCGCGGACGTGAATCGGTGCGAGTCCGGCCGGGGCGGCGACTGCGGCGCTGGCGCTGGCGAGGCCGACGGCCAAGGCGGCCACGAGCCCGCCCGGCAGTTTCCAACGACGCATACGCTGTTCTCCTCGTCCGTGGGCGCGGTCCCCACCCTTATTCCCCAATTCAGGGAGGACCTAATCAGCCGCGAACGAGCTTCTTGTAGGTGATCCGGTGCGGCCGGTCCGCGTCGTCGCCGAGCGCCGTGCGACGGTGCTCCTCATAGGCGTCGAAGTTGCCCTCGAACCACGTCACCCGCGACTCGCCCTCGAAGGCGAGCACGTGGGTGGCGATGCGGTCGAGGAACCAGCGATCGTGGGAGATCACGACGGCGCACCCGGGGAAGGCGAGCAGCGCATCCTCGAGCGCGCGCAGGGTGTCGACGTCGAGGTCGTTGGTCGGCTCGTCGAGCAACAGCAGGTTGCCGCCGCGACGCAGCAGCTTGGCGAGATGCACGCGGTTGCGCTCACCGCCGGAGAGATCGCCGACCCGCTTCTGCTGGTCCGAGCCGCGGAAGTTGAACGACGCCACGTAGGCGCGCGATGCGAGCGTCCGCTCACCCACCTTGATCTGGTCCTCGCCGCCGGAGATCTCCTCCCATACCGTCTTCGACGAGTCGAGGCTGTCGCGCGACTGGTCGACCCAGGCCAGGTCGACGGTGTCGCCGACGCGCAGCTGGCCCGCGTCCGGCTCGACCTGTCCGGCGATCATCCGGAAGAGCGTCGTCTTCCCCGCCCCGTTCGGACCGATCACGCCGACGATGCCGCCGCGAGGCAGCGTGAACGACAGGTCGTCGATCAGCAGCCGGTCGCCGAAGGCCTTGGTCAAGCCGCTCGCCTCGACCACAACGTCGCCGAGGCGCGCTCCGGCGGGGATATGGATCTGCGCCTGATCGAGCCGGGCCTCACGCTCCTCCGCGAGCAGCGACTCGTAGTTGTTGAGCCGCGCCTTGGGCTTCGCCTGCCGTGCCCGCGGACTCAGGCGCACCCACTCGAGCTCGCGCGCGAGCGTACGCTGGCGGGCCGAGTCCGCCTTCTCCTCCTCCGCCAGTCGCGCCTGCTTCTGCTCGAGCCAGGACGAGTAGTTGCCCTTGAACGGGATCCCTCGCGCCCGGTCGATCTCGAGGATCCAGCCGGTGACGTTGTCGAGGAAGTAGCGATCGTGGGTGACCGCGACGACCGTTCCCCGGTAGTCACGCAGGTGACGCTCGAGCCAGGCCACCGACTCCGCGTCGAGGTGGTTCGTCGGCTCGTCGAGCAGCAGCAGGTCCGGTTGGCGCAGCAGCAGCCGGCAGAGCGCCACGCGGCGCCGCTCGCCACCGGAGAGATTCGCCACCTCGGCTTCGCCCGGGGGAAGGCGGAGCGCGTCCATCGCCTGGTCGAGCTGCTGGTCGAGGCTCCAGGCGTCCGCCGCATCGATTCGCTCCTGGACCCGGGCGAACTCGTCGGCCGTGTCCTCCGAGTAGTTCGCCGCGAGCTCCTCGAAACGGTCGAGCAGCGCGCGCAGCTCACCGAGGCCCTCCTCGACGTTGCCGCGTACGTCCTTGGTCGGGTCGAGCTGAGGCTCCTGCTCGAGCATCCCGACGGCCGCGCCACTCGCGAGCTCGGCCTCACCCTCGAAGTCGCGGTCGAGGCCGGCCATGATCCGGAGCAACGTCGACTTCCCGGCGCCGTTGTAGCCGAGGACGCCGATCTTCGCGCCCGGGAGCAGCGAGACCGAGATGTCGCGCAGGACCTCCTTGTCGGGCGGATAGCGCCGCGTCAGGCGGTACATCGAGAAGACGTATTGGGTCGACATCGCGACTCAGGCTAGAAGGTCACTCGATCCGCTCCGACGGCCGGACGCGCCCCACGATCGGGCGCATCCGGCGGGCGGCGTCAGCCGCGGCCGAGCACGAGCCGCTTCGGCTGCAGCTGGGCGAGCAGTCCGGTCGGCGTGAACGCCAGCGCGGCCTTCGTCAAGACGCCCTCGGCGAGCAGCTTGTCGGCGCCCTTGATGATCGCCGCGCGATCGAGCGTCAGGCGGTTCGTCTGCCCGACGAGCAGCCCGAAGTCGACGGGGGCGCTCCCCGCCTTCCAACCGTTCGCCGCCCAGTGGCGCACCGCGGTGCATGTGTTGGCGAGACGCGGCAGCCCGCGCGCGACGCGGTCGTAGTCGATCCATGCCGCAATCGCCCGCGCGAGTGTCGTGTCGCTCGTCTGAATCGTGCCGAGTTGCCGGACCAAGGCGCTCACCTGAGAGCTGACGGGGTCCTCGAGCGCCTCGAGCGTGCCGACCTGGACGAGCCGCGCGACGTCCAGCGCCTCGGCCTTCGGCACTCGCACGCTGTGGCACGAGCTGAGCGTTCGCCTGTAGAACGCCAGCGACGAGCGCACGGCGGGGCGACGCCCCGCGACCGCCCGGGCGGCACCGAGCGCGGCGGCCTCGGCGGCGAGTGCGTCGGCCGGTATGGCGCGGCAGCTCGACTGCGTGAAGGTAGCCCGGACATGGGATCGGGCCGCCCTCACCGCGATCACACCGGTGCAGTAGACATGCGTTGGTGAGCGATCCGCATACCTGAAATCGATCTGGCGCGAGCTGACCCGCCGCTCATGGCTTAGCTGGTAGGCGATCACGTGACGGCGCTTCACCTGCAGCAGCGCGAGCCGCTTGGCGAGCGTATGCGCCGTCTTCATCGAGAGCACGGGCGCGGCCGAAGCGGTGCCCGCGGCGGCGAGAACGATCAGCGCGCTCAACGTGACGATCAAGAGCCTCTTGTTCAACTGGTTCCTCCCTGTCCTCTCCGGGTGCAGGAAACCCCTGAGCACCCTGTCCAAGCGGACACGTTATTCGCATTGCGGTCAGAAGTGCGTCACCGGTGCGGGTCGCTTTGTAGCTTGAGGGCCGTGAACGACGAGCTCTGGATGTCGCCACGCGTTGCGCCTTCGATCCTCTCGGCCGACTTCTCGCGGCTCGGAGAGCAGGTCCAGGAGGTGATCGACGCGGGGGCGCGGGTGATCCACGTCGACGTCATGGACGGACATTTCGTGCCGCCGATCACGATCGGAGCGCTGGTGCTCGAGTCGATCGCGGGGCAGATCCACGAGGCCGGTGGCGTCGCCGACGTGCATCTGATGATCGAGCGTCCCGAGCGGCACGTCGCCGAGTTCGCCGAGGCCGGCGCCGACTCGATCACGATCCACTACGAGGCCACACCGCATGTCCACTACGCCTTGAAGTCGGTCCGCGAGGCGGGCTGCCGGGCGTCGCTTGCGATCAACATCGCGACGCCGGCAGAGGTCGTCGCGGAGCTCACGGACGGGCTCGACATGGTCCTCTGCATGACGATCAATCCCGGCTGGGGGGGCCAGGAGCTCGTTCCCTCCTCATACCCGAAGCTCGAGCGCCTGAGGCAGCTGCTGCCCGAGCGCGCGCCGATCGAGGTCGATGGGGGGATCGAACCGGATACCGCGAGGCGGTGCGCGCAGGCGGGCGCGCGTGTCTTCGTCGCCGGCTCGCACGTCTTCAAGGCGTCCGACCCCGGCGAGGCCTACCGAGCGATCGCCGGAGCGGTCGGAGCCGACTGAGCCCCGCTCGAATATCCGTCCAGGCGCCTAAAGGGGGGCCCGACCCCTCCGATCACCCGGGCTGCGGTGAAGCCACGCCGCGCAGAACCCTGACCACACGGACCGAGCACGATGCACCACACGCACACCGACCAGCCACTGATCGTCGTAGCGGAGCCCTCGACCACGAGCGCCGCGTCGATTCGCCGCCAGCTCGAATGGGCCGGATATGAGGTGCTCGGCGCGCTCGACGGCGAGGACGCTCTCGCTCGAATCGACGAGTGGCGACCGGCCGGCGCGGTGATCGAGGTGATGATGCCGGGCCTGAACGGCTACCAGGTGGTCCGCCAGCTCCGCGCCGACGGCCGCCACCGTCTGATGCCCGTGATCATGATGAGCACGCGCGCGGGAAAGCTCGACCGCGACTTTGCCTTCACGGTCGGCGCTGACGACTACTTCAAGAAGCCGTTCCGCTGCTCCGAGCTCGTGGCGCGGCTCTCGCAGCTGGTGCCGACGGGACCGGCCACCGCACCGGTGAGCGCGGCCCGCATGCCGGTTCGCGCCGGACGTGGCGCGGAGCAGGAAGCCGCGCTCGTCGCGAGCTGACCGCGCCGCTCAGCGGCGCTTGCGCTTGCGCCTGCGCGTCGAGCGCGAGGAGGCCGTCACCGGCTCGCGCCCGTTGGCCTGCGTGGCGACGGTTGCGGCGGCGGCGTCGGGCTCGGGTTCCCGGGGCGTTTCCGGGGCGGCCTGCGGGGGCCGCTGGAAAAGTCCCCCGCGTCCCGGCGGCTTCGGCCATGGGATCGCCTCTCCGCTGTCCCATGCCGGCCCTCGGGCACCGGGCCAGCGACCGAGCGCGAGCAGCGCAACCGCCGGCAGCCAGAAGACCTGGATGATCGCGGCGATCAGGCCGAGCAGCACGATCCCCGCCCCGATCACGATTCCCACCGAGCCGAGCAGCGTGTTGAAGAGCCCGGCGCGCATCGCGTTGATCGAGATGACGATGAACGCGATCGCCAGCGCGAGCGTCGAGATGATCGTGAGCCACAGGTAGGCGTTCCCGGCGCCGTGCGAGAGCAGGTTCTTGGCGCGCGTCTCGCCCGCGGAGCCGCTCGTCGCCCCCGGGTGTCCGTAGAACTGCTGGGCGACGTCGTGCGTGTGCACCTGCGCGATCACCGACACGACGGCGAGCACGACCGGCGCTGCGATCGCGAGCACGAGCGCGAAGGTCGGGATGCTCGGGCGGCGCAGGCGCACGGCCTGATAGAGGAAGACCAGGATCCCGATCAGGAGCAGCGTCGAGAGCGCCTGGAGGATGACCTCGACCGTGTACGCGCCGGACTGGTTGTGGACCGACTGCAGGTCGGCCACCGTCGGCGTCTTCGAGTTGGAGATCGTCTTGATCGCCGCCGACGAGTAGATCAAGCTCGCCAGCGCGAAGATGGCCGCGAGGAATGCGCTCGCGGCGGCCGGGATCGCCAACCGGCGTTCGCGCTCCAGTTGCTGTTCCTTCGTCACTGCGCACCTACTGTGACACACGAACGCGCACCGTCTAAGGCTGAGCGGCGGCGCGTATTCGCGCGATCAGCCCGAGCGGGAGCGAAAACGCTCGTGATCGCGCTCCGCCGCGCCGCCGATTTCGGCGGGCTGCACGGGGTAGTACTCGCTGTCCTCGCGCTCCACGATCCGCGAGACCCTGTCGCCCACGGCGAGCACCGCGTTGAGCGCCGGCGCCATCAGGCCGATCAGCCTCTCGACGCGCGCGCGCGTTCGCTGCTGTCCCGGGGTCAGGCGAGCCATCGGCGGGCGGCGGGGCTGCTCATGGGCGGCGACTATACGCCTGGTCGAGTGGCCGCGACGAGCGACTCGAGCAGCCGCGCGAGCTCGGCTGGCGCCTCGACCTGCGCGAAGTAGCCGCTCGTGAGCTCATGGACGCGTGCGTTGCCGAGCATCGTGGCGAGCTTCCCCGTGACCTCCCCGAGCAGTGCGCCCGCACCACTCGCGTGCACGAGCGTGACAGGGACCCGCACCGCCTGCAGCTCGCGCCGGCCGGCGGTCCAGCTGGCGCCGGCGGCTAGATCGGCGGCGAAGGCCTCGATCGACTCGTGCGTCGACCGCAACCGGTCGGCTCCGAGCACCCGCTCGGCGTCGTCGCCGGCGGTGTCCTCGAGGTAAGCCTCGACCGCGCCCCCGCGGCCCCCCTCGCGTGCGCCTCGCTCGACCGCGAAGCGGGTCGCGCTGACGGCGTCGGGTCCTCGCGGCGAGAGCCACAGCATGGGCGTGTCGATCAGCAGCGCCGCGCGGGCGAGCCGGGGCGCGCGGACCAGGACGTCGAGCGCGATCAGCGCGCCGAGGCCCTGGCCGCACAGGACGGCCGGGCCGCCGCCGATGACGCGCAGCAAAGCGGCAAGGTCGTCTCCCTGCTCGGCGACCGTCGTGCCCCCGTAGGGCTCGGGTGCCCCGCTGTCCCCGTAGGCGCGCCGGTCGTAGGCGACGCTGCGCACACCCGCGCCGAGTGCCTCGATGAGCTCGCGCCAGATCGTGCGGCTGGTGGCGATTCCGTGCACCAGCACGACCGGCTCGCCCTCGCCGGCCTCCTCGACGCAGAGCTCCACGCCCGCACCCTGTACCAGTCGCGGCGCCACCTTCGCGAGCGCGGCGGGCCCTGCCGCCGCGCTAGGTGCCGAACCCCTCGCGCGCCTCGCGCACGAGAGTGACCGCCTCGGGGAACAGCAGCCGGATCGCGTCGCGAACCTCTCCCGCCTGCTGCTCGGCGTTCCCCTGCAGGTTCAGCCTGTGGATCGCCGCGACGGTCATGTCGACGGCGAGCTTGATCGCGTTGTCGGCCCAGGCGACCTTCTGCGCTCCCTGCATCTGCTCGGCGAACTCGGCCATCCGCCGGCGCAGCTCGTCCGGATCCCCGAACAGGCCAAATGGGTCCTCCGACGACATGCCACCGATTGTAGGCCCTCCCGGCCGGTCGCCGGGCCCGGTCGTTCCAGGGCGCCGCCGCCCCGTGGTGTGGCGTCGGGAGCTCGGGCACGACTGTCGGGCACCCGTGTGCGATCTCCGTCCGACTCGCGGTTATCCGCCGGTGGGACCTCTAGCTTGCCCTCGATGCGTCTGATCGTCGCCCGTTGCGAGGTCCGCTACACCGGCCGCGCCGTCGCCGTCCTCCCGAGCGCGCTGCGTCTGCTGATGCTGAAGGCCGACGGCTCGGTGCTGGTGCACTCGGACGCGGGCGGCTTCCGCCCCGAAAACTGGATGACCCCACCGACCGTGCTCGAGGAGTCGGAGCACTCGATCGTCGTCCGCAAGCTGAAGGGCGACGATCGCATCGAGATCGCGCTCGAGCAGGTCGTTTCCGACGTCAGCCACGACATGGGCGAGGCCGCGGAGCTGCAGATCGACGGCGTAGAGCGGCACCTGCAGGCTGCGCTCGCCGAAGCTCCCCATTGGTGCGGCGAGGGGCTGATGCTCGTGCGACGCGAGTGGCCCACCGACATCGGCCCTGTCGATCTCATGTGCCGCGACCCCGGCGGGGGCCTCGTGGCGGTCGAGGTCAAGCGGACGGCGACGATTCAAGCCGTCGAGCAGCTCACCCGTTATCTCGACCGGCTGCGCGCGGAGCCGTTCACGCGCTCCTGCCGCGGGGTGCTGGCGGCCGAGGTGGTCAAGCCCCAGGCGCGGGTGCTCGCCGCCTCACGTGGGATCGCCTGCGTCGAGGTGAGCCTCGCGCTGCTCCGCGGCGAGCGCGAGCCCGACCTCACCCTGTTCGCCTAGCGGCCCTTCTCGAAGTGCTCGGCCCGAAATGAGCCCGGCTTGTTGCCGATGGGAATACGAGCTCAGCCATGAAGGTCGATGTGCTGGTAAATGTTTTGAGAAGCCGCACTAACCCCCGCTCTCGTCAGGTAGTCGGGGCCGTCTCCGCCCGCTCCTGGCGCCATGCGGCCACCGTGCCGCGCAGCCTCATGTAGGCGAGCGCCCCGGGCAGGGTCGGAAGCCAGAACGAGATCGCGCGATATGAGAGAACGGCGAGCAGCGCGAGGCTGCCGTGCGTCCCGAATGCGATCAGGACGCCGATCATGCCGCCCTCCACGCCGCCGACGCCACCCGGCAGCGGCAGCGCGTTGGCGAGCTGACCGAGGAAGTACGCCATCACGATCACCGCCCCGGGAGGCGGCGAGCCGAATGCGTGGAAGCAGGCGACGAGCGTCGCGATGTCGAACGCCCAGTAGCCGACGGCTCCGAGCACTCCGGCATCGCGGTTCCGGATCAGCTCGAGCGCTATTCCCGTGCCGTCGCGCAGGGCGGCCGGAGCAGCGGCCAGGCGAGACCGCAGCCGGCGCACGCGACGAGCGCCCGAGAAGGTCTTGAAGCGCCGCTCGAGGTCGGACGGCAGCATCCTCAGCGCGAGCGCGAGCGCGATCACCACGGCGCCGAGGCCGGCGGGGGCCAGGCTCAGCGTCCAGGGCGCGTGGCCCGCCATCAGGCCCGATCGCAGCCCCAGGCCGCACACGACGAGCGAGCCCGCGTAGACGGCGTAGAGCAGCAGCTCGAACGTGAACATGCGCCGGGCGATCGTCCGTGGGGCGAGGCCCGAGGCGCGCAGCGCCCACACCGTCAGCGCAACGCCCCCGGCGCCCGCCGCGGCCAGCAGCTTCGTGGCGACCACCCCGGCCATGTTGATCTGATAGCTCTCGCGCCAGCCGATGCGGACGTCGTGGCACGAGAAGACGGTTCGGAACAGGAGGATGTAGCTGCCGAGAGAGAGCGCCTCGAACAGGACCGCCACGACGAGCCACACCGGATCGCCGGACTCGAGCCGGTGGACCGTCGTCGACAGCGAGGTGACCTGCGGCAGCACGAAGATGACGAACCCGACGGCGACCGCCGCGGTCAGCGCGAGCATCACCAGGCGCCTGTGCCGGCGCAGGAACCCGCTGCGCTCCCGGTCGGGTCCGTCGCCGCGCGACTGCTCAGGGCGAGCGGGCGCGGCTACCTGCATCCGTTCAGGCGCTCGCAGCGGGCACCGGTTCCGCGGAGGCGCGCGGCCCGGTGCTCTCCACCGTCTCGTCCTCTTGCTCCTCGCGTGCCTCCTCGGCGAGCTTCTCCTGTGCGCGCACCGGCGCGGGGATCAGTCCGACGGCAACGACGACCATAAGGAAAGCGACCACTCTGACCGTGATCATAAGCCCCCCGCTGCCGAGCGGATCGCCGAACACGAGCACGCCGCCGACGATGCCGATGACGTTCGCCGCGGCCGCGGTCGAAGCGATGACGGCGAGGCCGTCGCCTACCTGGAGGCTTCGGGCCGAGGCGTAGAAGGCTGCGATCCCGGCGAGAAGAGCGGTGAGCGCCCAGATCAGGCCGAGGATGACGCCGCCGTTGCCGCCCGTGACGGCTTTGATTGAGACGTCGGAGATGCCGAACAGCAGGCCGGCCGCGGCGCCGAGCATGAGGCCCTGGTACTTGCACAGGCGCGCTATGCGGCAGCTGAACGCGAAGGCCACGCCAAGCGCGGCGACGACGAACTCGAAGACGGCGAGGCTGGGCGCGCCGAACGAGCTGTGACTCGAGGCCGAGCGCGCGGTGCCGGCGAGCACGGCCATACCGAGCGCGACGAGCCCGAGCCCGACCCATTGGCGCGCGTGTAGCTCGAAGCCGAACCAGCGCTCGGCGATGACGCCGAGCAGAACGAGGCCGCCGGATATCACGGCCTGCGCGAGTGAGATCGGCGCGAGCGCGAGCGCGCCGACGTGCAGCAGCCAACCCGCCGCGGCGACGAGCCAGCCGATCATCCACCACTTCGATCGGAAGAGCATTACGGCGGTCTGCCATGGACGGCGGATGTCGACCGCCTCGCAGGCGACCGCGCCCTTGTACTTCCACAGTCCTCCGAGATTCGTGCCGAGCGCGCAAGCGATCGCCAGGCCCAGCCCTCCGATCACCTCTGGATGCATACCGCTTCCCCCCCTCGGTCGAGTCCCCCTCGCTGCCCCCTAGTTCTGCCCGGCCTGGGTGGTGGCTCAAACGATCGATCCGCGCCCGAACCCCGAACGAGCTTCTGAGCCCCGACTATCTCGAGCGCACAGATCGAGGAGGTCGTGCTCGCGGCACTCGACGGCGAGCCCGCCGCTTGGGGGCGGGGCGGCCAGAGTCGTCGACGCCGCGCTCAGCGCTTGTGACGTGCGCGCGTCCGCGGTCGCGTCTTCGTGCAGCCGGAGTAGGTGCGCTGCGAGACGAGCTGTGCGCCGTCGCGCTGGGTCGCGATCACCTCGACCGTGAACCGCTTGCGCGGCAGGCGCGGCAGGGTCACCCGCTTCAGGTTGCGGCCGCGGTGATGGACCCTCAAACGGCCGTTGACGAAGACCCGGACGTCGACCACCGGCGTCCGGCCGTGGTGGAGCCTGAAGGTGAAGCTCCGCCTGTCGGTGCAGGCGAGCTTCCGCGGCGCCGAGCACCAGGGGTTGCCGGGCACCCCGGCGCACGGGTCCGGCATCGTCGAGAGGTTTGCGGGCAGCGGGTGCATCACGACCTGGGTGCGGCGTGGGTAGTTCGCGGCCGTGCCCGCGGGGCATGGTCCGAAGAACTGGCTGTCGCAGGCGACCTCGCGCGGTCAGGGCCGCGTTGGGGTCGGGTGCGGTGGCCTGCTTCCCGCACTGTCCGTTCGTCTGCTGCAGGGTCGAGGGAGAGCTTCCGTCGGGCGCCTGGTTGCCGTCGTAGCAGTTCTGCGGGTTGCCGGGGAGCGTCGTGATCTCACCGAAGTCGCTGTTGGTCGGGTTGCCGAAGAAGCCGTTGTTGCTTGAACGTGTTGTTCTGCAGGCTGTTGCCCCAGTCGTCGAAGTAGCAGGCGTTGCGCGGGCCCGCTCACGCCGCCCGAGCATGTGGCGAGCGGCGGCGGCGTCTCGGTGTCGGGATATGGAACGAACAGGATCCCCCAGGCGCCGTTGTTCTCGAAGCGGTTGTTCATCACCGTGTCGTTGCGCCCGCCGGCGATCGTCATCCCCGTGCCGGTCGGACCGGCCGCGGCCGCGCCGAAGCCGGGGACGTTCGGGTTGTTGTTGTCGTGCACGTAGTTGTGCATGAAGACCCAGCACGAATGCGTGTGCGTGATCGGGCTCGTGGCCGCCGTTCGGGCAGGTGCCGTCCTGCGGCGAGTAGTAGTCGTCGTTGTTCTGGCTGTTGGTGTCGAAGCCGTCCTGGTTGTGGTCGAACTCGGAGTTCTCGACGACGATCGTTGCCGCCCGAGTTCGTGCCCGAGTAGCCGAGCGCGCTGTACTCGCGCGTGGGCGTCGTTGAGGACCTGGTCGCACGCCTGGCTGCAGGCGCCGATGTAGTAGTCGGAGTCGTTGAAGTTGCTCGCATAGGTGTGGTCCCAGCGACCCGGCCCGCTGACGCTGTTCGTGAAGATCCCGTAGCTCGCCGCCGTCGTCTCGTCCTTGTAGAAGGTGGTCGTGGCGCTCAGGTACGAGCCGTAGAACGCGCCCGATGATTGATCTTCCCGGTCCGGTCGCCGCCGTTCCACCAGATCTGGTTGCCGCTGTCGCCGCTGCCCTGCAGGAAGTTGCAGACGGTGAGGTTCTCGACGCTGACGTTGCTCGCCTCGTAGACGACGATGCCGTTGCGGCCGACGATCGGACCCGTCGGACGCCTTGGCGCCGTAGTCCTGGACGCTCGGGTCGCTGCTAGCACGCCGGGCCGGTGTGCGGCAGCGTGCCGTCGATCACGACGCCGCTGCGGTCTCATGCCGCGGATCGTCAGCGTTCGGCGTGTGCACCAGCACGCCGCCGAAGTTGCCGTGGTCTGCGTCGTCGCTGCCAGCGCGGGTGCGCGTGGTCGTCCTGCTCGTGGTAGACGCCCGGCCCGACCAGGATGAAGTCCCCCGGATGGGCCGCGTCGACGGCCGCCTGGATCGTCGCGTACTGGCCCTTGATCCCGTCGTAGGTGCCGACGCGCAGGACGCGCGGGGCGGCACTGGCCCGAGCGGTGTGCGCCGGCGCGCCGGTCGCGACCGCAGCTGTGGCGAGCGCTGTAAGCACTGCAGCGGCGGCCGCCGTCCGCCTTCGAGCGAAGCTCCCTCGTCTCACGCTGGGGCGAGCTTACGCCTATCGCAGCAAGTCTGCAGCGTTTCAGCCGCGGACGGTGGAGACCATCCACTCCTCGACGATGCGGCGCTGAACGTCGGTCAGCGCCGGCGACTCGCCCCGCTCGATGGCCCGCGCCGCCTGGGCCAGCGTCATCCCTGTCCCGGTCAGGACACTTCCGACGACCGCCGGCGCCTCGTGCCCGCATAGACCGCTCTCGCAACTGTCCTCAGCCACGCGCCCAAGGTAGCGAACCGCTCTTTAGAGCGGTTCGCTGAGGGTGCGCGCTCTCGAGGCGCGGTGAGCCGCGACGACCGATCAGCCCTACGGGTCACAGGGTGTATTCCATTTTCATGGGAGGAGAACGAATGGAGTCCGCCAGCGCGAGTCAGGAGGTGACAGCTCAAAAGGGTGCCTTCTGGCGCGAGCCGCTCGCGCCGTACGCACGCGCCGACCTACGGCGCAGCTTGCTCGACCTTGCCACCTCGGCGGTGCCGTACCTGGCGCTCTCGGTCGCGATGTACTTCTCGCTCGAGGTCTCCTATTTGCTGACGCTCGCTCTGGCCATCCCCACCGGCGGCTTTCTCGTACGGACGTTCATCGTCTTCCACGACTGCGGCCATGGCTCGTTCATGCCGTCCAAGCGCGCGAACACGTGGGTCGGCCGCGTCGCGGGGCTGCTCGTGTACTCCACCTTCCACGCCTGGCGCCACGAGCACGCGGTCCACCACGCGACCTCCGGCGACCTCGACCGCCGCGGTGAGGGCGACGTCGACACCTGGACCGTCGCCGAGTACATGGCCAAGCCCTGGTGGGGCCGGGCCGGCTACCGGATGCTGCGCAACCCGCTCGTCATGCTCGGGCTCGGCCCGCTCTGGGCGCTGCTGCTGGAGCCGCGACTGGTTCCCCTGCGCGCCCGGGCGCGCATCCGCAACAGCCACATCGCGACCAACATCGCCCTCGTTCTGATCGTCGGTCCGATCTGCTGGCTGATCGGCTGGCAGGCCTTCGTAGCGATCCAGCTGCCGACGGTCCTGATCGCCGGCGGTACGGGGATCTGGCTCTTCTACGTTCAGCATCAGTTCGAGGACGCCTATTGGGAGAGCTCGGATGAGTGGAGCTATGCCGACGCCGCCTTGCGTGGAAGCTCGTATCTGAAGCTGCCCAAGGTGCTCCAGTTCTTCACCGGCAACATCGGCCTGCATCACGTCCACCACCTCAACGCGCGCGTGCCGAACTACAACCTGCAACGTGCACACGACGAGAACGCGATCTTCCACGACGTTCCCGTCCTGAGCTTCTGGGACGGCATGCGCGCGCTGCGGCTGAAGCTGTGGGACGAGCGCACCGGGAGGCTCGTGACCTACGGACAGGCGCGCCGCTCGCATGCGGCGACGACCGCGCCGCAGGGAGCGCTCGCCTAGAAGCAACTGCGAGGTGAGGGGGCGCTCAGGCGCCTGGACGGCGCCGAGCTTCGGTCGTCGGCGGCCCATCGGGAACGGCGAAGCAAGGCGGATCGCCAGGTGTTTGCGACCGGCGCTTTCGGAGATCAGACAGTTTGACCCGTTACCGGAACAGGAGGGTGCGCCATGCCCTGGGACGAACTCAAGCCACGCCAGTTCGACTCGATGGAGAAGGACCTCGAGGGCATCTCGAGGCAGACGATGCAGGACCATTACAAGCTCTACGAGGGCTACGCGAAGAAGGCCAACGAGTGCCGCAAGATCCTCAAGGAGTTCAACTACGCGGAGATCGAGGGCAACCAGGTCTACTCGCCCCTGCGCGCGGTCAGCGTCGACTACACCTTTGCGCTGCTCGGCTACAAGAATCATGACCTCTATTTCGGTCACCTCGGCGGCTCTGGCGGCGAGCCGCAGGGACGCTTCGCGGAGCTCGCCGGCGAGGAGATCGGCGGGATCGACAAGTGGCAGCAAGCCGTCCGCAAGGCCGCGAGCGCGGCGCGCGGCTGGGTGATGGTCGGCTATGACCTCAACGACGCCTCCCTGTTCACCTACATCATGGACACCCAGAATCTGTGGGCGGTCTACAACATGGTTCCGGTGCTCGCGATCGACGTCTACGAGCACGCCTACGTGCGCGACTTCGGCGCGACGCCCGACGGCCGCAAGCAGTACGTCGAGGCCTTCTTCCGCAACCTCGACTGGGACCACGTAAATCGACAGCTCGCCCAGGCCGAGGCCGCCAAGCACGGCGCCGGCCAGATGGGCGCGGGCGAGGGCGGCGGCCGCTTCGAGCGCGTCAAGGACGCGCTCCGCTAGCGAGAAGGATCGCCACGGGAGGGGTCAGGCCACGCGGCCGCCTACCCCTCCCGTGTCCTGACCGGTCGCGATCGCAGCGAGGTTCGCGCCTCGCAAGCTCACCCGTCCGAGCGAGATGCGCCCGAGCCTGAGGCCGGTCGCGAGGCGCCACATGCCGCGCAGATCAGCGCGTGCGGTCGCCACGATGTCGACGCTCGAGTCCGGGTCCTCGATCCAGTGGACCGGAACCTCGTGAACCTGCAGCCCGGCGCGTTCGGCGAGAACCAGCAGCTCAGTGTCGAAGAACCATCGCTCGTCCTCGACGAGCGGCAGCAACTCGCGTGCGAGATCCGCACGGATCGCCTTGAAGCCGCACTGCGCGTCGCTGAACCGGACGTGTAGGACAAGCCGCAGCAGATCGTTGTAGGCGCGCGATATCAGCTCGCGCTTGAGTCCGCGGGTGACCCTCGAGCCCGGAGCAAGGCGCGTGCCGATCGCGATCCCGCTCGTTCCCTGCAAGAGCGGCGCCACGAGCGGCCTGAGCGCGGCGAGGTCGGTCGACAGGTCCGCGTCCATATACGCCAGAACTGCCGCGTCGCTCGCCGCCCAGGCCGCGCGCAGCGCGTGTCCGCGGCCCTTGCGCGCCAGGCGCAGCACATGCACGCCCGCCATCTCCGCCGACAGCCGGCGTGCGATCGCCGGGGTCCGATCCGTGCTCGCGTTGTCCGCGATCGTGATGCGCCAGCTGAACGCCAGCTCCCGTGCGAGGAAGCGGTGAAGGCGTGTCACGCTCGCCTCGAGCACGGCCTGCTCGTTGTGGACCGGCATGACGACGTCGAGGACCGGAGAGGGGCGGCAGGGATCCGGGCGAACGATGCTGAGGGTTCGTCGCGGCATGCGCAGAGCTTCGCCCCGCCGGTTAAGCGTCCGCTGACCCCGCGCTGAGAGGAGGCTGAGGCGGCGCGCACGGTGATCGAGTCCGACCGCCCTGCCCTTCTGCGCGATCCGCGCGTGTCGCTCTCGCCGGCCGCTCGAGCACCCTAAGCGACACGCCGTCGCCGGCGCCAGCCCACCCCGCGACCCAGCAGCCGCGCTATTCCGTCGCCACGCGGAGCAGAGCGGCGTCGACCTCTCGAAGCTGGGCAAGGTCACCGGCGCCGATCATGCTCGCCTCGCCGTGGTTGAAGAGGAAGGCCTGTCCCACCTTGACGAGCGCGTGTGCGAGCACGTAGGGGTCGAGTGGTGACTCATAGGTGCCCGCCTCGACCTCGGCGTCGATCATCTTCGCGATTCGCCCTGCCAGGCCGGGCGTGACGATGCCTGTGCTCGTGCAGATGATCCCAAGTGCCGTCGCGCGCTCTGATTCGACGAAGTGCTGCAGCGCGCGTGCTCGAGCGAGCCTGTGGTTGAAGCGGTCGAGCGTCCCGAGCAGCGCCGCTCCACCGTGCCCCCCGGTCTCCGCGCGGGCGCGCTCGAGGGCCCGTTCGCCGGCGACCACGAGCACACGCCCGATCAGCTCCTCGCGAGATCCGAACCAGCGGTAGATCGTGCCCCGGCCAAGGCCGAGCTCGCGGGCGATTGCGAGCACTTCGACCCGCTCGCCGCTCAGATATTGCGCCAGGGCGAGCTGTAGCACCTCGTCGCGGGTGGCGGCGGGCCGGCGCCCGCGACGTCCCTGGGAGAGGCTCACGCGGCTCTTCCCTTATGTGACATGCGGACGGTTGTGTCTTGAAAAAGACTCGCCCGTGCTGCAACATCCGCGGCTTCCGAGACAGAGCGGCTCGGCTGATGAGGAGGAGCGTGCAAGCACCGAGGGTGAATGATCGCTGGCGAGGCGCTCGTGTCGCCTCCTGGCCGGCGCGCGCGCTCGTCGCGCTCGCGCTCGTCGCGGTGCCGCTGTGTGTGGCGACCGCCGGCGCGCGCGCAGCCTTGCGCACGGGCTGCGACTCGACGCGGCCCGCCGTCGGCTACCGACCGGGCGGGGGCGCCCTCTCGCCTCAGCCGCGCGACGCGCCGGTGCCATGTCTCGAGGTCGTCTCCGGTCGCGCCGGTGAGTCCGCGACGGTCGCCGTCACCCACACCGGTCGGGTGCTCTACGCGCCGATCGTCAAGAATGACCTTGCCGCACCGCTCGACGACCGCGGCCCCGCTGACCTCGCGAAATCGGACGACGGAGGCGCCAGCTGGCAGGCGGTTGCGCCGGGGTCGCCCGACCACGTGCTCGATGTTCCGCCCTGGATGACGCGTGATCCGGCGACCGGACGGATCTGGTTCGCGAGCGTCCTCCCTGGTCTGTGCGGTTCCGAGCTCTCCTGGAGCGACGACGACGGTCGCAAGTGGACTACGAACCCGGCGGTGGGCTGCCCCGGAATGGGCTCGCTGCGGACACTCGAGGGGCCGGCGCCAGCCGGCGGGACGCGACCGACCGGTTACCCGCACGTCGTATACCTGTGCTCGAACCTGAACGACTTCAGCGCCAGCAACCTCTGGTGCTACCGCTCACTGGACGGCGGCCACAGCTTCGCTGTCACCGGCGGCTTCCCGGACCCACCACCTCGTCCGGACTGTGGCACCGAGCACGCAGCGCGACCAGGCGCCGTCGGCGTCGACGGTGATCTCTACTTTCCCGTCTACCAGTGTGGCGACCTGTCGGTCGCGATCAGCAGGGACGAGGGGACGACCTGGCAGCTCGTCCACGTGGCCGAAAGCCCGGTCCAGGACCTCTACATCAGCTCGCTCGCCGCGGACGACCAGGGCAACCTCTACCTCGCCTGGATAGCGGGCGATGGCGGCGCGGGCGGTGGCTCGGCGCCCGGCGCGCCCAATCCCGCGACCGAGGGCATCCTCGGCGAGGGCACGCCGATGCTGTCCCTCTCCCGCGACCGCGGCGCGACCTGGTCGGCACCGGCAGCGCTCGCGCCGCCGGGAACCGGCAGTGCCCGTCACATCGCCGTCACGGCCGAGGGCAGCGGCCAGGTCGCCGTCTCCTTTCTGGCGAGCGCCGACGGTGGCAGCCACCTCAACGGCTACCTCGCGGAGACCCCGAACGCGCTGGCGCCCGCACCGCTCTGGTGGGCGGCATCACTCAACGACCCACGCACGCCGCTGCTCTCGACCTCGGATCCGGAGACCTTCGGCGACCGCCTCTTCTTCATCACCGACGCCTTCTCGCCCCAGGGGCAGCCGTGGGCGGCCTTTCACTGCGCCAAGACGGACGCCTGTCCCGGCGAGCGCATCGGCGTCGTCGGACGGCTCTCCACCGTCAGCGCCGCGCGCCGCCGGACGGCGACGATCACGTCCCCGTCCGCCCGGCGCTGCCTCGCGAACGGGACGCTGCGGATACGCGCGGGGGCCGGCGTCGAAACGCTGACGCTGTATCTCGGGCAACGGCGCGTGCGCCTGGTGCGCGGCGCTGCGCTCCGGCGGCCGATCGTGCTGCGCGGCCTGCCGCATGCTCGATTTCGTCTCCGCGCGGTGGCGACCTTCGCCGGCGGCCGGTCGACTTTGAGCCGAACCTATCGCGCCTGCGCGCGCCGCTCGGCGCACTTCACCGGATGACGCGCGCCTCCCTCCTCATTGCGCTGGCCCTGGCGCTCGCCTCCGCGGCCGCGCAACCGGCCTGGTCTGCGCCTGCGGGGCCTGGATGCCATCCGGCTGAGCCGGCGGTGGCCCACTACTCGGGCGGCGCCCGCGTCGCGCGCCAGCCCGCTGGCGCTCCGGTGCCGTGCGGGATGGAGACCGGCTATGCGGGCGGCGAGTCGGCGATCGCCGTGACGAACGCGGGCGCCGTCATCTACGCCCCGGCGGTCGAGTCGCTTGCGGGCGTCCAGACGCAGTACTTCCTCGGCGGCAACTCGGGCTTCGCGCGCACGACCGATCTCGGCCGAACGTGGTCGTTCGTCGATCCGACACCGACGCCTCTGATGGCGAGCTCGGGGGCGGGGCCGGGCGACTACCCCGCGTGGGACCAAATCGACGACAAGTTCTTCATGGACCGCGCCACCGGCCGGCTGTTCTGGACCGATCCCGACATACCCACCGAGACGGTCCTCCACAGCGACGACGACGGCGTTTCATGGACCACGTCGCTGCTCCCGGTCGGTTTCGGAGGCGAATGGACGCAGGTGACGACCGCGCCGCCGCGCACGAGCCGCACGACCGGGTACCCGAAGGTCGTATACGCGTGCGGCGAGTACGACAGCGTCGGCCGCGATGTCACGACCGCTCTCGAAGGCGACCTCTGCCAGAAGTCGCTGGACGGCGGGCAGACCTGGATCTTCGCCGGTCAGGGGCTATTCGGCGGGCCGGTCGCGACGCATCCCGAGTGCGACGGCCAGACGGAACATCCGAACTTCTCGCCCTGGGCGGCTCCCGACTCGAGCGGGCGGCTCTACGAGCTGCTCTTCTGCGCAAACCAGACCTTCGTCCTGCGCAGCACCGACGAGGCAGCGACATGGTCGGTCGCCGCTCGGGTCCCTTACGAGGTGCCGGCGGTCGGGCCCGGCGGGACCGGCTCGGCGGAGCTTCGCACCGACTCGCAGAACAACATGTATCTCGCCTGGACCACTCCCGGGAACCCGAACCCGAACGGCGCCTACGCCCCCGGCAAGCTCTACCTCGCGGTATCGCGTGACTACGGGCAGAGCTGGAGCGCGCCGCTGAGCGTGCTCGCTCCCGGCGTACAGGGCGTAGTCACGCATTTCGGCTTCGACGTCGGGGCGCCCGGCCACGTCGCCTTCTCGTACCTTGGCCAGGCGAGCGGCCGTCCGGGCTTCGACGGCTACATCACCGAGACCGCCGATGCGCTCTCCTCCAAGCCGTTGTTCTGGAGCGGCGTCGTCAACGACCGGGCAGAGCCGCCGCTCGATTTCGGAGGCAAGGGCGGAAGCAACGGACTCGGCCTCGACTACGTCAGCGTCGCGATCGGTCCCGACGGGACTCCGTGGGCAAGCTTCTGGGACGCCTGCGGCGAGGATCTCCCGCAGGCCGCGGCATGCCCCGCCGATCGGAAGACCCCAGCCACGACGACCTATGGCTACACCGACTTTGCCGGCCGCCTTGCCCCGGCCGGCGTGACGCCTCACGGGCCATCACGCGCCCAACGTCTCGCCAGCCTGCCCTCGACGCGCAGCTGCGGGCCGAGCGCCAGCCTACGTATCCGGATCGCACGCGGCGCCGGCGTCGCGCAGGTCCTCGTTCTCCTCGATGGGCGCCAGGTTCGCCGCATCCGCGGACGCCGCCTGAGAGCGCCGGTCGACCTGCGCCACCTGCCCCGCGCCCGTTTCACGGTCACCCTCGTCGTGAGGCTCAACGGCGGTCGCAGCGTGCGGATCACGCGCCGCTACCGAGCGTGCCGTCAGGCCGACGCGCCCCGATTCACCGGTTGACGTTTGGCGATCAGGGCTGGACGCGTCGGTACGGTCCCGCGCCACTCGATCACCGATTCACGCCCGACCACCACGGTGGGTTGACGATGATGATGGGCCCCCAGGGACTCGAACCCTGCCCGCCGGATTAAAAGTCCGGTGCTCTACCCGATGAGCTAGAGGCCCACGGGCAAATCGTAGTCCCGGTCGGGGCGCGCCTACAGCGCGTCGCTTCTGCCGCTCCGCTCGCGGGTAGCTCCGCCCGACGAAGCGCGGCGGGCGATCGAGCGAGGCCCGACCGTCAGCGCTTTCGCTTCTTGGCGTGCGCGGGCCCGAGCGTGATGTTGACCGCCGCGCCGCTCGCGAGGCGAGCCCCTGCGGTGGACGACTGGCTCGTGACGACTAGGTTCTTCGGCGGCTTGTGGCCGCGCTTGCGCTTCGGCTTCTTGACCTTGCCGAGCTTGCAGTGGGCGGCCAGCAGCGCGGCCCGGGCCTTGCCCTGGCTCAGCCCCTTCAGCTTTGGCACGACGCACGCCGCTGACGGCGGCGGCTGCAGCGGTGCGCTCGGCGTCGAGAACGTCCGGTCGCCGCCGATCGTGACCCCATGGGGACTTGTCGCGACGAGCTGGTAGTGATACGTCGTGCCGGGCGCCAGGCCGGTGAGCGTCGCCGCGACGGGCTCCGCGGAAGTACCCGATCCGGCGCTCGTCGCCGGCGTGGAGGTCCCGTAGCCCGGGGTCGCTCCGTAGTCGAAGCGGTAGCTGGTCGCGGATCCGTTCGGATCGACGCTTCCGTTGACGACCGCGCCGGTTCCGGTTATCACACCGGTGACGCCCGTCGTGCCGGTTGGCGGCGGTACGAACTCGTCCGCGCCGATGTCCGGGCCCGTCCCGATCGTGCGCGGGTCGCCGTCGATGTCGAAGGCTCCGTTGGCGGGGTCGGCCAGGCCGGCGTCGATCGTCGGGCTTCCGGACGCCTCGTGATAGTCGCCGGCGGATGCGAACAGCGGTGCCGCGGTCTGGTTTCCGCCGCCGCTGGTGTCGAGCGTCGCGCCGCCGCTCTCCAGATGCGTGCCGAAGTTCGAGTGAATCGCGCTCGTCGTCGCGG
The DNA here is from genome assembly GCA_963719375.1 of uncultured Actinomycetes bacterium. Classification (GTDB taxonomy): domain Bacteria; phylum Actinomycetota; class Thermoleophilia; order Solirubrobacterales; family Thermoleophilaceae; genus JAICJV01. The sequence continues at coordinate 1,764,159 of CAVRBY010000001.1, read as the reverse complement.
TCTGCGAGCCGGACTGCGCGCTGTCTATGTCGGGCGCACCGCCGCCACCGCGGGCGATCGTGTTGATCATCGTCAGGCGCGAGTTCTGCCCGGAGCTGCCCCCGCTCCAGTCACGAACGGCGTTCGTCGTCGCGGCGAGTGCGGTCACGTTGCGAAGCGTCACGGCGGGAGGAGTGGGCGGATCAATGCCGTACACGAAAACGCCGGCGCCCGCGGCGCCCGAGCAGACCGCGTCGGCGACCAGCGCCTGGCCGGAGATGCGACAGGCATCCGAGAACCCGGCCGAGCCGGTGTTGCGCGCGACGAAGTCGAACGCCTGACTGCCGTTGAAGTAGACGGCCGCACCGCCGCTCGTCGCCGCATCGTTGATCTCGAGATGCCGCAGCATGCCGCTGCCGTCGGGCGACTCAATGCCGATCCCGTACGGCGAGGAGCTCCAGATCGTCGGGCGGGGCTTGTCGAATTCCCCGTGGATGTCGATGCGGGAATTCCCAACGACGAGCTGGGTCGTGATCCGCGCGCTCGGGCTGCCGTAATTGCCGTCGGAGCCGTAGAGCAGCACTACCTCGGTGTCGTCGGGCGGCGAGCTGAGCGCGGTCGCGATGTCGCAGGGGGCGGCCGCGGTGCACGCCCCACCGCTGCCGGTGGGTGAGGCGAAGCGCTGGGCCGCACTCGCTGCGGCGGGCACGACCGCAAATGCGACCACGCAGGCAATCAAGATGATGATCCTCCGGCGCACGAATCGACCGTACGGCTCTCAGCGCTGTTGCCACAAGTCCCCAAATGAGCGAGAGGCCTCAACCACGGTAATCGCCGCAGACGCTTTGGGTACCGCCGGCGCACCGATCGACGCGGCGCGCGTCAGTGCCGGAAGTGGCGCCTCGCCGCGAACACCATCGCCACGCCGGCGCGGTCGCAGGCCGCAATCACTTCCTCGTCCCGCTTCGAGCCGCCGGGCTGGATGATCGTGCGAACGCCGGCTTCGATCGCGATCTCCGGCCGTCCGCGAACGGGAAGAAGGCGTCCGAGGCGAGCGCCGAGCCGCTCAGGTCGCTGCGGGCCTTGTCGATCGCGAGCCGTACCGAGTCGACGCGGCTCATCTGGCCGGCGCCGATGCCGAGCGTGGCGAGGTCCTTGGCGACGACGATCGCGTTGGAGCGAACGTGCTTGCAGACCTTCCAGGCGAACAGCATCTCGCCCCATTCCGGCTCGCTCGGCTTGCGCTCCGTGACGACGCGCATCTCCTCGCGCAGCTCGATGTCCTCGTTGCGGTCCTGGACGAGCAGCCCGCCGCGGACGCGCCGCGTGTCGTGCTCGCTGGATCGGCTCGTCGCGACGCTCGGCGGAGCTGAGGATGCGGATGTTCGGCTTCTGCTGGAGGACCTCGAGCGCGTCGTCGTCGTAGCCGGGCGCGAAGACGAGCTCGACGAAGATCTTGTGCAGCTCCTCGGCGAGCGCGCGGTCGACGCGCCGGTTGAAGCAGTAGATGCCCCCGTAGGCGCTCATCGGGTCGGTCGCGAAGGCAGCCGTGGAAGGCCTCGTGCGACGCTGCCGGCGAGGGCGACGCCGCAGGGGTTGTTGTGCTTGATGATCGCCGCTGCCGGGATCTCGAACTCGTCGACCAGCCGCCGTGCCGAGTCGAGGTCGAGCAGGTTGTTGAACGACAGCTCCTTGCCGTGAAGCTTCGAGACCATCGACAGCAGGTGCGTGCGCGCGCCGGCCTGCGCGTAGTAGGCGGCGCGCTGGTGGGGGTTCTCGCCGTAGGCGAGGTCGAGCACCTTCTCGAAGACGCGCGGGTAGAGCGCCGGGAAGTCGTCCTCGCGCTCGGAGAACCAGCGCGCGATCGCGGCGTCGTAGCGAGCCGTGTATGCGAACGCGTCCATCGCGAGCGCCTCGCGCGTCTGTCGTGACAGCCGGCCGTCGCTGGCCCTGAGCTCCTCGAGCACCGCGTCGTAGCTCTCGGGGGTGACCACCACGGCGCTGAACGGATGGTTCTTCGCCGCCGCGCGGATCAGCGTCGGCCCGCCGATGTCGATCTGCTCGATCACCTCGGCGTCGCTCGCGCCGCGCATCGACGCGGTTCGCTCGAACGGGTAGAGGTTGACGCAGACGAGGTCGATCGGCTCGACATCGTGCTGGGCGAGCGTCGCCATGTGCTCCGGATTCGAGCGCACCGCCAGCAGCCCGGCGTAGATGCGCGGGTTGAGCGTCTTGACGCGCCCGTCGAGCATCTCCGGAAAGCCGGTGTAGTCGTCGATCGGCCTGGTCGCGATGCCCTCCTCACCGAGCACGCCCGCGGTCCCGCCCGTCGAGACGATCTCGACTCCGAGCTCGCTCAGCCCGCGCGCGAAGTCGACCAGGCCGCGCTTGTCGGAGACCGTCAGCAGCGCGCGGCGGACGCGCACCGCGCCCGGTTCCGTGATCGCCGCGGGGCCCCCCTCAGTGGCCGCCATCGCACGCCCCCTTCGATGATCACGTGACGCGGCTCGGCAGGGTCGATCTTCACCGCCCCGACCGCGAGCAGTCGCACCGTCTCGGGCAGCAATTCGTGCTCGATTTCGTGGATCCGTGTCTCGATCGCCGCGATGTCCCGAGCATACGGAAGAACGTCGAAGGAATCGCTGCGCGATGATCGGTCCGGAGTCGACGCCCTCGTCGACGAAGTGGACGGTCACCCCCATCAGTCGCACGCCGTAGGCGACGGCCTGCTCGATGGCGTGGAGGCCCGGGAAAGCCGGCAGCAGCGACGGGTGGACGTTGATCAGCCGCCCTCGAAACCGCCGCACGAAGTCGGTGCTCAGCACCTCCATGAACCCGGCGAGCACGACGAGGTCCACCTCGCGCTCCGCGATCCAGCGCGCAAGCGACTCATCGCGGGCCGGCCGATCGCTCCGTTCTCGAGCCTCGAAGACTCCGGTTTCGACCCCGGCGGCCCGGGCGCGCTCGAGACCGCGTGCCGCGGCCCTGCTCGATGCCACAGCGACCACGTCGATCTCGGGATCGTCGAGCAGCGCCTGCAGGTTCGAGCCTTCACCCGAGACCAGCACGCAGACCCGGAAGCTCACGCGGGAGTGGGTATGCGCGGTGCGACGAGGACCGGATAGCGCCCCCCGGTGGTGCGCATCCGCCGTTGGTCGATCAGCTCGTCGATCCGCGCGAGGATGTCCTCGCGGCGCATGTGCGCGGAGCTGGCATAGCCGGCGAGCTCGTCGTAGCCGTTGCGCTCGATCTTCTTCGTCCGCGCACCGTGGAGGATCTCCGCACACGTGGTGCGCCCGACCGAGGGGTTCGCCTCGCGCGCGACTGACAGGATCGCCTCGTCGACGTCCATTGCGACCGCGGGGTCGCGGCGCGGCGGGGTCGGTGTCAGCGACGGGTCGCAGGCATCGCAGCACGGATTCGGCTTCGCCGAATCCGTGCTCGAATCGCCGAAATGAGAAAGGATCTGACGTCGGCGACACTCTGCGTCCTCGACGTAGCGCCACAGCTCGCGGTACTGCCGCCAGCGCGATTTCGACGCCTCCGAAACCGAGGCGCGGACCAGGGCATCCGCGCGGGCATCGAAGTCGCGCTCGATCTCGCCCGCGACACGGTCGGCCGGCGCGGGTGTCGGGCGGAGCACCCCGGCGCGCGTCAGGTGACCGACGAGCGCGCGCAGCTGATCCTGCGAGCAGCCGAGGTAGCGCGCCAGCTCGACCGCGTCGACGTTGTAGCGAACCGGCCCTAGACCGGGGAGTGTGCCCGCCTCCGCGGCGCTCTGCGCGAGCGCGGCCGCGAGGCGGCCGGGAAGTCGGTCATCGAGCTCGTCCTGCTTTATGAAGTGGACGTGGAGCGCCTTGTCTCTGTTCTCCGCGAGCAGCAGCGCGCGCGCCGGCGCGCCGTCGCGTCCGGCACGGCCGGCCTCCTGGTAGTAAGCCTCGAGCGACGGCGGGGCGCTCGCGTGGACGACGGTGCGGACGTTCGGCTTGTCGATGCCCATCCCGAAGGCGTTCGTTGCGACGACGATCCTGATCTCGTCGGCGAGGAAGCTCCGCTGGATCGCGGTCCGGCGCTCCCGCTCGAGGCCGGCGTGATACGCGCGCGCCGGCTCCCCGAGCTCGCCTTCGAGCACCTGCGCGAGCTCCTCGGCGCCCGCGCGCGTTCCGGCGTAGACGATCGCCGGAAGGGCGTCCGGGTCGCGCAGCGCCTCGGTCAGGAGCGCGCGCTTCTGACCCGCTGTCGGTCGCGCAACCGCAAAGGCCAGGTTCGGCCTGTCGAAGCCGGTCGCGACCTGCAGCGGCTCACGCAGGCCGAGACGGCGGACGATGTCCGCCGCCACGCGCGGGGTCGCGGTGGCTGTCGAGGCGAACAGGCTCCGCGCCCCGAGGTCCGCCGCGTATCCCGCGAGGCGGAAGTAGTCGGGACGGAAGTCGTGCCCCCACTGAGAGACGCAGTGCGCCTCGTCGACCACGAACATCCCCACCTCGGCCGTGGCCAGCCGCTCCACGAATCCCGGCGTCGAGAAGCGCTCGGGCGCGACGTAGAGCAACTTGATCTCGCCGCGAGCGGCGCCACTCAGGGCGACGCGGTTGGCGGCGGGGTCCTCCTGGCCCGAGATCAGGCCGACGTGGTCCCCGAGCCCCCTGCGCGCGAGCTGGTCGACCTGGTCGCGCATGAGTGCCACGAGCGGCGAGACGACGATGCTGAGGTTTGCGCCCAGCAGGGCAGGTATCTGGTAGCAGAGCGACTTCCCCGAGCCAGTCGGCATGACGACCAGCACGTCGTGGCCGGCAGCCGCCGCCTCGCACGCCTCGCGCTGGCCGGGACGGAAGCTGTCGAAGCCGAAGTAGTCCTTCAGAGCGGCGTCGAGGTCCACGGCCGCACCCTACCGCCCGCACCGGCTGCTATCGGCTCCGTCTGAGCGCGGCGAGCCCGCCGCCCCGCAACCGACCCGCGCTCAGGCTCCGACTGCCTCCAGGGCAAACTTGCCGCTGGCGGGCTCGCGCCGCTCCAGCGGGTAGTCGCCCGTGAAGCAGGCGTCACAGTGCGTCGCGCGCGTCGAGCCGATCGCCTCGTAGAGGCCCTCGAGCGACAGGTACGCGAGCGAGTCGGCGCCGAGCTCGCGCGGCGATCTGCTCGACGCTGCGCTCGTGGGCGATCATCTCCTGCGGCGTCGACATGTCGATCCCGTAGTGGCAGGGATGGCGGATCGGAGGTGCCGATATCCGCAGGTGTACCTCGCTCGCGCCCGCGTCGCGAAGCATGCCGATGATCTGACGGGTCGTGTTGCCGCGCACGATCGAGTCGTCGACCACCACCACTCGCTTGCCGCCGATGATCTCCGGCAGCGGGTTGAACTTCATCCGCAGTCCGTGCTTTCGCAGCTCCTGGCCGGGCTGGATGAACGTCCGCGCGACGTAGCGGTTCTTGATCAGGCCGTCGTCGCGCGGGATCCCGGAGGCCCAGGCGTAGCCACCGGCGGCGGGGTTCCCCGAGTCCGGCACCGCGATCACCACGTCGGCGTCGACGGGCGCCTCGCGCCAGAGGATCTCGCCCATCTTGCGACGGGACACCTGAGTGCGCCCACCCTCGAGCTGGGAGTCGGGACGCGCGAAGTAGATGTGCTCGAAGACGCAGAACGCGCGCCGCTCGCTCTCGACGAGCTGGCGCGTCTCGATCCCGCGCTCGCCGAGCCCGATCATCTCGCCGGGCTCGACCTCGCGCAGGAACTCGGCGCCGATGATGTCGAACGCGCAGCTCTCCGAGGCGACGCAGTAGCGGTCCCCGAGCCTCCCGAGCGCGAGCGGTCGCAGCCCCGTTGGGTCCCGGAACGCGAACACGCCCTCGGCGCTCAGGACCACGGTGGAGAAAGCGCCCTCGAGCCTGCGGGACGACATCGCAGATGGCCTCCTGGATGGTGTCGCCCGGGTGGTTCGCGAGCAGCGCGGCGATGATCTCCGAGTCGGACGTCGACTGGAAGCCGACGCCCTCGGCGCGCAGCTCCGAGTGCAGCGTGACCGCGTTGATTAGGTTGCCGTTGTGGGCGAGCGCGACGTCGCGGCGACCCTGCCGGTAGATCGGCTGCGCGTTCTCCCAGGCCGACGAGCCGGTCGTCGAGTAGCGCACGTGGCCGATCGCCTGGGTGCCATGCAGCGCCCGCAGCTTCGCCTCGTCGAAGACCTGCGAGACGAGCCCGAGCTCGCGCAGCGTGAGGATGCGTCCGTCCTCGGCGGTCGCGATCCCCGCGGACTCCTGACCCCTGTGCTGGAGGGCGTAGAGGGCGAAGTAGGAGAGCCGCGCCACATCCGACTCGGGTGCGTATACGCCGAACACGCCACACTCGTCGCGCGGCCCTTCACGGGAGGAGATCGGCTCCTGAGGAGTCATTGGAAGTGGTCGGGGATACCGCTCTCGTAGGCGGTGCGAGCCTCGACGACCGAGCAGTGCAATCTAGCATCGCCGGCCGTCAGAGACAGCGTTTCTCCCGTCACGACGCCGATTCTGACGAGCGGCAAGGCTCCGGCAAGCCGCTCGATCGCCTCCTCCGATCCCGAGACGACGAAGCCTCCGGGGCCCTCGCCGAACAGCGCTTGCTCCGTACGGCCCGGCAGCTCGAGCTCGGCGCCGAGGCCGCCGGCAATCGCGCATTCGGCGACCGCCACCGCGAGCCCCCCGCCGATATGTCGTGTACCGAAGAGAGCGATGGCGCAGCGCCGCGAATCGCCGCGAGCGCGGCGGCCTGTTCGGTCAGCTCGACCGGCGGCAGTCCATCCGAGAGGCCGCCGCGCAGCTTCTCGAGCTCGGAGCCGGCGAGCGACGGCCGGAACGGACCGGCGAGCGCGATCCCGTCACCCACTTGCCGGAAGCCCATCTCCGGAACGGCGGCGGGGTCGTCGAGCCGGCCGACCATGCCGACGACCGGCGTCGGGTAGATCGGCCCCCCGCCACCCTCGTTATAGAGCGAGACGTTGCCGCCGACGACAGGCGCCCGGACCGCGCCGCAGGCGTCGGCGATGCCGCGTACGGCCTCGCTGAGCTGCCAGGCGACATGGGGCTTCTCGGGGTTGCCGAAGTTCAGGCAGTTCGTGAGCCCGAGCGGCTCGGCGCCGACGCAGGCTAGGTTCGCAGCGCATTCGAGCACCGCCTCGACGGCGCCGGTGTAGGGATCGCAGGCGACGCGCCTTCCGTTGCCGTCGATCGCCGTGGCGATCGACGCGCCGCCGCCGTCGGGCGCGAGCGTCAGCACCGCCGCGTCCGCGGCGCCGGCCCGCATCGCCGTGCGCGAACCGACGAGCGTGTCGTACTGCTCGTACGCCCACCGCTTGCTCGCGATCGTCGGCGTTCGCAGCAGGGCCAGCAGCGTCTCGCTCGGTGACGCCGCCTCCGGGAGCGAACGCTCCGGCCGCGGATAGATCGGGCGCGCCCGGGCGCTCCGGGGCGAGGTCGTAGAGCGGGCACTCGTCGACCAGCGCCGAGACGGGCATCTCCCCGACCACCTCGTCTCCGGCGAGCACGCGAAGCAGGCCCGTCTCGGTCACCTGGCCGATCGCGAGTCGCCCGCACCTCCCACCGCCGGCAGCTCGAGATCAGCGGGTCGAGCCGTTCGGGCTCGACCACCGCGAGCATTCGCTCCTGCGACTCGGAGATCATGATCTCGAACGGCTCCATGTCGCGCTCTCGCAGCGGCACCCGCGCGGTGTCGATGTCGATCCCGAGCTCGCCCTTCGAGGCCATCTCCGAAGCGCTCGAGCTGAGCCCGGCCGCGCCGAGGTCCTGGAGCGACACGATCAGCTCGCGGTCGAGCAGCTCGAGGCAGCACTCGAGCAGCCGCTTCTCCTCGAACGGGTCGCCGATCTGGACGCTCGGTCGCTTCGCGGCGCCATCGTCGTCGAGCTCCGCGCTCGCGAGCACCGACGCGCCGCCGATCCCGTCGCGACCGGTGAGCGCGCCGAGCAGGACGACGAGGTTGCCCGCTCCGGCCGCTGCGCTCGTCGTCAGCCGCTCCCGCGGGGCGACACCGATGCACATCGCGTTGATCAGGCAGTTCTGCTCGTAGGCGCGCTCGAAGGCGATCTCGCCGCCGACCGTGGCGACGCCGATCGAGTTGCCGTAGTGGCCGATGCCCTGCACGGCCCGATCGAGCAGGTAGCGCGAGCGCGGCGAGTCGAGCTCGCCGAAGCGCAGCGAGTCGAGGGTGGCGATCGGACGCGCTCCGATCGCGAACACGTCGCGCAGGATGCCCCCGACCCCGGTCGCAGCGCCCTGGAACGGCTCGACGGCGCTCGGATGGTTGTGCGACTCGACCTTGAAGGCGACGGCCAGGCCGTCTCCGACGTCGACGGCACCGGCGTTCTCACCCGGGCCGAGCAGCACCGCCGGACCCTCGGTCGGAAGCGTCCGCAGCAGCTTCTTCGAGTGCTTGTATCCGCAGTGCTCGGACCACATCAGCGAGAAGACCGCAAGCTCGACCCCGTTCGGCTGGCGACCGAGCCGCTCGACGATCCGCTCGTACTCGTCGTCTGTCAGCCCCAGGTCGCGATGGGGGGCGGCGGTCACTTCGGCGCTCATGCTGCTCCAAGCGGGGTCGCCTGCGCAGCGCTCTGTCGTCCGCCCACCGCGAGCGCGATCGAGCCGAACAGCTTCGCCCCGTCGATCGACCCCGAGAGCGGATCCACAGCATGCTCGGGATGCGGCATCAGGCCCATCACGTTGCCGCGCGCGCTGCGCACCCCGGCGATGTCACCCGCTGATCCGTTCGGGTTCGTGGCGGGCGCGTAGCGCAGCACCACCTGGCCCGCGCCCTCGAGCGCGCGGAGCAGATCCGGCGGCGCGTAGTAGCGGCCGCTCGTGTGCTTGACGGGGATCGACAGCCGCTCTCCGCGCTCGCATGTCAGGGTGAACGGAGCGGCAGCCTGCTCCACCACGACCTCCGCCTGGCGGCAGAGGAAGCGCAGGCCCGCGTTCGGCAGCAGCGCTCCGGGCAGCAGACCGGCCTCGCACAGCACCTGGAAGCCGTTGCAGATCCCGAGCACCGGGCCGCCGTCCGCGGCGAACTCCTCGACCGCCCCCATTACCGGGGCGAACCGGGCAAGCGCCCCCGCCCGCAGGTAGTCGCCGTAGGAGAATCCACCCGGGATGACCACCGCGTCGGCCCCGCGCAGGTCCCGCTCGCCGTGCCACAGCATTTCGGCTGCGCCGAAATGCTCACATGCGCGGGCCGCGTCGACGTCGTCGCAGGACCCGGGGAACCGGACGATCCCGAACTTCAACGGGCGCCGGCCGCCGTCGCGCCCTGCTCGACGACTATCTCGTAGTCCTCTACCAGCGGATTGGCGAGCAGCTGCTCGCACATAGGGGCGAGCTCGGCCGGGTCGTCGACGTCGAGCTCCACCAGCCGGCCGACGCGCACGTTCCTCGCTCCGCCGAAGCCGAGCGCCGGAAGCGCGCGCTCGACCGTCTGCCCCTGGGGGTCGAGGATGCCCTCCTTGGGCCGGATCAGCACGCGCGCTCTCAAGCAGCTCCGCTGGCGGCGAGCCAGGCGGCGAACGGCTCGCCGCTGATCCGCTCGTAGGCCTCCTCGTAGCGGCGTCGGGTTCCTTCGACGACGTCGTCGGGCAGCGCCGGTGCGGGCGGGCGCTTGTCCCAGCCGGAGCCGGCCGCCCAGTCGCGTACGTACTGCTTGTCGAAGGAGGGCTGCGAGACGCCGGCGCGGTATCCCTCGGCGGGCCAGAAGCGCGAGGAGTCGGGAGTCAGCACCTCGTCGGCGAGCACGATGCGTCCCTCGCGGTCGCGGCCGAACTCGAATTTCGTGTCGGCGAGGATGATCCCGCGCTGCGCTGGCGTGCTCCGCGCCGAGCGAGTAGAGCGCCAGCGAGAGGCGCCGCAGCTCCTCGAGCGCGGCGCGGTCCCCGATCGCCTCGGCGGCTCGGTCGAAGTCGATGTTCTCGTCGTGATCCCCGAGCTCGGCCTTGGTCGCGGGCGTGAAGATCGGCTCCGGGAGCTGCTGAGACTCCTCGAGGCCCGCGGGCAGCTCGATCCCGCAGACCGCGCCGGTGGCCTGGTAGTCCTTCCAGCCCGACCCGGTCATGTAGCCGCGCACGACGCACTCGACCGGGAACATCTCGAGGCGCTGCACGAGCATCGCTCGCCCGCGGACCTCTTCCGGCACGTCCGTATAGGACAGCAGGTGATCAGGGCACAGCGAAGCTGTGCGCTCGAACCAGAAGGCGGACAGTCCCGTGAGCACCATTCCCTTGCCGGGGATCGGCGTCGGATGCACGACGTCGTAGGTCGAGATGCGGTCGGAGGCGACCATCAGCAGCCGGTCGCCGTCCCAGTCGTAGATCTCGCGAACCTTGCCCGAGGAGGCGGGCTCCCGGCCGGCGAGCGTGGGGGGGGCGTTCACGGATTTGAGGCTAACAAGCGGACCCGTCGTCACGCGCGCGGGCGCGCGCAAAATGCGGCGTGCTCGGTCCTCATACCCCCAGCCGGTCGAGCCTTGCGACTATCTCGTCGGCGTGGCGCAGGAAGGCACGCGGGTCGAAGATCTCATCGAGCTCCGGCCCGAGCGCGGGCGCTGCCCGCGCCAGCAGGTCGCGGAAGTGCACGCCCGTGTCGAACGCCTCCTGGGCGGTCTGCTGCACGATCCGGTAGGCCTCGTCGCGCGTCAGCCCCGAGCGGACCAGGGCGAGCAGGGCGCGCTGGGAGTAGAGCGCGCCGTGGGTCGCCTCGAGGTTGCGCAGCATGCGATCGGGGTGAACGGTCATGCCGGTCACCACGCGCAGCGCGAGCGACTGCGCGTAGTCGAGCAGGATCGTCGCGTCCGGCAGCGCGACACGCTCGACCGACGAGTGCGAGATGTCGCGCTCGTGCCAGAGGGCGACGTCCTCAAGGCCTGCCTGCGCGTAGCCGCGCAGGAGTCGCGCGATGCCCGTGATCCGCTCGCTGACGATCGGGTTGCGCTTGTGCGGCATCGCCGAGGAACCCTTCTGACCCGCTCGGAACGGTTCCTCCACCTCGCGCACCTCGGTTCGCTGGAGGTGACGGACCTCGGTCGCGAAGCGCTCCAGGCCGCCGCCCGCGAGCGCGACTGCCTGCAGGAGCTCGGCGTGACGGTCACGCGCGACTACCTGGGTCGAGACCGGCTCTACGCCGAGCCCGAGCCGCTCGAGCACCCGGCGCTCGAACTCGGGCGAGGTCGCCGCATAGGTTCCGACCGCCCCCGAGATCGCGCCGACGGAGGCCTGCTCGAAGGCGCGCTCGAGTCGCTCGGCGTTGCGCTGCGCCTCGAACGCGAAGCCCGCGAGCTTCACGCCGAAGGTCGTCGGCTCGGCCTGGACGCCGTGCGTGCGTCCGACGCACAGCGTCTCGCGATGCTCGCGCGCCCGCGCTGCCAGCGCGCCCACCAGGTCCTTCGCTCCGCGCACGACCTCCAGGCCCGCGGCGCGCAGCTGGAGGGCGGTCGCCGTGTCGAGCACGTCCGAGCTCGTGAGGCCGAAGTGGATCCAGCGTCCGCCGGCGCCGGCGGAGGCCGCCAGCACGTCGACGAAAGCCGCGACGTCGTGGTCGGTCACTCGCTCTCGTTCCTTGACCGCTTCGACGGTGAAGGTCGACGCCCGGATCGCCTCGAGCTCGGACTCGCGTCGGTCCCTCCATCTCCTCGCAGGCGGCGACCTCGACCGCTCGCCACGCCTCCATCCGCGCCTCGTCGGTCCAGATCCGCCCGAGCTCGGGTCGCGTGTAGCGCGAGATCATGGCGGTCCACTCATATCATCGCGACCCGCGCTCCACGGCCGCCGCGCATTGGGCGTGAAACGGCCTCAGCCGCTCACGCCAGGATGCGCGCGGCGAGCACTGCGGCGTTGCGCGCGTTGTCGACGCCGACGCACGCGACCGGGACGCCGGGCGGCATCTGCGCGATCGCGAGCAGCGCGTCGAGCCCGCCGGCGATCGAGGTGCCGCTCGTCAGCGGCACGCCGATCACGGGCAGGTCGGTGTGCGCTGCGACGACGCCCGGCAGCGCGGCGGCGAGACCGGCGCCGGCGATGATCACGCGCAGCCCGCGCATCTTCGCGTTGCGCGCGTAGTCGGCGACCGTGTCCGGCTCGCGGTGGGCGCTCATCACGCGCATCTCGTGCAGGATTTCGCGCTCCTCGAGCTCCTTGGCGGCCTTCTCCATCACCGGCATGTCGCTCTTCGAGCCCATGACGATCCCGACGCGGGGCGCATTGACGTCCAGCTCGTCGAGCTCCGCCTCGACCTCTGCCTCGAGCTCCGATTCGACCGCCGGATCCACTTCGACCTGCGCCTCGCCCCGCCCCGGAGCGTCCGGCGGCACCGGACGCTCGAGCTCCGATTCGACCGCCGGATCCACTTCGACCTGCGCCTCGCCCCGCCCCGGAGCGTCCGGCGGCGCCGGACGCTCGAGCTCCTGCCGGCCGCGTTCGACTTCGCTCATCGCGCGCACCTTACGTGACGCGGCGCCCGATCGGCGCGCCGCGGAGTCTCCCGCCATGCGCGTGGCCCTTCAGCGCGAGCCGCCCGGCTCGTTCGGGGTCACGCCCGGAGCTGCCCCCCTGCCTCGCCCCCACGCGCGCCTCCCGGGGCGCGGGAGGCGGCGGAGAGCGCGATGTCGCGACGCATCTGCATGCCGTCGAAGTGGACGACGTCGGCTGCTGCGTAGGCGGCCTCCCGCGCCTCGGCGATCGTCGGCTCCCAGGGCCGTGACGCCGAGAACGCGGCCACCGGCGGTGACGGTCTCACCGTTCCGCACCGCGGTCCCGGCATGTGTGACCTCGACGCCCGTCGCGGCCGCATCCTCGAGCCCGGCGATGACCTCGCCGGACGAGGGCGAGGCGGGGTACCCGCGCGAGGCGAGCACGACCGTCACCGCCGCCTCCTCCGACCAAGCCGGTCTGACTCCCTCGAGTCCGCCCGCGCGCACGGAGCCCTCGAGCAGGTCGAGCAGGTCCGATCGCAGCCGCGGCAGGATCGCCTGCGTCTCCGGATCCCCGAACCGGCAGTTGAACTCCAGCACGCGCGGGGCGCCGTCCGGGCCTATCATCAGGCCCGCGTACAGGACTCCGTGGAATGGCGTCCCGCGGGTCCGCAGCTCGTCGACGATCGGCTGGTGTATGGCTGAGACGAGGCCGTCGACGTCGAGCCGGTCCTCGACCGGGGAGTAGCTGCCCATGCCGCCGGTGTTCGGGCCGCGTGTCGCCCTCTCCGATCCGCTTGTAGTCCCGCGCGGGCGCCATCGGCACCGCCCGGAGCCCGTCGCAGAGAGCCAGCAGCGAGAGCTCCTCGCCCTCCAGGAACTCCTCGGCGACGAGCCGGGTCGTCCCGAACCGGCGCTCGCCGAACACCGCGTCGATCGCGTCCTTCGCCTCCGCTTCGCTCGAGCACACGAAGACACCCTTCCCCGCGGCGAGGCCGTCGGCCTTCAGCACCACCGGATAGAGCGTGCGCTCCCCGAGCGCACGCTCTGCTTCCTCGCGCGTGCGCGCGACCGCGTAGGCGGCGGTCGGCACTCCGGCGGCGGCCATCAGCTCCTTCGCGTAGGCCTTCGACCCCTCGATCCGCGCCGCCGCGGCGGTCGGGCCGAAGGCTCGGATGCCGGCCTCGCCGAGCATGTCCACGAGACCGGCGACGAGCGGAGCCTCCGGTCCGACGACGGCGAGATCCACCTGCTCGGCTGCCGCCGTGGCGACGAGCCGGTCGAGCTCGTCGACTCCGATCGGCAGGCACCGCACGCCGTCCGCCGCCATCCCCGGGTTACCCGGCGCGGCGAGCAGCTCGGGCGCGCTCGCACCACGAGCGAGAGCGTGCGTCAACGCATGCTCTCGGCCACCGGAGCCGACGACGAGGACGCGCGCCAAGCTCAGAGCGCGGCGATGAAGTCTTCGACGGGTATCGCGGCAGCCGACTCGTAGCGCGCGGAGCCGCGCGAGCCGAGCTCCATCGAGACGCGCGCCATGGTCTTCTCGTCGGGCGCCTCGACGACGTTGACGAAGTCGAACCGGCCGAGGACGGCCCACTGCGCCTTGACCTCCGCGCCGAGCGACTCGATCTCCTTGTTCACCTCGCGGATCCGCGCCGGGTTGTTCTTGATCGTCTGGATTCCCTCGGGCGTCAGCGTCGTCAGCATGATGAAAGTCGGCACGGCTCTCCTTCCGTAGGGCGGTCTGCGGCCTGAGGCCGCAGACTACGTGAGATCACCGGCGTGACGCCGACCCTGTCGCGGCGCTGTGGCGCCCGCGCCGCGTGCCCCCGCGCAGCGCCGCGGGGCGCCGAACCGCTCAGGCGGCCGCGGCGTGCTCCGGGGAGGCCGCGGCGGCCTCGGGGGCCTTGCCAAAGGTCAGCTCCCCGTCGAGCGCGTCCACGTCGACGGTGTCGCCGGCCTCGAAGTCGCCTTCGAGCAGCGCCAGCGCGAGCCGGTCGACGAGCCGCTTCTGGATCACTCGCTTCAGCGGCCGGGCGCCGTAGATGGGGTCGTAGCCGAGGTTGCCGAGCAGCGTCCGGGCGGCGTCTGTGAGGACGATCTCCACGCCCCGCTCGCGCAGCCGGCCGGCCAGAGTCTGCACCTGCAGCTCGACGATCCGCCCGATGTCCTCGCGCGTCAGCGGCTGGAACTGGACGATGTCGTCGAGGCGGTTGATGAACTCCGGCTTGAAGGTGGCCTCGACGCCGGCCATCCCGCCGGGGACGTTCGAGGTCATGATCAGCACGCAGTGCTTGAAGTCGACCGTGCGGCCCTGGCCGTCGGTCAGGCGCCCGTCGTCCATCACCTGCAGCAGCACGTTGAAGACGTCGGGGTGGGCCTTCTCGATCTCGTCGAGCAGGATCACGGAGTAGGGCCGGCGGCGGACCGCCTCGGTCAGCTGACCGCCCTCGCTCGTAGCCGACGTAGCCGGGCGGGGCCCCGACGAGGCGCGCAACGGTGTGCTTCTCCATGTACTCCGACATGTCGATCCGCACCATCGCCGCCTCCGAGTCGAACATGAACTCCGCGAGCGCGCGGGCGAGCTCGGTCTTGCCGACCCCGGTCGGGCCCATGAACAGGAAGCTGCCGATCGGTCGGTTCGGGTCCTGCAGGCCGGCGCGCGAGCGACGGAGCGCGTTCGCGACCGCGGTCGACCGCCTCATCCTGGCCGATCGACGCGCTCGTGCAGCCGGTCCTCCATGTGGATCAGCTTCTCGACCTCGCCCTCCATCAGCCGCGAGACGGGGATCCCGGTCCACTTGGCGACGACCTCGGCGACGTCCTCCTCGTCGACCTCCTCCTTCAGCATCGTCCCGTCGTCCTGAAGCTCGGCGAGCCGCGCCTCCTGGTCGGCGGACGACGCTTCTCGAGCTCGGGGATCTCGCCGTAGCGCAGCTCGGCGGCGCGCTGCAGGTCGGCGTCGCGCTCGGCGCGCTCGGCGTCACCGGTCGCCTGGTCGAGCTGCCCGCTTGGCGGCGCGGATCGCCTCGATCGCGTCCTTCTCGCCGCGCCACTTCGCCTTCATCGCGTCGGAGCGCTCGCCGAGCTCCGCGAGCTCCGCGGCGATCGCGTCCCGGCGCGCCACCGATGCGTCGTCGGTCTCCAGCTTCAGAGCCTCCGCTTCGATCTCGAGCTGCTGGATGCGCCGGTCGACCTCGTCGATCTCCGTCGGCACCGAGTCGATCTCGATCCGCAGCCGCGAGGCCGCCTCGTCGATCAGGTCGATCGCCTTGTCAGGCAGGAAGCGGTCGGCGATGTAGCGATCGGAGAGCACGGCCGCCGCGACGATCGCCGAGTCCTGGATCCGCACGCCGTGGTGGACCTCGTAGCGCTCCTTGAGCCCGCGCAGGATGGCGATCGCGTCGTCCACCGACGGCTGGTCGACGAAGACCGGCTGGAAGCGACGCTCGAGCGCCGCATCCTTCTCGATGTACTTGCGGTACTCGTCGAGCGTCGTCGCCCCGACCGCGCGCAGCTCCCCGCGCGCGAGCATCGGCTTCAGCAGGTTCGCCGCGTCGACAGCGCCCTCGGCCGCGCCGGCGCCGACGATCGTGTGCAGCTCGTCCATGAACAGGATCACGCGCCCCTCGGCCTCGGCGATCTCCTTCAGCACCGCCTTGAGGCGATCCTCGAACTCGCCGCGGTACTTCGCGCCGGCGATCAGCGCGCCGATGTCGAGCGCGATCACACGCCGGTCGCGCAATGAGTCGGGGACGTCACCGGCGACGATCCGCTGGGCCAGGCCCTCCGCAATCGCGGTCTTGCCGACGCCGGGCTCGCCGATCAGCACGGGGTTGTTCTTGGTCCGCCGCGAGAGCACCTGCACGACCCGGCGAATCTCGTCGTCGCGGCCGATCACCGGATCGAGCTTGCCGCGCTCGGCGGCCTCGGTGAGGTCACGCCCGTAGCGCTCGAGCGCCTGGTACTTGTCCTCCGGACTCTGGTCGGTGACCCGGTGGGGACCGCGCACCTCCTGGATCGCGGCGAGCAACTGCTCGCGGCTCGCCCCGACGTCGACCTGCGGGTCGTCGGCAAGCGCCAGCAGCAGATGCTCGACGGAGACGTACTCGTCGCCGAGCGATCGCGCCTCCTCCTCGGCGCGCTGGAGCGCCGTCGTCATCTCACGGTCGAACGGCGGAGCGCTGTCGCTCGAGCCGGTGACCTTCGGCTGCCCCTCGAGCGCCGCGTTGGCGCGCCGGCGGACCCCCTCGGGATCGGCGTCCGCACGGCGCAGGACCGGCAGCGTCAGCGTGCCCTCCTGCTCGAGCAGCCCGAGCAGCAGATGCTGCGGGACGACCTGAGGGTTCTGGCGCGCGGCCGCTATCCGCTGCGCGGCGCCGAAGGCCTCCTGCGACTTGAGTGTCAGGCGATCATGGTGCATAGGAAATCTATGTCTCTATATAGCAGATTTCTGATGAGGCGAAGGCCCTCAGAGCGGGCGGAACGTCCGCCCCGACCGCTTGATCGGGATCCGGTGCGAAGCGGGCACGAGCGCGCTCCCCGGCTTCTCGTAGGGCACCAGTTCGCGCTTGTAGGAGCGACGCACACGCTCGAGCTCCTCGTGCAGCTCCGCCCGCATCCGCTCCGCCTCACGCTCGACGGCCCGCATCCGTCCGCGCAGCGCCTCGATCTCCCGTTCGAGCTCGAAGACCTTCTCCACGCCGGCCAGGTTCATGCCGAGCTCGCTGGTCAGCTCCTGGATCCGCTGCAGGCGCTCCACGTCGGCCTGCGAGTAGAGGCGGGTGTTCTTCGGCGAGCGCTTCGGCGCGACGAGGCCGCGCGCCTCGTAGATGCGCAGGGTCTGCGGATGCATCCCCGCGAGCTCGGCGGCCACCGAGATCATGTAGACGCCGCGCTCGCGGGCGATCGCGGCGTCGCGCGAGCGATCGCCCCTGGAAGCTCTGCCCGAACCACCCGCTCGATCGCGCGAGGCCATCTCGATCACTGCTCCTCGAACAGCTCGTCGCGCGGGTTGGCGTCGAGCACGTCGGCGAGCGAGTCGACCGCCGCCTTCTGCTTGCGGTTGAGCGAGCGTGGGATGTCGACGGTCAGTCGGTAGTGGATGTCGCCGCGGCCCTTGCCGTCGAGCCGCGGCGGGCCCTCGCCGCGCAGCCGCTGGACGGTGCCGTGCTGCGTGCCGGCCGGGACCCGGATCCGCTTCGAGCCGTTCAGCGTCGGCACCTCGACGGTCGCCCCCCGGATCGCCTCGACGATCGTGACCGGCACGTCGACCTCGAGGTTGTCGCCCTTGCGCCGGAAGACCGGTGACTCCGAGACGCGCGTGACCGCGTAGAGGTCGCCAGGGGGCCCGCCCCGGCGCCCCGCCTCGCCCTTGCCGGCGAGCCGCACGCGGCTGCCGTCCTTGACGCCCGCGGGGACGTTCACCCGGTAGCGCTTGACCTGCCGCGTCTGGCCCGAGCCGTGACAGGTCGGGCAGGGCTCCTTGATCTCCGTGCCGGTGCCGCCGCACTTCGAGCACGGCTGCGAGATCGAGAACAGCCCCTGTCCCTGCGACTCGATTCCCCGTCCGTGGCACTTGGGACAGACGGTCGGCTGGGTGCCGGGCCGCGCGCCGGTGCCGCCACAGGTCGGGCAGGCGGCCGACAGCGTCACCGCGACCGGCACCTGGGCGCCCTGCATGGCCTGCTCGAAGGAGATGTGAACCTCCGTCTCGAGGTCGCGTCCGCGCTCTGCGGCGTTGCGCTGCCCCGCTGCGCCGCCGGCGCCGCCGAAGAGGTCGGAGAGGATGTCGCCGATGCCGCCGAAGCCGCCGGCCCCGGGACGCGCGCCCCGGAACGCGCCCGGGTCGAAGCCGCTGCCGAAGATGCCGCCGCCCTGGTCGTACTGCTTGCGCTTGTCGGCGTCGCCGAGGACGGAGTACGCCTCCTGGATCTCCTTGAAGCGCTCCTCGGCCGACTGGTCGTCCGGGTTCTTGTCGGGGTGGTACTGGCGCGCGAGCTTGCGGTAGGCCTTCTTGATCTCCTCGTCGGAGGCCTTGCGGTCGACGCCGAGCGTCTTGTACGGGTCGCGCACCGCCGGCATCAGGCAGCCACGATCACCCGGGCGGGACGGATCACGATGTCGTCGGTGCGGTAGCCCTTCTCGACGACGTCGAGCACGACGCCCGCGTCGGCGCCCTCCTGCTCGCGCATCGTCAGCGCCTCGTGCACGTTCGGGTCGAACTGCGCCCCGCTCGGCTCGATCGCCTCGACGCCCGTGCGGGCTAGAACCCCCTGCAGCTCGGCGAGCACGAGCCGCACGCCCTCGGCGAGGGCGCTCGCGTCGTCGGGCGCGGCGGCCAGCGCGCGCTCCAGGTTGTCGACGACGGGCAGCAGCTCGCGGATCAGCCCGACGCGCGCACGACCGCTCGCGGCCGCCATGTCCTTCGTCGCCCGCTTGCGGTAGTTCTCGAAGTCGGCCTGGGTACGCCGGGCGAGCTCGAGGTACTCGTCGCGCTCGCGCCGGAGCGTGGAGCCCTCGTCGGCCTCCCCGCTCTCAGCGGTCGGCTCTCCCCCGTTCGCCCCGGCCGCCTCGGCCGCCTCGGCATCCGCCGGGGTTACCCGCGCCGACTCGTCGGCCCGCCGGGCCTCCGAGTGCGTCCGATCCGGCTCGGCCGGATCGGACTCCTTCAGCTGCTCCCGGACGGCCCCTTCGCCGGGCGTGTGCCGCTCCTCAGCCATCACGAGCGGCCCTCACCGTCGACGACCTCGGCGTCGACGACTTCCTCCTCGCCCTGCGCACCGTTGCCGGAGTGGGCGGCGCCATCGGCTGCCGCCCTGCTGCTGAGCAGCGGCCGCGGCGGCATACATCTGCTCGGAGACCGCGTGGAAGGCCTCCTGCAGCGCGGCGGTCTTCGACTGGATCGTGGCGACGTCGGAGCTCTCGAGGCTGTCGCGCACGTCCTTGATCGCAGCCTCGATCTGTGACTTGGCGGCCGAGTCGACCGAGTCGCCCATCTCGGCGAGCTGCCGCTCGGCCTGGTACGCGGCGCTCTCGGCGCCGTTGCGCGCCTCGACGAGCTCGCGCTGGCGACGGTCCTCGTCGGCATGCGCCTCCGCGTCGCGGACCATCCGCTCGACCTCCTGATCGGCGAGCCCGCTCCCGGCCTTTATCTCGATCTTCTGCTCCTTGCCGGTGCCGAGGTCCTTCGCGGACACGTTCAGGATCCCGTTCGCGTCGATGTCGAAGGTGACCTCGATCTGCGGGATCCCGCGCGGCGCCGGCGGGATGCCGGTCAGCTGGAACTTGCCGAGCGACTTGTTGTTGGCGGCCATCTCACGCTCGCCCTGGAGCACGTGCACCTCGACCGACGGCTGGTTGTCCTCGGCGGTCGAGAAGACCTCCGACTTGCGCGTGGGGATCGTGGTGTTGCGCTCGATCAGCTTCGTCATCACGCCACCCTTCGTCTCGATCCCGAGGGTGAGCGGGGTGACGTCGAGCAGCAGGACGTCCTTGACGTCACCGGCGAGCACGCCCGCCTGGATCGCCGCGCCGACCGCGACCACCTCGTCGGGGTTGACGCCCCGGTGCGGGTCCTTGCCGGTGAGCTCCTTGACCTTCTCCTGCACGGCGGGCATGCGGGTCATGCCTCCCACGAGCACGACATGGTCGATCTGGTCGCCGGAGACGCCCGCGTCCGACATCGCCTGCTTCGTCGGCCCGACGGTGCGGTCGAGCAGCGCAGCGGTCAGCTCGTTCAGCTTGGAGCGGCTGAGACGCGTGTCGAGATGCTTCGGACCAGACTGGTCGGCCGTGATGAACGGCAGGTTGATCTGCGTCTCCTGAGTCGTCGAGAGCTCGACCTTGGCCTTCTCTGCGGCCTCGTAGAGCCGCTGGAGCGCCATCTTGTCCTGCGAGAGGTCGATGCCCTGCGAGGCGCGGAAGTCGCGCACCAACCAGTCGACGACCGCCTTGTCGAAGTTGTCGCCGCCGAGGTGGTTGTCACCGGCGGTCGCCTTGACCTCGAAGACCCCGTCGCCGATCTCCAGCACCGAGACGTCGAACGTGCCGCCGCCGAGGTCGAAGACGAGGATCGTCTGGTCGGACTCCTTGTCGAGCCCGTACGCGAGCGACGCGGCGGTCGGCTCGTTGATGATCCGCTTCACCTCGAGCCCGGCGATCCGGCCGGCGTCCTTCGTCGCCTGGCGCTGGTCGTCGTTGAAGTAGGCGGGAACGGTGATCACCGCGCTGTCGACCGTGTCGCCGAGATAGGCCTCCGCGTCGGTCTTCAGCTTCTGGAGGATCATCGCGCTGATCTCCGGCGGCGAGTACTCCTTGCCGGCCGCCTCGACGCGCGCGTCGCCGTTCGGGCCGCGCACGACCTTGAACGGGACGATCGTCTCCTCCTCCTTTACCTCAGCCTCCTTGCGCCCCATGAAGCGCTTGACGGAGAAGATCGTGTTCTCCGGATTGGTCACGGCCTGGCGCTTGGCGACGGTGCCGACGAGTCGCTCCCCGCCGGAGGTGAAGGCAACGACGGACGGCGTGGTCCGGGCCCCCTCGGCGTTCTCGATCACGGTCGGGTCGCCGCCTTCCAGGATCGCCATGCACGAATTGGTCGTGCCCAGGTCGATGCCTATGGTCTTTGCCATCAGCGGGTTCCTCCTGCTCTAAATCGCAGATCCAAGAAATCTGAGTCGAATGTTGGCAGATCTTGCAGCTCTTGTCGACCTTTTTGGACGGGCGGCGCATGCGCCGCCCGGAGCGGGGCGCATGCGCCCCGCTCGACATGGGAGGAGGTCAGCCCCTCAGCACCGCGCGCCCATGAGGGCACATGCGAAGCAGCGGGCACTCCCGGCAGCGAGGACTCCGCGCCAGGCAGGTCCGCCTGCCGTGGCGGATGAACGCCACGTGCGTCTCGTAGGGATCCTCGGCGCGGGCTAGCGCGAGCAGCTCGTCGTGGGCCTCGTCGAGCGGGCAGCGCGGGCGGATCAGCGCGAGCCGCGTGAGCACCCTGTAGACGTGCGTGTCAACCGGGATGTCCGGGCGCCCGTAGGCGAACAGCAGGACGCACGCAGCCGTCTTGCGGCCGACTCCAGGCAGACGGGTCAGGTGGCTGCGTGCGTCCTCGATGGGAGCTTCGCGAAGGTCCGTCAGGTCGTCGTCTCCGAGGGCTTCCAGAATCGCCCTGATTCGCACGGCCTTCGTGGGCGCAAGGCCCCCTGGCCGGATGGCGTCCTCGATCTCCTCGACCGGCGCGTGCGCCACCTCGGGCCAGGTCGCGAAACGCTCCGTCAGCCGTGTGTAGGCGACGTCGCGGTTGCGGTCGTTGGTGTTTTGCGACAGGACGGTCAGGACGAGCTCGTCGATCGGTCGCTCGTGCGGGCGCCCGACCGGTCGCCCGTACTGGTCGCGCAGGCGCGTCAGTGCGCGGCCGAGCCGCCTCCGGCGGCTTGCCCTGGTATGAAGCTCAGGCGTGGAGATCGTTGAACGGCAAGGCGTGGTGGGCGATGTCACGGCATTCTGGCGCGAAGCCCTGGGCGCGCCGGTCCTCTACCTGCACGGCGTGCCCACCGACGGCGCGGACTGGCTCCCCTTCCTCGAGCGCACCGGGGGCTACGCCCCCGACCTGCCGGGCTTCGGGCGCTCCGACAAGCCGGCCCACTTTCCCTACTCGATCGAGGGTTACGGGCAGTGGGTGCGGGACTTCGCCGATGCGCACTCGCTCGATCGGCTGTCGCTCGTCGTCCACGACTGGGGAGGCGCCGCCCTGTCCTTCGCCCAGGCGGCCCCCGAGCGAATCGATCGCCTGGTGGTGATCGACTCGGTGCCGCTGCTTCCGGGCTACCGCTGGCACCGGATCGCGCGCGTCTGGCGCACGCCGCTCGTCGGTGAGTTCGCGATGGGATCGACCGGCGGCTGGACGTTGCGAGCCCTGTCGCGCGAGTTCCTGGCCGCGCCCGGACCGGCGCCGCGCGAGCTGACCGACCGCATCCTCAGTCACTTCGACCACGGCACGCAGCGCGCCATCCTGAAGCTCTACCGCTCCGCGCCGCCAGAGCGGCTCGAGGCAGCCGGTGCCGGCCTCGGGCGCATCGAGGCGCCGGCACTGGTCCTCTGGGGGGAGGATGACCCGTACGTGCCCGCGTCGTTTGCCCAGGCCTACGCGGACCGCCTCGGCGGTCCCGCCGAGGTCGATGTCGTCAAGGGGGCCCGCCATTGGCCGTGGCTCGACCAGCCCGCGCTCGTAGAGCGGGTCGCGAGCTTCGTAGCGCGCTGACGGTCGACCGGCGCGTCGCGCCGGCGCTCGTCTCCTCGCTCTGCGCCGCTGGCTATCTGCTCGCCCCCCCGCGCTCCGTCGACCTCGCGGCGCAGACCTACCGCGCCGGCCTCGGCCTGACCGTATGGGACGGCAACTGGTACGCCGGCCACCACACGCCGGGCTACAGCGTGCTCTTCCCGCCGCTCGCCGGTCTCGTGGGAACCACGGTCGCCGGCGCGCTCGCCGCGGTCGCCGCCGCGATCGCCTTCTCACTGCTCGTCCGCTCTCGCCCGGCCGCCCTCCTCTTCGCGCTCGCCACCCTCACGATGCTGCTCTCCGGCCGGCTCAGCTTCGCCCTCGGCGTGGCGATTGGGCTGTGGGCGATCGTCGCTCGCGGTCGCCTCGCCACGGCCGCGCTCGCGGTCCTCTGCTCGCTCGCGAGCCCGGTGGCCGGCCTCTTCCTCGTGCTCTATGCGGTCGCGACGAGAGCGCTCCCGCTCGCGGCGGCGCTCGTCCCGATCGCCGTCCTCGCGCTCGTCTTTCCGGAGGGGGGCTGGGAGCCCTTCGCCTTCTCCGCGTTCTGGCCACTAGCGGCCTTCGCGCTCGCCGTCGCCGTGCTCGCGCCGCGGCTGCGCACCGGCGCTCTGCTCTATGCCGCGGCCGCCACCGCCGCCTTCGCGCTGCACACGCCGATGGGCGGCAACGCGCTCCGCCTCGGCCAGCTCTTCGGCGCGCCGCTGCTCGTCGCCGCGATGCCCCGCTCGCGCCGTCCCGCCGCGGCGCTGCTGCTCGCGGGGCTGATCTGGTGGCAGTGGTCGCCGGCCGTCGGCGACGTCGCCAAGGTCGCCGACGACCCGGCCGCGCAAGCCGCCTTCTACCGCCCGCTGGTAGCGGCACTGCCGCGCTCGGTGGGCCGGCTCGAGATCCCGTTCACGCGCAGCCACTGGGAGTCCGCCGAGGTCGCGCCCCACTACCCGCTCGCGCGCGGCTGGGAGCGCCAGCTCGACGTCGCCCGCAACGCGCTCTTCTACGGCCGCGCCCCGCTGACCGAGTCGACCTACCTGGCCTGGCTGCGCGCCAACGCCGTCCGCTACGTCGCGCTTCCGCGGGCCGCGCTCGACTACTCGGCGAAGGAGGAGGCCGTGCTGATCGAGCACGGCCTCCCGTATCTGCGGCCGATCTGGAACAACGACGTCTGGCATCTCTACGAGGTAATCGCGCCGGCGCCGCTTTCCCCCCCTCCCCTGACGGCGATCTCGCTGCGCCGCTCCTCGGTGACCTTCGACGCCTCCCGCGCGGCCACCGCTCGAGTCGCCGTCGCCTGGTCGCCCTACTGGCGACTGCGCGGCGGTTGCGTGACGCGCGACGGCCAGTGGACGCGCGTCTCGGTCCCGCACGCCGGCGCCTACCGCATGGCAATCGACTTCTCGCTCGCGCGCGTCTTCGATCGCGGGCGGCGCTGCGGTTGACCGCGCCACGTTAAGCTCAGCCGGTGAGCGCCAGCCCGCCACGCCGTCCACCGGTGCGCGTTCAACGTGCGCGCACGCGCGGAGCGGCCGAGCGGGGCGGTCCGTGGACCGCGGCCGAGATGCGCGAGATCGCTCGCAGCCGGCTGATCGAGTCGCGCCTGACGCCGAACGCGATCTCGATCACCGGCTTCGCCGGCAACGTCGTCGCGGCGGTGCTCGTCACCCAGCGCCTGTTCTTCCTCGCGGGCGTCGTGTTCGTGCTCGGCTCGGTGATGGACACGCTCGACGGGCGCTACTCGCGGATGTCGGGCAAGGGCACGCCGTTCGGCGCGTTCCTCGACTCGACGCTCGACCGGATCGAGGAGGGCGTCGTACTCGCGACGGTCGCCGCTTACTACGCATCGCGCGGCGACCAGCTGGTCGTCGCCGCGGTCGTCGTCGCGGTGCTCGGCTCGCTAATGGTGAGCTACACGCGGGCGCGTGCCGAGGCGCTCGGCGTCGAGT
The DNA here is from genome assembly GCA_963719375.1 of uncultured Actinomycetes bacterium. Taxonomy (GTDB): domain Bacteria; phylum Actinomycetota; class Thermoleophilia; order Solirubrobacterales; family Thermoleophilaceae; genus JAICJV01. The sequence continues at coordinate 1,739,525 of CAVRBY010000001.1, read as the reverse complement.
GCAAGCTCGGGCTCGCCACGCGGCCGGTGCGGGTGACGATCCTGGCGATCGGCCTCGCCTTCGCGCGCGGCGCTTCGCTCGGCCATTTCGATCTGCTGCGACCGGCGATCTGGGCGCTCGTCGCCCTCACCTGGCTCACCGTGGTGCAGCGCGTCGCGCATGTCCGCCGCGAGCTCGCCCGGCCCTCGGCGTAACCCGTGGCGAAGTCTGGGGCTACCTACGCGGAATCACTTAGGAGGACGAATTGAGCGACACCAAGACGAACGGCGCGGGGCGCTACCAGACCGAGAAGGTGCGGGTGGCGATCGTTGGCGTCGGCAACTGCGCGAACGCCTTCGTCCAGGGCGTCGACTACTACCGGCAGGCCGACCCGCGCGAGCGCGTCCCGGGTCTCATGCACGTCGATCTCGGCGGCTACCACGTCGGTGACATCGAGTTCACCGCGGCCTTCGACATCGACCGCGAGAAGGTCGGCAAGGACCTCGGCGAGGCGATCTGGGCCGGGCAGAACAACACGATCAAGTTCGCCGACGTGCCGCGCCTGGACGTGCCGGTCCAGCGGGGGATGACCCACGACGGCCTTGGCAAGTACCTCAAGGAGAAGATCAAGAAGGCTCCCGGCGAGACGGCCGACATCGTCTCCATCCTCAAGGAGACCCGCACCGACGTCGTCGTCTCCTACCTGCCGGTCGGCTCCGAGCAGGCCACCAAGTGGTATGTCGAGCAGGTCCTCCGCGCCGGCTGCGCGTTCGTCAACTGCATCCCGGTCTTCATCGCCCGCGAGCAGTACTGGGGGCGCCGCTTCCGCGAGGCCGGCCTGCCGATCGTCGGCGACGACATCAAGTCGCAGGTCGGCGCGACGATCGTCCACCGCTCGCTCGCCCGCCTGTTCGGTGACCGCGGCGTCAAGATGGCGCGCACCTCGCAGCTCAATGTCGGCGGGAACATGGACTTCTACAACATGCTCGAGCGCGAGCGGCTCGAGTCGAAGAAGATCTCCAAGACGAACGCGGTCACGTCGATCATGGACGACAAGCTCCAGCCGGACGACGTCTACATCGGACCCGTCCGACTACGTGCCGTGGCTGACCGACCGCAAGTGGGCGCACATCCGCGTCGAGGGTCAAGCCTTCGGCGACGTCCCGCTGAACGTCGAGCTGAAGCTGGAGGTCTGGGACTCTCCCAACTCGGCCGGGATCGTGATCGACGCCGTCCGCTGCTGCAAGATCGCGCTGAACCACGGCGTCGGCGGCCCGCTCGAGGAGCCGAGCTCCTACCTGATGAAGTCGCCGCCCGTCCAGGTCCCCGACGCCATCGCGCGAGAGAACACGGAGAAGTTCATCAAGCAGTACGGCGGGGCCCCGAAGCTGCCCTCGAAGGCGAAGGGCGCGGCAAAGGCGGCGAGCTAAGGGGCGATCCCGAACCGCGCATGGGCGGAGAGTGATCGATCCCGTGCGGCTGTGAAGGTGAGGATCGATTCGGAATCGATCTTCTAGACGCCCGGGCGACCGCGCATTCCGCCCTCCGCGCGAGCAACGCTCGTCTTATGCTGACGGCGTGAGCGCCGAGCGGTTCCGCATCGCGCAGGTCACCCCGTACGCCTGGGAGCAGCACCACGAGGTCAACCGCTACGTCGAGCGCCTCTCCGACGAGCTCTGCGCGCGCGGCCATCGCGTCGTCGTCGTCGCGCCCGTCCGATTCGCGCGAGCTGATCCGCTCCTCGCGCAAGCTGATCCGCGCGCTGCCCTCCGACCCTGACCGCGTGTTCGCCGGCGAGGGTTGCGCGCAGGTGCTCGGCGTCGGCCAGAGCATCCCCTTTCCGAGCAGCCGGCGCTCGTCCTCGGTGTCCCTGCCGCTCGACGTCTCGAAGAGCGTCGAGGAGCTGCTCGAGCAGGGACGCTTCGACTTCGTCCACGTTCATGAGCCCTTCGCCCCGAGCGCCGCCTCGGCGGCCCTGCGGCACTCGCGCGCGCTCAACGTCGGCAGCTTCCACCTCGCCACCGAGCGGATCCTTTCGACGCAGCTCGCCCGCCGCCTCGTCGCTCTCCTGTTCGGCCGACTCGACGGACGCACCGCGAGCTTCGCGTCGACGCGTGACCTCGTCGCCCGCTTCTTCCCCGGCGACTACCGGGTCATCCCTCCGGGCGGCGAGCTGACTGCACGTCCAGAGCGTGAGCGCGTGAGACGGTCGGAGATCCTGTACGTGCTCGAGGAGGAGCGCTCCGCGCTGCGACTGGTTCCTGCGTGCGCTGCGGCGGCTGCCGGCGCGAGCTTCCCTGGCAGGCGACGGTCTTCTCCCGCCTGCCGGGCTTCGAGCCGGCGGTCCCGCTGCCACGACGGATCCGCGACCGGGTCCGCTTCACCGACTCGCTGTCGACGAGCGAGGCGCAGGAGCTGCGCCGAGCCGACATCGTCGTCGCCGCCTCGGCCGGCGCCGGACCGGCCCCCGGCCTCCTGCTGCGCGCTCAGGCCGGCGGCGCCGTGCCGGTCGCCTCCCGCCTGCCCCAGTACGAGGATGCGCTCGCCTACGGCGAGCGGGGCCTGCTGTTCGAGCCCCGCGACCTCGAGACGCTGACCGCCCAGCTCACCCGCCTCATCTCGGACCGGGAGCTGCGCGCCGGGCTCGCCGGACGCATCCGCGCAGCGCACGCCGAGCTCGGCTGGGAGCGCACGGCCGACCGGTTCGAGGAGCTCTACGCGTCGATCGCCGCCCGCCGCCACGACGGGACCCCTCCGTCCTCGCGCCGGCTCGGCGACGCGGCAGCTGATCCACGTCGACCTGCACATGCACACCAACCATTCGCCGGACTGCGCGACGCCCGTCGACAAGCTGCTCGAGACCGCCAGGAGCGCAGGGCCTCGGAGCGATCGCCGTCACCGACCACAACGAGATCTCGGGCGCGCTCGAGGCGCGCGAGCGCGCCGAGGGGATCAAGGTGATCGTCGGCGAGGAGATCAAGACCGCCGACCAGGGCGAGGTGATCGGCCTTTTCCTCGAGGAGAAGATCCCGCGCGGGCTCAGCCTGAGCGAGACGATCGCCGCGATCCGCGCCCAGGGCGGCGTCGTCTACGTCCCCCATCCGTTCGACCGCATGCACGCGGTCCCCGACTACGAGCATCTGCTGAGCGTGGTCGAGGACATCGACGCGATCGAGGTCTTCAATCCGCGCGTGGCCTTCTCGGCGTTCAACGAGGAGGCCGAGCGCTTCGCCGCGAAGTACCGGATCGTCGCCGGCGCCGGCTCGGACAGCCACGTCGCCCAGGGGCTCGGGTCGGTCAAGATCGCGATGCGCGACTTCGACGGGCCGCAGGAGTTCCTCGAGTCGCTGCGCGACGCCGACATCATCCGCCGCCGCCAGAGCCTCCTCTACGTGCAGGCGCTCAAGTTCCTTCAGACGCGCGCTCCCGGCGCCACCACCGGCCGCGGCGCGAGCAACAAGTGATGCACGCGAAAGGAGGGCGGAGCTCGCCCGTCCAATCCCTCCGGCTGGATGCCTGCCACCGACGACGAGATCCGGGAGAAGTACCTCGAGCGGGCGATCCGCGAGCTGAACGAGCTCACCCGCGAGCTTCAGTCCTGCGAGAACTGCCCGCGCGGCAACGTGCTGCCGGTGCTCGGCTCCGGGCACCCGCAGGCGGACATCTTCCTGCTCAAGTACGCCCCCACTGCCCTCCGAGGTCGAGGAGGGCGTGGCCTTCTACGGACGCGGCCGGCAGCGCCCTGATGAAGAGCTTCAGGCGCCTCTCGATCGATCCCCTCACCGTCTACGGCACGGTCTGCGTCAAGTGCCCGATCGCCGCGACCGAGCAATCCGACGCCGCCTGCCGCAGCGCGCGTGGTCGCCGAGCTCGCCATCGTCTCGCCGAAGATCGTCGTCGTCATGGGCGAGCGCGCCCTCGCCGAGCTGAACGCGCTCGAGCTGCCGCTGAGCCGCCCGCTGGAGCCCGAGATCGGCTCCGTCCAGCGCGCTCACCCCGTCCTGTGACGCCCTGTACGTGCCGGACATCGACTCGGCGCTCGACGAGGAGCGCTCGAAACGCGCCTTCTGGTCGGCATTTCGGTCACTGGGCGAGTGGCACGCAAGAACTTCCGCCGTACTGAGCGTGCAGCGAAGCTGCACGCTGCCCTTCGCCCCTCGCGGAAGAGTAGGCTGGTCGGTGCGTCCACAGAAGGAGGTTCCGATGGCTGAAGAGATGGCCAGCGTGCTCGTCGTCGCCAACCGCACGGCCGGCTCGGAGGAGCTCCTAGGCGCCCTGCGAGAGCGCGCCGCCGATGGCCCCGCGCGCTTTCACCTCGTCGTCCCGTCGACGCCGCACGGGGTCTCGTGGGCGGCCGACATGCACGCCGGCACGGAGCCGGCCGAGCACGACCTCGAGGGCGCGCTCGAGCGCCTGCGCGAGCGCGGGCTGACGATCGACGGCGCGGTCGGCGACCCCGATCCCCTGGCCGCGGTGTCCGACGCGGTGCACTTCGGGGTCACTACGACGAGGTGATCGTCTCGACGCTGCCGAAGCACCTCTCGAACTGGCTGCGGCTCGACCTGCCGCGACGCGTCGCCCACGCCACCGGCCTACCCGTCACGCACGTCGCGGCGGCACGCCAGAAGGCACACGCCTGACCGGTGCGTATAGTCGCGCCTCGATGGACCTCGAAGAGCACAGCCTCGATCCGGTCATCGAGCGCAGCTGCGAGGAATGCGGCGCCACCGCTGACCGCAGGCCGAGATCGCCGCATCGCTCGATGCGGGCGGGCCGTTCCTGTGCACCATCCACGCGGCGGAGCAGGTCCCGGTCGACGAGGAGCCGGAAGAAGCCTGACCGGTCAGCCGGAGCGCGAATCGCTCACGATTCGCGCTCGAGCAGCGCGACCGACTCGATGTGCGGCGTCTGCGGGAACATGTCGACCGGGCGTCACCCGCGTGCAGCCGGTAGCCCGCGTCGGCGATCTGGCGCGCGTTCGGCGCGAGCGTGGTCGGGTTGCACGAGACGTAGACGATCCGCTGCGGCTCTGTCTCGAGCAGGCGGCGCACGATCTTCGCCGACAGTCCGGCGCGGGGCGGGTCGACCACGACGACGTCCGGACGGCCCGGCGCGCTCGACGAGCGGACGCAGCGCGGTGCGCACGTCGCCGGCGAAGAAGTGGGCGTTGTCGAGACCGGCGCGGCGTGCGCCCGCGATCGCGTCGGCGACCGCCGCCTCGACGAGCTCGACGCCCCAGACCTCGCCGGCGCGCGTGGCCATGCGCGAGCGCGATCGTGCCGATCCCGGAGAAGAGGTCGTAGACGCGCTCGCGACCGCTCAGCCCGGCGCGCTCGAGCGCGATGCCGTAGAGCCGCTCGGCCATCTCAGTGTTCGTCTGGAAGAACGCCTCCGGCGAGATCTCGAAGCTGCAGCGTCTCGGCCCCCGACGTGGAGCTCCTCGTCGAGCCGGGCGCGGCCCGCGAGCACGTCGCGTGCGTCCTTCGCGCGTCGTCTCCGCGACGCCCGCCGGTGCGCGTCCAGAGCACGCCGTGTGCGCCGTCGAGCGCGGCGGCGAAGGACTGCGCGTCGAAATCGCCCGGGCTCGTCACGAGCCGTAGCTGGACCTGACCGGTGTGGCGGCCCGCGCGCACGACGAGGTTGCGCAGGAAGCCGCCCTGACCGCGGCGGTCGTACGGCGCTCAGGCCCTGCGGCGCGGCACCAGTCGCGCGCGCGCGCGCCGGAAGCGCTGTCGATCTCCGGAGGCGCCAGCACGTCCTCCTCGATGTCGTCGATCTCGTTCCAGCGCCCGGGCCGGTGGAAGCCGAGCGCGAGCTCGTCGCCGGCGCCGCCGCCGAACGAGTACTCGAGCTTGTTGCGGTAGTGCCACTGGCGATCGGCCGGGACGATCGGGTCGACCGGCGGACGCTCGAAGCCCCCGAGCCGCTCGAGCGCGTCGCTCGACCTGAGACTGCTTGACCTCGAGTTGGCGCTCGTAGGGGAGCACCTGCCACGGCGCCCCGGGGTGCGGCGCCGCGCGGCTCGATGCGGTCGGGCGACGGCGTGAGCAGCTCGACCGCGCGCGCCTCGGCGAAGGCGCGCTTCGACCTCGAGACGCGTCGCCCGGACGCGGTCGCCCGGCACCGCCCCCTGGACGAAGACGACGTAGCCGTCGAGGCGCGCGACGCCGGCACCGCCGTGCGCGAGCGACTCGACCGTCAGCTCGAGCTCGTCGCCCGGCCGGGCGGCGGCCGGAGCGCTCGAGCTGCTCGGTGTGGCCATCGGACATGCCCCTACTGTGGCAGTCCGATGGCGATCTCAGCCGAGCTTGCGCCGGGCAGCCGGCGGCGGGCTCAGCCGAGCTTGCGCTGCGATGGCGTCGAGCACCGACTTGCGGTTCGCGTTGCGGCGCTCGTAGTCGCGCACCTTGCGCAGCTCGGGCGCTCGAGAGGCCGTCGAGGCGGCTCTGGACCTGGGCCGCGGTGAGGTCGTCGTAGCCGAGGATCGGGAAGCTCGGGCCGACGCCCGCGACGCGGCGCGCCCGGTCCGCCTGCGCGATCATCGGGTCGGCCGCATCGAGCGCGCGCTTGCGCGCCTTGACGGTGGCGTCCCCGACCTGCTTGCGAGCGCGCCCGACCGGTCCCGGCGAGCGCGGGGCGCCGCCGCCGAGCAGGTTCTCGAGGTCGCCGAGCACGCTGTCGGTCTGCTCGCGGCCGCGCGTGACGAGGCCCTGGACGATCGACTGTGCGTCCTCCGCGGTGACCCGTCCGCGGCTGACCGCGTCGCCGACGACCTCCTCGATCCGGTCGCGCGTGAGCATGAGCAGGTTGAGCGGCCCGATGACGCCGCGCGTGATCGCCTCGCGCAGCTCGGCGACCGTCTTGCCGGAGAAGTCGAGCGATTCGGCGGCCTCGCCGGCGCGCGCTGACCCGGCGCGTACGCGCGCGCCGCGCGGCGGTCTGCTGGCGTCCTCGGGCGCGTCCGCCCTCCGCGGCTGCACGGCGCCGCGCCGGAGTGCTCTTCGAACGCGAGCTGCCTGAGCGCGACGAGCCGGAGCTCGCGCGCGCTCGAGCTGGAGGCCCGCGACGACCCCGACGCGGACGAACGCGAGGACCCGGAACGGGACGAGCCCGAACGCGACGAGCCGGAGCCTGAACGGGACGAGCCCGAACGCGACGAGCCGGAGCCTGAACGGGAACGAGCCCGAACGGCGAGCGAGCCGGAGCTTGAACGGGACGAGCTCGAACGGGAGCTGCCGGAGCCTGAACGGGACGAGCCCGAACGGGAGCTGCCGGAGCGACGAGCCACCTGAGCGACTCGAGCCCGAACCGGACGAGGAGGAGCGCGACGTTCCCGCGCGGGACGGGCGCGAACCGCGCTTCGCGCCAGAACCGCTCTGCTCGTTGCTACCTGAATCAGAGTCCGCCATCGCCTGTTCCTCCTCGCCGTTTCGTGCGTCGCAACGCGAGACTAATCCATGCGCCACTCGCCCGTCACGATCGCGTGGTCCGAGAGTCGGATCAGCCGGCGGCCGTCACCCGGCAGCTCGCGCACGGCGGGCGGCAGTGCGTGCGGCGGCTCGACTGTCGAGAGGCCCGACGCGAGCAGATGGTCGATCGCGTCCGGGCCCGGTCGGGGCGACGAGGCCGTAGCGAGAGGCCGACCGCATCGAACGCTCCGGGGTCGAGCGCCGGACGCACGTTCAGGTCGCCGCCGAAGATCAGCGGCGCGCCGTCAGCCCATGCGTGCGAGTGTCCAGCCGCGGCGACCAGCTCGAGACGTCGCGCGCTCGCGCTCGCAGCTGCCATGGATGTTGCCGACGCAGAGAACCGCGGCCGCCCGGGCCGCGCAGTCGCGCCCACAGCAGCCGGCGCCGCTCCACGCTTGAAGGCGACGCTCAGTCGGCGTACCTCTTCGATCCGCCACGGCGGCCGGACGAGCAGCTGGTTCGAGCCGCCCTCGTTCGCGCCGATCAGGTCGGGGTTGCGCGCGGCGACCCAGGCGCGCAGCGGCCGCGCCGGTGTTGCGCGAGGTGAGCGCGATCGCCCCGTGCGCGCCGGTCCCGCGGCAGAGCGGCTGCGAGCCAGCGCGGCGGCGCCTCCTGCAGCAGCGCGACAGTCCCACGGCTGAGCGACGCGAGCGTCGCCGTGAACTCGGCGAGCAGCGGCCGGTTCACCTGGACGTGGGTGTCGCCTTGCTCCGGTCGCCGCAGGATCCGCGAGCGCAGCTGCTGCAGGCTCTCGTCCGGCGGCAAGTCGCGGCCGTGGAAGAGGTTCCAGCGTCAGGCCCCTGACTACGATGCCCTGATGACGCGGCACTTCCTCACCGGCGAGGAGCTTACGGGCGCCGAGCTCGCCGGCCCTGATCGACCGCGCGCTCGAGCTCAAGGCCGACCGTGCTCGCGTCGCTCGGCGCTCGCCGGCCGCAGCGTCGCGCTCGTCTTCGAGCGCCCCTCGACGCGCACGCGCTTCTCGTTCGAGGTCGGCGTCCACGAGCTCGGCGGCCACCCGGTCGTCGTGCGCGAGGAGGAGATGCAGCTCTCGCGCGGCGAGTCCTCGCGCGACACCGCGCGCGTCCTGTCGCGCTTCGTGGCACGCGATCGCGCTCCGCACGGGCCCGCACGCGGTGATCGAGGAGCTCGCGCGCAGCTCGCGGCGGTGCCGGTGATCAACATGCTCACGCGCCTCCATCACCCGTGCCAGGCGCTCGCCGACCTCGTCACCCTGCGCGAGCGCTTCGGCCAGCTCGACGGGCTCAGGCTCGCCTACGTCGGCGACGGCAACAACGTCGCCGCGCTCGCTGATGCTGCTCGGCGCGAAGGCCGGCGTCGAGGTCATCGTCGCGATCGCCCCGCCGAGCTCTCGCCGACCCGCCGGTGAGCGCACCGCCGCGCGCTGACGGCGGCAGCGATCCGTCTCGACGACCCGGCGCCGCACTCCGGCGCCGACGCCCTCTACACGGACGTCTGGGTCAGCATGGGCGACGAGGAGGCCGGCCGCGCGCCGCCTGCTCGAGCCCTACCGGCTCGACGAGCGCCTGCTCGACGGGCACGGCCGCAGCGCCGTCGCACTCCACTGCCTGCCCGCCCACCCCGGCGAGGAGATCAGCGCCGAGCGTCCTCTACGGCGCCGCGCTCGGCCGTCTGGGACCAGGCGGAGAACCGCCTCCACGCGCAGAAGGCGCTGCTCGAGCTGCTGCTTCGCTGAGCCTGTAGCCGTGACCGGCCTACCCGGCGGGCCGGAAGCCGTAGCCGCGCAGCATCAGCAGCGCGGCTTCGCTCAGGCTCCCGCGCCGCGGCAGCAGTCCGAGCTGCGTCGCGGCGTCGTAGAGGTCGTAGAAGCCGCGTGCGCGCGCGCACCTGCCCGTCCACGAGCTCGACGTAGTGCATGCCGGAAAGCGTCAGGAACCGTCCGGTGGCGGGCAGCTTGCCGACCGCTCCCTTGTGCGTCGCGACGATCCGCCAGGGGAGGCAGGCGACAGTCGCGGTCCCACACGGCGCGACCGAGCGGCTCGACGCGCATGTCCGGCAGCGCCCTGCGGACCCGGCGCGCATGCGCCGCGAGCGCTCGAGCCCCTCGAGCGGCTCGCGCTCGACCGGATCCTCGTAGCTGATGCCGACGCTGCAGCAGCGTCCGAAGTTCTCCGGAGAGGGATCTGACCACGCCGCGCGCCAGCGGTCGGCGAGCGACTCGGGCGAGGCCGGTGCTTCGAGCGGGTAGCCCGTCACAGGAGCTCGGGCACGCCCTCCGCCGGTGTCGACGCGGTCGCGTGCAGCCGGCGTGGGATGCGGCCTGCGTCGCGCGCGGTGCGACCGGCCTCGACCGCGAGGCGCATCGCCCGCGCCATCGCGACGGGATCCTGGGCGCGCGAGACCGCGCTCGCGAGCAGGACGCCGTCGCAGCCGGCCTCGAGCGCGAGCGTCGCGTCCGAGGCGGTGCCGATGCCGGCGTCGAGGATCACGGGCACGCGCGCCTGCTCGACGATCAGGCTCAGGTTGTAGGCGTTGCGTATGCCCATGCCGCTGCCGATCGGCGAGCCGAGCGGCATCACCGCCGCGCACCCGATCGCCTCGAGCCGCGCGGCGAGGACCGGGTCGTCGTTCGTGTAGGGGAGGACCGTGAAGCCGTCGGCGACGAGCTGCTCGGCGGCGTCCAGCAGCTCGGGACCGTCGGGAAGCAAGGTGCGATCGTCCCCGATGACCTCGAGCTTCACCCAGTCGGTCTCGAACGCCTCGCGTGCGAGCAGGGCCGTCTTGACGGCGTCCGCCGCCGTGTAGCAGCCTGCGGTGTTCGGCAGCAGCGCGCAGCCGCAGCGCTCGAGCACCTCGACGATCGAGCCGCGCGCGCTCGGGTCGACCCGCCGCAGCGCGAGCGTCGCGAGCTCGGCGCGTGACTCGCCGACCGCGCGCTCCATCGTCTCCAGGTTGCGGAAGCCGCCGGTGCCGATGATCAGGCGCGAGCCGAACCGGCGGCCGGCGATCGTCAAGCCCCTCACCCACCCTGCACCGCCTGCACTACCTCGACCCGCTGTCCCTCGTGCAGCGTGATCGCGGTCCATTCGCCGCGCGGGACAACCTTGCCGTCGAGTGCGACCGCGACGCCGCGTCCGCTCGCCGCGGCGCCGCTCGCGATCGACCGCCTCGCGCACGTGCGCCCCGTCCTCGAGCTCGTGCGGCTCGCCGTTCAGCACGACCTTCACGCGACGCTCCCGGCGAGCGCGAGGCGCTCCGGGCGAGGCAGCGGTGAGCGCCGTCGTCGGCCGGCCGGCCGGCGAGCAGGCCGGCGATCGCCGCCGCGGTCAGCGGGGCGAGCAGGACGCCGTTGCGGTGGTGGCCGGTGGCGTAGAGCAGCCCCGGCGTCGTCCGACGCGCCGATCAAAGGCAGGTTGTCCGGCGTCGCCGGCCGCAGGCGCGCCGCGGTCTCCACGAGCTCGAGCTCCTCGACGTCCGGCAGCACCTCGGCCGCCGACTCGAGCAGGTGGCGGACGCCGCCCGCCGTGACGCGCCGTGTCGAAGCCGCGCTCCTCCTGGGTCGCGCCGACCACGACCTCGCCGGAGGCGCGGTGGACGACGTAGCAGCGCGGCGTCCGCACGACGCGCCCCGCGAGCCGCTCGCCGCTACCGTGCAGGCGCACGATCTGGCCCTTCACCGGACGCACCGGCAGCTCGGCCAGCGCTCCGCTCCAGCAGCCTGCGGCCAGAACCACGTTACGGGCCCCGATCGTCTCGCCGGAGCGTGTCATCACGCCCCTCACACGGCCGCCGTCGCGGACGAGGTCCGTGACCTCCACGCCGGTGCGCACGAGGCAGGTGGCGCGCAGGGCGCGCAGTAGCGCGCGCGGGTCGACCTGGTGGTCGTGCGGTGCCCAGATGCCCCCCGCGACTCGCGGCGACAGGCGAGGCTCTCGCCGCCGCAGCTCTCGCGGCCCGAGCCACTCGGCGTCGAGCCCGAGCGAGCGCTGGAAGTCGTGCAGACGTCGCAGCTCTTCGACGTCGTCGCGGTCCGCGGCGACGACCAGCGCGCCGCTCGCCTCGTAGCCGCTCGGCAGCCCGGACGCCCGCTCGAGCTCGAGCGCGAACGCCGGCCAGGCGCGCGGCGCTCTTGCAGGTTCAGCTCGAGCAACCGCTGCTCGCCGAAGTCCGCTTCCGTCACCGGAGCGAGCATCCCGGCCGCGACGCCGGACGCCCCGGCGCCGGGAGCGGCGCGGTCGAGCACGAGCACCTCGAGGCCGGCCGCCGCGGCCGCGCCAGCCGCAGGCGAGGCCGATCACTCCGCCTCCGACGATCACGACGTCATAGCTGGACCCGCTGGGCGCTGCCATCACAACCTTCCGCTCGTGGCGGGCCGCGCCGCTGCTGCCTCCGCCGGCATTACCCGGATCAGGTGAACGGTCGGCGGCGACCAGCCGCCCTCTCAGCCCGGTTTCCTCCGAGCTCCCGTGGGACCCAGATTCTACTGCTCGCTGCCGCGGGGCTCCGCGGCCCGGCGCTCAGTAGCGGTCGCGCGGAGGGATGTTGCGCGTCGGCGCGTCGTACTCGCCCTCGGCGACGCGGCCGCGCCCCCGCTCCGACCACACGAACGTGTAGAGCAGCGAGAGGATCAGCCCGAGGATCCCGACCAGCATCAGGATCACACCCGCGGTCTGCAGGTTGAAGCCCGAGATGTGGGTCGTGACCGCGTACTTGAGGATCGCCCCGATGGCGATCAGCAGGATCGAGCTGCCGATGGTCATGCAGAGGACCTTACTCGGGCCTGCGGTCGGCTAGGCACTCCCTGCGCAACAACGGGCCCACGGCGTTGTTAAGTTCGACGATCCCTCCCTGCCCCGCCAGTCACTGCCGCAGCGGGGCACGCCGAGCCGATGAGCAAGTCCCTGATCGCACACAAGACCGCCTGCGCCTGCGCGCTCACGGCGCTGCTCGTCCTCTGCGGCGCGATGCTGCCCGTGGCGGCGGCGCTCGCCAATCCGACCCAGCTCACGATCATGCAGGACGACACGCGCCTCGTCTATCGGGGCAGCCCGCGTCAGCGCGTCGCATATCTGCGCCAGCTTAAGGCGCTCGGAGCCGATGTCGTCAAGGTCCGGCTCAGCTGGTCATACGTCGCGCGCGGAACGAACAAGCGCCACAAGCCGCACTTCGACGCCACGGACCCGGGCGCATACTCGGCCGCCATGTGGGCCCCGTTCGACTATCTCGACCAAGAGGCGAACATGCTCGGCCTGCGCGTCTACATGGAGCTCGGCGGCAGCGCGCCGCGCTGGGGCAGCCACGGTGGCGTCAAAGGGGTCAACGTCGACCAGCCGAACGCGAATGACTTCGCCCAGTTCGTCGAAGCCGCCGGCCGCCGCTACTCCGGCTCCTACCTCGGACTGCCCCGCGTGTCGCTGTGGTCGGTCTGGAACGAGCCGAATCTGGCCAGCTGGCTCGCGCCTCAATACCGCGGCAGCATCCCGATCGGCGCCGACATCTACCGCTCGCTGCTCTACGCGGCCGACGATGGCCTGAAGCGCTCCGGGCACGGTGGCGACCAGCTGCTCTACGGCGAGCTGCTGCCCTACGCCGGCATCAGCACCGGCAACATCAAGATCCGCCCGCTGACCTTCCTGCGCGAGCTCGCATGCGTCGACTCGCACTACCACCCGTTCACCGGGCGCGCCGCGAAGCAGCGGGGCTGCCAGCACTTCAGGCCGCTGCCGGGGACCGGCGTCGCCTACCACCCCTACACGCTCGCGGGCGGGCCGAACGTCCGTACCGCCAACCCGGACGACGCGACGATCGCGAACCTCGGCCGCGTGATCACGACGCTCGACGCGCTCGGCTCTCGCCGGCGGCTGCAGAGCCCGCGGCCGCTGCTGTGGCTGACAGAGTTCGGCTTCCGCTCCGATCCGCCCGACCCCTTCGAGACGCCGCTGCGGCGGATACCCGAGTTCATGGGAGAGTCGGAGTGGTTCGCCTTCCACAACTCGCGCGTGGTCTCCTACTCGCAGTACCCGCTCGTCGACGACCCCTCCTCGTCGACCAACAACTTCTCCGGCTTCCACTCGGGCCTGCGCTTCTCGAGCGGCCGTGCGAAGCCAGGCGTCTACCAGGCCTTCCGCACGCCCATCTACGTCCACTGGCTCTCGAGCACGAAGGTCGAGGTGTTCGGCGGGGCCCGTGGTGCGCCGCCGAGGACCCCTGTGACGATCGAGTCTGCTCCCGCCCACGGCGGTCACTTCACCGTTCTCAAGAGCGTGACGCTCGGCGCGCACGGCTACTTCGACCAGTACTTCGATCTGGCGGGCGCCCGCGGGCGCCGCTACCGCTTCAGCGCGGCAGGAATGACGAGCCGCGTGACCACTCCTGCCTGAGCGCGGCCCGACTCGCCGCCGCGGGCGGCGGGCCGTGTCAGGATTCGAGTCATGTTCACCCGCCGCCAGCGCCTCGAGCGCGCTCGCCTCTACCTCGTGACCGACGGGTGTCCCTCGCCGGCACTCGTGGACGCGGCGCTCGGGGGCGGCGTCGACATCGTGCAGCTGCGCGCGAAGCACGCGTCCGATCAGGCGGTGGTCGAGAGCGGGCGCGAGCTGCGCGCGCTGTGTGACGCCCACGCGGCCCTGCTCGTCGTCAACGACCGCCCCGACCTCGCGCTCGCGTGCGGGGCCGACGGTGTGCATCTCGGTCAGGATGACGAGCCGGTCTGGTCAGTCCGTGAACGTGTGGGCGACGAGCTGCTGATCGGACTCTCGACCCATTCCCCCGACCAGGTCGACGCGGCGCGCGAGGTCGACTACATCGGCGTCGGGCCCGTGTACGGGACCCCCACGAAGCCCGGTGTCGCCGCCGTCGGTCTCGACCTCGTCCGTCACGCGGCGCACTCGGCGCACGCTCTCTGGTTCGCGATCGGCGGCATCGATGCGGCCTCCGCCCGCGATGTCGCCGCCGCGGGAGCCCGCAGGATCGCTGTCGTGCGAGCGATCTGCGAGGCCCGCGACCCGAGCGCGGCCGCGCGGCAGCTGCTGGCTGCGCTGGAGCCGGAGACGGTGGGTGGGACGGCGCGCTAGGAAGCGGCGCGGCGCCTCGGCCGTCGCGTCGGCCGCCGAGCGCTCCCCGGGGGCGATATCGGCCGCGTCGAAACGGGCGCGTGAGGGTGCTCCGCCGGCGCCCCGGCTCTCGCGCTCGGAACGGCGCAACGCCGAGGCCCGCGCGCGTCTCGAGCCGCTCGTGGACGATGAGCGTCCCCGCGCGGTCACGATCGGAGCGCTCGTGGCCGTCGCCCTCGCCATCGCGAACGTCGTCTCCTACGCGGCGGGCGCGAAGATCGGCGGGCAGCGGCCGGCGCTGCCCGGGATCCTCGCGTTCGAGCTGCTGATGCTGATCATGGCGCTCGGCATGTGGCGCCGGCGCTACTGGGCGGTGCTCGGCATGCAGGCGCTGCTGGCGCTCGTGATCCTCGTCTTCGGCATCCTGCTCGTGATCGCCAGCAACGTCGAGGCGGTCATCCTCTGCCTGGTCATGGTCGGGCTCGCCGGGACGCTGTTCTGGTTCCTGGTCAAGGCGCTCGCGCGGATCCAGATGCCCCGCCGTCCAACCGGGTTGCACTGAGGCGCGCCGCACGTGACATTGGCCAGCGCCGCAACGTGAGCGACTTCTCCGTCGTCCAGCGCGTCCGCTTCGGCGATCTCGACGCGATGCAGCACATGAACAACGTCGAGTTCCTGCGCTTCTTCGAGACCGCCCGGATCGACTACCTGCGGAGGCTCTCGCCGGAGCACGCCCCGACCGCGCGGGCCGACTTCGGCTTCATCTTCGCCGAGTGCCACATCGCCTATCGCTCGCCGGCCTTCTTCGAGGAGGAGATCAGGACCTGGATCCGTCCGGGCGAGCTGCGCCGGTCGAGCATCCGGCTCGACTTCGAGATGCGCACCGAGGGTGACGACCGCCTCGTCGCCGACGGCTATGGCGTACTCGTCGGCTATGACTACGAGGCTGGCCGCGCCCAGCCAATCCCGGACGAGCTGCGGACGCGCCTGGAGCGGGGAGAGGTCTGATCGCGGGCGCCCGGAGGGCGTTGGATAGGCTGCGCGCGCGATGGCCGAGTCGAGCTACGACTGCGTCGTCGTCGGGTCCGGCCCCGGCGGCTATGTCGCGGCGATCCGCGCGGCTCAGCTCGGGCTGAAGACGGCCGTCGTCGAGCGCGACCGCATCGGCGGGCGCTGCCTGAACTACGCGTGCATCCCCGCGAAGGCCGTCCTGCGCGCCGCGGATGTGCTGAGCGAGGTCGACGACGCCGGCGAGCTTCGGCATCTCGGTCGAGGGGCGGTCGGTCGATTTCAGCGGCGTCGCGGCCCACCGCGAGCGGGTCGTCAAGACGCTCTCGGGCGGGGTCTCCGGCCTGTTCAAGAAGAACGGGATCGACGTCATCGAGGGACATGCCGGCGTGACCGACGAGGGCAACGTCCGCATCGGCGGCGAGTTCGACGGAACCGAGATCGAGGCCCGCCACGTGATCCTGGCGACGGGCTCGGTCCCGCGCCCGCTGCTCGGCCTCGAGTTCGGCGCGCGCGATCCTCTCGACCGAGACGATGTGGGCGATCGACGAGCTGCCGCGCCGCCTGGCCGTGATCGGCGCGGGCGCGTCCGGTACGGAGGTTGCCTCCGCGTTCGGGCGGCTCGGCACCGAGGTCGTGCTGCTCGAGGCGCTGCCGCAGATCCTGCCGCTCGAGGACCGCGACATCGCCCGCGCGGCGGCGCGCGAGATCGGCCGAGCAGAGCGTCGAGATCGTCACCGACGCCAAGGTCGAGTCGGTCGACGTCGGCGCCGACGGCGTCCAGGTCAACTACCAAGGCGGCGAGTCGGCATCGTTCGACTACCTCTGCATCGCCGCCGGCCGCGGTCCCGACGTCGAGGGTCTCGGGCTCGACGAGGCGGGCATCGAGCTCGACGAGCGCGGCCTGATCGAGGTCGACGGGGCGCTGCGCACCTCGCTCGACGGCGTCTACGCGATCGGCGACCTGGTGCCGGGGCCGGCGCTCGCGCACAAGGCGTCCGACGAGGGCGTGATCGCCGCCGAGGACGCGGCCGGCCTCGAGACCCACCCGATCGACTACCGCTACGTGCCCGCCGCGACGTTCTGCCACCCGCAGGTCGCGAGCTTCGGGCATGACCGAGCAGGAGGCCCGCGACGCCGGCTATGACGTCACGGTCGGCAGGATCCCCATCACCGCGGTCGGCGCCCCGACGGTCTACGGCGACCGCGGCGGGATGGTCAAGATCGTCGGAGAGAGGAAGTACGGCGAGTTGCTCGGCGGTCACGTCGTCTGCGCGAAGGCCGCCGACCTGATCTCGGAGCTGGTCGTCGCGCGCGGACTCGAGGGCGGCTACAGCGAGGTCGCACGCACCATCCATCCCCACCCGGCATTCGCCGAGGCCGTCATGGAGGCGGCCCGAGCGGCGGACGGCTGGCTCATCCACGGATGATTCGCCGCCTGTCGCCCCGAGGGAAGCGTGGCGCGGATCGATCACCTGCAGCTGCCGGCTCGACAGCGGCGCTGAGCACTGAGACGCCGCGCCGGCGTTCTTCTACTCGACGTCGGCTCGCCGTGGTGCTGGCTCGTCGCGGAGAGCATCAGCGGCGCGCTCGACGCCCTCCCCGTCTGGCGGCCGGTGCTCGCCCCGGCGCTCGGCGCGACCCTCGACGCCGACCGCGCGGCGGTCGCGCTCGAGGCCGCGCGCCGCGGCCTGCTCGCGCCGCGCTGGCCCGCGCCGTGGCCGTTCGAGACACGACCGGCGATGCTGCGCCGCGACGTTCGCGGCGCAGATCGGGCGCGCCGTCGCCTTCTCGCTCGCGGCGATGCGCCAGGCCTTCTGCGGCGGCCGCGACCTGGGCGTCGAGGACAACGTCCTGATCGCCGCCGCGGCATGCGAGCTGCACCCGCGTGCGGTTCGTCGGGCGCGCTCGCGAGTGAGCGCGTCGCCGCCGAGCTACGACGCGGCAACCGAACGCGCCGCGTTCGCGCAGGCGTGCGCGCGGTCCCGGCATACGCTCCGCGACGGGCGGCGTCGTCGAGGCGCCGCGCGCACGCGAACTCGACCGCGCTGCCGGGCTGAGCCGTCCGCGCCGCCGGGGAAGATCCGGGCGGCGTCGACCTCGACCACCGCCCTGCCGGCTCTGCGCCCGCGCTCGCCGCTCGGACGCGGCACGAACGCGCGCTCAGGCGCGTCGCCTTCACGCTGCGCCGCTTGTCGAGCGCGCTCGCTGGCGCAGCAGCGGCGCAATGGAGTAACGTCAGCGGCGATGGCGGTCAGCGCTGAAGCGGGCCGGTACGGCGACGGAGAACCTCGCGACGCAGGCGGCCGCGAACCCGCTGCCAAGCCGGGAGACCTGCCTCGCGATGCTCGAGAAGATGCTCCTGATCCGGCGCTTCGAGGAGCGCGCCGGCGAGATGTACGCGAAGGCGAAGATCGGCGGCTTCCTCCACCTCTGCATCGGCGAGGAGGCGACGATCGTCGGCGCCACCCAGGCGCTTCGCGAGCGCGACTACCTGCTCTCGACCTATCGCGAGCACGGTCAGGCGCTCGCGCGGGGCACGGACCCGCGCGGTCATGGCGGAGCTCTTCGGGCGCGTCGACGGCTGCTCGGGCGGCCGCGGCGGTTCGATGCACCTGTTCGACGCCGAGCGGCGCTTCCTCGGCGGCTACGGGATCGTCGGCGGCAACCTCCCGCTCGCGGCGGGCGTCGCCCTCTCCGCGGACTACTCGAGCACGGACGACGCCGTGCTCTGCATGTTCGGCGACGGCGCGAGCAACCAGGGCACCTTCGGCGAGGCGATGAACCTCGCCGCGCTCTGGCGGCTGCCGGTCGTCTACATGGTGATCAACAACCAGTTCGGCATGGGCACGGCGCTCGAGCGCCACTCCGCGGTCACCGACCTCTCGCAGAAGGCCGAGGGGTTCGGCATCCCCGGGAGCGCGCTGCGACGGGATGGACGTGCTCGACGTCCACGCGTGCCGTCTCGCACGCGCTCGAGCAAGGCACGCGAGGAGCGACGGCCACAGCTCGTCGAGGCGGTGACCTACCGCTTCCGCGGCCATTCGATGGCGGACCCGGAGGAGTACCGCACGAAGGAGGAGGTCGAGGAGTGGCGCCGGCGCGACCCGATCGACGACCTTCCGGGCGCGCCTCGCGGACGAGAAGGTGATCAGCGAGGAGGAAGCGGACGCGCTCGACGAGAAGGCGCCTGCGACGCGTCGACGAGGCGGTCGAGTTCGCCGACCGCTCGCCGTTCCCCGACCTCGACTCGCTCTACGACGACATCTACGTCTACGGCGACCAGGTGCGCGGCTGGTACGCCGTCGACGAGCGCTCGCCCGAGCCGCACCGGGGCGAGCGCGAGCGCGACTCCGGCCGCGTCGCGCACGAGCTCGCCGAGGCGGGCGCTGCCTACGCGGAGGTCGGCGACGCGCAGGAGCGCAGCGCGCCATGAGCCGGCGCAGCGGCGTCGGGGGAGGAGCCCGGACGGCGGCGAGCGCGGCTGGGGCGCATCGCGATCTCGAGGGCGGCGGCGACTGACGATGGCGACGATGCGCTATCGCGAAGCGCTCGCGGCAGGCGCTCCGCGAGGAGATGGCGCGCCGACGAGCGCGTCTTCATCATGGGCGAGGACATCGGCGTCTTCCAGGGCGCGTTCAAGGTGACGCAGGGCCTGCTCGAGGAGTTCGGCGAGAAGCGCGTGCGCGACACGCCGATCTCTGAGAACACGATCGTCGGCGCGGGCGTCGGCGCCGCGATGGCCGGGCTGCGGCCCGATCGTCGAGCTGATGACGATCAACTTCTCGTTGCTCGCGCTCGACCAGATCATCAACTGCGCCGCCTCGATCCGATACATGTTCGGCGGCCAGGTAAAGGTCCCGCTCGTGATCCGGATGCCGCAGGGCGCCGGCCACCAGCTCGGCCCGACCCACTCGCACTGCCTCGAGGCGATGTACCTCCACATCCCGGGGCTGCTCGTCGCCGTGCCGAGCACGCCGGCGGACGCGAAGGGGCTGCTGAAGGCGGCGATCCGCGACGACAATCCGGTCGTCTTCATCGAGCACGAGTCGCTCTACGGCCGGCGCGGTGAGGTGCCCGAGGACGGCGACCCGCTGCGCTTCGGCGAGGCGGCGCGGCGGCGCGAGGGAGACGACGTCACGCTCGTCGGCATCTCGCGCATGGCGATCACCGCCGAGCGCGCAGCCGACAGCGCTCGCCGAGCAGCACGGGATCGAGGCCGAGGTGATCGACCCGCGGACGCTGCGTCCGCTCGACCTCGACACGATCCTCGCCTCGGTACGCAAGACCAACCGGGCCGTGATCGTCGAGGAAGGCTGGCCGCACGGCGGTGTCGGGGCGAACCTCGCGGCGCTGATCCAGGAGCAGGCGTTCGACTATCTCGACGCGCCCGTCGCGAGGGTCACCGGCGCCGACGTGCCGATGCCGTACTCGAAGCCGCTCGAGCAGGCCGCCTTCCCGCACGAGGAGCACGTCGTCCAGGCGGTGCTCGCGACCTTCAGGGACCTCTGACGTTGGCGACCGACGTCGTCATGCCGCGCCTGTCCGACTCGATGGAGGAGGGCACGATCATCCGCTGGATCGTGTCGCGAGGGCGGCGAGGTCCAGCCGAGGCGAGCCGCTCGTCGAGATCGAGACCGACAAGGCGAACATGACCTACGACGCCGACACCGACGGGACGCTGGTCGAGATCGTCGCCGGCGAGGGCGACGACGCTGCCGATCGGCGAGACCCGATCGCGCGGATCGGAGACCCGTCCGAGAGCCACGCCGAACGGCCACGGCAGGGCGACGCGGCGAGCGAGTCTCGGCGTCAGGACGGGGAGCGCGTCCGCGCCTCGCCGGTCGAGGGCGCGGCGAGTCGGCGCAGACGCTCGGCCTGGAGCTCGAGCCAGATCGAGGGAGCGCGGCGCCCGGGGGCGCGGATGCGTTCGCGCCGGACGTGGAGGGAGCACGCTCGGCGACCGCTCGGCCGCGCGCCAGAGCCGCGAGGTGCCGGCTGGAGGGCCGCGTGTCGCCGGAGCCGCAGGCGGCAGCCGCGGGATCGGCCGATGCCACGCGCGGAGCGCGAGGCCGGCGCGAAGGCGCGACGTGCAGCGAGCCGGGTCGAGCCGACCCGTACCCAGCGCACGATCGCGCGGCGGATGGCGGAGTCGAAGGCGACCGCGCCGGACTTTCAGCTCGAGGTCGAGATCGACATGGGACGCTGCGTCGAGCTCCGCGCGCGCCTGCGCGAGCTGGCCGAGACGCGCGCCGTCGTACAACGACATGATCGTCAAGGCGTGCGCGAATGCCCTGCGCGAGTTTCCGCGTGTCAACGGCGCCTACCGCGACGGGCACTTCGAGCTCTACTCGCGCGTCAACGTCGGCGTCGCCGTCGCAGCCCAGGACGCGCTGATCGTTCCGACCGTGTTCGACGCCGACCGCAAGTCGCTCGGCGAGATCGCGCGGGTCAGGTGCGCGACCTCGTCGCCAAGGTCCGCGAAGGTCGAGATCACCCCGCCGGAGCTCTCCGGCGCGACATTCACGGTCTCGAACCTCGGCATGTACGGGATCGACTCGCTTCACCGCGGTCATCAACCCGCCGCAGGCGGCGATCCTCGCCGTCGGGCGCTCAAGCGGCGCCCTGGGTCGACGAGGAGTCTGGCCGGATCGTCGCGCGCGAGTCTGATGCGCGCGACGCTCGTCTGCGACCACCGGATCCTCTACGGCGCCGACGGCGCGGAGTTCCTGGCGCGCGTTCGCGAGCTGCTCGAGCAGCCGCTCTCGCTCGCGCTCTGACGTCGCCGCTGCAGCGCCCCAGCTCCATCGAAAGCCGAGTCGACGCTCGGCGTCGGTGGTAGCGGGCTGACGGGCAGCCCGGCCGCCGGATCGACGGCGTTGTAGCCGCCCGGCGCGACGTCGTTCGGCGTGTCGGGGTGGAACAGCGACGCGAGGTACTGGATCTGTCCGCGCCCCGGGCCGAGCTCGAACTGGCCGCCGCCGTAGGCGCCGATGCCACGTTCCGCGCAGTAGTCGTAGGCGGCGCAGAGCGCCTCGCACGCTGCCGAAGCGCGACGGCTTGATGTTCACCATGCGCGGCGGGAACGGGAGCGCGTCGATGTCGGCGATCGAGTGGATCGTTCGCGTCCCAGGTGATCCGGTCGCGGTGGGGGCGCAGGATCGGCTCGGTCTCGGAGTCGAGCGCCGGATCCTCGATCCAGGCGTCCGGGAAGCCGGCGGCGACGCGCGCGTAGAGATCCGGGTCCGGCGGCTTGTCGACGATCGAGCCGTGGTAGAGGCCCTTGAGATCGATCGAGTCGACCGCGCCGGTCGCGACGAGCGCGGCGATCAGCTCGTCGCTCCAGTCGCTCGTCGGGTCGAGCTTGAAGCGGAGCGTCGGGATAGCTCTCGAGCCGGCGGCTCACGGGCTCGACCGTCGCCGGCTCGCCGAGCCGCAGCGAGACGACGAAGCGTCACCGGTTGCGGCACGCAGCTCGAGCCGGTCGGCGAGCGTGATCGCCCGCCTGGCGCAGCGCGAGGTCGAGCGCGGCCGACTCGAACGCCCAGCGCCGGTAGAGGCGCGAGACCGCGCGCACGGGCTCGGCCGGGAAGAGGTCGAGCGACCCCGACCAGCTCGGAGAAGCCCTCGAGCGTGTGCGAGCCCTCGAGCTGGTTGCGTCGCTCCGGCGTCCTGCAGCGCGACGTGGTCGAGCGCGTCGTAGGTGACGTCCTCGCCGACACCCTCCTCGCCGCCGCCGCTGCAGGCGGATCACGGTCGAGAGGCGCGTGAAGCCGCTCGAGACGTCGCGCTCGAGGCCCTCGAGCGAGTACGAGTCGACGTCGAGCGGCAGGTCGGCGAGGTGCTCGTAGACGGCCATCTCGGGCAGCCTACTGGCCGCGTCCGGAGCTCAGGCGAGTGCCGGTGCGGGCTCCCCGAAGAGCTCCTGGCTCGCCTCGGTCCCCCACGCGAGCGCGTCGGTGTACGCCTCGCTGACCGCGGGCACGGCGGCGACCTCGAACTGACCGCTCTCGAGCGCTGTGACGCAGTCGAGCAGCGCGCCCTTGCCGCCGCCCCTGTTGACGAGCGCCTCGACCATCTCGGCCGGAAAGGGGATCGTCGAGAGCACCTCATCCATCCTGCTGTCGGTGAGCGCGTCGATCACCGAGAAGAGCCCGAGCGTGAAGAGGCCGTCGGGGTTCGACTCGCCGAAGCTCGGGCCCGCCAGCTCGCAGAAGCGGGCGCGCACCAGCGCTGTTGTGATCAGCTCACGCGGCTTGTCGTCGACGCTCGCGAAGATCGTCATCGTGGCCCAGCGACGCACGTTCTGGAGCCCGAGCAGGGCGAGTGCGCGGCCGAGCGAGGCCACCTCGCGCCGGAGGCCGAAGAAGGCGGAGTTGATGTAGCGCAGCAGCCGGTAGCTGAGCGCCACGTCGCGCGCGATCAGCCGCTCGAGCTCCGCCAGCTCGACCGCCGGATCCTGAAGGGCCGCGATCAGCTGGACGAGCGCGAGGCGGTTCGGGGCGACTCCGCGCTCCGAGACGACCTCGGGCTTGCAGAAGAAGTAGCCCTGGAACAGCTTGAAGCCGAGCTCGCGGCAGAGCGCGTAGTCCTCCTGCGTCTCGACCTTCTCGGCGACGAGCGTGACGGGGGTGCCGGAGAAGTGGGCGACCTGGCGGGCCAGCTCCTCGTGGCCGAGCTCCATCACGTCGAGCTTCACGTAGTGGGCGAGGTGGACGAGCTCCGCGAGCTCCGGCCGGTAGCGGAAGTCGTCGAGCGCGATCGTGAAGCCGCGCGCGCGCAGAGTGCGGAGGGCGGCGATCAGATGCTCGTCGATCTGCTGGTCCTCGAGCAGCTCGAGCACGACGCGATCGGCGGGCAGCGACTCGGCGAGGCCGCTCGTGATGAAGCTCGCCGACGCGTTGATCCAGCCACGGACGAGCCCGACCATGCGGTCGAGGCCGATCTCGGTGAAGGCGTTGATGACGACGGTGGAGGTCGCGCCATCGGCGTCGGCGACCTCCGCCGTTGGCGCATTGCCACCGCGGAACAGAAGCTCGTAAGCGCGCAGGTCGAGGCGCTCGTCGAGGATCGGCTGGCGTGCTACGAAAACGTCCGACATGGTTCCGCGCGCGTGCGGTAACAGGCGCGCGACCCATATCGGCGGGCGCACGGCTCGGCTTGATTCGCGGCCGTCGCGCCCCTACTCGCCGCCGCCGACCGTCTCGTGGAAGCGCTCCGCGTTCGGAGTCGTCTCCGGGTCGTAGCGGACGAGCGGAGGCTTGTGCGAGGTGTCGACGAACATGCAGTACGCCCGCAGCCGGTCGTCGTATGCGCCGCAGATGCGGAAGTAGTTCGACGCCAGCCGGTAGGTGTTGGCGGTGCCCTCGAAGTTGCGCTTGATCTCGCCGGGCGCGTGCGCCATCACGTACACGTTCGAGGCATCGGCCGCGTGGACAGCCGCATCCGTGGCCGCGATCACCACCTTGCGGTTGCCGAGCCCGGCGACGACGAGGCCCACCAGCGCCAGCAGCAGCAGTAGCGACGCGACGCGGTCGACCAGCACCTCGCTCGAGCTCGCCGGCGGAAACGTCGGCGGGGGCAGCCGCTCGCCGCGGCGGGCGGCCAGGCGGCGCGCGAACCAGGGCGCTACGACACCGATCAGGAAGATGTTCCCGAAGGAGCAGATGATCAGCGCGGGGATGAAGCGCGCACCCGTGCCCGTCGGGGGCAGCGCCCGCACCACCGCCGCGTCGGCGACCGTCAACACGAGGAAGAGGGGCCAGCGCCAGGCGCCGATCAGGCGCCAGCGCGCCCGGCGCACCCAGAAGCGCTCGGCCGTTCCCACCCGCTCAGCGTAGCCGCCCGCCTCGTCGAGCGAGATAGCATCGACGGTGATGTCTTCGACCGATCCGGAGCTGTGGGTCACGCACCTCGGGGTCGTCCCATACGCCGACGCACTCGAGCTGCAGGAGGAGCTCCGCGCGCGCCGGCAGGCCGGCCTGATACCGGACACGCTGCTGCTGCTCGAGCACCCGCCGGTCTACACGCGCGGGCGCCGCAGCGAGGCCGGAGACCTGCCGATGGGAGAGGATTGGTACCGCGCGCAGGGGATCGAGGTCACGGCGACGACGCGCGGCGGCCGGGTCACCTACCACGGTCCCGGGCAGCTCGTCGGCTACCCGATCATGGCGATCGGCGATGTGCTCGCCTTCCTGCGAACGATGGAGTCGCGCGCTGATCGCGGCGTTCGCGGACGAGGGCGTCGACGCGCCGGCGTCCGCGAAGGACTCACGGGCGTCTGGGTCGGGGAGCGCAAGATCGGCTCGATCGGCGTCCACGTCTCCCGCGGCGTGACCATGCACGGCTTCGCGGTCAACGTCGAGAACGACCTTCAACCGTTCGAATGGATCGTCCCCTGCGGCATCGACGGTGTCCGGATGACCTCGCTGCTCCGCGAGCTGAGCCGTGTCGGCGGGATGGGCTGCTTCCGCAAGCGCGTCGCGTGGCGTTTCGCGAGCGCGTTCGAGCGACGCCAGCGAATAGTCACGCTCGAGCGACTGCGCCAGGCCGACGGCAGGCGCGCCCTCGCCGGAGTCGGCGCGTGAGCACGCGCTCACGCACCCATCCGGGCGGCGCGCGGACGGTCGAGCTCGACAGATGTGCGCCCCTTCCGCGAGCGCAAGCCGCCCTGGTTCAAGGTCAAGGCGCCGGGCACCGCGAGGTTCCTCGAGCTGAAGGCACAGATCGACGGCGAGCGCCTGCACACCGTCTGCGAGGAGGCGGCCTGCCCGAACATCGGCGACTGCTGGGATCGCGGCACGGCGACCTTCATGATCCTCGGCGACACCTGCACGCGGCGATGTGGCTTCTGCAACGTGAAGACCGGCAAGCCGACATTCGACGATCCGCTCGAGCCGCTGCGCGTCGCTCAGTCGGTGAAGCGGATGGGGCTCCGCCACGCCGTCGTCACGAGCGTCGACCGCGACGACCTCCCCGACCTGGGTGCCGCGCGCCTTCGTCGGCGTGATCCGCTCGATTCGCCGTTTCGCTCCGGG
Organism: uncultured Actinomycetes bacterium; assembly: GCA_963719375.1. Taxonomy (GTDB): domain Bacteria; phylum Actinomycetota; class Thermoleophilia; order Solirubrobacterales; family Thermoleophilaceae; genus JAICJV01. Next base: position 1,713,998 of record CAVRBY010000001.1, on the reverse strand, counting down.
CTGCAAGGTCGAGGTCCTGACGCCCGGACTTCCGAGGCGAGGAGATGCCGCTCGCGCGTGTCATCGCGGAGCGCCCGGACGTCTTCAACCACAACGTCGAGACGGTCCCCCGCCTCTACCCGATCGCCCGCCGCGGCTCTCGCTTCCTGCGCTCCTGCCGCGTCCTCCAGGCTGCCAAGGAGCTCGGAGGAGACGAGGTGGTGACCAAGTCGGGGCTGATGACCGGGCTCGGCGAGACCCGCGAGGAGCTGCTCGAGACCTTCCACATCCTGCGCGAGCACGACGTCCAGGTGCTGACGGTCGGCCAGTACCTGCGCCCGACGGAGCACCACCTGCCGGTGGCGCGCTACTGGCATCCCGACGAGTTCGCCGAGCTCGAGCGCGAGGCCTACGCGATGGGCTTCGAGTCGGTCGCCGCGGGTCCGCTGGTGCGCTCGAGCTACCACGCCGAGCAGACGCTCGAGCGTGCGGCTGAGCCGCGCGCGCTCTGACTCGCGGCGCGAACGACCGATAGCCTTCGCCGCGCCTCCGTCGAGGGCGTCCCTGCGTGCTCCCGATCAAGGACAACATCCCTACGCGGGGCTTCCCGATCGTCACGCTCGCGCTGATCCTGGCGAACGTGCTGATGCTGATCTTCTTCCAGCACGCCACGGTCAGCTCGCATGGGGTTCAGGTCGACCAGGGCAATGTCGTCCGCTTCGCGCTGATTCCCTACCGCCTGACCCACCCGGGCAAGGACTGCGGGGACACCGCGCTGCTCTCCGGCGACCGCCAGCCCATGGCGAGCCAGACGCCGGTCTGCGAGGGACAGACGGTGCAGGATCCGACGACGGGCGCGCAGGAGCGTGTCATCCGGGTCGCCCCGCACAACGAGCCGCCGGCGATAGTGACCATCTTCACCGCGATGTTCATGCACGGCGGCCTGCTTCACATCGCGGGCAACATGCTCTTCCTGTGGATCTTCGGCAACAACATCGAGGATGCGATGGGGCGCCTCAGCTTCCTCGGCTTCTACCTGGTCGGCGGGGTGGTCGCGGCGCTCGCCCAGACGGCCATCGGCCCGAGCTCGAGCGTGCCGACGCTGGGCGCGAGCGGGGCGATCGCGGCGGTGCTAGGCGCCTACGCGCTCCTCTACCCGCGCGCCCGCGTGCTGACGGTCATCTTCATCGTCTTCTTCTTCACCGTCGTCGAGCTGCCGGCACTGCTAGTGCTCGGCCTCTGGTTCGGGCTGCAGCTGCTCGACTCGCAGTTTCTCGGGCGCGACCGGCGGCGGCGTCGCCTACTTCGCCCACATCGGCGGGTTCCTCTTCGGCCTGCTCGGCGCACGGCTCCTCGCGAGGCATTACCAGAGGGACTACCTGCCCGCCCACCCGCGGCGCCGGTCTACTGATGACTGTGTGCGGCTCGAGCGGCCTCGACGCCGACCTGATGGGACGCCGCTTCGCCCTGGTCTCGGCGCTCCTCGTTATCGTCCTGCTGGCCGTTCTCACGATCGTCGTCGCGGTCCGCGACGGCATCGACATCCTCGTCATCGTCTCGCTCTTGATCATCGCCCTCCTCGGCTCCGCTGTGCTCGGAGCGCTCACGAACCGACCCGATGAGTAGGTCCCTGCTGCAAGGCGGGACGCGCCGCCGCGGCCGCCGGCTTCGTCCCGCCCGGCGACGACCGGCTTCCGGGCGCCGGCCGATCCTGCTCTCGCTCGCCAGCCTGATCGTGATCGCCGCGATAGCCGCGGGCGCCTGGCTGCTCGCCAATCGCAAGAGCGGGCGGCACGGCGTCGCGGCGGCCGCCGCGACGCCTCACATGGGTCTCCGTCAGACGCCCGCCGGGCCGAAGCCGACCGTGAAGGGAATCACGATCGGGCCGAACGTCGTCCCCGTCCACTTCGCCACGCCGCCGGTGGCCGGGTTGCTGTTCGACCTGCGCACGGGCCGGGCGCTCTGGTCCCTTCACGCGAATGAGCGGGTCCCCGTGGCCAGCCTGACGAAGATCATGACCGCGATCCTGGTCGCCGAGCGGACCAGCTCGAGGGACCTCGCACCGGTCACCAACGAGGCGCTCGACTACAGCCGCCAGGGGCAGGCGCTCGGCGAGCTGCCTCCCCACCGGCGCGTGCCGGTCGAAGCGCTCCTCGCCGCGATGGTCGTCACCTCGGCCGAGGACGCCGCGATCGATCTCGCGGACTACGTCGCGGGCTCGAATGTCAAGTTCGCCAAGCTCATGAACCAGAAGGCGGCCGGCCTCGGCCTTCGCTGCAGCCGTTTCGTCTCCGCCTACGGGATGGAGCCGCAGAACCAGTCGTGCGCCTCCGACCTCGGCGCGCTCGCGAGGATCGCCATGGCCAACCGCCGCATCGCTCGCTACGCCGGGCAGAGCCAGGCCAAGGCGCCCTTCCCGATCAAGGGCGGCTACATCTACGTGACGACCACCAACCCCCTGCTGCTGCGCGGCTATCCGGGAACGATCGGCCTGAAGACGGGCTTCACCAACGCGGCCGGCGATTGCCTCGTCGCGGTCGTCCGCCGGGGCGGCCGCACGCTCGGGGTGGTCCTGTTGAACTCGCCCGACACCGCGAGCCAGGCGGAGAAGCTCTTCAACGCCGCCTTCGCCCGCCCGGCCTGAGCACCGCCGCCGCTCCTACGCCCGCCGATCGGGCAGCCGCTCGTCGCCGATCCGCACCGCCCGTATCGCGTCCGCCAGGTCCAGCATCGCCCAGACGAACGCGCTCCCGAGGCCGGCGCCTACCCGCACGTAGTCTGGCGGCGAGTGGGCTACGCGCGCGGCGTTGTGAGCGCCCGCCAGGGCCCGCGCGACCTGCTCCTCGTACTTGGCCATTCGGGCGGACGCTATATGCCGGGTCGGCCGTTGCCACGCGGGGGGCGTGCCGAAGAACCGCGCTCTGGTCCGCAGACCCTCGACGTTCGTGTCAGCGCGTAAGGCCGCGAACGCCGACCGCGATCCCGATGATCCCGGCGACCCCGAGGAGCAGCGCGAGGATCGCCGGACTGTTGCGCTGCAGCCAGCCCCCGAAGCGGTCGAGCATGCGCATCGCGCGGTCCCCCGCGAAGCGCTGGATGCACACGATCGCGAGCAGCGGGGAGACGAAGAGGAAGTTGAACACGAACAGGTAGCCGACCTGGACGGGCAGCGCATATCCCGACCCGACGATCGCGGCGACCGCGGCGAAGTAGGGGAAGGCCGTCGGGAGCTCGACGACCATGATCCCGGCACCGAGGACGAACGCCGCGCGCGGCCGCGTATCGCGCGCGACGGGAACCCTCTCCTGGAGTCGTACGCGTGTCAGCCAGACGACGCACGCCACCGTCACCGCCACGACGCCGACCGCGAGCTCGAGCGCGTGCTTGACGGTCCGGCTCGGGTGCGGCAGCGCGGAGAGCAGCAGCTGGCCAGGTCCGAGCAGCAGGAGCACGCCGCCAAGCGCGTAGACGGAGAAGACCCCGAACGTGTAGCTGAGCAACCCGATCCTGGCGCGCGCGGTCGTGGCGAGATAGATCGCCGGCACGATCGTCGACGGATTGAGCGAATCGGCCAGGCCGATCGACCCCACGAGCACGAGCAGTCCCAGCATCGCGCCTCATTCTGGCCGCCCATACAAGCGCCGGCTCCGCAGAGCTTGCGCGTGAAGACCTCTGGCACTAGCGTGAATCAGCGGACGCGACCCGGGACGATGGCTCCCAAGCGCCGCGTGGGGACCGCAGGGACGTGCGGCGACCGCTGATGACCTACCCCTCCGTGCCCCGGAGAGCCGCCCGCTCGGGCGGCTCTCCGTATTCGTGGCCCCTTTAGCCCGGCGCGCCGGGATCGGGCCTCGGGGCTTGACCGCCACCCGAGACGCATCTACGTTGGGGGAGATCCCGCCCGAGGGCCCCGTCGCGTTCCCGCCCAACCGACATCGCCGCAACAAACATGCCGTCGTTGTGATCTTCGCCCTCGTGGCGCTGGTCACGCTGATCGCTGCTGCGCCCGCAGCCGCCGCCCCGGATGGGACATTCACGGCTTCGACGTTGACCCCGGACGTCAGCCAGCCCATCGCCCTCACTGCGAACACGAGCGACACGACGGCCACAGAGGCGTGGAGCGCCAGTTCAGGCAGCTTGAGTGCGACGAGCGGGACGAGCGTCACGTGGACTCCGACGACCGCCGGCACGCAGACGGTCACCCTGCTCGTCACCGACACGAGTAGCAACACGGCGCAGAGCTCGCAGACGATCACCGTCAGCCCGCAGCCGGTCGCGTCGTTCAACTCTGCGCCGCCGCAGCCGGACGTCGGGCAGGCGGTCACGCTCACCTCGACCTCGACCGGCACGGGCCTCAGCGAGGCCTGGGACCTCGGCTCGGGAACGTTCGGCGACGCGAGCGGGCCGACCGCCACCTGGACGCCCACGACGACCGGCCCGCAGACCGTCCGGCTCCAGGTCACCGACGCCAACGGATACGTCGACAGCGTCCCGCAGACGATCACCGTCAGTCCCCAGCCGGTCGCTTCGTTCACCTACACCCCGGGCTCCCCGGTCGTCGGGCAGCCGATGACGTTCACCTCGACGGCCACCGGGACGGGGCTCGTGCAGCACTGGGATCTGACGGGCTCGGGCAGCTACGGCGACGGCAGCGGCCCGGGCATCAGCTGGACCCCGACGACGACCGGCCCACACACCGTGGGACTGAAGGTGACCGACGCGGCGGGCGAGACCTCCGAGAGCTGGCTCGCGTTCGACGTCGCAGCCGCGCCCGCCCCGGCGGCAACCCCTGTGTCGGCATCGTTCAGCTACACGCCCGCGGCCCCGGTGGTGGGACAACCGGTCTCGCTCGACTCGACGTCCTCAGGCTCAGGGCTCGTGCAGCGCTGGGACCTGACGGGAACCGGGACCTTCGACGACGCCAGCGGGCCACACGTCTCTTGGACTCCGAGCGCGCCGGGAGCCTATGCGGTGGGGCTGCGCGTCACCGACTCGCGTGGTGTCACCGACACGACCTGGCGGACGGTGCGCGTCGCGCCGGCGCCGGCCACGTCACCGCCGCTTCAGTGGCTCGTGCCCTTCCCGGTCGTGGTTCTGAGCGGCCGGATCGGCTCCAGGGCGATGACTCTCACGCGCCTGACGGTGCTCGATGCGCCAACTGGCGCGCGGATCCTCGTGCGCTGCCGTGGCGGAGGGTGCCCACACGGGGCGCTGACCCGGGTCGTCGCCGCAGGGGCGCAGGCGCACGCCGTCGAGCTGCGCAAGCTCGAACGGCGGCTGAGCGCGGGAACGGTGATCGAGATCTTCGTCACCCGAGCGGGACAGGTCGGTAAGTACACGCGCCTGTCGATCCGGGCCGGCAAGGCACCCGGCCGCAGCGACAGCTGCATCATGCCCGGCGCAAGCAAGCCGAGCGCCTGCCCCAGGTGATGGCCGGCGCGCGTCGGCGGCCCGATGCCGGTGGCATCCTGCTGTGGAGCTCCGGAGCGTCGCGGGTCACCTACTTCCCCGGAGGCGACGATGGCCCGGAGCTGCGTGAGTGGGCCGCTCGCCGGCGCGGGCAGGCCGGCCCGCCGGCCGGGCATCTGGCTCTCCGTGCGTCGCTGTCGGTCGCGGCTCTGCTCGCCGCGGTGGCGGTTCTGGCCATCGCCGCGACTGGCGTTCGAGACGCCAGAAGAACAGCTTCCCTCGCGGCCGCCCCCGCGCGTCACGCGACGTCGCCTGTCCCGCGACCCCGCGCGCTGCATCACGCCTCCCGCCACGTGCCGGCTGTGGCCCGCGTCCCGAAGCGCGCAGCGCCGACGCATTCGAGCAAGCCGGTTGCCAGCCCCGTCGAGCAGGCTTCAACGCCGCCCGCCGCCAGCCAGCCGGCCGCTTCGACTCCCGCCCCCGCGACGCCCCCACCGGCTCCCGCCCCCGCTCGCACGGTCACGCCGGTGCCGAGCGCGCCACCTGCAGCCGCGCCCGCGGCTCCGCCGCACGCCGCGCCGCAGCCGTCGCCTTCCAAGCCCGATTACACGAGCTCCGGCTAGGCGTGCCCGGTCGCGGGCGCGGGAGGGCGCTCGTCCTCCTGCTCGGCCGCATGCACGCCGGGAGGCAGGCCGAGCTGGTCGGCCACGTCCCCGAGCATCTCGAGCAGGAGCGTCCGCTGCTCGTCGCTCAGCCGTCCGCACAGGCGGCGCTCATACGCGTTTGCCGCGGCCATCGCCTGCTCGATCTTCGCCCTCCCGGGCTCGGTCACGTAGACCGCTCTGGCGCGCCGGTCGCTCGCGTTGGTGCGCCGCTCGACGTACCCGCGCGCCTCGAGCGCGTCGATCACGGACACCATCCTGCTCGGGGGGATCTGAAGCCGCTCCGCCAGCGCCTGCTGTGAGAGGCCACCAGCGAACGCGACCGTGCGCATCACAGCCCACTCGCGCGGTTCGAGCTCAAGCGGGGCAAGCGTCGCTCGGAACCCGCGAGCCACTGCGTAGCCGAGCGTCGAAAGCATGAAGCCGACCGACCGGAAGGGTGGTGGCTGCCCGCGTGGAGGGGATTGATCGGCCACTTCAGACTCTAAGATAGCGTTCTGGAACCATTTGTGCTAGAACTGTTCCGGTTGTAATCGTCCCGAGGAGAACGGTATGGATTCGATCGCTGGTGGGCAACGGAGCATCCTCGGCCGTCTGGGCGGCCTCGTGCTCCGGCACCGCAAGCTCGTCATCGCCGGCTGGCTCATCCTGCTGGTCGTCGGAGCGGCGGGCGCCGGACAGGTGTCGAAGCGACTGTCCTTCGACTTCTCGCTGCCGGGCCAGCCGGGCTACGAGACAGCGAAGCGGATCACCCACCTCTACGGCAACGGCGGCACGGTCGAGCCAACCCTGCTCGCCGTCACGGTGCCCGCCGGCCAGACGGTCGCCGCGGACACGCCGTCGATCGGGCGAGCCATCGATCGCGCACGGGCGGCGGCCCCGAGCCTGCGCGTCGTCGACTACGCCTCTACGCACGACCGCGCGTTCATCACCAGCGACGGCCACACGACCTTCGCGCTGCTCTTCGCGCCCCAGCCCAAGGGCTTCGGGTCGGCCAGCCAGCCGAAGGCCGCGACGCGCGCCGCCGCATCCGCGCTGCCCGGCTACAGGGTCGGCGCGACCGGGTTGCAGGAGCTCGCGAGCGGTGCCTCCACCAAGGGGCCGGGGGTCTTCGTGGAGACGCTGATCGGAGCGCTCGGCGCGCTCGCCGTGCTGGCGTTCGTGTTCGCGTCGCTGCTCGCCTTCGTCCCGCTGCTGATCGCCGCGGTGGCGATCCTCTCGACCCTGCTGGTCGTGCTCGGGCTGAGCTACGTCGCCGACGTCTCGGCGATCGTCCAGTTCCTCGTCTCGCTCGTCGGGCTCGGCGTCGCGATCGACTATTCGCTCCTGATCGTGACACGCTGGCGCGAGGAGCGCGCGAAGGGCCGCCCCAACGAGGAGGCGGTCACCGCCGCGATGGTCACCGCCGGCCGCGCCGTTCTGCTCTCCGGCCTGACCGTCGCGATCGGCCTGATCGCGCTCGTCGTGCTCCCCGTCCCCGGCCTGCGCAGTGTCGGCTACGGCGGCATCCTGATCCCCGTCGTGTCGGTCGCCGTCGCGCTGACGCTGCTGCCGGCGCTGCTCGGCGGGATCGGCCCGCGCGTCGATTGGCCCCGTATCCGCAACGAGTCGGCCGCGAGCCGCGGCTGGACCCGCTGGACGCGGGCCGTCGTCCGTGGCCGCTGGGGCGCTGCCGCGCTCGGAGTCGCGATCCTCGCCCTCCTGATCGTGCCGGCCTTCGGGATCACCGCCGGTGAGACCAGCGCCGACGCGCTAGCCAAGAGCGGGCCTGCGCGCGATGTCTACACGCGCCTGCTCGCCGGCGGCGTCCCCAGTGGTGCCCTGACACCGCTCGAGGTGCTGACGACCCGGTCCTCGGCGACCCAGACCCGTGCGCGCCTCGCAGCCGTCCCGGGCATCGCGTCGGCCGCCGTCTCCTCGGCGCCCGACTCTCACCGTGCCGGCACCACCGTCGTGATCGGAATCCCGCGCGTCGAGACCGTCAACTCGAGCTCCCTCACGGTCGTCCGCTCCGCCCGCGCGGCGCTCGCCCACGCCCCCGGCGTGCTCGGCATCGCGGGCAACGGCGCGATCGAGCTCGACTACGAGAACGCCGTCTACGGCAACTTCCCCCTGATGTTCGCGCTGATCGCGCTCCTCACCATGGTGCTGCTCGCCCGCGCGTTCCGCTCGATCTTGCTCGCGTTCAAGGCGATCGTGCTGAACCTCATCTCGATGGCCGCGACCTTCGGCCTGTTGACGTGGTTCTGGCAGGACGGCCACGGCTCCAACGCGGTGTTCGGCATCCCCGCGACCGGGGCGATCACCTTCTGGGTGCCGCTGATGGTGTTCGCCTTCCTGTTCGGACTGTCGATGGACTACGAGGTCTTCATCCTGTCCCGCGTCCGCGAGGAGTACGACCGAACGGGCTCGACCGACCGCGCGGTCATCGAGGGCCTCGGCCGCACCGGCAGGCTCGTCACGAGCGCCGCGCTGATCCTGTTTCTCGCGTTCGCGTCTCTGGCGTCCGCCCCGGACACCGACATCAAGGTGCTGGCGACCGGGCTCGGTGCGGGCATCCTGCTCGACGCCACGGTGGTGCGCGCACTGCTGCTGCCGGCCCTCGTGTCGTTGTTCGGACGCTGGAACTGGTGGATGCCACGACCGGTGGCGCGCGTCCTGCGCGTCGATGCGCCGCGTCCGCTCGCGCAGCCGGCGGTCGAGCCTGCCCGCAGCTAGCGCCCGCGACTGCACAGCGAGGGTGATCGAGCCGAGACAACGATGAGGAATAGCGCTCTCGCGCCAGGGGTGGGCCATCATGCCCCCTGACCCGGCTGAAGGGCTCGATCAGGAAGTGACCGGCGTTGCCGTGCCGGCGACGGACCGGGCGCCGTCCCGATCGAGCCAGTCGACCGCCCACTCCTCCTCCGGCCGTCCGATGTCGAGGTGGACGGTGCCGGGACCGACCGCCGTCACCGTCGCGGCGCGGCCGCGGAACGCGTCCATGTCAGGCCGCCATGCAACCATGTACCCACCGGCATCGAAGGGGAGCTGCGGCTCCGTCGGGATGCGCACGCGATCACCGATTGCCAGCTTCGGCCGCAGCCAGTCGAGCGACCACCAGTCCGCGCCGCCGTCCACGTCGAGGTGCGCGCTCCGGTCGGTGTCGATGTGCGTGATCGTGGCGGACTTGCCGAGCTGGGCGCGCATACCCCGCTTCCAGGGCACCTCGTGGGTGCCCTCGTGCGAGACCGGTTCGAGGTCCGCCGGGATCTCGACCGGATCACCGACGCGGAAGCTCCAATGCGGCCGCGCCACGTGGATGAGCGCACGCTCGACGACGCCGCCCGCGCTTGCATAGGCGACGAACAGCAGCGTGCTGACGGCGATCACGATCACCCACAGGAACTGGTCGCTGCCGGCGACGCGATCGTTCAGCCCGTGCAGGACGGCGGCGATCGCAAGGCCGATCAGGCCGACGCCGGCCTCGCGCACGTAGCGCTCGGCCGGGGCGGGCCGGCCGAGCTTGCGCATGCGCTGCACGGCGATTCCGATGAAGTAGCCGGTAACCCCGGCCCAGCACGCATGGCTGATCGGATCGGTGATCAGCCGCCAAGTGACCTGCTCGGTGTAGTTGTAGACGTCACCGAGCGGGTTCTGCGTGTTGATCAGCTGTGGGGCGTAGACGCTCACGAGGTAGTGGGCCTGCTCGGCGCAGCCGAACGTCAGCCCGGAGACGGCTCCGAGGAAGAGATAGGAACGCGGCGAGAGCTCCAGCCAGCTGCCGATGCGGCCCCGCAGGAAGAGATACGTGACCCCCACCGCCGCGACCAGCGGCACCATCTTCGCGAGCTCCTCGGGCAGCCCGACAGTGAGGACCGCGGGGACGAGGCTGTTGGTGCTCGCGTGCAGCCTCTCCTCGAGCCAGATCGCCAGCGGCGTCTCGAGGACGAGCGCGAGTGCGATCACGAGCGCCGCGTGCCAGAGGACGAGCTTCGGCCGTACGAGCAACCACAGTGCGATAAGCCACGCGACGCCGATGTAGATCGCGAACGACCAGCCGAGATGCGAGTAGTCGTAGCTCGGAGAGTGCGAACTGCTCGCGAGATCCGACACGTACCAGAAGATGATCGCGGGCATCACCACCATCGCGACGAACAGCAGCGTGCTGCGGCGCCGCAGGACCGGTGCTGCCGCCCAGGCCCTGAACGGAAGCACGGCCTCCCACGTCGTCGCCGCGGAGCGGTGCGCCGCCGAGTGGCCGCCTTGGCCCGCCGCCGGCGGCGGTGGAGGCGGCGGCGAGCTCGCTCGGACCCGCTCCTCCTGCGGCGGCTGAGGCGGTGGCTGTGCGGTCTCCACGGCGACCGGGCTGCCGCAGCGCGGGCAGAAGCGGATCTGCTTGGCGCCGAGCTCCGTACCGCAGTTCGGGCAGTGGCGCGCCATCAGGGCCGGGCCGCGGCCGTCCCCACCGCTTCAGCTCGTGAATCCGACATGACCACCTGCTGCCGAGTCTCTGCGCCCCGTGCGCGGGCGTCAAGAGGCGAAGCTCGCCGGCGTGCCCCGCGCCCGGAGACGGAGTGCCAGGGCTCTCGAGCGCTCTACCCGGTGAAGCGGGGCGCGGCGCGGTGGCGCGCCCGGCGCCGGTGACGCTTGTGCTTCTTGTGCTTCTTGCGATGCCGTTTGGCCGCCGCCTTGTGGCCCGGCGGGTATGCGTGGATCGCGAGCGTCGGGTCTGCGGTCTGGCAGTTCGCTTCGCTCGCCGTGATGCTGCTTGGCGCCGCGAGCGCCGGAGGGTCGATCAACGCGGACGAGGCAGGGTTCAGGAAGTCGGCGAGCGTCGTCGCGTTCGCGTCGCGGTACGTCAGGGCCGGCAGATTCCATTGCGCCTCGATCGTCGCGAGGATCGACGTGTGGTCATGGACCGTGTTGGTCACCGCGTGAGGCTTCGAGTAGGGCGAAACTACGATCGCGGGCACGCGCGGGCCATAGCTGTCATAGCCGCCCTTGACGTCGGTGGGGGTCAGTCGCGGGGGGATGTCGTCGGGTGCGATCGCCGGCGGCGGGGGGACGTGGTCGTAGTAGCCGCCATGCTCGTCATAGGTGTAGACGAGCAGCGTGCGCGGCCAGGCGGGCGAACCGAGCACCGCGCCCACGACCTGGGCGACGAAGTTCTCGCCGAACGCGATGTCCTGAGGCGTCTCCTCGTCGCCGCCCTGGGCGTTCACCTCTCCCTCCGTGCCGGTGAGACCGGGAGCGTTCGGAAGGGCGCCGCCGACATCGCTCGCGACCCCGAATTCCGGATCGACGAAGCTGACCGCCGGCAGCGAGCCCGCAGCGCAGTCGGCATAGAACTGGGCGATGTGGGCGAGGTTGCCCGGGTACTTCTCGGGGATCGAGGGGATGATCCCGGTTGCCGGCAGGTCGCTGAAGTAGTTGCGCCAGCTGATCCCGTACTGGCTCAGCCGGTCGAAGATCGTCCCGTTCGGCGGGGGCGGATCCATCAGGCTCTGGTTGTCGGTCGTGATGTTGCCGTAGGCCGTGCCGGCCATCAGGAAGCGGCGGTTCGGATACGTCTGGCAGGGCGTCGAGCAGAACCAGCGGTTCGCGAGCGTGAACGTTGTCGCGAGCGAGTAGTAGAAGGGGATGTCGGCGTTCGTGTAATAGCCCATCGACCCCTCGTGGTTGCGGGCGAAGCCGTCCATCTTGCCGCCGTCGATCTGTGCGTGCGTGGCGTTCCAGGACTGGTCGACGGTCGGCTGGCAGAGGCTCGGCGCGTGAAAGGGCAGCACGTAGCCGTTCTTCAGCGGGTTGCTGTTCGTCGGGCGGCCGGCGCCATCGAACTTGAAGCCGTCGGCCGCCGGCTGGCCGAGCCGGGAAAGCATCCCGAAGTAGGTGTCGAACGAATGGTTTTCCATCATCACGACGACGATGTGGTCGAACGGGAAGCTCCCCGTCGGCACTCCTGCGGGGAGGTTCGGATAGGGCAGCGAGTTCGGTCCACGAACGGCCGCGCGGCTGACTCCGCCGCCGAGCCCGAGTGGCAGCATGGCGCCCAGCGCGAGGCCTGCCGACGCGCGTAGCGCATCTCGGCGCGTGAGGTCGCGTGCCGCTCGGGGCGTCACGGTGATGCTGGCGGGCCGGCGGCGTGCAAGAGCGGGAATACTCGCACCCGACCGCGCCCGGCACAACCGCGTAACGGGTCTGTCAGCCGCTCTGCCTCACGCAGCGGTAGACGACCTCCCGCAGCGCACGCTCGCGGGGATCGTCGACGAGGTGGTAGCCGAGCCTGTTCGGTGCGTAGGCGAAGCCGAGCCCGATGTCGGGGTCTGCGAAGGCGAACGACCCGCCGGCGCCCGGATGGCCGAAAGCACGCGGCGAGGAGCCGAACGAGAAGGCGCGGTGTGGCCGGACGAAGCCGAGCGAGTAGGCTGCCGGCGCCTTCAGGACGAGGTCGACGTCGCCGCCGCTGGGAGGCGGCTGCGGCTCGCTCAGCATCTCGGCGGTCTCCCCGTCGAGGCCGACGCGAGCGCCGCCGACGGCGAGGTCTCCGTAGATCGCTGCGATGCTCCGGACTGACCCGATGCCGCCGCCGGCGGGAATCTCGAGCGGGCGGTACTCGGGCGCGAAGAGGTCGGCCGGGCGGCGCAGGTGCGGGTTGCGAAACGTGCGCGAGGTAAGCGACCGCGGCCACGCGAGCGCGAGCACCATGCGTGACGGAAGCGCACGTGGATCGAGCATCTGCACGCTCGGCATCGACTCGAGGCGCGCGAGGCGCCGCTCGGGAAACCCCTCCGGGAGACCGAAGTAGAACTCGATCTCGAGCTTCGGGGCGATCTCATCGGCGAAATAGCGCCCCAGGCTGCGCCCCGCCGGGTCGGCACGGCGCATCAACGCGCTCTCGTACCAGCCGATCGAGAGCGCGTGGTAGCCATGCCGGGTGCCCGTTCGCCAGGCGGGACGCTCGGCGGCGAGCGCCGCGGCGAGCCGATCCGCGTCCCCGATCGTCTCGGGATCGAGGCGGGCGCTTATCGCCGGCAGCCCGCCCCGGTGTGCGAGCAGCTCGCGGACGGTCATCTCCTCCTTGCCGCGCTGGGCGAACTCGGGCCAGTACGCCGCGACTCGCTGCTCGTAGTCGACCAGTCCACGCGCTCGCGCGAGCGCGAAGGTCGTCGCGGCGACCCCCTTGGAGGTCGAGAACACCAGCACGAGCGTGTCCTCTTCCCACTCACGGCCGGTGTGCCGGTCCGCCAGGCCGCCCCAGACGTCGACGACCTTCTCACCGCCCAGGTAGACCGCGCAGGCCGCTCCCAGCTCGCCGCGCTCGCGCAGGTTGCGCTCGAGCTCCGCACGCACGGGCTCGAAGCCGGGCTCGGCGTATCCCTCGACCGCGGCACGGTCGCGCGTCAGCGCCAATCGGCTGCCCGGTCGGTCATTCCGGGAGCGTACGGCCTCCCTGGTCGGAGTGCGCCTTGCCACGCCGGTGCCAGAGGGCGAAGTAGACGCCCACCGCGACCACGCCCCACGTGATCGTCGCGAGGATCAGCACGACGCCACCGGGAACCTTTGCGAACAGCAGGTAGCAGAGCACGGCGAAGCAGGCGAGGGCAAGCGCGCCAACCACCGCGCCGCGTGCGTCCTCACGTGCAGCCGATGCATGTTCCTCGCTCTCTATCAGCGTGAGACTCGCCGCCAGGATCGCGGGGAAGGCGAGCAGGGCGCCACCGATCCGGGCGCCGAAGGCGAGCGAGACGGCAGCCGCGACGACAGATGTCGCAGCGCCGAACGCGAAGCGGACGAGCAGGTCGCGCCGCCGGACCTGGCGCGCGCGACTCGCGTCGAACTCCAGCGGCTCCCGCGGGCGCTCGAGCAGCGACGGCTCGCTCATATGAGCAGCACGGCGAGCACAGCCGCCGTCGGAACCGCCCACGTGACGAGGCCGACCGCCGTACCCGCGAGCGAACGGCCCGAGCGGACGAGCTTGGTCGTAGCGAGTGCGTAGACCAGCATGCCGACCGAGCCCGCGATCATCCCGAGCGAGTCGTCGCGTGCCTCGTGTGCGCCCTTGGAGGCGAGCGCGAGGGCCAGCCCTGCGATCGCCACCGCCGGCGCCGCGCCGAACAGGCCCGCGAAGCGCTTCGGCTTGAGCGATTGGCTCAGGAGCGCGAACGCGACCACGAGCGCTCCGCCGGCCAACCCCTTCAGCAGGATCGTCAACGCGTCCTTCACAACTGAGTGTTTTGCCCGCGAGCCGACTTCTCATGCCTCTCCGGAAGCCGCTAGGCGCGGCAGGTTTTGCGCGCGCCCGTTGCGAGCAGACACGCTCGTAGGAGACCGCGCGAGCGGCTCCTCGCTCCGCCGCGCCGGCGGCATGTGAGTCCGTCCCGCGCGATGTCGGCGATTCTGGCGATCCTGGCGAAGGCCAGTTACCTTGGAGACCGTAGGAAGTTGGATCCAGGGGCGGCCCGCTGCTGACCGCGGTCAGCGGAAAATCGCGTGAGCGAAAGAGAGATCGGGAGACGTACCTCCCCGCTTAGTGCCATGTTTTTCGAGGTCGACAGCGCCGGCTACGCGCCGTACCGCAAGCGCTTCAAGCGCCGCTACCGCTTCCGGTTCGGGGATGACACGACGAGTTCGTTCAGCGTCCGAGATTTTCATGAGATAGAGGCCGCCCAGGCGTGCCACCCGATCCTCGTAGCGACCGCCACCGAGAATCGCCGTTACTGGTGGTACGGAGGGGTGTTCTACGTCGAGGACGAGGGCCTGTTCGTCGACGCGATCAGGACGCGTGTCTTCAAGCGCCACATTCACCGGCGCAAGCAGGTCGAGCGAGCGGACCGGATCCCGCGAATCTCCCCCGATGTCCTGCTCGAGGTGTGGGACCGCGACGGTGGTCGATGCACCAGATGCGCCAGCGGCGTCGACCTGCATTTCGAGCGCCGGCTGGCGATCTCCGAGCAAGGCTCCTCGGAGCCGAGCAACCTCAGAGTCGTCTGCAGTCGATGCATGCGCGCCAGCGGAGGCACCTCCCGGCCGAGCGTTGCGCCGCCTCAGCTGGCCGCCCAAACGCAGGCTTGAGTTCCGACCCAGTCGGGCCTCTGCTCGACGGAGGCTCGCGCCTGACCGGCCTGACGTAGTGGTTGCGAGGCCATAGGCGAGCGTTCCGGAAAGCCGCCGGCGTTGCCGCCGAAGCTCGATACGGCACGAGCTAACTCGTGGATTGTCGAGAATGAGCCCAGGGCGCGCTAGGTCCGGAGACAGGATCCACCAATCGGCCGAGTTGGCGGTCTCGGTTATCGCCCATCCCGCGGTGGTGCGAGCGCGGCCACCGCCCGTCGCCTGCGATCGACGGCTTCGCTGCCGGCGGGTCCCGTTGACATAGTCCGTCGGCGCTGAGAGTGTGGACAGGTGAGTCGCCGTTATGCGCCATCAGCTCACCTCCTAAGCTCGTCGGCGCTCGCAGTCGCGCTTGCCGTCAGCGTGACGGTAGTCGGGGAGGCGGGGGCCGCTCCGCGCGGCCCAGAGGCTGTGGACGTCGCCGTCCCCGCACCGGGCCACATCTCCGTTCAGGCGATAACCGTGTCGCTGCCCCGCGGAGCGCGATCGCTGCCAGAGGTGCTTCGACTTGACGCCCCGGATGGACGAGCGCTGCCCCCCTCCGTCCGGGCGTTGACGGCCACAACCAGGATGGGCTCCGCGCGCGGGGTCACCTATACCGTTTACGTGCTCGTGCTGAATCGCGCCGGACCGGGCGTCTCCGATGGTGGCGCCGCACCGCCCCGCGGCGCGATCGGACTTCACGCTGCCCGATGGGTGCCGGGGCGAGGGCTGGAGATCAGGTTTCGCACTCCGCCTTCCCCCGGGCTCATCAGGGCCGCGGCGGAGATACGCGCGATCTGCCGCGGCTGTGTCATCGCGTCAGTCTCGACGGCTGCTGTTCAAAACGCGGATCGCGCCCGGCCGGAGCTACTCGCGCCCGTCACGAAGATGTGGCGAGGCCTCTCAACTCGGCTGCGGAATGCCGCCGCCGCCCGCCACGCTCGAATCGTGTACGCGCACTTCGACGACGGCCACGCATTCAGCTGGGACGCGAGCGGGCAGGCGAGGGCGCTCGCCTTGGTCCTGACGGAGTTGGGCTCGGCCAATCCGCGGCCATCACGCCTCGTAGCGCTCATCGAAAATGCGCTCGTCGCCGACATCGAAGGAAACGGTGAGGTCGGGTCGGCGTCCAACCCGACCCCCCAGCGCGCGGTCGCGCCCCTCAACCGGACGATCGTAGCCCCACCGTCGAGCGGTCAACCAGCGGTCGTCACCGGCATTCCCATTGATGGGAAGACGCTGTCGACGTCTACGGGTTCGTGGAGCGGGACGTCCCCGATCGCCTACGCCTACCAGTGGCAGCGCTGCGACCCCACAGGATCCACGTGCACCGACATAGCCGGCGCTTCCGGCGCCACGCACTCGCTTACCCCCGCGGACGTCGGCAGCACACTGCGCAGCGTCGTGACGGCCAGCAACGCCGCCGGCTCGCAGACAGCGACATCGGCGGTGACCGCGACGGTTGGTGCCGCCGCGCCCCAGCTCACCCAACCGCCCGCGATCACCGGCACGCCAATCGACGGACAGACGCTGTCGACGTCTACCGGTTCGTGGAGCGGGACGCCCACGATCGCCTACGCCTACCAGTGGCAGCGCTGCGACACCACCGGATCCACGTGCGCCAATATCGTCGGCGCTTCCGGCGCCACCTACTCGCTCGCCCCCGCCGACGTCGGCAGCACGCTGCGCACCGTCGTCACGGCTACGAACGCCGGCGGCTCGCAGACGGCGAAATCGGCGGTGTCGTTCCCGGCGGCTGCGGCCGCGCCGCAGTCGACCTCGGCGCCCGCGATCAGCGGCACGCCAATCGACGGCCAGACGCTGTCGACGTCTACCGGTTCGTGGAGCGGGACGCCCACGATCGCCTACGCCTACCAGTGGCAGCGCTGCGACACCACCGGATCCACGTGCGCCAATATCGTCGGCGCTTCCGGCGCCACCTACTCGCTTACCCCCGCGGACGTCGGCAGCACGCTGCGCGCCGTCGTCACCGCCACCAACGCCGCCGGCCCACAGACAGCGACATCCACCCCTTCGATGATCGTCCGTGCCGCGGCTCCGGCGGTGATCGCTAGCCCGGCGCTCTCCGGCATTGCGATCGACGGGCAGGCGCTGTCGACGTCCAGCGGTTCGTGGAGCGGGACGCCCACGATCACCTACGCCTACCAGTGGCAGCGCTGCGACAGCAGCGGAGCGGGTTGCGCGGACATTCCCGGCGCCTCGAACCCCACCTACTCGCTGACCCCCGCCGATGTCGGCGGCACACTGCGGACCGTCGTCACGGCGACCAACGCTGCGGGCTCGCAGACGGCGACCTCGGCGGTGTCGGCGACGATTGGCGCCGCCGCGCCCCAGCTCAGCCAACCGCCCGCGATCACCGGCACGCCAATCGACGGACAGACGCTGTCGACCTCCAGCGGTTCGTGGAGCGGGACGCCCACGATCGCCTACGTCTACCAGTGGCAGCGCTGCGACAGCACCGGCGCGGGTTGCGCGGACATTCCAAGCGCTTCGAACCCCACCTACTCGCTCACCCCCGCCGACGTCGGCAGCACACTGCGCAGCGTCGTCACCGCCACCAACGCCGGCGGCTCGCAGACGGCGACATCGGCGGTGTCGTTCCCGGCGGCCGCAGCCGCGCCGCACTCGACCTCCGCCCCCGCGATAACCGGCACGCCAACCGACGGCCAGACCCTCTCGACGTCCACCGGTTCGTGGAGCGGGACGCCCACCATCGCCTACACCTACCAGTGGCGGCGCTGCGACAGCAGCGGAGCGGGTTGCGCGGACATCCCCGGCGCCTCGAACCCCACCTACTCGCTCACCCCCGCCGATGTCGGCGGCACACTGCGGACCGTCGTCACGGCGACCAACGCCGCCGGCCCACAGACAGCGACATCCAACCCTTCGACGATCGTCCGTGCCGCGGCTCCGGCAGTGACTGCTGGCCCGGCGCTCTCCGGCATTGCGATCGACGGGCAGGCGCTGTCGACATCCAGCGGTTCGTGGAGCGGCACGCCGCCGATCGCCTACGCCTACCAGTGGCAGCGCTGCGACTCCACCGGATCCACGTGCGCCAATATCGTCGGCGCTTCCGGCGCCACTTACTCGCTGACCCCTGCCGATGTCGGCGGCACACTGCGCAGCGTCGTGACGGCCAGCAACGCTGCGGGCTCGCAGACGGCGACCTCGGCGGCGTCAGCGCCGATCGGCGCGGCCGCGCCCCAGCTCACCCAACCGCCCGCGATCACCGGCACGCCAATCGACGGACAGACGCTGTCGACCTCCAGCGGCTCGTGGAGCGGGACGCCCACGATCGCCTACGCCTACCAGTGGCAGCGCTGCGACTCCACCGGATCCACGTGCGCCAATATCGCCGGCGCTTTCGGCGCCACATACTCGCTCACTCCCGCCGACGTCGGCAGCACGCTGCGCACCGTCGTGACCGCCACCAACGCCGGCGGCTCGCAGACAGCGACCTCGGCCGTGTCGTTCCCGGCGGCCGCAGCCGCGCCCCAGCTCACCCAACCGCCCGCGATCACCGGCACGCCAACCGACGGCCAGGCCCTGTCGACGACCACCGGTTCGTGGAGCGGGACCCCCACCATCGCCTACACCTACCAGTGGCAGCGCTGCGACAGCACCGGATCCACGTGCGCCAATATCGCCGGCGCTTCCGGCGCCACCTACTCACTCACCCCCGCCGACGTCGGCAGCACACTACGGACCGTCGTCACCGCCACCAACGCCGGCGGCTCGCAGACATCGACCTCGGCGGTGTCAGCGCCGATCGGCGCGGCCGCGCCCCAGGTCACCCAACAGCCCGCGATTACCGGCACGCCAGAGGTCGGGCAGGCCCTTTCCGCATCCACCGGTGCGTGGACCGGCACGGCGCCAATCGCGTACACATTCGCGTGGCAGCGATGCGACGCGTCGGGCGCGGCCTGCACGGAGGTTGCGAACGCGAGCGCTCAGAGCTACGTGTTCGCAGATGCGGACGTCGGCCACACGCTGCGAGTCGCGGTGACCGCCACCAACGCGGGGGGTTCACAGAGCGCGACATCGGGTCCGTCGGGGGTCGTCGGGGCGCCGCAGGTGACGGTCGCCCCGGTGATCTCGGGCACAGCGGTCGATGGACAGATGCTGTCGGTCACGACCGGGACCTGGACGGGCGCGCCCACCAGCGCCTACTCATACCAGTGGCAGCGCTGCGACCCCACCGGATCCACGTGCACCACTATCGCCAACGCTTCCAGCGCGACGTACTCGCTCACCCCAGCGGACGTGGGGAGCACGCTCCAGGCCGTCGTGACCGCGACCAACGCCGCCGTCTCTCAAAGCGTGACATCGGGCCCATCGGCGACCGTGGCCGCCGCCGCGCCACAGGGCACGGCAGCGCCCGCCATCTCTGGGACGCCGACCGTGGGACAGACTCTCTCCACCGCTACCGGCTCGTGGACCGGCACGCCGACGATCAGCTACACGTACCAGTGGCAGCGCTGCGACGCCACCGGGGCCGGCTGCGCGAATATCGCGACCGCCACTGGGCCGGGCTACCTCGTAGTCAATGCCGACGCATGGCACGCGTTACGGGTAGTCGTTACGGCCACGAACGCCGGCGGCTCGCAGAGCGCGGCCTCGCAGCCCGTAACTACCGGCTCGCAGCTATTTGCGCTGGACAGCGTGTGGAATGCGCCGCTCACCACCAACGCCCCGCTTGACACGTCCGGTCCCGCGCGAATGAGCGCCTTCGCGCAGGAAATCCGCAACGAGGAGTCATCGGGCCTAGGGCCGTGGGTCCAGACATCCGACAGCTCGACTCCGCTCTACATCGTCGACGCGACGACACCACGCGTGCCCGTGAAGATCGACGCCGGCGCGTGGAACGCAAACCTTGTTCAGGCGCTGGCAGGTGGCGTACCGATCCCGAACGGCGCGAAGCCGGCTTCAGGTACCGACAAGCACATCACGATTTACGAGCCCGACAGCGACACGCTGTGGGAACTCTGGCATGCCAACGTCCAGGCGGATGGCTGGCACGCGGACTATGGCGGAGCGATGCAGAACGTCTCGCAGGCGCCCGGCTATTACACGGATCAGTCGTGGCCTGGGCTCTCGAGTTGGAACTGGGGCGCGACTGGAACCAGTCTGCCCGTGATCGCCGGCACGGTGACGATCGCCGATCTCAGGTCCGGCGCGATCAATCATGCGCTCGCGGTCGACATCCCGGCCGCCTGCAGCGGCTACTTCTCGTGGCCGGCACAGCGCTCGGACGGTAAGGACACGTCCACGACCTGCCTCCCGGAGGGCGCGCACTTGCGACTCGACCCCAACATCAACGTACGGAGCATGGGGCTTCCGAAGATTGACGAAGAGCTGGCCCTCGCCGCCCAGACGTATGGCTTGATCGTGCGCGACCAGACCGGCCACGGGTCGGCGTTCTACTTCGAGGACGAGACCCGCTACGGGCAACCGGACCCCTACTACGGCGCGAACGGCTACTTTGGCGGGCTCAACGCGTCGGCGGTCGCACGCACCTTCCCGTGGTTCGACTCGCACGGCAACAGCAACCTTCAGCTCCTACAAATGAAGACCTGCACGACCGGACCCTGCGGGCCCTAGCGAAACGCGTTGCGGCCGGCGGCCGCTGACCGCCGTGCCTCCTTGAATCCGGCGATTCCGATGGATGCTGGATCGAGGCATTTCGGTCAATTGCCGCGGGCTATTTCAACGCGTTTCCAGAACGCAGGTGCTGTGGGAGGGGTGGGCCCTCTTTCGTCGAGCTCTACGCCGTTTGCGAGCGCCGCCCGCCGCACGGTTGTGAGCGCGTGGGCGAGACCGTCGTCTGCGAGCCAGCTTTCAGGAGCACGGTCGTCGATCAAGGTGCTCATGATTGCCTCTCATCTTGTCGCTCGAGGACGAACGTCTCGACAGCCATGTCGGGGTCGACGTGGTTGGCGCTCATGAACGCCGCCACCGTCCGTCCGGTGAGGTCCTCGACCGACGCCACGAGGTCGCGTCGCATCATCTGCTGAAAGACCGAGCGGGTCTGGAGCACGAGCGGAGCGTTGCCGTCAGACACGAGCTGGCGCTCAGCCTTCGTGAGCGTATCCTCCAGGACCACGGTGACCGCGTCGGCGTTGACGTAGGTGCGGGCCTTCGTCGGCCCGCGGCCGGTGTACTCGCCGAGCACGTGAACGACCGCGTTTGAGATGCCGGAGGCGAGCTGGCCGCCACTGGCTTGTGCTTGTTTGTGGGTGTCGACGTTGTGTTGCATGTCGACTCCTTCCGCGCCCCCCGCGTCGGGGGGCGCTTGGACCTCGGACCTCTCCGAGCGCAAGCCCGGCGAGTCGCGAATTCACCTATGGAACCCACTCGGGCGGAGGCCAATTCCGTCGGCTAGTCGCAGTGACGCCAAAGTCAGCTGCGGCAACGGCTGGTCGGTTGGCTTGAGGCAACCGTCCTGTCAAGACACACTCCTCCTCTGAGCGTCGAATGTCAAGCGCGTGCGTCAGGGGCCCTCTTGCGCGCGATGAAGGCACCTACTCATTTCCGAGGGTTAGCGGGTCCCGCCGGCTGGCCGGGAGGTCCCGGATGGCCCTTCCGACCTCTTCCAGGCCGATCGGGATACAGCTCGTGGTAGATCGCAGACTCGACGACCCGGTCCGCACACGAGGCGTGGTAGAGGCCGCCGCGGAACCGAGCGGGTTGCAGCGCGGCCAGCTCTCCGCCACACGAGTAGCAGCGGCGCGCTCCTCGGGCGGAGGACGGTGCGCGTCGCGGAACGTCATCGATCTCCGCTTCGAGACGTCGGGCGGTGTCGTCGATGGCGCGGTCGAGTCTCGCCTGCTCCCCGTCCAGGTCGGCCGTGATCGTGCGTAGCCGCTGTACGAATTGCTCTGTTCCGGGTGTCATCGCGAGCAATTCCCGGCTCAGCGCGCGAGATGAGCTGGTGTCAAACATCGGGCTGCCCCGTCGTCATGGCAGCCGCGTCTGCCGGGCTCGTTGCGAAGGCATGGGGCACCCCCGCGGGCGCGGGGGTGGCAGCTCTGGCCATTTCGATGGCTAGTGGCGGGATGTAGCCGGTGGTCACCCCGCGCGCGCCCGCGTCCGCTCGGGTCTCGTCGACGGCGATCTCGCACCACACTGTGCAGCCCTCGCGAGGGCGATCGCTGAGGACGCCCCACGCTTCAGACAGGCGCGCCACGATCGGCAGACCTTGGCCGCCTACAGCGAGCGGGTCGCTGGCCGGTTCCGGCGGAGTAAACCCGTGACCTCCGTCGTGAACCGCGACGCGAACGCGCGCGTCGCCGTTCTTGACGTGCAGACCGATCTCGTCGTTCGCGGACAGTCCCGCGTGCCGGATCGAGTTGGTGACGAGCTCCGAAACGACGAGCGCGAGGTCGTCGCGGGTCTGTCGGGGCAGCGCGAGACCGACCAGAGCGCGGCGCGCTTCCGCTACCGCCTTCGGCCGCGCGGGCAACCTGCATCTCACATCGTGCTTCGCTCCGGGAGCAACGTAGACCCGCGAGTCCTGAGGCAGCGCCGCGGAGCACGTCGGGCAGACGCTCGCTGTCGAGTAGCCCGCCGCGGTGTAGCCGGTCAGGCCACAGGCGGGACATCGGTAGTAAGGCATGGACCCTGCTTCCTGCGGTCCGCGCGGCACCTCGGTGGAGGGCGACCGCCCGTCTCGCGTCGCGGTCCGGCGGGTTCCCCGCGAAACGCCCCCCTCACGAACCGGTGGGCGCGCACTGAAAAGCGTCGGCTCGATTGAGAGTAGCGCGCCGAGCCCAACCATGTGCGTCGACTCCGGTGGAACGGAGGCGGCGCAAGCGGATCATCCAGGCGGAACGCATCGCTGGTCGTTGGCGACCTGCGGCGACTGACGCCGCAAGCTGCGAGGAAAGCCGGCCGCGGAGAGTGGAATGCCGTCGCCGGGCGGGTATTGCGTGTGATACTGACCGTTCACGAAGGAGCTGAACGCTCCTTCACCCAGAGGGACTGTCCGCGGGTCGAGCACTAGGCCCGTGGCGGGACCAGAGAGGAGGGGCCGCTATGCCCCCCACCAATGCGGCAACGTTCGACCGTCAGCGCGAGCAGGTCGAGGCGATGCTCTCAGCCGGTGCGCCGTTCGGCGTCGTCGAGGAGACGATCAACGGCAGCCCGCTCAACGAGCACCAGAAGGCTGGCCTGTGGCTGCTCGCCTGGTCCTCACAGCCGCCACACGCTCTGCGCGAGAACCTACGGGCCACGCTCGCGCTCCTCGCTGGCACGGATGGCGGCACCGAGGCGGGGATGCTGGCATGAGCGACCGAGCGACCTACTCCGAATACGGACGGGCACGCGCGGCTCGCCTGCGCCTAGCCTCGCGCCGGCCGCGGACCTCACCCGACAGAGCGGACAGGGGTGGCCGTGGCAGGTCGTGGGGCGCCCCGCTCCAATTCGATGAGAGCGGGTACCCGGTCACCCAACAAGTCCCGCGTTTCGCCGAGCGCGTGCGGCGCCTGCTCTCGACGCAATAGCACAGCCTCACCCGGAAGGACGGGCCAGGGTCGTTAGGAGCGCGGCGCCTCCGTCCCTGTCTCGTCTCCAGCAGTCCGAAGGCAATCCAGACTCAGATGCGCCACGCCAATTCGCAGCTATCCGAGCCACGAGCCGAGTAAACTGTCTCTAGCCGACTCGCGAGCCACCGGCGCGGCCGGGGGCTTTGCTGGGGCGACGCCGCTAGCCCGATCGGGACGCTTCCGCTTCGGCCTCTCGACCAGGGCGTCTCTCTCGAGGAGGAGGTTGCAACATATGAGCGAGGACGATCAGCGAACGCTTGGCGGCATCCGCGCGACGATCTCGAGAGACATCGTTCGCCTCCAAGCCGAGTACTACGGCAAGGGCCCGACGAGAGCCAAGACCTACTACACCGACGACCTTGTCGTCGTCGTCCTCGAGGAGAGCTTCACGCGTGCCGAGAAGACGCTCGTCGAGCACGGCGAGCGCGAAGCGCTCCAGCAAATCCGCCGTCGCTTCCAGCAACATATGGCTGACGACTTCACCGCCGTCGTCGAGCAGGCCACCGGTCGCAAAGTCAGGGTGTTCCTGTCAGAGACCAACCTCGAACACGACGTCTCCATGGAGATCTTCCTGCTCGCCGACGGTCGCACCGACATGAGCGGCTTCGAGGGCACCTGACGGAGCTCAAGCCCCGAACAGCACTCGCTCCCTGCTTAGTCCCGGCCTAATCGGAATCCGCTAGGCCTGTCTCACCTCCTTCGAGGTGGCGGTAGCCCGAGGAACTGGTGTGGGCGGTGGTGGTAGCACTCGACCTAGATGTCGATCGGGTGGCGGCTCTGGTCGCGCGCCTCGAACTCCTCGCCCCAGATCAGACGGTCCCGGATAGTGGACGCTCGTCGCAGCGGTGTCGCGAAACCTCCAGCCTGAGTAGCGCCGCCAGCGGCAGCGGGCTGAGGTGGCAGGACGTGAAAATCAGCGCCTGCACGAAGCCGCGGCGACCGAGCCGCCGGACGGGCGCGATAAACGATCAGTTCTCCGACGCCCAGCATCAGCTCTCTGGGTGCCGCGCGCAGCGCCTCACCCAGAGCAGTGCCTTCGAAACTTGTAGCGCGCGCGTCATCGCGCGAGTCGCACGGCGGCACGGCGGGCGCGTCGATTCTGCAACGCGACAGCTCGTCGATTAGCGAATCCTCACGTTACGCGTCAAAGGCCCCGGGCACGCGGTGCGCCGGTAGAACCCAGCTATGGAGGTGTCTCACAAATGGGGTCAGTCAAACGCATCGCCCTCATGCTCGCGGTCGCGCTGGTTGCCACGGCGGCGGTCGTCGGCGTGGCGGCTGCGGGCGGTCCCGGCGCCATCCGGGTCGCCCGCTCGCATCGGACGACTCGCCACCAAGCGCGGACAAAAGCGGCCGCCCTGCCCAAGAGCAAGATGGAGTCGGCCCTTCAAGCGCAGGGGACGACGGTCAACGGGGACCTGACCATCCCCATCGATCGCACGGACATCACGAACGTGCAGATCGGCCACGTGCCCATCAAGCCCTCGTTTGAAATCAACGGCGAGCTCAGCTTCCAGCCCCTCGGACCGGGTCGCGCCTTCTTCAACGGCGACATTGCCCTCAAGCCGAGTGAGCTGGATCCCGCGATCAGAGCAATCATCGGGAACGGCTTGAGCTTCCAGGCCGAGCATCAACACATGTACGACTTCAGCCCGATGGTCTGGTTCGTGCATTTCCGCGGGACGGGCAACCCGCTCCGTCTCGCCACCGCGGTTCACAACGTGCTGAAGGCCACCGCGACGCCGCTGCCGCAGCAGTCACCCGCCAACCCGAAGACACCGCTCGACACGAGCAGGTTGCAGCGGATCCTGCATGGCTACCACGTCGACGTGGGCGAGGACGGCGTCGTGACCGTCTACGTCGCCCGCCGCAACCCGATTTACATCGCCGGCATCAAGGTCAACCCGCAGACGAACATCGCGACGAACATCGCCCTTGAGCCGCTCAACTCGAGCGGCACGGAGGTCGCCGCGATCCCTGACATCGCGCTCGAGGCTGGCGAGGTCAACGGTGAAGTCGGCAAGATGCAGTCCCTCGGATGGGACATCGGCTGCCTCTACAACCAGGAGACGGACGAGCATCCCCAGCTGTACTTCTCACATCAGTTCAAGACGGGCGATCCATACGCGCTCGCAGCGGAGATCCGGCAGGGTCTCAACCGCACGAACTCGCAGTAGGCGCATACCGGCGGGCGGGGCCATTCGCCCCGTCCGCCCGGTGCCGGCACAGGGGAAGAGCAGCCTCGGCAAACCTTTGTGCGTTGCGGAAGCGTGACGGCAAGGACCTGAGACATTTCCTTTCAGGTGAAGGGGCGGCTCGTTGCCCGTGACCGCGGCGGAAAGCGGGTCGATCAGGTCCGACCTCCTCGTAGCGGCGCTGCCGCAGGGTCGCGTCCGCCGGCTGCTGTGCGGCATCGCGGGCGCGCCGCTCAGCATGGAGCTCGGACGGGCGTGAGGTGCTTTCTCGCATTCGACGAGGCGCTCAGACACTCGCCTCCGAGGGCCCCTGCTTGACCTCGAGTTGCGATGGCCCAAGCCACGGCTATGGGGTGCACCCGTTTCCCGCACCCGTTGCAGACTCTTCGACATGGAGCCTGCCGGGATCGAACCGGCGACCTCCTGCTTGCAAATTTGGCGCAGCACTCCGCTGTACCTTGCTACACGAGGTCAAAGCCGGCTGCAGAGCGGTGTCAATGCGCGGCGGGTCATCACCGTGGGGCAGACATATCCGCAAATGCTCGCACCCCTGCTTGACTCCGGTTGAGTAGCTGATTAGTCCAAAGCGCCGGCGCGCCCTGCCGCGATGAGCGAGGGCAACGCGCGGCGGTTGGCCTAAGTCGCTGGCCCTTCTCGCGCAAAGCGGCACTCCCGCCGGGACTCCTGTCCCTCGCATGGAAAGGAACGGCGCCGTCGCGGTGTCGACGCGCACGTACGATTCTCCCATCGACGGGGACTACGAGGAGAGCGTGCGCGCCGCCGCGATGGCCTGGCTGGACGCGTGGGGCCGGAAGGGCAGGAGCGTGCTGCGGTTCGAGGAACTGGCAACGTTCCATTTCGACGGCCGACGGATACCTCTGATGGACCCGCAGCGCGGGATTCGAAAGCCCGCGCACATGACGGCGGCCCTCTCGATCCGCACAAGTTTCACGCCTGTGGGTCAGGCCCCGCCGTATGACGATGCCGAAGGACCGGACGGCTTGCTCCGCTACAAGTACCGCGGAGACGATCCGTCGCACCCCGAGAACGTCGCGCTCCGCCGCGCGTACGAGCAGCGGCTACCGGTGCTGTGGTTTGTCGCCGCAGCACGCGGCGAGTACGTGCCTATCTACCCAGTCTGGATCGTGGGTGACGAACCCCGCTCGCTCCAGTTCGTGGTCGCGTTCGATGTCGCTCAGCGGCTTGTGCCCGTGGGAGAGGTAGGCGACGACGCGCGGCGTCGGTACGTCGAGCGGCTGACTCGGATGAGACTCCACCAGCCGGTCTTCCGCGTGCGTGTACTGGGCGCCTATCGGAACCAGTGCGCGATGTGCCGACTGCGGCATACGTCACTCCTTGACGCCGCTCACATCCTTCGGGACGGGCACCCCCGGGGTGGCCCGGTCGTCGCCAACGGCCTGTCGCTATGCAAGCTGCATCACGCCGCGTACGACGGAAACCTGCTGGGTGTGCGCCCGGACCTCGTCGTCGAACTTCGGTCTGACGTGCGCGACGAGATCGATGGACCGATGTTGATTCACGGGCTACAGGAGATGGCCGGTATTCATCTGCTCCGGCCACGGTCTCGTGCGGCCCAGCCCGATCCGGAGCGGCTCGAGGAGCGGTATGAGGAGTTCCGCGTCGCCGGGTAGCGCCGCCGCGGGTTCGCTATAAGTCGTTCGGCCCTTCCGGCGAGAGCTCCGCTGGAGCCTCGTCGGCGAGCGAGACGGCTTCCGTCGCGTCCCCGATCGAGAGCTTCACTGCCGTCGCATGCGACTGGCGGGGTTGCCTGGCCATGTTGGCGATTACGGCGGACAGTAGGTCAGCGTTGCGTTGCTGTCACACGCTCTCATCACGCTCGTCCTGAAAGTGGCGGCAGACCTGCTCCACCTGCCGACCTGCAGGCGCTGACGGTGTCGCTGCCGCTGGCGACTAACGCGCGAGTGCCCGGGCGACGCGGTCCGCGACGTCGCTCGCTGATTCGTGCTCCCAGGCGCGGACGGACGTCCAGCCGGCCTCGGCGAGCCGACGGTCGGTATCGCGGTCACGGGTGCGATTCGCTTCGATCTTGGCTCTCCACCACGCTGAGTTTGCCTTGGGCCATGTGCCGTGCTCGCTGCACCCGTGCCAGAAGCATCCGTCGATGTAGACGGCGACCCGCTGTCGTGGGAAGACGATGTCCGCACGGCGCCGGAGCGATGCGATGGGAGCTCGGTCGACGTAGAACCGCAGCCCGCGCCGATGTAGCTCTGATCGCACGGCCAGCTCCGGAGCGGTGTCGCGCTGGCGAGCGGCCTTCATCCGCCGGAGTGCGGCCGGCGATGACGCGGGCGGAGGCGCGAGCGTCATCGGCGGGGGGCCTTCCGGGCTGGCGCCGGCGTTGGGCGACCATTGGGGTTCGTCGCGCGCGTCGGTGCGCGAGGGCTCCCGCTGTTATCGATCGGGCTGAGGTGGGGGATCAACGCGCGCCCGAGAGCACGGGTCAGGAACGGCGGCACCGCGTTGCCGATCATCTCGGCCCACGCCCCACGTTGTTCGTCGACTCCGAGCTGCACGTAGTCAGGGATGGTCTGGAGGCGTGCAGCCTCGTGGGGGGTGATGGTGCGGCGCCGTGTCGGATGCACGTAGCGGCCCTGTCCCATCGATCCGAAGCCGGTGGTGATGGTCTGGGCCGGTTCGTCCCACCACAGGCGTCCGTACATGGAGCGGTACGTGTGCTCATTGTCGCGGTGGCAGGGGGGACGATCTTCGTTGTCGAGGTCGTGGACGCCCTTCTGGAAGAGCTTGTCGATGCGCTTGCGGTTGTCGGGTGAGGGGGTGCCCGCACGGTCGAAGGCGTTCGTGGGTGCGATGTCCTCGAGGTCGCCAATCGCCCAGTCGACCGTGCGGACGTGTTCGCAGGCCCCGCCCAGCTCCTCGAGGATCTCTTTCGGGGACGGCAGGGAGCCCGCGACTGCGAGCAGCACGTGACGCTTGCGGCGCTGCGGTACGCCTACGGCGCGCAAGTCGAGGGGAGCGCTGTGAACCCGGTACTTCGCCGCCTCGAGGGCCTCGGTGGTGATCTCGATCACCTTGCCCTGGTCGTGCGCGACATGAGGGACGTTCTCGACGATGACGACCGTGGGCCGGAGGAGGAGCGCCGCTCGAGCCATTCGCGCGTAGAGGAGGTTCCGCGGGTCGCTGCGACGAGTCTTGTTGTTGAGGTCGGAGTGGCCCTGGCAGGGAGGCCCGCCCACGAGGATCGAGACCGGCCCGACCCTCCGTCGGACGCGCTTCTCGGTCGACGTGAGCGGCGTTCCGAGCTCGCCGTCGATCAGCGTCTCGACCTTCGCTCGCTCAAGCACGGCGTCGGGGAAGTTCCGCAGGAACGTGTCCGCCGCCGTGGCGACCTCGTCCATGGCGAGCGGGATTCGGAGCCCGCGCCGCGCTTCCGCGGCTGCCTCGAGCAGTCCGATGGTCATCCCGCCGCAGCCACAGAAGAGATCGACGACCGACAGGACCGGCCAGTCCTTGCGCACGGTCGGACGCCTGCGGCGCGCCAGGCGCTCGAGGTCGAAGCTGCACGCGGGACATGAGGGCGACGTGGGCACCCGGGTGGGGGCGGCGACATCGGGTCTGTGCCCGTTGCGGCGGCTCATTCGGCCGGAGCCTCCACGGCAAGCGCCGGGACGTCCTCGGCACGCTGCACGAGCTCGTCCACGAGTGCCTCGTAGGCTACGACCGCGGCACCTTCGACGAGGGCGCCCACCTCGAAGTTCGTGGTCATGCCCGCGAACGTCATGTTCGCGCTGCCGATGTAGGCGGCGGCGCGATCCGCAGTGAGCAGCTTCAAGTGCGGGAACCACGGCATCCCCTCGAGGCGGTGAATCCGGAGCCGTGCGCGGTCACCGTCGGCATCGAGGAGCGAGGCCAGGACGTGCGCAGCGTCGTCGCGTTCCAGACGGCGGACCGTGACGAGATCGACGACGACCCCGCGATTCGTCGCGCCCGCGAGGGCAGGCTCGAGTGCGCGCAGCCCGGAGCCGTCGACATACGCGCTGAACAGCCGGAGGCGTTCGCGGGAACGAGCAATGAGTCCGACCAGGGTCTCGCCGGTGCGGCGATCGAAGGTCTCCGGGTCGAGGTCCGTGCCGCTCATGACCGGAAACCACCGGTCGGGACGCTCGGGCCGGGCACGGTGGCCGAGCGCCCAGTAGGCGCCGAACGCGGCGGCGTCGGCAACCGCCTCTGGCTCGGGTGGGAAGAGGGCACGGAAGTCGTCGACGCTGTGCGGCGCGATGCCGGCCCGCTCAAGGCTGTGTCGAGCTTCGGAGCGAGGGGAGCGGACGTAGTCGACGAGGGCGTGCGCTGCATCGATCGGATCCCTGGCGCCGAGCAGGAGGGCGCCGCACGCGACCACGGCCGCTTCGGGCGGTGCATCGCTACTCAAGGACGAAGTAGCCGGTGGGGCCGAAGAGGACGTCGCGGTCGAGGAAGCCGTTGAACATGCGGCACGACGGCTCGCCGACGTGCAGGCACGCAACGCACGCGCCGCCGTGCTTGGCACAGCCCGGATCGAGGGGACAGCGATGCTCGCCTTCCACGATGTCGTCGAGCGCCTTGTCGAGATCGTGCTCGAAGAGGGCCTGCAAGCCTCCGAGCACGAAGTCGCCCCTAGTCGACGCGTAGACGATGAACGAGAGGTGCAGCGGGATCAGGTACTCCGACAGCGAGTCTCGGTCGATCCCGCAGAAGGCCGAGATGCGGCGCAGCACCCGATGCGCGTAGGAGTGGACCAGGGTCAGCACGTGCGATCCGAACGTCGGCGCGTCGAGCTCCTCCCCCGGATGCGGGATCTGCGACTCCCGCAGCACGGCGAGTCGCACGTCGGTCGGATTGGCCGGGAGCGTCGGGAGCAGGCCGCCGGCGTGGAGCCACCGGCCGACCTGCATCGGATCGAGTCGGAACAGCAGGCCCTCGGTGTGAGCGAGCTGCCCGTGCACGCGGATCGCGCCGCTCGAGGGGAAGGGTCGTAGGACGGCATCCGGGGTGTCACCGCCGCGCGTGTACCCGTACACCGCGTTGAGGACAGGGAAATCGTCGAGGAGCTCGACGGCAGCGAGCTTGGCGCGCTCGACGGCCGGCGGGTAGAGGCGCTCGTATCGCACCTGCGCTTCGGGTGGAGCGCCGGCGGCGAGATCCCTGATCCGGCGCCGACCGCCGGCGGTGGCGTAGGCCAAGCGGAGGCCCGCCTGCTCCGCCTCCTCTCGCTCGGCGGGACCGAGGTCGACGCCCTCGAGGGGATCGTCGGCGCTCACCGTCTC
The DNA here is from genome assembly GCA_963719375.1 of uncultured Actinomycetes bacterium. Taxonomy (GTDB): domain Bacteria; phylum Actinomycetota; class Thermoleophilia; order Solirubrobacterales; family Thermoleophilaceae; genus JAICJV01. Next base: position 1,682,811 of record CAVRBY010000001.1, on the reverse strand, counting down.
GGGCTGGTCGCTCGCCGCGAGCTCGGCCATCTTGCGCGCCGTCTCCTCGGGGATGTTCTTCGCGACGAGATCAGCGACCAGAGAATCGACCGTGGGACGTCCGGCGAGCGGGTCCTCCTCGTCCATGCCGCGCAGCAGCCAGGCCAGCGTCCGCCGAATCGCGGCGTCGCTCTTGAACTTGATCGCAACGTTCTGCGACGGCGGATTGATGATCACCGTCGAATGCGGCGTGTAGACGACGGCCGCGCGGTGGACGTTGTAGCTGAGCGTGCCGTTGCCGCACTCGCAGTTGATGTAACGGAAGCCACGCGTCACCTCGGTGTGGCAGATGGGGCACTCGAAGTGCAGGTCCTCGGTGCGCGTGGTGCCCGGATAGTCGACCCGCACCTGGTCGTGCTCAGTGCACCGCGGGATCCACGGGCTGTCGAGCTTGCCGCACTTGTGGTACGCGACGAACTGGAGCTGCCGCCAGGAGTCGGCGCCGCATCGGCAGGTCTTTCCGTTGCCGCTCTCGATCCGCCCGCACTGCGTACATCGGTAGTTCTGCGGGAACGGGACGACGCGGACGCCGGTGCCGTCTTCATCGTTCGGCGTCACGACGTGGATGGGATCTTGGCGACGAAGACGATCGCCGAGCCCCCCGTCGCGGCCGGTGATCGTGTAGCGGTAGATCGCGCGCAGCAGCTCGGCACGAACGACGTCGGCGTCGACGTGGAGGGTGCGAGGGCTGACCCACTTGTCGACGCGCCAGATCGCGCCCGAGAGATCGACGGTCTGCTCCGGCAGGAACCGGAACACAACCTGCGAGAGGCTTCGCATCTGCTTCATCGGTCGTCCTTGGAATGGACCTCGATCTGCGTCTCGACCTCTCGCAGCGATCGCATCGGTGGCGCCGGCAAGAGCTCGGACACGAACAGCGCCCGGGAGGCGGGGTTGTTCACCTCCTGGAAGGTCAGCCGGAGCTGGTGGCGCAGTTCCTGCACGAGCGGCGAGGTGCCGTCGGAGTCGAGGCCGAGAGCGTCGCACAGCTCGGCGAACTCGTCCTCCTCGAGGATCGGTGCCGACGCCGCGTACTGCCGCAGCGCGCGCGCCGTCGAGATGTTCTTGCCCTCGGCACGCACCCGCTTCGCCTCGTGGATCCCGTGCACGCGCGCGCTGAACATCCCCGGGAAGGTGTGCTCCAGCACGCGTCGGCTGCGGCGCGTGATCGCAATAGGCTCGATGAACCGGTCTCCCTGCTCGACGTAGGGGACGAACGAGCGGAACACGCTCGAATCGCGCTCGACGCCCATGCGGTGGAGGACGAACACGGCGCCTGGGTAGCGGCGGCCGATGCGGGCCGACGTCTGGATGAACTCCGCCGTTGCGAGCGGAATGCCGAGCAACGTGATCACGTTGAAGCGATTGACGTCGACGCCGTGGGACATCATCGATGAGGCGCAGATGAGGTGGATGCGGTCGTCGAACGCCGCCTCGGGCTCGCCCAGCCGCGCGAGGATCTGCCGCACCTTCTCCAGCTCGGTGCCGCCGGTCAGGCGCTCCACGTTGAGCGGCTCGACGCCGACCTGGCCGGTCTCGAAGGAGCGAGCGGCCGCGTCCACGTCGGCGAGCTTGGTGCCGTAGCAGACGTGGGTGCCGTACTGGTTCAGCAGCGCCTCGGCGCGGTCGGGGTCGATGCCCGCCTCAGCGCACACGACCTGCGGTTCGGTGACCAGCCGGCGGACCGACCGTTGCAGGGACTCGGCAAGGCGGTCGTTGGCGAACTCGAGCGTCTGGCCCCGCGGCGCGAGACCGATGTAGCGGCGCGCGAGCGCATCGCTGTCCTTGGTCCAGAAGGACGCGCCCGGCGCCGGCCCGGGCAGGGGGAAGACGCTGCCGTGGCGGTCGTAGAGGACCTCGACCTGATGCTCGTAGCCGGACAGCGTCGCGGAGGAGGCGATCACCTTCGCGCTCGGGCTCTTGGTGCGGCGCTGGAGGTGGTCGAGCAGGCTCTCGTAGTGGGAGTCGACCGCGCCGAGGCTGTCGCGGAGCAGGTGGAGCTCGTCCTGCACGCGAAGCGTCGGCGCAAACAGCGGAATCTCTTGGCCGAGGGCGGTCGCGGGCTCCTGGCAGCCCGGGACCTGACAGCCATGCGGCGACTTGCTGCGCGGCGCGTAGGTGAAGCCGTGACCCTCGCGCGAGCAGCGACCGATCGGCGAGGCGTAGAGGCCGCGCTGCGCCGCCTGGATCGCGACGGACGCCGCCTTGTCCAACGTGCCGACCACGACGCTCGGGAGGAAGCGATAGATCTCCTCGTCGACGATGTTGAAGGGCAGGCCCTTCTCAAGCGTCCAGGGGCAGTCGCTCGCCGTGCACCGGTGCTCGAGCCGCCACGACCGTCGGTCGAACTGCATCTCGAGCTGGTCGGAGAAGCAGAAGGGGCAGTGGAGCAGCACCCGGTGGGCCTCCGGGACGAGCGTCCGCGTGTCGGTCTCGTTGCCCTGGGCGTCGTCGCGGATGCGATTCGGTGTACCGGCGGGTGGGCCCCCGACGAGGAAACCGAGCGCAAACGGATCACCCTCGATTCCCGCCCGCTGGCGCGCGAGCTCGGCGCCGGCAAGGGCGTCCGCGAACCTCTGCGTTTGCTGTAGCGAGAGCATGCGGAGCGGGAATCGGCTCCACGCTGTGATCCCGTGCTGCTTGCCGCGCAGCCTGTCGATGATGCAGCTGAAGACGATCGCGCCGAGATACGTCTCGGTCTTGCCGCCGCCGGTCGCGAACCAGAGCGTGTCGACGACGCGCCGGCGCTCGTCGTCGTCGTGGACGAGGCTCGGGAGCACGCTGAGAAGGAATCCGACCTGGAAGGGGCGCCAAGTGGTGTACCCGCCGCGGGGGCCGGAGTGCTCGAAGGCCTCGTTGGTCAGCCGGAAGGCCTGCAGCGTGTCGCCGTCCTCGAGCGCGGAGAGCCCCGCTCGCGCGCGCGTGACTTCATCGCCGAAGCGCAGCGCCTCGCGGACGGCCTCGTCGGCCATCTCGCCGGTCCACCCCTCGTCCGCGGCGCGCTGGGCGAGCCGGTCCTCGGACCAGTGGTCTTTGCCCCAGCGCTCGAGCGCCTCGACGAGGGCCTCGAGCGTGGGCACCGGGTCGCGCGCGAGGGTGGCGAAACTGAGATCAGGCTCCGGGCCGAGCGTGTCGTCCCAGTAGTCGGGCCGACGGCGCTCCGCGACGACGGCGTCGGTGGACTGCAGCCAATGGCCGTCGTACTCGACGCCTGCGTTCACGCCGTACGCGCTGATCCTGCGGTCGTACCGGAACGAATCGGGAAGGGCGTCGAGCAGGATCGGCTCGACCTCGCCGGGCTCCACGCGGATGACGACCTCGTACATGTTCGGGTCGAACGCCTTCTTCTCGGGCGTGTCGTTGACGACGAGCACCGTGGCGGTCGGGGCGGCGTGCTCGCGCCCGATCTCGATGTCGATCCGCGCCGTGCGGTCGGTGAGGCCCTGGGCCGCGAACGCGGCGGCGAAGTCGTCGGCCCCGAAGCTGAACGTTCCGCGCGTGTCCGGGTCGAGCTCGCCCGGCTCGACGACGACCACGAGGCGGTCGCTCTTCTTCCACTTGACGTCAGTCTTCTGGCCCTGCCGGGACCACACGACGAAGCCGACCTCGACCTTCCACTCCCACGCCGTGGGACGGAACGTCATCCCCAACGAACAGGGGTCGAGCCGCTGAGCACGTTGGCCCTTACCGACCTTCCAGGCCGCATCCTCGGGCGCGAGCCGGCCGAGCCAGAGACGATCGGCAGGCCGCGTGTCCGTCTCGGTGACGCGATCGCCCCGGGCGTCGGCGATCACCTCGCCCTCGAGCCAGCGAATGAAGCGGGCACCCTCCTCCGTCGTGGGGTTCATTCCGGTCCGTATCCGCGCTCGACGAGCACCTTTTCGAGATTCTCCTTCGCAGCCGTCTCGATCTGACGAACGCGTTCGCGGGTCACAGAGTGGAGCTGTCCGATCTGCTCCAGCGTCCGCGGGTGGTTCCCGTCGAGACCGTAGCGAAGGATGAGGACTTCTCGCTGGCGCGGCGAGAGCTCCTCTAGGGCGCTGCGGAGATCGCCCGCGACGGCCTCGTCGAGCGCCAGTTTCTCGGTGTCGGGAGCGGTCGAGGCGACGACGTCTGCGACCACGGAATCCGCCGACTCGAGGGGCGCATCGAGCGACAACGGGTCCTGCGAGACGTCCCGCAGGAAGGCGACCTCGGCGGGCTCCCAGTGAAGAGCCTCGGCGAGCTCCTCCACGGTCGGATCCCGGGCAAGGCGCTGCTCGAGCTTGCGCTTCTCGCGGCGCAGCCGGTTGAGGCGCTCGACGACGTGCACCGGGAGGCGGACGAGGCGCCCGGTGTCGGCCAACTGGCGCGCGATGCTCTGGCGGATCCACCAGGTGGCGTACGTCGAGAACTTGAAGCCGAGACGCCAGTCGAACTTCTCCGCTGCCCGAATCAAACCGAGGGTCCCGGCCTGGACGAGGTCACCGAGGTCGAGCCCCTGGCCGCGGAAGGAGCGGGCGTTGTTGATGACCAGGCGGATGTTGCAGGCGACCAAGCGCCGCTTGGCGGCGAGACCGCGCTCGACCAGCTCGTCGACGGCGCTGTCCTCTCCCGGTTGTGTGCGCTCCTCGCTCGCCCGCTGGCCCGCCTCGATCACGCGCGCGAGCTCGATCTCGCCCCTGGCGTCGAGCAGCGGGTACCGCACGACGTCGCGCAGCAGCAGAGTGAAGCTGTCGAGATCGTGGGAGGGCGGCGCACAACCACGGCTGCGGGCCGGCTCGTGGTCCTGGCCAGTCGCGTCGGGGACCAGATAGCCGGCATCGACAGCCTGTCGGACCAGTTGCGCGTGGTCCGCAGCCGACAGACCGTGCCGTTCGGCCGCGCGATCGACGTCGGCGTAGGACACGGGCTGAGCCGTCCTGAAGAAGTCGTCGTCGAGGTCGCCGAGCGCGCGCTCGAGGGAGAGGTCGTCGACCTCCTCGTCGCGGTACCCCTCCTCCCGCACAGCCATCTCGCACCGAGGCTAACCGAGACCGGTGGCACCGGCACGAGACACGAGCGAGAGGGCCCGCGATGGGTCCCCGGGGCCGGCGGTGTCACGACGGCGCCTCCGGGTCGTACAGCAGCTTCGCGGTCGGTCATCGGGGCACAAGCTCCGTTCTTGTGCCCGAATCGCGTGGATTTGGCGAAATCGACGGCTATGCCAACGCGCCGTGACCAAGCTATTAAAAGCCGATTTTGCGGGTACTTTAAGCGGCCCGCCGCCGCTTCCGCTTTCGCGTGGAAGCGGGAGCACCGCCCTTTGCGGCGTTTCTGCCGGCCCCGGGCGATACGAGCACCAATGAAGCCGCCGCATGCCGTATGCCGGCGTCTACGTTTCGCTGCGCCTGAGTAGGTGTCCGTATTCGGCGTCGAGCGCGGCTTGGGCCTCTTCGGCGTGGCGGGCGGCGCGGAAGAGGTGGGCGTAGGTACGCATGGTGATGCCCGGATCGGCGTGTCCGAGCTGATCGGCCACGAAAACGGGGTCCCGGCCTTGATCGATTAGGAGGCTCGCGAACGTGTGGCGGAGGACGTGGAAGGTGACCTGTTCGAGACCAGCACTCTTGACGGTGCGGTCAAAGGCGCGGCTGGCGTTGCGCGCTGAGATTGTGCGCCGCGTCGCGGTGGCAAAAATCGGATCGGTGGCGCCCGAGTAGTGGGAGGCAAGCTTGTGTTCGCGGAGGACGTGGGCGAGCGCGGGCATGAGCACTACGTCACGGTTGCCCGCAGGCGTCTTGATCTTCACGCGAGCGCCGTGGCGTGAGAGTTGGTGGCGGACGCGGATGCGTCCGGCGGCGAGGTCGATGTCCTGCCACGTGAGCCCGAGTGCTTCGCTGAGGCGGAGACCGGTGAACAGGCAGCTGGCGATTAGCGGACGATGGCGCGCATCGGCTGCTGAGAGCAAGCGATGCATCTCCGCGCCAGTGAGGAACCGTCTGCGTGGTTTGCCGGGGTGGGGGCGTTCGCGGCGCTCGAGTAGGTCGGCGGGGTTGTGATCGATCTGGCCGGCGCGCGCGGCGTGGGCGAGGATGAGGCGCAGTGCGGTCCAGCGTCCTTTGATTGACCAGGCGCTCGCGCTCGAGGCGCGTTGTGTGGCGTGCCAGTAGACAAGCTCATCGGGACCGATCGAGCGTGCGCGGCGCCCAGCGAAGAAGGGCAGCAGGTGCAGACGAGTGGCGGATTCGTAGGCGTCGTAGGTGCGCTGGCTGAGCTCGCCGACGGCGACGAGCTGCTCCTGGCGGGCGAGCCAGTCGCCAGCAACCAGGTCGAATGTCGCTCGGGTATCGGCAGCGCTTTGTGGCGCGCGGCCCGAACGGATTTCGACACGGAACTCGTCACGCAGCCTGCGCGCCTCCATCAAGCCGACCTGACCGAGCGACTTGAAGCGCGGGCGACGCTGGCCTGGCGGGGTGGCGCAGGCGAGGTAGGTCTTGCCAGCGCGGTAGAGGCCCGGCTCGACGCGTCTGCGCGGCTCTTTATGCGGCATCGCCTGCTCCCCTTGGGCGCACTGGTCCAACGTATCCGAGCGCTCGGTCCAGTTCTGCAATGTGGAAGAGCTTGGTCCGCCCGCCGTGGGAGGGGATGCGCCCGGATGCTGCGAGCTTGCGGAAGGTCCCTTCGGGCAGGCGGGTGTACTCGATCGCCTGCTTAGTCGTCCGCCACGGCGACTCCGTGCCCGCGTCGAGCCGTCCGGCGAGCCTCGCGGCCACTGCGTCGGCGAGCGCGTCGAGCAGCGCGTCCGGCAGATCGACGTCGAGCCTCGCGTTCACCCCGCGCCCGCATGCCGGAGTCCTGAGGCGAGCGGGCGCTTGCTTGGGTCGCAGCGTTCGAAGCGGCCGCTGGCGGGGTCGAGGTTGGAGGATGGGGGTTGCGGTTGTCATTGATCGTGCTCCTTTGGTCGGCTTTCGTGCCGGCAGGGGTTCGGCTTGCCGAACCTTGGCTGCCCCTAAGCGGAGGTGAGGGGTTCTGTCAAGCCCGGTCGGGCGGGTCGTGTGTGTCGAGGGGTTGCTTCCGGGCTTGACGGGTTCCCGAGGCTCCGCTACGCCCCGCACCGCCGAGCGGGCCGGGGGTCGTGTGAGGCTCGGCGTGGTCAGGCGGTGGCTTCGGCATGTTGTTGGAGGCGTTCGATGCGGTGCTCTGTGGGTGGGTGGGTGTGTTCTGTGAGCCAGACGAGCGGGACGGGGCGGTCGTAGAGGAGGGCGTGGGTTTCGAGGAACTCGGCGAGCTCGTCGGCGCGCCCGAGGCGCGCGGCGTAGGCGTCGGCGGCGTGTTCCCGCCGGCGCCACCACGATCCCCACACGGGTGTCATCAGGGGGAGGCTGGTGCCGCCGGTCGCGAGCCGCCAAAGGACCCACGTCGAAAAGGAGAGGGGGCCGTAGCGTTGGCGGGGGCGTGGTTGGCGGAGGATGAGGCGGTTGAGTGCGTCGGTGATTGGTGCGTCGAGGGTGTTGAGGTGGCCGAGCTCGTGCGCGATGACCGCGGGGAGGTAGGGGCTCTCTGTCATCGCGCGGGTGAGCATCAGCGTGTCGCCGCTGACGGCGGCGCCGGGCTCTGGCTCGTCGAGCACGAACACGTGCCGTGGCAGCTCCAGCTTGTCTGGGCGGAGGTCGGGGTCGTCGAGGTCGGCGATGGCGTCCTCGTAGGCGAGCCGCTCACGCTCGGACGGTGTGCGTCCGCCGGCGATCTGCTGCCACCACCAGCCGCTGCCACCAAGCGGCGTGAACGCGAGCGCCGACCAGACGAGCGGGCCAAAGGCGACGACGAGCACTACCGGCTTTGTGGGGAGGTGCTCGGTGCCGGCGGCGTGGGCGAACCAGAAGAAGCCGTAGGTGATGTAGTAGCGGACGGCGACCGCGGGGAGCTCGCAGGCGAGCGTCGCGAGGTAGAGCATCACGGCGAGGACCGCGGCGCCGTCTTCGGTGTCGGTTTGTTGCATTGGCGGATTCCCTTCCGACCAGAGTGGTCTTGCTAGTACGGCAACGGCACCCCGTCCTCGGGCTTCGGCGGCTCGGGAGGAGCGTCGTGCTCGACGGGTGGGAGTGGGCGGCGGGTGTCGGGGGCGCGCTCGACCTGGAGCTTCATCGCCTGCCCGCGCGCGATCACATAGGCCTGTCCTGGCTTTAGCGATCTGACCTGGTTCGGGTCGACCTTGAACTGGTGCTGCACCCGCGCGCTGCCGGCACCTGTCGCGCCGCCCTGCTCGAAGTGCATCGACAGCTCCGGACTGCGTCTTGTCCCGGCGAGCGCGATGACATCCTCGGGCGTGTTGACGCGGTGGGCGATGACGGTCTCGACGCTCCCGAGCAACCTTGCCGCTTCCTCGTCGCCGCCCATCCCGGCGGTCACCTGTGGGCAGAGCACGAGCGCGGTGTTGAACCCGCGGGCCTGTTCGACGCGGGCGGCCATGCCGGCGCCCTCGGCGAGCGCTGAGAACTCGTCGACCACCATCAGACAGTACCGCCCGCGCGGCTTGCGCTGCGTGAAGTAGTGCGCGAAGTCCTCGAACAGAAAGCGGGCGAGGCCGCGCGCCTCGCCACGCAGGGCGAGGCTGTCTAGCAGCAGGTACGCGGCGGCGGTGTCCTCCCACGCCCAGCTGCCGTCGAGCATCCCGCGCGTCTGGGCGAAGAACGCCTCATAGCGAAGCCGCACCTGACGAACCTGGTCCTCTGTCAGCGCACGCGCCGCACTCCCCGCTCCGTGCGCGCTCCGCAGCGCGGCCGCGTCGAGGCGCTCGAGCAACTCCCGGCTCGAGCGCGGCGGCCCGTCGGCGTGGCTGCAGGCGAGCCCGACAGCGAGCCGCGCGATGTCGCGGTAGTAGGCGGCGGGACCGTCGCTCGCATAGTCGACGATCTCCATCAGCCGCCCAGCGATCTCGTGAGGCTCGCCGCGCCAGCCGTCGAAGCGCTCGTTCGGAAACACCCTCGCCGGCCGGCCCGCATCGGCCATCACGCCGAGGAAGCGCTCCGCCCCGTCGCGGTCGCCCTTGCCGTCGAGATAGAAGACCGGCGCGTCAGTCCGCTCCGCGACCAGCTGGCAAAGCCGGAGCGCCGTCTCCGTCTTGCCGCTCCCCGTCGCCCCGCTGACAAGCACGTGGCGGACGAGCCGCTCCGGCGCCAGCAAGACGCTACGCCCGACCACCGGCAGCGCGCGCTCCCCCGACAGGCGGCGCCCGATGACAAATGCGGCTTCCCGGTCCTCGGGACGCGCCTGGGGCGGCGCCGAGGCGGGCGCCGGCCGAGGCGGCAGCGCCGGCCCGGCGCTCACCCCGAGACCTGCCCCGGGCGCGGGAGGTCGCGCACCACGAGCCCTGGCCATTCATCCGCTGCCGCGAGCCGGTCGAGCCGGCGCCTGACGGCCGGCGCGCAGAAGTAGACGACCCGGTCATAGCTGCCGCACAGCTCGCCGATCACAGAGCGCAGCCGCCGCTCCGACTTCACCGTCAACTCCACCTCGACCGCGTGGCGCTCCGCGCCCGCCAACACGACCCCATCGGGCAGATGGTCGCGCCCGCGCCGCTCGCGCGCGAGCGTCCGCTCGCACACCCAACCGCTCTCAGGCGAACTGTGGGCGACGTGCAGGCGCACGGCGTTGACCGCGGCGACATGCGCGAGCATCCCAACCCTGGGCTGCCAGACGCGAAAGCCGCTCCCAGCCACGCGCTCACCATCACCCGTCAACCACACCCACAGCGGCTCATCGGTCAACAGCCGCCGCCGCTCCACCAACCCCGCCCCGGCTAGACGATCAGCCGTCCGACGCGCCGAACGCAACCCCAACCCCAACAGCAACGCGAGCTGATCGAGCCTCACCGCATACTGCTCAGCAGCCCAACGCAACACCTCCAGATCCCGCGACGAGAGAACCGAGCCACCCGCTGGGACGACGCCGCGGCATGCCAACCCGCGCCGAGCATCGCGTGCCGCCGACGCGCCCTCGAGGACAGCACTCACGAGCGGCCTCCCGCGACGCGCAGGTGCCAGCCGTCCGGGCGGCTCACAAAGCGCGTCAGCTTGCCGCGATACAGATGTGCCGAGATCGTCTGCAGCGACACGCCCAGCGCGTCCGCGATCTCCTTCGCGCGCGACCCGGGATGCTCCGCGAGGTAAGACGCGACATCGTCCTGGCTAACCCGCTGAGGACCGACCGGCTCGCCAACCAACGCCGCCCGCGCAGCGCGCAAGCGCTCACGCTCAGCGACCAGCTCCTCATAACTGGCGAGCTCCCGCTCGACCCGGGCAAGCCGAGCGTCAATCTCGCGCACAACCCCCCGCGACTCAGACCCAAGCCGCCGCGAACCGCCCCCTCTACGATCGTCCGGCATGGCGACATCACACCAGCTCGTCACGTTACTGTCAACCACGCTCGTCATATGATTGAGACAGGTACAGTCGAAACCCCGTCAGGCGACTGCTCTCGTCCGTCCGTCGATGCCCGGGCCCAAGGCCTAGCGGCGACCGGCGGTCGTGCCGACGAACGAGACATGCGGTTGGCGCACGAGCTGCTGCTGCCCTACACCACCGGCTGGGGCATCCACTCCCTCTGCCACATCCGCATCTACGAACAGCCACGCGAAGCGCCGGTCGCGATCGCGGGCGAGCTCGACGACAACCCCGGCACGTCGATCACCAACGCGATCGAGACGATCGCGCTCGCCGTACACACCGGCCTCGTCGCGCGCCGGGAATTCGTGCTCATCGAGTACTACCCGACCTCCTACAACGGTGACCCCAAGGGGCGCTTCAGTCGCGTCTGGTTCAACCACCGCTTCATCGAAGAGCCCGCCGCGACCGCCTCACGTCACTCCGGTCAGTTCATCGGCCTCGACACCGGACCCGCCACCGTCGGGACACCAAACGGCGGCCAATACCGAGACCCGGCCTGGACGCACGTCGACGACATCACCGAGATCATCCGATGCCCCGTCAAGCTCTGGCCCAAGGGCGGATACGCTGCAGCCGACGTCGACCCCACCAACGGCGAAGCGATACGAGCAGGTGTCATTGCGCGCAGCCGCTTGCGCTACCCACGGCCAGACGACGCCCCGCCATCCAATTATCTAGTTCGTGTCGGCCCGCTTGCCGGACGGCACGATCACGACCCCACGACCAGCTCGTAAGTGCCGATCGCTACCCAGAAGCAGCCCATAGCGAACATGGCTAGACCTCGTCCTCGCGTCGCTGTCGAACGGGAAGACGGAAACCTAGCCTCGGCTCCGCCGAGCCGACCCTCCGCTTCTAGGGCGCCCATCCGGTCGCGTACCCCGCGATAGTTACAGGCGAGCGCCAGGCCGTCGGCTGCGAGTACGACGCCCGTCGGCAAAAGAGCAGCGGTGAAGATCCGTGGATTATGCGTGAGTTGGGCCACAGCGATTGCAAGGACTACGCAACCGCCGGCACCGCGCGCAGTCCATCGCCACACGCTATAGGTGACCTGACCATGCAAGGTCTGGGAACGCTACCACGTGTAGTTATGGTAAATACCCGCGCTGGTCCCGACGCCGCCGCCCGCGCCGAATCCGGTCTTGCTGTCATACGACAAGCACGAGGCTGCCTCTCCCTCAGGCGCGACGCACCCACTGCCCGTAGTAGACCAGCCAGTCTTAATACGGCCACTCGAGTACGTGGCGCTGGCAGACATACCGGATGTCCCGCCGCCGACGCCGGCATAAGGGTGGACGCCGCCCGAGCCGATCTTCACGCCGCCATCGAAACCGATACTTGTTCCTGGGATCGTGACTGAGCCGTTAATGTCGATGAAGTCAGTTCCAGCCGGATCAGCTGCATTCACCGGGTCGTCGCCCGCGTACGTGTACCGGTCGGCTTGCTTGAGGTCTTTCTGGTTGTTGACGCTGTCGCGTTGGGTCCACCGTCCGTAGTTTGGGTCGTAGTAGCGTTGGCCGAACTTGATTAGGCCGCCGTCGGCGTTGTAGCCGCCGGCGAAGCTGAAGTAGTTCGGTGCGCTGCCCGAGCTTGAGGTGGTGTTGCCGTAGGGGTCGTAGCTGTAGCTGTTGGCCTGGTTGCCGCTTGAGTTGGTGAGGCCGACTACGGACCCGAGTCCGTCGAACATGTAGTAGTAGTTGCCGCTCGTGGTCCGCTCGTCGATCAGGGCGCCCTGGTTGTCGCGGGTGAAGTTGTTGTGGGTTGTCCAGCTGTCGTTTGAGCGTGCGCTGAGGCCGAGGATGCTGGTCTCGGTGTCGACGTTTGAGCCGGACCAGACGGGGAGGGTCTGGTCGACGCCGTAGAAGCCCTCGCTTGTTGAGTTGATCGTCCAGGTCTGGTTCCAGGGGTCGTTGTTGAGGCTGAGCCCGCTTGGGGCGCCCTGCTCGTTGCCGTCTTGGTCGTAGCTCCAGCCGGTGTCGCTGTCCTGGTTGCCTGAGTTGTAGGCGTAGTTCGTCGTGGACCCGTTGATGGTCTTGCTGGTGATGTTGCCGTTGCCGTCATAGCCGTACTTGTAGTCTGCCGTCTGGGTGCCGCCGCTGTTGCGCGTTTGCGCTTCGGTGAGGCGGTTGAGCTGGTCGTAGCAGTACCAGGTGACGTTGCCGGACTGGTCGGTCACGCTTTGGCGCAGGCTGACGTTGCTCGCGCCGGTGGCCGGGCAGGCCGGGTTGCTCGTGCTGGTCGTGTAGCTGTAGGTGTAGCTCTTGAGCGTGTTGCCGGAGTGGTCCTTGTCGGTGACCGACTTCAGCCGGCCGGTGTTGTCGCCCAGGTAGGCGTAGACGACCGAGGCGCCGTTCGGGTAGTTGATCGAGGTCCGCTGTCCGTCCGAGTCGTAGGTGAAGGTAGTCGCCGTCGACGAGCTCGGGTCGGTCAGCGAGGAGAGCTCGTTGATGCCGTTGTAGCTGTAGCTGACGGTCCCCCCGCCGTCTTGGAGCGAGGTGAGGTTGCCGGCGCTGTCGTAGCCGTAGCTCTCGGTCGACTGGCCCGCCGGCGTCTGGCTCGTGATCCGGTTCAGCGCGTCGTAGCCGTAGCTGGTTGCGCCGTAGTCGTCGGTCATCGAGGTCAGGTTGCCGTCGTTGTCGTAAGCCCACTTGACCGTGTCGAAGAAGCCGCCGCTGCTGGTCACCGCGCAGGTCGAGGCGTTGATCGATCCGTTGTAGTAGCTGTCGGCCTGGATAACCCGGTCGAGCTTGTCGTAGGTGTAGTGGACGATCTGGCCGACACCGTCCTCGATCGCGCAGGGGCGACTGAGCGTGTCGTAGGTCACGCTCTCGTTGCCAAGCCCCGAGCCGGACGGCGGCGCCGTGCCCGTGATGTTGCCGCCGCTCGGCGTATAGGTCGTCGTGTGGTTGTTCGCGTCCGTCGAGCTCGTCGGCACGCCTTGGTTAACGGTGCCGTCGGCGTTGTGGTAGCCGAAGGACGCCGTGATCGAGCCGCTCGTCTCGCTCTTGAGCGTGCCGTCGGGAGGCGAGCCGGTGTTCGCGTTTCCACTGTTGTCGTTGTAGGCCAGGTTCGTGCCCTTGCTCTGCGGGTCCTGGATCTGGTTCGGCAGGTATGGCTGGTCGGTGCCGTAGCCCAAGGTCGTCTTAGGCCCGGAGCTGCCGCCGGTCTGCACGCTCGTCAGGTTGTTGGTCGTCGAGTCATAGCCGAGCGATGCGGTCGAGTTGCCCGGAGTCTGGTAGTAGTAGAGGTCGCCGTTCGCGTTGTAGTTCGTCTGACGCTCGTTCCCGGCGCCGTCGTAGACCGCCTGAACCACGTCCTGCATCGTCGCGCAGTAGGTCGTCGTGTGCGCGGTCTTCGGCGACGGCGGCATGGAGCCGGTGTAGTCGGGGTCTGTGACGATCGTCTGCTTCTGGCTCGAGCTGCAAGGCGAGCCGACGCCGCCGCCCATCCCGTAGGTGAAGGTGGTGGTCGGCCCGGTTGTGTGCGCGCTGTTGGTCGTCCGCACGATCTGGGTCACCCGCGCTTGGGAGTCGTAGGTGATGTTGGTGACGTTCCCGCCCGGCGTCGTGATCTGGTTCAGATGGTTGTTGGAGTCCCAGCCGTAGGAGGTCGTGTTGCCGGCGAGGTCCTTGTAGGACTGCAGCAGGTACGACGGCGAGGACTCATACGTGTAGGTCGCGGTGCGGCCGCTCGAGTCCTGCAGGCCCGAGACGAAGCTCCAACTCTGGCCGGGCGCCGGGCTCGACTGGTGGTTGAAGGTCAGCGCCCGCCCCTGGGTGTCGGTGACCTTGTCGATGCCGTCCGAGCTGTAGGTCTCGCTGATCGTGTTGCCCTGGCGGTTCTGGATCTTCGACGCCTGAGAGTAGGTCCCCGTCGGGAAGGTCCACGTCTCCCCCGAACGGCGCCACTTGAGCGTGTAGTTCCCGCCGCCCGAGGTGAGGTCGGCGTTCGCTCCGTTCGGAGTCTGGTAAGTGCCGTCGGAGTTCTTCACATAGAGGTAGGCGGACCCGTCGCCGGGGTAGAGCCCCACGTCGCCGTTGCCGAACGTGTGAAGCCACACGTCGAGGCCCTGGGAGAACGTGCTGCCGTGGCCCGTCTCGCCCTCGTAGGTCGAGTCCCACAGCGAGTTGTAATAGCGGTCGAGCGTCTCGTCGAACCCGTTCGTCCCCGTGACGTTGAGGTCCTTCGAATCGAGCAACATGTTGCCGTTGGCGACGTTGACGCGCATGCTGGTGCGGTCGTTCAGCTGCTGGGTGTCGAACTGATAGCCCGGCCCGAAGCCGGCGCGCGGGTCATACTCGACCTGCAGGAACGGCACGTAGTTGCAGTTCGAGTAGTTGTGCGAGTAGAACGACATGTCGTTCGTCGCGCTCGTCCCCGCGGTGTCGGTGAGCAGCATGCCGTCGTTCGGCTGCGCCCCCGAGACCCAGTCCGCCACCATCTTCGTCGGATACCAGTAGTTCCAGCCCGTCGACCCCCCAGTCGACGAGTTCACGACGCCGTTGGCCGTCGAGTAGTCGCCGCCGTAGCTGTTCCAGTTGACCGAGCCGTCCTTGGTGTTCCAGTCCGCGCCGCTCGTCCAGGTCGACGTCGCGCGGTAGAGCCCCACCGACTGCTGGTTGCTCGTCGTCTCGCCGTAGAGGTAGAGGCCGACCTGCGCGTTCAAGACCACCGCGTCCTGCGGGATCGAGCTCGTGTTGAACTGCAGCAGCGAGTTGCTCTGCGTCGAGCCGCTCTGCCCGACGTCAAGCCGCGTCCCCCCACACAGGCTCGTCAGCGGACTCGAGCTACTAAGCCAGCAGTCCGGCGACGGCGCCTCGTTGATAGCCGGATCGATCACCACCGGCCCATGCGCCAGATGCGCCGCCACCCACGCGCGGTCAGCCGAGAGCACCAGCTGCTCACCGCTCTTCGTCCGCTGAAGCGTCAGGTCGACCGACTGCTTTGCCGGGACCTTCTCCGCGTCGTACATGAACGCCGGCGGAATGTAGAAGTGCACACGGCCGCTCGCGTCGGTGAAGTTGATGCCCCCGTCTTGCGCCTGATGCGCGGTCAGCCCGCCGCGGGTGTCGAGGCTGTAGACGTAGCGCGTCGGCGCGGACGCGCTCGCGATCGTGATCGCTTCCTTGACGCCGCTCGGCTCGGTCGCGTAGGTGAGAGAAGCGCCCGGATACGCGCCCTGGAAGCGCTCGGCGCTGCCCGACACTGCGCCCGCGCCCTTGGCGCCCAACGGCGAGAAGGACACGGCCGCCCCAGCCGCGGACACGCTCACCGGGGAGCTCCCAAGCTGGGTGGGGAGGCTGAGCGAGAAGCTGTTGGCGCCGTTGTGAACGGTCGATCCGCTCGCGTGCAGTGCGTTGTCGATTGGCCGCCACTTGCCCGCCGCGTCGCGGTAGTTGACCGGCTGCGAATAGATCCGCGTGACATACGCGCCATCAGGCGAGGCGTACGTACGTGAGTCGGCCGTCGTCTTGTCCTGCACCAACTGGCCCTGCGGAGCCGGCAGCGCGGACTGGGGACCCTTCAGCCCCCGCCGCTCCACGATCGGCTTATCCGACTGCACGAACGGCAACGCCGCGCGCTTCGCGCCCTCGCTCACGTAGCCCTCGCGTGCGCCGCCCGCGCCCGCGGAGGCGGCCAGCACGCCCAAGCACCCCACGGCCGCCGCGATCGTTCCGAGGACCAACGCGAACACTCGCTTCGACGCGAAGGCAGATACCAACGCACGCGTGATCGATCCCGCCCGGCGGCGCAACTCGTCCATGTCCTCTCCTCTCCGGCACCCTGCGCCGAAGCTGCTGGCTTACGAGCACGACATCGCTGGACGAGCCACGCTCGATCGAAATGTGTGGGCGGGCGGTCGAGCACTCGCTGCCGAGTGCCGACTTCGCCGTCCTACTCAGCTAACGGCCGAGGCGCCCATCGTGTGACAGGCAGGACACGAAGTGGCCGCGGCGGCGCCGGTGGAGCTCCGGCATCGGAAGCGTGCCCATCATCAACGTTCGAAGCGACCCTTCTGTGACGCGCTCGCGATTAAGTGTTCTTAACTGGTGAAGTCTCTTGACATGCTGGACTTGACCGAGCAAAGTGCCGCGTCGTGCAGGGGGGTGCAGAACGCGCGGGAGCTGTGGGTCGGGAGCTCCGACGGCTCGAAGACCTGGCAGACGACGGTCCCGAGGGCCTCGTCGAGCGCGTAAAGCGCGGCGACCACCTCGCTGGGGCGTCGCTCTACCGCCGCTACCACGGAAGTGTCCGCCGCTACCTCCTTCTGCTTGTAAAGCACGCTGACGACGCGGACGAGCTCGCCCAGCAGACCTTCCTCGCCGCCTTCGAGAATCTCCACCACTACAGCGACCAGGGCGAGCGCTTCTCGCACTGGCTGTTCCGCATCGCCCGTAACCAAGCCTGGGACCGCCTACGCAAGGCACGGCGCTCCACAACCACGGAACCGTCCGCCGTCGACCGCGAACTCGAACACGAGCCGGCCAGCACCACCGCCGCCTCGCGCCAAGACCTGCTCGCCTTCGCCAACCTCGTCGACGGCCTCTCCCCCGAACGCCAGCGCACTCTCGCCCTTCTCTACGTACTCGACCTCGACTCCCGCCAGACCGGCCGCGTCCTCGGCTGCACTGCCGCCGCCGTACGCCAAACCCACAAGCGCGCGCTCGCAGAACTCGGCCGCGAAGCACGCGCACTCGGAATCGCATGACCTAGGAGCCGCCATGCCTGACCCCGCCCTCACTCGCCCAGAACATACGCGCAAACCCCGTCGGCCCAGCGCCAGCTCGACGCAGTGGCCCGGGCGACCCAGCTCGCGGTTCGGCATCTGTTTCGCTCTCGCGATCACTTGCCTCAGCGCCTGCGGCTCCTCGGGCGCCCCCGGAAGCAAGGGAAACCGCGACGCCCAGCAACTTCACGCCTCCCCTCCACTCGCTGCCAACCTCGCAGAAGGATGCACCACCCTGCGCGATGCGAACGGCGCGGGAAACAACCCCCGCAGCGAAGCCACCCGGCTGGCGTCTGTCGCCCACCACCTGGAACCGGCAGACGCTCCAGCCCGGCAAGCCGCGCTCCTGCGGGTCTACCGCATCGCCCTCACGGGCCAAGCGCAAACCGACACGGCCCTCGCGAACGCGAGCCGGTCGGGCCGGCGCGGAGCTGTAACGCGCGCCTCGCTCCGCCGTGCCGCCCAACAGCAGCGAGTGACCGCCCTCGCGCACATGCTCGGCGTACGCTGCCCCTCACCTCGATAAGCGGAGGTCGGAGACTCGAACCGCCGGTTACCTCGCCTCGTGTCGGAGCACGGTAGGCGCGCCGACAACGCTGCAGAGACGGGCGTGCCTCCGGACGAACTCGGCTCGGTCGGATCGGTCAGCCGCCGGTCTGCGCGGGAGTCTCGCGCGCGCCGCGGTCGATCGCTTCCGCGGCTTGAGGCTCGAGGAGAGCCGCCACTCGGCGCCCCGCTGGACTGAGACGATAAAGGTGCTCGATCGCGCCACGGCGCGGACGCTCGGAGGCGGGTTCCACGACCCCGACGCTGGCCAGCTGACGGAAGTGGTAGGCCACCGTCCCCAGCGCGACACCCGTCACGTCGGCCACCTCGCGCGGACTGATCGGTTCTCGCTCTGTCAACAACCGGAGGATCCCGAACTTGCAAGGGTGCGAGAACGCCTTCCCCAAGAGCATCGCGAACTCAAAGACCTCGCGCTCGCCGCGAGAACCTGACCCCACCGGTGGACGCCGCCGCATGCACCAACAGTCTGATGCTCAAAAACACTGACCGAGACCGCGTACTGGGCGCAACCACGCGATCGAGGCGGACTGGGCGCTCCCAGATCAGCGCAGCGCTGGGCGCAGGCGGACCTGCTCGCGCCGATCACGCAGCTAGTCTGTCGACGCGTGGCCCGGCCAACGCAGCGAAGCGGGCGTGTCTTAGGGGCAATCGCGGGGCTAGGCGTGGTGCTCGGAGGCTGTGGGAGCGCGCACTCCGCTTCGCCGGCGGCGGTAGTGCATACCTTTCTCGCCGCCTCCGCAACGGGGCAGGGCGAACAAGCCTGCGCCCAGCTGACGGGTCAGGAACAAACGACGCTCGCGAGCGCCGGCAGCGGATCGTGCGCGAAGCTCGTGAACACGCTAGGCGTGCAGCTCACCGCTCGTCAGCGCCAGCAGGTCGAGGCGATCAAGCCGTCAGTAACCGTTCGTGGCTCGAGCGCTACGGCCAGGTACGAGAGCGTCACCGGGCCGCACACGCGCACCCTCACCCTCGAGCAGACCGGCGGAAAGTGGCGCATCTCTTCGCTGCCATCGGGCGGCTGAGCAACCTCACGCTGCGCGCGGGGTGCGGCGCTCGATCCGAACCCTTCGTCTCCGGGGACGGGAGTGCGGCTGGGACCAGCCGCACTATTCCCAGCGGAAGGGCTTGCCTTCCGTATTGATGCGACGTTGGCGCCTCAGTCCGAATCGGGTGGCCCAATAGTTGTGACCGCCGTGGACGTACGCCGCTTCATGCAGCCGCCGCAAGCCGGCTTGCTTGAACTCTGCGCGGCTTGGCCAGACAGTTCGGCCGCGAACGAATGCGAGTAGCTCGGCTTCGAGCCGCTCATCGGGCCAGGTTCTGCGCTTGCCGCGCGGTTGGAGTGGCAAGCCGTACTCACGTCGCCAGCGGTCGCTCCTGCCCTGTTCGTCAAGTGCGGAGCGCAGGGTGCTGCGGCCGGCCTCCTTGAATTGCCGTCGGGTCGGCCACGTTGTCCATCCCGTGAGGAATTCGCTGAGCTCGGCGCGGATTCGTTCTTCACTCCAGCGCCTGCGGACGGGGGTGTGGATGCAATAGGGGACTCCGATCTGGCGCGCCCACCGCTGCATGCCGCCGCGTCGACGGACCTGCTCAAAGAGCTCGGCCTGTCCGGCTTCCTGGAACTGCTCGAAGGTCGGGATCGTTCGCCGCTCACCGACGAAGGCGACAAGCTCGCGGCGGACGCGAGCTGCGGGCCAGCGGGGTCGCCTGGTTTTCCGGAGTCGGGGATTCGTCGCGTGTGGGCAGTCGCGTGGGTCGAACGGAACGAGCGGGAGCGGAGGCCCTGAGCCGCGGCCCGTGGGGAGGCCGGGGGGCGCTTCTCCTCGCAGGCATATGAAGCAACGCGGAGCGACCGGCTGGAACCCTCCCTTGCGGACGAAGACGCAGTCGATGACCTTTGCGATCTCGTGTCGGCGCTCATCGACGCTCATGCTCGACCAGCGCCCGCGCAGCTCCGGCACGGGCGGGTGATTGTCGCGCTCCACGCGTGCCCGCGCAGAGGCGAGCGCGAGCTCCGCGCGCTCGGCTCGCTGCGTGCGAACGCGAAGGCCCTGCTCGAAGCGCCGTGGGCCGATCGTGGCAAGGACGCGCTCGTTATCGCGGTAGCGGCTGAGCGCGAGCTCGCATGCCTCGGAGGCCCCCCTGGCCTTCGCCAGCTCGCGTGCGGCAGCCCGGGCGCGACGCGCGTGGGTTTCAAGCTCCTGCCAGAAGATCGCCTCGACGTGCGGCTCGATCTTCAGCGCGCTCACGTGGCAGCGCGCGGGACAGCGGCCGCTGGTCGACTCGCCGGTACACATGTACGAGCGATAGGGACGGGCGTCGGCGAGCTCGGTAAGGCCACTGCTAAGCGTCCGCCGGCAGGCCCAGCAGCGCAGCAGGCCGCGCAACAGGCTCGGGCTGCTCCGACGCGGTGCTCGCAGCTCCTGTCCCTCCTGCACCAGCTGCCAGGTCGCGCGATCGACCAGCGGCTCATGCGCGCGCGCGTTAAACGCGGAGCCGCAGCGGACCTCGCCCAGATACACGCGGCTGCCGAACATCTTGCGCACCGTGCTGTTGCACCAGGTGCTCGACCCGCGCGAGGTGCGCGCGCGATGCTCCTCGAGGAAGCCGCCGATCTGGCCGGAGGTCGCCCGCTGCGCGCGCATCCGAAAGCACTGCTTAAGAAGCGGAGCGGTAGCGGCATCCGGGTAGAGACGCCCGTCGTCACCCTTTCGATAGCCGAACGGAGGGAAGGGACCGACATGCACGCCTCGCGCGATCGCGCGCGCCTTCGCATCGAGCCACCCCGCACGGACCCGGTCGAGCTCCCACTCGGCCATCGAGAGCATGATCCGCAGCACCAAACGGCCGGTATCGGTGCTCAGGTCGAGGCCATCCTCCACGGACACGAAGACGCCGCCAGCAGCCTGAATGCGGTCGATCGCCGTGACGCCATCGACGAGCGAGCGCCCGAAACGATCGAGCTTCGACACAACGAGGCCCTCGCTCTCCCCGCGCTCCACGCGCTCGATCGCGTTGACCAGCAGCGGCCGATCGGGACGCGCGCCGGACTCATCCAACTCCTCGAACATGTTGCCGATCGCGGCGCCGTGGGCCGTTGCCCAGGCCTCGATGCGCTCGCGCTGCGCCAGCGGCGAGATGAACCGCTCGCCCCCTCGACCCGCCAACTGGGATACGCGGATGTAACCGTCGACCACCATTGGACGCTCCTCACCGGCGCCCCGCGGCCGCGAGTTAGCTGATCGTCGCAGGCTGCGGAGCCCTGCTGCAAGCACGCGAGGTGGCAGCGCGTCTAGAGCCGCGCTTCGTCCGTACCGTGCTCGGAATCCGGCCGCGCAGCGCGACCTAGCGATCGGCGCGATCGGCTTCCTACACCGCTCGCGCCGTCGGCCTTCGCGCCGACAGGGGTCCGCTTGCCGACCTTACCTGCCGACCAGCGGAGCGGAGGGGTTCGGTCAAGCCGCCCAGAGGCCCCATGTGAGACTGCCGGATCTGAGGCGCCTTGACGGGTTCCCGACGCTCCGCTTAGGCGTTTTGATCGTATCGCGCCTCACGTGCCCCGGATCGCGCTGACCTCGGCGTCCCAGTACCAGGGCAGGGTTTTGTAGACGGAGCCATGAGCTCGATTCCGGTGGCGGCGCCCGGGTCGCGGGGCAGCGCTAGGCGAACGAACAAGGACCGGATGAGTATCTTGATTGTTCAGTGTTATAGACGTATTGTGCTGATACCGCGCGCGGAGCATCGGGCCGGGCTGGCGCGATTTCGGCGGCGGCAGGTACCAGTCGACAACCGATGAGGGCCGCTGGAGATTGCGGCTAACCGCAAACCTGGGAAGGGGACCGAGGTGAGTGACAACAAGCTCCTACAGGTCGCGGGGCTGGTGGCAGTTGGGCTCGGCTTAGGCGTGATCTTCCTGATCGCCGTCTGCGCCATTTTCCTCTTGGCGTGGCAGCTGAAGGCGCCGACCGAATCCGTCGTAGCCGTTGCTACGGGCGCTTTCGGATCGTGAGTTCGTTGGTGGGGGGCCTACTTCGGGGTCAAGGTCGCCACCGACCAGACAAAGCAACTCTCCGATGCCGCCCAAAAGGCGAGCAACACCGCGAGCGCGTTCGCCCTACACGTGCCGGCGGACCAGGCAGCCGCCGCGGCGCAGCATGCGCAAGAGGCCGTCGCAGCCGTCCGGCCGGCGGAACCCGGTTGAGCTGGCGTCGCGCGCTCGAACAGCGGCAACCAACGGGAGAGCGAGATGACTGATCTACTCGAGCGTGCCGAACGCGCTGCTCTGCGCGGTATCGCGCACGTGCTTCCTGCTAGGTGGCGGGCAATGGTCGAACTCGTCGACGCTCCGATTCCGCCTACGCCCGGGGGAACGATCCCGGTTCCGGACGACCCGGCTGCCCGGCGGCTGGACGGGATCGACCACATCGTGGTCTTGATGCTTGAAAACCGCTCATTCGACCACATGCTCGGCTACTTGTCGCTGCCCGCCGACCAGGGCGGCGCGGCCCGGACCGACGTCGATAGCCTGACAGGCAGCGAGAGCAACACCTACTCGGGGAGGGAGTTCATCGTCCACCATCTCGACCGAACGGCGTTCTCGGGCGAGGCGGAGGATCCCGATCATTCGGGCCGCTCGGTCGATGAGCAGCTCGGGAGTGGTGGGGGCGGCTTCGTCGCGAACTTCGCACGAGTTTCCGCTGCGCGCGCGCAGAAGCTGGGTGTGCCGGCGCCGGACCCAGGCCTTGTCATGGGTTACTACACGGGCGAAGACCTGCCGGTCTACGACCACCTTGCGCGCGAGTATTGCGTTGTCGACCGCTGGTTTAGCTCGGTGCCGGGCGCCACCTGGCCGAACCGCCTCTACTCGCTAACCGGTCGAGCGGCCGGCAGCCGCGACGACGTCTCGCCGCCCATCTACGCGCTTCCCGCCTTCGTCCGCCATCTCGATGAACGCAACGTCGACTGGCGCTGGTACTCGTTCGACCCCGCGACGCTGCGCGCCACCGATCCTGCCTATCGGCTCTCGAACCATCATCGCTTCGCCTTCTTTGACACGCGCAAGCTCAGCATCGAGGAACGAGCGATAGGGGACGTGCTGGAAGAAGGTCCGTCCTTCCTTGACGACGTCGCCAACGGCACGCTCCCCGCGGTCAGTTGGATCGATCCGCACTTCAAGGATCTACGGGTTCTCGGTCCTGACTCAGACGACGACCACCCGCCCTCAGATGTGATCGCGGGCCAGGACCTAGTGCTCACGCTCTACCACGCACTAGCGAGTAGCAACCTCTGGAGCAAAACGCTGTTGCTTATCACCTACGACGAGCACGGTGGCTTCTACGACCACGTCGCTCCGCCTGCCGCGGTCGACCAAGAACACGACTTTCAGCGGTTTGGTGTGCGGGTGCCGGCGCTCGCCGTCTCACCCCTCGTCTCGCCTGCCTCGACCTCGAGCGCGCTGCTCGGGCGCGACTTCGTCTTCGACCACACGTCGATCATCAAGACGATCCTCACCCGCTTCTGCAACGTCGACGGTCGGATCCCCGCGGTGACCGCTCGCGTCGCGGCCGCCAACCACCTCGGTCATCTTCTAGGCGACCAGAGTGCGCGAGCCGAGGTCGCCGATCACAGCGGCTTGGCGAACCAAATGCAAGCGTGGAGGGCCACTTGGGACGCAGCGCGCTTCGCGCAGCCGACCGCAGTCGTCGCGCCACCGCGCCGGCTGACCGATTTCCAAAGCGGCTTCTACGACATGGCGAGGCTGTTGCGACACGCGGGTCTCCCGGCAGGGCACCCGTGACGACCACTCGGTACTCCCGCTCCCCCCCGGGGTCGCGTCGGGTGCCGGGCGGCGATCGACGCTTACTGTCCTTACGTGCTGGGCGAGCGCCCGGACTCAGGCCTGTAGAGCTCAAGCCCGCGTTATGACACCGAGCGCCGCGGCTTCAGCTCAACAGGCATCGATCGCCTTGCGCCATCGCCGCTCGGCGACCAGCCTGACAGCCGCCCAGCTAGCTGATCTGCGGAGGGCGATCACCGCAATGCAGGGCATCAGCGACGAGCGCGGCTACCAGTACCAGGCAGGGATCCACGGGCTCCCACTGCCCATGTACTGCCAGCATGGGACACCGCTCTTCCTGCCCTGGCACAGGGCGTACCTGTACTTCTTCGAGAAAGCGCTCCAAGACCAGGTCGCCGGCGTGACCCTCCCGTGGTGGGACTGGAGCACGGGGGCGATCCCGGATGCCTACGCGGCGGCGAGCGACGCCAGTGGTCAACCGAATCCTTTAGTTGCCTCGCCGATCCAGCCCGCAGCCCGTCAACAAGGGATCCCGGACGCTACCCAGCGCGATCCCGGCGGGGCGGGCGCGCCACCGCTGCCAACGGATGCCGACGTCACGCGAGTGCTGGCAGCGTCGGACTTCACAGACTTTCAGCTGCAGCTCGAAGACCTGCACAATCAGGTGCACGTGTGGGTCGGGGGAACGATGGCCGAGATCCCGGTCGCGGCGTACGACCCAATCTTCTGGGCTCACCACTGCATGATCGATCGGCTATGGCGACTGTGGCAGCTCACCCATCCGCAAGGCGGACCACCGACGACGCTCCTCTCGCAAGCCCTTCCGCCGTTTCCGTTGACGGTCCAGGACACGCTGAACAGCGAGACGCTTGGCTACGACTACGCGGTTGCGACCGTTGCGGCGCCTGGGCCGGCTGGGTGATGGTCGAACGGTTCCTCAGCGAAC
This sequence comes from uncultured Actinomycetes bacterium, assembly GCA_963719375.1. Classification (GTDB taxonomy): domain Bacteria; phylum Actinomycetota; class Thermoleophilia; order Solirubrobacterales; family Thermoleophilaceae; genus JAICJV01. The sequence goes on along the minus strand of CAVRBY010000001.1, from coordinate 1,658,335 downwards.
CCCTCGAGCTGCCGCCGCTGCCGCTCGACTCGGCGCGCGTGGATCTGATCTTCTACGGAGTGGATCACTCGGGCCCCTCGTTCGAAGCCCGCGTGTTCCTGAATGCGCCTGCCGCCGACGTCAGCACGGGACGTGACGACGAGAGCTATGCCGGCTCCTTTTACGTCTTCGGTCACGGCGGGTGCTTCGGCGACGTCGGCCACTGCGACCTACCCGGTCCATCCGCCGATCCGTTCGACCGCCGGCCCGCTCACCAGCTGACCCGCCAGATCAAAGCGGTAACAGTTACCGAAACCCTCCGGCGTCGGATCGACCTGCGTACGGACGCGCAGATCGTCCGGGCGACTGTGATCGCAGAAACGCTCGGCCAGAGCAGCAACGAGGTTCTCGTCTTCGAGACTCTTCGGCTGGTGGTCTACGCCTAACTCGGACGGGACGGACCGCGAGTGACTGATCAGCCTGAGCGGATAGGCGGCCCCGAATCCGGGGCTCAGGCGCGCGATCGGCTCGACCGCGTCGGCCAGGGGGCTCACCGGACGGCCGAAGAGGTCGAGGAGCTCGTCGCGCGCCTCGCCGAGAGGAAGCCCGAGAAGGACGAGGCGGCAGAGCTGGCGCGTCTGATCTTGCACAAGCTCGCGCACTCTGTTGAGGGAGAGGCCCACGCCGTGATAGATGAGCTCGAGGTCAAGCGATCGTTCCTGCAGCATCGCTTCGAAGATGCGGCACGAGCCTATGCTCGCGGGGACCGCTTTTACGGCGGCCTTGACACGTTTCTGAATGTCGGCTCGATCTTTGCGGGGGCGGCGACATCCGTGGCCGCCTCGCTTGGCGCGGCGAAGGCGGTCCCGATCGTTCTCGGCCTGGTTGTGCTGCTGCAGCAGGGCATCAGCCAGTGGCTGAAGCCGGCCCAACGCGCTGCGCGTCTTGACCGTGCGGGTCAGGACCTTCTGCAGGAGGCATGGGACTTCGTTCAAGACCACGGCCGCTACCGAGGAAGAGAAGTCGATGCCTCGTGGGGAATCTTTTGCGATCAAGTGAGCAAAGTGGAGCGTGACCAAGCCGCAGCGGAGGACCAGGATGCAACGCAATCGGGCCTAGCCTCGAGAGTTCAGCAAGCGGCCGGTCACCTGCCGGGGGGCAAGTAGCTACGAGCGGTAACAGGAGCCACTTGGGATGAGAAAAGGCACCCGGAGGCGGGCCTGCGAGGAACGGATAAGATCGCCCGCCGGGTGCCTCGCGCGCCGATGACCAGGCCGTGAGTTGACCTCGTCGAGTAGCCGACGATGCCGCCCTCGGGCTTTGGCATAGGAGCATGCGGCGCGGCTCCCTTCGCGCGTACGCTCGATAGGGTCAGTTTGCGTCCGAGGCGCGCTTTACCCCCTGCCAAGCAGCGCTTCCTGTTGACGGGCTCGAGCCCTGTCTCGGCCGTTCACGTCTCTAGCTTCGTTCGCTGGCTCCGCCGAGCGCCTCGACCTTTCCCGCCCAGCTCGGTGTAGTGACATCATCGAAACGTCGCGCGGTCTTCGACATCGCCCAGTCTCGGGTGAGGTGAGAACGCGAACCGAACGTCGGTGAGCTGCTCTGAGACCGACCAAAGGCGGCACGCGACGTCGGTGTCGTAGGCCCTTTTCGCCGCACGCACGAGCTCGGGGTAGCCGCGATGCCCAAGCAGCCGCTTAGGCCCGACTAACGCGCCGCCTCGAAGATCCGCGCTCGTCGCTGCACACAGGATGGACAACGCACCGACTTCGGCGCTCTGCGCGAACAGCTTGTTGGAGAGGGTCATCGCGAGGCGTGCCGCGCGCTTGCTAATGGACGCAGTTTGCAAGCCGGTCGCGGCATAGCCGGGGTGAGCCGCGACGCTTTGCAGTGGCGTGTCGTTGTCGCGAGCCTTTCTATCGAGCTCAAACGCGAACAGGACATTGGCGAGCTTTGACTGCGCGTAGCAGGCCCAGCGACGGTATCTCCGCTCACTTTGCAGATCCGCGAAGTCGATCCTGCCAATGGCATGGAAGGTGCTGGTGACCGTCACCACCCGCGGGACCGGTGATGCCAACAGCCGCGGCAGCAGGAGCCCTGTGAGCGCAAAGTGGCCGAGGTGGTTCACAGCGAGCTGAGACTCGAAACCGTCGACGGTGACCTGCCGCGGAGGCGCCATGATGCCGGCGTCATTTACCAGGAGGTCAACGCGCGCGGCGGAGCTTTGAGCGAATTCGCGTACCGAGCTCAGATCCCCCAGGTCAAGCGTGTGCACATCTAACTGCGCCCCCGGCACCGCCGAACGAATGAGGTCCGCGGCGCGGCCAAGTCGACTGACCTTCCGACCGGTCAGCACTACGCGCGCGCCGGCCCTCGCCAGCTCGCGCGCCGTGATCAGCCCGAGACCACTTGTCGCTCCTGTGACCACGGCGACTCTGCCGCTCTGATCGGGTGCCTCCGCCGTCCAGCTCGCTGCGCTCATGCCGCCCGGTCTTCCCAGTGGCAATCAGTCAGCTGGGCCTCGGCGAGGCGGAGGCCGCTGCGCGCCCTGAACGCGCTTGGTAACGCATCCTCCGCGCCCGAATACGCTGGAAGCGAACGGCCAGCCGCTCGGCAGGACTGCCAGCCCGGGGTAGCGCGCCGGTCTGGGCGGCGAGTTCGCTCACGTTCAGAATGATCCTGCCCCGTCGGAGAAGATCACCGTCGAACGCGTAGAAGCCAGCGTACTCAGCCGATATCACGCCGCCCGTCGGCGCAAGGCCAGGCGGGTCCAGCGGTCCGTCCATTGTGCCGCGTATCGCCCCACGCACGGCGAAAGTGTCCACGCTGTCGCCGACGAACGGGCCCTCAAGCAGGCCGACCTCGAAGTCGGGGAACGCACGCCATACGCTAGATAGAAGCCGCTTGATCTCCTCGTGCCCGCGCGCCGGCTCAGGCCAGCTGTCGTCGTGATAGACGGCGTCAACGGTGAAGAGCTCCTCTATCCGCGCCGGGTCGTGGGCCAGATGCAGGTCGACGATCCTGGAGAACAGCTCTGATGCGCGGCTTTGAGTCAGCATGGGTTCAGACCAAGGGACGGGTCGGCATTCCGAAGAACGTCGGGAAACGCATGATCAGGAACAGGTCGCCATTGACCTGAAGCCGCCCGCCCTGCAGCAGCGCCGGCACGCCCACGGCGCCGGTGGCCATGCGGATCATGTCCGCCAATCCGACAGACAGCGTCGCCGTGGGCCGCTCGCTAGGCCGGCGCTGGACGAGACAGCGACCGTTATCCAAGGTGACCTCGACCGCGTCATGGCCCCCGCGCGGGTCGCGCAGGCGAAGCTCGACCACTCCGTGCGCATCGCTCGCTGCGCCGCGGCGGAACTGAAGTCGCAGCGCGAGCGGAATCAGGCAGACGATCATGCGCCGAAGCCACCCGCGCTCGAGACGGCTCAGGCGTTCCTCGTCAATCGCAGCCACAGTCCGAGCGATGGCTCTCTGCGCCCTGAGCTGAAGGCCGCCTGGAGGAGCCGCTGCGGGCGTAGGCCCCGCGGTCGGTCGACGCTCCGGCTTCGACGAGCCTCCTTTGGGTACGGCAATCGTGCTCACGACTCAACCTCCACGGGGACTTGCGCCTGTGCAGCGCCGTTCGTGCTGCGACGCGCTTCGCCGGGCCTAGCGGCCTGCAAGCGAACCCGCAACTCGCGCAGGCCGTATACGCCTGTGACGCCGCCGTAGATCGGCGGGGCGATCAGCTCGATTCGTGCATAGCGGGAAGCCATCGCGGCCAGCGCCTCCTCGAGCTCGGCGCGTGCGAGGTTCGATCCCATGCAGTAATGCGGCCCGCCGCCGAAGTTAATGCGGTCGGCGGCGTCATGCTTGGCCGTGATGTCGAAACGATCCGGGTCCGAGCCGTCGCCGCGGTCGCGTGTGGCCGCCGAAATGCAAAGCATGAGGACGGTTCCCGCCGGGAATTGGACGCCCCGATGCACGGTGTCCTCGAGCAGGATGCGCGCGGTGAATGGAAGAACCGGCTCGTGGCGCAAGACCGCTTCGACGGCGTTCGGCACGAGACTGGGCCGCTCACGCAACAGCCGCCATTGGTCGGGGTTCTCGCCAAAGAGTCGGATCGCGTGGGCGAGTTGACTTTGCGCTGTGTCGACACCGCCTGCGAGCAGCCCAATAACCAGGTTCAACAGCTCTACGTCCGAGAGTCGGTCGCCGCCGTCCTCTGCTTCGACCAGAGCCGAGATCAGGTCGCCCTGGTCGCCGCGCTCGCGCTTCTGCTCGATCAGAGCGCTGGCGTAGGCGCTCAGCCCTCTGACTGCCCGCTCGATGCCGTCTCGTTCCTCGACCACTCCGACGACATCGAACTGCCGCTCGACCCAATGGGCCCAATCTTGGAGCTTTGTCGCGTCCTCGACGGGGGCGCCCAGCACGGTGGCGATCACCTTCGCCGGGTAGGGCTTGGCGACCGCGGAGACGAACTCTACGGGCGCGCCTGGTTCGACCGCATCGAGGAGTTCTGAGAGGACCCGGCGCATCGCTGGTCGGTAGCGCTCGACGGCTCGGGGAGAGAGCGCCGGGTTGACAAGGCCCCTCAGCCGGCGGTGGTCGACGCCGTCGATGTTCAGGATGTTCCGTTCGATGAGCTCACGCAACGGTCCTTCGTCGATCTCGAACAGATCAATCATCGGCCTGCCGGGCGTCATGGCATTCTTCGCGCGCAGGAAGTATTCGATCGCCGTTCGCTCCAGGACGATGCAGCCGTAAGGACCGGCTGCCAACCAACCGTTCTCACGCAGGTCGCGGATGGCAGCTCGAAAGCGCTCGCCCCGCATGTCAGGGCTCGTGTAGTCAAAGAGCGGCAGGTCGAGTCTGGTCACGAGCGTCCTCGTGGGCGCCTCGGCGCAGCGGCCATCGTGGTTCGTCGCGGTCGCGGCGGCAACCGTTTGCCCGGCTTCGCCGGCCCCCGCTCGAACGGCAGCGACCGCGGAGTCAACGGCGGGAACACCGTCCTGACGGGGCTGGGGCGGCTGAGCCGGGTGCACCTCGTAGTGCGTGTCGCGGCCGCGCTCGGGAGCCGGCAAGGCGGCCGCGCCTTGCTGCGCGCGGTCGGTTGCCGGCAGGATGGCGGCGAGCCTGCGTGGCATCCACCAGTTCCACTTGCCAAGCAGCTCCATGGCCGCGGGCACGATCACGAGGCGAACGAGCGTCGCATCGACCGCGATGGCGACGGCGGCCGCCAGGCCGATCTGCTTGACCGAGGGCGCTCCTGCGCTGACAAACGACAGGAAGACGGCGACCATGATCAGCGCCGCGCTGGTGATCGGCGTGGCGCTCGTGATGAGTGCCTCGGTCACAGCGCGCCGGTTGTCACCAGTCGTGGCATAGCGCTCCCGGATCCGGGTCAGCAAGAAGATGTGGTAGTCCATCGACAGACCGAAGGCGACCACCAGCACGAGGGGCAGAGTGATCGGGTACATCGACGGCGCCTTGCTCACGCCGACGAAGTCCAGGATGCCCCATTGGAAGACGGCGACGAGGACGCCGTAAGCGGCGCACACCGAGAGCACGTTCATCAGCATCGCCTTCAGAGGCAACACCACCGATCGGAGCACGAGAAACAGCACGCCGTATGAGAGAAGGAGTACGAACAGGATCAGTCGCCAGAGCGACTTAGTGACCAGGGTGTCGAAGTCGAGCAGCGCCGCAGTCGTTCCGCCGACGGCGATCGCCGCGCGGCCACCAGCAGCGCTCGGCAGCGAACGTCTCAGGCGCTCGAGCGTCGCGCGTGCCGCGCTCGACTCGGGGTCCGAGCGGAGGGTCGCCGTGACCAAGGCGACGCGTCCGTCCGCTGACAGGCGGACGGGTGCAGTGACGAGCACTCCCGGATCATGCCCGGCCGCCTCATTCACAGCGTTCAGGGCGCTGTGGTTCCCAGGCTCAGACGCGCTGCCGTGCGCGAAGCGCGCGATCGCGTAGACGGGGCCGAGGGCCCCTGGGCCGAGCACGCCTGCTGCAGCGTTTATGCCCTGCCGCACCTCATGGTGAGGATCGAGCTGGCTCGTAGCGTTGTTGCGGACGTTGAGAGTCAACGCGGGCGCCGCCAGGAGCAACAGCAGCGCAGTCGCACCGACGACGGAGACGACCGGTCGGCGCATCACCCTCGCGGTCCAACGGGTCCAGAACTCACCTCGACGGCGATCACGACGCGGCCGGAGCCTTTGAAGCATCCTGCCGACCCGATCTGTCTCCCACGCCCTTCTACTCAGGAGGCCGATCACAACCGGAAGCAGGGTCGCAGCGGCGAGCACCGAGATCGCCACGACCACGATCGCGCCGACCGCCATGGAACGGATACCGGGCGAGTCAATGATGAACAGGCCTGCAAGGGACGCCAGGACCACCAGGCCCGAGAAGATCACAGCCCGACCCGACGTGGCCATCGCTCTAGCACGAGCGTCGGCTGGCTCACTCCCGCTATGGATCTCTTCCCGGTATCGGACCAGGATGAAGAGCGAGTAGTCGACAGCGACGCCGATGCCGATCATGGACGCCACGTTCGTGACGAACACCGACATATCGAACCCAAGCGAAAGCAAGTAGATGACTGCGGACGCGAGAATCACCGATGCGATCCCGAGCGTCAGCGGCAAGAGCGCGGCTGCGAGCGAGCCGAACGCGACGAGGAGCACGACAGCAATGATCGGAAACCCTCGACTCTCCGCCTGGCGAGCTTGCTCGTCAGCTACCTTCTGGAAGGCCGCCCAGAGCGCTCCTTGGCCGGCAACGTGGGTCTGCACCCGGCCGCGCGCCGCCTCCCCCGGCGCCGCGCCGCTGATGCCAAGGCGCGCGCGGAGGTCACGCGCGAGGTCGATCGACCTCATCTCGTCGCCTACGAACTGGAGCGGGACCACAACCGGCCGGGCGGGATGAGCGCGGGCTGAAGCGAGCGCCGCGCGCGCGGCTTGCGGAGTCACATACGCGCCTTTCACGCTTGCCAGCTCGCCATGTACCTGCCGTAGGGCGCCGATCATGTCGGAGCGTGTGGCGCCGGCTTGCGGTACTAGGACCGCGGCCAGGCTGTACGCGTTGACGCCGGGGAACTGGCCGCTGTCGAGCTCGTGTGCCACCACGCCGGATTGAGCGCCTGGGTCGGTGAAGCCCCCGCCGCTGAGACGATCCGCTTGGTGCGCGGCCAGCGGGAGCGAGGCTAGGACGAGGACTGCCCACACCGCTATCACGAGGCGCCGACGACGCCACAGGACGCCGTCGCGCGTCCAGATCGAGGAGGTCAGCACGCTCCGGTTGAGTGACAGTCGCCCCATCCGTTCTCACACCTCCCGGTAGCCGAGTCGATAGCAGGTCCCTCTCGCATAGCTCACAGCGGTGGGCACTCGAGCTCCAAGAGATCGCTCTCGCGACGGCGACGCGGCAAGAACCGATGTCTCGTCAAGCGGTCCCCGAGCACTCCGAGGACCCGGATCGCACCTCGACGGGTGCGAGCGTCGGGCGCTGAGCCCGCGAGCTGGCGCAGCTCGGGTAGTGCAGGTTGTGCGTGTAGCTTGGCGAGCGCATCAGCCGCTTCCTGCCACAGCTCGGGCGTGCTACGAAGCACCCCCATCAGCGGCTCGACCGCCCGCGCGTCGTCGGTCTCCGCCAGGGCCGAGACTGCAGACCTGCTAGCTGCGAGATCATCGCTTCGGGTTAGCTGCTGAAGGACATCGATCACCATCGCGCCGTAACCCAGCTGGGCTAACGCGACCGCGGCCTCACAACGCACTTCCGCTGGATCGGCTCCGTTCGAAAGTATCCGCGTGAGCACGTCGGCGGTTCGTCGCTGTCCGACAGCCGGGCTCTTGGCGTCCCTCTCGTTCACAGCGTGATGTTGGCGGTGCCCCCCGGCGCACCGACCTTACCCTCGAGTGTGGCGAGCGCCCGGGCAAGCCTTGCGCGGCTGTCCGCGGGCTCGATGACCTCGTCGACGAAGCCCTCCTCAGCGGCAGCCCAGACACTCTCGTGTTGCTGCGCATAGGTCGCGGCGAGCTCGCCCGCGAGCATCTGTGGATCCTCAGCGGAATCGAGTTGGCGCTGGTGAACGATGCGCACCGCCTGCGAGGCGGCCATCACTCCAATCCGAGCGGTCGGCCATGCGAAGACGAAGTCCGCGCCCAGGTCCTTGGCGTTCATCGTGATGTAGGCGCCGCCGTATGCCTGGCGCAGCACCAGCGTTATCCGCGGAACCGTGGCCTCCGCAAATGCGTACAGGAGCTTTGCGCCATGCCTGATCGCGCCCCGGGACTCTTGAGTGCATCCCGGGACGAAGCCAGGCGTGTCCACGAGGACGATGAGCGGCAGGCCGAATGCGTTGCAGGTACGAACGAAGCGGGCAGCCTTGCTCGCGGCCTCGACATCGAGCGCACCGCCGAGGTACCTGGGCTGGTTGGCCACTACTCCGACCGCGCGCCCGTCGATTCGCGCCAGGGCGGTGACTACATTCCGGGCCCAACGAGCACTTGACTCGAGCACTCGACCGTCATCTACGAGCGCGCGGATCACGCGTCGTATGTCGTACACCCGGCGCGGGTCATGAGGGACATCGGCGTCGGGACGCGCGCTGCCCGCGTCACTGGGAAGCTGGTCAGGAGGCTGCTCGCCTGTGTGCTGCGGCAGATACCCGAGCAGCTCGCGCGCGAGGAAGAGCGAGTCGATCTCGGTCGGGACCACGAAGTTCGCGACTCCGTTGCGCTCATGTATGCGGGTTCCACCCAACTCATCCGCCGTGCACTCCTGACCGAGCGTCGCGCGGACGATCGCGGGGCCCGTGAGGAACATGCGGGACTGCTCGGTCATGATTACGAAGTCCGTTAAGGCGGGCGAGTAGCAGCCGCCGCCCGCACAGGTCCCGTGAACGACCGAAATTTGCGGTACGTGACCCGACAAGGCCACGGCCTCGCGGAACACGCGCGCGTAGCCACTGAGCGCGGCGGTTGCTTCCTGCAGCCGCGCGCCCACCGATTCGGTAACGGCGATGACGGGAACGCGAGCGTCGCCGGCCAGCCGGAGCACGCGAACGATCGTGTCCGCGTGAGCCTCACCAAGCGAGCCACCGGCCCAAGCGCCGTCTTGCGCGTAGCAAAAGATCGGGCGCGCCTGGATCTGGCCTGAGGCGGCCACAACACCGTCTCCAGCACGGCTCGCACCTTGGAGCCTGCGGGAGCGCACCGAAGACCGAATCACGTGCACCGAACCCGGATCGCACAGCAGCTCGAGGCGCTCGCGGGCCGAAAGGCGCACCTGCGGAAGTCCATCTTCGAACGGGTCGAGCGCTCCCGCCTCACTCTCGAGCGGGGCGGTGCCTCGCAGAGAGCGAAGCGCCTCGCGGCGTGAACGCGCCCCGCGGCGAACGCTCACCGGCGAAACCCACTCTGCGACGCGGTGGTTGGCCTAGCACAGTCGGAAGGGCGGACTATGCCTCGATCGATCGACGTCGCCTTCCGACCGGACCTCGCGCCAGCGGCCATCAGAACCCTCGTCTTCCTCGCTCCCCGGCGAACTTTGCTCAGAATACCTGATCGATAAACATTTTTCTGAGCGTGCGTGGGGTATTGAACCGATGAACAGCGAGACGGAAGCCCGGTCCTCGCTTGCGGTGCGGCGGGTCACGAGTCCCGACCGCGCGAGCATCACTCCGGCACGCGGGCGGATCTCGGTTCTGTACGCCGAGGCCTCCCTCTCGGATCGGCTGCTCGACGGCACCGTGCTCGCTTCGGCCGAGAAGATCCGCGCTGCGCGGATGCGCCCGGCGGCACGCGCCAGGTTCGTGACGGGGCGAGGCGTGCTACGCCTCGCGCTCGCGCCTCAGCTCGACGTCGACCCGGGTGCTGTGCCGATTGTGCGAGACGCCCGCGGCAAGCCGAGGCTCGCCTCGGCCGCGGGTCGCGAGTGGGAGTTCAACCTCTCGCACGCCGGCTCCCTGGTGGCGGTCGCGATCGCGCAAGGAGTCGGTGTGGGGATCGACATCGAATGTCGCGCGCGCGGGGCGACCCTGAGTCGGGGGCTCGTCGAGTCACTCCTGGCCCCTGAGGAGCGGAGGTGGGTCCGTCGAGTTGCGGGCATCAGCCAAGGTGAGGCGCTGATCGACCTTTGGACTGCCAAGGAGGCGGTCGCCAAGCTGCTTGGACTGGGGCTTCGACTGCCCTTTCATCAGATCGTCGTGGATGAGCCGTCCGCCCGCACGACCGTCGCTCGAGTGCGCGACACGGGCAGGGGCCACGCCGAGTGCCTGCTTCGCCGGCCCGAGCTCACCAGCGCCGTCAGCGCGGCCGTCGCGACGCCGAGCCAGCCCGCTGATGGTGATGCAAAAGACACTGCGACGCGGTAGGCTTCGCTGAATGCTCAACACCGCTGAGCAAACCGGGAGGGTTGCGGTGGTCGGCAGCGGCATCTCAGGCTTGGCGGCCGCCCTCCAGCTGCAACGCTCGGGTTATCGCGTGGAACTCATCGAGCGCGAGCGGAGCCTCGGCGGGCGCTTCGGTGTCGCGAAGCTCGGATCGCGTGACGTCATGATGGGCGGCAAGAACATCGGGCGGCGCTACACCTCATTCCGGGGCTTTACGCAAGCGCTCGGCGCGCCGCGATACGAACCGTTTGGCATAAACCAATCGCGGGTCAAGGACGGGAACGTCCTCACCCTCGATAGCGCGCATCGGCTGAGAAGCGTCAGACATCTGCTCGGCGGTACGTCGCCACGGGACCTTGCGCGCCTCGCACGCCTCGCGGTGCAGATTCGGCGCGACGATCGGAACCGCTTCCTCGGATCGCCACTTTTCACAGAGATCGCAAGGAACCACGACCACGCCCCACTCAGTGCGCACTTCGGACGCGACACGACCCGTTACCTGCTCAGGCCGATGACCGTGCGAATGAACGGCGCGGAGCCCGATGAGGTCTACCTCGGCACCTTTGGCACAAACCTTGCTCTGCTAATGGACACCTACGACCAATTGAAAGGCGGCATTCAGCCCGTGCTCGAGGCTATTGCCCGCTTGGTAACCGTACGTCTCGGCTGGAGCGTCGACGGTCTGCTGGCGCGTGACGGCCGGGTGCAGGGCCTGGCGATCGCCGACAAGGAAGGCGGCCGCCACGAGGAGCGCTTCGATGGTGTGGTGCTCGCGACCCCGGCGTACGCGGCTGCGCCGATCGTCGCGGTCGAGAGGCCGCCGCTAGCTCGACGCCTCGCGGAGGTCCGCTACTTCCCTTCGACCGTCGCCTTGGTCGAGTATGCCGCGCCCGTGTTCGGCACCGAAGTCCGCGCCCTCGCTATGGACGACGGACCATGCAGCAACGCCGGCTCCTACGGCAAGGACGATCGGCACATCGTGCGGTACACGTTCAGCGGCCGGACCGGACGCCCAGGCGGCGAGGAGCCGCCCCCACTCGACGACTGGACGGCGGACGCTGAGGCTCGCCTGCGCCAATACCTAGGACTGCGGATCCCTGAACGAGTGCGCACAGTCACTAAACACTGGGAAGCTGCGTACTCTGCCTACCTGCCCTTCCACGGCGGGTTCCTGGACGAGGTTCACCACATGGTCGCTGAGATGCCGGGCCTCGAGCTGGCGGGCGACTACCTGCGAGGTGTCTCGCTCGAAGCGTGCTCGAGGTCCGGGGTCGAGGCGGCTGCGCGACTTACCCGGCACCTCGGCGAGACGGGCTCGACGACGACGCTCGACTCGGCACTAGCAGCCGCGACTCCGCGGTGAGCCTGCCGGCGCCTTCACCGGGCGCCCGCGCCGTCGTGACCGGCGCCTCCTCTGGCATCGGCCGCGCGCTCGCGTGGGGGTTGGCCCGGCGCGGGCACTCTCTGCTCCTCGTCGCGCGACGAGCGGACGCGCTCGAGCAGCTCGGAGCCGAGCTCTCAGCACGGCACCGGATTCGCGTCGAAGTCCGCTGTTGCGACCTCGCAGATCGCGTCGCTCGAGGGCGACTGGCAGCGGAGCTCGAGTCGCGTCACGTCTCGGTGCTGTGCAGCAACGCCGGCTTCGCCAACTGCGAGGCGCTGGTTGCCACCGATCCAGGGCGGGAGGCGAGGGAGGTCGAGGTCAACGCCGTCGCCCTGCACGAGCTCACCCTGGCTGTTCTGCCGGGAATGGTCAGCCGGCGGTGCGGATCTATTCTCATCACCGGGTCGATCGCCGGCGGCCAGCCCGTTCCGACTGCCGCCACTTATGCGGCGACGAAAGCGTTTGCGAATACGCTCGGCGAGGCTCTGCATGAGGAACTGCGCGGAACGGGCGTCAATTGCACGGTCGTCGCTCCGGGCCCGGTTCGTACCGCGTTCTACTCAGTCGGCGGCTTACACGGGGCGGAGAGGAATCGTTGGTTCGGATGGTCCTCTGCGGAGCAGGTCGCCAGTGAAGCGCTGACGGCGCTCGAACGCGGAAGGCGCCTGGCGGTCCCAGGCGTCTTGGCACGCTTGCAGGGCTTCGCCGGCAGGCACACGCCCCGCCGGATCGTCTTCGTGTTGCTGAGACTGCTGATCTTGCCGGCCATGCGCGCAGACGCCTTAGCAGCCGATGCGCCGTCTACGGCAGCGCCGCCAAGCAGGCCGGGAACGCCCGAACGAGGTCACGAGATTGCCCTGCCCGCAGAGCCAGCCGATCCCAAGCCGTCGAGGCCGGTGAGCGCAGCGTGACCATTGCAGCCCCTTCAGCGAATATCTCGACCACAGCGACGTTGAGCGAATACCCCTCGTCGAGGAGGTGAATGGTGGCTTACGTCATCAGCGAGCCGTGCATCGGTACAAAGGACAATTCGTGCGTCGACGTCTGCCCGGTCGACTGCATCCACCCGACGCCCGAAGAGCCGGGATTCGACGACGTCGAGCAGCTCTACATAGATCCGGACGAGTGCATCGACTGCGATGCTTGCGTCGAAGCGTGCCCGGTCGACGCCATCTCCGCCGAAGACCAGGTTCCACCCGACTGGCAGCGCTTCATCGCGCTCAACGCGGGGTTCTTCAAGCGCGATCACGCTGACGACGGATCGCGCGCGGCTCGGAAGGGCTAGCCCCCGGCCTCGGGGGGATAGGGATGCAGTTCGATCGCACCCTCAGCTAGCTGCTTGCCGAGTTGGTAGACGCCGACCGCGGCGGCCGCTCCCCCGGTGGGGGTAGCTTCGACTTGCTCCACCGAACACTCGACGATCGCCTCGAACTCGGCAAAATCGGTGAAACTGGCGTCACAGACGGTCACCGCTGCAATGGGCGAGCCCAGGACTCCATTGCGCACCGCCGAGATCGTCGAAGCCTGCCGGCAGGCTTCGACCATCAATGGGCCAGGGACATGGTCGTAGGAGTGATCGAAGAACGAGGGGTGCCGCCGATCGATCACGATCGGGTAGGAGGACGGTGCTCGATCAGCGGGGGTGCCGATTACCACGTTGCGTGGATCCATCCTTCCGACTAGGTGGGGCTCAAGTGGAGCCACGCGCGGAGGCGGATCGTTCGGGAGTGACTTTCGCCGACGCTGGAAGGTACGCAGGGCGGCGTAGTCATCGCGCGGTAGGAAGACGATGTCGCCGTTGAAAGTCATGGCCAGCCGCGAGTCGAGCTCCAACTCTCCTGCGAATGACATGCTTCCAACTGTTTCGGGGTCGCCGGTGCCTGTCGTCAGGCGCATGTGGAGTACGCCCTCCAGCGGCGTGCGCTCGTCGTCGACGTAAGCGCCGAGATCCTCGACCTTGAGCTGGAGCGCTCGGAGCGTGAATGGAGCGCCCTGGGGCACGTTCATGTAGCGGTGGACGACTACGAAAGCGCTCTGACGCGCGGCCTCCGCGGCGGACATCGGATCGTGATAGCGCGCTTGGCGGTCGAACCACAGACTGTGGGCGCGCGGGATCTGGATTGCAAGGTCATAGCGGGCGTCTCCGACTTGATTCGAGTCAGCGACGAACACTTCGCCCAGCGCTCTGCGGTGGGCCAGTCCGCAGGGAACGGTCTGATCGAATCTGAGCTCGGTCTCAGTCGTCATCGGTCATCTCAGGTGAGCGTGGCAGCTTGCATCGACACCGGTCGGGACTCGCGGCGGGCCGATGTCTGCGTCTGCTCATGGTTGCCGTCGCGGGCAAATCTCGGCTGACGCTCGATCCAGCGCCTGTAGAGCTCATCGGAACCCGTGCTTGCAAGCGTGCGGAGGACCGCGCCGCGTTTGCTGTCACGACGAGCCAGCAGATGCGCGGTGGCTCGCATCACGACGCTCGGCGTCAGCAGTTCGCGCGGGCGACAGCGGTGGCTGAGGAGCTCGACAAAGCGTGCGGTATCCCCGTCGGCGTGAATCAGTCGCACGACTTCGGGAAATATGGGGGAGATCGCCCCCGCCTTGCCGAAGTCGACGCCGAGCCAGTAGTGGCCGGCGAACTCGCGGTCGCGCCAGGACGCCCAACTGGTCAAAGCCCTGCGGAGCTCCTCAGGCGGTCCGTCGAGCGCCGAGGGGATCACCGGGGCCAGGCGTTCGACTTGAAGAAAAGCATCGCCTATGCCCCGACCGACCGCGGGGTCCTTGAAGTGACCGGCGTCCCCGACGAGCACCCAGCCGGGGCCGTGTGCTTCTCGGAAGTAGGACTTGAAGCGGACGATGCCGTAGATCTTGCTGGCGCGCTGGGCACGGGCGAGCGCCCTCGCCACAGGCTCGCAGCTGAGGGCGTGGTTCATCAAGCGACCATCGAGGTCACGCCGAAACTGCTCTCGCTCGGCCGTCTCTGGGGACACGCCGACCATATAGAGCCCGTTGTCTGCAGGCGCGGCGATCACGAACCGGTCCTTCCAACGGTGGAAGACAAACGTCGGACTCGACGAGATGTCCGCTCCCTCGAAGTAGGTCCAGTAGTAGGCCCGCTGATTCTCGATGTCGTTGTATTGCCGGGCGCCGACGTGTTTCGCCACGGTTGAGCCCCGACCGTCCGCTCCGACGACCAGCCGCGCGCGAATGTTGAAGCTCGTCCCGTTGTGCGTGGCGCTGACACCAACGACGCGTCCGTCCTTCTTAAGCAGGCCAGTCACCTTTGTTGCCATGCGGACATCGGCTCCCGCCTCAGCGGCCGCCTCCGCAACGATCGGATCGAGGATGTGGCGACGGATACACGCGCCGCCGCCGAGATCGCCGGGTCGTCGCGGGATGTCGGCGACGACCCGGACGTCCTCGACCCTCGCGTCGATGCACTGCGTCAGCGGAGCCTGGGTCCCGTGGATGCGATCGATGACCCCGAGACGATCAAGGAAGGAGATCGAATCGGATTGGATGACGTGCGATGAGAGAGTGTTGCGGGGAAAGGTTGCTTGCTCGAGGACAGCCACCCTGAGGCCACGGCGTGCCAGCAAGGCTGCCAACGGTGAGCCCGCCACCCTCGCCCCGACCACGACCACATCGACGTGCTCGCTCATCTTGCCATGCCCTCCCGGAGGCTCTCAGAGAGGGCAGCCAGCACCGCATGTTCATCGTCTCTGATGAAGAAGTGGCCGCCCGAAAACCGGCATGCGCGGAGCGGGCCTCGAGTATGCCTTGACCAGCCGGCGAGTTGCTCCTCTGACACGGTGCGGTCGGAGGCTCCAGAAAGGACCGTGATGGGGCATTCGAGCAGCCTTCCGGCAGAGAACCGATAGCTGCGCGCGAGCTCAAGGTCAGCTCGTAGCATCGGCAGAAAGCGGCGCAGTAGCTCCGGCGCATCGCGAACGGCCTCGGGGATCTCGCCGTACCAGTGCTGCACTTGAGCGAGCAAGTCGTGGTCGGTCTCCGGCAGGTCGAACTGCTGCACAACGTCGGGAGCGGAGCGTGCCGAGACGACCAAGTGGTTCACGACATCGCCGCCCCGGGTCAGCTCTCGTGCGACCTCGAACGCGAGCACCGCACCGAGGCTGTGGCCGAACAAGGCCAGCGGTCCAGGCAGCTCGGCGCTGACCGCGGCCGTGAGCTCAGCTACCAAGCTCTCCCAGTCGTTGTTCACAGGTTCGCTCGCGCGACCGACGCGGCCGGGCAAAGCCGCCGCCCAAAGCTCGATGTCGGGTGCGAGCGCCGCCGGCCAGTCTCTAAACGAAGCCGGCCCGCCGCCGGAGTACGGAAAGCACAGCAGGCGCGTCAATGCGGCCGGTTGCGGACTCAGGCGGCGTACAACGCGGCCGGGCTGAGCCGCCATCGGCACGGCGCCTGCCACCGGGGCCGCTCGTCCGCCGGTCACGCCGCGTCAACCTCCCCGCTCGCCGGCGCGGGGTCTACCGCACCACCTGTTCGCGCGAGCGCCAGCGCCTGTGAGAGCGCCTCGCCGAGACCCGCCGGAGTGCCCGCGTCGAGCAGCGCCTCGAGCGTGACCCCAATGCCCAGCTCACGCTCGACCTGGTTTTTCAATTCGACGATGGCGAGCGAGGTAAGTCCGAGATCGTCGAGCGGCGCGTCAGCCGGGACCTGGTCCGCTCCGCTTGCGCCGAGAGCCTCCGCGATGCGCTCGCGAACGTACGCCGTCATCGAGGCCGGATCGGCGGGGGCGTGATCCGGCGCCGCAGACGGGTGACCGTCACCGTTCGTCTCGCTCGCAGCCGCCGGCGTCACCCCAGTCATAGCGTCGGCGACGACCGGCAGCCAGTAGCGCTTACGTTGCCACGGATAGAGGGGGAGTGACACGGGGTACGGGACGGGACCGAAAACGCTTTCCCACTCGATGTCGAGCCCGGCCCGATAGAGGTCAGCGAGCGACCGGTCCAAGCACTGGGACGCGGGTTCATGCGCGCGCAGGCTTCCTACCACGAGGTGGTCGACACCTTCGCGCTCGAGCGTGCCGTCGATATCTCGCAGCAGCACCGGGTGTGGTCCGACCTCGATGAAGGCCGATACCCCGGCGTGCGCCATCGCCGCAACCGCAGCCTGCAGCGCCACCTTCTCCCGCAGGTTGCGGGCCCAGTGCTCGCCGTCAAGATCCTCGCGCCTCGCTCGCCCGCCCGTAACCGTCGAGTACAGCGCGCACTCAGGCTCCCTCGGCATGATGTGCCGCACCGCTCGCGCCAAGTCGCGAGCCGGTTGCTCGAGCAGCGGGCTGTGAAAGGCGTACTCGACAGGCAGTCGCTTGACCGCCGCTCCCTGACCTGATGCCGCCGCCACCAGCTCCTCGACCGCGGTCAACTCGCCTGACACAACGGTCGACTCCGGGCCGTTGCTCGCCGCGATCCCGAGTGTTCCCGGGACCGTTGCGACCAGCTCCTCGACCTCCGCCAACGGCAGCGCCACACTCGCCATCGCGCCACCTCGAGCTCCTTGTTCCGCACGCTGTGCGCGCGCGAGCAGGAGCTCGAACGCGTCGTCCCGACTAAGGGCGCCACTCGCACATGCGGCCACGACCTCGCCCATGCTGTGGCCCACGACGCCGTAGGGTTCGACCCCCCAGGATCGCCACAGGACCGCGAGGGCGAGCTGGAGTGCGGCGATCGCCAGCTGCGCCACCTCCGTTTCATGCAGCCGGCTCTGTCCTTCACGAGCGTTCAACTCGCCGACGAGCGACCACCCTCCGATACGGGAGACAATCTCGCCGCACGCTTCAATCTCCGCTCGAAAGACCGCTGAGCTCGCGAGCAAGTCGCGTCCCATTCCGAGCCACTGCGATCCCTGGCCGCTGAATACGAAGCCGACCCGCGGAGGCGCGCTCGCCTCGCGCAGCGCGGCAACTGATCCGACGGCGCGCAGCTGGCGATCGAGCGCCTCACCTCCGGTCGCTGTCAAGCAGGCCCTAAGCGAATGGTGCGAACGGTTTACGGCGGCGGCTGCGCACAGCTCGGCGACCTCGGCGGGTGGCCGTCCGTCGATCCGGCGGCGGTACGCTTCGGCCAGCTCCCGCAGGGCCCCCTCGGAGCGCGCTGAGATCGGCAGGAGCAGGTGCTCGCGGTCGATGGCCACATCTTGCTCGGCCGGTGCCGGCGCACGCTCAAGCAACACATGTGCGTTAGCGCCGCCGAAGCCGAATGAGTTGACCGCAGCCAGCGGACGACCAGCCGGCTCGGGCAACCGCATCCCTTCGCTCGGTATGACAAGGCGCGTTCCATCGAGCCGGATCTCCGGGTTCAGGCGTTCGAGGTGGACGTTCATCGGCACCTCGCCGTGCTCGAGGACGAGCATCGCCTTCAGCAGGCCGGCTACGCCTGCCGCCGCCTCGGGGTGGCCGAGGTTGGTCTTGGCCGATCCGAGCGCGCAAGGAGTGTCACCGACTCCATAGATCTCTCGGACGGCTTCCACCTCAATCGGATCACCGAGCGCCGTCCCGGTGCCGTGCGCCTCGACATAGACCACTTCTTCCGGCTTGGCCTGCGCGTCACTGAGGGCCTGTCGAAAGAGCCGCGCCTGCGCGCGCGGGTTCGGTGCGGTCAACCCATTGGTTCGCCCGTCGTGGTTAATCGCCGTGCCGCGGATGAGCGCGCGCACCCGATGGTCGGCGGCCTGCGCACGAGAGATGCGCTCGAGCAGCAAGATGCCACAACCTTCCGAGCGGACCATGCCGTCGGCCGAAGCATCGAAACTCCGGCAGCGCCCGCTCGAGGCCATGGGGAGCACCCGCTCGGTGACGAGCGTCGAGAGAGGCGACAGGATCACGTTGACGCCACCGACCAGCGCCATGTCGCACTCGCCGGATCGCAGCGCTCGACACGCCAGGTGAACAGCGACCAGCGAAGACGAACAGGCAGTATCGAGCGCGAGGCTCGGACCGCTGAGGTCGAAGAGGTAGGAGAGGCGGTTGGCCGCCACGCTGTGAGCGCCGCCGGGAGCTGTGTATGCATTGATCCCAGCTGGGTCGCCCAATTGCAACGTCAGGTAGTCATTGCCGTAGACGCCGAGGTAGACGCCGGTCTCGCAATCCTTGAGTCGATCGAGCGGGAGCCCTGCATCCTCGACCGCTTCCCATGCCGTCTCGAGGACAAGGCGTTGCTGGGGGTCCATGCGCTCGGCTTCGCCCGCACTGATACCGAAGAACTCGGCGTCGAAGCCGTCGACTTCCGAGAGCAGGCCCGCGCAGTGCCCGTCATCCACCGGCTCTTCGAACCGGCGTTTCCCATCCACGGTCGAGACCAAGGGTGATACGGCATCTACCCCGTCGCGCAAGATCTGCCAGAAGGCATCGAGGTCGCCGGCGCCGCCGGGCAAACGGAGCGCGCCGCCGACGATCGCGATCGGCTCATGCTCGGCTCTCTCTGCGGCCTCTATGCGCTGGCGGGCGTCACGCAGCTGGCGTAGCGCGCGCTCGAGAAGCGCCCTCTGGTCGGCCGCCGATGAGCCGCTCATCTCGAGCGCGCCTCGTCAAGCCGGTCCAGCTCTTCTCCCACGAGTGCCGCCAGCTCTTCTGGTTCGAGGGAGGAGAGATCATCGTCGGTCTCGTCGGTGAGAGCGGTCTCTTCGTCTGCCTGCGGGAGTGAGGTTGAGGCATCCGCCGCAATCCGCTCGAGCAACGCCTCCGCCAGCGCGTTCGGCGTGGGATGGGA
The DNA here is from genome assembly GCA_963719375.1 of uncultured Actinomycetes bacterium. Classification (GTDB taxonomy): domain Bacteria; phylum Actinomycetota; class Thermoleophilia; order Solirubrobacterales; family Thermoleophilaceae; genus JAICJV01. Next base: position 1,638,861 of record CAVRBY010000001.1, on the reverse strand, counting down.
GTAGAGCGCCGCAGCGGACAGGCGAAGGTCGAGCTTCGCCTCGAGGCGATCGCGTAGCTCGATCGCCATCATCGAATCGAAGCCAAGGTCCTCGAAGGGAAGCTCTCCCTGGACCTCCGTATCGGGGACGCGCAAGACTCCGGCGACCTCTTCGGTAACGAACTCCGTCATAGCGCGCTGGCGCTCGGTGCTCGAGTCAAGCGCAAGGATCTCCGCGCGCTTGCTCGCGGTCTCGTCGTCAGCCGCGGGGCGCGTCGCGATCTCTGCGATCAGGCTGCGCGCGCTCGGAGCAGAGGCAGCGCTCCTTGCGAGCGCATCGAGATCGAACGCGGCGGCTACCACCTGAGGGCGACCGGCGGCCAACGCGCCGTCCAGGAGCTCGACCGCGACCCCGGGATCGAGAGGTGGGACACCGCGCTCGGCGAGCCGCTCGAGTCCGCCTGCACCCGCTGCGAGTCCGTCGCCCGACCAAGGGCCATAGTCGATGCTCAGCGCTGGTAGCCCTTCGGCGATGCGCAGCGCTGCGAGCGAGTCGAGAAAACTGTTCGCAGCTGCGTATGCCGCCTGGCCTGGCGACCCGATCACGCCGGCCAGCGACGAGATCATGACGAACAGCTCAAGTGGCAGCTCCCGCGTCGCGAGGTGCAGATTCCAGGCGCCGAGGGCCTTACCGGACAGCGCGCGCCGGAGGGGCGCCTCGTCGAGATGCTGGATAGTTGCGTCCTCCAGGACGCCAGCCGCGTGGATCACGCCGGCCAGTCGAGTCTCGCCGCCCGCGAGCGACGCCAGCACGTCCTCAAGCGCCGCGCGGTCGGCCACGTCCGCCCGCTCATAGCGGACCCGCTCGGCGTGTCCGCGGAGGTTGTCGAGCCTCGCTTCGAGGTCGTGCGTCAGCGCGCTGCGCCCCACCAGCAGGAGGTTTCTCGCACCGCGTCGTATCAGCCACTCAGCGATGTTGAGACCGACCGCGCCGGCGCCGCCCGTGACAAGGTATGTCCCGTCGCCAGACAAGGCCGACAAGCTCGGCCGGACTGCGAGCGGAGCGAGGCGGGGGCTGAGCAGCTCGCCACCCCGGATGGCTGCCTGCTCGGGCGGACTGTCACATCGCAAGACTCGGGCCAGCAGGTCGAGTTCGCGTCCGCTCGGGTCGGGCCTGAGCTCGATCAGCGAGAGCTCGCAGTCCGGCCGCTCATTTGCGGCGACGCGGGCGAGACCCCAGAGTGGTGCGGCGGCAATACCGGTCGCCTCGCCCGTGCCCGACGCTTCCTGGGTACCTGCCGTGGTCAGCCAGACGCGAGGCGGCCGGGAGCAACGCGCCGCGTCTTGTACGAGCTTGAGTGCACGACCGCAGCTCTCGGCGAGCGAATCGAGCGTCAGCGGCGTGTCGTGTGAGGCGACCGCGCGCATGTCGACAACATCGGTGGCCTGCTCGAGCGCCTCAGAGCTCGGCGGAGCTTCTGTCACCGTAACCCTGCTGCCATCGGCCGTCAGTCGCTCCGCCAACGACCGCCCAACGACCGTTTCCGGGAAGATCAGGTAGTCGTCCCGCCGCTTGGGCGAGAGCTCAGGCTTCAGCGGTTGCCAGCGCAGGTCGTAAAGCCGGCCCTCCTCAGGACGTCGGCGCCCCTGTGTGAGGCGAATCGCGAACCCGTGCGCGGACCAAACGAGGTCGCCACTGTCGTCGGTCACCGTCAGCTCGGCGACCACTTCGACATCCGTCCTCTTCACGATGCGGGCGTGACACCAGCCCTGCGCAAACGGCGCATGCGACGTCTTGGCCACAACGCGCTCAACCCGAGCGGGCAGCGGTAGCGCGTTGGGGGGCAGGTCGTCCACCGCTGCTCCGACGACATGCAGGCATGCGTCAAGCGTCGCGGGATGCAGGGGAAGCGGGGAGCGCCAAAGCGGCTCGGTGCGAACGATCCGGCCGACCGCCTCGGCGTGACCCACTCGTAGATCGGCGAGGCCACGGAAGCTCGAGCCGTACTGCAACCCGGCCTCCGCCAGGCTCGCGTAGTAGCCCTCGCCTGAGACGTCGGTAGCGCCACTTTCGAGGTGGGGCGCCCCGGCTGGAGCGGCGTCCGGAGCGTCTGCTCGCCGGGCAACACCGCGGGCGTGAAGGACCGGCTCGTCGTCCTCCGAGTAGCTCGTGATCGTCAGGCTGAAAGCTTCGTCGTCGGTCGGCCGAAGTCCCAGTTGAAGCGCGGCTCCCTCCTGGTCGACCGACTTCAGTTGCAGAAAGTCGACCTGATCCAGCAGGACGTCAGGTGCACCGGTGGTCGCCAGGGCTTCCGTCGCCGCACTGAGCCAGTACGCCGCTGGAACGACCGCGGTCTCTTCCACTCGGTGATCATCGAGCTCGGGCGCGTGCGCCAGGTCGAGAGGCAAGCTCCAGACGAGCAGTGACGGATCGGCGCCGACTCGGATCCGAGCGCCGAGCAATCCATCGCCGTCAGCCTCGCCACGCTCCGCGCCGGTATCCCCACTGGCTCTGTGGAGCGCGGAGGTAGCGGGCGGGAAGGTCTTGTGGTTCCAACCGTGAGGAGGGATTGCCGCGGGCCGCAGGCGGGAGCCATGGAAGGTCTCCCATGCGACATCGAGGCCACGGGTGTACAGGTCTCCAAGCGCCCGCAGCATTCCTCGGAACTCGTCGTCGTCCCGGCGCAGCGACGGAATGACCGCCGCATCGGCATCGCGCTGGTCGATCACCTGCACGATCGAGCGCTCGAGGACCGGGTGCGGTGCGACTTCGACGAAAGCGTCCACGCCCTCCAGTAGAAGCGCTTCGACCGTCGGCGCGAATAACACCGGCTCGCGCACATTCCTGACCCAATAGCTCGCGTCGAGCGAGGCAGATGACAGGAGACCACCGGTGACGGTCGAGTAGAAGGGCGTTGGCGCGTCGCGGGGCGAGACTTCCGCGATCGCTGCGCGGAGGCGCGGTTGAAGCTGTTCGACTGCCGGACTGTGCGCTGCGAAATCGACCGCTATTCGCCTCACGAAGACGCCGTGATCGTCCAACTCGCGCTCGATCGCATCAAGGGCCTCGTAGGTCCCCGAGAGCACGGTCGCCCGCGGTCCGTTCGCGGCGGCTAGGGAGAGGTCGCGCTCGCGCCCCTCGATTAGCTTCGCTGCCTCGTCCATCGCGAGCTCGACGAGCGCCAGCCCCCCTTCGCCGGAGATCTCGGTGAGCAGCCGGCTCCGCTCGCATACGATCGCGACGGCGTCTTCGAGCGAAAGAGCGCCAGCGACATGTGCGGCGGCGATCTCGCCCATGCTATGCCCGATGACCGCCGCCGGCTCGAGGCCCCAGGCACGCCACGTCTCCGCGAGCGCCACCTGAATAGCGAACAGCGCCGGCTGCACCTCGGCGGTCCCCTGTGGCGAGAGTCCAGCTTCGCGGCTCCAGAGCGTCGTGCCGAGGCGGTCCGCGATGGCCTGCGCGCAGCGCTCGATCGCCGCTCTGAAGACAGGCGACGAGCGCGCCAAGATCCGTCCCATCCCCATCCATTGCGAGCCCTGGCCGGGAAAGACCAGCACCGCCCGAAGCCGCCGGCGATTCGTGCGCCGCGGACCGCATTGTCCGCCGGTCGCCCGGCTTTTAGTTACAAGCGCCTCGGACGAATGAGCGAGCTCAGCCGAGTCGGATGCGACGACGGCCGCACGGACCGGGTGATGATCACTGCGCAGGGCCGCCGTCGCCGCCACCTGCGGGAGCCAGCCAGGGTCATCATCGGCGTCGGGGGCGGCCCTTGCCCAGCCTCGCGCGCGCGCGTGAAGCGCCTCGAGGGATCGAGCGGAGATCGGTACTAGACACGGCTCGCCCGGCGGAGCCTGAGAAACCGCCAGGTTCGCCGCCGGCGCGCTCGCTAAAACGAGGTGCGCGTTCGTGCCGCCGAAACCAAACGAGCTCACCCCCGCGAACCTCGGTCCGGCCTCTTCCGGCCACTGCCGTCCAACGCTTTCGACCTCGATGTTGAGGCGATCGAGACCGAGCATGGGATTGGCCTGCTCGAAATGGATCGACGGCGGGATTCGCTCGTGGTGAAGGGAGAGGGCGACCTTGATCAGGCCGGCCGCTCCGGCAGCTGCCTCCAGGTGCCCGAGGTTCGACTTGACCGAGCCAATTCTCAGGCGTCGCTGCGCACCACGGCCGGAGCCGAGCACCGACCCAAGCGCTGCCACCTCGATCGGGTCGCCCACCGCGGTCCCCGTCCCGTGCGCCTCGACGTAGGCGACCTGTGTCGGGTCGACCCCTGCTGCTACGTAGGCCGCAGCGAGAACTGACTCTTGTGCCAGCCGACTCGGCGCCGTCAAGCCGTTCGTGCGGCCGTCCTGGTTGACCGCGCCCCCCAACGCCACGGCATAGATGCGGTCGCCGTCTTCGATCGCGCGCTCCAGTGGCTTCAGTATCACCACGCCGGAGCCCTCGCTGCGGACGTAACCATCGGCTCGGTGGTCGAATGACTTGCAGCGGCCATCGCTCGCCATCAGCCCGCCCTTGCTGAAGCTCAGCGCAATCTCGGGGCTCACGATGACGTTGACGCCGCCCGCGATGGCAAGGTCGATCTCTTCACCCCTGATCGCTTGACAGGCGAGCTGCACCGCGACGAGAGACGAGGAACACGCGGTGTCGACCGCGAGGCTGGGTCCACGGAGGTTGAAGCAGTAAGAGATTCGGTTTGCGACGATGCTCAGCGCGCCACCGGTGCCGTCGTACGGCTCGACCTCTCGTTCGTCGCTGTGCAGGGCCGCGCCGTGATCGTAGGTAGACACACCCATGTAGACGCCGGTGGGAGTCTCAGCGATGTCGGCCGCTGGCACGCCGGCGTCCTCGAGCGCCTCCCAAGCGACCTCGAGCGCTATCCGCTGCTGCGGGTCCATGCGCGATGCCTCGCGGTCGGAGATGCTGAAGAAGTCCGAGTCGAAACCGGCTATGTCGTCGATGAATCCGCCCCAGCGGGGGTTCAACTCTCCACGTTGCGAGCTCTCGGCCCCATGCAGCAGTTGCGGGTCCCAGCGGTCAGCGGGCACGTCGCGGATCGCATCCTTGCCGTCGATCAAGTTCTGCCAGAGCTCGCCGGGACCGTTCGCACCTGGAAAGCGACAGCCGATGCCGACGATTGCGACCGGCACGGTCATCTGGCGAGTGGGGGCGTGGATGCGCTCAGCCCGAGACCGTGCCGGCGGACCTCGTCCGCCAAGTGGTCTGCGACCGCTTCAATCGTCGGATAGTCGTAAGCGAGTGTGGGCGAGAGCGTGAGGCCGGTCCAAAGTTGGAGGTCATCTGACAGCTCCACCGCCTGGACCGAGGAGAGGCCGAGGTCCACAAACGGCGTATCCGGCGCGATGAGCTCCTGCCCCACGCCGAGCACGGACGCTATGCGTCGGGTCAGCCAATCTTCGACTCGCTCCTCTTCCCTCATCCTGGCGTTCCCTCGAGCACGCGGGCGGCCTGCTCCGACGGAAGTGCGCCGGCGAGGTAAGCGTCGCGGCAGGCTCGTCGCTGGAGCTTGCCGCTTGACGTCTTCGGCACCGAGCCGGGTGCGACCAGCAGCAAGTCGCCGATCTCGATCCCGTGGGCGGCGCTGATCGCCGCGCGGGCGCTCCGTTGGACATCCGGCTTGTCGGAGGCCGACTCGCCTCTGATCTCGGCAACGACGACCAAGTGCTCGCCTGTCGGCGTGTCAACCGCAAATGCCGCGCAGCAGCCGCGCCGGATCGCCGGATGGGACGATTCGACGGTCGCCTCGATGTCTTGCGGATAGTGGTTGCGCCCTGCGACGATCACGACGTCTTTGAGTCGACCGGTTACGACTAGCTGGTCCTGATACATGGCACCCAGGTCGCCGGTGCGCAGAAAAGAGCCGTCGTCGACGCCGTTGACATGCGCTTCGAAGACCGCGCTCGAATCTCGCTCCCAGTACCCTCCCGCGACGTCCGGACCGGCGAGCCAGATCTCGCCGACCTGACCAGTCGGAACGCGGTCAAGGGTGTCGGGATCGACTATCTCGACACGTCGATGAAACCGGGCCCGTCCGGCGCTGACCAGCTCGCGACCCGTGCCGGGCACAAGGGATCCCGCTTCGAGCGCCTCGCGGTCCACGGCGAACCGAAGAGCGCCTCCGCCGCGCTCATTGCTGGTCGCGAGCAGCGTGACCTCAGCCAGCCCGTAGCACGGGTACCAAGCCTGAGGGTGAAACCCGTGCGGTGAGAACGCCTCGTTGAAGGCGTGAAGCGTCGATGCGCGCACGGGCTCCGCGCCGCTGAAGGCGATATCCCAGCAGCTGAGGTCGAGCTCTGGCCAGCTTTCCGGCGGGATCCGACGCACACACAGCTCGTAGCCGAAGTTGGGCCCGCCGCTCACGGTGGCTCGGTAGCGGGTGATCGCACGCAGCCACCGCACGGGGCGCTGGACGAAGGCCAGCGGCGGCAGAAGGGTGGTTTCGAGGCCGGTATAGAGGGTCTGCAGCACAGCCCCGATCAGGCCCATGTCGTGGTACAGGGGAAGCCAGCTGACGAGCCGGTCTTCGTGCGTCACCGCGAATTGCCGACGGATCAGCTCCTCGTTGTGCATAAGCGCATCGTGGGTGACGATCACACCCTTCGGCTCTGAGGTAGAACCGGATGTGTATTGAAGGAAGGAGATGTCTTCACTTCTCAAACGAGTGTCGGAGAACGAGTCAGCGAGGCCTTCCGGTATGGCGTCTACGGCGACCCAGGGCCGGTCGGCGAGCTCCTCCACGCCGGCGCGCACGGCCTCATCAAGCGCGCTGGGGCCACCGCTGAGGACAACCGAGGGAGTGCAGTCCTGCACGATCCCCGCGAGCGTCTCCATGCGCCGTTTCGACTGCACCGGGAACGGCGGGTAGGCCGGCACAGCAATCACGCCGCAGAGCTGGCAGGCCATGAAGGCGCGGATGAAGTCGATACCGTCCACGACGAGCAGGAGCGCGCGCTCACCCCGCTGCGCGGCAGTTTGCAGCTCGCTCCCGAGAGCGCGTGCCTCCCGCTCGAGCTGGGCGAAGCTCAGCGCGCGAGTTTCGGTCTCGCCGTCGGCCAGGTAGCGGTAGACAGGGTCCTCGCCGCGTTCCTCTGCTTGAAGCCGCAGGATCTCGCTGACAGTCGCTGCCTTCGGAGTCGTCGCGTCCAGCTCCGCCATCAACCCCCCTCAAAGGTCTCGCTGCGGCTGGTCCCCCGTAAGGATTCCCATTAAACAGGAATCTTGAGCAAAGTCCAGCGGGAGGCGCGTAGCCTCAATCAGCGTCCTTCGACCGGCTCCTGAGCCGCGTAAGCCCGGGAGCGCGGGACGGTGATCGATGGGCGCGAGCAGGTCGGCCGCTGAGCGCGCCGGTCTCGTTACTTGCGCCGACCTAGAGAGGCGTGCGCCCGGCGGAGCGGACGCGCCCACGGCGGCAGAACAGCAGACCACACGCGCGTGTAAAGCGGACCAACGCCGTCAGGACTGCTGCGTGACCTTCACGCGGGACCCAGCCCGTGCCTGATGCCCGCGCGTCCCACGCGTACGCGGAAAGTCGCGCAGCGGCGCCCTTTCGAATAGGCAGATCACGAGTGAGGCGTCGCTGATCCCGTCCGAGTGCGGATCGTCGGCGATCCGTTCGGCTGCTTCGGCTTCGATCTGGCCCAAACGCTCGAGCAGGTCGATGCAGGCTTCACTTGTCTCCTGCCAGGCCTGCGCGTCGAGACGGACGTTCGTTCGCGTCAGGTGGGCGTTGGAACGATCGAAGCCACCAACCGCAGCCGCTTGTTGCGCGTACTCGGCGATCATTTGCAGCGTCGAGCTGACGACGGCCTGCTTTGCGATCGGTGTCGCTTGAGCCCAAGCTCGGTCCGAGATGCGCGGACGCTCAAGCGCTCGATAGCGATGCTCGACCGCCCCGCGGACTTGGCGCTCGTCGACCAACTCGATCAGGCGAAGCTGCTCGAGCTTGCGCACGTGATAAGCCACCGTCCCTAGCGGCAGCTCAAGCCATTGGGCGAGCTCGACAGGGCTCGACGTGCACTGTTGAAGCCGCGTGAGCACACGGACCCGAATCGGATGGCTGAGCGCTTTCACGTAGCGCGGGTCGTCAATGGTCGCTATACCCATGTTTCTCCTAGTTGCTTCGTCCTTGAGCGTAACCGGTGGAGTTTCACTCTAACCGTGGCTTCCGGCATGCCAAGCGCGTCGGCGGTCTCGCGGCAGGTCATGCCTTCCCAGAAACGTCTGACGACGATCTGCCGCTCGATCTCCGAGAGTCCTCTCACCTTCTCTTGGATCGCCAGCCGACGTAACGCGGACTCCTCGAGCGAGTCCCCGGTGGGCTCGTCGCCATCTGCGAGGACAAACTCCTGCCTGCGCGTAACGAGACGGAGCGCTTCCCGGCGTGCAATCGCGGCAACCCACCCCCGTGGATCCTCAACCGCGCGGCATCTGCTGCGCTTGCACCAGGCGCGAAGCAGGGCCTCCTGCGCCGCATCCTCCGCAGCCGCCCCATCCCCGAGGATGGCGCGCGTCTGCCGAAGGCACGCCTCGCGTAGCGCCTGCCAGTCCCATCGCCCCGCGCAGACGGAGCCTCCCATCGGACGCGATATGGTCGAATATCCTGACCAAAAAGCGCAAGAGGGTCAAGGGCTTGACCAAAGGCCCCGCCGGCTTTACGGACCTCGCGGGGTCCAGCTCCCGGCGGCCTACCCGCGTCCGCGTGCTCCTGATCGCGCAAGGAACACCCTTCGAGCATGGCTGTGCTGCGTTTAGCGGCCGGCTAGCAGGGGTCCCAGCGACGCCTGCTCCTCACGCATGTGGCGCCGCAGCTCACGAGAGGGCGCGACCAGGTCGATGATCCGATCGAGCGCCGACCCGATTATCGGCAGCGAGAAACCCATTCGAACGGCCTGAGTCAGCCTGCAGCCGCCGTCTTCGGGCTCGAACCGGAAGGACCCACGCGCGCGCACCAGCGACGATGGGAAGCAGAGCTTGTAGGCGAAGAAGCGCTCCGGTTCGGCTGCCGAGACGACGAACCGGCTCGAGACCCTCAGCCTGCCGACCCACTCATCGGCGAACCACGTCGAGCCGAGCGAGAGGGGCTGGCCCCTCAGCCAGCGCCACTGGAGATGTTCGCCATGCCAACGGTGATAGGAGTCCTCGACCTCCTCGACGAAGAAGCGCCAGACCCGAGCGGGAGGGACGGGAAGGTGGGATTGCTCGACGACCTCGATCAACGGTTTGGCTCGGTGCGGGGTGAGGCGCTCATGATGATCCGGGGTACGCGATGGGAACTGCCTGCGCCTACGGCCACGCTGCTCATAGCCTCAGGCCAACTACGTGACCTGTCAAGAGGGCTTCGATAATCAGCGAATCTTAAGGCGGCCTTGACTTTGCTCAAGAGTCCTGACTAGTGTCAGGTCGATGTTGAAGTCGAGGTTGGGAGCGATCCGCGCCGATCTCTTAGGGAGGCCACGATGAAGGAACAGCCTGGTCAGCGGGCGGAGCCGGCGTTCGCTCTCCCACCTCAAGAGCCTGCGCTTCTCAGGCGCGCAGCGATGGCGCGACGTGTGGACGCCCTGTTTCGCGCGATGTCGAATGACTTCCTGCTGCGCGAGCAGTTCGTCACGGACCCCACGCAGATCATTGCGGAGTACGTATACGGAAGGGTGCTGCCGCCGGAGCGGGCGTCGGTGATCAACCAGCTGGTCTACTCCGTGATGTCTAACGCGGCGCTGGTCGCGTGGCTCGGCGAGTATTCGAGGGCGCATCGGGACGCCCCGCCGACGCCGGCGCGCTTCATGCGAGACGTCAGCCGGGCTGTGGTGGAGCGGGGAGGGCAGCATGTCGTGCTCGCCCTCATACGGGGTGCGGCGGAGGGGCAAATCGCGTTCGACCAGGCGCTGATCTACACCTTCCTGTTCAACCGGCTGGCCGGCGAGGACGGCGATACGGGGACGGACACCGGCACGGGGACGGGCACCGGCACGGGGACGGGCACCGGCACCGGGACGGACACCGGCACCGGGACGGGCACCGGCACCGGGACGGACACCGGCACCGGGACGGACACCGGCACCGGGACGGGCACCGGCACCGGGACGGACACCGGCACCGGGACGGACGTTCCGCCGGTGACCAGCACCGACGGTGGCACCTTGACGAACGTGACGGACCCGGGAACTTTCGGCGGCATGACCCTGAAGACGTTCTTCACTGACGCACCGACCACGATGTCGACGTGGGGCACGCAGACGGGCTCGACAAGCCCGTTTACGCAGACGGGCATCACGCGCGACCCATTTACCGGGACCGAGCCGCACGGTGGCGGTTTCGGCATGTTCACGCGCTCCTACGTGACGGTGACGCTCGAGGCGTTGGCGGAGTACGCAACCCGGCTCCGAGACGCCGGCGCCCTGGACTCTCCGGTCGGATAGCCCGGGATGAGCGCGCCTGCGATCTCGGCGGCGCTCGGCGACGAGCCACGCCTCGCGTGGTTCGACGCGATCCGTCGCCCGGCCGTCCTATCGGAATCGCAACGCGAGGAGCTGAAGGCCCTCGAAGCACGCTATAGCGAGCTCGTCGAGTTGGACCCGGCGGACGCCGTCGCGCGCAACAACCGGGGCTGGGCGCGACAGATGCTGGGAAGGGACGAGCTCGCGGCTTCCGATTTCGCAGCGGCGCACCACCTCGCGCCGGAACTGGAAGCCGCTCGCCGGAACCTCGCGACGCTGCTGGTCCAGCTTGGCCGCGGCGACGAGACGTTCAGGCTCTGGCATGAGGAGCTCTCGGCTGGCGAGGCGGGGCGCTCCTGGGTGAGCAACATCGTCTCGGACGCGATGGCGCGAGAGGAGCTGGCGCTCGCTGGCGAGTACGCGCGGATCCTCGCCGCGCTGCGTCACGGAAGCGAGTGGTACCCGGGTGGCGATCTTGCGGCCAGCTTGCCGCTGCCTGTCGGAGCGCCTCCGGCCCAGCTGACGATCCCCAAGCTGGAGCACGACATCGAGCAGTTCGAGTTCCTACGGGCGCGCGGAGTCTTGGGCGAAGAGTTCGCGGCGATCGCCGACGAGTACCGCGCTGTGATCGAAACGCTCCAGCCCCGCGGCCGGGACGGACGGATGCCGCTCGACCCCGTGGCGCATCGCTCGATCGCCGATGTCTATGGCCGCATCGTCCACGTTCGTTCGACGCCGCGCGCCGAGCACGCGCTGTCGGACCGCTGAGATCCAAAGCAAGTTGAAGAGCAGTACCTCGAGCGTCCGCTCGGACTTGTTGTCGTCGACGACTTCCTCTCCCCCGACGCGCTGGAGGGCGTGCGTCAGTTCTGTCTCGAATCGACGGTCTGGCTTACGAACCGTTACGCACACGGGCGCCTCGGAGCGTTCTTCCACGACGGTTTCAGTTGCGCGCTCCTTCTGCAAATCGCGGAGGAGCTGCGCGCGGCGTTCCCGCGCATCCTGTTGGACCGCTACCCGCTGCGGCAGATCTGGGGGTTCAAGAACGCCCCGCATCTCCCCGCAGGCTCGACGACGCACGCGGACTTCGCCGCGGTGAACGTGAATTTCTGGATCACCCCGACCGAAGCGAATCTCGAGCCGGACTCTGGCGGGCTCGTGGTCTACGACGTCGACGCACCGCTGTCCTGGGACTTCGCCACCTACAACGGCCGCTCGGACATCATCAAGCCCTTCCTGCGCGACGAGGGGGCGCGCGCGGTGACGATCCCCTACCGGCAGAACCGGGCGATCATCTTCAACTCCGATCTCTTCCACGCATCGGCGGGCGTCGACTTCAAGCCTGGCTACGAGAACCGGCGGATCAACGTGACGCTCCTCTACGGCGAGCGCGAAGGAGATGTCCATCACCCGGGAACGGGCCATGCCGACGCGACGACCACCTCCGCGTGGCGCTCGGCGGCGTTCATGTCGGCACGGCGGCGCCCAGTTCGCGTCTGACCGCTGGAGGTGGCATCGCAGTACGGTCAGGACCGCTTCGTCATCACGACACTCGGCGGCGTGCGCGGGGGGTTCTTTCTCGACTCCGGGGCATCGGATGGGGTGAGCGTGAGCAACACGCTGGCCCTCGAGAGGGACTTCGGCTGGGACGGCATCTGTGTCGAGCCGAACGACCTCATGTTCGAGCAACTCGTACGCAATCGACGCTGCCGTTGTGTCAACTGCTGTCTGTACGACCGCCCTGGCGACGTCGCGTTCGTCGAGCGGGCTCAGACGCTCGGCGGGATACTCGCGGAGTACCATCCGGCCCCACCTGCGCTTCGCGACCGAGACGTTCGGCCTGCCAACGAGTGCGGACGGAATGCCCGCGACCGTGAAGAAGCGGGCACGACCCGTACGCGACATCCTGCGTGAGTCTGGGGCGCCACCGGTCATTGACTACTGGTCGCTCGACACCGAAGGCTCCGAACTCTCGATTCTCGCGAGCTTCCCGTTCGACGAGTACTCGTTCCGGGTGCTGACAGTCGAGCACAATCGTCTACCGATCCGCCACCAGTTGCATGCCCTGCTCGGGAGTAACGGCTACGTACGCGTCGCGACGCTCGTCATAGACGACTGTTACGTGAAGCCGGAGCTCATTCCGCCTACCGGGCAGTCGCGCAGCGGGTGGCGGAGCGCCGCCTTCCGCGCTGGACGTCCGAGCGGCGTCTGACTGCCTGACGCATTTCGGTCTGTGTTACGGCGCGAACGTTCTTTCGAGATGACTCAGCCGACTGCAGCCGCTGCTCACCTAGCAGTTCGAGCGTCACCGAGACGCGGCGCGAGACGCCGACAGTCTGCCCGGCGTCAACTAGTAGGTCGCGCGAGCGACCACTGCGAGCTCCTTCGGAGACCCGCCTAGGGTCAGAAAAGGAGTGGGGGGTCCGGGGGGAGAGGAAAGGAGCAGGAACAGGCTCCTGTCCTCTCCCCCCGGTGTTTGAATCCCTCGCTTTCCCATTTGCCAACCTGTCTACCAACCCACCATTTCAACCTCAAATCCACCATCCCCGCCACTTGCCCCTCCCCGCCCCGGTGCTTGACCACCCTCACCAAATCAGAAGTCCCATTCTTTAAAAGACACGCTGAGGGAGGGTGGTCAAGCACGCGAAGCGAGGGGCGGGGAGGGGCTCGACCACGCTACGTCGCAGAATCGACCGGCCACCGTTCATCCCCGGGTGACCTATGGTCTGACGCAACAGCGACACCGCCGTGACACGGAATGCTCTGACCAGTGCCTGCCGTAGGCGCAGCACTGTTACGGGCTCGCCTAGGCGCTTCGCAGAACTACGTGTGTTACTCGCCGGACACAATGCGACAATCGACTGTTCGGTTCTGTTCCCTTGCCTTGAATGAATTAGACCCAGCTGACGGGCACCCCAGCATGCTCGCGGCTCGACTTACGGGGTCTCCGACAACCGGGGTTTCGTCGATCGGCGATTCGAACCGAATCGTCTCTATTGGGCCCCTACGCGGCTGCCGGCTCAAGTGCTTCGACCAAGCGGAAGGGATAGCCGGCATCCTGTGATCGGCGCTGGAGCCTGGCTACGGCTTCTGCGAAGTCGCTCGCCGCACGGTCCTCGAGTAGGTGTGACGGACCGATACGCTCGTCCGCGCCGATTGCTCTTGCCACGCGCTCCGGGTCGCCACCGAGCTTGACCGCGAGCGACCTGATCACGGCGGCGGCGGCAGCCTTAACTGCGCGGAACGCACCGGTCGCGTCCAGCGTTAAGGCGGCAAGCTCGTCGAGGGACATGGGCTCCCTAGCTTCCTGTGCGTTCGCTGCACCAAGTGCACGCCGACCGATTCCGTCATACCGCAGCCCCAGATTCGTGATCTGCTCCGGGTTAAGAGCACACCGCCCATCGACGATTGCTTTCCCATTCATACGTTCAGCGCAATCCCGCCAGTCCAGATCCTCGAACTCGCCCCATTCGGTCGCCAGAACGATTGCGTCGGCTCCCGCAAAGCAGTCTTCCAAGGACGGCGCAATGTCGATGCTGTCGAACACTGCAGGGTCCTGCGGGCGAACCATCGGCACGTGTGGATCGAAAGCCCGCACACGAGCGCCGTCGTTAAGGAGATGCTCGATGATCTTCGCCGCTCGCGTCTCGCGGGTATCGTTGGTGTTCGGCTTGAACGCGAGGCCGAGGACGCCAATGTCCTTGCCCTCGAGACGGCCGTCGAGCAGCAGCTCAAGCTTCTCGATGGCCCGGTCCGCCTGCGCGTCGTTCGCGCGGAGGACTGCGTCGAGCAGACTCACGTCCACTTCGTAGTCCGCTGCGAGTTGTCTGAGAGTCCGTACGTCCTTCGGGAAGCACGAGCCGCCGAACCCGACGCCCGCGCGAAGGAAGTGCTTTCCGATGTCGTCCGTCTGACGCAGCACCCCCGCCACGTCGTCGAAGGCCACACCAACGCGGTCACACAAGTTGGCGAGTTCGTTGGCAAACGTGATCTTCGTCGCTAATAGACCGTTCGCTCCCAGCTTCACGAGCTCTGCGCTGGTGGGATCCATACGCAAGATCGGCCTCTTAAGCCGCTGGAAAACGCGTGCGACGCGATCACCGGCCGCAGCGTCGTCAGACCCTAAGACGATCCGATCTGGCTTGCGGAACCCCTCCAGGGCTGTGCCTTCTTGAAGAAACTCTGGACACGCGACCCATGGAATCGGGCGAATGAACGACTTACGTATCGACCGACGCTCATTGATATGTGCGCTCAGCAGATGCGAAGTGCCGGGCGGCACCGTCGATTTCATCACGATCACGTGGCGCTCGTCGAGGCCGGCGTCCACCGCTGCATCGAGCGCGGCCCGAACAGCCGTCAGCTCGCATCCGTGGAACTGCACGCTTCCAGGATCCGCGTCGGAGTCGGCTGACGGCGTGCCAACGGCCAAAATGATGAGCCCGGCCTCGGCCAGCGCGCGCCCATAGTCCGACGTGAGCTCGATGCGATCACGCACTCGCGCAATAGCTTCTTCGAGCCCAGGCTCGAAGAGCTCCAACCCCCCCGTCGACCTGAGTTCGCCTTTGAGGTGGTCGACCTTCTCCGGGAGATCTACGCACAAAACCCGGTTGCCCAGCTCAGCTAGCCCAACGGACGTGACGAGACCGACGTAGCCCACGCCTCCCAGAACCGCGATCGCCTGATCCTCGTGCATCACTTTGGTAGTGGGTACAAGTGCGAAACCCCTGTCGCGGACCAGTCGCCAAACTCGCCGCACAGGACAGCGATCCGCGGAGCTAGCCCAACCGACGCGCGAGTGTAGCGGCGCGCACGGTGCGCGCCGAGCGCAGCGCTTGACGCGAGCTGACTATTGGGACAGGATGGCGCAATCCGGCGTGGGTTGGCAATAGCCCGGGCGCGGGAGCGAGCACCTTATCGATTGGGGGCACCGTCGCACAGAACCTTTCCAGATCGTCAGGCAGGGCGCCCGAGTGGCTCGACGACCTCGCCGAGGCGCTGATCGCGCGCCATCTCGCAGTCTCGATCCCCGACGCAAGCGTGCGCGGTAACCTCGCTTTGCCTGAGCCCTACATGGCAATGACCGCGCGCAATATGCGCTGTGTGGCAGTGGTCGGCGCAGGTGCCAGTTTCCCGTACCTTGCGAGAGGGAAACAGCTGGCCGCAGAGTTGCGGGAGGTGTGCGGGGTTCCGGGGCGGGATATCGACGCGGAGCTGGCTCGACAACAGCGGGTGTTTGGCCAAGACCCCACGCAGTTCGAGACGGAGTTGGTCGCCCTTAGCCAGACGGCATACGCGGCTTCTCTAGTCCGCAAGGAGATTTCTCGGCGATATCGGGCGAGGCACCCGACCCTCCTCGGCTACGAGCTGCTCGCCCACCTGCTTAAGCACCGCTTTATTGACGCCATCATTAGCTTCAATTTCGACGAGCTCCTCGATCAATCGCTCGCGGACGAGCTCGGCGCTTCGGAGTACGAAACGATCGTGTCTGAACGAGATTGCGTAGATGTGGTCTCGGACCCGGACGCTCCGAGCTACGTGCCCATGTACATCAAGATGCATGGCACGGCAAGCGAGCAGGACAGCCTGCGCTTCACGCGCGAGTCATATTACACAATCCCTAACAGAATCATCGAGATCATCGCCGGTCTGCTGCACGCTGATGAGTGCTTCGTAGCGAACGTCGGCTCGAGTATGACCGGGTTCGATTTCCAATACCTACTTCGGGAGCCAGAACGGCTGACCATCTGCGATCTGAGCTACACAAGCCTGAGTTCGGAGGTCAGACGACAGATTCAGGGGGAGCGTAAGGAGGCTGACGTCACCGAGGCGCGTATCCTGCCAGCCGCGGGGCAAGGTCCGAAGAGATGGTCGTGTGATGAGTGGATGGGCCGCCTCATCGATCGCGTCCGGGCTCGGGCAAGGCTCATTGCGAGCGGTCTCGTCAAGACGCGCAGCGTTAGTAGGCACCTGGCGGTGGCGCACCTACTCGGCCCTGAAAGCCGGACCGGTAAGGACCTGCTTAACCAGCTCCACGCGGCGGACGGACAGCTGGGTGAAGAAACGGTCAAGGAATACCACAAGAAGCGCACCGTCCTTGAGTTGGCGTTCGCGCTTGTCAAGGCCCGTGGACTGCTCGCGGTGGGCCCGCTCGCAATAGACCGAGCCGGGCAATACTACGATCGCTACAGCCTGCTGGCTGGCGGGACCGATCGGGCTCGCTGGGCGGACCTATGCGCGGAGACCGGGCTTGTCGAGACGGAGGACTTTTCCGACTTCCTCATTCCGGCGAGCGAACTCTCTCCGGAGGACCCTTCGGATCCAGCAGCGGTCGGAGCGGAGCGGAAACTGACCGCCGTCAACGTCAAACTCCTTGCGGAGCGCATTCTTCACCAGGTTCGCAACCCATGGGAGCCCGGAGATCGCAAGGTGCTCATGGCCGCGCTCGAAGCGCTCCAGACCGGCACCGAGATCGAACTGCACTCGCGGGACGATCGCGTGTGCGCGAAGACGTTCGTGGCACCGGTAACACTCAAGACGCGGACGGCGCTCGAGGGCTATACGCGCCAGCTGCTCGAGGCGCACGAAGCGGGTCGCCCAGCGTTCTTCGTCTCGGAAACGGGCGAGTGGCTCCTCGATGATTGGGTCACAGAACGGTTAAGAGACTCACCCATCCGCGCCATTATCGCGTTCGACTCAAAGATCGACGAGTTAGACGAAGCGTACAAAGACTTTAAGTACAAGCTGAAGAACCCTTGGTGGCACAATCGCCATATGACGATCGCCCACGATGGGAAGAGCCAGCGCGGTATCTATTTCGCACGGCGCCAGCGCTCTCCATACGTGACGCCCGTCTACCTCGGTGACGCTCAGGATCTCCAACGGCTGATGAGGGGTTTCGAGGTGATGTGGGAGGAGGGAGATCACAAGCGGCCCGCACGGGCTCCGCGCCACAAGATGTGGCGGTAGGCTAGGGCTGACTCTCTGGCAGCACCAGTACTGCGAGTTCGTCGGTCGCGACGACCTGACGAGCGGTCTGGCACAGACGGCCGCTCAACCAGAACGGCGCCGAGCGACACGTGGCTTCGTCGGCGGCCTCGCGCAATCCACCCGAATCGCCGCGTGCGGCAGTCGGACAGGCACTGACCGGTATCGGGATGAACACGGTCATCTGCGATGGCGCCGGCGCGGCTCGGCAAGAGGAGTCGTGGCAATCGGCCAGCCCCCGTTCTGACGAGGGAGGCCGGGCCGCCGGCGGACTCACTGGTCGTGCCACCTCGCAAGGTTCGAGCGCGGAGAGGGCGTCTGCTTGACTCTCGCTTGACTCCGGCGGCCCAAAGCACCCGCTCGCACCTGACCGACCCTCTCGCAAGCCCGCATCGATACTGGTGCCATGAGCGATGGAGCCTGCCGGGATCGAACCGGCGACCTCCTGCTTGCAAAGCAGGCGCTCTCCCAACTGAGCTAAGGCCCCGTGCGGCGAGAATAGCGCCGGGCCGGCGCGGCTCAGCGGAGCACGGCTCCGGCTCCGCGCTGCCAGTCGCACGGTGCCGGCCGGCCGCGCGACGGTGCGACCGGTACGGCAGCAAAGTCGAACGTGATGCCAGAGCGCCGCTCGCGCGTTCCGCGCGGAGAGCGGTGTAGACGCCGGGGGCTTGCGGGTACGGGGCGGGCGTACGAGCTGCGAGGACGGCGGCCCTTTGGGGAAGGAGAGCGATGCC
The DNA here is from genome assembly GCA_963719375.1 of uncultured Actinomycetes bacterium. Classification (GTDB taxonomy): domain Bacteria; phylum Actinomycetota; class Thermoleophilia; order Solirubrobacterales; family Thermoleophilaceae; genus JAICJV01. Next base: position 1,620,700 of record CAVRBY010000001.1, on the reverse strand, counting down.
GCAGGAAACGACGTCGGATAGGGCGGACTCCGAGCGCGAGGAGCAAGACGGCTCGCGAGCGGAAGGTGACTCGAAGCCGGACTCCGGCGACTCGAGCAAGCCCTCTCGAGCTGAGATTTCGAATTACGAGATCGTCAGCCATTACTTCGACGACGCCGTCGAGCGGCTCGAGGTGCGGGATGACGTCGCAGCCGTGCTCAAGTCGTCGTATCGCGAGCTCCAGGTACAGATCCCGATCGTGCGCGAAAACGGGCGGATCCACGTCTACAACGGCTTCCGGGTGCAGCACAACGGCGCCCGCGGGCCATACAAGGGCGGCGTTCGCTTCCACGCGGAGGTCGACCTCGATGAGATCCGTGCGCTGGCCTCGCTGATGACCTGGAAGACCGCGATCGCGGGCATCCCGTTCGGAGGCGCCAAGGGCGGCGTCGACTGCCCGGGCGACGAGCTCGGCGAGGAGGAGCTGCAGCAGATCGCTCGCTCCTTCATGGACAAGATCGACAAGCTGATCGGTCCGAACCGCGACATTCCGGCCCCGGACGTGAATACGAACGCCCAGACGATGGCCTGGATGATGGACGAGTACGGGAAGCTGCACGGCCACACCCCGGCCGTCGTCACCGGAAAGCCGCTCGCGCTCGAGGGGTCCCATGGGCGGGAGTCCGCTACGGGACGCGGCCTGTTCGACCTCTATCAGGAGGCGGCCTCTGAGCTGGGGCTCGAGCCGGAGAGCACGCGGTTCGTCGTGCAGGGCTTTGGGAACGTCGGCGCTTGGGCCGCGCGCCTGTTGGACGAGCTCGGCTGCAAGCTGATCGCAGCGTCCGATTCGCGTGGCGCCGTGCGATCCGACGAGGGGATCGACGCCGGGGCGCTGCACGAGCACGTGCAGGCTGGGGGCACGCTCCCCGAGTTCGACGGAGTCGAGGAGATCGACCCGGAGGATCTCGTGGCTGTGGAGTGCGAGCTGCTGATCCCCGCCGCGCTCGGAGGCATGATCCACAAGCACAACGCCGACCGGGTCAGCTGCAAGCTGATGATCGAGGGAGCGAACAGCCCGACCACCCCGATCGCCGACGAGATCCTCGCCGACCGCGGGGTCCACGTCATACCGGACGTGATGGCGAACGCGGGCGGGGTGGTCGTCTCGTACTTCGAGTGGGTCCAGAACCTCCAGCATCTGCGCTGGGAGCGAGGACGAGGTCAACGAGAAGCTCAGCAAGATCATGAGCGAGGCCTACGCCGCGGTTCGCCAGCGCGCGGAGGAGCGAGACATACCGCTGCGCCCCGCCGCGTACGAGGTGGGGATCGAGCGCGTCTTGGAGGCCGCGCGCCGGCGCGGCTACATCTCCGTCTGAGCAGCCGTGAGGCAGGAGGGGGCGGTCGCCGGACCGCCCCCTCCGCGAGCGGCTTTCGTGCCGCGCGAAACGACGGAACCCTCCATGCCGTCGTGCCTCAGCTATCGGTGCGGGCGACCAGGCGGGCGACGGGCCGCGCGGTTTCTGGACGCTTGTTCTGCGGCGCTCGAAGCCGCGCAGTCCTCAGAGGTCGAAGTCCGGGTCGAGCCGATGCTCGTGGTGCCCATATTCGTGCGGCCCGGCGCCAGGCTCCGGGCCGTGCTCCTCGTCCTCCGGGGCTTCGGCGCGACGGATGCGTTCACTGAGCGGCGGCCGCTGATCGGGTGGCAGCGGCTCCTCGGCCGGCAGATCCGGAAGCTCCATCAGCTGAGTGTCCTCGAAGACGCTCGGCGGCGGCTCCGAGCCTTCGTCGCGCGCGGGCAGGTCGTCGTCGAAGGCTGGACGCTCGTCGAAGGCGAGCGGGTCATATGCCGGAGGTCCCGTCGTCGGCCGCTCCCGGTACGCCTCGTCCTCGAGCGCCGCCTGATGATCGGTCGGCGTCGCCAGTGGATCGTCCGCGTAGCGGTCGAATCGCTCGTCGACGCGCGCCGGCTGCTCGAGCTCGTCGATCTGGGCCTCGGGTTCGGAGGGCAGATCTTCAGTCCGCCCGGGCGGCGGAGGTGGGGGCGGCGGCACACTCGCCGCATCGGGTTCGGAGGGCAAATCTTCAGTCCGCCCGGGCGGCGGGGGTGGCGGCGGGACGCTGGCCGCATCGGGCTCGCGCAGCTCGACCCCCGAGTCGTAGGGCGGCACCTCCCCGGGAGGCGATGGCGGCAGCACGCTCGCCGCATCGGGCTCGCGCTGCTCGAGCGCCGAGTCGTAGGGCGGCGCCTCCCCGGGGGGCGATGGCCGCGGCAGGATCTCGGTTGCCCCCTCCACCGGCAGGCCGGCCTCGGGGTCCCCCTCCAGCTCAGCGGCGGGCTCGCGCCGGGCGGGGCCCAGAGCCTCCGCCTCCTCCCTGGCGATCTCGTCGTCCGTGGCGCCGTGACGGCGCTTGAGCTCTAGATGCTCGCGGATGGCTTCGTCGAGTACTCCCATGGCGCGTAGCTTAGAGGGCCCTCGCGATCCGGCGCGGGCGTGCGGCACGAGCAGGACTTCAGCCCCGGGCTCAGCTCTCGGCGGTGACCGGCTCGCCGCGGCTGACCTGGTTCTTGCCGGCCCGTTTCGCACGGTAGAGGGCGCTGTCGGCCTCATAGATCAGGGCCCGCTCGTCGCGTGCGCAGGCCGGCAGCGAGGCCACGCCGAAGCTTGCTGTCACCGCGATCTGGCCCTCGCCGTCGAGCCGCTCGATGCGCAGAGCCTCGATCGCAGCGCGCATGCGCTCGGCGAGCAGCTCGGCTCCGCCGACGTCGGTCTGGGGCAGATACGACCGCCATCTCCTCGCCGCCGTAGCGGGCCGGCACGTCGATGTCACGTGAGAGGTTGCGAAGCGACGCGCGCGACCTCCATCAGCACGATGTCGCCCTGCTGGTGACCGAAGCTGTCGTTGACGCTCTTGAAGTCGTCGATGTCGAGCATCATCAGCCCGACGTCGGTCCCGAATCGGCGGCTTCGCTCGATCTCCGCAGCGAGCGCGTCGTGGAACGCCCGCATGTTCGAGAGGCCGGTCAGCTCGTCGGTCACCGCCTGCACTCGAACCGTCTCGTGGAGATCGACGTTCTCGATCGAGACGGCCGCCTGTCCCGTCAGATAGGCGAAAAGCTCGAGCTCCGACTCGTCGAAGTCGCGCCCTGAGCGCGCGATCGATACGACCCCGACCTGCTCGATCGTGCGCCCGTGCCCGAGCCTCGCCATCAGCGGCACGGCGAGCGCGTAGACGTCCTCGATCCGCGCGCGCACCGGCCTGCTCTCGTCGATCTCCGTCGGGTCGCCGTCGACCGACGCGTCGAGGTCCGCGATCCAGTCATGGCCGTCCTCACCGTGGATCTGGAACGCCGTACGCTCGGCCGTCTCGAGCGCCCGCTCGAGCGCGCTGCTGCGCTCGCCGACGTAGGCCGTCTTCATTCGCCGGCCATCGATCGGGAGCGCTCGGCCCGCCTCCGCCTCGCAGGCCTCGACCGCGGTGCGCACGGCGATGTTGACCATCTCCTGCCGGTCGAGCCCGGCGGCGAACGCCTCCCCGACGCGCCTGATCGTCTCCTCGAGCTCGCCACGCTTGCGCTGGACCTCCTGGATCTTCGACGCGAGCTGCTGGGACATCGCGTTGAACTCCCGGCCGAGCACGGCGAACTCGTCGCCGCCCTCGATCGGGACCGGGCGGCTGAAGTCGCCGCGCGCGAGGCGGCGCGCCGCCTCGAGGAACTTGCCCACCTGGCGCTGCAGCGCGCGCACCACGACCACCGAGGAGAGCAGCGCGAGCAGGAGGAAGACCGCGAGGATCGCGCCGATCAGGATCCGCCGGCTCGCGATCCGGCTCGCGATCGGAGCGCGGTTGTCGAACTCGCCGACTGCGAGCGACCTACGGAACACGCTCGTGACGGGCGCGTAGCGGCCGCGGAAGTCGTGGCCGCCGAGCCTTGCGTCACCGGATCGAGCGATGCTTCCGACTGCGCCCGGCACGCTCGCCGCCGTCACCCGACCCGCCACCGCGACCGCGCTTTCAAGACCGGTGCTCGCACGTGCCTGCGCCACGAACGTCCCGGCGGTGGTCGTCGAGGCGGCCACGAGGCCGAGCCGGCGCGCGCCGACCGACGGTGCGGCGAGTGCTCCTGCGACCGCATCCGGCGCGCCCGCACGGGCGAGCGTTCCGCCGGCGCCGATTGAAGACCGCCACGGCGCGCAGCGACCGCTGGGCGGCGAGCAGCTGCCCGAGACGCCGCACCAGCGCCGCCCGGTCACCGCTGGCGAGCGCGTGCGCCAGCGTCGGGTCACGCGCGACGCTCGCGGCCAGCGGCGCCGCCGCCGCTCGGTCGGCGTAGTAGACGGAGAACGAGGCGCGCAGCCCCTGCGGCGATCGCCGCGTCGGCCTTGCCGTTCTCGCTGTCCGCGGTGATGCCGAATAGGACCAGCGCGACCGCGACCATCGGAACGATCACGATGATCATGAAGAAAAGCAACAGGCGGCTGCGAAAACTCATCTAGCGCGCTCCACGAGCGTACTCTGCCCCCGCGGATTGCCTTTCATCCTCCGCCATTCGTCCATCCCTCTTTTGCAGCGGATTCCCTTTCTGCGCGCGCCCAAGCGTCCCTCCAGCGGCACGCGATCGCCCCGGCGCTACCATCCCTCCCCCGCGGGGCTATAGCTCAGCTGGGAGAGCGCCTGGATCGCACCCAGGAGGTCGCCGGTTCGAGCCCGGCTAGCTCCACCATAGGATCCGTTAGTCGAACCCCCGACCTTTGAAAGGGCGGGGTTTGTCGTTTCTGGGCCCCCGCGGGGTCGAGGCCGGGCTGCCGCGCTTCGGTCTCGAGGGTGCCGACGAAGTCCTCGTCGAGTAGGAGTCGGTAGGGCTGAGCGAACGTGGCGTCACTGACGTCGTCTTCGACGATGTAGAGCCGCTCAGAAGGCTTCCTTAGAGAAATGACGCTCGATGGGCCCAGCGGCGCGATAGGCGGCCTGGACGTCGCCGGCTCAGTTCAAGCGCTAGATCGAGGGTGCGGCGGGCTTCCTCATGGCTGCTGCCGAGCTCGTCGATCGTCTTGTTGGCTGCAGACCGCTCTCTCTGGATGCGGTCGAATTCTTGTTCGTAGACGTGCTCAGAGAACTCTGCCGGCGTAGTCGCGCTCGAGGAGCCTACGTTCCTCGTCTATCGAGTCGTCGAGCTCGCTGAGTGGCGCGGTCTATCTCCCGCTTGGCCACGGCGATCAGCCCGTCGAAGCGGTCGTGGATGAGAATGCGCAGCCGTTCACGTTGCGCTCACCGAGTTCCAGCGGGCGTAGTTAGCGCTCAACGGCGCGTTCCACAAGATCGACCGGATGGTGGCGCTGCGCAGCAGGTTTTCAGCTGGCGGCCACGGCAGAGGAAGTAGTCGTAGGCGGTGCCACGGCGGCCGCGTATTGCGAGAGAAGATCAGTCGGCCGCCGCACTCACCGCAGTACGAGCGTGCCCTTGAGGTAGTGGCGTGGACTCGGTCGCGCTCACCGGCGACGCCGCTTGGCCTCGAGCTGTTGCTGCACACGTTGCGAACAGGGGCAGCGATACGGCCGTCATGGCGGCCGGGGTAGGAGTGCCCTCGGTAATGGACGACTCCTGACGTAGTAATCATTCCGAAGCAGTGAGTGCAGCCGGTTGACGCCCAGACCTTGGCCGGCTTGCGCGGAGTCGGCCGCGAGCGCAGCCCGCGCTCCTCGAGGATCAGGGCGAGGTCCGACAGCGCGTAATCGCCGGTCGCATAGAGCTCAAACGCCCTGGCGAACCAGGGAGGCGCGTGCAGGATCGACGGCGATCGTTCGGATCTCGCCGTCCATCAATAATCTCGCGGACGTTGAGGTAACCGATCGGGGCGCGGGTGGGCGTACCGCCATTCGGCCTTCTGCGTCGAACCTTTGAGGATCTCGGTCGCCAGGTTGCGGCTGTAGAACTCCGCAATCGAGGCCATGATGCCGTGTAGCAGCGACCCGGACGGCGTCTCGTCGACGTTCTCGCTGACCGACACGATCTGCGCCCCGGCTGCTCGGATGCGAGCGACGATGGCGATGTCATCGGCGCGGTTTCGTGCGAGGCGATCGATCTTGTGGACGAAGACATAGCCAATCCGCGGGTCGGCCTCCACCCGCTCAAGCATCGCCTGCAGTGCCGGGCGGTCAGCGCTCTTGGCTGACTCACCACGATCGACGTACTCGCCGTCGGGAGCCAGCGGAACGCTCATAGCCTCGGCCTTGCGCTTGCAACCGCCGCGCTGAGCGGGGATTGAAAAGCCCTCTTCGTCGTAGTCGGTTTCCGCTTGGCGTGCTGACGACACGCGCAGGTAACTCACGCCCAGGTCGCGCCGGTAGCTGATGTCTCGGGCTCCCGTCGGTTGGAGAACATGGCGACTTGCAGGCTGAGTCATGCACGACTCCAGTGATCGAGAGCTGCAGCCAGCTCATCTCGTGCGCGATGTATCGCGGCCTCCCTAAACGGCTTGGTCGATCGCTTTCGGTTCGTTGTCGTGCCCTCAATGAACGCCTCCTTCCGTGTCTCAATTATCCCGTGAATTAGTTGCATAGGCACGTGTTGGTTGGCTACGCAGGCCGATCCGGACCGTGGTCCAGATCGGCCTGCGATGGCTCAGGTGAGCGCCTCAAGTCGCTCCTTGATGGCGGCTTTGCGCTCGCCGCTCGAGCGCTTCAAAGCGTCGGCTTCAGCCTTCGCTTCGCGGGCTCGCTCCTCGGCCGCTTCGACCTCTACGTCGATCGATTCGAGCGCCCGTTTGAGAGCGGCGCGAGCCGAGGCCACGAGCGTCCTCAAAGAGTCGTCTCGCGTCGACGCGGCCTGCTGCGCGTTCCCGAACTGCCGCGGGCCGCGGTGTAGTTAACGCCCCGCACGCTGTCGAGCTTGATACCCCGCTCGCCGGCGACCTGCTTGAACGCTTCGGGTCGAGACTTGCCCTCTTCGACGAGGGCGTCGACCCGCTCCCGGATTTCCTGGGCCTTGCTCACGGCTGACCTCCTTGGGTCGCGTGGATGACTGGTCGGCCGGCAGAAAGAGTTGGTTGCTCCTTCCGCTCGGCCGGTAGGTCATCCACCGCAGTCGGCGCCGCGCCGGGACCAATGGGCGAGGCGAGCAGCAGCAATCTCGACGTACGCCGACTCGCGCTCGATTCCGAGGAAGCCGCGGCCTTCGAGGACTGCCGCGGCGCCCGTCGACCCGCTGCCCGTGAACGCGTCGAGCACGATCCCGCACTCAGGGCAGGCTAGCCGTGTCAAGACCGGTTGAAAAGTGCCCCGCTTTCGCCGGTTGAAAAGTGACCCACTGTCGGGTTCGGCGCCCGGTTGAAGGTGGGCGCCGCCGTGAGGGTTCGTAGGCGGCATTTCGCGGAGCGAGTCCGTAGGGCGAGCGAGAGCGAAATGCCGCGTGCGCCGTCGGAGGGGGTCATGGCGTGGATCGGCGCGTTGTGAGCCGTTCTGCGGCCCTCGGCGGGGTGGTCGAGGGGTGTCGGTCAGGCGATTTCGGTTGTTTTCGCGCCGATGCGGGCGTCGAGGTCCTTGCCGCGTAGGCGGTAGCTGTCGCCCTTGAGGGAGAGGATCTCGGAGTGGTGGATGAGCCGGTCGATCATCGCGGTGGCGGCCATGTCGTCGCCGAAGATCTCGCCCCAGGCGGAGAAATGGGTGGCGGTCGCGAATTGGACGCGTTGGCCGGCGAGGCAGGCGCGGATCGAGAGCGCGACGCTAACGGCTGCCCGTGACGCGACCAGACCGGTCGTGCCCCCGCCGATCACCACGAGGTCGCAGCGAGAGCCGCGGCTCACGCGACTCCTCGGTCAGGTGCACTCATCGCCGATCAGCGTCGGGATCATCACGCCTTGCGCTGGCAACCTGGTCGCGGCTCGCCCGCCTATACGCCCTTCAGCTGCCCCTGGAGCGCGACGCGCTTCGCGTGCTCACGTCGGTGCTGGATTCGGACGGGTCCAGCTGCCTGCTCGACGTCGCGACCGGCACCGGCGCAATGCTCGGCGCGGCCGCCCACCTCCACGTCCCGCCACGACACGCGACCGACCTCGACAGCTCACCAGCAATGCTGGCTGCGTGCCACGCCTTGCCGGTCGGCTGGGCTGATCGCGCCGAGCCCAAGCGCGATGCCCGCCTGACGGCTCGTGCGATCGAATCACATCCTCTACCTGCTTCATTTCCTCGACGCCGGAGACCAAGAATCGGCAGAGGCGGTACTCGTCTTCAGCAGATGTTGCGCAGGTGCTGGCATTGAGCGGCCGGCGGCGAGAGGCGCCGCGAGGCCCCCGCCGGAGTCTCCAGTCCGGCTCGGGTCGCCGCGGCTCCGACGAGCTCTGGACGGTTCGACACGGCGGCCGCCGAGCTCGATCGGGTCAGCGGGGGGATTACGCGACCCGTCGTCCGTCGCGTGGCGTAGCGGCTCGGTGATCCGAACGGGCCGCTTGCACGAAGCAGGTGATGAGCGGTGCTCGTCTGTTGGCAGCCAATCGTGTGGAGGAGAGTGGCCTATGTCGGCTGATCGTGATGTAGAGCAGAGAGGCAGGGGGCGGCTCGACCGGCGCTCGTTCTTGCAGACCTCAGGTGGTGTCGCCACCGGTATGGCCGTGACCGTCCCCGCGGAGCCGTTGGACTAGCCGCACCTGCGACCGCGACGGCCAAGCTGTGAAGTCGTCGACCCGGCTGGCGATGTACCCAAGAGCCGGTGATGGCCTACGTGCACGACGCCGAGCAGGGTGTCGTGACCGTCGTCTCCGGCACCACGGAGAAGACCTACCGCGATCCGCTCTGGCAAGGCGTCTGCTCGACGCCGCCGCGCCGCAGACAGCCTAGAAAGGAGGACGCGAGCTATGTCATCACATCGCGAAGCGCCGGAGATCAGCAAGGATCCGGTCGCCGACAACACCGACACGTACGCGTTCGTCAGCCCTGATCGCCCGGACACGGTGACGATCATCTCGAACTACATCCCGCTCGAGGCGGCCGCGGCGGGACCGAACTTCTATGAGTTCGGGACGACGTCCGGTACTTCATCTACATCTGCAACGACGGCACCGGCGTGCCGAACATCGCCTATGAGTTCAACTTCACCACACCACGTCATCAACGGCAAGACGTTCCTGTACAACACCGGTCCGATCACGCTCGATCGGCGATCCCCACTTCAACCGCCGTCAGACCTACTCGGTCTCGCTGCTGAAGGGCAAGAAGGAGATCGCCGACCGGCACCAGCGGTCCAACCCCGAAGCCGGTACCGCAGGTGATCGGTCGCAACCTCGCCTCCCCGCCGTGCAACATCGGGCCGAGCTCGACGCCGAACTACCCGCGCTGGTCGCGCAGGCGCAGTCCACGACCTGCCGGGCGGCGTCAAGGTGTTCGCCGGCCAGCGCAACGACGGCTTCTTCGCCGATCTCGGCGCGATCTTCGATCTCGCCGACCTGCGGCCGTTTCAGAACCTGCATCTCAGCTCGATGGTCGCCGCCGCGTCGGGGATCGACACGCTCAAGAGCGGCACCAACGTGCACACGATCGCGCTGCAGATCCCGATCTCGCAGCTGACGCGCGACGGCAGCGTCCCCAAGGACGTCGACGGCTCCAACGCCACGATCGGCGTCTAGGCCGCCGCCAGCCGGCGCAAGATGCAGGTCCGCGGCGACGCCGAGCGCAAGGGCTCGCAGTCCGGGCCGTGGGTGCAGGTCTCGCGGCTGGGCAACCCGCTGTTCAACGAGGTGCTGGTCCGCCAGGACCAGAAGGATGAGTGGAACCGCAGCGATCCCAGCGACGACAAGAACTTCGCCGACGGGGTCCTGCATCCCGAGCTGCCGACCTGCTGCCCGCGCTGTACCCGGGCGTGTTCCCGAACCTGGCCGCGCTCAACGCGTCCAAGAAGCCGCGCGCCGACATCGAGGCGATCTTGCTCACCGGCCTGCCCAGCGGCGTCGTGCCCGGATTTCAGAACAACACCGGCAAGACGCTCGCCGACATGCTGCGGCTCAACGTCGCGGTCCCGCCCGAGCGCCAATCCCAGCCCGCTGGGTCTGCTGGGCAACGACGCCGCCGGATTCCCGAACGGACGCCGGGTCACCGACGACATCGTGACGATCGAGCTGCGGGCACTCGCCGGAGTCACCTACGCGCTGGTCGACAAGTCGTTCACCCCCGGACGCGGCCGCGACCAAGGTCACCCAGGGCGTCGCCGAGCCGACGACCGGACCTCCGGGCTCCGGCGCTGAGGGCGCGGCTCGGTTCTTGCCCTCCTTCCCGTACCTGGGGACCCCGCACGACGGCTACGACACCCCGCCCGCGTCCTAGCCGACGCCCCTGCCGCTCGCCGGCACCAGCCGAGCGAGTGATCACGAAACCGCGGCCCCCGGGGCCGAGCCCGGAGCGCGATGGAGGAGTCGATGAAGCCAGGAACCTGTCACCGACCCCACCCCGAGCCGGTCGTGCTCGACATCGGCGGCAGACATCGGCGCGTTGATCGTCTACGCCGACGCCGACCTGATCGACACGCCGGTCGAGCTCAGCCCGACCGGCGACGACGACGCCCGGTTTCACCAGCACGTCCTCGAGCGCCCGATGCCCGAAGGCACCAGCTACGCCGCCGTCTTCGACAAGATCACCGAAGGCACGTACACGCTGTGGCTGCACGGCGAGCCGCGCGTACGCGACTTCAAGATCACCGGCGGCGCAGGTCAATGGACTGGCGTGACGCACTGGGGGCACCACGCCGACGCCGTAGGCGAGCGACTGGTTCGGTCGTCGCGTCGACGCCGCAAGCGCCGCGGTGGGACCGCGATGAGGGATCGCTGACGCCCGGGAGTGGCGCGCCGGGCGGGATGGCGGCGGTCGTGCTCGCGCTGCACGTGGTCGGCTTCGGGCTCCTGATCCTGGTCGTGGCGCCGCACCACTACAAGCTCGGAGCGTCGGGCACGTTTGCGATCGGCACCGGCGTGACCGCCTACACGCTCGGCATGCGCCACGCGTTCGACGCCGACCACATCGCGGCGATCGACAACACCACCCGCAAGCTCATGGGCGAGGGCAAGCGCCCGATGAGCGTCGGGTTCTTCTTCTCGCTCGGGCACTCGACCGTCGTGTTCGTGCTGGCGCTCCTGTTCTCGATCGGGATCAAGGCGCTCGCCGGCCGGTGAGCAACAGCGGCTCCCTGCTGCACAAGGCGACCAACTTGATCGGCACCGGCGTGTCGGGAACGTTTCTCTACGTGATCGCGATCCTGAACATCGTCATCCTGGTCGGCATCCTCAAGATGTTCCTCGAGATGCGCAGCGGCACCTACGACGAGGAGCAGCTCGAGAAGCAGCTCAACTCCCGGGGCCTGATGAACCGCTTCCTCGGCAGCGCCTGACCCGGATCAAGGAGCCGCGGCAGATGTATCCGCTCGGGATCCTGTTCGGCCTGGGTTTCGATACCGCGACCGAGGTCGCGCTGCTGTTCCTCGCCGGCAGCGCCGGCGCGGCCGGGCTGCCGTTCTACGCGATCCTCTGCCTGCCGATCCTGTTCGCCGCCGGCATGTCGCTGCTGGACACGATCGATGGCTCGTTCATGAACTTCGCCTACGGCTGGGCGTTCTCCAAGCCGGTGCGCAAGGTCTTCTACAACATCACCATCACCGGACTCTCGGTCGCCGTCGCGCTGTTCATCGGCACGATCGAGCTCGGCGGCCTGATCGACCGCAGAAGCTCGGCGACCGGGCCGGTCGTCGACTGGTTCGAGCACATCAACATCAACGCGCTGGGTTCATCATCCTCGGAATGTTCGTCGCGACCTGGATCATCGCGCTCGCGATCTGGCGCTTCGGGCGGATCGAGGAGAGATGGTCTGCCGGTTTCCGGCAGACCGCGCCAGGTCCGCAGGACAGGCCGACGTCTAGCCCGCCAGTCATCGATGACAGGGCCGGCGGCGGCGAGTTTGACATCAACGCGCCACCTCGAGCTCACGATGTCCATTCCCGGCGGACGCGGGCGGCGGTGCTTGACGCGCGTTCGGGTGAGTTGCGCGGGCGCCGTTTGGGCTCTGATCGTGAGGCGCTGTTGAGGTTCTTGGGGGAGCTCGGGCCGGGGGTGCGCGCGGTCTATGAGGCTGGGCCGGTCGGGTTTGGGTTGGCTCGCGCGGCCGCCGTGTCGGGGCTCGAGGTGCGTGTGTGCGCGCCGGGGTTGATCCCGCGAAAGCCGGGTGATCGGGTCAAGACCGACGCGCGCGGCGTCGGGAGCATCATTAGCCCAGGTGGTGGGCACTCGCGCTGCACGAAACTCGGATGCGCAGGCCTGATCCCTCACGTCGCTTCCGCTCCGTCGCCCCGGTCCGAGAGTTGCGGATCGGACAAGCAGGCACGCTGCTCGCCGCGCGACCAAAAGTGCGACGCCGGCCTGCCGGTATCCGACGCGCCGCCCGACCTCGCTTACGGAGAGGTCCGTTGACGTGAGCAGCTCGGCGGCACGCCTCATGCCCAGATGCCTCGACCGACGGCGCGAAAGCTCAAACCCGCTGCTCTCCAAGAAAGCACGACGGAGCTGACGAAGAGAGCTCGCGACTCGACGCGCGATCTCCTCGACCGTGAGAGGATGCGAAAGCTCTGCTGCGCGACCACTCGCGACACACCGGCCGCAAGCTCATCGACATCGCCGAGGCGGTCGCCGACACTCACCTGCTGCTGCGCCCTGTGGAGCCGATCCGCACCACCGCTCAGCAACGCGCCTCCGAGCCCGTGCGGCGCTCAACGCCAGAACCGTCCGGCTAGGTTCGCCTCCTGTCGCCGCGAGCGCAATGGGCAGGTCGGCCAGCTTCTGAGGCACGAGGGCCGTTCGCCAGCTGTCACGGACGGGTCGCGCCGGCCGAGCCGCCGTTCACGATCACCTGCCTGCGGCGGGCCGTGCGCGCTTCCGCGCGTGCGTCCAGCACCTCGGTCAGGATCAGCTGGACCGCGCCGCCGACGGGGATCGCGGCGATCGCGCCGAGCGGCCCCGCGAGCGCGGTACCGAGGACCGCGGCGACCAGCACCGCGAGCGGTGAGAGCTTGATCATGCGCCCGTAGATGATCGGGCGCAGGTAGTAGACCTCGAACTGGTGGTAGAGGAAGACGACGCCGGTGACGACCAGCCCGGTCACGAGCCCGTGCGCGAACGCGACCACGGCGACTACCGCCAGCGCGATAAGGGCCCCGAAGATGGGCAGGAGGTCGAGAAGCGCGACGACCACGCCGAGCGGCACCGGATAGGGAAGGCCCGCGGCGAACAGCACCGCCGTGGTGATGGCGCCTCCGAGCAGGCTTGCCACCAGGTTGCCCGTTACGAAGCCTCCGACGGTGCGCGAGATGCCCGGTCCCGATTCGCCGGAAGCGCGGACGAAGGCGCTCAGGCAGCAACGACATGAAGCGCTCAACCCACTCCGGGCCCTCGAGGAGCATGAAGAAGGTGAGAAAGCCGATCACGACGAGACCGACGAGCGTGCCCGCCACGCCGACGACGACGCCGAGGCCCGAGCCGGCCACCCCGGCCGCGGCACCAGCGCCTTTGGTGGAAACGAGCTTGTTCGCCTCTTCCACGACGTGGAACTTCCGTTCGAGGAAGCCGAACGGTCCGTGGCCCTTGCTGAGGTCCGCGAGCATGCCGGGGACGGCATGAATGAAATGGCTGACCTGGCTCGACGAGCGGGGGAATCAACAGCAGCCCGAGCAGCGCCACCGCGCAGAATGCCAGCACGAGAACCAGGCCAGTGGCCCAGCCGCGCCGGAGGCCGCGTCGGACGAAGACCTCGACCGCCGGATTGAGCGCGAGGGCGGCGAGCATGGCGATCAGAACGAGCGTGATCGCGCTCCAGGCGACGTAGACGAGGCCGACGACGGCGGCCGCGAAGAGGACGATGGCGAGCACCTCCACGACGCTTCGAGCGGTCACGCTCACCTGCCGCTTAGCCGGCAGCCCGTCCCTTTCCGCCTCCAGGGCCACGACGCGCCGTCGCAGGTCGTTGACGACGTCGAGATCGGCGGCTGGCACCTCTCCGAGCCTCGTCGCCGTGCCGGTCACGGCTGAGGAGGGCGGCGGAGCGCGCATTTCCTCCGCGGCGGGGGTTATGCCGTTGCCCTCGTCCGGCACGCCGATCAGGCCTGCCGGACCGCGGGGAGCGCCGTCGCCGGCGTGCGGATGGCCCGAACGGATTCGGATTCGTAGAGGGAGGGGCCTGCTTGGCCCGATCGCAGCTGCCGCATGATTCCCCTTCTCGGGTGGACTCTTGGAAGCGAGGATGCCGCGGCGGGCATGTCCATCACTCGGTGCAAGCCCGCGTTCTGCGTCAGGCTGCCTCCCTAACGCAAGAGGCTACTCCTGTCAAGGTGCGCATGTGCCGGCGAGACAGGAGTAGGGTCGAGGGGATAGGGGGTTGCGGATTTCGCCAGTGAGCCGCGACCCACCTGGAGGGTCGAGGGGAATGGTCTTTCCGTGCGCGCGCGGCGATTGGCTCCCTTCGCGGTAGGGGTGACTTCCGCGGACGTATCGAGCCGGGACGACGGAGAGCACGAGGTCTCCGGCGATTCGCATGGCTTCGCCGAGCCCGGAGCGAGGCGATGGCGCTAAAGGGACGACCGCATCGTGCCGCCCGCGAGCGCTTCGCCGCCGGCCGCCCCGGTTGGTCCGGTCGCCGGGCATCTCTACGAGAAGCCCGTCGCGGCCCGCGGCTACGACGCGCGTGGTGCGGAGCTCGTGACACGACGCGCGCGGTCATCGATGGCTTCGAGCAGCACGACCTGCTCACGTACGCGAGCGCGATTTCGTTCCAGATCCTGACGGCTATCGTGCCGTTCTTCCTGTTCGCCGTGGCGATCGGAGGCCTGCTGCACCAGCAGGACATCTGGCGAAACGACCTGGCCCCGGAGATCCGAGAGAACGTCTCGAGCGCCACCTTCACCGCCATCTCGACGTCGGTGAACCAGGTCTTCGGGTCAAAGCAGATCCTCTGGGCTACGGCGGGGGGCGGGCTGGCGCTGTGGCAGATATCCGGGGCCGTGCGGGCCATCATGGGCGCGCTCAACAGGATCTACCGCTCCGAGCGCAAGCGCGGCTTCATGCGACGGATGCTGATTTCCTTCGCGCTCGCGACCGGCGTCGGCGCCTGCTTCGTGCTCGCCGCCCTCAGCCTGCGGTTCGCGCCGTTCTTTTTCAGCGCCACCCACCACGGACCGGTGCTGGCCGTACTGGGCTTCGTCGCGCGTTGGGGACTGGCTGTCGCCTGTCTCGGGCTGTCCGCCGGACTGCTCGTCCACTTCGCCCCGGCCACGCCGCAGCCCCTGCTCTGGGTCAGCCTCGGCTCGCTGATCGTGATCGTCAGCTGGGTTCTCACGACGACCGGCTTCGTCTTCTATCTCAGCGACGTCGCCTCCTACGACTCCCTCTTCGGCAGTCTCGCCGTCGTCATCGTCCTCACGGGCTACCTCTACCTCGCAGCGACCGTCTTCCTGCTCGGTGCGTTGCTCGACTCCCTGATCCGCACCGAAGCGAAGGGAACCCCCGCGGGAGCCTCGCACGGCTCGCAGGAGTCGACTTAGCGGACCCTCTCTGCCGCCGCGTCTAGACGGTCAACTCGGCCGGCGCCGAGTCGAGAGCGGCCTGGATCGCCGCGACGAGCTCGCGCGCAGACGGGGCGCTGAGCTCGACCGCCACGCGCGCCGAGGGTCCCTTCGCCGGGTCGGCGAAGTCGATGTTGAGCGTGTGCTCCGCCATCGCGTGGACCGGATGGTCGAAGTAGACCGTCCCGTCCGTGACGTGGAACCAGCTGCTGTCGGGACCCTTGGCGCTGCCGTCAATCCTCGTCTTCAGTGTCGCGTAGGTGCACATGCTCAACCTCCGAGGTGGGTCTTGTAGAAGGCGGCTATCCGCTCCCAGCCGTCGTTCGCGGCTGCGACGCGATACGAGGGCCGGTCCGCGGCGAAGAATGCGTGGCCGGCGTCGTCGTAGCGGTGGAACTCGTGCGGCTTGCCGTGGCTTGTGAGGATCTCGTCGAGCTCGTCGACCTGCTCCGGGCTCGGGTAGGAGTCCTCGTTGCCGAACAGCCCGAGCAGCGGCGGGCGCAGGTTCGGCAGCTGGTCGACGAGGTTCGTGACCTGAAGCGGGAATCCCTCGGGCGGGGTGCCGACGACGAACGCTCCGTAGCAGTCGACGGCGGCGTCGAGATCGAGATTGCACGCCGCCAGGACCGCCTGCCGGCCCCCCGAGCAGTATCCGATGACGCCGACCTTGCCGTTCGCGCTGGGCAGAGAGCGCAGATGGTCGGCGGCCCCGCCGACGTCCCCGACGAGGCGCTCGTCCGGGACGCCGCCCTCCGCTCGCGCGGTCGCCGCGGCGTCGTCCGGCGCGGCGCCGGGAGCCTCGCGCCAGTACAGGTTCGGACAGATCGCGTCGTAGCCGAGCTCGGCAAAGCGGCGGACGATCTCCTTCGTCGCCCGGTCATAGCCGGGCATGTGGTGGATCACGACGACGCCTCCGCGGGGGCCGTCTCCTTCGGGGCGGGCGACATAGGCCTCGATCTCCTCGCCGCCATGACCCTCGATGCGGACCGTCTCCGCGATCATCGCGTCGCTCATGGCGGGGATTCAATCAGCCGGCGGCCGCGTCAGCGCGCGGGAAGGGGGCCCGCCGCGCCAGCTTGCTCTCCCTGGATCAGCGTTCCCTGCGGCGTGCTGCTCGAGACGCTCGGTCGCGCTTTCCTGACGCTCGCGCACGAGAACTGCCCGCCCGCGGCCTGCACATCGCCCTTCACCGGCGCCCCGGGCGGGCGTGGGGGCGGGCGTGGCCGGCTCTGGGCGCGGCCGAGCATCTTCGTCATCGTCGCCTGGTTCTCGCAGTAGACGAGCGTGTGGCTCGTGGTGGCCCCGAGCGCGCTCTGGATCGCCTGCGGGACGTACGGCAGCCACTGCAGCGTCATCCACACGAGCAGCGCGCCGGCCACGAGCCGGAAGCGGCGGTTCGGGACGAGCGCGACGAACGGCAGCAGCCAGATCAGGTACCACGCCATGTCCCAGCCGAGCGTCGCGAGCAGCAGGACGGTGGTCCAGCCGAGTCCCGGCAAGCAGTTCTCGCCGTCGCCATGACCAGACGCTGATGCCCGACCGTGCCGATCGCGAGCAGGACCGTCATCACGAGTCGCAGATGGGCCGTCTCGCCGCCGAGCCCGACGGCGTAGCCGAGCACGTTCGGGATGCTGAACTCGGCGACCAGCCGGCTCTGGTCGACGATCGACGGGGGGTGGGGCCCGAAGACGAGCAGCGTGACGGCGCCGAAGAAGGCGACCCCGAGCAGCGCGCCCGCGAGCGCCCGCCGCCGGTCGGCCGAGGCCAGCACGGTCACCGGGAGCAGCACCGCCGCGGACGCCTTCAGCGACACCGCACCGACCATCGTGGCTGCACCGCCCGCCTCTCGGCCGCGCAGCATCAAGGCGGCGGCCGCGAGCACCGGAACGATCGTGAAGATGTCGTTGTGGTCTCCGCCGAGACCGAACACGAGCACCAGCGGGTTGAGGCCGCAGAGGACGACCGCGGCGGTGCGGTCCCTGCCGAGCCTGCCGCGCGAGGCGCCAGACGATCGCGAGCAGGGTGAGGCTGCCGGCGACGAGCAGGACCTTGTAGGCCCAGAAGAACCCGGCCAGCCCGAGCGGGACGAGAGCGTAGGTGAGCAGGGTGAAGAACGGGCCGTAGGCGCTCGGCATGTGCGTCCACGTCGTCAGGGCGAAGACCGGGTCGTGCCTCGCGTCCACCGGTAGGTGCGTGTACGGGTTGAGACCGTGCAGCACGCCCATGCGCGCGTAGCCGGCGTAGTTGAAGACGTCCGTCAGCAGCAGCGGCGGCGAGGCGAGGATCACGAGGTGGACCGCGATCACCGCCGTCCACAGCACCACCGGCCGGATCTGCCGCGCCAGCGCGAGCGCCGCGACGTAGCAGAGGAGCATGAACGCGAGCGTGATCAGCATGCCGTGCTGGAGCCACGAGGACGAGCTGGGTCGCCCCGCCCAGAGTCCTCCGAGCGGTCCGGCGAGCCAGAGCGGCCCGTGGTGGCGCAGGACCGGCGAGAGGTAGCGCGAGCCGCCCTGGGCGGCGGCGAGGACGACGGTCGCGCTGCCCGCGAACAGGCCGACCAGCGCTGCAGTCGCCACGGCGCCCGCGATGCGCTGGCGGTCGAGCGGCAGACGAAGGCTCCGGGGCGCGCGCAGCGCCCGCTCGGCGGTCAGCTCGGGGATTGCGGGATCGGTGGCCATTGCCTAGAGGAAGCCGGTCGCCCATCCGACGTGCCTGCGTTCCTGGTGCACGCCGCCGCGAGTACAGCCTCCGGCGAGATGCGGCTGGGCGCGGGGCAGCGCGTTGCTGATCGCGGTGGAGACCGGGGTGAGCCAGACGAGCAGGCTGTAGGCGCAGGCGACCATCGCCGCCATGCGCAGCCGCCGGCTGTCGCTCAGGGCGACCAGCGGCAGGAGCCAGGCGACGTACCAGGGCATCAGCCACGTCAGGCTCGCGAGCAGGGCGAGCGTGGCCCAGGCCGCGGGCGTGATCCAGCGGTCCTGCCGCGTCCGGCTCAGCTGCCAGGCGAAGACGACGACGAGCAGCCCGAGCAGAGCGAGGTGAACCGCACGTCACCGCGCCGCCGGCGCCGGCGAGGCGTCCGAGCGCGTCCGGGAAGCTCAGCTTCGAGATGCACTGGGCCTGCGCCTGGAGCGCGCTCGTAAGGCTCGGCCCGAACAGCGCGAAGCTGACCGCGAGGCCGGCGAGCGCCGCCACCGCCGCGCTCGCGAGCGCGCGCCCGCGGCGGGCCGACCCGAGCACCTGGAACGGGAGCACGATCGCGCCGGTCGCCTTGACCGCGGCCGCGGCGACGATCGCGAGTGCCCCGCCCGCTTCGCGGCGGGCGAGCGTCAGCGCTACCCCACCGAGCAGCAGCGCGAGCATGATGAAGTCGTTGTGCCCGCCGCCGACACCGTAGACGAGCACGAGCGGGTTGAGGCCGACTAGCGCGACGGCGCGCACCGGGTTGAGCGCGAGCCGCCGCGCACAGAAGCCGACGAGTGCGACGCACGCAAGGCTGGCGACTGCCGCGGTCGCCTTCAGGACCCAGAGCGCGCCGGCCACGCCGAGCGGCGCGATCGCGTAGCTGGCGAGGGTGAACAGCGGCCCATACGGGCTGTGCAGGTAGCGCCAGCTGTCGAAGGCGATCGCCGGATCGCCCGGCGCCGCGATCGCCCCGTGCGCGTACGGGTTGAGACCATGCAGCGCGCCGAGGCGGGCGAAGCCGAGGTAGTTGAAGATGTCGGTCAACTCGAGCGGAGGGCTAAGCGCCAGGATCACGTGGAGCACGATCACGACGCCCGCGACGACGCTCAGCGAGAGTGAGCGCACGACGCCGAGCGAGAGCAGGTAGCAGGCGCCCATAGCGAGCATGACGAGGGCAAACTGGCTCTCGCTGAGGCTCGCTCCGGCCAGCCCGTGCAGCGGGCCCGCAATCCAGCCCGGGAACCGCGCCTGGCTGGCCGGCACGAGGAAGGAGGGACGCGCCGCAGCCCGGATGGCGATCAGCGCGGCACCGACCAGCAGCCCGCCGAGCGCAGCGATGCCGGCTCCCTGGGCGACCATGTCGCGTGCCTGCGCATGCGCCGAGAGCCCCGGGAGGCGGATCCGGGGACGGGCGGCCTCGCGCGCCGCGATGTGGTCGAGCTCGGTCACGTGATGAGTCGCGCGGACGGGCCGGCGGACGGGTGCCTGCCCGTGATCGCAGCTGCCCATGCGTCGGTCCCTCCGCCTCGACGCCCAGCCTGCGCGCCAAGCGAAAGATAGCGCCCTTCGCGAGGGGCGCCCGTCAGCCGGCAACCGCTGACGCCGGGCTGAGTCCCGGCGGCGGGAGGCGCGATCGGCACAGCATCATCAAGGTGAGAGCGACGTCAATCGTCGAGGCGAGCGCGGAGCCGGTTGGTCCAGGCTCAGCGCCCGTGCAGTCCGCGCGGCTTCGAGTGGGTCCTGGAGCGCCGGCTGCCGGAGCGGTTCGTCCGCTGCGGCGGTCCGGGCTGCGCGAGCGGCGAGGTGCGGGGATGCCCGTGCAGGAGCGAGGACCGATGGGTGACGAGCGCCGTCGCCAGGCCGTGCCCGTGGTGGTGCAGGACGTTGGCGCGACCGTGCCCGCTCGCCCGGCGGTGCACGGGCGCGCTCGGCGATGTGCCCTGGCGGGCGGCCGCGCTCGCGTTCGAGGAGTGGCGCCGGTGCGCGCTTCGAGCCATGTAGCTGACCGCCGGCGCAGGTGCGGCCGCGCGATGCTTCTTCGCGTGCGGGGAGGGCGCAAGCGCCGCGCCGCCCCCGACCGCGGTCGCCGCGGCGACCACCACCGCGGCCACCTTGACGAGCGAGCCGGAGGCCAGACCGGCGGCGGTGCCGGCGGTGGTGCCACTCGTCGCCGCGGCGCCGCTGCCCATCGCCGCGCCGCTCCCAGCGGCGAGGCCGCCGGAGCTAGAGGAGAGCCCGACCGCGCTCAGCGCGCTCGCCTTCAGTCCGACACTCGGGACCACGGGAAGCGCCACGGCAAGCAGCTGGCGCTGGCGGCGGACGTCCTCCCGAAACTCGCTGCAGCCCGGGCAGACACGCAGATGCTTGCGCAGCGCGCTGCGGCGCAGCGCGCCTCCACGGAGCGTCGCGAGCTGCTCGCGGATCTCGACGCACGGCGTCTCGCGAGCGGTGCGGCTCTCGATCAGGGCCGAGCGGGCCTGGAAGACGAGCGACTTGATCTTCATCGGCTCGCAGCCCAGCACCTGGGCGACGTCGGCGTGCGAGAGGTCGCCAAGCTCGGACAGGACGAGCGCGGCACGCTGGTCCTCCGGGAGCTCGCGCATGTCCTCGAGCAGCTCGCGGACCTCCACACGCTGCTGGACCGCCTCCCCCAGACCGGCCGTTGCGAGCTCCCCGAGCTCACCCGGCTGCTCGCGCCGCGCGCGCAGCATCGACAGGCAGCGGTTGCGGGCGATCGTGTACAGCCAGGCCTTGAGATACAGCTCGCGGTCGCTGCGGTGCATGCCGTTGTAGGCCTGGGTGAAGACGTACTGGACGGCGTCCTCGGCCTCCTCGCGTGAGGAGAGCATGTGGCGAGCGAAGGCCAGGATCCCGCGGTGATGGCGGTCATAGATGACCTCGAAGGCGGCGTCGTTTCCGCGCCGCACCTCCTCGACCAGGCGGCCGTCGCCGAAGGCACCGAGTAGCCGGCGCGAACGCGGCAGCACGAGGGGCCGCGCGCGCGGCAGCGAGGATGCCTCCATAGCCTCATTATCGCCCGGGGTGTCGACACCTGCACATTTCCTGTCATCGCTCGCAGGCGACTCACGCCCGTCTTAACGCGCGATACGGCCGGCGGTTGGGCGTTTATCCTGGACTTACGATGACCGACCGGCACCAGGGTGAGTTCGAATTCGAGGGTCAGCGGCTCCAGTTCGACGACTTCGGCAGCGGTCCCCGCCCGCTCGTCCTGCTCCCGGGCCTGCTGCTCCCGCGGACGATGCAGACTCCACTCGCTCGAGCGCTCGCCGAACGAGGAAATCGCGTCATCACGCTCGACCTGCTTGGCCACGGCCACTCGGACCGCCCGCGCGACATGGCCCGCTACTCGATGGGGCAGTTCGCGGAGCAGACGATCGCGCTGCTCGACCATCTCGGACTCGACGAGGCCGTCGTAGGCGGCACGTCGCTGGGCGCGAACGTCACGCTCGAGGTGGCCGTCCGTGCCCGCCGGCGGCTGCGGGGCCTCGTGATCGAGATGCCCGTGCTCGACAACGCCCTCGTCGCCTGCGCCGTGGCCTTCACGCCGCTGCTGCTGTGGCTGACCTTCGGGGAGCGGCTGGCGCGCCTCACCGCACGCGCCGCCCGGCTGCTGCCGCGCGTTGGACCGGAGCTGCTCGGAGCAGGCCTCGACTGGGCCGGGCAGGACCCCGCTCCGTCGGCCGCCGTGCTGCAGGGCCTCTTCTTCGGCCGCATCGCTCCGCCCCGCGCCGAGCGCAGCACGATCGAGACCCCGGCGCTCGTGCTCGGCCATACGCGCGACCCGGTTCATCCGTTCTCGGACTCTGACCACCTCGTGCACGAGCTGCGGCACGCTCGCCTTGTCGAGGCGAGCTCGATCCTCGAGCTGCGGCTGACACCGAGGCGCCTCACGGAGGAGATCGCCAGCTTCCTCGACGAGTGCTGGCGTCCGGTCGCCGGCAGGCGGCCCAGCCGGCGGCGCGCCTCCGCCTGACGCTCAGCCGAGCAGCCGGCCCCAGATCTCTGCGAGCTGTCGCTTGTCCGCGTCGCTCAGGCGGTCGAGGAAGCGCTCGCGCACGCCGCGCAGGTGAAGCTCGCGCGCCTCGCGCAGCCGCTGCTGACCGGCCTCGGTCAGTACGGCGTAGGCGCCGCGCGCGTCGCGCTCGCAGCCGGCGCGCTCGAGCAGCCCCTGGCTGACGAGGCGCCCCACCAGACGGGTCAGCCCGCTGCGGCTCAGCAGCACCGCTTCGGCGAGCTCCGACATCCGCAGCCGCTGGCCGGGAGCTCCGGCCACCTGGACGAGGACGTCATAGGAGCTGAGCGGAAGCCCGTGGCTCGCGGCTAGCTCCTCGTCGAGCTCACGGACGAGCGTGGCGTGCGAGCGAAGGAAGCCGACCCAGGCGCCCTGCTCGAGGTCGGACAACCCACCGGTGCAGGCCGCGTCTGGCTCGGCGGTCACCTGGGCCTCGTTGATCATGCAATCATTTTACCCGGCGCGCCGCGGAACGTCCGCGCGTCGGCGGTCGCGGACCCCGGGCGACGAAGTCCCGCCCCGTCGGCTCGAGCCGCTCGTCGAGCTCGAGGTGCCAGTAGTAGCGCGTGAAGGTGTGGCCGGCGCGAAAGTCACCGACGTGCGGCTCGACCCGCTCTCCGGCCGCCATCCTGACGATCAGCTCCGGGTAGGTGCGGCCGGGCGGCGCGGCGTACATCGGCCCGGGGAACGCACCGCCGAAGCGCGTGTTGACGTCGTAGATCGCGGTGCCGACGTCGGGATCCTTGAAGACCTGGATCGTGCACGGCCCGCGCACCGGCAGCGCCTCTCCGACGCGCCGGCCGAGCTCGACGAGCTCGTCATCGGCGACGACGGTGCCCTTGATCGACTCTCCTCCGCGGGACTCGATCATCGTGCGCGGGATCGCGTTCAGGCAGCGCCCGTCGAGGTCGCAGAGGATGTCGATCGAGAGGTGAGGCCCGCGCAGGAGTCGCTGCACCATCACGGGCTCGTCGACGTAGCGGACGAAGAACTCCATCTGCTCCCGGTCGGCGGCCGGGTGGATCGAGCGTGCGCCGGAGCCGCGCCGCGGCTTGACGATCACCGGGTAGTTGTCGGGCTCCGTGTCCGGCAGCCACGTCGGCGGGCTCGGCAGCCCATGCGAGAGCAGCAGCTCGTGCGCCTCGTACTTGTCGTAGGTGGCGCGGCAGACGGGGGCGCTCGGGACGAACGCGGGGAGGTCTGCCGCGGCGAGCAGCTCGAGGTCGAGGTCGGTCAGCGGTATCACCGCGCGCGCGTCGTGGCGCTCCGCGAGGCCTTCGAGGAACGGGATGTAGGCGGGGTCGTCGTTCAACGGGGGGACCACCGCCACATCGGCGGCGAAGCGCGCTGGAGCGAGCGCGCTCGGGTCGCAGGCGACAACGCGGGCATGCTCGGCGAACGCGCTGACGATGTCATAGCGCTTGCCGACGCCGGTCATGAGGACCGCTACGCCGAGGGCCGCCATCCGCCCGACTCGCCCTTGTAGAGCCCGTCGCCGCTGACGAGCGTGCGCAGGGTCATCGCGATGATGCGCAGGTCGAGCCGCAGCGACCGGTGGTCGACGTACCAGACGTCGAGCTCGATCCGCTCGTCCCAGGGCAGGGTCGCCCTGCCGTTCACCTGCGCCCAACCGGTTATCCCCGGCTTCACCTCGAGCCTGCGCCGCTGTCGCTCGCTGTACTGGCTCACCTGCGCCTGGATCGTCGGTCGCGGTCCGACGATCGCCATCTCCCCCCGCACCACGTTGACGAGATTCGGCAGCTCGTCGAGCGAGAAGCGCCGCAGCAGGGCCCCGACCCGGGTGATCCGCGGGTCTCCCGCGTTGACGGCGAGCCCGGCGCCGAGCTGCTCCGCGCCGGTGACCATCGTGCGCAGCTTGAGCAGCTCGAACGGCTCCCCGTCCCGACCGACCCGGAGCTGCCGGTAGATCGGCGATCCCGGCGACTCGAGCCGGGCCGCCACCATCGCCGCGAGGATCAGCGGCGAGGCGATGACGAGCGCCAGCGCGGCAATCAGCAGGTCGAGCGCGCGGGTCACCGGGTCCCCTCGGCCTTCTTCCATCCCGCCGGAGTGCCTGACACGAGCCAGTCCCACAGTCCGGCTGCCGGCGACGCGGTCACCAGGAAGTAGTAGTAGGCGACCCTGCCGGCTCGGATCGACGTCAGCCGCCCGACGGCGGCGCCGGCCAGAAGGGCGAGCTGGGCCGCGAGCGTGACGGCGTAGACGATGCCCTGGCCGAGCAGGGCGACATTCACCCCGAGGGCGATCAGGTGAAGGAAGGGAGTCAGGTAGCGCAGCAGCCTGTGCGAGGCGATCTCGAGCGCGTAGACGGCGCCGTAGCCGCGTGGCGAGAGCATCCCCCCGGTCACGACGATCGGCCAAGTGTGGCTCATCATCCGCCGCTTGCGTCGAAACTCGCCCTCGATCGAGGGAACCATCTTCTCCGTCGCGCGCGCCGCCGGGACGTAGACCGCCCGCCAGCCGCGCTTGACCATGTTGAACGGAAACGAGAGGTCGTGGCCCATCCGCGCGTCGACCACCATGTAGGACTCGCGTCGCGTCGCGTAGATCGCGCCGTTGCCGGCCGTCACCCCGCCGAGCCGCGACTCGAGCGCCCGGACCGCGAGCTCGTAGCGCCAGTAGAGGCCCTCCTGGTTGGAGCCGTCGGGACGCTCGAAGCGAACCTGGCCGCATGCGTAGCCGACGGCGGGATCGGCGAACGCGGCGATCAGCCGGCGCAGCGCGTCCGCTGCCCACAGCGCGTTCGCGTCGGAGAACGCGAGCAGCTCGCCGCGCGCTCGGTCGACGCCGGCGTCCTGCGCGCGCACCTTGCCCGCATGCGGCCGCTCGACCACGATGTCTGCGCCGGCGGCGCGCGCGACCTCGGCGGTGGCGTCGCTCGAGCCGTCTGAGACGACGATCAACTCGAGCAGCTCGCGCGGATAGTCGAGCGCGAGCAGGTTCTCGAGCCGGCGGGCGATCACCTCGTCCTCGTCATAGGCCGCGACGATCAGCGACACCGTCGGCAGCGACCGAGGGGGCTCGACGGCCGGCGCACCGGGCCTCGTCAGGCGCGACAGGAGCCAGAGCAGCACCGGGTAGCCCGCGTGCGCGTAGACGATCAGGGCGACCGCGATCCAGAAGACGACCTCTAACACGGGCTCGAATTATCGCTGCGAGCGCGCACGCGGCCGGCCAGCTCGGCGATCGCCGGGCACTCGATCGCGTGGCGCTCCGCGGCCCTCAGGACCCCGCCCGCGATCGCGTCGAGCTCGGTCGGGCGACCCGCGGCCATGTCCCGGCGCATCGAGGACCCCAGGCTCGCGTGCGCCGCCTCGAGCTCATCGAGCACCGCCGCCGGCTCGATCTCGGCGCCCTCGGCCCGCGCGACGGCTGCCCCTTCCGCGACGGCGCGCGCGAGCAGCTCGCGCCGGCCCGGGTCGGCTCGTATCTCACCGAGCGGCACGTCCCAGGCGCTGGTCGTCAGCGCCAGCGCGTTCAGGCGTACGAGCTTTCCCCACAGAGCGTCCGCGTCTGCCCGCACCGTGCGTACCGGCACTCCGGCACGCTCGAGGGCTTCCAAGCCGACCGGTTGCGCACGCTCTGCCGAGACGTCGATTCGCAGGAAGGGACTCGTGTGGCGGACCAGCCCCGGTGCCACGCGGTCCGCCTCGATCCGGATCGCCGCGGCCGCCACGCGCCCCGGGAAGCGCTCCCTCAAGAGAGGAAGGTGGTCGAGGCCGTTGAGCAGCGGCAGGACGAAACGCGGCTCTGCCTCGACACGGTCGAGCGCGGCGGTGAGCGAATAGGCCTTCGTCGCGACGATCAGCAGCCTGGCCGGCTCGGTCAGGCTCGTGGCCACGTTCGGTCGCGTCTCGAAGTCGCCGAGCCGAACGCTCTCGACGCGCAGGCCCCGCTCCCGCAGGGCTTCCGCGGTGGGCTCCCTTGCCACCACCTCGACGGCCGACCCGGCGCGGGCGAGCGCACCGGCCAGGAAGCCCCCGACGCCGCCCGGCCCGAGCACCGCGATCACAGCAGCTCACGGTAGAGCGCGAGCGTCAGCTCGGCAGCGCGCCGCCACGAGTAGGGGCCCGCCGCCGCCGCCGCCGCCGCCGCGGCGAGGCGCCCGCGCTCGTCCGGATCGGCGAGCACGCGCGCGATCGCCGCGGCGAGCGCCTCCGGATCCCCTGGTGGCACGAGCGCGACCGCGCCGGCCTCGCCGAAGCCGCCGACGTCCGAGGCGATCGTCGGCTTGGCGAACGCGAGCGCGGTCGCGAGCACGCCGGACTGCTCGCTCTCGAGGTAGGGCAGCACGACGAGGTCGGCGCGGCGAAACAGCGGCGGCAGCTCTCCCTCGCGCAGGTAGCGCGGGACGAAGCGCACGCCCGCCGGCGCGGCCCGGCGGAGCGGCGCGAGCGGCATCCGCGGCATGCCCACCACCCAGAGCTCGGCCCCGGTGACCGACCTGAAGGCCTCGAGCAGCACCTCGATGCCCTTGTACGGGCGAAGCAGCCCGAAGCACAGCACGACGGGACCCTCCACCGCGGCGAGCTCCGGCTCGAGCGGCTGCTCGGCCGGCAGTCGCGTGAGGTAGTCGAACGCTCCGTGCGGGATCACCCTGACGACATGGGCGGGAACTCCGAGCTCGTCGCGCAGGCGCGCGGCGCCGTGCTCGGAGTGCGCGATGACGGCGTCCATCGCGTGCAGGAGGCGGCGCGTCGCCGCGAGCTGACCGGGGCGGGGCTCGCGAGGGAGGATGTCGTGCGCGGTCAGCACTCGCGGACGCCGCGGCGGCAGCAGGTGGACGTCGAGCGGCTGCACCGCGAGCCACTGGTAGTGGACCACGTCGGCTCTGCGTGTCCGCCGGCGCAGGGCCACCATCCCCGGCACGTGCTCGGCGAGCTTCACCGCCGCCCGTCGCCGGGACCCGGGGCGCAGCCGGGCCGAGAGGCGGTAGAAGGGCTCTTCGACGCGGTAGCCGCCGGCCGCGGGCACGTCGCCGTAGGCGAAGTGGCTCGTGACGAGCTCCACGTCGGCTCCGGCGTCTGCCAGCGCTCCGGCCAGCGCGTGGTCGTAGGGGGGCGTGAACGCGGAGGGATCGACGAGCTGGACTCTCACGCGACCATGATTACGCCGTGATGCTGTCCTACTGCGTGGTCAACACGGACTCCCGTGACCTGCTCCTCCGCTGCCTCGACGCGATCGAGCGGACGGCACCGAGCGACATCGAGCACGAGGTGCTCGTGCTCGACAACGCCTCGCGTGACGGCTCCGCCGCCGCCGTTCGAGGCCTCGGGCGCGACATCCGGCTGATCGAGTTGACGCGGCGCACCGGCAAGGCGGAGAACGACTCGACCCTCCTGCGGGCCGCACGCGGGCGCTACTGCCTGCTGCTCAACGAGGACGCCGAGCTCTGCTCCGGGAGCTGCCGCGGCGCTGCTCGCGGCGCTCGACGCGGACCCCCTGGCCGGCGCCGCCGCGGCACAGCTGCTCGACCCGGACGGACTTCCGCAGCCGTGTGCGTGGCGCCTCCCGTCGGTTGGGACCGCCCTGGCCGGCGCCCTCTTCCTCCATCGCCTGCTGACCGTCCAGAGCCGCGGCGAACGCCGGAGAGCCGTCGGCTGGGCGCAGTCGAGCGCGATGCTCGTGCGCAGCTCCGCGGCGGCCGACGTCGGCTATCTCGACCCGGCGTTCTTCGTCTACTCGGACGAGACCGACTTCTGCAAGCGCCTCGCGGACCGTGGCTGGCGAACGCTCTGGGTGCCCACGGCGCGTGCCGTCCACCGCGAGCAGCTCGCCACCGACGCCTCCGCTGCCGGCCGCCGGATCGTCGAGTTCCATCGCAACCGCGACCGCTACATGCGAAAGCACCACGGCGCCGCCGAGGCCGCCGTCGTTCGCGTGCTGACCGCCTGGAGCTACCTCGTGCGCGCGCTCGCCGCACTCGCGCTGCCCGGGCACGACGCCCGTCGCTACCTGCTGCACGCGCGCCAGGCGCTGCTGCCCCGTCGCGGCGAGGGGATCCGCGAAGCGGCCGAGCAGCTCAACCGGGCTCAGGAGGTCAGTACGAGCGACGGTGTCACGTAGACGAGCAGGAGCATCACGCTGAGCGCCAGGGCAGCGGCCTTGAGCCGCCGGTCCGTCACGAGCGCGGCGAGCGGCAGCAGCCAGGTGACGTACCAGGGGAACTCCCACAGCATCGACACGAGCAGCCCGGCGATCGCCCAGCCCGCCGCGACGAGTGGGTTCGCGCGCCCGCGCCATGTCCAGACGAACAGGGCGACGACCGCGAGCACCAGCAGCACCGCCGCGGGCCACTGCGCGTCGGGAGTCGCGTGGCCCTGATTGAACAGGCGGAAGAGCTGGCCGAGGATGCTGCGGTTCGAGTGGAAGTTGTTCTGACTCTGGAAGGCGGTGATCGGCTCGAGGCTGCCGAAGGCGACCAGCGATATGACCGCAGTCCCAACCGCCCCTCCGAGCGCGCCGAGGAGCATCCGGCGCGGGTTCCGCGCCCGCAGGACGAGGAACGGCAGCAGCAGGATCGCGGGCATCTTGATTCCCGCGGCGAGCACGATCAGCACGCCGGCAGCGAGGTCTCGACCTCGCAGCCACGCCGCCAGTCCGCCGAGTGCGACGATCAGCATCAGGACGTCGTTGTGGTTGCCGCCGATCGTCCAGATCAGCCAGGCCGGGCTGAGGCCGACGAGCAGCAGCGCCGGGACCGGATCGAGGCCGAGGCTGCGCGCGCACAGCCAGACGAGCCTCAGGCAGCCGAGTCCCGCGGCGGCCAGCGTCACCTTCAACACCCACAGGCCCCCGGCGACGCCGAGCGGTGCCGTGGCGTAGCTGAGCACCGTGAACAGGGGGCCGTATGGCGTCTTGTAGCTTGGCCAGGTCACCCACCGGAAGGCGGGATCTTGGCGAGCGGCGGCCGGGACGTGCTGGTAAGGGCTGAGCCCGTGCAGAGCACCGAGGTGGGCGTAGCCGATGTAGTTCCAGATGTCCGTCGATGCGAGCGGCGGGGTGAGCGCGAACACGACGTGCAGCAGCACGACCGCCGCAACGGCCGCGCGCACGCCGATCCAGCGCGAGCAGAGCAGCACGACCAGATAGGCGAGCGTCATCGCGTAGGTGAGCTCGCTGTATGTCCCCGGTGTCAGGCGCGAGCCGGGGAGGAAGCGCAGGGGACCGGCGACGAAGCCCGGGAACTGCCGCAG
This sequence comes from uncultured Actinomycetes bacterium, assembly GCA_963719375.1. GTDB lineage: Bacteria > Actinomycetota > Thermoleophilia > Solirubrobacterales > Thermoleophilaceae > JAICJV01. The sequence continues at coordinate 1,591,204 of CAVRBY010000001.1, read as the reverse complement.
GCTGCCGGACACGACGTCCGAGGGGGCGGCCGCGCTGTCAACCGCGATAATCACCGCGGCCACGATCAGCGCGCCGAGCGCGGTGACCGCGGCGATCCGCCCCAGCCGCGCCGCGGAGTCGCGGGGGAGTGCCAGCCCGGGAACGGGCCCCCGAGATTCGATCTGTTCGAGCACGTTCATGTGTTAGGGAACTGGGCCGGCCGTATGATGCCGCTCCGTGGGGCGAAGGGCTGCGGCAGCCTCGTCGCGGCGGCGCTTCCGCGGGCGAGCGGGCCTTCTGCGCCGACCGGAAGCTTAGTGATGCGGATCAGGCAAACGCCCTACCTGACGGCCGTCCTGGCCGCCGCGCTGGCCTTGACCGTGCCGTCCGCCGCCCGCGCCGAGACGCAGGCGGATTACCTGGCGGCCGCCCAGCAGGGGGCGGCGGCGGCGCGGCAGTTCTGGTGGGACCCTCGCCGCGGCTGGTATCGCCAGCAGCACGGCGGGCATGGCGCGCGGCCGCTGGCGACCCTCTGGGGCCTGGTGCCGCTGTTCGAGACGCTGGATGCGATCGCGATCGCCGCGCCCGGCTCCCAGACGCGATCGGCCGTCGCCTCGTTTGCGCGCGGCGCTGAGCGGTACTGGGATCCCGCGCTCGAGCCGGCCGGGGGGTATCAGCCCTACAAGGGGGTGCGCATGCGCGTTCGCGCCTGGTTCGACGACAACGGCTGGTGGGGGATCGCCTTCGTCGACGCCTACCGCGCGACCGGCAACTCGCGCTACCTGAGGGACGCAGAGCGCGCCTTCGCTTTCATCGACGCGGCCGGCTGGGATCCCGTGCAGGGCGGGATCTGGTGGAGCACGATCCATGAGCACAAGGCCGGCGAGAGCGTCGCCGCGGGCACTCTTCTCGCCGCGCGCCTGTACGAGGTGACAGGGGACCCCTACTACCTCGCCGAGGTTCACAAGCTCGTGCTGTGGGCGAACTCCAACTTCGTCTTCGACGGGCTCTACGAGCGCCGCGAGGACGATCCCCGCGCGGCCGTCTACATCCAGGGACCGCTGATCGCCGCGCAGGCGGAGATCTGCAAGCGGACCGGGGACGAGGCCTACTGCCAGCAGGCCGAAGCGGTCGCGCAGCTGTCGCTCGAACGCTTCACGGTGACGACCCCGCCGATCTACGACAGCATCTACCTCCGCGACCTGCTCGACCTCTACCGCATCGACGGAGATCCGCGCTGGTACCAGGCGGCGAGCGACGCCGCGCAGCAGGCGCTCGCGAACGCGCGCGACTCGAACGGGCTGTTCCTGCGCGGCTGGGACGGCAATCCGGTCACCGGGCAGGGGATCGTCCCGGGCATGCTCCAGACGCACGCCGCGACCGTCAGCCTGTTCGCGTGGCTCGCGACGGTGCCGCCGCCAGGTTCCTGAGCGACCGCAACGCTCGCCCCGATGGGGGGTTTCCGTGCCCTGTGACGGCACGGACCGCCAGCGCGATAATCGTCGCCACCGTAGCGGCGACAATGCTCGCACTCACGCCCGCCGCCGTTGCTCGTCCGCACAATCCGAACCTCGCTCGCGCCCAGGCGGCCTACACGGCGCTTCAGCGCTATCTCTTCGTCCCCACGTACTCGCTCTACAAGGGCGCGACGCCGACCACGTACTCGAACCTGTGGCCGTTCTCGCAAGCGCTCGCGGCGAGCGTCTCGATGTCGGAGCTGCCCGGCGGCCAGCGCGCCTACGGCAAGGCGGTGGAGGCGCTTCTCCGCGGCCTCGCCCGCTACTGGGAGCCAGCCGCAACCCCGCCGGGATACGGTGCCCAGCCCGGTCCGCCACTCGGCAACTACGGCACGATCGGCTACGACGACAATGAATGGGTGGCGCTCGAGCTGCTGCGGCGCTACCGCGCGACGCGAAGCCGCGCGCTGGTCACGCGAGCCGGGCAGCTGTTCGACCTCGCCGTCTCCGGCTGGGACACCAACCCCGCCCACGCTTGTCCCGGCGGGGTGCTCTTCTCGGAGAGCCCGCACAACAGCGACCGCAACACGGTTACGAACGCGCCCGCGGTCCAGCTCGGCGCGCGTCTCTACATGCTCACGCACCGCGTCTACTACCTGACCTGGGCGAAGCGCTTCTACGACTGGGTGCGGGGCTGCCTCGTCGGCGCCGGCGGCCTGTACATCGACCACATCGGCTTCGGCGGTGACCGCGACGCGACGATCTGGAGCTACAACCAGGGCACCATGGTCGGCGCGGGCGCCCTCCTGTACGAGGCGACCCGGCACCGCAGCTACCTGGCGCACGCGGTCGCTAACGCGCGCGCGGCGGTCGCCTACTTCGACGACACGCGGCTGACGGGCGACCCGCCCTTCTTCGTCGCGATCTTCGTCGACAACCTGATGCTGCTCGACGCGATCCGCCACGACCCCGGCTACCGCGCCCGCGCCCAGTACTACGCGAGCTGGGCATGGAGCAGCATCCGCGACCGCGCCAACGTGTTCCCGTTCGACACGGGCGGCGGCCAGGTGCTCGAGCAGGCCGCGATGACGCGGATCTACGCAACGCTCGCCGGCGCCGCGCCCTGAGGCTCGGCGCGCGGCGTGGCGACGGCCGCCCGGCGGGGACCCCAGAGGAACAGTCCCACGACGAGCGCCGTCAGAGCCGCCCCGAGGCCGATCACGGCGATCCCCGTGATCGGGTGCGACCCGTAGAGCTCGAGCGTCCCCTTCGGGTCGCCGGCGGCGACGATCCGCTGGCCCGCGGCATGGTCGATCCCGAGCGCGCCCGGCACGAGCGCCGCGAGCACCGCCCAGGCTGCGGCTATCGCGGCACCCTCGACGACGGACCGGTACGACAGCGCCAGCCGGCGTGTGGCGGTCGCGGCGACGGCGACGGCCGCGAGTGCGGGCAGCAGGAACGGCGCGAGGGCCAGCCAGCCGTTCTTGATCCCGGCCAGGGTGCCGACCGTCGCCTGGAACTGCCCGCCGCCGAGCAGCCGCGTCCAGATGCCGGTATCGCCCTCGGCCGAGACCATCGGCTTGGTCAGCGTCGGGATCGTCATGCCGGCGACGGACGCCGCGGCGAGCGCCAGCGCCGGCCCCGGCCAGCGCCGGAAGGCCAGCGCCAGCGGAACGGCGAGGAACGGCAGGATCGTGATCAGGAAGCGCGGCCCCGGCACGGTGCCGCCATAGGGCAGGTAATAGCCGGAGTCGTAGGCCAGGTAGAGCAGCGCGATCGTGACGATCACGAGCGCCTCGCGATTCAGCCCGCGCCGGTACATCAGCACGAGGCCGGCGACCGACAGCGCGAGCACCGGTGAGAGGGTCAGCAGGCCACGCGAGGAGAACAGCAGCTCGCCCGCGACGAGCGGGCTCGGCACGCGGATGCCGAAGAAGCCGGCGTGCTGCTTGGGGATGTCCGCGTAGGCGATGTGCGTGAAGGAGCCGAAGGCCCACTTGTCGTAGAGGGCGAACGGCAGCGCGCCGACGATCACGCCGCCGGTGTAGACGGCCGCGCGCCGGAGCGCCTCCCCGCGCGAGATCGCGTAGACGCCGAGGACCAGACCGGCGAACAGGATCGGGTACTCCGTCGTGATGCCGAAGCCGATCAGCAACCCGGCGCAGGCGACCTGAGCCAGGCTTGCCCGTCTCGCTCTCCACAGCAGCGCGAAGGCCGCGAACGCCAGGAAGGCGGAGAAGACGTGCGAGAACAGCAGCGTCGCGAACGGGAGCAGCAGCGTCCCCAGTCCGGCCGTGACCGCGGCCGCCGTCCCGAGCCCCGGCTCGAGCCGCTCGCCGAGGTGGCGTACGAGCAGCATGATCCCGAGGGCGGGCAGGACGGCCGCCCACAGGGTCAGCAGCCAGACCATCTCGTCGTTGTGGCGTCCGCCAATCCAGACACTGGTTGACGCGGGCGTGACACCGACGGCGTGCAGCGCCGCGTAGAAGGGCACCGTGACGAGCGCGAGGCCGGGCGCGCGCGCCGAGAACCAGTGTCCGGCGAGGAACGCCTTGTCGCCGGTCGTCGACTGGTAGGGGTCGATGTGCGCCGTGCCGGAGTAGAGGGCTCGAACGAGCGCGTAGTGCGAGGTCTGGTTCCAGCCGAGCGCCTGGATGACCGTGCCCGCGGCGATCGCGACGAGCACGAGTGCGACGAGCCCCCTGCGCCGCTCAGACATGGATGTGGAGGAAGAAGCGGAGCGCCTGCGCCCGCGTGACGGGCAGCGGCCTCAGGTCGTAGCGGATCGTGTCGCCGAGCCGGACGACTCGGATCACCGGCAGGCCGCGGACGGACCTGGCGGCGGCGGCGCGTACGTCTCCCGGGTAGGGGAGCTGGAACTGGTGCGGGATCTGGTAGCGCTGGATGCCCAGGTGAAGGAAGACGGTGCGGATCCCCAGGTGACGCAGGAGATAGATCGAGTATGCGTCCGGGAAGCGGTTCATCCAGTCGTGCAGGGCGTCCTCGTTCGGGATGCTGAAGGTGGCGACTCCGTTCTCGAGCGGCTGGAAGCGGGCGGCGGTCCAGAACTGGTAGACGCGGTCGTAGGCGGGGTTGGTCGGCAGGTCGATCTGCGGGCCGGCGCTCGTCGGTGCGCCCAGCGGGACGGCCGGGTTCGGCATCGAGCCGCGCCCTTCGGCGAGCACGGCGAGCACCAGCACGCCGGCGCAGACGAGTGGGACCGCGCGCGCCTCGAAGGCGCTCCGGCCCGGGACGTGCCGGCGTACGGCGCCCACGAGGCGCTCGGCGCCTGCCGCCGCGAGGATGGCGAGGCCGAGCGAGGTCAGCGTGATTAGCCGCCCCGGGGTGCGCACGCCGTCCCAGCCGGGAATGTGGCGCAGCAGGTCGAACAGCGCGCCGCCGAAGATGCCGTAGCCGAGCGAGGTCAGCGCCACCACGACGATGACCGCTCCGAGGACCCCTCGGAAACGCCGCGTGAAAGCGCTGCCGCCGACCAATCCGAGCAGCGCGAGGGCGAAGATCGTGAGGCCGGGGAACTGGTTCTGCTCGTTCGGGCTCGTCAGCGTCCGGCGCACGCCGGCGGTCGCGGCGCCCCACACGCGGTCCTCGGGCGGCGCGGACAGGAAGGCCTTGGGCGGAGCCGAGTAGCGCGCGATCTCGTCGGCACCCCGCTTCGCCGTCGAGAACTCGTGCGCGACGTGCAACAGCGGCAGGCCCTCTAACAGGCCGATGGCGGCCATGCAGGCTAGACCGGCGATCGTGGCCGCGGCGACACGGCTGCCGAGCGGCGGCCGGCCGCGGCGGACCCAGACGACCGCGAGTGCAGCCCCGAGGACCGCGAGCAACGAGGCGAGCTGGAGCCCGAGGGTGAAGCCGAGGCTCAGCTGCCAGCTCGCCACGAGCCAGCCAGCGAGCACGCTGCGCCACGACCGACGGCGGTAGCCGCGCACGAGGAAGAAGAGCGCCAGCGGTATGCCGCCGCTCGATATCACGTGCAGGTGACCGTTCATCGTCAGCCGGAACGGCGCGTACGCGAATGCCGCGCCGGCGATGACGGCTCCCGCGCGCCGCAGTCCCAGCTCGCGCGCCAGCAGGTACGCACCGAAGAAGCAGAGCGCGTAGGCGAACAGGAACAGCAGGTTGTAGCGAACCAGAGCGGCGACGAGGCCGTGCCCGATGACCCCGGCCGGCATGAAGCCGAGCAGCGAGTCGGAGAAGGCGAAGCTGTCCGACAGCGGCCAGAACGCGTTCGCCTGGTAGAGGTGCGTGGGGGAGTGCAGCAGCGCATGGCCTTCCCAGGCGATCTGCCACGCCGTCCGGACCGGGTCGCCGAGGTCCTCGCCGATGTGGGAGCCGAGGTGAAGCGGCAGCGGCCAGTTCATCGCGAGCGACAGCAGCACCGAGGCGACGGCCACGAGCCAGACCTCGCGCCGAGTGATCGCCGCCACCGCGGCGGGCGCGGCGGGCGCGACCGGCGGCGCCTCCTCGACGGGCACGGCCACCCCGGTCATCTGGCCGTTACGGTTCGCGCGTGTCCACGTTGCCTCGCCGCGCCGCCGCGAGCTGGATGCGCAGATCCCGCCGCGCGCGCCTCGCCGATCTGCTGGTCGTCCTTTTCGTGGCGCTGTTCGCGGTCGCGATCGGCGTCAACTCGGTGGCCGACACGCGCGACCTGAATCGCACCAAGCTCGACAACCACGTCTTCCACCGCTACCTCGCCTCGCATCCGGCGCTCGGCCGCTACGGCCCGACGACGGTCAAGGTCCACAAGCGCCTCGACATGGTCTGCGCCTACAAGCGGCACGTCGCCGGGCGGCCGGGCCAGGGCTTCTGCATGCAGGTCGTATCGCATCCGGACAGCTCCGAGGCGATCGCGTACGCCTACAGCTGCGTCCAGATCCCCAACCCGACCCGCGCGATTCCCCATCCAGGCAGGCCTCCGCTTCCGCCCGGCGCCCTCTATTGCCCCAGCCATGGCTGAGGGGCTCACGTGATGAAGACCGACCAGCGCATGGCGACGAAGTAGACGATCAGCGCGAACGCTGCCACCTGCAGGCGCCGGTCCCGCGTCACCGCAGCGAACGGCAGCGGCCACAGGACGTACCACCCGAGCAGCCACGAGCTCCCCACCACGAGCGCGACCATCGCCCAGCCGCTCGCCGTGATCCAGTCGGTCCTGCCTCGCCAGACGCGCCAGCCGAGCCATACGAGCGTGCCGAGCGTGAGCAGCCTGCAGACGAGCCGCACGTCCGAGGTGATGCCCGGCAGCCCCACCATCTTCGCGACCTGGTTCGGGATGGCGTCTCCGGAGACGAGCAGCTGCTGTGTCTTGAGGACGGTCAGCACGCCCAGCGCGTGCCCGGCGAAGGCGAGCAGAGCCATGACCAGCAGGACGCCGGCCGTGAGCGCCGCGCCTGTGACGAGTCTCCGCCGGTCACGCGACTGCAGGAAGAGGTAGGGCAGCATCACGGCTCCCGATGCCTTGACCGCGACCGATGCCACGAGCGCCGCGCCGGCCACGTTCTCGCGCCGGCCGAGTGCGAACCAGACGCCCGCCATCATCAGGAACAGCATGATCAGGTCGTTGTGCGCCCCGCCGACGCCGTACACCAGCAGCACGGGGTTGAGGCCGACCCAGACGGCCGCGCGCACCGGATCCCGGCCGAGGCGCTGCGCGCAGCGCCAGGTGATCCAGACGAGCGCGAGGCTGAAGGCGCCCGTTACGAGCTTTACCACCCACATCGCGGCGGGCACGCCGAGCACGGCCAGCGGATAGCTTGCGATGGTGAACAGCGGGCCGTAGGCGCTGCCCGTGTGCCGCCACGCGGTGAACGGGTACGACGGATCGCCGGGGAACTGGAACGCACCCGTCGCGTACGGGTTGACTCCGTGCAGCACGCCGAGCCGGGCGTAGCTGACATAGCTGAAGATGTCCTTCGACATCAGCGGCGGAGCGATCGTGAACAGGAAGTGCAGCAGCACGACCGCCGCGATCACCCAGGATGCGCGGATGCGTGCGCCGGCGCCGATGACCACCCCCCACAGCACCACCATCAGCGCGAGTGCGAGCACGAACTGATCCGACGTGAGCGTCGGCGCCAGGCCGTGCATGACGCCCGCCATCCAGCCCGGCATGCCCGCGTGGCTCGCCGGCACGTCGAACGAGCTGCCGCCGGCGGCGGTGACAGCGATAGCGGCACCGAGGAGCGTCAGCGCTACCAGCGCGCCGACGCACAATGCCTCGCGCGCGCGCTCCGAGAGCGCGGAAAGCGGCCGGGACGGCGCGCCGATCGTTGGGGCGGCAAATCCGTTCATGTCAGTGGGGCGTGGCGACCAGCACGCCGGGATGGTCACTGCCGAGCCGGTCCGCGGCGAGCGCCGCGCGCTCGACCGGCAGCGCGGTCGATGCACGGTAGCGAACGAGCGTAAACGCTCCCACCCGTCGCCGGCCGGCGGGCCGGAAGCCCGGCGGCGGCGGGGCCACGGCGGCGTGCGGCGCGGGCCAGCCGAGCAGGTCGACCTCCGCCACGCGCGTCCCGTGGTGGAGCAGGGTGAGGTGACCGAGGTAGTACTCGAGCGGCTCATCCCCAAGCGAGGGCGTCACGATCGCGCGCGGGCCGCGCGCAGGGCCGATCGCACGCGCTGCCGAGCGCCAGTCGGCGCGCTGCATCCGAGGCTCGGTGTCGATCTGCATGACCGCGACGAGCGACACGGCGCAAAGCGCGGCCGCGAGCAGCGGCCCCGTGACGCGCACGCGGCGCGAGGCGCACGCGATACCCGCCGCCACGATCAGCAGCGGCAGCGCCCCGATCAGGTTGCGGTGGAAGAAGAAGTCGTAACCGAGCGCGAGGACCAGCGGGATCGCGATCGACGCGAGCCCTATGCCACCGGCTACGAGCAATCCCGCCCGGTCCTCGCGCTCGATCACCGCGAGCCACACGATGCCCAGGACGATCGTTCCAGCGAGCAGCGTGACAAGGGCCGACGGCTCTGTCGTAGGCGCGGCCAGGAAGTACCGGGCGGTGTCGGTCACTCGCGTCGGTAGCGAGATCGCGGCGATCCAGCCGTCGTGTCCAAGCGACGCCTGGTGGAGCGCCAGCGGCAGCAGCGCGATCCCCGCGATGCCGACGGCCCCGACCGCCAGGTAGGTGCCACGCCGGCGCCAGCTGACGAGCAACCAGATCGCCTCCGGCGCGACGGTGAACACGGCGAAGTAGTGAGTCGCGAGGGCGAGCGCCGAGACGACCGCCCACCAGGCGAGCGACCTCCCGCCGCGCGCCCGGAGGAAGAGCACGAACGAGAGCGCGCAGAGCATCGCGAGCAGCGCGTACGCGCGCGCCTCCTGGGAGTACCAGATCAGATACGGGTTGCAGGCGGCGAGGGCCGCGGCGAAGACGCCGGCACGTCGCGATGCCAGTCTCGACGCCGCGATGTAGACGAGCGGGATCGTAACCGTCCCCGCGAGCGCCGAGAGCGAGCGGATGCCAACCTCGCTCGTTCCGAGCACGCGCGTCCAGGCCCAGGCGAGGATGTAGTACAGCGGCGGCGTCGCTTCGCTGTGCGGGATCGTCGCAATCGTCTGCGGCAGCGACGGGTGGAGGATCCTGACGACGGTCACCGCCTCGTCCTTCCACAGGCTCTGGACGCCGAGTGTCGAGAAGCGAAGCGCCGCTCCCAGGACCGTCGTCGCCGCGGCCGCCCAGCCGTAGGCGTCTAGGGACCGGGCGCGCAGCGCAAGGGCCGGCGCGGGGCTGATCGCGGTGGCGCTCACGGACGGGGAGTCCGGTTCTCGGTCGGTTCGGTCATCTTGCCGTGCGGGACGCTCACGTCCTGCTCAAGGATCCCACCGCCCCCGACAGCGCACCCGCGGGCTCGGCGGACGCGTGGCCGTCGACGCGCCGCAACACCACAGCAAGCGCCAACAGGGCCCAGGTTATCGGATCCTCGAGGAACGCCGCGTAGAGCAGCGTGTGCACGAAGAGCGCGGCGAACGCGGCCGCGATGAAGGCGCGCACGACGAGCGCGAAGGGGGGAGGGCCGCGTCCGCGAAGGTCCCCGAGCGCAGGGAAAAGCAGCTCCGCGGCGGTCACGATCAGAAGCAGGTACGGGGCGAGCCCGATCACGCCCTGCTCGGCGGCGACGGTGAGCGGAATCGTGTGCGACGCGGAGGCGGCGGCGGTCGAGGAGACCCCCTCCCTCGAGCGGAACTCGCTGCGCGAACGAGCCCGAGCCGTAGCCCCAGAAGGGACGCTCCGAGAACAGCGCGAGACCACCGCTGACGAGCTTGAAGCGCCCGCTCGACGCCTTGTTCACAGAGGAGCTGGAGCCGAGGTTCAGGTTCACCGCGCCAGGCGCGGCGACCACCACCCCGATCGCGAGCACGAGCGCCACCGCCCCACCGAAGATCACGGGCCGCGGGTCCCAGCGCAATCCCGCGAGCACCACGAGCCCGACGAGCAGGGCGCCGAAGCTCGACTGCGAGAAGCTCAGCACTATCCCGCCCCAGAGCACCACCAGCGCGAGTGCCGCGATCACGATCTCCCGCCGGGCACGCGGCCAAAGCAGCGTCGTCGCGAGTCCGATCATGACGATCGCGAGGAAGCGTCCGTAGATGCTCGGATCGAAGAACAGCGAGTTGACCCGGAAGTACGACTGGAACTCGTTTGCCTGGATCACCTTCTGGTTCCAGAGCACGTGGCGAGTCGCGTACTCCACGAATCCGATCCCGGCGAACACGAGTCCGAGGCCGACCAGGATGCCGAAGCACGCGACGAACAGCCGCCGGCTCCAGCGCACGCTTGTCAGCAGCTTGAACAGCAGCGCGAACGGCACGTAGTAGAAGGCGAGGCTCTTCAGCGCCTGTTCGAAATCGCTCGAGTAGAGCGACTGCAGCGCGTAGAGCACGATCACGACCACGAGCACGTAGTCGATCCTGGTCGGAGCGAACTCCCTCCAGGCTCCGATGTGGCCGGACCCGTTGCCCTCGGCCGGCGGGCGTGGCCTGAGGACATGCCAGGCGTGGGCGAGCACCCCGGCGGCGATCACTATGTAGAGCGGCACGAGCAGGTTCGCGGACGTCGAGCCGGACTCGACCGGGATCCGGAACGGCAGCGTGAACGCAGCAAGCAGCGGCAGCAGGAATGGCCGTCGCCCGATCGCGTAGGCGAGCGTCCCGATGAGCACTGCGGCCAGGACTATCGCGACGGCCGCAAGCCCGAAATGAGCGCGCAGATCTTCGATTTGTGCGCTGTGCCAGAGCTCGCCCAGGACCAGCGCGGGTGTCAATACCAGCGCCGCGACGCTCGCCCAGGCCCGCGCTCGCGCGGTTCGCAGCGCGAGCGAGCCGCCCCCCGTTGCCGCGGCGGCGATGGCTCCAAGGCCCTTGATGCCGAGCGCTATCGCGAGAGGAGGGACCACAGCCCTGTCGTGACGTCTTGCACCTGCGCGTCGCTCGCGAGCGCCGCGCTCCATTGCGCCGTCCCGGTGCGGACGACGAGTCCTCGCCCGAGCGCGTAGGCGACGAACGCCGGATGCGCCGGATCGCGGCCGGCCGCGGTCAGCACGCGCGCGCCCGCCGGCAGGCCATCGCTCTGCTCGAAGCTGCTGAAGAGGCCGACGGCCCCGCTCGTCTGCGCGAAGAGACCGAGTGAGTCGCTGCTCACCACCAGGGGAGCGAGCTCGGTGCTCAGCGGTGAGCTGCGCTCGCCGAAGGCGTCGTAGGGCGATTCGCCGTCTCGCGCACGGAGCGTGTCGCCCGCAAGCGCCGCACTCCTGCGCAGTGCGTCGGTACCGAACGATGCGAGCCGTCCGCCGCCCTCCACGTAGGCGCGCAGCTCCGCGGCGACCGACGGCGTCGTCCAACGCTCGCTGCCCGCAAGGGCGACAGCGCGGTAGCCGGAGAGGCTCGGACCATGACCGCGGGCGAGCGCCAGGTCGGTCGTGACGTCGTAGCCCAGGTGCTGCGTGTCGAGGAAGCGCAGCAGCGGGGCGGCCTCGGACTCGAAGTCGGGTGGGGGCCGCCCGAACGCGAACGGTCGAGCGAGCGACACCGACGGGGTGTCCGCCAGCGTGTCGGCGAAGCCGTCGTCGTCCTCGTCGGTGGGGTTGTCTGCCTGCCAGTTGATCGTCGGAAGCACGACCAGGACCTTCGGCGTCGAGTGCGCGGGTGTCCGCACCGCCAGCGGCACACGCGCGGTGCCGCTCGGGGCGTGAACAACGATCTCGTACAGGCCGGTCGTAGCGCGCCGGTCGAGCGTGAAGGCAAGCGCCGGGGCACTGCCGGTGCCACTTGAGATTGCGCGCCGGGCGCCTACCCGCGTCACGCTCCAGCCGACCGGGCCGCGCGCGCCGGCCAGCTCGACCTGCACGTCCCCACCCGGCGTGATCGGCTCGAGGGGTCCCACCGCCGAGGGGCCCGAGATGGTCAGGCCCGTACCGCGCCGTGCATCGATGCGGGTCGGCGGCAGCCGCGCGGGGGCGGAGCCGGGAATCAACGCGCGGTTCTCGACGGTCACGGCGAACGTGTAGAGCCCCGCGGGAGCCGGCCGCGAGCCGATGCGCACGTCCCAGGTCGCGCTGCGTGCCCCGCGCGCCGCCCGGAAGCTGGCCACGGCGCGCACCGCGTCGCCGTCGGTGCGGTAGACCGTGAAGCGCGCCGGCGGGTTCGTCGGACCGTCGAAGGTCGCCGTCACGCTTGCCGTTCGCTCCGGAGTCAGGTGGCTCGGACGGACGCTGACGAGCCGCGGCACCGGGGGGCGGGTGACGAGGTCGACGCCGCGCGGGCTCGTCACCTCTCGTCCCTGCCCGTGCAGCACGATCTGGAGGTAGTAGACGCCGTCCGGCGGGATGCGGTTGCTCGCGTCGCGACCGTTCCAGATCACGTAATGCGTCCCCCGCCCGAGCTGGCGGTCGTCGATCAGGCGCTTCACCTCGTCGCCGCCGCCGGTGACCATCGACGCGGTTACGTAGTCGCCCTTGGGAAGCGCGAAATGCATCCGTGCCAGTCGCTTCGGGCCGCCGTCCGGCGCAATGTAGTGCGGAACGGCGATCCGCTTGACGGGCGGCGGGGAGCGCTTGAGGCGCTGGGTGACGAAGAACGCGCCCACAGTCGCGACGACGAGCAGGCCGAAGACCGCACGGGCGAGGGCGCTGCTCGACACGTGCGAAAACTTAGCGGCAGGGAAGTCCCGCGGCGGGTAGCCGAGCGCGGCGGCCCGGCTCCAAGGCGCGCTCATGAAGTTCTGGGCCGTTGGAGCGTGCCTGCCTTCTGGGATCGGAGACCCGAGGCGGGCCGGATTTTCGGCCTTCGAGCGACTTGTCCGGTGCGCTACCGTGGGTCCTCCGGACCGACGCTTTCGTTGCGCATCGTCTACGGCTGTAACCGCCGCGGCCGTTCGCAGTGATCACGCCGGAGACTGCTATGCGGGGCGCGACCAGCGCACTGCAGGGGGACCCCGAAATGCCCTACTACCGCTGCCCCGGCTGCGGACTGACAACGCACAGCGTTGCGGGGCGCTTTACCGCGAACATCTGCCCGAACTGCTCTTCGCCGCTCGGGAGCTCCGACCGCGTAGCGGTCGACGAGCGGCGGCCGCCTGTCATTCGGCGCCGGTTCGCCGCCGAGCCCGACTCGGCGGCGGCTGCTCGGCGTGAGCTCGAATCCCTGGCGTGGACGCTCGACCGCGAGGAATCCAGCGTCCTGGCCCTGCTCGTGACCGAGTTGATCGCCAACAGCATTCAGCACGCCGACACCGGCGGCGAGGGCATCGTCGGGCTCGATGTCAGGGTCAGCGACGAGCGCGTGCGCGTGCGCGTGCGCGATGACGGGAACGGCTTCGTCGCGCCCTTCCGGAGGGACGACTCACCGCTCGACTCGCACTGGGGCCTGTACCTGCTCGATGAGCTCGCGGACCGCTGGGAGGTCAGCGCCGACCCGTCCACGGCCGTGTCGTTCGAGCTCGACCGGGCTGCCGTGGCGACGACCGCTGTGGACGACGCCGGACGGCTCGGCCGAGCGCTGTCCGAGCAGGCACGGCTCGGTGACGCCTACCGTCGAGCGCTCGGCACGTCGGCGGAGATGGCGAGCTTCGCGCGCCTCGAGGCGGCGGGCCGCGAGGTGACGGCGAGCGACGCTGCTCGCAGGCGATCGCCACACGCCGACTGAGCCGGGTACACAGCCACCGCGTCGCGGGGATCTCCCGCGAGGCGCCTGCCGGTCCACACGGAAGACGATTGGTCGGGCGCTGAGCGTCCCGGGGGGTAGACTCCCAAATAACGGGCGCTCGGTTCTCCGACCTCTCCACCTGGTGCCCCCCTCGTGAGAGGTCACAGAGGAGGGGACATGATGATGTCCACCCCGGACGACCGTCCGCGCCCGGACGGAAGTGCCTGGCGCGAGGCGCAGCGACGCCTTGCGGCTCGTAACGACGAGGCTCGAAAGCAGGGGCGCCAGGAGCGGAGCGAAACCGAGCGCAAGCGGGCGGCAAGCCGCCGCGCGGCGGAGCGCAAGGGCACCCAGCGCTGACCCGGCGAGCCGCGGTCCCTCTCTGCGGCGAGCGGTGGTCCAGGACCGGATAGTCTTTCGCGACCGCCTGCCTGCCCTTCGCGTCTCTCCGCCAAGCCCGAGCGACGACGTCGAGGTTGCGGTCGGTGTACAGCAACTTCAGTGCCGAGCGGTCGCGGGGTCCCGCGGACGTGACGCAAAGGGGGACGGCATATGCCGGCGGATCTTGCAGGGGACGAATGTTCTGAGTCGAGCGCGCGCGCGTGGGGCCGGATCCTTGCCCCCTGCGCACGCCCCCGGCTCGCGCGCAGCATGCTCGACGTCGCGACGTCGGCGGTGCCGTACCTGGGCCTCTCGTACGCGATGTACCGCGCGCTCGACGTCTCGTACCTTCTCGTCCTCGCGATCGCGTTGCCGGCCGCCGGCTTCCTGCTGCGCACGTTCATCGTCTTCCACGACTGCGCGCACGGCTCGTTCCTGCCGTCGAAGCGGGCGAATGCGTGGCTCGGCATAGTGCTCGGGTTGCTCGTCTACGAGCCGTTCTACAGCTGGCGGCACGCCCACGCGGTCCACCACGCCACTGCCGGCGATCTCGACCGGCGCGGGACCGGTGACGTCCTGACGCTGACGGTCGCCGAGTACCGCGCGCGGCCGCTGCGGGGCCGCCTCGCCTACCGCTTCTTCCGCAATCCCGCAGTCATGCTGAGTCTCGGTCCGGCATGGGCCCTGGTCGTCCAGCCCCGGCTCGTGTCGCGGTCTGCGCGCCCACGTGTCCGGCGCAGCGTGCTCGGCACGAACGTGGCGCTCGCGGTGCTGGTCGGAGCGCTCTGCTGGCTGATCGGATGGCGGGAGTTCCTCCTGGTCCAGGCCCCGACCGCCTGGCTCGCCGGCGCGGCCGGCGTCTGCCTGTTCTACGTGCAGCACCAGTTCGAGGACGCGTACTGGGAGGACACCGACGGCTGGAGCTACGCGGACGCCGCGCTGCGCGGAAGCTCCTACTTGAAGCTGCCGAAGCTGCTCCAGTTCTTCACCGGCAACATCGGGCTTCATCACGTGCATCACCTGAGCACGCGGATTCCGAACTACAACCTCCAGCGCGCCCACGACGAGAACCCCGCCTTCCACAGCGTGCCGGTGCTCTCGATTCGCCAGGCGGCACACTCGCTTCGGTTGAAGCTCTGGGACGAAGCACGCGGACGGCTCGTCACCTTCGCCCAAGCGCGCGAAGCGCCGTCCGCCGCGCCCGCGTAGACGAGCGTCCTCCTTCAGCCGGGCGCGCGCTCGCTTCCGACTCCTCCGAGGATCCTCACCGGCGGCCGCCGCGAGCGGGAGCAGGACCCCGTCGCTGGCGAGCAGCGTGCGTGACGAGGCCGGTCACCCCGAACTGGCGAGTCAGTCCGAGCGAGGAGGCGATCCTCTCGACGTCTCGGGCCTGTTCGCCGTCGACGAAGGTGATGCCGACGCCCGACCGTCCCGCTCGGGCCGTCCGGCCGGTGCGATGGACGTAGCCGTCGCGGTCGGCGGGTGGGTCGAAGTTGATCACGTGCGAGACGCGGTCGATGTCGATCCCGCGGGCGGCAACGTCGGTCGCCACGAGCGCGGTGACGGTCCCCGAGCTGAACCGGGCGAGGGCACGCTCGCGCTGGCCCTGTGACTTGTCGCCATGGATCGCCAGTGCGTCGACGCCCTCCTGGGAGAGCTTCCTCACCAGCCGGTCTGCGCCGCGCTTGGTACGGACGAAGACGAGTGCGAGGTCTCGCTCGGGCGCGTCGAGCTCGTCGACGAGCGCGCCCACGCGGCCGCTGCGCTCGACGTGCCGGAAGCGGTGGTCGATGTCGACCGCGTCGACGCGTGCGGGCTGGTGGTCGTGGCGAGCGGGATCCGTGGTGTAGCGGGCGGCGAGGCGCCCGGCCTCACCCTCGAGCGTCGCCGAGAAGAAGAGGGTCTGGCGGTCGCGCGGGCACTGCGCGACGAGCCGGTCGACAGCCGGCCGAAAGCCCATGTCGAGCATTCGGTCGGCCTCGTCGAGAACGAGCATGCGGACGTGTGCGAGCGTCAGCGCCCGCCGGGCCAGAAGATCCTCGAGCCGGCCTGGCGTGGCGACCACGAGATGAGCCCGGTCCGCCTCGCGCGCCTGCTTTGCGAGCCCCGCGCCGCCGTAGACGGCTGCGACGCGCAACGCGCGGGACGCTGCGAGGTCGCGCAGCTCGTCGACGATCTGAAGCGCGAGCTCGCGCGTGGGGGCGAGAACGAGCCCCGCAGGCCGGCGGTCGTCCGGCTTCAGCCGCTCGATCAGCGGAACGCCGAAGGCGAGCGTCTTGCCGGAGCCCGTCGGCGAGCGCGCCAGCACGTCGCGGCCGGCGAGCACGTCGCCGATCACGAGCGCCTGGATTGGGAATGGTGTGCGGATCGCACGCGCCTCGAGCGCATGGGTCACCGGCCGCGAGACGCCGAGCGCCGCGAAAGATTGCTTTGACATTTAGCTCCTCTGCCGCGCGCGGATCACTCCGGCGCGCGGCGGATGTTTGATGGTTCGAGCATGGCTCCGCCGAACCCGAGCCGCCAAGCGGCGGGACTCGGATCAGCGGCAGCTCATGCCGTTTCGGTCGCGCAGCGCGGCGCCGGCCGGTTCAACGACCGGGCACGCGACTGCTGCTTGCGTGTCTAGAGGGCCGCGACGTTGACGGCCTTGGGGCCCTTGTCGCCGGCCTGCGAGTCGTAGGAGACCCGCGCGCCCTCAGCGAGCGTCTTGAAGCCGCTCGAGTTGATCCCGGTGTGGTGGACGAAGAGGTCCTTGCCGGCCTCGTCGGGCGTGATGAAGCCGAAGCCCTTGTCGTCGTTGAACCACTTAACGGTTCCGGTTGCCATGTGATGCTGTCCTTCCGGTGGTGTTGATGTACTAGTGTCGCCGCGTCGCACGGAGCGGACGCCGAGGGAGCTTCTTGCGCTCCTCGGGAGTCATCGGCCGTATTACCAGCCGGCCCTCGCCTACGGCTTCGTCGATCTCGCGCAGCTTCTCCGCGCGCCTCTCAGCGGCGCGCTCCTGCGGGCTCTTCACGCCTCGCTGGCCTCCATGGTGACGTGCTCGAGCGTGCGCATTCGCCGGCGCCTGGTGGCCGGTGCCCGCTCGAGCGCGCCGCCATCGGCACGCCCGATGCGCAGGCAGTATCTGCGCAGATTCGCTTCGCTGGGGACTGTGGGTGCGGTCATGAACCGCCTCCCTTCCGAACTTCCTCGGGAACTGGAACGCGAGGCTGAGGAAGCAAGAACCCAGCGAACTTCCATGAAGTGTAGAGCAAATGCGGGGATTTGATGAACCGGCCGCGTCAGCCAGCCTCCAAAAAGGTGAATGCCCGGCGCTCGGCGCTGCTGGATCGCCGCGCTCCGTCAGACGCAGATGCTCCGGGCCGAGATCATGAGTGCCTTTGGCGCTCGGATTCCGGTAGCGGCTCCAGTACGAATACCTCTACGGCCAGGTCGGGATCGATGTGGTTGTCGCTCATGAAGCCGGTCACCTTGCGACCCGTCAGCTCTTCGATCTCCCGCCTCACGTCGTCCTCCATCACCTGCTGCCAGCGCCGCCTGAGGTCGAGCACTGCATTACCCTCGCCGGCGTCGGCGAGTGTCCGCTCGCCGACGGTCAGGGAATCCTGCAGCACGACGAAGATGCCGTTGTCGCCAAGCGTCGTCTTTGCCTGCGTCGGTCCGCGACCGGTGGTTCGAGCGAGCGCCTTGACCACGGTGTTCGAGATGGCGGCCGCAAGTTCACCGTCGGCGCGTCTGCGCTCGGTGCTCATCGTGCGGCCGTCTCGAGCCGGTGGCTCCGGGATGGCGCCGCCGCAGCACTATCTCCCGGGGACCCGGCCGGCGCGCGGTCGCACTGCTCGGCCGGAGCGCCACAGGTCCGGCATGGATGCAAGGACATGGGACCAACCCTCCTGCGTCAGGTTCCGGCTGGCCGCCGGCTCCGTTCGCCTCGGATTCGGCCCGGCGGGTCCGCCGCGAGCACGCCAGACCGGGTGGCGGGCGTGCGCGTCGAAAGCGTCGGCTTGCCCAACAGCCTAGCGCGGCAGCGGGCACTTGAGACGTCGCATTACCGCTCATATGATCGTGGCCGGAGCCAACCCTGACCGTGGTACCGCCTGAACACGAAGCCATCGGCACGGCCCGATCGCGGATCGCGACCGGAATCGTGCGCCTTCACAGCCTCTATTACGGGAAGGGGCCGACCAAGGCGAAGGCTTACTTGGTCGAGGACGTCGTTGTCGTGGTGCTCGAAGAGACCTTCACGAAGGCCGAGCGGACGCTCATCGAGCATGGCGAGACAGAGGCGATCCAGCAGATCAGACGCCGCTTCCAGCAGGCGATGGCGGACGAGTTCAAGAGTCTCGTCGAGCAGGCCACCGGTCGCGTCGTGCGGGCCTTCCTCAGCGAGACCAACCTCGAGGCGGACGTCTCCGTCGAGTTCTTCCTGCTCGGAGAGAAACGCACCGACATGCAGCCGCTCGAGAGCGACGCCAAGCCATAGATCGCCGCACGGGGCCGAACGCTCGACCAGCTGGTGCTTCCCCGGGCGCCGGGCGCGGCCCTCGCACCGCGCCCGCTTCCTACCGTCGTAAGCGTCAGGCGAGCGACGAGACGCCCAGAGTCTGGGCGACGGCGTCAAGCTCGTGCATCGCATCCTCCGGTGAGGCGCTGAGGTTGACGGACGCCTCGGTCGCAAGGACGTCCCGGGTTACCGGCACACCCTCGACAAGCGCCCGCCGCACGACCGTGAGCGCGGTTGCCGCGACCGCATCGCGGCGAGTCTCCTGCGTCAGTCCGGAGACCGAATCGTTGGAACCCATCGGCTCCTCCTCTCGTTCGCCCGGAAGCGGCCGCCCGGTCGGAAACGCACCGGTCACCCCTCCCGTTCGGGAAGCACCGAGGCTAGCAGTCGGTCGGCGCCCGCGGGCGTTTCTCGATCAGCCGGACGAGCGAGCGGTGACGCGCTCGCTCCTGGAGCCTCGGGCTCGCACGATCGTCGTGCGGGGCAGCTCTATCAGCGCGCCGTTCGGGACCGGGATCGCCTGCATCTCCCTCAGGTCTGGGGCCGCAAGCGCGCACCGGATCGATCCCCCGTGGCAGACGGCGAGCGCGGGCCCTGGCCCGCGCGCGATCTCCTCGAGCGCCGCGATCACGCGGTCGCGGTGCTCGACCAGGCTCTCACCACCTGGAAAGCGGAAGCTCGGGCCGCCATCGCACCAGGCGCGATAGGCCTCCGGTTCATCGCGTTCGATCTCGGCGATCAGGCGCCCCTCCCAGAGGCCCCGCCGCGACTCCGCGAGGCGCTTGTCAACGATCGGCTTCAGGCCGAGCGCCTCGCCCACGATCATCGCCGTCTCGTACGCCCGCGCCAGCTGGCTCGCATAGAGCGCTCGCAGCCCGAGCGGCGCAGCCTCGAGCCCGAGCGTGCGCGCCTGCCTTCGCCCCTCATCGCTGAGCGGCGTGTCGCGCGCGCCCTGGACCCGGCCGGCCGCGTTGTCGGCCGTCTCGCCGTGCCGTGCGAGGTAGATCGTCATCCGCCGTGGAACAGCTTCAGGGTGTCCGCCCGCAGGCCGAGGCGCAGCGTCTCGAGTGAGATCACGTCGTCGGGCAGAACGTTTCCCAGGTTGACCGCCGGGCCGAAATGCTCGATGAACCAGACCTGTTGATGCTTCTTCGGCGCCTCGAAGATCAGCCGCCCTGCGTCGATCTCGTGGACGACCTCGTCGATCAGCCCTTCGCGCGGCTCGCCGTTCGGCCGGTACATGCCCGCATCCCCGGTGGCACGCCCCTCGCAGATCACCTTCGACGCGCCCGCGTCCAGTGCCTGCCTGATGAGAGCGAGCCAGAGGTATGGTGCGACCAGCGCGTGCGGATCCTTCTCGCCGACCTCGGCGAACACGGTGAACTCCTCGGCGAGCTCCGAGATCAGGCGCGCCTTCTCATCGGCCGGCAGGTCCACCGTGCCGCTCGACACCTCGACGTGCTCGATCCCAAGCTCTCGCAGCCACGCGCGCAGGCCGTCGACCGCTCCGGTCTGCCAGGCGAGCTCGGTGAGCGTGCCACCGAGCATCACGGGCACGCCCGCGTTCCGGTAGCGAGCGATCTTCTCCTCGACGTCGCGCGTCACGTACGCAGAGCCCCATCCGAGCCGCACCAGGTCGATGTAGTCGGCGGCGCTCGTCATCAGGCCCTCGGCGGCGGATGCGGACAGCCCGGTGTCGATCACGTGGGTCACGCCCGAGTGACGCGGCTTTGCCGGACGCGCCGGCAAGGAGAGGAAGTCGGGGCTCACCGCGAGCCGTCTAGGGGTGGCTGCCGGCCATGTCGGCTCCGACGACCACGACCACCGGTGCTCCGCCGGCCCGCGACGCGACGCCCGCAGCGTCGGCCGTCGTGTGCGTGACCCCGAGCTTGCCCGCAACGAGTGCGGCGTCCCTGGAGGCGCCGTTCGCGTACTCGACGGTCGTCTGCGAGCTCGTCGCCCCGGGCGCGTTCCCGACCGTGCCGAGGCTGAACCCGGCGCCGCGGACCTTCGCGCCCACCCGCGCGCCGAGTCCCGAGACGCCGGCGCCGTTCAGCACCGCGACGGTCACCTGCGACGGTGACGGTGCCGTCAGGGCGGCCGCCTGGCCATGCGAGGCCTGGCCGTGAGGGGCCTGGCTCGAGCCGCCGGCGAGCTGGGTCAGGAGCACCGCGGCGAGGATCGCCAGGATGACGGCACCCGCCGCGAACGGCGCGAGGCGGCGAAAGCGGGACGGCCCCGCGTCACCGGCGCTGATCCTGTCGTAGGCGGGGAGGAACCGGCGTGGCGGATGCGTGCCGGGCGGCCGCGCGGCCGACGGCTCCGGCGGCGGCCCGGCCGGGCGCTCTGCTGTCGCGGTCGCTCCCGTTGGCGGGCCGTTCGGCGCCTGAGGTGACGACCTGGTGGGCGGGCTCGCCGTCGCGAGTGCCGTCTCGGGCGCGGCGGAGCGCCGGGGAGCGGTCTGAGAGCGTGCCGCCGCCGGCGGCACGCTCGGGCGCGCGGCCGGCCCACTCCCGCAGTCGCCTGAGGTCGCGCGCCTGTGAGAAGCAGAGCGCCGAGAGCAGCGCTAGCGCGGGCACCGCGGCCAGCCCCGCGTATGAGCCGATCTCCTGGAGGAGGTGCACGGTCGCGAAACCTTAGTCCGGCTCAGAGTCGGGTGTCAGACGCCGCGGGCAACTCGCCGTCGGCGGGGTCGATGCTGTCCGGCAGCGTACGCGGCCGCCGAGAGCGTGGCCACCGTCAGCGCGAGCCCCTGGGCGTCGCCGGCGTAGACCAGCTCCTCGACCTGGGCGAAGGCCTCCTCGACCCACGCCGGGTCGAGCGGCGGACGAACGGCCGCGGCGATCTTGCCCTCGCCGGTTGGCTGCGGCTGCTCATCCGCATTGAACAGCTCCTCCTGAAGCTTCTCACCCGGCCGCCGGCCGACGATCTCGATCGATACGTCGGTTTCCGGCCGTCCCGACAGCGCGATCATCTTGCGGGCGAGGTCGATGATCCGGACGGGGTCGCCCATCTCGAGCACGTAGACCTCTCCGCCGCGACCGAGCTGCCCGGAGCGAATGATCAGCTGCACGGCCTCCGGGATCGTCATGAAGTAGCGCGTCATCTTCTCGTCGGTGACGGTCAGCGGGCCGCCCGCCTCGATCTGGCGACGGAAGATCGGCACCACCGACCCGGACGAGCCGAGCACGTTTCCGAAGCGGACCGTGGTGAAGCGGGTCTGCTCGAAGCGGTGCTGGGCGGCTGCCACCGCCCATTCGGCGAGCGTCTTCGAAGCGCCCATCACCGTCGCCGGGTTGACCGCCTTGTCCGTCGAGACGAGGACGAAGCGCCTCGCTCCGTACTCGCCCGCGGCCGCGGCGACGATCCTCGTGCCGACGGCGTTGTTGCGCACCGCTTCGACGGGGTTCTCCTCCATCAACGGCACGTGCTTGTAGGCGGCCGCGTGGAATACCACCGCGGGCCGCTCCTCGCTGAAGACCTCACCGACGCGGGTGGCGTCCCGGATGTCGGCGAGCACGGCGACGGAGCGCGTGAAGTGACGATCGTCCTGGAGCTCGCGCCGGATCTCGAAGAGGCTGTTCTCGGCATTGTCGACGAGCACGAGACGCTTCGGGCCGACGCGGGAGATCTGGCGGCAGAGCTCCGAGCCGATCGATCCGCCGGCACCGGTGACGAGCACGACCTGCCCGGCCAGGTAGCTGCCCGCGCTGTCGATCTCGAGCCTGACGGGCTCGCGCCCGAGGACGTCCTCGACGCGCACCTCGCGCAGCTGGCGGGTGAGGTTGACGCCGCCGGAGAGCAGCTCGAAGACGGTCGGCAGGGTGCGCACGGGGATCCCGCGAGCGCGCGCCGCGGTGACGACCCGCTGGCGCAGCTCACCGGGCGCCGAGGGGATCGCGATGATCACCTCGTCGGGCTCCGCCGCGTCGAGCACACCCGGCAGCTCGTCCGTCGTGCCCTCCACCTTGAGGCCGGCGATGCGGATGCCCTGCTTGCGCGGATCGTCGTCGACGAAGCCGATCGGGATGCCGCTCAGCTGGGGGTTGCGCCGCAGCTCCGACGCGACGAGCTGGCCGCCGTTGCCGGCACCCACGATCAGCACCTCGCGGGCGCTACCGCGCGCCAGCGGGGCCTCGAACGGCCGCTCCGCGGCGGCTCTCACGATGAACCGCGTCCCCCCGATGAGCGCCAGCGTGAGCAGGAAGTCGAGCGCGATGACCCCGCGCGGAGGGTGGATGGCGACCCGCGGCGGAATCAGGAAGAAGACGCCGACGAGCGCGAAGGTCGCGACCCCCACGGCGCGCAGGATCGCCTCGAAGTCCTTGCCGTCGATGAACCGCCAGAGCTTGTGGTAGAGCCCGAAGAGG
The DNA here is from genome assembly GCA_963719375.1 of uncultured Actinomycetes bacterium. Lineage (GTDB taxonomy): Bacteria > Actinomycetota > Thermoleophilia > Solirubrobacterales > Thermoleophilaceae > JAICJV01. The sequence goes on along the minus strand of CAVRBY010000001.1, from coordinate 1,568,346 downwards.
GCGAACACGGCGAGCTTGCCGACGACGACGAACGCGATCGACTCGGCCAGCAGCGTCGCGTAGCGATGCGGGATCGTCGGGTCGAAGCGCAGCACGAACGCGAGCAGGTACGCAATCGCGATCAGGCAGGCATCGGTGGCGGCCTGAACGAGCCGGCGCGCGAGCACGGATGAAGCGATGCGGTTCCTCATCGACGCACCGGTCAGTCTAGGCCCGAAGTCATGAGCTGTGTAAGAGCCCGAGGCGACCGCCGCACGCGCTCCACCCCGGTGCGCGCTCGCCGCTCCACGACGAAGTCGCCCGCAGCCCCGAGCCGCCGCAGCCGGCCCTCGCGGATCAGGTGCTCGTCGACCGCGCCGAGGCGTCCCTCGAAGGTCGTGTACACGGGCGTGCCGAGGGCGACCGCCTCCCGGTTCATCGTGCCTCCCGCGGAGATCACCAGGTCGGCCAACGCGACCAGGCTCTGCGCGTCGATCGCGCGCTCGGGAACCAGCAGCCCACCGCGGGCAAGCAGATCCCGGCGCTGCTCCGCGGTCCGCGGCAGCACCACCGCCTGCGTTCCCCGCAGGCGTTCGAGCACCTCGACGAAGAGGCTGTTCTCGAAGCGGTGGTAGAGCGACACCTCGGGGGGCGTGCGTACGACGACGAGCGGCTCCGAGCGATCGATCCGCAGCTCGCCGAGCACCGCGTCGTCAGGGTCGAAGTCCGCCAGGTAGTACTCCTCCTTGAGGCCCGGGTAGCGCCGCAGCTTGCGCCGGGCGCCGTAACGGGCGAGGCGCTCGGGCGGAATCAGCTCGGGGACGACGACCGCTCGCGCGAGGCGGCAGTTGACGTTGTGCTGCACGGTGGCCCACTCGTAGTCGAACGATGTCGCTCGACGGGATCCTCAGCAGCGCCGCGGCGACGCTGATGTCGTTCGAGCCGTGCCCGACGGCGAGGTCGAACCGTCTGCCCTTCGCCCAGCGGTAGAGCGCGTGCGATCGGGCGGCCAGCCCGCGCGCCTTCGCCGCGAGCCCCCCGCCCCGGTGCCGGCCGATCGACGACGTGCTCTATCTCGAACCGTCCGAGCAGCTCGAGCGTCTGCGCGAAGTCGCGCGCGGTCACCTCGACCTCGTGCCCGTCTTCGCGCAGCGCCTCGATCACGGGGCGCATGACGAGCACGTGGGGGCTGTTGGTCAGGTCAACCCAGACGCGCACGCGTCGATCACCGCGTCGATCTGGTCCTCGGTGAGCTGCGGCCCCATCGGCAGTGCCAGGTGAGTCCGCGCCGCCTCCATCGTTCCGGGCAGCCGGAGCTCGCGGCCAAACGGCGGTTGGAGGTGACAGGGCCGGCGGTAATACGCGCGGGCGCCGATCCCCAGATCGTCAAGCCGGGCGGCGAGCTCGTCGGCGCGCTCGTGGCGCACGACGTAAAGGTGGAAGACATGCTCGCGCTCGGGCCCGGGGTCGGGGATCGAGAGCAGCTCGCCGAGGCCGCGGTCGCGGTAGGTGGCGGCAACCCGCCTGCGGGCGGCGCTCCAGCCGTCGAGCTCGGGGAGGAGCAGGCGCAGAACGCCGGCCTGGAGCTCGTCGAGGCGGCTGTTGAAGCCGAGCTCGTCGAAGGTGACCTTGTCCTTCGAGCCGTGGAAGCGCAGCGCACGGGCGCGCTCCGCGACCTCCTCGGAGCTCGTCAGGATCGCTCCGCCGTCGCCGAGGCATGGGAGGTTCTTCGACGGGAAGAACGAGACCGTCGCGGCATCCCCGAGCGCCCCGATTCCGCGCCCGGCGCGCGCCGCACCCACCGCCTGCGCCGCGTCCGCGAGGATCGGGACTCCGAGACCGTGGAGATCGTCGACCGGCGCCAGGCGGCCGAACAGATGCACCGGGACCACCGCCCGAGTGTGCTCGCTCATCGCGGCCTCCACGGTCTCTCTGGTGACGCAGAAGGTCTCCGGGTCGACGTCGCAGAAGACCGGCCGGGCGCCCGCGTTGACCGTCGCCTCCGCGGTCGCCCAGAACGTGAACGAGGGCAGCACGACCTCGTCGCCCGGCTCGACGCCGAGCGCGCGCAGGCCGATCGTGATCGCGTCCGTCCCGTTTCCGACGCCGACGCAGAAGCGCGCGCCGCAGTGGTCGGCGAACTCTCTCTCGAAGGCCGCGACCTCCGGCCCGAGGATGTAGCGCCCGCCGGCCGCGAGCGACGCGAGCCGCTCGCCGATCCGGTCCATGTACGGTGCGAGCGTGGTCGCGAACAGCGGTACTGCCACGGGCCGCAACCCTAGCGGCGAACGGAGCCCGCGGTGGCGGATCGGGCTTGCCGAAGCGGTCGCGCTCGGAGCGTTGCAGGGCCCCGCGGAGCTGCTGCCGGTCTCGAGCTCCGGCCATCTCGCCTTGCTCCCGGCGACTCTCGGCTGGCCCTACTCGCGCCTCGATCCCGAGCTGCGCAAGGCGTTCGAGGTCGCCCTCCACGCGGGCAGCGCCGCGGCCCTGCCGTTCATCATGCCCCGGCCCCGGACGCCCCTCGCGCTGCTCGCGCTGACGAGCCTTCCCGCCGCGGCCGCGGGGTTCCTGCTCGAGCGGCCGATCGAGCGCCGGCTTGGGACGGCTCGGGCCGTCGCGCGCGCCCAGATCGTCGCCGGCGTCCTGCTCGCGCTCGCTGACCGTCGCCGCGGCTCGCGGGCGGCCGCCGACGCGACCGGACGCGACGCGCTCCTGCTCGGCATCGCCCAGGCGTGCGCGCTGGTTCCGGGCGTCTCTCGCAACGGCGCAACGCTGACGGCTGCGCGTGCGATCGGCTTCGACAGGCCGGCGGCTCGGGCGCTCTCGCGCGAGGCGGCGCTGCCGATCATGGTCGCCGCCGCGGGCTGGAAGGCCCGTCGCCTGCTGAGCGGCGGCCTCGAGGCTCACCTCCGGGTCCCCTTTGCGGCCGGCGCGCTTGCCGCGGCGGCCTCGGCGGTGGCGGGCAGGCGCCTGCTGCTCTATGACGGCAGCGAGCTCCCTGTCGCGGCCTACCGGGTATCGCTCGGCGTCACGGTCCTGGTCGCCGGCGCTCGCAGCCGCCCGCGTCCTCGCGGCGACGTAGGCTTCGCCAATGGCTGACGCCGCGTACGCCGCCGCAGGCGTGGACAGCACCCGCGCCGAGCGCGCCGTCGCCGGTCTCGTCGCGGTGCTGAGGACGATCGACCCGGGCCGGCCGTCGCTGGCCGCGCTCGAGAGCGGTCACTACGCCAACGTCATCCGGATCGACGAGAGCACGGGGATCGCGCTCTCGACCGACGGCGTCGGCTCCAAGGTCATCCTCGCCGAGCAGCTCGGCCGCTTCGACACCGTCGGAATCGACTGCGTCGCGATGAACGTCAACGACATCGTCTGCGTCGGAGCCGAGCCGCTCGCACTGCTCGACTACATCGCCGTCGAGGACGCCGACCCCGAGATGCTGCGGGCAATCGCGCAGGGCCTCAAGCGCGGCGCGGAGCTCGCCGGCGTCGAGATCCCGGGCGGCGAGCTCGCGCAGCTCCCCGAGCTGATTCGCGGCCACCCCTCGCCGAGCGGGTTCGACCTCGTCGGCGCCTGTGTCGGTCGCGTCGCTCTCGGCGCCGTGATCACGGGCGCCGCCTCGAGCCCCGGCGACGCGATCATCGGCCTGCCCTCGAGCGGCGTTCACTCGAACGGCTTCACGCTTGCCCGTCGCGCACTGCCGACGCTCGGCGAGCGCCCGACGGAGCTCGTCGGGCGCACCGTCGGCGAGGCACTGCTCGAGCCGACGGTGATCTACGTCCGCGCCGTGCTCGAGTTGCTGCGCTCACCGGTGGCCGTGCGCGGCTTGGCCCACATCACGAGCGGCGGCCTGCTCAACCTGCTGCGCCTGCAGGCCTCGGTCGGCTACAGGGTCGACCGCCCGCTCGCGGTTCCGCCGCTGTTCGACCTGATCGCAGCCCGATCGGGCGTCGCCCCGGAGGAGATGTTCGAGGTGTTCAACATGGGCTGCGGCTTTTGCGTCGTCGTGCCCGCTGCCGACAGCGAGGCGGCGCTCTCGCTGCTCGCCCGCCACCACCCCGGCGCTGCCGTGATCGGCGAGGTGACCCCGCGCGCGGGCACGGTCGAGCTGCCCGGCTACGGCCTCGAGGGGGTCCGTGACGGCTTCCGTCAGGCCGGCTCCCAGAGGTAGCCCGTGAGCACGCGGGTCGGCTTGACCTGCCACTCGGCCGCGAGGCGCCACAGCTCGGCGTGGGCGCGCGGGCCGGGCAGGCCGCAAACCGCCTCGACCTCGGCGCTGGTCATCCGGCCGAAGCGTTGCAGCGCGCCCGCGACGTCAGGCGGCGGATCGCCGGCCGCCGTCGCCCCCGCGGCCTCCGCCGCGTCCCGGTAGGCCTCGTAGCGCGGGCTTCCGAACACCCATTCGCGACCGGCGAAGCAGACGGCCGGCAGGGACACGCGCTCCCGTCCCGCGACGGTCTCCACGTGCCCGTCGGCGCGCGCCTGCGGCGGTACGGCCCGAGCCGCCGCGAGGTCCTCGCCGAAGGCCTCGATCGTTGCGTTCGACTCGAGGTCGATCCGGAAGCGCCCGGCATCGAGCCGCGCCGCGCGGGCCGCCTCGACCAGGGCCTCGGTCCCGTCGAGCTTGCGCCGGAAGCACATCAACCCCTCGCGCAGCACGCGCAGGTAGCGCTCGCCGGCGTCAGCGGGCTGCTGTTCGGCGGCCTTCACGGCCATGCAGGCGGGATACGAGGAGGCCAGCGGCGACTCGAGCCACAGCCGCGGATCGAGCGGGCTCGCCTTCTCTTCGGCCACATTTAGCCAGCCGGACACGAGGGCGGAGTAGACTGCCTGCGAGCCTTCGTTTCGACTCCCGGGGTGCTGGTGCCGAGTCGCAAAGTCGCGGGCGAGCCCGCCCATCACGTAGGTCCAGGACAGATGGTCGCCGAACTGAACCATCAGCCTACGGATCGCCGGCTCGTTCCCCCACGACCACGGACACGCGGGGTCGGTGAAGTAGCGGACTTCAATGGTCACCGAGAGCCCAACATAGTCCAACCTTGATCGGCACCTTTCTCTGCGGCCGCTACCGGCTCGAAGACCAGATCGGCTCAGGCGGGATGTCAACCGTCTACCGCGCCTACGACGAGACGCTCGAGCGCTGGGTGGCGATCAAGGTCCTGCATGTGGCGCTCTCCCACGACCCGCTACAGCTCGAGCGCTTCCGGCGCGAGGCGCGCACGATTGCCCGCCTCTCACACCCCCACATCGTGACCGTTATCGACGCCGGAGAGGACGAGGGTCACCCATTCATCGTGCTCGAGTACATCGACGGCGAGACGCTCAAGGGCCGCGTGCGGCGGCTCGGGCGCCTCCCGATCGTGGAGGCGACGCGCTACGCGATCGAGATCGGCCGGGCCCTCACCGCCGCGCACACCGAGCGCCTGGTGCACCGTGACGTCAAGCCGCAGAACGTGCTGATCGACGGCGCCGGGAGCGCCAAGGTCACGGACTTCGGGATCTCCCGCTCGCTCGAGGAGGACGGCCTGACCGCCACCGGCCGGGTCCTGGGGACGACCGACTACGTCGCTCCCGAGCAGGCGCTTGGGGACTGCATCTGCGAGCAGTCCGACGTCTACTCGCTCGGCGTCTGCCTCTACGAGATGCTCTCCGGAGAGGTCCCCTTCAAGGCGGACAGCCAGGTGGGCGTCGCGATGAAGCATGTCCGCGACCCCCTGCCCGACGTGCGCGGCTTGCGATCGGAGGTCTCCGCCTCGCTCGCGGCGGTCGTGGAAAAGGCGACCGCGAAGGAGCGCGGCAACCGCTACCAGAGCGCCATCGAGCTCGTGCGAGCGCTCGAGGAGGCGCTCGCCGTCGAGCAGGCGCGTGCGGGACGCGGGTCCGGAGCCGGTACGACGGCGTTCGACCCGGGGCTGTTGGTCCCGCCGCGGGTGGAGCGGCCGGCCGCGCTCGCGCCACGCCGGCGCCATCCGGCCCGCATGGTCGTTCTCGCGTCGCTCCTGGTGGCCATCGCCGTGGCCGCGGGCGTGGCGATCGCCCTCCGCCATCACAATCCGGCGCGACACCCCGCCACCGCCGCAGCGCCGCCGGCGGCGCAGCAGACGCTCACGCATGACGGCGTGTTCGACCCCTACGGAGACGGGATCCAGAACGCCTCCACCGCGCCGGGTGCGATCACGGGCAACCCCTCCAGCTACTGGACGAGCGAGGACTACTCGGCCGGCGGCGGGCTCGGCAGCAAGCCCGGCTTCGGCCTCTACGTCCAGCCGAGCGCGCCCGTCGCCGCGCGCCGGCTCGAGCTGACCACCCCCGCTCCCGGCGACACGGTCCAGATCTACGGCGGCAACTCGATCCCGAGCGACATCCAGGGCTGGGGTCGGGCTCTCGCCCAGACGACCCTGACCCCGAGCACGAGCATCCCGCTCGATACGCGCGGTCAGGCGTACCGCTACTACCTGGTCTGGATCATCAAGCTGGCCCCGCCCTACAAGGCGGAGATCGGCGACATCAAGCTCTATGGCTAGTGCGGCCTCTCGACGTTGAACCGGAAACCCAGCCCGTCGACCTTCACGGCGGAACTCATATACCTATAAGCCGCACTCAGAGCGGCCCTTCTCCACCGCCGCCAAGGTTACATTTCGAGAAGGGCCGCTAGCCGAGGTAAGCCTTCGCGCGCTCGTGGCGGTCGACCGCCAGCAAGACGAGCCGGTCGATCAGCTCCGCGTAGGGGACGCCCGAGGCCTCGAACAGCTTGGCGAACACGCTGGTCGGGGTGAAGCCCGGCATCGTGTTGAGCTCGTTGACGAGCACCTCGCCGTCTGGCTCGACGAAGAAGTCGACCCGCGCGAGGCCGCTGCAGCGGGCGCGCACGAACACCTCGCTTGCCAGGGAGCGCACTCGCTCGCTCACGGCCGGGGCGAGCCGCGAGGGCACGATCAGCTCCATCCCGCCGGGCGTGTACTTGGCCTCGTAGTCGTAGAAGTCGCCGTGGGCGGCGATCTCGCCCGGGATGGAGACCTCGGGCTCGTCGTTGCCGATCACCGAGCACTCGACCTCGATCCCCGCCGACGCGGCCTCGACGATCGCGAGCGGGTCGTGGCGGAAGGCCTCGGCGAGCGCCGGCTCGAGCTGCTCGGGCGCCCCGGCCTTCGAGATCCCGACCGACGAGCCGAGACGTGCGGGCTTGACGAACACGGGCCAGCCGAGCCGCTCGAGCTCAGCCTGGTCGTCGCCTTGGCTCAGCCCGATGTAGTCGACCTGGGGGATTCCGGCGTGCGCCATCAGGTCCTTGAACGTGACCTTGTCCATGCATGCGGCCGACGCCAGCACGCCCGCGCCGACATAGGCGACGTCCGCGGTCTCGAGCAGTCCCTGGACCGTCCCGTCCTCTCCGAATGGTCCGTGCAGGGCCGGGAAGACGACGTCCGCGCCGAGCAGTCCTCCGCCGGGTTCGATCAGCACCGGCCGCCCCTCGTGGCTCCAGCGCCCCTCACGGGAGATGTCGACGGATAGCGGCTCGTGTCCGGCTTCGAGGAGTCCCTCCCGGACCGCCCCGGCAGAGCGGCGAGAGATCTCGTGTTCGCTCGAGCGTCCGCCGCCGAGCACGGCGACCCTCATTGACCGGACTGGGACTGGCCGTTGCCTGCGCCGGGGGTGCTTTGCCCGCCCGAGGACCCCTTCTTCTGAGGGGCGGCGACGGTGAGGGTGACCGTGCTGCCCTTCGGCTGGTCGCCTCCGGATGGACTCTGGCTGATGACGGTTCCCTGTGGCTGCGAGGACGGCTTGCGCACGACCTGGACCTTGAAGCCGGCGCGCCCGAGATCGCCGCGCGCCTGGCCGAGCGACTCTCCCGTCACGTCAGGGACGGTCGCGCTCGGCGGTCCCTTGGAGACGGTCAGCGTGACGAGCGCGCCCTTCGTCACCTGGGTGCCGCCCGTTGGGCTCTGGCTGAGGACGTCGCCCACCGGCTGGTAGGAGCTGACCTGGTTGGTGCTCGACTGGAGCCCCAGGTTCTGCAGCTGGGCGGTCGCGCTCGACTGCGACGTGCCCGTGAAGTCCGGCACGGTGATCAGCTGCGGCCCGGAGCTGACGATCAGCGTGACGCGGGACCCCTGGCGCACCGCGGTGCCGTTCGGCGGCGAGGTGTCGATCGCGAATCCCTGCTTGACGGTGGTCGACGAGGCCTGCGTCACCTCGGGCTTCAACCCCGAGCTCTGCAGCGCCTGCTGCGCCTGGGCTTGCGTGTCGCCTGCCACGGACGGAACGATCACCTGCTGCGGCCCGGTCGAGACGAAGAGGGTCACGGTCGAGCCCTTGTCGACCCGCGCCCCCGCGCCCGGGCTCTCGCGGGTGACGGTGTCCGGCGGCACGCTCGATGACGGGGCGCCGCGCGCGACCGGCTTCAGGCCGGCCCGCTGGACCGCGCTGGCGGCGGCCTGCTCGCGCAGCCCGACCACTCGCGGCACGGTCTCGAGCGCCCCGTTGCCCTTGGACAGGCCGAGCGCGATCGCCACGCCGGCGATCAGAAGCAGCGCCAGGGCGAGCACGACGAAGGGCCAGCGCGGGCCGCGGCGGTCGGGGACCGGTGCGGGCGGCGCGAAGAGCTCCGTGCCCCCTCCCCGGTCGCCCGAGAGCAGTGCCTCGCGAGCCCCGGTGAGCGCGGCGATGAATTCGTCGGCGTTCTGGTAGCGGCGATCCGGGTCCTTCTCGAGCGCGCGCGCGACCGCCGCCTCGAGCAGTGGGTGGATGTCGGGGCGCAGCGTTCGCAGCAGCGGCGCCGGCTCGGACACGTGCTTGACGGCGATCGCGACCGCGCTGTCGCCCGAGAACGGCACGCGGCCCGTCAGCATCTCGAAGATCGTCACCCCGATCGAGTAGAGGTCGGACGTCGCCTCGACGTGCTGCCCCTGGGCCTGCTCGGGCGAGAGGTACTGGGCAGTGCCCATGATCGAGCCCGTCTCGGTCATCTCGGACGCCCCCGCGCGAGCGATTCCGAAGTCCGTCACCTTCAACCGGTCGTCGCCGGCGACGATCACGTTGTGAGGCTTGAAGTCCCTGTGGATCACTCCATGGCGGTGGGCGAAGCCGGCCGCCTGGAGGATCTGTACGCCGAGCTCGATCGCGCGCAGCTGGGGTAGCGGCGCCTCGTCATGGATGAGCTGCTTGAGCGTGCGCCCGTGCAGGTTCTCCATCGCGATGTAGTAGGTCCCCTCGTGCTCGCCGCGGTCGAAGACTCCGACGACGTTGGGGTGCTGCAGGCCCGCCGCTGCGGAGGCCTCGCGACGGAACCGCTCGACGAACTCGCGATCCTGCGCGAAGCGGCGGTGGAGGATCTTGAGCGCGACGTCGCGGCCGAGCTGGCGGTCCTCGGCCCGGTAGACGTCGGCCATGCCGCCCGAGCCGATGCGATCCTTGATCAGGTAGCGACCGTCGACGATCGCGCCCTGGGCGACCTCAGCCATGCTCGCTGAGGATCGTCTGGATCACCTGCTTGGCAAGCGGCGCGGCCACCTCGCCACCGGTGAGCGACTGCGATGTCCGCTCGAGCGTCACGGCCACCGCGACCTTCGGGTTGTTCACCGGTGCGAAGGCGATGAACCAAGCCTGGTTCGCGCCGGCGACCTGCGCCGTGCCGGTCTTGCCGGCGACCTGCACACCGCTCAGCGCGGCGGCGGTGCCCGTGCCCGACTTGACGACGTTCGCCATCATCCCGGCGAGCTCCGAGGCGGCCGTCGAGCTCATCACCGTGGACTGCTGGGTCGGCGGGTAGGTGGCCCGGACGACCCCGTCGGCCGACTGGATCTTGTTGACCAGACGCGGCTTCATCAGCACGCCGTGGTTGGCGACCGCGGCCGTCACCTCGGCCATCTGAAGTGGCGTGACCTCCAGCTTGTCCTGGCCGATTGCCATGCGGCCGACATCGACCTGCCGTGAGTTCTGGTCGAGCAGCCGCCCGCGCAGGAACTCGCCGCTCGCGGTCATCTGAGACGTGGGGTAGTCGAGCTGCGGCGTCGTGTCGAAGCCGAAGCGGTTCATGTACTTGTACATCGTCGCGCGGCCGAGGCTGACGCCGATCTGGGCGAATACGGTGTTGACCGACTGCGTGAGAGCATCGGTGAGCGATACCTGGCCGGGATTCTCGCCGTTGAAGTTCTGCAGCGGGACGCCGCTGATGACTTGGTTGTTCGCGCCGTTCAGCACCGTGTCGGGGGTGTACTTGCCGCTGTCGAGCGCGGCGGCGGCGGTTACCACCTTGAAGCTCGAGCCGGGCAGGTAGCGGGCCTGTGTCGCGCGATCGAACAGGGGCGCCGACTGGTCGCTGTTGAGCTGCTGGAAGCGCGAGTCGACCTGGTTTGGGTCGTAGTTCGGCATGCTCGCCATCACCTTGACCGCGCCGGTCGACGGGTCGAGCGCGACGATCGACCCGGCCTGCCCGGCGAGCGCCGAGAGCGCAACCTGCTGCGCCTTGGGGTCGAGCGTCGTATAGAGGTCGTCGCCCTCCTTCGCTCCGCCGCCGAGCTCGTCGAGGAACGAGTGGAGGTCGCTGCCGTTGCCGGAGAGCCAGCTGTCGTAGAAGTGCTCGAGACCCGAGCTGCCCCGTGAGACGAACGAGTAGCCGACGGTGTGCGAGAACAGCGATCCCGTCGGGTACACGCGGTAATAGCGCTTCGTCTCGCGCTGACCGACGTGCTTGTTGTCCGCGAGCCGCGTCCCGTCGTCGGCCAGGATCAGGCCGCGCGGGATCTGCAGCTGTTCGAGCAGCGGCCGCCGGTCCGCGCTGTTCGCTCGCAGCTTCGGCGCGTCGAAGACCGTCCACAGGGACGTCGCGCCGACGAGCAGCACGAACAGCACCACCACGAAGACGTAGAGGCGCGAGATCTCGCGGTTCACTCGGTCACTCTCAGGCTGACTGGTTGCACGGCTACGGGCGGTTCACGGTCGTCTCGAGACCGCGCACGAGGGCCACCGCGTCGCCGTGGCTGCGCAGCGAGTGGTCGACCACGTGACTGCGCTCCCGCGCATCCGTTATCGCGCTCGCCGGCACCGAAGACTGGTACTGCTGCGTGTAGAGCGAGACGCCGAGCGGCAGGTCGTAGGGGATGCCGCGGTACAGGGTCACCTGTCCGCGCGCGTTCGTGCCGACGAACCAGAACTGGCGGCTGGCCGTGTAGAGGCCGACCGCGACCGCGCCGATGACGATCACGAGCAGCGTGGCGGTGACGAGCCGGCGGCGGCGCGCCCGCGCGGTGAGCCTGCGCCGCGGCGGGCCGGCGCGCGGGATGCTGGGGACGGCGGCGCCGATCGCCGCGGCCTGCTTGCGGTCGAAGGTCGCGGTCTGCTCGAGCGCGGGCGGCGTCTCGGTGGCCGTGGCAGCGTCGCGGTGGGCCTCCCGCGCGGCAAGCGCGTCGCGTACGGTCGAGGCGCTCAGGCCGCCGGCCTCGGTGTCCTGGCCGGAGAGCGTGTCGGCAGCCGGGGGCTCCTGTTCATCGCCCTCGCCGATCCGGAACAGCACGACGGTGATGTTGTCCTTGCCGCCCGCGTCGTTCGCGCTCCCCACGAGCCGCTCGGCCGCCTCGTCGAGCGAAGAGCTCGTCCGCAGCGTCTCCGTGATCTCCAGCTCGGAGAGCATCCCGGTCAGACCGTCGGAGCAGATCAGGTAGACGTCGCCTGCCCGCGCCGCGTGCGTGTGCGTGTCGACCTGTACCTCGGGCTCCGGTCCGAGCGCCCGCGTGATGATCGACCGCTGAGGGTGCGTGTCGGCGTCCTCGGGCGCGAGCTTGCCCTGGCGGACGAGCTCCTCGACCAGCGAATGGTCGTCGGTCAGCCGCTCGAGCTCGCCGTTCCGCAGCCGGTACAGGCGGCTGTCGCCGACGTGCGCTATCGCGAGCTCGCCGCCGGAGAGCAGCGCCGCGGTGAACGTCGTGCCCATGCCCGCGTGCGAGGAGTCGGTCTGAGCCATGTCGTAGATCTGGCGGTTGGCGGCACGGGCGACGTCGGCGAGCTGCTGCTCCGGCGTGCCGTCGCCGCCGTGGCGGATGTCGAAGGCCTCGACCGCCACCCGGGAGGCAACCTCGCCGGCACGCGCCCCGCCCATCCCGTCCGCGACCGCGAACAGCGGCGCTCGCTCGAGGTAGGCGTCCTCGTTGCTCTGACGCTGGCGGCCGACATCCGTGCGACTGGCCTTCTCGACGATCCTCACCGCGGCGTCACTCCCTGAAGCGGTATTCGCTGTCACCTATACGGATTACGTCGCCGGGCTCGAGGCGCTCGGCGCGCCGCAGCGGCCTGCCGTTGAGGTAGGTGCCGTTCGTCGATCCCATGTCCTCGATGTACCGGCCGTCGCCGCGGGCGAACAGTCGTGCGTGCGCTGACGAAGCGTAAGGATCGTCGATCCGCACGCCCGCGGTCGCCGCGCGGCCGATCGTCACGTCGTCTGACAGCCGCAGCAGCTGGCCCGGCTCGCGCCCGAGCGCCGCGATCACCTCGAGCTGCGGCGCAGCGCGTGCGGACTCCTCGTAGCCGCCATGACCGCGCTGGTCGAGCGGAGGACCCTCGTCCACCTCCTCGTAGTCCTCGCGGCGGCGGAGGTCGCGGATCGAGCTGCGTGCCACCCACACCAGAAACAGGTAGAGGACCGCGAGAAAGCCGAACTTCAACGCGACTGCGGCGGGGTCCACGCGCGGCCTCTACTCCTGCTCGAAGGTGAGCCTGGCGAGCCCCAGGGTGATCTCGTCGCCCGGTTCCAGCGGCTGCTCGCTGACGCGCCTGCCGTTCACCTTGACCCCGTTCGTCGACGCGAGATCGGCAATCACCCAGCCGCCGTCCTGCTCGCGCAGCTCGGCGTGGCGGCGTGACACGTTCGGATCGTCGATCGTCACGTCGCAGTCGCGGCTGCGACCCACGACGACTCGCCCATTGGAGAGCACGGTGCGCTTGCCGTCGCTGACGAGCAGGGCGCGGCCGGCCGGCGGCGGCGGCATCCGCCGCGCGCCGCGGTCGACCGAGTAGACCATCGTGTGCCCGAAGTCGCCCTGCACCGGCTCCGCCTGCTCCTCCTCGGGAGGACGCACGAGCTGGGCCTGGATCCCGAATTCGCCCAGTCCCAGCCGCTCATCGGTCATGAACTCGACGGTCGGGCGTGTCACGAGCGCAAGTCCCTCGTCACGGGCATGCTCGAGCAGGTAGTCGGAGAGCTCCTTCTTCAACCCGTCCTCGTAGCCCTCGAACTGCTCACGGTCCGGGGGCGAGAGGTAGACGGTGTAGTGGTTCGGCACATACGTGCGCGAGATCGAGACCGTCTTGTGGTCGGACATCTCCTTGGCGAGCTTGCGCGCGATCTCGACCGGCTGAACGCGCGAGCGAAAGGTGCGGCTGAACGCGCCCTCGACGAGGTGCTCGAGCTTCGACTCGAGGTTTCTGAGGATGCTCACGTCCTGGCCATCCTAGTGGCCGCCTCAGCCATGTCTCGCTCTGAAGTGGCGTCCCCTGGGGCGCTCACTCGACTGCTCCGGCGGCCTCGATCTGGCGCCGCCTGAGGCCCGAGCCGGCGGCGGCGACGGCCAGCACAGCCGCAAGCAGGGCGCCGGCGACCGCACCGCGTGCATTCGCCTGCTGGCCGCCTGGCACGAGCAGCCCTCCGACGGTGTGGAGGGCAACGATCAATCCGACTGCCCACAGGCCCGCGCCGATCGCGTCGAGCGCCAGCACGCGCGCACGTACGAACAGTGGCTGCACGGCCGCGAACAACGCCCACACCACGGCCGGCGCGAGCGCGGCCGAGCTCACGAGCGGGATGAGCGCGTGTGACGCCGCCGCGGAGAGCGACTGTTGCCACTGGCCGAGCTCCCAGCTGCCGGAAGGAGCTCCGTAGAGGAGCCGGCTGCCGCTCGCGGCTTCGCCCAGGGCGAGCCATGCGAAGCCGGCTGCGGCAAGTCCGGCCCGCCGCCGCCACGTGTGGGCGAGGCCGGCGACGCCGACGAACAGCGGTGCCAGCCCGATCGCACCGAGCAGCGGGGCGAGCACCGGAAGCGACCACAGCAGGCCTGCGCGCGGAAGCAGCAGTGGCAGTATCGCTGCGGCGACGAGCGCGACGAACGCGAGGCCGTGCAGGCCCAGGCCAAGCCCGATCCAGGCCACGATCGCCGTGGCGGCGGCGAGCCAGGCGATGCGTGGCAGCAGCGTCACGGCGAGCGCGACGATGCCGCCGATCGCCCACAGCGACGCCGGCGGATGTGCCGCGCCCCAGGCGATCGCGCCGGCGGCAAGCGCTCCCGCGGCGCAACCCGCCAGCGCGCGCGCGGCGAGTCCGGAGGGCGTCCGCAGCGATGGGAGCGCGAGCCGCCGCCGCGGCGGCGCATAGCGGGTGAGGCCGAACTGCTCGAGCGTGCCGGGGCGGTTCAGGCCGTCGTCGTCGGACAGCGGTTCGACCGCATCCTCGAGCGCGGCACGCAGGGTCCGCAGCGGTGGCCGCCGCTCCGGCGCCGGGTCGAGCGCCCCGTCGATCACCTGTCGCAGCCCGGCGGGCAGGTCGCGCCGGCGCGAGCCGAGCGGCGGCAGTGCCGTCCCGAGCCGCCGCACGGTCGCGACCGGGCCATTAGCGCGCACCGGATTCACGCCCGTCCAGCACTCGTAGAGGGTGAGCGCGAGCGCGTAGACGTCGACCGCCGCCGTCGCGCGGTCGCCCTCCGCCTGCTCGGGCGCCATGTACGCGAGCGTGCCGACGACGTCGCCCGTGCTGGTCAACGGGTCGCCGCTCGCGAGGTGCGCGACGCCGAAGTCGGCGAGCTTGGCGAAGCCCGCGCCGGCAGCCGGATCGGCGACCACGATCACGTTCTGAGGCTTTACATCGCGGTGGATCACCTTGCGTCCGTGGGCATGCTCGAGCGCGTCGCAGAGGGCCATGCCAATGCGGGCGATGTCCCGGTCCGAGAGTGCCCCCGCGGCCGCGAGCTCCGCGAGCGTCCGTCCGGGGACGAGCTCGGAGACGAGGTAGACGGCCTCGTCGTCGGCTCCGAGCTCGTACAGAGCCACGATTCCCGGGTGGTTGAGCCGTGCGGCGACGCGCGCCTCCCGCTCCGCCCGTGGCGGCACCGGATCATCGCCCTCACGGGCGATCACCTTGACCGCGACCTCTCGCTCGAGCCGCTCGTCGAAGGCGAGCCAGACCACGCCGAAGCCGCCCGCGCCGAGGCGGCGCTCGAGGACGTACCGGTCGAGGACACGCGTGCGGCCGCTCTCGGGGGACGACGCGGCTACCTCCGGCAGCCCGCGCGTCGTGCTGCGGCCGGCCGGCGCGACGAAGCGCCGCGTGGCCGCCGACGGCGGGCCGTCGCGCTCCTCGAGCTCCTCGGTTGTCGTCGGTCGTTCCAAGTCGGCTACGGTTTCTGCCGCACAGCGCGGCGACCTTCAGCTGCGACGTGCTGCCCAGCCCTCCTGGGCGGGCGCAGGCGCAGTAATACTCTGGCGCATAGCCTCGCATGCTCGCCCGCTCTGTCTTCCGGCGAGCCGCCCGAGCACATTGACCTTCGTCGACGAACGCGAACACGAGACTGCGGCACGCCCCCCCGGGCGACCGCCTCGCCGCGCACCGCGGGCGGACCGCATGCGTACGCTGCAGATGCGCCGGGCCGTCGCGCTCACCGCTGCGCTCGTGCTGCTCGTGCTGACGGTCTTCGGCGTCAAGGGCTGCCGGGACAGCGCGCGCGATGACGCGTTTCGCAGCTACGTCTCGCGGGCGGCCACGCTCGCCGGACAGTCGCAGGAGGAAAGCCAGGCTCTGTTCAGGCTGCTCGCCGGCGCCGGCTCGAGCGGTCCCGTGCAGATCGAGAGCGCCGTCGAGGGGATACGGGCGGACTCGGTGGCCCTGGCCTCGCGGGCCAACGGTCTCTCCCATCCGGACGAGCTGGCCGGAGCCGAGCGGGAGCTCGTCGAGGCGCTCGGGCTTCGCCGCGACGCCCTTACCCTGATCGCGAAGGTGCTGCCGAACGCCCTCGCCGAGGCGGGGCAGCATGCCGCCGCGGCGCGCTTCTCGGCGGCCGCGGAGGAGATGCTCGCGAGCGACGTCATCTACGCCGAGCGTGTCGTGCCGGATATTCAGGGACCGGTCGCCGCCCAGGGGCTCGTCACCCCGGCTCCGCCGGCGAGCACCTTCCTCCCCGACCTCGGTTGGCTCTCGCCGGCGACCGCCGAGCAGCGACTGAGCGCCCTGCAGAGCGGCGGGTCGGCGGCGTCGCCCGGCAACCACAGGCTCACCCTCGGCGCGGTCACGGTGTCACCGAGCGGCGACTCGCTCACGCAGGGCACCGCCGTGCAGATACCGGCGTCGCCCAGCATCTCGCTCAACGTCGGCGTCACCAACCAGGGCGCGAGCACCGAGCATGCTGCCGCCGTCCGGGTCGTGATCTCCGGCGGCGCCTCTCCGATCCAGGCGGACCAGCAGATCAGCTCGCTCGACGCAGGCGCAAGTCAAACCGTGACGGTGCCCCTTCCCACGCTGCCGCCGGCTGGCACCCCGGTTACCGTCAACGTCAGCGTGCAGGGCGCCGGCGCCGGTCCGACGAGCGCCGGCAAGGCGTCCTACCAGGCGGTCTTCTCGCGCTGACCAGATAGATGATCCGACCGGTCGGATCATCTACGCTGACGCCCATGCATCAGCTCACGACGACGCAGGGCATCGTCGCACTCGCCGCAGCGGCCGTCGCGGTGGTCGCTGTGCTCGCCGTGATCGTGCTCGCCTACCGGCTGCGCAGCCTCCGCGAGGGCCAGCGCGCCGTTCTCGGCGGGGCCGCCAAGCGCGATCTCGTCGCTCACGCCGAGCGGCTCGAGCGTGGCTTCGGCGATCTGCGCGACTGGGTCGAGGAATCGATGGAGGGGCTGGACCGCCGCACCGCGGCCGTGGAGAGCCGGGTCGACGGCTGCGTCGCCTACCGCGCCCTTGTGCGCTATGACGCCTACAACGAGCTCTCCGGTCACCAATCGAGCTCGCTTGCCCTGCTCGACGCGCGCCAGTCCGGGGTGGTCATCTCCTCGATCGTGCACCGCGATCAGGCCCGCCTGTACGTCAAGCAGCTGTCCGAGGGCAGCCCGGAGCTCGAGCTCTCGCCGGAGGAACGGGAGGCGGTCGAGGCCGCGCTCTCGCCCGTGCGCGCCTGAGGAACCGGGGCATGCGGGTCGCCTTCCTCGGGCCGGAGGGCACTTTCACCGAAGAGGCCCTGCGCGCCTCCTCTCCGACCGCCCTCGGTGGGGATGTGGCCGAGGAAGTCGCGTACGCGACCGTCTACGAGGCCGTCATGGCGGTGGACGCCGGCGAGGTCGACCGCGCGGTCGTGCCGATCGAGAACTCGCTCGAGGGGTCGGTCACGGCGACCCTCGACACCCTGGCCATCGACGCTCGGGACGTGCGCATAGTCGCCGAGGTGGTCCGCCCGGTCAGCCACTCCCTGATCGCTCGGCCAGGGGTGCGCCTCGACCAGGTCACGCGGGTTATCTCCCACCCGCAGGCGCTCGCACAGTGCCGGCGCCTGCTCGCTGGGCAGCTTCGCGGCGTGGCGGCCGAGACCGCCCCCTCCACCGCCGAGGCCGTCCGCGCCGTTGCGACCTCCAGTGACGGGTCGGCGGCGCTCGGGAACGCTCTCGCCGCCGAGCTCTATGGCTGCGTCGTCCTTCTCGGGGCCGTCGAGGACCGCGATGACAACATGACCCGTTTCGTCTGGCTGGGGCGCGAGGACACCAGGCTGCCGATCACGGCCGCCAAGACCTCGGCGGTCTTCTGGGGCTTCAGCGACGACTCCCCGGGTGCGCTCGTTGCCGTACTGGACGAGTTCGCCCGCCGAGAGATCAACCTGACGAAGATCGAATCGCGCCCGCGCCGGGTGAGCCTCGGCCACTACATGTTCTTCGTCGACCTCGAGGGCGCCGCCTCGGCGCCTGGGGTCGCCGACGCCCTCGCCGCTCTCCGGGGCCGCGTGGAGACGCTTCGGGTGCTCGGATCCTACGGGGCGCTGCCGGCCGCTGCCGGGAGTTCCGTGCCGGGCCGGCCGGTAAAGTAGGGCCGGACGTGGGCACCGTCGCACCTCCAGCGACAGGGAAAGGAGCTGGCACATCCGTTCCGGCTCGGGACCCCGCGCTGCCGCACAGCCGGCCGCAGCGGCGCGGGGGATCAAGCGGCCGGGTCCTCGTTCTCAACGCCTCCTACGAGCCGATCAACGTCTGCACGGTCCGTCGCGCCGCTGTGCTCGTCCTCAAGGCCCGTGCGGAGATAATCGAGCAGGCCGAGTGGACGCTCCGGTCGGAGAGCCTGTCGATGCCACGGCCGGCGGTGATCCGGCTCGTCACCTACGTGCGCGTTCCACGTGACGCCCACAGCCGCAAGCTCACGCGACGGGCCATCTTCGCTCGTGACGAGTGGACATGCCAGTACTGCGGAGCAGGGCATGGCAACCTCACGGTGGACCATGTGATCCCGCGGTCGAAGGGCGGCTCGTCCTCGTGGGACAACATCGTCACCTGCTGCGCCCCGTGCAACCGCCGTAAGGGCGACCGCCTGCCGAAGCAGGCCAACATGCATCCGCGCCAGGCGCCCGCACCCCCGAGCGCAACGATTTTCGTGCACGTCGCGGTTCCCCGCGTGCCGGAGGTCTGGCAGCAGTATTTGGCTGCTTAGAGAGCGCCTCTCGAAGACGCCGGCTTGCGACCCGATGCCGGCTGGGACATGCGGGCGGCACCGGGGCGCCAGCTGGGTCTGCCGGTGGCCGGAAAAGGCGAAGGGCGCCCCCGAGGGAGCGCCCTTCTTTCCGGATCGAATCGGAGGCGGCCCTAACGCGCCCGGATCGGGGCGCGGACCGGGGGGACCATTTCCGGCCTCCGCTTCCGACGGTGTCCTGGTTTGGACTCCGCTAAACGGTCCAGATCCGACCTAGCGGCCGGACACCTCCAGGGTCCCGAAACATCTGTGACTCAAGTTAGGACCACCTCCTTTCCCTGGTACGGCTATTGAAGCAGACGCCGCGGCCGGATACGGAGGCGATCCGGCTACTCGTCCGCCTCCTCGCCGTCCGCCGCGGCGCCGTCTTCGGACTCGTCCTCGAGGGCTGCCTCGCCGAGCTCTTCCTCGGCCACCGCGGCCGCACGGTCCTCCATCACGAGAGCGACGGCGCTGACCGCGTCGTCGTCGCGCAGGTTCATCAGCTTGACGCCCTGCGAGGCGCGTCCGTAGCGAGAGATCCCGCGCACGCCGGTTCGCTGCACCATTCCGTTCTGTGAGATGAACACGAGCTCCTCGTGCTCGCGGACGATCAGCGCGCCGACGACGCCACCCTTCTTCTCGGTCAGCTGGATCGTCTTCACGCCCATCGCGCCACGGCCCTTGCGCGGGTAGTCGGCAATCGCGGTGCGCTTGCCGTAGCCGTTGTTGGTGACGACGAGCAGGTCCGTCTCGTCGAGCGCAACGTCCATGGCGAGCACGTAGTTGTCGCCGCGCGAGACGTTCATGCCGCGGACGCCGCTCGTATCGCGACCCATCGGGCGCACCTCGTTCTCGTTGAATCGGGTCGCCTGGCCGGAGTGGGAGACGATGATCACGTCGTCGTCCCCGCTCGTGCGCCGCACGGCGACGAGCTCGTCGTCGTCGCGGATGTTGATGGCGATGATCCCGTCGGCCTTGATCGGCGTGTTGTAGGCGCCGAACTCGGTCTTCTTGACGATGCCGTTGCGAGTCGCGAAGACGAGGTAGCGCCCCTCGCTGAAGTCGCGCGTGGCCAGCACCGCGCGTACATATTCGCCCTCGCGCAGCGGAAGCAGGTTGACGAGCGCGCGCCCGCGTGCGGTGCGCGACGCCTCGGGCAGCTCGTAGACCTTCTGACGGTAGACCTTGCCGCGGTTGGTGAAGAAGAGCAGGTAGTCGTGGGTCGAGCAGACGAAGAGGTGCTCGATGTAGTCGTCCTCCTTCATCTCCATCCCCATCACGCCGACCCCGCCGCGCTTCTGCTTGCGGTAGGTCGCGAGCGGCAGCGACTTGATGTAGCCCGAGCGGGTGATCGAGATGACCATCTGCTGGTCGGCGATCAGGTCCTCGATGTCGATGTCGTCCTCGGAGACCGTGATCTCGGTGCGACGCTCGTCGCCGTAGGTAGAGCGGATCTCGGCGAGCTCCTCCTTGATCACACCGAGCACGCGCGCCTCGTCGCCGAGGATGTCACGCAGCTCGGCGATGCGCTCGATGAGGTCGGCGTGCTCCTGGCGGATCTTGTCCGCCTCGAGCGCGGTGAGGCGCTGGAGGCGGAGGTCGAGGATCGCCTGAGCCTGCTCGCGGGAGAGCTCGAAGCGCTCGATCAGCCCGTCGCGCGCGGCGTCGGGGTCGCGCGAGCCGCGGATCAGCTCGATCACCGCGTCGAGGTCGGCGAGCGCGATCAGCAGGCCCTCGAGGATGTGAGCGCGGGCCTCGGCGCGGCGCAGCTCGTATTTCGTCCGCCGCACGACGACCTCGCGCTGGTGCTGGACGTAGGCGTCGATGATGCCGGTCAGCGGCAGCGTGCGCGGCACGTTGTCGACGAGCGCGACCATGTTGGCCCCGAACGTCGTCTGCATAGCGGTGTGCTTGTAGAGCTTGTTGAGCACGACCTTCGGGTTCGCGTCGCGCTTCAGCTCGATCACGATGCGGATGCCCGAGCGGTCCGACTCGTCGCGCAGGTCCGAGACCTCCGGGACCTTCTTGTCGGTCACGACCTCGGCGATCTTCTTGATCAGGCCCGCACCCTCGCCGCGCCCGTCGCCCTTCGTCACCTGGTAGGGCATCTCGGTGACGATGATCGCCTCCTTGCCCTGGCGCAGGGGCTCGATGTGGGCGCGCGCGCGGACAACGATCCGCCCACGGCCCGTCTCGTAGGCGTCCTTGATGCCCTGGCGTCCGACGATGATGCCGCCGGTCGGGAAGTCCGGTCCCTTGATGTGCTTCATCAGGCCCGCGGTGTCGATCTGCGGGTCGTCGATGTAGGCAACCACGGCGTCGATCGCCTCGCGCAGGTTGTGCGGCGGGATGTTGGTCGCCATCCCGACCGCGATCCCGGCGGAGCCGTTGACGAGCAGGTTCGGGAAGCGCGCCGGGAGGATCGCGGGCTCCTGGCGCGAGCCGTCGTAGTTGGGCCCGAAGTCGACGGTGTCCGCGTCGATGTCGCGCAGCATCTCGGTCGCGAGCCGTGCGAGGCGGGCCTCCGTGTAGCGCATCGCCGCCGCGGGGTCGTTGTCGATCGAGCCGAAGTTGCCCTGGCCGTCGACGAGCGGGTAGCGCATCGCGAAGTCCTGCGCGAGCCGCACGAGCGTGTCGTAGATAGCGGAGTCGCCGTGCGGGTGGTAGCGACCCATGACGTCGCCGACGACACCCGCGCACTTGCGGTACGGGCGGTTCGGCTGCAGGCCGGACTCCTGCATCGCGTAGAGCACGCGCCGGTGGACCGGCTTGAGGCCGTCGCGGACGTCGGGCAGCGCGCGCCCGACGATCACGCTCATCGCATAGTCGAGGTACGACGAGCGCATCTCCTCCTCGAGCCCGCGGGGCTCGATCGTGCCGCCGGTTAGGACGTCGCCGCTAGACATTCAGTATCACCTCCGTCGTCCGCACCGGTCACACGTCGAGGTTCGCGACGTCGCGCGCGTTAGCCTCGATGAACTCGCGTCGCGGCTCGACCTTGTCACCCATCAGCATCGAGAAGACCTGGTCGGCGGCGCTCGCATCTTCGACCGACACCTGCTGCAGCGTGCGCGTCGACGGGTCCATCGTCGTCTCGTAGAGCTGATCGGCGTTCATCTCGCCGAGTCCCTTGAAGCGCTGCGGCGGCGGGCCGTCCTTCGCGACCTCGAGCACGGCCCCACGCAGCTCCTCGAACGAGAGCGCCTCGGCTTCGCGGCGGCCGAGCGAGACGCCGAACGGGGGCGTTCCGGCCAGCTCGCGCAACTCGGCGTGTACACGCGTGAAGCCGCGGTACTCGCCAGCCTCGAAGAGAGCGCGGGTCAGGTGGCGGGTCGTCGCAAAACCGGTCTTGCGCTCGACGACGCGCACGACCAGCTCGTCGGCGTTCTCGTTCAGGAGCTCGGTCTCGTACGGTTCACCCTCGGGGTCGTCTGCGCGCAGGAGCTCGGCCGCCGCCTCGAGGCTGGTCGGGCCGGCGTCGAGGATCTGAGACTCCGCGATGAAGGTCACGGTGTCGTGGCCGAACTCGGCACGCAGCGCGGACGCCCAGCCCTCGTACTGCTTCAGCAGCCGGACGAACTTCTGCCAGCGTGCGTGCGTCATCTTGAACGCCGCGCCGTCGCGGTCGAGCGCGTTGATCTTCTCGACCTTGTCGCGCAGCAGGATGTCCTCGAGCTCCGACTCCTTCTCGATGTAGATGTCACGGCTGCCGGCCTTGATCTTGTAGAGCGGGGGCTTCGCGAGGTAGACGTAGCCCGCCTCGATCAGGTCCGGCATCTCGCGGAAGAGAAACGTCAGCACGAGGGTGCGGATGTGGGCGCCGTCGACGTCGGCGTCGCACATCACGATCACCTTGTGGTAGCGGGCGCGCTCGATGTCGAACTCCTCGCGGATGCCGGTACCGACCGCAGTGATCAGCGCCTGGATCTCCTGGTTCGAGAGCACCTTGTCGATGCGGTTCTTCTCCGCGTTGATGATCTTCCCGCGCAGCGGCAGCACCGCCTGCGTGTTGCGGTCGCGGCCCTGCTTCGCGGAGCCGCCGGCGGAGTCGCCCTCGACGACGAAGAGCTCGGCGAGCGCAGGGTCGCGCACCGTGCAGTCGGCGAGCTTGCCCGGCAGCGTGCTGTTCTCGAGCGCCGACTTGCGTCGCGTGAGATCTCGCGCCTTGCGCGCCGCCTCACGCGCGCGGGACGCCTGGACCGCCTTCTGGATGATCGCCTTCGCGTCGGTCGGGTTCTCCTCGAGAAACTCCGAGAGGCCCTTGTTGACGGCCGCCTGGACGAAGCCCTCGATCGGCGGGTTGCCAAGCTTCGTCTTCGTCTGGCCTTCGAACTGCGGATCCTGGACCTTGACGGAAATGATCGCCGTCAGGCCCTCGCGCACGTCCTCGCCCTGGAGGTTGTCCTCCTTCTCCTTTAGGAAGCCCTTCGCGCGCGCGTACGCGTTGAGCGTGCGCGTCAGCGCGGAGCGAAAGCCGGACAGATGTGAGCCGCCCTCGTGAGTGTTGATGTTGTTCGCGAAGGACAGCAGGCTCTCCTGATAGGAGGTGTTCCACTGCATCGCTACCTCGGCCTCGCCATGCGCACTCTCCTCCTCGAGGTAGACGACCTTCGGGTGCAGCGCATCCCGCGTGCCCTGGGAGTGGAGGAAGTGGACGAAGTCGACGATCCCGCCGTCGTACTTGAAGCTCTCGGTCGACGTCTCGCCCCGCTCGTCCGAGAACGCGATCCGCAGCCCCTTCGTCAGGAAGGCCATCTCGCGGAAGCGCTGCGCGAGCGTGGCGCGCTCGTAGTCGATCGTCTCGAAGATCTCGAGGTCGGGCAGGAATGTGATCCTGGTACCGCGACGGTCGGTCTTCTCACCGCGCTCGAGTGGCGCTTGCGGGATGCCGCGCGCGTAGCGCTGCGTCCACTCGTAGCCGTCGCGCCAGACGGTCAGCTCAAGCGACTCCGCGAGCGCGTTGACCACCGAGACGCCGACGCCGTGCAGCCCCCCCGAGACCTTGTAGCCGCCACCGTCGCCGAACTTCCCGCCGGCATGCAGGACCGTGAGCACGACCTCGGCCGCGGGGCGGCCCTCCTTCTCGTGCATGTCGACGGGAATGCCACGGCCATTGTCGGACACCGTCACCGAGTTGTCCGGATGGATCGTGATCTCGACGTGGTCGCACTCACCGGCGAGCGCCTCGTCGACCGAGTTGTCCATCACCTCGTAGATCAGGTGGTGAAGGCCGCGCGTGCCAGTCGAGCCGATGTACATGCCGGGCCGCTTGCGGACCGCCTCGAGGCCCTCGAGGACGGTGATGTCCTTCGCTCCGTATGACGAGCCGGCGCTGTTCGAGCCGTTCTTTGCCAAGTGGTTCCTTCCGCGGATCCGTTACACGAGAAGCCCTGGCTCGGCACGCCTCGGTGTCGGCCAGGGCGGCGCTTTACGCGCGTGATTAAGAATATCAGCGCCTGCGGTCGGCGATCGCTCGACGGGAAGCTGAGAGAACCCCTATTTTGCAGCAGGTTTCGAGCGCTCGGGGGACCTGTCGACAGGTTGTAGACAGCGCCTACCGGTCGCTTCTGACGATAAAGCGCAACTCGCTGAGCAGCGGCTGGCCGGCGGGGCGGTCGAGGGCCCCGTTGAGGCGCTCGAGCAGGTCGTTCCCCATCAGCGAGAGCTCCTGTGCCCATACCGCCGACCGGCAGCCCACCGTTAGGACCCCGCCACGTTCGGACAGCGGATGGGCCTCGGCGCTGACCGCCGTGCCGACGGCGCCTTCCCAGCGCTCCTGGACCCGGGCGATGGTCGTGGGTGGCGCGAGCGTCCGCCGGATCGCGAGCAGCGGCGAGGCCAGCGGACGTGGCGCGAGGCGCCTCACGCTGCCAGCGCGCGCTCTCCGGGCGTCAAGGCTCCACCGAGGACCGCCGTCAGCTCCACGTCGGGGGCGGAGGCCCCGGGAACGTGGTCGACGTCGGTCGTCGTGATGACGGCTTGGCCGCCGGCGCGAACCAGCTCGGCGAGTCGCTCACGCCTGGCACCGTCGAGCTCCGACATGACGTCGTCGAGCAACATCAGCGGAGGACGCCCGCGGGCGCTGAGGACGTCCCGTTCGGCGAACAGGAGGGCGAGCAGGCCGACACGCTGCTGGCCCTGCGAGCCGAGCGTCCGCAGGGGGCGGTCGCCGTGGAGCAGCAGGAGGTCGTCTCGGTGGGGTCCATGCGTGGTGAAGCCCCGCTCCAGATCCGCCGAGCGGCGCTCGAGCAACTCGGCGCGAAGCCCTTCCGCGTCGGTCGTCCGCGACCGCGGCTGATAGCGGAGGGTCGCGGGCTCCGGCAGGCCGAGCTCCTCCGCCCGCAGCTGGAAGGCCTGCTCGAGCGCGTCCACAGCGCGCCGCCGATCGGCGATCAGCTGGCTGCCGTGCCGAGCCAGTTCGGAGTCCCAGGCCCCCAACGAATCCGGACGCGCGTGACCGCTTCGGACGCGGGCGATCAGCGCGTTTCGCTGCGCGAGGGCACGCGAGTACTCCGCGCGGGTCTGCGCCCGGGCGGGCCAGAGGGCCGCGAGGAGTTGGTCGAGGTGGGCCCGCCGCGACGCCGGCGGGCCCTTGACGAGCTCGAGCCGGTCCGGGATGAAGACACAGACGAGCGGTCGCGGCGGGGGCAGGCTGCGGTCCGGCGGCGAGCCGTCGAGGCGCAGGCGCTTCTCCTCCCCCGGCGCGAAGCCGACCTCGAAGGCGTGCGGACCGTCCTCGGCGCTCACGCGGGCGCTCACGTGCGTTACCGGAGAGCCGATGCGCACCATCTCGCGCTCGGTGGAGGTGCGGCACGAGCGCGCCGTAAGTGCGAAGTAGAGACCCTCGAGCAGGTTGGTCTTGCCGGCTCCGTTGGGGCCGTGAATGACATTCAGGCGCTCGCCGAGCTCGAGCTCGGCGCGCTCGTAGTTGCGAAAGTCCCGCAGGCTGAGATGCGTAACGACCATGACCCTCAGCTTGAGCGTGCAAGTCTGGCGGTCACGTCACACATTGAGGCGGATCGGCATGACCAGGTACAGGAACCCCCCGTCGTCGCCCGACTGGATCAGCCCCGGACGCAGCGGGCTGATCAGCTTCAGGAGCAACTCGTCCGACTCGGCGCTCTCGAGTCCGTCCCGCAGGAACTCGGGGTTGAAGCCGATCTCGATCGGCTCGCCCTGGAACGGCACCGGCAGCGATTCGCTTGCCTCTCCAATGTCGGGTGTCTGGGCGGAGATCTCGAGCGCTCCCTCGGCGAACCGGAGCCTCAGAGGAGCGTTCTTCTGTGCGAGCAGGCTTATCCTGCGCACGACCTCGAGCAGCTCGCCGCCGCTGACGCGCAGCTCGTGCTCGAAGCTGTCCGGCAGCAGCTGCTGGTAGTTGGGGACCCTTCCTTCGACCAGCCGCGAGGACAGGGTGACGTTTCCCGCGCGGAAGATGACCTGGTGCTCGAGCGCCGCTACCTCGATCGCCTCCGAGCCCTCGCCACTCGCGATCCGGCCGAGCTCCTGGAGCGTCCGTGCCGGCACGTTTGCCTCGAGCTTGCCGTCGAGCGGCTGCTCGAGCTTGGTCTCCTTGACGCTCAGGCGGTAGGAGTCGGTCGCCACCATGCGCAGCTCCTGGCCATCGGCCGAGACGAGCACCCCGGTCAGGTGCGGGCGAGTCTCGTCTCGCGAAGCGGAGCGAGCCACGCGACCGATCGTCTCGATGAAGGGCGCCGCAGGCACAACCAAGACGCCCGCGTCGCCGCGCTCGGGCAGCTTCGGGAACTCGTCGGCCGGCAGCGTCCGCAGGTGGAAGCGAGACGGGCCGCAGATCACCTCGACGTCACCCTCGCGTGAGCGGTACTCGAGCGAGACATCGTCTCGAGGCAGCGAGCGGGCGACGTCCAGAAGCAGACGCCCCGGCAGCACCACCGTGCCGTCCCGCTCGACGCGAGCATCGACTCGCATGCGGATACCGAGCTCCATGTCGGTCGCCTGAAGCTCGAGCGCGCCGTCCGCAGCGGCGAGCCGAACTCCCGCCAGCGTCTGAATCGCACTGCGAGTCGAAACGCCGCGAACGGCGACGCCAAGCGCGGTTACGAGTGCTTCGCGGGTGATCGAGATCTTCATTTGATGGTTACGGAAGAGATAGGGGCTGTCGATACGTCGACAACTCGCGCGGATTGGGTCGTGAAGCGGAACTGCGGGTGATCACAAGCTGTCGATTCTGTCAGCAGCGTCGGTCGTCTGTGGCTTCACGCAGCCGGGCACGCAGGGCGTCGACAGCCTCGGCGGTCGCGGGGTCGCTCGCGAGGCGCTCGGCGATGCGCTGGTGGGCGTGCAGCACGGTCGAGTGATTGCGACCACCGAATCCACGGCCGATCGCCGGCAGGGTCTCGTCGGTGAGCTCCCGGGCGATGTACATCGCCACCTGGCGCGCGAGCGCGACGCGCGCCGTACGGTCCTGGGCGAGCAGACGCGCTCGATCGACCGCAAAGACGTCGGCGGCTGCGGTCTGGATGGCGTCGAGCGTGTATGTGCCGGCAGCGTCGCGCGGGTAGAGGCGTCGCAGGACCTCGCCGGCGAGCTCGGGGGTGGGGCGCTCCCCGCGCAGCGAGGCGTAGGCGACGACGCGAATCAGCGCTCCCTCGAGCGTGCGCACGCTCGAGGTGACGTGGTTGCAGATCTCGGCGAGCGTCTCGGTGGGCACGTCGTGCACCGCGTCGAGCCGGGCCCGGGTCTGGAGAATCGCCATGCGAGCGTCGAAGTCGGGCGACTCGAGCTCGGCGACGAGACCGTGCTCGAAGCGTTCTCGGAGGCGAGTCTCGAGCGCCTCGATGTCGCGCGGGCGGCGATCGCTCGTGATCACGAGCTGGCGGCCGGACTCATAGAGGGCATTGAAGGTGTGGAAGAACTCCTCTTCGGTGCGGAGCTTTTCGGCGAGGAACTGGATGTCGTCGATCAGAAGTACGTCGGCACTCCTGAAACGTTCGCGGAAGGCGGCGGCGTCGCCGCCGCGCACCGACGCGACGAATGCGCTCGTGAACTCTTCGACCGTCGTGTAGCGAACGGTCAGCCCGGCGCCATAGAGCGACACGTAGTTGCCGATCGCATGCAGCAGGTGGGTCTTGCCGAGGCCCGGGCGTCCGTGGATGAAAAGCGGGTTGTAGGCCTGCGAGGGGAGCTCGGCGACGGCCAAGGCGGCCGCGTGGGCGAGCCGGTTACCGTCGCAGATGACGAACTGGTCGAATGTGTAGCGGGCGTTCAGGTTGGGCCCGGGCGGTCCCGTCGATGCAGATCGCGCCGGGTCCTCGGGCGGCTCCCAATCGGTCGGCACCACCTCGACGGAGTGCGCGAGCTCGACCGCGGAGACGGCCTTGCACAGGACGCTCGAGTATCGCTCGCTGACCCAGGTTCTGATGTGGTCGGGGGCGCGGAGGTAGAGCGTGCCGGCGACGAGTGCTGCGGGCGACAGTGGAGCGAGCCAGATGTGGAAGGTGAGCTCGCCGACCTCGCGCCTGACGGTCAGCGCGGTCTCGTTCCAGATGTGCTCGAGGTCTGCTGGTTGAGAGTGAGGTTCGTCCTCGGGCACGGGTAGACGGCAGCCCTCCGGGCGGCTTTGGTCGGGTTGAAGAGGTACCGGCCGACCATGGCTCGAAAGGTCTGGCGGCGGCGGCGGGCGGCAGTCTAGCGCTCGGCCGGAGGGGTCTGAAGGGGGTGAGCGAGGGTTGCCGGGGCGAGGTCGCAAATCGCGATGAAAACCTTCGCGTCCGGCCCGCCAGCCGGGGCGTCGCGGGGGCGGCCGGCGGGGGATTCCGGCCCGCCTATACTCCGTTGCAAGGTCGTCGGGCCGGTTTTGCCATGAAGCGCACCTACCAGCCAAAGAAGCGCAAGCGGGCTCGTACGCACGGGTTCCGCGCGCGTATGCGCACGCGCGCCGGGCGACACATGCTGAAGCGCCGCAGGGACAAAGGGCGCCGGCGGCTTACTCCGTAGGCGATGGCGACGGCCGGCGAGCGCGACGAGCGCCGCGGGAAGCGACAGCGGCTCTCTCGCAGCGCCGAGTTCGACCGCGTATACCGCGAGGGACGCTCACATGCGAGCCGCTATCTGGTCGTCTACGCGTTCCCGCGCGAGCAGGCGGGCGAGGCGAGGCTGGGCGTATCGGTCGGGCGAAAGGTCGGCGGCGCGGTCGAGCGCAACCGGGTCAAGCGCATCCTGCGAGAGGCGTTCTGGTCGCTGGCGGCCGAACTGCCGAAGGAGCATGACTTCGTGATCGTGGCGCGCGGCGACTGCGGCGAGCTGGCGCGTCGCGCGGGGGAGCCCGGTGTTTGCGACGAGCTGAGCGGGCTGCTCGAGCGGGCCGGACTGCTGCGGCGGGCCGCCGCGTGAACGCTATGCGGGTGGTCCTCACTGCTCCGATTCGGCTGTACCAGGTCGCGATTTCACCGGCCATGCCGCGCCGGTGCAAGTACCATCCGAGCTGCTCGCAGTACGCCGTCGAGGCAATCCGCCGCTATGGCGTCCTCCGCGGGCTCGTGCTCGCCGCCTGGCGGTTGCTCCGCTGCAACCCGCTGAGCGACGGGGGACTCGACCCGGTCGACGCGCAGCGCATGTTCAAGCCGAGGCCCGCGACCCGCTGACAAGGCCCATGTTCTTCTTCGCCAGCATCTACGACGTCTTTCCGTTCAAGCAGCTGATTGACGTCAACGAGGCCATCCTCAAGTTCTGGCACAACGACATCGGGCTGAGCTGGGGCGCGTCGATCATCGGCCTGACGGTCGTGGTCCGGCTGCTGATCCTTCCGCTGACCTACAAGCAGGTGCGCTCTATGCAGGCGATGCAGCGCCTGCAGCCGGAGCTCAAGAAGCTCCAGCAGCGCTACAAGGACGACAAGCAGCGCCTCAACGAAGAGGTCATGAAGTTCTACCGGGAGCACCAGGTGAACCCGCTCGGGTCCTGCCTTCCGCTGGTGCTCCAGCTGCCCTTCTTCTTCTCGCTCTACGGGCTGCAGCGGAGCGGAAGCTTCAAGAGCGAAGTGCATGTCGACCACGGGCAGAAGTTCCTCTTCATCCCGGACATCACGCAGCCGCTGACGCACCACATACCGGCCCTGATCGTCCTGCTCGCGCTTTATGTGGCGACGCAGCTCTGCGCCAGCCTGATCACCTCGGTGAACATCCAGGACCGGAATCAGCGGCTGCTGATGCTCGGCATGCCGTTCTTCTTCCTCGTGATCGTCTGGCGGTTCCCAGCCGGCCTACTCGTCTACTGGATCACCACGAACGTGTGGACGATCGGCCAGCAGCTGGTGGTGAGACGCTTCATGCCACCTCCGCAGGTGGCGCCGGCGCCTGCCGGTGCGGCCGCGCTCGCCGGCGCCGGCTCAAAGCGCCCACCGCCAACTGACGGCAAGGCGCAGGACGATGGGCGCTCGAAAGGGCGAGCTAAGGCGGAGGAGGCTGCCGAGAAGAGCCCAGCCGCTGCACGCTCGGGCAACGGCGGTGGCCCGCAGAAGGCGCCGCCGCGCTCGCCGCGGAAGCGCAAGAAGCGCTCCGGACGCCGCCGCTGAGCGTGCCGCGCCGCCTCAAAGCGGGGCGGCGTCCAGGCTGCAAGTAGCCACGCTCGCCGGGCCGCGCGTTTGTGGCGCGGCGGGACTGGCAGAATGCGCGGCGTGAGGAGTTTGCGATGAGCAGCGGGGGGGCGCCGCAGGACGCCGCCGGCCGAGTTCACGAGCTGCTGGAGAAGGTCGTCGAAGCCCTCGGCCTGGAGGGCTCGGTCAGGGTCGAGGAGACCGACGAGGAGATCAGGGGCATTGTCGACGGCGATGACCTCGGCCTCCTGATCGGAAAGCACGGCGCGACGATCGATGCGCTGCAGCACCTCGCCGTTCGGATCGCCTTCAGGGGCGGCAGCTCGCGAAAGGCGGTGGTGATCGATGCCGCCGGCTACCGCGAGCGGCGCGAAGGTGCCCTCCAGCGAGCCGCCGACCAGGCGGCCGAAGACGCACTGTCCTACGGGCGACCCGTCGAGCTCGAGCCGATGAGCCCAGCCGAACGGCGGATCGTCCACACTTATCTGCGCGACCGGGTCGAGGTCCAGACTCACAGCGAGGGCGATGAGCCGGATCGCCGCCTGGTCGTCAGCCCCGCCGCGGCGAGCAGTCGGCCGCGCTGACCCCACCGGCGAACCGGAAGCGTTTCGCGTGAAACGCCCCGCTGGATGCTTGGGCTCACCGGCGCCGGTCCCGGCTCGCCGCAGGTGACCGTTTCACGGGAAACGCTCGGCAACCTCGCCGATCGCTACGGCCTCGACCTCGATGCGGTCGGCCGACTTGAAGCGATCGTCGATGCGCTCGATGCGGAGCCCAATCCTCCGACCGCCATCCGCGGCGAGGCAGTCGCGAACCTTCATGTAGCCGACAGTCTGTCTGGACTCGAGGTCGATGCGCTACGCACGGCGTCGCAAATTGCGGATATCGGCTCGGGGGCCGGCTTCCCCGGCCTTGTGCTGGCCGCAGTGCTCCCGCACGCACGCCTTGACCTGGTTGAGGCGAACCGGCGCAAGGCGGCGGTGATCGAACGGATCGCATCCGCCGCCGCGCTCCGCAATGTCCGGACCCGCGCCGTAAGAGCGGAGGAACTGGCGTCGGGTGCAGGGAATTCGGCTTACCAGGCGGTGACCGCCCGAGCGCTCGCCACGCTCCCCGTGCTGGTCGAATACGCAGCGCCCCTGCTCGCAATCGGAGGTGCATTGGTGGCCTGGAAAGGGGCCCCGGATACGGCGGAGACGGAGGCTGGCGCCCGTGCCGCGGAGGCTCTCGGAATGTCGAGCGAAGCGGTGCTCCAGGTCGTGCCGTTCCTCGGGTCTGAGCGGCGAATGCTCTACCTGTACTCGAAGGTGAGAGAGACGCCGGGCGGGTATCCGCGCCGACCCGGAGCGGCTGTGAAGCGCCCTCTCGGCTTGTAGCAGGAGGCGCTCGCCGGCTCGTCGAACGCGTCCGCGAGTATTTTCCGGCCGCGAGCGTCGGTAGCGTCGAGCAGCGACCAATGGGCACCATCTATGCGATCGCAAATCAGAAGGGCGGCGTGGGGAAGACCACGACCGCGGTGAACGTGGCCGCCTGCGTCGCGGACGCGGGCTATGAGACCCTGCTGGTCGACCTCGATCCGCAGTGCAACGCGACCGTCGCGCTCGGCGTTGAGAAGGGCGCCGAGCCGAATGTCTACGACGTGCTCTCAGGCGGCGCGTCGCTGCACGAGGCGAGCACGGCGACGGCCGTCGAGCGGCTCTGGCTGACGCCTTCGACTCCGGACCTTGCCGCCGCCAATGTCGAGCTTCCTCGCCTCGCCGGCTCCGAGAATCGCCTCCAAGAAGCACTGGGGGACGTGCGCGAGCGGTACCTTTTCACGGTGCTCGATTGCCCGCCGTCGCTCGGGCCACTGACCGTCAACGCGCTCGTCGCAACGGATCGCGTGATCGTTCCGGTACAGACCGAGTACTTCGCGCTCGAGGGTCTCGCCGGGCTGCTCGACACACTCTCGCTGATCCAGCGCGAGCTCAATCCGCGGCTGACCGTCGCGGGAATGGTCCTCACGATGCACGACGGCCGTACCAGGCTTGCCCAGGACGTCGAGCGAGAGGTGCGAGGGCATTTCCCGGATCTCGTCTTCGACGCGGTCATCCCGCGCAACGTCCGCGTCGGCGAGGCGCCGAGCTTTGGGGTGCCCGTGACACGTCATGATCCTCACTGCTCCGGCTCGGTCGCTTACCTGAAGCTCGCGCGTGAGGTGGCCGCGCGTGGCTGAGCCCTCGGCGGCGACCGGTGGCCGCGGAATGGGTCGCGGACTGGCGGCGATCCTCGCGAGCGGCGGCCGTGAGCAGCCCGGATTGCGCGAGATCGCGGTCGAGCTGATCTCGCCGAACCCGGATCAGCCCCGCCGAGACTTCGACGACGAGACGCTCGTCGCGCTCTCCGAGTCCGTGCGCGCCCGCGGCATCCTCCAGCCCCTCGTGGTGCGGCCTGTTGCGGGGGGCCGTTTCGAGTTGATCGCGGGGGAGCGGCGCCTGCGCGCGGCGACCCTCGCCGGGCTCGAGCGGGTCCCAGCAATCGTGCGTGAGGCCGACGAGGGCGAGCGCCTCGAGCTCGCGCTGATAGAGAACATGGCTCGCGAGGACCTCAACGCGCTCGAGCAGGCTCGCGCGTGCGCGACCCTCGTTGATGATCTCGGCCTGACCAAGGAGGAGGTCGGCCGGCGCGTCGGGCGCAGCCGCGTGGCCGTCAGCAACCTGATCAGGATGCTCGAGCTGCCAGATGAGGCGCTTGGCATGATCGGCGCCGGTGATCTCTCCGGCGGCCATGGCCGCGCGCTCCTGCTCGCCAAGGACCATTCGCAGCGGCTGCGTCTCGCGCGCACCGCCAGGGCCGAGGGATGGTCGGTCCGCGAGACCGAGCGACGCGCGCGTGCGGTCGAGGACGGCCGACGAACCCGCCGCCCCGCCGATCCCATAGTGATCCATCCCGACTTGGAGGACGCGCTCGGAGCGGCAGCGGACGCCCTTTCGGCGGCGCTCGCCCGCGAGGTCCAAGTGCGAGCTCGCCGCGCTGGCTACCGCGTCGAGTTCGAGATCGAAGATCCGCGCGAAGCGCTCGAGTTGGCCGAGGATCTGCTGCGCCGCTCGGTCGACTGACCGCTCTCACGAGGACGGCGGCAGGCGTACGGACGGGCGCCACGCGCCCTGGGGATACCCGCCTGTTCGACAGCACTTCGAGCATCTGGGTGCGCGCCGACCATGGCGGCCTTTTCCCCCGGCTCATGGGCCGATGCGCAACGCCCTTCTCGTCCAGGGTGTCGATTGCCGGGAGGTGATCGCGTGGCGCCCGCGACCAGGCCGTCGTGATCGTCCCTACGGCGCGACCACGGGCAGCTCGTCCGCAAACAGCCGCAGCCCGCTGGAGGTGATCACCGCCAGAACACGTGCGGCCGCGTCAGATCTGTTCAGAATCTGGTGAGCGCTCAGGTCCAGCGAGAAAGGCAAGACCTCGCCCGGCTCAAGCGTCCGCTCCTCGCCCTCTCGAAGACGCAGCGTCGGCCGGCCGGCCAGCACGAACAGCAACTCCGCGTTCGTGTGGTGGAAGTGAGCGGGGAGACCATCGCGCCCGGTTCGAGCTCGTAGAGATTGGCGGCGAGTCGCTGGCTGCCGGCGTGTCCGGCGAGCGCACTGCGCGGAGAATCGAGCGAGCCTCATGACCTTGGATGTGCGGGCCCCGTCATGCAGTTGATGCGGCTCCAGTCGTGTCCGTCGCCGATCCGTCCCGCTCGGATCGCTCGCCCAATCTGCGGCCGATACGTTGCGCGAGCCAAGTCGACAGGCGCCCCTTACGCGCCGGCGAAAGGACGGGGCACTGCCATAGCACTCGTTATGCTACATTGCCGAGCTATGTCAATGCGGCGCTCGCGACGTGAGGAGCGAAAAGAGGAGACTCATCGAGAGTTGATCACCGCGGCCGCTCGCAGCTTCTTGGAGGACGGCTTCCAGTCGGCATCCGTCGAGCGCATCGCACGCGAGGCGGGCTTCACCACGGGAGCGATCTACTGGCACTTCCCTGGTGGAAAGGCCGAGCTCTTCCTCGCCGTCTTCGAGCGGTACGCGCTCGCACGCGTCGACGAGGTGACCGCCGCGCATGGCACCGTCGACGGGCTGTTCCCTCGCGCTCGGGCAATGGCGGACCAGTGGATGACTCGCCTGGCGGACGACCCCGGCATGGTGGTCGTCACGCTCGAATTCTTCGTCCACGCTCTGCGCCACCCGGACCTGCGCGAGGCGCTGGCCGCGCGCCTCGCGGCCGTCCGCCTAGCCGTGGGGCGGATGCTCGAAGCGGACGCTCGGGCCGCGGGCGTCGACCTTCCCATGCCCGCACAGCAGATCGCGACCGTCATGCGTGAGCTCGGCATCGGGTTGGCCCTCGCGTGGCTCGTTGACCCGGACGCGATCACGAAGCATCTCTATGGCGACTTCGTCGATACCTTCTACACCCTGGCCGCCGCCGCCCGCCCGTCCACAACTACAAGGCCACAACGATGACGCTTTCCGGCGATGCACCCGGTGTGGAGCTTTTCGTCGTCCGTACCGGTCAGATTCCGACACCCCACGGCTATGTCTTCCGGGCCGATGGCAGCCGGCTCTCTCGCTTCCGAGCCGGATTGCGCATGGACGACAATGCTTCCATCTCGCCGTGCTTGGCGTTCGCGGTCACCCATCCCACCGCGGGTCTCATCCTGATCGACACCGGCTTTCACCGGGACACGCGGGCGGCGTTCCGCAGGGACTTCGGGATCCCGATGAGTCTGCTGTTCCGAGGTCTGCGTCCGGCGTCGAAGCCGTTCGACGAGCAGCTCCGGGAGCTCGAGATCGAACCCGAGTCGGTGCGCAAGGTCCTCATGACACATCTCCACGTCGATCACACGAGCGCCATGCGTCTTCTCCCGAATGCCCAGTTCACGATTTCGCAGGCGGAGTGGCGCGCGGCACACGGCAAGCTCGCCGCATCCCGCGGCTATGTCCAGCATCACCTCCCGCCCGAGACCCGCGTCAACCTCGTTGACCTCGGGCGCGACGGCACGCCGCTCGGCCCTTTCCCGAACGCGATCGATCTGCTGGGCGACGGCACGATTCGATTGCTCAGCACCCCGGGCCACACCCGAGGCCACATGTCGGTTTTGTTGCGTCTCGGCGACGGACGGCGGGTGCTCCTAGTGGGAGACGCGGCGTACACGCTCCGGAACATCCGCGAGGGAATCCTGCCCATGCTTACCGACGACGACGACAAGTCGCGACGCTCGCTCGAGCAGCTCAGAGCCTTCATCAACGAGCATCCGGACGCGATCGCCGTCCCATCTCACGATCCGGATGCGTGG
Source organism: uncultured Actinomycetes bacterium (assembly GCA_963719375.1). GTDB lineage: Bacteria > Actinomycetota > Thermoleophilia > Solirubrobacterales > Thermoleophilaceae > JAICJV01. Next base: position 1,532,787 of record CAVRBY010000001.1, on the reverse strand, counting down.
CGGGCCCTTGACGGCGTTGCTGTCGCGGTCGTTGGAGGCGCGACCGGAGAGGGCTCGGCCCACACGAGGTGACGATGTCCACGACGGGGCCCTCGTCCGATGGCGTTACGACTCCGCTCGCTGGCCTCGACGCGCTGAAAGACGTGACGCCAACGCCACGACACGGCGAGTGGTGGGAAGGTTGAGCCCCGCAAGGTCGCGGTGTGGGGTTTCTCCATCACCGGGAGTCACATCCACCACGTCGCGGCTCGCAACCCGGATCTTGCCGCCGCGGTCTCCCATGCGGCGTCTGCCGACGGCCTGGCGGGCTGCACTACGCGGCCAAGTTCGTCACGCCCGCGACGCCCGCCCAAGTTCATCGCTTTGGCTCTGCTCTGCGCGACGCCTTTTCCCGGCCGGGACGCATCGCCGGGCGCATCCAGATCCCCCCTCTTGGTTGTCGAGTTGGGGCTCGGGTCCACCAGAGGCGACGACGGCCGACGCCCCCGTCAGGCCACCGAGTACCGGCGCAGAGGCGCCATACCCCGAAAATCTAGGAGCAGCGAATCTGTACCATCCCCTCAACCTGCGACGACGGTCAACCACCGGGGAATGTTCCAGACCGATCGGGGATGAACCAGTGGGGATCGCCGCGGAGGACCGCAGGTTGAAGGCATGGGGCGATTAGCTCAGTCGGTTAGAGCGCTTCTCTGATAAGGAAGAGGTCCCAGGTTCGAGTCCTGGATCGCCCATCGTCCTCCGCCCGTATGCCGGTCGTCCCGCCGCCGCGGCGTTGAAATCCGGCGGTCGCCGCAACGTGCGCCGAGAACGCCGGGCCGGAAGCGGCTGACGCGCCAACCGCCGCGGCCGTCGCCCGCGGTCCCTCGCCGAGCGAGACGGCAAAGCCGCTTGGCACGTCGATCCGTCACCGTGTCAGCAACAGGCGAGTGCCCAGGGCCCTGCGCGCGTCGATGGCGCCGCGGGGCCCTCGGCTTTCGGGCTCACGCCGTACATGCCCGCCGTTCGTACGCGGCCTCCCGCTCAGCCGAGCGGGGTCTCGTCCAACCGTTCGAGCAGCTCCGATACGGACTCGAACACCCTGCTCGCGCCGGCGTCTTCGAGCTCCGCCTGCGAGAACCCGCCGGTGCGCACCGCGAGCGTCGGCACGTCCGCTCGGGCGGCCGCCTCGATGTCCCACACCGTGTCCCCGATCAGCACCGCTCCCGATCGCTCGCCCGCCTTCTCGAGCGCCGCGTTGACGAGGTCCGCCTGGGGCTTTGTGGCTTCCACGTCCGCCGAGGTGGTCCATCCGTCGGCGAGCTCCCGGGCGTCGAGCAGGTCGAGGTAGTGGTCGACCTCGTCCTGCTTCGCCGAGCTTGCCAGGATGACGCTCAGCTCCCGGCGCTTCAGCTCCTCGATCAGTTCGCGCGATCCCTTCATCGGCTCCACTTCCGGCATCAGCGAGAAGTACAGCGCCTTCTCCGCGCTCCGGATGTCGTCGCCGAGCTCGCTCTCGGTGCGCTCGTCGGTCAGCGCCTCGACGAGCTGGTCGCCGCCCATGCCGATGTGCCGGTGGATGCGGAACAGCGGTAGGACGATCCCGTGCATGCGGAACGCCCGGAACCAGGCGAGCGCGTGCTGATAGTTGGTGTCGACGAGCGTGCCGTCGATGTCGAGGATCGCTGTTCCGGCCATCGCCGCCTCACCCTCCCCGATAAGCCGGTCGCGGAAACGCGACCCCGCCGGCTGGCGCACCTTTCCCTGAAAGCGATTCGCCGACCGGCTGCCTGCCCGGGCCGGCCGGGACCCGGAACCCGCGACCCGCAGGCCCTCGGGCCGCCGAGCGCCGAGCGGTCTCCACCACGGCCCGCGCTAGCGGCTCGAGCGCGGCGGCCCGCTCAGGCCGCGGCCGCCGCTTCGAGCGCCTCCGCTTCCTCCACGGCGTCGGATGGCGATTCCTCGAGCAGGGCGAGCACGGCTTCTTCGGTGGGCCCCTGGATCGTCCCCAGGTCGCCCTCGTCACCGATCTCCTCGAGCACGCCGCCGATCGTGTAGCCGGCGTCGAAGCGGTCGAAGACGCGCGGGTCGATGTACGAGTTGCGGGCAACCGCCGGCGTGTTACCGAGGTAGCCGGCGACCTCCTTCACGGCGCGGTTGATCGCACGCTTGTGCGCGGTCTTCGAGGCCTGCGCCTGGGGGCCCGAGACGGCGAGCGCGATCGCCGCGAGCACGGTCGCGTTCCAGGTGCGGAAGTCCTTGGCCGAGAAGTCGCCGCCGCTCACTTCCTTCAGGTAGGCGTTGATGTCCGCCGAGCGCACATCGTGCCACCGGCGCCGCGCCTTGTAGGCGAGCAAATCCTCGCCTCCGCCGCGGCGCCGCTTGAGCTGCGCGATCACCTCGTAGACGACGGGGTCGACGATCGACTGCACGCGCCGCTGCCCGCTCTTCGCGGGATAGTCGAAGCGCAGCGCGTCGCCGAGCAGCTTGACATGCCGCTTCTGGATCGTCGCGAGACCGTAGCTCTCGTTCTCCGCCGCGTAGTCCTCCCCGCCGACGCGAAAGAACCCGCGGTCGAGCAGCCGCACCGCGCAGGCAAGCACTCGCTGCCGCCCGAGCCCGTCGCCCTCCGAGTCGGCCGCAATCCGTTCTCTGAGCTGTGGTAGCGCCCGCGCGAACTCCAGCATCTCGTCGAACTTCTGCTGGTCCCGCCGCTCGCGCCACTTCGGGTGGTACAGGTACTGCTTTCGTCCGCGCGCGTCGACGCCGGTGGCCTGCAGATGACCCATCGGGTAGGGACAGATCCAGACGTCATCCCACGCGGGTGGGATGACGAGCCCGGCGATCCGTGACAGCAGCTCCGGGTCGGTGATCCGCCGTCCCTCGTCGTCGAGGTACTCGAAGCCGCGGCCCCGCCGGCGCCGCCGGATGCCGGGTCCCGAGCAGTCGACTCTCCGCAGTCTGGCCACGGCGCAGGGTTACCCGTGCCCGCGTCGCCTCAACCGCGGGTCATGACGGCAGTCCGAGCTCGACCAGCCGGTCGAGGATTGTCCGGTCGGCCCCGGCGAACACGCGCGAGCGCATGTCGAGTGACAGCGGCGCCCCGTGCGCGCCGTCGCCGGCGTCCGGAAAGGCGACGGCCCCGCCCGCTTCGGTGACGATCAACTGGCCGGCCGCCGCGTCCACCGACCGCGCGCCGCGCAGCGTCACCAGCCCGTCGAAGCGCGCGCTCGCCACGTAGCAGAGCGACAGCGCGATCGACCCGATCATCCGCAGCCGGTGCGCTCCGGCACGTTCGAGCCCGTGCGCCGCGGCTGCCACGAGCGCAGGCTCGGCCGCCTCCACGCCGAGGATCTCAAGGCGTCCGCCCTCGGCCGCCCGGATCTCAGCGCCGCCGAGCCTCGCACCGCCGCCTCGCACCGCCCACCATTCCTCCGAGTGCGCAAGGTCGGCCACGTAGCCGAAGCCCACGTCCGCCATCGTCTCACCTGTGGCGACGGCGATCGACATGCTGTAGAGCGGCAGCGAGCGCTTGGAGTTCAGCGACCCGTCGATCGGGTCGATCACGACCCGCAGCGACTTCCCGCCGTCCCCGACCGAGACTCGACCGCGCTCCTCGGAGATCGCCTCGAGGCCGATCCCGGCGGTTTCGAGCTCCCGGAAGACGGCGTCCTCCGCGACCCGGTCGATCGCGAGCGTCATGTCACCGCCCTCGCCCCGTCCGAAGCGCTCGGAGCGCTGCCCGAGCGCGGGCAGCTCCGCGAGCGCCTCGCGTGCGCCGCCCGCCGACCGCCGGCAGATCCCGAGCCACTGCTCACCGTCTATCGACCGTGCCCCCAAGCCCAGCAGCCTATTGGGCGCGAGCTACGCTTCAGGCGATCGATCCGGTGTCGATGAGCTGAGTGGCCGCCCGCATAGATATCGGCGGCGATGCCGCGCCCGCAAGCAGCCGTCCCGGCGCGGACGCCTTGACCGCCGCGCAGGCCACGGCCGTGAGCCACTCCAGCGGTCCGCTGCTCGTTCTCGGCGGCGCGGGGACCGGCAAGAGCCGCGTCCTCACTGAGCGCTTCCGCCGACTCGTCGCCGACGGCGTCCCGCCCGCATCGATCCTCCTGCTCACCGAGCGCGCCGCCGACCGGCGCCACACGCTCGAGGGCGCGCTCGAGGCCCCGTTCGAGCAGCTCTCCGTCGAGACGTTCGCGAGCTTCACCCGTCGCCTGCTCCAGGCAGAGGCGCTCGAGGCCGGCCTCGACCCGTTCTTCGCCGCCGTCACGCCCGCCGACCGCCTGGCGCTCCTGCTCGGCAGGATCGACGCGCTCGCCCTGCGCGACCACGAGATCCGGGGCAATCCGGCGCCGCTGCTCGCCAACTTCGTCGAGCGGATCGATCGGCTCAAGGAGGAGATGGTCACCGCGCCCGCCTACGCCGCGTACGCGGAGCAGCTCTCCGGCGACGCCGGCGGCGACGCGGCGCGTGCCGAGGCTCGCCGCGCAAGCGAGTTCGCGCGCGTCTACGAATGCCACGAGCAGCTGCTCGCCGAGCGCGGGGCGCTCGATACGGGGGACCTCGTCACGCACGCCTTCCGGCTGCTGCACGAGAAGCCGCATGTCCGTGCCCGCCTCGCCGAGCGCTTCCGTCACGTCCTGATCGACGAGTACGAGGACGCCACGTTCGCCGAGCGGGCGCTCGTCCGGATGCTCACGCTCGAGCACCGCTGCCTGGCGGTCGCCGCGGACGAGGACGCCGCGATCCGCCGTGGCAGCGGCGACAACGTCGCGGAGCTCCGCGCCGATCACCCCGAGCTGACGGTGGTCACGCTCGAGGCGAGCCGTCTGCCGAAGCCGGTGGTAGCGGCGGCGGAGGCCGTCTCGCGCCGCACGGGCCCGCCGCTCCGCGCCCGCCGCGGCGGGGAGGTCCGGCTCTGGCACTGCAGCTCCGAGCGCGCCCAGGCCCAGCACGTCGCGGCCGAGGCCGAGCGGTTGATCACCTCGGCCGGGGTCGCTCCGGGCGAGATCCTGGTTCTCGTGCGCTCGGTGCGCGACGAGAGCGGGGCGGTGGCCTCCGCGCTCGAAGAGCGGGGCCTCGCCTGTCGCGTCGTCGACGGCGGCACGTACTTCCAGCGCGCCGAGGTCCGCGACGTACTCGCCTGGCTGCGCTTGCTCGCCGACCCCGGCGATTCGGGCGCCGTCGTGCGCGCGCTCACCCGCCCGCCGATCGAGCTGCGGCCGGTCGACGTCGCCCGCCTCACGCAAATTGCGAGAAGGCGGAAGCTCGACATGATCGCCGGCATCCAGGCCGCGCTCGAGTCGCCGCAGCTCTCGCCGGAGGGCCGCGACCGCGCGCTCGCCTTCATGCGCGTCTACCGCTCGGCGTCGCGCGCCTTCGACGACCTCGCTCCGGACCTTTTCGTTCACCGTCTCGTCGAGCGCATCGGCCTTCGCCGCCAGCAGGTCTTCGCCGCCCAGGCGCGGACGGTCGAGCGCCTCGTCAACATCGCCAAGCTCTCCAACCTCGCGCGCGGCTTCCTGCAGCGCGAGCCGGGCGCCTCGACGCGTGACTTCACCGCCTACCTCGCCGCGGTGGCGGAGGCCGGAATCGCGGAGGAGGAGGCGACGCCGCCGGACCTGCCGAGCGCGATCCGGATCATGTCGATGGACGCCGTCAAGGGCGTCGAGGCCGACCATGTCTTCATCCTCGGGCTCTCGCAGGAGGCCTTCCGCGAGCCGCGCGACCAGGCGGCGGTGCCGCGGCCGCTGCGCCGCGGCCCCGAGGTCGATGGCGACCGCCGCCTGGGCAACCTCCTCTACCTGGCGACCACGCGCGCGCGGCGCGGCGCGGTGCTCTCGTTCGCCGGCGATCGGCGCTCGCCGTTCCTCGACACGCTCGATGCGCCCGAGGAGGTCGTCGAGGAGCAGCTCTTCGGTCCCGGCGAGGGACTACATGCGACGTTCCGGATGATGCGCGACGAGCTGCTCGACACGGTCTCCCAGGTCGGCGGCCGCCTGGCGGAGATGCGCCTCGACACCTATCTGGATGTCGCGCAGGCAACCGTCCGCTACCTCGAGCTGCTCAAGCTCGCCGCGCTGATCGAGCGCCACAACGAGGGCCAGGACCTGGCGCAGGCGCTGGCCGAGGTCAACGGGATCCTGCTCCAGGGCGCGACGGCCGAGCAGCGGGAGCTCTACGACCGCTCGGCGCTCGACGAGTACCTGCTCGACACGGAGCGTGACGAGCGAAGGCGGCGCGAGGCGGTCGCCGGCCGAGCCCCTGAGGACACGCTCGAGCCGTTCATCCCGAGGCGCGGCGACGGCTTGATGCTCTCGGCGTCCGACATCGAGACGTACCGCCTGTGCCCGCTCAAGTACAAGTTCGCGCGCGTCTTCCGCATCCCCCAGGAGCCGACGATCAACCAGCGCTTCGGCATCGTCCTGCACCAGGTCCTCGAGCGATACCACTCGCTCGAGCGGCACCACTCGGCCGATCGCGACCGCAACGGCGGGTCGCTCGACGACCTGATGCGCCTGTTCGAGGCGTCGTGGCGGCGGGGTGGATTCGGGGACTCGAGCGACGACATGCAGTTCCGCGAGAAGGCGGTCGATGCCCTCCGCCGCTACCACGACCACGACCGCGAAAGCGCGGCGCGGCCCGCGTGGGTCGAGCGCAGCTTCGCGTTCCGCCTCGGGCCGCACCTGCTGCGCGGCCGCGTCGACCGCGTCGACCGCCTGCCGGACGGCAGCTACGAGCTGATCGACTACAAGACGGGCAAGCCGAAGACGGCGAGCGAGCTGCGTGAGGACGTGCAGCTCTCGCTGTATCAGATGGGCGCGCGCGAGTCGTGGGGACTCGAGACCTCAGCCCAGAGCTACTACTACGTGCTCGACGGCGAGAAGGTCCCGGTGCGGCACTCGGCCGAGGAGCTCGAGCGCGTGCGCGCGACGGTCGCCGACATCGCGGAGCGGATCATGTCGCACAGCTTCGACCCCCAGCCGTCTCCGGAGCTCTGCGCTTTTTGCGATTACCGGATCGCGTGCCCCGCGGCGGAGAAGTAGGGGGAGGCGCCGGAGACACGGTCTCCGGACGGGAGGGCGGCGCATGCGCCGCCCTCGGCAGCTCCGAGCTCGGGTCGCTGGCCGTGGCTCTTGTGTTGGGCAGCGACCGCCGCGCAGCCGTGAACGGCGCTATGGCTCGTCGGGGCGCTTCTGGCGCAGGAAGCGCTGGAAGTCGCGCGCGATCGCGTCCGCGGAGGGGATCTTGTCCGGCGGCGAGGCGTCCTGCACCTCGTCGAGGGTCTGCTCGAGCCGCTCGACGAAGCTGCGTACGTCGGGGTCGCTCGCCACCGCGGCGCTGACCTGTCGCTCGTACTCCTCCGAGGACTCCTCGAGGTCGCGTGCGTCGACGGCGACGCCGGCCACGCCCTCGAAGCTGCGGATCAGGGCGAGCGCGGCCTTCGGGTTCGGCGCCGCCGCGACGTAGTGGGGGACCGATGCCCACAGGCTGACGCTGTCGAGCCCGGCCTCCGTCGAGTCGTGCTGCAGGACGCCGACGATCCCGGTCGGACCCTCGTAGTTCGAACGCTCGAAGCCGAAGCGCTCGACGAGCGCGTCGTCGGAGCCGATCCCGGTCATCGGCACCGGACGGCTGTGGGGGACGTCGGCGAGCAGCGCCCCGAGCGTGATGACTACATGCGCGCCGAGGTCGCGCGCGGCTGAGAGCAGCGTGCGGTTGAACAGGCGCCAGCGCAGTGACGGCTCGATGCCCTGGAAGAGGAGCAGGTCGTGCTCCGCGCCGGCGACACGCGCGGCATAGAGCTTGTTCGACGGCCATTCGATCACCCGCGAGCGGCCGGCGGAGAGATCGACGGTCGGGCGCACCGCGGTGAAGTCGTAGAACTCCTCCGGGTCGATCGATGCGATCTCTTCGGCGTCGAAGCTCTCGATCAGGAAGCCGAGCGCGGCGGTCGCCGCCTCGCCGGCGTCGTTCCAGCCTTTGAACGCGCACACGAGCGCGGGACTCTTCAGCTCTGGCCGGCTAAGCCACGACACATGGTCCATGCAGCCACGGTAGCGGAGGCGGCGTGCCGACCGCGCCCGTCCGCCGGGTGCCGCAAGATGAGTGCATGGCCGGCACGGCGACGAAGATCGGGGGTTTGCGTGAGGGCGCGCCAATCGAGGGCGTCTTTGCCTGCACCCGCAAGGAGCGCCTGACCGCACGCAGCGGCAGCGCCTACCTGACGCTCGAGCTACGCGACTCGAGCGGATCCTTGCCGGCGCGGGTCTTTCGCGACGCGGACTTCCTCGCCGGCCAGTTCGAACGCGGCGACCTCGTCCGCGTCTCCGGCCGCGTGACCCGCTTCCGAGACGAGCTTCAGGCCGAGCTCGACTCCGTCCGGCGCGCCGAGGGCGCCGACCCCGGCGCCTTCCTCCCGGTCGCCTACCGCGACCTCGACGAGCTCGACGGCTTTCTTGAACACCTCGCAGGCCAGGTTTTCTCGGAGGATCTGAAGCGCCTTCTCAGCGCCTTCCTGGCCGACGACGAGTTTCGCCAGCAGTTCCGAACGGCCCCCTGCACCCGCTCGGGTCATCACGCCTACCTCGGCGGGCTGCTCGAGCACACCGTGGCGGTTTGCACGCTCGTCCAGGAGACGTGCGTGCTACACCCGCGTCTCGACAGCGACCTCCTGATGACGGCGGCCGTCCTGCACGACATCGGCAAGACGCGCGAGTTCGATCTCGGCGCGGAGATCACCGTGAGCGAGGAGGGGCGGCTGCTCGGACACCTCACGCTCGCCCAGCAGATGCTGAACGCCCGCGGCCTTCCGCATGTCCGTTCACTCAGCCTGCAGCATTGCATCCTCGCCCACCATGGCCCCGATGCGCTCCCGGGCCGCCGCTTCGGCTCACCCGAGGCGCTCGCCCTCTTCCGCCTGAACGCACTCGACGCGTCCGTCAAGGGCGCCCTCGAGCACGGGATGCCGGCGTGAGCATCCGCGCCGCGCGCGGCGACGACTTCGACGCGGTCACCGCCCTGCTCGAGGCGCTCGGCCGGCCACCTGTCACCCCCGAGGCCGTCGGTGACTGCTATGCCGTGTTCGAGGAGCAGGTCCTCGCCCCGGAGTGCCACCACATGGTCTACGAGGAGGAGTCGCGCACGATCGTCGGCTTCTGCTCGCTGCACTTCCGCATGCGTCTCAATCACCCAACGCGCGAAGCCTGGATCCCGGACCTCTTCGTCGCCGAGAACGTCCGCCTGCGCGGCATCGGCCGCGCCCTGCTCGAGGAGGCCGAGCGCCGAGCGCGCGACCGCGGCTGCCACTCGCTCACCCTCGAGTCGGGCTACCGTCGCGCCGAGGCTCACCACCTCTACCACCAGCTCCACATGCGCGACGGCGGCAAGTTCTTCTACAAGCAGCTACGGGAGCACCCCGCGCCCTAGCATCGGCCCCGGAGCGGCAGGGGTCTGGTGGCCCATCCGGTCTTCAAAACCGGCAGGGCGGAGCAGCCCTCCGCTTGGATGGTTCGATTCCATCGCCGCTCCGTAGACGGAAGTCCCTGCGTGTCGCCCTTCGAGTCGGCCTGCCTTAAGGGGCTACCCGACGGCCCACGACGGCCCCCGAAGCGCGAAAGTTCGCGGGTGCAGCGGGCGATCGCGGGAGTGGCCGACGATCGGCTGCTGCTCCTCGCTCGGAGCACAAGCGGCTGCCTTCCTGCTTCTGGCGAGTTGCGAGAGCCGCCGCACTCAAGCCCGGACACCTGTTTTGGGGCAGGCGCGGCACTGCTGCGATGTCGGTGAATCTCACGCCGCCGGTGGGCGGCGGTCAGGCGTACTTCTTGCCGAGCTCATCCAGACCGGCCGCGCCGAGATCCTCAGGGGTCATGCAGATCCTGATCTTGACGCTGGCGTCGAAGGCGAGGAAGAAGGGCTCAGACAGCGCCGGAATCCTGGAGGCGTCCGGGACGTCGAGGACCAGCAGCGCGCCCCGCCTGCCGTCACGCTCGCTGAAGTACACCGCCTCCGGTTGGAGGTCCCCAAGGATTGCCTGGATCTTTTGACCCGCGGTGCCCGCCTTGACCATGGAGTTGAACGGCTCGTTGGGCATCTCGACGTCGAAGATCATCCGCATGGCTTGCCTGGCCTTTCTCGAGCGGTAGTGGGCGTACCGCGCAGCCTACGCCCCGCAGGTCAGGCTGAGCTCTTGGGTTCGGCGAGATTGCAGAGCTCGGTCAGCAGGGACCGCAGTGCTTCCAGGTGCTCGTGCCCCAGCCGCTCAGCCCATTCGCGTTCGGCCTCGGCGATGATCTCGCGGAGTGCGCGACCCAGCGCTCGCCGCGTGTCGGCGCCGGTGGAAAACTCACCCCCCTTCGCCGGTTGAAAATTCGGTTCTTGTCGATCGGGCGGGGTGGCGGCGCGTGGTCCCGTTAGCCGCATGCTAGGAGGACGCGGTCTCGGAGCGGTCGAGTGACGGCAGCCCGTAGGCGCGCCGTTTGATTACCTTGACCTTGTTGATGACGCCTTCGGCGTAGCCGTTGCTCGTTGGTTCGTCGAAGTAGGCGAGCAGCTCGAGGCGCCATCCCCGTCTCCGCTTGCAGCGAGCGGACCATCCGCACAGCCGCCTGCTTCTCCTCAACCGTATACCGACGCGTCGTCGGCTTCCCAGCTGTGTGCTCTCTCGGCATGAACCCCGTCCTTGATTTTCAAGGCCAGGAGTCTCCACGCACCCCAGGACGGTTCGAGCCGGCGAGTGGATCCCGCGCCTCCGCGACATCCCGGAAGTCAGCGAGCCCAGCCTGCCTCGGGCCGGTCGACGAGCTCTTGGAGGTCGACTTCGACGTCGATTGCGTCCGCGTCCGGGGGGACGTGCTCGTCGGCTGCGTCGCCGGTTTGGCGGCTGAGATAAGGGGCTAGGTAGCGTGCGGCGATCTTGTTCGGCGGCCACCACAGCGCTTGGGCAGAGATCGTCGAGTCGTCGCCTACCCCTCCGCTGATGTCTGCGCGCAGGTAGCGGGACGGTCCGCCGGTAAGCAGGACGCCGCGCAGGACGGGACGGAACGGCTGCGGGTCGATGTCGGCGCCGACCGACGCCGCGACCGTTTCCGCGACGGCGTCTGCCTGCTCGGCGGCGAGGCCCCCGTGCTTGACGGGGAACGCCGTCGCGTCGCCAGCTGCGAAGACCCCGTCCATACCGGGAACCCGGCCGTGCGGGTCGGTGCGGATGAAGCGGTCGTAGTCGAAGGGAATGCCCTGCACGCGCGGGCCGCTCAGCCGCGGCTCGGTAACGATCCGGTCTACCTCCATCCTGCGCTCCCCGGGGGAGATGTCGAGCTGCCCGAGGCGGTTCATCACGCCGTAGCTGCTCGTGTGAAGTGCTACGCCGCTTTTCTCGAGCAGGCGACGGACGGCGTCGCTGACGGTGTGGCCGAAGACCCCGAGTGGCTCCTCCTCGGGCGTCACCACGGTCAACTCGACCCCGGAACGGCGGTGGAGGGCGCAGTCGGCCGCCGTCTTTAGCGCCAGGTCGTAGAGCGGCAGCGGCCAACTCGGACCTGCCGGCTTCACGAATGCGACCTTGCTGATTCGCCCTTCGCGAAGCTGGTGCAACAGCAGACGGATAGCCTCGCCGTTGTGGCCGTCGCAATACCACGCGGCGTCCCACTCCCACTCTGGGAAGGCGCCCAGCGCAAGAACCAACCGGTCGTACGGGATCTCGTCACCGCCTGCGGTCACGGCGACGCTCCGCTCACGGTCGACGCGGTCCAGTTTCCCCCTGTGCCACCGGGCGCCAAACTCGGTGGCTACCTCGGCCAGCTTGAGCCCGCGCACCCGTTTCGGCTTGAACGGCTCGTCCACCGACATCGGCCGGTTGAGGAACTTCGCCTCCGGGGCGAGGATCGTGACCTCGGCCCGGCGGTCCGCCAGGGCATGGAGAGCCAGCAGCGTCTCCAACCCCGCCACGCCCGCCCCGACGATCAGGACCCGGGGAAGACGCGAGCTTTGCCCTGTGGGCCGAAAGCGCACTGCGATTAGCCCCGCGACCGCTCGCGGGATTCGTGCACGCCGTCGCCATGGCTGATCAGCCCGCCCTCATCCTCCCAGCGAGAGAGTGCGACGGCGCTCGCACTCCCGACGGCCGCCGGGCCTCTCGGGGGGTGCCGCCGTCCCGCTGGCTTCATGACCGGCGGCGGGCCGGACCGACGGTCTACTGCAGGGAGCGACATGACGCCCCTTCCCGGGCGCGCCCTCAGCCGTTCCGACCGGGACACTCCCGTTAGCGAGACACCGACTTTCCTCTCTTCCTGCCGGATGTCAAGCGAGGTGACTAAACAGACGCCGACGGCGCGGGAGCGGGCGTTCCGCCGCCGGTCGTCCACCCGGTCCGGGTCTCCCTTGGACTCGCGTCGTGGCCGTCGACTGCGAAAACACGGGGCCGGCCGCAGGAGTAGGCTCATCGCGACGCGATTGACAGTGCGCCGGTCGGAACGGTCGAACGCGCGGTCAGGAGGCCAGATGACCCCCGAGCACCTCGCTTGCCGCTTCCGCCCCAGTCGGGGAGTTCGACCCACGACGCTCGGCTACCCCGCGGTTGCCGTGTTGGCGCTGGCCACATGACCGTGTCGGTGCTCGCGGCGATCGTGAATTTGAACCATCCGGCGCATTATGTGCACTGGCATTTCTTCCAAATGTCGGTGCCGAATGTCGTCGTGATGGTGATGATGGTCGTCGTCTTCGTTCTCGCGATCGTGCTGCCCTTTCCGGCGCGCAGGAGACGAGGGTGAGCACGCCCCCCGGTGTGCGCCGCATGTGGACGACCCGCGTGCGCGAGCGTGCCGTGGGTGCGCTGCCGCCCGAGAAGCTGCTGCCGGACACCCAACCCGTCTACGTCGCGTCCTGGATCTACGTTTTCGGCGTCGCGACGATCGCGGCGCTGATGGTCGTCCTCGGCTCGGGTGTGGTGCTCGGGCTGAAGGGTCCGGCGTGGTGGCATCACGGGGGCCTTGGCCACTTCGTCAACAGCGTCCACCTCTGGAGCGTCGAGATCTTCTTCTTCGTCATGGTCGTGCATCTCTGGGGCAAGTTCTTCATGGGCGCCTGGCGCGGCGGCCGCGCTCGTACATGGGTGACCGGGGCGGTCGTGTTCCTGATCTCGATCGGCACCGCCTTCACCGGCTACCTCTCGCAGCAGAACTTCGACTCCCAGTTCATCGCCACGCAGGGCAAGGACGGCCTGAACTCGATCGGGGTCGGCGCCTTCTTCAACCCGCTCGACTTCGGTCAGATGTTCACCTATCACGTGATCCTGCTGCCCGTGGTCGTCGTCGCGCTGACCGCCTGGCACGTACTGCTCGTGCGCCGGCACGGGGTCGTTCCGCCTTACGCTGCGCTCCTCGTCGAGCCTGTTGACACGGCGAGCGGCGAGCCCCACGTCGCGGCGAGCGTACAGCCGGGCGAGAGCCCGTCGGGCACGCCGCCGGAAGATCGGGGCCGATGAGCGCTGCGCCGCCTGCAACTGACGGCGACCGTACCTGGCATGGGCCCTACGCGCCGTACGACCTCGTCAAGGAGTTCGCGATCGCGCTCGGCGTCGTGCTCGCGGTCACCCTCGTGCTGTCGATCGTCTTCTCCTCACCGGACGAGAAACCGCTGACGATCGCGCAGTGGGCACGCACCGACCCCGTCGACTTCGTCACGACCGCGACCGGAGAGCTCGACGGCTCGAGCACGACGGCAGGCTACGGCCCCCCGTATAACGGAGCGAGTAGCGGACAGCACGCCCTTTTCATCCGCCCGCAGAAGTGGTTCGGCATCGCGCACCCGGTCGATACCGCCAGGGACTTCGTCGAGAACCCGCTGCGTGCGATACCTGCCGACCCCGCGCTCCAACGGGCGCTCAGCAGCTACCAGGCGGCGAGCGCCAAGCAGCAGACCGCGTGGACCGACGCGTACACGAAGGGACTCGCGAAGGCGAGCGCGGAGAACGGCGTGGTCCAGCTTCCGCCCGGCAACTACGGCCCGGTTGCGCCGATGATGCAGGCGCTGCTGACGCTCGCGCAAAGCGGCGGCGTCGACGGCGCACTGCTGACGAGCAGCCAGTTCTTCCAGACCGACTACACCAAACCCTTGCTGTTCCTCAACGACGGCGGGGTGCTGCCTGACCGCGCCAAGAGCCAGCATCTGCTCGGCACGCAGTGGGGCATGATGAACGAGACCGGCAGCTACCCCGGCCAGGTGTGGCTGTGGCTCTACACCTTCTGGTACCAGATCAAGCCCTTCTCGACCTCGCACAACGCGGATCTGCTCGTATGGATGGTGATGGCGGTGCTGAGCCTCGCGTTCATCTGCATCCCATTCATTCCCGGACTGCGCAGCGTTCCCCGCCACCTGCGCGTATATCGACTGATCTGGCGCGAGCACTACCGCACCGTTGAAGGGCCCGGCTACCCGCCCGAGGCCCCCAGCGGCTGAGCTTCCCCGCGGGGACCCTGGCGAAGCCGCCGGTTGTGGCGCGCCGAGGTCCGTCCTCCCATGCCGCCCGGCAGCGTAGACAGGCTCCGCCGAAACCCGCGACTAGACGATTGATTCCGAATTCACCGCCTGGGCTCGGGCCATCAGAAATCAATCGTCTCGGCCCGCGCATCTGGTGGAGATGATTGATTCCAAGCGCGTCCTCGGACAGAATCGGCCTGATTCGGAATCAATCATCTAGCGCCCGCCGAACTCGACGAGCAGCTTGCCGACCGTTTCCGGCTCGTCGTGCTGGACCCAGTGCGAAGCTTGCGGGAGGCGGACGACCCGGACGAGGTTCGGGACGTCATCCCGATACGGCTCGACCAGGTCCGCGCTGAGATAGCGGTCGCGCTCGCCGAAGATCACGAGCGTCGGAGCGGCGACAGGGCGCAGGCGAGCCTCCGCGGTCCGGGGCGAGCGCCGTAGCGCCGCCCGGTAGTAGTTGATCATCGCCGTCGTCGTGTCCGGCTGTGACCAGGCCGCGACGTAGCGTTCGATGTCCTCGGGGGTGAAGGCCCCGGGGCGCGCGTCGTGCTCGAAGCCACGGCGGAGGGCACGCCAGTTGGAGGCACGGACGGCACGCTCCGGAAGCCCCGGGAGCTGGAAGGCGAACATGTACCAGGACTTCGCGAGCTGGCGCGGGCGGCGCAGGCCCTCGAGCATCCTGCGCGGGTGAGGCACGTTCAGGATCGCGAGCCGCTCGACGACCTCGGGGTGGTTCATCGCCGCGACCCAGGCGACGGCGGCGCCCCAGTCGTGGCCGATCAGGTAGGCCCGCTCGGCGCCGCGCTCCTCGATCAGCTCGCGTACGTCCAGCGCGAGCCTGTCGGTGTCGTAGGCGGCGATCCCCGCGGGCCGGGACGACAGGTTGTACCCGCGCATGTCGGGCGCGACGACGCGAAACCCCGCGTCCGCCAAGACCGGGATCTGCTTGTGCCAGCCGTACCAGAACTCCGGGAAGCCGTGCAGCAGGACGGCGAGCGGGCCGTCGCCCGCCTCGACGTAATGAAGACGTGCCTCGCTCAGCGAGGCGAAGCCCTCTCGCAGCCCTTCCATGGAATGCATGATCTCATCGCGCTCACGCCTCGTGGCCGGGCTCGATTCGACGCGCCCGGTGGAAGCTGAACTCGCGCTGCGCCGTGCCCGCGTGCGCCTCGACCGGGTCGAGCAGGTAGCCGGTGTGGTCGCCGAGCTCGAGGCGGGCGAGGACGCGGCCCGCGAACCAGCGGTCGCATTCGTCGAGCAGCGGCACGCCGTCGGGGCCGGGCCGCCAGCTCGCCCTTGCGAACTTGTCGACATCGTCGCCCGTCTGGCCGCCGAACAGCTCGACGAGCTCGCCGGCGGTCTCCGGCACGAAATGCACCGCCAGCGTACGCGCCTCGCGCGCGACCCGGTGGGTGAGGTTCTTGACCGAGATGCAGACGAGGAAGCGCGACGGCTTGATGCTCGTCTGAGTGGCGAAGCCGACCAGGCAGCCGGCGCGCCGCTCGCCGGCGACGGCCGTGACGATGTACATCGGGTAGTCCAGCGTTCCGGCCAGCTGGTCGAAGCGCTCGTGGGCGTCGGGCTGACTCAACGGCGATAGCTTGACCTGAGCGTCGGCTAACCTTGCCCTTGATCGATGCCAGCAAGCGTGCTGCATCTCTCGGCGCTCGTCGGCAGTCCGCTGCGCGACTCGGCCGGTGAACGGCTCGGCAAGGTCGAGGACGTGATCGTGCGCCTGGGCGCTGGCGACTCGCTGCCGCCGGTCACCGGGCTCAAGGCGCGCATCGGGGGACGCGAGCTGTTCGTCTCGAGTGAGCAGATCGCCGAGCTCGAGCCGGCGGCGATCAAGCTGAACACCGCGAAGCTGAACCTGGCCCAGTTCGAGCGGCGCCAGGGCGAGGTGCTGCTCCGCTCGGACGTCCTCGGCCGCGACCTGATCGACGTCCAGACGGCCAGCATCGTCAAGGCCCAGGAGGTGGAGCTGGCCTGTGACGAGGGTCGCTGGCGCGTCGCGGGGATCGACCCGAGTTTCCGCGCACGCCTTCATCGCCTCTTGCCCCGCTCGCGCCGCGGCGAGGAGACCCCCGGGAACTTCATCGACTGGCGCCAGCTCGAGCCGTTCGTCGGTCATGTGCCGACCGCCCGCCTGCGCCTCGCGCACCGGCGCATCGCGCGTCTTCACCCCGCGCAGATCGCCGACCTGGTCGAGGCCGCCTCGCACGAGGAGGGTGAGGAGATCATGCAGGCTGTCGGGCAGGACCGCGAGCTCGAGGCGGACGTCTTCGAGGAGCTCGACGAGGAGCACCAGGTCGAGTTCCTGCGCGAGCGCTCCGACGACCAGGTCGCCGCGGTGCTGACGAAGATGGAGAGCGACGAGGCCGCGGATCTCCTGCTCGAGCTCGATCAGGACCGCCGCCAGAGCGTGCTCGACCGCCTGCCCGCGGCCCAGCAGCGAAAGATCCGGCGGCTGCTCGGCTTCAACCCGTCGACGGCGGGCGGCTTGATGAGCGTCGACTTCCTCTGCGTCCTCGAGCGCCTCACCGTTACCGAGGCGCTCACAGCCGTCCGCGCAACGGAGCTCCCCGACCAGGCCGCCGCGGACGTCTACCTGAAGGACGCGGACGGCCGCCTGAGCGGCGTCGTCAGCCTTCCGCGTCTCGCGCGCGCCGCCGCCGAGCAGTCGCTCGAGCAGATCGCCGACCAGCGCAGCCCGGCGACGCTCGACGCGGACCTGCCCGAGATCGCGCGCGTGATGACCGACTACAACCTGATCAGCCTGCCGGTCGTGGACGAGTCCGGGGCGATGGTCGGAATTCTCACCGTCGACGACATCCTCGAGGCCATGCTGCCGGCCGACTGGCGGCGGCGTTACGGCCTCGCGCGGGGCTGAGCCGCGAGCCGGCCGCGGACCCCCCTGCCCTGCTAGCCTCGCGGACGCAGAAGCCATGGGCGATCAGAGCACATCCACGGACACAGAACTACCGCGAAGTAGCAGCGGGTCGGTGGCCCCTGCCCCGAGGCTCCTGCTCGCGCTCCGCTGAGCGCTAGCGACCTCCCGGGCCGGCGCCTCCGGCGGCGCGCGGACCACTGAAAGGAGGTCGAGATGGCGAATAACCCTCCGCCTGCCGTTCCGGCGGCCGAGCGCTCGTCGGGTGCTCCGCCCGTGCTCGACCCCGCGCACGTCGGGGACATCCAGGGCGCCTTCGGGACGATTCGCCAGCAGGAGCGTGGCCGGCGCGGCCTGCGCTCGCGCGCGCTCGCGCTGCTCGCGATCATCGGCCCCGGGCTGATCGTGATGGTCGGCGACAACGACGCGGGCGGCGTGGCCACCTACTCGCAGGCGGGCCAGAACTACGGCACCAGCCTGCTCTGGGTGCTGCTGCTGCTCGTCCCCGTGCTGATCGTCAACCAGGAGATGGTGATCCGCCTCGGCGCGGTCACCGGCGTCGGCCACGCGCGCCTCATCAACGAGCGCTTCGGGCGCTTCTGGGGCTGGTTCTCGGTCGGCGACCTGTTCATCCTCAACTTCCTCACGATCGTCACCGAGTTCATCGGCGTATCGCTCGCGCTCGGCTACTTCGGCGTCTCCAAGTACATCGCCGTGCCGGTTGCCGCCTTCCTGCTCGTCGCGATGACCGCGAGCGGGAGCTTCCGCCGCTGGGAGCGGTTCATGTTCGTCTTCGTGTTCGCGAACTTCCTCGTCATCCCGCTCGCCATCATGGCCCACCCCGACGTTGGTCACATGATCCACTCGACGGTCGTGCCGGGCATCGCCGGTGGGGTCAACTCCACGTCGGTGCTGCTGATCATCGCGATCGTCGGCACCACCGTCGCTCCCTGGCAGCTCTTCTTCCAGCAGTCGAACATCATCGACAAGCACATCACCCCGCGCTGGGTCAACTACGAGCGCACGGACACCGTGATCGGCGCGGTCGTCGTCGTCGTCGGGGCGGCCGCGCTGATCGCGGTCGCCGCCTTCGGCCTCGGGCACACGCCGTCCGCGGGGCACTTCACCGACGCGGGTGGCGTGGCCGGCGCGCTCAAGCGCTACGTCGGGCCCGTGGCCGGCGCCTTCTTCGCGGTCGTGCTGCTGAACGCGTCGCTGATCGGGGCGGGCGCCCTCACGCTCTCGACCTCCTACGCCTTCGGCGACGTCTTCGGCGCGAGCCACTCGCTGCATCGCGGCTTCTCCGAGGCGAAGACCTTCTACGGCATCTTCGCCGGCCTCGTGGTCGGGGCGGCGGCGATCGTCCTGATTCCCGGCGCCCCGCTCGGCGTGATCACCACCGCCGTGCAGGCGCTCGCGGGCGTGCTGCTGCCGAGCGCGACCGTCTTCCTGCTGCTGCTCTGCAACGACCCCGAGGTGCTCGGGCCGTGGCGCAACGGCCCCCGCCTGAACGCGCTCGCCGTCCTCATCGTCGGCGTGCTCGTGATGCTCTCGCTGATCCTCGTCACGGCGACGGCATTCCCCGCGCTCAACGTCGGCACCCTGACCCTGGTGCTGGGAGCCGCGCTCACCGTGGTCCTGCTGATCGTCGCGTTGATGTCGCTGCGCGGGCGCGGCCATCGCCCGGTCATCTCGGAGCGGCCGCAGGATCGCGTTCCGCGGCAGCAGTGGACGATGCCGCCGCTCGCGCTGCTGCGCCGCCCGACGTGGTCGCGCGGGCGCAAGGCGACGATGCTGCTGCTGCGGGGCTACCTCGTCGTGGCGGTGGGGCTGCTGATCGTGAAGGCAGTCCAGCTCGGCGGGGGTTGAGACGCCAACCCGCCGTCGTGCGATGTAGATTGCAGGCGTGCCGCTCGCCGCGACCCATGTGACCGCCTTCTACTTCGTCGGCGGGGCCGCCGCCGTCTGGGCCGTCGTGCTCGCCTTCCTCGGCCTGACCCGTCCGGAGTTCCCTCCCAAGGGCGGCGAGCGCGTCGTCCTGGCGATATCGGGCCTGCTCGTAGTGGGGTCGATCGCCACCGCGATCCTGACGGCCACGGGCGGGCCCAAGGGGGGCGGCCTCGAGGCGCCCGTCAAGACCGGGTTCGCCTCACCGAGCGGTGTCTCCGCGGCGGGAGGCGCGGCCTCCGCGCCTTCTGCGCCGAGCGGTGGCGCGTCCACCTCGGCGCCCGCCCCCGCGAGCGGCAAGCTCTCGCTGACCGCCGACCCGGGCGGAGCGCTCAAGTTCAACACGTCCTCGCTGCAGGCCAAGGCCGGCGCGGTGACGATCACGCTCTCGAACCCCGCCGCCGTGCCCCACGGGATCGCGATCTCCGGCCCGGGCGTGTCGAAGGTGGGCACGGTGGTCGGTCAGGGCGGCACCTCGACCGTCGCCGCGAGCCTGAAGCCCGGCAGCTACACCTTCTACTGCCCGGTCCCCGGCCATGCCGCCGCCGGGATGAAGGGCACGCTGACCGTCCGGTAGCGCTCAGCCGCCGTCGATCACCATGTGACGGACGGGGGCGTCGAAGCGCTGCGAGGCGGCCTCGACGAGGCCGTCCTCGAGCCAGTTCTGCTCTCCGCCCGCGTGCGTGAAGAGCACGATCTCGTCGGCGGGGTAGGTCGCCAGCGCATCCTGGAGCGCGAGCAGCGGATCCGCCTCGCCGGTGCCGCCCGCCGCGTCGATGCCCTCCTCGTCGAGGCGCTCGACGGACTCCTGCTGAATGGCCTCGGCGCGCTCGATCGCCGGGTCGGGATCGGCGAGGAAGAAGCGGGTCTTCGTGTTGAGGGCGGGCGCGATCACGAGCACCTCGGCGTCGTTTGCGGTCTCCTCGCCGACGGCGCTGCGCAGCACTGCCGCGGAGATCGGCTCGGAGGTCAGCGCGAGGATCCGCTTGGCCATAGCGGGCCTTATATCAGCCGGGCGCCGGAGGTGCGCGACGCAGCGCGCGGCGTGCCAGCCGGTAGGCGAAGAACAGCAGCAGCACCGCGAAGCAGAGCTTCAGCGGCCGCTCGGGGACGACGTTCGCGAGCAACGTCCCGGCGAGCACGCCGAGCGGGGAGAGCAGCGCGAGCGTGAGCCCGTCGCGGACTCGCAGATTGCCGTAGTGGCGCTGCCGGAGGGCGCCGACCAGGGCGACCGGGATGATCGCGAGCAGCGACGTCGCCTCCGCGTGCAGCTGTGACATCCCGAGCACGCCCACGAGTGTCGGTACAAACAGGATCCCGCCGCCGATGCCGAGCGCGCCGCCCGAGACGCCCGCGACGAAGCCGAGCGCAGCGGCGATCACCACGGGTGCGGTGTGAAGCGTCGCCGTCACGCGATCAGGTCGATGGCGGACGCCACGAGCAGCACGGCGAAGGTGCCGGCCACGACGCGCTCCGAGGCTCGCTGCTGCACCGCGGTGCCCGCAAGCACGCC
The DNA here is from genome assembly GCA_963719375.1 of uncultured Actinomycetes bacterium. Classification (GTDB taxonomy): domain Bacteria; phylum Actinomycetota; class Thermoleophilia; order Solirubrobacterales; family Thermoleophilaceae; genus JAICJV01. Next base: position 1,511,980 of record CAVRBY010000001.1, on the reverse strand, counting down.
GGCGAGCGCGGGGACGGCCACGATCGCGGCACGCAGCGGGTCGACGTTGCCGTACAGCGCCTCCACCCCGGCGGCGATCGCGGCGATGCCGACGATCGCTGCGAGTGACGTGCCGGCCGCCTCGCGCTCGCCATAGGCGAGCCACAGCACTAGCAGCGGCACGACCACGGTTCCGCCGCCGACGCCGAACAGGCCGCTGAACCCGCCGGCGGCCGTCGCAATGATCGTCAGCCGAGCGGTCTTCCGCGACATCCGCGCGCCATACTAGGGCGTGTGGCAGCGCCGACCGCCGAGACGCTCTCCGAGGCTCTGGGGCCGCTCACGGGCGAGCGCGACCGCGCCGGTGTCTTCCTCGACGTCGACGGCACGCTCGCCCCGATCGTCGAGCGCGCGGACCAGGCTCACGTCCCCGAGCGGACCTCGCGGTTGCTCGCCTCGCTTGCGCGTGGCTATGGGTGCGTGGCCTGCGTCTCGGGCCGCTCGGCCGCGGAGGCCCGCAGGCTCGTCGGCGTCGGCGGCCTTGCCTACGCGGGCTCCCACGGCGCCGAACTGCTCGTCCCCGGTGCCGCCACGCCGACCGTGCTGGAGGCGTTCGGCAGCTGGACCGAGCGCGTGCGCGCGTTCGCCGCGGAGCGTGACCGGGTCGACCTGCGCCAGCTGCGCGTGCGGATCGAGGACAAGGGTCCGATCGTCGCCTTCCACTGGCGCGGCGCGCCGGACGAGCAGGCGGCGCGCACCCGCGTCGAGGGCATCGCCCAGCAGGGCGAGGCGGCCGGTTTCGCGACGCACTGGGGCCGCAAGGTGCTCGAGATCCGCCCGCCGGTCCCGGTCGACAAGGGCCAGGCGGTGAGTGAGCTGGTGCGCCGGTTCGACCTGCGCGCCGCGATGTACGTCGGCGACGACGCCACCGACCTCGACGCCTTCGAGGCGCTCGACACGCTCGTCGCGGACGGCCGGCTGGACGCGGCGCTGCGGGTCGGGGTCGAGTCCGAGGAGGGACCGCGGGCGATCGTGGAGCGCGCGGACCTGGTCGTCGACGGCACGGATGGAGTGACGCAAGTGCTCGAGACTCTCGCGGGGGCCTGATGCGCTATCTCGACTTCCTGAGGACCTCGGTGCTGCTGTTCGCGGCGTCCGCGACCGTCCTCGGGGCCGTCGCGCTGGTGGGTGCTCACGCGAGGGACGACGCGACGCTGACCGCCGTCGCCGTCGCCATCTGGGCGGTCGCCGCCGTCGCCGGCGGCTGGGTCGGACGCCGCGCCGTCGCCACCGAGGGGATCGCCCGCCTGCTCGCGAACGCCCGCACCACGCCGCTGCTTCCCGAGCACCAGCCGGGGACGATCCTGTTCAACCGCCTCTGGGGACTCGCCGGATTCACGGTCGTCGCCGGCGCGCTCGCCTTCCTGTTTCCGCAGGTGCCTGCGATCGCCGCGGCCTTCCCCGGGATCTTCGCGCTGCTCTGGCGGCGTCAGAGCGCCGCGGTGGCGGCGATCGAGGAGCGCGACGGCGTCCGCTTCTACGTCGAGCACAACTCGCCGTTCAAGCCGACCCAGCTGCTGCGCACGCCGGGCTTTCGAAAGAACGAGCCGGCGCCGACGGACGCGCACCGGATCTCCGTCTCCTGAGCCGTCCTCAGCGCGACGTCGCCGAGCGCGAGCGCCCGCGCAGGGCGTCGAGCTCCGCCCAGGAGCGGGTGTTGGCGACGTTCGCGGCCTCGAGCCATGCGCGCCGGGCCGTCGCCGCGCCGTAGCGCATGTTCGCGAGCGTCTCCGTGCCGTGAGCGTCCGAGTCGATCACCACTGTCACCCCCGCCGCGACTGCGGCGCGAGCGTTCAGCTCGTCGAGGTCGCGCCGGTTCGGGTTGCCGTTGATCTCGAGGAAGGTGCCTGTGCGAGCGGCCGCTTCGGCGACCCTGTCGAGGTCGAGCGCGTAGCCCTGACGGCGCCCGATCAGGCGGCCGGTCGGATGTCCGACGGCGTCGACGAACGGATGCTCGATCGCCCGCACCATGCGATCGGTCTGCTCGCGCTCGGGAAGCCGGAAGGAGGAGTGCAGGCTCGCGACGACCCAGTCGAGCTCGGCGAGCAGGTCGTCCTCGTAGTCGAGCGATCCGTCCGGCAGCACGTTGACCTCGGAGCCCGCGAGCACCTTGATCCCCGGGATCTCGATCGACCGGATCCGCTCTATCTGGCGGCGCAGCTCCTCCGCGGAGACGTCGTTGCCGAAGCCGTGCGTTGCGGAGTGGTCGGTGATCGCGATGTACTCATAGCCCCGCTCGAGCGCCGCCGCGGCCATCTGCTCGATCGTCTGGCGTCCGTCGGAGGCGACCGTGTGGCAGTGCAGGTCGCCGCGGATGTCCTCGACCTCGACGAGGCGTGGCAGCCGCCGCTCGCGGGCTGCGCGCAGCTCGCCTCGATCCTCGCGCAGCTCCGGGGGGATGTACTCGAGTCCCAGCAGCTCGTAGACCTCCGCCTCGCTCGTGCAGGCGTGGGTCGTCCCGGTGCCGTCGTCGAGCACGCCGTACTCGGAGACGTGGAAGCCGCGCTTGACCGCCTCGGTGCGGAGCGCCTCGTTGTGGCGTCCGGATCCGGTGAAGTGCTGCAGCAGGTTGCCGAAGTTGGCCGGCGGGACGATTCGCAGGTCGACCGGCAGGCCGTTGTGGGTCACCGCCCGCACGCCCGCGCTCGCCTGACGCTCGACCTCGGCGACCAGCGGCAGCGACGCGAAGGCGGCGGCGAGCACGTCCGGCTCGGGAGAGGTGGCGACGATGTCGAGGTCCTTGCATGTCTCGGCCAGCCGCCGCGCGCTCCCGGCGAGCACGACGCGCTCCGCGGCCGGATGCTCGCGCAGCGCCGATACGAGCGCATCTCCCATCTCGAGCGCTCGCGGAAGCAGCAGGCGCGGCGCGCTCGCCGGCGAGAGTCCCGCGGCCAGTGCCGCGCGCAGGTTCTCCTCCGCCTTGACACCGAAGCCGGGCACGGTTCGCAGGCGCTCGCTCTCGACGGCTTCACGCAACGCGTCGAGCGAGTCGATGCCGAGCTCGTCGAAGAGCTTGCGCGCGCGCTTCGGGCCGAAGCCCGGCAGCCGCGTCAACTCGACGAGCCCCGCCGGGTACTTCGCCTTCAGCTTCCCCGCCGCCGGGATCGAGCCGGTCTCGAGCAGCGCGGCGAGCTTCTCCGCGATCGTCTTGCCGATCCCGGGCAGCTCCGTCACGCGCCCCTCGCGGGTGAGTGTCTCGACCGAGCTCGGCGCCTCCCGGATCGCCTTGGCCGCGACGCGGTAGGCGAGCACCCGGTGAACGATCGCGCCGTCGAGCTCGTAGAGGTCCGCCAGCTCGTCGAAGTGGAGCGCGATCTCCGCGTTGCGCATCTGACTGACTACTGTACGCGGCCATGTCGGGCGCCTGGCTGATCCTCCCCACCTACAACGAAGCGGAGAACATCGAGCGCGTCGTCCGCGCGGCGGGCGCCGCGCTCGCCGCTTCGGAGCACCACATCCTGATCGTCGACGACGGCTCGCCCGACGGGACCGGCGCCATCGCCGACCGGCTGGCTGATGAGCTCGAAGCCGTCGAGGTCCTGCACCGCAGGCAGAAGCAGGGGCTCGGCCGCGCCTACCTGGCCGGCTTCGAGCAGGCGCTTGCCGGCGGCGCCGAGCTCATCCTCGAGATGGACTCGGACTTCTCCCACGACCCGAACGACCTGCCGCGGCTCGTCGACGCGGCCGCCGACGCCGACCTCGTGCTGGGCTCGCGCTATGTCGCGGGAGGCGGGGTCACCAACTGGAGCTTCTCGCGTCGCATGCTGAGCCAGGGCGGCTCCTGGTACGCGCGCAAGCTGCTCGGCGTGCCGATCTGCGACCTCACGGGCGGTTTCAAGTGCTTCCGCGCGGAGACGCTCAGGGGAATCGGCTACGCGGACACCCACGCCGACGGCTACGGCTTCCAGATCGAGTTGACCTATAGAGCGGTTCGCGCCGGGTACCGGGTCGCCGAGGTTCCGATCGTCTTCCGTGACCGCGAGGCCGGGACCTCGAAGATGAATGCCCGCATCGCCGTCGAGGCGGTCTGGAAGGTCCCCGCGCTGCGCTGGCGCATGCGCGGCCAGGCGCAGGAGCGTGTCGGCAGCCTCGCCTGAGGTCGCTATATTTTCTGAAGTAAAGAGCGGACAAGGGAGCCACGTTGGCTGGATCGATCAAGGACATAACCGACGCAAGCTTTCAGGCGGAGGTGCTCGAGTCGGAAGTGCCGGTGCTGGTTGACTTCTGGGCTCCCTGGTGTGGCCCGTGCCGGATAATCGCGCCGAGCCTCGAGGAGATCGCCGAGGAGAACGACTCGCTGCGGATCGTCAAGCTGAACGTCGACGAGAACCAGGCAAGCGCCGCTCGCTACGACGTGATGTCGATTCCGACGCTGATCGTATTTCGCAACGGCGAGGTGGCGAAGAAGATCATCGGCGCGCTGCCGAAGGGCCGCCTCGTGCAGGAGATCGAGCCCGCGCTCGTCTGAGGCCTAGCGCTCGGCCTTCACCGAGACCGAGAGCGTGAGCCCGTCGATCGAGGCGGCGGGCTCGGCCGAATCGCCGTCGTACACGAGCGACGTCGCGAGGGTCTCCCCGGCCACGTAGGGCTCATGCTGGCGGACCGCCGCCAGCAGCTCCTCGTCGCCGCCGAGGGTGAGCGCGATGCGGTCCTCGACGCGTAGCCCCGCCGCCTTGCGGGCGGCCTGCACCGCGTGGACGACCTCGCGCGCGAGTCCCTCGCGGCGGAGGTCGTCGTCGAGCTCGAGGTTGAGCGCGACAGCATGGGTACCCGAGCGCTCGAGCCGGTACCCCTCGAGCGGCTGCAGCACCAGCTGTACGTCGCCGGGCTCGAGCTCGTGGTTGCGGCCGTTGATCGTAACCGCGACGGCGCCTCCTGCCCTCAGCGTCGCCGCGGTGCTCTGAGCGTCGAGCGCACCGACCGCCGCCGCCACCTGCGGCATCTCCTTGCCGAAGCGCGGGCCGAGCGCGCGGTAGTTCGGCTTGAGCTCCCAGCGGCCGAGCTCCTCGGCCTCGTGCACGTAGCGCAGGCGCTTGACGTTCAGCTCGCCGAGCGCGAGCGACTCGAAGCGCTCGATCGCCCCCCGTTCGCGCTCCGCCGCCACCACGACCGCCTCCGCGAGCGGCTGGCGCAGCTTCACCTTCGCCTGCGCGCGCGCCGCCCGGCCGAGCTCGATCGCGTCGCGCGCGACCTGCATCTCCCACTCGAGCTCCGCATCGCGCTCCGCGGGCTGCGGGTAGTCGCAGAGATGGACTGACGCCTCGCTGCCCTCGAGGTTGAGGTAGATCGCGTCCGCGACGAAGGGAACGAGTGGCGCGAGCAGCTTCGCGACCGTCACGAGGCAGCGGTGCAGGGTGTGGAAGGCGGCGGGGTCGCCGTCCCAGAAGCGCCGCCGCGAGCGGCGCACGTACCAGTTCGAGAGATCCTCGACGAAGGCGGCGATCGCCCGTCCCGCGTCGGTTGTGTCGTAGCGGTCGAGCTCGTCGATCGCCACCGCGGTCGTCGCGCTCAGGCGGCTGAGGATCCAGCGGTCGAGGTCGCTCAGCTCGCCGGGTGTCGCGGGCGGCCGCGCCACGTCGCTCGCGTTTGCGTAGAGGACGTAGAAGCCGAACGTGTTCCAGAGCGTCAGCATGAACTGCCTGACGCTCTCGCCGACCGTCTCGAGCGAGAAGCGGTAGCCGTCCCACGGCTGCTTCGAGGTGAAGTAGTACCAGCGGAAGGCATCGGCGCCGTGGCGGTCGATCACGTCCCACGGGGCCACGACGTTGCCGCGCGACTTCGACATCTTGTGCCCCTCGGGGTCGAGGATCAGCCCGAGGCAGAGCACGGTCTCGTATGGCGTGCGGTCGAACAGCAGCGTCGAGACGGCGAGCAGCGAGTAGAACCAGCCGCGCGTCTGGTCGAGCGCCTCGCAGATGTAGTCGGCGGGGAAGCGCGCGCGGAAGAGCTCCTCGTTCTCGAACGGCGCATGCCACTGGGCAAACGGCATCGAGCCCGAGTCCCACCACGCGTCGATCACCTCTGGGACGCGTCGCATCTCCGACTCGCACTCGGGACACGGAAACGTCACCTCGTCGATGTAGGGCTTGTGCAAGTCAGCGGGTACGGCGCACCCGAACCGTCGAAGCTCTTCGCGGGAGCCGATGCAGACCTCGTGCCGCTCCTCGCAGCGCCAGATCGGCAGTGGCGTGCCCCAGTAGCGCTCGCGCGAGAGGGCCCAGTCGACGTTGCCCTCGAGCCAGTCGCCGAAGCGTCCATGCTTGATGTGAGCGGGATGCCAGTCGATCCGCTCGTTCTCGCGCAGCATCGCGTCGCGCACCGCCGTCGTCTTGACGTACCAGCTCGACTTCGCGTAATAGAGCAACGGCGTCCCGCAGCGCCAGCAGTGGGGGTAGGCGTGCTCGTACGGCACCTCCCGGAACAGCCGTCCGGACTGGCGCAGCGCGTAGACGATGTCCGAGTCCGCCTCCTTGACGAACCGGCCGCTGAATTCACCCATCCGTTCGTCAAACGTGCCGTCGAGGCGGACAGGGTTCTGGAGCGTCAGCGCGTAGCGTTCGCCGAGCGCGAAGTCGTCCTCGCCGAAGGCGACAGCCGTGTGCACGACGCCCGTGCCCTCCTCGGTCGTCACGAAGTCCGCCGCCAGCACGGTGTGCCCGCGCGGCCCGAAGTCGCTCACGTAGTCGAACGGGGGCGTGTAGGGAGTCCCGACGAGCTCGGCGCCGTCGAAGCGCGCGATCACCTCGGCCGCTTCCCCCAGCACCTTCTCGACGAGCGCCTCCGCGACGATCAGCTCCTCGTCGCCGACGCGTGCCCTGACGTAGCCGATCTCGGGATTGACCGCGAGCGCCGCGTTCGACAAGAGCGTCCAGGGCGTCGTGGTCCAGGCGAGCAGTGAGACGCTCTCGGCGTCCTCGACCGGGAAGCGCACGTAGACGGACGGGTCGACGACGTCGCGATAGCCCTGGGCGACCTCGTGAGAGGAGAGGGCGGTGCCGCAGCGCGGGCAGTAGGGGACGACCTTGTGACCCTCCTCGAGCAGGCCGCGGGCATACACCTGGCTGAGCGACCACCAGACCGATTCGATGTAGTCGTCGGAGAGCGTCACGTACGCCTCGTCGGTGTCGATCCAGAAGCCGACGCGCTCGGTCAGGCGGTTCCACTCGTCGATGTAGGTGAACACCGACTCGCGGCAGCGGGCGTTGAAGCGGTCGATGCCGTAGCGCTCGATGTCCTCCTTCGACGAGATGCCGAGCTCCCGCTCGATCTCGAGCTCGACCGGCAGCCCGTGGCAATCCCAGCCGGCCTTGCGATGGACCTGATGGCCGCGCATCGTCTTGTAGCGGGGAAAGACGTCCTTGAAGACGCGCGCGAGCACGTGATGGGAGCCGGGGCGCCCGTTCGCCGTGGGCGGCCCCTCGTAGAAGACGAAGCGCTCGCCGCCCTCCCGGCGGCGGATCGACTCGTGGAAGATGTCCCGCTCACGCCAGCGCTCGAGAACCTCCTGCTCGAGCGCGGGAAAGGACTGGTCCGGGTCTACGGGCTCATAGGCTGCCACTCCCGGACCAGTCTATGTGGGCCCCGCGGCGCTACTGCGAGGAGGCGAGCAGCCCGTGCTCCCCTGCCGACGGCTGCGGCGTGCGCTCGAAGCGCTGCTGTCTCGGCTCGGCGCGCGCGGGCGCGGATGCCGGCGTGCGGCCGCTGTCGACGAACGCCTTCAGGTGGCGCGTGGCCTCCGAGGGCGTCTGCCCGAGCGTCGGGACGTTGTGGGTGCCGCGCACGGGCATCGAGCCGCGGTACTCGAACAGCGGCGCCGCGCTGCCGAGCTGGCGAACGCCGTAGACGAGGCGCCCGACGATGTCGAGCGTCGCCCCGCCGCCGCAGAGAACGAGCGCGGAGGGCTCGAGGGCGCGCATGGCGCGCGATACGCGGTCCTGCCCGAGCGAGATCGACAGCAGCAGCACGCGAAAGCCGGCGCGCCGGAGGGCCAGCTCGAGCGCCTGGACCTGCAGCGCCTCGGCGGCGAGCATCTTGCTCGCGTCGAACAGCAGGATCCCCTCGGAGCGCGAGGACGGCGGCGCGATTCGCCGCGCCGCATGGAGCCAGCCCGTCGCCCAGCGGCAGGCGAACTCGTATTCAGCCTCGCGGCTCTCGCGCTCCGCCGCGAGCTCGACCGCGGCGAGCAGCAGCTCCTCCACGCTGCGCTCGACCGATCGCAAGGCGAGGCTCTCCTCCATGTAGCGGTCGGCCAGCTCGTCGTCGAAGCGGTCGAACGCCTCGAGCAGGCGGTTCGCCGATCCCGGCCCCTCCCCTCGCTGGCGGGCGACCTGGATCGCCGAGGAGATGTTGTGGGTCTCGAGCAGCGCTCGACGCAGGGCCTCGAGCTCCGCGAGCTCGTACTGACGGTGGCCTCCCGCCGTGCGCCGCGGCGTCGGATACCCGAACCGCCGCTCCCAGCTGCGAAGCGTGTTCGGGCTCACCCCGAGCAGCTCCGCCGCAGCATTCGTCCTGATCCCGCTCAAGGCGCTCTCCTTCTCTTTCGCTTCCCCGGCGCGTCGCCCACCGACCCCCGCCGGCCGCGCACGCCGGGCTGGAGCGTCACTGCCGACGCTCCGTCCGGCTTAAGGGTTCGTCGCAAATTGCATTGTTCCCGACTTGAAGCCCGCCGGTGCACATTTGCACGCTCGCTTGCAGAGCGTCCAGCGAACGCAACGATTCTGGACGGATGTGCGATGCGGCTCAGGCGAGCACGATAAGAGCCGCCGGCGGGTCGCCGCAGGGCGCGATGCACGCGCTCAGGCGGCGCTCGCCGGTACGGCTTCGAAGCTCCATCCGCACCACGTCCGAGGGCCGACCCGTTGTGGCCTCGACGACGCGGCGGATCAGCTCTTCGTCGTCGCGCGTGGCCCCGACGAGCGCGAGCAGCGGCTCGCCGATCAGCTGGGCCGGGCGGGCCAGGATCGACTCGACGGCCGTGCTCGCTGCGCTGATCCGCAGGTCGCCGCCGATGAGCAGGAAGGCCGCTCCGGGCTCGAGCAGCACACCGTGGGGCGCGCTGAGTACGACGCCGAGGCCGCAGCGCGAGCAGACACGGGCATCCCGGTCCTCCGCGAGCGCGCCGCAGTAGCTGCAGAAGCGAACCGTCCTGGCGAGCGCCATCTTGGCGGGTGATCGTCTCCGGTCCGGACCCGCTGAACGGCTGCAGCGGCAAATGCACCGTCTCGAGCGCGTGAGGCTGCCGCCGACTACGATCCGGCACACGGGTTCGATCGGCTTGCTCGAGCGTGGTGTCGGCCGCCGGGTCGCTGCGGCGGGTACGCTCCTGGCCGGGCTGCTCGCCTCCGCCTGCAGCAACGGCCAGGAGACGGTCGCCGCGCAATGCACGGACAGCCCGGCGACGATCCGCGCCGCGCTCCACGTCGCTCCAGGCAGGGTGACGCTCGGCGGCGTGCCGCTGTCACGCTGCTTCGCGCGGCGGGCGGACCAGGGTGCGGTCGAGTCGCTCGGTCAGACGATGGTCCCCACGACGGCGAGCCTGGCCGACTCGGCGCGCGCCGCGCCCGGATCCCACGCGACGCTCGAGCTCGGGTACCTGATCGGCGCCGCCCGTCGCGGCGCCGCTCGTACGGAGGGCATCTACTACGAGCTCGAGCGGCGCATGGAGCAGGAGCTGGTCGGTCTCGACACGAATGCCCCCGCCTTCACCGGCGGGCTCCGCGCCGGCGAGGCAGGTGGCTGAGATAGCCTCAAACCGGTAACGGCGACGAGGAGGGCGTGAGCGTGAGCGAGGAACTTTGGGGCGGCGAGACACGCAAGGCGGTCGACAACTTCCCCGTCTCCGGCGAGCGCGTGCCGGTATCCGTGGTGCGCTGGCTCGGGCGGATCAAGGCGGCCGCCGCTCGCACCAACGCCGAGCTCGGCAAGCTCGAGGACGATCTCGCCGCCCGGATCGCCGATGCCGGCGACGCGGTCGCCCACGGGCGCTACGACGACCAGTTCCCGATCGACGTCTTCCAGACGGGCTCCGGAACCTCCTCGAACATGAACGCGAACGAGGTCATCGCGAGCGTCGCGGGCGAGGGCGTGCACCCGAACGACCACGTCAACATGGGCCAGTCCTCGAACGACGTGTTTCCCTCCGCGGTGCATCTCGCCGCGCTCGCCGAGGCGAGCGACAGCCTGCTGCCGGCGCTCGACCGCCTGCAGCGCTCGCTCGCGGCCAAGGCGGACGAGTTTCGGGACGTGGTCAAGGCCGGCCGCACCCACCTGATGGACGCCGTCCCCGTGACCCTCGGCCAGGAGTTCTCGGGCTATGCGACCCAGATCCGCCTCGGCGGCGAGCGCATCAGGACGGCGCTGCCGCGCGTCGCTCAGATCCCTCTCGGCGGCACCGCGACCGGCACCGGTCTCAACACGCACCCCGAGTTCGCCGCGGGCGTGCGCGCGAAGCTCTCCGAAGCCACCGGCCTGCAGGTCGACGCGCCGGCCGACCCGTTCGAGGCCCAGGGAAACCGCGACGCGCTCGTCGAGCTGTCCGGCCAGCTCAAGGTCCTCGCCGTCTCGCTCTCGAAGATCGCCAGCGACCTCGCGCTGCTCGGCTCGGGCCCGCGGACCGGGCTCGCGGAGCTCTCGCTGCCCGAGCTCCAGAAGGGCTCCTCGATCATGCCGGGCAAGGTCAACCCGGTTATCCCGGAGGTGGTGCTCCAGGTCGGGGCCCAGGTGATCGGCAACGACGCGGCGATCACGATCGGCGGCATGCAGGGCCAGTTCGAGCTGAACGTCCGCATCCCGCTGATCGCACGCAACCTCCTGCAGTCGATCCACATCCTCTCGAGCGCGTCGCTGATGCTCGCCGAGAAGTGCGTCGACGGGATCGAGGCGAACCGCGAGAACTGCGAGCGCCACGCCGAGTCCACGCCCGCGATCGCGACCGCGCTGAACCCGCACATCGGCTATGACCGCGCGACCGAGATCGTCAAGGAGGCCGTCGCCTCGCGGCGGACGATCCGCGAGGTCGCGGCCGAGCAGGGCGTCGACGAGTCGACGCTCGACGACGCGCTCGACCTGCACGCGATGGCGGCCGGCGGTCGAGAGCGCGCAGCTTCGAACTGAGCTCCTCTCGGAGAGCGGCCGCAGGCGCTTCTCAGGCTCGGTCGCCGGCCGACCCGAGCGACGCGGTCGAGAGCCCCAGGCCGCCGTCGATGCCGATCGCCTGACCCGTGACGTAGCCGGCTTCCGACGACGCGAGGTAGCCGACCAGCGCCGCGACCTCGGCGGGAGCCGCCATGCGGGCGGCCGGCAGCGCCGCGGTGACGCGCTCGCGCACGTCGGCGGGCATCGACATCACGTTCTCCGTCGAGACCATGCCGGGCAGGACCGCGTTCGCGGTGATCCCCCGGCGCGCGTTCTCCGCCGCGAGCGTCAGCACCATTCCGATCAGCCCGGCCTTCGACGCCGAATAGGCGACCTGGCCCGGCAGTCCGAACCGCGCCGCGCCGCTCGAGATCACCACGATCCGCCCGTAGCGTCGCTCGCGCATCCCCGTCAGGCAGGCCTGCACGACCCGGAACGCACCGGTCAGGTTGACGTCGAGATCCCGCCTCCACTGCGCGGCGCTCATCCGATGGGCCGGGGCGATCGTGTCGGTGATCGCGGCGTTCGAGACGCACACGTCCACCTCACCGAGCGAAGGCAGCGGGTCGTCCGCGGTCAGGTCGTAGCGGATGTCGCATCCCTCGTCGCGGTCGAGCGTCACGACCTCGAAGCCATCCGCCTCAAGCCGCGCCCCGATCGCCGCGCCAATCCCGCGCGCGGCACCCGTCACGAGCGCTCGCCGGCGCTCGCTCACCTGACGCCGGCCCCCCGCTTGCAAGCTCCGGTCATGCTGTTGCGAACTACACCACAGGGAGGGAGTCGGGGTGGCTGAGCGTTGGTTCGACGAGGCGGAGCTCGAGCAGCTCGCACGGCCCACCATGGAGCGCGCGATCGAGGCGCTCGACGCGGGCGACAGCGAGGGCGCACGGCGCCTGTGCGAGGCGATGAAGGGCGAATGGCTGATGCTGCACGACCTGATGGCCGAGTCGGTGCTCGGGCTGATCTCGTTCGTGCAGGAGCGGCTCGGCGACGACGGCGTCGAGGAGGCCTGGCGGAGCTGCGTGGAAAGGGGCTGGCATCGCCATCACGACGCGATCGGACGGGTCGACCGGCGTACCGTCGTCGAGCTGCTCGCGGCGACGTGGCGCGCGCATTCGGCCTCCGGTGCGGGCGAGCATCCGGGCCGCTTCACGATCACAGAGGACGACGAGAAGCTCACCTTTCGAATGAACCCGTGCGGGTCCGGGCAGCGCCTCGTGCGCCGCGGCATCTACGAGAGCGCCGGCTACGGGCGCACCGAGCGCGCACACGATTGGTCCTACGGGCGCTCTGGCTTTCCGCTCTACTGCACCCACTGCTCGTTCATGAACGAGTCGATGCCGATCCAGTGGAGCGGTTATCCGCTCTACCCGTCGGACCCGCCGGAGGATTACGACAGCGATCCGTGCACCTGGTACTGGTACAAGGATCCGGCGGACATTCCGCGCCGCCACTGGGAGCGTTACGGGGCGGTCAAGCCCTCGAGCCGGGACTAGCTCGGCGGGGCCGTACCTGCGACCAGGGCGAAGAGCTCCGCGGTCGCGGCCTGCGTCTGGAGCATCGCCGGCCGCGCCTGGTGGGCCGTGATCGACCCGCCATCCCAGGCCTTCGGGTACCTGCCGAGCGCGCCCGCGTTGCTGCGTGCGCGCTGCGCGTTGTCCCAGGCGAGCTGGTACCAGCGCGGGTCGTGATCGAGCCCGTACAGGATCAGCATCGCGTGCACGTAGATCACGTCGAACTGCGGGCCCATCGTGAGGACGTCGCCGAAGTGCTGGTCGGCGGTCGAGGCGAGGCTCTCTGCCTGGTCGCACCGGGCGCTCTCGCCGGTGGCCTGGCACAGCAGCGCGTCCGCCGCGATGATCGGCCCGTTGACGTAGGGGATCGCCGAGCGGTCGCTGTCGGTGCGCGCGTACAGCCCGGCGTCCGAGTTCCACATCGCCAGGTTGCCCCAGGCGAGGAACTTGTCGACCTGGTCGAGATACGTCGTGTCGCGCGTCGCCGAATACAGCTCGGCCCCGAGCAGCGAGCCGGCCGCGAGCGCCTCCCCCGCCTTGAACGGATGTGAGGTGTTCCACCAGAGCCCGCCGTCGGCTGCCCAGCCCTGGGAGGCGATGAACGCGAACGCTCGCTTCGCGTCGGCGAGGTAGCGGACGCTGCCGGTGGCGCGGTATGCGTCGTAGAACGCGAGACCCCACCAGCCGTTGTCGTCGAACCAGGTGCGGGCCATGCCGCGGTCGCCGGGGTACGGCGCGTAGCCGCCGACGGCGCGGTCGAAGTAACGCTCGGCGCCCGCCGCGAAGCCCCGCACGGCCCGCCTCGCGGCCGGCGAGTGGGTCGCCTGTGCGCGCATGTCGAGCGCCTCGAACAGCGGCACGGAGCTCCAGATCGTCGCCAGCGGATACGGGTCGTGATCGGCGAGCCGGTCGTTGTACCAGTGCAGCCTGCGGTTCCACCAGCGCTTGCGGGCCACGGATATGGCCCGGTCGGCGAGCGACCCGAACATCGCCCGCTGCGAGCGCAGCGTCGAGGCGGCCGGCAGCGCGGCGCCTCGCTCGGGACGCCGGGCGGACGCGCTGGCGGGCGGCAGCGCGGCCACCGCCAGGAGCGCCAGGATCGCTATCGGTCGGGGCACGTGGACGTTCTTCGTCAAAAGGGGCGCCTTCGTTGAGCCGTTAGTCCATTCGGCCTATTGACGAGCGTCTCGCCGAGCCCCACTCTCGAGGCAGTGCCGAACCGTCTCAAACACGGCCGGGTCGCGCTCGTCGCGGTCATCGCAGCGCTGCCGTGCGCGGTCGCGCAAGCCTCGCCCGTGGTCGGGCCGCCGGGGATCACCGATCGCTCGGAGGACGCCTTCGCCGGCGCGACCGTCGTGCTCAACCCGGTCGCGGTCGACCGCGGCCATGCCGCGATCGTCGACGTCTCCTGCCCCGCGGGCACGGCCGGGCGGTGCTCGACGGCGGTCAAGCTCTCCTGGACCCTCGCCGGTCGGGCGCCGCACCGGCTCGCGCGCCTGTCGCTTGCGCTCTCCCCCGATCAGGCCGTCGGGTCTCGCGTCGTGCTGCCACGCCGCGCCGCGGCCTACCTGCGCCACGGGAGGACCCTGCGGCTGAGAGCCGCGGTCCTCTCGCACGACTCGTTCGGGCTTGCGCGCCGCTCGACGGTCAGCGTCGCGCTGCGCGCTCGCTGAGCCCGCTCACGAGCTCGACGCGGCGGCATCGAGCTGGGCGCGCACGTCGCCGGTGACCGGCTCGGCGTGCCCGGCCCAGGCCGCGGCGGGCTCCAGCCGCGCGAGCTTGCGGATGCTCTCCCGAGCCTGCTCCGTATCGAGGTTGAAGGCCGGATGGGGCACGCGCGGGGGCCCGAGCTCGGCGGTCGGCGCGTCGAGCGTGTAGAAGCAGTCGCTGACGAGCGCGAGGCGGTCGCGCTCACGCCACAGGCCGATCAGCCCGGGGGCGTGCCCGGGCAGGTGGACCACCTCGAAGCCGGCGATCTCGTCGCCCTCACGCACGGTGCGCTCGACCCGCACCGGGCCGCCGTCCCAGACCTTCTCGACGAGCACGGGCATGCTGAAGCGACCGGCGCGAGCGAACGCCGGCAGCTTCGAGTAGTCGAAGTAATGATGGCCGCCGTCGCCCTCCGCGTCGGCGCGTTCCTCCTCGTGGCACCAGACCGGCGCGCCCGTACCCGGCGCGGCGCCGCGGTGGTCGCCGTGCGCGTGGCCGAGCACGATCCGCTTGATGCCGCCGAGCTTCTCCCCAACCTCGGCGACGTGCGGCGCCATCGTCTCGATGCCGGCGTCGAAGACGGTCGTACCACCACCCGGCTCCTCGATGAAGTAGACGTTCATGATGCGCACCGGATAGCCGCCGCGCATGACCCACACCGCGTCGGCAATGCGCTCCATCGTGACCGCGGTCGGGCCCCGGCCCACCAATTGCTCTCCCGGACGCATGCCGCCATCTATACACGGCGGCCGGCCGTGACGAGCCGGCTCAGCAGGAGCCGCTCGTGGGGTCACACGAGCTCGAGGCGGACGGGTCGGGCGACGCCGACGGGTCGCTCAGGTTCGGTCCGAAGTACTGGCTGCCCTGATCGCTCGTCGACGGGTCGGTGGTCGCGGGATCGCTCGTGCTCGCCGAGGGATCGGTGGTCGTGGACTGATCCGGTGATGCACCGCAGCTCGGGTCGCCTCCACAAGGATCTGGGGGTGGCGCGGGCTGGGCCGCGGCCGCGGCGCCCGGGGTGGGGACTCCCGTCTGACCGCCGGTTGCCGAGCAGCCTGCCAGGGCGGCGGCGCATAGGAGCGCGAGCAGGACGGAGCGGACCACGCCCAAGACATCGGCTCGAGAGCCCGGAAACCCAAGCGCTCGAACATGTGTCGAGCTTTCGTTTCCCCGCTTGGCCCAGGCGGTACAACGACGCCAACTCAAGGAGGGGGTTGAAGGTGACCTACGGAAGCTATGGAGTCGGGCTGACGCTGGTGGCGGTCGGCGCGATCGTTCGCTGGGCGGTGACCGGGCACGTCAGCGGCCTGGCGCTGCAGACGATCGGGTTGATCGTGCTGCTCGCCGGCGTGGGCTGGCTCGCGATAACGGCATTGCAGGACTACGGGCAGCGGCGCGCGGTCGTCGCGGATCCGAACCTCGAGCGCGACCGCGTACGCGCGCCCTACTGATCCGCGGTCGCCCGCCGCGCGGGGCGCGCGGCCCCGGCAGCTTCAATCGCTGCCGGGGCCGACCGCGCTCACCAGCGATACCAGCGCCGGCGCGCGCCGACGCCTTCGGCGCCGCGCAGCAGGAAGCCGAGCGCCCACACGACGAGCGCGACGACCAGCACGATCCAGAGCGCGTGCACGGCGAAGCCGAGGCCTCCGAACAGCGCGAGGATCAGCAGCAGAGCGATCAATGCGACCATTACTACCTCCTTCCTTCGTAGGGGTACCTAGCGGGCCAGACGGCCGGGTGCGAGTCGTCGCAGCAGCCCCGCGATCAGCATGCCGACGATCAGGTAGACCGCCGCTGCCAGACCCCAGTTCGCGGCCATCGCACCCTTCGGATCGTGAATCTTGAAGACGGTGCCGAACGGTCCGACGAGCGTCTTGCCGACATCGTGAATCGCCTTCACGATCGCGTTGCTCGCGCTCGCGTCGAGCACCCGCAGCACGATCGCCAGCACGATGATCGCTGCCACGAGCATGGCGAGCACGGTGACGAGCCGGGCGAGCAGGCGAAGCGCGCCACTCGCCGCCATCAGCGCGCCACCCGCGAGGCCCGCGCCTCGTCCGCCGGGACGGCGTCTCGGCCCGGCCACCGCTCCCTGTCGCCCGGTCAGTGCCATCTCAGACCTCCCTCGGTTGCGTGACGGCGAAGCCGCCGGCTCGTGTCAGGCGACGTCGTTCGTCGCGCTGCAGGCGGCGCCCGAGCGCCACCCTCGATGTTCTTGCAGAGTGAATCTGACCAACCTCCGGTTCAGAGGACGAAGCGATCCGAAGCCTCGCCGGCGGGGTCTCGGCCGGTCAGGCCTCTTATACCCTCGCGGCCTGGCCGGCTAACCCTCGATCAGCTCGTCGACGACTTCGATCAGCTTTCGCCGGGAGCTCCGCGCCTCGCTCCTGATCCTGTCGAAAGCCTCCTGTCCGCCGATCGAATGGCGTTCCATCAGCACGCCCTTGGCACGCTCGATGCGGGCCCGGCGCTCGAAGGCCCCGAGCAGCCGCCGGTACTGCCGGTAGCGCTGCACGGCGACGTCGATCGCCCCTTGGAGCTCGGTCTGGCGCGTCGAGTCGATGTAGGCGAACACGCCGCGCTCGGCGGCCTCGGCGACGAAGTCGCGGTTCGCGTCGTCGGCCAGCGCGATCACCGGACAGGTCGCCTCGTCGACGATCTCGGTGATCAGCTCGAGCGCGTGCCGGGTGTCCTCATGCAGCGCCACGATCGCCAGATCCGGACGGTGCTCCACCGTCGAGCGCCCCACCTCGCTCGTCGCGACCTCGCTCGCGATCACCTCGTGTCCGAGCCCGTCGACGGCGGCGCCCACGGTGTCGAGGTACTTGCGACGCTCGTCCGCGATCAGGATGCGCAGGTGGCGCGGCTCCTCCGTCATCGTGCACACGCTAGCCGGGCGCCCGCTACCATCGCGCCCCCCTTGAACGCCACCCGCACACTGGGCGCACTGCTCGCGACCGTCGGACTCGCCGCCTGCGGCAGCTCGGCCCCCAGCACCAGCGACTTCAAGAAGCAGTTCCAGCCGATCGACAGCGACATCCAGCAGACCGGCCGCCAGCTCGGCACGGCGCTCGGCAACGCGAGCTCGGAGACAGACGTCGCGCTCGCGGGCTCGCTCGGTCCGATCGCCGCCCACCTGCAGGGGATCGTCGGCCGGATGGAGAAGATCAAGGCCCCGAGCGCGGTCAAGGGCGACTGGGCGGGCTTCCAGCAGGAGTTGACGCGGGTCACGGGTGACATCACCTCGCTCGCCTCCGCCGTGCGCGCCCACAGCGCCACCACGAGCCGCAGCTCCGCCCAGCAGCTGATAGCCGACACCGCGCAGGTGAAGCCGACCGAGAACCGGATCCGCAAGGGCGTGGGTCTGCCGCCGGTCAGCTAGCTCGGAAGAAACATCGCGCGGCGCGCGTCCTGGCTGGTGTGGGCAGGACGCGCGCATGATTCGACACGACCGAGGGGCATGACGAAGAGCAGGGCGGCAATCCGCCGGCCGCTGGCCGTGCTGCTTGCGGGCGCGCTGGCCGCCGCCGTGGCCCTGCTCGTGGCCGGGGGCGGCTCGAGCTTCGGCTGGCTCAGGCCGCTCGCCGCGCCGGCCTCCTGGAGGGTCGCTCGAGCGGCGACCGGCGCCACGCTCGTGGCCCCTCCGGCGTGGACCCCGATTCACAGCGACGCCGGTGCCGTCTCCTTCGCCGTCACCGCGCCGCAAGGGCTCATCGCCGGTTATCTCAACGCGACCCCTCGAAGCGGCGGCGAGACGCTCGGAAACTGGCGCCGATTCCGGATCGGGCACGTGGCTGACGAGGGCGCGCACTCGGTCGCGCTCGAGGCGTCCGCGACGGGTCTTCGCTTCACCGGCGGCACTGGCAGCTGCGTGATCGACTCATACTCGACCGTGAGGACGCGCTACCGCGAGATCGCCTGCATCGTCGCCGGTGCGAACGCGACGACGGTGGTGGTCGGGGCTGCCCCTGTGGCCCGCTGGAGCGCGGAGCGGCCTCTGCTCGAGCGGGCAATCGAGAGCTTCCGCGTGCGATGACGGATGCCGTCGCTGCGTCGCCTTCGCTGGCCGGGCGAGTTAGCGTCCCCGAAGCCATGCGCTCACCACGCGTCCTCGATCCAGCGCGGGCAGGCGATCACATCGACCGCCTGTACCGCGCCGCCTGGGCGCTCTGCGGCTCGCGTGAGCAGGCTGAGGATCTCGTCCAGGAGACCTACGTCCGCGTCCTCTCGCGGCCTCGGCTGCTGCGCGGCGACGACGACCTCGGCTACCTGCTGCGCGCGCTGCGCAACACGTTCGTGAGCCAGCATCGCGCCGCCGCCGCGCGCCCGCAGCTGTCCGGCGACGAGGCGCTCGACCGGTACGAGAGCCAGGGTGTGCCGGGTCCGGAGGAGGCGCTCGAGGCCAGCGCGCTCTACGCGCTGATCGCCGCGCTGCCGACGGCTTTTCGCGAGGCCCTCGTCGCCGTGGACGTGGTCGGCCTCTCCTACCGCGAGGCCTCGCGCGCCCTGCGCGTGCGTGAGGGCACCCTGACGAGCCGTCTGTACCGCGCGCGCGAGCAGCTGGCGCGCTCGCTCTCCGAGGAGCGCTGACCTTCGCTCAGGCCGGGATGCTGCCCTCGGCCCGGTAGCTCGCGAGGTCGGTCAGCTTCGCGCGGGCGACACCCGTGCCCGTGAGCACGCAGGTGTGGCCGCGGCGCTCCCACGTCACGCCGTCCGGCGCGGCCCGAAAGCGCGTTCCCTCCGCGACCCACGCGCGGCCCGCGGGCAAGCGCAGCGGACCGCCGGCGACGATCGTGTAGGCGATCCGCTGCGTGCCCTTCGCATAGAAGACCGTGGTCATGCGGCGACCGGAGATCGTGTCGGAGCGCTCGCCGGTCGCGCGCCATCCGTAGCGCGGAGCGAGGTTCGGGTAGGGGACGCCTCCGACGGCGAGTGCGAGCACGTGGTCGTGGGCGGGAGGTGCGGGAGCGGTGGCGGCTCGGCTCCCGAGCCCGGCGACCGCGGCGACCGTCGGCGGACCGGCACCGCCCGTGACGACGCCGAGCACGATCGCGACCGCCGCGACCCCGCCGGCGGGGACCAGCAGCCAGCCCCGGGCCGGACGCCGCGGCCGCTCGGAGACGCTCGCCTCGACGCGAGCCTTGAGCCCGGCGGGGGCGTCGGGCGCGACCCGGCGCACGGCCTCGACGGCCTGCCGTTGCTCGGAGAGCGACGCGCGCAGACGCGGCGACTCCGCCGCCGTGCGCTCAGCGGCGCGCGCCGCCGAGCCGGTGAGGGAGCCGTCGGCGAGCGCGGCGAGCCGGCGCTCCGCGCGGCGCCGCCGGCGGTCGGCGAAAACGCTCATGGCTGAGTCAGGTGCGAAGTCATGCTGCAGAAGTTACGACGCTCAGGCGGCCTGCTTTCTTCCGCGCTCCGATACCGTGAGCGGATGGGCCCCGGGGAGGAGGTCGAGATCGCGATCGTCGGCGGCGGCTTCGGCGGCCTCGGCATGGCGGCCCAGCTGCGACTGGCGGGCATCGACGACTTCGTCCTCCTCGAGCGCAGCGATGACGTGGGCGGGACCTGGTCGGCCAACACCTATCCGGGCTGCCAGTGCGACATCCCGTCGAACCTCTACTCGTTCTCGTTCCATCGCAAGCACGACTGGTCGCGCAGCTATCCGGAGCAGCCGGAGATCCTCGACTACCTCCATGGCGTCGTCGAGCGCTTCGGTCTGATGCCGCACATCCGGCTCGGCTGCGAGCTGCACGACGCGGCCTGGGACGAGCGTGAGGCGCGCTGGCGCATCGAGACGCCCGCCGGATCGCTCTCGGCACGGGTGCTCGTGATCGCCACAGGGCTCCTGAGCGAGCCGTCGACGCCGCAAATTCCCGGCCTCGGGCGCTTCCAGGGAACCACGTTCCACTCGGCGCGCTGGAACCACGCGCACGACCTCACCGGCGAGCGCGTCGCGGTGCTCGGCACCGGGGCCTCCGCGACCCAGCTCGTCCCGCGCATCCAGCCACATGTGGGCCGGCTGCTCGTGCTCCAGCGCACCCCGCCGTGGATCCTGCCGCATCCCGACCGCGCGATCGGCGAGCGGACGCGCGCCCTCTACCGCCGCCTGCCGGCCGCGCAGCGCCTCGCGCGCTTCGGGATCTACTGGGCGCACGAGGCGTACGTGATCGCGTTCAGGCACTTCCGGCCGCTGCTGCGCGTCGTCGAGGCGGTCTCGCGATTGCACATGCGTCGCCAGCTTCCGGATCCGGACCTGCGTCGCCGCGCGACGCCGGACTACGCGCTGTTCTGCAAGCGCATCATCCTCTCCAACGACTGGTATCCCGCGCTCGCCGCGCCGAACGCGGAGCTCGTCACCGAAGGCGTCGAGGAGATCCGCGAGCGCTCGCTCGTCACCCGCGACGGCCGCGAGCATGAGGTCGACGCGATCATCTTCGGCACCGGCTTCTCGCCGACCGATCCTCCGATCGCGCGCAGGGTCAGCGGTCGCGGCGGCCTCCGACTGGATCAGCTCTGGCAGAAGAGCCCGCGCGCCTACCTCGGCACGACGGTCACCGGGTTCCCGAACATGTTCCTCGTCTACGGGCCGAACACCAACCTCGGTCACAACTCGATCGTCTACATGATCGAGGTTCAGGTCGACTACATCCTGGGCGCGCTGCGCGCGATGCGCGAGCGCAATCTCGCCGCGATCGAGGTCCGCCAGGAGGCGCAGGACCGCTGGAACGCCGAGCTCCAGCGCGAGCTCGCGGGCAGCATCTGGAACACCGGGGGGTGCTCGAGCTGGTACCTCGACGCGAACGGGGGCAACCCCACGATGTGGCCCGGCTTCACCTGGCAGTTCCGCCGCCGCGCGAGCCGTTTCGACCTCGCCGACTACGCCGTCGAGCGACGGGCCGCCGCCCCGCTCGCCGTCTAACGAGCGGGGGGTTACCCGACCGGCTACTGCCGCCGGGTCGGAACGTCCTCGCGCTGCTCGCCGCGGCGGCCGTCCTCCGTGCCGCCCCGCTCCCCGTCGGCGTCAACGTCCGGATCGACGGCGAGCGCACGCTCATGGCGCTCGTTGGCTAGCTCGCGCTCCTGGTGTGCGATCTGGCCGCGTTCCTCAGCGGTCGCCTGCTCGCGACGCGCGGCGGCCGACTTCTGCTCGGCCTCGGCACGTGCCTGCTCCGCCTCGGCCTCGGCTTGTCGGGCGCGCGCCGCCTGCTCGTCGGCCGCCGCGTCGTGACGGTCGGCGCGCAGCTTGCGCCCGTGCGCCTCCTGGCGCAGCTCGCCTGCCTGATCCCGACGCGTCTCGAGCCGCCGCCTGCGTGCGACCATGACGAGCAGCACGACCAGCGCGACGACGACCACCGCGCCAACCACGATGGCGATGATCACTCCGGTACCCATGGACTCCTCCTCCGTAGGGGTGTGCCTTTAGGTACCCGCCTCGTCTCCGGGCGCAAACGGGTTCGTCAAGCGTCTGGGACGCCGAGCGGCTGCGCCATCGCGGGCGTCTCCGGTGCCGAGCGGTAGGGATGCTGCTCGTCGACCTCGTGGTACACGCTGTCGGCGTTGACCGCCCAGATGTCATGACGGGTGCCGTCGAGCGCGTTCTCCACCGCGCGCATGGCGGTGAGCATCGAGTGGTCCGAGTTGTTGTAGCGGTGCAGGCCGTTGCGCCCCACCTGCTGGAGGTTGCCGATTCCGTCGAGCCAGCCACGGATCGTCGCGACCCGCTCCGCGTACGCCGCGTCGTACATCGGATAGGCCTTCGGGACCCGGACGGCATAGCCCCGCCGCACCCGCTCCGGCCTCGCCAGTCCGAGCTCTGCCAGCTCCCGCGTCGCGAGCGCGACGAGCTCGTCGTCGCTCAGCGACCACAGGTCGTCTCCCTCGAAGCAGAAGTACTCGAGGCCGACGCAGGCGCAGGAGGGGTCGGGCACCATCCACGGGCTCCAGGAGCGGTAGTTCTGGATCCGCCCGACTCGCACGCCCGGGTCGTGGACGTAGATCCAGTTGTCCGGGAAGAGGTCCTCGCCGTCGACGACCAGCGCGACCGTGAGGAAGTCGCGGTAGCGCAGCCCGCGCGCGGCCTCCACGACGTCGGGGGCGGGAGCGGGGTCCGCGAGCGCGACGGTCGTCCTGAGCGGCAGTGAGGAGATCACGTGCCGTGGGCGCCAGCGCTCGCCGCCGGCGTCGATCGCGGCGACCCGCCCCGACTCGATCCGCAAACCCTCGACGGGGGCGTTCGTGCGAACCTCGCCGCCGAGCTCGACGATCCGCTCGGTCATCGCCTCCCACAGCTGTCCCGGACCGTAGCGGGGATAGTTGAACTCGCCGATCAGGCTCTTGACCCTGTTGCCGCGGTTGCCGAGAAAGGCGGCCTTGGCCGCCTGCATGAACGAGAGGCCCTTGATCCGCTGTGCCGCCCACTCGGCGCGCAGCTCCGAGGTCGGCACGCCCCACACCTTCTCCGTGTAGGTGCGGAAGAAGAGCTCGAACAGGCGCCGCCCGAAGCGGTTCGAGACCCATTGCTCGAAGGTCTCCTCCTCACCCTTCGGGCGCGCGACCGCGACCAGGTACGACAGGGACGCGCGCGTCAGCTCGATGGGACCGAGCTTGCGGATGACGTCCGTGCCGCTGAGGGGGTAGTCGAGGTACTTGCCGTTCCAGAAGATCCGCGACATGCGCGGGCGGAGCAGGAACTCGTCCTCGAGCACCTCGTGCCAGAGCGCGTCGACCTCCGCGCTCTTGGTGAAGAAGCGATGGCCCCCGAGGTCGAAGCGGTAGCCGTCGCGCTGCTCGGTCTTGGCGAGACCGCCGACCTGCGGCTCGGCCTCGAGCACCGTCGCCCGAACGCCGCGCTGCGCCAGCAGGTAGCCGGCCGTCAGGCCGGCAGGGCCCGCGCCCAGCACGACCGCCTCGCTCTCTCGAGAATCGACCCGGTCCCTCACCTGACGCTGCCCTACCCGCTCGCGGCCACCCTCACCCCACAATCTCGACGCGTCGATTTTGGAAGGATGGGTAACGCCGTCCAAGCTTCGACCGAGGAGAGAACCGCATGCCCAGCACCGTCACCGTCACCGGCGCCGCAGGCCAGATCGGCTACGCGATCCTTTTCCGCATCGCCTCCGGCCAGATGCTCGGGCCCGACGAGGAGATCGACCTGCGCCTGCTCGAGATCCCCGACGCCCAGAAGGCGGCGGAGGGCACGGCGATGGAGCTCGTCGACTGCGCCTTCCCGCTGCTGCGCTCGATCGACATCTCGTCCGATCCGGGGGAGGCGTTCGACGGCGTCAACGTGGCGCTGCTCGTCGGCGCGAAGCCGCGCCAGAAGGGCATGGAGCGCTCCGATCTGCTCGAGGCGAACGGAGGCATCTTCAAGCCCCAGGGCGAGGCGCTGAACTCGCACGCGGCCGATGACGTGCGCATCCTCGTCGTCGGCAACCCGGCGAACACGAACGCTCTGATCGCGCAGCAGAACGCGCCCGACATCCCGCCCGAGCGCTTCACGGCGATGACCCGCCTCGACGAGAACCGCGCGGTCGCCCAGCTCTCCTCGAAGCTCGGCGTGCGCGTCGGCGAGATCCAGGACCTGGTGCGTCTGGGGCAACCACTCGCCGACGATGTTCCCCGATCTCTTCAACGCGAAGGTGAACGGCGAGCGCGCCGTGGACGTGGTCGACGACATGGACTGGTACGAGAACGAGTACATCCCGCGCGTCGGGAAGCGCGGCGCGGAGATCATCGACGCGCGCGGCGCCTCGAGCGCGGCGAGCGCGGCCAACGCGGCGATCGACGCCATGCGCGACTGGGTCCAGGGCGCCGACGGGCTGCGCTCGATGGCGGTCTACTCGGACGGCTCCTACGACGTCGACGAGGGACTGATCTCGAGCTTCCCGGTCCGCTGCCAGGGCGGCTCGTACGAGATCGTTCGGGACTTCGAGGTCGGCGACTTCGCGCGCGAGAAGATCGAGCGGACCGTCGGCGAGCTGCGCGAGGAGCGCGACTCGGTGCGCAAGCTCGAGCTTGTCTCCTGACGCACGCGGATCGCCACGCGATTCACGCAGGGAACTGCTCGAGGATCCAGTCCGGTCCCAGCTCCCGGCGCCGGTAGGAGCGCCCGCGGATCGGCACGTAGTCGCGGGTGCGAGGGTTGAGCGGCAGCTGGCGCTCGAGCGGATACCACTCGTTGTGCTCACGGATCAGCTCGTTGACGCGCTCGAAGTCCCAGTTGCTCGCGAGCGCCCGCCAGCGACGCTCGAACTGGCCGATTTCGTCGCCTGACTCGCCGCGCAGCGCGCGGTAGGAGCGCGCCAGCTGCCGCCGGTGCGCGGCGGTCTCCGCGTCGATGTCTCGCAGCCGCTGCATGTAGCGCGGCATGAACCCGGCGACGAGATAGTGCTCGATCTTGCGCGGCGTCTGGCGAGCCCGACGCGAGAGCGGCTTCCCCTCGCCGCCCTCGTCGTCGAGGCTCCGCCTGATGACGCGCTCCACGGGCGTGTGGGCGTCGCGGCGCCGATCGTCGCTCACCCCCGACACGATAGAGCCGCCCGCGCCTGCTGGAATGCCCGCATGACAGAGGTCGCAGTCGACGCCCCGCGCGTCCGGGCCTGGCCCTCACTGCACGGCCGGACGCTGACCGTCGCCGTGGGGGTCGCCGCGGCCCTGCCGGTGATCGCCTCGACGATCCGCGGCGTCGCCGAGCGATGGACGCCGTTCGGCGACCAGGCCGTCGTAGCCACCCGCGCCTTCGACGTCCTCAGCTCGCACAGCCCGCTCGTCGGCCAGTACTCCGACGCCTCGACAGCCGTCCACCGCGTCGTTCATGCGCTCGGTCCGCTGCTCTTCTGGCTGCTCGCGCTGCCCGCCCGGCTCGGCCCGCCATCCGCGATCGCCGTCGTGATCGGCATCGCCAACGTCGCCGCGGCGATCGGCTGCGTCGCGATCGCGCGCAGGCTCGGAGGACTGCCGCTGATGCTGCTCGCGGCCGTCGCGCTCGCGCTGATGGCCCGCTCGCTCGTCAGCGAGACCTGGCATGACCCGTGGCCACCGTCCGCGGCGCTGATGCCGCTCGCCCTGCTCACGTTCCTCTGCGCGGCGCTCGGGGCCGGCGATCACCGCCTGCTGCCGCTCGCCGTGCTCGTCTGGAGCTTCGTCGCTCAGGCCCACCTGCCGCTCCTATTCCCCGTGCTGGCGCTCGCGCTGGTGGCGCTCACCGGCGCCAGGGGCCTCACCCGGCGCGCGGCGCTCTCAGCACTCGGAGTCGGCGTCGTCTGCTGGGCCCTTCCGCTCGCCGACGAGCTCGCCGGCAGAGCCGGCAACGCGACCTCGGTCCTCAGGGCGGCGACCGCGGCGAAGAGCACGGTCGGCCTCACGGCCGGCTGGCACGCTCTCGTGCGCGCCACCGGGGTGGTGCCGTGGTGGCTGCGCGTTCCGGGCGGCGCGTTCGATCGCAAGGCGGAGATCTCGAGCGCGCCCGGGACGTTCGCCGCCGTGACGTGCCTCCTGCTGCTCTGCGCGCTCGTGGCGGTCGCGGTGGTCGGGCTGCGGCGCGGGAGGCGAGCGCTCGCGGTCGCCGCGCTCACGGGCATGCTGCTGTCCGCGGCGCTCGTGCTGATGGTCGCCCTGACGCCGTCGACGAGCGTCGGCGAGAGCTCGCTCGGCTACACGACCTGGTGGGCGTCGATCGCCGGCATGTGGGTCTGGCTCGTGCTCGCCTGGGCGCTCGTCATCTTTGTCCGCTCGCCGCGCTTGGCCGCGTTCGCCCCGCTCGCCGGGGTGGGCGCGGCGCTTGCGGTCGGCGCCCTCGCCGCGACCGCCGGCCGCGCCGACGAGCACGCGCCGCTCTACCGGCCGACCCGCACGCTCGAGCGCGAGATGACCGGCGCGATCCCTAGCGGCCGGACCGTCTGGCTCGACGGCTCACCCGGCTTCACGACCCACCCGCTCAAGCCGGCGGCGGTCTACGCGCTGCGCCGCCACGGCTCGCGGCCGCTCGGGATCGGCTCGACCTCGCGTCTCGGCTCGTGGTACGAGCTCGATCACCGCCGCTACGACTCCGCCCTCTACATCCATGACGGCGCGCAGCCGGGTGGCGCGGTCGTCGCTCGCGCGAGCGTTCAGGGGCGGGCGATCGCCGTGACCCTGTCGCGCTGAGCGCTCAGCAGGTCCCGGTCGGTGCGGGCGTCCCGGGACCGGCCTCGGGGTCGTCTAGCACGCCGGCCTGGTCGACCGATCCGAGGTGGATCACGTACCAGACGCCGCGCCAGGAGATCAGCGAGGCGATCCCGAGCGAGCGGACCACGGCGCCCTCGCGGTAGACCATGCGCGCGCCCGCGAGCTCGAAGTAGCCGACGGCGTTGTAGCACGCACCGGGCGGCACCCAGTGCGCATCGACGGACGGTGCGTCGACCCGGACGAGCTTCGCGTGGGCTGCCTCCGAGCCGAGGAAGGCGTGCGCCGCATCGATGTCGAGGCCGTAGTTGCGCTCGAGCCGCTCGGTGTAGTCGGCGCGCGGCGAGTAGATCGCCTTGACCTGCGCGTACGCGCCCTCCGGAAAGAACGCCGGCAGCGCGTCATGTAGCGAGTCGCCGGCGACCCCGCGCCAGAGCGCCGCCATCTCCGCGTGGAATCCCGCGCTGTCGGACGGCGGCAGCTTCTCGGTCTGGGGCAGCGAGCCCGGGTCCGGCGGCGGCCGGTGATGGACCGGATGGGGCCGGGGAGCGACGGAGACGGCGGGGTGCGCGGCGAGGGGGCGCGCACTGCGGAGCGGCGTCCTCGCCACCGCGTGACGGCTGGTCGAGCCGCCGGCCGTGACGAGCGCTGCGACGAGCGCCGCCGCTGCGAGGATCGCGACCAGCGCCGCGCCGCGACGACGCCGGCGCATGCGGGCCCGCCGCTCCCGCTCGCGCCGCGGGTACGCGGGCACGATCGGACGGCTGAAGTCGGAGCTGGGATTCATCCTGCGGCCGAGGCGAGGATATTGGGCTGGCTGGGCGGCTGGCCAAGCCGGCTCGGCGGACAGCGGCCGGCACTTCTCAGCGGTCAATCGTGCGAGATCGCCCGAGGATACGACCGCTCGCGTCGAGGGCGACCACCGCGGCGTAGCGGCGGCAGGACGCCGAGTCGATTGTCGTCTCGAAGCCTCCGCGCCGGACCTGCTCGCGTGGCTCCAGCGAGCGGCGGCTCGGGCCGCAAAGCAGCCGCCAGGCGGAGACGCCGGTGGCCCCGTTCCAGCTCGCGAAGAAGCGGACGCGGCGGCCACGGGCGAGGACTGCGATGCTCGGCGCGGCGAGCGGTCTCCCCGTCCAGTCGAGCAGGTACGCGCGATAGCTCTCGTCGCGACCGGGGAAACGCATGTCGAACACGAGCCTGCCGTTGCGGTCGAACTCCGACGTATACGGCGCCGCGCCCCAGCCGACGAACGCGCCCCCGTCCGGTAGCGGCTCGAGGTTGCCCTGGCTCGGCGCGCTCAGCGACGGTCGCGGGTGCACGAACTGGCGCACGAGCCGCGCCGTCCGCCGAGCGGTGTCGAGCGCCAGCACGAGTCCGCGAGGCGGCCCGCTGACGCCTGGTCGCACGTGATTGTCGAAGAGGGTGATCGTGCCGGCCGGACCGAAGCGCGCGTCGTGCTGCCCGGCGAAGCGAGCCTGGGGGCCGAAGCGGAACGTGCTCCGCTTCCCCCCGAGGCGCCAGCGGATCGCTCCGGTGCGCCGGCTGACGGCGAAGAGCGACGAGGTGTCGCGCGAGGAGACCAGCACCTCGCCGGCGCCGTCGGTGGCGACGGAGTTGAAGTGGAAGGCATCCCACGGGCCGGTCCCGGCGGGCGGCGTGTATGACTCGCTCAGGCTCACGTGGCGCAGCGCGTCCCACCTCCACACGACGCGCCGGCTCACGATGCCCTCCTCCTCGACGACGGGATCGAGCACCGTCCCCTGCCGCTCGCCTCCAAGGCGAGCCAGATTCCGCGGCACCCGGTGCGTGGCGATGAACAGAGCCGTGCCGGAGGGAGTGATCAGGAATTCGTGCGGGTCCATGCTCAGCCCGCGGCCAGGCCTGACCGTGGCAACGACCTGGTAGTGGTCGTTCATGATCACGCCCACGCCCGAGCCCACTCCATCCGGCTGCAGGACGCCCTGCCACCAGGTCAGGACCGGTGCTCCGCGGTAAGTCTGCTCGCTGAAGCCCATCGCCACCTGGGGGCGTGGGAGGGGATGCACCCAGACTGGCCTGCCGGCACGATCGAGGATCAGCGGGCCGTGCTGACCGAGGAAGGGCCGTCGGACGGTCACGTTGCCGATCGGGGCGACGAAGAGGTATCCGGGAGATGCCGGGCCCACACTGACGCGCACACGAACGGGCTGCAGGCGAGCGGCCGACAGGAAGCGCCAGGCGCCGGGGATGGTGGGGGCGGCGATCGACAGCGGCGCCCAGAAGGTGGCCACGCCAATGGCGAGCGCGATCGCGATTCGGCGCGGCATGCGGTGGCCAGGATGGCGAGCGCCGCCGGTACTTTCAAGCGCGCGTGCGACTCTCAACGGGCCGGCCGTCACGCGCCGGTTGGGTTACTGCGCCTGATTCGCGCGCTCCGGATTAGACTCGGCACGCAGGTCGAGGACGATGAGCTACCCCCTGACGGGAATGAGCGGAGTGCCGGAAGCCGGCGGAGGGCCCGCCGGGCCCGCCGGCTGGTACGAGGACGAGACCGGCGGGTCTGCGCGCTACTGGGACACGACCGGGTGGTACAAGCGCTCACGCACGGGCGACCACCTCGTTCCGGTAGCGGTCGGCGTCGCCGGAAGGGCTCGCTGGGAGCTGGGCGCGGACGCTGCAGCCTCACGGTTCTGGGATGGCCGCCGGTGGTACCGGTACGAGGGCGGCGTGAAGCCGGACGGGCCGCTCCCCGTGCCGGCTCCCGTCGAAGCCTTCGCGGCGCCCGTCGAGCATGAGACGGCCGAGCCATCGATCAGGCACGTCCCGCGCGGCGAGCCGCTGACGGTCAGCCTGAGCGCGCAGCTCGGGACCCAATCCCTCCGTCCCACGATGGAGCTGCTCACAAGCTCCCACCCCCTCGGAAGGCTGGAGCCCTCCGACGCCGGTCCGGAGCAGGTCCGTCTGCGGACGGTCGAGGGGGCCTGGACCGCGCACCGCCCGAAGCCATGGCGTCTCACGGCCGTGGACGAGGCAACGGGGTCGATCGCCGCGAGCTACATGCACCACAACTTCGGCGGGCAGATCAAGCTCGCATCGGGAACCAGACTCGACTTGCGACAGCGCTTCGCGCATGGGACGCCGGCGGGAGGACGCTCGTGGGAGCTCGGGGGCCGCGCCCGACTCGCCGCGATCCACTGCCGGCACTCGATGCTCCGGATCGAGCTCGGTGAGGCCGCCCGAGACTTCGACGAATGCTCGCAACTGCTGCTCTTCGCCGCCTACGCGATCTGGCTCGAGAGCCTCATTGTCGTGCCGGCGGGCAGTGGGTGACGACGGCCCACGGACCTGGCGGGACGTGAGGGCTACGTCGCCCGCGGCGGCGGCTTGGGCGCGAAGGCATGGAGCCGTCCATCCCAGCCGCCGACATAGCTGTCCATCGACCACCGCCGGAGCGTCGAACACGGGCCCGCCCGTGCATCGTCCGTCCGCTCCTCGAGAGCCGGCCGCCGCTGCGCGCGTCCAGTCCGATGACCTGGCCGCCGGCGTTCGGAGTGCCGGCTACCAGTGCGACCGCCATGGGCAAGCAAGGGCGAGCTCGGCTTCGAGGACATCTACCCCGACTGAGCCCGACCCGATCGACGGCGACCTCCAGCACGTCCGCTGCGCCGGCGTCGACGCAGCCTGCGTCATCTGCGGCCGCGACGACCCGCAGCTGCTGAGCGAGGTGCGGCGCTCGCTGCTCGAAAACTCACCGGGGCAGCCGGCGCGCCGCGGCTCGAGCCGGCGCTCGATCGCGCGGCGTGCGAGTCAGCGAAGGGTTCGTTGCCGGGAGCGGTGTCCGCCCGGGCGCGACGCGTCACGGTCCGGCTCGGGCCGGCCGAAGGCGTAGAGGAGTCCATCCCAGCCGCCCACGAAGATCCGCCCCCCGATCACCGTGGGAGCGCTGAACACCGGTCGTCCTTGCAGCGTCCGTCCGCTTGTCCAGAGCCGGTGACCGCTCCTCGCGTCGAGGGCGATGACCTGCCCGCCCACCCCGTCGCCGTAGTAGACGACTCCGTCCGCGACCGTCGGGCTCGAGCTCACCCCGCTCGGACCGGGCGCCTGCCATCTGAACCGAAGCCGACAGCGCCTCGTAACCGAAAACGCCAGAACGCCGGCCTTGAAGCCTCCGTGGCGGACCGGGTTTGCGACGTAGAGCGTCCGCTCCGCGGGAAGGTATGCCGGCACGCCGACGAGTGCCTTGTCCGCGTATACGTCGCCACCGAGTCGGATTCGCTGAACCGGACCTTGCCCGATGCGATCGCGCGCGTAGACGTAGAGAAACCCGTACTTGTTCACGACCGCGAGCTGCGGCTCGCACGCCGGTGCCTGGTAGAGCAGCGGCGTTGCACCGAAGTCGGCGTCGTCGCGCGGCAAGCCGGGGTGGTTGCTCGCTTGAACTCTCAGCTCGCGACTCAGGCGAACCACACGCTCCCCGTAGCGGTCGTGACCGGACCACCCGGCGTTGCCGGTGGCCGCGTAGACCGCGTCCGCGAGAGGGTCGATCGACACGCCGCCCCAACCCCAGATCCCTCCGCTGGCCGGCCGGCGACCAGCGACGTACCACGTTGCCACACGCTCCCCGGATTCTGTGGCGAACGCGACCACGCGGCCGCGGTAGGTCGGCAAGTCGCAGATGCCGGCGACCGTCACGTACAGCACGCCGCGATCAAGCGCTAGCCCACCCCAGACGTGCTCGCGCGTCGGCCGGCGCGTGAGCGACCAGCGGCGCTTGATGGCGCCTGTGGCGAGGGCGAGCTCGTAGAGGGTGCCCCGCCCGTCGACGACATAGATGCTCCCGTTCGCGCGATCGAGAACAGGCGTGCCGGTGATTCCGTACCGGGGAAGGTCGTGGCATCGATCGACGCGCACGGAGCCGAACGAGCGTCGCCAGACAACTCGGCCCGTCGCGGCGTTCACCGCAGCGAAGCGCCCAGCCTCCGTGCCGGCGTAGACGAGGTCAGCGGTTCGTCCCGGCGAAAGCTGAACCCCGCTGGCGACGAGCGGCTGGGCGGTGATCGGGCCGCCCAGGTCGAGCCGCCATTGCTCCCGCACCGAGCGCATCGCACCCGGGCTCAACGTCCGCTCCGCCGGGTCGAAGCCCGAGCGGGCGAGGTCAAAGCCGTACGTGGACCAGTCGATCCCCGCCGCCTGCGCGTGACCGGCCGCCAGCGAAGCGAGGGCAGCGACGACGGCGATCGTCCTCGCTGATCTCCGCCCCGGCACCGGGTCACGCTAGCCCGCGTCGCCGGCCTCGGCAAGCCCCTAGCGGCCTTACGGATCTCGTTCGCCCTGGCGCAGCTCGCAATCCTCACGCTCGAGCACGACTTCCTAGCTCCGAACGCCCCCAGCCTCAAGGGAGGATCGGGTGAGCAGCGCACCTTGGAGCTACGTCTAGACCTCCGCTTGCATTTGCGTTCGTAGTTTCTCGAGCCCGAGACGCATGCGACCTTTTACCGTGCCTGCGGGGAGGGCCAGTTGCTTGGCGATTTCGGTATGGGTGAGGCCTCCGTAGTAGGCGAGGGTGATGACCTCGGCCTGCGTGTCGGGAAGCTGTCGCAGCGCTGCACGCAGCGCGTGGCCCTCACTTCGGGCGATCACTTCGTCCTGGAGCGACATGTGGGTCGGGTCGGCGACCTGCGAGTCCTCGACGTCGACGGCGGCGACTCGCGGGCGAGCGCTGTCGCGGCGGCTGGCGTCGATGGCACGATTGTGGACGATTTTCATCGCCCAGCCCTGGAATGAACCGATCTCCGGTCGGTAGCCCGCCCGGCTCCGCCAAATCGCGAGAAACCCGTCGTGGACCGCTTCCTCAACGCGTCCGGCGTCGTGGCACACCGCGCCCGCAACCCGAAACGCGCGTACGACGTGGCGATCATAGAGGCGCTCGAACGCATCGACGTCGTCGGCCTGAACGCGACGCATTTCGTCTTCGTCGCTGGCAACCAAAGGCTTGCGGAAACGTGGCACGCTACAGCCCGGACACCGGCGGAGCGTCAAGGAAGAACAGCTCGCACGCGACCCCGGGGCTCGTCTGGTTGGCGCTTAGGAAGGCAGTGACGGAGCGGTGAGTCAGACGCTCGATCGCCATGGTGAACTCGTCCGCGTTGTCCTTCTGGAATGCAACGCGGCCGTCTATGACGTCGTCGCTACCACCAGCGGCGATCTGCCGCGACTCGTCTGCGCTGAGGATCGCCTCGAGCACGCAGACGACGACGTTGTCGTTGATGTACGTCCTCGCGGTGGTTAAGCCACGCCCATAGAAGTCAGCGTAGAGCTCGACGATCGCCGCCGAGATCGACTCCGTCAGCCCGGAGCCAGCGAGCGGAGGCTCGCAGTCGGCCGCCATCAAGAGCCGTCAAAGCCGGGCTCTGCGGGATGGTCGAAGACCGGCGCTTCGACACGCGCTGCGTGGACCATGTCCACCTCCTGATGATGCCCCGGGACCCTCGGCAGAAGCCGTTGGCCTGGAACCCCTTTGTACCGGCACGATCGATGCACCGGCCGCATCGCGGTGCGATCTTCACCGTGCTGCGGGCAGCGTGTCACGGCGCAGACCGACTGTCATCAGTAGGAGCCGCGGACCTGTCGGTAGTTCTACGGAGCGCACATGAAGTCCGGTGTGCCCTCGGTTAACGTCTGGGCGTGTCGAGCCATCCCAGGCCTGCTTCGCGTCCGTCCGCGCTGACAGTCGCCATCGTCGACGACCATGCCGTGGTGCGCAAAGGCGTACGTGCGGTGCTGGAGGCTCAACCCGGCTTCCGGGTGGTCGCCGAGGCGGGCGACGTTCCCAGTGCGATGGAAGCTGTGCGATCGCATCGTCCCGCGCTCGTCGTTCTCGATCTACACCTTCCGGGCGAGCCGAGCCTGCCCGCAATCGCGCGCATGAAGCAGATCTCGCCGAGCACCCGGTTTCTCGTCCTGACGATGCATGACGATCCGATGTTCGCCCGTCGGGCGCTCGAGGCCGGCGCCGCCGGCTACGTGCTCAAGGAGGCCGCGCCGCTCGAGCTCGTCCGCGCGCTGAGCGTCGTAGCTGCCGGAGAAAGCTATCTCCACCCGAGCCTGGGGGCACGGCTCGCCGGGAGTGGCGATGACCGCCTCCTGCTGGAGGCATTGACGGAGCGTGAACGGGAGGTCTTAATGCGCGTGGTCCGCGGCGGTACGAACAAGCAGATCGCCACGGAGCTCCACCTCAGCGTGCGCACGATCGAGACCCATCGCGCACGCTTGCAGGAAAAGCTCGGCTTGAGCGGGCTGCTGGAGCTCTTAGAGTTCGCGCGACGTCACGGGCTGATGGAGCCCTGACGGTCCTTGCTCGAGCTGGCGTCGCCGAGCGATATGACGAACCGGATTGTCGTGCCGGATCCAGGCGCGGTTCGCACCTCGAGCTCGCCCCCGCCGAGCATTGCGCGCTCGCGCATCCCAAGCAGGCCGAACCCGCCGTTGGTCGAGCCGACCTCGAAACCAACGCCGTCATCCCGCACGATCGCCTCGATGTCGTGCTCGCGCTGCCGGACGATCACCTCGACACGGTGTGCGCCCGAATGCTTCGCGACGTTCGCAAGCGCCTCCTGGACCGCGCGGTAGAGCGTGGACTCGGCGTCAGGCCTCAGCCCGGATCTCCCCTGAGGAATTTCGAGGTTCAGCTCCACCTCGATGCCATCGACGATCCGCAGCTTGCGGGCGAGGCTCTCGACCGCGGCCTCGAGTCCGGCCTCGTCGAGCACAGCCGGGCGTAGCTCAGCGATCAGGTGGCGCAACTTGACGATCTCGTCCTGGACGAAGTCGGCAGCCTCGTTGACCGTGGCGCTGAGTAGCTGAGGATTCGTGAGTCCGGAAACCAACAGCATGTGCAGCGCCCCGAGACTCTGCAGCGTCTCGTCATGCAGCTCGCGCGCCCAGCGGGTGCGCTCACGTTCCGCCGCTTCGAGGCCGTGCTGAGCGGCCACGCGCGCGCGCTTCTCGCGTTCGCTCTCGACAGCGTCGAGCGTGGCGAGCCTGAACTCCAGCTCGTGAACGACGATGGCCGCGAGGTTTTCGAGCGTCGCAATGTCCTCATCATCGATCTCGCGCGGCTCCCTGTCGATGATGCAGATCGTTCCGAGGTTGTGTCCGTCCCAAGTCTTGAGTGGCGCACCAGCGTAGAACCGCAGCCCGAACTCGCCGGCCACGAGCGGGTTCGCCAGCGCGTGGGGGTCCACGGAGGCGTCCCGGACCACCAACGGCTCGTGCTGGAGAATCGCCGAAGCGCACAGGCCGGGATCGCGCCCCACCTGCTCGTCGTCGAGCCCGTGTCGCGACTTGAACCAGATGCGGTCCTCGTCGACGATGCTGACGATCGAGATCGGCACCTTGAACACCCGAGCGGCCAGCTGCGTCACGCGATCGAAAGCGCCGTCAGGCGGGCTGTCGAGAATCTGGTAGCGGTTGACCGCAGACAGTCGAGCGTCCTCGTCCCGCGGAATGATGCTCGCTGAGGTCTTCATGCTTGTCCCGGACAGCCGTCCAAAGCTGACCCGGACGGCGACGCAGCGAAAGTCTACGGATCGCGGTGCAAGACACCCCCCGGGCGGAGCCCGGCGCTCGCGCCGGAGGGGAATTTCAGACGCCGACTCAAAGCGAGCCCGCGCCACAGCGCGAACGTGAAGCGCCCAGCCACAAGATCGTGCATGACCTCGCGGTAGTGCAGGCGGCGGGCGGATCCGGATGCATTACGAGCTCGAGCGTACGGCACCGTCGCCCCGGCGAGCGGAACTGGCCGTGGCGGCCGCGAGACCGAAGCCTTTCGGCTTGGGCCGCCCTTAACGCCTATCCCAGCTACATGCTCACAGCCACATACTTCGTTTCGAGGTACTCCTCGATTCCCTCGAGCCCGCCTTCGCGGCCGAAGCCGGACTGCTTGACGCCGCCGAACGGCGCCGCGGGGTTCGACACCATCCCCTGGTTGAGGCCGATCATGCCGGTCTCGAGCGCCTCGCAGACGCGCACGGCACGCTTGAGGTCGTTGCGTGTAGACGTAGGCGACGAGCCCGTATTCGGTGTTGTTCGCGGCGTGAACGGCGTCCGCCTCCGTCTCGAAGGAGGCGACCGGCGCGACCGGGCCGAAGATCTCCTCGCGCAGGAGGTCCGCCTCCGGCGGGACGTCGGAGAGGACCGTCGGCTCGAAGAAGTAGCCGCGCCCGTCGACGTGGTGCCCGCCGATGAGCACCCGGGCGCCCTTGGTCGTCGCGTCGTTGACGAGCGTCATTACGGTGCTGCGCTGGTCGTCGTCGATCAGCGGCCCGACCTCGACGCCCTTCCTCGGTTCCGCGGCCGACCTTCATCGCGCCGATCTTCTCGGCGAGCCGGTCGGCGAACTCCTGGGCGACGCTCGCGCGCACGTGGAAGCGGTTGGCGGCGGTGCACGCCTCGCCGACGTTGCGCATCTTCGCGATCACGGCGCCGTCGACGGCGGCGTCGAGGTCGGCGTCCTCGAAGACGAGGAACGGCGCGTTGCCACCGAGCTCCATCGACACCTTGAGGATCTGGTCGGCGGACTGCTCGATCAGCGTCCGGCCGACCTCGGTGGAGCCGGTGAAGGAGAGCTTGCGCGCGCGCGGGTCCTTGATCAGCGGCCCGATCACGGAGCCCGACGAGGAGCTCGTGATCGACGTTGAGGACGCCGCCGGGCAGGCCGACCTCCTCGAGGATCTGAGCCGAGCGCGAGCATCGAGAGCGGCGTCTGCTTCGCCGGCTTGATGACCATCGTGCAGCCCGCGGCGATCGCCGGACCGACCTTGCGCGTGCCCATCGCGATCGGGAAGTTCCACGGCGTGATCAGGATGCAGGGGCCGACGGGCTGCTTCATCGTCCAGAGCCGGCCGGCGCCGTTCGGGGCGATCCCCCAGCGGCCCTCGATCCGCACCGCCTGCTCGGCGAACCAGCGGAAGAACTCGGCCGCGTAGGTGATCTCGGCCTTCGACTCGGCGACGCTCTTGCCCATCTCGAGCGTCATCAGCAGCGCCAGCTCGTCGATGCGCTCGGTGATCAGCTCGAAGGCGCGGCGGAGGATCTCGCCGCGCTCGCGCGGCGCGACGTCGCGCCACTCGGCCTGCATCTCGTGCGCGGCGCCGAGCGCGGCCTTCGCGTCGTCGGGGGTGCGCGTCGGCGATCTCGGCAGATCGTCTCGCCGGTCGCCGGGTCCTCGACGGCGAGCGTCGCCGCCCTCGCCGCCGTCGCGCCACTCGCCGCCGATGTAGAGCTGCTTGCTTGACGCTGTCGACGACGGTCTGCTTCGCTGGGTCGACTGTGCTCATGTCGCGACTGTCTCCGTTCCGAGTTCTTCAGAGATGGCCACGTCGATCGAGTAGTCGATCGGCAGCACGATCAGGGAGGGCACGTCGAGTCCGAGCGCGCGCGACAGGCGCTCGGTGAAGTCGTCGACCGAGTTGGCAGCGCCAGGCCGGGCAGGCCGAAGGACTCGGCGAGCTTGACGAAGTCGGGGTTGTTGAAGTCGACGCCGAAGTGGCGGCCGAACTTCTTGTCCTGCTTCCAGACGATCGAGCCGAACTGGTGGTTCTCCCAGATGATGTTCACGAACGGCGTCTTCAGCCGCGACGGCGGTCTCGAGCTCCTGGCAGTTCATCAGGAAGCCGCCGTCGCCGTTGACCGTCGACGACCTTGCGCTTCGGGTGGACGAGCTTCGCGGCGATCGCCGCGGGGACGGCGAAGCCCATGCCGGCGAGGCCGTTCGCGATCAGCACCGTGTTCGGCTCGTAGGCCGGGAACATCCGCCCGATCCAGAGCTTGTGCAGACCGACGTCTGAGATCAGGATGTCCTCGCGGCCGAGCGCCTGGCGGATCTCGTAGAGGGCGCGCGGCGGCTGCATCGGGAAGTGCTCGTCGTCGCGCGCCGCCTCGAAGCGCCCGAGCACGACCTCGCGCAGCCGCTCCGAGCCGCCGGAGTGCGGGACGTGGCGGCACTCCTCGCCGAGCCGCGCGAGGATGTGGTAGATGTCGCCGACGAGCTCGACCTCGGGGATGAAGTACTCGTCGATCTCAGCGGGCAGGGAGTCGATGCAGATGATCGTCTTGTCGCGCGCCGGGTTCCAGTGCTGCGGCGAGTGCTCGACGAGGTCGAAGCCGATCGCGATCACGACGTCGGCGTCCTCGAAGCCGGCCATCTTGTAGTCGCCCGACTGCAGGCCGATCGAGCCGAGCGCCTTCGGGTCGTCCGGGTCGAGGAGCCCCTTGCCATGAACGTCTCGGCGACCGGGATCCCGGTCGCGCGCACGAACTCGCGCAGCGCGGGCGCCGCCCCGCCGCGGACGACGCCGTTGCCGGCGAGCGCGACCGGGTTGAGCGCGCCGCGGATCAGGTCGGCCGCCTTCAGCAGCTCGCGCGCCGAGGGCTCCGGTCGCACCGGCCGCCGGCGCGGCAGCGGCTCCGCGTCGAGCTCCATCTCCATCACGTCCTCGGGCAGCTCGATGTGCGTCGCGCCCGGCTTCTCCTGCTCGGCGACCTTGAACGCCTTGCGGACCACCTCGGGGATCATCGTGCGGGTCCGACAGGCGCGCGTTCCACTTCGTGATCGGCGCGCATCACGCTGACGACGTCGATGTACTGGTGCGACTCCTTGTGCATCCGCTCGAGGTCGCCCTGACCGGTCAGCGCGACGAGCGGCGCGCGGTCGAGGAAGGCGTCCGCGACGCCGGTGACGAGGTTCATCGCCCCCGGCCCGAGCGTCCCGAGGCAAACTCCGGCCTGCCCTGTCAGGCGTCCGTAGACGTCGGCCATGTAGGCGCCGCCCTGCTCGTGGCGGACGGGGACGAACTCGACCGAGGAGTCCGCGAGCGACTCGTTGAGGTCGAGCGTCTCCTCGCCGGGGATGCCGAAGACGTACTTGACCCCCTCCGCTTCGAGACATTCGACGAAGACGTCCGAAGCCTTGCGTGCCGCCACCGCTCTCCTCTCGTGTCTGTGCCTGCACCGACTCTACAAAGCGCCTCCATGCCCGCTATGACGCTGCGGCAATCGTCGATAAGTTCTGCCCGTGCGCCGCGTTTGCCTACTGACAGCCGTGGCCCTCGCTCTCCTGCCGGCGAGCGCCTTCGCCGCGACGAAGTACGTCATCGACGGAGGCGGCTTCGGGCACGGCGTCGGCATGAGCCAGTACGGCGCCTACGGCTACGCGCTCCATGGCTGGGGCTACCGGCGCATCCTGCGCCCACTACTACCGCGGGACGGCACTCGGCCGCACCCCCGACTCACCGATCCGCATCCTGCTCCAGTCGGGAGGCCGGCTGACGGCGAGGGCGACCGTTCGCGATCCGAGCACGCACCACCTCAAGCCGATCACCTACGTCGCCACGCCACACGGATCGGGGCTCGAGCTGCGCGACGGCCAGGGACACCTGCTCGGTGAGCTACAGCGGCGCCGTCGCGGTGACGAGCACGACCGGATCGGTCGAGCTCGGCGGCACCGCAACGAACGGCGTGACGGATGGGGCCTATCGCGGCACGATCGACCTGGCCCCGGCGGGCGGCGGGATCGACGCGATCGACGTGCTCCCGCTCGACCAGTACGTCGCGGGCGTCGTGCCGGGCGAGGTCGACGCGTCCTGGCCGCGCGCCGCGCTCGAGGCGCAGGCCGTCGCCGCGCGCAGCTACGCGCTTGCGACCGACGCAGGCGGCTCGCTCTTCGACCAGTACGCCGACACCCGCTCGCAGATGTACAAGGGCCTCAGCGGAGAGGAGCCGGCCAGCACCGCCGCCGTCCGGGCAACCGCCGGGCAGGTCGTCACCTACGGCGGCCAGGTCGCCACGACCTACTTCTTCTCGACCTCCGGCGGCCACACCGAGAACGTCGAGAACGTCTTCTACGGCTCACGGGCGCTGCCGTACCTGCGCGGCGTCAAGGACCCCTACGACTACTACGCGCCGCTTCACCGCTGGCACCTGCGATGTGACCCGGCCCGAGCTGCAGGCGCGCCTCGGAGCGCTCTGCAAGGGGACGTTCGAGCGGATCCAGGTGCTCCGGCGGGGGGTCTCTCCGCGCATCGTGTCCGCCCGCGTGGTCTGCACGCGAGCGAGCGCTCAGGCCACCGGCATCCAGCTCCGGGACGCGCTCGGCCTCTATGACACCTGGTTCACGCTGACCCGCATCACGAGCCACCCCGCCCACCGCGCCGCGGCGGCCACGCTGCTCGCCAGGCTCGTCGCGCCGCCGCTCGCGCTCGCCGGCAGCTTCGACCCCGCGCCGCCCGGCCGCACGCTCGTCGTCGAGCGCCGGAGCGCTCGGGGCTACCGTGCCGTTGCGAGCGTCGTCACCTCCCCGGCCGGCGACTACACCTACGCGGTGGCGACCCCCGGCGTGTACCGGGTGCGCTCCGGCGACATCGTCGGCCCCCCGGTCACGGTGGCCTGAGCGGCTGAGCCTTAAACTCGCGCTGCAGGGGGAGCGACGCAGGCGGGTTCTGAACAGCTGCTCGGGGAGATCGTGGCGCGTGTCGACACGGGCGCTGTCGCGCGCCGCATGGTCGACCGCTTCCGCACCGAGATCGACGCGTACCGAAGGTTGCCCGCGGAGACCGTGCGCGGACCGATCGCCGACATCTCACGCCACAACCTCGAGCTCTTCTTCACCACCCTGCTCGAGCAGCGTGAGCCTCGTGAGGACGAGCTCGGCCCGTTTCGCGAGTCGGCGCGCCGGCGTGCCGCGGAGGGGCTGCCGCTCGAGGACCTCCTGCACGCGTACCGGCTCGGCGGCCGGCTCGGCTGGGAGGCCCTGATCGAGGCGGCGAGCACCGAGGAGCAGGCGGCGCTGCTCGGGCTCGTCGCGAGCCTGATGAGCTACGTCGACCGGGTCTCCGACGTCGTCACCGAGACCTACCACGACGAGCGCCGCCACCTGATGTCCTCCGAGGAGCGGCGCCTGCTCGACCTCTTCGACGCGATCGTGAACGCGGCTCCGCTCGATGCCGACCAGCGCGAGCTGGCCGGGGAGCTCGGGCTGTCGGGCGCCGACGGCTACCGCCCGTTCGCCGTGACGCTCGCCGGGGCCTCGGTCAACGCCCACTCGCAGCTCGCGGCCTCGGTTCGCAGCCGCGGCGTCTTCGCACTCACCGAGGGGGAGCGCCTGATCGGTCTGCTCTCGGCGAAGCCGGCGTCCGTCCCGGTCGCCGACCCGCGCGCGCTGATCGTCTTCGGTGACGTCGTCGACGCGAGCAGGCTCGAGGAGGGGCTCGAGGACGTCCGGCTCGTGCTGGACGTGGGGATGCGCCTGGGACGCAGCGGCGAGCTTCGCGCAGACGAGTGCCTTGCGGAGCTGCTGCTGGCTCGCTCGCCGCGCGCGGCCGCCGCGATCCGCCGGCACGCGCTCGGCCCGCTCGAGGACGCCTCCGTGCGGCGCTCCGCCGACCTGCTCGACACGCTCGAGGTCTTCTTCGCGTGCGACCTCGACCGCCGCGCCGCCGCCGAGCGCCTGCACGTCCATCCGAACACGCTCGACTACCGGCTGCGGAGGATCGAGGAGATGACCGACCTCGACCTGCAGCGTCCGGACGACCTCCTGCTTGTCGCGCTGGCGCTCAAGCACCGGCTGCTCGGCCCGCCCGTCCGAACGCGCTAGTACGCCCACGCTAGACGGCCGACGTTTTTGTGAGCACTCACAAGTACGGACGGGCGATTTCGTCCGAAACCCCGTTCCCCTCAGGCGCGATTGCGGGCAGAATATGCTCAAGGCACGAGGCCATGGACGGCCTGGTGCCCAGACGGGAAACGAAAAGAGAGGCTCAATCCGATGCGGCCGAAAACCGCGCTCGCTCCTTGGCCGTCGCCTTCAGCCGACGGTGACCAGACACGTACGTCCACGCCGGCCCCCAGCGGGAGCGAGGCGTGAACAAGCTCATCTGCGAGGAATGCGGTGCGCTCTTCTACTCCGCGGCGGCGCGCACGCTCGCCGACGACGGCGTCCGCTGCGAGGTCTGCGGCGGCCTGCTGCAGTGGGTCGACGAACGGCGTGCCGAGACGGGCGAGGTGGAGGTCGGCCCGAACGGGCTCGGCGGCTCGGACGCCGACGAGCACCTCACGGAGTGAACTTGACGGTGATCACGTCGCCGTCACGCATCACGTAGTCCCGCCCCTCGAGCCGCAGCGTGCCGCGCTCGCGCGCGCCGCCATAGCCTCCGGCGTCGACTAGCTCATCCCAGCCGACCACCTCGGCCCGTACGAAGCCGCGCTGAATGTCGCTGTGGATCTTGCCCGCCGCGCCCCAGGCGGTCGTTCCTCGCTCGATCGCGTGCGCGCGCGCTTCCTTCTCCTCGCCGGCCGTGAAGAAGGAGATCTGCTCGAGCAGCTCGAAGGCGGCACGGATCACCTGCTCGAGACCGGCTTCAGGCACGCCCAGGTCGTCTCGCATCGCGCGGGCGTCGTCGGCGTCGAGCTGCCCGATCTCCGCCTCGAGCCGCGCGCTGATCGCGAGCATTCCCGCACCGGTGGTTCGGGCATGCTCGACCAGGGCGGCTGGAGGTGAGGACTCGCCCTCAGAGACGTTCGCCACGTACAAGACGGGCTTGGCGGTGAGCGGTCCGAGCAGCCTCAGGGCATCGGGAGCTTCCGGCGGCGGAGGGACGGTGCGCGCGGGCCGGCCCTCGCCGAGCGCGCCGATCAGCTCGCGCAGCCAGGCGGCCTCCGCGACGAGCGCCCTGTCGCCCGACTTCGCCTGGCGACCAACACGCTCGAGCCGGCGCTCGGCCTGCTCGAGGTCGGCGTAGAGCAGCTCCGTCTCGACCGTGTCTACGTCGGCGAGCGGGTCGACGCGCCCCTCGGGGTGGATCACCTGCGCGTCGTCGTGCGCGCGCACGACGTGGAGGATGGCGTCGGTCTCGCGGATGTTGGCAAGGAACTGGTTGCCGAGGCCCTCGCCGCGGTGGGCGCCGCGCACGAGGCCGGCGATGTCGTGGAAGGCAATCGTCTCATGCACGATCGGTTTCGCGCGGACCACCTCGGCGACGCGTTCGAGGCGGTCGTCGGGGACCGGTACGACCGCCACGTTCGGCTCGAGCGTGGTGAACGGGTAGTTGGCGGCCTCCGCGCCCGCGCGCGTCAGCGCGTTGAAGAGCGATGACTTGCCCGCGTTCGGCAGGCCGACGATCCCGATCCTCATCGGACGCTCAGAGGAGCAGCTCGGCGACCGCGAGCCCGAGCGCCGCGCCGGCGAGCGTGTCCGAGGGATAATGCACTCCGAGGTACGGGCGCGACGCGGCGAGCGCGCCCGCGAACGCGTACAGCGGCGGTGCCGGCAGCAGTCGCGCGAGCGCGTGGGCGCCCGCGAGCGACGTCGTCGCGTGTGCCGAGGGATAGGAGCGGTTGGAGGTCGTGTTGATCAACCGCGGCAGGCCGTCGAGGCGCGGGCGTGGGCGGCGCACCCCGAGCTTGATCAGCTGGTTCGACACGTATGCCGCGACGACGACGGTGCCCGCGCGCACGAAGGCCTGCCGGCGCTCGCGGTCGAGGACCGCCCCGGCCGCACTCGCCGCGAGCCACACGCCCCCGTGCTCGCCGAGGGCCGAGAATCGCCTCACCGCGGCCTCGAACGCGGGCGGATGCGCGCGCGTGCGCAGCAACCGCAGGAGGGCGGTATCAGCGGACTGGAAGGACACGGACGCCGGCGCTCAGCGCGCAGCCGTATCGATCAGAAGCCGATCCGTTCGCGC
The DNA here is from genome assembly GCA_963719375.1 of uncultured Actinomycetes bacterium. Taxonomy (GTDB): domain Bacteria; phylum Actinomycetota; class Thermoleophilia; order Solirubrobacterales; family Thermoleophilaceae; genus JAICJV01. The sequence goes on along the minus strand of CAVRBY010000001.1, from coordinate 1,468,710 downwards.
TCGGTGTCGAGCCGGACGTAGACGACCTGACCGAGCTCGACGTGGATCTGCGAGTCCTCCGACTCCAGCTCGTGCCAGCGAGCCCCGGCTCCCGCGGCGAGCGCACCCCGCAGCTGCTCGTAGACGTCCGGCACGAGGCGGACGGTGAGCACCTGACCACCGGCGAATCCGATGTCGACACGCCGCGGCTTCGAGTCCGAGGCTTCCATCAGTGCACCGGCTCGACGAGCTCGGTCAGCACACCGCCGGTCGAGCGAGGGTGCAGGAACGCGACCCGGCTGCCGCGGATGCCCACCCGCGGCTCGGAGTCGATCAGCTCGATGCCCTCATCGCGAACCGCCCCGAGGGCCGCCTCGATGTCCTCGGTCTGGTAGGCGACGTGGTGCAGCCCGGGACCCTTGCGCTCGAGGAACTTGCCGACGTTCGTCTCGGGTCCGAGCGGCCGCAGGAGCTCGACGTGACCCTCGCCGACCTCGAGCAGGACCGCCTCCACACCCTGCTCCTCGACCGTCTCCCGATGCTGCTCGCGCATGGCGAAGCGCTGCCCGTAGAGCTCGATCGCGGCGTCGAGGTCGGGGACCGCGACGCCGATGTGGTCGATCCTCGCGAAGATCATCGCGCGGGCAGTCTAGTGCTCCCGCTGGAGCGGGAGCACTCCGGCTCGGTGGGCGGCGCTCGGGCCGCGCGAATGCTCCCCTACGCCGCGCCTCTTCGAGCCGGACGGGCGAACTGGCCGGGTCCCTCACGCCCGTCAGCGCGACTCGAACCTTGCTCAGCCGGATGTCGGGCCGAGGCCGCCCGGAGCATCGTGCCCCTCGGAGGCGGCGATCCGCACGTCGGAGCCCGCGGGCGCACGCGGCTCGAGCGGCGCGGGCCCGCGCTGCGAGCCCATGATGCGATCGATGTCGTCGCGCTCGAGGTTCTCCTTTTCGAGCAGGGTGCCCGCGAACGCGTCGAGCAGGTCGCGGTTGGCGGTCACCATCCGCCGGGCGCGCCGGTGCGCCTCGTCGGTCAGCTCCTGCTGCTCCTCATCGACGAGCCGGCGGGTCGCATCCGAGACCGAATGGTCATCGGCGGGCAGGCGCCGCGACGCGAGGTTGGTGCCCATGCCGTACTCGGCCACCATCTGGCGGCTGATCTCATAGACCTTGCGCAGGTCATCGGAGGCTCCGGTGGTGATAGCGCCGAAGACGATCTCCTCGGCGACGCGACCCGCGAGCAGGACGACCAGGTAGTCGACGAGCTCCTCCTTGCTCTTCAGGTAGCGATCCTCCTCGGGCAGGTTGAGCGTGTATCCGAGCGCGCGGCCGCGAGGCACGATCGAGATCTTGTGCACCTTCTCGATCGACGGCAGCAGCTCTGAGCAGAGCGCGTGCCCGGCCTCGTGGTAGGCGACCACCCGCTTCTCGTGGTCGTTGATCACCCGCCGCGACTGCATCCCGGCGACGACCCGCTCGAGCGCCGCCTCGAAGTCCGACATCAACACCACGTCGCGCCGGTTGCGGCCCGCGAAGATCGCCGCCTCGTTGCAGATGTTGGCGAGATCGGCGCCGGTGAGCCCGCTCGTCTGGCGCGCGACGAGCTCGAGGTCGACGTTGTGGAGCGGCTTGTCGCGCGAATGCACGCGCAGGATCTCCTCGCGGCCCTTGAGGTCGGGCGGGGAGACGAAGATCTGGCGGTCGAATCGGCCCGGCCGCAGCAGCGCCGGATCGAGCTTCTCGAGCAGGTTCGAGGCGCCGATGACGACCAGGTCGTCACTGCCCGCGAAGCCGTCCATCTCGACCAGCAGCTGGTTCAGCGTCTGGTCCTTCTCACCCGAGAAGTCCGAGCCGCGGGTCGACCCGACCGCGTCGAGCTCGTCGATGAAGATGATCGCCGGCGCCTGCTTGCGCGCGATCCTGAACAACCTGCGAATGCGGGCCGCACCGAGCCCCGCGAACATCTCGACGAACGCGGCGGCGGACTGGGCGAAGAACTTCGCCTTGGCCTCGTTCGCGGCGGCCTTCGCGAGCAGCGTCTTGCCCGTCCCCGGGGGCCCGTGCAGCAGGATCCCCTTCGGCACCCTCGCGCCGAGCTTCTTGAACCGCTTCGGGTCGCGCAGGAACTCGATCACCTCGCGCAGCTCCTCCTTCGCCTCGTCGGCGCCCGCGACGTCGTCCCAGCGCGTCGACTGCGAGGTGTCCGGCTTGATCTGCTGCGGCTTCGTGCGCGGCATCAACCGCAGCGTCAGGCCGATCAGGATCACGATCAGCGCCATGAAGATGATCGGCGCCCACGTGACGGCGAAGTTCGTGAGATCGAAGGAAGCCGCCGTCATGCCTGCCTAAAGATCGGCTGCCCGTCCGGAAACCATTACCCGATCACTCCACTCGCTCGAGCCGCGGATTCGGCCTGTAACGCCGGCCCACCTTGGCACAGTCGCGCCCGTCGACGCGTACGACGTCGGCGGTGAAGTCGTACGAGCCGCTGCAGCAGCGAGGAGCCGACGCCATAGGAGTCGACGGGGACCCGGCGCGCCTCGAACTGGCGGATTCGCTGCGCGTCGAAGCCGCCGGAGACGACGATCTTCACGCGCCCGTGGCCGGCGCCGTCGAGCGCCTCGCGCACGCGCCGGACGAGCACCTCGTTGACGCCGGTCGGCTTGAAGTCGCCCATCTCGTGCCAGAGCGAGCGGTCGACGAGCGTCTCGGAGGTGTCGAGCCGGACCCCCCAGAGCTTGTCGCCGAGTGCGTCGGCGACGTCGAGCGCGGTGCGGACGGAGTCGTTCTCGAAGTCGACCAGCACGACGACGTTCATCTCATCGCGCGTAGCGGTCGGCGAAATCGGAGGCGGCGCCGACCGTGTCGCCGCCGTAGCTGGCGATCAGCGCGTGCGGGACGGTCCCGACGCCGCGGCCGCCCCACCACGAAGCCTGGGCGTCGGTGGAGACGCCGATCGCGCCGGCGACGTGCGCGGCGAAGCCGTCGCCGGTCTGCACGAGCCAGTGGTCGTGGCGCGCGGGGAAGAACAGGATCGGCTTGCCGTTCGCCGCCTCCACCACATCGTGGACGTTCGTCATCACCCGCGTGCGGCGCGCGAGGCAGCCGAGATAGACCGTCTCGAGGTGTCGCGAAGAGCGAGTAGTCGCCCTCGATCGTCATCACCGTCTCGTACGGCGTCGACCGGGTCGCCCTCGTGGAGCGCGTCGACGACGAGCTCGTCGAAGCCGCAGTCCCAAGCGCCGCCCGGCTCGAACCGTCCCGTGCACTCGCGCAGGACCGCGATCGCCTCGTCGATTCCGCCGAGCACGGCGTCGCGCTTCTGGAACACCTGCATGGTCACCTGCGGCCGGCGGCCCTGCTCCTCGAGCAGCTCCCGCGTGAAGTTGAAGTAGGCGTCGGTGTAGTAGCCCTGGCGGATCTTCTCGACCGGCAGGCGGAATACCGACGGTTCGAGCCGGGATCGCGTTGCCGGCGTGCCCATGTCGAGATCCTAGGCTCTGTCGAGCTCGACGCGCAGGATCTCGCCCAGCGCCGCCTCGCCGACCTCGAGCTGCTCGGGGGTCGGCTCCCGCGTGCCGAGCAGGCGCTGGATCTCGTAGCCGGGGCGCTCAGCGCCCTGGCCGCCTGGGTGTCGGCGTGGCGCTCGTCCAGGCGAAGACCTCGACCGCGACTCCGACGCTCGCGAGCGCGACGGCGCTCTCGGCGACGGGGCCCTGCCGCGCGCTCGCCGAAGAGCGGCTGCGCCCGCGGCCGCGCTGGCCAGCAGCGGCGCGACGAGGTTCGAGCCGCAGCGGTCATGCTCCTTGAGCGCCGAGGCGCCTCGCCGTCCTGTTCGTAGGCGGCGATCGACTTGTGCTCGACGCCGTGGTAGGCGGCGAGCTCGCCGCCGCGCAGCGCGAAGACGGCCGGCAGCAGCCCGATCCCGGCCGCGACGTCTCCCGCGCCGCGGTCCGGCCGCCCCGGCGCAGCGCGCCACCGGCGAGCGACGCGGCGCCCATCGCTCCGAGCGCCCTCGGGTCCTGCATCGGCAGCTCCGCCTCCGGCAGCGCGCGCTTGACGAGCGGAATCACCGCGAAGGCCTCCGCGAGCCGTAGCACGCCGCGCAGCGCCCGGGACGCGCCCGACCGCGCCGGGAGTCAGGCCGGGCTTGGGCCCCGATGCGACCTGGATCTCGCCGCTTGCCGTGCGCACCGCGGCCGCCCAGTGCGCCGGACCGTGCACGAGCAGCCCGTTGCGCAGCGCCATGCCGCCGAGCCGAAGCTTCTCGTCGACGCTCACCGAAGCACCCTCTCGGCGAGCTCCGCGTAGAAGCGCGCCGCGAGGCCCGAGGTCCGCGACCGGGATGCGCTCGTCGACGCCGTGGATCAGGGGAACCGCCTCGAACATGTCCATCGCCTGGCGGGGGAAGAAGCCGTAGGCGACGCAGTCGGGGAACGCCTCGCGGAACCAGCGCGAATCGGTGAACCCGGGCAGCACGCTCGGGGCGAGCGACGCGTCCGGGTCCTCGCGCCCGACGAATGCGCGGACCTGGTCCATCAGCACGCTCTCGAGCGGCGAGCGATTGCCGATGACCTCTTCGTCGAAGGCGACTGTCGGCATCGGGCACCACCGACGCGGATCGCTTCGAGCGCGTAGTCGGCTCCGAGGCCCGGGGGCACCCTGCAGTCGACCCTCAGCCGGCTGCGCGCGGGAATCACGTTGATCGACTGCGAGGCCTCGATCATCGTCGGCGCCAGCGTCACGCCCATCATCGCCTCGACGAGCATCGCGATCCGCGGATCCCCTCGCTCCACGGCCGCGAGCGCCTCCGCGGCCTCGCCGCCCGAGTCGATTCCGAGCGCGTGCAGGAAGGCCGCCGGCTCAGGGAACAGCTCGAGCGCGGGTCGCGCGTCGCCGAGTGCGGCGAGGATCGGCGCCATCTTGGTGAGCGCGTTGTCGCCGACGCGCGGCATCGAGGCATGGCCCGCGCGCCCCCTGGTCGTCACGCTGAAGCGAAACACGCCCTTCTCGCCGACGCCGACCGTATAGGCGCGCCTTCCCTCGAACGTGAACGAGTCGCCGCCGCCCTCGTTGATCAGCAGGTCGCAGCGCACGCGCTCGGGCATCTGCTCGCAGAGCCACTGCGCTCCCTGGCTCGAGCCGGCCTCCTCGTCGGCGACGGCCATCAGCAGCAGCTCGCCCGCCTCGGGCCGCCAGCCCTCCTCGGCGAGCGCGCAGACCGCCGCGACCTCTGCCGCAACCTGGCTCTTCATGTCGAGCGCGCCGCGCCCCCACACGCACCCGTCCCGCAGCTCGCCCGACCACGGATCGACGCTCCAGTCGTCCGGCTCGGCCGGGACCGTGTCGACATGACCGAGGAAGCCGAGCGTCGGCCCGTCCGAGCGGCCCTTCAGGCGGGCGACGAGATTCGGCCGGCCGGACGTCGCGCCGAGCAGCTCGCACTCGAAGCCGGCCGCCTCGAGCTCGTCGCGCAGGAACTCCTGCGCGGCGGCTTCGGAGCCGGGCGGGTTGACCGTGTTGAACCGGATCAGGCGCGCGAGCAGCTCGGTCGTCCTGCGCTCCAGTTCCGCGGCCTCCGGCACGAGCTCGCCAGTATAGGTTCGGCCGCTCAGCGCCCGAATCTACGATGGGAGCATGGATCAGCTGTTCGATTCGGGACAGGAGGCCCGGCCAGGGGGCACGACGGTACCGGCGAGCGAGCAGCCGCTCGCCGTTCGGATGCGCCCGGCGTCGCTCGCCGAGTTCGTCGGACAGGGTCACATCCTCGCTCCGGACTCGGCGCTGCGGCGCGCGATCGAGGAGGGCCGACCCCACTCGATGATCCTCTACGGGCCGCCTGGGACGGGCAAGACGACGCTCGCACGGATGCTCGCGGTCCGCGCGAGCGCCGTCTTCGAGGAGCTCTCCGCGGTCAACGCGGGACGCCAGCAGGTGCGGGAGCTGCTCGAGCGCGCGGAGCAGCGGATCGCGGCGAGCGGCCAGGCCACGATCTTCTTCCTCGACGAGATCCATCGCTTCAACAAGGCCCAGCAGGACGCGCTGCTGCCGGCGGTCGAGGAGGGACTCGTCACGCTCGTCGGCGCGACCACCGAGAATCCGTACTTCGAGGTCAACTCGGCACTCATCTCGCGCTGCCGCATCTACGAGCTGCAGCTGCTCTCCGACGCGGACGTGCGCGCGCTGCTCGAGCGCGCGCTTCGCGATGCGCGCGGGATCCCGAATCCGCCGCGGGTCGACGACGACGCGCTCGACTTCCTCGCCGCCCGTTCCGCGGGCGACGCGCGCACCGCGCTCCAGGCGCTCGAGGTGGCCGCAGACGCCGACGAGCGCGTGACGCTCGCGGTCGCCGAGGACGCCCTGCAGCGGAAGTCGATCCTCTACGACAAGGGCGGCGACAACCACTACGACCTGATCTCCGCCTGGATCAAGGCGACGCGCGGGTCGGACCCCGACGCGTCATTGCTCTACCTGGCCACGATGATCGAGGGCGGCGAGGATCCGCGCTTCATCGCCCGCCGGATGGTGGTCCTCGCCTCGCGAGGACATCGGCAATGCCGATCCCGCGCGCGCTCGGCGTCGCCGTCGCCTGCGCGCACGCAGTCGAGCACGTCGGCATGCCGGAATGCGCTCACAACCTTGCCCAGGCGGCGGTATACCTGGCACTCGCACCGAAGTCGAACGCGTCATACAGGGGCCTTGCCGCCGCCCGCGCCTGGGTGCGCGACAACGGTCCGGTGATTCCTCCGGCGCCGCTTCGCAGCGCGGCCTATCCGGGCGCGAAGGCGCTCGGTCGCGGGATCGGCTACGACTACCCGCACGACCATCCGGAAGGCCTCTCGGAGCAGGAGCTGATGCCCGCGGAAGCGGCCGGGATGCGCTTTCTAGAGCTTTCCGGTCACGGGGCCGAGGGTGAGCTCCGGGAGCGTCTCGAGCGGATCAGGGCGTCCCGCCGCCGGGAGCGCTGAGGCGAGCGGCGTTCGCGCGCCGATCCTGTGCATTTTCCGCTTCTTGCGGCAATTAGCAGGCTTTTAACAGCTACCTTCCGACGCACCGGGCACCTAAGGTAGAGAGCGATGGCCCCTTCCCCCAAACCTGCGCGCCTGGCCGATCCTGGAGCGATGCTCGCATCGACGCACCAGCTCGGCGACGGCACTCCTGTCCGCCTGCGGCTGACACGCCCGACCGATACGCCGCGCGTGCGCGCCCTGCTCGAGCGGCTCTCCGAGGACACCCGCCAGCGGCGCTTTCTGTCGTCGATGCCGGTCGTCCCCGAGTCGATCGTGCGCCACTTCACCTTCTACGACCCGCGCAGGCGGCTGATGATCGCCGCGACGCTGCCACGCGCCGGGGTCGAGGAGATCGTGGGCCTGGCCGACGTCGCGCTGCTCGACACGGGGCTCGCGGAGATCGGGCTGGTCGTCGATGACGCAAATCAGGGCCGCGGGCTCGGCAAGCTGCTCTCGGAGGCAGTTGCCTCACTCGCGTTGCAGCGCGGCGCGACGCACCTGAAGGCGGAGATGCTCGGCCGCAACCCGACGATGATCAGGGTGCTCGAGCGCCTCGGACCGACGGTGCGCCGCTACCAGGACGGCGCCTCCGTCGCCTACACGACGCTCCCCGCCGACCGCCGCCTCGCCGCCTGAGCGACACGCGGGCGCACGCTCGCAAGCCCCGCGGCCGCGCAGACCAGCATCGGCACGTCCGCCGCGTAGCGGAAGCGCGGATCGCCGAACGCGACCGCGCTGACGAGCGCCGCGAGCAGCGCCGGCGCCGCCAGGATCCCCAGCACGGGCCAGGGCGGTCGCAGTCGGCGCACGCTCGCCAGGGCAACCATGGCGAGCAGGAGGTAGGTGACGACGGCCGCGGAGCGCCCTGGGAGCGAGCGACCCTCGGCGAAGAAGACCATCCGCCGTGCCTGCCACAGGCCGAACGTCCGCATCAGGCGGACCCCCACGACGAGCGGCAGCCGCGACGCGTGAGCAGCCGCGTGGCCGCTTCCGGCCGTGGCACAGTCGGAGCGCCAGTAGCCGATATCGGGTCCGGCATAGGTGGCGGTGCAGTTCGCGCCGGCGAGGACCGATGCGGTCTCGCTCGAGACGAAGGCCGGACGGTGCAGCACGAGGCTGTTGCGCACCGACCACGGGGCGATCACGACGACGGCCGCGACGAGAGCCGCCACGATCGCGCGCGGCCTCCGGGCGACGATCACGAGCCCGAGCAGCAGGACCCCTTCGCCGCGGACCAGCGTCGCCGCCCCGACGGCCAGTCCGAGCGCTACGGCCTCACCGCTCGTCGGCCGCTCGCGCGTGCGAAGCGCCGCGAGCAAGGCGAGCGCGACGGAGAGCGCGAACAGCGGCTCGCTCATCAGTGAGCCGTCGACCGCGACGAAGGTCGGATAGGCCGCCGCCAGCGCCGCCGCCAGCAGGCCCGCCCGCTCGCCCGCGACGCGGCGCCCGATCAGGCCCGTCACCGCAACCGTTCCGGCGCCGACCGCCGAGCCGACGAGCCTCTGGGCGGCCCAGCCGCCGCCCCCTGCCTTTGCCACGAGGGCGAGCAGCGCCGGCCACAGCGGCGGATGCTCGGTCGAGGGAAGCGCCGCGTGCGTGCGCAACCAGGGCAGCGGGCTGATGTAGCCGTGGCCGGCGGCGATGACAGCCGCGATCAGGTGGAAGTAGCGCGGGTCGCCGCGATCGACGATCGCAGTTGGGGCGAGCGACAGCGCATACAGGCCGCGCGCCGCGAAAGCGGCGCCGGCGATCAGGCCGAGGCAGGCCGGGAAGCTCCGGGGCTGCACGCGCTCAGTGTGCCAGCGCACTGCTGCTGAAAGAATCACGGCGGTTGCGACCGAGCTACCAGCGCATCACCTCCTATGACCCGGCGACCCTCGAGCCGATCGGGTCGGCCGAGGCGACGGCGAGCGCCGGCGTGTCGGCGGTCGCCGCCGACGTCGCCGAGGTCCAGCCCTTCTGGTCGCAGCTGCCGCGTTCCGACCGCGCGCGCTACATGCGGCGCACGGCACAGGTCGTCATCGACCAGCTCGACGAGATAGCGGCGCTCGTCACGCGTGAGCAGGGAAAGCCGCTGAGCGAGTCCTATACCACCGAGCTGCTGGCGTCGATCGACGCGCTGCACCGGATCGCCGCCGCCGGCGAGCGCGCCCTCGCCGACGAGCGGGTGCCGCCCGGGCGGCCGCTGCTGCTGCGTCGACGCTCGGAGCTGCTGTACGACCCGCTCGGCGTCGTGGCCGTGATCTGCTCCTCCGACTACCCGTGGTCGACTCCGCTCGTCCAGGTCGCGACCGCGCTCATGTGCGGCAACGGGGTCGTGCTCAAGCCGTCGCCGCGCGCACCGCTGACCGGCCGGCGGATCCAGCAGGTCTTCGAGCGCGCCGGCCTGCCGCAGGGCATCGTCCGGGTCGTGCAGGGCGGCGCCGAGGTGGGAGCCGCGCTCGTCGAGGCGCCGGTGGCGAAGGTCTTCTTCAGCGGCTCCGAACGGGTGGGACGCGCGGTGGCGGGCACGGCAGGAGCACAGCTGAAGCGCGCTTCGCTGCTGCTCGGCGGGAAGGATCCGCAGCTCGTGCTCGCCGACGCGCCACTCGACCATGCCGTGGCCGCCTGCCTGTGGGCTGCGTTCTCGAACGCCGGGCAGGCGCCGTCGCGCATCGAGCGGGTCTATGCCGTGCGCGGCGTCGCGCGCGACTTCGCGCGCCGCGTCGTCGAGGGTGCACGTGCGCTGCGCGTCGGCGACCCGCGCCGCTGGGAGACGGAGATCGGACCGCTCGCTTCGGAGCGCCGGCTCGAGCATGTCAATGGGCTCGTCGACGAGGCCGTTGCGGCGGGCGCGCGGCTCGAGTGCGGAGGGCCGCTCGACGGTCACGCCGGCAATTTCTACGCGCCCGCGGTCCTCACCGGAGTGCGACCCGACATGCGCGTGATGCGCGAGCGGATCCGAGGGCCGGTCGTGGCGATCGTCGAGGTCGAGGACGAGGAGCAGGCCGTACGGGAGGCCAATGACAGCGCGTTCGCATCGGGAGCCTCGGTCTGGACGCTCGACTGCGAGCGCGGCCGGCGGATCGCTCGGCGCCTCGACGCGGGCAGCGTCTGGCTCAACGACCACATGTGCCCGTTCGGCACCGGCTCGTGGGCGGCCTCGGGGCGCTCGGGGATCGGGGTGACCCATTCGCGCTTCGCCTTCTACGAGTGCGTCGAGGTCAAGCGGGTCGCCTGGGACCCGTCTCGGACGCGCGGCTTCTGGTGGTTTCCATACGACGCCTCGCTCGGCCAGGCGGTGCACAGTGCGGCCCAGCTCGTCTACGGGCGCGACGCCGACAAGCGCGACGCGCTCAGGCGCGGCGCCGCACCGATCGGGCGTGTCGCCCGCCGCGCGCTTGGACTCTGATCAGGCGGCGCGGCTCGGAGCGCCCACGTAGCGCAGGCGGCTCGGGAGCACCGGGACGACGGCACGCTTGACGTACTCGGCGCCGCCGCCGACGAGCGCCCGCCGCACGAACGGCGGCGGCAGCGGCGAGAAGCCGTACTGGCGCCGGATCTCGTCGGGGAGCAGCGCGACGGTGATGAAGTTGACGGTCTCGAGCAGCGGCCGCACCACGAGCGGCACCGGCGGCTCGAGCACGATCTCCCGCGCGCGCCGCCGCGCCCACCGTGAGACGACGAGGCGATCCCCCGCCAGCATCCACTCGCCGTAGTCGCGAACGTCCGCGAGCGTCTTCGGCATGTCGCCGCTCGCCAGTCCAAACAGCCGTCCCACCCGCTTGAAGTCGGACCAGAGCGCGGCTTGGACGGCCCGCTCGAGCTTTCGCACGTATAGCTCGTGGACGACGAGCGTCGAGTCGAACAGCGTGTAGAGGACCCAGAGCAGCAGGTCGGGTTGGTCCGCGCTGTACGGCGTCCCTCCCGGGTACGGACCGGTTGCCTCCGCGATCCGGCCGCTCACCCGCCGGTGCATCGCCCGCACCCTCCGTGTCACGCGCCGCGCTTCGGCGTCGGATCCGAAGTAGATCGTGTCCATGACCCTGGCTGTCCGTGCCAGCCGCTCGTAGGGATCCTCGAGCGCGTCCGAATGAGCCAGCAGCCCGGCGACCGCGAGCGGGTGAGCGGCCTGCATCAGCAGCGCACGCGGTCCGGCCAGCCGGACGGCGCGCTCGCGCATCACCTGGCGCAGCGCCGACCGATCCGCAAAGAAGCCATCCATTGAGAGAGTCCTACGGCCCGTAGACTGGAAAGGACCATGCCCGCCCAGGCCTACGCCGGAAAAGAGTGTGTCTGCCAGTTTCGCAGAGGGATCTGCGACCAGACCTGCGTCCAGGGCATGCTCGAGACTCCCTTCTACATCGCCTGCCTGAAGCTCACCGGGCGCCGCTGCGTCGTGGTCGGCGGCGGCGAGATCGGGCTCGAGAAGGTAGAGGGCCTGCTCGCCTGCGACGGCGCGGTGACGCTGGTCGCGCCGGACGCCACGTCCGAGCTCGAGGGGTTGGCGCGAGAGGGCTCGATCCGCTGGGAGCGGCGCGAGTACCGCCCTTCCGACCTCGAGTCGACCTTCATGGTGATCGCAGCGACCGACGACACGGACGTCAACATCCGCGTCTACGAGGATGCCGAGCGGCGCGCGATGCTCGTCAACGTCGTCGACGTGCCGCCGCTGTGCAACTTCATCCTGCCGGCGATCGTGCGGACCGGTCCGATCGCGATCGCGATCTCGACCGCGGGCGCGAGCCCGGCGCTCGCGAAGCGGATGAAGCGCGAGATCGAGGCAGCTTTCGGGCCGGCCTACGCGCAGCTCGCCGAGCTGCTGAGCGAAGTTCGCGGCTGGGCGAAGGGGACGCTGCCCACCTATCAGGACCGAAAGCGCTTCTTCGAGTCGATCGTCGAAGGCGAGCCGGACCCGATCGAGCTCTTGCGCGACGGGCGCGAGGACGACGTGCGGAGCCTGATCGAGGATGCGCAAAAGCTCGCCGGCGAGCGGGTGGCGGCCTGAGCGGCCTCTCTCACGTCGACGCCGAGGGAAGCCCCCGGATGGTCGACGTCGGCGGCAAGCCGGTCACCGACCGCCGCGCCGTTGCCCGAGCCCAGGTCCGGCTCGAGCCCTCGACCGCCGCCCTGATCGAGGCCGGCGAGGGGCCCAAGGGCGATGTCGTCGGCGTCGCCCGGATCGCCGGGATCCAGGCGGCGAAGCACACCGCGGAGCTGATTCCGCTCTGTCACCCGATTCCGCTGACGTTCGCCGAGGTCGCGCTCGACGTCGACACGTCCGCGGGGACGGTCACGCTCACCGCAGAGGCGCGCACGAGCGCGCAGACCGGGGTCGAGATGGAGGCGATGACCGCCGCCTCCGTGGCGGCCCTGACCGTGTACGACATGGTCAAGGGCGTTGATCGGGGCGCCGCGATCGGACCGGTTGTGCTGCTCTCGAAGAGCGGCGGAAAGTCCAACTGGGAGCGGCGCGCAGGGTAGCCTTCGCTGGATCCGCGCTGCCGTCGTAACCATCTCAACCACGGTCGCGCGCGGCGACGGCGAGAACCGTTCCGGGCCGCTGCTCGCCGCCCGCTGCCGCGACGCCGAGCTCGAAGTTGTCGAGGAGGTCGTCAGCGACGACCGGGGCGCGATCGAGGCGCTGCTCGCTCGCCTCTGCGACGAGGGGGACTTCCGCTTCGTCTTCACGACGGGCGGCACGGGCCTTACCCAGGACGACGTCACCCCGGAGGCGACCCGCGCGGTGATCGAGCGCGATGCGCCCGGCTACGCCGAGGCGATCCGGGCGGAGTCCCGGACGCACACGCCGTTCGCGCTGCTGATGCGCGGCGAGGCGGGCGTGCGAGGGCGGACGCTGATCGTCAACCTGCCCGGGTCGCCGAGGGCGATCGAGCAGTGCTGGCCGGTACTGCGGCCGACCGTCGCACACGCCGCGGCGATGCTCGAACGTGACTGAGACGGCGATCGCCCTCGAGGGTGTCGAGCGCCGCTACGGCGACCGTCTCGCTCTCGCCGGCGTGACGGTCAGCGTCGCGGCCGGCGAGACGCTCGCGGTCTTCGGTCCGAACGGTGCCGGGAAGTCGACCCTTCTGCGGATCCTCGCGACGCTCCTTCGCGCCCACGCGGGCGAGGCCCGAGTGCTCGACGCCGCGCTTCCCGCGCAAGCCTGGAAGGTCCGTGGACGTGTCGGCTACGTCGGCCACGACGCGCTCATCTACAGGGATCTGAGCGTGCGCGAGAACCTGCTCTTCTACGCACGGCTGCACGCCTGCGGGCGCGAGCGGATCGACACCGTGCTGGACGCGGTCGGCCTGATGCGCCGTCAGGACGATTTCGCCCGCGACCTCTCACGCGGCATGCTCCAGCGGCTGGCGATCGCGCGCGCCGTCCTCCACGACCCCCCGCTGCTGCTGCTCGACGAGCCGCGCGAAGGCCTCGACCCGCGCTGGGCCGAGGCGCTCGAGCCGATAATCGGCCGCGCGTCCGCTCGTACGCGCGTGCTCGTCTCCCACGACGTCGATCGGTCCCTGGCGGAAGCCGACTCGGCGATCGGGCTGAGCGCCGGGCGCCAGGTCTTCGCCGGCCATGCCTCCGCGGCCGATGTGCGTGAGCTCTACCGGTGACGACAGAGTCGATGCCCCACGCGCAGCAGAGCGCAGAATCGCTCCGACCGGTTCGGATGACATCCGCCACGCATACCGGTAGGAGTGAGCCCTTCGATGACCACGAGGCGTTCTACCGGTGACGACGGAGTCGATGCCCCACGCGCAGCAGAGCGCAGAATCGCTCCGACCGGTTCGGATGACATCCGCCACGCATACCGGTCGGAGTGAGCCCTTCGATGACCACGAGGCGTTCTACCGGTGACGACGGAGTCGATGCCCCACGCGCAGCAGAGCGCACAATCGCTCCGACCGGTTCGGATGACATCCGCCACGCATACCGGTAGGAGTGAGCCCTTCGATGACCACGAGGCGTTCTACCGGTGACGACGGAGTCGATCCCCCACGCGCACCAGAGCGCAGAATCGCCCCGACCGGTTCGGATCACGACCGCGGCGCTCGCGATTCTGCGCAAGGACCTGACGCTCGAGCTGCGCAACCGCGAGTCGGTGCCGGCGATGGCGCTCTTCTCGGTGACCGTCTTCGTGCTCTTCCACTTCGGGCTCGACCGCGCCCAGCTGAGCGGCTCGCTCGCCTCGGGCGTGCTCTGGGTGACGCTGCTGCTCGCCACCGTGCTCGGCGTCAACCGGCTGTTCGCCTCGGAGCGCGAGAGCCGCGCACTCGACGGCATCCTGCTCGCGCCGATCGATCGCACGGCGCTCTACCTCGCCAAGGCGGTGGCCCTCTTCCTCTACCTGGTCCTGCTCGAGGTCGTGGCGCTGCCCGCCTTCGCGCTGCTTGCTGCTCGGCCCGCCGCTCGGAGCTCCACTGCCCGACGCTGATCGCCATCCTCGCGCTCGCCGACCTCGGGCTCGCCGGCATCGGCGCGCTCGTCGCGGGCCTCGCGGCCGAGGCGCGGGCGCGCGAGGTGATCGTGTCGCTGATCGCTGCTGCCGCTGCTGATCCCGCTCCTGATCGCCGTCGGCGGACGCCACCTCGCCGCTGCTCGAGGCCCATTCGCACACCCACGAGCTCGCGAAATGGCTGGGCTTTGCGGGCCTCTACGATATGGTCTTCCTGCTTCTGGCAGTGGGTGTTTTCGACTTCCTCCTGGAGGACTGACGCCATGTACGGCAAGGGCTTGCGGGCCCTATCGATCGCTACCGTAATCCTGCTGGGAGCAGCGCTCGCGCTCGCCTTCTTCTACGCGCCGCTCGAGGTCGACCAGGGCGTCATCCAGAAGATCTTCTACGTGCACGTGCCGCTCGCGATCGTCTCGCTCTGCGGCTTCGTGGCCGGAGGCGTGATGGCGATCGGCACCTGCGCACCGGCGATCGCGCCTGGGACATGCGCTCGTACGTGGCGATCCATCTCTCGATCGTGTTCGCCGTCGGCACGCTCGCGCACGGGCTCGATCTGGGCCAAGGCGTCGTGGGGGCATTGGTGGGTCTGGAGCGAGCCGGTGCTGGTCTCGTTCCTGATCGTCTTCCTGCTCTACTGCTGCTACCAGCCGCTGCGCTTCTCGATCGACGACCCCGAGCGCCAGGCGCGCTACGCGTCGGTGTTCGCGATCACCGCCGGCGCGTTCGTGCCGCTCAACTTCATCGCGGTCCGGCTCGCGACGGCCGCACGTTCACCCGCGCGTGCTCTCGGAGAGCGGCAGCCTGCCGCCCAAGATGCAGCTGACCTTCCTCGTCGCGCTGCTCGGAGTGGCGCTGCCTGTTCGCCACGTTGTGGAAGTTCGAGCTGGCGGCGAAGCACGCGCGCGCCCAGCTGTCGCCGGCTTCGCCGCGCAGCTGGCGCCTGACGAGGACGACGCGCCGGCCCCGGCGCGCGCCTCCACGCCGGTTCCGGTCGAGGCTTCCTGATGGTGCTGGCGAGCGTGGGCGGCCACTACGTAGCCGCCGCCTACGCCGTATTCGTCGTCCTGATCCTCGTCTACGTGGTCGATCATGGCGGCGAAGATCGCGCGCATCGAGCGCGACCTCGTAGAGCTCGTGGATCGCGGGGAGAAGGAGCCGCGATGACGACGGGCGCCGGCCTGCTCGTGCTCGGCATCTCGCACAAGACGGCGCCGCTGGCGCTGCGCGAGCGCCTGGCGCTGCCCGAGGGTCGCGCCGCGCGGGTGCTCGACGAGCTCGTCGGCCTGCCGCGCGATCCAGCGAGGCGGTGGCGATCTCGACCTGCAACCGGACGGAGCTCTACGTCGTCACCGCGGAGCCGGTCGAGGCGGAGTCGGCGGTGCTCGCGGTGCTCGCTCGAAGCGGTGAGATCCGCCGACCGAGCTCTTCGGCCACATCTACTCGCTCCACGACATCGATGCGGTGCGCCACCTGTTCGAGCGTGGCCGCCGGGCTCGACTCGATGATCGTCGGCGAGGCCGAGGTGCAGGGCCAGGTCAAGCGCGCCTACGAGCTCGCGCTCGTCGAGGGCGCAACCGGGCCGATCTCGAACCGTCTCTTCCGTGACGCGCTCGCGGCGGGCAAGCGCGTGCGGACCGAGACCGCGATCGGCCGCGCGCGCGTGTCGGTCTCGTCGCGTCGCGGTCGAGCTCGCGCGAGCGACGCTCGGCGACCTCGAGCGACCCGCCGCGTGCTCGTCGATCGGCGCCGGCGAGAACGGCGAGCTGACCGCGCGGGCGCTCGCACGACCGCGGCGTCGCACCGTGTTCGTCGCCAACCGCCGCTACGACCGCGCGATCGGCCTCGCGCAGCGCTTCGGCGGCAGCGCGGTGCGCTTCGACGAGCTGCCCGCGCGGCTCGGCGAGGCGGACATCGTCGTCAGCTCGACCGGCTCGCCGCACCAGATCGTCGAGCCGGACGAGCTCGCGCTCGTGCATGGAGGCGCGCGGCGGCGCGTCCGCTGCTGCTGATCGACATCGCCGTCCCGCGTGACATCGACCCCGGCGTGCGCGAGCTTGCCGGGGATCACGCTCTACGACATGGACGACCTCCAGCGCGAGGTCGCGCGCGAGATCGCGCGGCGCGCGAGGCGGAGGCCGACCGCGCGCGCGAAGATCGTCGACGAGGAGCTCGAGCGGTTCGCGGACTGGCTCGCGAGCCTCGAGGTCGTACCGACGATCGCCGCGCTGCGCGAGCGCGGCGAGCGGATCGTCGAGCAGGTGCTGCGCGAGAACGAGTCACGCTGGGTCGCGCTCGACGACGGCGACCGCGAACGCGTCGAGACTGCTCGCGCGCGCGGTTGTCAGCCGCCTGCTGCACGAGCCGACCGTCCGCCTCAAGGCGGCGAGCGGCCGACGACGGCGCGTACCTGTACGTGCAGGCGCTGCGCGAGCTGTTCGGGATCGACGCGGGCGCGGCGCGATCGACGCGACCGTCGCGGCCGGAGGAGGTCGCGTCCGTCGCCTCGCTCGACGGCGCGCAGGCGCGCTCGCGCCCGCGGCTGAGCGCTTGGCGCAGCGCGCTGCGGATCGGGACGCGGGGCAGCGCGGCTCGCGCTCGCCCAGGCGGGCCACGTCGCGCGACGCGCTCGCGAGCGCCGTCGGTGCGCGACCGCAGAGCTCGTGCCGATCACGACCAGCGGCGACGAGCGGCGGACCCAATCACGCGGGTGAGGACAAGGCGCGCTTCGTCAAGGAGATCGAGGAGGCGCTGCTCGGACGGCCGCGTCGACCTCGCCGTGCACTCCGCGAAGGACGTCCCGGGCCGGCTTCCGGAGGGCCTCGCGATCGTCGGCGTGCCGCGCCGTGCGGACGCGCGCGACGCCCTCGTCGGCGAGCGGCGTCGCTCGCCGGACGAGCTGCCGGCCGGCGCGCGCGTCGGCACCGCCAGCCTGCGGCGCCGCGCGCAGCTGCTGGCGCTCGTGCCCGGAGCTCGAGCGTGGTCGATCTGCGCGGCAACGTCGACACCCGCCTGCGGCGGCTCGACGAGGGCGCGCTACGACGCGCTGGTGCTCGCGCCGCGGGCCTCAGGCGGCTCGGGGTCGAGCGCGGCGACCCGCTCGACCCGCACCAGCTGACGCCCGCCGCCGGGACAGGGCTGCCTCGCGCTCGAGGCGCGCGCCGGCGACGAGCGCATGCGGCCGAGTGCGGCGGCCGCGCTCACCGACCGACGAGTCGCTCGAGTGCCTGACCGCGGAGCGCGCGTTCGTCGAGCGCCTCGGCGCCGACTGCGACACGCCCGTCGCCGCCTACGCGGAGGTCTCGCGGCGAGCAGCTCACCTGCGGGCCTTCGCGGGCCGCGACGACGGCAGCGCCTGGGTGCGCGACGAGCTGGCCGGCGATCGCGCCGACCCGCCTCGCTCGGTCGCGAGTGCGCCGAGCGGATGCTGCTCGCCGGCGCGGCGAGAGCTGCTCGGCGGCGTGGGCGTCCGGTGAGCGGCATCGTCTACCTGGTCGGCGCCGGGCCCGGTGATCCCGGCCTCGTGACGCGCCGCGCGCTCGAGCTCGTCGCGCGCGCCGACGCGATCCTCTACGACCGCCTGATTCCGGACGGGCTGCTCGACGGCGCGCGGGCGGACGCCGAGCTCCGCTACGTCGGCAAGCGCCCGCGCGGCGACGCGCAGACGCAGGAGGAGATCAACGCAGCAACTCGTCGAGCTCGGGCGCGCGGGCAGACGGTCGTGCGGCTCAAGGGCGGCGATCCGTTCGTCTTCGGCCGCGGCGGCGAGGAGGCGCAGGCGCTCGCGGCCGCCGGCGTCGCCTACGAGGTGGTCCCGGGCGTGACGGCGGGCATGGCGGCGCCCGCCTACGCCGGCATCCCCGTCACCCACCGCGACGACGCCTCTGCGGTCGCGTTCGTCACCGGTCATGTCGCGAGACGGCGCTCGACTGGCGCGGCGCTCGCGCGCTTCCCCGGCACGCTCGTCTTCTACATGGGCGTCGGAGCGCTCGAGCGAGATCGCGGGCGCCCTCATCGCGGCGGGCCGCGAGCCGCGACCGAGCCAGCCGCCGTCGTCGAGCGCGGAACGCTGCCGCGGCCAGCGGTCCGTGATCCGGCACGCTCGAGACATCGCCGCGCGCGCGGCTGCCGAGCAGGTCCGCGCCACCCGCGATAACCGTCGTCGGGCCGGTCGCGCGACTGAGCGAGGAGCTCGCCTGGGTCGAGCGCCGGCCGCTGTACGGCAAGCAGCGTCGTCGTCACGCGCGCGCGTGCGCAGGCGAGCGCGCTCGCGGCGCGCCTGCGCGACGCTCGGCGCAGCGGTCGTCGAGGCGCCCGCGATCCGCATCGAGCCGCGGCCGGCAGCGGAGGTCGACTCGCAGATCGGTGCGCCTCGGCGACTACGCGCTCGTCTGCTTGACGAGCCCGAATGGGGTCGACGCTGCTGTTCGACGCGCTCGAGCGCCGCGGCCGCGACGCGCGCGCGCTCGCCGGCGTGACCGTCGCGGCGATCGGCCCGGGCACCGCCGCGCGCGCTGCGGCGGCGCGGCATCCGGCCGGACGTCGTGCCGGGGCGCTCCGTCGCCGAGGCGCTCGTCGAGGCGCTCGAGCCGATTCCCGCTGCGCCGGCCGCCGCGTGCTCGTCGCGCGCGCCGGCCGAGGCGCGCGACGTGCTGCCAGACGCGCTCGGCGAACGGGGCGCCGAGGTCGACGTCGTCGCCCTCTACGACACGCGTCGCCGAGCGCCGCTCGACGACGCCAGGCTCGCGGCCGCGCAGGCGGCCGACTACGTCACCTTCACCTCGAGCTCGACGGTGCGCAACTTCTTCGCCGCGCGTCGACGGACGGTGCACGCGCCTGTCCGCGCGTCGTCTCGATCGGGCCGGTGACGAGCGAGACCGCGCGCCGCGCACGGCCTTGAGGTCGCCGTCGAGGCCGAGCGCCACGACATCGACGGCCTCGTCGAGGCGCTGCTCGCGGACGCGGTCGCGCGGTGATCATCACGCTGCTCACCGACTACGGGCTCGCGCGACGAGTTCGCCGGCGTGCTGCACGGCGTGATCCGGAGCGATCGAGCCGGCAGGCCCAGATCGTCGACATCACCCACGCGATCCGCCGCCACGACATCCGCCACGGCGCGCTCACGCTGCGCGGCTCGCTGCCCTACATGCCGGTCGGCGTGCACGTCGCCATCGTCGACCCCCAGGTCGGCACCGAGCGGCGCGCGGTCGCCGTTCGCTGCGCCGACGGGCGCCTGCTCGTCGGTCCGGACAACGGCCTGCTCAGCCTCGCCTGGGAGCAGCGCGGGCGGCATCGATCGAGGCGGTCGACATCAGCCGCTCGCCCCACCGCCTCGAGCCGCTGTCGGCGACCTTCCACGGCCGCGACGTGTTCGCGCCGCTGGCCGCGCGGCTCGCCGCCGGAGCGCCGCTCGCAGACGCCGGCGACCCGCTCGCGGTCGACGAGCTCGAGCGGCTCGAGCTGCCGGCGTCGCGCCGTGAGGGCGACGCGCCGTCGCCACGCGCTCGACGGTCGACGGCTACGGCAACGTCGGCCTCAACCTCGACCACGCCGACCTGCTCGAGCTCGGCCTCACGCTCGGCCGCGCGGGTCGAGCTGGCGAGCGCCAGCCGCGACGCTCGAGGCGACGTCGTTCAGACGTTCGCGGACGTCGACGCCGGCGAGCCGCCCGCTCTACGAGGACGCCTTCGGGACGATCGCGATCGCGCTCAACCGCGGCGACGCGGCGCGCCGCGCTCGGGCGTCGAGCGCGACGACGAGATCCGCGTCCAGCGCGCCCGAGTGATCGGCTACGCCGCGGCTGCACGAGCGCCGCGTCGCCTCCACGAACGAGCGTGCGAGCGCGCTCGCGCCTCGGGGCGCGCCGCACGGGACGCTCGTGACGGCCGACGAGCAGATCGCCGGCCGCGGCCGGCAGGGTCGCGCCTGGCTCGCCGGGCCGGGCGAGGCGCTGCTGATGTCGCTCGTGGTCCGCGGGCTCGAGCGCGGCGGATCGCTGCTTCCGCTCGCCGCGGCGGTCGCGGTCTGCGAGGCGTGCGAGGCGCTCGGCGCGCCGCGCGTGTCTCGTCAAGTGGCCGAACGACGTCTGGCTCGAGCGACGCAAGCTCGCCGGGATCCTGATCGAGGGCCGCCCGCAGGAGGGCTGGGCGGTCCTCGGGATCGGCCTCAACGTGCGCGCGCGCGAGTTTCCTGACGAGCTGCGGGAGCGCGCCACTCACTCGCGCTCGCCGGCGCCCAGACGCGACGGTCGAGGATGCGCTCGAGCGCGGTGGTCGCGGCGCTCGAGCTCTTGGTTCGGGCGCGCCCGACGGACGCGTACTGGCGCGCCTGGCGCGCGCGCGACGCCCTGCGCGGCGAGCGGATCGGCTGGGATGGCGCGCAGCGGCGTCGCGGCGGGGATCGACGATCGACGGGTCGCTGCTCGTCGAGCTGGCGACGGCAGCCGCGCGACGCTCGAGGCCGGCGAGGTGCACCTCGCCGGCGCTGGCTGATCAGGCGGCGCGCGGCTCGTCCGCGGGCGCCGAGCTGCCGCCGTCCGGCTCCGTCGTGGTCGCTCGCGATCGGCGGTGCGCTTCGGCTTCGGGTCCGCCTCGGCGTCCGCGACGCGGGTCGGTCTGCTTGCCCTCCGCCGTCTCCGAGCGGCGAGTGCGTTTCGGCTTCGCGTCGGCCGGGCTCGGAGTCCTGCTTCTCCTCCGCGTCATCTCCGGCGCTGGCCGGCCGCTCTAGCACCGCCTCGTCATCCGCAGGAGCGTCCGCGACCAGCGGCTCGCGTCGGCGCCTTCGCGAGCGCCGCTTCGGCTTCGCCTCGCCCGGCGTCTCCTCTGGCGAGGAGCCGCCTTCCTCCTCGGCCGCCTCCTGCTGCTGTTGCTGCTGCTCGACCGTCGCCGTCCTCACCGGGCTCGCCCGCCTTGCCGCGCCGCCGCCGGCCGCCCCGTCGGCGGCGACCCTTCGGGAAGTTGCGCAGCAGGTCGCGCGCGAGCGCCGAGGGCTTGCGCGCCATCCGCGTGCGGGCGCCGCGCAGGACCTCCTCCGCCTCCGGCGTGTGCGCGAGCGCGGCAGCGAGCAGCGCGGCGCTCAGCCGCCGGTCCTGCTTGCGCGAGGCCTGAACGAGCCGGCGGGCGTTGCGCGCGTGCGCGGCTCCCGACGAGTTGACGAGCAGCCCGAGCAGCCGCTTCGTCTCCGGCCAGCGCTGGACGGCGTACTCCTCGTGCACCTCGCGCGTGTACTCGGCGAGCCGCCAGAGCCAAGCGTTCGCCTGGTCGCGGCGCCCGATCGAGCGCTCGGCGAGCGCCTGCAGCAGCACCTTGACGCCCTCGCGCCGCTCGTCGCGCGACCAGCCGCCGACGATGTCGACCGCCTCGTCGAACGCCTCGACGTCGCGCGCCGCGGCGATCTCCTGGAGCGCCCGTGATGCGCAGCTGCGAATTGCGGTTGCGCTGCAGGCAGGTGATCAGGAAGCGCCGTCGCAGCTCGCCGGTCGAGTCGAAGTGGAGCATCGCCTTCGCGCGCCGCCAGTTGTTCGAGGCGACGCGCGCGCCCGCGAGCGCCGCCCAGACGTGCTGCTCCTGCCAGGAGAGATGCTCGACGGCGATCCGCCACAGCTCGCGCTCGAAGACCTGCAGCGCGCCGGTCGGGGTCGGCGGTGACCGGCAGCACGCGCCGCTCGACGCGCAGCCGGCGGCCACGGCCGCGCCGGACCGGGCCGACGACGATCGCCCCGCCGCGGTAGACGTCGCGGTCGAGCAGCGAGTGCAGCGTCACGACCGGGTCGTCGTTGGTCGTCGCCGGGTGGACGAAGTCGACGACGATGCCGGCCTCCTTGCCCGGGTGGCGGCGCGTGACGCGGCCGACGCGCTGCTGGTAGATGCGCTTCGACGCTGTCGGCGCGAGGTGCATGCAGACCGTCGCGCGCGGCGAGTTCCACCCCTCGGCGAGCAGCTGCGCGTTGACGAGCACGTCGATCTCGCCGCGCTCGTAGGCGGCGAGCACCCGCGTCAGCTCGCGCTTCGGCGTCTCGCCCGAGACGCCCTTCGCCTTGATGCCGGCGTCCCTGAAGGCCTTCGCGACGTTGTAGGCGTGCTGCACGCCGGCGGCGTAGACGACGCCCGGGAGGTCGCGGAAGCGGACGCGGTAGAGGTCGGCGACGGCGGCGTTGAAGGGGCCCTGGTCGAGCAGTGCGGCCAGCTCTTCCTGGTCGAAGTCCTGGTCGACCTCGCCGCGGCGCAGCGGCACCTTGGCGATCGTGCGCA
This sequence comes from uncultured Actinomycetes bacterium, assembly GCA_963719375.1. Lineage (GTDB taxonomy): Bacteria > Actinomycetota > Thermoleophilia > Solirubrobacterales > Thermoleophilaceae > JAICJV01. The sequence continues at coordinate 1,446,029 of CAVRBY010000001.1, read as the reverse complement.
CGCCGACGCCGGGCGGGATGCGCACGCAGCGCAGCGGCGCGATCACGCCGCGCCGAGCGGCCTGGGCGAGGTCGAAGCGCGAGGTCTGCGTCGGGAAGAGGTCGGTGACGTGGCGCGCGATCAGCGCGCCGGTCGCCGTCATGCCGATGAAGATCGGTCCTTCCCAGCTGCGGATCGCGGCGCTCGTCTTCTCGCCGAGCGCGGTGTGGGCCTCGTCGCAGATGACGATCGTGTACGCGTCCGAGATCTTGCCGGCGTTGCGGACGAACCACTGGTAGGTCTCGACCGTCACCGGGCCGTTGGCGCGCGGCTCCTCGGAGCCCTTCAGCAGCGGCGGGCTGATGCGCTTGCGATAGCCGCGCTCGCGCAGCTCGCTCGTTGAACTGGTCGACGAGGTTGCGCCGGTGCGTGAGGATCAGCACCCCGCCGGTGCGCGAGCGCCTCGACGAAGCCGAGCGCGGCGACCGTCTTGCCGGCGCCGGTGGCGTGCTCGAACCAGAACCGCCGGGCGGCGTTCGGGTCGTCTGCGGCCTCGGGGGGACGGTGCCGTCCTCCTCCTCCGAGGGCTCCTCCCAGTCGAGCGGCTCGTCGTCGCCCGAGAGCTCCTCGTCGCCCTCGAGCTCGACCTCGCCCGACGGCAGCTCCTCGAGCTGCTCCGCGGAGACCGCGCCGTTGCCGTTCCCGCGTCCAGAGCTCTGGGCCTCGGCGAGAGCGCGATCAGCGTGCCGGACAGGGCGTCGACCTGGTGCGCCGAGAGCGTCGGTGCCGTCGGCCAGGTGCGGCTCCTCCTCGGAGAGCAGGCGCTCGAGGCCGAGCATGAGCGCGTACTCACGGCGCCACTGCGACCGATGGCTCGGTGCGCCCGGCGTCGATCTCGGCGAGGGCGTCGTCGAGCGCACGCCGGCGCGGCGAGCCGTCGGCCAGCGCGGACAGCCGGGTCCTCGCCCTCGTGCAGGAAGGGCTCGAGCGCGAATTGCTCGGCGCGCTTGAGGTCGGCCTCGGACGGTGAGGAACGCTCGAGGACAGAAGTGCTTGCAGCCATGCTCGGCCTTCGTGAGATGCGAGAGAAGCGGGACGCGCGGCGACTGCGGAGCGGACATGCCGCAGAGCGTGGCCACTCGCCCCCCTGCACCGCCGGACCACGTGAACGTCGGCGGTAGAGCCCGGCCTTAGGTGCACGGGCAACTAAGGGAATCTTAACGCACAGCGCCCGATGCGCACAGCCCGCCGGAGGGTGCTGGCGCGTCTGCCAAGGTATGCCCGTGCGCATTTTCGCTGCGGCAGCGGGTGCGGTGGCGCTCGTCGCCGTCGTCGTCATCGGCCTGCTCGAGGCCGGCGGATCCGCCTCGAGCCCTGTCAGGGCGCCCACGCCGGCTGCCACACGGGCCGAGCTGCGCGGATCCCCGCCCGCGCTCGCCACGCTCCACGCCGAGGCGGGCGAGCTCCTGCCGGGCGGCGCGCAGGCGTTCAAGCAGCGGCTGGCTACCTTGCGCGGTCACCCGGTCGTCGTCAACAAGTGGGCTTCATGGTGCCCCCCGTGCAGGGCGGAGTTTCCGCTCTTCGAGCGCGCTTCCGCCGACGAGGGCCGCAGCGTCGCCTTCCTCGGCGTCGACTCGAGCGACAACGACGGGGCGGCGCGCGCGTTCCTGGCGCGCTACCCCGTGAGCTACCCGAGCTACAGCGATCCTCAGCTCAACGTCGCCGAGGTTTTCAGCGGGGCGGCGGCATATCCGACGACCGCGTTCTATGACGCCCGGGGCAAGCTCCAGTACATCCACCAGGGCGAGTACCCGAGCGAGGCGAAGCTGCGCGCCGACATCGCGCGCTACGCCATCGACGCCTGATCAGCGGCCTTGCCGGAGCTCCGCATCGACCCGCTCACGGGCCTGCGAACGATCGTCGCGGGCGAGCGCGCGAGCAGGCCCGGGGCGGGGCTGAGCGCGGAGCCGCGCCCGCCGATCGACCCCGACAGCGACCCCTTCGTCGAGGGCCACGAGGATCGCACGCCCCCGGAGCTCTACGCGCTCCGCTCGGATGGCGCCGCCGACTCGCCGGGGTGGCAGGTGCGCGTCGTGCCGAACCTCTACCCCGCGCTCTCTCCCCAGCCGGTCGAGGGGACCGCAGCGGCGGTCGCTGACCCCCTCGCCGGCGGTCGCGGCGAACCGGACCTGTTTGCGGTCCGCCCGGCCATCGGTGCCCACGAGGTGATCGTCAACTCGCCGCGACCGGTCAGCTCGCTCGCGGAGCTCGAGCCGGCCGAGCTCGAGCGGGCCATGGGGGTGTGGCGCGCGCGCATGCGTGACAAGTCGGAGGCGGCCTGCGTGCACCTGATCGTCAACGAGGGTCGCTCGGCCGGAGCGTCGCTCCCGCACACCCACGCACAGCTCTACGGGCTCGGCTTCGTTCCGGCCGCCGTCGCGCGCGAGCGGGAGCGATTCACCGCCTACTCGCACCGCACGCAGGGGCGCAACCTGCTCGCGGACCTCTTGCAGGAGGAGGTGCGCCGGCGCGAGCGGATCGTCGCGATCGACGAGGAGGCCGTCGCGATCTGCCCGTTCGCCTCGAGGGTGCCCTACCAGCTCCAGCTCGTCCCGCGCGCGCCACGGGCCCGCTTCGAGGACGACGGACCGCTCGGCGCCGCCCTGCTCCGGGACGTGGTCGCACGGCTCGGCCGCGTGCTCGGCGCGCTCCCGGCGTTCAACATGTGGGTCCGAACGGCTCCCCGCGACGCCGAGCACTTCTGCTGGAGGATCGACCTGCTGCCGAGGCTCGGCCAGCCGGCCGGTCTCGAGCTCGGGACGGGCGTGAACCTGAACGTGCTTCCCCCCGAGATCGCCGCCGACCATCTGCGCCGCGCGGCGTGATCGCGCTGGCGGCCGTGATCGGCGCCGCCACCGCGATCGGGATCGGCGTCGAGCACCGCCTCGGGCGAGTCGCCGAGCTGCTCTCGCACCGGCTGATGCTCGTGGTGCTGTGGGTCCTGATGCCGATCGTCGCCTTCTTCAACATCGCCTCGCTGCACCTGACCGCGCGCGTCGGCGCGGGGGTCGGCTTCGCCTGGGTCGCGACGCTCGCCGCGATCGCTCTGGCGTACCTGCTCGGCAAGCGTGTGCTCCGCCTTCCGCGCGCGAGCCTCGGCACCCTGATGACCGTCTCTGCCTTCGGCAACACGGGCTACCTCGGACTGCCGTTCGCCGCCGCCGCGCTCGGCTTCGGCCAGGTGCCGAACGCGGTCGCCTACGACTCGCTCGTATCGAGCCTCGGGCTCGTCACCGTCGGCTTCTCGATCGGTGCGGCCTTCGGCACTGTCGCCGAGCGCCCCCGCGACAGGCTGCGCGCCTTCGTCACGCGCAACCCACCGCTGTGGGCGACGCTGCTCGGCTTGGCCGCGCCGGCGGCACTCGCACCGCACTGGGCGGTGGACATGTCGAGGGTCCTCGTCGTCTCGATCCTGCCGATCGGCTTCTTCGCCGTGGGCGTGACGCTCTCGGCCGAGGCGCAGAGTACCGGCGCGCGCTTCCCGCCGCCGATCACGCCCGCCGTGGCGACAGCGGTCCTGCTCAAGCTGGCAGTGCCGGCCGCGGTCGTGCTTGCGCTCTCGAGCGTCGTGCTCAAGGTCCCGAGCGCCTACGTCTTGCAGGCGGCGATGGCCGCCGGGATCAACAACCTCGTGGTCGCGAACGCCTACGGCCTCGATCGCGCCCTCGCCGCCGCGGCGATCGGCTGGACCACGATCGTGGTGATCGGAGCCGGTGTCGCCACGCTGCTCGTGTAGCTTGCGGGCTGCAGATGCCGCCGGAGGACCGCCCCATACCGCGCTTCGTCGCCGAGCCGCCCCAGGAGGCGCTTCCCTACGGCCGTTGGGCCGAGACCCTGGCCGGCTATTTCCTGACCGCCTGCGAGCGGATCGAGACGGAGGACGATCTCGGCACGCCCGGCGAGCTCACCTGGTTTCCCGACCGCACATGGGCGGGACGGACCTACTCGCCGGTGGCCGCGCCGACCGCTAACGGCTTCGAGGTGTTCGGCTATGTCTCCTACCTGCGCGGCGTCGAGGGCGGCGAGCCGACCGACTTCCTCGCCCTCGCCGACTACACCGACGAGACCGCCGCTCAGAATCCCGACTGGCAGCTCGACCTCTCCGATCAGGAGATCGGCCACTGGCGGGGACCGCAAGGACGGGTCGGGGAGATCACGCTCGTCTGGGGCGTCGCCCTTACCGCGAACGGCGTCGTCGCGACAGCCGAGCTCGGTCCCACGACGACCGACCAGTGCGCGATCGTCCAGGACCGCTTCACGCTCGTCTCGCTCGACAACTACACCGGCGACTACCTCGACATCAAGCTCTACGGCGCGGGCGGCGGCGAGGTCGCATCCGAATCGCTGTACGAGGACGACGAGGCGTAGCGCCCCGAGCGAGTCGAACGCACCGCCGCAACGGTGGTGATCCAGCTGACCGAGCGGTCGGGCCTCGTCCGCGCCGGTCGCTACCTACCCGGTGGCGGCTTCGCCGTCGGGCTCAGGCGATCGCCTAAGGTTCGCCGACAGGCCCCGATAGCTCAGCAGGATAGAGCGACTCCCTCCTAAGGAGTAGGCCCCAGGTTCGAATCCTGGTCGGGGCGTGGTGAGTCGGCGCCCGCGGCGGGTTGGGGCCGCCCGGGAGGGGGCGCTCGAGGCGCGCCGGCGGCGCTCCCTAGGCCCAGGTTCGAATCCTGGTCGGGGCGCTCAGTCGTAGTCGGAATCCGTCGACTGCGCTCGCGTCACGCTGTCGCGAGGCGACATCCGAGCCGCGCCGCGAGCGACGCTGACTCTTTCAGCAGCGTCCCAGGCGCCGCCCAGGTCCTTCCAAGCAGCGGGCGGAAAGCTGCTCTCCCTCGGGTATCCGTGAGAGGAGTCGCCACCGTGTCAACAGCCGTCCCCCCGATCAGTCACCCCTCCGCCGTCAGGCTTGCGGCACGCCGCCGGCTGACCCGCCCGCGGACAGGGGACCCGCGCTGGGCTCGCCCGGCGCTGGGCGCGGTGCTTGTGATGGCGGCCCTGCTCTGCCTCTGGCGGCTGACCCGCGACGGATACTCCAACGACTACTACGCGGCGGCGGCCAGGGCCGGCAGCGAGAGCTGGAAGGCCTGGTTCTTCGGCTCCCTCGATCCGGGGAGCTTCATCACCGTCGACAAGCCGCCCCTCTCGCTCTGGCTGATGGGCCTCTCCGCCCGCGTGTTCGGCTTCTCGAGCTTCAGCATCCTCCTACCGCAGGCCCTCTGCACGGTGGGGGCGGTTGGGCTCCTCTATGCCACGGTTCGCCGGTGCTTTGGCGTCGTCGCGGGGCTCGTCGCGGCCGGCGCCCTCGCGCTCACGCCGGTGACCGTGGCCATCGGACGGGTCAACAATCCCGACGCCCTGCTCGTTCTGCTCCTGGTCGCTTCGGGCTACATGCTGGTCCGGGCCCTGGAGTCCGGTCGTTCCCGCCATCTGGCGTGGTGCGGTGCTCTGGTGGGCCTCGCCTTCATGACCAAGATGCTGCAGGGCTGGATGGTGGTGCCGGCGCTCGCCGGCGCATATCTCGTCGCCGGGCCCCCGCGCCTTCCCACTCGCCTACGCCAGCTGGCGGTGGCGGGCGGAGTGATGGTCGTCGTAAGCGCCGCCTGGCCGGTGGCTGTCTCGCTATGGCCGGGGTCCAAGCCCTACATCGGCGGCAGCCAGAACGGCTCGATCTGGAACCTGATCTTCGGCTACAACGGCTTCGGTCGACTCACGGGCAACGGCAACGGGGCAGGGGCCAACTTCGGCGGCGCTCCGGGACTGTTGCGGATGTTCAACGAGCAGGTCGGCGGCCAGATCGCCTGGCTCATCCCGGTCGCCGCCCTCAGCCTCGTGGCCGGCCTCTGGCTGACGCGCCGCGCGCCCCGCACCGATCTACGCCGAGGCGCCTGGATCCTCTTTGGCCTGTGGGCGCTCGTGCACGTGCTCGTCTTCAGCACTCAGAAGGGCATCTTCCATCCCTACTACGTGAGCGCTCTGGCTCCGGCGGTCGCTGCGCTCTCCGGCGCCGGGGTGGTGACCCTGTGGGCGCGTGCGCGCTCCTCCTGGGTCGCGCTGCTCGCACTTGACGCGGGCCTCGCGGCCAGCGCGGTGCTGGCCGAGGTTCTGCTTGCCCGAACGCCCGGCTTTGCGCCCGCGTTGCGAGTGCTGATCCCTCTCATGGCTGCCGCGGCGATCGTGGGGTCCCTGCTGTGGCGAACCGGCTGCTCTCCCCGGCGTGCCCTGGCCCTGGCCTCCGTCACCGGTGCTCTCGCCGTACTCGCCGGGCCTGCCGCCTACAGCGTGGCGAGCGTCGGTCGCAGCCTGAGCGGCAGCAACGTTCTCGCCGGACCGTCAGGCGTCGCCGGCGGCCTGGGTGGCGGGCCTGGCCCCGGCTCGACCCGTGCCGGTCACGGCGCGCTCGCGCAGCCCCCGGGCGGCAGCGCCCGATTCGGCGGTCCGCGTCCACAGGGTGCCCTCGGCGGGGGTGGGCCGCCCGGCGGCGCACAGCCGGCTGCGGTGCGCGGCGCCGGCCCGCCCGGTGGAGGTGGCGGCCAGGCCAGCAAGCGACTGATTTCCTACTTGGAGGCGCACCAGGGGTCTGCGAAGTACCTGGTGGCGGCGACCGGCTCGCAGACGACCGCACCGATCATCATCGAGACCGGCAGGCCGGTGGTGACGATCGGCGGCTTCAACGGGGGGGACCCGGCACCGACGGTGTCGCAGCTCGCGGCGATGGTCCGCAGCGGCGAGCTCCGCTACGTCCTGCTGTCTTCGGGTGCCGGCGGCCCGAGCCGCGGCAATGGCGCGCTGAACGCCTGGGTCAAGGCGCACGGAACGGTGGTTACGCAGTTCGCGAACGCCGGCGGGGGGACCCTCTACAGCGTCCGGGCTTGACTTCCCGTGTCTCGAGGCGGCTGGTGCGTGATCGACGGCTGGACGTCGAAGGAGACCCGCGACCGGTTCATCGAGGAACGGGTCAGGCCGGTGATGGAATCCGCGCCACTGCGGGGAGCGCCGCAGATCAAGATCTGATCGTCGAGGCCACGCTCGCTGAGTGGGCGGCGGCCCAGGCGTAGCCCTCGACCGGGCCGCAGCCGGTCCCCCCGTAACGTGGCGGGCGACCTCGAGCGGCCTGGGTTCAGCCCGCTCGCTCGGCCGAGGCAAGCCCGCGGCGCGCCCAGAGCGCGAACAGGACGACGCCGCCGGCCATGACGGCGAAGGCCAGTCCGACCTTTTCCGGACTCCCGGCGAACAGCCCCCGGCCCGCCTCGAGCAGCGCAGTCGCCGGGTTGACGCGCGCGACCGCGTGCACCCAGCCGCTCAGGAGGTTGATCGGCACGTAGACGGGCGCCAGGAAGAGGATGATGAAGACGGGCATCTGAATCAGCGATCCGGCCTGTTCGGTGCGCAGGAACATCGCGAGGCCGGCTCCCCAGAGGCTCGCGACGAGGTTCGCGAGCAGCGCCAGCCCGAGCAGTCCGAAAAGGTCGACGCCGCTGCCGGGACGTCCATCCCGGCGACGAGGCCGGCGACCGTCACCACCGCACCGGTGAGGAGCCAGCGCATCAGCGCACCGAGCGCGTAGCCGGCGATGATGCCGCTTCGGTTCGTGGCCGCGAGCAGCAGCCGGCGGGCGAAGCCGCCCTCGAAGTCGCGCGCTATTGCGAAGCCGGTGAAGACCCCGGCGAATGCCGCCGACTGGAGGAACACGAAGACGAACTGGAACGCCGTGTAGCCGGGCGCATAGTGGAAGTTCGGCAGCCGCGAGATGCGCGAGAGGCCGCCCGCGAACGCGACGAGGAAGAACAGCGGGAAGATCAGCGAGGGTACGAGGTAGCGCGGGGTTGACGATCACGTTGTGAATCGATCGCCAGGCGACGCCCCGGTCGACGGCGAAGAAGCGCCTCACGTCCGCTCCAGCCGCGAGCGGAGCAGCACGCTCGAGATTCCGACCGACCCGGCGGCGATCGCCAGCGCGACGCCGAAGCCGAGCGCGAGCGCCCGGCCGTCCCAGCCGGTGATCGACCAGGCTTCGGATTCCCTCGATCAGGTAGGAGACGGGGTTGTAGGTGGCGACCTCGCGGAACCACGTCGCCTGGATCAGGTTGCGCGGCAGGTTCGCCGACGAGAGGAAGACGAACACGAACAGCAGCGGGAAGAAGCCCTGCACCGCTTCGCCCGTGCCGAAGCGCAGCGCGAGCGCCGCGCCGATGCCGGCGAAGCCGAACGCCATCAGGGTGGAGAGCAGCAGCAGCACGAAGGCTCCGCCGACGCCGCTCGCGAAGCCGACGCCGAGCGCGACGCCCGTGAGGATGAAGATCACGGACTGGCCGATGCCGACGAGCAGCGCGCCGCCGAGCTGTCCGGCGAGCAGGGCGGGGGCCTGCAGCGGGGTCAGCGCGAGGCGGTTGAGGAAGCCCGTCTCGATGTCGCGCGCGAGGTCGGTGCCCGCCGTGATCGCCGCGAACAGGGCGCCCTGCATGAACGGAACGGCCAGCGCGAAGTCGCGGTAGGAGTGCGCGGGGAAGCCCGGAAGGCGCGCCGCGGCCCCGAGCCCGCTCGAGTTGATCGCGAACAGGATCAGCGGGAAGAGCACCGGGAAGATCGAGCTGCGCGGGCTGGCGAACGATGCGCAGCGTCGCGCGCACCCCGAGCGCGACCATCTGCTCCGACGCGCTCGAGTGCGGAAGCGCGGCCGCCTCCACCTCAGCTCCCGATGGGCGTGCCGACGGCGACCTCGACGGTGCGCCGCGCCCTCCAGCTTGTGGCCGGTCTTGGCGAGGAAGACGTCGTCGAGCGACGGCGCGTGCAGGTGCAGCGCGGCGAGTCGGATCCCCGCCTCGTCGAGCGCCCGCACCAGGTCGGCGAGCTGCGCCTCGCCACCGCGGGAGCTGGACGGTCGACGCGCTCGTCGCCGTCCGCGCGCGGCGCGCCGAAGCGGGCGAGCGTCGAGCGCAGCGACTCGGCGTCGGAGGCGTCGCTCGGGACGACCTCGACGCTCGGCCTGCCGATCTCCGCCTTCAGCTCCCCCGGGGTGCCCTCGGCGACGATCTTCCCGTGATCGATGATGCCGACGCGGTCGGCGAGCACGTCGGCCTCCTCGAGGTACTGGGTCGTCAGGAAGACGGTCATCCCGTCGTCCTTCGAGAGCCGCTGCACCTCCTCCCAGAGTGCGGTACGGCTCTGGATGTCGAGTCCGGTGGTCGGCTCGTCGAGGAACAGGATGCGGGGCCGGTGCACGAGCGCGAGCGCCAGATCGAGCCGTCGCTTCATCCCGCCCGAGTAGCCGCCGACGCGGCGGTCGGCGGCCTCGGTCAGCCCTACGCGGCCCGAGCAGTTCCTGCGCGCGCCGGGTGCGCTCAGCGCGTCCGATCCCCTGCAGCGTCGCCTGCAGGCGCACGTGCTCGCGGCCGGTCAGCGACCGGGTCGAGCGCCGCCTCCTGAAGCGCCGCTCCGATCAGCGCTCGCACCCGCGACCCCTCCCGGGTCACGTCGTAGCCGCCGACCCGGGCGCTCCCGCGCGTCGGGGGCAGCAGCGTCGTCAGCATCAGCACCGTCGTCGACTTGCCGGCCCCGTTCGGCCCGAGGAAGCCGTAGATCTCGCCCGGTTCGACGCGCAGGTCTATGCCGTCGACGGCGGTCACCCGCTTGAACTCGCGAACGAGCCCCTCGACCTCGATTCCGTTGCGCTCTGCCACCGCGGCACGACCCTACTCGGCCGCCGCCCCGTCGACGAGCCTGGCGCAAACCCCCAATTGACACCGTCGGGTCTCCCACAAGAGAGTGTCCTCCATACGCCGGCGCTCCCTCCTGACCGTCACGCTCGCGATCGCGCTGATGCTCCCCGCCGGCCCGGCGCTCGCGAGTACCACGTTCGGAGCGAACCTGAACGTGCCGGTCGACGAGACGTTCACCTGCGGGAGCGCCTTTGGCACGAGCTCCTGCCTCGCCTACTCGGTCAACCCCTCGAGCTACGCGCCCGCGAGCGGCACGGTCACCACCGTGCGGGTCAAGACAGGCAACTTCGCGCAGGGCCCGATGCAGGTGGACGTGCTCCGCTCCTACTACCAGAACAACCTCTCCGACCCGGGCCATCCGAACTACTTCTGTTGCTTCCTCCAGGAGTACGGTCCGACCTTCACGCCCGCCTCGAACGCCGTGACGGCAGTCAAGACCATGCTCGGTATGGTCGAGGACCCCGTGCCCCCCTCGACCGACGGCAACACGGTCGCGAAGGACGACTTCCCTTCGCTCTCCGTGCAGGAGGGCAACGTTCCGATCCCGCTGAGCTCGCAGGGCAGCGGCTTCACCGGCTACTAGGCGCCCGCGCCTCAGGCGCCGAACAACCCGCCGGCACCGAGCCCGAACGGCATCTCAGGCTCGCAGGGCAGGGCACAGGGACCGACCCTGATGATGAACGCCGACATCGAGCCGATCGGTGCTGGCGGTGGCGGCGGTTCCGGGAGCCCGACGGTGCCCTCTCCCGCCGCCCAGCCGATCGCCCTCGGCGGCACCGGCGGCAGGCTGGCAGGCGCCAAGGCCTCCGTCCCGCTGATCTGCCGCCTGAGCACCGCCTGCAACGGGACGTTGACGCTCGCTCAGAAGCCGAGCGCTGGCGCCTCCGCGGCCCGTGCGAAGAAGCGTAAGAAGGCACCGTCATTCGGCTCGACGCACTTCTCGATCGCGGCGGGCAAGACGGTCGCGGTCACGGTCCACCTGAACGCCGCCGGCCGCCACTTCGTGCGGGGGAGGAAGAAGACGGTGGTCTACGCGACGGTGACAGTCGCCGGCAAGCGGGTAACGCTGCGAGTCGCGCTGACCGCCGGCAAGAAGCACTGAGCCTCGCCGGCGCCCAGCCGGGTCCGTCAGCCCTCGTCGCTCGGCGCGCAGCGGCCGTGCATGACCGTGCCGTCGAGGCGCAGCACGTCGTCGTTGCTGCGCACTACCGAGCCACAGACGGCACAGCGGCCGAGCGTCCGCGGCCGCTCGCCGTAGAGGTCACGGCGGATGCGCTCCTCGAGCAGGTCGAGACGCTCCGAGGTCTCCGGCACGCGGCGGAACATGCGTCCGATCATGCTCACGCCCGCCCCCTCGGGCTGTCTGCGTTCAAGCGGCGGCGCCTTCCCCTGTCAATAAACACATTCTTACCTACCCGGATCCTCGGCGAAACTTTCGGCTTCGTCGAATCGCGCTGGACGGATGTTCGAGATCGCCTCTATGAGCACGCGCGCGAACGCCTCGCCCTGACCGATCACCACGTCGTGGTCCCCGTCGGCCTCGAACTCCGGCGCGCCGAGCAGGGCGGCGAGACCCCGCTGCTTGCGCGGCGGCACCGAGCGATCCCGTGTGGTGACCACGACCGCCGCCGGCACCTCGAGCGTCGCCGCCCACGGTCGGCTGTCGAAGCGCCCGAGCTCCCGGCCCGCCTCCGCGATGTCTCGCCCGGCCCCGCGCGAGAGCTCCGACGCGAACCAGGGCGCGAGCGGGTCCTCACCGGCGCCCGAGTAGCGCAGCAGGGCGCGCCACGCGCCGGTCGGGAACAGGCTCAGCAGCAGCCGCAGCATTCCCATCGAGCGCCACAGGCGGCGCATGCGCGGCTCGCTCCAGTCGGTGCTCGTCGCGCACAGCACGATGGCGGCGACGCGGTCGGCATGGTCGCGTGCGAGCAGCTGCGCGATCGGGCCGCCCATCGAGTAGCCGACCGCGATCACATCGCGCAGGCCGAGCGTGTCGATCAGCGCGGCGGTGTCGTCGGCGCAGTCGGCGAGGCGGAACGGCGCGGGCGTGCGCAGGCCGCGACCGTGCCCGCGATGGTCGAGCGCGAGCACCCGGTGGCCGGCCTCGATCAGCGGCCGGTAGGTACGCAGCCAGTTGAGGTCGCTCTGGAACATCCAGCCGTGCAGCAGCAGCACCGGCTGCCCGTCGCCGCCGCTGTCGCGCACGAACAGCTCGCCACGCCCGGGGACGTGGACCAGCATGCCCGGCGGCAGCTCGAACGGCGGCTCGGGGGCGGCGCTCGTGGCCGCACGCGAGCGTCTCACTGAGTGAGGCGCTCCTGACTGAGCCGCTCCATCCCCACCCAGGCGAAGTCCATCACCCGCGCGACGAGCCAGTCGCGCGAGACCTCCGGGTGATCCTGCCACCAGATCGCCAGTGACTGCACGGCGCCGCTCAGGAGCTGGGCGAAGGTCTCGACGGCGAGCGCATCTTCGCGCTGCGCTGCGGAGGGGTCGGCGGCGATCAGCGCGGCGATCGCGGCCGTGGCCTGCCGCTGAAGGCGCGCGATGCTCTCCGCGACCTCCGCTTCGAGGACGTCGCGGAACATCAGCCGGAACGCCTCCGGGTGCGTCTCGGCCCACTCGAAGAAGGCCGCGACTCCCGCTCGCAGCCGCAAGTTGCCCGGGTCGGTCGGGGCCGCTGACTCGGACAGTGCGTCGACGATCTCCTGCACGTGGCGCTCGAGCAGCGAGGCGTGGAGGTCCTTCTTCGAGGGGAAGTGCTCGTAGATCAGCGCCTTCGAGATGCCGGCGGCCTGGGCGATCTCGTCGATCGCGGCGGCGTGGTAGCCGCGGCGGGCGAAGACCTCGGTGGCGGCGTCGAGCAGCTCGGCGCGGCGATCCTCGGCGCTCAGCCGCCGCCGGGGGGTGCGCTTGGGGGATCGGGTCGCCATCTCGATGTTCGGGCGTCGCTCGCGCAGCCGCCCGCCAGGCCATCATCATCACACCGGTTGTCCACCGGCGGGCGAGGTCGCGGCGCGAAAAGCGACCTCGCAGCGGATAATCGGCGCGGCGATGGACATCGAGGAGATCACCCTGCACGGCAACCGGGTCAGCTACAGGCGCGCGGGCTGGGGCCCCGTCCTGCTCCTGATCCACGGCATCACGAGCAGCTCGGCGACATGGGAGGACGTCATCGACCCCCTCGCGGAGCGCTACACGGTCGTCGCGCCGGACCTGCTCGGCCACGGCCAGTCGGCCAAGCCGCGCGGCGACTACTCGCTCGGGGCATACGCCTCCGGCCTGCGCGACCTCCTCGAGGCGATCGGCCACGACCGCGCCACGATCGTCGGCCACTCGCTCGGGGGCGGGGTGGCGATGCAGATGGCCTACCAGTTCCCGGACAAGTGCGAGCGCCTCGTGCTCGTCTCGAGCGGCGGCCTCGGCAAGGAGGTCAGCTTCTTCCTGCGTGCCGCGACGCTGCCGGGCTCGGAGCTGGTGCTGCCGCTGCTCACCGCCCCCGGCGTGCTCGGCACCACGCGCTCCGTCGCCGGCCTGGCACGCCGGCTCGGGATGCGGGCCGGACCGGATCTGAGCGAGATGTGGCGTGGCTACGAGTCGCTCAGCGACCCGGGTGCACGCTCGGCCTTCGTGCACACGCTGCGTGCGCTGATCGACCGGGGCGGCCAGCGGGTCAGCGCCACCGACCGCCTCTACCTGGCGCAGCAGCTGCCGACGCTCCTCATGTGGGGCGAGCGCGACCAGATCATCCCCTTCCGGCATGGCCTCGCCGCCCGCCGGCAGATCCCGGACTGCCGCTTCGAGAGCTTCCCGAGCGCCGGCCACTTCCCGCACCGGCGACGACCCGCTCCGCTTCGTCGCCCTGCTGAGCGATTTCATCGAGACGACGAGCCGGCCGAGCTCGACCAGGAGCGCTGGCGCGAGCTGCTGCGCGAAGGCGGGTCGTGACCGACGTCGAGGCTGAGGGGCTGCTCGACGGGCTCCCGGACGACGAGCGCGACGCCCGCCGCGAGCTGATCGAGAGGCTGCTCGAGGCCGGCGTCTCGCTTGACGAGGTCCGCCGCGCCATCGACGAAAATCGCCTCACGCTGCTGCCGGTCGAGCGGGTCCTCGGACCCGGCAACGCCGAGCTGACCGCCGAGCAGGTCGCCGAGCGTTCCGGCCTCGAGGTGGACTTCCTGCTCAGCGAGCGGCGTGCGCTCGGGCTGCCCGGCGTCGCGCCGGATGAGTGCGCCTTTGGCGAGAGCGACGTGGATGCCGCGGACGATCTGAAGCGCTTCCTCGACGCCGGCCTCGACCGCGACCAGCTGCTCGAGGTCGGGCGCGTCCTCGGCGAGGGGATGGCGCGCACCGCGGAGGCGATCGGCGACCTCGTAGGCCGCTCGATGGTCCGCCCCGGGGACACCGAGCGAGACCTCGGGCTTCGCTACGCCGAGGCGGCGCGCGCGCTCACACCAACGCTCGGCCGCCAGCTCGCCTACGTCTTCCGCCTCCACCTGCGCGAGTTCGTACGCAACGAGGTGGTCGACCGCGCGGCGATCGAGGCAGGCGAGCTACCCGGTACCGAGACGATCACGGTCTGCTTCGCCGACCTCGTCGGCTTCACCAAGCTCGGCGAGGAGCTGCCAGCGGACCAGCTCGGCAGCGTCGCGGGACGGCTGGCGCGGATGGCCGCGGATGTCGTCGACTCCCCCGTCCGCCTCGTCAAGACGATCGGCGACGCCGCGATGCTCGTCTCGCCCGAGACGGAGCCGCTGATCGATGCGGCGCTCCAGCTCGTCGACATCGCCGAGCAGGAGGGCGAGGACTTTCCCCGGCTGCGATCGGGCCTCTCGCGCGGCGAGGCCGTCGGGCGTGGCGGCGACTGGTACGGCCGTCCGGTCAACGTCGCGAGCCGCGTCACCGCGATCGCCCGTGCCGGCAGCGTCCTCGCCACCGGCGGGGTCAAGGACGACGCGGAGGACCTCTACAAGTGGTCGGCCGCGGGACGGCGGCGCCTCAAGGGAGTCAAGGATCCCGTGCCGCTCTTCCGCGCCCGCCGGCAACGCGAAGCCGACGACTGAAACATCCGTCTGGCAGTTCAGACCACGTCCCGCCGACCGACCAGGAGAACGTACGCCCAAGGAGGCGCTCGCTCCAGATGGTCGCTCTAGGGCGTACGTTCTGGGTAAACGTCGTCGATCGTCGTCAGCGCCCGGTACGGCGCACCCCCGGCGGCGTCCCGGATCGCGTCGGCGCCGCCCTCGAGCCGGTCGAGGATCGACAACACGGCGGCGACCTCGAGGCCCTCGGAGCGAACCGCCTCGATCGCGTTGATCGTCGAGCCACCGGTCGTCACCACGTCCTCGACGATCAGGCAACGATCACCGGGCTCGAGCGGAGGCCCCTCGATCAGCCGGCTGAGACCGTGCGCCTTGGCCTCTTTGCGGACGAAGAACGCCGTCACCGGCGCGCCGCCCGCGAGGGCCGCGCATGCGATCGGGTCCGCGCCCATCGTCAGCCCGCCGACCGCCGCGACCGCGTGCAGCCGCGCCTCCGTCGCGACGAGCTCGGCGAGCGCCGTGAAGCCGGCGGGGCGCAGGATCGCGCGTTTCGCGTCGATCAGGTATTGCGCCTTGCGGCCGCTCGTGAGCGTCACCTCTCCGATCACGAGCGCGTGCCTGCGGAGCTCCACGATCAGGCGTTCCCGGGCGGTCATTCGGAGGCGATGCTAAACCGAGCGTCCAGCCTTCGGCCCGCCGCTCAGGCCGTGCCGTCGCGCGGTCGATATGTCGCGCGGCCGGCCCCTGCCCACGGCCCTTGAGAGCGAAGAAGAGCCCTTGATCGCCACCGTCCTCCGTCTGGCGTCGCTGGTCGCGACGGGAGTCGTCCTCTGCTCGTTCGTCCTCTTCGTCGTCGACGAGAGCCGGGCCGGCTCGAGTGAGCAGGTGGCGCGAGTCGACTCCAGCGGCTCGGCGCCGCCGGTCGCGAGCGGCACGGCGCTCGACCAGCCGAACCCCCCGCCGGCGGTGAGGCGCGTCCGCGCCCACCGCGACGGCCGGCTGCGCGAGGTGATCGATCGTGGCGACGACTTCCTGCTCGCGCCGTTCACCGGCGTCGCCCGCAGCGACTCGATTTGGGTGGAGCGGGTCGTTCCGGGTCTCCTCGCCGTACTGCTGTTCGGCGTCGGGCTGCGCTTCCTCGCGGGTTACGCGGGGCTTGCCAGGAGGTGAGCGCGGAGCATGCTCCGCGCTCCGCGAGGCGCATGCGCCTCGCGGCCGGTGGGCGCATGCGCCCACCGGAACGGCATCACCGGTAGACGAAGATGCGCTCGCCGATGCTGATTCGGCTGAAGATGAACGCGGCGTCCGAGAGCGGCACCCGGATGCAGCCGTGGCTTGCGGGGTAGGTCGGCACCGACGGATATCCATGGATCGCGTAGCCCGCGATGAAGTAGTTCGAGTCGAACATCCCGAGCGAGTTGGTGCCAGGGTCCTTGCGGTAGAAGCGGAAGGTGCCGAACACCGTCGGCGTCGAGGGCTTGCCTGAGGACGCGTGGTAGATGTGCTGCGCGCGGCCGTGGTCGGCGAGGACGACCACCTGCCTGCTGAAGTCGAACTCGACGTGGCGCCCCGCGCGCGGGTACTTCAACCTGAAGCCGCCCTTGCCACGGAAGAGCTCGCGGAAGACGCGCCGGTCCGCGCCCTCCGTGCGCGACATCCCGTTCACCGAGCGGAAGGCGAGCATGGCGAGCCCGGTCGCTCCGTCGTACGAGCCGTTCTGAGGCGACGGGTAGCCGAGCCGCGCCAGCTGGCGCTGCACGAGCCGGACGGCGACGCCGCGGGAGCCCGGCCCCGCCGACGGGTTGAGCGCACCGAACGCGACGACGCTGCTCTTCGCGGCGGCCTGCGTGGCCGTCGCCTGAGTTACGGCCACGACGCCGTAGTTGCCGCCGCGCCGGGGGACGAGCGTCGCCTTGAACCGGCCGCCGTGGACCGCCGCGGTCCTACGCTCGACGAGCGCGCGCCCGCGTCGCAGCTCGACGGTCACCGTCTGGCCGGCGCCGTACGGAGTGACGCTGCCCGCCACGGGGAGCGGCTGGCCGGCAAGCACGAACAGCGCCCGTCCCTGGTGCAACCCCGACGTGACCCGCAGCGCGATCGCGGGGGCGGTCGGCGCCGGAGTCTGGGCGGCCGCGCTCACGGGCAGCGCCAGCGAGAGTGCGACAGTTGCGAGCAGCCTACGCATGACGCAAGTGTCTCATGACCCCCCGACGGCCACCCGCGGCACGCGCGCGATCGCGAGCGCGCACGCGATCAGCATGAAGCCGCCGCAGGCGGACGCGGCCGCCGCGCCGTGATGAGTCTGGGTGGCGTAGGCCGCCCAGTTGTTCGCCGCGTGCAATCCGATCGTCGCGAAGATCGTCCCGGTCCGCTCGTAGACGAGGCAGAAGACGAACCCGAGCACCGCCAGGATCGGCAGGATCGTGAGCACGCTCGACCCGGTGTAGTGGATCATGCCGAAGACGACGCCGTCGATCGCCGCGGCGACCCAGATGTTGAAGCGCGTGCGCAGCGCGCGGTAGAAGAAGCCGCGGAAGAAGATCTCCTCGGCTATCGGGGCGATCACGATCACGACGAACGCGCCCGCGATCAGCGCGATCTGGCCGGTGTTCGCACCGAGGTCCTGGGTCACCGTCTGCTTGCCCTTCGGCGTCACGATCGCCGTGTAGAGGACCTCGACGAGCAGGAACGCGCCGATCCCGAGCGCCGCCCAGCCGATCGTTGGCCACAGCCGGGCGCCGCGCAGGCCGAAGTGCCACGGCCGCGGGCGCTTCGTCATGCCCGCGAACAGCACCGCCACGGCAACGAAGATCGCGTCCTGCACGAATGTCAGCGTGTCGTTGAGGGCGGGCGAGCTCGTGTTGAGGTGGCCGCTCGCCGCTCGCACGACGCCCTCGATGATCAGCACCGCGATGAACGTCACGACGATCCCGCTGACGAGCGCGAGCGGCCCGTACCAGGCGGGCCACCGCGGCGCCGGGTCGACTCCCGCGGGCAGCTCCGGGCGTTCGCTCGGCGGCGGCGGGTGCGGCGAGGGCAGGGGGTAGCTGAGCCGCGTCCCGGACGGCGGCTCGTCCGCTCCTGTGTCCGGAACCGTGCTCAAGCCTCCTGCAAGATTAGGGGCAGCAGCGCCGAGCTCGGGCGCTCGATCATGACCGAGCGCACCCCGGCGGCGGCCGCCGCCGGGACGTCGACCCGCGGCGAGTCGCCCACGAAGAGCGCGCGCTCCGGGGCGCAGTCGAGACGTCGCAGCGCCTCGAGGATCACCGCCGGGTCGGGCTTCGCTGCACCGACCGCGGCGGACGTGACGATCGTGTCCACGGCTATGCCGAGGCCGCCCGAGCACCTCGTGCAGGCCGGCAGTCCCAGTTGCTCGCCACGGCCACCCTGATTCCGGCGGCGCCAAGCTCGCGCAGCGCCGGCGCCACGTCGGCGAAGACGGAGAAGCGGATCGCCTCGAGCATCGCCGCACGCGCGGTCGCCTGGTCCACGTCCACCGGCAGGGCGGCCCGCAGGACCTCCGCGCAGCGATCACGCAGCCGCTCGAGTGAGCGTTCGTCGCGGCCCTCGAGGTGGTGGTCGAGGTAGAAGGCGATCTCCGCCGCGAAGGCGCTCGCGGCCGCCGCCTCGTCGACGGCGAGGCCCCGCCGCGCGAGCGCGCGGCTCAGGTTCGGGCCGGGGGGCTCCATCTCGACGAGCGTCCCGAGCGCGTCGAGCAGGACCGCTTCGATCAGGCGACCCAGTGCCAGCTCGCGAACTGGACCGTCATCACTCCGAGCGCGAGGCCGGAGAGCGTCGAGCCAGAGCTCGCAGGCGGCGCCCTCGCAGCGCCAGGGCGAGCCACATGAAGAGCGGGAAGAGGACGCTCAAAAAGCGCGGCAGCGACATCAGCG
Source organism: uncultured Actinomycetes bacterium (assembly GCA_963719375.1). Classification (GTDB taxonomy): domain Bacteria; phylum Actinomycetota; class Thermoleophilia; order Solirubrobacterales; family Thermoleophilaceae; genus JAICJV01. The sequence continues at coordinate 1,427,336 of CAVRBY010000001.1, read as the reverse complement.
GCTGCGTCGCGACGGGGAACGAGAGCGGAAGCGCGAGCGCCGCGGCGACGTAGGCGCCGTACGCCGCGGGCAGCCGGCGAATCACGCCGAAGGCCGCCACGAGCGCGAAGACGAGGAAGACGAACAGCGTGATGTCGTGCGCGGCGGCGACGAAGGGGTCGCCGCCCGCCTGTGCGAAGTAGTGGTGCGCCCGCTGGCCCGAGGCGAGCTGCAGGACCCCGTCGAAGGCCGCGCGCGTGCCGTCCCAGACGCCGCCGAGCGGGCCGGCGAAGCCGCGGAACCACTCGCGCTCGAGGTGCATGTAGGCGAGCCCGTCCCCGGCGGAGAGCGCGAGGTGGAGCGAGTACGCGGCCAGCCCGACCGGGGCGAGGGCGAGGAAGCCGAGGTCCCGGCGCGGGCGGTAGCCGGACGCAGGCGCCGCCGCTCCGGCGCGCGGTCGGCGCGCGGCCCGTGCAGGTACATGACCGCCAGCGGCAGCAGCAGCACGATGCCCTCGCTGCGCGTCGCCGACGCCGCCGCCGCGAGGCACCCGGCAACCGCGAAGCGGCCGGTGCGCGCGGCGTAGAAGGCCCCGACCGAGACGAGCAGGTAGACGCTCTCGGAGTATGGGGCGCTGAAGTAGAACGCCGCCGGGAAGACCGCGAGCAGCAGCAGTGCGCGGCGCGCGTAGGCGGGTCCGAGCTCGAGCGAGGCGAGGCGGTGGAAGAGGTAGAGCGCGCCCGCGAACGCGCCCAGCGAGACGACGTGGCTCGCCACGAGCAACGCGCCCGGCGCGCCGCTCCCGCCCGCGAAGATGCGCGCCAGCAGCGGGTAGAGCGGGAAGAAGGCGGCGCCGCGGCCCGCGCCGACACCGGCCGCGTCGTAGCCGTGGTTGGCGATCCCCAGGTACCAGACGGCGTCCCAGTTCGCGAGCGGCGAGATCAGCTTGTCGAGCAGCCCGTGGAACGGGTGGGTGAGCCCGGGGATGTCCAGGTGGAAGCGGTTGCCGTCGGTCGCCGCGGCGCCCGTCGACGCGGCCACCGCAGCGATCACCCAGACCGCCACGCGGGTAAGGCAGAAGACGCCCGCCACGTCGCGCAGCGCCGAGCGCCGGTCCGGGCCGAGCGCGACCCCGGCCGCGCGCAGGCGCAGCGCCAGCCAGGGACGCGGCAGCGCGAGCGTGCCGGCGTCTCCGCTGCCGGACTCGAGCGCGGCGGCCCGTGCCCGCCGCGGAGGGGATATAGCCTCATCGCGCATGCGAGTCGCCGATCCTGTTCTCGCGGCCTCCTTCTGGCAGGCTCACCGCGAGCTCCTGACGGCGATTGGCACGATCGTAGTCGCGATCGTCACTGCCCAGCTGCTCGACCGCGCGATCGCCCGCCGCGGCAAGAGCGTCCAGGCCGAGCTCTCGCCGGTCGCGAGCACCCGGCTGCGGCTGGTGCGGCGGCTCGTCTACGCCGCGATCATCGTGCTCGGGCTCGCGCTCGCGCTCGCCCAGTTCGCCGCCGTCAAGCGCGTCGCGACCGGGGTCCTCGCCTCCTCCGCGGTGCTCGGCCTGGTGGTCGGCTTCGCGGCCCGCCAGACGCTCGCCAACGCGGTGGCGGGGATCCTGCTGGCGATCACCCAGCCGATCAGGATCGGCGATCTCGTGACGTTCAAGGACGAGACGGGCACCGTCGAGGACGTCCGGCTCACCTACACGTACATGCGCGCGGAGGACGGCCGCCGGATCATCATCCCGAACGAGCAGCTCGCCCAGTCGACGATCGACAACCACACGATCGTCGACCCGCGCGTGCGGGTCGAGGCGTCGGTCTGGGTCGCGCGCGAGAACGACCCGCTGCGCGCCCTCGACGTGCTCGGCGAGGAGCCCGACGTTGACGTCTCGATCGCCGAGATCGACAAGGACGCCGTGCGGATCGTGGCGGGAACCTGGGCCTCGAGCTCGGCCGAGCGCGGCGTGCGCGAGGCAGGATTACGGCGCAGCTGTCTCGAACGACTCGCCCGTGAAGGTCTATCCTCAGCGGGCGGGACCTGAGTCGCCGCCCGTCGCGTCGGGCCCGGCCGCGTCTCGCCTCCCCCCGGGACTCATGCTCGAGCGAGCGTCAAGATGACACACCGCCAGCGCGTGCACCGACGACGCCGCAACAAGCCGCGCGGGCGCAACAAGGTGCTGCTCGGCCTCACCCTGCTCGTGGTGACGATCGCGGTCGGCGTGCTGGGCGTCGTCGGCTGGATCGCCGCGGTCGCCGCGACCGCGCCGGACATCACGCAGCTGAAGCCCGTCGACAAGGGTTCGAGCTCGGCGATCTACGCCGCCGACGGCTCGCTGCTCGGCTACGTCCAGTCCGAGATCCTGCGCACGCCGATCCAGTGGGAGCAGATGCCGGTCAACCTCCGCCGCGCGACGATCGCGATCGAGGACAAGCGCTTCTACGAGCATGGCGGGGTCGACTACGAGGGCATCGTGCGCGCCGCGATCAAGGACCTGCGCAACGGCCAGGCGCTCCAGGGCGGCTCGACGATCACTCAGCAGCTGGTGCGCGCGCTCTACATCCAGGACCCCAAGCGCGACCTGACTCGCAAGATCCGCGAGGCCAAGATGGCCTCGGAGCTCGAGCATCAGCACACCAAGACCTGGATCCTGTGGCAGTACATGAACGACGTCCCCTACGGGACCGTCAACGGCCGCACGGCGCTCGGCGTCGAGGCCGCCGCCGAGACCTTCTTCTCCAAGCACGCCAAGGACCTCTCGCTGCCGGAGGCCGCGATGCTCGCCGGCATGCCGCAGGCGCCCTCGCAGTACAACCCGTTCCAGAATCCGACGGGGGCCCTCGAGCGGCGCAACGAGGTGCTCCAGGCGATGGCCTCGAGCCACTACATCACCGAGGCTCAGGCGACTCAGGCCTCCACGGCGCCGCTCAAGCTGCACGCCTCGGCAGCTTCTACACGTCGCGTCGCGAGCCCTACTTCTTCGACTACGTGCAGGAGCAGCTCGTCGAGCGCTACGGCGCCGACCTCGTGCGCCAGGGCGGGCTGCGCGTCTACACGACGGTCGACCCGAAGATGCAGGAGGAGGCGCGGCAGGCGATCGCCGGCCAGCTCAACCAGCCGGGCGACCCGAGCTCGGCGATCGTCTCGATCGATCCCGACGACCGGCTACATCCGCGCGATGGCCTCCTCGGGCAGCTACGCCAAGGGCACCTTCAACCTCGCCGCGCAGGGACACCGCCAGCCCGGCTCCTCGTTCAAGACGTTCGTGCTGACGACCGCCGTGATGAAGGGCGTCAACCCCGACACGACCTACTACACGTCGATGCCGCTGTCGCTGCAGCTGCCCGGCTACGGCACCTGGAACGTCAAGACCTACGAGGGCACCTACAGCGGCACGATCAGCCTGACTCAGGCGACGCTGCAGTCCGACAACACCGTCTACGCGCAGCTCGACGTCGACCTCGGCCCCAAGGAGGTCGCCCAGACCGCCAAGATGATGGGCATCACGACGCACCTCGACGGCGTCCCCGCCGAGGGTCTCGGGGGTCTCCGGCTCGGGGTCTCGCCGCTCGAGATGGCCGACGCGTACGCGACGCTCGCCTCCGGGCGGGATCCACTCGACCCCCGAGGCGATCACGCGCGTGGTCTTTCCGGGCGGCAAGACCGACAACCTCGGCCGCCCGCAGCGCCAGCGCGTGCTCCCGGACGGCGTCGCCGACGAGGTCACCAAGATCCTCCAGCAGAACGTCCAGAAGGGCACCGGCGTCGCGGCGGGCTATGGCTGTCCGGCGGCCGGCAAGACGGGGACGACCGACAACTACAACGACGCCTGGTTCGTCGGCTACACCCCGACGCTCGCCACGTCGGTCTGGGTGGGCTACCCGAACGCGCTGGTCCAGATGCGCGACGTGCACGGCATCGAGGTTCAGGGAGGCAGCTTCCCGGCCCAGATCTGGCACGACTACATGAGCGTCGCCAACTCGAACTGCAGCAACTTCTCGAACCCCACCCAGCCGATCCACTACACGGCCTGGTACGGCGCCCACGAGGCGGCCAACGGCGGGCCGAACCGGGGCGGGTATCGCGGCTATCAGGCCTACGGCGGCTACGGTGGCGGGACGAGTGCCGGCGGCGGCGCCTACCGCGGCTACGACCCGCGCCTGTACGCCTCGCCGCCGCAGGCGCCGGCCAGCACGGGCGGCGGCCCTGGAGGCGGCGGCGGCCTCGGCGGCGGCACGCACGGGCGCGGTCGCTGAGCGGGCCCCCGCGCCCGCCCGCCGGGCGAAGCTGCCCGGCACCGCGCTCGCCGCGCTCGTCGGCCTCTACGTCGCGATCGCGGCGCTGCCCGCGTCGCCCGGCTCGCGCCTCGTCCCCGCGACGGCGGGCGGCTCGCCGCGCTGGCTGCTCGGGCCGCTCTCCCCCGCGGGCATCGGGGCGGCGCGCGGGGCCGCCGCGGGACCAGTCCTCTACGCCGCCCTCTGGGTCGCGCTCGGCCTCTACGCCCTCGTCGTCGCGCGCTCGGGCGGCATCCCGAGGCGAGCGGTCGTCGCGGCCGTCGCGCTCGTCAACGTCGCCTTCCTGCTCGCGCCCCCGCTGCTCTCGCGCGATCCGCTCACCTACGTCGACTACGGGCGCCTCGGCGCGCTCCACGGCCTCGACCCGTACCGTCACCCGCCGCTGGCGGCACCTCACGACGCAGCCTTCGCCTATGCCGGCTCGCACGCGACCGCCTCGAGCTACGGGCCGCTGTTCACGCTCGCCACCTACGCGCTCGCGCCGCTCGGCGTCGCGGTCGCGTTCTGGGGCCTGAAGCTCGCCGCGGCGGCGTCCTCGCTCGTGCTCGCCTGGCTCGTCTGGCGCTGCGCCGAGCGCCTCGGCCATGAACCCGCGCGCGCGACGGCCGCGGTCGCGCTCAACCCGATCCTGGTCGCCCACGTGGTGGCCGCCGCGCACAACGACGCGCTGGCGGTCGCGCTCGCGGCCGGCGGCCTCTACCTGTGGCTTCGCCGCCGTCCCGCCCGGGCCGGCGCGCTCGCCGCGGCCGCGGCGTTCGTCAAGGCGCCGGCGGGCCTCCTCGCGCCCTACCTGGCACTCGCGAGGCCCCGCGCGCCGCGCTTCGCGATCGCCGCCGCGCTGACCGCGCTGGCGCTCACGCTGATCGCCTTGCTCGCCTTCCCGGGCGCCGGGACGCACGCCCTCGGGACGCTCGGGCAGAACCAGGCGCTCAGCTCCCGGATGAGCTTCCCGTACAAGACGGCGGCGGGCCTCGCGGCGCTCCTCGGCGGCAGCCGTGGCGAGCTGATGACCCCGGTGCGTGCCGTCTACGGCAGCGCGCTGGCCGCCGCCGTGGCGCTGACGCTCTGGCGAACCTGGCGCGGCGAGGACCCCGTCCGGATGGCCGCCTGGGCGACGCTCGCGCTGCTCGTCGCCTCGGCCTGGCTCGTGCCCTGGTACCTCGTCTGGCTGCTGCCGCTGGTCGCCCTCGCGGGCAGCCGCAGGCTGGAGCTCGCCGCGCTGGCGCTGTGCGGCTGGGCGCTCGCGATCGGCGTGCCCGGCATCTATGGCTGAGCTCGACCTGATCGCGGCCATCGAGCGGCGGCTCGCCCGCCGCGGCGGGCGCGTCCTGACGGGGCCGGGCGACGACGCGGCGGTGGTCGCATCGCGCGCCGGCGTCGAGGTCGTCTCGGTCGACACGCTCGTCGAGGGTGTCCACTTCTCCCGCTCGACGCACGATCCCGGCGACGTTGGCCACAAGGCGCTCGCCACCGCGCTGTCGGACCTCGCGGCGATGGGCGCCCGTCCCGCCGAGGCCTATGTCGCGGCCGCGCTGCCGGGCGACTTCGGAGAGCCCGCCGCGCTCGAGCTCGTCGAGGCGATCGAGTCGCTCGCCGAGCGGACCGGCGTGACCGTGGCCGGTGGCGACGTCGTCGCGGGTCCCTGCCTCAGCCTGAGCGTGACCGTAACCGGGGTCGCCGGGTCGGCCGCAGAGCTCGTCTACCGATCGGGCGCCTCGCCCGGCGACCTCGTCGGCGTCACCGGCGCGCTCGGCGCCGCCGGAGCCGGCCTGCTGCTCCTCGACGGCCTCGACGCCGAGCTGCCGGCGGCCGCCCGGCACGACCTGCTCGAGCGGCACCGCCGGCCCGAGCCGCGGCTCGAATGGGGCCGGGCCCTCGCGGGCGCGGGGGCGAGCGCGATGATCGACTTGAGCGACGGCGTCGCGACCGACGCCGGGCACATCGCCGAGCGCAGCGGAGTGTCCGTGGAGCTCGCGCTCGAGCGGCTGCCGCTCGGCGCGGGCGTCGAGGCAGTCGCGCGCGCTGCCGGTCGCGATGCGCTGGAGCTCGCCGCGACCGCGGGCGACGACTACGAGCTGCTGTTCGCCGCGCCCGCGGGACTACGCGAGCAGGTCGAGGCTCTCACCGCGCCCGTCACCTGGGTGGGCGCGGTCCGCGCCGGTGCGGGGCTCGTCCTGCGCGCCCGCGGCCGGCCCGTCTCCCTGCGCGGCTTCGAGCATGGAGCTTGAGGCGGCGCGCTCGCGAACCGCCTCGACCAGCCACGACTCGCGCTCGGCGGGCGCCGGCAGCGCGCCGGTCGTGATGCCCTGCATGCGCCTGCGAATCGCGTCCGCGACCGCGCGCGAGTCGATCGTGTAGCTGCCTGCGGCGACTGATTCCGCGAGCTGCGGGGGGACTGCGCTCATGCTCCTCCTACGGGGGCTTGGATCGACGGCCGTTGCGGGGCCCATCGCCGCCGGCGCATGGCCCTTATCGGTGCAGGCATCCCGCGCTGATAGCCGGAGGCGCGGAGTTCAAACGCACGTCGAGCGTGCCACGCACTCGGCGCGCGTCACCGTCTGAGCGCGGAGCCCGCGTCGCTTCCGAGCGAGCCCGGTCCCGCGTGCCCCCCGGGGCCGAGGATCGGCTGAGCACGGGCCACCGCGGCGACGCTCGCGTCGCTGCGCGCCCGCGCCCGCAGGACGGCGAGGACCGACGCGCCGCCACCGGCGATTATGGAGGCGACGAGGATCGCGGCGGCGTCGACGTGGCCGCCGACCACCAGCAGGTAGAGGTAATACAGGCCGCTCAACGGGTCGAGCGAGAGGCGCACCAGGTAATAGAGCGCGAGCGCGGCGAGCGGCACGACCGCGAGCAGCGCGAGCGCGAGCGCGAAGCGCGGCCGCAGGTCGAGCAGCGTGCAGAGCATCCACAGGTGCGCCGTGGCGGCGATCGCGATCGCGGCGAACGGGTTCACAAAGGCCGTGGCCATCGCGACAGAGCTGAGCGTGACCGCGATCGCGCAGCCGGCCCCGCCGGCGGCGGGCGAGGGCAGGCGCCCCGCGCTGCGGATCAGCGTCGGCCGGACGATCAGCCAGCCGAGTGCCCCGCCGGCGAGCGTGACGGCGATCGCCAGGGCGGCGCGCGCGCCGATCGAGACCGCGCCCGGGTCCGGTGGTGCGGGCGGCGCGGGCGGTCCCAGGCCGGAGAAGGAGAACAGCTTCCCGCAGGCGAACGCGAACGCGAACGCGAGCACGCCTGCCAGCAGCCAGACGAACCAGCCGCCGATCCGTTCGCGGCGCCGGCGCGCGCGGGCCAGCGCGTCGATCGACGTGGCGAGCGGGGGCAACAGCAGGGCGACCGCGAGTGCCCGCAGCGCCCAGCCGGGCAGCACCTGGCCGGAGATCACCAGATAGGTCGCCGGGCCGTGCGCGGGCTGGCGGTCGGTCGCGTCGAGGGCGGACACGAGCCGCAGCGTCCCGGTCGCCAGGTTGCCGTATCTGGTCTGGTCGATCGGCTGGCGCGACGGCGGGTCGGGGGCGAGCTCGCCGCTGCCCGAGATGCGCACCGCCTGGTAGCCGGCGCGCTCGAGCACTCCCTGGGCGCCCGGGGCGAGGGGAAAGGCGAGCCGGGCGAACTGCGCGAGCGGTCCCTCGTCGCGGAGGCACCGCCGGGAGGTCCTGCTGCAGCGAGGCGACCGCCGTGCGCGCGAGCCCCAGGTTTCCCCGCACCGAGGAGTTCGACCACGTAGAGGACGATCGGACCGCGCGCCGGCGACGCTCCGAGGTTCGAGACGACGATGACCGCGTCGACCTGGCTCGGGCCGCCGAGCTCTGCCGCCAGCCGGTGCGCGCCCTCGCCGCCGAGCGACTCGCCGTCGAGCGAGGCGAGCACGAGCGTGTGCCGCGAGGCGCTGCCCTTGAAGATGTTCCCGAACTGGAGCAGGGCGGCCGTGTCGGCGGCGCTCGTCGTCAGGTCCGGCGCGCCGACCGAGTCGCGCGCCGCGGCCACGACGATCTCTCGCGTGCTGCTCCCGGGGCGCCGGCCGACGACGTTGACGAGCGCGTGGCCCTGAGCCTGAAAGCGGTAGCTCGTCGTCACGAAGCCGTCGCCCGCGAACGCCATTCGCGACCTCGGCGGCGAGTTCCTGATCACCGGCGCCGCCCGCTCTCGGTCGGGCGAGGAGTGGGCGAGCTGGGCGGCGCTGTTGCTCGCGGCGACCGGGTCGAACAGGGCGTCGGCCGCCGTCCCCTGGGGAAGCGCCCCGTCAGCCGGCGCGAGCGAGAACGCGACCAGGACGATCACGAACATCAGCGGGATGAACGCCGCCCGGTAGATGCGCGGCTCGATCACGCCGCGACGTGCCCCCGGCCACGGAATCTCATCTGGGTGAACCTACAATCTGAATCGTCAGCGGCACGATGTCACACGAGACTCCTCGCATCCTGCTGGTCGACGACGAGCAGTCGATCCAGAAGCTGCTCGCCTTCCCGCTGCGCAAGGAGGGCTACGACGTCGTCTCCGCGCTGAGCGGCCAGGACGCCCTCGAGCGCTTCCGCGACGGCGAGTTCGACCTCGTCGTGCTCGACGTGATGCTGCCGCGCGTCGACGGCTTCGAGGTCTGCCGCCAGCTGCGCGCGAAGAGCACGGTGCCGATCATCATGCTGACCGCGAAGGCCGACGAGTTCGACAAGGTGCTCGGCCTCGAGCTCGGAGCCGACGACTACATCACGAAGCCCTTCTCGATGCGCGAGTTCCGCAGCCGCGTCAAGGCGGTGCTGCGGCGCGCGGAGCTCATGCGCGTCGAGCGACCGCGGCGAGGAGCCGTTCGAGGACGGCGACCTGCGCGATCGACTTCGCCAAGCGCAAGCGTCGAGGTGCGCGGCGAGCCAGGTCCGGCTCACCTACGTCGAGTTCGAGGTGCTCGCGATCCTCGTCCGCGCGCCCGGCCGCGTCTTCAGCCGCGCGATGCTGCTCGAGCGGCTGTGGGGCGACTCCGCCTACCGCGACCCGCGCACGATCGACGTCCACATCCGCCACCTGCGCGAGAAGCTCGAGCGCGACCCGAAGGAGCCCGCAGTACCTGTTCACCGTGCGCGGCGTCGGCTACCACTTCCGCGACCGATGAGACGCTTCGCAGGGCGCGAGCTCCGCAGTCGCTGCGGAACAAGCTCGCGCTGCTCTTCCTCGCCGTCACCGCGCTCGCGCTCGCGGTCGTCATCTTCGTCTTCCTGCCGCAGCTGCACTCGCAGCTCGAGCGCGCAGAGCTCGGCGACCTCCAGCAGCAGGCGCGCAAGTCCTCGCCCCGCATCTTCGCGCTGCTCGGGCGCAACGGCGTGCCGGAGCAGAGCATCACCGAGCTCGTGCGCACGACCGCCGACTCGATCAACGCGCGCGTGACGCGTCCTCGGCGTGCAGGTCAGTCGAGCGCGCCCGGCCCGCCGCGCTTCTACGTCTCGCCGACTCCGGGCGAGGCGAGCACCGCGGCGCCGAACTGGGCCCTGGTCGCGCGATCCGTGCAGCGGCGGCGCGCGGAGCACCGCGGTGTCGGCGCGCAGCGGCGACGACCGGCCAGGTCGCGCAGGCCGCTCTTCTACCGGGCGCAGGCCGGCCTGGGTGCTGCTCTACACGCGGCGCTTCGACGACGTCGCTCACGTCGTCGCGCTGGTCCGCTCGCGCCTGCTGCTCGGCAGCGCGGTCGCGCTGATCGTCGCCCTGATCGGCGGCTACCTGGTGGCGCGCGCGCTGACGCGCCGCGTGCAGCGGCTCGACGACGCGGCGCGCGATATCGCCGCCGGCAAGCAGGTCGACCCGCTGCCGGTCGACTCCGGCGACGAGCTCGGGCGGCTGACCCAGACCTTCAACGACATGCAGCGGCAGCTCGGGCGCGTCGAGAGCGCGCGCCGCGAGTTCATCGCGAACGCCTCGCACGAGCTGCGCACGCCGATCTTCTCGCTCGGCGGCTTCGTCGAGCTGCTTCAGGACGAGAAGCTCGACCCGGAGACGCGCGAGGAGTTCCTGCAGGCGATGGGCGAGCAGGTCGGCGCGCCTGCAGAAGCTCGCCGTGGACCTGCTCGACCTCTCGCGGCTCGATGCCGGCTCGCTCGAGCTGCACGACGAGCGCGTCGACCTCGACGAGCTCGCGGGTGCCGTCGCCGCCGAGTTCGGACCGGCGGTCGCGACCTGCACAACTCGAGCTTCGAGCTCGCTCGCAGCGGCGACGTCCTGGCCCGCTGCGACCGCGAGCGGGTCGCTCAGATCATGCGTATCCTGCTCGACAACGCGCTGCGGCACACGCCCGAGGGCACCCCCGTCAAGGTCAGCATCGAACGCAACAACGGAAGCGCCGAGTTTGCCGTCACCGACCGCGGCCCCGGCGTCGACGAGACCTTGCGCCTGCAGCTGTTCGAGCGCTTCTACACCGGCGACGCGGCGCGCGGATCGGGACTCGGTCTCGCGATCGCGAAGGAGCTCGCCGAGCGCATGGACGGACGGATCAGCCTCGTGTCGCGTCCCGGCAAGACGATCTTCACGCTCGCGCTGCCTGTCGCCGCGGAAGACGGACACGCGTGAGAGCGCACGCGGCGGTCCTCGGCGCGGCCACGGCCGCGGCGGTCGCGCTCGCCGGCTGCGGGCTCAGCCGCCCCTCGCAGACCGTCAACGAGCAACCGCCCGTGGTGCGCGGTCCGACCACCGTCGAGCCGACCCGCGTGCAGGTCATCGAGGGGCTCGGATCGCGCGGCGGCTTCGACGCGCCGGCGATCTACCGCACGCTGGCGCCCGGCGTCGTGACCGTCATCTCGCTCTACGGCTCCTCGAGCCAGGGAGCGCTCGGCTCCGGCTTCGTCCTCGACCGCCAGGGCTACATCGCCACGAACGCGCACGTGATCCGCACGACGCCGCCGGCGCTCCAGCGCGCCTCTCAGCTCTACATCCGGTTCGCCGACGGCAACCGCGTACCGGCGCGCGTCGTCGGCGACGACCTCTTCTCCGACGTCGCGCTGCTCAAGGTGGACCCCGCCGGGCTCAGCTTGACGCCGCTCCCGCTCTCCTCGTCGAGCGCGCTGACCGTCGGCGCGCCGGTCGCGGCGATCGGCAGCCCCTTCGGGGAGCAGCAGTCGCTCTCGATCGGCGTCATCTCCGCGACCGGCCGCGACATCGACTCGCTGACGAGCTTCCGCATCGCCGGCGCGATCCAGACCGACGCCGCGATCAACCACGGCAACTCCGGCGGCCCGCTGATCGACTCCCACGGCCGCGTGATCGGCATCAACTCGCAGATCCAGTCCTCGAGCGGCGGCGGCGAAGGCGTCGGCTTCGCGGTCCCCGCCGACCTCGTCAGCCGCTCGATCGCCCAGCTGCGCGCGACCGGCCAGGTTCGCTACGCCTTCCTCGGCGTCACGACCACCGACCTGTTCCCGCAGCTGGCCGCTCGTCTCGGCGACGCCGCACACGACGGAGCCCTCGTGACCGGCGTCACGGCCGGCGGTCCCGCCGCCCGGCGGGTCTCGGCGCGGGCAGCGGCAAGATCGAGTTCGAGAGCCAGAAGGACCTGCCGATCGGCGGCGACGCGATCACCGCCGTCGACGGACAGACGGTGACCACATCATCCGAGCTCGTCCAGAAGGTCGAGCCTGATGGACCCCGGCCGGCAGGTCACGCTGACGGTCGTGCGCGGCGGCTCGAGCCGCACGGTCACCGCGACGCTCGGCACGCGGCCCGCCGCCGGAAGCGGACAGCGTTGAGCCGCGCCACGCGCCCGCTCATCCGCTCGCTCGCCCTCGCCCTGCGCGAAGCCGCGCTGCCGCTCGTCGGCTCGCACGCCGGGCGCGAGCGGTCGAGCCGGCCCGGTGCGGGCGGCGACATCACCTTCGGCATCGACGAGCGGGCGGAGCGGACGCTCGAGTCTTTCCTCGCGGACCACGCCCCGGAGCTCGCGTTCTACTCGGAGGACCGGGGCCTCGTGGCCCCGCGCGGGCGCGCGCGAGGTGCTGGTCGTCGACCCGGTCGACGGCACGCGGCCCGCGATGGCGGGGCTCGAGTCGTGCTGCGTCTCCGTCGCCGCCGCGCCGCTGCGGGACGGTGTGACGATGGGCGAGGTGAGCGTCGGCTGCGTCGTCGAGATCGTCTCCGGCGCGTGTCTTCCTCGCCGAGCGGGGCCGCGGGCTCGTCGAGGGGCCGCGCCGGCGCGCCTGTCGCGCGAACGAGCGGCTCGAGCGGATGTTCTGGACCTACGGCTTCCGCGGGCGCCCGGCGCGCGCGACGGTCGAGGTGATCGGCGAGCTGATCGACGCGTCGTCGGTCGGCGGCGCGGCCTTCGAGCTCGGCTCGGCGGCGTTCGACACGACGCGAATCGTCACCGGCCAGACTCGACTGCTACGTCGAGCCCGGTCCGCGGCTCGTCGCCGAGGTGCCCGGGATGGAGGCGGAGTTCCGCCGCGTCGGCGGTGGCGCCGTGCTCAACAACTCGCCCTATGACCTCGCCGCGGCCGTCCTCTGCGCGCGCGAGGCGGGCGCGGTCGTCACCGACGCGTGCGGCGAGTCGCTCGACGACCGCCCGCTGCTCGGATCGGGTGCCGAGTACCAGATGTCGATCGTTGCGAGCGCGAACAGGGCCCTCCACGAGCGCGTCATCGGCTCGATCGAGCGCGGCATCGAGAGGCTGCCAGGAGCGAAGCGCCTGAGCGCGAATCGGCGATTCGCGCTCGAATCTCGCGGATTCGCGCTGAGTTAAGGTTCGATGCCGATGGAAGCCGCGACCCTCAGCCGCACCGTCTCGCTCACGATTCCCGCGAAGCCCGACTACGTCGTGCTCGCGCGGCTCGCGCTGTCGGCGGTCGCCCGCCTGGCGCCGATCGAGCCGGAGGAGATCGCCGACCTGAAGCTCGCGATCACCGAGGCGACGTCCTACCTGCTCGGCGGCGAGCGTCGCAGCAGCGCCCGCGAGGAGGACGACAGCCAGCGCATCAGCTTCACCTTCGAGCTGCGCGACGACGCCCTGCTCGTCGAGGTCAGCGGCAGCGAGCGCCCGACGGTCTCCGCCGAGGAGCGCGACCTGAGCATGGCGCTGATCGAGGCGACGGTCGACGAGCACAGCCACGCGGCCGGCACGATCCGGCTCACGAAGAGGCTCGTCGCCACAGCCGGGTAGGCTGCGCCGCCGATTCCCCGACAAGGAGCGCGACCTTGCTGCAGCCCGTTGGTGTTGGGCACAAGACGCTGGCCGACTACACGCACCTCGTGGGGCGTCCGCTGATCGAGGAGATCAGCCAGCTATCGGACGAGCTCAAGGGGCTCAAGGTGCTGCACCTCTCGGCGACCGCCTTCGGCGGCGGCGTGTCGGAGATCCTCTACACGCTCGTTCCGCTGATGCGCGACGTCGGGATCGAGGCGGAGTGGCAGGTGATCATCGGCCGTGAGGAGTTCTTCAACGCGACCAAGCTGATGCACAACGCGCTGCAGGGCAACCCGCTCGATCTCTCGCCGCACGAGTGGGGCGTCTACGAGGAGTACAACGAGTTCAACGCGCGCGAGCTGACCGGCGACTGGGACGTGGTGATCGTGCACGACCCGCAGCCGCTCGCGGTTCGCCAGCACGCGGTGGAGAAGGCGCGACACTGGATCTGGCGCTGCCACATCGACCTCTCGACGCCGCATCCGCCGACGATCGAGCGGCTCGTGCCGCTGATCCGCGAGTACGACGGCTCCGTCTACCACATCCCGGAGTACGCGCCGACCGGGCTCGACGGAACGCCGATCCACATCTGCCCCCCGGCGATCGACCCGCTGTCGCCGAAGAACATGGCGCTCTCGCCCGAGGACGCGGCGTTCGTCTGCGACCAGTTCGGAATCGACGTCGACAGGCCGCTGATGTGCCAGGTCTCGCGCTTCGACCCGTGGAAGGACCCGCTCGGCGTGATCGACGCGTACCGGCTCGTGACAGCCGAGCTGCCTGAGGTGCAGCTCGCCCTCGTCGGCTCGATGGCCACCGACGACCCGGAGGGCTGGGAGTTCTTCAACTCGACGCTCGAGTACGCCCAGGGGGATCCGGATATCAAGATCCTCAATAACCTCAATAACGTCGGCTCGATCGAAGTGAACGCGTTCCAGTCCCAATCCGAGGTGCTGATCCAGAAGTCGACCCGCGAGGGGTTCGGGCTGACCGTCTCTGAGGCGCTCTGGAAGGCGCGCCCGTTCATCGGCGGAGACGTCGGCGGCATCCCGCTGCAGGTCGAGGACGGCCGCACCGGCTACCTGGTCACCTCCGCCGAGGAGTGCGCGGAGAGGACCCTGCGCGTCCTGCGCGAGCCGGAGCTCGGGCGCTCGCTCGGCCGGGCCGGCAAGGAGCACGTGCGCAAGCACTTCCTCACCCCGCGCCTCCTGCGCGACTGGCTGCGCATCTTCCAAGGGCTGCAATGAGCTCGGACCCCCAGCTGATCCTCGTCTCGAACCGGGGACCGGCGACGTTCCAGCGCGACGAGGACGGGCAGATCACCCCGTCGCGCGGATCGGGCGGCCTCGTCACCGCGCTGAAGGGGCTGGTCGAGCATCGAGACGCGCTCTGGGTCGCCTCGACGATGTCCGAGGAGGACGTCGAGATGAGCAAACGCCACGGCGGCGGCAGCTTCGAATGCGAGGTCGACGACACCACCTACCGGCTCAGGCTCGTCGAGTCGGACCCCGACTCCTACGACGAGTTCTACAACGTCGTCGCGAACCCGCTGCTGTGGTTCATCCAGCACTACCTCTGGGACCTCTCGAACGCCCCGGACATCCGCCGCAACGAGATCCACGCCTACGAGCACGGCTACCGCGTCGTCAACGAGGACCTCGCTCGCGCCGTGCTCGACGAGGCCGACGCCGAGGACGCGGTGGTGATGCTGCACGACTACCACCTCTACACCGCCCCGCGTGTCATCCGTCGCACCCGGCCCGACCTCTTCCTGCACCACTTCATCCACATCCCCTGGACGCAGCCGGACGCCTGGCGAGTGCTCCCGCGCGACATCCGCGAGGACATCTACGAGGGCGTGCTCTCGAACGACATCGTCGGCTTCCACACGCGCGCCTACCGGCGCAACTTCCTGCTCTGCTGCCGCGACCTCTTCGGTCTCGACGTCGACGAGGAGCACGGCGTCGTGCGCTTCGACGGCCGCGACGTATGGGTCCGCGCCTACCCGCTGCCGATCTCGGCGAGCAGCTTCAAGCGGCACCGCGCAGCGCCCGACAGTGCACCGGTACGAGCGCGAGGTGCTGCGCCGCCGGCGTGAGTACCTGATCCTGCGCGTCGACCGCGCCGACCTCTCGAAGAACGTCCTGCGCGGCTTCAACGCGTTCGACCTCTTCCTCGAGCAGCATCCCGAGTTTCGCGAGCGGGTCACCTTCATCGCGCACATGATGCCCTCGCGGCAGGACGTGGCCGAGTACGTCGAGTACCTCGAGAAGATCGAGGCGCTCGTCGCCGTCGTCAACCATCGTCACGGCACCACCGACTGGATGCCGATCGACCTCAAGCTGCGCGAGAACCTCGAGGAGGCGATCGCCTGCTACAAGCACTACGACCTGCTGATCGTCAACGCGATGTTCGACGGCATGAACCTCGTCGCCAAGGAGGGCCCGCTCGTCAACGAGCGCCACGGCGTCAGCCTGCTGTCGGAGAACACCGGCGCGCACGAGGAGCTCGGCGAGTTCTCGCTCTCCGTCAACCCGTTCGACATCCAGGAGCAGGCGGACTCGATCTTCCGCGCGCTGACGATGTCCGCCGAGGAGCGCTCCTGGCGCGCCGAGGGGCTGAAGCGGATCATCTCGAGACGCGACCCGGGCGACTGGGTCGACGACCAGCTGCGCGACATCGAGGCGAAGCGAGCGGGCTCCGGGCCGTTGCTCGACGACGCCGCCCACTTCGCCTCAACCGGCGACTGACCGCCGAGCGGGCGCGGCGCTACCATTGGCCGCCGCAATGGCCCGGCTCTACGACCTGATGCTGCTGCTCGACCCGAACGCGCCCGACGGGCGCGCGGAGCAGATCCTGCGGCGACGTCGAGGAGATGATCGCCGCCGACGGCTCGCTGGTCGAGCACCACGACTGGGGCATGCGCCGGATGGCGTTCGAGATCGACCACCGGCCCGAGGCCCCTACCACCTGTTCCAGTTCGAGGGCTCGAGCGAGCTGCTCGAGCGGCTCGACCACACGCTCAAGATCACCGACGGCGTGCTGCGCTTCCGGATCATCCGGCTCAAGCCGGGCTGCCGCCACCGCCCGTGCCGCGGTCCGAGGCGCCGCGCCAGCGCGAGAGCGCGCGCCGCCGAGACGCGCGTCGCCGCGCGCGCCGCGGCCGACGCGGGCTGAGCGCCGGCGACCTCGCCGCGATCCACGCGGCTGGGTTCACGCCGGCTCGCGGCCGACGCCGCGCGCGAGGGCGGACGGAGGAAACTCGCCGTCTTTCCTGACACTTCGGACAGGACGCGCCAAATTCGGCCGGCGCCTCGCTGTATGCTCGGCTGACCGCATTTGAAGAGAGCAAAGGAGCGCCTTCGATGGCAGCCACCAACATCAACCGCGTCGTCCTGACCGGCAACCTGACCCGCGACCCGGAGCTGCGCACGACCCCGTCCGGGACGAGCGTCTGCTCGCTGCGGCTCGCCTGCAACACCCGCCGCCGCGACGCGTCCGGCGAGTGGGTCGACAAGCCGAACTACTTCGACGTGACCGTCTGGGGCGCGCAGGGCGAGAACTGCGCGAGCTACCTCGCGAAGGGCCGTCCGGTGGCGGTCGACGGACGGCTCGAGTGGCGCGAATGGGAGGACCAGCAGGGCAACAAGCGCCAGGCGGTGGATATCATTGCCGACTCCGTCCAGTTCCTCGGCTCGCGCGAGGGCGGCGAGAACGGTGGGCGCTTCGTCCCGCGGAGCGACGTGCCGGCCGACACCGGCGACTTCCAGAGCGCGCCCGTGGGCGGCGGACCGGCGGACGACGACATTCCCTTCTAGAGACGACCAGGAGCTCCTTCGAGTGGCAAAGCAGCGTGGCCGGACGACAACGACTCGCCGGCGTGACGGCAAGCGCGGCGCGCCGGGCGGCGGCCGTCGCAAGTCCTGCCCGTTCTGCCGGGACAAGGTCGACATCGTCGACTACAAGGACTTCGGCGCGCTGCGGCGCGCGATGAGCGAGAAGGGCAAGATCCGCTCCGCCCGCATCACCGGCGCATGCCGCCGGCACCAGAGCCAGCTCGCGCGCGCGATCAAGCGAGCCCGCGAGCTCGGGTCTGCTGCCCTACGTCGCCGATCGCTGACGCGATGGCGATGGCCAGGCGATCCTGCTCAAGGACGTCGAGAACGTCGGCGAGCGCGGCGACGTGATCGACGTCGCCCCCGGCTACCTGCGCAACTACCTGCTGCCGCGCAAGCTCGCCCAGGCGGCGACGCCCGCGTCGATCGCCGAGGCGCGTGCGCCGCCGCGAGGCGGCCGAGCGTGCCGAGCGAGAGCTCGCCGAGCGCGCCCAGGAGAACGCCGCGCTGCTCGGCGCGCACGGTCCTGACGATCCCGCAGGCGGCCGGCGACGACGGGCGCCTGTTCGGATCGGTGACCGCACAGGACATCGTCGACGCCGTGCGCCAGGCGCGCGGGCATGAAGCTCGACCGGCGCAAGGTCCACCTCGAGCAGCCGATCCGCACGACCGGGACGCACATGGTCACGGTCGAGGTCCACGAGGGCGTCACCGCCGACGTCAAGACGATCGTCACCGCGGCGTGAGGCGACGCCTGATGCGGCGCCGCGCTGCCGGTTCGGCTCGGGCCTCGAGATCTGCGACGGAGGTGAGCCCGTGGCCGTCTCGGCACCGCCTGAGGCCGGCAAGCTCCCGCCGCAGGACGCCGAGGCCGAGACCTCGGTGCTCGGCGCGATCCTGCTCTCCGAGCAGGCGCTCGACGCGCTGCTGATCGACGTCAAGCTGAAGCCGGAGGACTTCTACCGCGAGCGCCACCGGCTGATCTTCCGCGCGATGATCGCGCTCAAGGGCAAGGCCGACGTCGAGCCGGTCGACGTGGTCACGGTCTGCGACGAGCTCGCCCGCACCGGCGTGCTCGAGGAGGCCGGCGGCAGGCGCGTACGTCTACTCGCTGCCGAACCTCGTTCCCTCGGCCGGCGAACGCCCGCCACTACGCGCAGATCGTCAAGCAGCACGCGCTGCGCCGGCGCCTGCTCGACGAGACGCGGCGGATCCAGGACGACGTCTTCAGCTTCCACGGGCTCCGCCGACGAGCTGCTCGAGCAGGCGGAGGGCGCGCTCTTCCGGATCGCCCACGAGGACCGCACCGGCGAGCTGCGCGCGATCGAGGACGTCCTCCACGACGAGCTCGACAAGCTCGAGCTGATCTCGCGCGAGGGGATGGCGATCACCGGCACCCCGACCGGCTTCAACGACATCGACGAGCTCACCGGCGGCTTCCAGCCCGGCAACCTGATCGTCCTCGCCGCGCGCCCGTCGATGGGAAAGAGCGCGCTCGTCACCAACATCGCGGAGAACGCCGCGGTCGACTTCGACAAGCCGGTCGCGCTCTTCTCGCTCGAGATGTCGGAGACCGAGCTCGCGCAGCGCTTCATCGCCTCGCAGGCGAAGCTGAACGGCGACGACCTGCGCAAGGGACGCGTCAGCACCGACCGCTGGCCGAAGGTCGTCAAGGCGACCGAGCGCCTCGCCGCCGCGCCGCTCTACGTCGACGACTCGAGCGACATCGGCATCCTCGAGCTGCGCGCGAAGGCCCGCCGCCTGCACGCGCGCACGCGAGCTCGGCCTCGTGATCGTCGACTACCTCCAGCTGATGCGCCCGGAGAGCAGCGCCGACAGCCGCGTCGAGCAGATCGGGCAGATCAGCCGCGGGCTCAAGCTGCTCGCGCGCGAGCTCTCGATCCCGGTGATCGCCGTCTCGCAGCTCTCGCGTGCCGTCGAGTCGCGACCCGACAAGAAGCCGCTGCTCTCCGACCTGCGCGAGTCCGGTCAGATCGAGCAGGACGCCGACCTCGTCATGTTCATCTACCGCGACGAGTACTACAACCGCGACTCCGAGCGCCCCGGAGAGGCCGACGTGATCGTCGCCAAGCACCGCAACGGTCCGGTCGGCGAGGTCGTGCTGACCTTCCTCTCGCGCTATCCGAAGTTCGCCAACTTCTACCGCGAGCGCGACCCCGGCGGAGCGCCCGTGGCCGCGGAGGGCGCCTTCTGATGGCGGACGCACTTCTGCCCCCGCGCGCTCTGTGACGGCAGCGGCTGGCTGCTCGACGAGGAGACCAACACCGCCCGTCCCTGCCCGTGCCGCGAGGCCCGCATCAACCGCGCCTCCTCCCGCCGGCTCGGCACCGGCATACCGCGGCGCTTCCGCGGCGTCTCCTTCGACCGCCGTCCGGTCCGCGATCTCGATCCGATCCTGCTGCGCGGTGTGCGCGGCTTCGTCCGCGACATCGAGCGCAACCTCGACGCGGGCCGGGGCCTCTGGTTCTACGGCGATGTCGGCACCGGCAAGACGTCGCTCGCGATGCTGATCTCGAAGGCCGCGATCGAGGCCGGCCGCTCGGTCGCGGTCTACTCGGTGCCCCACCTGCTCGCCGACATCAAGGAGACCTACGAGGATGGCTCGGGCCGCTCCTACCTCGAGCTGTTCCGCCGCCTCTGCGCGGTCGACCTGCTCCACCTCGACGACCTCGGTGCCGAGAAGCGCACCGAGTGGGTGCTCGAGCAGCTCTACTCGATCGTCAACGAGCGCTGGCAGGACGAGCGCTCGATCGTGGTGACGACCAACCTGACCGACCTCGACGAGCTGCGTGAGCAGGTCGGCAGCCGGACCGTCTCCCGCCTCAGCGAGATGTGCGAGACGCTCCCGATCATGGGTCGCGACCTGCGCATGACCGCCGTAGCCGCCGGCGACGAGGAGCGCTGGGAGAGGGGCGCCTGAGCGCGTACGCTTTGCAGCGATGCCCGGACTAGTCGTCGTCGGAGCCCAGTGGGGCGATGAGGGCAAGGGGAAGATCACCGACCTGCTCGCGGAGCGGGCCGACGTCGTGATCCGCTACCAGGGCGGCAACAACGCCGGCCACACGATCGTCCGCGGCGACGACGTCTACAAGCTCCACCTGATCCCCTCGGGGATCCTCTATCCCGGCAAGAGCTGCCTGATCGGCAACGGCGTGGTGATCGACCCGGCGGTGATCCTCGAGGAGATCACCGGCCTGCACGCGCGCGGCGTCGACACGCAGGGGCTCAAGATCTCCGCGAACGCGCACCTGATCATGCCCTACCACCGGATGCTCGACCACGCCGGCGAGACCCGGCTCGGCAAGCTCCAGATCGGGACCACCCGGCGCGGCATCGGCCCGGCCTACGCGGACAAGGCGGCGCGGCTCGGGATCCGCATGCAGGACCTGCTCGACGAGAAGATCCTGCGCCAGAAGATCATGGCCGCGCTCGAGCCGAAGCGCCTTTCGCTGCGCCCGTTCGAGAAGGATCCCGAGCTCGACCTGCACGCGATGACCGAGGAGTACCGCACCTTCGGCCATCGCCTCGAGCCGTTCATCGCCGACACGGCCCGCCTCGTCTGGGACGCGCTCGACCGCGACCGTCTCGTCATCTTCGAGGGCGCCCAGGGCACCATGCTCGACATCGACCACGGCACCTATCCGTTCGTGACGTCGTCCAACCCGGTCGCGGGGGCGGCGTGCGTCGGAGCCGGGGTCGGGCCGAAGCAGATCGACGAGGTCTGGGGCGTCGCGAAGGCCTACACGACGAGGGTCGGCGCCGGCCCCTTCCCGAGCGAGCTCGACGACGAGATCGGCGAGCGCATCCGGGAGCGCGGCCACGAGTACGGCACGACGACTGGCCGCTCGCGTCGCTGCGGCTGGCTCGACCTGGTGGCGCTCAAGTACGCGATCCGCATAAACGGCCTGACCGGGCTCGTGCTCACGAAGCTCGACGCGCTCACCGGCATCGACCCGCTCGGGGTCGCGGTCCGCTACCGCGGCCCGGAGGACGCCACCTTCGACGACTTCCCCTACCACCAGACGATGGTCCACAAGGCGCATGCGGAGTATCAGCAGCTTCCCGGCTGGGACGAGGAGATCGGCGAGGCGCGCAGCTTCGAGGAGCTTCCGGCGAACGCGCGCGCCTACGTCCAGTTCGTCTCAGACCAGCTCGGCGTGCCCGTCGTGATCGCCGGGGTCGGCCCCGGACGCGAGCAGGTCATCGTCTCACCGGCGCTCTCGGCCGAGCTCGCGCCGCTGCGGCACGGCGAACGGACGCCGAGCGCAGCCGCTTAGTCCTGGGACACGCGGCTCAAACGGCCTTCGCCGCGTTCGCCAGGGGGGCGCCTGTCGCGCCGGGCTCCGGATCCGATTGCTCGAGGACGATCCGCTCCCCGCGGCGCGCGAACCGCAGCGCGAGCGTGAGGGCAGCCATCAGCGCAGCCACGGAGAGCGTGATCTGGACGCCCAGCAGGCCCTCGGGGCTCCAGTAGACGTCCTGGAGCTCGAGCAGCAGGGCCGACTCGTCGAGCGTCAGGCCCATCCCCGTCCCCAGTGCGAGCGCGAGACGCGCGCGGTGCTGCTCGTCGGTCACGAACAGAGCGGCGACGCCCGCCCCGAACGCGATCGCGATGCCGGGCACGAAGTGGTGGATGTGGCGGCGGCCGATCGTCACGTTGCGGAACGGCCCGAGGCGCCGTCGCCCGCGCAAGAGGTATGCGACGCCCCGCGCCGAGGCGAAGGTGGCGACGAAGCCGGCGAGCAGCGAGAAGACGGCGTTCTCCGTCGCCGAGACGTCCTGGAAGCCGGCGACGGCCGCCTCGACGGTCTCGGCCACCGCCTCCTCCGCCGCCAGCAGCAGGTTTTCGCTGTCGCGCGGAAGCGGGGCCGACCCGCGTCGCCACACCCTTCCGACCTCGGTCACGACCACGGCGACGGTGGTCGACCCGGCGATCACGCCGAGCGCGACGGTTCGCTTCTCCTCCGGGCCGAAGGCGTGCCGCGGCTCCGACCGCAGAGCGATGCGGGCGATCTCGCGTCGCAGGCGGGCGCGGAGTCGCCGCGCGCGGGAGCCACCGCTCACGAGCCGAGCAGCTCCTCGTCGGCAACCGCACGCGCCGGGCGCGCCGGCACCCCCACGACCACCGTGCGCGCAGCGACATCGCGCGTGACGACGGCACCGGCTGCCGACGAAGGCCTCCTCGCCGATCTCGACGCCGGGGAGCAGCACCGCACCCGCTCCGACGCGACAGGCCCGACGCAGCCGGGGTCCGCGCAGCGGCTCGGTTCGCCGCCTGCGTCCGGCGGTGCGATCGTTCGCGGTCGTGACTCGAGGGCCCAGGAAGACGTCATCCTCGAGCTCGCTGAACGCGGTCACGTAGCAGTCGCTCTGAACGCGTACCTCGGCGCCGATCGCTACGTCGTTCTCGATGCAGCTCCCGCGCCCGACCACGGCGCCGGCGCCGAGCGCCGAGCGCTCGCGCACGTAGGCCTGGTCGCCGACCACGCTGCGGGGACCGAGCGCCGCCCCCGCGAGCACCACCGCACCGGCCCCGACGGTGACCCCGTCGGCGACGACGAGCGGCGGCGGCGGCGTCCGCTGCGCGCGCGAGCGCGGCCGCGAGCGCCAGTGGCTTGCCGAGCACCGCGCCGTCCTGCAGCCGCGCGCGCGAGCCGACGACGGTGCCCGGGTGGATGACCACGTTCGCGCCGAGCTCGGCGTCATCGGGGAGCGTCACGTCATCTCCCAGGACGAGCCCGGGCGCGCGCTCAGAGGGCCGCAGCACGCGAGCTTTCCTCGAGCTGACCGCTGCGAGGGCCTCGAGCACCGCGCACGCACGCGCAGGCCGCTGCGCGCGCCGGAGCGCGGCTCGCGCCCCTCGCGCACGCAGGCCACGAAATGGGCCACCTCGAGTCGCAGCGGCTCGTCGTTGGCGATGCGCGGGCTCCAGATGTCGCCCGAGCGCGCGATGTACTCGCCGTAGGAGGAAAAATCCTGGTCGAACCCCTTGTCGTAGATCGTCAGCTTGCGCTCGATCTCCATGTCGTCGAAGGTCGCCATCCGGCGCGAGCCGACGACGGTGAAGCGCCGCTCCTTGTGCGGGTCGAGCCACGAAAGGTGGAGGTGTGCCGCGATCCCCGAGGGGAAGCGCAGGTAGCAGAAGACGACGTCCTCGACACCGGGGCGCATGTAGCTCTCGCCGACCGCCTGCGCCTCGGTCGGCTCCTCGCCTCCGGTCAGGCGCAGCACGACCGAGACGTCGTGGGCGCCGAGGCTCCAGAGCGCGTTCTCGTCGGCGCGCAGCTTTCCGAGGTTGAGCCGGTTCGAGTAGATGTAGTGGATGTCCCCGAGGTCGCCGCTCGGCGGCCGTCTCGACGAGCTCGCTCGACCGCGGGGTGGTACTCGAGCAGGTGACCGACCATCAGCACCCGCTCGCAGGATCGCCTCGACGACGCTCTCCGCCTCCGCGACCGACTGGGCGAGCGGCTTCTCGACGAAGCAGTGCTTGCCCGCCTCGAGCGCGCGCAGCGCGAGCGGGGCATGCGTCGGCACGGGTGTGGCGATCGCCACCGCGTCGAGCGTGGGGTCGGCGAGCAGCTCGTCGAAGTCGTCGCTCACGCGTGCGTCCGGGAAGCGTGGAGCCCAGCGCGAACGCGCCTCTGGCGAGCCGTCGCAGATCCAGGCGAGCTCTGCGCCGGGCGCCGCGTCGAAGTTGCGCGCGAGGTTCGGCCCCCAGTATCCGAGCCCGGCCACGCCGACCCGCACCGGTCCGCTCACAGGCGGACGACGTTCGGTGCGCTGATCCCGCGGGTGACGCCGCGGAAGTCGACGACCAGCGGAGCCTGCTCGACCACCGCCCGCATGTCGACGCCGGGGTGCGCCGTCACGATCACGACCGCGTCCGCGCCCGCCATGGCGCTCTCGAGCGACTCGCCGGCGAGCCCGAACTGGGGCAGCTCCGGGATGTGCTCGTCGTGGTAGGCGAGCTCCGCTCCGTGCTCTGAGAGCAGGCGCATCAGCTTCAGCGCGGGCGATTCGCGGAGGTCGCCGACGCCCGACTTGTAGGACACGCCGAGGATCGCGACGCGCGACCCGCGCACCGCCTTGGCGTGCTCGTTGAGCGCGCGGGCCACTCGGTCGAAGCAGAAGTAGGGCATCGCCTGGTTGACCTCGCCGGCGAGCTCGATGAACTGCGTCGGCGTGTCGAACTCGCGCGCGCGCCAGGCCAGGTAGAAGGGATCGACCGGCAGGCAGTGGCCGCCCATTCCCGGCCCGGGGTCGAAGCGCATGAACCCGTAGGGCTTCGTCGCGGCCGCGTCGACCACCTCCCAGATGTCGATGTGCATCCGGTCGCAGAGCATCGCGAGCTCGTTCACGAGCGCGATGTTGACCGACCGGAAGACGTTCTCGAGCAGCTTCGACAGCTCCGCCGCCTCCGGCGTCGAGACCTCGACGAGCTCGTCGCAGACCTCCCCGTAGAGAGCGTCGGCACGCTCCTGGCAGGCGGGCGTGAGGCCGCCGATGACCTTCGGCGTATTGCGCAGCGTGTAGTCCGTGCGCCCCGGGTCGACCCGCTCGGGCGAGAAGGCGAGATTGAAGTCGGCGCCCGCCGCGAGACCCGACTCCTCGAGCAGCGGCAGCAGCTGCTCGCGCGTCGTCCCGGGGTAGGTCGTCGACTCGAGCACGACGAGCTGTCCCTTCTGGAGCACGTTGGCGAGCGAGCGCCCGGCGCTTATCAGCGGCCCGAGGTTCGGCTCGCGATTGCGGGTCAGCGGTGTCGGCACCGCTATCACGACCGCGTCCGCGCTCGCGAGGTCGGCGTAGCGGGTCGTCGCCTGCAGGCGTGGGCCAAGCGCCGCAAGCCGCTCGCTCGAGACGTCCTCGACGTAGCTTTCGCGCCGCTCGACAGCCTCGACGCGATGCGGCGCGCTGTCGACGCCGATCACCTCGTGACCCGCCTCAGCGAAGGCGACGCCGAGCGGCAGCCCGACGTAGCCGAGGCCGATGATCCCGATCTTCACGAGTCGGGAGTGTAGGCGTCGAGCACGTCGCGAATGCGCTCGCCCGGCGTGTCCGCCGCCATAGAGGTCGGGGCGCTCATCTGGCGGGCGGGGGCGGGCGAGCGCGGCCAGCGCGGCGTCCGGATCGAGGTCGACGAGCATGTTCCATCCAGCGGACACTGTCTCGACCCATTCGGTCGTATCTCGCAATGTCACGCACGGAGTGCCGAGCAGGTACGCCTCCTTCTGCACGCCGCCCGAGTCGGTCAGCACCGCCCGCGCCGAGCGGGCCAGCGCGAGGAAGTCGAGGTAGCCGAGCGGCGCCGTCTCTCGCACGCGCGGTGCCTGCGCGAGCCGCTCGGCAAGCCCGTGCTGCTCGAGCCGCGCACGCGTCCGGGGATGTACCGGGAAGACCGCCGCCAGCGGCAGTCGCTCGAGCAGCTCCACGAGCCGCGCGAGCCGCCGCGGATCGTCGACGTTTCCGGCGCGGTGAGCGGTCACCAGCAGATATTCCCCGGTTGCGAGCGCGTATCGCTCGAGCGCGTCGGATTGACGCCCGGCGACCGCGGTGAAGGCGAGCGTGACGTCCGCCATCACGTCGCCGACGAGGTGCACGTCCGCGCTTATCCCCTCTCGAGCGAGGTTGTCGACAGCCGTCTGCGTCGCGCAGAGCAGCAGCGCGCTCGCATGGTCGACGAGCACGCGGTTCAGCTCCTCGGGCATCGCCCGGTCGAACGAGCGCATGCCCGCCTCCACGTGGGCGACGGGGATCCGCCGCTGCGCCGCGGCGAGCGCGCCGGCGAGCGTCGAGTTGGTGTCGCCATACACGAGCGCCAGATCGGGTGTCAGGCGCCCGATCTCTCGGCCCGAGGGCCGCCAGCATGCGCGCGGTCTGCTCGGTCGCAGAGCCTCCGCCGAGCGCCAGCTCGACATCGGGGGCGGGCACGCGGAGCTCGTCGAAGAAGATCCGTGACATCTGGTCGTCCCAGTGCTGCCCGGTGTTGACGAGCAGCTCGTCATGCCGCTCGCGCAGCAGGCGCGAGACGGCCGCAGCCTTGACAAACTGCGGCCTGTTGCCGACCACAGTGACTATGCGCACGTCAACTCATCGGGCGGGATGGTGACCTTGCCGGACGCCGCACGGGGAGTTTCTCGCGTGGTGCGTGGCGGCGGCGCGCTGATAGCCGCGGGAGCCCGCCACGCCGGCTGGTTCCTGCGCTACCAGATCGATCACACCGCGCGCCCGCGCGAGCCGGTCGAGCGCCGCCGCCGCTGACGGCCGGCGCCGGTTCAGCGAAGCGATGCGCGGACGTGGTCGCTGAAGGCCGCGGCGGCCGCTCGCGTCTGCTCGCCGGGCTCACCGAGCTGACGCTCCTCGATCGCCGCAACCGGCTGCACCTCGCGTGTCGTCGATGCCAGAAAGGCCTCGCGCGCCTCGAGCAGCTCGTCGGTCGTCACGGAACGCTCGGCGGCGCCGGTCAGCGCCAGCAGCCGGTCACGGGTGATCGAGGCGAGCACGTGATCCTCGATCGGCGGTGTCGCCAGGCGTCCCGACGGGTCCACCCAGAAGAGCGATGCCGTCGGCGCCTCGAGCACCCGTCCGTGCGGCGTGACGAGCAGCGCCTCGTCGAAGCCCCGCTCGCGAGCGAGCCGCCCCGCCAGCATGTTCGGCGCGTAGGAGAGCGACTTGATGCCGTCGAGTATGCGCGTGGGCGCGTAGGTGACGAAGCAGACCCGGGCGCGCTCCGGCCCCGCCGGCAGTGGCTCGGTGAGCAGCAGCCGGCGCCCGCCGCGGGTGATGACGACTCGCAGGCAGCCGTCGAACGCGCTGCCGCCGCGCCGGTCGAGCAGTGCGCCGAGCTCTCGCTCGAGAACGGCGCGCGGCACCGGCAGCTCGAGCCGGAGGTTGAGCGCGGAGCGCTCGAGGCGGTCGAGGTGCTCGGCCAGCGCGAACGGACGGCCACCGTAGACCCGCATCATCTCGAAGACGCCGTCGCCGCGCAGGAGGCCGTCGTCGGTAGCAGGCAGCATCGCTTCCCCGGCGGGACCCACCTGCCCGTCGAGCGAGGCAAGCTCTGCTGTCACCACGGCCGTCACCGTCGCCATTGTCACAGGTGGCGCGGACCGCGGAGGGTTCCGGTTCCGCTCGCGGAACCTCCTAACCTGGGCACCGGAGTAGCCGAACCGGCCCTCTTGGGTATCACTACAGGACGATGATCGACACGCAGTCACCGCGCGCACCAGTGGAGGCACTGCCGGAGGCGCCTGAGCGCACAACGCCGGCCTCGGGGCGCCGGCCGGACTGGCTCGCGCCGCTCGCCGGCGGCCTGACCGCGCTCGTCGGGCTCCTCAACGTCGCCTCCGCGCTGACGCCGAACCTGGCGGGGCGGATGCACGTGCTGCTCCACCTCGGCACCGCCAACCTCGTTCCGATCGCCCACGCGCTCGCGCTTCCGGCCGGGGTCGCCCTGCTCGTGCTCGCCTTCAACCTCGCGCGGCGGCGCGTGCGGGCGATGACCGTCACGATCGCGGTGCTGCTGACCGCCGGGATCCTGAACCTCGTCAAGGGCCTCGACGTCGAGGAGGCCTTGGTCAACTGGGCGCTGGCCGCCCTTCTGTTCTGGGGTCGCGGCGCCTTCTACGTGCGCCCCGGCGAGCGCACCCTGCGCTCCGCGCTGCGGGTGGTCCCGGCGGTCGCGCTGCTCGTCGGCGCGGTCACGCTCGTAGCGGTCCGGGCCGGCACCGGCCCGAGCTTCACGCTCGGCCGCGGCATGCGCGAGTCGCTCGACCTGCTCCTGCTCACCCGAGGACCGCTGCAGTTCCATCATCACTTCCACTGGGTGCCGACTGCCGTCGCCATGCTCGCGATCGGCACGCTCGCACTTGTCGCCTGGTACCTCTTCCGGCCGCTCGCCGCTCCACTCGTGCGCAGCGACGCCTCGCACCGCAAGGCACAGGAGCTGGTCCGCAGCCATGGGGACGACACGCTCAGCTTCTTCAAGCTGCGCGAGGACAAGCAGCATCTCTTCAGCGGCGACCGGCGTGCCCTTGTCGGTTACACGATCGAGAACGGCGTCATGCTCCTCTCGGGAGACCCGGTCGGGCCGGACGACGCCCTGCCGGCGCTCGCGAGCGGCGTGCGCGCGTTCGCCGAGGTTAGGGGTCTCAAGCTGGCGGTGCTCGGTGCGAGCGAGCGGACCTGCGAGCTGTGGCAGCGGGAGGGGATGCGATCCTTCTACATCGGTGACGAGGCGGTGGTGGACGTACAGGGCTTCTCGCTCGAGGGCCGCCCGATCCGCAAGGTCCGGCAGTCCGTGACGCGGCTCGCCAAGGCGGGCTACGAGGCCAGTCTCGAGGTTCTCGGCGAGCTCGACGATCCGACGTTGCGGGAGGTCGAGGCGGTGTCCGACCGCTGGCGCGCGGGTGCCCCCGAGCGAGGCTTCTCGATGGCCATGGACTCGCTGCGCGGCGATCATCTCGCGGAGAGCCTGGTGACGATCGCCCGCGACGCCGATGGTGCGATCCGTGGCTTCCTTCACTTCGTGCCGGTATACGGCCGACCGGCCGTTTCGCTCAGCTTCATGCGCCGGGACAACGACACGCCCAACGGGCTCACCGAGTTCATGGTGGTGCGTGCGATCGAGTTCCTGCGCGAGCGCGGAGTGGAGGAGCTGTCGCTCAACTTCGCGACCTTCGCCCGTCTCATGCACAGCCCGTCAGGCGCGGTCGAGCGCCTCCTCGGGCGCCTCGCGAGCGTCTTCAACCCGTACTTCCAGATCGAGAGCCTGTACCGCTTCAACGCGAAGTTCTTTCCTCGCTGGGAGCCGCGCTACCTGCTCTACGAGGGTCCGCTCGGCCTCCCCCGCGCGGGCCTCGCGGTGATGTGGGCCGAGGGCCAGCTGCCGAAGCCGCGCCTCGGCTCGCAGGACACGGGAATCGCTCGCGCCAGCGGTTGAGCGGCGGCGTCTTCGTCACCGTCGAGGGGGCCGGCGAACCGGTCCTGCTCCTGCACGGCCAGCCTGGCTCCGCGGCCGACTGGGCCGGCGTGCGCCGTGAGCTGGGCGAGCGGTTCCGTGTGCTGACACCCGACCGCCCGGGGTACGGCCGGACCGGGGGCGAGGCCACCGGCCTCGGCGGAAACGCGGAGGCGATGGCCCGTCTGCTCGAGGAGCAGGGAATCGCAAGCGCGGTGGTCGCCGGTCACAGCTGGGGTGCGGCGGTGGCGCTCGCGATGGCCGAGCGCTATCCGGCGCTCGTCAGACGGCTGGTGCTGGTTTGCCCGGTGACGCCGGATGAGCGCTTCGGCTTCGTCGATCGCATGCTCGCCCGTCCGCGCACCGGCGCCGCCGTCGTGCACGCCGGCTTCCGGCTCGCAGGGCTCGCGCTCTCGACCCGGCCCGCGCAGCTGCGGGTCGAGCGCCTGCTGCCCGGTTTCGGCTCCGAGGCGACCGCCGGGCTGGCACGTGAGTGGCGGCGGGGTTCGCTCTGGCGCAGCTTTCACCTCGAGCAGCAGGCCCTGTTCGAGGAGCTTCCGTCGCTGCGCGCCGGCGTCGACGCGCTCGACGTGGAGGCGCTCGTCGTCATCGGCGCGGCCGACCACGTCACGAGCCCGAGCGGCGCACGGCGGCTCGCGGAGGCGCTTCGCGCACGCGTGATCGAGGTGCCGCGGCTCGGCCACATGCTGCCCATGCAGTCGCCGCGCGTCGTCGCGGAGGCGATCGCGGACGGCTGACGAAGCGCGCGCCTGCGCCGCCATCTCGCGGGGCAACGAAGTGCGAGACTCCGTCCATGAGGGAACTCCCGCTCGAGCTCGTCGAGCCCTCCGCCGCCGACTCACCCGAGCTCGGCGAGCTGCTCCACCGCTGCAACAGCACCTACCGGGCCTGGGCGCCGGCGAGCTGGAATCCGCCGTCGGCGGAGGCCGAGCGCGAGGGGTGGAGGCAGCGCTTCGCCAGCCGCGCTCACTGGGCTCGCGTCGTGCTCGACGAGGACGCCGCGATCGTCGCCGTTGTCGCATGGACGCAGGCGACGCCGGGTCCCACCGGCCGGCCGCCCCAGGGCACGGCGGCACACGTCTCCTCGCTGTTCGTCGACCCGGCTCACTGGAGGCGTGGAATAGCCACCGCGCTGCTCTTCGCCGCCGAGCGCGCGATGGGCGCGAGCGGCTACCTGCAAGGCCAGCTGTGGACGCCCGAGCAGGCCGATGCGCGGCGCTTCTACGAGGCTTGCGGCTGGAGCCACGACGGCCGGCGGCGATGGTTTGCGGACCTCGCGCTGCCGCTCGTCGCGTACGTCAAGGAGCTGGCGTGAGCGCGTGCTGAGCTGGGTGCGCCGTCGTTTAGCGAGCCCTCCGCGGGGTAGGCTTACCCCAAAGGGATCGAGGGAGGATTGATGGGGAGAAACCTGGCGACCGTCCTGACGGACACCGCTGCTGAGCAGGCCGACCGAACGGCCGTCAAGCTCGACGATCTCGAGCTGAACTACGGCTTCCTGGACGAGGCCAGCGCGCGCGTCGCGAGGCTCGTGCGCGACAGGGGCGTGGAGCCCGGCGACCGCGTCGGGATCATGCTCCCGAACGTCCCCTACTTCCCGGTCGTCTTCTACGGCGTCCTGCGTGCCGGCGGCGTGGTCGTGCCGATGAACGTGCTGCTCAAGGGCCGCGAGGTCTCGTTCTACCTCGAGGATCCCGGCGCGCGGCTCCTCTTTGGCTGGGGTGACATGGCTGAGGCCGCCGAGAAGGGCGCCGAGGAGGCCGGCGCCGAGCTGATCCTCGTCAAGCCCGGCGAGTTCGAGGAGCTCGTCGGCGGGCTCGAGCCCGACAGGACCGTCGAGGAGCGCGACGACGAGGACACCGCCGTCATTCTCTACACCTCCGGCACCACGGGCAAGCCGAAGGGCGCCGAGCTGACGCACGCGAATCTGTACGGCAACGCCGTCGCCGCTGCCAGCTTGGTCGACGTCGTTCGGGACGACGTCCAGCTCGGGGCGCTGCCGCTGTTCCACGTCTTCGGGCTCACCTGCTGCCTCAACGCCGCGATGCTGAAGGGCTCGTGCCTGACGATGATCCCGCGCTTCGACCCCGCCAAGGCGCTCGAGATCATCGAGCGCGACAAGGTGACGATCTTCCAGGGCGTGCCGACCATGTACACGGCGATGCTCCACTGTGACAAGCGGGAGGACTACGACACCTCGTCGCTGCGGCTGTGCATGTCGGGGGGCTCCGCGATGCCCGTCGAGGTGATGAGGGGATTCGAGGAGGCCTTCGACTGCAAGGTGCTCGAGGGCTACGGACTGTCCGAGACCTCCCCTGTCGCGTCGTTCAACCACCCCGACAAGGAGCGCAAGCCCGGCTCGATCGGGACCCCGCTCGAGGGCATCCAGATGAAGGTCGTCGACGAGGACGACAAGGAGGTCTCGCAGGGCGAGGTCGGCGAGATCGTCATCAAGGGACCGAACGTGATGAAGGGGTACTGGAACCGCCGAGACGCCACCGAGGAGGCGATCCGCGACGGCTGGTTTCACACCGGCGACATGGCGAAGGTCGACGAGGACGGCTATTTCTTCATCGTCGATCGCAAGAAGGAGATGATCATCCGCGGCGGCTACAACGTCTACCCGCGCGAGATCGAAGAGGTCCTCTACGAGCACGACGCGATCGAGGAGGCGGCCGTCATCGGCGTGCCGGACGACGACCTGGGAGAGGAGGTCGGCGCGGCGGTCGTGCTGAAGAAGGGCAAGGACGTCGACGAGGACGAGCTCAAGTCGTTCGTCAAGGAGCAGGTTGCCGGCTACAAGTACCCGCGCAAGATCTGGTTCCTCGACGAGCTCCCGAAGGGTCCGACCGGAAAGATCCTGAAGCGCGAGATAGAGGTTCCGGACGCCGTGAAGGCGGGCTGAGCGATGGCCGCCACCGGGACCAGAGCGCGCGGCCGGCCGCGCGCTCGTGCTCGCGGCGGCGCGAAATCAAACGGATCAAGCTCGCGTCCCCGCCGGACGGAGGCCTCGGGGTCCGGCCCGAGCCTCGACCAGATGCTGACCGACGCGGGTACTCCCGCTCGGCGCTGGTATCCCGGGATGGCGGCGGTCAAGGCGGCCGCCAAGCTCGCGACGCGCCCGCACAAGGTCGCCGGCAGCGGACTGGGCCTCGCCGCCGAGCTCGGCAGGATCATGGCGGGCCGCTCGGAGGTCGCGCCGAGCAAGAGCGACCGCCGCTTCAAGGACCCCGCCTGGCAGACGAACCCGGCCTACAAGAGGCTCGGCCAGAGCTACCTCGCCACATGCAAGGCGGTTGACGATTTGATCTCGAAGGCCGGCCTCGACTGGCGCAGCGAGCGCCGCGTGCGCTTCACGGTGGACAACGTGCTCGACCTGATCTCGCCGAGCAACTACCCGGCGACCAACCCGATGGTTCTGAAGGCGACCGTTGACGCCGGCGGGCTCAACTTCGTCAAGGGCGCGGCGCACTTCGCCCGCGACATGTCGAAGCGGCCGCGGATCCCGTCGATGGTCGATCGATCCGCCTTCAAGGTCGGCGGGAACATCGCCGTCACCGAGGGCGCGGTCGTCATGCGCACGCCGCTCTTCGAGCTGATCCAGTACCGGCCTCAGACCCCGAAGGTGCTTGCCGCGCCGCTGATGATCGTCCCGCCGATGATCAACAAGTACTACATCGTGGACCTCGCGCCCGAGCGAAGCATGGTCGAGCATCTCCTGCGAGCGGGGGTACAGGTCTTCGCGATCTCCTGGCGCAACCCGGACGAGCGCGGCTCGGACTGGGGTCTCGAGAAGTACGCCGAGTCGATCGTCGCGGCGCTCGAGGCGACTCGCGAGGTGAGCGGCGGCGAGCCCGCTCAGCTGCTCGGCCTGTGCGCCGGCGGAATCGTCCTCGCGACGGTCCTCTCCCATCTCGCCCAGACCGGCCGGGACGGCGAGGTGGCCAGCGTCACCTTCGGCGTCTGTGCGCTCGACAACGCACGTGCGGGAACCGCGGGCGCGATGATGGACCGCGCCTCCGCGGCGATCGCAGTCGCCGACTCCGCACGCCGCGGCTACCTGGACGGGCAGGCGCTCGCCGGCGTGTTCGCCTGGCTGCGACCGAATGACCTGATCTGGAACTACTGGGTCAACAACTACCTCCTCGGCAAGAGCCCGCCCGCGTTCGACGTCCTGTTCTGGAACGCGGATACGACTCGGCTGCCCGCGGCGCTGCATCGCGACTTCGTGGAGCTCTCGCTCGACAACTCGCTCGTCGAGCCGGACGCGCTCTCCATTCTCGGCACGCCGGTGGACCTCTCGAAGATCACGATGGACTCATACGTGGTGGCCGGCATCGCCGACCACATCATCCCCTGGGAGAGCGCCTACCGGACGACGCAGCTGCTCGGCAGCGACCCGCGCTTCGTCCTCTCGACGAGCGGACATATCGCGGCGCTAGTCAACCCGCCCGGGAACGAGAAGGCGAGCTTCCAGACGAACGGGAGCAATCCACCGGATCCCGCCGAGTGGCTCGAGGGCGCCTCCAAGCGACGCGGCACCTGGTGGGAGGATTGGGCCGCCTGGCTCACCGAGCGGGGCGGTGAGCAGCGCGCCGCGCCGCGCAAGCTCGGCTCGGCTAAGCACAAGCCGAGCGAGCCGGCGCCCGGCCAGTACGTCCGGCAGCAGTAGCGGTGCCGTATGCGCTGCGGCGCCCGCGTCTCTACTACGAGCGTAGGGGCACGGGGGAACCGCTCCTCTTCATCACCGGCTTCACGATCAGCTCCGCGGTATTCGAGCCGGTCGTTCCTCTCCACGCGCGCCGCTTCGACTGCATCACCTACGACAACCGGGACTCGGGGCGCTCGGGGTCACCGCTGCTGCCGACCTCGATCACCGAGCTCGCGGCCGACGCGGCGCGGCTTCTCGACGCGCTCGGCGTCGAGAGCGCACACGTCTACGGGCTCTCGATGGGCGGCATGATCGCGCTCGAGCTCGCGATCTCCTTCCCCGAGCGGGTGCGCGGCCTGATCCTCGGAGGATCCACGGCGGGGGGCCCGCTCGCATTCCGCCCGAGCCCGCGCGCCCTCTGGCGGATGGGCCGCGGGGCGCTCGGAGCCGTGCGCGAACCGGGGCGCCCGTGGCTCGCTCCGCTCGTCTTCTCGGAGGAGTTCAGGCGCGAGCACCCGCAGCGCGTACGCGAGCTGCTCGCGAACTTCACCCGTTACCGGCCGCGGCCGCACGCGGCCGCGTGGCACTGGTGGGCCAGCGTGTACCACGACACCGTCTCGCGGCTCGGGCGGATCCAGGCGCCGACGCTCGTCATCCACGGAGGCCAAGACGCGATGGACCCGCTCTCCAACTCACGGCTGCTCGCGAGCCGGATCCCCGACGCCGAGCTCGTCGTGGTCCCCGGCGCCGGACATGCGTACCTGCTCGAGCGGCCGGAGGAGTCCTACGCGCTGCTGACTGACTGGCTCGACCGCCGCGGCCCGATCGCCGCGGGGCGGCCGGCGCGGGGATTGGGACGGTCGCTCGAGCCGGTCACGCGCCGGCTCGGGCTCCAGATAGGGGCGCTGCGGACGGGTCGCAGCCTGGTGGCCGCGGCGGCGGGGCGCCGCAGCGACGGCGAATAGGGGAGGAGACCGGATGTGGCGATTGACCGATGAGCAGAGGGAGCTGCGGGAGCGAATCCGGAACACGGTGCTCGAGCAGATCAGGCCGCAGACACTCGAATGGGACGAGTCCGGCGAGTATCCGCGCGAGGTGCACGACACGCTCGCGCGCGAGGGCCTGCTCGGCCTCGGCCTTCCCCGCGAGCACGGCGGCTCCGGCGCCACGAGCGTCGCCTTCAACGCCTACATCGAGGAGCTCGCGAAGATCTCCGGCACCGTCTCGCTGATAGCCGCGTATGTGAAGCTCGCCTCGCTGCCGATCATGATCGCCGGCAACGACGAGCAGAAGCGGGCCTGGCTCCCAGGCCTGGCCTCCGGCGAGCTGCTCGGCTCCTACGCGCTCACCGAGCCGGGCGTCGGCTCGGATCCCGCGGGTCTCGAGACGCGTGCCGAGCGCCACGGCGAGCGCTGGATCCTGAACGGCACCAAGCGCTTCATCGGCAACGCCGGCCTATCGGACTTCTACGTCGTCTTCGCCCGGACGGGCGATGACGACGCCGGCGGCCTCAGCGCCTTGATCGTCCCGGGCGACTCGCCCGGCCTCTCCGTCGAGCGGCTGCCGACCATGGGCATGGCCGGCTGGCAGCTCGGGGAGCCGCACTTCGAGGACGTCGAGCTGCCCGCGGAGAGCATGCTCGGTCGCGAGGGCGACGGTTTCAAGATCGCGATGCTCGCCTTCGACCAATCGCGACCGACCGTCGCCGCGCAGGCTGTCGGCCTCGGACAGGGAGCGATCGACCTCGCGCTCGACTACGCGCTCAGGCGCCAGAGCTTCGGTCAGCCGCTGATCGGGCACGAGGGGATCCAGTTCAAGCTCGCGGAGCTCGAGGCCTCGATCGCGGCGGCGCGCGCGCTCGCCTTCCAGGCCGCCACCTTCGCCGACGAGCGCGACGAGCGCCTGACGAAGGTGGCTGCTATGGCAAAGCTCGTCGCCACCGACGCCGCGATGGTCGCGACCACCGAAGCCGTCCAGGTCCTGGGCGGCAACGGCTACCTGAGGCACTTCCCGGCCGAGCGGATGATGCGAGACGCCAAGGTGCTTCAGATCTACGAAGGTGCGAACGAGATCCAGCGGCTCGTGATCGCCCGCCAGATGGTCGAGCAGGCCAAGGCGCGCGAGCCGGTCTGGCCGGAGTCGATGCCGGGTGCGCCGGGGATCGCCGACGGCTCCCGTTCAGGGCAGGCGGTCGGCGCCTCCTGATCCGCCTCGCTCAGTGCGCCGGAGCCTCGGCAAGCGCCTCCGCGACGGCAGCGTAGACCTTCCTGTTGAAGGGCAGGCCGACGTGGCTTCCGGTCACCTCGATGGCGCGTGCATAGGGCACGACGCACGACTCCCAGGCGACCACGCCGTCGCCCTTCGAGTAGACGGAGGTGAGCGGTATCTGACCGGGGAACTCGGCGCTGTAGTCATGTGCGTACCGGCAGCGGCAGCTCTCGGTGAAGCAGCCGTTGCGATTCAGGCGATCCGTCGTCGAGGCATGGAGGCGGCTGAACGCCGCGACCGCCGCCTTCGTCGGGATGCTGATGTCGAACGGGCGGTCGAGGCCCGCTCCCAGCGAGATGACCGCTGCGACGCGGTCGGGGTGGCGGCTCGCCAGAGCCTTGGCGAAGTGGCCGCCGCGGCTGTGGCCGATCAGGGCGACCTTGCGTCCGCGCGACTCGTTCAGGTGGACGAGCCGTCGCTCGAGTCGCTCGACGGCACGATTCGAGCAGTCCACGTTCGCGCTGATCCCGGACCGGGCCGGCTCGTACCCGATCCGGTCGAGCCAGCCGTACATGACCGCGAGCGTGACGTCGCCGGCGAGGAAGCCGGGGATCAGCAGCGTGGGGCGCCCGTCGCCGTGCGGGATTCCCTCGCCGCGGAAGACGGGGTCGACCAGCAGCCTCGCGAGCTCCGCCTGCCAGCGCAGCTCGCGCAGGTGATCGCCCCACCAGCGACGGGGCTCGAGCGACGGCGGCGCTGCCGGGTCGAACGAGGCTTCCTCGACCGCCTGCCGCATCGCCGCGGCTTGCCCTCTGCCCGCGGCCACCGCCGGAAGGCTAGCGGCGTCGCGCGTCGGCGGCGAGCCAGGGCGGCTGCCAGCCGGCGTCGGCGGGGTTGATGTTCGTGCCGGGCGCCACGATCTCGTCGATCCGATCGAGCACGTCGTTTCCGAGCTTCGCATCGAGCGCGGACAGCTGACCCTCGAGCTGCTCCATCGTGCGCGGGCCGACGATCGCCGCAGTCACGGCGGGATGCTCGATCACGAACGCGAGCGCCATCTCGATCAGCGTCATCCCGGCTTCGTCGGCGAGCCGGCCGAGCGCGTCGGCGGCTTCGAGCTTGCGCTGGTTCTCGGGCAGCGACATGTCGTATCGCTGGGGAATCCGCTCGCGGCGCCGCGATTCAGGCAGCTCCCTGTCCTTGCGGTAGGCGCCCGACAGCCAGCCGCCCGCGAGCGGGCTCCACGGAATCACGCCCATCCCGTAGCGGCGGCACACCGGCAGCACGTCGCCCTCGACTCCGCGCGCGAGCAGTGAGTAGGGGGGTTGCTCGCAGACGAAGCGCTCGCGCCCGCGCCGCTCGGCGGTCCACTGTCCCTCCACGATCATGTGGGCGGGGAAGGTCGAGCTGCCGAAGTAGCGGATCTTGCCGGCATGCACGAGGTCGCTGAGCGCGCCGAGCGTCTCGTCGATGTCGCAGTCGGGCTCCGGGCGGTGGATCTGATAGAGGTCGATCCAGTCCGTCCCGAGGCGCTCGAGGCTCTCCTCGACGGCGCGCGTTATCCAGCGCCGGGAGTTCCCGCGCCGGTTCGGGTCCTCGCTCATCGAGCCGTGCACCTTCGTCGCGAGGACCACGTTGTCGCGGCGTCCGCCCGCGAGCGCCTTGCCGACGATCTGCTCGGACTCTCCCGCCGAGTAGACGTCGGCCGTGTCGATGAAGTTGATGCCCGCGTCGAGCGCGCGGTGGATTATCCGGATCGAGTCGTCGTGGTCGGGGTTGCCCCAGCCGCCGAACATCATCGCTCCCAGGCAGAGGGGGCTGACGGTCACTCCGGTGCGGCCGAGCGTCCGGTGGGTCATCGGGTGGATGCTAGACGGGTGCGGGAGGGACACGACGAGCGATCTCGAAACCCGCGCTGATGGTCGACCAGCGCGCACCGACGGGCCCCGGGGCCGACGGGTCCGACGCGCAGTCGATCGGGCTCGCCGAGCCGCGGACCCGGATCGACCGCGTGCTGCAGTACTTCCCGCGCGTCCTCGCGAGCCACGCGCACATCATCTTCCTTTCCGCCCTCGGCATCTACCTGGTCGTGTTGCCGCTGCTCGGCTTTGACGTGTCGTCGAAGGCGGAGCTGATCGGCGGCAACTACACGAACGTCACGAGCGACCTCGGAGCCTGCATCGCGGCCGGCGGCACCATCCATCTCGTCCGCCAGACCCGGCTTCATCGAAACCACGTCCAGGCGGAGCTCGAACGGCTGCGCAGTGAGGTCGCGCGACTGGGCGAAAGCTCCGGCGGCAGCGCGGCCTGACCGATGGCCCGCGCCCGTGGCGAACTGCCAGGGCTCGTGATGGAGCGTCGTCGCTTCCCGATTCGCCACACCGGGCGTGCCGAACCGCGGCGTATCGCTTGCTTGTGCAATCATCCGTCCCGATGCGCCTCGCTCTACTGTTCCTTCGCACCCTGATCGGTGGCCTCATGGTCGGTCACGGCCTTCAGAAGCTGACCGGCTCGTTCGGCGGCCACGGCCTCGAGGGGACGGGTCAGTTCTTCGAATCGCTCGGGCTGCGTCCCGGCCGGCGCCACGCCATTGCCGCCGGGGCCTCCGAGGCCGGCGGCGGCGCGCTGCTGGTCGCGGGGGTGCTGACACCGGCCACCGTCGCGGTGCTGATCGGCGTGCAGGTGACCGCGATCCGCACGGTCCACCTCAAGAATGGCCCGTGGGCCAGCAATGGGGGCTACGAGTACAACCTCGTCCTGATCGCCGCGCTCGTCGCCCTCGCCGAGCTGGGCCCCGGGAGGCTCTCGATCGACGGCGACGGCCTCCATGGCCCCGGCTTCGCCCTCGCCGCCCTGGCCGCCGGAGTCGCCGGCTCGGAGATCAACCAGCGAACCAGCGCCGCGGAGCCGGCGGCCGAAGCCGGCGGTAGCCCCGCCGCCTCCGCGTAGCCGAGCCGGGGCGGAGCCCAGCATCACCGATGGTGATCGAGGGCTGCTGGACTGAAGACCATGGGCCGCCCAGGGATCGAACCTGGAACCTTGGGATTAAGAGTCCCCTGCTCTGCCAGTTGAGCTAGCGGCCCGTGAGAAGCGCCGGTGGATTTTAGAGCTCGCCCACCCCGGGGGATGTGGAGGTCCTGCGGGCGGTCGAACCTCCGGGCCGGCCGGAGCTCAGGTCAGGCTGCGCCGCCCGGCTGGGCGGTCTTGGCGCCGGCCAGCGCCTCGTCGCGCGTGTCGTAGATCGGGAAGACGCGGTCGAGTCCGGTGATCTCGAAGATCTTCGAGATGTTCGGGTCGGTGCAGACGAGGGTCAGCGAGCCGCCGGTCGGGCGCAGCCGCTTGACGCCGCCGACGAGCACGCCGAGCGTGGTCGAGTCGATGAATGTCGCTTTCGAGAGGTCGACGACGAGCTGCTTCTTGCCGTCCTCGATCACCTGCACGAGGCGCTCCTTGAACTCTGGCGCCGTGTAGAGGTCGACCTCGCCGCCGAGCTCGATCACATGGGTGTCGGCGTCGACCGCCTCGTCTTGGATTTGGAAGTTCACCTGGCTCCTCGTTTCGTCGCGGACGCAATGTACCAGGATCCGCCGGAGGCGTCGCCGCGCTCGATGCCGCCGACGAGGACCCTGCCGCCTTCGCCTGACTGATGTCCTGCTTAACGGTAGCGCGCTGAGACGCGAGGAGCGAGCGCCAGCGCCTTGGCGGCCGCGAGGTCGGCGGTGCGAGTGTCGTGCGCGAGCGTCGCGTACTCGACGATCTGGAGGTAGACGTTCGCGTTGTTCGGCTGCGCGGCCGCGACGATCTCCGCGGCCTGCTCGCCCGCCGCCGGCTGGTTCAGCCCCGGCGTCGCGTAGCCCTGCAGCATCTGGCTCGCGAGCGTCGGGTCGGGCGTTCTTGACGACCGTCAGGTAGCGCTGCCACGCGGTCGCTGCCTGCTGCATGTCGCGCGAGGCTCTGCTTGGTCGGGTTCGAGTTCTGCGTCGGTCTCGCTGGCGGCGAGCTGGTAGTGGTCGAGCACGAGCGTCTTCAGCGCGGCTGAGTTGTTGGGATTGGCCGCGAGCTGCTTGTTGGCGGCGTTGATCTGGCTTCTGGAGCTCGGGTTGCCGTTTTCGAGCTGCCGCTGCCGTTCGAGCCGAACAGGTTCCCGAGCCCGCCGCTCGTGCTCGAGCCGACCCCGAACAGGACGAGTCCCGCGCCCATCAGCACCGCGAGCGTCAGGTAGGTCCCCTGGACGGCGCGGCGGCGCTTGCCTTTTAGGTCGAACAGCATCGAGTTTCAGGAGCCCTCCGCCGAGGCCAGGCGGTCGGTGCTCTCGCCTTGGGCCGGCTGGAAGAGGGTGGCGAGAAGGATACTCAGCTCGTAGAGCGCGACCAGCGGGACCATCTCGAGATCATCGAGACCGGGTCGACGCCCGGCAGCGCCGCGGCGATGACGGCGCAGATGACGATCGCGTAGCGGCGGTTGCGGCGCAGCTTCGCGGGCGTCGTGACGCCCATCCGCGTCAGCGCGAGCACGCCGACCGGGACCTGGAAGACGACGCCGCAGGCGAGCAACGTCAGCGAGATGAAGCCGTAGTAGTCGCGCGCGCGGATCTGCAGGTTGAACTGGTGCGTGTTGAAGTGGAGCAGGAAGTGCAGCGCGGCGGGCAGACGACGAAGTAGCCGAAGGCGACGCCGCACGAGGAACAGGACCGGGACCATCATCAGCAGCGGCAGCGCGACGCGGCGCTCGCGCGGGCGTGAACGCCGGCAGGACGAACGCGTAGAGCTGGTAGAGGACCACCGGCAGCGCGATCACGATCGCGGCGTAGGCGGCGACCGTCAGCGTCGTCGTGAACGGCTCGGCGACGCCGAGCGTGATCGGCCGCCGGCCGTGCAGCGGCGCGTTGACGATCCGCAGCAGCAGGTGGTTCTGCCAGAAGCAGAGCGCCGAGCGCGACGCCGAACGCAGCGACCGCGACGAACAGGCGCGTGCGCAGCTCGTCCAGGTGCTCGACGACCGTGAGGCGGTCGTCATGACTGATCGGACGCTGGCGCGGCACGGACAGGATCCATGGTAGAGAAACCGGCCGAGCCGATTGGCGGGCTCAGTCGCGGTCGAAGTTGAGGTAGAAGCGGCTCGGGGTCGGCTCGGCCTGGCCCTGGTACTTGCTCGCGGTGGTGCGTGACCCGTACGGGTTCTCGACCGGGCCGTCCATGCGCATGAACGACAGCTGGCCGATCGGCATGCCGTGGTAGATCGTGATCGGCAGGTTCGCGACGTTCGACAGCTCGAGCGTCAGGTTGCCCGAGAAGCCGGAGTCGACGAAGCCGCGGTCGAGTGGATCAGCAGCCCGAGGCGGCCGAGCGAGCTCTTGCCCTCGAGCCGCGCGACGAGGTCGTCGGGCAGCGTCACCCGCTCGAGCGTCTGGCCGAGCACGAACTCGCCGGGGTGGAGGATGAAGGGCTCGTCGCCGGACTTCTCGACCAGCTCGGTCAGGTCCTCCATCGGCTGGCGCACGTCGATGTAGGGGTAGCGCGAGTTGTGGAAGACGCGGAAGCGACTGTCGACGCGCACGTCGACGCTCGAGGGCTGGACGAGCGACGGCGTCGAACGGGTCGATCACGATCCGCCCCGATTCGATCTCCGCGCGGATGGTGCGGTCGCTCAGTACCACGGCCGGCGCCAGTCTATTGGGCGTTCCGACGCGCCGAGACGGCTCAAGTCGCTCGACCGCGTGGTCGATATCCGGGCTGAGGAGCCACGGTAATGGCTGTTTCGGGACACGGAGACCACCAGCTGAAGCGCATCGTGCTGCCGAGCGGCAAGACGATCGAGGTCGTCTACTTCGGCCACCCCGCCGCGGCGCCGCCGCGAGGAGCTCGATCACGAGGCGCCGTACCGCCGCGCCGCGTTCGGTCCCGGCCGACGCCGGCGGAGCGCGAGCTCTGCATGTCTGCCCCGAGTGCGACTCGGACCTCGTCTACCCGGTCCACTGGGAGGAGGCCGACGAGCACCACTGGCACATCGCGCTGCGCTGCCCGAACTGCGAGTGGGCGGAGAACGGCGTCTTCGACCAGGACGCTCTGTGACCGCTTCGACGAGGAGCTCGAGCGCGGCACGGACGCGCTGACCCGCGACTACAAGCGCTTCGTCACGGCCAACCTCGCGGAGGAGATCGACCGCTTCGTGCACGCGCTCGAGGTCGGCGGCATCCTGCCGATGGACTTCTAGTGACGCGCAGCGCTCTCGCGGTCTGCGGCATCTCGATGACTGAGGGAGCCGCGCAGCCGCTCTCACGCGGATCTCCTGAGACCGCCGGCTTCACCGGCGGATCTACGGAGAAGCGCGTCGACCACGCCGTCGGCGACGAGCTCGAGCGTCCGGCGCT
Source organism: uncultured Actinomycetes bacterium (assembly GCA_963719375.1). Classification (GTDB taxonomy): domain Bacteria; phylum Actinomycetota; class Thermoleophilia; order Solirubrobacterales; family Thermoleophilaceae; genus JAICJV01. The sequence goes on along the minus strand of CAVRBY010000001.1, from coordinate 1,384,857 downwards.
GGCGCGGCGACAGCGACGATCGGCCGAGCAGGCCTTCGCTTCCTCGACGTAGGCGAGCGCGCTCCGCCCGGGCTTCCTCGAGCGCGCCGGTCTCCGCGATCCGGTCGCAGATCGCCTCGGTCGACGTCCGAGCCGTCGAGCGATCGCAGCGCAGGTCCCGGCGATCGCGCGGTCGCGCCTGCGCGCGATGATCAGCGGCAGCGTGACCGTTCCGTCGAGCAGGTCGGTGCCGCGCAGCTTGCCGGTGCGCTCGCTCGGTCCGGCGACGTCGAGGATGTCGTCGAAGATCTGGAACGCGACACCGATCCGCGCACCGAACGTCGGCGAGCGCGTCGCCGGCGTCGGCGCCCGGCTCGCCGAGCAGCGCGCCGAGCCGGCAGGCGGCCTCGAACAGCGGCGCCGTCTTCAGCTCGCAGCGCTCGACGTAGCGCGAGCGGGTGACGGCGAGGCGGACCAGGCGTCGGCACGCTGCATCAGCTCGCCGCGTACGAGCGCCGACGAGGCGACCGAGAGCGCGCGTACGGCGGGCCGGCTGCCGGTCGCGGTGAGCTCGGCGAAGGCGCGGGCGAAGAGGAGGTCGCCGGTCGCCGCGGCGGTCGACGAGCCCGCCGAGGCGAAGACGGTCGGCCGGCCGCGGCGCAGCGCGCCCGGTCGAGCACGTCGTCGTGGACGAGCGTCGCCATGTGCAGCAGCTCGACCGCGACGCCGCGCCGCGAGCAGCTGCTCCGAGGAGGCCGCCGCCGGAGCCCGCGCAGATGAAGACGAGCAGCGGGCGCAGGCGCTTGCCTCCGGCGCTCAGCGTGTCGGCTGCGTGCGGCGCGAGCGTCTCGCCCGCCGTCGGCCGCGATCGCGCTCAGGCGCTCCTCGGTGCGCGTCGAGCAGCTCGCGCAGGTACGGCGCCGCCCGCGTCGAGCACCGCCGCGAGCTGCTGCCGGCGCCGGAGACGGTCGCCGCTGCGCGCGCCGGACGGTCATGCGGCCTCACGTGCCCGCGTGGATCGCGATCACCCCGCCGGCCGTGACGCATGTAGCGGACCTCGACGAGGCCGGCCTCCGCGAGCAGGCCGGCGAGTCGCACGGCGTCCGGGAAGCGGCGCACGGAGCTGCGGCAGGTAGGAGTAGGCGTCGGCGTCCCCGGCCGCCCGGCCGAGCAGCGGCACGAGCCGGTCGAACCAGATGTCGAAGAACCACGACAGCGGCGGCCGCGTCGGAGTCGTGATCTCGAGCACGACGACCCGGCCGCCCGGGCGCACGACGCGCGACCATCTCGGCCAGGCCGCGCTCGAGGTCGGAGAAGTTGCGCGCGCCGAAGCCGACGGTCGCCGCGTCGAACGAGTCGTCGGCATAGGGAAGCTCGAGCGCGTTGGCGTGCTCGAAGCGCACGTGCGGGGCCTTCGCGCGCGCCCGCGCGAGCATCGCTGTCGGAGAAGTCGCAGCCGACGACCTCGCCGCCGGGCCCCACCCGGCGCTGCAGCTCGAGCGCGAGGTCGCCTGTGCCGGTCGCGACGTCGAGCGCGCGGTCGCCCGCGTGCGAGGCCGCGCGAGGTCGGCGGTCGCGCCCGCGCCAGCGGTGGTGCAGGCCGGCCGTCATGACCGAGTTCATCAGGTCGTAGACCGAGGCGATGCGGTCGAACATCGCCTCGCACCTGCGACTCGGGGAGCGTGCCGCTACGGGGATCGGCGCCGGCGCTGGTCGGCGCTCATCGAGAGATCTTAAGCTCCGGCGCCGCTCAGCCGTCGCCGGGTGGCAGGAAAACTACTTCAGCGAGCCGAGGAAGCTGACGAGGTCGTTGAACTGCTGGGGATTGTTGTTGCTGAGCGACTGGAACGACGGCATCGGCGCGGTCGGGTTGATCAGCGTGCGCGCGATCGCCTGCCGCGGCAGTCGCGCAGCCGATGTGGGTCAGGTTCGGGCCCGGGTCCGTTGTTGCCGTCCTCGCCGATCCGGTGGCACGCCCTGGCAGCCCGACTCGCGCGAACACGAGCTTGCCGCGGCTCGTACTGCGCCGCCACCTTCATCGTCACCGTCCCGGGCGGTCCGGCGCAAGCGCGCCCTGGATCGTGAGGTAGGCCATCGCCACGATCGTGGTGACGCCGGCGAGCATCGCGATCGGCCGGCGCAGCGGGTGGCGCTCGGGGTTGCGGTCGATGAACGGCAGCAGGATCAGCAGGACCATGCAGATCGTCGGGATGCCGACGGTCGCGATGAAGACGATGCACGGCTTCTTGATGATCCGCAGCAGCTCGAAGAGGAAGAAGAAGTACCACTCCGGCCGCGGGTCGTAGCTCGTCGTCGTCGGGTCCGCCTTCGGCTGGAGCTCGGCGCCGAAGATGATCGTCAGCAGGATGATCGCCAGCGAGCACGATCACGGCCATCATGCTGTCCTTGACGACCGCGTAGGGGAAGAACGGCTTCCCCTGCGACTTCAGGATGCTGTACTCGCGGAGGTAGCGCTCCTTCTCGCGCCCGTTCACGACGGGCCTGCCAGGGCGAACATCAGATCTCCTCGCGCGCCATGTCGCGCGCCTTCTCCGCCTTCAGCCACGGCGGCGCGGTCGTGCCGAGCTTGACGACGAGGTAGAGGTGGGCGCCGATCAGCGCGATGATCAGGCCGGGAATCAGCAGCATGTGGATCGCGTAGAAGCGGCTCAGCGTCGTCGCCCCGAACTCGGCTCCGCCGCGCAGGAAGTCGGCCAGGTAGGGGCCGACGATCGGCCCGGAGGCGTTGATGTTGACGCCGACCACGGTCGCCCAGAAGGCGCGCTGGTCGAAGGGCAGCAGGTAGCCGGTGAAGGCCATCGCCATCGTCAGGATCAGCAGCACGACGCCGATCACCCAGTTCAGCTCGCGCGGGATACTTGTAGGCGCCGAAGAAGAAGGTCCGGCCCATGTGCAGGAAGACCAGGATCACCATCACCGTCGCTCCCCAGCGGTGCATGCCGCGCACGAACTGGCCTAGGAAGACGTCATAGGTGATGTGCTGGATCGACGTGTAGGCCTGCGTCGGACGAGGGCCGGTAGTACATCGCGAGGAAGACGCCGGTGACGGCCTGCGACATGAACGCGAACAGCGTCGCCGAGCCGAGCGTGTAGTACCAGTTCGTTCCCTTCGGGACCTTGCGATAGAGCATCCCGCGCAGGAAGGGGCCGGCGCCGGTCGCGCTCGTCGACCCAGCCGACAGCGGTGATCGGGATCTCGAGCGCGGCGTCCTTGAGGCGCTGGCGCTGGTCCTCGCGCTCGCGCTCGCGGACCAGCGCGCGCTGCTCGCGTCCGTTGCGCGCGGGGGCGCCGTTCTCGCGGGCGGGCTCGTCGCCGCCGCGGCGGCGCAGTGGTCCGGGAAGCAGCTTCATGCGGTCGTGGTGATCCTCGGCGGGTAGAGGTACTTCCAGAGCCCGTCGAGGTGGTTCGACGGGTCGCGCGGCGAGAAGATCTCGAAGTTCGAGTTGACCGAGAAGCGGGGGCCGACCTGCACGCGGCCGTCCACGACGCGGGTGCGGAAGCGGTCGAGCGGGCGTACCGGAGGGCCGCTGACGACCTGGCCGGAGGAGTCGTAGACGCCGCCGTGGCAGGGGCATACGAAGCGCTGGGCGGCCTGGACGTAGCGGACGGGGCAGCCGAGGTGCATGCAGCGGGTGGAGATCGCGACGTACGGATAGCGCAGCTTCGGGCTGTCCTTGGTGGGATCGCGCTCGCGCACGTAGACCGTCGTCTTGCCCGGTCTCGCCGATGTCGGGCACGAGCGTCGATGACTACGGGCACGTATGTCTGCATGTTGAAGTCCGCCCTCGACCCGACGTCCTCCCACGTGGCCGGCTCCTGCTCCTCGAACACGGGCCCGAGCGCGAATCCGAGTGCGGGCAGCGCGAACGCGGCGGTGGCGATACCGCCCGCGGCCATCGCGCCACCGGTGAAGAGCCGGCGCCGCGTGACCGTCTCACCCTCGTAGGCCCCCGGCATGCCGCGGTCCTTCGTGTAGGGCGACTTCCTCGTGTGGGGTCGCTGTGTGGGGTCGGCTGACATCGACGGGCGAAGGGGATTTAACGCGGGCGGCACTCTACCGTCAACATGAGTACGGACGTCACGAGCGGCCGCGGTAAAACCCGGCGCGTTCGGCCAAGGCACGGGCGCCCGACGCCGGTCCGGCGCCGTCGAGCGCCCCCGCGCTCGCCTCCCAGAGCGACTCGAGCAGCTCGGCGCGGCGCTCGGCGACCGCTCGCGCCGACAGCGAGATCAGCTCGGCGAGCTCCGCGATCGCGGCTAGGTCGCCGCGCTCGGCGAGCCGGTTCGACCGCCAGCGCGTAGAGCGCGTCGCCGGCGAGCAGGCGCATGTCGGCGTCCATCTCGCCGAACGCCCGCGGACTCCCGTAATGGAGCTGGAAGGCCTCCTGGACCGTCTCGAGGACGAATGCCCTGCATTCGTCGCCGAGCCGGCGCTCGTAGGGACCGGACGGGGGGTCCTCGACCGCGTACACCGCGAGCGCGGGGTCGACGGACTGCGGTCAGCTCGCGCAGGGCGCTCATCCGCGAAACGCCTCCCGCGCGGCGGCATGACGGTCCGCTCGACGTCCAGCTCCGAGTGCGCGAGCGAAGGGAACCAGGCCTCGAACTGGGAGGCGGGCGCGTAGACGCCGCGGTCGAGCAGTCCCCGGCAGAAGCGGGCGTAGGCGTCGAGGTCGCAGGCCTGGGCGTCCGCGAACCGACGCACCGGCCGTGCGCTGAAGAAGACGGTGAGCAGGCCCGTCGTCCAGGGCACCTGGACCGGCACGCCCGCATCCTCCGCGGCGTCCGCCAAGCCTTCGGCGAGCTGCCTCGTCGTCTCAGTCGAGGCGCTCGTACGCGCGCGCGTCGAGCAGCGAAAGCGTCGCCAGGCCGGCGGCCACGGCGAGCGGGTTGCCCGACAGCGTCCCGGCCTGGTAGACGGGTCCCGCCGGCGCGACCCGCTCCATCAGCTCGCGCCTTCCCGCGTAGGCGGCGGCAGGCAGCCCGCCGCCGATGACCTTGCCGAACACGAACAGGTCCGCCGCGACGTCCTCCCGTACGCTCGCGCCGCCGCTCCCGACCCGGAATCCGGAGATCACCTCGTCGAAGATCAGCAGCGCGCCGGACGAGTCGGCCGCGTCACGCAGGAACGGAAGGAACTCCGGATCAGGCAGCACCAACCCCATGTTCGCCGGGATACGGCTCGGCGATGATCGCCGCCACGTCGCGTGAGGCGAGCGCGCGGCCCACGCCCTCTCGGTCGTTCCAATCGACGATGAGCGTGTCCGCCGCCTGGGCGGCCGACACGCCGGGACTGGCGGGGATGCCCTGCGTGGCAAGGCCGGAGCCCGCTTCGGCGAGCAGGCCGTCGACGTGGCCGTGGTAGGCGCCGCGAAACTTCACGATCGCCTCGCGTCCCGTGGCCGCGCGCGCCAGCCGAACGGCGCTCATGGTGGCCTCGGTGCCCGACGAGGTCATCCGGACCATCTCGACGCCGGGGATCCGATCGACGAGCTCGCCCGCGAGCTCCACCTCGCCGCGTGTCGGAGCCCCGAAGCTGGTGCCGTTCCGGGCCGCCGCGGTGACCGCCTCGACCACGGTCGGGTGCGCATGGCCCGCGATCAGGGGCCCCCACGAGCACACCCAGTCGACGTAGGCGTTTCCGTCGACGTCGTAGAGCGTCGCGCCCGAGCCGCGCTCCACGAAGATCGGCTCTCGCCCGATCGAGCGCATCGCCCGAACCGGCGAGTTGACGCCGCCGGGCAGCAACTCGGCGGCGCGCTCGAAGAGGGCGCTCGAGCCGGAGGTGCTCAGTCCCGTCGCCAAGCGCCGGGGCTCAGGCGCGCTCCGCTTCCCAGCGCGCGAAGTCGTCGGTGAAGTAGAGCAGCCGGATCTTCTTGAACTCGGTCGACGAGTAGAGCGTTGCGCGCTCGCTGATGCCGGTCTGCTCGGCGATCGCGTCGAGGATCGCGTCGCACTCGTCCTTCGAGCGCCCGTGGGCCATCGTGAAGACGGAGTAGGGCCAGTCCGGATACGTGGGGCGCTGGTAGCAATGCGAGATCCCGCGGAAGGCGGCCATCTTTCGACCGGTCTCGAGAATCTCCGAATCCGGGACCTTCCAGACGCCCATCCCGTTCGCCGAGAAGCCGGCGCGGCGGTGGATAGAGGATCGCCGCCACGCGGCGCAGCAGGTGGCGCTCCTGCATTCCCTGAGGTGGTCGAGCAGCCGCTCCTGGGAGATCCCGAGCGCCTGCGCCGCCTGCTCGTAGGGCTCCGGCACGACCGGCATGTCTCCCTGCAGCGCCCGTATGACCGCCACGTCGAAGTCGTCGTAGGGCTGCGGCTCCATCTCGGCCGGCTCGACCGCCACGGCGCTGCTCGCGAGCGCCTTCGTGTCGCCCTCCATCTCGAGGTCCATGCGGATCTTGAACAGCTTCAGCGTCGGCAGCTGGCGGATCGAGCTCGGCCCCGGCCTCCTCGGCCAGCACCTCGAGCGTTGCCTCCAGGCCGAGCCGCGAGTCGGGCGGCGTGGCGATCGTGAACCAGAGGTTGAAGTCGTGGTTGCGCAGGTAGTTGTGCGAGACGCCCGGGTGGGCGTTGATCACCGAGCGCGGCGCGCTGGGGGTTGTCCGGGTCGACGCTGGCGGCGACGAGCATCGATGGTACCCGAGCGCGCGCGTGTCGAAGATCGGTGTGACCTGACGGATGATGCGCTCGCGCGATGCAGCTCGCCGACCCGCTCGAGGACGCGCTGCTCGGGCAGGCCGGCGGCCTCGGCGACGCGCAGGTACGGGCGCGGCTCGAGCGGGAAGCTGCCCCTGCATCAGGTTCAGCAGCCGCCTGTCGGTCTCGTCGAGCGGGATCGCCGCGCCGTGCTTGCGCGAGCGAAGCTTCGGCTGCCCCTGTGAGCCCCTCGCTACCGAGGCCATGCGCTCATCCGATCCACTCGGCTACGTCCTTCGCGTGGTAGGTGATGATGATGTCCGCGCCCGCGCGCCTGATGCCCGTCAGGGCCTCGAGCACGGCGGACCGCTCATCGAGGTATCCGGCTCGTGCGGCAGCCTTGATCATCGAGTACTCGCCGCTGACGTTATAGGCGGCGACCGGCAGCCGCGTCGCCTCCTTGACCCGCCGGATCACGTCGAGGTAGGGAAGCGCCGGCTTGACCATCACGATGTCGGCCCCCTCCTCGACGTCGAGCAGCGCCTCGCGCACAGCCTCCTCGGCGTTTGCCGGGTCCATCTGGTAGGAGCGCCGGTCGCCGAAGGCGGGCGTGGACTCGGCCGCCTCGCGGAACGGCCCGTAGAAGGCCGAGGCGAACTTCGCCGAGTAGGCGATTATCGGCGTCTCAGCATGTCCCTCCGCGTCGAGCTGCGAGCGCAGCGCGGCGACGCGGCCGTCCATCATGTCGCTCGGCGCGACCGCGTCGGCGCCCGCGGCCGCATGTGAGATCGCGGTCTTCGCGAGCAGCTCGAGGGTGACGTCGTTGTCGACGCGGCCGTCGTCGCGGACGACGCCGCAGTGGCCGTGCGAGGTGTACTCGCACAGGCAGACGTCGGTGATCGTGACGAGCATCCGGGTGCGCCTCCTTGATCGCCCGTACGGCGAGCTGGACGACGCCCTCGTCGTCGTAGGCGCCCGATGCCTGCTCGTCCTTGGAGGCCGGGATCCCGAACAGCAGCACGGCCGGGATCCCGAGCGCCTCGGCGGCGCCGGCCTCTTCGACCGCGTGCGAGATCGACAGGCGCTCGATGCCGGGCATCGACTCGATCGGCGTCCGGCTGTCCGTCCCGAGCTCGACGAACATCGGGTAGACCAGCTGGGAGGGGCGCAGCTCGTCCTCTCGCACCAGGCTGCGCCACGGCGCGCTCTGGCGCAGGCGACGCAGTCTGGTCTGCGGGAATGAGGCCACGCCCGCTCAGGATAGAGCCGCTCACCTCGCCAGCCGCCGCACGCCGAGCCGCGCGAGCGTCGCGTAGACGAGCGCGAGGATCGCGAGGTGAAGCAGCGGCAGGCCGATCGCGCCCGACCGCCCGAGTGCCGAGTTCAGCGCGTCGAGCGTCGGCCTGAACGGGAAGGCGGCTGAGACGATCCGGATCGCCGAGTCGAGCCCGCCCGACACCGCACCCGCGGGAACGAGCGCCAGCGCCGCGATCGGCAGCGAGGCCATGAACGCGAGTAGCGAGGCGGCACGGACCTCGCGCGCCAGGACGCCCATCGCGGTCCCGAGCGCCCCGAACGCGAGCGCTCCGAGCGCGAGCGCGACCAGCCAGAGGGGAAAGCGCGCCCAGGCGAGGGCGACCGACAGCGACAGGGCCATCAGCAGCAGGAGCGCGACAGCGGTCGCGCAGAGGGCGGCGAGGCCCGTCTTCTCGACGACGAGCGCGGCCCCGCCGGCGAGCCCTCGGACGAGGCGCGCGAGGACGTTCTCCTCGCGCTCGAGCGCGAGCATCCCCGCGCCGAGCAGGAGCGTCACGAGCATCAGCGTGAGCGTCGCCGCCACCGCGGCGGCGATACGGGCCGAGCGGCGGCGAGCCGCTCGAGACGTTGATCGACTGGACCTGGATCGGTGCGCCGATCGACGCGAGCAGCGGGCCGGCGAGACCGATGTTCTGCTGAGCCGTCTGCGCGAACGCCGCCACCTGGGCGAGGTCGGCGCGCGCGGGCGATCCGCGGGGGAGCGCGGCCTCCGCGGCCTGCACGATCCTGGCCGAGCGCGACAGACCGATCACGGTGACGCTGTGGCCGAGGAAGGAGAGCTCGCCGCCGCTTCCGATCAGGTTCAGGTAGCTGACCGCGACCTGGGCGATCCGCTTCGAGAGCGCGGCGTTCGCGTCCTGGACGCGCGCCTTGATCGTGTCGCTGAAGTAGCGCTGGTTCGCGGGGTCCGTGGCGTTGTAGTAGACGCGTACCGTGGCCGGCTCCGAGCCGCCGGTGGCGACCGACTCGAGCTTGAGCGGGAGGTTCGGCGGGGAGCACCAGCGCGCCGAGCACGGATCCGTCGCGGACCTTCTCGATCGCCTCCCGCTCGCTCGCCACGGGGACGACCTTGATCGCGTCGAAGAGCGGCTTCGCCTCCTGGCGCAGATCGATCGGCTGCCCCCCCAGGCTGATCGTGGCCTGGCCCGCGGGGATCGCGTTGAGCAGCGCCACGCGCGGCTTGCCCGGAGCGCTCGTGACCGCCGCACCGACGAGCCCGGCGATCACGAGCGGGTAGATCACGAGCAGTGCGACGAGCAGCGGCGAGCGTCGCAGGATGCGCAGGTCCTTGCCGAGCAGCCAGCCGATCACAGGAGGCGTCGCGCGGATCGAGACGGCGGCCACTCAGTGTCCCCGCCGCGCGAGAAAGGAGAGGAAGGCCGACTCGATGTCGCGGCTCTCACCCGCGGCGGCCAGCTCGGCCGGCGAGCCGCCGAACAGCAGCTCGCCGTCGGCGAGGACCAGCACCCGGTCGGCGTGCCGCTCGGCCTGGCGGACGTCGTGGGTCGCATAGACGACGGCGGTGCCCTCGGCGACGCGCCCGAGGATGAACTCCCACAGGCGCTCGCGCTGACGCGGGTCGAGCGCCGCGCTCGGCTCGTCGAGCAGCAGCAGCTGCGGGTCCGCGAGCAGCCCGATCGCGACGTTGACGCGCTGGCGGTTGCCTCCGGACAGCGTCCCGACCTGATCGCCGGCGCGGTCGGCAGAGCCCGGTCTGCATCGAGCATCCGCGTCACCGCCGCCTCGATGTCCGCGCGCCGCTCGAGGCGCGCGAACAGGCGCAGGTTCTCGGCGACCGTCAGCTTGCTGTAGAGGGCCGTCTGCTGGGGCACCCAGCCGACCGCCGGCGGACGCCGCGTGAGGCTTCCGGCGTCCGGATCGAGCGCTCCGGCGAGGATCGAGAGCAGGGTCGTCTTGCCGGCGCCGTTCGGGCCGAGCACGGCGACGAGCTCGCCGCGCGACACGGTCACCGAGACGTCGTTCAGCGCGCTGCGCGGGCCGTAGCGCTTGCCGAGTCCGCTCGCCTCGAGCAGGAGCGTCCCGCTTGGGGCTTCGACCGGCACGAGCGGAACGGTAACGGCGCGGGCGCACGGACCCGACCGCACGCGCAAGAATGCCCGCGGTGCGGATCCTGTTCGTCGGCGACGTCGTCGGTAGCCCGGGAAGGCGGCTGGTCGAGGCGCTCGTCCCGGAGCTGCGCGAGCGCAACGCGATCGACCTCGTCGTCGTCAACGGCGAGAACGCGGCCGGCGGGGCGGGCATCTCGGAGCGCATCGCCCGCGGCCTGCTCGACCGGGTCGGCGTGGACGCCCTCACGCTCGGCAACCATGCCTACCGCCAAGCCGACGTCTACGACCTGCTCGACAGCGACCACCGGATCGTGCGACCCGCCAACTATCCGCGCTCGAACCCGGGCAGGGGCGTCACGGTAGTCGAGTCGGGCGGGCACCGCCTCGGCATCGTGAACCTGTCGGGGACGCTCTTCCTCGACGCGGCGCGCTCACCCTTCCCCGAGGTCGATGCGGCGCTCGCCGAACTGCGCGGGCAGGTCACGCACGTGCTGGTCGACTTCCACGCCGAGGCGACGAGCGAGAAGGTCGCGATGGGGTGGTACCTCGACGGCCGCGTCACCGCGTGCGTCGGCACGCACACGCACGTGCCGACGGCCGACGCGCGTGTCCTGCCAGGCGGCACGGCCTACATCACCGATGTCGGGATGACGGGCGCACGCGGAGGGGTCATCGGAGTCGAGCGCGAGCGAGCGCTGCGGCGCTTCCTGACGATGATGCCGGTCAAGTTCGAGCCCTCTGCCGACGACCCGTGGCTGAACGCCGTCGTGATCGACGCGGACGAGGACGGCCGGGCCCGTTCGATCGAGCAGCTCCTGATCTCGGCGGAGGGGCTCTAGACGAGCTGATCGACCGGTCGGCGCGCGCAGCGGACCGCCAGCCAGACGCTCGTGAGCAGCGCCGCGTCACGTATGACCACGAGCCACACGACGCCGCCGCTGCGGTGCAGGAGCTCGTGGTAGTGCGCCGGGAACTCGACCAGGGTGAGCACGGTCGCCAGCGCGATCGCACCCGCCAGCCGCCACTCGCGCCAGCCGGCCGCGAGCGCGAGCAGGGGCAGCGTCCAGACCAGGAACTGCGGCGAGAGCACCTTGCCGAAGGCCGCGTACGCAGCCGTGGCCGCCAGTGAGGCGAGCACGAGGTTCCGCGCTGTGGGCTGCGTCACGGCCGCGCGCACGAGCAGGGCGATCATGACGAGCCCGAGCGCATAGAACACGTCGGTCCAGATGCCGTCGGCGGCGTCGAAGACGGATACCGAGCCATGGCTCAGGCCGAGCTTCGGAGGGCGTGCGCCGAGCTCGCTGCCGACGAGCAGCACCGCCGCGGGTGCGCTCTCGAGCTCGGGTGCTCGCTGGGTCTGGTACGTCAGCGCGCGCCAGGCGCCCGCCGGCGACAGCGCGCACGAGATCGCGACCAGCACGGCGAGCGTGGCAAGCAGCGCGCCGCCGGATCGCAGCGCCACGCGGCGCCCCTGCCGGACGGCGATCCAGCCGAGCGCGATCGGAGCGATCACGATCGGGAAGCCCTTGGTCATCACCCCGAGCCCGAGTACGACCATCCCGCTGCGGGGGCGGCCGGACACGAGCAGGGCGAGCGCCGCGAGCGTCACCACCGCCGGCACCAGGTCGAAGTGGGTGCGCAGCATCGCGCCGGCCGCTACGGGCGACAGCGCGAGCGCGGCGATCGCGAGCTTGGGGTCGCCCCCGGTCTGCGCGGCGAGCCGGCGGACGAGCGGCAGGGCGGCCAGCATCGTCACGAGGATCAGCAGCGCGAACGTCACCGCGTAGCCGTCCTGGGAGGTGCTGATCACGCCGGGCAGCGCCATCACGAGAGCCGCGAGCGGCGGATACTCGAACGGCTGACCGCTATATGGAAGATGCCCGGCGAGGAACGCGTGTGCGTCCGCGCGGTAGACGACCAGGTCGTTGATCCGCGTGTCCGACCACGGGATGACCAGGTAGGTCAGGGCCGAGCTCGCCGCGAGCAGCACGAGCGTCGCGACCCAGGGCCGCCGCAGCAGGCTCACGTCAGCACGGGCTCGCGGGCTCGCTCGTCGAGCGGCGGCAACGAGGAGTGCCCGGCGTCGCGCGTGCGGTACGCGGTCATGATGGCCACGAGCGCGAAGGGCAGGAACCAGACGACGTAGAGGTAGAACCAGTAGGTCGCACAAAGCTGGACGCCGATCAAAAGCGCGGCGCCGAGGCCCGCGCATGCGCGCATCTCCCGTCGCCCCGGCAGCAGGGCCACCGCGACGGCGAAAGCACCGACCGAAGCCTCGAGCGTCACCAGCAGCCAGTGAAGCGACGGGTGCTCGCCCCAGATCGAGAACGGGCTGTCACGCCCTCCCTGGTAGCCGACCGTCCGTTCCCAGAGCGCACGGAGGCCCCCGTGCGGCATGAAGGGAAGGAACGTCGCGGCCAGCACAAGGACCGCGGCGGCGCCCCCGACGATCAGCGAGCGTCCCTTCGCGCGCGAGCCGCTCGCGCGCGCGGTGGCGAAAAGCGGCACCAGCAGGAGCGGCGCGAACTTGGCCGCCCCGGCGAGGGCGACGAGCGCCGTGCGTCCGGGCCTGCTGCCGAAGGCGAGCAGGGCGGCCACCAGCAGCAGCGCGACGAGCCCGTCGTTCGTGTTCGAGTCGAGCGCGTAGAAGGTGAACGGAAACGAGGCCCAGGCGTAGGCGAGCGCCGTACCGAGCTCGAGGCCGGCCGGACCCGCGCGCATCCGCCGGCCGAGCAGGAACAGCCCGGCCATCGTCAGCAGGTCGAACGAGATCGCTGCGGCGTGCGCGCCCGGAAGCGCGTCCCACCTGCCGCTGAAGCCGAACACGCGCGCGAACGGAACGTAGAGGAGGTAGGTCACCGGCCCGTACGTGTCGCCGTGGGCCACCTGCGACGGGAAGGCGCCGTAGAGGGTCTCGCCATGGGCGATCCGGTCGCCTCCGACCATGCTCGCATAGCCGATGTCGACGACGCCGGAGTCGGCGATGTTGAGCGCCAGGCGGAAGCAGACGAGGAAGACGAGCCCCAGCGCGAGCCAGGTCACCCGGACGTGTGGCAGCAGCCGGCCGGTTGACGGCCGGGGCCGCAGCCCGGCGAGGGAGAGGCGCACCGCCAGGTAGACGAGCACCGGATAGACGAGCGGGACCGAGACTCCGATCAGCGCGTGGTTGAAGAAGGCGAGCGAGAGGCCCAGCGCGAGCAGCACGAGGAGGTCCAGGTGAAGCAGCCGGCGGGGACGGCGAAGGTCGAGGAAGGGCGCCAGGAACAGCGCGCTCAACGGCAGCCACACGTAGAGCGCCGAGACCTTGCCCGCGAAGGCTCCCGGGTAGCCGCGTGCCATCGTCCAGGCCACCTGCGGGCCGGTCCATGCCTCACGGACCCGCCCGGTGGCGTCGTCGATCAGGACCTGGGCGCGCTCGATGCGGCCCTGGAAGTAGCTGACCTGCCATTGCTCGAGGCCCTTCATGTACGCGACCGGCCGCAGCGACCCGCGCAGCCGTCGCTCCGCGCGGACCTTCGGCACCCTGTCCGCGATTGCGATCACCGTGTCGGCGCTGAGGCGGTGGTAAGCCGGCGGTCGCGTCTGCGAGGCCGGTTGGCGCAGATCGTCGGCGCGGGCCGGCGCGGCCGCCAGGAGGAGGATCAGCAGGCCGCAGAGGAGGGCGGGCAGCCGGCGACGCCGGGCGCCTACCGCGTCAGGTTGCCGCCGGCGAAGCTCCACATCTTGTTCCCGACGAAGTTGAGCGGAGTGGCGGCGACGAGCGAGACCGCCTGCGCGACGAGCGCTCCCACGCCGACGCTCACGAGCAGCTGGAGGATGCCCGCGGCGAACAGGAAGGCGACGACGCTGACGGCGAAGAAGCGCGCCGCCTGGAAGCCGGCGTGACCGCCGCGGGCGGCGAAGGTCCAGTGGCGGTTCCACCAGAAGTTGTTGATCACCGCGACGATGAAGGCGAGCGTCGCGGCGATCAGGTGGTGCAGGCCGAGCGCCTTGTTGGCGAGCGCGAAGACGACCAGGTTGACGGCGTAGCCCGAGCCGCCGACCGCGAAGAACTTGACCAGCTGGACCCAGTTGTGCGGCCGGCGCAGGCCGTGGCGCACGCGCGTGTGCATGCGAAGCGGCGGCGCGGCGGCGGGCTGCTCCCGGACGGTCGCGCGTTGCAAGCTCCTCGGGCACGGTCACGAGGGTACCGAGAAGTGCTCGAGAATCATCGGCACGACGTCGCGGATCCGCCACTGCGCCACGTCGGTCGCGGGGGGTCGATCGACGCCCGCGAACAGCAGGGCACCCAGTGAGTCGCCGCGGTGAAGCGAGCCGTGGCTGCCGCCCCCGACGTGGGCCACCCCGCCCCAGTCCGTGAACTCGTAGCCCCCACCGGCCGACAGCAGCACGTCGCCCGCGTGCGGGCAGTCGAGCGCGGACCAGATCCGGGACAGCGCGTCCGGATAGGACGGGCTCGAGACGACCCCGTCGGCATTCTGCAGCGCGAGCACCTCGGTGCTCGCCCTCGACGCTCCAGAGCTCGCCGACCGCGTCGGCGAGCTCTCCGCCCGGAGCGAATCGCAGCTCACCGGTACGCTGAGCTGACCACCGCCTCGTCGCCCTGCCGGCGCATCACGAGGTCGATGCCGTCGAGCGGCGGCCAGCTCGCGTGCGAGTCGGGGTGCGAGCTGCGCGCGCCGATCCTCATCCAGCACGTAGATCTGCGCCGAGCGCTGCGACGGACAGACCGCGATCTCCGCGCCCCCCTCCCCGGACGGAGGCAGCAGGTCCCAGCCCTCGAGCGCCGCGGCGAGGTTGACCTGGTCGACGACGGCGATCTGCGAGTGGTCGGACATGACGATCACGGCGTGCTCCTCGAGGAAGGCGTCCGCGCCCCCGCCCGCGTGCATGAGCCGCTCGAGCGCCCGGTCGGCCGAGGCGATCGAGGTGACCTGGGCGTACGGCCCCCGGCGGTGTGAGTAGTTGTCGTTGTCGGGCAGTGAGAAGAGCAGGAAGTCGAAGAGGTCGTGCTCGACGAGGTAGGCACCGACGCAGGCCGTGTGCTGGTCGCGCTGGCCGGGCATCCCGAGCACGCTGCGGCAGTCCGTGCGGCGGGTCGCGATCAGGTCGGCGTAGAACAGCTCGTCGGGCCCCCAGACCGCGTGACGGAAGCCGCCCGCGCGGGCGAGCCGGCTGTACATGCCGTCCTCCGAGGCGCGGTGCCGCGTGCGACCGCGGTACATCAGATAGGTCGTTCCGGCGGTCCGCAGCCCGGCGTCCTGGAGATGCTCGAAGACGGTCCTGCGCGCCCGGCTGAGGTGCGCCATGTTCATGTTGTAGACGGTGTCCTGGAGCGAGCGCAGGGCCCCGAACGTGCGCGAGGCCTCGAACGACGACCCGTATTCGACGTAGCGCCGCTCGCCCCGGTGGTACCAGTTCATGGAGGGGATGTGATGCTCGTCGGGGCCCGCGCCGGTCGCGATGCTGGCGGCCGCGACGGGGGTCACCGAGGGAAAGCTCGAGACGCACTCCGGTACGTAGGTGCCGCGGTCCATCAGCGTCGCGAGCGCAGGCGCGCGACCGTGGTCGATCGCGCGCTCGAGCATCTCCGGCTTGAGCGCGTCGATGACGCAGAGGACGAGCTTGCGCGGCCTGCCCGGGCTCAACGCAGGATGCGCAGGCCCTCGAACTTGCGCGGGCCGGCCATGCGAGCACGTGTCAGCAGCACAGCGAAGGCGACGAGCGCGACGAGTCCGAGCGGCGCCAGGAGGATCGCGAGCCCCGCCAGCAGCAGCGAGATCAGGTCGGCATAGACGAGCAGCAGCGACGCGGCGCTGCCCTCGACGCGACGGCGGGCGCGGCCGACCAGCGCCGCGACGGCGAGAAAGCCGAGGGCGGCGCAAGCGGCGCCCGCAAAGAGGAACGGCCAGGCCTCGGCGTGGGCCTGCGAGACGGCGCCCGCGAACAGGAGTGCGCCCAGCGCAACGCCGAGCGCCGCGAGCCCGAGCTCGACCGGGTCACGCGCGCTCGCGGCGGGCCGGCGACGCTCGAGCAGGTAGGCGAGCGCCGCGAGCGCCAGCACCGCGACCAGGAACGCCGGGCTCTGGAGGAAGCTGTATGACGTGTGGCGAAAGTCGATCCCGATGCCGCCGCGCGCGAGGGCGCCCGCGAGCAACGGCGGCAGGAAGGGACGGACACCGCTGGCGCCCGCAAGTCCGGCACCGGTGCCGATGTCGAGGAATAGGCTCATGAGGATGGGCTGGAGGGCCAGTCCGAGTACGCTGGAAGCGCCATGACGATAGACGACGGCTCCCTCGGCGCCGGCGGCGGGCGCCGGCTGACGCCGATCGCGCGGACGCGGTCCACCAAGCGCGACATCGAGCGCTACGCGGCCCTGTTCGCCGGGCGGACGAGGGTCATGAAGTCATCCGCGATGCGTGACCTGATGGCCGTGATCGCGCGGCCCGAGGTGATCTCGCTCGCCGGCGGGCTGCCGGACACCGCCAGCTTCCCCGAGCAGACCCTCGCGGAGGTCACCGCGCGGGTCGCGCGGGACTGGTGCGCGGAGGCGCTCCAGTACGGGCCGACGGAGGGTCAGGACGGGGCGCGCGACTGCATCGTCGAGGTCATGCGCGCGGAGGGCATCAGCGCCGGTCGCGAGGACCTGATCGTCACCAGCGGTGGCCAGCAGGCGACTGGACCTCGTCGCGCGCGTGCTGGTCGACCCGGGCGACGTCGTGATCGCCGAGGCACCGACATACCCGGGCGCGGTGCCCGTCTTCTCCGCCTACGAGGCGGAGGTCATCCAGATCGAGATGGACGGCGAGGGCATGCGCGTCGACCTGCTCGAGGAGACGCTCGAGCGGCTCGCCCGCGAGGGGCGCCGGCCCAAGTTCATCTACACCGTCCCCACCTTCCACAACCCAGCGGGCGTGACGATGTCGCTGCCCCGGCGGAAGCGTCTCGTCGAACTTGCGGACAAGCACGAAGTGCTTGTCCTCGAGGACAACCCGTACGGCCTGCTGCGCTATGAAGGAGCCCCGCTCCCGACGCTGCGCGAGCTCGATGGCGGCGTCTACGTGATGTACCTCGGCACGTTCTCGAAGATCCTCTCGCCGGGGATCAGGCTCGGCTGGATCGTGGCGCCGCCGCCGGTGCTCGAGAAGATCAACCTCGGCAAGCAGGCCGCCGACCTCTGCTCCTCGACGCTCTCGCAGATGGTCGTCCAGGCCTATTTCGAGCAGGTGCGCTGGCGCGACTACGTCGAGTCGCTGACAGAGACCTACCGCGCGCGGCGCGACACGATGTTCGACGCGCTCGGCGAGACGCTCCCGCCTCAGGCGGAGTGGACGCGGCCCCAGGGCGGCCTCTTCATCTGGGTCACGCTGCCCGACTTCATCGACACGACCGACCTGCTCGCGCGAGCGCTGCGCGAGAACGTCGCCTTCGTTCCGGGCGCGGCGGCGTACGTCGACGGCGCGGTGCCAGCTCGATGCGGCTCAACTTCTCCGCCTCGAGCGGTGACGACATCCGCGAGGGCATCCGCCGGATCGGCGCCGTCGTCGCCGAGCAGGTGGCCCTCTACGGGACGCTCACCGGCGAGGAGCACGGCCGTGCCCCGGCCCTCGCAGCCGCCGGCCGCCCCGCGGTCCCGCGGGCGCGCGTGTCGTGCCGCTGCCGTCCCGCCGCTCCGGTGAGGGCCGCGCCCGGCGCTCGTGAGCCGCGGTCGCCGTCCTCAAGGGCGGCAGCTCGTTCGAGCGCCAGGTCTCGCATGCGCTCCGGCGCGCGGGTCGCGGACGCGCTCGAGCGGCTCGGGCACGATGTCGCCGAGATCGACGCCGGCGCCCGACCTGATCGCGCGCCTCCGCGCCGGCTCGCCGGACGCCGCATTCGTCTGCCTCCACGGCCGCGACGGCGAGGACGGCACCGTCCAGGAGCTGCTCGAGATCCTCGGCATCCCGTATACCGGCTCCGGCGTGCTCGCCTGCGTGCGCACCACGGACAAGGTGCTGACGAAGCACATGCTGGTCGAGGCGTCGATCCCGACGCCGTCCTTCTTCTCGTTCACCGAGACGGCTTTCAAGCAGCTCGGCGCGGCCGACACCCTGCCGGCGATCGAGGCCGGCCTCGGCTATCCCGATCGTCGTCAAGCCGGCCCTGGGCGGCTCGGCGCTCGGCGTCAAGCTGGCGCGCTCCGCCCGCGAGCTGCCGGGCGCGCTCGTCTCGGCCTTCTCATACGACCAGCGGGTCCTGCTCGAGCGGCACGTGGACGGTCGTGACCTCGCCGTGTCGATCGTCGAGGGCGCGGCCGGCCCGGAGGTGCTTCCGGTCGTCGAGGCGGTGCCTCAGGACGAGGACTTCTACGACTTCGAGTCGCGCTACGAGATCGGGCGCACGTCGTTCGTATGCCCGGCCGCGCTGCCGCCCGAGACCACCGAGCGGGCGCGGGAGCTCGCGCTGGCCGCCTACTCGCGGCTTGGCTGCTACGGCTTCGCGCGCATCGACCTGATGCTCGAGCGCGCCAGCGGCGAGCTGTTCGTGCTCGAGGCGAACGCCACCCCGGGGTTCACCGAGACGAGCCTGCTGCCGCAGGCAGCCGAGGCGGGCGGGCTCGAGTTCGACCAGCTCGTCGCGCGCATTCTCGAGCTCGCCGCGACGGGCTCGGAACGAGGGCGAAACGCGAGCCTCGGCTAGCCGGAGCCGCTGCCGCCGGCGAAATCCTCCGGGGAGACGTTGTCGAGGAAGTCCTTGAACTTCTCGACGACCTCCTCGGTGTCCTCGACCTCGTGCTCGAACTCGATCGCCGACTCGGCGATGACCTCCTCAGCCGCGTAGATCGGCGCCTTGGTGCGGACGGCGAGCGCCAGCGCGTCCGAGGGACGCGAGTCGATGTCGACCTCGCGCCCGTTCATCCGCAGCGTGATCGAGGCGTAGAACGTGTTCTCGCGCAGCTCGGTGACGGCCACCTTGCTGCACGAGACCTCGAGCTCCGAGAGCATCTCGTTCATCAGATCGTGGGTCATCGGCCGGGGCGTGTTCGCTCCCTGAAGCTTCATCAGGATCGCCGCCGCCTCCGGATGGCCGATCCAGATCGGCAGGAACTTGTTCCCGTCGCGCGTCTTGAGGAGCACGATCGGCTGCTTGCCGACCATGTCGAAGCTGACGCCGTAGATGACCATCTCCTGCATCTGGACCTCATGGCTCCCAAGTTGAAAGGCTGCGGGCAAAGTCTAGCCCTGCGTCGTGCCCGGAACATCAACCGACCCAACCCCCGACCGTGGCGATACGCCGCTGGCGGTAGCCGTCTGCACAAACCGGGATGACCGCGCGGTCGCGGCGTCACTGGCGGCGGTCAGCGCTCAGACACACCATGTGGCGCTTGTCACGAGCGGCCTCTCCAGCGCCCTCGTCGAGCGGCACCGGCGTGCTTTCGGCACCGTGCTCGAGAGTCCCGACCCAGGCCTCTCGCGGGCGCGAAACCGGGCGCTGGCCTGGGCGTCGGAGCTCGGCGCGGGCGTGATCGCCTTCGTCGACGACGACGCGATCGTCGAGCCCGGCTGGTACGAGGCCCTCCGGCGTCACTGGGGTGAGGCTCCCCCGCGCGTAGCCTGCATCGGCGGCCCGATCCGCCCCAGCTACGCCGTCGCACAGCCGGTTTGGCTCTCGGATGGCATCGCTCATGCGCTGACGCTGCTGGATCGCGGCTCGCGGACCCGAGATCTCGACCCCGCCCACGAGGCGGTCTACGGCGCCAACATCTCGTTCCGTCTCGGCGCCCTGCGCGAGGTGGGCGGCTTCGACCCCTCGCTCGGTCACTCCGGGGAGCGGGTCTTCTTCGGCGAGGAGGACGCCGTCGAGCGCGAGCTGCACCGCCGCGGCTACACGATCCGCTACGTCCCCGACGCTGCCGTGCGCCACGTGATCGGCCCGGAGCGGTTGACGCGCCGCTCCTTCCTACGCCGGCGTTACGCGTTCGGCGTCGCGCTCGGGTTCCGCCGCGGCCGGTCCGCGGGCCGCGCCGCCGGCGCCGGACTGCGCTCGGCCGCCGGCGCGCTCACCGCGACCCTCCGTGGCGATCAGGCGCGGGCGATGGAGCGCGCCGTCCGCGCGGCGGAGAACGCCGGCGTGCTCAGGGGCCTCCTGCGCCGCTAGGCCTCGACGAGGCCCCGCCGGATCGCGTAACGCACGAGCTCCACGCGATCCCGCATTCCAAGCTTCGCGAGCAGATGGCCGCGGTGGGACTCCACCGTCTTCTCGGACACCTTGAGGATCTCGGCGATCTGCCTGTTCGTGTATGCCTCGGCGATCAGCTTCAGCACGTCGAGCTCGCGCGGCGTGAGCGGGTCGCTGCCCTCGCCCTCGAGCTCGGCGTCGGCGAGTGCCGACGAGAAGAAGGTCCGTCCGGCGGAGACCGCACGGACGGCCTCGATCAGCTCGCTGTCCGCCTGGCTCTTCAGCACGTAGCCGGAGGCGCCCGCTCTCAAGGCGTCGAGCTGATAGCGCTCGTCGTCGTGCATCGAGAGCAGCAGGACATACGTCGAGGGCAGCTGGGCCTTTATCTCGCGAGCCGCCTGAAGCCCGGTCATGCGCGGCATCGCCACGTCCGCGATGACGACGTCCGGACGCTCCGCGAGCGCCCGCTCGACCGCTTCGACGCCGTCGCCCGCCTCGGCTACCACCGATATGCCCTCCTGACGGTCGATCAGCATCCGCAGGCCGGTGCGGACGATCCCGTGGTCGTCGGCGACGAGGATCCTCAGCATCAGCGCACCCGCAGCGTCAGAGCCGTCCCCGCGCCCGGGCGCGACTCGATCGTCAGCTCGCCACCGACCAGGCGTGCTCGCTCCGCCATACCGTCGAGCCCGAGCCCCTTGCGGGGCGTCGAGCCGACGTCGAACCCCCTCCCGTCGTCGGTCACCCGCAGCTCGACGCCGCCATCCGTCGCGGCGAGCGACACCCCGACCCGGGCGGCCTCGGCATGGCGGCCGATGTTCGCGAGCGCCTCCTGAACGACGCGGAAGACCGCGATCTCCTCGTCGTCTGGCAGCGAGTCGAGCTCGCCGGCGCTCGAGAGCTCGGCCTTGATGCCCGTGTTGGCCTCGAAGCGGCGCACCTGGCCCTCGATCGCCGGCACGAGCCCGTGGTCGTCGAGCGCCGTCGGGCGCAGCTGGCGGGCGAGCCCGAGCAGCTCGCCGATCGCCTGGTTGACCAGCCGCTTCAGCTCGGACAGCTCGTCGGCCAGCTCCGGAGGGGCGGCCTGGCTGAGCGCCTGCGAGCCGCAGCAGGATCGCCGTCAGGGCCTGGTTGACCTCGTCGTGCAGGTCGCGCGCGAGCCGGCGGCGCTCCTCCTCCTGGGCGCGCAGCACGAGCCGCCCGCTGCGCAGCCGCTCCTCCTCGATGCGCCCGAGCAGGCGGCGGAAGGACGCCGCCAGACGATCCACCTCCTCGAGCGCCTCACGATCGTCCGGAGCCTCGAACGCGGCAGGCTGGGCCGGGTCGATCGCCTCGACGCGCTCGATCAGCCGCTCGAGCGGTGAGAAGCGACGGCGCAGCATCGTGATGTTCACGAGCAGGATCAGGATGATCGTCATCGCGAGCAGCAGGAACTCCCACCGCTGCCCCTGCACCTTGAGGTCGAGGTTCGCCGCCGCGCTCGCCGCGAACAGGGTCGCTACGACGAGCAGCACGTTGACCGCCAGCACCTGGCCGGCGAGCGAAGTCGAATTGCGCCTGGATCTCACGCCTGCGAAAGATGGGGTCATGACCCCATATCGGCAGGACGGGCACGGCCGACAACTATGGACGAGAGCTTCGGTGCAATTGAGCCGGCACCGGCTTCCGACAGCAGGACCTCCTAGAGCACGAATCGCGCCGGATGCCCGGATGGAGAGCGGGCATCCGGCGCCATGCGTTGGGCGGCGAGAGGAATCGCCGCGAGCGCCGCGAAAACCCGTTCGTGCCGACCGTCGAGGTCTCTCGAACACTGGTCAAGTCGCCGCCCGAGCTGTGGGCCGAGCTCTCACCCAGGCTGGAAGCCGCGCTCGAGGGCGCCACGGTGCAGGCCATCGAGCCCGAGTGCGAGCTCCGTTTCGACGCGAAGGAGGCGTCCGGGACGGTTCTCCTGGAACCCTCGAGCTGGGGCACGAAGGTGACGCTGGCAGCCGATGTCCGGAAGCGAGCTGCCGGCCCCGGCCTGCTCGCCCGCCTCCTCGGCGCGAAGGCTCCCGAGCCGCTCTCGCATGACCACCTCGAGGAGCGTCTGTCGGGCTTGCTGGACCGCCTTGGGCAGGCCCATCGCAAGCCGTTCGTCCGCTCGTAGCCGGCGGGGACTCGGTCGCCGTCTAAACTCTCGCGCCCCCCGATGCGCGCGAAGACGCCAGAGACCTACGAGGAGAAGCTCGCGCTGCTCGAGGAGCATCGCGAGGAGGCGGTCCACTCCGCGTCGCAGGCCGCCGTCGAGAAGCAGCACGCGCGCGGCAAGCTGACCGCGCGCGAGCGGATCGAGCGGCTTCTCGACCCGGGCTCGTTCGAGGAGGTCGACACTTTCGTACGTCACCGGACCTACGAGTTCGACATGCAGAAGAACAAGCCCTGGGGCGACGCGGTCGTTACCGGCCACGGGCTGATCGAGGGTCGCCCGGTGTGTGTCTTCTCCCAGGACTTCACGGTCTTCGGCGGCTCGCTCGGCGAGGTGATGGCCGAGAAGATGTGCAAGATCATGGACCTGGCCGCGAAGATCGGCTGCCCGGTTATCGGAATCAACGACTCGGGTGGCGCGCGGATCCAGGAGGGCGTCGTCTCGCTCGGCGCCTACGGGGACGTGTTCGTGCGCAACGTCCAGTGCTCCGGCGTGATCCCCCAGATCAGCCTGATCATGGGCCCGTGCGCGGGCGGAGCGGTCTACTCGCCGGCGATGACGGACTTCATCTTCATGGTCAAGGAGACCTCGCACATGTTCATCACCGGCCCCGACGTGATCAAGACCGTCACCGGCGAGGAGTCCACCTTCGAGGAGCTCGGCGGGGCCATGACGCACAACACGCGCTCGGGCGTCGCCCACTTCGCCGCCGACGACGAGGAATCGTGCCTCGAGGACGTTCGCTACCTGATGTCGTTCCTGCCGCAGAACAACCTCGAGCTGCCGCCGCGCGTCGAGCCGACCGATGACCCCGACCGGATGGACGAGGAGCTCGACCACCTCGTCCCCGACAACCCGAACAAGCCCTACGACATGCGTGACGTGGTCAGCCGCATCGTCGACGACGGCGACTTCTTCGAGGTCCACGAGCACTACGCGCGCAACATCGTCGTCGGCCTCGCCCGTCTCGACGGCCGGCCCGTCGGCATCGTCGGAAACCAGCCGGCCCAGCTCGCCGGCGTGCTCGACATCGACGCGTCCGTCAAGGGGGCTCGCTTCGTCCGCTTCTGCGACGCCTACAACATCCCCCTGATCACCTTCACCGACGTCCCCGGCTTCCTGCCCGGGACGAGCCAGGAATGGGGCGGCATCATCCGCCACGGCGCCAAGCTGCTGTACGCGTTCACCGAGGCGACGGTGCCGAAGCTGACCGTCGTGACCCGCAAGGCCTACGGCGGCGCCTATGACGTCATGAACTCAAAGCACATGCTCGCCGACTTCAACTTCGCCTGGCCCACGGCCGAGGTGGCCGTGATGGGTCCGGAGGGCGCGGTCAACATCATCTTCCGGCGCGACATCGCGAACTCACCGACTCCGGACGAGCGTCGCGAGAAGCTGATCTCGGACTACAAGGCCCGCTTCGCCAACCCCTATTCCGCGGCCGAGCGCGGCTACATCGACGACGTGATCGTCCCGCACGAGACGCGGCCGAAGCTGATCCGCGCGCTCGAGACGCTCCAGACGAAGCGCGTCGAGGGCCCGAAGCGCAAGCACGGCAACATCCCGCTCTAGCCGCCGAAGCGGCTCTTGAGCGCGAGCACGTTCGCGACGTAGCGCTGCGTCGAGGGCAGCATCCCGACCGCGCGCACCGAGCCGAGTCCCTGGTAGTAGGCGGCGATCGCCAGCGCCTCGTTGCCGCCGGTGTCCCGCAGCAGCTCACCGAGGTAGAGCGCTCCGGCCCGGATGTTGTCGGTCATGGAGGACGGGTCGAGCGGCGAGTGCGCGAGGTTGGTCTCGATCCAGCTCCACGTTCCCGGCTCGACCTGCATCACTCCGCGCGCGTTCGCCGACGAGACAGCGCCGTTGTGAAAGCCGCTCTCCTGCCACGCGATCGCCTGCGCGAGCGAGGCGGGGACGCCGGCGCCCGCCGCGACCGAGCCGATCTGCGACGCGGTGGCCTCTCCCGTGGTCGCATAGGGCGCCGCCGCCGTCGGTCGCGTGGTCGTGCTCGCGGGCGCCACGCTGGAGTCGGTGGGAAGCTTCAGCGCGGTACCGGTGAGCAGCGGTGCCGATGGGGAGAGCCCGTTCATCCAGGCGATCTGCTGCGGCGAGCCGCCGACGCGCGCGGCGATCGCGGAGAGCGTGTCGCCCGGTCGCACGACGTAGCCGCCGAGCGGCGCGGGCGCGCCCGGCGAGGCCCCGGAGGCGGTCGCCGACGGGATCTCGAGCGTCGAGCCGGCGCGGAGCTGGGCGAGTGGGCTGAGCCCGTTCGCCGCCGCGAGCTCGGCGGGGGTCAACCCGTCCGCTGCCGCGACTCCGGAGAGCGTTTGGCCGGGCTGGATGACATGGGGCGTGCCCGCCACGGCCGGCGCGGTTGCCGCGAGGGCGATCGTGGCGGTGGCGATGAGGAGCTTGCGGTGCGGTGACAGGACGGCCTCCCGAGCGTCGGTCTACGGAGAGGGTCGCCATTCCCCGCCGCCCCGGCCCGCTCCTTCCGCTCCCGCGCCGTTATGACTAGCTGCAAGAGGGCTTGCTCTACGGTCACCGCGTGCCTCGCGCCACTCCTCTGGTCGCCGCCCTCGCAGCGCTCGCGGTGGCCGGGTGCGGCCGCCCCGCCGCCAGCAGGAACGTGAGCGCGTTCGCGCGTCAGGGCGCGACGCCGACCGATCGCGCGATCCTTCGCTCGATCGGCATCTACAGGACGAGCCGCAACCTTCGCCATGCCTGCTCGTTCGCGACGGCTCGTTTCCTGCGGCTCCAGTTCGACGGGTCGGAGCGCGAGTGCGAGTACTTCTCGGGCCAGTCGGCGCGCACGCTACCCCGCACGGCACAGGTCGTGCGCGTGGCCGGCAAACGCGCGAGCGTCCGCATCCGCGAGCTGACCGCGACCCGGTCGAATTACGAGATGCTGTTCGAGGGCGGCGTCTGGAGGATCGACGCGATTGTCGCTCCTCCGGGCAGCCCCTGAGTGCGCTAGACTCGCTGGAAAGGTCACTCGCCGCTCTTGCGATCCGCTCGCGCAGGCACCCGCCGGTCCGACCGACCGGCCACCCTCACGGACAGCTCGTCCTCAGCTGAAGAGAGCCACTCTCGACGGGAGCCGCCGGAGGCGCCGCGAAATGGCGCCGCTAAGGCTCTCCAGGAGGTCCTCATGTCCAGCAACTCCGCCACCGGCCTACATCGCTCGGCGGTGCCCGGCGTGGCCCCGGAGCCGCCATATGTCCACGGCGACGACCGGGCCAGGCCAACTGCCGTGGAACCGCCGGCTCGCGCTCAGACGGGACGCGCCCCGGAGTCTCGACGCGCGCGGGTACGACGCAAGGCCCATCGCGGACGTCTCCACCTCTATGTGGTCGGAGCGGTCGTCCTGCTTGCCTACGTGGTGGCGCTCGCCGCGTCGAACACGGGCCCGGTCAAGATCGACTGGGTATTCGGCACATCATCCGTCGCGCTCGTCTGGCTCGTCCTGTTCAGCCTGATCCTCGGCTGGGTCCTGGGCACCTTGATCACCGTGCTCTTCCGCTGGCGCACACGCGCGCCGCGCCCGTCATGAAGGGCTGGGAGGGACTTTTCGGGCTGGGTGAGGCCCCGCCGGCCACCGTTTCGCACGCGGACGGCGAGCTCGCCGGCGCCGATCGTGCATGGCGACGCAAGATCGTCTCGCACGGAGCTGGCATGAAGCCTCACGTGGATCGGGATCACGACCACCTCCGCGGCGCCGACGAAGCGGCGGTCACGCTGGTCGAGTACGGCGACTACGAGTCGCCGGCCTGCGTCGCCGCCGCCCACAAGCTCGAGAGCCTGCGAGAGCGTGCGGACGGCAGCCTGCGCTTCGCCTTCCGCCATTTCCCGATCGGGGACGCGCATCCGCGCGCGCTCTATGCCGCCGAGGCGGCTGAGGCGGCGGCCGCTCAGGGCCGCTTCTGGGACATGCATGACCTCATCTACGAGCACGGCCGGGACCTCGAGCCGGCCCAGCTGCGCCGGCTCGCGAACCAGCTCGACCTGGACCTCGCGCGCTTCGACAGGGAGCTCGCTGAGGGCACCCACCGGCAGCACGTGATGGAGGACGTGCAGAGCGGCGTCGACAGCGGCGTCAACGGCACGCCGACCTTCTTCATCAACGAGGAACGGCTCGACTGGGACTTCGAGACCGCGACCCTCGAGCTCGAGCTCGAACGCGCCGGCGGGTCGGCATGATCGCCCGCCGAGCCAGCTCCCGCCGGGGCGCCCGGCCGGGCGTGCCCCGTGAGCGCGCCGCGCTCAGGGTCGGCCGCGCGCGCGAGCGGCAGCGCCGCCTGATCGCGCGCCAGGCCGAGGTCGAAGGCACGACGGAGGAGCCCGGAGCGTCGCGGGAGGCGAGTGCCGGCCGCGCGGCGCTCGCGGCGCGGGAGGCCTGGCTGTATTGGGTCGATCACGGACGCACCGCCACGCCATGGGAAGACGGCGAGTGGGGAGCTGAGCGCCCACGCAGCTGACCGGTTGCGGCCGGCTTTCTGCCAGGGCGCTCAGAGCATCGCCGTGCGGGCCCGGAGCTGGCCCTGGGCGTGAGCCTCGACGAGTGCCTGGCAGATCGCCAGATCCTGAATCGCCAGGCCGGTCGAGTCGAACAGCGTCACACCGGCGGGCTCCTGTCGCCCGGGAGCGGCGCCCGTGAGGACGTCGCCAAGCTCCGTGACGGCGTCGCGCGTGAGCGTGCCCGCCGCGACCGCGCCCGTCAGCTCGCCGCCGTGGCTCGCCTGCTCCCACTCGTCACAGAAGAGAGCGCACCCCGAGAGCGCGCTCTGTTCCAGCTCTGCCTTGCCCGGGCCGTCGGCGCCGAGCGCGTTGACGTGCATGCCGGGTCGGAGGTCCGCGGTGTAGATGACGGGCTGATGACCCGGCGTCACGGTGGTCACGACGTCACAGGCGAGGGCGTCCTCGCGCGCGCCGACCTCCCACCCGAGCGTCCCGGCCAGCTCGCCGGCACGCTCGGGGTTCGGGTCGTAGCAGACGCCGGGTCCGTATTCGGCCGCCGCCAGGCAGTACGCGGCCCATGACCCGTGCAGCCCGCAGCCGATGATCCCGACCGTGCGGGCATCCTCGCGCGCGAGCTCCTGCGCGGCCACGGCCGCCACCGCGCCAGTCCGCAGGGCGGTCACCGCCCGCGCGTCGGCGAGCGCGAGCAGGCGACCGTCGGACTCGCTCGAGATGCAGATCGCCCCCATCACGACCGGCAGGCCGCGCTCCGCGTTGGCTGGAAACGAGGTGACCCATTTGAGGATCGCCAGACCCGCTCCCCGAGCGGGCATCGCCCGGAAGTCGCCGTGCGCCGCGGCCAGGTACACCTTGGGCGGCATCTGCCACTCGTCGTGCGCGTAGCGGACGAAGCCGTCGCGCACCCGTTCGATCGCCTCCGCGGGCGCGATCGCGCGGAGGATCGCGTCATGGTCGAAGACCGGTATCTCGGACATCGAGGGGCGACGATACCCTCCGCGCGTGGCACGCAACGGGCACCGGTCGCCGCCGCGACCGCGGATCGAGATGCGGCACGCCGCCGCGTCGCCGGAGGAGGCCGCGGCGATCGCGGCGGCTATCGAGCAGTTCATGCGCGACACGGCTCCGATCCCGGCGCCGCCGGCCGAGCGCACCAGTCCGTGGCTGCGCGCCGGCCTCTACGAGAACGCCGGCCTCGACCCGCGCGGGCCCTCGCCCTGGGGGGACCCGGAGCCCTGGGGCCGCGGCTGAGGGTTCCCGAGACTCAGGCTCCGCGGCGAAAATACCGATAAGCAAGTCGGCTTTTGCTAGTTTTGCGCGTGTCCCCGCCCGCGAGGAGCCATGAACAAGCTCGAGCTGATCAAGCAGGATAAGGACGGCCTCGACGTCTACGACGCGCTGATGCGCGCGGCCCGAGACGGCTACGACTCCCTTGACGGCGACGACGCCTCCCGTCTGAAGTGGTACGGCCTCTACCAGCACAACACCGAGGACGGCCACTGGATGCTGCGCACCAAGGTCATCCAGGGCATCGTCACGGGCGAACAGGCCGACTACTTCGCGGACATCGCCGAGCGGTACGGCCACGGGTTTCTCGACTGCACGACGCGCCAGTGCATCCAGATCCACTGGATCCGCCTCGAGCAGGTCCCCGACATCTTCAGCCGCTTCGAGCGCGTTGGTCTGACGACGCTCGGCGCCTGCGGCGACATCACCCGCAACGTGGTCGGCTGCACGCTCGCGGGGATCGCCCATACTCAGATCGCCGACGGCCACGCCGTCGCCCAGTCGATCCACGAGCGCTTCCTCGGGAATCGCGAGTACTCGAACCTGCCTCGCAAGTACAAGGTCTCGGTGACGGGCTGCGCCGAGGATTGCGCGCGCGGCCTGATCAACGACGTCGCCCTCTCCGGCGCGATCGCCGAGGACGGGACCCCCGGCTTCAACCTCCGCGTCGGCGGCGGGCTCTCCTCTCACCCGCGCTTTGCACGCTGGATCGACGTCTTCGTCACCGAGGACGAGGCAACCGACGTCGTCGAGCAGGTGACCGCGATCTTTCGCGACTCCGACGAGAACCGCAAGAGCCGCGGCAAGGCCCGGCTCAAGTTCCTGCTCGACCGGATCGGCCCGGAGGAGCTCCGCGCCGAGCTCGAGCGGCGCGTCGGCCGCGAGCTGCGCCGCGGGGCGCGCGCCGCGCCGGATCTGCGCGGCCACGACCACGTCGGCGTCACCCCGCAGAGCGACGGCGAGCACGCGGCGGTGGGACTGTGCGTCCCGACGGGCCGCATCCGCGCCGAGCAGTTCCGCGAGGTGGCCCGCCTCGCGCGCGAGTACGGCGTCCGCGACGGAGAGCTGCGGCTCACCCACCAGCAGAACATCGTCATCCCCTGGGTCCCGCTCGACCGGGTCGACGACCTGCTCGCCGAGCCGCTGCTGGAGCACCTCTCGCCGAACCCGCCGCTGTTCACCCGCGGACTGCAGACCTGCACCGGCAAGGAGTTCTGCGGGCTGGCGAAGGTGCACACCAAGGAGCGCGCCGCCGAGATCGCCCGCTTCCTCGACGAGCACGTCCGTCCGAACGGGCACGGCGAGGACCTGCGCGTGCACTTCGCCGGCTGCTCGTCCTCCTGCGCCCAGCAGCAGATCGCGGACATAGGCATCGAGGGCGTGTTGAAGAAGGTCGACGGCGAGTTCGTCGAGGCGATGGACATCAGGATCGGCGGCCACCTCGGCCCGGAGCCCAAGTTCGGCGACGTGGTGCTCAAGAAGGTGCCGCACTGGGACCTGAACGAGACTCTCCTGACGATCCTCGATTTCTACGAGCGGGGTCACGGCGACGGCGAGACGTTTGCCGACTTCGCCGCGCGCACCGAGCCGCAATGGTGGTCCGAGCAGCTCGAGGCGGCCGCGCTCCAGGCCTCGGAGGCCTGATGGCGGGCATCCGAAGCCGTCGCCTCGCGGGCGACCCGCCGGCTCCCCGCCGCGCACCCGAGGGCCGCTAGCGATGGCGCTCTGCACAGACGCGGATCTGGAGCACGCGAGCGCGGAGGAGGTGCTCGAGTACGTGGCCCGGCGCTTCCACCCGCGCCTCTACGTGGCCTGCTCGTTCCAGAAGGAGGCCTCGGTGATCGTCGACATGCTGCTGCGCATCGAGCCCGAGGCGCGCTTCTTCACGCTCGACACGGGCCTGCTCTTCCCCGAGACCTACGAGACATGGCGCGCCCTCGAGCAGCGCTACGGGATCCGCTTCGACACCTACCAGGGACCGAGCGTGGCCCGCCAGGCGAGCGACTTCGGTGACGAGCTCTGGCGCCGCGATCCCGACGCCTGCTGCACGATCCGCAAGGTGGACCCGCTCGGGCGGGCGCTCGCCGAGGTGGACGCCTGGGTCGCCGGGGTCCGGCGCGATCAGTCGCCGACCCGCGCCGCGACGCCCAAGTTCCACTGGGACGACAAGCATGGCCTGTTCAAGGCGAATCCGCTCGCCGACTGGAGCGACGCCGATGTCATGGCCTATCTGGAGCGCCACGGGATTCCTTACAACCCGCTTCACAGGCGCGGCTACGCTTCGATCGGCTGCACGCACTGCACGCTTCCGGCGACGGGTCGCGACGGGCGCTGGTCGGGCAGCGAAAAGACTGAGTGCGGCCTCCACGGCTGAGCGGGCCGTAGGAGGTGGGGGGCCATGAACCCACTGATCGTCGTCTTCGGTGTTTGCGTCGGAATCCTCGTCGGCATGACCGGCGTCGGCGGCGGCTCGTTGATGACGCCGCTGCTGATCCTCGTCTTCGGCATCAATCCCGTCACCGCCGTCGGCACCGACCTGGCCTACGCCGCGGTGACGAAGACCGCCGGCGGCATCAAGCACCTACGCCAGGGGACCGTCGATGTGCGCCTGTCGACCTGGATGGCGCTCGGCTCGGTACCGGCGGCGATCGGGGGCGTCTACGTGCTCAAGCTGCTGGAGCGCGCCCTCGGCAAGGGCTTCGACCGAACCATGTTCATCGTCCTTGCCGTGGCTCTGCTGCTCACCGGAGCGGCGATGCTCGTGCGTGCTCTCATGCGCCGCCCGAAGCCGGAGCGCTTCAAGGCTGAGCCGAGTCGCCGCAACAAGCTGACGGCGGTCGCGACCGGCGCGTCGGTCGGCTTCGTGCTCGGGCTGACCTCCGCGGGCAGCGGCGCGCTGATCGCCGTCGCGCTGATCCTGCTCTTCCGCCTGATGCCGACCCGCGTCGTCGGGACCGACGTCTTCCACGCCGCGATCCTCCTCTGGGCGGCGGCGATCGCCCACATCGTCGCCGGCGACGTCGACTTCGGCCTCGCGGGCACGCTCGTGCTCGGCTCGGTCCCGGGCGTCTGGCTCGGCAGCCACCTCTCGGTCCGGGTCCCGACCGGGTCACTGCGCGTCGCCCTCGCGCTCGTACTCGTCGGCTCGGGACTCGCGCTGCTGCCGAAGGCGCACATCGCCATCCCGACCCCGGTGATCGCGCTCGCCCCGGTCGCGGTCGCGGCGCTCGTCGTCGTCGAGCTGCTGCGCCGCCGGAGCCGCCCGCCGCCGGCAGCCGCCGTGGTCCCACCGGAGCGCTCGTCGGTCGCGCCTCTGTAACGGCCGTCGCAGCGGTCCGGAGCGCGGCCGCCAGCGGCCGCGCTCGCTACTCTTCGCGCGCGCATGTTCCAGAAGGTCCTTGTTGCCAACCGCGGCGAGATCGCCGTGCGCATCATGCGCAGCCTCGAGGAGATGGGGATCGCCACCGTCGCGGTCTACTCCGAGCCCGACCGCGACGCCCCCCACGCGCGGCGGGCGGAGGAGTCCTACCTGATCGGTCCGGGGCCGGCGAGCGAGAGCTACCTGGTCGTCGACAAGCTGCTCGAGGTGGCGAAGCGCTCGGGCGCCGAGGCGGTCCATCCCGGCTACGGCTTCCTCGCCGAGAACGCCCGCTTCGCGCGCGCCTGCGAGGAGGCCGGCATCGTCTTCATCGGCCCGCCCGCCGACGCGATCGACGCGATGGGCTCGAAGACGCGCGCGCGCGAGCTGATGCGCGACGCCGGGGTCCCGATCGTGCCGGGCACGACCGACCCCGTCGACTCGGTCGCGGACGCGAAGAAGATCATCGAGGACTCGGTCGGCTACCCGGTGGCGATCAAGGCGTCAGGCGGCGGCGGGGGCAAGGGCTTCCGCGTCGCGCTCGAGGAGTCGGAGCTCGAGAAAGCGTTCGAGGGGGCCGCGCGCGAGGGGGAGAAGTTCTTCTCCGACGCGACGGTCTACATCGAGCGCTACCTGCCCGACCCGCGCCACGTCGAGGTTCAGGTCCTCGCCGACGAGCACGGCAACGTGATCCACCTCGGCGAGCGCGACTGCTCGGTGCAGCGCCGCCACCAGAAGCTGATCGAGGAGAGCCCGGCGCCGGCTGTCGACGAGGAGCTCCGGGCGCGGATCGGCGAGATCGGCACGGAGGCCGCGCGCGCGGTCGGCTACCGCTCGGCGGGCACGATCGAGGGCCTGCTCCAGGAGGGCGAGTACTTCTTCCTCGAGATGAACACGCGCGTCCAGGTCGAGCACTGCGTGACGGAGCTGACGACCGGCGTCGACATCGTGCGCGAGCAGATCCGCATCGCCGCCGGCGAGTCGCTGTCGCTCAGCCAGGACGAGGTGCGCCTGGGGGGCCACGCGATCGAGTGCCGGATCAACGCCGAGGACGCCGCGAAGAACTTCGCTCCGGCCCCCGGCACGATCACCGCCTACGGCGAGCCGTCCGGTCCCGGCGTCCGCGTCGACTCGGGCGTCGAGACCGGGCTCTGAGATCTCGCCGCTGTACGACCCGATGGTGGCGAAGCTGATCGTCTGGGACGTCGACCGCGACCACGCCACGCGCGCGGATGCTGCGCGCGCTGTCGGAGTTCCGGCTCGAGGGCGTCCGCTCGCTGATCCCGTTCCACAGCGGGCTGCTCGCGACGCGCCAGTGGCAGCAGCGGGGAGACCTGCCGCGACCTGATCGAGGACAAGGAGTGGCTCCGGCAGTTCGCGCAGCCGGCCCCGGCCGCGCCGGCGCCGGAGGACGGCGAGTCGCGCGAGGAGCGCGAGTATGCGGTCGAGGTCTCCGGGCGCCGCTTCGACGTAAGCGTGATCGGCGCCGCGGCGATGGCGAACGGCAACGCGCCGGGCGGGCGCAGCTCGCAAGGCCCCGAAGCGCCGCGAGCGGGCCGCGAGCTCCGGCGGCTCCAGTGCGGAGGAGCTCGTCTCGCCGCTTCAGGGGACGATCCTGCGCGTCGCCGTCGCGGAGGGCGCCGAGGTCGAGGAGGGCGCGCTCGTCGCGGTCATCGAGGCGATGAAGATGGAGAACGAGATCACCGCGCACCGAAGCGGCAAGGTGGAGCAGCTGCCGGTTTCCGAGGGCGGCTCGATCTCCACCGGCGACACGA
Organism: uncultured Actinomycetes bacterium; assembly: GCA_963719375.1. GTDB lineage: Bacteria > Actinomycetota > Thermoleophilia > Solirubrobacterales > Thermoleophilaceae > JAICJV01. Next base: position 1,351,592 of record CAVRBY010000001.1, on the reverse strand, counting down.
TCGCCGTCATCAAGTAGTCCGCCGGAGCATGCTCCGGCGGCAGCGGGGCGCATGCGCCCCGCTGGAGGGCGGCGCATGCGCCGTCCTCAAATACGAAGGAGATTCTCGCGGTGGACCTCTCGCTGGCGCCGGGTGTCCCGCCCCGCGGGGAGCGCGGGCCGCTCCTCGCCCCGCTCCAGCGCGTCGAGATAGGCGCCGTCCTCGCTCGAGCAGCCGCAGCGCCGCGTCGCGATCGTGGGGGCGAGCCGTGCCCGGGGACGACGACCTCGACGCGCTCCGCCAGAGCGGCGAGCCTGCTCAGGGTCGAGCGGTAGTCGGCGAGATCGCCGGCGACCGCCGGGATCTCGACGTTCGAGAGGTAGTCGCCGGCGATGAGGAGATCGCATTCCGGCCACAGCAGCGCCATGCCGTCCGCGGTGTGCCCGGGCGAGTGTGCAGCTCGAGCTCGCCTCGCCGAGCTCGAGCTTGCCGGGGACCGGGCAGCGCCTGGTACGAGCCGAGCGACGAGCGGCGCCGGACGCTCCACGTAGAGCGAGGCGTCGCTGTCGCGCAGCTCGCGCTGGGCGGCGCCGGGCTCCGCGCGCAGCCGCTCGGCGCTGTCGGCTGGCGAGCCCGAGCGGCAGGCTCGGGAAGGCGAGCCGGCCGAGCAGGTGGTCGAAGTCGGCGTGTGTGGCGAGCAGGCCGACCGGCTCGAAGCCGGCCTGCGAGAGCAGCGTCGGCAGCAGCTCGAGCTCGTCGGGGAAGTACGGCGAGTCGACGAGCATCGCCTCCGACGCCGGAGCGGATCGCGGTCGCGGTCGTCTGCCAGATCCGGCTCGTGACGACCAGGGCGCCCTCGCTGAGGGCAACCGCACGCACGACGCGGCTAGGCGGCGCCGAGCAGCTTCGCGGCGTCGCGCAGCGTCTTGACCTCCTCGGTCGGCTTCCTCTGGCCCGACTCGAGCTGCTGGCCCTTGCGGTTGACCCAGATCACCGGGATCTTCAGCTTCAGGCACGGCTCGACGTCGGTCTCGTAGCCGGTGGCGATGTGGACCCAGCCGGCTCTTGCCGCCGATCCGGCGCTGGCATTCCTTGAAGTGGGCCGGGTCGGGCTTGTAGCTGCGGACCTGCTGGGCGGTCACGACCAGGTCGAAGTCGACCCGGAAGTGGCGGCGCGTGGCGCCGAGCAGCTTGTCGTCGATGTTCGAGAGGATTCCGATCTCGAACTTCTTCGCGAAGCGCTCGAGCTGGGCGTTCGTCTCGCGAAACGCCGGCCAGGCCGGCACGCTCGAGGGCAGGAAGCCCGAACGCGACGGCTCGAGGTCCCAGCCGAGCTCCTTCGCCGAGCGCACCGCGGTCCGGCGCAGCACCTCGGCGTAGAGCTCGTAGGAGCCGCGCTCGATGTCGTGCTGGATGTCGATGAACAGCGACGCCATCGCCGGCGCGGTCGACGGTGAAGCCGTCGCGGTCCGCCTCCTTCTGGTACGCGTCGTACGCGCCCGTCTCCCAGTCGATCAGGGTGCCGTAGCAGTCGAAGGTGATGAAGCGCGGATCCTTGGGTAGCGGCACGTGTCTCCTCGAGGCGGGTTTCGACGTTTCGATAGGGTGCCCGCCGGTCCTCCAGACCAGGCGGCGGCCGGACATTCTAGGTTTTTCATGGATCTGCTCGAATACCAGGGCAAGCAGCTGCTGCGAAAGCACGGCGTGCCGGTGCCCGAGGGCCGTCCCGCGCCGCACCGTCGAGGAGGCCGTCGAGGCCGCCGAGGACCTCGGCTATCCCGGTCGTGATCAAGGCACAGGTGCTGATCGGCGGCCGCGGCAAGGCCGGCGGGATCAAGCTCGCGGCCGACCGCGCCCGAGGCCGAGGAGCACGCGGGGGCGATCCTCGGGATGGACATTCGCGGCTTCACGGTCCACGAGCTCTACGTCGAGAAGGCCTCCGACATCGCCGAGGAGTACTACGCCGCCGTGCTCTTCGACCGCGGCGCGAAGCAGCCGATGGCGATGCTCTCGCGCATGGGCGGCATGGACGTCGAGGAGATCGCCGCACGCGACAGCGACGGCCATCGCACGCTCGTACGTCGATCCGCTGCTCGGTTTCCAGGACTTCCACGCGCGCAAGCTCGCCTATGACGCCGGTATCGCGGACGACGTCATCCGGCCCGTCGGGGCGGTCCTCGCCAGGCTGTACGAGCCTTCGTCGAGGAGGACGCGATGCTCGTCGAGGTCAACCCGCTGCTGATCGCCGGCAACCGCGAAGCGGTCGCCCTCGACGCCAAGGTCACCGTCGACGCCAACGCGCTCTACCGCCATCCCGACACCGCGGCGCTTCGCAACGTCGGCGCCGAGGACCCGCAGGAGCAGATGGCCAAGGAGCGCGATCTCACCTTCGTCAAGCTCGACGGCAACATCGGCATCCTCGGCAACGGCGCGGGGCTCGTCATGTCGACGCTCGACGTCGTCGCCCAGGCCGGCGGCCGCCCCGCGAACTTCCTCGACGCGGGCGGCGGCTCGAAGGCCGACGCGATCGTCAGCGCGGTCGAGGTGATCCTCTCGAACCCGGCGGTGACGCGCGGTGCTGTTCAACATCTTCGGCGGCATCACCCGCTGCGACGAGGTCGCGCGCGGGCTCGTCACGGCGTTCGGCCAGATCGACGTCAAGGTCCCGTTCGTGGTCCGGCTCGACGGCACCAACGACGAGGAGGGCCGGCGCATCCTCGCGGAGGCCAACCTGCCGAACGTCCACATCGAGCAGACGATGCTCGGCGCGGCGGACAGGGTCGTGGAGCTGGCCGGGTGAGCATCCTCGTCGGCAACGAGACGAGGCTCGTCATCTCCGGCCTGACCGGCCGCGAGGGCAGCTTCCACGGCCTCAACAACCGCCGCTACGGCACCGACGTCGTCGCGGGCGTCACCCCGGGCAAGGGCGGCCAGGACGTCGAGGGCATCCCGGTCTTCAACACCGCCCACGACGCCGTCGCCGAGACCGGCGCGAACACCGCGATGATCTTCGTCCCGCCGCGCTTCGCCGCCGACTCGATCCTCGAGGCCGCCGACGCCGGCGTCGACGCTCGTGATCGCGATCACCGAGGGAATCCCGGCGCACGACATGCTGCGCGTCTACACGCACCTGAAGCGCGGCGACGACGCGCCTCGTCGGCCCGAACTGCCCGGGCATCCTCTCGCCGGGCAAGGCGAACGTCGGCATCATCCCCGCCCACTTCTTCTCCGAGGGCAACGTCGGGCTCGTCTCGCGCTCGGGGACGCTGACCTACCAGATCGGCAACGAGATCGCCCAGCGCGGCTTCGGCAACTCGTCGATCGTCGGAATCGGCGGCGACCCCGTCGTGGGATCGTCGTTCATCGACATCATCGCCCTCTACGAGGCCGACCCGGAGACCGAGCTGATCGTCATGTGCGGCGAGATCGGCGGCGACGAGGAGGAGCGAACCGCCGACTACATCGCCGAGCACGTCTCGAAGCCCGTGGTCGCCTACATCGCCGGCTTCACCGCCCCTCCGGGCAAGACGATGGGCCACGCCGGCGCGATCATCTCCGGCTCGAGCGGGACCGCGCAGGCCAAGGCCGAGGCCCTCGAGGAGAAGGGCGTCCGCGTCGGCAAGACGCCGACCGAGGTCGCCGAGATCGCCACCGAGAGCCTCAGCGCTGCGCGCTGAGGCTCTCAGTCGGAAGTCACGGAGTCTCAGCGCTGCGCGCTGAGGCTCTCAGTCGGAAGTCGCAGCTCGTCGATGCCGCTCGGATATGCACCGGCGTGGGTGACGTCGAGGTACCGGAAGCGGCCGTAGTCGCTCGGCAGGGTCAGGGTCCGGTGCAGGGAGCCGTCGAACGTCACGAGCGGCCGTGAGTCGACCACCGAGTTGAACAGCCACAGCGTGTATTCGCCGCTTTGCGGCGGAAACACGCTCACGGTGAGTCGATCGCCGCCGAGTTGGGCGGTGCCGCCGGCGCCTGCGGCCATCGACGTGAAGCGTGCGGATGGCGAGGCCCGGACCGGCAGGGACGGCAAGGCCCGCGGGTGCGCCGTCCCACCGCGTGTCAGCCCGACCACGAGCGCTGCGATGCCGGCGACGACGAGGAGTGCTGCGAGCGCCGGTCCGCCGGACCGGCGGCGCGCCCGGACGGGGGCGAGCGCCGGCGGAGCGTGCACGACGCGGGCGTGCCGCGGCGCCGAGCGCCGCCTGCGTGCGGCGCGGGCGGGCGGGCGGCGGCGCCGTGAGCGGCGAGCCCGCAGCGGCGTGCCGCGCCTGATCGCGCCGCTCCACGGCCGCGGCGGGACCCAGCTCTCCGCCGGCAGCTCCGCGAGCAGCGTCCGCGTGCGGTCGAGGTCGCCGCCGGCGACGCCGGCGAGCGACTCGAGCGCGCCCTCGCGGAGTGCGATCACCTGGTCGGAGCCGATGCCGAGCATGGCGGCCAGGTCGCTCGGCTCCATGCCACGCCTTAGCGAGAGGTCGAGCAGCGCGCGGCTTGCCGGGTCGAGCCCGTGCAAGGCGTCCGTCATTGAGTCAGTAGCCACGCCTAAACTCTCGCTGATGATGCGGACGGGGAGGCGAGCCGGACCGGTCGCTTGCGTCGTGGTAGCGCTCCTGATGCTACTCGGCCCGGCGGCGCAGGCGGCGTTCGCGGCCGCCTACGTTCGCTTCATCGACGCGCAGCCCGGCGCCTCCGCGGCCAACCTCGAGGTCAGCTCGTCCGGCCTCACCGAGAGTGCCGGCGGACCAGCCTCCTTCGGCCAGCTGACCCCCTACGCGAACGCCGCGCCGGGCGAGGCCAGCTTGCGGCTCGCCACGGGCTCCCAGCACGCCACGAAGAGCACGCGGCTCGTCGACGGCGGCCACTACACCGTCGCCGCGACCGGCAGCGGCGCCAACACCCGCCTCCTCGTCTACTCCGACGGCCCGGCCAAGCCCGGCGCCGCACGCCTGCGCCTGCTCCACCTCGCTCCGGAGCTCGGCGCGCCGAACGTCGAGTTGAGCGGCCGGCCGATCGCCCAGGCGCTGCGCTTCGGGCAGAGCACCGGCTATCTCGACCTGACCCCGGGCGCCTACACGCTCACCCTGAGTGCGCCGCACCGATCGCAGCCGATCTCCTCCGCCCGCATCACGCTCGTCGCGGGCACGGCGTCGAGCGCGATCGTCACCGGCAGCGCGGGCGCGCCCGTCCACGCGCAACTGGCCCAGGACGTCACGGCCACCCCCGGCGGCCCGCCGCCCACCGGCCTCGGCGGCCTCGCGCGGGGCGCCGGACCCGCATGGCTTGCCGTGGCCCTGATCGCGCTCGCCGGCGGGGGACTTGGCGGAGCGCTCGCCCGCCGCTCCAAGAGGACCTGACTTGAGGCGGCTCGCGCTGGGCGCGCTCGCCGGTGCGCTGCTGGCGGGGACGCTCGCCTATCTCGTGCTCCCCCGAGGCCCCGTTGCGAGCCCGTTCCATCTGGGCGCCGCCGAGCTGCGGCCGCCCGCACAGCTCGCCACGATCGCCGACACCGCGGCGCTGCACCCGATCGTGATCCGCGACGGCCGAGCGGTGCTCGGCAGCGGCCTCGAGGGGACCGCGGCTCAGCCCAGCCGCCCCGCGCCGCCCGCGCGCCTGTCGATCCCCGCACTCGGCGTCGCCGCGCGAATAGACCCGGTCAGCGCCACCCGCAATTCGATCGAGGTCCCGGCGGTCGGCCGCGCCGGCTGGTTCGCGGCGGGACCGCGCCCGGGGGAGCCTGGCCGCGCCGTCCTGATCGGGCATCTCGACGCCGCCAACGGACCGGGGCTGTTCGCGCTGCTCCCGGGGGTGGAGAACGGCACGCGGGTGGCGATCACGGACGCTCGCGGCGCCGTCCACCGCTTCGCGGTGGTGGGCCGCGCCGAGGTCGACAAGGACAGCTTCCCCGCGCAGGCGGTCTACGGCCCGTCTAGCAACCCCGTCCTCGTGCTCATCACCTGTGGTGGGCCGTACACCCCCGGGGTCGGCTATCGCGACAACGTGTTGGTCTACGCGCGCGCGGTCTGAGCACGGATTGGAGATGCGTGAGCGACGGGCCGTACACCCCGGGGTCGGCTACCGCGACTACGCGCCGGCGGCCTGAGCACGGATCGGAGATGCGTGCAGCGACGGGCCGTACACCCCCGGCGTCGGCTACCGCGACTACGCGCCGGCGGCCTGACGTCTGAAGAGCCGCCGTAGCCGGGCGCGCAGGCCGCGCCGGCGGGGGCGATCGGGCTCGAGCGGCTCGAGCGCGTGTGGCCGGGCCACTACGAGCTCGGTGCTCGGCGGGGGCATCAGCGCGGGTCGGGCGGCCCAGACGTCCGATGGCAGATGCCCGAGCGCGGCCCGAACCTCCGGCAGCGGCGCCGGGTCATCGGCCCCGCCGAGCTCGCTGGCGATCCGCTCGAGCGTGCGGGCGCGCCGCCAGGCCAGGTGGAACGGGTCGGTACGCAGGATCGGCGCCATCTGGTCGTCGCGGATACCCCGGTGGATCGAGAGGTCGAGCAGCGCTCGCGAGGCCGGGTCGAGCGCGCGGACCGTGTCGGCGAGTCGCTCGGAGGCGATCGGGGCGTCCGACAGCCGGCGAGTGAGCGCTACCTGGGCCACACCCGACCATGCTAGGGCGACCGTCGGCTGGCAAGGCGTTATCGTGGGCCCGCCGATGGCCCAGATCTCCTTCGCACGCGGAGCGCCCTCGCTCGACATCGTCGCCGTCGACGACCTCCGCCGGGCGGCCGCCGAGGCCTTTCAGGCCGACCCGGCCGGCACCTTCTCCTACGGGACATCGGGCGGCTACGTCCCCCTGCGCGACTGGATCGCCGGCCGCCACGGCATCGAGCGCGACCAGGTGATCGCCACCAACGGCTCGATGCAGGCAGACGCCTTCCTGTTCGAGCTGCTCGTGCAGCCGGGCGACACGGTGGTCGTCGAAGCGCCGACCTACGACCGCACGCTGCTCTCGCTGCGCCGGCTCGGCGCCGACATCATCGCGATCCCGCTCGAGACCGACGGGATCGACGTCGAGGCGCTCGACCGGGCTCTGAGCGCCGGCGCGCGGCCGAAGCTCGCGCACGTGATCCCGAACTTCCAGAACCCAGCCGGCCACACGCTCTCGCTGGAGAAGCGCCACCGGCTGCTCGAGCTCGCGGAGCGCTACGAGTTCCTGATCTTCGAGGACGATCCCTACGTCGAGCTGCGCTTCGAGGGTGAGCCGCTGCCGACGATGCTCTCACTCGACGGCGCGGGCCGCGTGGTCTACGCGTCTTCCTTCTCGAAGACGGTCTGCCCCGGCATCCGCGTCGGCTACCTGGCCGGACCGGCGACGACGATCACCGAGGTTCAGGCGCTCGCCACCGGGACCTACATATCGCCGAACATGGTGGCCCAGTCGATCGTCAACCAGTTCTGCCGCTCGGGCTCCATCGAGCGCTCGATCGAGACGGTCAAGGCGGCGCTGCGCGAGCGGCGCGACACGCTCGCCGCCGCCCTCGAGCGGGAGCTTCCGGAGGCCGTTTTCAGCCCGCCGGAGGGCGGATACTTCATGTGGGTCGAGCTCCCCGAGGGGACCGACGTCGCGGCGCTCGAGGAGAGTGCCAAGGAGCGCGAGGTGGTCTTCGTCAAGGGCACCGACTTCCTGCTCCAGGGCGGCGAGAACGCCCTCCGTCTCGCCTATTCGGGCGTGCGCGCGGAGCAGATCCCGGAAGGGGTCACGCGCCTCGCCGAGGCCTACCGCAGCCTCTCCGTAGCCGCCTGACGCCACGTTGCCGCCGCGCGGCCGTCGTGGCCGACCACGCCCCGCCGGCCCGATGGCCGGAGCATGCTCCGGCCTCCGGCGGAGACCGTGTCTCCGCCGCCCCGAACTGCGCTCAGCTGATCGCGCCGCTCGCTTCGGTTGCCCACTCGACCGCCTGCGCGTAGAGGTCGGCGAGCGGGACCGCGGTCGGGGCGAGGTCGCCGAGCTCCGCGAAGTTGCCGCGCTCGTAGGCGACGACCGCGCGCAGGATGCGGCCCTTCGCTCCCTCGTAGTTGAGCAGCGCGCCGATTATCTCGCGCGAGAGCGGCAGCGAGGCGAGCAGCTCGACCATCGAGGTGTCGGTCAGCGCGTCCACGACCGAGAATAGACCGGTGGTGAAGAAGCCGTCGGCGTCGTCGTAGCCGTAGGCCAGCGCGAGCAGCTCGCACATGCGTGCGCGCACGAGGCCGGTGACGACGAGCTCGTGCGGCTTGTCGCCGACGTCAGCGAGCGCCATCAGCGTCGCCCACTTGCGAACGTTGACGATGCCGAGCAGGGCGAGCGTGTCGCGGATCGAGTCGACCCGTCGCGGCAGCGAGAAGAAGGCGCTGTTGATGAAGCGCAGCAGGTTGTAGCTGAGGCCGACGTCGCGGCTGATGATCTCCTGAATCGCGTCGAAGTCGGCGTTCTCCGAGTGGAGCGTCGCGGCGAGCCGAGCGGCGCCCAGCCGGCCGACCTCGACGCCGCGCTCGGAGACGACGCGGGGCCGGCAGAAGAAGTAGCCCTGGAGCAGGTCGAAGCCCTGCTCGCGGCAGAGCTCCAGCTGTTCGTGCTCCTCGACGTTCTGAGCCAGCAGCTTCGCCGGCCCTCCGCGGAGCTTCGCGACCTCGTGGCGGATCATCCCCGCGCCTGTGCCCACGTCGAGGCCGACGACGCGGGCGATGTCGAGCAGCGGGCGCGTCGCCGCGTGCGACGAGAAGCGGTCGAGCATCAGCGGATAGCCGGCGCGAGCGAGGCCGCGCAGCGCGCTGACGGACTCCGGGTCCGCGCCGAGCTCCGGAGCGACCTTGAGCACGACCCGGTCGGCGGGCAGGGCCGTCGCGTAGCCGTCGAGCAGGAAGGAGTGCGACACCGGGATGTAGGCGAGGCGGCCCATCACGAGGTTGAGGCCGACCTCGGTCATCGCCGCCGAGGTGCCGGCCGCGCGGGCGTCCGGAGAGCCGTCCGGACTCTGGACGACCAGCTCGTAGCCGACGACCCGAAGCAGGCGATCGTAGATCGGCTGGCGCGCGACGAGCGCCTTCGCCGGCGGGTCGGGCGCCGCCACGAGTGAGCCCTCCGTTTCCGGTGCCTGAGAGGTCACTTAGGCGTGATCGGCAGAAGCGCGCCGGATCGTTACCGCTGAAACCGCCCCTGGACGATCAACTCCCGGGCGCGCGCGAACACGGCATCGAGCATCGGTTCGGTCAGCTTGCCGGTGAAGGTGTTCTGCTGGCTCGGGTGGAAGCTCGCGAGCATGAACTTGCCGGGGGCGAGTTCATGCTCTGCGCGGTGGAAGAAGCGGGGCCGTGGCTTCACGCCGTAGATGCGGCACGCAGCCGCCCAGGCGTACGCCCCAAGGCAGAGCGTGACCGCGATCCCCGGTATCAGCTCGAGCTCGCGCTCGGCGTACGGGAGGCAGTTGGCGAGCTCGTCCGGCCTCGGGCGGTTCGCCGGCGGGGCGCAGCGGACGGCGGCCGCGATGAAGGCGCCGTCGAGGCGCAGGCCGTCGTCCAGGCCGGTCGAGTGCGGCTGGTTCGCGAAGCCCGCGCGGTGGAGGGCGCGAAACAGCCAATCGCCCGAGCGGTCGCCGGTGAACACGCGCCCGGTGCGGTTCCCGCCGTGGGCGGCGGGGGCGAGGCCGAACACGAGCAGCGACGCCTCGGGGTCGCCGAAGCCGACGACGGGGCGGCCCCAGTAGCGCTCCTCGGCGTACGCCGCGCGCCGCTCGCGGGCGACCCGCTCGCGCCAGTCGACGAGCCGCGGGCAACGGGCGCAGCCGGCGATTTCCGCCTCGAGGCGCCCGAGCGGGGACCTCGGGTCGAGGCCCGAGTGGGGGTCGATCAGGCCTTCAGCTTGCGACCGCTCGTGAAAAGCCACTGGGACCAGAGGTAGGTTGGGAGCGCGAGCCCGACCGCGACGGCGAGGCAGAGCCAGACGTTCGCGTCGCCGTTGCCGAGGAAGCCGTAGCGAACGGCGTTCACCAGGTAGAAGACCGGGTTGACGTGGGAGAGCTCGTGCCACGGCGACCCGAGGCGGCTGACCGAGTAGAAGGTTCCGCCGACGAAGGCGAGCGGCAGGATCACGATGTTGTTGATGAACGTGTGGTGGTCGAAGGTCTCGGCGAAGACCCCGACGATCGTCCCGAGCGCGGAGAAGAGAACCGCGCCCGCGACCGTCGCGACGATCAGGACGAGCGGCTCCCGCACCGGGACGTGGGTCAGCGGCAGCGAGATCGCGAACAGGCCGAGGCCGATCGCGAGCGACCGCACGACGCCGCCGACGGTGAAGCCGAGGTTCATCTGCCAGGGGCGCATCGGCGCGGACAGGACGTCGTCGATGTAGCGGTCCGCGCGGGCCTGGAAGATCGAGGCGGAGTTGTTGCTGTATGCGGCCTGGACCATCGCCATCACGATCAGGCCGGGGACGATGAACTGGCGGTACGGGTGTCCCTCCACCTCGCGGATGCGTCCACCGAGCGAGAAGCCGAAGACGACGATGAACAGCGACGACGAGACGATCGGAGCGAGCACCGTCTGGGTCCACACCTTGCGCACGCGCAACGTCTCGCGCCGCATCAACCAGAGCAGCCCGCTGAAGCCCGTCGCCGCCCCGGAATCGGTTCCTTCTTGTAGGTCGGGTGTCTCGAGCGTGGTCAATTCAGGGCCCTGACCTTACGAGGCACCCGCTCGCTTGACCTGCCCATGCCGTGTTGACAGAATCATCCCCGAATGGGGATAGACGATTGAATCCGAATGAGGCCATCGCAGTCCGAGGCCGCGCTTGGAGTCGATCGTCTCCGCCAGTTGCGCGGAGCTGGTGCGGGCCCAGGCGGTGAATTCGAAATCAATCGTCTAGGCGACCTCGGGCGGCGGACCGCGGCTGTGTCAGCCGTGCTCGCCGGCGTCCTGACGCTCGCGTCGCCGGCGCTGGCAGGTCCTGCCGCCGCGCAGCAGGGCGTCGTCTTCGCCGACGTGGGCGCGCCCTTCCAGAACGTCCCCGTCACCGATGCGCTCGACTTCGACGTTCAACGCGGAATGGCGATCCGTTCCTCCACCGGGCGCAAGGGGCGCCTGCTGCTTGGCGTGAGCGGGTGCTGCGGCACGGCGAATACGAAGGTGACGATCACCCTCGAGGAGGGCAGCGGCGAGGCCGACGAGCTGTACACGTTCCCGTTCGACCGCGGTCTGGTCGCGAAGCGCTCGACCGCGGGCCCCTCCGTTGGGCACACCTATCTGACCGTGCGCGCCAAGAGCGCCTTCGGCTCGGTCCGGATGTCCTACAAGCCGACGACCGGCAACCTGGCCCCGAAGCTCGTCAACGGCTATCCCGCCTGCTACCAGCAATACGTCGGCGACTTCACCGGGCAGGTCAGCTTCAACCCCCACTCCAAGGCATGGGGCCGGATCCGGCTGCCGAAGCGACTGACGATCGGCCACAGCGATCTCGAGCTGCTTCTGCCCTGCGGCTTCAACGGCTACCCGCCGACCTTCTGCGAGCGGAGCGGCAGGGCCATCGTCTTCAAGGGCTTGCTGGGCCCGAGCCTCACCGCGATCACACCCTGGATCGGCCGAACCGCGGGCGACACGAGCGAGTCATCCGGGCCCGCCCAGCTGATCTATTCCGACACCATCAAGACGCGCGGCGAGACCGTCCAGCGCAAGGTGCAGCTCCGCCGGCTGCCGGCCAACGACATCGCCTTCGACTACGCGTCCGGCCACGCCTATCTGATCCGCATCGCACCGAAGCTCGCCTACGCGCGCGGCGGCGTCCGGATCGTGGTGACGTCGGAGGGAACGCCGACCTCGTTCGCGTGCGAGTACCACGGCCTCCAGGGGACCAACACCTTGAGCCTCTATGGCGTGACGAGCATCGCCCCCATCTCGTCCCCGCTGACGTTCGCCTTCAGCGTCGGTCCGAGCGCGGCCGTCGACGGCGCGTCCTGGCAGCCGTCGCCCACCAACTACCAGGACGGGGTCGACGACACCTCATACTCGCTGAACCCCTGACGGGTCGGCAGAGCCCGCCTACGGGCGCAGCTCGAGGTGCGCCCGCCAGTCGATGCCGCTGCCCTCGAGGATCTCCGTGACCGCCTCGCGTGCCTTGTCCGGGTCCATCTCCTCGACCGCGATCGGGACGAAGCCGGCCGTCTGCGGCTGGGCTCCGACGTGCAGCTCGGTCTCGATCCGTGCGAGCAGGTCGAGCGCCTCGGGGCCGGGGGTCTTCACGCGTAGCATCACCAGAGCGGGCATCGCACCCATCGTAGAGACCGCTCACGCGACCTCCTCGCCGGCCATCGCCTTTACGTAGACGTCGGCGAGCGAGCCGGCCTGGTAGGCCTCGCGGAGGCCCTCCGCGGTGTCGCGCGCGAGCAGCCGGCCGTCACGGATCAGGGCGATCTCCTCGCACAGCTCCTCGGCCTCCTCGAGGTAGTGCGTCGTCAGCAGGATCGTCGTTCCCTGCTCGTGGAGGGAGCGGATGTAGCGCCAGAGCTCCATGCGCAGCTCGAAGTCGACCCCCGCGGTCGGCTCGTCGAGGATCACGAGGCCGGGCCGGTGCATCAGCGCTCGGGCGAGCAGCAGGCGGCGGCGCATGCCGCCCGACAGCTTCGGCGTGCGAACGTCGCGCTTCGCCTCGAGGTCGAAGGCGCGGATCATCTCGTCGGCCCGCCGGCGGGCGTCCGCGGTCCGCATGCCGAAGTAGCCGCCGTGGTATACGAGCGTCTCCGCGACGGTCAGGAAGCGGTCGAGGTTGATGTCCTGCTCGGCCAGACCCACTCGCCGCCTGGCGCCCAGCGAATCCGCCGGCTCGCCGAAGACGAGCACCTCTCCGCCCGTCAGGCGGACCAGGTTGCAGACGATGCTGATCAGCGTCGTCTTGCCGGCGCCGTTCGGTCCGAGCAGCCCGAAGAAGGCGCCGGAGGGGATGGTCAGGTCGAGCGCGTCGAGCGCGACCGTCCCGTCGTCGTAGCGCTTCGTCACTCCTCGCAGCTCGAGCGCCGGTGAGTCAGGGACCATCCATCCGCAAGGTTACGAGGCGGCTCGAGCGCATATCCGGGCGCGGGGTTGCGCCTGGGGCCGCGCCGGTGCTTACGTCGCCCGCACGCGCTCGTCTGACCAGCCGCCAGCGTCGGCGATCGCGGTCCTTTCAGCTGCCGAGCGAGCGCCCGTACTGGCGCTCGTAGTACTCCCGGTAGTCACCGCTGCGGATCGGCTGCCACCACCATTCACTCTCGCGATACCAGTCGACCGTCCGCTCGAGGCCCTCGGCGAAGCGGGTCGCGGCCTGCCAGCCGAGCGCCCGCACCTTGTCCGAGGCGAGCGAGTAGCGGCGATCGTGGCCCGGGCGGTCGGTGACGTACTCGATCAGCGACTCGTCGCGTCCGGTGAGCGCGACGATCCGCCGGACCACCTCGATGTTCTCGGTCTCGTCCGGGCCGCCGACGTTGTATACCTCGCCCGGCGTCCCGCGGCGGAGCACGAGGTCGATCGCTCGCGCGAAGTCCTCCACGTAGAGCCAGTTGCGAACCTGGAGGCCGTCGCCGTAGACGGGCAGCCGGTCGCCCGCGAGGGCGTTCAGGATCGACAGCGGGATCAGCTTCTCCGGGTACTGCCGCGGGCCGTAGTTGTTCGAGCCGCGGCAGATGACCGCCTCGATCCCGTAGGTGTGGACGTGCGCGGAGACGAGCAGGTCTCCAGCGGCCTTGGTCGCGCTGTAAGGCGAGGAGGGGTTCAGCGGCGAGGTCTCGGTGAACGACCCCGACGCGATCGAGCCGTACACCTCGTCGGTCGAGACCTGCAGGTAGCGCGCGACACCGGCGGCGCGAGCCGCGTCGAGCAGGACCGATGTGCCGATCACGTGGGTGCGAGCGAACACGTCCTGATCCGCGATCGAGCGGTCGACGTGTGATTCGGCGGCGAAGTTGACGACCGCGTCGACGCCGTCGATCAGCTCGGCGACGAGCTCCCGGTCCTCGATTCCTCCCTCGATGAACTCGATCCGGCCCTCGACGTCCGCTAGGTTCTCGCGGCGACCGGCGTAGGTGAGCTTGTCGAGCACGACGACTTCGTCGTCGTGCTCATTGAGAACGGTGCGGACATACGTTGAGCCGATGAAGCCCGCGGCGCCGGTGACGAGCAGCCTCATTGGGGTACCGCCCGGCGCTCGCTGAGCCCGGTCCGGTGATCGGGCAGGATGGCGAGGTCGGGACGTTCGGTCGCCGGGACGGTGCGGACATGCGTGGAGCCGATGAAGCCCGCGGCGCCGGTGACGAGCAGCCTCATTGGGGTACCGCCCGGCGCTCGCTGAGGCCGGTCCGGCGATCGGGCAGGATGGCGAGGTCGGGACGTTCGGTCGCCGGGACGGTGCGGACATACGTGGAGCCGATGAAGCCCGCGGCGCCGGTCACGAGCAGCCTCACTGGGGCGCCGCCCGTCGCTCGCTGAGCCCGGTCCGGCGATCGGGCAGGATGGCGAGGTCCGGACGTTCGGTCGCCGGGACTGTGCGGACATGCGTGGCGCTGATGAAGCCCGCGGCGCCGGTCACGAGCAGCCTCACTGGGGCGCCGCCCGCCGCTCGCTGAGCCCGGTCCGGCGATCGGGCAGGATGGCGAGATCGGGACGTTCGGTCGCCGGGACGGTGCGGACATGCGTGGCGCTGATGAAGCCCGCGGCGCCGGTGACGAGCAGCCTCACTGGGGCGCCGCCCGCCGCTCGCTGAGCCCGGTCCGGCGATCGGGCAGGATGGCGAGGGTCGGGACGTTCGGTCGCCGGGACGGTGCGGACATACGTGGAGCCGATGAAGCCCGCGGCGCCGGTGACGAGCAGCCTCACTGGGGCACCGCCCGTCGCTCCAGGTACTCCCCGAGCCCGGTCCGCCAATCCGGTAGGACCGGTACGTCGGTCCGCTCGCTGGCGAGCACGGACCAGGCGGGCCGTGGCGCCGGGCGCGGGAACTCCTCGGTCGAGCAGGGCTCGACCGAGGTCTCGAGGCCCGCTCGGCGGAAGATCTCCGTGGCGAACTCCGCCCACGAGCAGCGACCGGCGCCGGCGACGTGGCAGGTGCCGAGGACATCCGCCGCGGCGAGGTCGAGCAGCGCGGCCGCGAGCTGGTGGGTCGCCGTCGGGCAGCCGACCTGGTCTGAGACGACCTTCAGGGACTCCCGTTCCGAGCCGAGCCGCAGCATCGTGTCGACGAAGTTGCGTCCGCCGAGGCCGAACAGCCAGGCGGTCCGGACGATGCAGTGGCGCTCGCCCGTTGCCTCCGTGGCCCGCTCCCCGGCGAGCTTGGAGCGGCCGTAGGCCGAGCGGGGCCCGGTCGGGTCGGACTCGAGGTAGGGCGTCGTCTTGTCGCCGGCGAAGACGTAGTCGGTCGAGGGCAGCACGACCGTCGCGCCGACGCTCGCGGCGGCACGAGCGACGTTGCCGGCACCCTCGCCGTTGACCGCGAGCGCCGCCTCGGGATGCGTCTCGGCGCCGTCGACGTCCGTGTAGGCGGCGCAGTTGATGACTGCGTCCGGGCGGAAGTCCGCCATCACACGCTCGACCGCCGCGCGATCCGTGACGTCGAGCTCGCCCCGCGCACAGCTCGCGACGTCGAGGCCGCGGCTTTCCGCGGCCTCGACCACGTCCCGGCCGAGCATCCCGCCCGCGCCTGTCACCGCGATGCGCATCTTGTGAGAGATATCAGCGCGTTCCGACGGCTTCGCGTTGCCGGTCGCGCTCAGAGCAGGGCGATCTCGGCGTTGTCGCCGACGACGAGCCGGTAGGCGCGCGGCATCGCGGGTGCGCGTCCGACGCGCACGTTGCGCCCGATCAGGCTCGCCTCGACGCGGCCGTCGAGGCTCCGGATCGCGGACCCCGACATCACGATCGAGTACTCGATCTCGGAGCGGTCGATGACGACGTTCTCGCCGATCGCCGTGTACGGACCGATGTAGGCGTCGGAGATCCTCGACCCCGCGCCGATCACGGCGGGCCCCCGGACGGTCGAGCGCTCGAGGCGCGCGCCCGCCTCGACGACGACGCGACCCTCGACGCGAGTGTCGACGAGCTCGCCGAGCAGCTCCTCGCCGAGCTCGTCGAGGATCAACCGGTTCGCGTCGAGCATGTCCTGTACCTGCCCGGTGTCCTTCCACCACCCGCGGACGATGTGCGGGTCGACCGTGAGGCCCGAGTCGATCAGCCGCTGGATCGCGTCGGTGATCTCGAGCTCGTCGCGCCACGACGGCTCGATCGCCCGAGCGGCGTCGAAGATCGAGGGAGTGAACATGTAGACGCCGACGAGGGCGAGGTCGGAGCGCGGCTGCTTCGGCTTCTCGACCAGGCGCGCTACACGGTCCCCGTCGAGCTCGGCGACACCGTAGCTCTCGGGGTCCGGCACGGGCGTCAGCAGGATCAGCGCGTCGGGCTCGTTGCGCAGGAACTGATCGACGAGCTCGGTGATGCCGTCGCGGAGCAGGTTGTCCCCGAGGTACATCACGAACGGCGAGTCGGCGAGGAAGATCTCCGCGGTCAGCACGGCGTGCGCGAGCCCGCGTGGCGAGTCCTGCTCGATGTATGTGATCTCGACGCCGAACCGCTGCCCGTCGCCCGCCGCGGCCCGGATCTCCTCACCGGTCTCGGGCGCGATGATGATCCCGACCTCGCGGATGCCGGCCGCCGCGAGCGCCTCGATCCCGTAGAACAGGACCGGCTTGTTGGCGACGGGCACGAGCTGCTTCGCGCTCGTGTGGGTGATCGGCCGCAGGCGCGTCCCCTTGCCGCCCGAGAGGATCAGCCCCTTCAGCTCCCTGCTCAATAGGTCCCGCCGAGCTTGCGGTGGTCCCAGGAGACGATCCGGGTTGGGTGGAAGGCCAGGCCGATCCGCTTCGGGGCCTGCCGGTCGACCAGCGCGCGGACCTCGTCGGTCGCCTCGCGCATCGCCGGAATAGCGGGTCATCAGCTCGACCCCGAGCCGGGCCACCGCCCCCGTCTCCCGCTCGATCGCGACGTCGCACTCGAACATCGCTCCGCGCAGCTCCTCGTAGCTCACGCCGTCCTCGACCTGAACCGTCGCGTGCGGGTCGCGCTCCAGGTTGCGCGCCTTCTGCGACTTGGCGAAGGTCCAGCCGCGCAGCTCCAGACCCTCCGGCACGTACCAGAGCGGAACGAGATGCGGCCGCCCGCTGTGGGCCGAGCGTCGCGCAGCTCATCACCTTCTGCTCCTCGAGGAAGGCGCGCAGCTCCTCGTCGGTCATCCGTATCTGCTCGCGGCGGGAGGGCATGGCCGCGCAGCTTAGCCGCGCGTCCGCTCGTAGAACGCAGCGAGCTTCGCTGGGCGCGCGTCAGCGGCTCGCGGCGCCGGCCAGCGCCTCGGCCGCCGCAAGGACCGCCTGGCGGGCATCCTCGGGCGAGAGGACGACGGCGTCGCCCGCCTCCTTGAGGATCTCGCGCGCAAGCCAGTCCTCGCCCGCGTAGTGGAACTCGACGATCACGCGCCGTCGGCGAGCTCGTCGACCACGCGCCGGTCCTCGCGCGCCCAGCGAGCACGCTCCGGGGATATCCAGACGCGTGCCGCGCGCGAGGCCGGCACCTCGCCGGTGCGCGGCCAGCCGTGGACGTCAGGCTCGACACCGGGCCGCGGCTCGAAGCTCTCGTCGGTGATCGTCGCCGACTTGATCCGGTCGAGCCGGAAGCTGCGCGGCGCCTCGCGGCGCGGATCGAAGCAATGCACGTACCAGCCCTGCTGACCGTTCAGCAGCTGGTAGGGCTCGACGCGGCGCTCGACGAACTCGTCCTCGTTCTCCTTGTAGTACTCGATCTCGCAGCACCGTGCGGTCGGCGATCGCGCTGGCTGACGACCTGCGCGACCTGCCGAGTCGTCGCCGCGTCGCCGTCGTGATCTTCAGCCCGTCGGTCGCCGGGTCGCGCCCGAGTGCCGCGACGATCTTCTCGCGCGCCGAGGCGAGCGAGCCGGCGGGGATGTGCTCGCCGAGCAGGTCGATCGCCGCGACGAGCGCCTTCGCCTCGAGCGGCAGCAGCCGCGCCGGCTTGGCGAAGTTGTCGCCGTAGGGCTCCGGGTCGACCTCGATCGTGTCGCCCGAGACCTCGGCGTAGAGGACGTAGCTGCCGCCGCCGAAGTTGACGACGTTGAGCACGTCGATGTCCTCGCGCAGCTCCGTGTCGGTCAGCTGGAGGCCCTCGCAGACCTCGCTTGACGCTCAACTTCGAGCCCGTCCGCGCAGCCTCGATCAGGATCCCGGCGAGCGTCACGAGCCGCGCGAAGCGCTCCGGCCGGATCGGCGTCTCGCGCTTGCCGTTCGCGAGCGGCTCTGCCGGCGCTGCTCGCCGTCGAGCGCGTCCGCGCGAGGGAGCGAGCTCCGGCGGCTCCTCGTGGCGGCGGGCGATCAGCCGCACGCGCTCGCCGGCCTCGTCGGCGCAGCTCGCTCGGGGAGAGGATGCGGGCACGCTCGCCGAGCCCGAGCACCCAGGCGACGATCTGGCGCGGGTCGGCGTACTCGGTCTCGAAGACGACGCCGTCGTCCGGCGCGTCGTCGGCGTCTGCGGCGGGCGTGATCGTGCCGGCGTGGCCGAAGTGGCGCTCGACGAGCCAGTCGATCCGGTCCGAGATCCAGATCCGCGCGGTGCCGACCGGCGGTCGCCGAGCTGCCAGTCGGTGCGCGTCGAGTAGACGCGCGGGTCGAAGTCCTCGGGGGCGGAGAAGTCGTGCTCGGCCTTCGACGCGTAGCCGACCTTGCCGCGGATGCGCGAGAGGCGGAACACGCGCACGTCGTCGCGCTCGTGCGAGTAGCCGACGAGGTAGAACTGGCCGCCGCGGAAGAGCAGGTGGTAGGGATCGACGCGGCGCGACTCCTGCGCGTCGCGGCCGAGCGTGTAGTAGTCGAACACGATCGTCTTGCGCCGGAAGATCGCCGTCTCGATCTTCGACAGCCGCTGCGAGAGCTCGCGGCCGCCCGCGGCCGCCGTGACCCCGAGCGCGACCGAGCTCTGCTCCGGGGCGCCGCAGCGGCGATGGCTTGCCCCACGAGAGCTGCTGCAGCGCCAGCCGCAGCGGCTCCGCGTAGGCGAACTCGCCGTCGAGCAGCGACAGCGCCGTGCGCAGCGCGCCGAGCTCGGCGTCGGTGAACTCGATCGCGCGCAGGTAGAAGTTCTCCGGCGGCAGCGTGTAGTTCTCCGCCTCGTAGTAGCCCTCGGCCGGCTTGTCGACCTTGAGCTCGATCCCGAGCGACTCGAGCTCCGCGCGGTCGGCGTAGAAGCGGCGCGCGAAGGCGTCGTCGTTCATGCCCGAGTAGCCCTCGACCTCCTGCCTTGATCTCGAGCGCCGTGATCGGCCGCCGCTCGGCCATCAGGAACGAGATCAGAGACAGCTGCCGGATCAGCTTCTCGGTGTCCTTCGCCATCGCCAAGCGTCAGCATACGAGGCGCTCCAGCCCTATTTGGCACCGGCGCGCGCGTGCTTGCCGCAGTTTGCGTCAATGGCCGCCCCGGCTGCCGGCGAGGATTGCGAGCAGGTCGCGCCGGAGGCTCGGCCTGGGACGCGTCGGAGGTGTGCTCAGGCCGCGCGCGAGGCGAAGTAGGCGGCTCCGGAGAGCGCCCGGTCGAAGCCCGACCAGGCCTCGCCCGTCGGAGAGGCTCTTCTCGATCCGGTCGAAGCTCCCGAGGCGGCCGCCGAGGTTGTCGATCATGTGAACGAGCGTCGCCTCGCGCGTGCAGGGAACGACCGGGCTGCCGTGCTCGAGCTGGCCGTGATGGGCGAGGATGATGTGCAGCAGCGCCGCCGCCGTCGCCGCCGGGAAAGCCGGGGATCTCCTCGATCTCGCGCCGGACCATGTAGTAGCCGAGCGGGATCTCGCCGTGCAGCTTGCCGGCGTCGGTCAGCTCGATCGCGGCGCCGCTGGACGCGTAGGCTCTCGATCTTGCCGATGTCGTGCAGCAGCGCACCTGTGACGGCGAGGCCGCGGTCGATGCCGGGGAAGGTCGCCGAGACGGCGCTCACGCCCTGCGCGACCGTAAGGCAGTGCTCGAGCAGGCCGTGGCGGTAGGCCTGGTGATAGTGCTTGGCCGCGGGCGCGTCGCGGAAGCGCGGCCAGAGCTCCGACGTCGGCGGCGAAGAAGCGTTCGAGCAGCGTCGCGCAGGTGCGCGTCCTGGACCGTCTCGATCAGCGCGCGCGAGATCCGTCGACGAGCTGGTCGAGCGGCATGTGCGGCCCGTCGAGCAGGTCGCGCGGGTCGTAGGAGCCGTCGGGCGCCGGCGCGAGCGAGCGCAGCGTCAGGCAGGCGCCGTAGCGGGCGTCGACCGAGTAGCGGCCCGGACGCGATCGACGACAGCGCCGGCGCGCGACCGGCGGCGGCCTCCTCGACAGCGTCCCAGACGACCGCCTCGACCGCGCCGGTGACGTCGCCGAGCCGCAGCTTCAGGAAGCGTCTCGCCGTTGCGCTTCAGGCGCCGGGTGAGCTCGCGCACGACGAATGGCGACTCGACCGCCTGACCGTCGACGAGGTCGCGCACGAACACCTTCGCCGGCGGCATCTGCGGCACCGGCTCGAGCGATGGTTGTGGAAAAGCCGGACACGGTCTGAGCGCGAAGGTAGAGGTCGATGCCGGACGGTTACGCGCTGCGCCCGAATGGGGAGGGCAGAGCGCATCGCTGAGGGTGCTCGTCGCAGGGGCGACGGGAGCGCTCGGCGTCGCCGTGATCCGGGAGCTGCTCGCGGCACGGCCACGGCGTCACCGCGACCTGGCGCCGGGAGGCGCGACGCGAGCGCCTCGAGCGGGAGCTCGCCGGAGCCGGGGAGCTGCGTTTCGTGCGCGCCGACCTGACCGAGCCGGATGGCGCCGAGGCGGCCGCGGCCGCCGCCCCCGACGACTCGCCGCCGTCGTCGACCTGGTCGGCGGCTTCTCGGCGGGTGCCGCACGCACGAGGCGGCGACCCGGACGAGTTCGACCGGATGCTGCGGCTCAACCTGCGCCCTGCGGTCATGCTCGCCCGCGCGGCAATTCCGCGTCTGCTCGAGCGCGGAGGCGGCGCCTTCGTCTGCGTCTCCGCGCGCGCCGCGTTGCAGCCCGTTCAGCGGCGGAGCCGCCTACGCGACCGCGAAAGCCGCGCGTGCTCGCGTTCGTGCAGGGCGCTCGACGCCGAGTATCGCGCCGACGGCGTGCGCGCAAACGCGATCCTGCCGAGCGTGATCGACACGCCCGAGAACCGCGCCGCGCAGCCGGACGCCGACTTCTCGCGCTGGGTCCCGCCGGCCGAGATCGCCGCGGTGGTCCGCTTCCTTGTCTCACCGAGTCGGCGCCCGTATCGGGCGCCGCTGTTCCGGTCTACGGCCGGGCCTGATCGACGGCCGACCCAAGTCGGGTCCACCGCTTAACTCGCCCTCTCCGTCTCCGACCGGACGGCCGGCCAAGGCCGGCGATACCGCTGAGCGACGTGACGCTCAGCGGCATGCGCGCTACGGTGCTGCCGGCCAGACGGTCGAGCGCTCCGCGCCGGCCGGCCGTTGCCCACGTGCGGTCTCCCGCCGTCCGGGTTAGACGGAACTTATCTGTGAAAGGCGTGTTCAAGCGGCCAAGCCGCCGGCTCCCCTATCCAGGAGACCACGCGGGGCGCCCGGCGAACATCGATCCCTACCAAACCTGTCGGATTCCTGGGGAGCCCTCTCTCGGAGCCGTTTCCCACCAACGAAAGGACTTCATGAGTCGACCAGACCGAAGGGCCGCGACGCTTCTGAGGAAGCTGCTGATGGGGGTGACGGCCGCAGCCGCCGTGGCCGCCGCGGCGGCGCCCGCTGCCTCGGCAGCGAGCAGCCAGGTGGACAGCTTCGTGTCCGCGCCGACGCTGCATCCGCCGAAGCTGGCTCCGAGCGTCCACGCGAACAAGGGGCTTTCCGGCGGCTACCTGATGATCGGGGCGTTCAAGAACCTTGCCCTCCCCGCGCCGCAGGTCGGCCAGGGTGGACCCCTGATCTTCGACTACCAGGGCCGCCCCGTCTGGATCGGGCCGACGCCTCCCACGAACCAGTACACGCTCAACCTTCAGAAGCAGACCTACAACGGCGCTCCGGTGCTCAGCTGGTGGTTCGGGTCGCTGACCAACACCGGGCAGCCGACGTCGGGCACCTACCACATCGTGAACCAGCACTACCACCAGATCGCCACGATCACCGGCACGAACGGCTGGGTCCTCAGCATGCATGACTTCATCATCACGAAGCAGGGGACCGCGCTCGTTACTGCCTACAAGGTCGTGCCCCAGAACCTCAGCTCGGCCGGCGGATCCGCGAACGGCTCGCTGCTCGACACGGCGGTGCAGGAGTACGACATCAAGACGGGCAAGCTCGTCTATCAGTGGGACGCGCTCGGCCACATCGGCTTCAACGAGTCCTACACCAGCCCGACCCCGCAGGGCGCCTGGGATGCCTACCACCTCAACTCGATCGCCGAGGACTCGGCCGGTCACCTGCTGATCTCGATGCGCAACACGTACGGGATCTACGAGATCGACAAGGCCACAGGAGCGATCGTGTGGCGTCTTGGCGGCAAGCTCAGCAGCTTCGCGCTTCCTGCGAACGCCCGCTTCGCCTGGCAGCACGATGCGCGCTATCAGCCGAACGGTGAGATCAGCCTGTTCGACGACGAGTGCTGCGGCTTCCTGCCGGGCGGCAAGACTGCGCCGCCGGTAAACGGCGTGTCGCGAGGACTGGTGCTCAAGCTCGACGCTACGAACCACACGGCGTCAGTCGTCCACCAGTACACCCACTCGGGGCTCGTCACCGGCAGCCAGGGCAACACACAGGTACTGCCGAACGGCAACGTGCTGGTCGGCTGGGGGCAGCAGCCCTTCCTGTCCGAGTACAACTCGGCCGGCAAGCTGCTCTACGACCTGCGCTTCCCGGATCCCGATACCTCGTACCGGGCCTTCCTCTACACGTGGAAGGGCAGTCCGCTGACCCAGCCGAACGTCGCCGTGCGCCGCCTCAAGCGCGGTGTGAGGGTGTACGTCAGCTGGAACGGCGCGACGCAGGTCTCGGCCTGGCGCGTGCTGGCGGGCGGCAGCCGGAAGAAGCTCAAGGTCGTGGTCAAGAAGGCCGGACGGCGGGCTTTCGAGACCGCAATCCGCGTCAAGGCCGGCGGGCGGGTGTTCCGGGTCGAGGCACTCGATTCGCGAGGCCACGTGATCGGGACGTCGAAGGTGGTTGGAGCCCCGAAGCCGTCCAGCAACCCGAGCCCCAGCCCGATCTACTAGACAGACGAGACAGCCCCGGCGGCGGTCCGCAGGGGGCCGCCGCCGTCCGCTCACCAACTACGCACGAAGGGAGTCGAACACATGCAGGTAACCGACAAGCATCGCCGGCCCGGGCGTGCGCTGGCGCTGGGCGCCTCCGCGCTGCTGGTAGCCGGTGCTCCGGCCGCGGCGCTCGCCGCCGGCTTCAGCGGCGCAACCGCTCCGTTGCAGACCGATACCGTCGGCAAGAACCACGTCGCGCAGGTCAAGGTGGACTGCCCGTCGAGCGCGACGACGAGCTGCTCGGGGACGGTCACGCTTCGCACCTCGAAGCCGCTGGCGTCGACCGGCAAGGTGGCCGGGCTCGGGCACGGCAAGTTCAGCAACGTCGCACCCGGCAAGGTCGGCAAGGCGAACATCTCGCTGAACTCGGAGGGCAAGAAGCTCGTGTCCGCCGGCAAGGTCTCGCCCAACGCGATCGTCAAGAGCCACGACAGCTCCGGTCAGAACGTCATCAAGACGTCGACGATCACGCTCAAGAAGAAGCACAGCGGCTCGAGCAACCCGTCGCCGTCTCCGCTGTACTAGCGCGCGCCGGAGGCGCGCGCTCAGCGGTCACCGCCCGCCGTCCGGCGGGCGGTGACCGCGACGTCTCGGATCGCGGACGCCTAGTCGCCGCGCTGCTCGAGCGCCGAGCTGACGACCGCCTGCGCGGTGGCGCCGTACGGGGGCGCGAAGGCCTCGATCAGGTCGTCCTCGCCGCGCACGAAGACCGCGCGCAGGTTCGAGAACTCGCGGAAGCCCTCGATCCCGTGGTGGCGGCCCCAGCCGCTCTGCCCGACGCCGCCGAACGGCAGCGACGGCAGGGCGCCATGCACCGCGGCTGAATTCACACCCGCGCCCCCGGAGGTCGTGCGCCGCAGGACGTCGTCAGCGACCTGCTCGTCCTTCGAGAAGACGTACAGGGCGAGCGGACGCTCGCCGGCGTTGACGTACCCGACGGCCTCGTCGAGGTCGTCGTATCCCTTGACGGGGAGGATCGGGCCGAAGATCTCCTCCTTCATCAACGCCAGCTCATCGGGCGGGTCGAGCACGATCGCCATCGGCATCTGGCGGGTCGCGGGGTCGACCTCCCCGCCCTCCTCGAGCGCGCGCACGTCGCAACCGCGCCTCTCGGCATCCTCGATCAACCTCCGAATCCGATCCAGATGCCCGTCCGTGATGATGCCGGTGTTGCTCTCCGACGAGTGGAAGTCGGGCATGTTCTCGCGCACGTGCTCCAGCGCGAGGCGGGCGAAGTCGTCGATGCGCTCGCGCGGAACGAGGCAGTAGTCCACCGAGATGCACATCTGCCCGTTCTTGAGTGCTTTCGTGCCCAGGACCTGCTTGACCGACTCGGCATCGACCGAGTCCTCCGTGAGGATCGCCGGACACTTGCCGCCCAGCTCGAGCGTCACAGGCACGAGCTGCTCCGCGGCCGTCCTCGCGATCTCGCGCCCGACCTTGGCGCTGCCCGTGTAGAGCAGGTGGTCCCAGCGCACGCTGGAGAACGCCTTGGCCAGCTCGACCCCGCCCACGACCACGTCAACCCGGTCGCGATCGAACGTCGCGCGAACCATCTCGCGCAGGACCTGGGAGCACGCCGGGGTGTGCTCGGAGGGCTTAAGCACGACGCGGTTGCCGGCGGCGAGCATCTCGACCAGCGGCCCGAGGGAGAGGTCGAACGGGAAGTTCCACGGGCTGATGTTTCCGACCACGCCCTTCGGCTGAGGCTGCACGAATGCGCGGCCGCTGCCATACAGCGCGGGATCGCAATAACGAGGTTCGCGTGCCATCCACGCCTCGAGCTGCTCCGCCGCGTACCCGGCTCGGCCGGCCACCCCGAGCACCTCGATAAGGTCGGTCGCGAGCGCCGGGTGGACGCCGAAGTCGGCGCTCATCGCCTCCTCGATCTGCACGCGGCGGCTCATCACCATCTGCGCGATGCTCGCGAGCAGCGCGCGGCGCTCGTCGAGCGACGGCAGAGGATCCGCTAGGAACGCGGCGCGCTGGCGGCTGACGATCTCGTGCAGCTCTGCGATTGCGGCCGTGTCGTCGGTGCCCGTCGTTTTGCTCTGATCGATGGTCGCCATGCGCCTGCTCCTCTGAACGGTGGATCGTCGGGCGACCTTACGCGCCGCCTCCGGTAAAGGCGCAGGTTGGCTTTGAGGATGTGGCGACTAGCTCCTCAAGCGCTCAGGCCAGGATGCGGAAGCGGAGCCTGGCCGACGTCGAGCCGAACCGGGGAGTTGTGGCGGTAACCCGCACCGCCCGCGGGTTCCGGAGGTGCCGTGCTTCTTGTGCTTCCTCGCGGCGTGAACGGGCGTACCTTCAGTGCCGACATCCCCAAGCGCGAGCACCGGGACCGATAACGTGATCTCGGCGAGGTCGCCAACCCGTCTTGCTCGCGTAGCCGTGCAGCGCTGGCGCCGTCGCCGTAGACCAGATCGAGTATCCGAGACGGCCCCCCAAGGGCTCGCGGGCAGCAACCTCCGCGTCCCGGTGAATCCGCATACGTGAATAGCCGAGACCAGCCCCGTGGCCGGACAGCCCGCGAAGCTTGCCCGGTTGGCCCACTCGCTGGAAGCCCTTTTGCGGCGCTCAGCCGGCGACGGACGCACGCAGCCGGGTCAGCCGCCGGTCGGCGTCGTCGAGCAGCGCCAGCGGCCGGTTGAAGGCGACCCGGACGAACTCTGAACCGGCTCCCTCATCCGCGTAGAAGAAGCGGCCGGGCGAGACAAGAACGCCCGTCTGGTCGAGCAGTTGGTAGGCGAAGGTCTCGCCGTCCTCGCGAGTGATCGGACGGATGTCGACCATCAGGTAGCAGCCGCCCTCCGGTGCGAGGCAGTCCGCGCCGAGCGCCTCGAAGATCGCGACGGCGCGGTCGCGCTGAGCGTGCAGGTCGTCCTCCGGCGAGGCGATGCCGGGCTCGAGCGCCGCCGCGCGCGCGGCGGCCTCCTGGAGCGGCGCCGCGGTCCCCCCCGTGATCACGATGTGGACGCGGCGCAGGACTTCGCTGAGCTCGGCACCTGCGCGCATGTAGCCGAGCCGCCATCCGCTCACGGCGTGACTCTTCGACAGGCTGCCGATAACGACGCTGCGCACGCCAGGAAGCTCTGCGGCCGAGACGTGCTCGCGGCCGTCGTAGACGTAGCTTGCGTACACCTCATCGGAAATCAGCGTCGCGTCCCAGCGCTCGCAGAGCGCGGCGACCTCGGTCAGCTCGCTGCGGTTGAGGACGCGGCCGGTCGGGTTGTTCGGACTGTTGAGGACGACGGCGCGCGTTTTCGGGCCGAACGCCGCCTCGAGCGCTTCGCGATCCCAGCGCCACTCGGGCGGGTGGACCGGGACGAAGCGGGGGACGCCGCCGGCGAGCGCTATCGCGCTGATGAAGTTCTCGTAGAACGGCTCGCAGACGATCACCTCGTCGCCCGGGTCGACCGTCGAGAGCAGCGCGACGGCGAGCGCCTCAGTCGCGCCGACGGTGATCGTGAGCTCGGTCAGGGGGTCGGTCGGCGCCTTGAGCGTGCTGGCGATCCAGCGCCGCAACTCGACGTTACCGTCGAGGATCTCGTACTGGTTCTTGCCGGCGACGAGCGCAGCCTGAGCCGCCTCGATCATCACCGGGGGCGTCGGGGTTCCCGGCGTTCCGAGCGCGAGGTCGACGGCGTCGCGCAGCATCGCCTCCTTCAGCAGGCCGGTGAGCCCGCTGCGCGCGAAGCCACTCAGGCGGTGTGCGGTGAGCCCGCGCGGAGGGACCCTCTGGGCCGGTGTCATCTCGGGCGTCACGTCGCAGCCTCCTCTTTCAGCCTCCGATCGATACGACACGCCGCTCATGCGTCCCGACCCCGATCGTCCGGTCGCCTTCGAACACCTCAACGTCGAAGCGCAGCTTTCGTCCATCGACGACCTCGCGCAGGCGCACATACACCGTGCAGACGGTGCCCCTCGCGGCTGCCCCCACGTGCTTGACGCACACTTCGAAGCCGACCGTCGCCTCTCCCTCGGGCAGCTGCGTGGAGGCGAGCATCATGGCGGAACGCTCGATCATCGCGATCATCCCAGGCGTCGATAGGACCTTCACGTCGAGCGTGCCGCCGACGTCGGTCAGCAGAGGACCGTCGACCTCGAAGGTATCGCGCCGCTCGGTGCCCTCGTGAAGCTGCGTCACGCCTCGCTCCGGCGAGCCTGGTGCTCGCGCACCATCTCGCGGAAGATGACGGTCTGGTGCGCCTCCTCGGTGCCGCCCGCAATCGTCGCGCACAGCCCGTCGAGCGCAGCGCGTGCCAGGCCGGCCTCGCGTTGGGCGCCGTAGCTCCCCATCACCTGCGCGCACTCGAGCGCGCCCTCCATCAGCTGCCGCACTCCGTACATCTTGAGCTCGGAGGCGGCCGCCTTGTACCGCTCTCCGGCGGCCGCGCGCGCGAGCGCGTCGCGCGCCAGGGCCGTCGTCAGATCGAGACGCATGCGCAGGTCGACGATGCGGCGCTGGAGATGCTGGTGCGTCGCCAGTGGCGCTCCCATCACCTCACGGCCGAGCACGAAGTCGACCGCCATCTCCGTCATATGCCGCATCACGCCGAGGGCCGCGAACGGTCCGACGAGGCGCTCGGCGAGCATCGCGTTCGTGAGGGCCCGGCGCCCCGAGCCGCGCGCGAGGATGTGGTCGGCCGGGACCGTCACGTCGTCGAGCTCGATCGAGGCGACCGGGGCGCTGCAGGTGCCGACAGGGTCGCACTCGTGGACGATCTCCACGCCGTCCCAGTCGCGCTCGACGAGCACTGCCGCGATGTCATCCGCCTCCGGGTCGCTTGCCCAGACGACGAGCATCGTCGCGTCGGGCGCGTTCGTGATGTGCCATTTCCGTCCGTGCAGCAGATAGTGATCGCCCGCGCGATCGATGCGTGTCTCAGGGACGAACGCGGCGGTCCCACCCTGCGGCTCGGTGATCGCGAACGCGAGCAGCTCGTCGCCCCGCTGCATACGGTCGAGAAGGTGCGAGCGCAGCGGCTCCTCGGCGTGGTCGCGGATCGTCGGGATGGCCATCGCCGCGTGGACGATCGGCGCGATCAGGGCGCCGAACTGTCCGAGTCCGTATGAGAGGCCGTCGAGCGCAGGCGCCAGTCGGGCGACCGCTTTCGTCTCCGGCAGCGCGGCATCGACGAACAACCCCGATGCGGCGATCGCCCGCCAGAGCTCCCACGGGAAGCGACCCTGCTCCCACGCGTCTGCGGTCTCCTCGCGAAACGCCCGTCCGATCTCCTCGAAGCAAAGGCGGAAGTCGTCGTATGTGACGGCCGTGGCCGGCGGCGGGGCGGTCGGCAGGTCGAGCAGCGCCGTCGAGCGCCCGCCGGTCGCGGTGTGGTGATAGGCGGAAACAGTCATTTAGCCTCCAGTCGCGTGCTCAGGTCGCTTCTTCCGCCGGGACGATTCCCGCGCGCCATCCGTACATGTCGATCCACGCGTAGCCCGGTCGTGCTGGGAGCTCCCACATGCCCGGGAACCCGATCAGCTCGTTGCAGATCAGCTCGACCAGGATGCCCTCGCAGAGCGCGGGCGCGGCCCCCCAGATCGGAGCGACCTTCTTGTCGAGCAGCCACGACAGCACCGCCTCGCGGCTCGGGAACTTCGGCACGACCCCCTCGGGCAGGAGGCGGTCGATGAACGCGGAGGCGATCTCCTCCTTCGTGCGCGCCCCGTCGGCGAAACCCCACGTCTCCTCGATCTGCTGCGAGTCGCGCGTGTACTTGTGGATGATCGCGCCGTGCGCAGCCGTCGCCACCGACAGCACCGCCTTGCAGCTTGTCGACTCGCGCGCGGCGCGGTGCAGGGCGAAGCGCGGGATGGCCTCGTAGAACTCGATCTGGTCGGCGACGAGGTCGCAGCCCTCGACAAACTCGACGGCGTTGTCCTCGGTGATGCCTTCCGGGAAGACGTCGATCTCGACGTCGCGCGTCAGCTCGTATGTCATCTCCGCGCTGACCTCGGCCTTGTTGCGCCCGATGGTGTCGATCCTCGCCCCCGCCTGGCGCTGGATGTTCGACGCGTCGAACGCTTGCGGGTCCGCATACCTCAGGTGCCGTACGCCCATCCGCGCGAGGCGCATCCCGACGGCGCCGCCGATCCCGCCCACGCCGGCGATTCCGACCGTCGCGTCGCGCAGCTTCTCCTGGTTCGCGCGCGCCTCGTCGGGTGTGTTGCCGAGGAAGGCGAGGTTGCGATTGACCCGCTCCCAGTAGAGCTCATCGTCGTACTCGCCGCGGTACTGGATCGGGCTTCCGGTGGTCTGAACCATCTCCCCCTCTTTCTCTTTGCCTCGGATTGCGGCGGTCAGTGCGCCGCGCCGCCCACGAAATCGACCTGGCCCTCGGCGACGGTGTCCGCGCGCCGCTCGCCGAGCAGCAGCAGCGACGCAGCGACGACGCCCACGAGCGTGACGCCGGCGCCGACGCGCATCGCGCTAGAGAGCGCGTGGACGAGCGCGTCGTGGGCGACGACGGGCTCTCGCGCGAGCGCGAGCGCGCGAAACTGTGGCGGGATCGGCAGCTTCGCGATCGAGCCGCCTAGGCCCTTGACGAGGTCGAGGTGCGGCGGCAGCTTCACGCCGAGCGGCGAGACGGCGTCCTGGACGCGGTTTCGCCCGACCGCCGCGAACACGGCGCCTAGCGCGGCGACCCCGAAGCTTCCGCCGACCATGCGCCCCATCGAGACGACGCCGGCGCCGACGCCGGCGCGCGCGTCGCCTACCGCGTCCATGATCGCGGTCGAGGTCGCGGGGATGACGAGGCCGATCGCGAGTCCGAGCAGCACGAAGGGCGGGACGAGCGTCCCGTAGCCCGAGGAGTCGGTGACACCGCTGATAAGCCACATCGACGCCGCCGCCACCGCCAGGCCGGCGATCGCCACCAGGCGCGTGCCGATCCGCTCGGACAGTCGGCCGGCGAGCGGTGCGACGATCGCGGCGACGACGGTCACCGGCAGGAACGCGGCGCCCGCCTTGAGCGGGCTGTAGCCGAGGCCGCGCTGCACGTAGATCGTTACGAAGAACAGCGTCCCGAACATCGCGAACGCGATCGTCGCCGACGCGCAGTTCGCACCGGAGAAGCTCCGCGAGCGCAGCCACGTGAGGTCGAAGATCGGCGCCCGCGCGCGACGCTCGGCGGCGATGAACAGGCCGAGCGCGGCGGCGGCGGTGGCGAACAGTGCGACGATCCGCGCCGACCCCCAGCCCCAGCTGTTGCCTTCGATCAGCGCCAGCGTCACGGCTGCAAGCGCGACCGACAGCGTCAGGATCCCGGGCAAGTCGAGCGAGGGGTCGGTAGTCGGATCGCGCGACTCGCGGACCGCGTAAAGCGTCAGGGCGATCGCGGCGATCGCGATCGGCACGTTGATCAGGAAGATCGCTCGCCACGAGACCGCCTGGATGATCGCGCCACCGAGCAGCGGTCCGACGACGAGCGCGATGCCGGAGACACCCGACCAGATCCCGATCGCGCGCCCGCGCTCCTCCGGTGGGAAAGCGTCAGAGATGATCGACAGGGTGCCTGGCATCAGCAGCGCTGCTGCGACGCCCTGGAGGCTGCGCGCGGCCACGATGGCGGCCCCGCTCGGCGCCGCGGCGACCGCGGCGCTCGCGACGCCGAACAAGGCGATGCCGATCAGGAACACACGCCGGCGGCCGAAGATGTCGCCGAGCCTCCCACCGGTGACGAGCAGCACCGCGATCGCGACCGTGTAGGCGTTGACGGTCCACTCGAGCGTCGTCAGCGACGCGTGCAGCGCGCGTTGGATCGACGGGATCGCGACGTTCACGACCGTGTTGTCGATCAGCACGATGAAGAGCGCCGACGAGACGGCGAGGAGCACGAGGCCGCGGCGCGGCGCGGCTGTAGCCGGAGCGCTCACCGCACGAAATGGCAGTACGCCATCAGGGCGTCCTGGTTGTTCGGCCGCAGGTTCTCCTCGAAGAACCGCTTCGTGCCGGCCGGCAGCCCGACGGGGGCCGGCGCGCGCCAGATGTCGCGCCCGTATTCACCGAGAAAGTCCCTGAGGATCAGCCGGTCGGCGTCGAGCTCGCACTCGGGCCAGAGCGCCTTCGCGATCCGAGCGCCGGTGTCCCGCGCCTCCTCGTCGAGCGGCTCGATGTCGCCTTCGGGCGTGACCTTCGGGTAGAAGCGCTCGTACCACTCGGGCCGCTGGAGCCAGAACGCGCGATCGACCTCGTAGACGAGTGGGTTAGGGGTGCGCATCACCTGGTAGGTCGGGCTGCCGAACGAGGTCATCCAGTCGAGATCCGAGATCGCCTCGACGACAGCCCTGAACGCGCCGCGCCCCTGGTAGTCCGGATCGATGCCGGCCGCCTTAAACCACAGGACGGTTGCGTCCGGCTCCATTCGGCGGACGACATAGCCGCCGAAGCCGACGAGCTTGTCGCCATCCCAGACGAGGACTACGCGGTCGTGATCCTGGCAGCGGCCGCCGGGGCCCAGGCAGTAGGCACGCCAGCCCTCCCGGATCTTCTCGACGTCCGGATCGTCCGTCGCGACGCCGCCGCAGGCCCGGAATGCCGTGTCCGCAAGCTGGATGTTTACGTTCTCGGCTCGGTCGGCCGAAAGGTCTGCCGGCGATGAGACCAGCTCGACCGCGTAGTCGACGTGTGCGCGCGCGGGCGCGGCAACCCGGCTCGAAGTCGCCATGTCTCCGTCCCTTCGAGGCGACGCACGGTCCCTCGCCGCGCCGCACCCATCGTTCCCCCCAGCCCGTCGTCCTAGCGCGGCTGCTGCAAGCGCCCTGCTGCGGAGCGGCGCTCACTTGATCAATCAGTTCCCCACCGTTTTCGCGCCTAAACGCTCCGGCTGCGCCCGTCGAATCGTCGAGCGAGGGGAGTCGATCTTCCCCTTGCGGGTTTGCCAGAGCCACCTGCGCTGGCCGATGTTGACTCGCGGCTGAGGCTCTCGAAAGGGTCCCCTATCGAGCGGGTACGAAAGGGAGGTGCTCGCACCGTCCAAGCGCCGGCCGGGAGATTGCGCGCGCACGACGGCGAACGGTGCCTGCGCGGCCACGAATTTTCGAGGGTCCGCGTCGGGTTGCGGTCGAAGCGCAACGATCATTACTTCCCGGGTCCAAAAGAAGGGAAGGTTCATGGCCTAGTTCCGTCTCGAGGACCCTTAGCCAGCGGCTGGATGGCAAGGGGCGGAAGAACCGCCGACACCACGATTTCAGGGACCCGTAGAGAGGCCCTCTTCGGAGGTAAAGCCCTGCAACTCGGCACCTTGTGATGAGGCGCGGTCGAGGCGAGATACCCGTAGATCCTCGCGGATATCGGCGGGTTTGGGACCTGAAGGGGGCCACGAGGTCCCAAACGCCGCCTTCAGCGTTGGTCTCCAATGCGCGCCGGTTCCCGCGAATCAGGCGCTGATATTCCGCGCCCGCCCCGACGCTCTTGCTACCCGCGCATTCCGGGACTCACGTTGGAACGAGCGGGATGCGTGTCGCGCGCGCAAAGCGGGTCATGCGGAGTTGCTCCTGATCGTTGGGTGTGCCGACGGTGCTCAGATCGGAAGCGCGCGATGATCCCCTGTGTGACCGACCCCACGCTGAGCTTGCGGGCATTCACACGCGCGGATCTGAGGATCGTCGAGCCGTGGTTTCGCGATCCCGACACGCGACGGTTTCTTGGCGGCCCCGAGTGGCCGCGCAGGATGCTCGAGCTGGGCGAGGGGGTCGTGGGCCAAGAATTCCGAGGCGCGATTCAGACCGGCGCCTACCGCTACCTCGCGCACGCCGATGGCGGTCCGGTGGGTTATGTGGACTGCGGCACGTTCAATCGCTGCACGGTGTACGCCGGAGAAGGTCCTGAGGGACCGATCGTCACCGAGTCCATCGAGGACGCGTCCGGGTCGATCGCCTTCGTGATCGATCCTCAAATCCGGCGCCGTGGTGTGGGACGCGCGATGATCAGCGCGCTGATCCACCAGCCGAAACTTGGTTTCGTCGAGTTGTTCGAGGCTGGCGTGGAGCCCGGGAACGTGGCATCGCGGCGCTGTCTTCAAGCGGTCGGGTTTAGGCTGCGTTCGGAGAAGCCGGACTTCGAGGGCATGCTGTACTACCGCGCCTGGCGGCCCGACCTGAATCCTGGCGCCACACTTTCGGCGTGACGATTTCGATTCCGCCCGAGCTGGCCGACGCGTGACGGTCTGGGTGATCAGCTTGTGCTCAAGGTCGGGTGGCGCCACCGGGAGGCCGAGCACGAGTTCGAGGCGCTTCAGTTCTGGGACGGCGACGGCGCGGTGCGGTGCTTCAAGGCGCTCTCGCTGGCGGAGACGACCGCGTTGCTGCTTGAGCGCTGCATGCCGGGAGAGCAGCTGGGGAACGCGCTGCCGGAGGCCGAACAGGACGTGGCGATCGCTGGGTTGATGCGCCGCCTGTGGGCGCGCGAGCCGTTGGATGGGCAGCCGTTTGGTTCGCTTGCCCGGATGGCCAGCACGCGCCGCCACCGCTCGCGAAAGACTCGCTCGATCAACCAGCGTCTTCCATGCCGTGGAGATGCACCAACGGACGGACCTCTACCACCCCGCCGAGCCGAGCCGCGGGGCAGCGAGCCGCGATCTCGAGCACCGGATCGAGACTCTCCGCCTCGAAGACGTAGAAGCCGCCAAAGACCTCCTTGGTATTCGCAAACGGGCCGTCCGTGATCAACGTCTCGCCGCCCTCGACGCGCACCGCGCTCGCCGTCTCGGTCGACTGCAGCTGAGCACCCCCAATGTAACCCGGGAGCTGCGCGATCTCGAGATACTCGCGAGTCATCTGCTCCAGCTCCGCAGCGCTCAGCGCCTCATAGGTACCTGGCTTCTCATAGACCAACACCGCGAACTGCATACGCCCTCCTTGAAGATCGTTATCAACCCTACGACGAGCAGACACCGCCGCAGGGGACAGAACCTCCGCGGCCACGCCTGCAGAACTACGCTTCGATGGCAAGCTGGCGCGATCCGAGCGG
Organism: uncultured Actinomycetes bacterium; assembly: GCA_963719375.1. Taxonomy (GTDB): domain Bacteria; phylum Actinomycetota; class Thermoleophilia; order Solirubrobacterales; family Thermoleophilaceae; genus JAICJV01. Next base: position 1,317,365 of record CAVRBY010000001.1, on the reverse strand, counting down.
AACCCCGTACGCTCGAGTGGACGAAATGCACAAGCACGCGACGGCGTCGAGCCGCTGCCGCAGTCCGGCCAAGCAGCGCAGTCCACACCGGGTCGTGACGCCGGTCGGCTGATTCTGCTCGATCAACGAAGCAGGACCAGCCGTCGCCGCTTTGGCGCTCCTCGCCACGAGCGAGTCCGACGCGCGGCACGATGACGGCGATGGGCCTGGCCAGACGCGCTCTTCCACACAAGCGCGCCGAGCAGGACGCTGACGTCGCCGGCGAGATGCGCGTCCGACCACGAGGGCAGGTCTGGGGCTGGTCGTATGCGCCGGCCCGAGCGTGGCTGCTCCGCACCTGGCGCGGCCACGCCGGCGCCGTGGCCGCTCTGCTCTCGGAGGCCGCAGCGACGCGCCGGGCCGCGAGATCGCTGAGTTCGCTCCGAGCCAGCGGCGCCACCGGGGATCGGGTGGCGGTAGGGTCGGCGGGAGGCGCCTGGGCCGCACGGCGTAGCCGACTGACCTGGTTTCCTCCCGTCGCCCGGGCTTGACGGAGGTTCGCGCATTTCCGGCTCGCATGAAGCTGTCCCCTAAGCGTGCGCCCGTTCGTCGTTAGGGCGACAATCCACTCTCCTCCGTAGGAGGTTTCAGATGAAGTACGCCATGTTGATCCACGAAAAGCCCGGCTACGTCGAGGCGCTGGCTGAGGACGAGCAAAAGGCCGTGTTCGCCGAGTACACAGCGCTGGCGGAGGACCCGCGCGCCCGGGGCGGTGCGCAGCTCCAGCCGATCGAGACCGCCACGACGGTGCGTGTGCAGGACGGCCAGACGCTGACCACCGACGGCCCGTACGCCGACACCAAGGAGGTGTTCGGCGGCTACTACGTGTTCGAGGCGGACAACCTCGACGAGGCGATCGAGCTGGCGGCGCGGATCCCGGCGGCCCGTCTCGGCGGCGCGATCGAGGTCCGGCCGTTGGTGGAGCGCTAGCGCTGCTGGAAGAGGTCTTCCGCGACGAGTGGGGGCGGGTGCTCGCCTCGCTGGTCGGTTTCCTCGGCGATTTCGATCTCGCTGAGGAGGCCGCCCAGGAGGCGTTCGCGGTCGCCGCGGAGCGCTGGCCCCGCGACGGAGTCCCGGCCAACCCGGGCGCTTGGCTGACGGTCACCGCGCGCAACCGGGCGATCGACCGGATCCGACGCGAGCGGACGCTGGCCGAAAAGGCCCGGCAGCTGGAGGTGCCCGAAGTGACGATGGACGAACTTGACGACACGGTGATCGAGGACGAGCGGCTCGAGCTGATCTTCACCTGCTGCCATCCCGCGCTGGCGCTCGAGGCGCAGGTTGCGCTCACGCTGCGGGCGCTCGGTGGGCTGACGACAGAGGAGATCGCGCGGGCGTTCTTGGTCTCCGAGGAGGCGATGAAGCGGCGCCTATCGCGTGCGAAGGCGAAGATCAAGGCGACCGGGATTCCGTTCGCCGTCCCGGCCGAGCATCTGCTGCCCGACCGCGTGGATGCGGTGCTGGCGGTCGTGTACCTGATCTACAACGAGGGCTACTCGGGCCGTATCGACCTGGCCGGCGAGGCGATCAGGCTGGGCCGTGTGCTCGCCGCGCTGATGCCCGACGAGCCGGAGGTGCACGGACTGCTGGCGCTTATGCAGATCCAGCACGCGCGACGGGAGGCGCGGTTCTCCGGCGACGAACTGGTGTTGCTCGAGGACCAGGATCGGTCGCTGTGGGACGCGGAGGAGATCGCCGCCGGGCGCACCGCGCTCGAGCGCGCGCTCGCCCTGCGCGGCCGCGGGCCGTACGTGCTCCAAGCCGCGATCGCCTCGCTCCAGGCCGAGGAGCGGATCGACTGGAACGAGGTCGCCGCGCTGTACGGCCAGCTCGCGCAGATCACGCACTCGCCAGTGGTGGAGCTGAACCGCGCGGTCGCAGTCGCCCAGGCCGGGTCAACCGAGCAGGCGCTCGAGATCGTCGAGCAGCTCGAGCTCGACGACTACCAGTACCTGCACTCGACGCGCGGCGAGTTGCTGCGCCGGCTCGGCCGGACCGATGAGGCGCGCGAAGCGTTCGAACGCGCGCTCGCCCTCGCACGCTCGGAGCCCGAGCGTCGCTTCCTCGCGCGCCGGATCGCCGAGCTGTAGACCGCTCCGGGCAGCAGCCCGGCCGACGCACCGTGGCTGTCCCCTCGGCGCCCGCCCGTTCGTCGTCAGTGCGTAGCGATCACACGACCCGGGAGGACAGCGAGATGACCCAGCCACGCACGCACATCACACGCGAGCTCGACAGGCGCACGGGCGACGGGATCGAGGTCCGGCTGCTGTGGTGTCAGAACGACGGCCACGTGACGGTGGCGGTCACCGACACCAAGACCGGTGAGGCGTTCGAGCTTCCGGTACGCGAGGGCGAGCGCGCGCTCGAGGTGTTCCATCACCCCTACGCGTACGCGGCGCGGCCACAGCATCGGCGTGTCCCGATCGCGGCCTCCCATTCGTCGTAGCGACAACAACCCCAAGAGGAGGCAGCGATGCAACACCACACCAACACCCAACCTTCTGTCCCTGTCCCGACCGCTGGAGGTCCGATGACGTCCACATCCCCGAATATCAATCGCTGGCGCGCGTTCGCGCTGTTGGCGGTGTCGTTCTTCATGACGATTATCGATCTGACGATCGTCAACGTCTCGCTGCCCACGATCGGTCGCGATCTGCACTTCAGCGCGACCAGCCTGCAGTGGGTGGTGACCGCGTACGCGCTCACGTTCGGCGGCTTCATGCTGCTCGGCGGTCGCGCGGCGGACCTGCTCGGCCGCCGCCGGATCCTGATGGTCGGGCTTTCGTTGTTTACGGCGGCGTCGCTGGGAGCCGCGCTGTCGACCGGCGAGGTGTCGCTTATCGCAGCGAGGGCCGTTCAGGGGCTTGGCGCGGCGATCATGCTGCCCGCCGCCCTGTCGATCGTGATGAACATGTTCGCCGAGGGCGCCGAGCGCAACAAGGCGCTCGGGATCTGGGGCGGGCTCGGTGCCGGCGGGGCGACCGTTGGTGTGATCGCCGGCGGGCTTCTCACTCGCTACGCCGGGTGGCAGTACATCTTCTATCTGAACGTCCCGATCGGGGCCGCCGCGCTGGCGCTCGCACCCAGGATCGTGCCCGACAGCCGGCTCGCCACCACGCGCCGGCGGTTTGACGCGCTCGGTGCGATCGCGGGCACGGGCGGGCTGGTGCTGCTGGTCGACGCGATCTCCCAGGCACCGCAGTACGGCTGGGGCGCCACGCGGACGGTCGCTCTGCTGGCGGCATCGGCGGCGCTGCTCGCCGCGTTCCTGGTGATCGAGAGCCCGGGCGAAGGAGCCCGTGCTGCCGCTGTCGATCTTCCGGCTGCGCACGCTCGCCGGCGCGAACGCGGCGGGGCTGCTGTTGGGCGGCAGCTTCTTCGCGTTCATCTTCGTCGGCACCCTCTACATGCAGCAGGTGCTGCACTACAGCGCCCTGCAGACCGGTCTCGCATGGCTGGCCGCGTCGCTGACCTCGATCGCCCTCGCTGGCATCTCGCAGGCGTTGGTCACCCGTGGCGGCGCCAAGGTCGTGATGGCGATCGGGATGACGCTGATCGGCGCCGGCGTGCTGTGGGCGACCCAGGTGCCCGTCCACGGACACTTCCTCGCGAACCTCGCCGGCCCGTTCGTCGTTGCCGGCGCCGGGACCGCGTTCGCGTTCATCCCGATCTCGATCGCCGCGCTCGCCGGCGTCTCAGAGCACCAGGCCGGGCTCGCGTCCGGGCTCCTGAACACCAGCCAGCAGCTCGGCGGAGCGATCGGGATCGCGATCGCCTCAAGCCTGGCGGCGAGCCACACCCAGACGCTGGTGCACGCCGGCAACGCCGCACCCGCGGCCCTCACCGGCGGCTTCCAGCAGGCGCTCTGGGTGCTCGGCGCGATCGCGCTGCTCGCCGTCCCGGCGATCTTCGCGCTCGTCCGCCGCGACGAGCTCTCCGACGCGGTTGCCAAGACCACGATCCGCGAGCCGCAGCCCGCGCTGGCCGGCGCGAACTGACCAACCAAACCACTACACACCCCAAACAAAGGGAGACACCCACATGTCCACCGCCGACGAAAGAAAGAGTCAGTCGGCAATGAGCCACACGATGGTCACCTACACTGTGAAGCCGGGACGTGAGCATGAGCCGGACCGGCTTAAGCCGCCGTTTCGCAGGCGCGCGATGCGCCTGGGCTCCCGAGCAGGCGCCGCCGAGCTCGGCGTCACGCTGTATGAGATCGATCCCGGAGGAGCGGTCTCTCCCTACCACGCCCATCACGCAAATGAAGAGCTACTCCTGGTGCTCGACGGGCGACCGCAACTGCGGACCCCCGACGGTCCGCCCGCGCGCGTGCTCGTCTTCTCCACGATGAACCTCCCCCGAGGTGGCCGAGTACCCCGATACCGGGACGCTGCTCGCCAGGACGGGTTCCGGCGAAGGCAAGACCTTCGCGGCGGGGACTGAGGTGCCGTGGGTCGAGTCGGTGACGCGCGCCATGGAGGCCGCTGCTGACCGCGGGCGTGCCGACGACGAACCGCCATCTCACTGACTCAACGGCCATCCGTCCACCTCAGTCTGCCGAGCCTGCTCGGCAGTGCCCGTAATACGAACCCCCTGCGGGCATGATCGGGACCGGCCGATGAGGGCGCGCGGGCGCCCGCTTAGCTCGTCGACAGCGGAACGCCAATCCGCAACAAGTCGCCCGCGCGACCCGCTCCGCAGCGCGTGCGCCCGAGCCCTGTCCCGCAAGACCCGCCCCGGTGACGTGGTTCCGGTGAGCGCCCGCTATACGGACGTATTACGGGGAGTCACCCTCCCGCTTCGCCTCCTCAGCGGCCGCCGAAACCCTCAATCACCCTCAGGTTTTGGACTCGAAAAGGACTCCGTCGGCAGATCGGGCCCTCCGGCGCCGCCTCAGACGACCTGCATCACCGCCCCAGAACCTGCCCACATGCAGGGACTTACCGAGATGGCGAGGGGCGGAATCGAACCGCCGACACCACGATTTTCAGTCGTGTGCTCTACCAACTGAGCTACCTCGCCGTGCCGGCGCATGGTAGCGGCGGCCGGGGCCCCGAAAGGGCGCGAGTCCGGGTCGGATCGGCTCGTCGGTGATCCCCATGCGCGTCCCGTGAAACGCGGCCGGGAGCGGCGCCACGTCTATCTGCTTCGCCCTGCTGCTTCTTGCGGAGCTTGCGAAGCCGGGTCTCCAGTAGGCCTAGGCCGCGAGCCGCTGCAGCAGCTCGATCGCTCCGCGCTTGTTGAGCGGCTCGTTGAGGTTGCCGCACTTCGGCGACTGCACGCACGACGGGCAACCGCTGCGGCACGGACACTCCGAGACGAGCCGCAGCGCGTCGCCGACGAGCCGCTCGAACAGCTCGAAGCCCTGGCGCGCGATCCCAACGCCCCCGGGATGGCCGTCGTAGATGAAGATCGTCGGTCGACCGGTCTGATGGTGATAGGCGGTGGAGAGTCCGCCGATGTCCCAGCGGTCGCACATCGCGATCAGCGGGAGCACGGCGATCTGCGAGTGCTCCGCCGCGTGCAGGGCGCCCTGCAGCGCGTCGAGCGGCAGCTCGAGCGCGTCCGGGAGCGTGTACCAGAGCGCCTGCGTCACGAACTGCTGCTCCGGCAGCTCGACCGGAAGCAGGTCGAGCACCTCATGGTCGGAGACGCTCTTCTTCTGGAACGCGACCACCTCCTCACGGACGACGACGACGCCGAAGCTCAGCTCGACGGGCCCGAGACGGCGGGCTGCGCGGACCTCCTCGATGAAGGTGTCCGTCTCGGTCTTCGGCTGCGTGTACCAGTCACCGTCGAAGCCATGCACGAGCGCACGCCGGGCGCGCAGATCGAGCTCGTCGACCTCGTAGCTTCGGCCGAGATGCATGTAGACCGCGCCGGGGTGGACCGTGGCATGCGCGCGAGCAGCCTCGACCGATCCGATCACCTCTCCGTCTGACTGGTCGACCACGGCGAACGAGTCGATCGACGCTGAGCGCAGAGCAATCCGGCCGGCCAGGAAGTCGCTGCTGCGCGGCAGGTAGCGGCCGCCCCGCTCGGCAAGCACCCCGAGCCGGACCAGCCGCTCGGCGTACGCCTCGAAGCGGGGCCCGAGGATGTCGGCGTCCTCGGGGCTCAGCGGCAGCTCGTAGGCGGCCGCGGCGAGGTGTGGCAGATGGATCTCCTCGGACTCGTGGTCGAGGATCGCCGCCTCCACCGGACGGTCGAGGAACTCGTCCGGGTGGCGGCAGAAGAACTGGTCGAGCGCGTCGTCGCCGGCGATGTACATCGCCAGTCCGGTGCGCCGCCGCCCGGCGCGACCCCACATCTGCCGCAGGCTCGCGACGGTTCCGGGGAAGCTGACGCAGATCGAGGCATCGAGCTCGCCGACGTCGATTCCGAGCTCGAGCGCGCTTGTGGCGACGACGGCGAGCAGCTCCCCCGTCGGCCAGGCGGCGCTCGATCTCGCGCCGCTGGCGCGGCGTGTAGCCCGCCCGGTACGGCGCGATCAGCTCGCCGAGCTCGCCGTTGCCCGACTGCTCGAGCCGCAGTCGCGTGAACTTCTGGATCAGCTCGACTCCGCGCCGCGACTTCAGGAAGCAGATCGTCCGCACGCCGTCCTCGACGAGGCGCGCGAGCACGCCGGCGGCCTCTGAGAGCGCCGAGGCGCGCGCGCCGGTCGCCTCGTCGAGCAGCGGTGGATTCCAGATCGCGACCTGCCGCTCGTGGCGGGGTGCGCCGTCGCGCTCGACGAGCTCGAACGGCACGCCCGCGAGCTCTTCGGCGAGCTCGAGCGGGTTGGCGATCGTCGCGCTCGTCAGCAGGAAGCGCGGCTCGGTGCCGTATGCGCGCGCGAGACGCCTGAGCCGGCGCAGCACGTTCGCCACGTGCGAGCCGAAGACGCCGCGGTAGACGTGTGCCTCGTCGACGACGATCCAGGCGAGATTGGCGAGCACGTCGCCCCACTGCCGATGGTGGGGCAGCACTCCGACGTTCAGCATGTCCGGGTTGGTGAGCACCAGGTTCGACCGGGCGCGGATCGCCCGCCGCTCCTCGCGCGGTGTGTCTCCGTCGTAGATGGCGTGTCGCAGGAAGCCCGTCCGCAGCGCGGTCAGGCCGCGGGCCTGGTCCTGCGCGAGCGCCTTCGTCGGGTAGAGGTACAGCGCGCGGGCGCGCCGGTCGTGCGCCAGCGTGTCGAGCACCGGCAGGTTGAAGGCGAGCGACTTCCCGCTCGCGGTCCCGGTGGTGACGATCGTGTGACCCCGGCGTGCGGCGGCGTACGTCTCGGCTTGGTGCGAGTAGAGCTCGCCGATGCCAGCGCCGGCAAGCGCGGCCGCGAGCTCGGGGTGCAGGTCCGCCGGCAGCGGCGCGATGCGCGGGCGCCGCGCCCCGAAGCGGCTCTGCGCGACGAGCTGCTCGCCGCGGCCGGCCTCGATCAGGTCGCCCCACGGGACCGGGGTGCGCGTCGTCGCCATGCTTCATAGATAGCGCGAGCTGGTAGAGAAGGGGCCCCATGCCGCTCCGCTGCGTCTACACCGATCTCGACGGCACGCTGCTCGGCCGCGGCGCGTCGCTCTTCCGCGACGGCGAGGGGAGCTTCACCCTGCTGCCCGCCCGCGCGCTCGGGGCTTGCTTCAGGGCGGGGGTCGAGGTCGTCCTCAAATCCGGGCGCCGGAAGGCCCAGGTGATGGAGGACGCGCGCCTGATCGGTCAGAGCTCCTTCATCTACGAGGTGGGCTGCGGGCTCGTCATCGACGGCGAGGAGACGCTTCTGGTCGGCGACCTTATGCCGCGCGACGGGGCCACCGTCCACGAGCTGATCGAGCGCTCCGGCGCGCCACGACTGCTGCTCGAGAGCTATGCGGGCCGGCTCGAGTACCACTCCCCGTGGCATCGCGACAGGGAGATCTCGCACCTGCTCCGCGGGCTCGTGGACGTCGCGGAGGCAAACGCCCTGCTCGAGCGCAACGGGCTCGAGATGCTGCGTCTTGTCGACAACGGAGTCATCTCGGGCCGCTCGAGCCTGCCGGACCTTCCCGGCCGTCCCCACGCCTACCACCTCATCCCCCGCGTCGCCTCGAAGGCCGGTGCGGTCGCCCGTCACATGCGAGCGCGCGGCTACTCCCCCCAGGAGTGCATCGGCGTCGGAGACTCGCGTGAGGACCTCGGCGTTGCCGAGGTGGTTGGACGCTTCTATCTCGTGGCCAACGCGCTCGAGCGGGATCCGAGCATCGCCCAGTCCGCTGCCGCGAACGTCGCCGTCACCGAGGCGAGTCACGGCGAGGGCTTCTACGAGGCGGTGGTTCGGTCGCTCGCCGAGGGAATCTGAGTCGATCCCGGCCTGGTCGTAAGCTTCTTGCCGCTTGGGACGCGGCCGGCCACCGCGCCCAGATGCCGTCCCGCACGAGCCGGTTGGAAACCACCCCCTTCACTTGAGCGCACAACGCCCCGCATACCGAGCCCGGACTCGCCGGCAGCAGCAGGCCGTCTCGTGGCGCCGCCGGTCGCTCGCGCTGATCGCGGTGATCGCGGTGATCGGCGTCGCCTACGGACTTGCCTCGGGCGACCATCGCACGACCCTCCCGTCCGCCGCCCCCGCCCCGAAGCCCCGGCATCCCGCCCGGGCGCAGTCGACGCCGGCCGTCCTGCACGCGAGCCCCGGAGCGGCCCTGCCCGCGCCGGTTCAGGACCCTGCGACCGCAGTGGGCCCGAACGGCACGGCCGTGCTGATAGGCGGGCTCTCGAGCCTCGACACGTCGCTCGCCAGCGTCGAGCAGACGAACGGCAGCTCCGCGCGGGCGCTCGCCACGCTGTCGACGCCCGTACATGACGCGGCGGCTGCGACCGTCGGCGGCAAGGTCTACCTGTTCGGTGGCGGCGAGCCGTCGATGAGCGCGATCATCGGCCTCTCCGCCGGCGGCACCTCAGCGCCCGCCGGTCAGCTGCCCGCGGCTGCCTCGGACGTCGGCGCTGCGACGATCGGCGACACCGCCTACGTAGTCGGTGGCTACACGGGCGTCACGCCGCTCAGCACGATCGTCGCCTGGACGCCCGGTGCCGGCGCGGCCCGCGTCGTCGGCCACCTGCCCAAGCCGCTGCGCTACGCGGCGGTTGCCTCTGCCGGCGGCCGGCTCGTGATCGCGGGCGGGACGAGCGGGGTCGACGCGAGCAGCGAGGTCTACACGTTCGACCCGGCCTCCGGCAAGGTCAAGGCCCTGGCCACGCTTCCGCAGCCGATCACGCACGCGTCGGCGGCGACGCTCGACGGGATCGTCTACGTGATCGGTGGCCGAGGCGCCTCGCCCGACACGCCGACGGCGACGATCCTCGCGGTAAACGCCGCAACCGGCGCCGTCACGAGCGCGGGCAGGCTGCCGCAGGCCCTGTCGGATACGGGAGCGGTGACGATCGGCAATCGCATACTCGTCGTGGGAGGGCGCGACAGCCAGGGGCGCGTCAGCCGGCAGGTGCTTGGCCTCACGGCGGGCTGAACATGTCGCGACGTGTCCGCGTTGCCGCGGCTGCCGTCCTCGTCGCAGCCGCCTGCGGTGCCTGCGGCGGCGGAGGCGCCGCGCCCAAGAAGCTTCCCCCGTCCCCCGCCACGCTGCCGCCGCTGACAAAGCCGGCGTCGCAGCCTCCGACCGACGTCTACGCGGCGGATCGGCCGGGCGAGCTCAGCCCCGCGGCCCGCGGCGTGCCGGCGCGCATCTACGTGCCGAACAGCGAGTCCGGGTCGGTGACCGTGATCGACGAGCGGTCGATGCGCGTGATCGATACGTTCGCGACCGGCGAGCTCCCCCAGCACGTGACGCCCTCGTACGACCTCAGGCGGCTCTGGGTTGACAACGACCTCGGCAACACGCTGACCCCGATCGACCCACACACCGGCAAGCCGGGGACCGCGGTTCCGGTGGAGGACCCGTACAACCTGTACTTCGAGCCCGACGGGTCACGCGCGATCGTCGTCGCCGAGCGGCTCGAGCGGCTCGACTTCCGCGATCCGAACACGATGCGCCTGGTCCACTCGCTGACGGTCAGCTGCTACGGCGTGGACCACATGGACTTCACCGCCGACGGCCGCTACGCGCTCGCGAGCTGCGAGTTCGGTGGCAACATGATCGTCATCGACCTGCGCGCCGAGCGGGTCGTCCGGAACTTCCTGCTCCACCCGGGCGCGGCACCGCAGGACGTCAAGCTCTCGCCGGACGGGAGGACCTTCTATGTCGCCGACCAGACGGCCGGAGGCGTCTGGACGATCGACGCCGGCAGCTTCCGCGTGCTCGGCCTGCTGCCGACCGGCGCGGGCGCCCACGGCCTCTACACGAGTCGCGACTCGCGCTTTCTCTACGTCTCCGACCGATCGGAGGGCGCGGTTGCCGTCGTCTCGTTCCGAACTCGGAAGGTCATCACGAAATGGGTGATCCCCGGCGGCAGCCCCGACATGGGGGGCGTCTCCGCTGACGGGAAGGTGCTGTGGCTGTCGGGTCGGTACAGCGCCGAGGTCTATGCGATCGACACGAGCAGCGGGAAACTCCTCGCGCGAATTCCGGTCGGCCAGGGTCCGCATGGCCTGTGCGTCTGGCCGCAGCCGGGGCGCTACTCGATCGGCCACACCGGCATCCTCCGCTGACGCCGCGCGCTAACCCGCCGCGCCGATGAAGTCGAGGACGAGGTCGTTGAACTCGTCTGCACGCTCGACGTTCAGGAGGTGCGGCGCCCCCGGCATCACCGACAGCGTGGCCGCCGGTACCAGCTCCGCGAGCTCCTTCGACTTCCACGGCGGGACGAGGATGTCCCGCTCGCCGGCGATCACGTGCACGGGCATCGAAAGCGCTCCGAGACGGTCACGCGTCTCGTGGCGACCGCACGCCTCGAGCTGGCGGACGAACGCCTCGGGCGCCTGGAAGTGGGGGTTCGAGAGCGTCAGCTGGCGCAGGTAGCTGACCCGGCGGGGATTCTCGAAGAACTCCTCGGAGAAGCAGCGCAACATCAGGTCGTCGACGCGCTCCTCGCGGGTCGCGCGCAGGATCCGCGGTCCCCATATGCGGCTGTTCAACTCGCCCCACCGACCGTTGCCGCCCCACGTGACGCAGAGCGTGAGCGTCCGCACGCGGTCGGGCAGGCGCAGCGCCAGCTCCTGGGCGATCGCGCCTCCCATCGAGACCCCCACGAGGTGGAAGCGCTCGAGCTCGAGCGTGTCGGCGAGCGCGAGCGTGTCGGCCGCCATGTCGGAGATCTCGTAGGACGCCGACGCGTACGAGGACTGGCCCACGTCGCGGTTGTCGAAGCAGATCGTTCGGTGGCGTTTGGAGAAGGGGCCGAGCTGCGGTGCCCAGGTGAGGTGGTCAGCGCCGAGCCCCATCACGAGCAGCACCGGCTCCCCGTTGCCGGAGTCCTCGTAATAGAGCGTCTGGCCGTTCGCGTTCGCCTCTGGCAAAGCACCCTCCGTTGGTCCGTGCCGAATCAGGCATCCTTAGCGTATGGGGACGGAGGGCCTCCGAGCGGAGCTCGAGCGGATCTGCGGGGCGGACGGAGTCGTCAGCCACCGCGAGGCCCTGCGCACCTATGAATCGGACGGGCTGCTCCAGTACGCGGCGCTCCCCGCGGCGGCGGCTCTGCCGCGAACGTCCGAGCAGGTGCGCCAGGTGGTCGCTCTGTGCTCTCGGCTCGATCTGCCGTGGGTCGCCCGGGGCGCGGGGTCGGGCCTGTCGGGGGGCGCGCTGCCGGTAGAGCGGGGCGTCCTGATCGTGCTCTCCCGCATGCGCCGCATTCTCGAGGTCGACCTGGAGAATCAGCGCGTCGTTGTCGAGCCGGGCGTGACGAACCTCGCCGTCTCCCACGCGGTGGCGCCAACCCACGTCTACCCGCCGGACCCCTCGAGCCAGGTGGTCTGCTCGATCGGCGGCAACATCGCCGAGAACTCCGGGGGCGCGCACTGCTTCAAGTACGGCTTCACGACGAACTACGTGACCGGGCTCGAGCTCGTGCTCCCCGACGGCGAGACCGTCACGCTCGGCGGCAAGGAGCTCGATCACCCGGGCTATGACCTGCTCGGCGCGTTCGTCGGGTCGGAGGGAACGCTGGGCGTGGCGACACGCATCACGCTGCGCGTCGTCCCCCGCCCGCAGGCGGTCGAGACGCTCGTCGCCTTCTATCCCTCGACCGTCGAGGCCGGTCGGACCGTCTCCGACATCGTCGCCGCCGGCCTGGTTCCCGCGGCCATGGAGATGATGGACCGGCTGGCGATCGAGGCGTCGGAGGGCGCGACGCACGCGGGCTTTCGCGCGGACGCGGGCGCCGCCCTGATCGTCGAGCTCGACGGGCCCGAGGCGGAATGCAAGGCTGGTCTCGACACGGTCACGGATCTGTGCGAGCGCAACGAGGCGGTCGAGGTCCGTGTAGCTCGAGACGGTCTCGCTCGCGAGACGATCTGGAGGGCTCGCAAGGCCGCCTTCGCGGCGATGGGCCGCGTCGCGCCCAACTACTACGTGCAGGACGGAGTCATCCCGCGCACGCGGCTAGCGGACGTGCTGGCGCAGATAGAGGCCCTCGCCGCCGAGCACGAGCTGCGGGTCGCGAACGTCTTCCATGCCGGCGACGGCAACCTGCACCCGCTCGTCTGCTTCGACGCCGCGAACCCGGGCGAGGCGGAGCGGGCCGAGGAGCTCGCGGGCCTGATCGTGACCGCGTGCGTGGACGCGGGAGGCTCGATTACCGGCGAGCACGGCGTCGGCGTCGACAAGAAGCGCTACATGCCGAGCATGTTCAGCGACGCCGACCTCGAGGCCTTCCAGCGACTGCGCTGCGCCTTCGATCCCCGCGGCCTGGCCAATCCGGGCAAGGTCATGCCCACGCCGCGTCTCTGCGGCGAGGTCCCCGGCCCGTACCGGCAGCACCCGCTCGAGGCCGCCGGCATCGCGGAGCGCTTCTGAGACCGGGGCTCGCAGGTCCCGCGGCGCCGCCTGCGAGCTACGAGGAGCTGGCGGCTGCGCTCGCCGAGGCCAGTGCCCGAGGGCGGCGCGCGAGGATCGTCGGCGGGGGCACCAAGTTCGGCTGGGGCGGGCGCGGCGAGTGGGACGTCGAGATCTCCACCAGGGGCCTCGACGGGATCGTCGAGCACAACCGCGGTGACCTGACCGCGCTGCTGCAGGCGGGCGTCCCGCTCGCACGCGCGCAGCGGGAATTCGCCGCAGCCGGCCAGATGCTGGCGCTCGATCCCCCGCTCGGCGACGATGACGGGGCGACGATCGGCGGCATCCTCGCCACCGCCGACTCCGGCCCGCTGCGCCATCGCTACGGGGCGGCGCGCGACCTCGTCGTCGGAGTGACGGTTGCCCTCAGCGGCGGCGAGCTCGTCGCACTCCGGCGGCAAGGTGATCAAGAACGTCGCCGGGTACGACCTGGCGAAGCTGTTCGCCGGCTCCTATGGCACGCTCGGGGCGATCGTGGAGGTCGCCGTCAGGCTGCACCCCATACCGCAGCGGCGCGTCACCGCGGTCGGCAAGGGCACGGCCCCGGCGGCCCTCGCCGGCGCGGCGCGCGCGCTCTCACACGCGGCGCTTGACGCCGTCTGCCTCGATATCGCCTGGACGGCCGGCGGCGGTGCGGTCCTCGCGCGCTTCGGCGGCGTGCAGCCGAGCGAGACCGCCGCCGATGCGGCTCGCGCGCTCGCGGGGGGTGGGCTCGACGCGGAGGTCGTCGACGACGACTACGAGCTCTGGGCCGAGCAGCGCGCCGGGCAGCGCTCGACGGACGGCGTGATCATCCGAGTGTCGGGCGTTCAGACGGACCTCGAGCGGATGATCGGCGCGGCGGAGCGTGCCGGCGGCTCCCTCGTGGCACGTGCCGCCCTCGGCATCGCGTGGATCAAGTTGCCGGCGGCGACCGCGGACGAGATTGCGGCGCTCCGCCGCGATCTCGAGCCGCTCCCGTGCGTGCTGCTCGACGCTCCGCCCGAGCTGAGGGCGACCGTAGATCCGTGGGGCGCACCCGCGGATGCGCTCACCCGACGTGTCAAGCAGCGCTTCGACCCGGCGGGCTCGCTCGCCCCCGGCATCTTCCTGGAGGGCACGATGAACGCCTTCGACGCGACGCGCCGCCCCGAGCGCGAGCTGATCGACGACTGCGTCCACTGTGGATTCTGCCTGCCCGCATGCCCCACCTATTCGCTGTGGGAAGAGGAGATGGACTCACCGCGAGGACGGATCGTCCTGATCAAGGACGCGCTCGAGCAAGGGGCGGCGCTGTCCGAGGTGACCGTTACCCACATCGACCGCTGCCTCGGCTGCATGGCCTGCGTGACGGCCTGCCCGTCGGGGGTCAGGTACGACAAGCTGCTCGAGGACACGCGTGGGCAGATCGAGCGCCGTTACGAGCGCCCGGTCAGCGATCGGCTGTTCCGGCGTCTGGTGTTCGCGCTCTTCACCCACCCTGGCCGCCTGCGTGCGACGACGCCCGCGCTCGCTGCCGCGCGCCGGCTCGGCCTGCCGGAGCTCGCACGGCGAAGGCGGGGTGGCCTGCTCGACCGGACCCCCCGCCTGCGCAGCCTGCTCGCGCTGTCACCGCCGGCCGCGCCGGGCGGTCGCGGCCTCGAACGCGTGACGCCCGCGCGCGGTCCCACCCGCGGGCGGGTCGCGCTGCTCCAGGGCTGCGTCCAGCGAGTCTTCTTCAGCGGCGTCAACGCGGCAACGGCCTCGGTGCTCGCGGCCGAGGGCTTCGAGGTGACCGCGCCGCGCTCCCCGCGCTGCTGCGGCGCGCTGCAACTTCACTCCGGCGACGACGAGCCGGCGCGCGAGCTCGCCCGGCGGACGATCGCAGCGTTCGAGGATTACGACTACGTGGTCACGAACGCGGCCGGCTGTGGGTCCGCGATGAAGGACTATGCCCACCTGCTGCGCGACGACCCCGCCTGGGCACAGCGCGCGCGAGTCCTTCGGCGAGCGCGTGCGCGACGTGACGGAGCTGCTCACCGAGCACGAGCCGCGCGCGCCGCGCCGCCCGCTCCCGGTCACCGTCGCCTACCACGACGCCTGCCATCTCCGCCACGCGCAGGGCGTGCGCGAGGCGCCGCGCCGGCTGCTCCGTGACGTTCCGGAGCTGACCCTGCGCGAGCCCGCCGAGCCGGACATCTGCTGCGGCTCGGCGGGGATCTACAACCTGCTCAACCCGGAGCCGGCGGCCGAGCTCGGTCGCCGCAAGGCCCGCAACCTGCTCGACACTGGCGCCGAGGTAGTGGCTGCCGCGAATCCCGGCTGTGCGCTCCAGATCGCGGCGCACGGCGGCCAGACCGTGCTCCATCCCGTCGAGCTGATCCAGATGTCGATCGAGGGAGATGCCGATGGCAAGCACGGCGAGTGGCGTTGAGGTCCGCGGACCCGTCGAGGGTCGCGCATCGGAGATCCTCACGCCGGAGGCGCTGACCTTCCTGGGGGAGCTCCACCGCCGCTTCGATCGGACCCGCCTCCAGCTGCTGCAGCGCCGTGCCGAGCGAAGCGAGCGTCTGGCCGCGGGCGAGACGCTCGACTGGCTGGAGGAGACACGAGAGCTGCGCGAGAGCGATTGGCGCGTCGCGCCGCCTCCCGCGGACCTCCAGGATCGGCGCGTCGAGATCACCGGTCCGACCGATCGCAAGATGGTCATCAACGCGCTCAATTCGGGCGCGCGGGGCTTCATGGCGGACTTCGAGGACTCGAACTCGCCGACCTGGCAGAACATGATCGGCGGCCAGGCGAACCTGATCGACGCGATCGAGGGAACGATCGACTTCGAGGGTCCGGACGGCCGGCGCTACGAGCTCGGCGAGCGGACCGCGACGCTGCTCGTGCGGGCCGCGCGGCTGGCACCTGCCGGAGCGCCACCTGACGACCGACGGCGTCGCGCTGTCCGGCGCCCTCGTCGACTTCGGCCTCTACTTCTTCCACAACGCGCAGCGCCTGCTCGACCGGGGCTCGGGTCCCTACTTCTACCTGCCGAAGATGGAGAGCCATCTGGAGGCCCGGCTCTGGAACGAGGTCTTCGTCTTCGCGCAGGAGCGGCTCGGCATCGCTCCCGGCACGATTAGGGCGACGGTGCTGATCGAGACGATCCCCGCGGCGTTCGAGATGGACGAGATCCTGTACGAGCTGCGCGAGCACTCGGCGGGGCTCAACGCGGGGCGCTGGGACTACATCTTCAGCATGATCAAGTGCTTCCGCGAGCGCCCCGACTTCGTGCTGCCGGATCGCGCCAAGGTGACGATGACGGTGCCGTTCATGCACGCCTACACGGAGCTGCTCGTCAAGACCTGCCACCGCCGGGGGGCGCACGCGATGGGCGGGATGGCAGCGTTCATCCCGAGTCGCAAGCGCCCGGAGATCAACGAGCAGGCGCTCGCCGGCGTCCACGCCGACAAGCAGCGCGAGGCGGCGGCCGGCTTCGACGGCACGTGGGTGGCCCACCCCGACCTCGTCGAGGTCGCGACCGCCGAGTTCGACGCCGTCCTCGGCGAGCGGCCGAACCAGCTCGAGCGCCTGCGCGAGGACGTGGAGGTCGGCCGCGACGACCTGCTCGACGCGCGCTCTGCCGGCGACGAGGTCACCGAGCAGGGCCTTCGCAACAACGTCAACGTCGGCATCCAGTACATCTCCTCCTGGCTGCGGGGCAACGGCGCGGCGGCGATCTTCAACCTGATGGAGGACGCCGCGACCGCCGAGATATCGCGCTCGCAGGTGTGGCAGTGGATCCGCCACGGGGTCACGCTCGACACGGGCGAGCAGGTAACCGCCGAGCTCGTCCGCCGGCTCGAGGGAGAGGAGCTCGAGAAGGTGCGCGAGCAGGTCGGGGACGAGTTCTTCCACTCGCAGGGCAGGCCCGACGAGTCGCGCGAGCTCTTCGACCAGGTTGCGGTCGCCGACGAGTTCGTCGACTTCCTCACCCTCCCCGCGTACGAGCGCCTCGATCCTTAGCCTCAGAGCGTCGCGAGCTCCCGGCCGGCTTCGACGAGCTCGTCCGCGCTTCCCGCCTCGCGCACCGTCGAGAGGTCGATCAGGCGCTCGTCGAAGCGGTCGAGCGCCTCACTGCCGACGACCGCGTGGCAGGCGACGCCGCCCTGCCGGCAGCGGGTGGCGACCTCGAAGACGCCCTTCCCCTGCAGCGTCTGGCGATCGAGGCGACCCTCGCCGGTGACGACGAAGCGGGCCGCGCGCATGAGCGCGTCGAAGCCGACCGCGTCGAGGATGAAGCTCGCGCCGTGCGCGAGCTTGGCCCGCCGGTACGCCCAGAGGCCCCCGGAGAGCCCTCCGGCTGCACCGCTCAGGGGGACGCCGCGCGGGTCGCGTGGCGCCCGCTCTGCGAGGCGGCCCAGCCGCCGTTCGAGCGTGCGCAGCTGCCCGGCGGACGCTCCCTTCTGGGGGCCGAACGTCCGGGCCGCCAGCTCGAACGGAGTGCGGACGTCACAGAGCACCGTCAGCGACGGGTCGATCCCGGCGCCGTCCAGGACCTCGAGCGCACCCGCGCCGCCATCCGTGGTCGCCGACCCGCCAGCGGCGACCCAGACCTCGGTGGCTCCCGCCTCGACCGCGGCGACGATCAGCTCGCCCGTACCGCGGCTGCTCGCGGCGACGGCATCCCGCTCGGCCTCGCCGACCAGCTGAAGGCCGCTCGCCGCCGCGGACTCGACGATCGCCGTGCCGTTCGCGAGTAGGCCGAAGCGCGGCCTCGATCGGCCGCCCGAGAGGATCGCTCGCCGGCGCGCTGAGGCGCTCGCCGCCGAGGGCGCGGAGCAGGACGTCGACCGTTCCCTCGCCGCCGTCGGCGACCGGCAGCGGCTCCGCCTCACGCCCTCGCTCGCGCAGTCCCCGCGCGACCAGCTCGGCGACCTCGCCGGCCGAGAGGGTGCCCTTGAAGCTGTCTGGCGCGACGAGGACGTTCACTCGAGCGCCGCGCGGAACGCGCGTTCTGCCTCGTCGCCGCGGACGGCGAAGACGATCCGCTCGAGCGTCCCCGAGTGGTAGCGGGCGGCGGCGACCATCAGGCGCGCGGCCTCGTCGAGCGGGAAGCCCCCGACGCCGGTGCCGAAGGCCACGAGCGCGAGCGATCGCGCTCCGAGCGCCTCGGCTCGCGCCAGCGTCGCGTGGGTCGCGCGCTCGATGACCTCCGCCGAGGTCGGCCCGCCGAGCTCCATCGTCGCCGCGTGGATGACCCAGCGCGCCGGCAGCTCACCGGCCGTGGTCTCGACAGCCTCGCCGAGCGCGATCGGTGCTCGCTCGCGAGACTCCCGCTCGAGCTCCGGCCCCGCGGCGCGCGCGATGGCGGCGGCGACCCCGCCGCCGTGGCGCAGCTCCGTGTTTGCCGCGTTGGCGATCGCGTCGACGTCGAGCTTGGTCACATCGGCCTGGAGCACCTCGAGACGGGCCATCGCCACATCCTGCCCGACGAGCCGGCCGGAGGCCTACGCGAACAGCTGCTCGACCCCGCACTCCGCGGGCAGCTTGTCGGGCCGCCAGCGCAGGAACTTCGCGCCGTGGCGGATCCGCCGGCCGGAGATGTGGTCGAAGCTGACCTCGCAGACGAGCTCGGGCCGCAGGCCCTCCCAGACGAGGTCCTCGCTGGCCTGCCAGCGGCTCGGCTCGCCCGAGCCACGCTCCCAGGTGCGGTAGGGCTCGAGGACCTCGAGCAGCTCTCGCTTCTGCTTCGCGGTGAAGCCGGACGCGTGTCCGACGATCCGCAGATCGGCGTCGTCGTACAGGCCCAGGATGAGCGAGCCGACCGTGCCCGGCGCCTTGCCCATCCTGAACGCGGCGACGACGACGTCCGCGGTGCGGACCCGTTTGATCTTGAGCATCCCGGCGCGCTCCCCGGCCCGGTACGGTCCCATCGCCTCCTTCGCGATCACCCCCTCCGAGCGGCCCGTCAGCCACATCCGCGCCGCCTGGGGGTCGTCGGTCATCGGCGTCACCTGGACCGGGGGCACAACCACATGCTCGAGCCGCTCGCGGCGCTCGAGGTAGGAGCGCTCGACGAGCGACTCGTCACCTATCGCGAGCAAATCGAAGGCGACGAACGCGGCGGGTGTCTCGCCCGCCAGCCGCTCCACCCGTGAGCGCGCGGGATGGATGCGCTGGCCGAGCAGGTCGAACTCCTGGATCCCGTCGACCACGACGATCATCTCGCCGTCGAGCACGATGCGCGGCTCGAGCAGCCGCGAGACCTGGTCGACGACCTCGGGGAAGTAGCGGTTCATCGGCTTTCCGTTTCGGCTCTGCAGCCGTACGTCACCGCCGTCGCGGAAGACGATCGTGCGAAAGCCGTCCCATTTCGGCTCGAAGCGCCAGTGCTCCGGGTCGTTCGGGAGGTCCCTGACGGGGCGCGCCAACTGGGGCTGGATCGGAGGCTCGAGCGGCAGCTTCATCTCGCGGCGGCCAATGATGTCAGCCGCCGCCCGTCGCCGAGAGGCTGGTCGTCGGGCGCCGGTCGCCAGCCGCCGTCGCGGGATCGGAGCGAGCTCAGAGCCGCCCCGGCGAGACCAGCCCGAGCGCGGCAAGGCTCGCCAGGATCGCAGCCGGCCCGAGCAGGAGGCCATGCCGGCTGAAGGTGCGGATCGAAGGCGACGCGCCGGCCTGGCGCGCCGCCTGAAACCAGAGGTAGGCGCACAGCGAGCCGGTCACGAACAGGTTCGGCCCGAGGTTGAGGCCCACGAGCAGCGCGCGCGGGTGAGCGGACGGATGCGCCGAAAGCAGCACCGCGGCCGGCAGGTTGTTGATCAGCCCGGTGGCGCCGGCGGCGATCGCGGCTGTCACCCAGCCGCCGGCGGTGAGCGAAAGCGTGCCGAAGGCGCGGGCCAGCGTGCCGAGCGCGACCGCGACGGTGAACAGCCCGATCGTCACGGGGGCGTTCGCGGCGCCGAGCGCGCGCCGCACGCTCAGCCGGCCGCCGCGGACGCGCAGGGCGACGAGCACGACGCCGACCGCGAGCACCGGCAGGGCCGGGTTTCGCAGTGCGACGGTGAGCGCCGCGGCGACCAGGATCCCGGCAGCGCCGAGCGACCCTCGGCCACCCGCGAGCCGTTCGTCGCGCGGGGCCCCCGCGCCACGGAGGCGACCCCGGAAGAGCAGCGCCAGACCGAGCGCGGTCACCCCTGCGGCCGCGACCGACGCAGGCAGCATGCGCGCGGCGTAGAGCGCGCCCGAGGTCGGCTCGTGCGCCAGCACGATCAGGTTGGTCAGGTTCGAGCCCGGAAGGAACAGAGATGCGCCGTTGGCCATGAAGACGCTCGCGTAGAGGAACGGCTCCTCGGCAGCGCCGCCACGACGCGCCACTCCCACGAGCAGCGGAGTCAGGAATACGGCGCTGGTGTCGAGGTTGAGGAGCGCGGTCGTTGCCGCGACGCCCGCGAGCGCGGAAGCGAACAGGAGGCGCGGCGACGAGGTGAGCCGTACTAGACGGGCGGCTGCGCGGTCGAACACGCCGTCGCTGCTCGCCACGAGCCCGACGAGCAGCAGGCCGGCGACGAGCACGAACGCGGGCCAGGCCTGCTGGGCCGCGGCGCGAGCGCTCCGGTCGAGCGGCAGGGCGACGGCAAGAGCCGCCGCGCAGATGACCGGGGCGACGCGGAGGAGGTCTCTGCGCACGTGCCCGTTCACCGCTGGCGATCATCGCAGCGCCTTCCCCTGCGATCATCGAGGGATCCGCGCAGCGAATCTCTAGCCTTGCCCGCTCCCGCATGGCCTCCGTATCCGCAGAGTCACCACCGCTGGCCGCCGTGCGCGCCCGCGCCGCGGCGCTCGCTCCCACCGCCAAATGGCTTCCCGTCGTGGCGATCACCTTGCTCGCCGGCGTCCTCCGCCTCGTCTCGCTCGCCGGGTCAAGCACGAACTCGTTCTATGACGCGGCGGTGCGGAGCATGGGCGAGTCGTGGCACAACTTCTTCTTCGCCGCGTTCGAGCCGGCTGCGGGAACCTCGATCGACAAGCCTCCGGTCGATCTCTGGCTGCAGGTCGCGAGCGTCAAGCTGTTCGGTCTCGGCCCGACCGCGCTGATCCTGCCGCAGGCGCTCGCCGCGACGCTCGCGGTGCCGCTGCTCTACGACCTCGTCAGGCGCCTGTTCGGCCGCCCGGCGGGGCTCGCCGCGGCGCTCTGCCTGGCGGTGCTGCCGATCAGCGTGATGACCGCGCGCTCGGACACGATGGACTCGCTGATGATGGCGCTGAACGTGCTCGCCGCCTGGCTCGTGGTGCGCTCGGCGCAGTCAGGCCGCCTCGCCCCGCTGATCTGGGCCGGAGCCGTGATGGGGCTCAGCTTCGAGGTGAAGCTGCTCGAGGCGCTGCTGGCGCTGCCGGCGCTCGTCACGCTCTATCTGCTCGCGGCCCCGATCCCCCTGCGCGCGCGGGCACTGCGGCTGTTCGCGTCGCTGGCCGTCTTCGTGGTGGTCGCACTGGCCTGGCCGACGCTCGTCTCGATCGCCCCGGCGCACTCGCGTCCGTACGCGATCGGCTCCACGAACGGCAGCGTCTGGAACGCGATCTTCATCTACAACGGCAAGGATCGGCTGAACCCGCCCAAGTACGCCCTCGCCCCTCCACCGCGGCTGCCGGCGGCGGCCGCCGTGCCCCTCCCGAGCGCCGCGCTGCTCAGCTCGCTGCAGTCCAACGGCGACTCGCCAAGCGTGCTCAGGCTGTTCGAGCTGGGCGGCTACCACTACGGGCAGGACCTCGGCGTGGGGCTTATCGGCGCCTTCGCCTTCGGCGGCCTGGCGCTGCTCGCCGCCGTGCTCGCGTCGCTCCAGGCCGCCACCACGGCGAGACGCCAGAGGCTCGCCGGCGCCGCACCGATCGAGCGGCGGGGTCTCGCGCTGACCCCGAAGGCGGGCGCGGCCGCCGTCGCGATCTGGTTGCTCGTCTGCTTCGCGATCTTCAGCAACCAGCACGGCGTGCTCCGCTCGAGATATCTCGAGGCGATCTCACCCGCGGTGGCGATCGCGATGGGCGCCGGAGTGGCGGTCTGCGTACGAAACGCACTCCGGAGCGGCCTCGCACTCGCCGGCCTCGCGGCAGCCGTGCTCGTCGTCACGCTCTACGGCCTCGACGTCTCGAGCTCCGACGCGGTCACGCGCGCGATCACGATCGCCGCCGCGGTCGCCGGCGTGCTCGCCGCCGCGGCGGCATGGGCCATGGGTCGCCGCGAGCCGGTGTCGCGGGTCCCGCGCGCGGCGCTTGCGCTCGCCGCCGGCGCTCTCTGCCTCGTGACGCTGCTCGCGCCGGCCCTCGCCCGCAGCGCGAACCTGGTCAGCGCGCACGCGTCGGACGCCGGCAGCACCTCTCAGCTCTCACGTACGGGCACCAACCGCGTCAGCGCGTACCTGCGCGGCCACACCCGCGGCGTCTTCTACGAGGCCGCCGCCTACGGCTACCCGCAGGCCGCGCCGCTGGTCGTCCGCGACGGCCGGCCGGTGCTCGTTCTGATGAGCTTCCACAGTCCCGTGGTGAGCATCCCGCAGCTCGCCCGGCAGGTCGCGCGGGGACGCGTCCGCTACGCGGTCATCCAGGGCCATTGTGGCTACGACCCGCTGCCGCGCCTCGGCGACTGTCCCGGCCACGGTGCGCTGGCTGCGCCGGCGCAGCGTCGACGTGACCCGGGCGGCCGGGATCGACGACCGCGGCGTGCTGCTGCGGATCGGCTGACCCGCTCAGTGCGGGAGCGTGACGAGCTCCGCGGTCGTGCGCGGCACGGTCAGCGCGAGCACTCCGCCGCTTGCCTGGACGCGTCCGAGCCGCCGGGCGTGCCAGCTGCCGCCGGGCGCGACGGCACTCCCACCGAGGCGAACGCCGCGCGCGGCCCTGATCGAGCGGCCGGTGAGCGCGAGCACGCTGCCGCGGCCATACCCGGCTCCGACCGAGATCCTCAGCCTCGCCCTGCCGCTGCCGCTGTTGACGACCAGCAGCTCGAGCGCTCCGGACGGACTGAGCCACGGCGAGATCGTGGTGTCGGCGGTCGGCTGCGGTCGCGTCACCGGCAGCGCGCGGCTACCCGCGAGCCGTGACAGCAGGAGCATCGCGTACCACTCGGGCTGGGCGTGCAGGCGGCCCGCGTAGAACGCGCCGGCCGTCGTCCCGCACAGGGGGCTGTACCCGAGGCAGAAGCCCGGCAGGTCGTGGAAGTTGACGCCGACGATCCCGTTCGCCAGCACGCGCGCCATGTAGTCGGTCGCCCACAGCGCCGACGCGAAGGTGTCGCTGACGCCCGGCTGGCCGCTGCACGAGACGTTGTTGGTCTCGCCCATCCGCAGCGGCAGGCCGGCCGAGCGTGCGGCCGCCGAGAGCCGCGCCAGCGCAAGCGACGCCTTCTCGTGCACCGAGGCGGCGAGCAGGTCCGAGGCGACCGGGCTCGCGCCGCAGTGGGTCAGCGGGTAGTAGTGCATCGTCAGCAGCGCGGGGTGCTGCGCCGCCGCGTACTGCGAGAGCCAGGACAGCAGCTTGGAGGAGGCGAGGTCGGGGCCGATCAGCGGGAGCCCGGGCGCCGCCGCCGAGATCGCCCGCCGGTAGCTGCCGAGTTCGCTCGTGTACTGCCGGTAGCCGTAGCTCTTCCGGCGCAGGCCCCGGCGTGCGTAGAGGTCCGGCTCGTTTCCGATCTCGATCCCGTCGAGGTAGGCGCCGAGGCGCTGCTGCGCGGCGGCCGCCTCGCTCGCCGCGGCCTGCGGGTCGTAGGCGCCGAGCGTCAGGCCGAGCAGTACATGCCAGCCGGTCGCCCGCGCGATTCGCGCGATCCCGTCGAGGTCCGACGGGGTCACGATGTAGGTCACGCCGCGCGGCTTGGTGTGGCCGTCTGGGGCCCAGGCCGTGCCGCGGTCGACGGTGTTGCCGCCGAAGCGCAGGACGCCGGGTCCGAGCGAGCGCAGTAGCGTGAGGAAGTCGCCCCGATGCGCGTAGCTTGCGAGCGTGTGGATGCTGCTCGCCTCGAACGACAGGCCGAGGAAGCGCGCGGGCATCCGCGCTCCGGGATGCGCGCTGTCGACGGAGACGGTGGCGGCGGGGGAGGAGCCGCTCGCGGCCGCGGCAGCGGCAGCGCAGCAGAGCGCGGCCGCGGTAGCGAGGCGAAGCGCGAGAGCCGCGCGCCTCATGCCGCGGCCCGGGTCGTCGCCGGGTCGGTCCATACCTCGGCGAGGTGGACCACGGTGGCGGCGGCGGCCGCCATGTCCTGCAGCGACGCCCATTCGCGCAGCGAGTGGTACTCGTGGCCGCCGGTGAAGAGGTTCGGGGTTGGCAGGCCCATCTCGCTCAGGCGCGAGCCGTCCGTCCCGCCGCGGATCGGCGTCCGCACCGGCTCGAGCGCCTCGGCGCGGATCGCGCGCTCAGCCGCCCTCACCACCTCCGGCCGGCGGTCGAGGAAGCGGCGCATGTTCGGGTACTGCTGATGCACGTCGACCTCCAGGCTTGCTCTGGGATCCTGCCCCACCACCTGCTCCGCGGTCCGGCGCACGAGCGCGAGATGCTCGTCGAGGCGCTCGTCGTCGAAGTCCCGCACTATCAGGCGCACCGTCGCCGCGCCCGCCGAGGCACTCAACTCGTACAGGTGGATGAAGCCGTCACGTCCGGCGGTCGTCTCCGGGGTCAGCGCGTCCGCCGGTAGAGCTGCCGCGAACCGCGCGGCGAGTCGCGCGGCGTTGACGAGCTTGCCCGTCGCGAAGCCCGGATGCACCTCGACGCCGGTGACCCTGACCACGGCCTCCGCCGCGCTGAACGTCTCGTCCTGAAGCTCGCCCACCTCGGAGCCGTCGAGCGTGTACGCGCAGGCTGCCCCGAAGCCCTCGATGTCGAACAGCGACGCTCCCTCGCCGATCTCCTCGTCCGGTGTGAAGCCGACGCGCAGCGTGGGCCGCGGCAGCTCGGGGTGGCGGGCGAGGTGGGCGACCGCCGCCATGATCTCCGCGACCCCGGCCTTGTCGTCGGCCCCGAGCAGCGTGTCGCCGCTCGAGCTGACCAGGTCGTGTTCCACCTTCGCGGAGAGTGCGGGGAGCTCGTCCGGATCTAGGCGCGTGCCCCCGCGTGGCAGCTCGATGGTGCCGCCGTCGTAGGCGCGGTGGACGATCGGCTCGACGCCGGCGCCCGGCGCGTCGGGGCTCGTGTCGAGGTGCGCGATCAGCCCGATGACCGGAGTGTCGGCGACGTTTCCCGGCAGCGTCGCCGTGACGTACCCGTTCTCGTCGAGAGCGGCGTCCTCGAGCCCCGAGGCGGCAAGCTCCGAGACGAGCATGCGGCCGAGCTCGAGCTGGCCGGGGGTGCTCGGAGACCGGTCGCGCTCGCGCCGCGCCTGGGTGTCGACGCGCACGTAGCGCAGGAAGCGCTCGAGCAGCTCGGGCGCGAGGTCGGCGGCCAGGGGGGAGGTGAACGGAGGCACCGGGGGCATCCTACGGGCCGGATTGGGGTATTGCACGCGGTCAGTGTGAGCACCGTCCTGCTGGCCTCCCTGTCCTCATCCCTCTAAACTCGGCGCCCCGATGCTGAACAAGCGCGACCTTCCCCGGCGCGCCCGGCGGGCGGTGGGAGGGCACACCGGCGGCGCAGCCAGCCGGTCCCCGACGCGCAGGAACCGACTCAGGAGAGTTTGAATGCTGACCGACGTCGCACCGTCCACCGATCTCACGAACCACTCGTCGCTGGTCGAGTGGGTGGCTGAGGTAGCGCAGCTGACCGAGCCCGACTCGGTGCACTGGTGCGACGGCTCGGAGGAGGAGTACGACCGCCTCTGCCAGCTCCTCGTCGACGCCGGCACCTTCGAGCGACTCTCGGATGAGAAGCGGCCGAACTCGTACCTGGCGCGCTCCGACCCTCAGGACGTCGCTCGCGTCGAGGACCGCACGTTCATCTGCGCCGAGGACGAGCGCGACGCCGGGCCCACGAACCACTGGCGTGACCCGTCCGAGATGCGCAAGACCCTCCGCGAGCTCTTCAGCGGCTCGATGAAGGGGCGGACGATGTACGTCGTGCCCTTCTCGATGGGCCCGCTCGGGTCCGACAAGAGCCGCATCGGCGTAGAGCTGACCGACTCGCCCTACGTCGCGGTCTCGATGCGGCTCATGACCCGCATGGGCAAGGCGGCGCTCGACGTGCTCGGCGAGGAGGGGGAGTTCATCCCCTGCCTGCACTCCGTCGGTTACCCGCTCGCCGATGGCCGCGCCGACGTCCCCTGGCCGAACAACGAGACGAAGTACATCGTCCACTTCCCGGAGACGCGCGAGATCTGGTCCTATGGCTCGGGCTACGGCGGAAACGCATTGCTCGGCAAGAAGTGCTTCGCGCTCCGGATCGCCTCGGTGATGGCGCGCGACAACGGCTGGATGGCCGAGCACATGCTGATCCTGAAGCTGACGAGCCCGGAGGATGAGGTGCGCTACATCGCCGCCGCATTCCCATCGGCGTGCGGCAAGACGAACCTGTCGATGATGGTCCCGACGCTGCCCGGCTGGAAGGTCGAGACGATCGGCGACGACATCGCGTGGATGAAGTTCCAGGACGACGGGCGCCTCTACGCGGTCAACCCCGAGGCGGGCTTCTTCGGCGTCGCCCCTGGCACGAGCGCGAAGTCGAACCCGAACGCCATCTCGACGGTGGAGGGCAACACGATCTTCACCAACTGCGCGCTGACCGACGCCGGCGACGTCTGGTGGGAGGGGATGACGGGAACTCCGCCTGAGCATGCGGTCGACTGGCGTGGCGGCGAGTGGACGCCGGACGACGACCGCCCGGCCGCTCACCCGAACGCGCGCTTCACGGCCCCTGCCGTCCAGTGCCCCTCGATGGCGCCGGAGTGGGAGGACCCCGAGGGCGTCCCGATCGACGCGATCCTCTTCGGCGGCCGGCGGCCCACCACCGTCCCGCTCGTGACCGAGGCCTACGACTGGGAGCACGGGGTCTTCATGGGGGCGACGATGGCCTCGCAGAAGACCGCCGCGGCCGCGGGCGCCGTCGGCGAGCTGCGCTTCGACCCGTTCGCGATGCTCCCGTTCTGCGGCTATCACATGGGCGACTACTTCCGCCACTGGCTCGAGATGGGCCGCCACGAGGGCGCGCGGCTGCCGCGCATGTTCCACGTCAACTGGTTCCGCCAGGACGACGAGGGCAACTTCCTCTGGCCCGGATTCGGCGAGAACAGTCGCGTCCTGGCCTGGATCGTCGAGCGCCTCGAGGGCCGGGCCGAGGCGACGGACACGGCGATCGGCCGGCTTCCGACCTCGGGCGCGATCGACATCGACGGCCTCGAGATCGGCGAGCGGGAGCTCCAGCAGCTGCTCGAGGTCGATGCCGACGCCTGGCGCGAGCAGGTCGCGCAGTTCCGCGTCCACCTGGCCGAGTTCGGCGACAAGCTGCCGGGCGAGCTCTCGCGGCAGCTGGACGCGCTGGAAGAGCGCCTCGGCTGAGTCGATCGAGCGGTCCCGCGAGCGGCTTGCCACCTTCGGCGAGCGCTTCCGGGCCCGCGCATCGGCATACGCTGCGCCCCATCCTGGGGTACGGCCTGCTGAAGCGCTACGGCAAGCTGACCGTCGTGCTAAAGGGAGCGAACGGCAAGACCACTGTGCTCACCGCGCGCAAGCTGACGATCAGGCCCGCCAAGAAGCACCACAACCGTCACGGGTAGCGTGCGGGTTACGCCCGCAGCCGCCCCACGAGCTCACCGGCAAGCCCGGTCTCGTTGATCCGCCCCGACCGGGCGCCCTGGCGCATGCGCCGGCTTATCGCCCGGTCTAGCAGCCGCCGGGGCAGGTGGCGCGCCAGCGCGTAGGAGAGAGCCCCCGCTCGCGTCGTGGCGAGGTCGCGGGCGGGCGGGCCGAGAGCGGCGCGCTCGAGCGTCCGGGCCGCGTCCTCGAGGCGCTCCGCCGGCACGCTCCCCTCGAGGCCAACGCCGGCGCTGCCGGAGGCCTGATGGATCGCGGTGCGGATGTATCCGGGGTAGACGGTCGTGACGGTGATCTCGTCGCCGTGCTCGAGCCGCAGCGAGTCGGAGTAGGCGACGAGGCCGCGCTTCGCCATGCAGTAGGCGGGCGCGAACGGAAGCGCGATGTGGGCGAGCCCGGAGGCCACGTTGACGACCCGGCCGCGGCTCGCGCGCAGCGCGTCGAGCGCGGCGCCGGTGACCCGCCACGGCCCGAGCAGGTTCACGTCGAGAACGGCCAGGGCGCGCTCGTCGGGCGGGCGGCCGGCGCTCTGCGGGTCGCCGAGGCCGGCGTTGTTGATCAGCACGTCGAGCCCGCCGAGCCGGGAGATCGCCTCCGCCACGGCGCGGTCGACCGAGGCCTGGTCGCGCACGTCGCACTCGATCACGCCGTCCCCGGCGCGCACGTCGAGACCGACCACCTCCGCACCCCGAGCTCGCAGGCGCGCGGTCGCTGCGGCGCCGATGTCGCCCGCGGCGCCGGTGATCAGGACGCGCGCGCTCACGCCATCGCCGGCGCGCGCGAGCCGCTGCGCAACTCGTAGCCGGAGGGGTCGAAGTGGGCGGTGCGCTGGCGGAAGCGCCAGGTCCAGTCGGGCCAGATGGTCGCGTTGCGGCCGGTGTCGTCGAGGTACCAGCTGGCGCAGCCAGTGCTCCAGACGGTCGGCTTCATGCGCTCGTCGAGCTCGTCGTTGTACTGCCTCGCCGTCTCCGGCCGCACCTCCACGGTGTCCGCGCCCCGCTCGCGCATCGCGCGCAGGGCGTCGAGCACGAAGGAGACCTGAGACTCGATCATGTAGACCATCGAGCTGTGGCCGAGGCCCGTGTTCGGGCCGAGCAGCATGAAGAAGTTCGGGAAGCCCGGGACGGTGGCGCCGAGGTGGGCGTTCGGGCTGCCCTTCCAGACGTCGTCGAGCAGCTCGCCGGTCCTGCCCCTGACCTGGCTCGCGACGGGCATGTCGGTGACGTGGAAGCCCGTCCCGAAGATGATCGTGTCGACCGGACGCTCGACGCCGTCGCTGGTCACGATCGAGTGCTCACGGACCTCGGCGATCCCGTCGGTCACAAGCTCGACGTTCTCCTCGGCGAGCGCGCTGTACCAGCCGTTCGAGGGCAGGATCCGCTTGCAGCCGATCGTGTAGTCGGGCGTGACCCTGGCGCGCAGCTCGGGATCCGAGATCGAGCTCTCTATGTGGCGGCGGGCCATGCGCTCGACGATCTTCATCAGCTTTGGGTTCTTGGCAAAGCCGAGCACGAGCAGCTCGCGCATGGCATAGACGCCGCCGCGAACGAGGCGCTGGAGGACCGGGAGTCGCCGGTAGAGCTCGTGCTCGCGCTCGCTGATCGGTCGCGTCGTGTGTGGCATCACCCAGGGAGCGGTGCGCTGGAAGACGTGCAGCCGCGCTACCTGAGGCTGTATCTCGGGGACGAACTGGATCGCCGAGGCCCCGGTTCCGATTACGGCGACGCGCTCGCCGTCGAGCGAGTGGTCGTGGTTCCAGCGCGCCGAGTGGAAGGTGGTTCCCTGAAAGCGCTCGAGGCCGTCGAGATCGGGGATCTTCGGCTCGTTCAGCGGGCCCATTCCCGCGACGAGCACGCGCGCGCTGAAGCTTCCGTGGGAGGTCTCGACGCGCCAGCGTCCGGTCTCCTCGTCCCACTCCGCGGCGGTGACCTCGTGGCCGAGACGGAGGTGGGGGCGGATTCCGAACTCGTCGGCGCAGCGCCGGAGGTAGGCGCCGATCTCCGGCTGCCGCGAGTAGGTCTGGCTCCACTCCGGGTTCGGCGCGAACGAGTACGAGTAAAGATGGGAGGGCACGTCGCAGGCACACCCCGGGTAGGTGTTGTGCCACCAGGTCCCGCCTACCTCCTCGCCGCGCTCGAGCACGACGAAGTCCTCCCGGCCCTCATGCTTGAGGCGGATCGCCATGCCGAGTCCGGAGAAGCCGGCGCCCACGATCGCGACCTCAACCTCGGTCGGGGCCGTGCCCCGCTGCTCCTCCGGCGTGATCTCAACGACTGCGCTCATCTCATACGTCCTTCCGCACGGTTACGCCACTGTAGCTTACATACCCGTAAGTTTCACTCCTGTAACATCATCCTCGATGGCCACGGCAAACGCTCGCATGAGCTCCGGGGAGCGGCGCCGGCAACTGCTCGACGTGACCAAGCGGATCGTGGCGGAGGACGGCTTCCATGCCGTGTCGATCGAGGCGGTCGCGCGCGCGGCGGGAATCACCCGCCCGGTCGTCTACGGGCACTTCCGCGACCTCACCGCCCTGCTCGAGGCCCTCGTCGAGCGCGAGAGCGAGCGCGCTCTCTCACAGCTCGTGCTGCCGAGTGAGGGCGGCTCGCGCGACGCTCTGCTCGCCGCGCTGCGGGGCTATCTCGAAGCGGTCGCCCGCGATCCCGACACCTGGCGGCTCGTGCTGATGCCGCCCGAGGGAGCGCCCGCGCTGCTCCGCGAGCGGATCGCCAGCGGCCGCCATGCGGTCGTCGCTCAGCTCGCCGACGCCATCCGCCCGGGCTTCGGCGCCGGCGGCGAGTCGCCCGACCCGGAGCTGACGGCTCACACGATGTCGGCGCTCTCCGACGAGGCGGCGCGGCTACTGCTGACGGATCCCGAGCGCTACCCGGTCGACCGTCTCGTCGCGCACACCCGCTGGCTGCTCGATCGCCTGGGGTGAGGGTCGCGCATGCGCGACCCTCGAGGTGGGCGCATGCGCCCACCTCCGGGCGGCGCATGCGCCGCCCGAACAGCTAGAGATTCCAGCCGAAGTACACCTCGGCGCGGCAGATCCGATCGCCGTCGAAGGTCAGCACCTCCGTGTTGCGAAAGCGGCTGCCGTCGGCTCGCGTCGCCTCGTAGGTGACGAGCACCTCGTCGCCCGCCTCGGCGAGCCGCTTGAACTCGAAGCTCCGGATCAGCGCGGCGTTCGGCCAGCAGCGCTCGAAGTAGCGTTCGCGGTCGATGCCGACGTCCGCGGGGCTGTAGAAGGTGAAGTCGTGGCTCAGGAGGCGCTCGACGACGCTCCGGTCGCCCGACTGGTACGCGCCGTAGCAATCGCGCGCGAGCTGCAGGCGATCCATGGCAGGTCCTTCCGTTCGGGTACGGGAAGTAGACCGCGCCCGGCGAGCGGATTCATCGTCGAAACCGCGACAATGCCCCGATGGCTGAGAGCTACCGCCGCCCCGGCTGGTTCACGCGGCACGTCTTCAACCCGCTCGTCGCGCGGCTCACCCGCCTCGGGATCAGCGTCGCCGGATCGCGACTGCTCGAGGTTCGCGGTCGCAAGACCGGCCAGCCGCGCCGGACTCCCGTCAACCTGCTGAGCTTCGAGGGGGAGCGTTACCTCGTCGCCCCCCGCGGCAACACCCAGTGGGTACGGAACATGCGCGTGAGCGGGGGCGGCCGGCTGCTGCTCGGGCGGCGCAGTGAGACGTTCACCGCCAGCGAGCTGCCCGACTCCGCCAAGGTGCCGATCCTGCGCGAGTACGTGCGCCGCTGGAAGTGGGAGGTCGGCGTCTTCTTCGGCGGCGTCGGCGCCGACGCCCCGGAGTCGCAGATCGAGGCGCTCGCGCCCGAGCATCCCGTCTTCCGGATCGACCCGCGCCGGTAGCTCCTCGGTATCTTGCGCCCGCCCGCCGCCGCTCCGTCACATAGGCTGCCGCGATCGCCGACCGCCAGGACATCGACTTCAGCTACTCGCTGACCGACCGCGTAGTCCGCCTCGCCCTCGGCGAGCTGAGCGACTTCAGCGGCGCGAAGTACGACGGCGACTTCTCGCTCACGCTCGAGGAGGCCCAGCGGCGCAAGCACGAATACATCGCCGAGCAGATCGGCATCGGCCCCGGCCGGCGGGTGCTCGACCTCGGCTGTGGCTGGGGCGGTCTGCTCGACTTCATCCGCCGCGTCGGCGCCGACGGGCTCGGCGTCACGCTCTCCGCCGCGCAGCTCGAGTCCTGCCGACGGCACGGCCTCGACGTCCACCTGCACGACGCGCGCGAGGTGACGCGCGACACCTTCGGCCCCTTCGACGCGGTCGCCTCGCTCGGCGCCTTCGAGCATTTCTGCTCCCCCGAGGACTACTGGGCCGGCCGCCAGGAGGACGTCTACCGCCGCTTCTTCGAGCGTGTCGCGACCGTCCTGCCGCCCGGCGGGCGCTTCTACCTGCAGACGATGGTCTTCGGCCGCAACATGATCCCCCCGGAGAGCGTCCACCGGGACGCCCCCCGCGACTCGGATGCCCGGTACCTGGCGATCATGCGGGCCGCCTTCCCGGGCTCCTGGCTCCCCTGGGGGCAGGAGCAGGTGATCCGCTGCGCCGAGCCGCACTTCCGTCTCATCTCGAGCGTCAGCGGCCGGCTCGACTACATAGAGACGATCCGCCAGTGGGACAAGCGAACCGGCTCGTGGAACCCGCACAT
This sequence comes from uncultured Actinomycetes bacterium, assembly GCA_963719375.1. GTDB lineage: Bacteria > Actinomycetota > Thermoleophilia > Solirubrobacterales > Thermoleophilaceae > JAICJV01. The sequence goes on along the minus strand of CAVRBY010000001.1, from coordinate 1,285,016 downwards.
GGCCCTCCTCAAGCTGCGCCTCCTGCCCCGCTGGCTGCGCGACCCGGAGTTCCGCTTCGCCTACACCTCGAGCGGCAGCTCGAACCGCGTCTGCTTCGAGCGAGAGCTGATGGACCACTACCGCCTCGTGCTCGAGCGCAGTCCCGCCTGAGGCGGGCCTCGCTCCCCGGCTGCGCCGGATAGTTGTCACGCTCAGCCGAGCTCCGAGTACGCAGGCTCGACGCCGACCCCCACCGCCTGGCGCTCCGGCCGCAGCGTCCAGAGCGCGACCGCGATCGCGACCGCGACGACCGCCGCTCCGACCAGGTAGGCCAGGTGATAGCCGGAGTTGAGCGCTGCCGCGCTCGACTGGCCGCCGGCGAGCAGGCCATGCGTCCGCTCCGTCGCCACCGTCGCGAGGACGGCGAGCCCGATCGCCCCGCCCACCTGGACCGAGGTGTTGACTAGCCCGGAGGCGAGCCCCGAGTCGCTCGGCGTGGCGCCCGACATGGCAAGCGTCATCAGCGTTGGGAAGCCGAGTCCCGCACCCGCGCCGATCAGGAGCGTCACCGGCAGGATGTCGGTCGCGTACGTGGCGTGCACCGGGGTTCGGGCGAAGAGCAGCAGACCGGCCTCGATCAGGACGAGGCTCGTGATCAGCGTCGGCCGCGCCCCCATTCGCGCGGCGATCGGGCCGGAGAGGCGCAGCGACATCGCGCCCATCACGATCGTCGAGGGCAGAAAGGCGAGGCCCACCTGAAGAGCGTCGTAGCCGAGGATCCGCTGGAGGTAGAGCGCGCCGAGGAAGAACATCCCGAACATGCCGACGACGAGCAGCGCCTGCACCGCGTTCGCTCCGGCGACGTGGCGTGAGCGGAACAGGCGCAGCGGCATGAGCGGGTTCTCGACGCGCGTCTGGCGGACCACGAAGGCGGCGAGCAGCGAGATCGAGATCGCTCCGAGGCCGAGCGTCTGTGCCGAGCCCCAGCCGTTCCCGCCCGCCTCGAGGATCGTGTAGACGCCCAGCATCAGGGCCCCGGTGATGAGCGCCGCGCCAAGAACGTCCGCTCCGCGGTCGGCGCCGATGCCCGCGCGCCCCTCGACGACGCGGCGTGTCCAGATCGCCGTCAAGGCGCCGACCGGCAGGTTGATGAAGAAGATCCAGTGCCAGTTGATCGCCTGGGTGATTGCCCCGCCCGCGACGAGCCCGATCGATCCGCCGGCGGAGGCGACGAAGCCGTAGACGCCGATTGCCTTGGCCTGCTCTCGCGGCTCCGGGAACATCGTCACGATCATCCCGAGGATGACCGCGGAGGTCATCGCTCCGCCGATGCCCTGGACGAAGCGGGCGGCGATTAGGAGCCCCTGCGACTCGGCCAGTCCGCAGGCCAGGGAGGCGGAGACGAACAGGGCGAGGCCGAGCAGGAAGATCCGGCGCTGCCCGACGAGGTCGCCGATCCGTCCGGCGAGCAGCAGCAGCCCGCCGAAGGCGATCAGGTATGCGTTGACGACCCAGGCGAGGTTGCTCTGCGAGAAGCCGAGCTCGTTCTGGATCGAGGGTAGCGCCACGTTGACGATCGTGACGTCGAGCACGATCATCAGCACGCCCGCGCAGAGGACGTAGAGGGCAGTCCAGCGTTTGCGGTCGCTCGCGGGCATCGGTTGGCGCTCCTTGGTCGGGGTCACGCTCACTAAGACGGCGCTCGCCCGAAGAACTAATCGCGTGAGGCGACGAAAACCCCCCGCGAGGATCACCGGGTGCTCCCTGCCGGCCCTGCGCACGGAGCGCGGTGTTCGCGCGCGCTCTGGGGTTGTCGGAGGCGATGAGCTCGAGCCGTGCCTCCGGATCGTCGTCGACGATCTTCGTACTCCCGCTCGCCACCGCCCGCCCGCCCTCACGCGGGCGTGCGGGTTGGCGAGCGCGGGTTATGCGACCCGGCGCCGCACCGGCTCTCAGGCGGCGATAAACCCGTGCGGGTTGAGGACGAACTTCTTGGCCACGCCGCTGTCGAAGTCCTTGTAGCCGTCCGGCGCCTCGTCGAGCGTGATGACCGTCGCATTGACCGCCTTCGCGATCTGGACGCGATCGTTGAGGATCGCGTGCATGAGGCCGCGGTGGTACTTCATCACCGGGGTCTGCCCGGTGAAGAACGAGTGGGACTTCGCCCAGCCGAGCCCGAAGCGCATCGACAGCGCACCTTCTCGCGCGGCCTCGTCCTGGGCGCCCGGGTCCTCGGTCACGTAGAGCCCGGGGATCCCGATCCTCCCGGCGGCCCGGGTCAGGTCCATCGCCTCGTTCAGGACGGTCGCCGGCGCCTCCTCCGCGTTCTCCCCGTGACCGCTCGCCTCGAAGCCCACCGCGTCGACGAAAGCGTCGACCTCGGGGACACCGAGGATCTGCTCGATCTGGTCCTTCGACTCGCCCTTGGTGATGTCCACCGTCTCGCAGCCGAAGCTCCGGGCCTGCTCCAGCCGCTCCTGCTTCGCATCCGCGACGATCACAACCGCGGCGCCGAGGAGCTGCGCCGAGTGCGCCGCGGCAAGGCCGACCGGGCCTGCTCCGGCGATGTACACGGTCGAGCCCGAGCCGACGCCCGCGGTCACGCAGCCGTGGTAGCCGGTCGGAAAGATGTCGGAGAGCATCGTCAGGTCGAGGATCTTCTCCATCGCCTGCTCCTTGTCGGGAAACTTGAGCAGGTTCCAGTCGGCGTAGGGGACCATGGCGTACTCCGCCTGACCGCCGCGCCAGCCGCCCATGTCGACGTACCCGTAGGCGCCGCCGGGACGCTCCGGGTTGACGTTCAGGCAGACCCCCGTGTGCTGCTCCTTGCACATGCGGCAGCGCCCACATGCGATGTTGAACGGCACCGAGCAGAGATCGCCCTCCTGGATGAACTCGACGTCGCGGCCGGTCTCGATTACCTCGCCGGTTATCTCGTGGCCGAGGATCAGCCCTTCCGGCGCGGTGGTCCGGCCGCGCACCATGTGCTGGTCGGAGCCGCAGATGTTCGTCGAGACGACCCTGAGGATCGCGCCGTGCTCCGCCTTGCGGCCCTCGTTCTCCTTCGGCACGCCAGGTCCCGGCACCAGCTCGAGCTTCGGGTAGTCGATGTCCTGAACCTCGACCTTGCCCTCGCCCAGGTAGACGACTCCCCTGTTGTCAGCCATCGCTTCCTCCCCCTCTCTAGGCACTCCTCTTTGAGAGGGCTGCCCCGACCGTGGAGCTTCAAACACGGAGGGTCCGGCGGCAGCGCCGCCGTACCCTCGACCGCCGGCGACCCGTTCAGTAGGTGGGCGACGGCTGCGGCGCCTGGCGCTGCTCGATGCCGTTGCGCGGCGCGCCTTGTGATGGAGCCCGTCAGGGCTAATGGGGAACGCCGCGACAGACGTGCCATCGCTCTGAAGCGTCGCGTGTCGTACCCCTTTCGTTCGAATGTCTCGCGACCGCCTGAACCGCGGCCGCCACCGACGCGGGTGGCTTCACTAAAGGCGATGTCACCTTTTCCGGCTCTGCGTCGTCTGATCCCTCATGGCGATCTCCGTCGGAGTGCTGGGTGGGACGGGCGCCGCGGGCGGCGCAGCCGTTCGCGCGCTCAGGCGGCGCGGCATCGAGGTCCGCGTGCTCGCCCGGCGGGGCGAGGGTCGCGGCCGCGTCGACGTCGGCCGCGAGGACGGGCTCGAGGCTGCCTTCGCGGGGATCGACGTGCTCGTCGAGACGCTCAACGGCCCGCCGCGGCGCGCCTCTGCCGCCGCGGCGGTGCTCGTCGACGGGGTCGACCGCGCGCTCCGGGTGGCCCGCGCGGCAGGAGTCGGGCACGTCGTCTCGCTGTCTGTCCTCGGCGCCGAGCGGGTGCCGTTCGGCTATTACCGGGTCAAGGTCGACCAGGAGCAGGTCGTTCGCGGCGCCGCCCTTCCGTGGACGATCGTCCGCGCGACGCAGTTCCACGGGCTCGTCGCCGCCGCCTTCGCCGCAAGCGCGCGGGTCGGAGCGTTGCTCGCGCCGCGCGGCGTGCTCCAGCCGGTCGACGTGGACGCCGTCGGAGAGGCGCTCGCCGAGGCGGTCGAGCGACGCGAGCCCGAGGCGATCCAGGAGGTGGCGGGGCCGCAGATCGCTTCGGTCGCCAGTCTCGCCAAGGCCTACCGGGCGCAACGCGGCCTGCGGCGCCCGATCGTCGCGCTGCCGCCAGTCGGGCGCGCGCTACGCGCGGTAGCTTCCGGGGCGCTGACCGACGCGTCCGCACCGCGGCAAGGAATCGGCTTCGAGCAATGGCTCACCGAGAACGCATGACCGAGAGTCGCGCGGAGGCCTTCGCACGCCTTCGTCCCCGCTTGACGCGGGTCGCCTACGCGACACTCGGGAGCCTGGTGGACGCGGAGGACGTCGTTCAGGAGGCGTGGCTGCGGACCGAGCACGTCGACTGGGACACCATCGAACGTCCCGAGGCATGGCTGACCACGGTCGTCGGCCGGCTCGCGCTCGACGCGCTCACCTCGGCGCGCGCCCGCCGCGAGCAGTACGTGGGGGAGTGGCTGCCCGAGCCGATCGTCGAGACCGATCTCGCCGAGCACGCCGCGCTCGATGAGCAGGTGAGCGTCGCCATGCTCGTCCTGCTGGAGCGGCTCTCGCCCGCTGAGCGCTCCGCCTTCGTCCTCCACGACGTCTTCGGCATGAGCTTCTCGGAGACCGCGGAGACGCTGGGTCGTAGCAAGCAGGCGGCGCGTCAGCTCGCCTCACGCGCACGGCGGCACCTGCGCGAGCAGCGCCCCCGGTTCGAGCCCGCCCCCGCCGAGCAGCGCGCGGCGATCGAGGCGTTCGCCGAGGCCGCGCTCGCGGGCGACCTCGCGGGACTGGTCTCCGTGCTCGACCCCGACGTCGTCATGCGCTCCGACGGCGGCGGCGTGGTCAAGGCCGCCCGCCGCCCGCTGCATGGCGCGGATCGAGTCGGACGGGCGCTGATCGCGCTCACGCGCGTGCAACGGCAGACGCTCACCGGCGCGCTGGTGAGCGTCAACGGCCGCCCGGGCCTGCTCTACGAGTCGGACGGTGAACGGTCCGTCGCGGCCTTCGCCTTCGCGCGCGGGCGCATCGTGGAGATCGCGATCGTCCGCAACCCCGCGAAGCTGTCCGCCGTGCCCGCGCTGCCGAGGAGCGCTTGAGCCTCCTCGCCGACGCCGGTGTGCGCCGCCGCCGCGCCGTGCGCGTTCTGCTGCTCGCACTGGCGCTCTCTGCGGCGGCGCCGGGCCTCTGGGCCTGGATCTCCCCGCACGGCTTCTACGACGCCTTTCCCGGCGGCGGCCGCCACTGGGTGCGCGCGCTCCCGCCCTACAACGAGCATCTCACGCTCGACGTCGGCGCCTTCTACCTGGCCTTCGCGCTGCTGTTCGGCTGGGCCGCCCGCAAGCCCGAAGGCGCGCTCGTCCTACCCGTCTGCGTGGCGTGGGCGCTCTTCAGCGCGCTCCATCTCGCCTTCCACCTCAGCCATCTCACCGGGTTCGGCACCAGTGACGGGATCGCCGAGATGGCCTCGCTGGCGGTCGTACTCCTGATGCCTGCCGCGGCCGCGTGGCTCGTCAGGCCGCGGCCATCTCCGCGAGCGCCCCGAGGATCACCTCGTCATGCGTCTTCGGCTTGACCTTCGGGAACACCCGCGCCACGCGCCCCTCCGGATCCACGATGAACGTGGTTCGCTGGTTGCCGAAGAACCTACGCCCGTACATCGACTTCTCACCCCACACGCCGTAGCCCTCGGCGACCTCGTGGTCGGGGTCGGCGAGCAGGGTGAACGGCAGCCCGTACTTGTCGGCGAACGCGCGCAGCTTCTCCGGCGTGTCGGGCGAGACTCCGAGCACGACCGCGCCGGCACGCTCGTATTCGGAGTCGTGGTCGCGGATGCCGCAGGCCTGGGTCGTGCAGCCGGGGGTGTCCGCCTTCGGGTAGAAGTAGAGGACGACTGAGCGTCCGCGGAAGTCGCTCAGACGGACGCCATTGCCGTCCTGGTCGCGCAGTTCGAAGTCGGGGGCCTGCTCGCCTTCTGCGATCACGGTGGTCTCCTTCGGGGTGCGAAGGGCAGGGTAGCCCCGGCGGTGGCGTCGTTCACGTCTCGAGGTAAAACGGCCAGGCGGGTCCTCCCGCTGGAGGATGGCGGGGTTGCAGACCTGCGGCAAAGAATGGCCCTGCCGTCCGCCCCGCGGGGAGATGCGTCTCGCTGTCTTTCGCAGCGGCGTGCCTGTGCAGGAGTGTGCGCCTACTGCTAGCGCTACCGCAGTAACCGCGACAGCCGCCGGTCCTTCAGCACGCGTCCGCCGGTCTGCTCGTTGGGGCAGTAGGTCATCACGTAGTCCTTGAAGTGGACCGCCTCGAGGGTGGCGCCGCAGCGCGGGCACGGCTCGCCCTGCTTGCGGTGGACCTTGAGCGGCATCGGAGCCTTGTCGGGCAGCGAGTCGCCGACGACCCGCTCGTAGTGCTCGAGGGCGCCGCCGAGCACCTCCTCGCAGGCGTCGTGGAGGGCGGCGATCGCCTCTTCGTCAAGGTCGGAGCCCTGCCTGAAGGGCGACAGGCGCGCGGTCCAGAGGATCTCGTCGACCCACGTGCGGCCGATCCCCGCGATTACCCGCTGGTCACGGAGCAGCGGATGAAGGTGGCGCGGCTGGTCGACGATCGCGGCGAACGTCTCGATCGGTGGTGGCGGGTAGGCCTCCGGCCCGAGCGTGGCGACCGCGTCGTCCTCCTCGATCGCCGCGGTCGCAAGCAGCTTCGCCCACGCCCGCTGCTGGGTGCCGAACTCGCGCAGGCGCAGCTCGCGCCCGTCGTCGATCCGGATCAGCAGGCGCGAGCGCTTGTCGCGCAAGGAGGCACGCTCGTCGAAGAGCTGGAGCCGGCCCGCCGACATGAGGTGGATCAGCAACGCATGGTCGCCGAGCTCGACGACGGGCATCTTGCCACGGCGTCCGACGCCCCTCACGTGCGTGCCGGCGAGTAAGTCGAGCGGCGGCGAGAAGGTCTTCATGGTGACCATTCCGGGCGCGAGCGCCGACTCCACCGTGGCCCCGCGTAGCGCGCGATCGAGCCGCCGCGCGGTTATCTCGACCTCTGGCAGCTCCGGCATCTGACCAGCCAGGTTAGAGGCCGGCTAGCCTCCGGCCAATGCGGATCGCGGTCTCGAGTGATGAGCGCACCGGTGTCGCCGACGCCCTCGTCGAGCAGCTGCGCGAACGCGGGCACGAGCCGCTCCTGCACGGCGCGCTGGCCGATGGAGAGCGCGACGACTGGGCGTGGGCCAGCGAGCTCGCCGCCCGCGACGTCGCCGGCGGCGAGGCCGAGCGCGGAATCGTCTGCTGCTGGACGGGGACCGGCGCCTCGATCGCGGCGAACAAGGTCCCGGGGGTCCGGGCGGCGCTCTGCGCCGACGCGGAGACGGCTCGGGGCGCGCGCCGGTGGAATGACGCGAACGTGCTCGCGCTCTCGCTCCGCGTTACCAGCGAGGCGGTCCTCGGAGAGATCCTCGACGCGTGGCTAGAGGAGCCGGCGAGCACCGAGCCGGAGGATGTGGCGAACATCCGTCACGTCGACGAGCTCTAGAGAGCGACGTTAGGATCGGCGCCCCGATGCCGCCGCTCGAGATCGTCGACACGCCCGCCGAGGCCGCCGAGCAGGAGCTGCCGCCGCTGATCGTTCGCGCACCGCTCGAGCAGTATCTCGACGAGCAGGGACTCGGCAGCGGCCCGATCGACCCCGAACGGATCGGCGAGGGCCATTCCAACATCACCTACCTGCTGACGCGCGGCGAGGAGCGCTTCGTGTTGCGCCGCCCGCCGCGCCCGCCGCTGCCGCCGTCGGCGCACGACGTCCTGCGCGAGGCCCGCCTCCTGACCGCGCTCGCGCGAACCGACGTCCGCGCGCCCGCCGTGCTCGCGACGTGCGACGACGAGTCCGTACTGGGCGTGCCGTTCTACGTCATGCCCTACATCGAGGGGACCGTGATCACCTCGACGCTCCCACCGGCGCTCGACGGCTCCGAACAGGGCCGGCGGATCAGCCATGAGCTGATCGACGCCCTCTGCGAGGTCCACGCGCTCGACTGGCGCGCGTGCGGCCTCGAGGGATTCGGCAAGCCGACCGGCTACCTCGACCGGCAGCTGAGGCGCTTCGGCGGCCTCTGGGAGCACAACAAGACGCGCGAGCTGCCGGTCGTCCAGGAAGTCGGCGACTGGCTCGCGACCAACAAGCCCGAATCGCCCGCTGCGACGATCGTTCACGGCGACTACCGGCTCGGGAACACGATGTTCGCGAACGACGCCCCCGCACGGCTCGTCGCGATCTTCGACTGGGAGCTCGCGACGATCGGCGACCCGCTCGCCGACCTCGGCTACATGACCGCGACATGGTCGGAGCGCGGCGCCGCGCCGGAGACGACCTTCGACCTCTCGGGCGTTACGCGCGGCGAGGGCTTTCTCACGCGCGACGAGCTCGTAGCCCTCTACGAGGAGCGCAGCGGGCGATCGGCGCAGGATCTGCGCTGGTACCAGGCACTCGCGCTCTGGAAGGCCGCCGTCTTCATGGAGGGCAACTACAAGCGCTCACTCGCCGGGATGAGCGACGACCCCTACCTCAAGCTGTTCGACGAGGGCGTCCCGCAGCTCGCGGAGGCGGCGCGCACGGTCACCCGCTTGCCGGCCCCCGGGGCATGAGGGGTCTGCTCGTCGACTTCGGCGGCGTCCTGACCAGCAACGTCTTCGACTCCTTCCGCAGCTTCGCGGAGAGCGAGGGACTCGCGCCCGATGCGGTGAAGCGGGCCTTTCGCGAGGACCCGGAGGCGCTCGCTCTGCTGCGCGCGCTCGAGCGCGGTCAGTTGAGCGGCGAGGAGTTCGCCCCGCGCTTTGGCGCCCGGCTCGGCGTCACGCGCACCGATGGCCTCGTCGAGCGCCTCTTCGCCGGCGTCTCGCCGGACGAGCAGATGCTCGGCGCCGTGCGCGGCTTCCGGGCCGCGGGGATACGCACCGGGCTGATCTCGAACTCGTGGGGCTCGGCGCTCTACGATCGCGAGCAGCTCGAGGGCATGTTCGACGCGATCGTCATCTCCGGCGACGTCGGCATGCACAAGCCGGAGCCGCAGATCTTCGAGCTCGGCGCCGAGCGCCTCGGCCTCGCCGCGAGCGACTGCGTCTTCGTCGACGACCTGCGTGAGAACTGCGACGGCGCCGAGGCGGTGGGGATGACGGCGATCCTCCACCGGGGCGCGGAGTCGACGCTGCCGCAGCTCGAGCGGCTGCTCGGCGTGGCCGTGGCTTGAGCGGGCGACGCCGAGTCTAGACTCGGCGCAGCTCTGCATGGCGGCTGCGACCCTCACCCCGCTCGCTTTCTGGCACGACCAGCTCGTCGCCCACCACAAGCAGGCACTGTTCCTCGTGATCGCGGGGTTCGTCGGCTCGTTCGCGTTCATCCGCATCAGCACCCGCATCCAGCGCAGCCCGCGGCTCGCCTGGTGGCCCGGGAGCATCGTCAGCGACAGCGGCGTCCACCTCCATCACCTCGTCTTCGGGATCGTCGCGATGCTCGCCGGCGGGACGGTGGGATTCGCCATGTACAACTCGAGCCCGGAGCTCGAGATCTGCGCGGCCGCTTTCGGCATCGGGGCGGGCCTGACGATCGACGAGTTTGCGCTCTGGGTGCATCTCGATGACGTCTACTGGACCGAGGAAGGGCGATCGTCGATCGACGCGGCCGTGATCGCGACGGCGCTGATGGCGCTGATCTTCCTGGAGGTCCGTCCGTTCCAGCTCTCGAAGCTCACTCCCGTCGACGTCGCGTGGACGGTGGCTGCCCCGATCGTCCTCGCCGCCGTTCTCGCCTGCTTCGCGAAGGGGCGCTTCTTACACGGCGCCATGGGCTTCTTCCTGTGGCCTCTCGCCGCGTACGGGGCGGTACGGCTCGGCAAGCCACGCTCGCCGTGGGCCAGGCGCTTCTACGGCGAGCGCAACCAGGCGAAGGAAGCACGCGCGCGCGAGCGCTTCCGGCCCGATCGGCGAACGGAGCGGTGGACGGAGGCCTTTCGGGACGCCGTCGGCGGGACGCCAACAGAGGTCTACGAAGCCAAGCTGGCCCGCCGAGCCGGTGGCTCGCCGCCTTCGACGAAGGTCAAGCCGAAGAGCTAGCTACTCGTCCTCGTCGTCCTCATCCTCACCGTCGTCATCGTCCTCGTCGGGCTCGGTGAGCGTGGCTTCGACGTTTATCTCGACATTGCCGGACAGGGCGCGTGAGACCGGGCACGACTCCTTCGCCTTCTCCGCCGCCTCCTCGAAGTCGTCGTCGTCGAGGTCCGCGATCTGGCCGCGCACGGTCAACTCGATCTTCGTGATCTCCCAGTCGTCGTCGTCGTCGTCCTTGTCAAGCGTGGCGGTCGCGCCGACGGTGAGCTCGTCGGGCTCGTGGTCGTCCTCGGCGAGGATGGCGGCCAGCTGCATCGCGTAACACGAGGCATGCGCAGCGGCGATCAGCTCCTCGGGACTCGTCTTGCCCTGCGAGCGCTCCGTCCGCGCCTCCCAGGTGACGGGCAGCTCGCCGGTTGCGCCGCTGGCCAGCTCGAGCCGTCCTGAGCCCTTGGTGAGCGTGCCCTGCCAGATGACCGCCGCGCGGCGTTCGGCCGCCATCAGACTGCCCTCCGCCGGCCGCCGCGTCCGTAGAGGAGCACCAGCATCCGTTCGAGCAGCCTCGTTCTCATCTTCGTGTAGGGCAGCATGTACATCTCACGCTTCATCCCGAAGCGGGTGACGAGCACCGCTTGGCGCTTGCAGTACTTGCGGATCCCCTCCGCGCCGTGGCGGACACCGATCCCGGACTCGCCGGTGCCACCGAAGGGCAGCTCCTGCGCGAGGTAGTTGACGATCGCGTCGTTTACGCAGGTGGCGCCCGCGGTCATCTGCCGCGCGAGCTGCTCGCCCTTGGCGGTGTCCTTCGTCCAGATGCTCGAGTCGAGGCCGTATTGCGTCTCGTTCGAGAGGCGGATCGCCTCGTCGGCGTCGCGAACCTTCATGATCGGCAGCACGGGGCCGAACGTCTCATCGGTCATGACCGCCATCGTATGGTCCACGCCGGTCAGGACGGTCGGCTCGAAGAAGCGTCCCGCGCCCTCGCGCATGCCTCCTCCGACCTCGACCTTGGCGCCCTTGTCGACCGCGTCGCGAACGTGGCGCGCGACGATCTCGGCCTGCGGCGGATGCGTGACCGCGCCGATGTCGACCGAGCCGATCTCGCCCGGGGCCGCCTGGCGCAGCGCGCGCGTCTTCTCGATCACCTTCGCCACGAACTCGTCGTAGACGGGCTCCTCGACGTAGACCCTCTCCGTCGAGATGCAGATCTGCCCACCGTTCGACATCCCCGACCAGATCGCGGCGTTGGCGGCACGTTCGAGGTTCGGCGTCGCGCAGGACGACCATCGGGTCCTTGCCGCCGAGCTCGAGCGAGACGGGGGTGAGCGTCTCCGCGGCGCGCGCCATCACCTTCTTCCCGGTCGCGGTCGAGCCGGTGAACATGACCATGTCGACGCTGTCGACCAGCGCGGTGCCGGTCTCGCCGCGCCCGGTGGCGACGCTGTAGATGTCCTCCGGAAGCCCCGCCGCACGCATCCCCTCGGCCATCAGCAGCGATGTCAGCGGTGTGATCTCACTCGGCTTGAGCACGACGGCGTTGCCCGGCCATCAGCGCCGGCAGCGCGTCGCCGAACGAGTTGGTCAGCGGGTAGTTCCACGGCCCGATCACCCCGACGACGCCGTGACGGGCGGTAGCGCACGTACATCTTCTTGCCGAAGCAGCAGCGGGGAGTGGGGCCGGATGCGCTCGTCGGCGAGGTACTTGCGGGCCCGCTTGGCCCAGAACCCGAACGCGTCGGCGACGAAGAACAGCTCGGCGAGCTGGGCGTCCTCGCGCGTCTTGCCGGTCTCGCTCGACGATCGCGTCGACCACGGCCTCGCGGTTTGCGACCAGCCATCGACGCGCCTCGAGCATGATCTCCGCGCGCCCGTCGAACCCGAGCGCAGCCCATGCGGGCTGCGCTGCCCGTGCGCGTCGTACGAGCTCCGCGACCTGCCCGGCATCCATGTCGGGAACCTCGCGCGATCCGCTCGCCCGTCGCGGGGTTCTCGACGGCGATTCCGCCGTCGCCGCGAGCTCGCGCTCGGCCTGTCTCTCCAGCGTGGCCATCCGACTCTCCTCCCCGGTTCGGTGCGCGGAGTCTACCCGCGCCCGGGTCCGTCGCTCAGCTGAGCTCGACGCGCTCGATCACGACGGGCTCCTCGGGCATGTCGCGCGGCCCGGTCGGGGCCTGCTCGATCGCGTCGACCGCCTCCATTCCCGCGGCGACGCGCCCGAAGACCGTGTGCTTGCCGTCGAGCCAGGGCGCCGCCTCGGTCGTCACGATGAAGAACTGGCTGCCGTTCGTGTTCGGCCCCGCGTTCGCCATCGCCAGCGCGCCGCGGACCACCTGGTGGTCGTTGATCTCGTCCTCGAAGGTGTAACCGGGTCCGCCCGTGCCGGTCCCCAGCGGGCAGCCGCCCTGGATCATGAAGTCGGGGATCACGCGGTGAAAGGTGAGCCCGTCGTAGAAGCCGTCGCCCGCGAGCTTGCGAAAGTTGTCGACCGTCTTCGGTGCGTCTTCGTCGAACAGCTCGACGCCGATCGCGCCGTGGTTGGTGTGCAGTGTCGCCTCGCTCATCGCCTGGCCACCTCCAGTCGGAGCTCGACGCCCCGGACGCTCTTTCCGTTCAGGCGCTCGACCACCTCGTCCGCGCGCTGCGCGGGGATCTCCGCGAACGTGAAGCGCTCGAGGGCGCGGACGTTCGATACGTCCGTCGCCCTCCAGGTGCGTCTCGTCGACGATCGCACCGATCACGTCGGCGGGCTCGAGCCCATGGGCGCGGCCGGCCCCGACGATCAGCTTCGCGCGCGGCTCGTCGCGATTGGCACGCGGCTTCGTGTGTCGCGGCCGCCGCGTCTCCCGGGGCTCCGGCTCGGACGGCTCGGCGCGGAGCGGCGCGCTCGGGCGGACCGCCGTTCGGCTGCCACGGGGCGATCTCCGTGTTCGCGTGGCGCCTGACCGCCTCGAGCTCGCGCTGCTGGCGCGGCGTGACGAGCGTGATCGCCCGTCCCGAGCGGCCGACGCGGCCGGTGCGGCCGATGCGGTGGACGTAGACCTCCGGCGAGTTCGGCATGTCGAAGTTGATCACGTGGCTGACGCCGGAGATGTCGAGCCCCCGGGCGGCGATGTCGGTCGCGACGAGCAGCCGCTCGCGGCCCTCCTTGAAGGCGATCATCACGCCGTCACGCGAGCCCTGCGACATGTTCGCCGTGCAGCGCCTTGACCCTGATCCCGCGATCGCCGAGCGCGCGCGCGAGACGGTCCGCTCCGATCTTCGTGCGGACGAAGATGATCGCCTGCTCCGGCCGCTCCGCACGCAGGACCCTGCGCGAGCGCCTCTGCCTTCTCTCGGTCCGGAACCTCGACGTAGAACTGATCGACCGTGTCGATCGTGAGCTGCGCGGCGCGCACCTTGATCGTCACCGGGTCGTACATGCCCTTCTCCGCGAGCCGCTTGATCTCGGGCGGCATCGTCGCCGAGAAGAGCGCCGTCTGGCGGCCCGAGGGGCAGCGCGCGAGGATCGTCTCGACGTCCTCGAAGAAGCCGAGGTCGAGCATCTCGTCTGCCTCGTCGAGGACGACGAAGCGCGCCGAGGTGAGCACCAGCGCGTGTCGCTGACATCAGGTCCATGACGCGCCCGACCGTGCCGACGACGACCTGGCCGCCCTGCTTGAGCTGGGCGACCTGGTTGCGGATCGGCGCGCCGCCGAAGACGGCGACGACCTCGACGCCCTTGCGCTCCCCGTAGGCGCGCAGCGCCTGGGTCACCTGGATGCAGAGCTCGCGCGTCGGCGTCAGCACGAGCGCCTGGACCTCGTTGTCGCCGGGGTCGATGTACTGCGAGCAGCGGCAGGCCGAAGGCGGCTGTCTTGCCGGTCCCCGTCTGGGCCTGGCCGATCACGTCGCGTCCGTCGAGCAGCTGCGGGATCGCCTGCTCCTGGATCGGCGTCGGGCGCTCGTAGCCGAGATGTCTGAGCGCGTCGAGCAGCGGCTGCGCGAGCCCGAGATCCGAAAAGCGCGCCGCCGGGGCTTCGGTTTCAGAGGCTGGGGTCGACAAGCAGCTTTCCCGTCGTCCTCCTGGAGATCAGGTCCTCGTGCGCGCGCCGCACGTCCGAGAGCGGGTAGGTGCCGCCATCGAGCGCCCGCAGCTCGCCGCGCGCGGCGCGTTCGAACAGGTCGGCGAGCGGCTCGCGCAGCATCCCGGGCCTGCCGATGCAGTGCATCAGCCAGAAGCCGATCACGCCCTGCGAGGGCGCAGCAGCCGCGCGTTCGAGATCTCGGCTCTGCTCGCGGCTCGCGAGCCCGTAGGTGACCAGGCGCCCGAACGGGGCGAGCGCGTCGAGCGACTGGTCGAAGACGCGCCCGCCCGCCATCTCGAGCACCACGTCGACCTGGCCGCCGCCGTTCGCCTCGCGCAGCGCCGCTGCGAGGTCCTCCTCGCTCGAGTCGACGCGCGACGTCCGCGCCGAGCTCGCGCGCGAGCGCGACGCTTGTCCGCGCTCTAGGCGGTGGCGATCACCCGGCCCGCGCCGAGTGGCCGGGCCAGCTGGACGGCGAGGCTGCCGACGCCGCCCGCCGCGGAGTGGACGACGACCGACTCGCCGCTGCGCAGCTGCGCCGAGGTCTCGAGCAGGTGCCACGCGGTCAGGCCCTGGATCAGGAGCGTCAGCGCGAGCGCGTCGTCGACTTCGTCCGGCAGCGGGAAGGTCGTCTCGGCCGGTGCCGCTACGTACTCGGCATAGCCGCCGCTGCCGGTCATCGCGACGACGCGCTGCCCCGCCTCGAAGCCGGCGCCGGCCCGCTCGACCACGCCGGCCACCTCGCCGCCCGGGACGAGCGGCAGCTCGTAACGGCGGAGGTAGACGTTCTCGCGCTGATGGGTGTCGGCGAAGTTGACCCCCGCGCGCGTGACCCTGACGAGCACCTCGTCGCTCGGCGGGCTCGGGGACCGGGAGCTCGACGAGCTCCATCACCTCGGGGCCGCCGAACTCGCTGATCTGAACCGCGCGCATGCGCATCGAGCTTATCCGCGGTCCTCGTCCGGTAGATGACCCCTCGCGGATCGATGATCTACTGTTCCGCCGCTCATGACGCTCCTGGTAGTCGGCTCCATCGCCTTCGACGCGGTCAAGACGCCCTTCGGCGAGCGCGAGCGGATGCTCGGCGGGTCCGCGATTCACTTCTCGCTGGCGGCGAGCTTCTTCACGCGACGTGCGCGTCGTCGGACCGGTCGGCGACGACTTCGGCGACGAGGAGTACGAGATCCTGCACCAGCGCGAGATCAACACCGACGACGTCGAGCACGTCGAGGGCGGCAAGACCTTCTTCTGGCGCGGGCACTACAGCTACGACCTGAACACCGCGAACACCGAGGAAACCTCAGCTCGGCGTCTTCGGCGACTTCGAGCCGAAGCTGTCAGACGCCTCGAAGGCGGCCGACCAGGTCTTCCTCGCGAACATCCAGCCGCAGCTGCAGCTGCAGGTGCGCGAGCAGTGCCGCGACGCCCGACTGACCGCGCTCGACTCGATGAACCTCTGGATCGACAACGAGCGTGAGATGCTCGAGAAGGCGATCGGGGTGGTCGACCTGGTCTTCCTGAACGACAGCGAGATCCGCATGTTCGAGCGCGAGCCGAACCTGGTGCGTGCCGCGCGCGCGGTGATGGATCGGGGGCCGGGCGTGGTCGTCGCCAAGCAGGGCGAGTACGGGGCGGCTCTCTTCGTCGGCGATCGCTTCTTCGCGCTGCCAGCGTTTCCGCTCGAGACCGTCCAGGACCCGACCGGCGCCGGCGATTCGTTCGCGGGCGGCTTTCTCGGCTATCTCGCCTCCCGCGGCGACGAGGCGCTCGGCGACCAGGACGAGCTTCGCCGCGCCATGACCTACGGCTCGGTGCTCGCTTCCTTCAACGTCGAGGAGTTCGGAACCGACCGCGTAGCGCGGCTGCGCCGGCAGGAGATCGACGAGCGCTACTCGGAATTGCGGCGGATGACGACGCTCGCCGAGCTGCCCTCGTAGGGGCGGTCGGTTCGGTCGGGCCGAAGCGGGTAGCATCCCAGAGCGTGGGCTGGGCGTTCTTCTACATGTTCGTGATCCTCAAGATCCCGATCTGCGCGGCGCTCTACCTCTGCTGGTGGTCCTCGCGCGCGCCCGAGGACCAGGCCGAGGGCCGCGGTCACGGCGGTCCCGGCGTCGGGCCGCACCGCCCGCGACCGAATCGCCCGCGGCCCGTCCGGCGTGGCCCGCATCACGGCAGGCCGCCCTCGTCGCCACAGCGCATGCGCATGAACGCCAAGCTCCGGCGCACGCATCCGTCACATCACTGACCCCCGCGGGCTCGTCCGCGCCTGAATGGCGAAGCCGGATGCGTCGTCCGGCAATAATTCGGGCAGACCCAGCAGACAGGCATCGCGACGGAGGAGATGGGCCATGGCCGAGGAGCAGACCCGCAGCGACGACGGCGACGGCGCCGTAGCCACCGCTAACGACACGCTGTCGGTGACCGACAACCGCACCGGCAGCGAGCTACCAGCTCGAGATCACCGACGAGACGATCAAGGCGATGGACCTTCGCCAGATCAAGGTCAACGAGGACGACTTCGGGATGCTGAGCTACGACCCGGCGTTCACTAACACGGCGTCCTGCCGCAGCGCGATCACCTACATCGACGGCGAGCAGGGGATCCTCCAGCACCGCGGCTACTCGATCGAGCAGCTGTGCGACCAGTCGAACTACCTCGAGGTCGCCTACCTCCTGATTCACGGCGAGCTCCCCGACAAGGACCAGTACGCCACGTGGGAGCACGAGGTCACCGTCCACACCTTCATCCACGAGAACATCAAGGAGTTCCTCCAGGGCTTCCGCTATGACGCCCACCCGATGGGGATGCTGCTCTCGTGCGTCGGCGCGCTGTCGACGTTCTACCCCCAGGCGCGCGAGATCGACAACGACGACGAGCGTCACATGGCGGCGGTGCGCCTGATCGCCAAGATGCCGACGCTCGCCGCCTTCGCCTACCGCCACAACCTCGGCCTGCCGTACAACTATCCGGACAACGACCTCTCCTACTCCGAGAACTTCCTCTCGATGCTGTTCAAGATGACGGAGGTCAAGTACGAGCCTGACGAGCGCCTCGCGCGCGCGCTCGACACGCTCTTCATCCTGCACGCCGACCACGAGCAGAACGCCTCGACGAACGCCGTCCGCAGCGTCGGATCGACGCGCGTCGATCCGTACTCCGCCGTCGCCGCAGGGGTCGCGGCGCTCTACGGTCCCCTGCACGGCGGTGCCAACGAGGCGGCGCTGCGGATGCTCGACCGGATCGGCTCGGTCGACAACATCCCCGACTTCCTCGAGGGGGTCAAGGAGGGAAACGAGCGCCTGATGGGGTTCGGCCATCGCGTCTACAAGAACTACGACCCGCGCGCGCGAATCATCAAGAAGCACGTCGAGGAGGTGCTCGAGGTGATGGGCACGAATCCGAAGCTCGACATCGCCTCGGAGCTCGAGAAGCGGGCGCTCGACGACGACTACTTCACCGACCGCAAGCTCTACCCGAACGTCGACTTCTACTCCGGTCTGATCTACGAGGCGCTGAACATCCCGACCGAGATGTTTCCGGTCATCTTCGCGATCCCGCGTACGTCCGGCTGGGTCTCGCAGTGGCTCGAGATGCTCGATGACGGCGATCAGAAGATCGCCCGGCCGCGCCAGATCTACATCGGCGAGCGTGATCGCGACTATGTGCCGGTCGACGATCGCTGAGCCCGCGCACGGGCATTAGGCTCGGGTGGTGATGGAGCAGCTGCGCGATGGCCACGGACGGGCGATCCGGGACCTTCGGGTCTCGGTCACCGACCGCTGCAACTTCCGCTGCCAGTACTGCATGCCTGCGGAGGGCCTCCCCTGGCTCGAGCGTGAGGGGGTCCTGCGCTTCGAGGAGATCGAGCGACTGGTGCGGCTGTTCGTGACGCTCGGCGTCACCGCCGTCCGGCTCACAGGCGGCGAGCCGCTCGTGCGGCGTGACTTCCCACACCTCGTCGAGATGCTCGCGTCGATCGACGGTCTGGGCGACCTGTCGCTGACGACCAACGGATACCTGCTCGAGCGCGACGCCGCCGCGCTCGTCGCCGCGGGCATCGGTCGGGTCAACGTCTCGCTCGATTCGCTTCAGCGCGACCGCTTCTTCGAGATGACACGCCGCGACTCGCTGCCGCAGGTCCTGCGTGGCCTCGACGCGCTCGCCGCGCATCCGGAGGTTCACCCGATCAAGGTCAATGCGGTCGCGCTGCGGGGCTTCAGCGAAGCGGAGGCGATCCCGTTCGCGCGCTTCGCCCGCACGTCCGGCTTCCAGGTCCGCTTCATCGAGTTCATGCCGCTCGACGCGGACCATGGCTGGAGCCGCGACGCCGTCCTGACGGGCGACGAGCTGCGGCGCATCATCGAGGCGGTCCATCCGCTCGAGGAGCTTCCGCGCGAGCCCTCGGCGACCGCGCGGGTGTTTCGCTTCGCCGACGGCCGCGGCGAGATCGGCTTCATCAATCCCGTCTCGGAGCCCTTCTGCTCCGACTGCAACCGGATCCGCCTGACGGCGGACGGTCGCCTTCGCACCTGCCTGTTCTCGCTCGAGGAGACCGACCTGCGCGGTCCGCTGCGCGCCGGCGCGAGCGATGAGGAGCTCGAGCGCCTGATCCGGGACGCGGTCTGGGTCAAGGAGCTGCGCCATCGTGTCGGCGAGCCGGGCTTTCGCCAGCCGCCGCGAACGATGAGCGCGATCGGCGGCTAAGCGGCGCCTGCGCGCGATGGCCGGTGCGGCCGCAAGAGCTCTCGGCCGGAGCCGCTACCGGATCACCGTCCGCACCGATGGCCGGGTCCGGAGCAGCCGCCACCAGGATCTGGCGGGTGCGCTCGGGGCGATCGAGGAACGGGTGGGAGAGCTCTCGGGGAGCGCCCGGCGCGAGGCCGTCGACCTGAGGCTGCGGCGCTTCGAGCCGGTCCACCAGGTGGTCGCGCGGATCGAGCTCGCCGGTCCGCGCCGGGTTCGTGCCGGCATCGACGTCCGTGGCGACGGGTCGAGCGAGGCCTACACCGGCAAGCTTCGTCGCCGGCTGATCGAGCAGCGTCCCGGCGAGGACGCCGTGGTGGCGCTCCGGCGCAGTCTCGCGGTCCGCGATGGCGGCTGAAGGCGAACGCTCGGTCGTCCCGCTGCCGTCCGGCGCTCAGCCGCCGTACCGGGTGTTCGTCAATGGCGTGCCCCAGGCGGAGGGGCGCGACTACCGGGTGGTCGACGGCACGCTCGTCTTCGCCCGCAGGCTCGTCAAGGAGGGCAGGCTCGGCTTCTGGCGCTGGCTTTCGATGTTCTTCTCGATCGCCGGCACCTACCGCCAGAACGATTCCGTCGACATCCAGTACCGCTCGGGCGGCAGGGACCGCGTCGCGACGGCGCTCGACATTCTGCAGCCCGGTCCCCGCAAGCCCCGCTGAGCGGCAGCCGGCTGGTCGGCGCCGACGGCAGGCGCGCTTCCGCGTAACCTTCCCGCATGCGCATCGAGGAAATTCTCGAGGAGCGGCGGCCCTGCTTCTCGTTCGAGTTCTTCCCGCCGAAGACGGATGAGGGGATGCAGAACCTGTGGGAGGCGGCGAGCGAGCTGAGCGAGGACGCGCCGGCATTCGTGTCGGTCACCTACGGCGCGGGCGGCTCGACGCGCGCCCGCACGCTCGAGCTGGTCACTCGCATCCGCCGCGAGCTCGGCCTCGAGGCGATGGCGCACCTGACCTGCGTCGGCGCAACGCGCGAGGAGCTGCTCGCGACCCTCGGCCGCATGGAGCAGCTCGGGATCGAGAACGTCCTCGCGCTGCGCGGCGATCCTCCGCGCGGTCAGAGCGAGTGGACGGCGACCCCCGGCGGTCTCAGCTACTCGACCGAGCTGATCTCGCTGATCGCCGAGAACTTCGGCTTCTCGGTCGGCGCTGCGAGCTTCCCGGAGGTGCATCCTGAGGCGGTCGACATGGAGCATGACATCCGCTTCCTCAAGCAGCAAGGTGGAAGCGGGCGTGCGCTTCCTGATCACCCAGCTCTTCTTCGACAACGAGCTCTACTTCGACTTCGTGAAGGAGTGCCGGGCCGCCGGGATCGACGTTCCGATCATCCCCGGGATAATGCCCGTCTCGAACTTCGCCCAGCTCAAGAGGTTCACCGAGATGTGCGGTGCGTCAATCCCCTCGCGCCTCGAGCACGAGCTGTCGCTGCGCGCCGACGACCCCGAGGCCGTCAAGCAGGTGGGCGTCGCGTACGCGACTCTCCAGTGCGCCGACCTGCTCGCGCGCGGCGCGCCGGGCATCCACTTCTACGTCCTGAACCGCTCGCCGCAGGCGCGCGCAATCCTCGCGGCGCTCCGTGCGGCACGCCCGTGGGACCGGGCGCAGGTGGTCGTCTGATCGCGCTCAGCACGCGCCGAAGCGGTCGACTCCATCGCCCTCCTCGACCTTCGTGACCTCGCCCCTGCGCTCCAGGTAGCGCAGGTAGACGAGCGTCTCGTTGAGGACCATTCGCAGCGCCATCTCGTCGGGCTCGTCGACGCGGAGCAGCGCGCGGGCGATCTCGTACGCGCTCCTCGGACGGTCCCGCGGCGGAGGAGAGCACGCGCTGCGTTCGCCGCGCGACCTCCGTGCGGTTGGCGTCGATGTGCGCCTGCACGTCCCGGAAGGGCCGGCCGTGACCTGACAGGCAGAGCTGCGCGCCGAGCGGCTCGATCGCGTCCAGGCTGCTCAGGAACTCCGCGGCCGGGTCTGGCGAGTAGCCGAAGTCGTAGTAGAGCGAGAGGCGTCCGAGCAGGTGATCGCCGGAGATCAGCAGGCCTTGCTCGGGCTGGTGCAGGCAGACGTGCGACGGCGCGTGTCCGGGTGTCTCGTAGACGTCGAAGTCACCGAGATCGGTCTCGACCCGCACGCCCGGCAGCAGCAGGCGGTCCGGCTCGACGACGCGCGCGACGGCCGGACCGCCCGCGCCGCGCTCGCGGTAGCCGGCCAGCGCGGACGGTGGCACGCCGCTCTGGCGAGCCACCTCCAGGCGCCGCTCGAGCAGCCGCTCGGGCTCCATGACCGCGCGTGTCGTGTGCCCGTGGTTCGGGTGCATCCACAGCTCGCACCCGGTCGCGTCGACGATCGGGCCGGCCTGCCCGTAATGGTCGGCGTGCGCGTGCGTGCAGACGACCAGCCGCACGTGCTCGAGGCGAAGCCTCGCCTGGTCGAGCGCCAGCTCGAGCTGGCGCAGCGCGCCGGGCTCGTGAATTCCGGTGTCGATCAGGACGATCCCGCTGCCCGCCGAGACCGCATAGGCGTTGACGTGAGGCACCCCGGGCCACGGCAGTGGAAGGCGCAGGCGCCAGACGCCGGGCAGCACGCGATCGGCGCGGGCGAGCGCCGGCCGGCGACCGGCGCTCATGCGAGCACGCCCGGGTTCACCATGTCGTGCAGGTCGAGCGCGCGCTTTGCCTCGCGCAGGGCCGTCGCGAACGCCGCGGGTCGCTCGCGCTCGTACCAGCGGCGGTGATCGCGGCAGACAGCGTGGTGATCGGTGGCGGGTCGTCGACGCGACCGAGAAGGTCCCGGTATCCCGTGCCGAGCGCGTGGGTCACGCGCCGGACCTGGCGTGGCTTGGGGGATGAGGCGGCGGGATCGATGGCAGGACCTGGCTCGCGCGGCCCGAAAGGGTCTCCCGGCCCCGCGCCAAGCGCTTGACTGGCGCCGGGTAGAGTAGGGCCACGTAGATGGCGACCGGTACCACCGTCCAAATCACCTTGCCCCCGATGGGCGAGTCGGTGACCGAGGGGACGGTTCTCGGCTGGCTCAAGGGGGTAGGCGACCCGGTTGAGGTCGACGAGGGAATCGTCGAGGTCTCGACCGACAAGGTCGACACCGAGATTCCCTCGCCCGCGAGCGGCATCCTGGCCAACATCCTGGTGGACGCCGACGAGACGGTTCCCGTCGGAGCGGTCCTCGGTGAGATATCGCTCGACGGCACCACCGTCGCGGTCTCCAACGGGAGCGGGGGAGCGACGGACGAACGGCGGATCTGGGGTCGTCGAGAGCGGAGCGGACGAATCGGCCGTCGAGGAGGCCGAGCACGGCCCCGCGGCCGAGGTGGAGCACGCTCAGGCGAAGGAGAACGCGAGCGTGTCCGCCGCGTCGGAGGGCGCGGTCGTCGACGTCACCCTGCCCGAGATGGGCGAGTCGGTGTCGGAGGGAACCGTGCTCGAGTGGCTCAAGCAGGTCGGCGACACGGTCGCCGAGGGTGAGGGGCTCGTCGAGATCTCGACCGACAAGGTCGACGCCGAGGTGCCCGCTCCGGTCGCGGGCACGATCACCGAGATCCTCGCCAGGCCCGACGACGTCGTCTCGAGCGGAACCGTCCTCTGCCGCCTCCGTGCGGGTGCGGCGGAGGCTGCGACCGAGGCTGTGGATGCGCCTCGCGAGCGCCGCCAGACGGCCGGTAACGGATCCGCGAACGCGACCCCGGTCGCCGCGCGCGCCGCCGGCGTCCACGGCGTCGACCTGAGCGTCGTGCCGG
The DNA here is from genome assembly GCA_963719375.1 of uncultured Actinomycetes bacterium. Classification (GTDB taxonomy): domain Bacteria; phylum Actinomycetota; class Thermoleophilia; order Solirubrobacterales; family Thermoleophilaceae; genus JAICJV01. The sequence goes on along the minus strand of CAVRBY010000001.1, from coordinate 1,262,339 downwards.
GCAGCGGACCGCGCGGCCGTGTGACCAAGGACGACGTGCTCGCGAGGCGTCGAGGGCAACGGCGCCGCCGCGCCGCCAAGCCCGACACCCGCGCCCGCGGCGGGCTCCGCGCCGATGCGCGGCCCAGCCGCCACGCTCGTGCGCTTCATGAACGAGAGCCGGTCGATACCGACCGCGACCAGCTTCCGGACGCTCGAGGTGGACACGCTCGAGGGCCGTCGCAAGCAGCTCAAGGCCGCCGGACGGAAGCTCTCGTTCACGCACCTGATCGCCTGGGCGATCGTGCAGGCCGCCCGCGAGATGCCGGTGATGGCCAACGCCTACGCGGAGGCAGAGGGGAAGCCCCAGCGCGTCGTGCCGGACGGCGTGAGCCTCGGGCTCGCGGTCGACGTCGAGCGGCCCGACGGGAGCCGCACGCTGATGGTGCCCGTCCTCAAGGGGGCCGATGCGCTCTCCTTCGAAGACTTCGCCGCGCGCTACGACGAGCTCGTCGCGGGGGCCCGCAACGGGACGCTCGGCCCCGACGACTATGCGGGCGCCAACATCACTCTCACCAACCCGGGCGGGCTCGGCACCGTCGCCTCCGTCCCTCGATTGATGCCAGGCCAGGGGACCATCGTGGCCACTGGAGCGATCGCCTACCCCGCGGGCTTCTCGAAGGCCGACCCGGTGAAGCTGCGCGAGCTCGACGTGTCGAAGGTCATGACGATGACGAGCACCTACGACCATCGCGTGATCCAGGGCGCCGAGTCTGGGGCCTTCCTGCGCCGCATCGACGAGCTGCTCCACGGCGAGTCCGGCTTCTACGACGCGCTCTTCCGTTCGCTCGGCCTCGACGTTTGGCCCGTCGAGGCTGCCGCCGAGCCGGCCCGGGGAGACGGAGCCGGCCCGGTCACGGCGGCCGAGCCGGCGCCCTCGAGCGTCCGGCCGGGGATCACGGCCGAGCCCGACGAGGCTCTGCTGCAGGCGGTCCAGGCGGCCACTTCCGTGGTGAAGGCCCATCGCATGCACGGGCACCTCGCCGCACGCCTCGACCCGCTCGGCTCGCAGCCCGAGGGCGATCCGGCGCTCGACCCGTCGATGGTCAACCTGACCCCGGAGCTGATGCAGGCGATCCCGGCGTCCGTGCTGCGCGTCGCGGTTCCCGGCGAGACCTTCGCGGACGCGCTCCCGCACCTGCAGGAGACCTACTGCGGGACGATCGCGTACGAGATCGAGCACATCTCAGATCACGAGCAGCGCGTCTGGCTACGACAGACGATCGAGTCTGGCGAGCATCGCGTGCCACTCCCGGTCGAGGAGAAGCGCGGCCTGCTGCAGCGCCTGACCGAGGTCGACGTCTTCGAGGGCTACCTGCACAAGGCGTTCCTCGGCCGCAAGCAGTTCTCGATCGAGGGACTCGACATGCTCGTGCCGATGCTCGACGAGGGGATCGAGCTCGCCTCCCTCGCCGGCGCGCGCGAGGTCGTCATCGGCATGGCCCACCGCGGGCGTCTGAACGTCCTCGCCCATACCGTCGGCCGGGGCTACCAGGCGATCCTGGTCGAGTTCGAGGGCGAGCAGAACCTCGATGCCGAGACCGCGATGCCGGAGGGCGGGACGGGCGACGTCAAGTACCACCACGGAGCGGCCGGCACCAGGCGCACGCGGACCGGCAAGGGCGTGACGGTCACCCTGTCGCCCAACCCGAGCCACCTCGAGTTCGTCGACCCGGTCGTCGAGGGCCGCGCGCGCGCCGACCAGTCGAGCCGCCGCAGCCGCGAGCTGACACACGATCCGACCGTCGTGGTTCCGGTGATCATCCACGGCGACGCGGCCTTCCCCGGGCAGGGCATCGTCGCCGAGACGCTCAACCTCCAGGGTCTCGACGGCTACTCGACCGGCGGCACCGTCCACATCATCACCAACAACCAGCTCGGCTTCACCACCGACCCCTGGGAGGGCCGCTCGACCCGCTACGCGTCCGACCTGGCCAAGGGCTTCGACATCCCGATCATCCACGTCAACGCCGACGACGTCGAAGGGCTGCATCGCGGCGATCCGCCTTGCGATGGCCTTCCGCGAGACCTTCGGCCGCGACGCGCTGATCGACCTGATCGGCTATCGCCGCTTCGGCCACAACGAGACCGACGAGCCGGCCTACACGCAGCCCGTGATGTACGAGCTGATCAAGCAGCACCCGCCGGTCCGCAAGCTCTACGCGGACAAGCTGATCGCGGAGGGGCTGATCGACGCGGACACGGCCGAGCAGCTGGCCGCGCGCGCGAACCAGCGCCTCGCGGACGCGCACGCGGAGCTCAAGGCCTCGATCGCCGAGGGAGACTCGGACGACGAGCGCGAGCTCGACCGCAGCGCGAGTCCGGAGCCCAAGACGAGCGTCAGCGCCGAAACGCTGCGCTCGCTGAACGAGCAGCTGTTGCGCGTCCCCGAGGGCTTCACGGTCCATCGCAAGCTGAAGCCGCAGCTCGAGCGCCGCCGGCAGGCGCTCGAGGACGGATCGATCGACTGGGCCCAGGCGGAGTCGCTCGCCTGGGCATCGCTGCTCTGCCAGGGCGTGCCGATCCGCCTCACCGGGCAGGACAGCGAGCGCGGCACCTTCAGCCAGCGCCACCTCGTCTTCCATGACGCCCAAACGGGCGCGCGGCACACGCCCGATCCGGGCGCTGACGAAGGCCGAGGTTCCCTTCGAGCTGCACAACAGCCCCCTGTCGGAGAGCGCCTGCCTCGGGTTCGAGTATGGCTACAGCGCTCAGGCCCCGGAGACGCTCGTGCTCTGGGAGGCCCAGTTCGGCGACTTCGTCAACGGCGGCCAGGTGATCGTCGACCAGTTCATCGTCTCCGGTCTGGCGAAGTGGGGACAGACCACCCGCCTGACGCTGCTGCTTCCGCACGGATACGAAGGCGTCGGGACCAGAGCACTCGAGCGGACGCCTCGAGCGCTTCCTGCAGCTCGGCGCCGAGGGCAACATCCGGGTCGCGAACTGCACGACGCCAGCGCAGTACTTCCACCTGCTGCGGCGGCAGGCGCTGATCAAGAAGCGCCGCCCGCTGATCGTGATGACGCCGAAGAGCCTGCTGCGAAACCCGGCCGCGACGGCCTCGCTCGACGCGCTCACCGAGGGCCGCTTCGAGCCCGTGCTCGACGACGCCGACGCTGCCGGGCGCGCGCGATGAGGTCACCCGCCTCGTGCTCTGCTCCGGCAAGCTCTACTACGACCTGGTCGGCCACGACGGACGCGCCGGATCTGCGCCACGTGGCGGTCGGCCGCGTCGAGCTGCTCTACCCGTTCGCCGAGAACGAGCTGCGCGCGCTGATGGAGAGCTATCCGTCGCTCGAGACCGTCGTCTGGGCGCAGGAGGAGCCGAAGAACATGGGCGCGCGCGCGACTATGGAGCCCCGGCTCGCCTGGATCCTGCCGGACCGGGTCAGCTACGAGTACGTCGGCCGCCAGCTCCGCGCGAGTCCCGGCGAGGGCTACTCGGCCGCCCACCGCGCCGAGCAGGGCCGTGTCGTCCGCGCCGCGCTCGGCGTGACCGACTAAGCCCACGCCTCACACATCGGTTTAGCTGCGAGCGCCGCCGCTCGAAGCGCCCGCCGATCCACCCGATGCCGGTCCCATGCGGGAAGAGCGGTTTCCGGCGATCGTCGTGATCGCGAGTGCGGCAGCGCTGCTCTCGGCGCTGTTCCTGCCCTGGTACGGCACCGTCGCGCACACGCCGGCCGGCACGATCTTGGCCGGCGCCGACGCCTGGCACGCCAGCGCGAAGATCGCCGCGATGCTGACCGGCATCGCCGCGATCACGCTGGCGCTCGGCTGGTCGGGCGTCGGATCGCCCCGGATGATGAGCATGTCGAGCGGGCACCTGAAGCTGCTCGGCACGGCGGCGCTCGGGCTGATCGTCTTCCGGCTGGTCTCCGGCCCCTACGACGTCGGAGTGGTCAGCGGCTCACAGGGACCGATCGGGCACGCGGGCGCGTTCGTCGCGCTCGCCGCCGCGATGGGCCTGCTCGCCGGCGCGCGCCTCGCGCGTCCCCGCCCGCTTGTCGCCACCGCGACCTAGCGTCAACGCTTGTGGCGCTGCGCTCTGGCGAGCCGTTCGGCGAACTGGCCGCCCTGACGACGGCTGAGCGCCGCGACGAGGCCCGGCGCGGGGCCACCCAACCACCCGCCCGCCCGAAGCACCAGGGGGGCGACGTCGATCTCGGCGCGGCCGCTCTCTATCCCGCGTAGGACAGCGTTCACCACGTCGCTCGGCGGAACCGTCGAGACGCCCGCGGGCAGCCGCTGGTCGGCGTCGGCGAACATCCCGGCGTCGCTGACGAAGCCCGGGAAGACGGTCGAGACGCCGATCGGCGTATCGCGCAGGTCCTCGTGCAGCGAGAAGCCGAAGCCGCGCAGGCCGAACTTGGTCGCGGAGTAGACCGACGCGCCGCTGGCGGCGACCTTGCCCGACATCGACGACACGAACACGAGGCTGCCCCGCCCCCGCTCGAGCATCCCCGGAAGCAGGGCGCGGGCCAGCTGCATCGGAGCGCGGAGATTTACGTTCAGCGCTCGGTCGATCTGCTCCTGGTCGAAGTCGAGCAGCTCACCGCTCGCGGGCAGGGCGGCGTTCGCCACCAGGATGTCGACCGCGCCGACGCGCTCGGCGAGGCCGAGCGCCTCGTGCACGTTCGCCAGGTCCGCCGGCGCTGTCTCGACCCGGGAGTCGAGCTCCTCGGCGAGCGCGTCGAGCGACTCCGTCTTGCGTCCGCTCAGAATCGTGTGCGCGCCGTGAGCGTGCAGGCCCTTGGCGATCTCCCGTCCGAGCCCGCTCGAGGCGCCCGTGACGAGCGCGCGTCTCTGCGAGAGGTCGAGTGGCACGGCGGGCACACTAAACCAACCGCAGCAGCAGCAACAGCGCAGCGCGAGCGACCGGACTCGAACCGGCGACCTCCGGCGTGACAGGCCGGCGTTCTAACCAACTGAACTACGCCCGCGTGGGGGCCTAAGACTATCGCGCGGTTCGGGGCGACCTCGGGCGTCAAACCCACTGAACTACGCCCCGCAGCGGGACCGCCATCCGGGCGCTGAAGCCGCGTACCGCGTCTCCGTCTGATCTATTTGACGAGCCGCAGGTTACGGTCGCCGGCGGCGCCGCTCAGCACTCGTAGGAAGGCGGCCACGACGTGCGGATCGAACTGCGTTCCGGCGCAGCGGCGGAGCTCTTCCTGCGCGCGCTCCGGAAGGAGGGCAGAGCGATAGATGCGGTCGCTGGTCATCGCCTCGTAGGCGTCGGCGACGGCCAGGATGCGGGCCTCGAGCGGTATCTCCGCGGCGCCCCGGCCGTCCGGATAGCCGGTTCCATCGGGACGCTCGTGGTGCGCCCTGACCCAGTCGCTCACCTCGCCGAGCTGCGCGCCGTTCAGGATCCGCGCACCGATCTCGGGGTGGCGGCGCACCTCGAGCCACTCGTCCGCGTTGAGCCAGCCGGGCTTGGCGAGCACGTCCTCCTTGACGCCGATCTTGCCGACGTCGTGGACGACGCCGCTGAAGCGGACCCGCTCGATCAGCTCGTCAGGCATGCCGAGCTCGCGGGCGATCGCGGCGGCGTAGCGGCCGACGGTCTGGGAGTGAGCGACGCGGCCGCCCTCTCCCGCCTCGATCACGTCGGTGAGCGCGATCACGGCGGAGTAGTGGCGCTCGGTCGCGACGGCGGCCGGGCCGGTTGCCTCCTGCACGCTCTCGCCGAGCTCCTCGTCGTAGACGACGGTGCGGTCCCGGCCGAGCGCCTTGGCGCCGTAGAGCGCCTCGTCGGCCTGGGCGATCAGCGTGTCGACGCTCGTGGCGTGTACCGGGAAGGTTGCCACGCCGATCGAGACCGTCAGCTCCGACGGCTCATAGATGAAGGTTTCGCGGACTTCGCGGCGCATCCGCTCGGCCATGATGTACGCCGCATGATGGTCGGAGTCGGGGAGGATCACCGCGAATTCCTCGCCGCCGATCCGCGCGGCGGTGTCGATCCTCCGCTTGACCGTTTGCATGATCAGCGCGAGCTGTTGCAGGGCCCGATCGCCGGCGGCGTGGCCGAAGTGATCGTTGAGCGCCTTGAAGCGATCGAGGTCGGCGACGATCAGGCTGAGCGGCTGGCCGCTGCGCCGGGAGCGCTCGAGCTCGGTCTCGATCAGCTCCTCGAAGCCGCGCCGGTTCAGCAGCCCGGTGAGCGCGTCGGTACGGGCGGCGTCGGCGAGTCGTGCGATCAGGCGGTTCGCCTGAGCTCGCTGCATCGAGACGAGCCCGGCCGCGGCGATCATGCCGACGAGCGGGACCGCCCAGGCCCCTGTGCTGAGCCCGTTGACCGCGGCGATGACCGCGAACCCTCCGACCGCCAGGAGCGTTTGGAGCGCCGCGCCGGGCTTCGAGAAGTAGGAGAGCGCGTAGGCGATCGCGGGTATGAGCAGCAGCGCGTACCCGGTTGCGGAGGGCCCCGCCGCGGCGAGCGTCCAGAGCACCAGCGCGGTGCCGGCCGCCAGGAAGAGCTCGAACGACCAGCGCGGCAGCGCGTCGTAGGCGACGAGCAGCGCCGCGGCGATGATCCAGGCGATCGCAGCGCTCAGGGCGACGCGGAACAGGTGCGCGCTGCTCGCGACCGCGAGCGAGGCGACCGCGAGCGTCCCGCCGAGCACGAACAGGAACATCAGGGCGCGGGCCATCACGCCCGGATCGGTCCGCGATTCGGCCGTCCAGTCGGTCAGCCGGAGCCGCTGTTTGAGAGCCGCACGCATGGCTACGCCCCTATCGGCGCGTGCGGGGCCGTTCGGGAGACGGACATCCGTCCGTCCCCGTTAGCTCAGATTCCGGCTTCCGCCGCCTCGGCCGCCTCGAGCGCCCGCTGGCGCAGCTCCACGTGGACGCTGCGGTCCCCGCCCTGGCGGCGCGACCAGGTGCCGTCGCGGCGCAGCTCCCAGGCGAAGGTGTCATCGGCGAAGCAGCGCTCGAGCGTGTCCTCGAGCTCGTCCTGCAGGTCGCGTGCCTCGACGGGCGCGAGCAGCTCGACGCGGTTGTCGAGATTTCGCGGCATCAGGTCGGCGGACCCGATGTAGTAGCGGTGCTGTCGCCGCGGTGGAACGAGTAGATGCGCGAGTGCTCGAGGAACTGTCCGACCACAGAGACGACGCGGATCGTCTCGCTGACGCCGGGTACGCCGGGCCGGAGGCAGCAGATGCCACGGATGTTGAGGTCTATCTGCACGCCGGCCTGCGAGGCCCGATAGAGCTCCTTGATCGAGCGCTCGTCGACGAGCGCGTTCATCTTCATCGTGATCCGCGCGTTCTCGCCACGCTCGTGGGCGGCGACCGTCTCGCGGATCTCGTGCATCAGATGCGTCGCGCATGTGCGCCGGCGCCACGAGCAGCTTGCGGTAACCGGGCGGCCGGCCGAAGCCGGTGAGTGAGTTGAAGAGGTCGGCGATGTCCGCCGTGATGTCGGGATCGGTGGTGAAGAGGCCGAAGTCCTCGTAGAGGCGGGCCGTCTTGGCGTTGTAGTTGCCGGTTCCGAGGTGCGCGTAGTGGCGCACGCCCGAGCCCTCGCGGCGGACCACGATGAGGGCCTTCGCGTGTGCCTTCAGGCCGGGCAGGCCGAGCACGACATGCGCGCCGGCCTCCTCGAGCGCGCGCGCCCAGGTGATGTTCGAGCGCTCGTCGAAGCGCGCTTTCAGCTCGACCATGCAGACGGCCTGCTTGCCGCGTTCGGCGGCCTTGATCAGCGACGGGATCAGCGTCGAGTCGTCGGAGGTTCGGTAGACGGTCAGCTTGATCGCGAGCACGTCGGGGTCGTCGACCGCCTCGGCGACGAAGCGCTCGACGCTCGCGGCGAACGACTCGTATGGCTGGTGCACGAGGATGTCGTCCGGCGCGCATCGCCGCGAAGACGTCCGGCCGGTCGCCTCGTCTTCTGAAGCCCGGGAGGCGTCACCGGCGACCACGGCGGCTCGCGCAGATCCTGGCGGCCGTCGATGCCGTAGATCTGCCACAGGTCGCCGAGGTCGAGCATGCCCTCGATGTCGTAGACCTGCCGCTCCTCGACGCGCGAGCCAGCGCACCAGCCGCCTGCGCATCTCCGGGTCCATTCCGGCCTCGACCTCGAGCCGCACGACCTCCCCGAAGCGGCGCCGGCGGAGCTCGTCCTCGACCGCGCGCAGCAGGTCGTCGGCCTCGTCGGAGACGGTGAAATCCGCGTCGCGCGTTACGCGGAACATGGCGTGGTGAACGACTCGATGCCGGGGAAGAGGCGCTCGAGATGGCGGGCGATGACGTCCTCGAGCGGTACGAACGTGCTGTTCGCCGATCGGGACGAAGCGCGGCAGCACCTCCTTCGGCACCTTCACGCGCGCGAACGTCTCCTCACCGGAGAGCGGGTCGCGCAGCCATACCGCGAGGCTCAGCGACAGGTTGGAGATGTACGGGAAGGGCCGACCGGGCCCTACCGCCAGCGGGGTCAGCGCGGGGAAGATCTGTTCGCGGAAGGCGAGCTCGACAGCCTCCTGCTCACGCGCGTCGCAGTCGTCGCAGGAGACGATGCGGATCCCCTCGCGCTCGAGCGCGGGCTTGCAGCTCATGCTGCCACTGGCCGTAGTGACGCGGCCCGAGCTCGCGCACGCGTGCTGCGATCGCGTCGATCGTCTCCGAGGGCCCGAGCCCGTCCGCGTCGCGAGCGTCGATGCCCGCGTCGACGCGGTCGTGGTGGCCCGCGACGCGCACCATGAAGAACTCGTCCAGGTTGGTCTGGTAGATCGCCAGGAACTTGGTGCGGTCGAGCAGCGGCAGCCGCTCGTCCTCGGCCAGCTCGAGCACGCGCTGGTTGAAGTCGAGCCATGAGAGCTCCCGGTTCGTGTACAGCTCCGGGCCCTCGAGGCCGACGGGACCGTGCCCGTCGACTTCCCGGATGTCGGGCGCCGCCGTGCTCGTGGCGCGGTCAGTCCTCGACGGCGTCGGTCTCTCCGTCATCGCAGCAGATGCTAACCGGCGTGGCTCGCGCTATTCGAGGCCCGCGAGCAGCAGCTCGCCGAAGTGCTCGCGCTCGAGCGCGACCACTCCTGCGTGAACCGATCGAAGAGCAGCGTCGCGCCGAGCGACCAGATAGGTACGAAGCGCCTCGAGGCCGCGGTAGTGCCGCCGGTGCGGCGCCTGCTTGACCGTCGCGGGATCCAGGTCGGCCGCGTCAGCGCGGGCGCGCTCTCGCACGGTGGTCGAGTCGGCGGCGCGCAGGCGCTCGAGCTGGCGGTCGACGAGCGGCAGCATCTCGTCGCAGTCGTGGATCTCCCCGAGCAGGTCCTGCAGCTTGCGCGCCTGCTTGGCGCCGCGGACGGCGGCATCGCCAAACACGGGCTCCGACAGCTCGAGCACGTAACGAAGGCGCTTGGCCGCGATCCGCATGTCGTGCGAGGTCGTGACCGCGCGCGGGTCGAGCGCGCCCGGACCGAACGAGCGCAGCTCGTCGAGCCTGACGCGCACGATTCGCCGGGCGTTGTCGATGAACGCGCCGTCCGGGTCGAGGCGCTTGACCTTGCGCGCCTTCATCGCCAAACGTGCGGTCTCTGCCAGCGCCACCGAGGCGCCCGCGCAGATCGCTCGACTGGACGCGCTCCAGCTCGTCGGCGAGCGCGAGGTTGGCCGCTTCACGCTCGACGCTCAGCGCGTCGACGAGGCCATCGATGCCGTAACGGTCCTGTGCGGTCAGTTTGTCGGCGACCCGCGCGAGCGAGACGATTGCCACGTCCCGGTCGCGGCGCTCGCCGAGCGCGTCGGCAAGCCGCTTGACGTCTCGCAGGACCCGGCGGTGCTCGCGCTTCGGAAAGCAGGGAGCGAATATCTCGAGCACCGCACGGAGCCTGCGTGTGGCGACGCGCATGTCATGCACGCGTTCGATGTCGTCCGTGTCGAGAACGCTCGAAGCGCCCTCGAAGACCTCCTCCGAGCGAACTGCGACGCTGTGTCCCGCTGCCTCTCGGAAGCTCTGCGCGGTTGCAAGCTGCTCGATCGCTCGCGCTTTCGCCATCGGGATGAAGCTACTACGCGGTCGAGCTCGCGGAGCGCGGCAGGCTGCCGTCTCCCGCTGCCAGCCTGAGCACCACTCCTTCGCGCAACCCGCCGCCTGAGACCTTCAGCTCCTGCTCCAGGCTCGCGGCCGCGGCGTCGAGGATCAGGACGCCCGCCGGCAGTAGCCGCACCCGTTCCGGCTCCAGCTCGAAGCGCTCCGCGATGTCCGCCGCGGGTGCCGACGCGAGCAGCCGGATCGCCCGCGCGAGCGCCTCGTGTGAGAGCTCCGCGCCGGCGAGGCGGCGCAGCGAGCTGGCGCTGCCGCCGCAGGCAACGGCGCGCGCGACAGGCGGGGTAGTCAGCCCTTCGAACGTTCCGGTGGCGTGCTCCCGAACGGCCGCGAGCTCCGCGGCGGCGGGCGGGTCCGAGCGGAGGTAGCTGTCGGCGAGGTAGCCCGAGCCGATCCGGAACGAGGCACACCAGCTGACCCCCTGCTCGAGCGAGCCCACGGCTATCTCGGTCGAGCCGCCGCCGACGTCGACGACGGCGAGATTGCCCTCGACGGGCGTCGCGATCGTCCTGCTCGCTCCGAGAAACGCGAGACGCGCCTCTTCCTCGTCCGTGAGGACGTACGGCTCGAGGCCCGTCTCGGCGGCGATCCTGTCGGCGAGCTGCCCGCCGTTGCGCGCCTCGCGTACCGCGGCGGTCGCCACGACGGCGATCCTTTCGGCGCCGAGGTCTCGCGCATGGCGCACCTGACGCGCCACGACCGCGGTGGTCTCCGCAAGCTTCTCCGCCGGGATCGATCGCCCCCGGTCGAGGCTCCGCCCGAGGCGCGTGAAGACGCGCTGGTTCATCAGCTCGCGCAGCTGCCCATCCATGCACTCCGCGACCAGCAGGCGCGTCGTGTTGGAGCCGATGTCGACACAGGCGCAGGCGATCGGCGCAGACTTGCACACCGCGCGGATCCTCTCGCCTTTCAGCGGTCGGCGATCGCGGCGAGCTCGCGTGGACGCAGCATGACCTTCAGCTCGCCGCGGTCGATCCCGGCGATGCCGCCCTTCTTCATCCTCACCTGCGCGCCCGTGGCGGCGTGTACGGCCATCGAGAAGTCCGGATCATGGCCTACGAGGAGCACGTCCCCGCGCCCCGCCACCAGGCTCTCGGCGTCGAACGGGCCACTCGACAATGCCGGCTCGATCTCGACCTCCACGCCGAGCGCTTCGCAGGCGAGGCGCGCCGTGTCGGCCGCCCGCACCCGCGGGCTCGCCAGGCACGTCTCGATCTCCGCACCGATCGCGGCGAGCGCCCGGCCCGCCACCCGCGCCTGCCGCTCGCCGAGGTCGGTCAAAGGCCGCTGGTCGTCGGGCGACCCGTCCGCGGCCTCACCGTGTCGCAGGAGCCAGATCATCGCTCGCGCAAAATACCTGGTCAGCGCCCACGCTCACGCCCGCGGCGCGAACACGAGCGCGGTGTGCACGGCGCGACCGGGGGCCAGGTCGGCTCCGTGCTCCTCGCGCGGGCAGTTGACGAGCGTCCCGCCACAGACGAGCGAGGCGGATCCGCCGCCGTCCAGGTTGATCGCGGTCTCGGCCCCGAGGCCGAGCGCGAAGTCGGCGAGCTCCGTCAGCGTCATGCCCGCATCGGTCGGCGAGCGCCCATCGCAGGCGATCGCCCAGGTCAGGCCGCCACCCGTAGCGATCGCCGCCCGGGGATAGCGGCCGGCGGTGATGTCCGCGTCGAACTGGCCGCTGGCGCTCGAGAAGCCCTCGGGGTCCGGAACGCCCGAGACGACGTTGCGCCCGCTGTCCACGAGCAGCGGCCCGGCCTGCAACAGGTCGCCCGCGGGACGCGCCGGCAGCAGTGGGCGAGGCGCGATCCGCAGTCTCCCGTCGTCGACGTGGACGCACGCTCTGAGCCGATCCCAGGGAGCGTCGAAGGGGACGTGCTCGCGCGACTCGCCGTCGATGCGCAGCTCCCCGAGCGGCAGCGCACGCGATCGGAGGAAGAAGCCGCCGACGATCGCGTCGCGCACCCCGGCGCGCGCGCACCAGCTGACAAGCGGCTCCGCCGGCGCGAGGGTGGCCACCCGGACATCCGTCGATGCGCCCGCGTAGGCGGCGACGTGGACGGTGGTCAGGGCCCCGTCGGCGAGAACCGGGCAGATGCGCGCGGAGGCGCGCCCCTGCCGGGCGGCGCGCCGGCTGAGCGGGACTGCTGGGAGGGCCACGCCGGCGAAGCTAGGCGGAGCCCCGGCGGCAACTTGTGACAGCGACCTGCAGCTGAACGCCTGGTCGCTCGTCGGTCGACATGGCGGCGAGAGCCGGCAGACTGCGCCCGCCTGCTCGAGCGCGGCGTCCCGGCGCCAGTCCGCGCGACCGCCTGACCGTCGCGCGAGACGCGTTCGCGCTACGCCTTGAGTGAAATTCCCTCGAGCAGGTGCGCGACGGTCTCGCAGGAGTCGATCGCTTGCTCGAGCGACTCGAAGATGTCCTTCCAGCGGATCACGACCATCGGGTCGATCCCTGCCGCGAACAGCGACGCGATCGCGTCCCGCGACAGCCGATCGCCGTCGTTCTCTCGCTGGTGTATCTCGACCAGGTGGCCGTTCAGCTCGCCGCCGCGGCGGAGCGTGGCAAGGGCGTCCCTGACCGCCGGTGGCGGCGGCGACGAGGACGGCGGCGAGCTCCTCGGCCTGCTGCATCGGCGCCTCGACTCCGTACAGGCCGAGCGAGTCCGCGGTCTGCTCCGCGTAGTCGACGATGTCGTCGAGCGCGCTCACGAGCGCGTGCAGATCGCGCGAGTCGAACGGGGGGCGGGCGCCGGCCTCCCCGACGCGGTGGAGGATGTCGTGGGCGAGCCTGTCACCCTCCTGCTCGCAGATGAGGACCTCGCGTGCGAGCTCGGGCCGCTCGGGGAAGTCAGCCAGCATCTCGTGCAGCAGCGCGCTCGCTCGGACGGCATTGGCGCCGGACCGCTCGAGCAGCTCCAGCAGGTACCCGTCGCGTGCGCGCCGGAAGAGCCTCAAGTCCCTGACGGGATGCGCACAGGGCTGACGTCGCGGGTGGCGTCCACCGGCGAGGAGACGTATCCAGCCGGCGGTGCGGGCTGGTCGGACCTCGGCCGCGCGGAGGCGACGACCTGCTCGTCCTCCCCGGTCTCGGGTTGGAAGCGGTAGCCGATCCCGAAGTGGGTATGGATGTAGGTCCAGCTGCGGCGAGGCGGCCTCGAGCTTCTGACGTACCTTGCGCACGAAGACGTCGACCGAGCGGTCCCCGTGCGCCATCGCGTAGCCCCAGACGCGCTGGTAGATCTCCTCGCGCTGGAGCACCTGTCCACGGGCCTCGGCGAGCAGCTGCAACAGCTCGAACTCGCGGCGGGTGAGGTCGAGCGTTCTGACCCGCGACGAAGGCCTGGAACTGGTCGGCGCGAATCTCGAGCTCGCCGGCGACGATCGGCCCGCTCTCCGGACGGCCGCTCGAGCGCCGCCGCCGACGGACCACCGCCTCGACCCGGGCGATCACCTCCTCGGGGTGGCAGGGCTTCGCGATCCAGTCGTCGGCGCCGATGCGCAGACCGCGAACGCGCTGCGAGACCGTCGAGTTCTCCGTGCAGACGATCACGCCGAGCGACGGAATGCCGTCGCCGATCCGCTCCAGGAACTCCCACGCGCGCGGTCCGAGAAGGGTCAGGTCGATCACGAGCGCGTTCAGCCGCATCGCGACCAGTTCCTCCGGCGGAGGGGGCGCGGCAAGCGTGCGGAATTGCCAGTTCATGCTCTGGAGGCGCCTCGAGAGCACGCGCACGAAGCCGCTGTCGGAATCGACGACGGCGAGTCGGATGGGTCCGGAGTGGGAAGTCAAGATGCCTCGTCGATGCTCGGGGCCACACCCTCCCTCATCCCAGCATGAGTCTAGGGACCGTGCACCACGGACCCGCGGGCGGTTCACCGTTCTTCACGCGCGCGAAACCGGGATCGCTTTCGCCGCGGTTGAGGCCATGCTGCAACCGGACGCGGTGATCACCGCCAGGTCACTCCAGATCAGGCGCGGCGATCATGCGGTTCGTCTCGAGAGCCGCCCGCTGCTCCTGACACACCGCGAGCTCCAGCTGCTGGCTGCGGATCGTCACCCGCGGAGGAGCCTGTCTGGGCGCAGCCGTACCGTCGCGCTGAGCGGTCCGCCGACGTGTATGTGCGCAAATTGCGCGCAAAGCTCGAGACGCTCGCACCCGGATGGCGCCTTCATCCATACGCACTTCGGCTTCGGCTACCGGTTCGCGCCGGAGCGTCTTTCACAGATTTTTCACACCCGGGCCACAGCTCGATAACAGTCTCCGCCGAGCAGGGTGCGAGCGTGCCCGTCGCCAACGGTAAAGCGCAAAGGAGACTTCCATTGATGTCACGTACCTGGGTGGCGCTGCCCGTATGCATCGCGCTCGCACTTGGCGTCGCGGCATGCGGCAGCAGCAGTTCGAGCGGCGGCTCCGCCGGGAGCACGGGAGCGCCGACCGGCACGATCAACGGCGCCGGCTCGACGTTCGCGGCGCCGATCTACCAGCAGTGGGGCAGCACCCTCAAGGGCGAGGGCATCACGGTGAACTACCAGCCGGTCGGCTCGGGCGCGGGCATCACGCAGTGGGCGGCGGGCACGGCCGACTTCGGCGCGAGCGATCCGCCGCTCAAGGCCAAGGACAAGCAGGCCGGCGCCGCGAAGGGGACCCCCGTCCAGGTGCCGATGGCCTTCGGGGCGATCACCATCTCCTACAACCTCTCTGGCGTGAAGACCGGTCTGAAGCTCGACGGTCCGGCGATCGCCGACATCTTTCTCGGCAAGGTCAAGACCTGGAACGATCCGGAGATCACCAAGTTGAACCCGGGCATGAGCCTGCCCTCGAGTCCGATCACCGTCGTCCACCGCTCGGACTCCTCGGGCACGACGCAGGGCTTCACGACTTTCCTGAGCGACTACAGCCCGACCTGGAAGAGCAGCATCGGCTCCGACAAGACGGTGAAGTGGCCGATCGGCCAGGGCGGCAAGGGCAACTCGGGGGTGGCGGCGGCCGTCAAGCAGACGCCGGGCGCGGTCGGCTACGTCGAGCAGGCATACGCCCTCCAGAACAACTTCACCTACGCGGACGTGAAGAACAAGGCGGGGGCCTACGTCCCGCCGTGTCTCGCCTCGACGACCGCGGCCGGCAGCGGGCTGGCGGTCCCGTCCGACCTCGGCATCGTGGCGATCAACTCGCCCAACGCCCAGGCATACCCGATCGTCTCCCAGACGTTCGTCGTCGTGTTCAAGGACATGTGCAAGGCGGGCATCTCCGAGAACAGCGCGAAGGACGTCAAGGCGTTCCTCGACTACGGGCTCGGAGCGGGGCAGGACGTGCTCTCGCAGCTCTTCTACGCGAAGCTGCCGCCGAACCTGCTCGCACCGGCAAAAACCGCGGTCGGGGGCCTGCAGTGCAACGGAGCAGCGCTCTAGCCTGAGGCCGATGGAAGCTGGCATGGCAAGCATCTCCGGCAGTCGCCCCCCCGTGGGGCGGCTGCCGGGCCTCGCGCGGGTGCCGGACAAGGTCCTCCGCTGGGGGCTGACGGCGGTCGCGGCGCTGATCCTCGCACTGATCGCCTACTTCTTCTACCGCCTGATCGATCAGGCGACCCCCCTCTTCTCACATATCGGCGTTCTGACGTTCGTCTTCAAGAACGACTGGGACGTCCAGCACGACATCTACGGCGGGCTTCCCCTGATCGTCGGGACGCTCGATCACATCGGCGACGGCGCTGCTGATCGGAGTCCCGGTGGCCGTCGCGACCGCCCTCTACGTGACCGAGCTCTGCCCGCGGACGCTTCGCACTCCGGTGACCGTCCTCGTCGAGCTGCTCGCCGCCGTGCCCTCCGTCGTCTACGGGCTGTGGGGGATATTCGTCCTGATTCCGAAGCTGCTGCCGGCCGAGAAGTGGTTTGCCAGCACGTTCAGCTTCATTCCCTTCATCGGCGGCGGGACGGTCGACGGGCCGAACTACTTCATCGCCGGGCTGATCCTCGCGATCATGATCGTGCCGATCGTCAGCGCGATCACCCGCGAGGTCATGTCCACGGTTCCCGCCGACCACAAGGAGGCGGCCCTCGCGCTGGGGGCGACCCGCTGGGAGATGATCCGGACGGCGGTCCTCCCGTATTCCCGCGCCGGGATCACCGGCGCGGCGATGCTCGGGCTCGGGCGCGCGATCGGCGAGACGATCGCGGTCACGCTCGTCATCGGCAACGCGCCGACGATCGGGCATCACCTGTTCAACCAGGGCTACACGCTCTCCGCGGTGATCGCGAACGAGTTCGGCGAAGCCGGTCCGGGCTCGCTGCACGACTCCGCCCTGATCGCGGCGGGATTGCTGCTCTTCGTGCTGACGCTGATCGTCAACGCCGTGGCGCGCATTGTCGTTCGTCGCGCCGCAGCCCGGCGGCCGGCGACGGCGCCCGCTTCGCACCGCGTCTGGAATGCCCGCATGAGCGCGGTTGCTCTCGTGCCGATCTCACGTGCGCGCCGGCGCCGCAACCGGCTGGCCCAGGCACTGGTGGCCGCGGGCACTGTGGTGGCGCTGATTCCGCTCGTGCTGATCGTCTACTACCTGATCGAGAAGGGTGCCCCCGCGTGGAACGCGGACTTCTTCACCACCGATCCGACGGGCGCCTTCCTCGGCAGCCCGGGCGGGATCAAGAGCGCGATCCTCGGGACGGTCGAGATCGTCGTCGTGGCGAGCGCGATCGCCATACCCGCCGGTGTCGCCGTCGCGCTCTACCTGACCGAGTACGGCCGGGCAAGCCGGTTCGCCGCCGTCGTTCGCTACTTCCTCGACGTCCTGACGGGAGTGCCGTCGATCGTGTTCGGCCTTTTCATCTACACGGCGCTCGTCGTCACCGGCTTCGGCGGCGGCTCCTTCGCAGGCTGGAAGGGCGCGGTTGCGCTCGCGCTGCTGATGCTGCCCGTCGTGGCCCGGTCGGCGGAGGTGGTCCTGCTGCTGGTTCCCGACGGACTTCGAGAGGCTGCGCTCGCGCTCGGGCGCGCCGCGCTGGCGCGTCGTGGCCCGTGTGGTGCTGCCGACGGCCTCCGCCGGGCTGACGACCGGTGCGCTGCTCGCGGTGGCTCGCGCCGCCGGCGAGACCGCGCCGCTGATCTTCACCTCGAGCCTCGTCAACGCCACGAACTTCAACCTCAGCAAGGCGATGACAGCTCGCTGCCGCTGGTCATCTACAACGACGTCGGGCAGGCCCAGAGCCGGCTCGTGACCGTCGCCTGGGGCGCGGCGCTGACGCTCGTTGCCATGATCCTGCTGCTGACCATGGTCGCGCGGCTCGTGCGCGAATCGGAGCAGGCTGACATGAGCACCGAACCCACACAGAAGGAAGATGCCGTGAGTGAGATCGCCCATGCCCGCGAGGAGAACCGGGTGACCGTGGAACCCGCCGGAGCGCCCGATCGCGCGCAAGCCGGTCGCGCCGCCGGCAGCGGACGGCGGCCGCCGCGTCAGCGTCGAGCAGCTGAACGCGTACTACGGCGACAAGCGCAGCATCAAGGACATGAGCATCGAGTTCGCGCCGAACGAGGTGACGGCACTGATCGGGCCGTCCGGCTCGGGCAAGTCGACGGTCATACGCTGCATCAACCGGATGCACGAGGAGATCCCGGGCGCCCGCGCGACCGGCTCGATCCGTCTCGACGACACCGACGTCTACGGCCCCGAGGTCGACGTCGTCTCGGTTCGCAGGACGATCGGGATGGTCTTCCAGAAGCCCAACCCGTTCCCGACGATGTCGATCTTCGACAACGTCGCGGCGGGTCTGCGAGCTGACCGGAGAACGAGGCGGAAAGCTGCGCGAGCGAGTCGAGCGCGCCGCTGCGAGGGGCCGCCCTGTGGGAGGAGGTCAAGGACCGGCTGCAGCGAGCCGAGCATCGGACCTCTCCGGCGGCCAGCAGCAACGGCTCTGCATCGCCCGCACGGTTGCGGTCGAGCCGGAGGTGATCCTGATGGACGAGCCGTGCTCCGCGCTCGACCCGATCGCCACGCTGAAGGTCGAGGAGCTGATCGAGGAGCTGAAGACGCGCTACACGATCCTGATCGTCACGCACAACATGCAGCAGGCGGCCCGCGTCGCCGACAGGACGGCGTTCTTGCTCGGCGGCGAGCTCGTCGAGTTCGACGAGACCGAGCGGATCTTCACCAACCCGAGCGACTCGCGTACCGAGGAGTACGTCACCGGGAAGTTCGGCTGATGCACCAGACCCGCAGCAGCTTCCGCGAGCAGCTCGCGACGCTCGAGAACCAGGCGCTCGACGGCCTGGACCTGGTAGCCGATCAGCTCGACCGCGTCATGGAGGCGGTTCAGCACCAGGACATCGAGCTCGCGGCGATGGTGATCCAGGACGACGACGTGATCGACGGCCGCTACCTCGAGGTCCACCAGGGCGTGCTCTCGCTGCTCGCCCGACAGGCGCCCGTCGCGACCGACCTGCGCCTCGTCGCCGCCGTGCTCGACGTGATCAAGCACGTCGAGCGGATGGGCGACCAGTGCGTCAACATCGCCAAGCTGCTGCCGCTCGAGGGCCATGAGCCGCCCTCGCATCCGGGACTGCTCGAGAAGATCGCGGAGATGGGCGCCGCCGCCGCGCTCCGAGGTCAACCAATCGAAGCAGGCGTTCGCGCGCCGCGACGTCGCGCTTCGCCGAGGACCTCGTCCGCCAGGACGAGTGCACTCAACGCGCTGAACCGAGAGTGCTTCAGGATCGCGATGGAGATCGGCGACGACTGCGAGGTGCGCGAGTGGGCGATGCACATGATGCTCGTCGCGCGCGCGATCGAGCGGATCGGCGACAACGCCGTCGACATCGGCGAGCAGACCGCCTTCGTCGTCACGGGCCTGTTCCGCGAGTTCACCGACGCCTCGCACGGAAAGGTGGCGCCGCCGGCGATCGGCTGAGCGGTACCGCTCGAAGACTTCGCAGGCAGCCGATTTGGCGTAAGCTCCTGCGCCCGATGGATGCCGCGGGAAGCGGGGAAGGCTCAAGGCCGGAGGCCGGCGAGCACGAGATGAGCTTCGAGCTGGCCGGTGGGCCCTATGCGGTCACGGCTGCCCGGCTCGCCCTCGCAGAGATAGACAGGCACCTAGACGCGAGCCTCGCCTTCGACGTGCGCCTGCTCGTGTCGGAGCTCGTCACCAACAGCGTCGAGCACGCCGATGCCGGCCCGGATGACTCGATCCGGATGGACCTCTCGATCAGCCGACGAGCGGGTGCGCGTGCGCGTCAGGGACGACGGCCCCGGCTTTCGCGCTCCCGAGGCCAAGCCGCCGCGCGAGGGGGACAAGGGCTGGGGGCTCTTCCTCGTCGAGCAGCTCGCGGACGAGTGGGGCGTCGACTCGCCTGGCGACGGGGTCTGGTTCGTGATCGACCGCAGCACGCGGGAGGCGCCGGCCTTCGGTGGGTAAGCGCGCCCGCCGCCGTAGCCGGCCCGGCCCGGCCCGGAAGCCGACGCGCGACTACGCGGACGCGGAGGGCAACGTGATCGAGCTGCGCGGCGAGCTGTCGGACGGGTCGCGCCGGGCGCTCGGCGAGGCGGGGGACACCCGACCGGGCGCCTCTCAGGAGGACGTCTGGCAGCGGCGCACGGAGATGCTGTTCGAGCGCCTCGTGGTGCGCTGGACGATTGCGGGGCTGCCGCTCGAGGGACAGAGGGAGTTGCTCGGCCGCTACCGGCTCGCCGACGGCGAGACCCGCCGCTGGCTTCGCAAGACGCTCGAGTCGCATCTGGCCGAGCTCTAGCGCCGGATACGCTCAGAGCGTGGCTGCAGATCCGCTCGCCTCCTTCACCCCGACGGTCAGGGAGTGGTTCGAGCGCGCGTTCGCCGAGCCGACGGAGGCTCAACGCCAGGCCTGGCCGGCGATCGCCCGCGGGGAGAACGTCCTGCTCTCGGCGCCGACCGGCTCCGGGCAAGACGCTCGCCGCCTTCCTCTGGGGGCTCGACCGGCTCGTCGCGGAGCCGCGCCCGGACGGCGAGCGCGGCACCCGGCTCGTCTACGTCTCGCCGCTGAAGGCGCTCTCCTACGACGTCGAGCGCAACCTGCGCGCTCCGCTGCAGGGAATCGGCGGCGACGTGCGGGTCGCGATCCGCACCGGGGACACGCCTCAGCGAGAGCGCCAGGCGATGCTGCGCAGGCCGCCCGGACGTGCTGATCACGACGCCCGAGTCGCTCTATCTGATGCTCACCTCGCGCGCGCGAGAAACCTTCGCAGCGACGCAATGGGTGATCGTCGACGAGATCCACGCCGTCGCGCGCACGAAGCGCGGCGCGCATCTCGCGCTCACGCTCGAGCGGCTCGAGCAGGCGGCGGGACGGCCGCTGCAGCGGATCGGGCTCTCCGCGACGCAGCGTCCGCTCGAAGAGGTCGGGCGCTTCCTGGTCGGAACCGGGCGCGACTGCACGCTCATCGACGCCGGCGCAGCGCAAGCAGCTCGACGTGCGGATCGAGGTCCCCGTCGAGGACATGCGCGAGCCCGAACGCCAGTCGACGTCGAGGCGCTGCCCGGCGACAGCGCCGACGCGCCGTTCGATCTGGCCGGCGATCTACCCGGAGCTGCTCGACCTCGTCGAGCGCCACAACTCGACGATCATCTTCGTCAACAGCCGCCGTGGCGCCGAGCGGCTCGCCCTGCGGCTGAACGAGCTCGCCGCCGAGCGCGCGCGGCGACGCGACGAGCCGCCGCTCGAGATCGCGCGCGCCCACCACGGCTCGCTCGCGCGCGAGGAGCGCACCGTCGTCGAGGAGCTGCTCAAGTCGGGCAGCCTGCCCTGCCTCGTCGCGACCTCGTCGCTCGAGCTCGGGATCGACATGGGCGCCGTCGACCTCGTGCTCCAGGTCGAGTCGCCGAAGTCGGTGACCGCCGGGCCTGCAGCGGATCGGTCGGGCGGGCCACGGCGTCGGCGAGGTGTCGAAGGGCCGCATCTTTCCCGAAGTTCCGCGCCGACCTGCTCGAGGCGACGGTCGTCGTCGAGCGCATGCGCAGCCGGCGAGATCGAGCACACCGTCGTGCCGCGCAACCCGCTCGACGTCCTCGCGCAGCAGGTCGTCGCGATCGTGGCATCCGCCGACGAGCTGGCCGGTCACCGAGCTGCACGCCCTCGTCCGGCGCGCATACCCGTACGCGGAGCTCTCGCGCGAGCTGCTCGACGCGGTGCTCGACATGCTCGACGGCCGCTACCCGTCCGAGCGCTTCGCCGAGCTGCGGCCCGCGGATCGTCTGGGACCGGGTCGCGCGACACCGTCCGCGCGCGCCGCGGCGCGCTCGGCGCTCGCGGTCACGAACGCCGGCACGATCCCCGACCGCGGCCTCTTCGGCGTGCACCTCCCCGACGGCCGCCGCGTCGGCGAGCTCGACGAGGAGATGGTCTACGAGGCGCGCGCCGGGCAGACGTTCCTGCTCGGCGCGTCGACCTGGCGGATCGAGGAGATCACGCGCGACCGCGTGATCGTCACGCCGGCGCCGGGCGCTCCGGGAGCGGTGCCGTTCTGGCGCGGCGACGGGCTCGGACGACCGGCCGAGCTCGGGCGCGCGATCGGCGCGTTCGCTCGCTGGGCGGTCGATCGCGAGCCGGATGAGCTCGCCGCCACGCACGCGCTCGACGCCGCGTGCGGCGCGCAACCTGATCGCGCTTCCTGCGCGAGCAGCGCGAGGCCACTCGCGTGCTGCCCTCCGACCGGACGGTCGTCGTCGAGCGCTTCCGCGACGAGATCGGCGACTGGCGCCTGTGCGTCCTCTCCCCATACGGAGGGCGCGTGCACGCGGCGTGGGCGCTGGCCCTCTCGGCGCGGATCCGGGAACGCGTCGGCCTCGAGGCCGACGCGATCTGGTCCGACGACGGGATCATCGTCCACCTCCCCGACGCGGACGAGCCGCCGGACGCCGACCTCGTGCTGATCGACCCCGACGAGCTCGAGGACCTGGTCGTGCGCGAGCTCTCGTCGCTCGGCGCTGTTCGGCGCGCGCTTCCGCGAGAACGCGGCGCGCGCGCTGCTGCTTCCGCGCGCCTACCCCGGCCGGCGCACGCCGCTCTGGCAGCAGCGCCTGAAGGCGCAGTCGCTGCTCGAGGTGGCGAAGCCCTTCGGCCAGTTCCCGATCGTGCTCGAGACCTACCGCGAGTGCCTGCGCGACGTCCTCGACCTGCCGGCGCTCGACGACCTGCTGCGCAAGCTCGCATCGGCGCGAGCTGTCGCTCGTCGAGGTCGAGACGCCGCGCGCCTCGCCGTTCGCCTCCTCGCTGCTGTTCGACTACGTCGCCACGCTACATGTACGAGGGCGACGCCCCGAACGCCGAGCGGCGAGCCGCGGCGCTGTCGCTCGACCGCGACCTGCTGCGCGAGCTGCTCGGCCAGGAGGAGCTGCGCGAGCTGATCGATCCGCGACGCGCTCGCGCAGCGTCGAGGCGGACCTGCAGCGGCGCTCGCCGGAGCGCCGGGCGGCGAACGCCGACGAGCTGCACGACATCCTGCGCGCGCTCGGCGACCTCACGCTCGCCGAGGCGCAGGCGCGCTGCCTCGACGCCGTCTCGGCGCGGCGCATGCTCGACCAGCTGCGCTGCCGAGCGGCGCGCGATCGCGATGCGGATCGGCGGCGAGGAGCGCTTCGTCGCCGCCGAGGACGCCGGCCTCTACCGCGACGCCTTCGGCGCGGTTCCGCCCGGCGGCCTGCCGGAGACGTTCCTCGAGCAGGTCGATGACGCCGCTCGAGCGGATCGTCCGCCGCTACGCCCGCACGCACGGCCCCTTCACGACGCGCGAGCTCCGAGCCGCTACGGCCTCGACCTGGGCGCGGAGCTCCGCTCGCTGGAGCGCGAGCTCCGCGCTCGTGCGCGGAGAGCTGCGCCCCGGCGGCAGCGAGCGCGAGTGGTGCGACCCCGAGGTCCTGCGGCGCATCCGCAGGGCCTCGCTCGCGACGCTGCGCGAGGAGGTCGAGCCGGCCGACAAGCGCGCGCTCGCGCGTCTCCTGCCCGCGTGGCAGGGCGTCGACGTGGCGCCCGCCGGGCGGCGCCGGCCCCGACCGGCTGCGCGAGATGCTCGTGCCGCTCCAGGGCCTCGCGCTCGCGCCCGAGGTCTGGGAGCGCGACGTGCTGCCGCGCCGCGTCGGGCGCGTACTCGCCCGCCTGGATCGACCAGCTCTGCGCCGCCGGCGAGCTCGTCTGGGTCGGCGCCGGCGCGACTCGGCAGGCGGTCGGGCAAGGTCGCGCTCTACTTCCGCGACGACGGCCGCCTGGATCGGTCCGCCGAGCGCGAAGCTCGAGCGCCCCGGCGAGCCGCTTCACGACGCGCTGCGCGAGCGCCTCGCGCGCGGGGCCTGCTTCTGGAGCGACCTGATCGCCGACGTCGCCCGCGCCGACGATCGCGAGGTCGGCGCCGCCGAGCTGCAGGAGGCGCTCTGGGACCTCGTCTGGGCGGGCGAGGTCACCAACGACGCGTTCGCGCCGCTGCGCGCGCCGCGGCTCGCAGCTCGCCCGCGACGCGCGCGACCGCTCGCGGCGCTTCGGCCGGCCGCCGGCGCCGGCACAGCCCCGCAGATCCAGGGCCGCTGGTCGCTCACCGAGCCGCTGTTCGCGAGCGCGCCGGCTTTCGGGCCGCGGATGCGCGCGCTCGCCGAGCTGCTGCTCGAGCGCTACGGGATCGTCACGCGCGAGACCGTACTCGCCGAGGGCGTCGCCGGCGGCTTCTCGGCGCTCTACGGCGAGCTCGTGAACCTCGAGACGCTTGGCACGCGCCCGCCGCGGCTACTTCGTCGAGGGTCTCGGCGGCGCCCAGTTCGCCCTGCCGGCCGCCGATCGAGCGCCTGCGGGCGGCTGCGCGGGGACGAGCCAGCCGGGGCGCTCGTGCTCGCGGCGACCGACCCCGCCAACCCCTACGGGGCCGCGCTGCCGTGGCCGCGACGCGAGGCGACGGCGGCCGCCGGCCGGCGCGCGTCGCCGGTGCCTTCGTCGTCATGCTCGACGCCGAGCCGGTGCTCTACCTCGAGCGCTCCGGCCGGGGCCTCGTCGCCGCTGCGCGAGCCGCTCGACGCCGGCGGCGAGATCGCAGCCCTGGCTCTCCGACGGCGCTCGCGGCGCTGGCCGACCACGTGCGCCGCGGGCGGATCGGGCGGATCGCGCTCGAGCGCTTCGACGGCGAGCCGGTCGTCGGCTCGCTCGTTCGAGCCGCTGCTGATCGACGCGGCTTCCGCCAGGGGCCGCGCCGGCTCACGCTCTCGCGCCTGTAGCGCGCTCGCCGCCTTACCCTTTCGGCGATGCCCGAAGGCGACACGATCCACGGGCGCCGCGAGGCGACGTCGGCGCGGCGCTCGTGGGGCAGCACGATCGAGTCGCTCGACGCCGCCGCAGCCGCGGCACGCGCCCGAGCGCCTGCCGGAGCGCCTCGGCGGGCCGCTCGGTCCGCTCGGTCGACGCGCACGGCAAGCATCTGTTCCTGCGCTTCGAGGGCGGGCTGACGCTCCACTCGCATCTGCGCATGCGCGGCTCGTGGCGCGTCTACCGTCGCGGCGAGCCGTGGCGCCGCTCGCCGCGCCGCGCCTGGCTCGTGGTCCGCACCGCGCGCCACGAGGTGGTTCAGTTCGACGGCCCGGTGCTCGAGCTGCTGCGTGACAGCCGGACCCGCTTCGACCAGCGGCTTCGCTGCGCTCGGACCGGACATCCTCGCGGACGAGCTCGACGAGCCGGGCTTCCTGCGCCGCCTGCGCTCCGACGACCCCGACGCGCGGCTTCGGCGACGCGCTGCTAGACCAGCGCAACCTCGCCGGGGTCGGGAACATCTGGAAGGCCGAGGGCTGCTTCATCGCGCGGGTCGACCCCTGGCGCGCCACCGCCGACGTCGCCGACGAGGAGGCACTCGCCGTCCTCAGGGCGGCTCGCCCGCTGATGCTGCGCTCGGCCAGGCGGCGGCGGACCCCCGCGCACCTACGAGGCCGAGCGGCCACGGCTGAAGGGGGAGTCGAGCACCTGGGTCTACGGCCGCGCCGGCCAGCCCTGCCGGTGCTGCGGCGCGCTGATCCGAGCCCGCGGGCAGGGTCTCGACAACCGCACGACGTACTGGTGCGCGCAATGCCAGCGATGAGTCACTCGCGCCGGCGCCGCGGGAGCCGACGCTGGTGGCCGGAGTGCCGGCGATGACCCGCGCCGGCGACCTCCCGCCGCTCAAGCGCGTCGGGCACAAGGGCGCGGACATGGTCACCCCCGGCAACACGCTCGAGAGCTTCGCGCGCGCGCTCGAGCTGGGCGTCGACATGATCGAGTTCGACGTCCTGCCCGCCGCTGACGGCCGCCTGGTGCTCGCGCACGATCCGGCCGACGCGCGGCGCGCGGACGTCGTCACGCTCGAGGAGGGACTCGACCACTTCGCCGGTGACGCCTACCAGGGAATCGAGCTGGACGTTGACCTGAAGCTGCCCGGCTATGAGCGCGAGGTGGCCGAGGGGCTCGCCCGCCGCGGTCTCACCGACCGGGCGCTCGCTTCCTCGACCTATCTCGAGAGCCTCGACGCGCTGAGCCGCTTCGCCCCCGGGCTTCGCCGCGGATGGTCGGTGCCGCGCGCGCGCCGGGACTACACGCGCTCGTGGCTCGCGCCGGCGGCTTACGCGATCATGCTCGCGATCCGTCGCAGCCTCCCCCGGCGTGCCGAGCAGCTCCTGCGCGCGGGCCGCTGCGACGCGATCATGGCGCACTGGCTGCTCGCCAGCACCCGCCTCGTCGAGGCGGTCCGGTCCGGCAGCGGGCAGCTATACGTCTGGACCGTCGACGACGCGAGGCGGATCGGCGAGCTCGGGACCCTGGGCGTCGACGGCGTGATCACGAACGACCCGCGCCTGTTCGGCGTGCGCCCGGCCGGCTGATCGCTATCCCCGCAGGCGGCACCGAGCGGCCGAGAACGAACGTGGCTGCGCCCCGCGAGTGCCGGAATGGCCGCGCTCGGTGACCGCATATGCACGCCGCACGATCCGGCTGCCGCTGCGCCACTCGAACTGCGCGAGGCCGCGAAGCAACGCCGAGCTGCCCTTGGCGAGGACGATTGTGAACGTGTAGCCGGTCTGCTGCTCGAGAAACCGCGCGGAGCCCGCGCGCAACCACGGCGAACGGCCGCCGGCGAGCCGTTGCCAGCCCTTTGGCGAGCGGTACTGGGCGATGAAGCGCACGTACATCTGCTCCTTCGTCCCGTCGCCCGGCATCTGGCCGCGGACGCCCAGGTGGAGGTTCCGGCAGACGTTGATCGTCGCCCACGGCGCCGGCCTCGCGGCGCCCTCGGCAAGAGCCGGCTGGAGCGCCAGCAGGCAGGCGACCACGGCAATGCGGCGAAGGGCTCGCACGCATCGTCAAATCCCCGCAACGGGCCAAAGTTGCGCACTCTTATGCTGAGCGCTGGTGACCCGGGTCGACAACGAAGCGCTCGGGGGGAGCTGATGGCGGACAACATCCTGGTCGTCGACGACGACCCGCCGGTGCGGCGGATGCTCGAGCGCACGCTGACCGCCTCCGGGCACGAGGTCACCGCGGTCGCCGGCGGTGCTGAGGCGCTCGTCGCGGCGGAGCGCGCCGCGCCCGACTTCGTCGTGCTCGACGTCGCGATGCCAGGGCTCGACGGGCTGGCGGTCTGCAGGCGGTTGCGCGCGATGGGGCTGACCGTGCCGATCCTGCTGCTGACGGCACGCGACGCCGTCGAGGACCGTGTCGCCGGCCTCGACGCGGGTGCCGACGACTACCTCGTGAAGCCGTTCGCGGTCGCCGAGCTGACCGCGCGCCTGCGGGCGCTCTCGCGGCGGGGCACGAGTCGCGCCACCCGGCTGCGCTACGCGGACCTCACACTTGACCTCGAGCGGCGGGTGGCCACACGCGGCAAGCGCGAGATCGACCTCACGGAGCGCGAGGCCGACCTGCTCGAGCTGCTGCTGCGCAACGAGCGCACGGTGGTCTCGCGCGCGATGGCGCTCGACGCGATCTGGCACGGAGCGGGCAGCGAGAACGTCGTCGACCGCTACGTCGGCTACCTGCGCCGCAAGCTCGGCGAGCCGCCGCTGATCACGACCGTGCGCGGGCGCGGCTTCACGCTCAGGCGATGAGCCTGCGCGTCCGCCTCGTGCTGGCCGCGGCCGCGGCGATCGTCGCGGCGATCGCCGCGCTCGGGGCAGCGGCGCTGCTGTTCGCCAACCACGAGCTCCGCGCGGGGGTCGACGCGACCCTGCGCGGGCGCGCGCTCGACGTCGCGAAGCTGAGCGCCTCGGCGCCCGCCCTGCTGACTACACCCGGCGCGCTCGACGCTCCGCTCGGAGGTCGCCTGACCGCCGTCGAGGTGCTGGACGGCGAGGGCCGGATCGTGGCGCGCTCGGCGTCACTCGCCGGCGAGGTGCTCCCCGCCGGCGCGCTGGCCGCGCGTGCGATCCGCTCCGGGAGGACCGGGATCGTCAGCACGAGACTCGGCGGCGAGCCGATCCGCGTCTACGCCGCGCCGCTCGCGGACACCGGCGGGCCCGCGAGCGGCGGCGCGGTGCTCGTCGGCTCCTCGACACGGGAGATCGAGGACACGCTCGGCCGGCTTCGCACGGTGATCGCGCTGAGCGCGCTCGGCGCGGCGCTGCTCGGTGCGCTCGCCGCCGCTCTCCTGACCGGCCGCGGCCTCTCGCCGCTGCGGCGCCTGTCCGCGGCCGCCGGGGCGATCGCGACCACCGGAGACGCCGGCCGGCGGCTACCGGAGCCCGCGACACACGACGAGGTCGCCGAGCTCGCCACGACGCTCAATTCGATGCTCGCTGCGCTGGAGCGGGCGCGCGAGCGCGAGCGCCGGTTTCTCGCGGATGCCTCGCATGAGCTGCGCACGCCGCTCACTTCCCTGCGCGGCAACGCCGCCTACGTCGCCGCGCACGGGGCCGACCAGGCGGCGATCGCCGACATCGAGGCCGACGCCGCGCGTCTCGGCAGGCTGCTCGACGACCTTCTGACCCTCGAGCGTGAGGATGCCGCGCCGAAGCATCCTCACGCTCTCATCCGGCTCGACGAGCTGGCCACGGAGGTCGCGCGCGGCGACCCGCGCATCGACCTGGCGCTCGGGCCGGCGACCGTCGCGGGCGACCGCTACGCGCTCGAACGCGCGCTTCGGAACCTGCTCGAGAATGCCCGCATCCACGGGCCCGCGGACGGCCGGATCCGGGTGTCCGTGGAGCGCCGCGGCGACCGCGCCGAGCTGAGCGTCGAGGACGACGGCCCGGGGATCGCGCCGGAGGACGTAGAGCAGGCGCTCTCACGCTTCTGGCGCGGAGGGTCGGGCGATCGGCCAGGCTCCGGGCTCGGGCTCGCGATCGTCGCAGCCATCGCCGAGCGGCATGGAGGCCGGGTGACCGTGGACCGCTCGCGCTTCACGATCACTCTCAAGGACCTTTCAAGGTCGGCCGCTAGCCTTGATGGCGTGCCGCTCGAGGAAAGGACGTGACGTGCTGCGCCGTCTTCCCATCTCTCGCCTGATAGCCCTCTGTGCCGGCGTCGCCGCGCTTGCCGTGGTCGGCGCCGCGGCCGCGGCCGGAGCCTTCGGCGGCAGCGGCCCCGTGCCCGCGCGCAAGTCGCTGCCGGTCGCGATCCACCAGGCGCTGACGGCCCCGGCCGTCCAGGGCGTCACGGGTCACTTCCAGCTCACGAACCACCTGATCGACACGTCCGGGATCCACGGCGCGAGTCCACTGCTGACCGGCACGACCGGACGGTTCTGGGTCTCCCAGAACAGCCTCCGGCTGGAGTTCCCCGCGAACTCCGACGGTCGCTCGGGGGACACGAACCTCGTCGTGCAGGGAGACAAGGTCGAGCTCTATGACTCGAGCAGCTCGACCGTCTACAAGGGCACCCTCCCCGGGAACGCGACGAAGAAGACGAATGCGTCGAAGAAGCGCGATCAGGGACCTCCCACGGTCAACGCGATCCAGCAGGAGCTCGCCAAGCTGACGCGCCGCTTCGCGGTCACGGGACCGCGGCCCGGAACGATCGCGCAGCGCCCGCAGTACACGGTCAGCATCGCGCCCCGTCACGACGGCGGGCTGCTCGGTGCGGTGGAGATCGGCTGGGACGCGCAGCACGGCATCCCGCTGCACGTCTCGGTCTACGCGCAGGGCAGCTCGACTCCGGTGATCGAGCTCGCCGTGACGGACGTGAAGTTCCCCAAGCTCAGCGCCCTCGAGCTTCGCGCTCGCGATTCCCGCGAACGGCGTGCACGTCGTCCAGCTCGGCGGCGCGGGCAGCTCCCATCCGGTCGCGTCGAAGGGGAGGAAGCACAAGCCGGTCACCGGACTCGCCGCGGTCAAGAAGGCGGTTCCGTTCGCCAGCGCGCCTGCCTCGCTCGACGGGCTCCCGCGCCAGGGCGTCGAGCAGGTCGACTGGAGCGGATCCCAGGCCGCACTGGTCACCTATGGCCAGGGCCTCGGCGGGATCGCGGTGCTCGAGCAGCGGCCGGACGCGAAGGGCTCGCAGCCGGCTCCGAGCCTCGGCCGGTCCGGAGACTCCTCGCAGCTGCCGACGATCTCGATCAACGGAGCGACCGGCACTGAGATCTCGACGCCGCTTGGGACGTTGCTGCGATGGACGAAGGGCACGGGTGCGAATGCCGTCCAATTCACGCTCGTCGGCTCGGTGACCTCCACCGCAGCCGAGACCGCCGCTCGCGGCTTCTGAGATGGAGCCGGTCGCGCTCGGCGATCGCGCCGCCAACGTGAACCGGAAACCCAGCGCCTCGACGTTCATGGCTGAACTCGTATCCCTACCGGCGGCAAGCGGAACCCAGAGTGGCCCTTCTCTACCGCCACCAAGGTTTCTTGAAAAGGGCCACTAGCCGATGGCCCCGCCACCCGTCGAGGCCCGAGGCCTGCTGAAGCGCTACGGCGAGATCGTCGCGGTCGACGATGTCGACCTGACGGTCGATGCGGGTGACGTCTACGGCTACCTCGGGCCGAACGGAGCGGGCAAGACGACGTCGCTGCGGATGCTGCTCGGTCTGATCCGCCCGACGGCGGGCTCCGCGCGCCTGTTCGGTCGCGACCCGCTGCTCGTCGGCGCCCGCGCTCTCGACGGCGTCGCGGGGTTCGTCGAGGCGCCGCGCTTCTACCCCTACCTGAGCGGGCGCAAGAACCTCGAGCTGCTCGCCGCCTACGACGGCTCCGACGCGGGCACGCGGATCGAGTCGGCGCTCGAGCTGGTCGACCTGCGGGAGCGCGCGCCGCGACAAGGTCGGCGGTTACTCGCACGGCATGCGGCAGCGGCTCGGGATCGCCAGCGCGCTGCTTCGCGATCCACGGCTGCTGTTGCTCGACGAGCCGGCGACCGGGCTCGACCCGGCGGGCATGCGCGACATGCGCGCACTGATCAGGCGGCTCGCCGGCGAGGGCATCACCGTGCTGCTCTCGAGCCACCTGCTCGCAGAGGTCGAGGAGCTCTGCAACCGCGTGGCGATCATCCGCTCCGGGCGGATCGCCTACGAAGGCTCGCTCGCGGAGCTGAAGCGCACGGCGGCGGGCGGCTACAGGCTGCACACGACCGACGACGACCGCGCCGAGCGCGTCTGCCGCCGCCCAGCCGGGGATCCGCGACCTGCGGCGGATCTCGACCGGCGAGCTGCACTTCACCGCCGACCAGCACGCCGCCGCCGACCTCTCGGTCGCGCTCGTCGAGGCCGGCGCCGCGATCATCGCGCTCGCGCCGGAGACGGCGACGCTCGAGGACCTCTTCTTCCGCCTCACCGAGGGCGCCGGCGTCGGCGACGGCCGTGCCCATCCGGCACCCCCCGCTCGGGAGGCGGCGTGACCACCGCCGAGCTGCGGGCTCCGGCCGGCGCGATCGCCGAGCGCTCCGCGGCGACCGGGCGTCTGGACCGTCTACAAGCTGGGAGCTGCGCAAGCTCGCCTCGCTGAAGCGCACCTACCTCGGCTTCGCCTTCGCGATCGCGATGCCGCTCTTCTTCGTGATCGCCCTGAGCGTTCGCCGGGGGCAGCCGAACGACGTCGCCTTCGGCCAGCTACGTGCGCGAGTCGGGCCTCGCCGTGCCGCTCGTGCTGCTCGTCTTCGGCTCGGTCTGGCTGTTCCCGCTGATCACCGCGCTCGTCGCCGGCGACATCGTCGCCTCGGAGGACCACAACGGAACGCTGAAGACGATCCTGACGCGCTCGATCGACCGCGGGCGGATCTTCACCGCGAAGCTGCTGACCGCCTTCACCTACGCGTTCCTCGCGCTGCTGCTGATGGGCGTGGTCGCGCTGGTCGCCGGATGCATCAAGTCCGGCTTCCATCCGCTCACGAGCCTCTCGGGCACGAAGGTCGCCGCGCCGCGCGCGCTCGGGCTCGTCGGCGCGAGCCTCGCCGTCTACCTGATCCCGTTGCTCGCGATCGCCTCGATCGGCGTGCTGCTCTCGACGGTGATGCGAAACAGCGCCGGTGCGGTCGTCGGCACGCTGATGGTTGCGCTGCTGATCCAGCTCGTCGGGATCCTGCCGGGTCTCGAGGGCGTCCGGCCGTATCTGCTGACGACCCAGTTCGACGCCTGGCAGGGCTTCCTGCGGACGCCCACCGACTGGTCGCCGATCATCCGCGCGATCTGGGACTGCGCGGCCTACGCGGTCCCCTCGCTCGTCGCCGCCTACCTGGTCTTCCTGCGTCGCGACGTCGCCGGCGGCTGAGCCGAGCCTGCACCGCGGCGGCCCGGGCGCCCGCCGTGGTTGACATCATTGCGTGCATGTCGAGTGGGGAGGACACGACGGCGCTGCTCTCGCGCGTCGGTCTCTTCGCGGATCTGTCGGAGCCGGAGCTCGAGCAGCTCGCTCAGGTCGCGGTGCCGCGCACGCTTCGCGCCTGGCGAGATCGTCTTCAGGGAGGGGGACAGTGGCGATACGTGCTACGTCATCCGCGCCGGTGCCATGCGGGTCACGCGGCGCCATCGCGACGGGCGCCAGATCACGCTCGCCGAGCTGCGCGCCGGGGACATCTTCGGGGAGCTCGCGATGTTCGACGGCGAGACGCGCTCGGCGACGGTCGAGGCGCTCAGAGCGACGGTGGCGGTTGCCATCCTCGCGGCGGACCTGCGCCGCCTGCTGCTCGCCCATCCCGACATCGCGGTGAAGATGCTCGGAGCGCTCGCCGAGCGCCTGCGCGCGGCGAACGAGCGGATCTCGCGACAGTCGTTCCAGACCGTCACCGGGCGCGTCGCGAGCGCGCTGCTCGGGCAGGTCCAGGCGCGCGCCGGTGGCGATGGCGACCCGCACGACATCGTCGTCCGCGCGACCCAGGCTGAGATCGCTCAGCTCGCCGGGACCTCTCGCGAGAGTGCCAGCCGCTTCCTGGCGAAGCTCGAGCGCGCCGGCGTGGTCACCGGCGGACGCGGCAAGGTGATCGTCCACGATCCGGATGCGCTCAGGAACTACATCTTCTGATCGAGCGCGGATGGTGGAGCGCCAGCTGCGCAGCCGGGGCATCGAGGACCGGTCGGTGCTCGAGGCGATGGGCGCGGTGCCGCGCGAGCTGTTCCTCGCGCCGGACCGGCGCGGAGAGGCCTACCATGACGGCGCGGTCGGCATCGCGTGCGGCCAGACGATGTCGCAGCCCTGGCTCGTGGCGTGCATGGCGAGCCTGCTCGAGCTTGACGGGGCGGAGCGGGTGCTCGAGGTCGGCACCGGCTCGGGCTACAGCGCCGCGGTCCTCTCGCGATGCTGCGCCGAGGTGGTCACCGTCGAGCGCCACCCCTCCCTGGCGACGCGCGCCGCGACGATTCTCGCGACGCTCGGTTACGAGAACGTCGTCGTGCTCACGGGAGACGGGTCGCTCGGGGCGCCGTCGCACGCGCCCTTCGGCGGCATCGTGGTGACGGCCGCGGCCAGCCGCGAGCCGCCGCCGGCGCTGTTCGAGCAGCTGGAGCCCCGGGCGGCGCTCGTCTGCCCGGTCCGGCGCGCGCGGCGCGAGCGGCTGATGCGCTATCGCGACGGCGGCACGGAGGCGGTCGTCCCGGTCCGCTTCGTGCCGCTCGTCGAGGCGGAGGCCGAGCGATGATTCGTGAGTTCTCCGCCGGTGGGGTCGTCCTGCGAGAGCTCGACGGAGCCGCCGCACCTGGTCGGCGTGCGCCTCAAGCGCGGTACCGTGCTCGCCCTTCCGAAGGGCCACATCGACGAGGGGGAGACCGCTGCGGAGGCGGCGAAGCGCGAGGTGCGCGAGGAGGCGGGCGTCGAGGCCGCGCTGATCGAGAAGCTCGGCGACGTCCGCTACTGGTACCAGCGCGAGGGCCAGAGGGTCCTCAAGGTCGTCAGCTTCTTCCTCTTCAGCTACCGCTCGGGCAGCGTCGAGGACCATGACGACGAGGTGGAGTCCGCCGAGTGGGTCCCGCTCGACCGAGCTCCCCGCCTGCTGACCTACCGCGGCGAGCGACAGATGGCGGAGGCCGCGCTCGAGGGGCTTTCCAGATCGGCTGGCGATAGGTAGTCTCCGCCGCCGTGTACGTGCTGAACTTCTACTCGCCGGTGTTCGTCGACCAGCTGAAGCGCGGGCGCAAGACGGCGACGATCAGGCTCGGTGACAAGAGCTCGAAGTACCGCAAGGGTCAGGTCGTGCTCGTCACGGTCGGCTTCCAGCACGCCCCGCGCGAGAAGATCTTCGAGGCGGTCATCGATGCCGTCGACGTCAAGCGCGTGGCGGATCTCTCACCGCGCGACATCGAGCACGACAACCCGGAGTTCCGGCGACTGGACGAGACGGTGCACTTCCTCGAGCAGATCTACGGCCGCTCCGTGAGCCGCGACGACCTCGTGACGATCGTCCGCTTCTCCGCGATCCTCGAGCGCCCCAGCGAGATCTCCGACCGGATGAGGCCGGAGGCGCCCTCTCAGAACTGAGCCGGCCCCGTCGATGCCGTGGAAATGCGGTAAACGACGGTCATCTTGGCACTCTCCGTGGTAGAGTGCCAAGACGAATCGTAAGCGTTACTACGGAGGTCTGGCTGATGAAGCTACAGCCCCTCGGCGATCGTCTGATCGTCAAGGCGGTAGAGGAAGAGGAGACGACCGCGAGCGGCATCGTCCTTCCTGACACCGCCAAGGAGAAGCCTCAGCGCGGCAAGGTGCTCGCGGTCGGCCAGGGCAAGCGCAGCGAGCAGGACGGCAGCAGGCAGCCGCTCGACGTCTCTGAGGGCGACGAGGTTCTCTACTCGAAGTACGGCGGCACGGACATCGTCATCGACGGCGAGGACCTGCTCGTCCTGCGCGAGTCCGACGTGCTCGCGAAGGTCGCCGGCTAGCAACGCACTTCCCAAGACAGACGGAGGAACTGACAAGAATGGCTCACAAGGAGCTCAAGTACGACCAGGAGGCACGCGCCGCGCTCGAGGCCGGCGTGGATGCGGTAGCCAACGCGGTCAAGGTGACGCTCGGCCCGAAGGGACGCTACGTCGTCCTCGACAAGAAGTTCGGCGCTCCGACGATCACCAACGACGGCGTGACGATCGCACGTGAGATCGAGGTCGAGGACGTCTTCCAGAACCAGGGCGCCCAGCTCGTTCGGGAGGTCGCTACCGCGACCAACGACGTCGCGGGCGACGGCACGACCACCGCGACCGTGCTGGCGCAGGTGATCGTTCGCCAGGGTCTCAAGAACGTCGCGGCGGGCGCCAACCCGCTGGCGCTGAAGCGCGGCATCGAGAAGGCCGTCGACCAGGTCGTGGAGAACATCCGCGACCAGGCGCAGGAGATCTCGGGCAAGGATCAGATCGCTCGCGTGGCGGCTATCTCAGCGGCCGACAACGAGATCGGCGACGTGATCGCGGACGCGATCGACAAGGTCGGCAAGGACGGCGTTGTGAACGTCGAGGAGGGCCAGACCTTCGGGATGGACCTCGAGTTCACCGAGGGCATGCAGTTCGACAAGGGCTACATCTCGCCGTACATGGTCACCGACCAGGACCGCATGGAGGCGGTGCTCGAGGATCCCTACATCCTGATCGCCAACCAGAAGATCGGCTCGGTGCGCGACGTGCTGCCGGTGCTCGAGCAGGTGATCCAGTCGGGCAAGCCGATCCTGATCATCGCCGAGGACGTCGAGGGCGAGTCGCTTGCGACGCTCGTCGTCAACAAGCTGCGCGGCACCTTCACGGGCGTCGCGGTCAAGGCGCCGGGCTTCGGCGACCGCCGCAAGCGCATGCTCGAGGACATCGCGATCCTGACCGGTGGCGAGGTCATCACGGAGGAGATGGGGCTCAAGCTCGAGAACACCCAGCTCTCCCAGCTCGGCCGCGCCCGCCGCATCGTTGTGGCCAAGGACACGACCACGATCGTCGACGGCGCCGGCGACGGTGAGGCGATCAAGGGTCGCATCAACCAGATCAAGAACGAGATCGAGAACACCGACTCCGACTTCGATCGCGAGAAGCTCCAGGAGCGGCTCGCGAAGCTCGCCGGTGGTGTGGCCGTCGTCAAGGTCGGCGCCGCCACGGAGACGGAGATGAAGGAGAAGAAGCACCGCGTCGAGGACGCGCTGCAGGCCACCCGCGCCGCCCTCGAGGAGGGCATCGTGCCGGGCGGCGGCTCCGCGCTGCTCCAGGCCGCGTCGTCGATCCAGGTCGATGCGCTGGCCGACGACGAGCAGACCGGGGCGCGAATCATCCTGCGGGCGCTCGAGGAGCCGGTCCGTCAGCTGGCCCACAACGCCGGCCTCGAGGGCTCGGTGGTGGTCAACGACGTCCGCCACGCGAGCTCCGGCCAGGGTCTCGATGCGGAGTCCGGCGAGATCGTCGACCTGGTCTCGGCCGGGATCATCGACCCGGCGATGGTCACCCGCTCGGCGCTTCAGAACGCGGCGTCGATCGGCAAGAACATCCTCACGACGGAGGCGATCGTCGCTGAGATCCCGGAGAAGGAGGCCGCGGGCGCCCCTGGTGGCATGCCCGACATGAGCGGCATGATGTAAGGGAGAGCCGCACAGCGCGGTTTCCCACCTATGAGGGGGCTCGGCCGCTTGGCCGGGCCCCCTTTTCATCCCTGGAGCATGAACGCGACGTCGTCGACGAAGCAGTAGCTCCAGTCCTCGCCGGGCTCCGCCGAGCGGATCACGGCATGGCCCGATTGCTCGGCGTGGGCCCGCGCGTGACGGCCCGGCGACGAGTCGCAGCAACGCACCGTCCCGCATTCCTGGCACATGCGCAGGTGGACCCAGCGGCCGCCCGTGCGCAGGCACTCCTCGCATCCCGCGATCTCGTCCGGAAGCTCGCGAATGGTGATCTCGTCGAGGTGGGAGCAGATGGCCATCGTGCGTCCTCTCTCAGTCGGGACTCGTGACTCTACGCCGGAGACCAACTTCAACGGCTTGTTGAGGCTACGTGCTACGCTACGTTTAGCTTTTAATCAACGCAATGTGGAGGGTGGTTTCTCGGATGGCGGACCTGCGTGACCCGATCGAGTTCAACGAGGCCTACCGGCGCCTGGCGCCACGCGCCCGCGCCGCGGCGCGCATGGTCCTCCACGACGAGGCCGCGGCCGAGGATGTCGTTCAGGATGTCTTCATGCACCTGTGGCGGCGACCGCGTACCTTCGACCCTGACCGGGGCTCGCTGGCCGGATACGTCTCGATGCTCGCGCGCAGCCGCGCGCTCGATCGTTGGCGCTCGCGCGTCGCTCACGACTCGGCGCTCGGCCGGTCCGCGGAGCAGCGGCGAGCGGGTGAGCACTCGGCTGAGGGCGCGGACGAATCGGTGATGCGCCGCGAGCGCTCGCGGCGGCTGCTCGGCGCCCTCGATGAGCTCCCGCTCGACCAGCGTGACGCGCTCCTGCTGGCGTACGGACGGGGCTTGACCGCGCATGAGATAGCCGAGGTCAAGCACGTGCCGCTCGGGACCGCGAAGAGCCGCCTGCGGCTCGGTCTCGACAAGGCTCGCAGCCGCCTGCTGGCGGCCTGACGACGGTGGCGGACGCGAACCTCACGATCCGCGAGTTCGCTCGCATGACCGGCCTGGCCGCGGGCACGCTGCGAATGTGGGAGACGCGCTACGGCTTTCCGGTCCCCCGCCGGCTCCCGAGCGGGCATCGGCGCTACGGCCTCGAGGACGTCGAGCGGGTACGCCAGGTGGTGCGCGACCGTGACGCCGGCCTGTCGATGCGAGCCGCGATCGAGCGCTCCGCGCGCGCTGCGCCGGCCCCGGAGCTGTCCGTCTACGCCGGCGTACGCCGGCGCCGCCCCGAAATCGCCCCGTATCGCCTGCCGAAGCGCACCCTGATCGGGCTCAGCCACGCGATCGAGGACGAGTGCTGCGCCCGGGCCGAACGGCCAGTCCTCTGCGCGAGCTTCCAGCGCGAGCGCTTCTACCGCGATTCCGAGCGCCGCTGGCGCGAGCTGGCCCGCACGGCTCAGGTGGCGATCGTGTTCGCCGACTTCCCGCGCCTTGTGGTGGCGCCCGACGCCGCGCCGGCGGAGGTCCCGATCGATCGCTCGGATCCCTTCGGGCGCGAGTGGTCGATCGTCTGCGATGCGCCCGGCTACGCGGCCTTCCTGGCCGGCTGGGAGCTTCCCGGGCAGGACGACGCTCCGGACTTCGAGCGACGCTTCGAGACGATCTGGAGCGTCGACCCGGAGCTCGTGCGGGAGGCCATCCGGATCTGCATCGGGATTGCGGCGCACGCCTCGCCCGAGCTCGTCGCCCCACTCGACGGCCGCCTCGATGACAGCCCGCCGCCGAGCGCCGAGGAGCTGCGCCTCGTCGACGCACTCACAAGCCGCATGGTGGCCTATGTCGGCTCCGGGGAGACGAGCCGCCTGCCGCCGCCGCAGCGCGAGGCCTGATCGTCACGGAGCGCCGAGCACCGATTCGAGCCTGCGCGGCTCGACCCCGAGCGCCTCGACGTCGAGACTTCCGCGCGCGGTTGTCATGGTCAGCTCCATCAGCTGTGCCTCCTCCCAGGTCGCAAAGGCGCCCTCGCGCATCACCCCCTCAACCGCGCTCAGCAGCACCTTCGCGACCGGCAGCGGCACGTGCAGCAGCCGCCGCCTGCGCCGCAGCGCATGCAATATCGCGCGCGCGATCTGGTCGTGGGTGAGGATCTCCGGGCCCGCGAGCTCGTAGCGCCGACCTACGTCGCCGCCCTCCAGCGCCGCCACCACGCAATCGGCGGCGTCGCCCGCGAAGAGCGGCTGGAAGCGGGAGGTG
This sequence comes from uncultured Actinomycetes bacterium, assembly GCA_963719375.1. Lineage (GTDB taxonomy): Bacteria > Actinomycetota > Thermoleophilia > Solirubrobacterales > Thermoleophilaceae > JAICJV01. The sequence goes on along the minus strand of CAVRBY010000001.1, from coordinate 1,224,102 downwards.
CCGGAGCCGGGCAGTGGGAGGGCGGGCAGCAGCGACAGGCGCCTGACCAGCGTCAGCCAGGCATCGCCGGGCGCATAGACGAGCGACGGCGCGAAGACGATCGTCTCGAGCGCCGAGCCCGTCACGGCACGCTCGGCGAGTGCCTTGGCACGCATGAACCGGGCGGAAGCATGCTCGCTCGCACCGAGCGCCGAGAAGAAGATGAATCGCGTGGCCTGCGCCCGCTCGGCGGAGCGCAGCAGCCGCAGGGTCGCAACGGCGTTCAGCTCCTCGATCGAGGCGCGCTGCTGGTCGCGGATCGTCGCCGCCAGGTGGATCACCGTGTCGACGCCGCGCAGCGCATGCCGGAACGAGGCCGGCTCGGAGAGGTCGCCGAGAGCGATCTGGACCCGCACGCGCTCGGGGCCGAGCCGCCGCGGGTCGCGGACCAGGCAGCGGACGCGCTCTCCGCGCGCGATCAGGCGTCGCAGCACAGCCGATCCGACGGTGCCGGTCGCGCCGGTGAGCAGGACCACGATCCCAGCCTAACCGCTGCCCACCCGGCGGATATGATCCCCCGTTCGTCGGCCCGGACAACTGACCCAAGGAGCCCTCAAGCCCAATGGCATACGTCATCGCGGAGCCCTGCATCGGCACCAAGGACAACTCGTGCGTCGAGGTCTGTCCCGTCGATTGCATCCATCCGACTCCGGACGAGCCCGACTACGACAGCGTCGAGATGCTCTACATCGACCCGGACGAGTGCATCGACTGCGACGCCTGCGTCGAGGCGTGTCCGGTTGATGCCTGCTTCGCCGAGGATCAGCTTCCGGGCGAGTGGCAGAACTACATCCAGCTGAACGCCGACTACTACAAGTCGAAGTCCTGACCTGAGACGGTCAGCGCGGCGCCGCCATCGGCAGCGCGGTGCCCGTCGGCGGAGGCTCGATGTGCCCTATCTCCGGCTGCAGCACCGGCGGGTCCTGTGGCGTGACGGCGATCAGTCCTCGCGCGGCGTGAGCCAGTGCCTGCGCCGCCGGAGCGTCCGGATCGTCGATCACGAGCGGACGCCCGTTGTCGGCCGCGAGCCGAAGCTCCTCCTGTAGCGGGACCTTGCCGAGCAGCGGCACCGAGAGCTCGTCGGCGAGCAGCTGCCCACCGCCCTCTCCGAAGATCGTGAAGCGCTCTCCCGACGGCGTCGTGAAGCCCGACATGTTCTCGATCACGCCGGCGAGTTCGAGCTCGAAGCGGGCCGCCATCTCGGCGGCACGCTGGGCCACCTTCTGCGCGGCCGGCTGCGGGGTGGTCACGACGAGGAAGCGCGCCTGGGGGAGCAGCTGTGCAAGCGTCATCGAGACGTCGCCGGTCCCCGGCGGCAGGTCTATCAGCAGGTAGTCGAGCTCGCCCCAGTCGACGTCCTCGAGGAACTGCCGGATGGCCTTGTGCAGCATCGGCCCGCGCCACGTGATCGCCTGGTCCTCACGCTCGAGGAAGAACTCGATCGAGATCGCCTTGAGACCGCCGGGTGCGACGAGCGGCAGGATCTTGCGCGCCTCGGAGACGCGCGGCTTGCCGTGTACGCCCAGCATGCGGGGGATCGAGTAGCCCCATACATCGGCGTCCATGGCGGCTGCCGACTTGCCCTCGGCGACGAGCGCGGCCGCCAGGTTCGCGGTGATCGTGGACTTGCCGACGCCCCCCTTGCCAGAGCCCACGCAGACTATGTTCGTGACGGCGGCGAGCGCACCGGTGGGTAGCGGGTCACGGCGGCCCAACCGCTGCTGGAGGCTCGACTTCTCCTGCTCGCTGAGGACGTCGAAGCCGACGTTCACCTCGTCGAAGCCGAGGCCCGCGAGCACGTCGCCAACGACGCGCTGATACTGCGGCCGGACCGGGTGGCCGGGCGCCGTCAGGGAGACGACGACGTCGACCCTACCCTCCGCCGGCATCTCGATCGAGCGCACCATGCCGAGGTCGACGATGTTGTGGCGAAGCTCGGGATCGATGACCCGCTTGAGGGCGCTCCGTATCTCAGACGCGGTGGCCGGCACCCTGCCAATTCTCGCAGAGGACCCAAAAAAACCGGCGGGACCACAAAGGGTCCCGCCGGCTGAGGGAGGAGAGATACTGCACTACCGGCCGGGATATGAGGGCCGGCAGCCTTACCTCGCGAGCCCGCTCTCCACCGGGCCGTGAGGGGAAGTTGCGGACCTACGCGATGCTGCGCACGTCCTTGGCGAGGCCGTTGACGCTCGACTGAACGTTGCGCTGGTTGCGGCGGACGGCCCGCGTCACCTGGTTGCGCCGCTGGCGCAGCTCACGCTCGAACTGCGTCCGCGTGCGCTTCACCTCGCGCTGGAGCCGGTTGCGCGCGGTCGTTCCGCGACGCTCGTACTTGCGCAGGTTGACGCCGACACGCCGCTGCAGCTTCTGGATCTCGCGCTCCGCGGTGCTGAGGCGCGTGTACGGCTTGACCGTGCCGATCACGTTGTCGCGCGCGATCAGCGTGGCGCCGACCGGGATCAGCACTGCGCGCTCGGCTTCCTTTGCGAACGCCTCGAGGCCGGTGGCCTCGGCGCGGGCGCGCCGGCGAGCCGTGGTAGCCGCGCTGCGAGCGGTCGTGCGGGCCGAGGTGGCCGTGCGACGAGCCTGCGAACGGGTCGAGCGGGCGCCCGCGTTCGCATTGCGGCGCTGCCGGGTCGCGGCGGCGCGCGTGGCGGTCGCGCTGCGCTCCTGCGGGGTCGAGCCGTTCGTCGAGCGCCTGCGGCTGGAAGCACTCGAGCGGCGGGTGCCGGTCGAGCGCGTGGTTCGGTTGCTTGAGGTGTTGCCCTGGGTGGCCATTGTCTGCCCCTCCTCCGGTCGTCTTAGGGAAGTAAGGATATTAGTTCTAACGACAATAGGAGTATACCTACGAACGCGCGGGCGTAAACCTCCCCCGGCGTTCCGCTCTACAGAGCGGAATCCCGGGACGCGCGGCGGTTAGGCCGCTGCTTCCTCAGTGTCGAGCCGCGTGATCCAGAGCCCTGGCTCGCGCAGCTCCGCCATCGTCGGAAGCGCCTCGGGCCGCTCCCAAACCCGGTTCAGGAAGCCGACTCCACGCCGCTCGGCGATCGTGTCGCAGAATCGCTTGCCAACCTCGTACTGGCGCATCTTGAGGTCGAAGCCGAGCAGCCGCTGCAGCACGCGCTCCGGCGTCGAGCGACTGCGGCGGCGTCGATCCATCTCACTCCGGAGGCCCTCGTAGGCGGGCAGCACGTCGGCGCCGACCGCGTCCATGGCGTGCTCGGAGTAGCCCTCGATGACGCTCATGACCGCCTGAACGCGGTCCATGATCGTGCGCTGCTCGCGTGACTGCACGAGCGCCACCAGCCCTCCTTCGCGGAACGCCTCGAGCAGCTTGGAGGGATTCGGCAGCGAAGGCAGGCCGCCAGCCGCCCCGCGCTTGACTCGCATGTCGACGGTGTCGAGGTATTCGCGCAGCAGCCGCGCCAGGTGCGGGCGGAGCCATTCGACTCCGGCGAACTGGAGCACGTGGGTCAGCTCGTGCAGCGTGATCCAGCCGAGGAAGCTCTCCCGGTCGACGTCGAGCTCCTCGAGTGCGCGCGCCAGGTTCGGCGCGACGAACAGGAGCCGGCCCGGCAGCTCCGGCTCGAGCAGCGAGAGCTCGTACTGGCCGAGGACGCGCTGGGACATGTAGCCGACGACCAGGCCGATCTCGGCCGCCACCGTCGCGCCCGCGGCGACCTCGAGCGGCCCGGCGAACGGGCCGGTACCGCGCAGGCGGCTGCCGAGCCGCTCGACGACCGGATCGAGCAGGCTCGCGAGCGTGCTCACGTTGACCTCCGCCCACTCCTCGCGGGCCACCGACTCCGGAGCGGGCAGCGCCTCGACCGGATCGAGGCCGGTATATGCGCGCAGCGGTGGCTCGGCCGCCGCGACATGGCGCTCGAGGTCCGGTCGCTCGAGCGCCGGCTCCGAGCCGGCACGCGCGGCGAGCCGCGCGACCTGCCGGGCGAGCGTCCAGTCGACCTTCACCGGCTACACGCTACTCCGCCGCCTCGCGAGCGATCTTCTACGCTGGCCCCGCCATGGCCTCCCAGCCCGCCCAGGACCTTCACTTCGACGACCGCGAGGCCGGCCACGGGGCGACCGAGCCCGTCGACTACGCGGCTCTGAACGCCGTCTACCTGACCCTGCTCGCCGGCATCGTCGTCGTCACCCACCGGCGCCGGACCCCGCTCGAGCTCGTCAGCGGCGCGGAGCTCGTGCCCATGGCCGCCGCCACGTTCGCTCTCTCGAAGGTCATCGCGCGCGAGAAGATCGGCACCTGGGTCCGCGAGCCGTTCGTCGAGCAGTCGGAGGGTGAGCGCCGCCCGCGCGGCCGCCGCCTGCGGCGTGCGGTCGGCGAGCTCGTCACCTGCACCCGCTGCGTGGGGGCCTGGAGCGCGCTCTCGCTCGTGGGCCTGCGCGTCAGCTCGCCCGACGCCGGCAAGCTCGTGACGAACGTCCTCGCCCTCTCCGCGGCGAACGACTGGCTCCAGGTCGGCTTCCGCTACGCCACCGGAAAGGCGAACGAGGCCAACGGCTGAGCGAGCGGGAAGGCTCATGCCTCCTTGTATTCGCCGAACTCCTCGCGCATCACGCCGGAAACCTCGCCGAGCGTGCAGTCGTCCTTCAGCGCCGCCCGGATCGGGTGCAGCAGGTTGCCGTCCCCGCGGCAGGTGTCGCGCAGCTCCTCGAGCCGCTGGCGGACCGCTTCGTGGTCGCGGTTCGTCCTTGAAGCGCTTCAGGCGCTCGACCTGCTCTCGTTCCGACTCGGGGTCGACCCTGAGGATGTCGACCTCGTCGACGTCCTCGGTCACGTACTCGTTGACGCCGACGACGAGGTCCTGCTTGGTCCGGTAGCGCTCCTCATAGCCCCAGGCGGACTGCTCGACCTCGGCACGGATGAACGGGATGCACTCGACCGAGCCACCCATCTCGTCGACCTTGTCGATCAGCTCCTGGGCGCGCTGCTCGATCTCGTCCGTCAGCGACTCGACGAAGTAAGAGCCCGCGAACGGATCGACCGTGTCCGCGGCGCCCGACTCGGCGGCGATGATCTGCTGGGTGCGCAGCGCGATCCGTGCCGCGCGCTCGGTCGGCAGCGCGAGCGCCTCGTCGAAGCCGTTCGTGTGCAGCGACTGCGTGCCGCCGCAGACCGCGGCGAAGCCCTGCAGCGCGACGCGCACGATGTTGTTCTCGGCCTGCTGGGCGGCGAGTGTCACGCCGCCGGTCTGGGTGTGGAAGCGGACCATCATCGAGCGCGGGTTCTCCGCGCCGAAGCGCTCGCGCATGATGCGCGCCCACATGCGGCGTACGGCGCGAAACTTCGCGACCTCCTGGAAGACGTTGTTGTGGCCGTTGAAGAAGAACGCCAGCCGCGGTCCGAACTCGTCGACCTTGAGCCCCGCATCGAGCGCGGCCTGGACGTAGGCGATCCCGTTGGCGAGCGTGAAGCCGACCTCCTGGACCGCCGAGCAGCCCTTCTCGCGCATGTGGTAGCCCGGAGATCGAGATCGTGTTCCAGCGCGGGATCCGCTCACGGCAGTAGGCGAACAGGTCGGTCGTGAGGCGCATCGCGGGGACCGGGCGGGTAGATGAAGTTCCCGCGCGCGATGTACTCCTTGAGGATGTCGTTCTGCGTCGTCCCGCCGAGCTCCTCCGCGGCCACGCCCTGCTCCTCCCCGACGAGCTCGTAGAGCAGCAGCAGCACCGCGGCGGGAGCGTTGATCGTCATCGACGTCGTCACCTGGTCGAGCGGGATCCCCTCGAAGACGCGCCGCATGTCCTCGATCGAGTCGATCGCCACTCCCGTACGGCCGACCTCGCCGAGGCAGAGCGGGTCGTCTGAGTCGCGGCCGAGCTGCGTTGGCAGGTCGAACGCCATCGACAGCCCGGTCGAGCCGTGGTTGATCAGGTAGTGGAAGCGCTCGTTCGTCTCCTTGCGCGCTCGCGTAGCCGGCGTACTGGCGCATCGTCCAGCGCCGCGAGCGGTACATGTCCGGGTGGATCCCGCGCGTGAACGGATACTCGCCGGGCTCGCCGAGCCGCTCGGGGAGGCCGGAGGCGACGTCCTCCTCGGCGTACAGCGGCCTTGACCTCGATTCCCGAGTCGGTGAACTTGCGCGGGTCGTCGGGGCCGACGATCGGCGCGATCGAAGGCTTGTGCTCGGGCCTCGTCGCCACGGCGCAAGCATAGATGTGCCGATGCCGCCGGCACGCCCACGTCCGTAGGATCGGGGTAATGGAAGTGACGGTGCGACTGTTCGCGATGCTGCGCGAGCGGGCCGGCGCGGGCGAGATCAACCTCGAGCTCGCCGAGGGCGCGAGCGTCGCGGACGCGCTCGCGGCGCTCGACGAGGTCGCCGGCGGGCTGCCCGTCCTGCTCGCCGTCAACCGCGAGTACGCCGCCCGCGACCAGCGACTCGCCCCCGGCGACGAGCTCGCGCTGATCCCGCCCGTCAGCGGTGGCGAGACGGCGCTGGTGCACGCGCGGGTGACCGCGGAAGCCGCTCTCGCTCGACGCGCTCGTCGCGCCGCGTGCGCGACTCGCGCGCCGGAGCCGTCGTCACCTTTCAGGGCGTCACCAGCGTCGGTCGAGCGGCTCGAATACGAGGCGTACGTCGAGATGGCGGAGGAGCGGATCGCGTCGATCGTCGAGGAGGCCGTCGAGCGACACGGGCTGTCGGCCGCGGCCGCCGAGCACCGGGTCGGCTCGGTGCCGCTGTCCGAGCCGAGCGTGATCGTCGCGGTATCGGCGCCCCATCGCGGCGAGGCGTTCGCGGCGCGCGCGCGAGATCATCGACCGGCTGAAGGCCGAGGCGCCGATCTGGAAGAAGGAGGTCGACGGTGGCGAGCGAGCGCTGGGTCGGGGATCCGCCCTGAGCTGCGCTCGCTGCCTTCGGTCGAGCAGCTCGCGGCCTCCATGGGCGACGTGCCGCACGGGCTGGCGGTTCGCGCCGCGCGCGAGACGATCGCGGCTCGGCGCGCATCGCTGCTCGCGGGCGAAGTCCCCGCCGGGGACCTGACCGCGGCGGCCCGCGAAGAGCTCGACCGGCTCGGCCGCCCCCGCCTGCGGGCGGTCATCAATGCGACCGGCGTGATCGTCCACACGAACCTCGGCCGCGCACCGCTCGCCGAGGAGGCGGTCGAGGCGGTCGCGGGCGCGGCGCGGGGCTACTCGAACCTCGAGTACGACCTCGAGGCCGGCCGGCGGGGCTCGCGCCAGTGAGCATCGTCGAGCGGCTGCTCTGCGAGCTGACAGGCGCCGAGGCCGCGCTCGCGGTCAACAACTGCGCGGGCGCGGTCCTGCTGGCGGCGGCGGCGCTCGCCGCCGGGCGCGAGCTCGTCGTCTCGCGCGGCCAGCTGATCGAGATCGGCGGCTCGTTCCGGATTCCCGAGGTCGTCGCCCAGTCGGGCGCCACCGCTCGTCGAGGTCGGCACGACCAACCGCACCCGCCTCGGCGACTACGCGCGCGCGTTCGGCGAACGCACCGGCAGCGCTGCTGCGCGCCCACCCGTCGAACTTCCGCTCGCTCGGCTTCGTCGAGCAGGTCGAGATCGAGGAGCTCTGCGCGCCTCGGCGTTGCCGGTCATCGACGACGCCGGCTCCGGCGCGCTCGCCGAGCCGGCGGTCCTCGGCCAGCTCGCCGGCGAGCCGCCGATCCGGCGCTCGGTCGCCGCCGGCTGCGCGCTCGTCTGCTTCTCGGGCGACAAGCTGCTCGGCGGTCCGCAGGCCGGCCTGATCGTCGGCACGTCGCGGCGCCGTCGAGCGCTGCCGGGCGCATCCGCTGGCGCGCGCGCTCCGGATCGACAAGCTCTCGCTCGCCGCGCTCGAGGCGACGCTGCGCCTCTACCTGGAGCCGGCGCGCGCGCTGCGAGCGGATTCCGGTGCTGCGCATGCTCGTCAGCGACGAGGAGACGCTCCGGCGCGCGCGCAGAGCGGATTCGCGCGGCGCTGCCGGGGCCGGCCGCGCGCGTGGTCCGCGCCGCCGGCCGCGTCGGCGGCGGCGCGCTGCCGCTGCTCGAGCTCGAGGGGCCGGTCTGCGCCGTCGACCCGGGCCGCGCCGGCGCCGACGCGCTGGCCGCGCGCGCTGCGCGCCGGCGATCCGCCGGTGATCGCCCGCAGTCCACGAGGCTGCTGCTGCTCGACCCGCGCACGCTCACCGACGAGGAGGCAGACGAAGGCGCCGCTGCCGTCGCCCGCGCGCTGAAAGACACGCGGAGCCGCTGACGAATGACGTGAACGCCGCTCGCGCGCCCCTCACGCTCGGCACGGCCGGCCACATCGATCACGGCAAGACTGCGCTGATCGGCGCGCTCACCGGCCGCGACACCGACCGTCTCCCCGAGGAGCGCGAGCGGGGCATCTCGATCGAGCTCGGCTACGCGCCACTCACGCTGCCGAGCGGCCGGCGCCTGTCGGTGGTCGACGTCCCCGGCCACGAGCGGTTCGTGCGCACGATGGTCGCGGGCGCGTCCGGGATCGATCTGTTCCTGCTCTGCATCGCCGCCGACGACGGCGTCATGCCGCAGACGCTCGAGCACCTGACCGTGCTGCAGGGCCTCGGGGTGCGCAGCGGGGTCGTCGCGGTGACAAAGTCGGACATCGGAGACCCCGCGGGTGCCGGTGCGCAAGCCGAGGGCCTGCTTCCGGGCGTCCCGATCGTGCAGGTCTCCGCTCGCGCCCGGACCGGACTCGAAGAGCTGCTGACGAAGCTCGACGAGGTTGCCGCGGCAGCCGCGGGCCGCGCGGCTGACGACGGTCCCGCGCGGCTTCACGTCGATCGCTCGTTCACCCTCAAGGGCATCGGAACCGTCGTCACGGGCACGCTCTGGTCCGGCTCGATCGCCGTCGGGGACGAGCTGGCGATCCTGCCTCAGGGCGCGCGGGTGCGCGTACGGTCCGTGCAGGTCCACGACCAGCCGCACGAGCGCGCCGCGGCGGGACAGCGGGTCGCGGTGAACCTGAACGGCGTCAGGTGGCAGGAGGTCTCGCGCGGCGACGTGGTCGCCTCGCTCGACGCCGGTCTGCGGCCTACGTACCTGGTCAACGCCGACCTCTCGCTCGAGCGCCCGCTCGAGCGCGGCACGCGGGTCCAAGTCCATCATGGGACGCGGGAGGCCCCGGCTCGCGTCGTGCCGCTCGGCGGCGACCGGCTCCCCGCCCGCAGCGCCGCACCGGCACAGCTAAGACTCGAGGCACCGCTCGTTCCGATGCCCGGCGACCGCCTGATCGTGCGCCAGATCGCGCCGCCGGACACGCTCGGGGGCGGCGTGGTCACGGATGCGCATCCGCGCAAGAACGGGCGGCCGCGAGTGCCGCTGCGGGCGGCGCCAGCGATCGCGAAAGCCTCCACCGACGAGCCGGCCGACGACGCGGCGGCGGCGATGCTCGCCGCGCTGCGCGCCGACGGCGAGAGGCCGCGTACCGACGCCGAGCTCGCGGCGGCCGCCGGGCTGCGAGCGACCGAGGGCGTGCAGCGGCTTCGTTCGCTGGAGCGTGCCGGCAGCGCGGTGCGGATCGGCGAGAACCTCCACATCGACGCGCGGGTGCTGGCCGCGCTCGAGCGGCGACTGATCGCGATCTGCGCCAGGGACGGCGGCGCGACGGTCGGCGGTCTTCGCGACGAGCTCTCGACCTCGCGCAAGTACGCGCAGGCTCTGCTCGAGCATCTCGACCGGACCAAGGTGACGCGCCGCGAGGGCGATCGCCACGTGCTGCGCAGGAGCTACCGCACGGGCGACTCGAATCCGTAGTCGGCGATGTCGGACCCGAGTCGCAGCGGTGCGAGCTCCGCCGCGGTCACCAGCTCCGGGACCGGGGAGCGCAGCCGGAGCAGCGCGTAGGTCGCGGTGATGCGGCGCTCGACGAGCACGAACCCGGGCGGCGCGGGCGCAGGAGCACGCGTGCGCCCGCGCGCGACAGCGACCAGGTCGACCTCCTCGACCGTGGTTGGAGGGGATGGAAGCCGCTCGAGCCGCGGCCGGTAGAGCGCCAGCGCTGTATAGCCGTTGAGCGGCTCGATCACCAACGCGCGCGGGACGGCCGGCCGTCCGAGCGCCCGGGCCAGCCCGCGCCAGTCGTCGCGCTGATAGGCCGGGTGGGTCTCGACGAGCACGTAGACCGCGATCCCGAGCGCGCACAGCGCGGCCGCGGCCGCGATCCCGGCACGCCCGGCGCGGCGCGTGGCGAGCCCAGCCGCGAGGCCCACCGCGAGCGCCGGCCAGCTTTCCAGCAGGTTGCGCGTGATCAGGTAGTCCAGACCGAAGGCGGCAAGGACGAGCGGTACTCCGACCGCCAGCGCGCCGATGCCGAGGGCGGCGACCGCGCCGCGACGCTCCCGACCCTCGGTGCGCGCGAGCGCGAGCGTGAGCCCGACCGCGGCGAGCGCGAGCGCGAGCACCACGACCGGCGCCTGGTGGGGGAAGCCATACCCGAGGAGGTCCTGCTTGGGCACCTGGAGGACGCGTGGCGCGAGCGCCGAATGGGCGATGAACGCGGCGCGGTCACCGGAGGCCTGCATGACCGCGAGCGGCAGCAGCAGGACGGCGACCGCCGCCAGCCCCAGCGTGGCGGCTGCCAGACCGGGCCCGCGTCGCCGCATCAGCAGCCATGCCAGCTGCGGCGCGATTACGAAGACCGCGAAGTAGTGCGTGGCGAGCGCGAGCGCGGCGGTGAGCGCCCAGAGGGCGTAGCGCCTCGGCGTGGGACGCTCCAGCACCCGCGCGAAGAGCAGCAGCAGCACTGCCGAGAGCAGAGTCAGCAGCGCGTACGCCCTGGCCTCCTGCGAGAACCAGATCAGCAGGGGGGAGGTCGCCGCGAGCGCACCCGCGACGACGCCCGCACGCCGGGAGACGAGGCGCACCGCCGCCGCATAGACGACCGGCACCGTCAAGATCCCGAACAGCGCCGAGAGCAGCCGCAGGCCGACCTCGCCGGAGCCGAATACGCGCGTCCAGGGCCAGGCGAGCACGTAGTAGAGCGGCGGGGTCGACTCGCTGCCCGGCAGGGCCGAGAGCATGCCGACGAAGCTCCTGCGGACGAGCCTGACGGTGACCGACTCGTCGAGCCAGAAGCTCTGCGTGCCCAGTGTCGGCAGGCGCAGGAGCGCGGCGAGCAGGGTCAACCCAGCCACCGCCCGGAGGTGGCGGGTCGGCATCGGCAAGTGCAGGTTAGGGCCGGCGCGGGAAGGGGCGGACACCATCTCGAATCGACGCTGGCGCGCTCGAAAAGTCGCGGTTAGGGTGAGCATGACTGGCCGGTCGGCCGACTAGGTCCGGTCGGTGACCGATCCGTGCGCCGCTTCGCCCGCAAACCTTTTGCTGTCGTCACAGAGATCGACGACGGCTCGATCAGCCTCGTCCTCGAGGGCGAGCTCGACATCGCCACGACCCCGCTCTTCGTGCAGCACATCGAGCGCGCAGAGCGTGCCCAGCCGGAGCTGCTGCTGTTCGACCTGGGCGCGCTCAGCTTCATAGACGTGTCCGGTCTGAGCGCGATGCTGGCCGCGGCGCGCCGGGCCCGTGGGGCCGGCAGGCGGGTGATGGTCAGCGCGGCGAGTCCGCCGGTGCGGCGCCTGTTCGAGCTGACCGCGCTCGACCGCTCGTTCGAGCTGCCGCTGCCCTCCGCCTGAGCCGCCCCGGTTCGGGCCGCCGGCGCCGCTATCCTCGTCCGATCGGTCACCGGCGCCGGTCGGCGCCTCCCGAGCGCTACCTTGCCGCCGCCTGCTTGTTGAAGGGTGCGGACACGAGAGATGGCAAACGGACTCGCGAACGAGCTGAGGGAGGTAGAGCCGGCGGCGCCGGTCGCGGCCGTCGCCCGCGACGCCCGCGCTCGCCACCCCCCGCTGCGCTCGCTGCTGCTGCGCATGGAGACGCTGCGCCGCGTCGTCCGTGTGGCGATCCTCGGGGCGCTCGACGTCCTCGCGGTCTTCGCGGCGATCTGGACGGCGCTCGAGCTGAAGGCATTGCTGCACGGGAAGTCGGATGCGGTGCTCGCCTTCCACCAGACCGAGCATGTCGCGCCGCTCGCCTGCCTCGTCACGCTGCTGCTGTTCGCCCGCTCCGACCTCTACGGCGCGCGCGGCGTCCGGCCCGGCTTCGCGCGCATCGTCGCCTCCCTGTTCCAGGTCACCCTCGTGCTGCTCTTCTACGCGCTCGTCGAAGGCGGCCAGGTCCTCGACGCGCACTTCTCCTCCTATTACATCTTCTACGCGAGCCTGCTGTTCGGGCTGGTCTACGTCTCCATCCTGCGCCACGCGTTCGAGCGCGCCAGTGGCTGGGCACTTCGCGCCGCCGGATACCGCAGGCGCGCCGTCCTGGTCGGCAAGGCCGCACAGATCGACGCGGTCGCGCACGCGCTCAGCGGTGGCCAGGACCCGCCGCTCGACCCGGTCGGCTATGTCTCCCTGACCGCGCGGCCGCCCAACGGGCTGAAGGACCTCGGTCCGCTCGACCAGCTCGAGCGTCACTTCGGCAACGTCGACGAGGTGCTGATCGCCGACCCCGAGTTCCCGCAGGACCGGGCGGTCGACCTCATCGAGCGCTGCCACCGGCACGGCGTCAGGGTGCGCGTGGCCCCGTCGACAATGGAGATCCTGATGGACCGGGTGGAGTTCGTCCCCGGTCAGAGCGTGCCGCTGTTCGAGCTCAAGCCGCCCGTCTTCGAGGGGCTCGACTTCGTCGTCAAGAGGAGCTTCGACATCGTCGTAGCGCTGCTGCTTGTGCTGCTGCTTTCGCCGGTCCTCCTGGCCGCGGCGCTCGCGATCAGGCTCAGCTCGCGCGGGCAGGTGATCTACCGCTCGCGGAGGCCCGGGATCGGCGGCGTCTCGTTCAGCTGCTTCAAGTTCCGCACCATGTATGCGGACGCCGACGAGTATCAGCACGCGCTGGAGGAGCACAACGAGCAGGTCGGCGCTCTGTTCAAGATCCGCGCCGACCCGCGCGTGACGCCGGTCGGGCGCTTCCTTCGGCGCTGGTCGATCGACGAGCTGCCGCAGCTGTTCAACGTGCTGAGAGGCGAGATGTCGCTCGTCGGGCCGCGCCCGCTGCCCGCACGTGACTACGAGCGGCTCGAGGACTGGCATCGCAAGCGCTACCAGGTCCTCCCCGGCATGACGGGGCTGTGGCAGGTCTCCGGCCGCTCGGAGCTCGACTTCGACGAGCTGGTGCGGCTCGACTTCCTCTACCTGGAGCGGTGGTCGGTCTTCCTCGACCTGTCGATCATGCTGAAGACGGTCCCCGCGGTCCTGCGCGCCCGCGGCGCCTGGTAGAGATTCTGCGCGGAGCGCGGAATCTCGATGGGCAGCAGGTACGACGACGAGCTCTGGGAGCTGGTCCCGGAAGAGCCCGGGCCGCCCCCGCAGCACGTCGCGGCCTTCGTGAGATCGCTCGGGTACCCCAGGCGAGCCCTCGACCTGGGCTGTGGCGACGGCAGAGTGACCGCGCTGCTCGGCGCCCGTGAGGTGACGGGAGCCGACGTCTCAGAGGTCGCGCTGACGCGGGCTTCCAGGCGCGTGCCGAGCGCGACACTTGTCGCGCTGCAGCCGGACGCCGACCTGCCCTTCGCGGACGGCTCCTTCGACCTAGTCCTCTGCACCGAGACGCTCGAGCATGTGCGTGACACCCAGACGCTCATGTCGGAGATCCGGCGCGTGCTCACGCCAGGCGGCAAGCTCGCGCTCACCACCCCCGCTCACGCCCGCGCAACCGCCGCGAAGCTCCTCGTGCGCGGATTCGAGTCCGGGTTCAACCCGCTCTCCCCTCACCTGCGCTTCTACACCGGGCGCTCTCTAAACGACCTGCTCGACGCGACGGGGTTCGGGCTGACGTCGATCGTGACCCGGCGCGGCACGCTGCTTGCGACCGCTACGCGCTGAGGGCTCAGGGAAGATGATCGCCGATGACCTCCTCGAGGCGCTCGGGAACGCGATCCCAGGCGACCACAGCCGCCAGGTCCTCGCCGACCACTACATACCCCTGCTCGCAGCGACCGGCCGCTCGATTGTCGATCTCGGCTGCGGAGCGGGTGACTCGATCGAGCAATTCCGAGCCAGTCGACCGGACGTCGATTGGCTCGGAGTCGACCTGGCCTGGTCGCCCGAGGTCGCGGGACGCACCCGGCGAGACGCGCGCTTCGAGACCTTCGACGGCGTAAACCTCCCCGTCCCCGACGGCTCGATCGACGCCATCTACTGCAAGCAGGTGCTCGAGCACGCCCGTGACCCCGCCACGCTGCTCTCGGACGTCGCACGCGTGCTCCGGCCCGCGGGTTGGCTGGCCGGCTCCACTTCCCAGCTCGAGCCCTACCACTCGCTCAGCGTGTGGAATTTCACGCCGCTCGGCCTGCGCGGGCTGGTCGAGGCCGCCGGCATGCGCCTGGTCGAGATCCGCCCCGGGATCGACGGTCTCGCCTTGATCGCCCAGAGGGGCCTCGGCATGCCGTCGTTCGCCGCACGCTGGTGGAGCCATCAGTCGCCGCTGAACCGAGCGATCGCCGCGGCCGCGCGGGTCCGGCGGCTCGACGCGCGCCATGCGAACGCGATCAAGCTGCTCTTCTGCGGGCAGTTCGCCTTCCTGGCGGAGAAGCGCGCCTGAAAGCCCGTTTCAAAACCCCCCGCACACGTCTGGCGGCCGCCGACCGTCGCGGCTGCTGCGTCCTCGGATCCGTTCATCCTGGGTTCTTGCCCGGCTCGATCCGGCGCGTGCCAGCCGCACACGCGGGATTGTGAAACGGGCTCTAAGCCGGGGTCCGGGCTCAGCCGGGCGGCACGGCCGCGGCGAGGCGCGAGCGCGCCTCGAAGAAGACGTTCTGCGCCTCGCGCGACTCGGGGTCGAGGAACAGCGCTCCGCGGACCGTCTGCAGCGCGTCGGTTGTCCGGTTCGCCGGTCCCAGCTGGAACTCGGCGAGCTCGAGCCAGGTCTGCGGATCGCCACGGAACTCCGCAACCGCGTGCTCGAGGTCCGTCTCCGCCGCGATCGTGTTGCCGCGTGCCTGCTCGATCGACGCGCGCACCTCGAGTGGCTTGGCCGACAGCGGGTTCTCGCTGCGTGCGTCCGCGACCGCGCTTAGAGCCTGCCGGTAGTGCCCGCGAGCGCTCGAGCTGAGCGCGCTGTTGCTCGCGTCGTCGGAGCGCAGCGGCTGCCAGATCGCCCAGGCGCAGACCAGCGCCGCAAGAGCCACGAGAACCGCGAGCGCGGGTCTTACGGCCGGGCGGACCCGAGCCGGGACCCTGAGCCTGAGCAGGCGCCCCCGGCGCCGGCGGGGCGCTTCGATGACGGCGGTGTCCGCGCTCGCGCCGTCGATCGGAGGGGCGGGCGGCCGCCACGGCGCATCGCCGGGAGGCGCGGACGCTGCGCCGGTCCAGGACGCAGCCGGGGCAGGAGGTGGTGGTGGCCGCCATGGCGCATCGGCGGGGGGCGCGGACGCTGCGCCGGTCGAGGACGCAGCCGGGGGAGGAGGTGGTGGTGGCCGCCATGGCGCATCGGCGGGGGGCGCGGACGCTGCGCCGGTCGAGGACGCAGCCGGGGGAGGAGGAGGTGGTGGCCGCCACGGCGCATCCGCCGGCGGCGGCGAGGCGGTTGCCCCGGTCGCGGAGGGGGGCGGCGGTGGGGGCGGTGGGGGGACCGGCAGCGGCTCCGAGCGCCACGGCGCGTCCGCGGGCGGCGCGCCGGCTGCAGCGAACGGTCTCGGCAGGCGTAGCCGCCCGCGGCCGACGACGAAGCCGGCGGCGGCCAATGCCATCACGGTGGGACCGGGGACGAACCAGATCCAGTCGACGGCCGAGTGCAGTCCGTAGACGACCGCGGCCAGGACGAGCGCGGCGAGCGCGACCCGCTCCGGGCCCCACGGGTGGACGCCCCGCCGGCGCGAGGGGATCGCGGTCGCCCGGGCGGCCGCGATCAGCCAGGCGACCAGCAGGAAGAGCGAGACGCCGAGCCCGATCAGCCCGAAGTCGGACATCGTCTGTGCCACGTAGCCGTGGGCGTGAAGCGACTCGAGCTGGTCGCGGCGGTAGCGCAGCCTCGCCACTCCGAAGGTCCCCGCACCGCTGCCGTGGACCTCGTTGGCCTCGTAGATCATCTTCGCCTGGTGCCAGTAGCGACCGCGCGAGGAGGAGGCGGTCAGCAGCCGGCTGGGTCCGCCCGGCGTGTTCGAGTCCGCGCTCGTGAACGACTGGTAGTCCGCCTTCACCGTTCCGGTCAGGCCGCGGTCGCTCGAGGCGAGCACCGCGACCAGCGCGACCGGGATCGCGCACGCCACGAGCGTGGCGGTAAGGCCGTAGGTGAGGCGCACCCGGAAGCTCGGTGCCCGGCTGCCGACGCGAAAGCCGACGACCAGGCCGACGGCGAGCATCACGACGAGCGTCGCGAGCACGAACAGCCCGAACTGGGTGGCCACGGCTTCACGCACCGCGAGCGGAGCGTCGTTGCGAGTGAACGCATCCTTCGAGAGCGCCCAGACGATCGCCGGCGCCGCGCCCGCCAGCGCCAGCGCCAGCGCGGTCAGGCTGCGCAGGCGAAGGGGGACGATCAGAAGCCAGGCGAGCGCTCCGACACCCGCGACGATCATCGCGCCGCGCGAGTAGCTCAGGAACAGCGCGAGGACGAGCATCGACAGCAGCGGGTAGGCGAGCGCGTTGGCCGCCGGCTTGCCCGTGCGCCGGCTCGCCAGCCAGAGCGCCGGCGGGACCGCGAGCGCGGCGCTCGTTCCGAGCGCGTTCCAGTAGCCATACGGCTCTCCGAGCCGCGCGTAGACCTCGTTCGGGGCGATCGTCGCGGGCCAGACCCGAGAGGCGAGCGCGTAGGCGATGATCGCGAACGTCGCAAGCAGCAGCCCGCGCAGCAGCAGGGGGTAGTCGCGCGGTGCGAGCCGCGCCCAGACGACGGCGGCGGCGAAGACGGCGAGGTAGGCGAGCGTACGGTTGGCCTCGCCCCAGGAGAGCGAAGGCACGATCGACCAGATGATCGAGAGGGCGGTCAGGATCGCGAGCGCGGCGAACCCGGCGACGGTCAGCCCGCCGTCGAGCCTGCCGGCGCGCGCCCGCATGACGGCGAAGGCGCCGAGCGCACCCGCTCCGAGGACGAGCGCGATCTCGACGATCGTGGTCCTGTCGAGCACGTCTCCGCCCCGCGCGCCGAAGGCGACACCGGCGAAGACCAGCGCCGAGACCGCGGTGACCGCACGATCGCGCAGCCGGCCGCTGCGGGCAGCGCGGGGCGCGGCCGGCGCCGGGGGACGCGTCCCGGCCGTCCGCGGTGTGGCGCGGACCGGGGGCTGCTCAGTCTCGACGTCGAGCACGTCGGTTCAGCTCCGCGCTCACCTCAGCGGCGCAGGAGGCGCAGTGCCAGCCGCCGCGTCGCGGGCAGGCCTCTCCTGAGCGAGAAGAGCCCCGCGAGCGCGCCCATCCCGGCGAGCGCGAGCAGTGAGAGCAGCACGGGCAAGGGCAGCGTGTTCTCGGCACGCTGGCCCGCAAGCGCGTAGATGCCGCCGGGGCCCGGTATGACGACGTGGCCGCCGACCGCGACATGGGGAGCCTTGTGACCGAGCGCTCCGAGCGCGTTCAGATCAGCGGGCGACCCGGCGACGGCACCGCTCGGTGTGACGAGGGCGGGGTTGGTCGTCGAGAGCTGCGGGCCCCCTGGAGGCCCGGGACTGCCGACGAGAGCGGCCTGCAGCACCGCCTGGCAGTCGGTGTACTCGCGAATGTCGGTCGGCAGGTTCTGGAGCGCCTTCTGGATGTCGGCCTGCGAGTAGTGCTGGTGCAGGCGACCGTCGAGGTTGCAGTCGCGGATCGCCTGGTGCCAGTCGGCCTGAGCGGCCGACGCGAAGGTGAGCGCCCCGAGAAGGGCTACGAGCCAAACGAGATGACGGAGACGGGACATGCCAGCTTCCTTGGAGTCCTTTCGCCGCGGTCGTCCGCGGTCCTTGCGCAACCCGGAATCGGTACTCCCCTGCCGGGGCGGCGCAGCTGCCTGGCAGGCGAGGCTAGCACGCGTCCACACCCCTGCCGGCGCCGACTGAAGCGAGCGCGGCGCGGACGCCCGCGACCCATGCCTCCTCCGACCAGGCGGCGACGTCCGCTCGCGCGGCGGAGCCGAGTGCGGAACGCAGCTCCGCGCTCCCGGCCAGCGCGCTGAGGCGGCTCGCGAGCGCTTCCACGTCGCCGGCGGGCACGACGAGGCCGTTTCGGCCGTCGCGGACCAGGCCGCCGGCCACCGCGCCGACGGCGTCACTGGCGATCGTTGGGGTTCCCTGAAGCATCGCTTCGTTCACGACCAACCCCCAGGGTTCAAGGAAAGTTGCGGTGCGAATCGACGGCAGCACGAGCGTGTCGGCTGCCGCGTACAGAGCGGGGAGCTCAGTCCGCGAAACCTGCCCGAACGCGACCACCCGACGGTGGCGGTCGAGCGAGCCTCGCAGGGGCCCGCTGCCCGCGATCGCGAGCACGGCATCGGGAATCGCGGCCCGCTCCCACGCTTCGAGCAGGACCTCGACGCCCTTCTCGCGCTCGAGCCGGCCGACGAAGAGCGCGAGGAACCCGGGGTCGCCCGCGCGGCCGCGCGCGAGCCGCCTCTCATCGTCCTTGACCGGCCGTCCGAATTCGGTCTCCGAGACGGCCTGCGGCGCCTCGAAGACGCGCGCGCGCCGAAAGCGCTCGACGTGGCGGCTGACGTGCGGACCGTATGTGACGACCGCGTCCGCCGAGCGGTACACCGCGCGCGTCGGCAACAGCGACGCGAGGTGGAAAGCGCTGCGCGGATGCGCCCAGATCGAGGTCCAGAGCACGAACGGCACGTGCGCGATCCGCGCCGCGAGCAGGCAGCCCGGGAGCGCCAGGCGGCCCCCGAGACCGCAGATCACCGCCCGGTAGCGGCCCGAGGCGACGAGCCTCGCGGCGCCTGCCTGGGTGGTATCACGGACGGTCAGCCCGGGCGGACCCTCCTCACCGCCACCGGCCCAGGCGAGCACCTCGAGCTCCTCGGCGCGCGCGAGCAGCCGAAACGGCTCGCGCCGGTAGGGCGAGACGGCGCCCGTCACCAGGGCGACCGGTCGCGCGGCGGCGGTCATCGAAGCGCGTCGCGGTAGGCGGCGACGGTCGCCTCGCCACAGGCCTCCCAGCTGAAGTGCCGCCGCGCCGTCGCACGGCCCGCGGCGGCCAGCCGCGCGAGGCCCTCCCCGTCCGCGAGCGCATTCGAGACGACCCGCGCGAGGGCGCCGCTGTCTTGCGGCGGCACGCGCAGCATCCCGGCACCGGCGGCGGCGATCTCCTCCGGGCCACCCTCCCCCGCGCAGCCGACCGCCGGAACGCCATGCGCGAGCGCCTCGATGTATGCGACGCCGAAAGCCTCGTCGACGCTCGGCATCACCATCAGATGGGTGCGCGCTAGCACGTCCAGCGCCCGCGCGGGCGCCAGCCGGCCGTGAAAGCTGACCCGCTCGGCCACCCCGAGCGCTCCCGCCATGCGCCGCAGGCGCTCGCGCTCCGGCCCGTCGCCGATCACCTCCCAGCCGACCTCGTCGAGGGACGCGATGGCCTCGAGCACGTCGGCATGCCGCTTGCGCGGGACGAGATGGGCGAGCGTCGAGATCGTCGGCGAGCGCCGCTTCGGCGGCAGCTCGTCCGGGATGTCCGTGCCGAGGTGCAGGACGGTGGCGCTCGCGTGCGGCGCGAGCTCCGAAACGCGCCGGCGCGTCGCCTCCGCGTTGCAGAGGACGAGGTTCGCCCCTCCCAGCACGGCGGCCACCGTGGCGCGTGCCGCCGGCGTCGACAGCACCGCTGCCAGCACGTCGCCACCATGCACCGAGACGATCAGCGGCAGCCGCCGGCGGGCGGCGTAGGCACGCACGGCGCCGCCGGCCGGCAACGCGTAGTGGGCGTGCACGAGGTCGAACGGCCAGCGCGCCCGCAGCCGCTCGAGTGCCCGCTCGAGCGGCCGGCGCGCGCGCAGGTGCCAGCGCGCATAGGAGCGCTCGCGCGGCGCCGAGAGATAGCGGACGTACTCCACCTCGATCCCGTCCAGCGTCGACCGCGGCGGGACTGCCGCGACGTCGTGAACGGCGCGGGCGAGCGTCCGCGGCCCGGCGCGCACGGCCGCGATCGGCGGCAGCGGCCGGTCCAGCACGAGGACTCGGACGTCGGCCCCCGCGGCGCGGGCGGCCAGAGCCTGCCGGTGCGCCCAGAGGCCGGAGACCGGATCGTGCGGTCGCGGGTAGTACTCGGCGACCACGCAGACCCTCACCGGCGCGCGCTGCGGTGCGCCGCGACCGTCTCGACGGCCTCGGCGCTCGTCAGGTACGGCCGGCCGTTGAGGTACCGGCACGCCTCGGCGATGGCCTCGCGCGAGTCGTACCCGGAGGCGACGGGCGCGTGCTCGTGACGGACGCTCAGCGCGTCGGCGACCCCGAGTCTCCAGCCCTGCGCGACCGCATCCGCGGACCAGGCGACATCGAGCCCCCAGCCGTAGCGCAGCGGCGGGAACGGCAGCAGGCGCTCGGCGACGTCGCGCCGGAAGGCGGTCACGGGGCCGATCTCGACGAAGCGGGTCTCGCGGGCGAGCAGGCCGGGCCGGCGGCGCAGATGACGCCAGGCGGCGTGGCTCGCGAGCGACTGCGCCGGCTGGGCGAGGGCGAACCCGAAATGCTCGCAGAGCCCGACGAAGCGGTCGAGGAAGCGCTCCGGCAGCTGCACGTCGTCGTCTACGACCAGCAGCCAGTCGTAGCCCTCGACCCCCTCGAGCAGCCGGTTGAGGTTCTCGAACTTCCCCCCGCTGAGCTCCACCATCACGGTCTGCTCCGCGAGCCGCGGCGATCCGCCGCCTGTCGACCCGAATCGCAGACGAACGCTATGGCGCCGGCTCGCGAGCGGCGGCAGCGACGACGGCAGGCACTCGGTCGCGGGGCGGTAGACGGAGAGCACGAGCACGTCGCGCGGCACCGCGCGCGTGGCCAGGCGGTCGAGTGTCGAGCCGGTCCGCAGCACGCGCGCGAGCGCGTCGAGGGCCCGGTCGCCGGCGCGCCGGAGGAGGCGATCGCGGCGGCGCAGCACGTCGCCCCGCTCGCCGGAGAGGAAGGTGGCGGGGTCGGGACCAGGGTCGCTCATCGGCCGCCCAGTCGGTCGGCGACGCGACCCGCGGAGTGGGCGCCCATCACAAGGCCCTGAGGGCACCCGCGACGCAGCGTGTGCCAGCCGCAGCCGGCGAGCACGCGCAGCTCGCGACCGAGGGGCGGTGAGACGCCGCGCATCCGGTCGTAGGCGCCCATGTTGCGTCCGCGACGGTAGGCGGCGCGCATCAGCGCCCGGAGGCGCGCGTCGTCGCCGCTGCGACGGTGATCGAGGCCGGCTGCCGCCAGGTAGATGATCGTGCCCCCCGCCGCGCTCAGCCGGCGCAGCCAATCCTCCTCGTCGCCGCCAGTCGAGAACCGCTCGTCGAACGGCCCGATGCGCTCGAAGGAGCTGCGGCGCAGCGCCATGTTGGCGCTCCAGACGAGCTCCGCGAGACGGTCCTCCGGGCCTAGGTCGAGCGCTGTGATCGGCGGTCCCTCGCGTCCGCACGCGCGCGGCGCGCGCCCCTCGAGCCGCGCCCGGATCGGTCCGCCGAAGGCGTCCCCCTCAGGGTGGGCGTCCGCCCCCGCGACGAACGAAGCGAGCCAGTGTGGGGGAGCCCAGACGTCGTCGTCGACCAGCACGATCAGGTCCGCGCCGGCGGCGCGAACTCCGGTGTTTCGTGCCGCGTTCGGCCCCGGCGGCCCGGAGCGCTCGATGAGGCGTGCGCCCGCGCGGACGGCGAGCGCGGCGGTCGAGGGCTCGCCGCCGTCATCGACGACGAGCACCTCGTACGGCAGCTCCAGCTCCTGCGCGCCGAGCGAGCCGAGCGTCACCTCGAGGTAGGCGCTCCGCCCCGCGGTGGGGACGACTACGGACACGACTGGCGCCGGCACGCTCGGAGCGTACCGGCGGGCGCCCCGGCCTCGGCGGGCCGGGGCGCCCGGCCAGAGCTAGCGGGTGTTCAGACGGACCACCTCGCCGTGCGGTCCCTGGCCCGACCCGGGGAATATCCCGAAGATCGAGACGTAGATCCCGCCGTTGCGGGCAACCGCGAGACCGGTCGCGGCGGTCAGGCCGTCGCCGGCCAGCACGGTCTGCCGCTTCGAGCGGTCGAGCCGGATCAGCTCGCCCGAGGTCTTGCCCTGGTCTTCAAGGCCGGCCTTGTCGAGCTCGAGCACGAGCAGGCGGCCCTTCCGGTCGAAGGCGATGTCGGTGATGTTGGTGAAGCCGCTCGCGTAGACGGTCGGCTTGTGGCCGGGCTTGACGCGCCAGACGCGCGCCGCCCCGACCTTGAACGGGAAGCCGGTCAGCTCGCCGACGTAGATCGCTCCGTCAGGGCCGATCGCGACCGACGTCGGGACCGACTGGACCGGGATGGTGGCCGGAGCGGGTCCGACGACGCCCGCGGGGACGCTCTCGTTCTGCGTCGGGAAGACTGCGACGAGGCTGATCTTGCCCTTGCGGTCGACCCGCAGCAGGTCGTTGCCCGCCGCGTCCGCAACCAGGTAGCCGCCCTTGTAGGAGAGGAGCGCGTACGGGTCGGAGTCAATCGCTCCGCCCTGCTGCGCGCCCGCGCCGTGGTCCGGATTGTTGCGTGCCTCGAAGCGTGCGAGGTCCGCCACGGTCGAGGGCTTCCCCTTCCCGAACGGCGCGATCGCGAGCTTGCCGAGCAGCCTGCCGAGCGCGCCGAAGGGGTTGCCGCCCTTGCTGTCGAGGTTGGTGTCCTGGACCACGAAGGCGAGCCTGCGTCCGGCGACGATTGCGTCGGCGGGACCGCTCGCCTGCTGTCCGTTGGCCGGTGCCACGGACGGCAGGTTCTTGACCACGCGCCGCTGCGACTTGCCCTTGACGCGCAGGATCGAGCCGGAGAGGCCGATGCAGCTCTTCGCGCCGGTCTCGTCCGTGGCGCAGGCGCCGTTGCCTCCGCGTCCCGCCTCGGCGACGTAGAGCGCGCCGTCGGGACCGAAGTTGAGGTGGCGAGGGTTGTCGAGATTGCTCGCGACGACGGTGAATGGTGAAGACGCGGCGTCAGCGGCGGGTATGGCCGCCGCGCCCGCGACGGCGGAGGCGGCCAGCGCCGGGATCAGCGCCCGCCTCAGTGGAATGGACAGCTTCAAGGAAGATCCTCCTTATCTGGTTTCGGACTGAACCCGCATACAAACCCGAGCAGACCGCTCCGCGCAATAACCTGGCGCACTTTGAATAGGCGGCCCGATATCGCGCTCCTCTCGCTCGCCACGACGCCCGGGCTGGTCCGCTCCGACGCAGCTTTCGCCGAGCTCGTGCGCGAGGCGGGCGCGACTTGCCGGGTCGTCCCCGTCGAGATCGGCGCGAGCGGGCGCCTGCGGCGCCAGACCGCGGTCACCGACCTGATCGAGGCGCTGGCAGCCCGGCGTGCGGCACGCGCGCTCGACGCACGCGCGATCGTCTTCTCGACCGTCACGGCGGCGCTATTCTCCCGGCCGACGGTCCCCTACGCCGTTCGCTTCGATGCGACGGCCGCCCTCAACCGCCCGGGGCCATCGGGCGCCTGGCAGCGCTATGCGGAGCGGCGCGCGCTGCGGGGCGCGTCGCTGCTCCTGCCGCTGACCGCCGAGGCGGAGGCGGCGATCCCCGCCGCGACGCCGGGCCCCGCGATCCGCCTGCCGATTCCGGTCGAGCGCATCGCTCCCGCTCCGGTCAGGGACATCGACGCGGCCGCCTACGCGGCATGGCCGCGCAAGCGCGGCCTCGAGCTGCTCTGCGCCGCCTGGAACGACGCGGCACCGAGCGGAGCTCGCCTCGTCATCGGCGGCGCCGACCGCGCCAAGGGCGTGCGCTGGCTCGAGCGGCACGGCGTTCCCGAGCCGGCCGGGATCGAGTGGGCCGGCGAGCTGCCGCGCGAGCGCTGGCTCGAGATCGTCGCGCGAGCGCGCATCTTCATTGCGGCCTCGCGCTGGGAGGACTTCGGGCTCGCGCCGCTCGAGGCACTCTCCGCAGGCTGCCTGCTCGTCACGGTACCGACACCGGGCCCGTATCCGGCACTGAGGATCGCGCGGGAGCTGGACCCAGAGCTCGTTGCGCCCGACCTCTCGGCCTCCGCGCTGGCCGCTGCGCTCCGGCGTGCGCTCTCAGTCGGGGAAGGAGCGCGGACGGCGTACGCCGACCGCGCCCGCGAGCTCCTGGCCCCCTACGACCGCGACCTTCTCGTCGACGTGGTCCGAGAGACGGTCTTACCGTCCCTGCGGTGAGGGTCCTCGTCGTCCACAACCGCTACCGCCAGGCGGGAGGCGAGGAGCGCGCGCTCGAGCTTCACCTCGCGGCGCTCGAGCGCGCCGGAATACCCCACGCGCTGCTCGAGCGGCGCTCGACCGGGACGGGCCGCGTCCGTGCGGCGCGAGCGCTCCTCCGAGGAGGCGAGGACGAGCGAGAGGTCGACGACGCGGCACGCCGGCTTCGAGCGACGGTGGTCCACTTCCACAACATGCTGCCGCTGTTCGGACCGCGGTCGCTCGAGGCAGCCCGCGGCGCTGGCGCGCGTGTGGTCCTCCAGCTGCACAACTTCAGGCTGTTCTGCTCGATAGCCGTCGCCTTCCGCGACGGCGAGCCCTGCTTTCGCTGCCGCGGCCGCTTCACCCTGCCGGGCGCCGCGCTCAACTGCCGCGGCTCCCTCGCGCAGTCCGCGGTCTACGCCTCGGCTCTCAGCCTCCATCAGCCGGCTGTCTTCGGCGCCGTCGACCGCTTCGTCACCCTCAGCGGCTACGCGCGCGGACAGCTCATCCGGCTCGGCGTGCCGGCCGACCGGCTCGACGTGCTGCCGAACTACCTGCCCGAGAGCGACCTCGTGGAGCGGTCGGCGGCCGAGCACGGCGGCTATGCCGTGATCGCCAGTCGCCTGTCGGAGGAGAAGGGCATCGAGACCGCGGTCGAGGCAGCGGCGCTCGCGGGGATCCCGCTCAAAATCGCCGGCTCCGGACCGCTCGAGCAGCGTCTGCGCGGCGGACCGGCCGAGCTGCTCGGCGCAATCCCGCGTGAGGAGGTCAGAAGCCTCCTCGACGGCGCGGCGTTCGCGCTCGTGCCCTCTGTCGGCGGCGACGTCATGCCCTACTCGGCGCTCGAGGCGATGGGCCGCGGTCTCCCGGTGCTCGCCTCGCACAGCGGCTCGCTGCCGGAGCTCGTCGGCGCAGAGCGGTGCGTCCCACGGCGCGACGCCCCCGCGCTCGCGCGGGCGATGCGGCTGCTCTGGGACGACCCGCCGCGCCGGCGCCAGGAAGGCGAGCAGCTGCTCGGGCGCGTCCGCACCAGCTACGGCGAGCGGCGCTACCTGGACGGGCTGACGGGACTCTACGGGTGAGGTGTCTCGAGCGCGTGCCCCGCACGCGCTGGTGAGCGCAGCCACTCGACGGTCTCGCGGATCCCCTCACGGACGCCGATGCGCGCCTCGAAGCCGAGCAGCGAGCGCGCCTTCTCGACGGACGGCCAGCGCCGGACCACGTCGACCTCGAAGCTCGGAAGGTGCTCGAGGGCGAACTCATCGGGCGCCTCGCCGCACTCCTCCCACATGATGCGGGCGATCTCCGCGACCGTGAGCTCCTCGCCCGCCGAGATGTTGAAGTCCTCGTTCTCCGCCGGCGGGATGCGCCATCGCCACCACGATCCCCTCGGCGATGTCGTCGATGTGCGTGAGCGTCCGCGTCTGCTCGCCCGAGCCGAAGATCTGCAGCGGCCGCTGACCCGACAGCACCTTGCGGATCAGGTCGGGCACGGCGTGCGCGATACCCGGCTCGTCGGCGGGCATCTCGCCGGGCCCGTAGGCGTTGAACGGGCGGCAGATCGTGTACGCGAGCCCGTGCTCGTCGTGAAGCGCGCGGCAGTAGACCTCGCCGGCGAGCTTCGAGAAGCCGTACGCTGACTGCGGGATAGGGGTGTCGCGGATGTGCCCCTCGGTCGTCGGGAACTCGGTCGCGCGCTCGAACACCATCGACGACGAGACGTAGACGAGCCGCTCGACGCGCTCCTCGAGGGCGGCGCGGAAGACGCCGTTGTAGAGCCCCGTGTTCATCTCGAGCAGCGTGTGCGGGAGCCTGTGGAAGTTCGCGATGCCGCCGACGATCGCAGCGAGGTGGATCACGTGCGAGCAGTCCCGCGACCGCGTCCCGGGCGCTCGTCGGAGTCGCGCAGGTCGCCGGTGCGCACCTCGCAGGACTGCGCGATCCAGTCCGGAGCCGGCCGGGAGTCGGCGACGCGAACCTCCCAGTCGGGTCGCGTCAGCAGCCGCCGCACGACGGCAGCCCCGATCGTTCCGGCGCCGCCTGTCACGAGGACCCGCCAGGAGGATCGTGACGCGGCCGCGTCACGCGCGTGCGGGCACCAGCTCGTCGGCGAAGGCGAACACCTGCGCAGAGCCGGTGACGTTCCAGGGATCCGCGAGCAGCGCGCTGCGCGGCAGGCGGGGAAGCAGCCCCTCGAACTCCGGATGGTTGGTGGCGATCACGACCGCCTCGGCGTCCGCGAGCGCCGTCTCCAGCGGGTCGCTGACGGTGGTCGCGTGCGGGTCGTGCCGGGCGACGTCGGCGAGCTCACGCTCGAGCAGCCGGACCAGCTTGAGCGCGAGCGAGTCGCGCAGGTCGTCGGAGCCCCGCTTGAAGGTCAGGCCGAGCACGGCCACCTTGCGATCTCGCAGCGAGCCGCCGAGGCGGCGCTTGAGACCCTCGACGAGGAACAGCGGCACGGACTCGTGGACGCGCGAGACCGCCAGCAGCATTCCCGGCGCGTTCGAGCGCTCCTCGGAGAAGGTGAAGTCCTTGCGCAGGCAGGTGCCGGCGGTCAGGCCGGGCGCGGCTATCCCGCCGCGCGGGTAGTCGCGGTTGATGAGGTCGATCACCTCGAAGACGTTCGCCCCGTACTGCTCGCAGTTCATCATCAGCAGGTTCGGCAGCGCGAACGTCGTGTAGCGCAGGATGTTGGTCCAGATCTTGGCGAGCTCCGCCTGCACGGGCGTGGTCTGCACGATCGACGTCCCGAAGCAGGCGAACAGCTCGGCGGCGCGCTCGCCGGAGCCCGCGCCGACGCCGCCGATGATGCACGGCAGCGCGGCGATCTCCTCGAGGAAGTGGTTCTCGGCGATCCGCTCCGGGACGTGGGCGACGAACAGGTCCTCGCCGACCGTGAAGCCGCGCCGCTGCTCGAGGTAGCCGGCGACCCATTCGGTCGTTTGGGGCGCGACGGTCGAGCGGAGGATCACCGACTGGCCCTCGTGTAGCAGCGGCAGCAGCTCATCGAGCGCACTGCGGATCTGCGAGATGTCGATCTCGACGTGGACGTAGGTCGGCGTGCCGAGCGTCAGCACGATGTGGTCGGCCGCTGCGGCGTCGCCGATCCGCCCGGTCAGTCGCAGCCGGTTCGTCTCGAGCACCCGCTCGAGCAGTTCCTGCGTTCCCGTCTCGTGGAAGGGCATGCGCCCGGCGGCGACTCCTTCGAGCACCGAGGGCTCCTTGTCGACACCGATCACCTCGAGTCCGCACTCGGCGAACGAGAGCGCGAGCGGTAGGCCGACGCGGCCCAGACCGACGACGGCGACGCTGGTCACGGGCGGAAGCCTACGACGCGAACCGCTCGCGCAGCAGCTGCCGCACGAAGGCGAGCATGAAGGCGGGGTTGTAGTAGAGGTACCGAGGGAGCAGCCGTCGCGGCTCCTGCGCGATCCGGTAGATCCACTCGAGGCCGCGCGCCTGCATCCAGCGCGGCGCCTGGGAGACACGGCCGCCGTGGAAGTCGAACGCCGCTCCGACGGCGGCCATGACCGGCACCTCAAGGCGCGGGCGGATGCGGGCCATCCACTTCTCCTGCTTGGGCACGCCGATGCCCACCCAGAGGACGTCCGGCCGGTCCGCGTTGATCCGCTCGATGAGCTCGTCCTCCTCGGCCTGTGTGAGCGGACGGAAGGGGGGCGAGTAGCCGCCGACGATCTGGATTCCCGGGTGCCGGCGCCTCAGCATCAGCGCGAGCTGCGCCAGCGATCCCTGGTCGCGGCCGCCGTAGAGCCAGACCCGATGGCCGAGCTGGGCCGAGCGCTCGCAGTAGCGGCTCATCAGCTCAGGCCCATAGACGCGGTCCGGCAGGCGCTCGCCGAGCATGTTCGCCGCCCATACGAGCGGCATGCCGTCGGGCACGGTGAGCGTCGAACCGGCCAGTGCGGCACGCATCTCCGGATCGTGGCTTGCGACCATCACCGCGTGCACGGCGACCGCGCACACGTAGCCCGGGCGTCGCTGGGCGACCATGGAGTCCATCACCTCGATCGCTCGCTCGTAGTCGACCATCGCGAGCGGGACATCGATGATCCGGCGCGTCGGCACGCGCTCGGCGACGGCGGTATCGGGGACCGTGAGGGCGGCGGGATGCATCCTCAGCGTCCGTTCGCGATTCATCGAAGCGGTCCTCCGTCGGGGTTCCTGGCCAGCGAGTCTGCCATCGCGAGCACGAAAACCCACCCGCGAGCCGATGTTGCGCCGGTTGCGCGGCGCAAATTGGGCGATCAGTCGCGCTGTGCGGCCCCGCGGCCGGCGGCCTCCGCGTACCCCAGCGGCTGCAGGTCGTCGCGACGACTGGCCTCGAGCCGGCGTTGGCGCTCCTCGAGCAGCGCGACCCGCTGGGCGAGCACCTTCGACTGCTCCGCGAGCCGGGAGACCGCGATCGAGAAGTGCAGCAGCAGCACGAGGATGAAGCCGAAGGCGATGACGAACAGCGCCGACGGCGGGTAGTACACGCCGAGCGCGGTCGCGACGCTCTTGAGGAGGCCCTTCCACACGCTCAAGCCGAGCAGCACCGCGGCGCTGAAGAGCCAGAGGATCGCGTAGCGCTCGAGCAGCCGGCGGCGACGGACGAGCTCGAAGACGATCCCGAACAGGATGACGATCGCGATGATCGCGACGATCTGAACGCGGACGCCCATCAGATCGCCTGTGTCGCCGCCACCGGAGCCTCGTCGCCCGGCTCGACCACCGGCCGCGCGCGGACCAGCCCGACGAAGATCGCGAGTAGGACCTTGACCATGTAGTAGACGGACTTGCCGGAACGGATCGAGGACTTGCCCCCGCCGCGCTGGAACATGCGCACGGCTACCTCTCGCATCTTCAGTCGGTGGAAATGCAGCACGAGCACCGCCTCGACCTCCGGGTAGTCATGCGGGTAGTCGCGGGCGAAGAGGCTGATCGCGCGGCGGTTGTAGAGGCGGAAGCCCGACGTCGGGTCGGTGACCTTCTGTCCGACTATCAGCGACAGGAGGAACGCGAAGATGTGGATGCCGGCACGACGGCTGACGGGCCCGACGTATTGGAGGTCGGCGAGGAAGCGCGATCCGCAGATCACGTCCTGGCCCGGGTCGGCGTCCATCGCCTCGATCAGCTTCCGCACCTCGTCGGGGTCGTGCTGGCCGTCGGCGTCGACCTGGACCATGCGGTTGTATCCGTGCTCGAGCGCGTAGATGAAGCCCGACTGGACGGCGCCGCCGATGCCGAGGTTGAAGGGATGGCGCAGGACCCGCGCGCCCGCGCGCGCGGCGAGCCGGCCGGTCGCGTCCGTCGAGCCGTCGTCGATCACCACGACGTCGAAGCCGGGCACTTTCTCGCGCAGGTCGCGCACGACGCCGCTCACGGTCGCCTCCTCGTTGTAGGCGGGGACGATCGCCACCCCGCCGCGCGTCGCCCGAAAGCGGCCTCGAGGCGGGTCGGGGTCACGGATGTGGAGATCGAGCATCGGGCCCAGGGTATTGCGATGGCGACGCCTATATTGCGCGCGTGCCAGCGGCGCCACGCCTATCGGTCATCGTCGTAACGAACAACGAAAAAGCGTTCGTGGAGCGCTCTTTCCCACCGCTGGTCGCCCAGCTGCGTCCCGACGACCAGTTGATAGTCGCAGACAACGGCTCGCACGACGGAACGCCGGAGGCCGTGCGAGCGGCTCGCCCCGCATGCCACGCTGATCCGGATGCCCTCGAACGACGGCTACATGACCGCGTGCAACGCCGCAGCCGCCCGCGCGCGCGGCGACGTCCTGCTGACCCTCGACGCGGACGCGATCGTCGCCCCGGGGTTCTGCGACGCGATGCGCCTGCCGGCCTCCGACGGTCGCGACTGGGAGGCCTGGATGGGGCTCCTGACGATGGACGGCGGGCGCGCGATCAACACCAGCGGCGGCGTCATCCACTTCACCGGCATCGCCTGGGCCGGACAGGTCGGCGAGCCCGTGGCGGCCGCGACCGAGGTGCCGCGCGAGGTTGGCTTCGCGAGCGGGGCATGTCTCGCCGTAACCAAGGCCGCCTGGGACCGGGATCCCGGCTTCCCGCCGGAGTACTTCCTCTACTGCGACGACGTCGACCTGTCCCTGCGCGTGCGGCTCGCCGGCGGCTCCGTGGGAATCGAGCCGAGCGCTCGCGCCGACCACCTCTACGACTTCGCCCGCCGGCGGGTCAAATGGCGCCTGCTCGAGCGAAACCGCTGGGCGACGATCGTGCGGACCTACCCCGCGGGAGTACTGGCAGCCGTCGCCCCGGCGCTCCTGGCGACGGAGCTGGCCCTCCTCGTGGTCGCGGCACGCGGCGGCTGGGTCCGGGAGAAGCTGCTCGCGACCTCCGATCTCGTCCGCTGGCTGCCGCGCCTCGTCGGCGAGCGTCGCGCGATCCAGGGCCGGCGCGTGATCTCCGCGGCCGCGTTCGCAGACCACCTGACCGCCGAGCTCTCCTCCCCCTACCTCGGCCCGGCGTCGCGCTCACGTGCGCTCGCGAAGTTGCTCGGCGGGTACTGGGCGCTCGCCCGCCGGCTGCTCCGATGACCGTCGTAGCGGTCGTCGTGACCTACAACCGCAGGCCGCTCCTGCTCGACTGCCTCGCGGGCATCGCGGCACAGACTCAGCCGGTCGCGCGGACGCTGCTTGTCGACAACGCCTCGACCGACGGCACCGCCGAGGCGGTCCGGGACCTCGACGTCGAGGTGGTGCGCCTCGAGCGCAACGCGGGCAGCGCCGGTGGCTTCGCCGAGGGCGTCCGCTTGGCGCGCGAGTTCGACTCCGAATGGCTGTGGCTGATGGACGACGACTCCTCTCCGGAGCCCGACGTCCTCGAGCGGCTTCTCGACGCCCCGCCGGCGGGCGACCGCTCCACGGTCGCCCTGTGCCCGAAGGTCGTCTACGCGGACGGCACGCTCGACCGCAACCAGCGCGGCGACTTCCGCCGCCGGCTACGGCCGCTGCCCGAGTCCGCCTACCGAGCTGGGCACCATCCGCCGATCGGCTTCCTGTCGTTCGTCGGGGCGCTCGTGAGGACCGAGGCGGCCCGCGCGACGGAACCCCCGCGGGCCGACTTCTTCGTCTGGGGCGACGACGTCGAGTACAGCCTGCGGCTGCGCCGGACGGGTGAGATCCGGCTCGTCAGCGAGGCGGTGATGGTGCACCGGCGCGTCTCGCAGAGCTACATGAACCGCCGCAGCCGATTCTGGAACCGGATCCTCCCCGTGGCCCTCTTCCCGACCCCGCTCGAGCGCTTCTGGCAGAACCTCTGCGGCCTGCGCAACTACATCTGGATGAAGCGCGTCTACGAGCAGCAGGGTCCGCTGTCTGCAGCGGGGACGACGCTGCAGTTCGTCGCCAAGCACGTCCTCTGCGACGACCGCCCGCTGAAGCGCATCCCATGGATCCTGCGCTTCGCCCGCGACGGGCGGGCCGGGCGCTTCCACAACATCCCACCCGCCGAGTGGATGGAGCTGATCCGTTGAGCGAAGTCCACGCGGTCGTGGTCACACACAACCGCAGGCACCTGCTGCTGCGCTGCCTGGCCGCCCTCGCCTCACAGACCCACCCGGTCGCCCGAGCCCTCGTAGTCGATTGCGCATCGACCGACGGGACGCTCGAGGCGCTCGAGGCGGCGGACTTCGGTCGACTTGCAATCGACTACCTGCCGTTGGAGCGCAACGGCGGCGGCTCGGAGGGCTTCCACTACGGCGTCGCAGCCGTGCGTGACGCGCGCGATCGATTGGATCTGGGCGATGGATGACGACTGCGAGCCTGAGCGCGACGCGCTCAGGCTCCTCCTGGAGCAGGAACGCTCCGGAGCGGCGGTGCTGGCCCCGCTGGTCGTGACAGCCGCGGGCGAGCTGCTGCCGCTCGCCCGCGGCTGGCTCAGGCCGGGGTGGTTCCGTGCGCCGCTCGTCGGCCTACGCCTCGAGGATGTACGAACCCGGGAGATCGAGCACGTATCGCTGGTCGGACCGCTCGTCCGCGCCGAGGCCGCGCGGGCGACCGACCCGCCGCGACGCGACTTCTTCATCTGGTACGACGACCTCGAATGGGTCTCGCGGCTGCGGCGCCTCGGCAGCGCGTGGCTCATCCCGGAGGCGCGCATCGTCCACCACGACGCCCGTCCCCTGACGAGCACGGGCATCCGCGCGAAGTGGCGGGACTTCCGCCGCGGATACGGCTTCGCCGAGGGCTGGAAGCGCTGCTACGGGCTCCGCAACCTGATCTACTGCGGCGCGCGCGACGGCTACGTGACGCGCGGCCGGGCGGCGAGCTATGTCGCCGTCGCGGCGGTCCGCGCGCTGCTGTTCGAAAGGCCGCTTCGGCGGACGCTGTGGACGGTCGTCCGCTACGCGCTCGACGGCTGGGCCGGTCGGTTCCGGAACCTGCCGCCGGAGCTCTGGGCCGGTCTCGCCGAGGCGCCCGACCCGGCCGCGTACGTCGCGGCCGGCGCCCTCACGTACGACCACGAGCCGGCGGGCGAGATCCGCCCGCTTTGACTGGTGCGTCATACGATCCGCCCATGATCTCGATCGAGACGCCGTCCGATCACCGGCCGCGAACCGATCCGATCGCAGCCCTGCTTGCGGAGAACCACAGCCTGTGAAGGCGGTGATTCTCGCGGGCGGCTACGGCACTCGGCTGAGCGAGGAGACCGACCGCAAGCCGAAGCCGATGGTCGAGATCGGCGGCAAGCCGCTGCTCTGGCA
This sequence comes from uncultured Actinomycetes bacterium, assembly GCA_963719375.1. Classification (GTDB taxonomy): domain Bacteria; phylum Actinomycetota; class Thermoleophilia; order Solirubrobacterales; family Thermoleophilaceae; genus JAICJV01. Next base: position 1,191,053 of record CAVRBY010000001.1, on the reverse strand, counting down.
CATCATGAAGATCTACGCCGCCCAGGGAGTGCAGGAGTTCGTGATCTGCCTCGGCTACCGCGGGTATCAAATCAAGGAGTACTTCGCCAACTACCGCCTCCACAACGGGGACGTCACCTTCGACCTCGCGACCGGCGAAGTCGAGGTCCACGCGAGCTTCGCCGAGCCCTGGCGAGTGACGCTGATCGACACGGGCGGCGACACCTCGACCGGTGGTCGCCTGAAGCGGGTGCTGCCGCATGTCGCCGGCGAGCCCGAGTTCTGCTTCACCTACGGCGACGGCGTCGCCGACATCGACCTCGGGGCGCTGCTCGACTTCCACCGCGAGACGGGCGGGCTCGCCACGGTGACCGCAGTTCAGCCGCCGAGCCGCTTCGGAGCCCTCGATCTCGACGGGCGCTGGATCAGGGACGTCCGCGAAAAGCCCGACGGCGAGGGCGGCTGGATCAACGGCGGCTTCTTCGTCCTCTCGCCCGCGGTCGCCGACTACATCGACAGCGATGCGACGATGTGGGAGCAGCAGCCGATGGAACGCCTGGCCCGTGACGGACGGCTCGCCTCCTACCGCCACGGCGGCTTCTGGCACGCGGTCGACACGCTCCGCGACCTGCGCAACCTCCAGCAGCTGTGGGACTCGGGCGCGCCGCCGTGGAGGACCTGGGCGTGAGCGGGCCGGAGCTCTGGCGTGGCCGGCGGGTGCTCGTCACGGGCCACACCGGCTTCAAGGGCAGCTGGCTCTGCCTCTGGCTCACCCGGCTCGGCGCCGAGGTCACCGGCTACTCGCGTGGCCGCCCGACCACTCCGTCCGCCTACGACCTCGCCGCGATCGACGAGCTGGTCGGCTCGATCGAGGGTGACATCCGCGATTCCGACCGCGTCGCCGAAGCCGTCAAGGGACAGGAGGTCGTCTTCCATCTCGCGGCGCAGCCGCTCGTGCGCGCCTCCTACGACGCGCCCGAGGAGACCTTCGCGACGAACGTGCTCGGCACGGTCAACGTGCTCGAGGCGGTCCGCCTCGCCGGAGACGCGCGCGTCGTCGTCAACGTCACGAGCGACAAGGTGTACGAGAACCGCGAGTGGATGTGGCCCTATCGCGAGGGAGAGCCGCTCGGCGGCCGCGATCCCTACTCGGCGAGCAAGGCCTGCTCCGAGCTCGTCAGCGCCGCCTACCGCGCGTCCTTCCTCGAGGGGGGCGGCACGCGACTGGCCACCGCCCGGGCCGGCAACGTGATCGGCGGCGGCGACTTCGCCGCTGACCGGCTCGTGCCGGACGCGATGCGCGCCGCGCTCGACGGCGGCGAGCTGATCGTTCGCAACCCCGCCTCCGTCCGCCCATGGCAGCACGTCCTCAACCCGCTCGGCGGCTACCTTCGCCTGGCCGAGCGCCTCTGGGACGACACGGCCGCTGCGGCCGCGTGGAACTTCGGCCCGGCTCCCGAGGACGCCCGAACGGTCGGCTGGATCGCCGAGCGGCTCCGCGAGCTATGGGGGGAGGGACTCGGCTGGCGCACGCCTGAGCGGCCCTCCGGCGCCGTGCACGAGGCGGGGATCCTGCACGTCGACTCCGCGCGCGCGCGGACGCTGCTCGGCTGGCGGCCGGCGTGGCCGCTCGAAGAGGGACTCGCCCGCACCGTCGAGTGGTTCCGGGCGTTGCAGCGGGGAGACGACATGCGAACCGCGACTCTCGACCAGATCGCCGCCTTCGAAGAGGCAGCACCCGTCGAGCTCGGCGCGACCTAGGCGGTGTGAGCCACAAACTGGCCACCGTTCGGACCGGGCCTGGCGAGCAGACGGTGCTGGTGCGCCCGCGCTTCAGGCGGCCGGGCCTCGTGGGTCTCGCCGTCATCGTGGGCTCCTTCGTGCTCGCAGCAGCGCTCGTCAAGACGCTCGCGCACCGACAGCTCGAGATCACAGGCTCCAACGGCCAGGCGCCGCAGGTTTTCGCGACTCGTCGCGCGCGGGTCACCGGGCCTGCCAAGCCGGGGAGTGGGTGCCGCGCAGCAGCGGGCGCGTCACCTTCCTCGTCAACACTCGCGGGCCGCGTCGGCGGTCCGCTGACGGTCGAGCGTGCTCGATGCCGCACGGCCGCGTTGTGACCCGCGCCGACGTCCCGGCTGGCTACCGGACCGCCTCGGGCTTTTACACCTACGGCACCTTCGCCGTCGCTCATCGCCCGTCGTCGCGCGCGACGTCAGTCCGGCTGCCACGTCTGCATCGCGAATCGGCGGCGCGCGTGCCGATTGAGTTCTACGGGGCGCTCGCGCCGGCGGGCGCCTCCGCAGGGCGCCACGAGCGGGGAGCCCAACGCAGATCTTTCTTGAGTGGTTCGCGCCGGCGCGCGGCGCTGGTGGTCGCAGGCGCCGGACGTCGCACATCGCGCCGCGCGCGAGAAGTCCTCGCTGATCCATCCCTGGACGATCTGGGCGGTCTTCGGCCTGCTCGCGCTCGCGCGCCGTGGCGCGCTGGCATGGCTGGCTCGCGAGGCGAGACAGATGAAGCGTCCCGTCAACTGGGCGCTCATCCTGATCTTCGCGCTCGGCTTCGCGAACGCGGTCGTCTGGGCGGTCGTCACGCCGTCGTTTCAGGCGCCAGACGAGATCCCGCACGTCGGCTACGTCGAGTATCTCGCGGAGACCGGCAAGATCCCGCGGCCGTTCGACACGGTGCCCGGGGAGTTCCACCCGGCCGCCGACGAGGCGATCGCCGCCGCCGGCGTCCCGTTCAGCTACACCGGGGATCCCGAGCTGGGACCCGGGTCACGACAGGGCGATCAAGCGGCAGCTGAACGGCCGCCTGAACCGCGTGAACGAGCCCGGAGCGGGCTCGGCGGCGACCTACCCGCCGCTCTACTACGCGCTCGAGGCGCGTGCCCTACGGGCGGCGCACTCGGCGCCCTTCTTCGACCGGCTGCTCGCGATGCGGCTCTTCTCCGCGCTCTTCCTTGGGCGCGACGGCCGCCTTCACTTACCTTTTCCTGCGCGAGCTCGTCCCATCCTCGCGCCTCGCGGCGCCGCTCGGCGGCATCGCCGTCGCCTTCCAACCGGTGGCCGCGTTCGTCAGCGGCGGCGTCAACCCCGACTCGCTGCTGTGGGCGGCGAGCGCGGCGCTCTTCTGGCTGATCGCGCGCGCCTTCCGGCGCGGCCTGACGCTCCGGCTGGCGATCGCGATGGGGGCGGCGATGGCCGTCGCGCTGCTGACCAAGGGCGCCGCCTTCGGGCTCGTCCCGGGCGCACTGCTCGCGGTCGTGATCCTCGCCTGGCGCCAGCGCGCGCTGATTCGCCGCGGCGACGGCCGACGGCCGTCGCCGCGATGCCCTTCTTCGCTTGGCTGCTGATCAGCTCGCGCAGCTACGGGCGAGCCGTCGCGACGACCACGGCCGGCCTTACCCACGCGCCGCAGGCGACGTTCGGCGGCCAGCTCGCCTACGCTCTGGGAGACCTTCCTGCCGCGGCTCGGCTTCATGCCGCGGAGTTCGACTCCTACCCGCTGTGGCGCGTCTTCTTCCAGGGCCTCGTCGGCCGCTTCGGCTACTTCGAGTACGACTTCTCGAACCGCGTCGACTACTTCGCGCTCGCGATCGCCCTCGCCGTCCTCGTCCTCGCGGGCACCGCCCTCGTCCGCTACCGCGTCACCGTCGGCCAGCGTGCGCTCGAGCTGCTCTGCTATGTGACGCTCGCCGCCGGCACCGCGCTCGTGATCGCCGTCGCCGGCTATCACTACACGCTCTCGACGGCCCACGGTTTCGAGCAGACCCGCTACCTGTTCCCGCTGCTGCCGCTCTACGCCGCTCTATTCGCGCTCGCGGTTCGAGGCGCCGGCCGCCGCTTCGGTCCGCCGCTCGCCGTTGTGCTCGCGTTCGTCATCGTCGGCCAGGAGGTCTTCTCGCTGCTGCTGACGCTGCAGCGCTACTACACGGTCTAGCTCGTGACCGCCGCGGCGTCCGCTCGAAAGCTCTCGAGCGTGCGTCGGAGGCCCTCGACGAGCGGCATTTCGGCCTCGAAGCCGAGCCCTTCTCGCGCCCGCGAGACGTCGAGACAGCGCGTGGGCTGGCCGTTCGGCATCGACGTGTCCCAGACGATCTCGCCCTCGAAGCCGGTCAGCTCGGCGATCGTCTCGGCGAGCTCGCGGATCGAGATCTCGACGCCGGTGCCGATGTTCACCGGCTCGGCGCCGTCGTAGCGCTCGGCGGCGAGCAGCGAAGCGCCTCGGCGCGGCGTCCTCGACGTAGAGGAACTCGCGCGTCGGCGAGCCGTCGCCCCAGAGCACGACGCGGTCGCTCCGTCGCCGGCCTCGAGCATCTTGCGGATCAGCGCCGGGATCGACGTGCGAGTTCTCGAGGTCGAAGTTGTCGCGCGGCCCGTAGAGGTTCGCCGGCAGCAGGTAGACGCGGTCGAGCCCGTACTGGTCGCGGTAGGCCTGGGCGCCGACCAGCACCGACTTCTTCGCGACGCCGTAGGGCGCGTTCGTCTCCTCGGGGTAGCCGTTCCAGAGGTCGTCCTCGTAGAACGGCACCGGCGTGAACTTCGGGTAGGCGCAGACGCGTGCCGGCGAGCGACGAGCTTCGCGCACGCCGTGCGAGCCGCGACTGCTCGAGCACGTGCGCGCCCATCATCAGGTTGGCGTACCAGTAGCGGCCCGGGTTGCGGCGGTTGGCGCCGATGCCGCCGACCTCCGCGGCGAGGTGGAACACGACGCTCCGCGCCGGCGACGGCGGCACGAGCGGCAGCCTCCTTGCGCAGATCGTACTCCGCCGAACGGATTACGCGCACATTCGCGCCGACAGCGTTCAGGCGCTCGCACCAGCAAGCTGCCCAGGAAGCCAGCACCCCCAGTCACCGCCACGGGGCGGCCATCCCAGAAGCTCGGGTCCGGCTCGGCCATCAGTCACTTAGCCGCACCGCTCGCCCGGCGAGCTGGTCGTCGAGCGCCTTGACGTCCGCGTCGACCATGATCCGCACGAGCTCATGGAACGTGACTTTCGGCTCCCACCCGAGCTCCGTCTTCGCCTTGGCGGCATCGCCGATGAGCGCGTCGACCTCGGCCGGACGCATGTAGCGCGCGTCGATCCGCACGAACTCCTTCCAGTCGAGCTCGACGCGAGCAAACGCCGTCTCGAGGAACTCCCGAACGGTATGCGTTTCGCCGGTGGCGATCACGTAATCGTCCGGCTCGTCGTGCTGCAGCATGCGCCACATCGCCTTCGACGTATTCGGGCGCGTAACCCCAGTCGCGCTTCGCGTCCAGGTTGCCGAGGTAGAGCTTCTCCTGCAGCCCGGCCTTGATCCGCGCCAGCGCGCGCGTGATCTTGCGCGTGACGAAGGTCTCGCCTCGGCGCGGCGATCTCGTGGTTGAAGAGGATCCCGTTGCGCGCGAACATGCCGTAGCTCTCGCGGTAGTTGACGGTCACCCAGTAGCGCGTAGAGCTTGGCGACGGCGTACGGGCTGCGCGGATGGAACGGCGTCGTCTCGCGTCTGCGGGGCGGCCTGACCGAGCCGAACATCTCGCTGACTCGAGGCCTGGTAGAAGCGCGTCTTCGGACCCCGGTCTCGCGGATCGCCTCGAGCAGCCGAGTCGTGCCGAGCCCGGTGACGTCGCCGGTGTATTCGGGGATGTCGAAGCTGACACCTGACGTGGCTCTGCGCACCGAGGTGATAGATCTCGTCCGGCTGCAGCTCGTAGATCAGCTTGACCAGAGCCGGCGCGCGTCGGCCAGATCGCCGTAGTGCAGGAACAGCCGCACGCCCGTTCTCGTGCGGGTCCTGGTAGAGGTGGTCGATCCGGTCGGTGTTGAAGCTCGACGAGCGCCGCATGATGCCGTGGACCTCGTAGCCTTGTTCGAGAAGCAGCTCGGCGAGGTAGGAGCCGTCCTGGCCGGTGATGCCGGTGACGAGCGCTCGTCGCACCGCCCTCATGCTAGCGGCGCGACTCGGTCCAGCGGGGGCGACGCGCGGGTAGGGTGAGTGTCATGCAGAGGCAGCTCGGAGGCCGTCCGCTCGACGTCTGGATGCGCGAGCTCGCGGCGCCGCGCAACTACCGCGCGCTTGTCCGGATGGCACGCTTGACCCCCCGGCCGCTTGAGAACGCCAAGCGATATCTGCTAGGCCGCGGTGCCTATCCGTACCGTGCGCGCGTCCGGACGCCCGTGGGCGCAGCTTCCCCCGAGCTCTACAGCTTCCACGACATGATGACCTTCAACGAGGTCTTCCTTCGGGAGGACTACCGCTGCTCGAGCGCGGCCCGCGTCGTCGTCGACATCGGCTCCAACATCGGCATAAGCGCGCTCTACTTCCTCACCCGCAACCCGTTTCTACGGTGCTGGCTGTACGAGCCGGTGCCTGCCAACGTCACACGCCTCAGACACAACCTGGCGGGCTACGAAGATCGTTACGAGGTGAGCGAAGTCGCGGTGGCGGACGGGTCGGGCGATGTTGACTTCGGCTTCGAGCCTACCGGCCGCTACGGCGGCATCGGCGTCAAGACTGCGAGCGTGATGACCGTTCCCTGCGTCGACATCAACACGATCCTCGCGCGGGTCCTCGACCAGACCGGTTCGATCGACGTGCTCAAGATCGACACCGAGGGGCTCGAGAGCAGCACCGTCCAGGCGATCGAGCCAAGGCACCTCGACGCGATCGAGACGATCTACTTCGAGTGGCGCGGGAAGCTCGAGCTGCATCCAGAGCGTTTCCGCTCGTCCTACTACAACGAGACCTACCGGCTCGAGCGCCGAAGTCAGGGCGCAGGCCTTCTCGATGAGCATTCGGACTAAACCGACGAGTCGCTCCACTCGGTGTCGTCTGGTCTTACGTCGGGCATGCTGGCACCACACGTGTTGGCCGTTCCCGGACTCCGTTGAGCGCGATCCCTCGGAGCCGAGCTAGGGCGTTCGCGGAAGCCCGAGCTGCCCGCTCGTCGGGGGACCCGTGACCACGTACCCTCCAGGGCATGTGGCGTTTTGACGTCGTGGTCGTGAACTACAAGCGGCTTGACGCGTTCTTCGCAAACTGGGACCGCATCCAGCACTTCGACCCGGGATGCGATCGGCTAACCATCGTGAGCTGTTCGCCGTCCGCCGAGGAGCAGGCAAGGATCGCGGCTTTCGAGGACGCTCGAAAAGTCCCGGTCCGGTACCTCGTTCGGCGGAACTATGGTGCCGACTCGGGTGCGCGGCTCGACTACTTCACCGGTAGCACCGGAACGCTTGAGCAGAACCTCGATGCCGAATGGACCATGCAGATGCAAGAGCACTACCTCGCACCTGCGGATTCGTCAGCTCGCTGGGGCCCCGAGTTTGGCGGACGAGTCAAAGGTGACATCGTCCCCGATCATGTGAGGTTCGATCTAGATCACCTGTACCGGCGTGCGGCGGACGAGAACCTGGACGGGATGTTCGCGGATCGTCTCGGGCCTCACCGCATTGTCCTCGGCGACCGCACTTACCTGTCGCCGAACGGGGCGAACTTCATAATTGCAACTCGCCACCTGCGGTCGCCAACCGCTCAAGAATACTTTCGGCAACTCCTCATCAGAGGCGACGGCTCCAAGCGCTGGGGGGTCTACGTCGAATATGCGCTCGGGCGGGTCTGCTTTCCAGAAGGTCGCCGCGTCCTAGATATCGCCACTGGCCGTGTCTGGGACCGGTGGCCGGCAGACCAGTTCGGGCAAGCGAATCCCGAATATCGTCGCCTAACGCGCCTGTACGAGAGCCCGGCTCCTGTACGCCTCGCGATTCGGGCTGCGGAGGCGCCGTCGAACCTCGTTGCGTCCATGCGCCGCCGAGCTGCTCCTCGGCCAGTCTGAATCGGCGTTAGCGCCACCAACGGCGTACCGGCAGCGTCCCGAGGTCGACGAGCTGCTTGACCTGGTTCATGAGCACCGGACCCCGGGTCTCGCGACCGTATCCCCCGTGGCGACGGCGCACGCGAGCGGTCTCGACGAGCAGGGGCCAGGTGATGTCGGACGTCAAGCTGCCACCGTGAACGCGGAAGCCCGCAAGCGCGCGGTGGACCCGTGCGGTGCGCACGCGCGGAGCGAGTCGGAGGAAGAGGTCGTAGTCCATCGCGTAGCGAAGGCCGATATCGAGATTCGCGAGCCGTCCACGGCGGAAGAGGCACGCGCCGGAGAAGAGGTAGCACCCCTCCGCGAGCAGGCGCGGCGCAGAGAGCTCTTCCGGAGGCTTCACGGCACGCAGGACGCCGCCGCTCGCGTCGATGTAGTCGAAGTCCCCGATGATCAGCTCGACGCCCGGCTCGGCGCTCGCGAGCGCTGTCGCGAAGGCGCCCGGGTAGAGGAGGTCATCCGCGTTCAGCCAGACGAGCCAATCTCCCCTCGCCCGGGCGGCGGCACGGTTGAGCGCGTCGGACTGGCCGCGATCGGGCTCGACGTGCAGATGAACGCGAGGGTCCGCGAGCGCCGCAACGACCTCCGCGGTCTCGTCGGTTGAGCCTCCATCCTGGACGATCACCTCGACCGGCGCCGGCTCTTGATCGAGCGCGCTTCGCAGCGCAGCCCCGAGGTACGGCGCACTGTTGAAGCTCGGAACGAGGACCGAGACCGACACCTACGCGCTCGCCATTACCTCGCGGACCGCGAGCGCGACCTCACTCAGCTCCGCGTCTGTGAGCCCCGGCGAGGACGGCAGGTACGCGCCTCGCGTCCAGCCGCGCTCGGCGACCGGACACGGCGTCGCGCGGAAGCCCGGCAGTCGCTGGAGTGCCGGCTGCTGGTTCATCGGGCAGAAGAACGTGCGGGTATCGATGCCGCGCATCGCAAGGGCCGCGGCGAAGGTGAGGCGGTCGAGCGCGACATCTTCGCGACCAACGGTGAGCGCGTACATCCAGTAGACGTTGCTGCGCCCAGCCTCTCGGCCGGCAAGGCAACGCCGGCGAGTGTCGCGAGCGCGTCGTTGTAGCGTCGCGCGACGCTGCGCTTCTCCTCGATGACCGTGTCGATCTTCTTGAGCTGGGCGACGCCGAACGCGGCCTGCATACCGGTCATGCGGAAATTGAAGCCGGCGTCCTCATGCCAGGCGGTCGCGTCGGCGTAGGCGAGATTGCGCAGCGAGCGCAAGCGCTCGGCGAGCGCCGCATCGTTGGTCGTGACCATCCCGCCTTCGCCGGTGGTGATGACCTTGTTCGCGTAGAAGCTGAAGCAGTCATCGTCGCCGAAGCTGCCGACCACGCCGGCCGCGGACCTTCGCGCCGTGCGCCTCGGCCGCAATCCTCGATCACGACGAGATTGTGCTGCTTTGCGATCGCCTTAGCCGTCCATGTCGACCGGATGACCGAACAGATGGACCGGCATGATCGCGCGTGTGCGGCGGTGATCAGCGCCTTCGACAGGTCGAGATCGAGATTCCAGGTCCCCCGCTCGGAATCGACCGGCACCGGCAACGCACCCGCGTGCACAACGGCAAGCGCGGTCGCGATGTTGGTCGCGGCGCTGATCAGGACCTCGTCTCCGGGACCGATGCCCGCGGCGACGACAGCGAGCTGTAGCGCTGCCGTGCCCGACGAGACAGCGACCGCGTCGGCCGCACCGACATACGCCGCGAAGCGGGCCTCGAAGGTCGGGATCGCGTCGCCGAAGGTGCCGGAGATCTCGCCACGCCGCATTGCGGCGACTACCGCCTCCACGTCCGCGTCAGAGATGGTCGGCTCGAAGACCGGGATCATCGCGCCCGGGCGACGACCGTGGCGTTCCAGGTAGTCCGATCGACCTCTCCCTCGAGTGTCCCGAACGGCGTCACGCTGACGAGCTCGAGGTCCTCGAGGTCACAGAGCAGCTCGAGTTCGAGCGGGAAGAAGAAGCGCATGACGTGCGTCTCGCGCTCGTCGCGCTCGCGATCGACCAGCCGGTAGCGAACGGTGCAGCGGTGACGCGGCACGTCGAGCTCGCCGGTGACGATCCGCTTCATCGGGCCGTTCGGGCCCTCGATCTCCCGCTCACCCGAGCCGGGGGCGAGGCGATCACCCCCGGCCCGTGCCAGACGTCGAAGACGAGCACGCCCCCCGCCCGCAGATGGCGGCGCACGGTCGCGAGCAGGGCGCGTACCGCGGCATTCGTCAGCTGGTAGCCGACGACCGCGAACATCACGATCGCCGCGTCGAAGCGACGACCCAGGTCGAGCGTGAGCGCGTCACCCTCGGCAAGCGTCAGCTCCGCGCCGAGCTCCTCGGCCTTGTGGCGGGCTCGCGCCACCATGTCGCTCGAGCGGTCCACGGCGACGACCTCATAGCCACGCTGGGCAAGCGGGATCGCATGGCCGCCGGTTCCGCAGCCGACATCGAGGACCGACCGGACCGGACCGCCGGCGAAGTGCTCGAAGGCCTGCTCGACCAGGTTGCACTCCTGCTCGTAGTCCTTCGTCGCGTACATCGCGTCGTATGCGGAGGCATAGGACGCCCCGAAGACGCTCAGAAGTACCTCTTCTCCTGCGTGCCCATGTACGGGCCCTGCTTGACCTCCACCATCACGGTGTCCTCCAGCATCTCGAAGCCGTGAGCGCCACCGACCATGACCATGACGTCGCCCGGTCGAAGCTCCAGCGAGGTGACCGGCTCGAGCTCGTCGTCATAGACGTCGCAGGCGGCAGCGCCCGCTGCGGACCACGAGCACCTCTGGCGTGCCGACGATCGAGCGCTCGAGCGGCAGATGGTAATGCCGCCGCACCGTTGCGCCCGCCGGGTGGACGACCAGGCCCACCTGCTGGATCGCGTCGTCGGGGGTGATGAATGTCGTCTGCTCCGGCGGGGCCTGCTCACGCATCACGTAGCAGAAGGTCCGTCCCGCCCGACCGACTGTCTCGATCAACATGAGCGCGCACCCTAGAAGATCGTCCCGGTCCCTCAGACGCCCGCCGCGCGCCAGAGCTGGGCAGTCCGCTCGAAGTCGCCGATCCAGCTGAGCACGGCATCGACGTATGCGCGCCCGCCGCGCTCGGCCGCGCGGGCCCGACCCGCGCGCACGAGGCGCTCACGCCGAGCCGGATCCTCGAGCTCGATCACCGCCTCCGCGAAGGCGTGCCCGTCGCCAACGGGCGCATATAGCGCGGCGCCGCCGAGCTGCTCGCGCATCCCGTCGGTGTCCGCAACGACGACCGGACAGCCGAGCGTGAAGGCCTCGAGCGGTGGCAGGTTCTCGGGCCCGAAGCGGCTCGCGAACGTCAGCGCATGGGCCCCGCGGTAGAGCGCGGCGAGATCGTCGAGCGGCACGAAGCCGCGGAACTCGACGCGATCGCTTACTCCGAGCTGCGCCGCCAGCGCCTTCACGGGCTCTCCGGCGCGCTTCTCCGATCCGACGAGCACGAGCGAGTAGTCGCGGTCGCGATCGGCGAGCTCACGCAGGGCGTGCAGCAGCGTGGCGTGGTCCTTGTGCGGCCAGAGCTGTGCCGGGTAGAGCAGGTACGGACGAGAGCGGCGCTCGGCGCGCCCGGCGACCGGCGAGAGCTCGGGGGTCGGATGCGGCAGCTCGAGGATGCGCCGGCGGGGCACCCCGAACCACCGCATGACCTGCTCGACGCCGACGCGGTTAGGGGCGATCACCGCGCTCGCCTTCGGCAGATAGCGCCGGTAGTGGCGGTGGCGGCGCTCCCACTCGCCGTTCGCGCTCACCTCGGGAAACCACGGCTGGCGCAGGTGACTCGAGATCCCAGACCGTGAAGATGTAGGGGATGTCGCAGTCGATGGCCCACGGTGTCGTGAACCAGACGATGTCCGCGCCGTCGCGAGCCAGCGACCGCTCGAACGGCGTTCGCCTGCTGAGATGGCGGGGTGTGCCGAGGACCTCGTCTTCGAGGTGGCGCGTCAGCGTATGCAGCGCGCGGCCCGCGACCGCCATCCTCCCGAGGCCCAACGGGCGCATGTCCCCTCCGCGGCGCCTGCCCGGCACGTAGTACGTGAACGTATGTGGCGACGACGGTCCAGCCGCGCGCAGCGCATCGAAGAGCGTCTTCTGGAAGGTCAGCGATCCGCCCTGGTGCGGATCCAGCTCCGGCAGCACCACGGCCACTCGCATGGCGCTCATCGTATGCGCCGCTCGGCGAGCATCTCGGCGAGCTGCGCCATGCGAACCCCGTACGTGTGGTCGCGCAGGGTGCGTGCCTGCCCCGCCGCCGCGAGCGCCGCGCGGCGGGGCTCGTCGGCGAGGAGCTCGCGCACCGTCTCTACGAGGTTGGCGGGGCCCGTGTACGTCGCGACCTCGACGCCGGGCTCGAAGAGGTGTGCAAGGTTGTCGGCGTTCTCAGTGACCACAGCGGCCCCGACACCCGTGGCCTCGAACAGCCGCATGTTGTTGGCGTGTCCCTCCGCTGCCTCGATGTGACGATTCACGACGACGCCGGCGGCGGCGAAGACCCGGTACATGTCGAGTCCCCACAAGTCGCCGTGCCAGCGCCGGCGTAGCGGCGAGCCCTGCGCGAGCCGGTCAGCGCCGTAGCCCCACACGTCGAGCGCAAGCGAGTCCGCGACCTGCTCCAGCAGCCGCGTGCCCTCGGGATGGACGCTCGGGTCGACGCCCCCCACGAACACTGCGTCGAAGCGCCGCTCGACGACGCCGAGGCGATCGACCACTCGCGGCTCGAAGGCGAGCGGGAGGTAGACGCTGTCCACGCCGAGCGCGTGGAAGCGCTCCGGGTAGTGCGGAAAGGAGGTCACGATCAAGTCGTAGCCGCATACGAGGCGGCGCGCGGGCGGCGCCACCGCTATCTGTCCGACGACCAGCCGGCCGGCGTGCCGCCAGCGGTCGAGCTGACGCCGCGGGACTCGCGCGATGTTGTGGATGTAGACGACGTCGGGATCCAGCTGGTGGACCTGCGCGGCGAGGATCGCCCCGAGCGCGCGACGGCGCCCGCGAGGCACCCGGATGCCCGCGGCGGCCGCCCAGGCTCGCTGGAGCGGCTCGCAGTTCGGTATCAGCTCCTCTGCCTGGTGACCGAGCGCGCGCAGCGAATGCGAATAGAAGTCGGCGGTCCCGAAGAACGGCTCGAGCAGGACGGCGCGCTGCTCGTTGAACGGCAGCTCGGCCAGCCCTGGGCGGGCGGCGTAGGTGCTGGCGAGGAAGTCGTCGTAGTAGGGGTCGACAATGACGATGCGCATCCGGTCGGGTCGCATGGTTTCATGACCTGGTGCACGACGAAGGAACATTCGCGACGCTCCGGCCGCGCCCCGACGAGGCCGGCGAGTGCCCGCGATGCGCGGTCTCGCTGCGGGTCGCACGGCTACATATGCCCGGGTGGCGAGCGCTCGTAGAGGGCTGCTGCGGGCGATGCGAGCACTGGTACCTTCAGGACCTCCCGAGCGGGCACGGCCTCGTCTACCCCGCGACTCTCGACCTCTCGACCGGCGAGGTCCTCGGCTCGCCGGCTACGGAATGGTTTACGGGGTGGCTTGCCGACGCATGGCGCTCGCCCAGCAACCGGCATGTGGACCTGACCGTGAGCGGGCCGGGGGTCCGGGGTCCCGCGGTGCTGCTCGACTGCCTCGACCCCGTCTACGGCCATTCGCTGCTCAAACTTCTGAACGCGCAGCGCCACCTCGAGCACGGCGACCGCGAGCTCGTCGTCCTGGTACCGCGCGCGCTACACCACCTCGTGCCGGCAGGGGTCCGCGAGGTCTGGACGCTCGAGGGCCCGCCCTCCCTCGCGCGCGCGTGGCTGCTGCGGCTCGATGAGCGGCTCCAGCGGGAGCTCGACCGGATAGGCGACTGTGCGCTGAGCGCGGCCTACCCGCATCCCCATCCGTCGGGCTGGCGCCTCGAGTTCTTCACGGGTGACATCGCGGCAGAGCGCCGAGGCCGGCCTTCGTTCGCTTTCGCGCTCCGCGATGACCGCCCCTGGGGCGTGACCGCGGCCCATCAGGCGCTCAACCTGCACGCCCTGTGGGCGCTCCTGCGCCGCCGCTTTCCCGATGCCGGCGGGGCGCTCGTCGGGGTCGGCCGGCCGGGGGGCGCGCCGCCCGGGATCGAGGACCTTCGCAGCGACCGTCCGGGTGCGCACGACGAGCGCTCCTGGCTGTCCGCGGCGCGGGGCGCCGACATCGTCATCGGGGTGCACGGCTCGCACCTGCTGCTCCCCTCGGGACTCGCGGAGCTGACCCTCGAGCTGACTCCGTCGAGCCGTCACGGCAACGTCCTCCAGGCAACCCTCGTGACGGAGCGCGACCCGGTGCTCGCATTGTGGCGCTACCGGCAGATCCTCGGGGGACCCCTACCTCGGCGACGTGACCCCGAGGCGCGTCGCATCGGTAGCCGCCGAGATGGTGGAAGGGCGTTCGCGCTTCCAAGCGTTGATGAGCGGACCGGCAGCGGGGGTTGGCGCATCCCGACCCACGCCGCTTCCCCGGCTCGCCGCACAGCCGCAGAAGGGCGTCGGCACCGGCTTTCGTGCGGCGGGCGCGCGGGGCCGTGGGGCTGGCGCGCGCGTCGCTTCGGCGGGGGCGGGCGGCGATCGCGGCACCGCACGCGCCTGCCGTACTGACCGATAGCCGGGGCCTTCGCTTCGAGCTCGAGAGCGCCGAGGAGATCGAAGCATTCATCGCGCACGGTGGACACTTCGAAGCGGCGGAGTTGGACTATCTCGCCGCCGGCAAGTTCGAGGGGATCGCGATCGATGTGGGCGCCAACATCGGTGTGTTCGCGGCGGTGCTGGCGCGAGGGGCGGGCCCGCGGGGCCACGTGCACGCGTTCGAGCCGCTGGCGGTCAGCCGCCGCCGGCTGCTTCGAAGCCTGGAGCTGAACGCGCTCGAAAACGTGACCATCCACGAGCGCGCGATCTCGGACCGCGACGGGACGGCGGAGCTCGCCACCTACGGCCCCGGCTACGAGTCGTGGGCGTCACTCGCGCGCCTCGGAGGTGGTGCTCGCCTCGCGACGGCTCGAGCCCGTGGAGCGTGTCGCCGCCACCACGACGACGCTCGACGCCTTCTGCGCGGATGCCGGGATCGAGCAGATCTCGGTGCTGAAGGTCGACGTCGAGGGTGCTGAGGGGCGCGTCCTGCGCGGCGCACACGACTTGCTCGCCGAGCGCCGCGTCGCCCTGCTCATGCTCGAGCTCTCCGACGAGACGCTGGCGGCGGACGGCTGGAGCTCCGAGCGGGTGTTGAGGCTACTCCGTGACCATGGCTACGAGACCTGGGCGATTGAGGCCGGGGCTCTGACGCCGTTCCGCCCGCTTGGCACGATCGCGTTCGCGAACCTAGTCGCTACCCCGGCCGCGTGAAGCGGTACAGGCCGCACGACCAGCGTGCCCCGGCGAGGTCGGCCGGCCGAAGCTCGTCGCGATAACGGCCGGCGTCGTCGACGCCGAGAAGCCGGCCAGCCTTCGAGCGGCCGGAACAGCTCGACGACCTGCTCGGGGTCGAGCACGCGATGAGCATTGAAAGCGGTGCGGGGGCGCCCGACGGGGACCCCGATTAGCAACTGCCCGCCGACCGCGAGCACGCGCCCGAGCTCGCGTGCGGCCTTGCGCGTGCCGTCCGGGTCGAGCTCGTCGCCGTAGCGACCAAGGCCGACGTGCTCGATCACGTGCAGGGAGGAGAGCGACAGGACGCTCTGGTCCTCGTACGGCAGCGAGAGCAGGCTTCCCGCGCGCGCCCGGAGGTTCGGCACGTCGACGGTCAGCGGACGGAGGTCGATGAAGGTGACCGGCACGAAGGCCGCGAGCCCGAGCACGAACGTGATCCGTGAGCCGACGTCCACGTGCTCCGGCGGTGCCAGAGCGTGGATCGTTCGCGCGGCCCAGGCGTCCTGGTAGGTGTAGTGCGCGTCGTACGGCGAGGTGGAGGTGCGGTCGTGTAGCTGTGGGTAATCGTCCACGGCCGCGAGTTCGCCACCGCTCAGGCGCTGGTAGCGGATCCGCTCGCGCAGGACCGCCGGTAGCTCGCGGAGCCCCGTTGTCAGCGCCGCGAGCGGAACCACCGCGTCCGTATATCGGCCGACGAGCGACGTTGCCAGGCGCAGGTCGCGGCGCGTGCTCATCGGGTCCGTGAGCCTAGCCGCCGAGTCACGAGTATCTCGCGCACCTCTGGCGGGAAGCGCCCGAGTGCGCCGAGGACGGCGACGAAGGCGAGGGCCCCGATGATCGCCTGCACGATGCTCGGCAGGGCGAAGAACGCCCGGGATCGCGCCGACGGCACACGCCAGAGCGAGCGGCGGCAGGATCCTTGCCGCCGCCGCGAGCCCGGGCTGCCCGCGCAGGAGGGCGCCGAGCAGCGCAAACGTCAGGAGGACCTCCGCCGCAGCGGTCGCGATGGCCGCGCCCTTCGCGCCGAAGGTCGATGCGAGCACGATGCCGAGGGCGACGATCACCGTCAAGCCGAAGGCGTTCGCGAGCATGATCGACCGGAGCCGCCCGGCGGACAGCAGGCCGTAGCCGGCGGCGGTCCCGACGAAGTTGACAGCCAGAGCGATCGACTGGATACGCAGGACCGGGATGCTCGGGGCGAAGGAGGCGCCGCCGAGCAGGTGCACCACGACCGGCGCGGCGAGCGCGGTGACGAGAGCCATCAGCGCGCCGGCGACCGCGGCGAGCTCGAGGATGCGGCGCAGCGCGTAGTCATGGCGCATGCTGTCGCGCGCTGATGCCCTGAGAGGATCGGATATGCCGCGCCCACGGCGAGCGTGGGGATGCCGAGCAGCATCTCGATGATCCGAAATGAAGTCGCGTAGTAGCCGACCTGCTGACTCGAGG
Source organism: uncultured Actinomycetes bacterium (assembly GCA_963719375.1). Lineage (GTDB taxonomy): Bacteria > Actinomycetota > Thermoleophilia > Solirubrobacterales > Thermoleophilaceae > JAICJV01. The sequence continues at coordinate 1,174,368 of CAVRBY010000001.1, read as the reverse complement.
CGACGAGCGACGCGATGATCATGTCGGCGCGGAAGTACGCGAGGCCGATCGCGGTGGCGATCGCGTAGGGAAGCGTCTCACGCACGAACGGGAGCCAGCGGGCGAAGTGAAATGCGGGACGCAGCGACAGACGAGACCGTACGAGCGCTGCCGTGCAGGCGAGTCCGATGATCGCCGCCGGCGCCGGGACCCACAGCAGCGGCACGAGGCGGGCGCCGGCGATGACGAGCGCGACGATCAGCGCGGTCGTCACGGCCTGGCGAACCAGCTCGGTGAACGTCACCCAGCCGAAGCGCAGGTCACCCTGGAGCCCGACCTGGAAGAGGTTCTGACCCGCCTGGAACAGCAGCGCGATCGCGGCCCCGACGGCGCCGGCGATCATCTGCGAGCTATAGCGGGCGATGACGGCGAAGGCGATCGCGGCAAGTGCGCCAATCCCCGTCAGGACCAGACGCATGCCGAGCAGATTTCGCATCATCACGCGCCGCTCCTCGCCGTCGCTGCGGGCGTACTGGCGCAGCGCCATCGCGTTCAGCCCGCCCTCTGTCACTCCGTTGACGAGACCGACAAGCGAAACGACCGTCATATAGCGGCCGAAGCCGGCGACGCCGAGATGACGGAAGAGCAACGGTGCGCTGACGAGTCCGAGCAGGAGGCCGAGCGCGTAGCCCCCCGAGAGCAGGACGCTGCCGCGCAGGGCGACCGCTCCCGCCTCCGGTCGGTCGATCAGCTCGGGCGCCTCGGTGGTGATCGGGTCCAGGTCAGTCAATGGGTCCGCTTCGCGCCGCATGTCCGCAACTACCCTCTCGGCCCTGACGGCGACGCGTGAGAGATCATCGCAGCGGGCGCTCTGGCTGCTCGACGACGCGCGCGTGCTCGGTGGGGGTCAACTGCTCGTTCTGCGCCTCGCGATCGCCGCCTCGCGCCACTACTCGTCGGTCTGGGTTCTCTGTCCTCGAGGCAGTCGGCTCGCCGATCTCTGCGCCGAGGCGGGCGTCCGCGTCGCCGACGTCGAGCTGCCCGATCCGCACGTGCGTGCCGCCCTCGTCGCTCCGCGCGCACTCCGACGCCTGCGACGGCTGCTTTGCCAGGCCGGCCCCGACTCGGTGCTGGTCTGCTTCAGCGCACGGGCGTCGGCGTGGACCGCGCTCGCCTCCTGGCGAATAGCGGATCCGCCGCGCACGCTCCACCTGCTCATCGAGCAGGACACGGCGAGGCGGCGCGAGGCGCGCTTCGTCTATCGGCGCTTCGGACGGCTCGTCGCCGTCGGCGGTAACACCGCGGCGGCGTACCGGCGGTCCTTCCGAGCGTCAAGGTCTGGCAGGCAAACAACTTCGTCGAGCCGGACCGCTTCGACGGATCGGCGGCCCTTCGTGCGGAGGGCCCTCCGCGGCTGGCCGTGCTCGCGCGCCTCATTCCCGAGAAGGGGGTGCTCGAGTTCATCGACGAAGCTGCCGCCTGTAACGGGCTGTGGGCCTCGATCACGGTTGCGGGCGCCGCCCAGGACGCGGCCTACGCGCGCGCGGTCTCGGAGCGAATAGCCGCACACGGGCTCGGCGAAACGATCGCGCTGATCGGACATGAGCCCGACGTTGGCGCACTCATGGACCGGGTGGACGCGCTGGTTGTCCCCTCAACCGGCAACGAAGGACAGCCCGGCGTGATAATCGAGGGACTCGCGCACGGCCGTCCGGTAGTGGTCCGGCGCACGGTCTGGTCGGAGGACTTCGCCGGCCTGCCGGTGTTTCCGTTCGACGATGCCCGTTCGCTCGCCGCGGCGCTCGAGAAGGTCGCCACCGCTACGGTCGATCAAGCCGCGCTGCGCCACCGCTTCGGGCCCGAGCAGTTCATCGCCACCCTCGACGCGGCAGCCGCGTGCACGTAGGTCTGAACCTGGTCTATCTCGTCCCGGGCGAGACGGGCGGCATGGAGGTCTATGCGCGCGAGCTGATCTCCGCCTTGCTGAGCGAGCGACCCGATCTCGGCTGACCGCGTTCGTCAACCGTGAGGCCGCCGAGCGCGGCGGCCCCTGGGACGAGCAGGTCCCGGCTGTGACCGTGCCGGTCCGACGCTCGTCGGCGCGTCGAGTGGGTTCGCGGGGAGCAGCAGCTGCTCCCCCGGCTGGCGCGCCGGGCGGGGGTTGACGTCCTGCACAGCCTCGGGAGCACGGCGCCGGCCTGGGGGAGGTACCGGCGAGTCGTGACGATCCACGATCTGATCTACCGCCACCACCCCGAGGCTCACGGGCCGCTCGCCGTGGGGATGCGCGTCCTCGTCCCGCTCGCGGCCCACAGGTCGCATCGGATCATCGCCGTCTCGGCCGCGACCCGCGATGACATCGTGCGGCTGCTCCACGTGGCTCGCCGAGAAGGTCGACGTCGTCCCGGAGGGCGTCGGCAGTACGAGCTACGCCGAGCCCAGTCGACGAGGTAGCCCTGCGAGCGCGCTACGAGCTCGGATCGCGCCCGATCGTGCTGACGGTCTCGGCCAAGCGTGCGCACAAGAACCTGCTCCGGCTGCTCGAGGCCTCGCGCAGATCCCGCAGAGCCGCCGGCCGATCCTCGTCATGCCCGGCTACCCGACCGCGTACGAGGCGACCCTTCGCGAGGCCGCCCGGGCTCTGCGGCTCGAGGCCGACGTGCGCTTCCTCGGCTGGGTCGAAGATGCGGAGCTCGAGGGCTTCTACGCCGCCGCGACCTGCTTTGTCTTCCCCTCGCTGTACGAGGGCTTCGGCCTGCCGGTGCTCGAGGCGATGAGGCGCGGCGTGCCGGTCGCCACGCTCGGCCCGCGCCTCGCTCGCCGAGGTCGCCGGAGATGCGGCGCTGCTGTTCGACCCCGAGAGCCCGCCAGAGATCGCCGCGGCGATCGAGGCGCTGCTCGCGGACGCGCGGCCGCGAGATCGCCTCGCCGAGGCCGGGCCGCGCACAGGCCATGCGATTTAGCTGGGTCGACGCGGCGCGTGGCACGCTCGCCACCTACGAGCGCGCGATCGCCACGCCTCCCCGTCGAGCGACGGAGCGATCATCTCGTAGCGGTGCGTCACCCGCTCCAGCGAGCTTTCGATCGAGAGTCGTCTGCGGTTGCGGTTGAACCATTCGGCCGTCGCCTCTCGGAGCGCGTGGCCACCTCGTCGAACTCGCACGATCGCTGCCGCCGACCGCTCCGGCTCGGCCGACGTCGGCCACGTAGCCGTTCTCGCCCTCGTCCACGAGCTCGGTCGCCGCGTTGTCCGGGCCCCGGATGACGACGCTGGGCGTCCCGCGCGAGCGACGCCTCGACGACGATCAGGCCGTACCCCTCGCGGCGCGAGGGCAGGAACATGCACAGCGCACGGCCGAGCGTCCGCCTCGATCAGGCTCGCCGTCTACGAAGCCCGGCGCCGTGACCACCGCCGTCGAGGCCCGACGCTCGGATGCGACGGAGCAGCTCGGCGCGCTCGGGTCCGTCGCCGTAGACGGCACACCGCAGGTCCGGCAGCTGTCTGCGCGCCTCGGCGATCACCGCCGGGATCAGCGGCACGCGCTTCTCCGGGATGTGCCTGCCGGCGAACACGACGAGCGGCTCGGCCGTGCCGGGCACGGCATGCGTGTTCAGCGCCGGCATACTCGCCCTCGAGCACCTCGATCGTTCGCGGAAAGCCCTCGTCGCGGAGCCGGTCGGCGTGCAGGCGCGAGAAGCAGAAGGCGTGGTCCCCGATCCGCGTGCAGAGGCGCTGGACGAGCCATCCGGCCCGGCCGCGAGCGGACCGAGGTACTCGCGCCAGTAGGCGCGCGTCCAGACCTCGTGCCAGTCGACGATCACGCGCAACCGGTGCAGCTTCGCGCGCGAGGCGATCGCGAGCACGCGAGAAGTAGGGAAAGGCGGCGGTGTGGACGACGTCGTAGCGGCGTCCGTGGCGGAGCAGGTGCCAGAGCACGCCGAGGCCGAAGACCAGCGGCGGTACCGACCCGCCGCCGGCCCGCCGCGTACAGCTCGCATGCGCGGGCCGACGCTCACCACGCGCGTTGCCGGCGACGCTCGGGCTCCGCCCCGCGGCCACTGCCGGAGCGTCAGATAGGTGACCTCGTGACCCTCTGCCGGCAGTCGCTCGGCAAGGTTGCGATACCAGCGCTCGGCACCGCCGATCGTGTGGGGGTAGAGGCAGTCGTAGACGATGCAGACGCGCATTGGCGCGCCATTTTGCCGCAGGGGCCCGCTGTTACCATCGCCGCGTCCGAGGAGGCGCGCGACTTTCCGCGCGGGGCCGGTTTAACGCGGCAGTCGTCGCCATCAGCAGATGAGCACCGTCGAGCAAAGCACCGGCGTTCGCCCTGGCGAGCAGTCCGCCGCAGGACGATCTCGCCGTCTCGGTCGTGATCCCGTGCCTCAACGAGGAGGAGACGATCGAGCGCGTGCGTCCGCAGCGCTCGCGAGGCGCTCGAGCGGGGACGGCGATCGCCGGCGAGGTCGCTCGTCGTCGACAACAACTCGACCGACCGCAGCGCCGAGCTCGCCGCGGCGGCCGGCGCGCGCGTCGTGCCCGAGCCGCGGCGCGGCTACGGCAGCGCTTACCTCGGCGGTTTCGCCGCCGCGCGCGGACGCTACATCGTCATGGCCGACGCCGACCTCACCTACGACTTCGGCGACATCCCCCGCTTCGTCGAGCATCTCGAGTCGGGCTACGACCTCGTCATGGGCGACCGCATGGACAACATCCATCCGGGCGCGATGCCCTGGCTTCACCGCTACGTCGGCAACCCGGTGCTGACCGGCATCCTCAACGTCTTCTTCCGCACCGGCGTCAACGACGCCCACTGCGGCATGCGCGCGCTCCGTCGCGACGTGCTGCCGCGGCTCGACCTGCGCACGACCGGCATGGAGTTCGCCTCGGAGATGGTCATCCGCGCCGTCGAAGGAGAAGCTGCGGATCACGCCAGTTCCCGATCGAGTACCGGCCGCGCGGCGGCGAGTCGAAGCTCTCGAGCTTCCGCGACGGCTGGCGCCACCTGCGCTTCCTGCTCGTTCACAGCCCGACGCACCTGTTCATCGTGCCCGGTGCGCTGATGGCGCTGCCTCGGCGGGCTGATCTCGCTGACGGTGCTGCTGCAGCTCAACGTGTTCGGGCGCAACTGGAGCCTCCACGCGATGATCGGCGGCGCGCTGCTCACGATCGTCGGCAGCCAGGTCGCCGCGCTCGGCCTCTGCGCGCATGCCTACGGCACCTACTTCATGAACGAGAAGGACCCCTGGTTCGACCGCATGCGCGCGCGCTTCAAGCTCGAGCACGGCCTGCTGCTCGGCGGCACGATCGCGCTCGCCGGACTCGTGCTCGCGCTGATCGTGCTCGTCACCTGGATCGACCGCGGCTTCGGTCAGCTCTCCGACGAGCGCATGATGATCGTCGCCGCGACATTGCTGATCGTCGGCATTCAGATCTTCTTCACCTCCTTCCTGATCTCGATCCTCGGGCTCAGGCGTCGCCGCTAAGGCGCCGGTGCGGGTCTCGCGTCTCGCGCTTCGCCGGCTCCCTCCTGGCTGCTCTCGGTCGCGCTGGCGGGCTTGCTGCTGAGCCACGGCTCGACGCTCGCGAGCGAGAACGGGAAGCTGATCGTCTACGGGCCCCAGGTCAGGCCGGGGGGCCAGATCTGCCAGGGCGGGCAGTACGTGCCGGCGGGCGCGACGCCGGCTGCGGATCTGGATCAGCACCGGCCGGACAGGCCTGCCGGACCTGTCGATGTCGCCGTCACCGAGGGCGGGCACGCTCGTCACCCATGGCCGCGCGCCGTTTCGGCTTCGCCGACCAGCCGGTCGACGTGCCCATGCCCGCGTGTCACGTCGCGAGTTCGGAGACGCGCGCGTCTGCATCCGCGACAGCGGCACGCTTCCGATCGCGGTCATGGGCGACTACCCGGGCCCGCGAGGACAGGCCGAACAAGCTGCGCGGGAAGGCCGAGCTGCAACTTGCTCGACGTGAACCAGGAGCCGGCCGTGCTCGACCCGCCGCCGGCGCACCCGCTGCCGCGCGACCGTGCTCCGGCTCGAGTGGCACTCGCAGCCGGCCCGGGACGTGGCTCGCGCTGGCCCCGACCATCGGACAGCGCGCTCGCGCAATGCGAAGCCCTCCTTCGTGGGCGGCTGGATCATCTGGGTGCTCGCCGGCCTGATGGTCGCCGTCAGCCGTCACGCTCACGCCGTGGCTCGCTCGCCGCGAGGCGCTGGCGTGAAGCTCGGTGACGGACGCGGTCCGCGACCGCGGGGCTGTCTCGAGCGAGTCCCGCATGCCAGCGCGCGAGCGCCTCGCGCAGGCCGCGACGCCCCCGGCGCCTGCCCGTCGCGATCTACGTCTGCATGGTCATCGCCGTCGTCAACGCGCTCGTGTGGAGCCTGATCACCCCAGCGTTTCAGACTCCGGACGAGCCGGTGCAGGCGGGCTATGTTCAGTGGGTCGCGGAGACCGGCCACTGCCGAAGCTCGTCACCAACTACTGGTACGGCTCGCCCGAGGAGAACACCGCCTTCGCCGGCGTCCCGTTCACCCTCGTCGGGCGGCCGAGTTGGTCGGCCGCGCGCAACCGTGCAGCTCGAGCAGCGCCTCGCCTCGGGCCTGGGTCGGACGGCCCCGACCGAGGCCGGTTACGCCTCCGCCCTGCCGCCGCTCTACTTCCTGCTCGAGACCATCCCGTACAGGGCTCGCCTCGGGCGGAAACTTCTTCGACCGCCTCTTCGCGATGCGTGTCCTGTCGGCGCTGCTGGCCGGGCTGACCGTCGGCTTCGTCTACCTGTTCCTTCGCGAGCTGCTGCCCCGGCGGCCGCTTGCGTGGACCGTCGGTGCGCTTGCCGTTGCCCTTCCAGCCCGTCTTTGCCTTCGTCGCGGGGGGAGTCGACTACGACAATCTGCTCTGGGTCGACAGTGCCGCACTGATCTGGCTGCTCGCGCGCGGCTTCCGCCGCGGGCTTAGCCCCGCGCTCGGGCTTGGCATCGGCCTGGCGATCGTCTCGGGGCTGTTGACCAAGGGCTCGATGTGGGGACTCGTCCCGGCCGTCCTGCTCGCGCTCGCCGCGATGATCGCGCGCGCCCCGGCCGTGGCGACGGCGGCGAGCCATGCATCGGCGCGGCGTCGCAGTCGTCGCCTGCGGTGCCGCATACCTGGGCTGGCTGGAACTCGGACAGCTTGCGCTGCATCGCTCGGCATCGACCGCGGCGGCCACGGGGCTGTGAGCACCGGGGCGACGATCGGCGGCCAGCTCGACTACCTATGGCAGTTCTTCCTGCCGCGGCTGCCGTTCATGAACCATGTCTTCTTCTGGGGCTGCGCGCTACCCGCACTGGCCGCTGTGGCAGACCTACTTCCAGGGCTTCGTCGGCCGCTTCGGCTGGTTCGATTTCGGCTTCCCCACTCTGGGTCAACGTCGGCGCGCTCGCCGTGCTCGGTGCCGTCTCGCGGCGATGGCTGTGCGCGCGAGTCAGAGCTCGCGGGCGGTCTGCGAGGGCGCCGGCTCGAGCTGGCCGACCTACGCGCTGCTCGTCGTCTCGGCCTCGTCGGCGTCGATCGCCGTCGCCGGCTACCGCTACCGAATCCAGACCGGCCAGAACTTCGAGCAGACCCGTTACCTGTTTCCGCTGCTGCCGCTCTACGGGGCCCTCGTCGCGCTTGCTATGCGTGGCGTCGGCCGGCGCTGGGAGGCGATCGCCGCGATCGTCCTCGTCATGCTCGCCCTCGGCCACGACATCTTCTCGCAGCTCCTGACGATCGGCCACTACTACACGTAGCTAGAGCCGCTCGGCGATCCGCGGCGCCTCGTGGTTGAAGATCCACAGGCCGAAGGCGCAGACCACCACGAAGATCGCCACCGGTATCGCGAACCAGGCCACCCCGCCGATCGCGTGAACCGCGCCGGGGGCGCTCGGGTCGACGAGCCAGCGCCGACCCTGCTCGAGGATGTCCGCGAGCGGGTTCGCGAGCACGACCTGGCGCTTCCAGCCGGTCGTCCGGTTGATCGCCCAGATCACCGGCGTCACGTAGAAGAGCAGCTGTGCGAAGACCGCCCAGATCGGCGCGACATCGCGGTAGCTGACGTAGAGCGAGGAGAGGATCATCGCCACGCCGCAGGCGAATGCGATCAGTGGCAGCAGCAGGACCGGCAGCAGCAGCCACTTCCACTGGGGGTGGATGCCGTAGGCGAGCAGGAAGATGAACACGGCGATCAGGTTCGTCGCCAGGTTGAGCAGCGAGGTGAGCACGGTCGAGAGCGGGATCACGAGCCGCGGAAACTGCATCTTGCGCACGAGCTGCTCGCGGTTGACGACCGCCGCGACCGCGTTGCCTGTCGACTCCGCGAAGAACGTGAACAGCATGATGTTCACGAGCAGGACCATCGGATAGTCCTTGACGCCGGCTCCCAGGTGGATGCCTACGCTGAAGACGGCGTAGAGGACGCCGAAGAAGAGCAGCGGTCGCATCAGCGACCAGAGGTAGCCGAGCGCCGAGCCGAAGTAGGCGAGCCGGAACTCCGTCACCGCGAGCAGCCATGTCAGGTGCAGGAAGCGGCGGGAGCCCCCGCCGTAGGCCGACGGGCCGCGCAGCTCGCGTACGGCCGGCTGGACGGCGGTCGTCACCGGCCCGCCTGCTCTCGCTCGACGCGCAGGTCGTAGTCGACCCGGAGCAGGCCGTAGACGCGCTCGGCCGCGTAGACCACGAACGGCGTGTGCCGGTTGACCAGCGCGACGATGTCGAGCGCGGCGCTGCCGGAGAGCAGCGAGCAGCCGATGTGGTACCTGCCCGAGGCGAGCCGGTTCTCCGCGTCGACCTGGACGTGAAGGCGCTCGCCGCGGGCGATCGGACCCCATGGCTCCCATGGCCGCGTGCTCATGCCGTAGACGCGCGCGTCCTCCTCGTCGTCGACCCAGAAGTCGACGATCGGCTCCTCGACGCGATCGTGGACCTCGATCAGCGCGTGGAAGTGCAGGTCGGTGCCGTGAGCGACCGTCTCGACGCGGTGTCCGGAAGCGTCCTCGATCCACACGTCGACGATCTCGGCGCGGGGCGGTGCCTCGTTGGCGGGGGCTGCCTGACGGGCGTCGGGAAGCTCTGCAGGCTGGAAGCGCTCGAAGTTTCGCTCGAGGTAGCGGCGGCCCACCTCGGCTGGGTCCCCGATCACCTCGATCTCGCCGTCGGTCAGCAGCAGCGCGCGGTGGCAGAAGCGCTCGACCATCTCCATGTCGTGCGTGACGAGCACGATCGTCCGTCCCTCTCGGCGGAGGCGATAGAACTCGTCGAGGCAGCGCTGCTGAAAGGCGGCGTCGCCGACCGCGAGCACCTCGTCGATCAGGAGGATCTGCGCGCCGGACTGCACCATCACGGAGAAGGCGAGCCGGACCTGCATGCCGGACGAGTAGTTCTTCAGCTTCATGTCGACGAAGCGCTCGAGCTCGGCGAAGGCGATGATGTCGTCGAAGCGCTCGCGCGCCTCGCGTGGCGTCAGTCCCATCATCACGGCGTTCAGCACGACGTTGTCGCGCGCGGTCAGGTCGGGGTTGAAGCCGACCCCGAGCTCGATGAAGGGGGCGACGCTGCCCGCCATGCGGATCGTCCCCCGGTCGGGGCGGTAGATCTCGGCGATGCACTTGAGCAGCGTGCTCTTGCCGGACCCGTTGCGCCCGACGATCCCGAAGAACTCGCCCTCGCCGATCGCGAACGAGATTCCACGCAGGACGTGGAGCTCGTTGAAGCGCGTCCGCCGTAGGGGATGAAGCGCGCGCTCCTTGAACGTCTGGATCTGATGCGCGGGGATGCGGAAGGTCTTCTCGAGCCCCTCCACCTCGATCGCGTTGTAGCGGCGCGCGGGCGTCTCGGCGCTGCGCTCTTGGGGGGTCGCCTCGCCGGTCGTCACCGGGGCAAGGTCGGGCATGGCGGGAAGGCTATAAGGCAGCCTCAGCCATCGAGCGCGCGCACCGCGCGCGCTCGCAGCTGGGCGCGCTCGAGGCGAAGCGCCGCGATCTCCGCCTGGCAGGCCGCGAGCCTGTCCTCGTACTCGAGCAGCGTCTGGTTGTGGCGCAGCCTGTACCGCATGGGCGCGTCTTGAAGTGCCAGCACCTCGGCGAACAGTCGCAGCCGGTTGTTCTCGAGCGAGCGCGCCAGCGCGCTCCCGTGCCAGGGAGCAAGCAGCGCTTCGATTTGCTCCGCGTAAGGCGCTGCCTTCGCGAACACGAATCCGACCCCGAATACGACCGGCACCTCGTAGTAGGCGAGCTCGTCATGGCCGCGAAGGAAGTCCTCGACGGCGGTCAGAACCCCGTTTCGCGGTCCGCCCTCGACAACCGCGACCGCGAACTGCCCGCTGCCGCGAAAGCCCCCCTCGATCAGCTCGCTGCGTCCGGGCACGCGTCCCTTGTCCCGGCTGTAGGCGTGCAGGGCGTCGGGCGGCAGCGCCGAGGGCTCGTAGTACTGGTCGCGTCGCGCGCACGGCCAGCCGACGTCGTGAAGGACGGCCAGCGGGGACGCCCCCGCGCCGCCGGGGTCGAAGATCGCCTCGAGCTCCCGGCTGACGGTCCAGTAGTTGTGGTCGCCGTCGACGATGTACGCGTCTCCGCGCTGGATCTCCGTAAGCGCTGCGGGGCTGCGGCCCTCGTGCAGCTCGAAGTGCGGCAGGTCGGCCGCGAGGTGCCGAATCTCGCCCGTGGGGAACGGCTCGATCGAGACGAGCGTGCCGTCGTGCGCTCCGGCCCAATCGGCGAGCTGCTTCGTGAAGCCACCCGTCTCAGAGCCGATCTCGACGATCCGGCGCGACGAAGCCGCTTCGAGGCAGGCGAAGATCAGCTCGGCGTGCTCGGAGAGTGAGTGCAGCAGCAACGGATCGTCCATCCGGCTCGTCAAGTTAGCGCCCGGAACCGCTGCTACGGTTGCGCTCCTCCCGCGCTGGCGCGAGGTGGACAGCATGAACGTCACCGAGGCGCTCTCCGGCATACAGGCTCCACGCACCACCGACGCGCGGCTCGACCAGGCTTTCGACGCGCTCCGTGACGAGCGCGTGAGCGTGCTCTCGGTCGACATCTTCGACACGCTGCTGTGGCGCCGGGTCGCCGATCCGGTCGATGCCTTTCCGCTCGTCGGAGAGCGGCTGCGACGCGATGGCCTGCTTCCACCCGCGATCGGCCCGCTCGTGTTCAAGCGGCTGCGGATCGAGGCTGAGGCACGCGCCCGTGCCGATGCGAGCAAGGCAGGCCGCGGGACAGAGGTCTCGCTCGACGAGATCTACACGACGGCTCTTCCCCCCGAGCAGCCCGGCCCACGGCGTAACGGAGGTGGAGATCGAGGTGGAGCGCGAGCTGCTCGCGCCGGATCTCGACCTGCTCGAGCTGATCCGAAACGCGCGTGAGCGGGGAAAGCAGGTGATCGCGGTCTCCGATACGTACTTCTCGGAGCGCCAGCTGCGATCGCTGCTCGATCCTCACTTCGCTTTCGACACGGCGATCGACCGCGTCTTTGCATCGTGCGAGCACGGCACGAGCAAGATGACCGACCTGTTCGGCCTCGTCTTGCAAGAGCTCGGACGCGAGGCGCGCGAGGTCGTCCACGTCGGCGACAACGAGCACGCCGACATCCTCGGCGCCCGGCGCTTCGGAATCCGCGGCGTCTACTTCGAGCGGCGTCCCAGGCAGCTCGAGACGGCCCTCGAGCGCGAGCAGCGCTACCTGGAGCTCGATCGCGTCTGGCCGCACGGCGACGAGGGCCTTACGGCGCTGCGAGCGAAGACGCTCGCGCGCCGTGAGCTCGGGCAGCTTCCGGAGCGGCTCCGGCCCTTCTGGCGCTACGGGGCCGCGATGCTCGGCCCGGCCCTGGCCGGCTTCGCCGAATGGGTTCATTCCGACCTGCAGGCGCGAGGGATCGCGACCGCCTACTGCCTGATGCGGGAGGGCGAGCTCCTCTCGAAGCTGATCAACGGCGCCGCCGGCTACCTCGGCTCGGACGCGCGAGCGGAGCCGCTCTGGCTCTCGCGGCAGGTCTGCGCGCGCGCCTCGATCTTCGAAGGCACCCCGGAGGAGCTCGACGCGTTGCTCTCACGGCGCCTGCCGCCGACGGTGAGGGAGCTGTGCAGCACGTTGCAGATCGACCCCGAGCGCTCGTCCCTGCTTCGCGCGCACACCGAGGCGCGGCTCGGCGAGCGGGCCTTCGCGGACGAGGTCTTCGAGGAGCTGACCACCAACCCGGAGCTGCGCGGTCCGATGGTCGAGCAGGCGCGCCGGCTGCGCGAGCGTGTCGTCGAGTGCGTACGTGCGCGCGTTCCCGGCGGGGAGGGACAGATCGCACTCGTCGACCTGGGGTGGGGAGGGACGATTCAGAAGCTGCTCCAGGACATCCTGCTTCGTGAGCGGGTTCCGATCGCCACCGCCGGCCTGTACCTGATCACCCACGACCTCGCGGCGCGCAGGATGGTCCACGGGGTCGACATGGCGGGCTATCTCGGCAGCTGCGGTGTGCCCGGGCCCGGTGTGCGATCGGTGATGCGCAGCCCGGAGATACTCGAGCAGCTCTGCATGCCGGACGTCGGCTCCCAGCTCGACCTGAACGCCGACCTCGAGCCGGTGCTCGCTGACCCGATCGACTCGGCGCTGGTCCAGAGCGCCGAGCGCGGCGCGGCGCAGGCCGGGATCCTCGCCTTCCAGCGCGAGTGGGCCCGCTACGCGGAGCTGATACCCGGTCCGATCCGGCTCGTACGCGATGACGCCCGGCGTCTCTTGCTCGCTCAGGTTGCGCGGGCGACCGGTGTCGCCGACCTCCTCCGAGGCCGCGATTTTCGCGATCCTGGATCCACGACGAGAACTTCGGCTCTCACGGCGCCGACTCGATCGTGGGCGGCCCGCACGCCTCGCGCGCGCTGCGCTACATGGACCCGGCGGCGCTGATCGCATTGCCGATGAGCGAGCTCTACTGGCCCTTCGGCCTGGCGGCGCTCGAGGACGAGCACCTCGGCGAGGCGGCGGACGCGGTGAGCATGGACCTGCTCCCCGCCGAGGCCTTCTCCTCAGTCGTCGAGGTCGGCGACTTCGACGTCTACTACGACAACGGCTACGGCTTCGGCGAGGGCTGGAAGGTCGCGCTCGAGTCGAAGCGCAACCGCCTCGGGCTCTCCTATGTGCGCGCCGAGCTGCGCGCGGACATGATCCGCGGCGTGCGCCTCGACCCGGTCAAGGCGCCGAGCATCTTGCGCATCGACTGGGTCGCCCTGACCTGCTGGCTGCGCGGCGAGTCGCGCCCGCGCGAGCTCCTGTTCGACTCCGCCGAGGCGATCGACAGGTTCACGAGGCGAGGCGTCTCCGCCCTCGGCCCGAAGCTCTGGTCGGTCGCCGGCGAGGACCCGCAATTCGAGCTGAGTCTCGAGCAGGCCCTCGGCGCCCCTCCCTACCTGGTCGTGGTCGAGTGCGCCTACGCCGTGATGCCCGCCGCGCCGGAGCGTGAGGACGCGCACGAAGTCGCACTTCGCAAGGTGGCGGACCGGCGCAGCCGCGCGCTCAAGCGCTTCGTCCGCCAGCTCGAGAACCGGACGGGCGTGCCGGTCGGGGAGCCGCTGCGCAAGGGCTGGCGGCGTCTGCGGGGTCGGCTCGGCGGCTGAGGGCGGGCGCTGCGGCTCGCCGCGGGACGGCATCGAGAGATGCAAGTCCGGGTCGGTGGTGCACTCGGTGGTACACTTCGTGCGTGCCGACGCGCCATCGCCGCATCCAGGTCACCGTCGACGACGAGCTCATGGATGCCCTGGACGCGGTTGATCCTCATCCCCCGAGCCGCTCGCGACTGCTGCGCGATCTCGCGCTGAGAGGCGCGGCGGCCAGGAGCGCCGAGCGACGGCATCGAGACGGCTCTCGCGACTTCCTCCTTCGCATCGTTCGGGCAGAGACGGATTACGACCCGGCGAGCGCGGGCGAGGTGCATGCGGAGCGAGAAGCGCAGTTGAGTTGATGCACCAAGGCCCGGAGGTGCCGCTCGTGATCGACACCTCCGCATGGGCCAGACAGCGTGAGCCAGGAGTGGCGGAGTGGTGGGCGGCCGCGATCCAGGCCGGGATGTTTGCCTCATGCCCGGTCGCGGCGCTCGAGATACTCTCGACCGCTCGCGACGAAGGCGAGTTCAACGCACTCAACGGAGCTCTGTCCGCACTTTCACAGGCGCCGGTCACCGAGGCTGCCTGCCGCGCCGCACTGTTTGCTTCGCTCGAGTTGGGGGCGAGGCGGAGGCTGCCCGCGGCCGAATATCTGATCGCCGCCGCTGCGGCCGAGCGCGGGTTCGGGGTGCTTCACGAGGATCGCCACTTCGAGCTTCTGTCCGCGGTGATCGGTTTCGAGAGCGTGCGGGTCTCTGCGATCTTTCAGTAGGCGTGCCGGCGCGGGACGGGCGAGGTCCCGTACTCACCGGCTCCCCGCGGCGCCGCAGAGCCTTGTACGACGCGTCGAGCGTCGCGAAGAACGGCCGCCGGAGCGCCGGGCGTGTGGCCACCGCGAGGAGGGCGCGCTGGATCTCGGGCGGCAGGTAGCCGCCCGGCCCCACGAGCGAGAGAGCGATGTTGTCGATCGCCTCGCCGAAGAAGATTCGCCGCGCCGGCTGCGCCGGACGCTCGCACACGGAACGGTAGATCTCGACTAGCTGCTCTGCCGTGCGCGCCCAGGTGAGCGCGCGGCTTCGCTCACGCACCGAGGCGACGAGCCCCTCGCGCCGGCCGCGGTCCTCGAGCAGCTCCGCAGCGGCGCGCGCGCTCTCAGCGACGTCCCACGGGACGATCGTCGCGGGCACGCCCTCGAGGACCTCGGCGAGCGTGTCCTCCGGCGCGAACATGCAGGCGACGCCGGCCGCGGCCGCCTCGAACGGGACGAGCCCGAAACCCTCGGCGACGGTCGGGTAGAGAACCAGTGCGGCCCCGCGGTAGAGCCAGGCCTTCTCCGCCTCGGAGACCTCGTCGAGGTGCACCACCTGGCCGCGTAACGCAGGCTGAGCCTCGACGTAGCGGTCCTCCTCGGCGCGCGAGGAGCCCGGCGTCAGGTGCGGCCCCGCGAGCACGAGCTTCCCCGTGTAGCCGTGCTCCGCACGGAGCGCCTCCAACATGCGAAGCGCAAATAGCCGGTTCTTGTGGCGCAGGTCCGCGCCGAGGCAGAGCAGGTACTCGCCTGGCTCGAGCGCCACATCGGGACGGCGTGGTGCGGGCAGCTCGGCTGCGTGGTCTGCGCCGAGAAGCACCGCGTGCGCACGGTCCGCCGTCACGAGCTCTTCGGCAACCGCGTCCAGGAGGACCCGCCTCGAGATGAAGACGACGCCGTCTGCGATCGCCAGCGACTGGCGTGCGAGAGAGCGGTTTGCGTCGAAGGCACCCGCGTCTTCGAAGTAGCTCGGATTGTCGTAGGCGATGAGATCCTGAAAGGACACGACGACCCGCTCGCCGAGCCGGTGCAGCCAGTCGAGCTGCTTCGGCTCGAACAGCTGGTTGGGCCGGTGGACGACGTCGGTCCGCTCCACGCCTCGCTCGAGCTCGTCGGCGCGGATCGTCTCCACTCCGAGCCGCTCGATCGGGGCCCATGCCTCCGGCGCGATGGCGCGCGAGACGACGACTCGCAGCTCGAGGTCCCGACGCTCGGCGAGCGCCCGCACGAGCTCGAGCGTCGCGACCTGGGTTCCCATCATCGTCGGGCCGAGCGCGGTTGCGTCGACCGTCACGGTCAGTCCCCGAAGCGCGCGCCGGGCGGCCGCGAGCGCGTCCGCGAGCGCGCTGTCCTCCTCGCGCGCGACCCGTGCGACAGTCCCGCTGTAGTAGGGATAGCGCTCCTCGATCATTCGCTCGTGTCGGCGTTGCAGCGCGTCCCGCCCGCCGAACGAGCCTCCGCCGCGGTGATAGACGAAGACGTCGTCGGCGAGCAGATGGATCAGCCCGCGCGCCAGGCAGCGCTGCGAGAAGTCGACCTCCTCGCCGTAACCGGGTGAGAACGCCGGGTCGAAGTCGCCGACGAGCTCGAGCGCCGAGCGGCGCACGTGAAAGCAGTGGCCGATCGCGGTCGGCAGTCGCGGCAGCAGGCGGCGCGCTCCCGACCTGATCGCCGCCGCCGCCGACTCGACATTGTGCCCGGCCGGCAGTGCCTGTCCGGGCCGGTTGCGCTCCGGAACCGAGACGATCGTCCCGTGGTTTGTGAGCGTGCTGACGGTCGCCACGCGGCTGTCCGAGTAGGCGGCCGACTGCAGCGACTCGAGCCAGCCCGCGGCCACCTCGCAGTCGCTGTTCAGGATCACGGGATCAGCGGGCGCTGTTGCCGCGAGCGCCGCGTTGACGTTGCGCGGAAAGCCCACCGTCTCGGGCTGGCGGTGGTGGAGGAGCCTGCTCGCGGCACCCGCCCGGCCGATGATCGTCGCGATCGCGTCACCCGGCGTGGCGTCGTCGGCCACGACGATCGGGACTTCGGCCGGAGTGTGGTCGAGCACGCTCGCGAGGCAGCGCTCGAACAGCTCGGGCGCCCCGAGCACGGGGATGACGACCGCGGGCTCCCCGCGCCCAGCGCCGGCCGCGCCGCTCAACCGCCGCTAAAGCGGAACGGCAGCTCGCCGGCTATCTCCGCCAGCGTGGGCGCCTGGGCGTCGCGCGCGGATGGCAGAAGCTCGCCCGGGGGCCAGTCGATGCCGATCGCGGGGTCGTCGAACCGGATCCCGCGCTCGATCTCCGGCGCGTAGTAGTTGGAGCACTTGTACGTCACGTCGGCTACGTCGCTC
Source organism: uncultured Actinomycetes bacterium (assembly GCA_963719375.1). GTDB lineage: Bacteria > Actinomycetota > Thermoleophilia > Solirubrobacterales > Thermoleophilaceae > JAICJV01. The sequence continues at coordinate 1,157,651 of CAVRBY010000001.1, read as the reverse complement.
GTGACGCAGAAGCCGTGCGCGAATCCCACCGGGCAGTAGAGCTGGCGATGGTTCTCGTCGCTCAGCACGTGGCCCTCCCAGCTGCCGAACGTCGGCGAGTCCGGACGGATGTCGACGACGACGTCGAAGATCTCGCCTCGTGCGCATCTGATGAGCTTGGCCTGCCCGGGGGGCAGCTGGAAATGCAGTCCGCGCACGACGCCCCTGCTCGATCGCGAGTGGTTGTCCTGGACGAACTCGTCCCCCACGCCGATCGCCGCGTAGGCGTCGCGCCTGTATGTCTCGGTGAAGAAGCCGCGCACGTCGCCGTGCGCCACGGGCGAGATCAGCAGCGGCCCCGCGAGCTGCGTGCGCACCTGTTCCACGGGGGGCCATACTACGGTCGCGTCAGCGAAACGGCGTGCGAGCGACCGAGTCCGAACGTCCGGTCCGCCTCGTCGGCGACCATGCGCGCGATCGCGAGCGATGAGGTGGCGGCCGGTGAGGGCGCGTTGCGTACGTGCAGCGCGCGGTCGGTATGGGAGAAGGAGAAGTCGTCGACGAGCCCGCCGCCGCGCGCGAGCGCCTGGGCTCGGACCCCCGCTGGTCCGGGGACGACGTCCGCAGCTCGTAGCTCCGGCACGTACCGGCGTGCCGCGGCGACGAACCGGCGGCGGCTCGCGGCATGCCCGATCTCCGTCAGCCCGGTGCGCCAGTAGCGACGCATGAGCCGCCATGTGCCGGGCCAGGCGAGCGTCGCCGCGAGATCGGCAGTGCGGATCCGTCGGAGCTCGTACGCGTCGCGGGCCCCGGCGATCAGGGCCGTGGGACCGACCAGCACATCGCCGTCGATGTGGCGGCTGAGATGCACCCCGAGGAAGGGCAGTGACGGGTCCGGGACGGGATAGATCAGCCCGCGCACCAGCTCGCGCCGCTCCGGGCGGAGCTTGAGGTAGGCGCCGCGGAAGGGGATGATGCGCGGATCGGCGCTCGCGCCGGCCATTCGCGCCAGCCTGTCGGACCAGCCGCCCGCGCAGAAGACCGCGTTCACCGCCCGTGTCTCGCCGCGCACGTGGAATAGCCGCAAGCAGTCCGCACCCGCGGACACGTCTCGCACCTCGCATCCAGTCGCGATCGTCGCACCGGCCTCGCACACGTCGGCTGCGAGCCGTCGCGCAACCGCTCCGAAGTCGACGATTCCGGTGGCCGGCGAGTGCAGCGCCGCGATCCCGCGCGCGTGCGGCTCGATCCGCTCGAGCGCCCGAGCATCGACGCGATGCAGCCCCGGCACGCCGTTCGCGTGTCCCCGGCGCTCGAGCTCATCGAGCGCCGGCAGCTCGTGCGGCGAGGTTGCCAGGATCACCTTGCCGCAGCGCTCGTGCGGTATCGCGTGTCGCTCGCAGTACGCGTACAGCTCGCGGGCTCCCTCGACGCAGAGGCGGGCCTTGAGCGAGCCCGGCGCGTAGTAGATCCCGGCGTGGACGACGCCGCTGTTGTGGCTCGTCTGGTGGCGCGCCACATCGGACTCGCGCTCGAGGACCGCGACGCGAAGCCCGCCGTGGCGCAGCATCAGCTCACGCGCGACCGCAAGCCCGACGATCCCCGCTCCGACCACGACCAGGTCTGCCTGCTCGGGGGCGTTGCTCGCATCGAGCGGCACTTCGACCGGGCTCGTATCGTCAGACATCCACTCCAACGGTAATCTCGCAGGGAAGCGCTACGCCATCGGGAAAGGGTGGGGGCCGACGGTCCCGCCGGAGGGCGTGCCGATCGACTGACGACACGGGCGAGCTCATGAGGACACGCGCGCGATGGCTGTGACGGTGAGGGACCTCGAGGTCGCCCTGGTCCTCGCCCGCGAGGCGCGCGCGGCGAATGGCGGTCTCGGGGGGCCGTCCCTGCGGGCCGACCAGCTGCGTCAGCTGTTCGGCGCCGAGCAGCTCGACGAGGCGGAGCGCACCCGGATCCAGGCGGCGCTCGAGATGGCCGGTGTCGAGCCGCAACCGTCCTTGCTCGCCGCCGAGCCGGACGGACCGGTCCGCTTCGGCGCGGCAGCCGACGCGGCCCCGCTCGAGGACGGGAACGGCCAGCGGCCCGGCAGCACGGCCAACCCCGGCAATCGCCAGGAGTTCCCCACGGTCCGCGAGTTCGCGCGAGCGACCCTCGACCGCGCACGCCGGCGGCGGCAGGAGGACTCGCAGAGCGACGACATGACCCAAGACGAAGACCCGCCGCCGCCCGCCGTGGCTCCAGAGGCGAGGGTGGACGGCGACGCACTCGACTTCGATCACGGCCTCAGCGACACCGGCGAGCCGACCGGATACGTGCACGCGTACGCGATCGACGAGCCGAGCGCTGCGGTCGAGGCCGACCACAGCGCACCAGCGCACGCGGGGGAGCCCGAGCCGCCGGAGGGCGAGGTCGACGAGCCGGGTGCACCCCTTGAGGACGACACGCCCGAGGAGGCGTCCGAGGAAGAGCAGCTCGAGCAGCTGATCGGCCACGACCCGCCAGAGGAAGATCGTCCAGAAGAGATCCCGGCCACTGACGAGGAGCGGATAGGCGAGCCGGAGGAAGGCGAGCAGGCGCTGGCGAGCGAAGTCGTAGCCGCGGAGGTTCGGGCGCCCGTGGGCGAGGCTCCGAAGCACCCCGCGGATGTGCGCGCGCCGGGGGAGGCGGCCTCCGCCCGCCCGGCCGCTGCGGAGATGGCGGTCGGGCTGCTCGCGGCGACCGTCCTGCCTGTGATCGCCACGTCCGTGCTGGGCTGGCGCTTCGGCCTGCCGTACGTCGCACTGGCGCTGATCGCCGCCGGCTGGCTCGTCGGCCGCAGCGGAGCGTCGCTCGGGATTCTCGCGACGCTGCGCCGTTCGCGACCGACGCGGCTGGCGCTCAAGGTCGCGACGGCCCTGACCCTGCTCGGCGCTCTGGCGAGCGCCGCACTTGCGGCCGTCGCCGGCAACCAGCAGCATCCGCCCCGCGTGGCGCATGCCCCGCCGGCCCCTCGACCCTTCAAGCCCCCTGCCCGGGCACTCATTCCGGCCGGCACGAGGGCGAGACGGGTGCGGGCGCACCGCCGGATCCGGCACACCCCGGTCTCTCAGGCACCGTCCGCTCCGAGCGCGACCCCTCCCGAGCCGAGCTCCGCGGGATCCGGCTCCGGCGGCAACGGGGGCACGCAGGGACTGATCGAGGTACCGCCGCCGTCTGGGGCCGGCTCGAGCGCTTCTACCGCGCCGCCGTCCTCGGGAACGGGCGCGCGGACCGGCTCGAGCGCGCGCTGATCGTCGATCGAGCAAGCCGCCCGTCAGCGCGTAAGGTGGGCCGGGTGTCCGCCGCCGAGATGACCGAGGGCAGCGGGCTTCCGCGCCTTGCAGAGCTCCGCGACGGCTCCGCCGTCTGGATCAGGCCGATCCGGCCGGACGACAAGGAGCTTCTGCGGAGGGGATTCCGGCGTCTCAGCGAGACCTCTCGGCGGCGGCGGTTCCTCGCCCCCGCGAACGAGCTGAGTCCCGAGGACCTGGCGTATCTGACCGAGGTCGACCACCGCCGCCACGAGGCCCTCGTCGCCCTCGACGGCCAGGACGAGGGCGAGCTCGTCGGCGTGGCGCGCTATGTCCGCACGCCCAGCACGCCCGACGCGGGGGAGGTCGCGGTGGTCGTCGCAGACGACTGGCAGCACCGCGGGCTCGGCAACGAGCTCATGACCCAGCTCACCGAGCGCGCCCGTGAGAACGGACTGCGGCGGTACAGCGCGCTCGTCTCGAAGGAGAACACCGTGGTGGTCGAGGCCCTGGAGCGGCTGGGAGCGGAGCGACTCGGCGAGACCGAGAACGGCGAGCTCGAGTACGGGATCGATTTCCCGGCCCAGGGTCTCGGCGAGCGCCTGCGCGCGATGCTCTCGGCCGCGGCGAGCGGGCAGCTCGACCTGATCGCGAGCTTCGCCCGCCGCCTGCTGCTCTGGCGAAGGCCCTGAGCGGCGTCTCGCATTTGGCGCGCAAAGGCACCTCGGCGAGCACTCGCCGCGCGGCCTGCGTATCCTCCGGCGTTATGCCAACACGGAACAAAGCGCGAAAGACACTCACTCCGGCGCTCGCGCTCGGCGCGGCGCTCGTAACCGGCGCCGCACCGGCGCTGGCCGCAACCGATCAGGCCGAGTCCTACCAGGCCCTCACCGGCCAGGCACAGAAGGGCCAGGTCCGCAGCGCGATCTTCGACCAGTCGCGAGACCAGGTCCGCGTCCGGCTGAGCGACGGCCGGCATTTCGCCGTCACCTACTCGCCGAGCAACCAGGCACAGTTGACCTCGGCGCTGCAGTCACACGGCGCGACCGTGCACGTCAAGCGCGCCACGCACCACAAGGCCAAGGCCAGCAGCCACATTCGCTACCGCTACATCGCGCTCGCGATCCTCGTGCTGGCCGCCCTCGCGGCGCTCGGCTACTACCTGCTTCGCGGTCGGCCGTCGGCCGCGGGCCCGGCGGCCGGCGCGGGCGGCGTTCCACCGGCCGGCTCGGGCGCCGCGGGCGAGGCCCCGCCGGCCGGAACCAACGCTCCTGCCGGCGCCGCGCGCGAGACCGGAGGGCCGGCGGCGGCCGGTGGCGCAGCGCCGCGCGAGGCTCCGCCGGGCGGCGGATCCGACGTCGGCTGAGCCGCACGCCCGAGCGGGTCACGCCCGATTTGCAAAAGCGCTAAAGAAGATACGCCTCCGTCCGATTACCGGGCCAATCGATCGTTGGTCGATTGGTCCCGATCCGTACATCGATTGTCCTAAGGCGAAAGCCGCCGCACCGGCCCTAGAGCTGCGGCGGCTTTCGTCGTTCTGAAGCCTTCATCGCTCCAGTGGAGGGGGGCTCTCGCGCCCCTTCGCGATTAGCCCTGTGAGCCGGCCGCATCGACCGGCGGCCGCGAGGCAGATCGAAAGGGAGGGGCGAGATGCAGGTGATGAGCTGCGTCGACGGGGAGCTCGGGGCGCTCGAACGGGTCACCGTGGGGGGACCGCTGCCGGCGGCGGCGCCGCAGCCGGGGCGCGCCTATGAGGTGTGCATCGATCCGCCGCGCCCCGGCGCCCTTCGCACGACCGTGAAGCTGATCGATCGCGACGCAACCGTCGTCTACAGGCTCGGCGCGCGCGGTCGCGGGCAGCGCTGGGCGTTCGGCTTCACCGAGTACGTCGTCGAGGCGGACGGCAGCACCGTCAGCACGCCCGTCTCCGCCGCGGAGGTCATCGCCGTAGCCCGCGAATGCGGGCGCGAGGATGAGGTGATCGCGCTCGTCGAGCGGGCGCTTCCCTATGCCACGCCGCGCAATGCACGTCGCATGCGCGCCGAGCTCAGGGCCGGGCGCAACCTCGACCGGGTCGCGCTGCCGCGAATCCAGGCGGCGATATTGAAGCGGCTCGAGGAGGGGGTCAGCCTGAGCGAGCTCGCCGAGCGCGGCGGCTTCCTTTCCGAGGCGACCCGCAGCGGCGCCAAGCACGACACCTCGTGGCTGCAGCGGCGTGCCGGCCTCATCCCGCACGTCTGCCGGACGGGAAAGCGCAGGACGGCACGCACCGCCGAGTACGACGTGCTCGTGATGCTCGTGCGCGCCGTCGACGGCGACCCCGTGGACTTCGGGGTCTGAGAACCCCGCCGCAGGACCGGTCCGACCACTCTCTCGGGACGACCGCAGACCACCACCGGAAGGAGACCAGATGTCCGTCAACCTCAACCGCGTCGTCATGACCGGCAACCTGACGCGCGACCCGGAGCTGCGCAGCACCCCGTCGGGAACGCCCGTCTGCTCGCTGCGCGTGGCCAGCAACTCCATTCGCCGGGACCCCTCCGGCGAGTGGACCGAGAAGCCCAACTACTTCAACGTGGTCGTCTGGGGGGCGAGCGCGGAGAACTGCGCGCTCTACCTGGCGAAGGGCCGTCCCGTCGCCGTCGACGGCCGGCTCGACTGGCACGAATGGGAAGACGCTGACGGCGGCAAGCGCCAGGCGGTCGAGGTGATCGCGGAGTCGGTTCAGTTCCTCGGCTCACGCGATAGCTCCCGTTCGGCTCCGCGCTCGGACCTTCCCGACGGCGGCGACGAGCTCGAGCCGGTCGGGGTCGGCGCCGGCGGTGAGGACGGCGAGGACATCCCCTTCTGAGAGGTCGGAGGCGGCGGGCGCGGCTTCGTCGCGCCCGCCGCGCATGGGGCCGTCTGCGCCGCGAATAGCATCGGCGACGTGCCTAGACGCCGTCGACTCCTGAGGCTTGTGCCGCTGGTGGGCGTGCTGCTGCTCGTCGGCGGCGGCGTCGCGTGGGCTCTCAGCTCAGGCAGCAAGCACGCCGAGCATGCGGGGCGGGCCCCGGCCACCGCCCACCTCGTCCGGCGCCAGCCCGCCGCGCCCGCGTTCGTATGGCCGTTCTATGGCTACAGCCTGGACCATCAGCGGGCCTTCTCCTCTACGCTGCGGCCGCCCTACCGTCGAATCTGGACCTTCAACAGCAACGGGCTGCTCGAGTTTCCGCCCGTGATATCAGCCGGCGTGCTGTTCCAGCTGAACGACAACGCGGTGGTCAACGCCGTCAACGCCCAGACCGGGCAGCGGGTCTGGTACCGAAAGCTGGGCGTGCTCTCGGCGTCCACGCCCGCCGTCGGCAACGGCGCCGTATACGTGACCGTGCTCGACGGCGGCGACGGCAACGGGCGCGTCGTCGCACTGTCGGCCGGCGACGGCCACACGCTCTGGCAGCGCGAGCTGCCGAGCGCCTCGGAGTCCTCGCCCCTGCTGCACGACGGAATCGTCTACTTCGGCTCGCAGGGGGGCACGGTCTATGCGCTTCGTGCGAGCGACGGCAGCACGGCCTGGACCTACGACGCCTCCGGCTCGGTCAAGGGCTCGCCGACCTACTGGCACGGCATGCTCTTCTTCGGCGACTACGGCGACCAGGTGCATGCGATCTCCGCCCGCACCGGTCAGCCGCTCTGGAGCGCGAGCGGCTCCGACTCGTTCTACGCGACCGCTGCCGTCGGCTTCGGCCGGGTCTACATCGGCGACACCAGCGGCGAGATGTACGCCTTCGACGCCCGCTCCGGAAACCAGCTCTGGGAGCAGCAGACCGGCAACGACATCTACGCCTCGGCCGCCGTTCTGAACACCTCGGGGCTCGGACCGACGATCTACCTGGGCTCCTACGACGGCACCTTCTACGCCCTCGACGCGGGCAGCGGAGGGATCCGCTGGAGCTACGCCGCGGGCGGCAGGATCTCAGGCTCGGCGACGATCATCGGCTCGATCGTCTACTTCGCCGACCTCGGCGACCGGTCGACGATCGGACTCGACCTGCGCAGCGGCCATCCCGTTTTCAATGCCGGCTTCGGTGAGTTCGACCCCGGTATCTCCGACGGCCAGCGCCTCTACCTGAGCGGCTATGCGAGCCTCGTCGGCTACGTTCCCGCCGGCGCGGCGAGCACGGCGGCGCCGGCCGGCCACTGACGCCGGTCGCGGGCGAGCGCCTGTCAGGGACCCCGCTCGATCAGGCCGTGGTCATCGCCGCGGCGTGCTCGAGGCCGAGCTCTTCGATCGAGCGCTCGCGCAGCTTGAACTTCTGCACCTTGCCCGTGACGGTCAGCGGGAACTCGTCGCTGAAGAGCACGTAGCGCGGGACCTTGTAGTGAGCCAGCTGCCCGCGGCAGAACTCGCGGACGGCCTCCTGGTCGAGCGAGGCGCCCTCGCGGGGCTGGACCCAGGCGCAGAGCTCCTCGCCGTAACGCTCGTCCGGTACGCCGACCACCTGGACGTCGGCGACGTCCGGATGCCGGTAGAGGAACTCCTCGATCTCGCGCGGGTAGATGTTCTCGCCGCCGCGGATGACCATGTCCTTGATCCGTCCGACGATGTTGAGGTAGTCATCCTCGTTCATCGTCGCGAGATCGCCGGTATGCATCCAGCGAGCCGCGTCGATCGCCTCGCGCGTCTTCTCCGGCTCGTCCCAGTATCCGAGCATCACGCTGTAGCCGCGCGTGCAGAGCTCCCCCGGCTCGCCGCGCGGGCAGGTCAGCCCGGTGTCCGGGTCTATCACCTTGACCTCGATGTGCGGCCCCGGACGCCCGACCGTCGAGACGCGCAGCTCGAGCGGATCCTCGACCCGGGTCTGCGTCGAGACGGGTGAGGTCTCCGTCATCCCGTAACAGATCGAGACCTCTTCCATGTGCATCTCGCTGACGACCCGCCGCATGACCTCGATCGGGCATGGCGATCCGGCCATGATGCCCGTACGCAGGCTCGAGAGGTCGTACTCGCCGAAGCGCGGATGGGCGAGCTCCGCGACGAACATCGTCGGGACCCCGTAGAGCGAGGTGCACGCCTCCTCCGCCACGGTCGCGAGTGTCGCCTCGGGCTCGAATGCGGGCGCCGGGATCACCATGCAGGCGCCGTGGCTGGTCGCCGCGAGGTTCCCCATGACCATCCCGAAGCAGTGGTAGAAGGGAACCGGGATGCAGATCCGGTCGCGCTCGGTGTAGCCGATCAGCTCGCCCACGAAAAAGGCGTTGTTGAGGATGTTGTGGTGGGTGAGAGTCGCACCCTTCGGGTAGCCGGTGGTCCCGCTCGTGAACTGGATGTTGATCGGATCGTCCGCGCTGAGACTCTGCATCCGCTCGTCCAGTGCGTCGCCCGCGACTGCCTCGCCGGCCGCCACGAGCTCGTCCCATGACGGCTCGCCGATGAAGACGACGTGCTCGAGAGCGGGGCAGCTGCCCCTCACGTCGGCCACCATCGCGCGATAGTCGCTCGTCTTGAAGGCGGTCGCCGAGACGAGCAGCCTGACCCCGGCGTGGCAGAGCGCGTACTCGAGCTCGTGCGTGCGATAGGCGGGGTTGACGTTCACGAGCACCGCGCCGAGCTTCGCGGTCGCGTACTGGACGAGCACCCACTCGACACAGTTCGGCGCCCAGATGCCGACGCGATCTTCCTTCTCTATACCGGCCGCGAGCAGACCCCGCGCGACCGCGTCGATCGCGGTGTCGAGCTCCGCGTAGGTGAACCGCCGCCCGCTCGCTCGGTCGACGAGCGCCTCGCGCTGCGCGTGCAGGGCGACCGTTCGCTCGAGATTCTGTCCGATCGAATCTCCGAGCAACGGAGTCTCGCCCGGCCCGTTCGCGTAGGCCGGCTTGCCCCTCGTCATCGTGTCCACCTCCAAGTCCCCAGCTTCGACTCCGCCATCCTCCCGCAGCGCCACGGAGCGGTCAAACCACAACTCCGGTTGACAAAACTGATAGATCGATCAATAATGACGCTATGGCCGTCGCCGAGCAGAGCCGTCGCCTCACCGCCGAGGAGCGCCGCGAGCAGGTGCTCGCCGCCGCCCTGCACGAGTTCGGGGCGCGCGGCTACCACGCCGCGGGCACGCCTGCGATCGCGAAACGTGCGGGTATCTCGCAGCCCTACATCTACGCGCTGTTCCCGAGCAAGCGGGACCTCTTCCTCGCGGTGCACGAGCGCGTGCTCGAGTCGATCCGGCACGCCTTCGTCACGGCGGCGCGGGGGGCCCGAACCTCCGAGGAGGCGCTCGAGCAGATGGGGCTCGCCTACGGCCCGCTCGTCACGGAGAACCCGGATCTGCTGCTGTGCCAGCTGCAGGCGTACGCTGCCGCTGGAGACCCTGAGATCGGCCCCGCGGTCGCCGCGGGATTCAAGGACCTCGCGCGCGAAGTCGGCCGGATCAGCGGCGCGGCGGAGGACGAGGTCGCCCGGTTCCTGGCCGCCGGGATGCTCATCAACGTCACCACCGCGCTCGGTGTCCCCGAGTTGGTTCGGCCGATGCTGACAAGCGAATGCGGCCTCTGACCCCCTTTTTTTACCTGTGCAACTTATAAATCAACCAATAAGGAGGACGTCATGAGCTCCACCGCAAACCGCGCGCGCTGGACGCTCGCGCTCGTATCGGCCGCCCTGTTCATGGTCACGCTCGACAACCTCGTCGTCACGACGGCGCTGCCGACGATCCGCCGTTCGCTCGGCGCGACGATCGGCGACCTCGAGTGGACGGTCAACGCCTACACGCTGAGCTTCGCCGTCCTGCTGCTCACGGGCGCCGCACTCGGGGACCGCTTCGGCCGCCGTCGCCTGTTCGTGATCGGCCTCTCGATCTTCACCGCCGCCTCCGCGGCGGCGGCGCTCGCTCCGACCACCAGCGCACTGATCGCCGCGCGCGCGGTCCAGGGCGCCGGGGGCGCGATCGTCATGCCGCTCACCCTGACGCTCCTGTCCGAGGCCTTCCCCGCCGGCCGCCGGGGAATCGCGCTCGGCATCTGGTCCGGCGTCAGCGGCCTCGGCGTCGCGCTCGGGCCGGTTGTCGGCGGTGCCGTCATCGACGGCCTGTCCTGGCACTGGATCTTCTGGCTGAACGTACCGGTCGGGCTGATCGTCGCGCCGCTCGCCCTGACGCGGCTCGAGGAGAGCCGCGGCCCCGCCGGCCGGGTCGACCTGCGTGGCGTCGCACTCGCGAGCGGTGGGCTGCTCGGCGTCGTCTACGCGCTCGTTCGCGCGAACGCGCTGGGCTGGTCGAGCGCGACCGTGCTGGCGAGCCTCGGCCTCGGACTCGTGCTCTTGGTCGCCTTCGTCGCCTGGGAGCTTCGGACGAGCGCCCCGATGCTCCCGATGCGGTTCTTCCGCAGTCGCGCCTTCTCGGCGACAAGCGCCGTATCGCTTGCGATGTATTTCGGAATGTTCGGAGCGATCTTCCTGCTCGCCCAGTTCTTCCAGACGGCTCAGCACCTATCCCCTCTCCAGGCGGGCATCCGCACGCTCCCGTGGACGGCGATGCCCATCTTCGTCGCGCCCCTGGCGGGACTGCTCTCCGATCGCGTCGGCAGCCGGCCGCTGATGTTCGCGGGCCTGTCCCTGCAGGCCCTCGCGCTCGTATGGCTCGCGGCCGTGCTCAGTCCGGCGGTGTCCTACGGGTCGCTCGTCGGGGCGTTCGTCCTCGCCGGGACCGGGATGGCGCTCGTCTTCGCCCCTGCGGCGAACGCCGTGCTCGGGAGCGTCCGCGCCCGGGAAGCGGGACAGGCCTCTGGAGCGACCAACGCGATCCGGGAGGTGGGCGGAGTACTCGGCGTCGCGGTGCTCGCCTCGGTCTTCAGCGGATCAGGTGGCTACGGCTCCTCGCAGGCGTTCGTCAACGGCCTCGGACCGGCGCTCTTGGTCGCGGCCGCCGTGCTAGCGGCGGGTGCGGCCGCGGCACTTGCGATCCCCCGGATCGCCCGACTCCCGGTGCGCCGAGAGGTCATCGCGACGCCGGCCTGACCGGATCCTCGGGGCCCGGCACGACGCCGGGCCCCGCCGGGGATCCTCTACCTTTCTCGTCGATGGCCGTCCGCCTTTTCCGGATCGGCGCGCTCGCGCTCGTGGCGGTCGCGGCCGTCGCGCTCGCTGCCGCGGCCTCCGGGGCCGCGGCGAAGCCGAGGCACCGTCACAGCGCGCTGCCGCCCGAGCCCGCACCGAGCCTGTTCGGACTCAACACCGGCACGTTCGATTCGAGCTATGCGCGCTTCCTGCGCGACATGCCGACGGCCAAGCGGCTCGGCGCGACCTGGATCCACCTGACCGGCGACAACATCAAGTTTTCGCACGGACGACCGAGCTTCGCCCAGATGGACAGCCAGGTAAACCGGGCACGCAAGATGGGGCTCGGGGTGCTGATGAGCCTCGGGGGCATCCGGGGGGCTTGCTCGGCACGCCCGGCGCCCTCGAACCCGGTCGACTGCCCGCCGACGAGCGCGCACGACCTCAAGGTCTACGGCACCTACGTGCGCAAGCTGCTGCGCCACTTCCACGGCAGGGTCCGCTACTACGAAAGCTGGGTCGAGCCGAACCACACGTCCTTCTGGCCCCCGCATCCCGATCCAGCCGCGTACGCGCGCCTGCTCGAGGCCGAGTACGCCGCCTTCCGCGCGGCGGATCCCTCGGACCGGCTGATCTTCGGCTCGCCCAACGACTTCGGCATCGCCGATGGCTCCCCTGGCGGCATCGCGGCATTGATCTTCGCCCGTGGGGCGCTCGACGACCTCGGCGGTCGCAAGCCGTTCGACCTCGTCGGAGTTCGCCCGTACCGCTTCCCGCCGGACGTCGGACCGACCGATACGCGCGACGCCGGCGGTCAGGGCTGGGTCCATTACGCCCCCGGCAACCACTGGGAGCGGCTCGACTGGCCGGGCATGCTGCTCGCCTACGAGCAGCTCTTCACCGACCACGGCTATGGCCGCCCGCGAATGTGGCTGCCAGAGTTCGGATGGCCGGGCGAGAGCTCCGGCACGCCCGATCCCTACCACCCGACGGAGCAGGCCCAGGCCGCCGATCTGCGCGCCGCCTACCAGCTGCTCACCGGTGATCCAAGCCTCTCCTTCGTGCAGGCGGCGTTCTGGTTCAACCTGCGCGACTACCGGTCCGGCGTGCCGAACCCCGATCCGGAGTTCTTCGCTCACTACGGCCTTCTCCACAGCGACTTCTCGCCGAAGCCGGCGGCGGCGATCTTCACGCACTTCGCGCACGGCGGTCACTAGCGAAAGCGCCGAAGGCGCTCTCGCTCCGCGACCCGCTCGTGGCCGGCGGCGCGGTGACGGGACCGGAGCGCGCGAGCGGCGCGATCGATTCGCTACGCCGCGTGTTCGGCTACGAGACATGACTATCTGCGACGGCTCGGCCGTTCCGTCGAGCCTCCGCGTCGATCCGAGCCTGACGATCACCGCGGTGGCCGAGCGCCCTGGAAGTCCGGCGAATCCGACTCAGCCTCGCTGCGCCCGGTCGCTCGCCCGGCCGCGCGCGCCGGCGCGTCCAGCCTCCGCCGTGCCGCTAAAGCGCTCGTAGCGGTCCTGCCGATCAGAGGTCGGGATGCACCGCTCCCCGATCAGGCGGCTGGCTGCCCCGCTGTTCGCCACCGCCGCGCTCCTCGTCACCGCCGCAACGGCCGACGCGCACACGCTGGCGAACTGGAACCTGCCCGAGCAGCGCGCCGTCGCCCGCGCCGGGATCCTGGCGGCCGGTCGCGGCGGCCATCCACTGACCGCCGCTGCCATGACCGAGGCGCTCGGGGCGTTCGCTCCCCGCACCGGCGCTCCAGCGGTACCGGTCGGATCCGCGCGCCTGAGCGTCGTTCGCTTCGACGCGCTGCTCGTCGACCAGCTCGGCCTCGGCGACGTCGCAGCCGCGGTCGAGCGCGCAGCCGTCCGCTCCGGCCTTCGGCCGCCGGGGTACTTCGGGACAGAGGTTGTCGCTCGTTACCTGAGCCTGCGCGAGGACCACCCCGCGAGCGACGACGCCCTCGAGCTCTACCCGACCGACACGATCACGCGCGCCGAGGCAGCTCACTCGTTTGCCGTCGCGCTCGCCTTCTCAGGCTGGGAGATCAGCGGCGCGCGCGCCGAGCTATCGACCTTCTCCCTTCCGCGCTACACGACCGCGCAGCGGACGGTCCTCTCGCTGGCGGTCGCGAAGATCGGCATGCCCTACGTCTGGGGCGGAACCACCGACGACCGCGCCGATGGTCTCGCGCACGGCGGTTACGACTGCTCAGGCTTCGCCTGGCGCGTATACAAGGTCTCCGGACTGCCGTGGGGACGCCAGATCCTCGGTCGCACCGCCGCTCAGCAGGCGGGCGAGATCCCGCTCAGCAGGCGGATCCGGATCGGTGCGGTCGAGCCGGGCGATCTGCTCTTCTTCGGCAGCGCGCACTTCCGCTCGCACGCCACCGAGGCCAACGTGATCCACGAGGGCATCGCGCTCAGCAAGAACTGGGTCATCCACTCCTCGGATCAGGGCGTGTACGTGCTGCCGCTGACGAGCGGCTGGCTGCGCGACAGCTTCACCTGGGCTCGCCGCGTCCTCTAGCGTGCCTGCGGAGCAGGCACGCTCTTACCGCTCTCTTACAGTTCCCTTAGGCGCACTTGGGCTGCGCGTCCGATCGTTGGTACATGATCACGCTGATCCTCGATGCGCTCCTCACGCTTGTGGCGGTAGTCGGCTACGGCTATCTGTTCAGGCTCAGGCGCGCGCGTGCACGCCGTCGAGTCCGCTGATCCGACTCAGGGCTTGAACAGGACCTTGACCGCTCCGTCGCGCTTCTTCTGAAACGTCTCGTAGGCCTCCGGTCCCTGCTCGAGCGGCACCTGGTGGGTGTGGAAGGTCTCGGTGCCGAGCGGGTCACCGTCGGTGAGCAGCGGCAGGATGTCGGGAGCCCAGCGCTTGACGTTCGCCTGACCCATACGCAGCTGGATCTGCTTGTCGAAGATCGTCAGCATCGGCAGCGGATCCGCCATGCCGCCGTAGACGCCCGACAGGGAGATGGTCCCGCCGCGCCGGACGATGTCGATCGCGAGCAGCAGCGCGTTCAGCCGGTCGATCCCGGCCGTCTGCATCATCTTCTCCGCGATCGCGTCCGGTAGGAGTCCGGTCATCTGCTGGGCGAGCTTCGCGCCGGGGGAGCCGTGCGCCTCCATGCCGACGGCGTCGATTACGGAGTCGGTGCCGCGGCCGTCCGTCATGCCGCGAATCACCTCGGCGAGGTCGTCCTCGTGCTCGCCGAGGTCGACCACCTCGGCGCCGTGCGCACGCGCGCGCTCGAGTCGCTCCGGGACGATGTCGACGGCGATCACGCGACGACCGCGATGGTTGGCGATGCGAGAGGCCATGTCGCCGATCGGCCCGAGCCCGAGCACGGTCACCGACCCCCCCTCTGGAACATCCGCGTACTCAACCGCCTGCCAGGCGGTCGGCAGCACGTCGGAGAGGTAGACGAAACGCTCGTCGGGCGGCCCATCCGGAACCTTGATGTGCGTGTAGTCGGCTTGCGGCACGCGCAGGAACTCTGCCTGCCCGCCGGGCACCTCGCCGTAGAGCTTGGTATAGCCGAAGAGCGCGGCGCCCATGCCCTGGTCGCGCACCTGGGTGGTCTCACACTGTGTCTGCAGACCCTGGTCGCACATGTAGCAGTGTCCGCAGGAGATCTGGAAGGGGATGACGACGCGGTCGCCGACGTGCAGATTCTGGACGCCCGCACCGACCTCCTCGACGATGCCCATTGGCTCATGACCGAGGATGTCGCCCTCACCCATGAACGGCCCGAGGACCTCGTAGAGATGGAGATCGGAGCCACAGAGGCCGCTGGTCGTGACGCGGATGATCGCGTCTGTCGGTTGCTCGATTGCGGGATCGGGAACGGTGTCGACGCGTACGTCGCGCTTGCCGTGCCACGCGAGTGCCTTCACTGGTCAGGTCCTTTCGTTGACGCTGCGGGCTCTACCCGGGCCGGGATCTCCTAAGCGCGAGCGATAGCCGCTCGGCGTGCCGGAGCTGATTAAGGGCACGACCAGGTTCGGCCCGAACGTCGCCTGTCCGATTCGTCAGCAGCGGAGATCCGCGGGCGCGGCGGCGGGCTTCGGCCGTCCCCGCTCACCGCACCGATCGTCGCGGATTCTGTGACGGTTCCCCCGAGTCGCCCGCGGGCAGCTCCCGGGCCCCGTCGCGCCTGAGTATCAGGCGCGCGTTCTGGTCGTCAACCGCAGCCCGTGTTGTTGCCGCAGCTCGAGCACGTGTAGCACGAGCCGGTGCGCTGCATCATGCCGCCGCACGCCGAGCACGCCGGCCCGAGGTCGAGACCCTCGAGCTTGGCGGGGATCACGGGCGGCTCGTCGGTCAGCGCCTCCGCCGCGGCACGGGTCGTGGCGG
The DNA here is from genome assembly GCA_963719375.1 of uncultured Actinomycetes bacterium. Classification (GTDB taxonomy): domain Bacteria; phylum Actinomycetota; class Thermoleophilia; order Solirubrobacterales; family Thermoleophilaceae; genus JAICJV01. The sequence continues at coordinate 1,141,982 of CAVRBY010000001.1, read as the reverse complement.
GCTTGGCGTGCCCGTTACCGGCCTTCGATCCGCCGCCGTTCCCTCCCGAGTGGCCGTTGCCGCCGCCATTGCCGGCGGTCGGTGGCGGACCGGCAGTGTCGCCGCGCATCAGCGCCTCCTGTGCGGCCTTTCGCGCCCGCACCTCGGCGGTCATGATGCCGAGCTCCTCCTGGACGTCGACGTCGAGGAAGCGCGAGGCGAGCCAGCGCATGATGTAGTCGGGCATCGACTTGGCGAACGGGATCTCGGGGTTGCCCGTCGCGCCCTCTGGGTCGAAGCGCATGTAGGAGAACTTGCGCACGAGCGTCTCGAGCGGCACGCCGTACTGCAGGGCGATCGACACGGACGTTGCGAAGGCGTTCATCATCCCGCGCAGCGTCGAGCCTTCCTTGCCGATGTCGGTCAGGAAGATCTCGCCGAGCGAGCCGTCGTCGTACATGCCGGCGGTGATGTAGCCCTCGTGTCCGGCGATCGAGAACTTGTGCGTGATCGACTGGCGCTCCTTGGGCATCCGCTTGCGCTGGGCGGGCGGGCTCTCCGGAGCCGTCACCGCCGTCGCCTCGGCGGCCTCGTCCTCGCCGTCTTCCTTCTTGGTATCAGTCCGCAGGGCCTGGGCCGTCTTCGAGCCGTCGCGGTAGACGGCGAGCGCCTTGACGCCAAGCCGCCAGGCCTGCAGATATGCGTCGGCGATGTCCTCGACGGTCGTCTCGGCCGGCATGTTGACCGTCTTCGAGATGGCGCCCGAAATGAACGGCTGGGCGGCTCCCATCATCTTGATATGGCCCATGTGGGAGATCGCGCGCTCCCCTACGGCGACGTCGAACACCGGTAGATGCTCGGGATCGAGTGCCGGCGCCCCGATGATCGTTCCGCGCTCGTTGATGTGCGCGAGGATCTGCTCGATCTGCTGCTCGCCGTAGCCGAGCGTCTCGAGCGCGAGCGGGACGGTTCGGTTGACGATCGTCATCTGACCGCCGCCGACGAGCTCCTTGAACTTGACGAGCGAGAAGTCCGGCTCGATGCCCGTCGTATCGCAGTCCATCAGGAAGCTGATCGTGCCGGTGGGGGCGAGGACGGTCGCCTGCGCGTTGCGGTAGCCCTCGGCCTCGCCAAGCTCGACCGCCTCGTCCCAGGAGCGGCGCGCGGCGGACAGCAGCTGGCCGTCGGGCGTGCCGGCGAGCCTGTACGCGGCGTCGCGGTGCTTGCGCATCACCGCGTTGTGCGGCTCGCGGTTCTCTTCGTAGCGCTCGTAGGGGCCCATCGCGGCGGCGACCTCTGCCGAGCGGCGGTACGCACGACCGGTCATCAGCGCCGTGATCGCCGCGGCCATCGCCCGTCCCTCGTCGGAGTCGTAGGGCAGCCCGTTCGACATCAGCAGAGCGCCGAGGTTCGCGTAGCCGAGCCCGAGCTGGCGGAAGGCGCGGGCGTTTCGCCCGATCTCCTCCGTCGGGTAGCTCGACGGGCTGACGACGATCTCCTGGGCGAGCAGGACGATGTCCACGACATGCTCGAACGCGTCGGCGTCGAAGCTGCCGTCGGGGCGGCGGAACTTCATCAGGTTGATCGACGCGAGGTTGCACGCCGAGTCGTCGACGTGCATGTACTCCGAACAGTTCGCCACGACGACGCCGTCCACGATGTACGAGTGGTGCAGCGGCTCGGTCAGGTTGTAGACGTGCTCCTGACCGTCGGGCTCGCGAGAGACGAGACGAGAACCGACCTTCGTCCGATACCGGGTGGTCTCCACGAGCATCGTCTCGAGCGCCGCCTGCTTGCGCGGCGTCGAAAAGCCGACGAGCTGTGCGAAGCGCTCCATGTCGGAACCCGTGATTCGCAGGTCGAACCCCTGCCGCGAGAGGTACTCAACGCGTGTCCCATCCCTGCGCGTGTAGTCAAAGGTCGGCTTCTCGGCGTCGGTGACTCGATAGATCGAGCCGTGAATACCTGCCGCCGAGAGCAGCCGCAAGACGTCCCGTAGCAACGCCTCACTACGACTGCCGAGGCCTACGTAGCGGGTCGCCTTGCCGCCGGTCTCCTCTCGAACGACGCAACCGTCCGCCCCGAACAAGCCGCGTAGGAACGATGCCTGGACCTCGACGGGCGCCGCAAACAGGGCGCTCGGAACACGCTTGCCGTGGGCTCGCGCCCTGCTCACGCCGATGCCCGCGAAGAGCCTGCGGACCGCTCGGCTACCGACGCGCAGCTGAACAGTGCCGTTGTCCATCGCCTGCCGCGACGCACCACCGACCAGCTCTCGCAGTAGACCCTCGTGCGCATCGAGGAGTCCGTCATCGACGTCGTCACCGCCGTAGATCCACTCCGTCCGCGTGTCGGTCAGGTCGCCGTCGCCAATGAGATGCCCTGTCAACTCGGCAAGACCCTCGCTCCAGCGTGTGGGAAGCAGCGTGTGCGTGACCGTGCCGCCGCGCTGAAAGGCCTTCGCCGGCTCCGCGACTTCGACCGGGAGATCCCACGAAGCGTCCGTCGCCGGTGTCTCCACGTCATTGAAGAGCACGGCGTCCCGGCCGGTCAGCTCCTCCGCCCGGACATAGCCACGATTCAGCGTCCACAGCCTGTGGTTGGGCGTGCAGCGGAGCTCCTGCCCGTTCGCGAACCGCAACCGCACGATCGACTTGACGCCGTTGCGCATGACGGCAACGGGTCGGGTCGCGACGACACCCTCACCCGGGTCCTCCGCGGTGGCCCGATGTGTGTAGACGCGGATCTCCTCGCCGCGCTCGCCGCGCTCGACCAGCTCGGCGATCGGCATTAGGCCACGCGTCGTATGGACTCGCGCTTCCCCCGGGAAGCAGGGGTTGGAGGCGTTGATCCGTCCGGAGTTCGGGCAGGTGTGCCACTCGTTGATCGTCGTGTCGTACTGGACGCCGGGATCGGCGCAGCGCCAGGCCGCGTCGGCGATCTGGCGCAGCAGGTCGCGGGCTTCGTATGTACCGACCGGCTGGCCGGTCGAGCGGGCCGTCGTCTGCCACTCCTCACCCGCCTCGGCACGGCGCATGAACTCGTCGCTGACTCGCACCGAGTTGTTGGCGTTCTGGTACTGGATCGACGTGAAGCCCTCGCCGTCGATCGACATGTCGAAGCCCGCCTCGCGCAGCGCGAGGGCCTTCTCCTCCTCCTTGGCCTTACACCAGATGAAGTCCTGAATGTCCGGATGGTCGACGTCGAGCACGACCATCTTCGCGGCGCGGCGCGTCTTGCCGCCCGACTTGATCGTCCCGGCCCACGCGTCGGCGCCTCGCATGAAGGACACCGGACCGCTCGCGAGGCCGCCCTTCGAGAGGTGCTCCATCGACCCGCGGATGTTCGACAGGTTGATGCCAGAGCCGGAGCCGCCGCGGAAGATCTGGCCCTCCTTGGTGTTCCAGCCGAGGATCGACTCCATCGTGTCCTCGACCGAGAGGATGAAGCACGCCGAGCATTGCGGGCTCTCCTCGAAGCCGACGTTGAACCAGACCGGCGAGTTGAACGCCGCCGTCTGACTGAGCAGGATGTGGATCAGCTCGGCTTCGAAGGCCTCGGCGTCCTCATCGCTCGCGAAGTAGCCGCCGTCGCGTCCCCAGGCGGCGATCGTGCCGGCGACGCGGCCGATCATCTGCTTGACGGAGGACTCACGTCGCGGCGAGCCGAGCTGGCCGCGGAAGTACTTCTGAGCGACGATGTTGGTCGCGTTCTGTGACCAGCTGACGGGAAACTCGACGCCGCGCTGCTCGAAGACGGGCTTCTCGGGATCACCGATGATGGCGTCGCGGATCTCCCACGCGACCATGTCGAATGGATGCAGCCCGCGTTCAGTGAAGCGACGCTCGACGTGCAGGCCCTGCCCGGTGGTGGTGGAGGTGTCGGCGGCGCTTCGCTGGTGCTGCATGGCGGTCCCTTCTCCCGTTCGCTCGTTGGTGCCTGCCGATGCGCAGGCGGGTCAACAAGCATCGCGCGCAGATCGGATGGAACGGGTTGTGAGGAGCGCGCCGAAGCGGAAGCCGGTGTGAACCTCGATTTTAGAGGATGAGCAGGGTTTTCATCCCTGCTTCGGCCGCTCCGAGCGGCTTATTCGCGCTTCCCGCTTCGGCGCAAGCAGCGGGATGAATCGGCGGCCTGCGAAACGCGTCAGCGACCGAGCCGCGCCCAGTCGAGGAAGTCCGCCGTGAGGTCCGCGGCGCGCTCGCCGGCCTCGGTCGCGGACGCGCGCAGCCGCTCGAACCCATGGACCGGGTAGCCCAGGTACCAGGTGCCGGCCGCGAGCGCCGCCACGGCGGCGACCGCGATCACGATGATCAGCCACACGGCCATCGGGTGAGTGAGGCTAGTCGATCGCCGGCGTTCGTCGTCAGCTCGCGGCTTCGAGCGACTCGAGCGTCCGGCGCAGGCCGTCCTCGAGCTTCACCTGCGCGGTCCAGCCGAGGTCCGAGCGCGCACGGGATGAGTCGAGTGCGATGTGGCGAACCTCGCCGAGGCGCTCGGGCGCATGCTCGGCTTTGAACTCCCGCCCCGCGAGGCGGCCGAGTGCCTCGACGAGCTCGAGCACCGTCGTCTCCCGTCCGGTGCCGATGTTGTACGCGCCGCCGACCTCGCGCTCGGCGGCGGCGAGGTTCGCGCTCACCACGTCGCCGACGTAGATGTAGTCGCGCGTCTGCAGGCCGTCACCGAAGACCGTAGGTCGCTCTCCCTCGGCGAGCTTGCCGCAGAAGATCGCGATCACGCCGGCCTCGCCGAGCGGATCCTGCCGGGGGCCGTAGACGTTGCCGTAGCGGAGCGAGACGGTCGGCAGGCCGTGCATGCGCCGCTCGATCTCGCAGTAGTTCTCTGCGCAGAACTTCGACAGGCCGTAGGGCGCCTCGGGCGCGACAGGATGGTCCTCGGGGGCGGGCAGGACCTGGCCCTCGCCGTAGATCGCGCCGCCCGTGGAGGTGTTGATGAAGCGGCGCACGCCTGCTTCGCGTGCCGCCTCCAGGACGTTGATCGTTCCCTCGACGTTGATGCGTGCGTCGTTCGCCGGATCTGCGGCGGACTTGCGCACGTCGATCTGAGCGGCGAGGTGGAACACAACCTCGGGACGGGCGGCGGCCAGCACCTCGCGCATGGTGGGGGCGTCGCGGACGTCTCCCTCGATCAGGCGCGCGCCATGCGCGAGAGCGCCGTCGAGGTTCTCGTGACGGCCGGTGGACAGATCGTCGACGACGGTGACCGCGTGGCCGCGCTCGAGCAGGCCGTCGACGAGGTTCGAGCCGATGAATCCGGCTCCGCCGGTGACGAGCGTGTCCATGCGGCGCGGCATGCTAGCGACGCCTCGGCGGGCGGGCGGTCGCCGCTGCCGCGACGGCCGGATGCGGTGGTAGCTTCGACCGGGCGCATGAGCGGGTTGTTGATCAGCTTCGAGGGCATCGACCGGGCCGGCAAGACGACCCAGGCGCGGCTGCTCGCGGACGCGCTCGGTGAGCGGGCGGTGACGGTTCGCGAACCCGGCGGAACCGCCGTCGGTGAGCGGGTGCGCGAGCTCGTCAAGGACCCCGCGGCGCGAATCGGCCCGCGCGGCGAGGCGCTCCTGTTCGCCGCGGCGCGAGCCGAGCTCGTCGACGCGGGTGATCAGGCCGGCGCTCGCGGACGGACGCGTCGTGATCTCGGACCGCTATCTCGACTCCTCGCTCGCCTATCAGGGCGCGGCGCGCGGCCTCGGAGTCGACGAGGTCGCGCGCGTGAACGAGTTCGCGACCGCCGGGCTCATGCCGGACCTGACGATTCTGCTGATGCTCGATCCGGCAGAGGCCGCCGGCCGCGCGGGCGTCCCAGATCGCTTCGAGGACGAGGGCTCCACGCTCCAGGCCGACGTTCTCGCGGCGTACCGGCGACTGGCGGCCGCCGATCCGGAGCGCGTTCGCGCGGTCGAGGCGAACCGCGCGGCGGAGGAGGTACACGCTGACGTGCTGAGGATCGTCGAGGCGGTGCTGCCCGGGGTGGAAGCGTGAGCGTGCCGCTCGCTGGCACCGAGGAGCACCCTCACGCGCGACTCGTGCTGGGGGCGGCGCTCGAAGCCGGCGAGCCCTCCCACGCCTACCTCTTTCACGGGCCGGCCGGCAGCGGCAAGCGCGCCGCCGCGCGTGCGCTCGCCGCCGAGCTGCTCGCCGAGAGCGAGACGGATCCGGACGCGGCCCGCCGGCGCGTACTCGCGGGTACGCATCCCGACCTCACCTGGGTCCGGCCGACCGGTGCGCACGTGATGCGCGTCAGCGATATCGACGAGCCGGTCGTGCTCGCGGCGACCCGCACGCCCTTCGAGTCTCGACGCCGCGTGTTCGTCCTCGAGCGCGTCGACACGATGAACGACGAGGTCGCCAACAGGCTGCTGAAGACGCTCGAGGAGCCAGCGCCGTTCGTGCACCTGATCCTGCTCACCGAGGCGCTCGGCCAGGTGCTCGAGACGGTCATCTCGCGCTGTCAGCTCGTCCGCTTCGATCCGCTCCCGGCGACGCGGATCGCCGCGCAGCTCGAGCAGGAGGGAAGCTCTCCGGAGCGCGCAATCGCGGCGGCCAGGCTCTCGCTCGGAGACGGCGGCCGGGCGCGTACCCTCGCCTCCGAGGAGGGAGATGAGCTTCGCCTCGACGTCGAGCGAATCGTCCGCGCGGCGCTTGCCGGCGACGCGCGTGACCCGTCCGCCGCGGAGCCCTGGCGGTCGCTGCTGGCACGGGCCGAGCAGCGGCGCGCCGAAGCGGAGGCGGCCGTCGCGGCGGCCGCCAAGGTCCGCCTCGAGAATGAGCCGAAGGGACGCGACCGCAAGGCGCTCGAGCGAGAGTTCGAGGATGCGGGACGACGCGACGGGCGCCGCGCCCGCACCGAGGTGCTGAACCTCGGCCTCGTGCTGCTCGCGCTCAGCTTCCGGGACCTGCTCTGCATCGCAGAGGGCGCGGACGGCGCCGTGCTCGCGCGTCGATCGCTCACCCGAGCTCGCCGCGTCGGCGCGCGGACGCGACACGCGCCGGCTGCGCGAGGCGATCGAGCGTTGCGAGGACGCCCGCTCGTCGCTCGAGCTGAACGTAAGCGAGGAGCTCGCCCTGACCGCCCTCACGCTCCGCCTGTCGCGACTCGTCGGCGCAGCGGAGTGAACGGAGAAAGCGCTCCGCCCGCTCTCTAGACTGCGCCAGGCTGCCGACGTAGCTCAGTTGGCCAGAGCACCGCTCTCGTAAAGCGGGGGTCATGGGTTCGAATCCCATCGTCGGCTTCGAGTCTGCGGGAGTCCCGCTGACACGCCAGTTCATTGACGCGCCGGCCCCGGCAATACCGGGTTCCGGTTCAAGCGACCGTTGGGCCCGACGCCTACGGAGACGAGACGCAGGCGAAGGGGGCGGATCTCGGGGATCGCCTTTTGGTCAGCGTCCTCGCGAACATCAGGTGCCCTCGCCGGAGGGGTCGGCTGCGCGGAGTTCCGCGAGGGCTCACCGCCGCACGATTCAAGTCCGCCTCCTGGACTTGCCGAGACGCACCGAGCCGTCGGCGTCGACTGCGACGCACAGCGACGCCGAGATGCAGGACAGGGCGGCGAGGCCGAAGTGTCTGGTGCTCCAGGCCTTGGCGCCGCTGGTCGGACGGGACGCGACGAAGACGCCGCCGAGGTTGTCCGCTGCGACGCACAGCGCGGTGGATTTGCACCATACGAGCTCGAGCCTGCCCTCATCGTTCTCGTTGATCGCGGGGCTGATCGCGGCGCCCTTCCAGGCCGACTTCCCGCGGGTAGGGTGCGTCGACCAGACGACGTCGCCGCCCGAGCCGTCGACCGCGACGCAGAGCCTCGCTGAGGGACAGGAGATGTCCAGCAGCCCGAAGCCGCTCCCGAAACCGGTGTCGACCGGCTTGATCTGCCAAGCGGGAGCGCCGCCGGCGGGTTTGCTCGAGGTGAGCACGTTGCCCTGGTCATCGACCGCTGCGCAGAAGTGAGTTGAGGGGCACGACACCGCGTAGATGCTGCCTTGGCCGTCGTGCGCGGCCGGGTCGACCGCCGCGCTGAGCCACGCCGAGGCGCCGCCGCCGGGCTCGGAGGTGGTCAGGATGTCGCCACTGTCGTCGCCGGCGACGCAGAACGTCGACGAGGGGCATGCCACCGATGTCAGGCGACCCGACCGATCGAGGTTCGCGCCCGGCCACGCCGCGGCGGCGCCGGTCGCATCGGTCGAGGTGAAAAGCGTTTGTCCGTGGTACGCCACACAAAGACTGACGGAGGCGCACTCGATGCCGCTCTGACCGACCCTTGCGCCTGTGCTCCGCCAGGCCGCGGCGCTGCGACGCGTCGGGTGGGTCGAGGTGACCACGTTGCCCTTCGCGTCCACGGCCACGCAGAGCGCCTTCGAGGGGCAGGAGATTGCGGTCAGTCCACCGCCCCGCTCGTCGACTGCGACGGGCTTTGTCCACCGAAGCCGCGGGGTCCTTGACTCGGCGGAGCCAGCTCCCACCATAAGGCTCAGCAAGAGCACGGCGGCACCTGCGCGAGCCACGCGACGACCCGCCGCAAAACGTCCTAGTGATGCCCGTGGCCGTGCTTGTGCTTCTTGGGATGTGGCTTCAGCGTCAGCTTCCGGGTCATGACCGTGAGCGGCTTGCCGTTTGCCTGAAGCAGCGCGATCGCCAGCTTGACCGGGATCTGCTTGAACCGCTTCAGCAGCGCGCGCCCGGTCGCGTTGAGCGGCACGGTGACGCTCACCGTCTGACCGGCCGCCAGCTGGAAGCTGCGCGCCCCGACCGTGACGGTGCGCTTGCGAGTCTTGGCCTTGCGCGCGGCGCTCAGCGAAAGCACCTTGCCACCGGACTTTCGTAGTTTCTCGACTGTCGTCTCGGTCGCCTTGCCGGAGCACGGAGCGCCCGTGCAGTGGAGCTTGAACGTGACGGCGCTCCCGTTGAACTTAGGTGCCGCGGCGAGTGTCAGCAGCGACGCGGAGCCCGTGTTCGGGGTCGCAAACACCTCGTCGGGCCCGGCGACCGTGCCTGCGATATTCGCTGCGACGAGGCGGAAGTGATATGTCGTTCCCGGCTGCAGGGCGCTGACGGGCGCGGACTCCGGATGGCTCGAGCTGTCCGCGCCGGCGCCGGCCGTGGGGGTCGAGGAGCCGTAGGCCGTCGTCGGGCCATAGTCGAAGTGGTAGCTCGTCGCGGCGCCGTTCGGCACCACCGATCCGTTCAGGGTCGCTCCTGTCTGCGAAACTGCGGTCGCCTGTCCGGTCTGCACCGTCGGCGGGCCTACGAAGACGTACGCCGCCCCCGCACCACCAGCGGCGCCGATGCCTCCGACCACGATCGTGCTCCCCGAGATGGCGACTCTTTCGGCCCACTCACTGCCACCGTCGGAAGCGGTTAGCCTCGCGCTCTCGTGGCCGCTCGCCCACCCCCCGGGCTGCTCGTTGAAGACGTACGCCGCGCCCTGGAAGCTGTTGTAGCCGTAGGCGCCCGCCACCACCGTGCTGCCGGAAATCGCCACCGAATATCCCAGCCGGTCGTTCGCCGCGCCGTCGGACGGGGTCAACTTGGCTGTCTCTGTCGCGTTCGCCCAGCCCGCCGCGGGCTCTACGAAGACGTACGCCGCTCCCTCAGCGCTGTTGTAGCCCCACGCGCCGGCGACGACTGTGGTCCCCGACACGGCCACCGAGTAGCCCAGCTTGTCGTTCGCGGAGCCGTCCGAGGCGGTCAGCTCGGCCGTCTCGGGCTTGACGAGCCCCGACCAGCCCCCGGGAGGCTCGACATAGACGTAGACCGCACCCGTGCTGCTGCTGGCGCCGTAGGCGCCGGCGACGATCATCGCGTCTGAGATCGCCACGGACCAGCCCAATTGGTCGTTCGCGGCGCCGTTCGACGCGTAGAGCTTCAGCGACTCCTGCTCGGTGCTCCAGCCGGCCGCAGGCTCGTTGAACACCTCGACGCCCCCCTGGCCGGCGTTGCCGTTCAACGTGGCGCCAGGCTCGCCGGCGACCACCGTCGTGCCGGATACCGCGACCGACCTGCCCAGCCCGTCGTTCGCGGCACCGTCGGAGGCGGTCAGCTTTGCGCTCTCGTGGGCGTTCCTCCAGCCGCCCGCCGGCTCGCTGAAGACGTACGCGGCGCCCTGGGAGCTGTTCGACCCGACCTTGGCGAAGGGCGCACCGGCGACGACCGTCGCGCCCGACACCGCCACCGAGACCCCGAGATTGTCGTTCGCGGCGCCGTCGGAGGTGGTCAGCTTCGCCGTCTCCGTCGCGTTCGACCAACCGGTGGCCGGCTCGCTGAAGACGTACGCCGCGCCCTGGGAGCTGTTCGACCCGACCTTGGCCAAGGGCGCACCGGCGACGACGGTTGCGCCCGACACCGCCACCGAATAGCCGAGCTCGTCGTTCGTGGCGCCGTCGGAGGCGGTCAGCTTGGACTGGACGAGCGGGTCGACGGTCAGGGGGTAGCTCGCCGAGGCGTCGTCAATGCGGATCAGGAGCAGGCCGCGTCGCAGGGCAATTTGCGAGCGCAGGGGGCGACCGCGCGCGTCGCTGACGCTCAGACCCGCGTAGTGCAGGAGGGCCTGTCCGTCGCGGCCGCGAAACGTGACGCCCTCGCCGTCCGCGTCGATACGCGTCCGGGGGGAGCCGTGGACCGCGAGTGTGAGCGTCAGCGGACCGCTCCCAAGTCGCGGGCGGGCCCCGAGGGAGAAGCCCTGCTCGAGACCGAGCGGCCCGTTCGCGTACCACTCGGAGACCGAGCCACGCTTGTAGGCGACTCGGTTTCGGCTCGCGCCGGGCGCTACCGCGGGGACGGCCGCTTGGCGATCGCCATACCCGACCGAGCGCAGGTCGAGCGCGACTCGCCCCGCCGTCGTCGACATGGCCACCCCAGCGCGCGAGAAGCGGGCCACGAGATCGTGCCGCCGATTGCGCATCACGAGACCCCCGCCCGCGGCGCGGGCCCAGTAGCGCGGGTCGTCGGCACCGAGGCCGCGCGAAACCGCGTCACGGGCCGCCCCGGGGAGACGCGCGAAGGCCCGCGCGCCGTCCGTCTCACCTGCCGGCCGGGAGGCCGGCGCATGGCCGTGCCCAGAGTTGCCCGTGGGAATCGCGACGGCGGCCCCCAGGGCAAGGATCACGCAGCCTGCGGCCAGCGCCGCAAGCGCGCCCGCCAAGCCTTCGACTCGGCGCGGGATGCCGAAGCCGGAGCGCGTCGACTGCGCCGGCGCAGTCGAAGCCGCCGCTCGCGGGTTCCGCAGGACCGACCCCACGGTCGCCCGCGTGCCTGTCGCAACGCCTGCGTTCATAGGTCCTCCGTTCGCACGTCGAGCGCCTGGGGGCGCCTCGTCATGCACCATGCCACCGGGCGCACGACCTCGCATCGGACCATGGGTCTGATTTTTTGCGCCAGACCGTGGGGTACCGCGCGACGCAAGCGAAATGCGAGTGAACGACCCGACTTCCAACGCCTCGGTGCGAGAGGAACCGGCGCACTGCTCGCGAAGGGGCCGAGTCGCGAGCCTCACCTAGACGCAACCGTGGATCTCGAGCTGGACTGGCGGCCGATCCTACACGCCCATAGGATCGTCACTAGAGGGGGATTCGCTGGTTTGCTGCCAGAGGACGAAGGGCTGCTGGAGCGCGACAGCCAGGTCGCGGCGCTCGAAGGCCTGGCGCTGGCCGCCGCCGGCGGGTCGGGCGCCGTCGTAGCGATCACGGGCGGCCCCGGCGAGGGTAAGACAGCGCTAGCCGACGCCATGTGCGCGCTCGGTCCGCGGACCGGCCTGGACGTTCTGAGAGCGCGCGGGCGCGATCTCGAGCGCGGTTTCGCGTTCGGCGTCGTGCGTCAGCTGCTCGAGCCATCGCTGGGGCGGCTCGCCCCGGCGGAGCGGACTCGGCTGCTGCGCGGCGCCGCCGGCCTCGGCGCAGGTGCGCTCGGCCTGCTCCCGGGACGGGCCGTGAATGGGACGTTTGCCGCGCTGCACGGGCTTCACTGGCTGCTGGCCGGGCTCGCTGCGCGGCACCCTCTGATGCTCGCCCTCGACGATGCCCACTGGACGGACGAGGCCTCGCTCGAGTGGCTCGCCTACCTGCCAGGGAGGATCGACGAGCTCCCGGTGCTGGTCATGCTGGCCACGCGGGCGGGCGACCATGACGCGACCGGCGACGCACTCACCACTCTGCTCGCCGAACCGAGCGTTGAGCATGTGACGGTCGGGCCGCTGTCGGAACGCTCGATAGCGCGGCTGATCGAGCGCACGCTGGGACGCCCGCCGCACCCGGCCTTCACGGCAGCCTGCGCCGAGGCGACCGCCGGCAACCCCCTGGCGGCTCGAGAGCTGCTTCGGGAGCTCGCGCTCCGCGAGGTCGTGCCGAGCGACGCGGAGAGCGCGGGTCTCGGCGATCATGCTCCTGAGGGGCTCCAGAGGAACCTGCTGGGCCGCCTCGTCCCGCTCGGTGGCGACGCGGTCGCGACCGCGCGCGCGGTCGCCGTTCTCGGCGAGCAGGCTGAGCTGAGAGAGCTCGCGACGGTCGCCGGAATCGGCATCGGACGGACGGGCGCGGCGATCGACCTCCTGATCGAGGCGGGAATCCTGGCCGGCTCCCGCCCCCCGCCTGACGAGTCCGCCTTCCGCGGCGCCGCGTTCGCTCATCCGCTGCTGCGCGCGTCCGTCTACGACGCCCTTCCCGCCCGCCGGCGCGCGCGCATGCACGGACAGGCCGCGGATCTGCTGCGTGAGAGGTACGCCGACCCCGAGACGATTGCCGTTCAGTTGCTGCTCGCCGACCCCTCCGGCCACCCCCAGCGCGTCGAAAGTCTGCGCGCCGCCGCGTCGGGCGCGAGCCGACGCGGCGCCCCCGCGACCGCCGCGAGGTACCTCAGGCGTGCCCTCGCCGAGCCACCGCGAGCTTCCGAGAGCGCGCGGGTGCTATCCGAGCTCGGCCGGGCCGAGATCGTGATCCGGGACCGGGGGGCCGCGGAGCACCTGACCGCGGCGATCGCAGCGACGGAGGATCGCGTCGCCAGAGCATGGCTGATGACGGACCTGGCTCAGACGGTGTTCTGGACGGGCGACTGGAACGAGGGAATGCGTCTCTTCCGCGCCGCGATCGACGAGCTCGGCGCCGACCACCCGGACCTCAGTCTGCGCCTCGAGGGGAATCGCCTGCCGTTCCTCTTGGCGTTCGCCTCGCGAGCCGGGCGGGCGGAGATCGACGGCGACCTCGCGCGGCTGCTGCTAGGAGCGCAGGAGGAACGCGAGAGCGTGCGGGCGCTGCAGCTGTCGCTCGCCCTCCTGCTCGCGCTCCGGCTTCGCCCGCCAGCGGAGGTTCGCACGCTGGTGGTCCGCGGACTCGACCACGGTCGCTTCCTGGCGGAAGAGTCATCGGACGCGCTGCCGGTGACGCACGCGGTGATCGCGCTCGTCCTGGCCGAAGACCTCGACGATGCCGTGACGCTCGCAAGCGCGATAGTCGCCGATGGCTCGAAGCGCGGCTCTGTGTTCGGCTTCTGCACCGGCTCGGGCAACCGAGCGCTCGCGCACCTCCATAGCGGCGCGCTCGCCGAGGCCGAGGCGGACGCCATCTCGGCGCTCGAGCTCGCGCAGCAGCACGGTCTCGAGTTCACCGAGCCGTTCCTCGTCAGCTATGCGGCGCTTGCCCTAGCCTGGCAGGGGCGAGTCGCCGATGCCGAGAGGCTGTTCGATGGGATAGTCCTGCCGCCACAGCTGCTCGCGACGGCCGCCGGCTCGACGCTTCTCGACGCGCGCGGTCGGGTGCGACGCCTGTGCGGCGATCGCGCCGGCGCGATCGACGACCTGAGACGGTGCGGCGAGACCGCCGACGCGCTCGTGTTTCGCCATCCCGCGATTTACCCCTGGCGCTCCGAGCTGGCGCTGACGATCGCAGCCACTGACGAAGTCGAGGCCCGCGCGCTCGTCGCACGCGAGCTCGCGGACGCGCGCGAGTCGCAGAGCGCGAGGGCAATCGGGGTGGCTCTGCGGGCGTCCGCCGCGGTGGGGCCACAGGCAGAGCGCGAGACGCTGCTGAGCCAGTCGGTCATCGCCCTCGAGCGCTCACCGTCGCGTCTCGAGCTGGCGCACTCGCTCGTGGCACTCGGTGGCGAGCTGCGCCGTCATGGGCAGCGGTTGTGCGCACGCGACCCACTGAGGCGCGGACTCGAGCTTGCGCGCCGCTGTCATGCCGCGCCGCTTGCCGCGCGCGCTCACGACGAGCTGCTTGCGGCCGGAGCGCGACCGCGGCGTGCGTTCGTGACAGGTGTAGAGGCGCTGACGCCGAGCGAGCACCGGGTCGCGCGCCTCGTGGCCTCTGGGAACAGCAACCAGGAGACGGCAGAGGCGCTCTTCATCACGACGAAGACCGTGAAGGATCACCTCACGAGCACCTATCGGAAGCTTGGCATCACATCGCGCGCCGGGCTCGGACCGGCACTGCTCGAGGGGTCGCCAGGCGTGCTCGACGCGAGGGAGGCCGCGGGCTGATCCGCCGAGAGAAAAAGATCCGACCCGAGGTCCGATGCAAACGTCCCCCAGCGCGTAGAAGAGTGTGTCATGGCCCATGAGAAGCGGTGAGACGCTGGTGGCGAAGCAGTCCCAGATGCCCCGCCCATCGGCAGGCAGCGCTCGCTCGCCCACCACCGGGGTGGGTCAGAGGCTTGAGCATGCCCCGGAGGCTGCGCTTCGCAGGTCTCGCCGCGGCGGTGCCGACGCCATGCACGCACGACCGGGCGCGGATGCCACGATTCCTCGGATGAAAGATGGCCACAGGTACGCGGCTGCCGCGCTCTGTATCGGTTGCGTCGCGCTTGCGGCGGCGGTGGTACCGGGCGCGGGAGCGAAGGAAGCTCGCGCCGCTCGAAGCTGCCGGCCGGCCCACACGGCGACGATCGCAAGCGACGCCCAGGTACGCGTCTACCAAACTCGCGACCGTTACGGCGACCGGGTCGCGCGCGGTTGCCTGTACCGGACCGGAAGGACCTACGAGCTTGGCGGTCGTGTTCACGACAATCTGGGCAGCGAGGATTTCGTGTCGCCCGTCCTCCTGTCGGGACCAATCGTCGGGTGGCGGGACTCGACGGCGGATCGCTACGGCGGCGAGGGCTACGAGATCAAGGTGCGCGACCTCGCGAGCGGTCGTGTGCTTCACGACGCCTCCAAGGGCGGCGCGGATCCGTACGCCGCGCGCCGCCTCGTGATGGATCGGGTCGGCTCGGTCGCCTGGATTTCGACATTCCTGGGCGCCCCCAACTCCCCCGCTGGCACACAGCTGTTCAAATCCGACACTTCCCACGGCGAACAGCTGATCGATTCGAGCGCCGGCTGCTGCCGGTCGCTTCGCCTCACCGGAAGGACGCTCTCCTGGCTTGACGGCAGCCAGGCGCACACGGCCGACTTCGTGCACTAGCGGCCCTTTTAAATGTTCCACCTGAAACCTTGGCGGCGGTCGAGAAGGGCCACTCGATGGGCTGGTTTCCGGTTCAGATTCGAGAAGCCGCACTGCTCGGCGTTTAGGTAGCAGCCGGCTCGGCGCGGAGTCGCGTGTCGCGGCGCCGCCGCTTGCGCAGGTCACCCTTGGTCGCCGAGTAATCGCGTGCGGTTAAAGGAACTAAGGGGAGTATCGCCCGCAGCCGCCGCTCGCTCAGCGCAGCCGCACGTCGATCACGCGTGAGACCGGTACGAGCCGAGGCGGGCGTCCCCGCTCCTGCGCCGACTGGACGCGGACGCGCTCGACGACGCGGCCGGGTCCCGGCAGCCCGCTGCCCTCCGCACGCAGGTCGATCGCAGCGTCGTAGCTCGAGCGTCCCGGTTCGTAGGAGCCCCCGAGGCGGTGCCAGAGGACGTGGGAGAGCACCCGCTTGCCGTCGCTTCGCAGGGCGTACGCGAGCGCCGCCGTGTAGTCGAACGTGGTGAAGCTGCCGAAGCCGTCGACGAGCACGGTGCGCCTCGTCTGCACGCGCGGCTCGAGCGCCGCGGCCATCCGCGCCGCCGGCTGGTACTCGGCGGCGTCCTGGTCGGACTGCTGAGCCGAGGAGACCGCGGCGCCGAGCGCGACGGCCGCGCATCCCGCGAGCCCGCTGACGAGCGCCGCCGGACGAGGTCGGCGCAGGATGGGCAGGCGCAGCGCCGGCGCGAGCGTCAGCGCCGACCAGCCGAGGATCAGCCACGCCCACAGTCCCGCCGGCGTGCCCCACCAGAGCGTGTAGCCGAGCGTTGCGAGCAGCGCGGGCTTCGTCGGCGTCTGCGCGGTGACCGCGCCGAGCGCGAGGCAGAGCATCAGCGCGATCGCGGTCGCGGCGAGCACGTCCGGCCGGCGCCGGCGCCAGGCGACCGCCGCGAGCGCGGCCAATGCGACCAGGACCGCGACGGCCGATGCGACCGCGAGCGCGCCGGGACGGCTGCGCACGTCGGGCAATCGGTCGAAGGGGTCGCTCGGGATTCGCAGCCACCACGGCGGGATACCGATCGCGCGCACGATCGCATGCCAGCCGTCGCCGATCCCGACCGTCGTCTTGTGCAGGAAGGCCGCGCGCGCGATCAGTGACAGGTTGCCCTGCCTCGCCGTCAGCTCGTCGACCAGCGGCGCCAGCCAGCAGACCGCGGTCACGCCGAGGGCACCGAGGATCCATGGGCGTGCGCGCGACGCGCGCGGCCTGCCGCGGATGGCGGCGACCATTCCGATCAGGCCGATCGCGACGAGCCCGGCGGCGGGCAGCACGAACGTCAGCTCACACTGCGCGACGAAGCTCGCCACCAGGGCGATCAGGGGAAGCCGGCGATACTCGCCGCAGGCGAGCGACCAGCAGAGGAAGATCAGCAGCGTGAATGGCAGGATTCCGGCCGACGGGTTCCAGATGTCATGCCACGTTTCGGCGACGATCGAGCGTGTGGCGAGTGCGAGCGCGATCGACGCCGCGAGCATCAGCGCGCGTCCACCGCGCCGGCGCGCGATCAGCACGATGCCGAGCGCGGACGCGACGTTGACCGCGCCCGTCGTGAGGGTCATCGCGGCCGGGCCGATCCGCGCGGGCAGCGCCAGCAGCCAGTAGAGGAGCGGTCCGAGGCTGTGGACCGGCTCGCCTGCGAGCAGCTGCGAGGTCGCCGAGTACTGCCCGACGAGCGGCGTGTGCGCGGACAGGACGTCGTAGGCGCGCAGCGCGATCACGGCCCGGTCACCCGTCGGCTCGAAGCCGGCGGAGAGGCCGCGCACGGTCGAGACCATGACCGGCAGCGCGGCGCCGGCGCAGGCCGCGAGCGCGAGCCAGTCGACGCCACGCCGCGCCGGCGCGCCGGGCGCCGCCGCCGGCGCCACTCTGTCCTCCACGTCGGTCAGGCGCGCGACGCTACAGGGTTGCCGCTTGCGCGACGCGAAGCGTTGCGCTAGACACCCGCTTGGGGGTGATCGGCGGGGAAGACAAGCGGGCTCGAAAGCGATGGGGGGTTGCCCTCGCCGTCCTCACCGCAGTGCTGCTGATGTCGGCGGCCCCCGGGCGGGCGGCCTCGCTCTACACCGGGCCGGGCCCGCGGCCCGGGCCCGACGTGCTCTATGCGGGGCCGGCGAACGCGCCGGAGCTGCAGAACACCGGCATCTGGAAGGCGCCCCCGATCCTCGTCTCCGGCGCGAGCGCCTACCGCGACGGCGAGTTCCTCTACCAGGACTTCCTCTACGACGACAATGGCGCGGCGTCGACCGCCGACCCCCACGACCCGCGCGCGTCCGGAAACGCGTTCTCGCGGTCTGACGGCACCTACACGTATCCGACCGCGCCGGACTACGCGGGAGATGCCGCCGACCTGGTCGAGTTCCGGGTCAAGCCTCAGCCGCAGGCCACGGCGTTCCGCATCACGCTCAACACGCTCCAGAGCCCCTCCCTGGTTGCGTTCTCGATCGCGATCGGAGGTACCGAGGGCGCATCGCTGCCCTTCCCGGACGGGGCGAACGTGAAGTCTCCGGCGGACCTCTTCCTGACCGTCCACCCCTCCGGGTCGGGCATGGTCGGCGACCTGGTCCGCGCCATCGGAGACGTGCCGGTCGCCACGCTACCGGTAACGATCGACATGACCCGTCGCCAGATCGAGGTGGATGTCCCGCACGCCGACTGGAACCCCACCGGACAGGTGGTGCGCCTGGCGGCCGGTGTCGGCCTCTGGAACGGCGCGACCGGCAGCTACCTGCTGCCTCAGGCGACTGCCGACGCCACGCACCCGGGCGGCGGCACGGGCACAGCGACGCAGCCGGCCTTCTTCAACGTCGCGTTCCGCGCGAACGGGCAGGAGCCGATGCCGAACCCGACCGACCCGGCGAACACCACCACGACCCCGGCCTGGTGGCGCGACAGCGCGCAGGCGCAGGCACTCGCCGCGGGTGACATCAGCCAGTTCCACGCCGACGTCGACTTCAACAAGCTGGCGGCGGGCACGGCGGACGACTCCGGGGTGCCGCAGACTGGCGCTATGGACCGCATCCTCGCCAGCGCTTACGAGCCGGCGCAGGGGACCAACTTCGCGGTCAGCTGCTACCCGGCCGCCACGAACGGCGACGCCCACTGCCCCGGCCAGTACCAGGGCAACCTCCAGCCGTACGCGATCTACGTTCCACAGAAGCCCGCCCCGCCCGGTGGCTACGGGATGACCCTGCTGCTGCACTCGCTGTCAGCCAACTACAACCAGTACCTCTCGAGCCACAACCAGTCGCAGTTCGGGGAGCGCGGGCCCGGCTCGATCGTGATCACCCCCGAGGGACGGGGTCCCGACGGCTTCTACGACGGCTACGCGGGCGCGGACACCTTCGAAGTCTGGGCCGACGTGGCGCGCCGCTACCGCCTCGACCCGGCCTGGACAGCGATAACGGGCTACTCGATGGGCGGCTACGGGACGTTCAAGCTGGCCGAGCAGTTCCCCGACCTGTTCGCGAAGGGACAGCCGACCGTGGGGGAGAGCGCCGACACCAACCTGGAGGCGTCGCTTCGCAACATCCCGATCCTGATGTGGAACGCGTCGACCGACGAGCTCGTGCCGGAGACCTCCTACCTGCCCACCGCGCAACAGCTCGACAACCTCGGCTACCGCTACGAGCTCGACATCTTCGCCCCAGCCGACCATCTGACGCTCTCGATCAACGACCAGTACGCGCCCGCCACCGCGTTCCTCGGCACGACCCCCGTCGATCGCGACCCCTCCCACGTCACCTATGTCGTCGATCCGGCGCTCGACTACCCGTCGCTCGGCTTCGTCGCCGACCACGCCTACTACCTCTCGGGCCTCCGGCTGCGCAGCAGCACCCCGCCGCTGACCGGGAACGCGGAGGGCACGATCGACGTCTTCTCGCACGGCTTCGGCGTCGGCGATCCCGCCCCGGCGGCGACGCAACACGGCGCGGGCACCCTGACCGGCGGCACGATCCCCGCAATCGCCTACACGAGCCAGTCGAAGAGCTGGGGCTCCACGCCGGCGATCGCGCGCGCAGACCGGCTCGATATCACGGCCAAGAACGTCCGCTCGGTGACGGTCAACGCGCCCCGAGCGCGCGTGGACTGCGCCGCTCAGCTCGCGATCAAGAGCGACGGTCCGCTCGCCGTCACGCTGACCGGCTGCGCGAGCTCCTTCGGCCTGCCCTCGAACCGCGCCTGCGTCGACAAGCGGTACTTCAGGTTCAAGCTCCACCACGGCCCACACACGCGCGTGGTGAAGGTGGCGGTCTTCATCAACGGGCACCGCAGGTTCGTGCGGCGGGGCCATGCGATCAAGTCGCTCACGATCCCGCGCCTGCCGCGCGGCAAGTTCACGGTGCGGATCGTGGCCACGCAGAGCAACGGCTCGCAGCTGATCAGCACGCGCACCTACCACGGCTGCAAGAAGTCGCACCCCAAGACTCGTGCGCGCCATCACCGCAAGAAGAAGCACTCCTGATTCCGCCCGGCGAGCGTAATACGCTCGCCGCAGCGTGATCGAGAAGCTCTTCCTAACCCACGCCGCGGGGCGCCAGGAGAACTTGCTCGAGATGGTCAGGGCCAACTACGCGGCCTACGCCGAGCGCCACGGCTACCGCTTCGAGGCGGTCCGGGGAGAGGTCGAGCTGGCGGGTCGCCGGAGCTACTGGTCGAAGGTCGCGCTGATGCGGGAATGGCTGCCGCGCGTCGAGCTGCTTGCCTGGTTCGACTGCGACCTCGTCATCCGCCACCAGGACCTCGACGTCGCCGACGAGTTCTACCCGGAGGACTTCCAGGCGCTCTGCCTCGAGTACATGACGAACGGCCCGAGCCCTAACCCCGGCGTGTGGCTGATGCGCAACACCGACGAGGCGCACGAATTCCTCAAGCTGCTCTGGGAGACCGGAGACCTCCCCGGTGCGCAGCTGCCCGAGCAGGCCACCCTCGGTCACCTGCTCGGCTTCTCCTACCTGCCCCATTTCACGAAGCCGGTCAACGGAAGCCCGTACCTCGCGCGGACCGGCTGGCTCGATCCGCGCTGGAACTGCATCGACCTGTTCCACCCCGAGGCGCGGCTGACCGCCCACGCCGTTCACTTCGCGGGCGTCGAGCTCGTCGAGAAGGCGGTCGGCATCCGCCAGGTGATCTCCCGCGAGCGCCTTCCCGGCTGGCTCGAGCTTGAGGATCCCGACTGGCGCGAGCAGGCCCAGCGACCGATGTGGGAGCGCTACCCGCACCCGGAGCGGGCACCCTCGACGCCAAGATGATTGATTCCGGATCAGGCCATTTCTGTCCGACGCCGCGCTTGGAATCAATCATCTCCGCCAGTTGCGCGGACTGAGACGATTGATTTCGGTCGGCCGGGCCCAGGCGGTGAATTCGGAATCAATCGTCTAGGCGAGCCGATGCGCACCCTGCGCACGCCCCTGCTTCGCACAGCCTTCCGCGTGGCATACAGAACGCTGCGCGTCTACTGGCTGATCGCGCGCCCGCGGATGCATGGCGTCAAATGCGTCCTCGCTCGGCGCTCCGAAGTGCTGCTGGTCCGTCACACCTACGGGCGACGGGAGCGCTGGGAGCTCCCGGGCGGCGGGGTCAAGCGGCACGAGGCCGCCCGTGACGCGGCCCGCCGCGAGACGAGGGAGGAGCTCGGGATAGACGTCGAGGACTGGACCTTCCTCGGCGACCTCTTCGACCGCATCGACCACAAGCGCGACACGCTCTCCTGCTTCCGTGCGGAGATCGGCGAGGCGACGATCCGTCCCGATCCCGCGGAGATCGCCGAGGCACGCTGGTTCGCGCGCGACCGGCTGCCGGAGAACACGGGCAAGCACGTGGTGCGGATCGCCGCGCTGGCCGACGTTGCTGAGTAGCCGCGCCGGGGCCCGGACTGGTGCTAGCGTCAAAAGCGCCTGCTTGCCGCCGCGACGCCCGAGCGAGGCCTTCCGGCGTCGGGCGCCGCGGCTGACTGACCCGCGTCAGGTTGAGCCGCCGTACCGAGCCGCGGCCTGCTACTTACCGCCCAAGAGCGTCTGCAGAGCGCTCTGCGCGATGCAGACGCTAGAGATTGAGGCCGCGCAGAGCAGCCGCTCCGCTCGCGTCGGCGGCCTGCCAAAGGCGTATCTCGCCGATGTAGGCGTCTGGCTCGCCGCCTCGCTCGACCAGCACCTGGAGATCCGCGTGCTCTGAGGTCAGCTGGCCCAGGATCTGCTGGGGGACGAGGAAGCGGACCCAGGCGCTGCGCGTCGCGCCCGCGGCGATCGGCACCCCGGCCTGGCCGAAGGAGCGGTACGGCGTGCGCAGCTGCGGCGGGAGCTCCGGCACCTGGCCGACGGCGTACGAGTCGTCGGAGACCGGGATCAGAAGGTGAACGCCGACCGCGCCCTGGTCGAAGCTGAGCGGCAAGGACGACGTGTTGGTCACCCGCAGCCTGAACGCGACGAGCGCCTCGGGGACGCCGGGCAGGTTCGGCTCCGTCATCGCGGTTGGCTTCGACGCCGTGTCGGAGAGCGCCGTGGTGAAGCCGGGCAGGTGCAGCACGTGGCCGCTGTCGACGACGGTCAGGTCATGCGTGACGCCCCGCAGGGAGTACTGGCAGTGGCCCTCGTCGTAGCTCGGCGGGCCGACGCTGCTCGCCGCGCACGGAGTGGTGCCGATTCCGGCGAACAGAACCACGACCGCGGGCACGATCCAGAGCAGCGGATAGGCGAACAGCAGGTTCTCCTGGATCCCCCGTGCCCGGCCGGGGCTCGGGCGGGCAGCGTGCACGACGACGGTGCCGGCGGCGATGTCCCCGAGCGGCTGGGCGCGTCGGCGCGCGGCGACCAGGATCAGGGAGACCAGCCCGATAACCGGGATCACCCAGTCGAACATCCGTAGGATCGTCCGTGCGGAGACGGTCGTCGGCGAGAGTGGCCGGCCGTCGACCGTGACGACCCGCAGACCGAGCAGCCGTTTGCCGAGCGTCTGGCCCCACAGGCTCTCGCAGAGAAAGAAGTAGGTCAGGTTGATCGCGATCATCGCGAGCAGCGCTGCGTAGAAGGTCGATACGAGCTCGGTGAGGCTGTGCATCCCGGTAGCGAAGAGGCGCAGCACCAGGTAGTCGAGCGGGGCGAGTGCGATCCCGTCGACGATGCGCGCTCCGAACCGGCGAAGCGCGAGCGGCCGGAGGTCGGGACGAGCGCGGGCCGTCGGGCCTGCGGCGCTCGCCTGCGGCTGCGATGCGTGTGGCGCCGCGGCGTCGGCCACGAGGAGCCGGCTCGAGCCGAGCTCGATCAGGTCTCCGATCACGAGCGGGCGCGGGGCGGTCAGCGCCTCGCCGTTGAGGAAGGTGCCCTCGACGGAGCCGAGGTCCTCGATCCGCCAGCCCCTCTCGGAGGAGCCGGAGAAGGCGGCCTGGGCCGGCGAGAGCCATGGGTCGCCGAGCGAGGCGATCCCCGCGACGTCCCGGCCGATGCGCAGGCCGTCGCCGAGCGCGATGCGCTGGCCGGCGGCGGGCCCGGCGACGATGTCCAGGCATGCGCTGCCCGCGACGATCGGTGGCTCGAACGCTGTGGCCACCGGTCGGTGATCGACAGCGACGCTCGCCACTTGAGCGGTGATGCGCCAGATTCGACGCTCGCTCCGCGCCGGAGTCAGATCGGGTGCGTCTTTTCGCACTCCGCGGTGGGGGGCAGTTCGCGTCGCTCGAGGTCCCGGACGGGGAGCTCACCTGGCTCGAGCGACGGCGCGCAGCGCTCATACTCGGCTTTCCCGAGCGACCGGAATGCGGCGCGCACGCGCGCGAGGTAGCCGGCGTCGATCACCGCGGCGCGGAGCGCCCGGGCCTGCGCGAGCCGTGCCCGGCCCTCGGCGCTGCCCGCGTACGCCCAGATGCGCGCGCCGGGGGCGCCCGCGACCGACGAGCTCACCTCGACGCGCACGTAGTTGCGCTCACGGGCGTCGAGCCGCGCGAGACGCTCGTCGTCGACCGGCACGCAGACGCCGTTGACCGAGCCGGCGCCCGGGGCGACGTCGAGGAACGCGACGAAGACGCGCGGTCGCGTGCCGTCGGCGGCGACGTAGTACTTGTAGCCGGGGATGTCGCGCGAGTTGTCCATCGCGACGCCCCAGGCGCGCGTGTGACCGGGCAGGTCGGCGACGAAGCCGCGCCGGTCGAACTCGCGGGTCGGGCGGTGTACGAGCTCTCGCGCGAGCGACCCGTAGCCGAAGACGAACTGGGCCGGGGCGCCGCGCATGTGGATCCGGGGGTCAGGCGCCGGGCGCCGAGTCCACCTTCCAGCTGCCGCCTTCCTTGATCAGCCCGAACGATGCGGAGCCCTGGCCGGCCACCGAGGCGGTCAGGGTCGCACTGCTGCCGTTGACCGTGACCTTGTCGATCTTCAGCGAGGACGGCATGCTCAGCTTGTTCTGCGGCGAGCGCTGGCGGCACTCGGCCAGTCCGGCGGCGTAGCTCTTGCCGGTCTGCTGCTTGATGAACTTCTGGCTGAGCAGGTCGCAAGCGGCGGGGTCACCGGTGGCGCGCTGGTGGACGAACTTGTTGAAGGCGCTCTTGACGTCGTTCTGCGGGCTGCTGCCGCCGCAGCCGGCCGCGAGCGCGGCGGTCGCGACCACGACGATCGCCGTCTTGCCGGCGCGGACGCCGGGGATGGTGGGGCGTACGTTCAACGGTCCTCCAGTCGGTCGCAAGCGCGGCGACTGTAGACGATGTGACGCCGGGGAGCGCAACGGGCCCGGAACGCGCGGCGGGCGGCACAGAGGCCGCCCGCCGTTTCAGCCCGTTCTGGGTGCCGGCTGCTACTGGAGCAGCTTGAGCACGCTCGAGGAGCTCTGGTTGGCCTGCGCGAGCATGCTCGTGCCGGCCTGCTGCAGGATCTGCAGCTTGGTGAAATTGACCATCTCCGAGGCCATGTCCACGTCCTGGATGCGGCTGTTGGAAGCGGTCAGGTTCTCCTCGTAGATCGAGGCGTTCGAGAGCGAGTACTGCAGACGGTTCTCGACAGCGCCAAAGGTCGCATCAGCGGCCGAGACGTTGTTGATCGCCGCGTCGATCAGCGACAGCCCGTTCGAGGCGCCCAGCGAGAAGCTCGCCGTGTTCACCGTCGAACCCAGCGAGATCAGCGCGACCGAGATCACCTGACCGTCGTTGGCGCCAACCTGGAACGACACCGTCGAGCTCGCAGACAGCAGCGAAATGCCGTTGAACTGCGCCGACTCGCCGATCCGCTCGATCTCCGAGGACAGCTGGTTGACCTCAGACTGAATCGCCGCCTGATCAGAGGTCGACAGCGTCCCGTTCTTGTACTGAACGGTGAGATCACGAATGCGCTGAAGCATCGAATGCACCTGCGTCAGCGAACCCTCCGCCGTCTGCACCAGCGAAACGCCATCCTGAATGTTGCGCTGAGACTGATCGAGCCCCGACACCTGCGACTGCAGGCGCTCAGAGATCGCAAGCCCCGCGGCGTCGTCAGCCGCGCTGTTGATCCGATAACCCGAGGACAGCCGCTGCATCGACTGCGCAAGCGCATCCTCGGTCTGCACGAGGTTACGATGCGCGTCGTAGGCCTCGACGTTGGTCTGAACGTAAAGGGACATCTGCATCCTCCTTGATGCTCGTCCTATGTGATTGGTCCCGAAAAGCGACTCCTTGTCGCTCACTGCACCGATCGACACGGCCGCGGTGGACATTCGCCTCAGGCGTCGGAACGGACGAACGTATTGCTACATCGGGCCTGAGCGGCGGTTTCGCGGGCGGTTGGCGAGGGCCGTCCGCCGCCGGGTGACTGCGGGGCCGGTCGGGCCGGCCCTCAGAGCGAGCGCCGGATCCGCTGCCCGGCGCTGCGCATGAACGGGCCGCCCCAGGCGCCCGCGGAGAGCAGCGCGCCGAAGATCACGACCGCGTCGATCGACTCCCGCCCCTGCTTGTTCCAGTAGTCGTCCTGCAGATTGAGCCAGAGAGCGAACTCGTCGAGCGTGAGCGCGGATGCGGAGCCGTAGGCGAGGCTGCTGGCGACCGAGCCGGCGTGCGTGGTCGGTGCCTGGCCGTTCGCGAGCTGGGCGTTCCATATGTAGCCGGTTCCGAGCAGGCCGAGGATGCCCCAGACGAGGTGATGGATGTGGGTGCCTCCCTCGCTGAGGTTGCCGAACGGGAGCTTCCCGGACCGGATCCCGTGCGTCAGCCCGCGCACGCCCGCGAAGGTGAGCAGGAAGCTGACCGACGACAGGAAGAGCCGCTCGCGGCGGGGGTCGCGCGCGAAGTGGAGCAGGTACTCGTCGCGGATGTGGCGGCCCGGAGCGCTGCGGCCCGGGATGCGTCTGCGGGCGCGTGCTGACCAGACGGCGATTCGCCTGTCGATCGAGTATCTACCGGAGCGCATTTGCCCATCCTCGCGCGCGGCGCGGACGGCACGCGCCGGTCAGGGGGTCAGCAGCGCCAGGAAGATCGCTTCGTCGAGGCGTTCGCAGTGGACCTCGGTCGTGTCGCGCTCCTCGTCGGCGTCGGCGACGAAGTTGACCAGGCGTTCGGAGATGCCGATCTCCTCGACGACCTGGTCGAGCCCGGGCGCGGGCTCCTCGAGCATCAGTGGCTGGGCGTCAAGCATGGCCAGGGTCGGCTCCATCGCGACCTCCCTCGTTCGTGTGGTTCGCTTGGGGCGACTGCCCACCATACGCCCCTCGCCCGCGGAGGCCATGGCGACGCATTGCGGAGGTGCGAATCGCGTCCGAGCGGCGTCGTAGCTTGAGCGTGCCGCCTCTCCTGGTACTGTCAAGCCAGGCCGCGGCAGGGGAGCTTGCGGATGGAAGGTGGCGTACGGATCACAAGCCGCGAGGTGGCGACCGAGCGGGTCGACCGGCTCGCCGAGTGGCTCGAGTTGAGCCTCGGAGCGCGCTTGGCCGCGTTCGCGATCGGCGTCAGCCAGCGCGCGCTGACGCGGATCGCACACGGTGAAAAGCCGAGCGCGGAGATCGAGCGCCGTGCGCGCAACCTCTACGCGGTCACCTCCTTCTTCGCCGCTCGCGACGGCGTCGGCAGCGCCTACGACTGGCTCACCGAGCCGAACCAGAACCTCGGCGGCAGGACGCCCGCGAGCCTGCTCAACGAGGGTCGTGCACCCGAGCAGATCTGGTTCGCCGCGGAGACCACCTTCTAGTTGACAGGGGGGCGCATGCGCCCCCCTGCCGAGCGGCGCATGCGCCGCTCGGTCGAGCGGGCACATGTGCCCGCTCCAATAATCTGCTGGCCGTGGCAGACGCAGAGATCATTCGCGTCGAGGGGCTTCGCAAGCGCTACCGCGCGGACGCTCCCGAGGCGGTCGCCGGGATCGACTTCTTCGTCCGCAAGGGGGAGATCTTCGGCCTGCTCGGCCCGAACGGCGCGGGCAAGACGACGACTATCGGGGCGATCACGACGCGAGTCAAGCCGACCGCCGGACGGATCACCGTCGACGGCGTCGACGTCGCGCGGGACCCTGTCGCGGTCAAGCTGCGGCTCGCGGTCGTGCCACAGCTGAGCAACCTCGACCGGACTCTCACCGCGCTCGAGAACCTCACCTTCCACGCCGCCTACTTCGGCGCCGGCCGGCGCGAGCGGCGCGCCCGCGCGATTGAGCTGCTCAGGCGCTTCGGCCTCGCCGGCCGCGAGGATGAGCACGTCAACAAGTACTCCGGCGGCATGGCTCAGCGGCTGATGATCGCCCGCGCGCTCATGCACGAGCCGCAGGTGCTGATCCTCGACGAGCCGACGACCGGGCTCGACCCGCAATCGCGTCTCTTCCTCTGGGACACGATCGAGGATCTCCGCGCGCGCGGCACGACGCTGATCCTCACGACGCACGACATGATCGAGGCGGACCGGCTCTGCGACCGGATCGCGATCGTCGACCACGGCAGGGTGATCGCGCTCGACACGCCACGGGGCCTGCGCGCGCTACTGCCCGCCGAGCACGGCCTCGTGGTGACGCTGGACGCGGGGCAGGACCCCGCGCCCGCCTTCGCCGGACTGGCGGACCGCGTCGACAGCCGCGCCGACGGCGACGGGCGCTGGCACCTCCGCCTCTACGGCGACGGCAACGGCGCCGGTCTCGCCCAGGCCGCGCTCGCGGCCGCCTCCGGAGCGGGAGCGACGCTCGTCGACCTGCGACGCATGGAGGGCTCGCTCGAGGACGTCTTCGTCCACCTCACCGGCAGGGACCTGCGATGAGCGCGCTGCCGGCAACCGTCTCGGGACGCGGCGTCCGCCGGCGGGCCTTCGTCGCCCTCTGCCAGCGTGACATCTGGGTCACCGTCCGCCACGAGCCGGTCGGCTTCCTCGCCCAGGCCCTGCTGCAGCCGATCTTCTTCCTGTTCGTGTTCGGCCGTGTGCTGCCGGAGATCGGATCGGCGCGCGGCGGCTACGGCGCTCAGCTGATGCCCGGCGTGATGGCACTGACGCTCGTGCTGACCGCTCTGCAGAACACGGCGCTGCCGCTCGTGATCGAGTTCTCGTTCACGAAGGAGATCGAGGATCGGCTGCTCGCGCCGCTTTCCGTCTGGATGGTCGGGCTGCAGAAGATCGCGATCGCCGCGCTGCGCGGAATGATCGCGGCGGCGCTGATCCTCCCGCTCGCCCAGCTGATCCTCCCCGGCGGCGCCCACCTCGAGCATTTCCAGTGGCTCGCCTTCGTCGGCGTGCTCGTCGCCGGCGCCTTCGTCGGCGCCTCGATGGGGCTCGTGCTCGGGACCGCGGTGCCCGCGAACCGGATCAGCGTGACGTTCGCGATCGTGCTCACGCCGCTGCTCTTCACCGGCGCCTCCTTCTACCCCTGGCGGCTGCTCGGGCACCTCAAGTGGTTCCAGGTCCTGACGCTCTTCAACCCGATGACCTACGTCAGCGAGGGCATGCGGGCCACCCTCTCGTCGAGTCCCCACCTCGGGGCCGGCTGGATCGCGCTGGGCCTCGCCGGCGGCCTCGTCATCTTCGGCGGCCTCGGCCTCTGGGGCTTCGTTCGCCGAGCCGTCGAGTGAGCGGCTCTCGAGCGCTCCGTCTCCGGCCTCCGCGCCTCCCCGACCGACCGCTCGGGCCGCTCAGCCGTCCGCGTTGATCCGCTCGATCAGCTCTGCCAGGACCGTCTCGGCGCGGTCGTTGTCGATCTGGCAGGTTCCCGCCGCCGCGTGACCGCCGCCGCCGTGCTCGAGCATGAGGCGACCGACGTTCGTCTTGCTCGTGCGGTTGATGATCGACTTGCCGACGGCGAAGACCGTGTTCTGGCGCGCGAGCCCCCAGAGGACATGGATCGAGATGTTCGTCTGCGGATGCAGGGCGTAGATCATGAACCGGTTGGTCGGGTGGATGACCTCCTCGTCGCGCAGGTCGAGCACCACCAGGTTGCCGTGGACGGTCGAGCGGCGGGACAGCTGCTCGGCGGCCGCCGCCGAATGCTCGTGGTAGAGGTCGACGCGCTCCCTGACGTCCGGCGTCGCGAGGATCTCCTCGATCGAGAGCTCCGTGCACCGGTCGATCAGGTCCATCATCAGCTGGTAGTTCGAGATGCGAAAGTCGCGGAAGCGGCCGAGGCCCGTGCGCGGGTCCATCAGGAAGCTCAGCAGGATCCAGCCCTTCGGAGCGAGGATCTCCTCCTCGGAGAAGCGGGCGGAGTCGGCCTTGTCGACCGCGCTCATCATCTCCTCCGAGATGCGCGGGAAGCGCTCGCGGCCGCCGAAGTAGTCGTAGACGACGCGTGCGGCCGACTGGGCGTCCGGACGGATGACGTGGTTCTCGCGGCCGGCCGGGACGCGCTCCGTCTCGCTCGCGTGATGGTCGAAGACGAGGTGCGCCGACTCCACGTAGGGAAGGTTCGTGGTGATGTCGCGCGGTCCGATCTCGACCTTCCCGTCCTGCATGTCCTTCGGGTGCACGAACGAGATGTCGTCGAGCATGTCGAGCTGCTTCAGCAGCGCGGCGCACACGAGGCCGTCGAAGTCGCTTCGCGTCACGAGCCTGTAGCGCGCCGCGCCGGCCGGCTCCGGCGTCGCGGCGCTGAAGATCGAGCGGCTGTCGGTGTCGGGGTGCGGCAAAGCGGGTCCTCCTCGTCGGCGCGTGCGAGCGAGAGCGGCGCGCACGTCGCTCTCGTTAGCTCTCATCGGATCGCCCGGCGCTTTCCTGTAGAGCGGAAACGCCAGCTCCACCGCGACCGCGGTGTGCGACGCCGGCGTGGCTCAGAGCCCGTTTCAAAACCCCGCGCACACGTCTGGCGGCGGCGGATCGTCGCGGCTGCTGCGTCCTCGGATCCGCTCATAGTCCCAGCTATGAGCCGGGTCCTGCGTCCTGGCCCCGCTCGATCCGGGCGCCCGCCAGCCGCGCACGCGGGATCGTGAAACGGGCTCTCAGGCGCCGAATGCCGGCGCGGACACCGAGGCCTTGAGGCGCGCCACCCTCTCCGCCATCGAATCGACCTCGGCTGCAAGCTCGCGGAGCGCGTCCGGGTCGCCCTCGGCGGCCGTCGCGGTCGCGGCCCGGCACTCCTCGACGGTCGCGGCGATCGCGTCGAGGAGGGCCGTGATCTCATCCAGCTTGGAGCTCACGCTGGCTTCGTCTCCGGACGGCGGCGCGCCGAAACCGCCCGAGCTAGGCTGGAGCGCCATGGCTCAGCGTCAGCGACGCCGGCGCGACTGGCTCCTCAATAGCGGCGGCAGGGCGATCACGCACGAGGCCGGAACGCTTCGCCGCCGCGAGCCGTACTGGCAGGCTCAGGCGGCCGTCGCGTGCGCGCTCGCCCTGTACCTGTTCCTCCCGGCGAAGCTGATCCTGGGACCGCGCTGGCTCATTCCCGCCCTCGAGGCGCTGCTGCTGCTCGGGTTGATCCTCTCGACCCCGGCGACCGACGAGCGCTCGCCGCTCCGAAGGCGCACCTCGCTGCTGCTGATCGCCCTCGTCAGCGCCGCCAACGCCTTCTCCCTGATCCTGCTCGTCCACTTCCTGCTAAAGGGCGCTCACGAGACGGGGCGGGAGCTGATCTTCTCGTCGATCGACATCTGGGTCACGAACGTCCTGATCTTCGGGCTCTGGTACTGGGAGATGGATCGCGGCGGTCCGGCGCGTCGGGGCACGCCGGCGCAGGGGAAGCCCGACTTCCTCTTCCCGCAGATGGCCTCCGAGGAAATCGCCCCGAAGGGGTGGTGTCCGGAGTTCATCGACTACCTGTATGTCGGCTTCACCAACGCCACCGCGTTCAGCCCCACCGACGCGATGCCCCTGTCGAAGTCGGTCAAGCTGGTGATGACCTTTCAGGCGCTGATCTCGCTGTTGACGGTCGTGCTGGTCGGCGCCCGCGCCGTCAACATCCTCTCCTAGGCCGGAGCTCCGCTCCGGCCTCGGTCAATCGAAGCCCGGGAAGGTCCCGGTGAGGTCGTCGAGCACGTAGTCGGCGCCGGCGTCGCGAAGCTGGTCGCTGCTGTAGTGACCGGTCGCCACGCCGACCGCCCTTGCCCCGGCCCCGTGGCCGGCGTCGATGTCCTTGGGAGTGTCGCCCGCGACGATCACGTTCGCCGGGTCGAGCTCCGAGCCGAACAGCTCGCCGCCGCGCTCGATCGCGCGCTGGGTGAGCTTGATCCGGTCCGAGGAGTCCGAGCCGTAGCCGCCGAAGGCGAAGTACCGGTTCAGCCCCGCGCGGGAGAGCTTGATATGCGCGGCCGTCTCCACGGCGCCCGAGGTGATCCCGAGCAGCACGCCGGCCGACTGAAGTCGCCGCAGGGTCTCCTCGGCCCCGTCGAGGACGCGGTAGCCCTCCGAGTGCTCCACCTCGTATGGCAGGCGGTCGAGGTAGGCGGCCATCACGAGCGCGAGCTCCTGCGGAGAGGGCTTGTGTCCGACGGCGCGTTCGAAGGTCAGGCGAGCCACCACCGGGTCGGTCATGCCCGCATCCGTGTACTCGCCGATGTCCGCCGCTATCCCATGCAGCTCCTCGAACGCGTACCGCCAGCTGCGGGCGCCGGCGCCGCCGGTTGAGATCAGCGTCTCGTCGATGTCGAACAGCACGGCCCGCGGCTCCGGCAAGGCACTCGCTCCCTCTCGGCGGTTGGCTCCGGGACGCAGTATGAAGGCGACCGGCGACCGATCGCCCGTGGAGGCGTTCCGACTGCGCCGGCTCCTACGATTCCGCGCCCTCGATGGCCACCCCCGACGTCACGACCGCCCCCGCCGAGCCCCCGCGAGCCATCCCGCGGCGGCTCCCTCCGTGGCCGTCGGCGAGGCCGCTGCGCGCCTGGCAGCGGACCGCCTGCGAGGCCGTCCTCGAGCATCCCGGCTCGAGCTTCCTGGCGTCCGCGACTCCCGCCGCGGGCAAGACGACCTTCGGCTTGCGCGTCGCCTACGAGTACCTCACGAGCGGCCGGGCGGCCCGCGTCGTGGTCGTAGCTCCGACGACTCACATCTGCCGCCAGTGGGCCGCGGACGCGGCGCGCTATGGAATCGACCTCGAGCCGAACCGGCCGAACTCCGCCGGTCGCGAGCCGAGCGACCGGCACGGCGTCGCGATCACCTACCAGACGCTGGCGCAGGCGCCGATGCTCCATCGCGGCGGCTGCGCGCGACCGACGTTGCTCGTGGCCGACGAGCCACACCACATGGGCGAGCACGCCGCCTGGGGCAGCCGCGCCATGCGGTCATTCGAACCCGCGCCGATGCGGCTGCTGCTGTCAGGAACGCCCTTCCGCTCCGACAGCAACGCGATCCCGTGGGTCCGCTATGACGAGAGCGGCACGAGCCGTGCCGACTTCACCTACGGCTACACGGACGCGCTGCTCGACGGCGTCTGCCGCCCGATCACCTTCCAGACCTACGACGGCGACATGGAGTGGCTAAGCGGCGGACGTCGCAGGCGCGCGGGTTTCGGCGTCGTCCTCCCGCGTGAGGAATCCGCGCGCCGCCTGCGCACGGCGCTCGACCCCGCCGGCGACTGGGTGGCTCAGGTGCTTCGCGACGCCGACGAGCGCCTGAGCGCGGTGCGGGCCGCCGGCCACCCCGAGGCTGGCGGCCTGGTCGTAGCGAGCGACAAGCGGCACGCCGCGGCACTGGCGGCGCGGCTCGAGCGGGTGGCCGGGGAACGCCCCGAGATCGTCACCTCCGACGAGGCGGACAGCTCGGCGCGGATCGCGGCGTTCGCCGCGGGCAGGCGGCGGTGGCTCGTGTCGGTCCTGATGGTGAGCGAGGGAGTCGACATACCGCGCCTGCGCGTCGGGGTCTATGCGACCGCGGCACGCACGGAGCTCTTCTTCCGCCAGGTGATCGGGCGCTTCGTCCGGCGCACGTCCCGGCCTGCGGCGCAGATGAGCTACCTGCTGCTGCCCGCGGACGCGCGCCTCAAGACGCTCGCCGAACAGATCGAGACCGAGCGAAACCACGCGCTCGACGCCCCCGCCGCGAGCGAGGCGCAGGAGGCGCCGGAGCGCGAGCGCGGCGTGCCGGGGACCCTTTCGCCGCGCTCTCCTCCAGCGCGCGGCCGGACGAGGCGATCACGTCGAGCATGCGCCCGGGAGACGCGCTGCAGCTGTTCCTCGACTCGGGCCCTGCGCTTGCGGCGCCGGCGCCCCCTGCGGCCACGACCCCCGCACAGCCGGAGCCGGCCACGCCGGCGTTCGAGCGGCGGGAGGTCCTCCGCGCGGAGCGCCGGCGGCTCGTGGCGGAGGCCGCGCGACGCACCGGCGAGGCTCACCGCGCCGTACAGGCGCGCGCGAACCGCGCCACCGGCGCGGCCTCTGTCGCGGCCGCGACTATCGACCAGCTCGAGCGTGCAAACGACCTGCTTCGCAAGGAGCTGGGTCGCCCGGCTCGTTGAGCCCGGACGGTGAGGGTGACCACCGGCGAGCGCGCTCGTCGATGCTGAGACACCTCTCATCCTTGACCGGGGGCCCGTCGGCATCCGCCACAATGACCGCCGTGAGTGCCGATCCTGGGCAAGAGGCACGGCTGGGCCCGCGGAGGCTCTCACCGGGGGCGGCCATGCTGCCGCTGCGGGGCTTCCTCGGCGTCACGTTCGTCTACGCGGGGATTCAGAAGCTGAGCGACCCCGGCTTCCTCAACCCGCACGGCACCACCTACATCGGGACGCAGCTGCACAGCTTCGCGAACGGCACCCCCGGCGGCTTCCTGCTGCGCGCCTTCGCGATCCCGCATCCGAAGCTCGCGGGCGTGCTCGTCGCGCTCGTGGAGATCGCCGTAGGGCTGCTGGTGCTGGTCGGGCTGACCACGCGCGCGGCGGCCGCGGTCGGGCTCGCGCTCAACCTCGTCCTGTTCCTCACCAACAGCTGGAAGACCTCGCCGTACTTCCTCGGGTCCGACATCGTCTTCGTCTTCGCCTGGCTGCCATTCGTGCTGGCAGGAGCCGGCGGCCAGCCGGCGCTCGACAACGAGCTCGATCGGATCGTGGCCAGAAGACGAGCAGCCCAACGCGCCCTCGGCGCTCCCGCCGGCACCCCCGTGCTCGGGCTGACGCGGCGCTCCGCGCTCGCCCAGGGCCTCGGAGCCGCGGGCATAGCGACGCTGGCGCTGGGCGGCATCGCCGCGCTCGCGAGGGGGCGCTACCACGCAGGCGCCCGGACGCTCGCCGGCGGCGCTTCGTCCTCGAGCGCGCCCGCTCACGCGGCCCCGGTCGTGCACGCCCGGTCGACGTCGGGACTCCCGTCGGGCGCGGTCAAGCTCGGCTCTTCGGGCCAGCTTCCCGCGGGCCAGGCGGCGCAGTACACGGACCCGGGCGACCGCCAGCCGGACATCCTGATCCGCGCGCGCGACGGCTCGCTCGCCGCCTTCAGCGCGATCTGCACGCACCAGGGCTGCACCGTCGGCTACGAGGGCGGTCAGATCGTCTGCCCCTGTCACGGCGGCGTCTACGACCCCCGCACCGGCGCGGTCCTCGGCGGCCCCCCGCCCGCACCGCTCGCCGCCCGCAGGGTCGTGGAGCAAGGCGGCCTGATCTATGCCGTGCCCGCCTGAGCGACGGATGCGACCGTAGTCAAATGCGGATCCTTGTCGTAGAAGACGAGACGGCGATCGCCGACTTCATCCAGCGCGGGCTGCAGGCCGAGGGCTACGCGGTGGCCTCGGTGGGTGACGGGATCGAGGGTGAGCGCCAGGCGCTCGCCGGCGACATCGACCTGGTGATCCTCGACGTGATGCTTCCCGGACGTGACGGCGTGACCGTGCTGCGCAACATCAGGCAGGGAAAGCCGGCCCTGCCGGTGATCATGCTGACCGCACGCGACGCCATCGAGGACAAGGTCGAAGGACTCGACGCCGGGGCCACCGACTACGTCACGAAGCCGTTCTCGTTCGATGAGCTGACCGCGCGCGTCCGCGCTCACCTGCGCACGCCGGGACAGCAGGAATCGACCGTGCTCGCCGCCGCGGGCGTCGAGATGGACTTGCTGAGCCGCCAGGTCACATTCGCGGGTCGCACCGTGCGTCTGTCCGCCCGCGAGTTCGAGCTGCTCGCCTACTTCCTGCGCCACCCGGGACAGGTGCTCTCCCGTGAGCAGATCCTGAGCGCGGTCTGGGGCTACGACTTCGATCCGGGCACGAACGTCGTCGAGGTCTACGTCGGCTATCTGCGCCGCAAGCTCGGGACGCGGACTCGAGCGGCCCCGATCGAGACGATGCGCTCGGTCGGCTACCGGCTCGCGATCCGGTGATCCGCGGGCACCGCTTCCGCAGCCTTCGCTGGCGCCTGACCGCGTTGATCGGAGGCTTGCTGATCCTCGCGGTCGGGTCGACCTTCATCGCGATCTACCGCGGCACCGGCTCCGCGCTGCGCCACGAGATCGATCAGGAGCTTCGGAGCGACAGCAGCGGCCTCGCTCGCGACGGCATCCCGCCCCGCTCAAACGCCCCAGCCGCGGTCGCCCGCACCGCCTCGGCCTATCTGGCGAGCCAACCGTTCCGGCCCTCGAGCCGGGTGCAGTTCATGCGGATACCCGGGGTGGGGGCGGTGAGCAATGAGCCGGAGCTGATCCGGGCCGACCGGGAGTCCGGCGAGACGGCGGCGCACCAGCGAAGCGAGAACGTCGAATCACATGCGCTGCTGAACGCGCCGGCAGGCTACTCGACGCTGCGCCTGCCCGACTTCGGCACCGTGCGCGTCCTGATCCAGCCGATCCTCCGCGACGGCCGGCTGATCGCGACAGCGGGGGTCGGCGAGTCCCTGCGCCCGGTCCAGCGAGGCGCAGCGCGAGGTCGCGCGCACCTTCCTCGTCGCGGGATCGATCACGCTCGTGCTTGCCCTGCTCGCAAGCTACCTGATGGCGCGCGCGCACCTCACGCCCGCTGGCTCGGCTCGCCGCCGTCGCCCGGCGCGTCAACGCCGGCGACCTCTCACCGCAGATCGAGCCGAGCGGGCCGCATGACGAGGTGCGGGCGCTCGCAGAGTCGTTCGAGCACATGCTCGACACGGCTCGCGGCCGCCTTCGAGCGGCAGCGATGCGTTCGCCGCGGACGCCTCGCACGAGCTGCGCACGCCGCTGACGGTGATCCGGGGGCAGATCGAGATCCTGGCGCGCCAGGCCGAGCCGCCCGCCGAGGAGGTGCGCCGGGTCGAGCGGCTGGTGCTCACCGAGGTGACGCGCATGCAGCGCCTCGTCGAGGATCTCCTGCTCGTCGCGCGCGCCGAACAGCCGCAGTTCCTGCACCGCCAGGCGGTCGAGCTGACGGCCTTCGTGGACGAGCTCTTCGAGGGCGTGCGGGGCACCGCCGACCGCCGCTTCGAGCTGTCCGAGATCCCGGCCGTGACGCTCGATGCGGACCCGGACCGGCTCGCACAGGCGCTGCGCAACGTGCTCCGCAACGCGATCGAGCACACCGGCTCGGGCGGGCTGATCCGCCTCTCGGTCGAGGCCTCCGGCGAGTGCGTGCGGTTCAGCGTCGACGACGACGGGCCGGGCATCCCGCTCGAGCAGCGTACGCACGTGTTCGACCGCTTCCACCGCACCGATCGATCGCGTACACGTGCCGGCGGCGGAGCGGGCCTCGGCCTCGCCATCGTCCGCGCGATCGTGGAAGCGCACGGTGGCGAAGTGGCGATCGACGCTTCGCCCGAGGGCGGGGCCCGCGTCTCGATCCGCCTCGACGGCGTGCGCCCTTCGGCGGCCGAGCGCCCGCTCTACTCGCTGAGGGCCGACAGCTCCTCGTAGAGGCGCTCGACATCGCGGCGTGCGTCTTCGTGGCGCTTCGTCGAGCGTTCCGAGCGTCCCGGGCTCGCCCACGCCGCGGGGTCGGAAAGCTCGTCCTCGAGCGAGGCGAGGCTCGCCTCGGCCGTCTCGATTGCCCGCTCGAGGTCGGCGATGCGCCGCCGGGCGTTCTTCGACGGACCGGGTTGCGCCGCGTCCGAGCGTTGCCTGTCCTCCCTTGCCGGGGCCTCCCGCGCCTGGCTCCGCTCGGCGTCGGAGGCCTGCCGTCGCTCCTCGCGCGCGCGTACGTACTCGGCCCAGCCGCCGTCGTAGCTCACCACCCTGCCGCCCTCGATCGCGAGGGTGCGGCTGCCCACCGCGTCGAGCAGTGCGCGATCGTGGGATACGAGCAGGAGCGAGCCGTCGAACGATCGCAGGGCGTCCTCGAGCGCCTCCCGGCTCTCCACGTCGAGATGGTTCGTCGGCTCGTCGAGGATCAGCACGTTGGCGCCGGAGCTGACCAGCACCGCCAGCGACAGGCGCCGCCGCTCGCCGCCCGAGAGTCCCGCGAGCGGCTTCTCCGCCTCCTCGCCGGAGAAGAGGAAGCGTCCGAGAAGCGCTCGGGCCTTGTTCGGCGTCAGCCCGGTCGCCCGCTGTGTCGCCTCGAGCACCGTGCCCTGCCGCCCGAGCTCCTCGGCGTGCTGCGACAGGTAGCCGAGCTTTGCGTTGTGACCTCGCCGCAGCTTCCCTCCGTCGAGCGTTCGGTTGCCGGCGAGCGCCTCGATCAGCGTCGTCTTGCCGGCACCGTTCGGCCCGACGAGCGCTACGTGCTCGCCGCGCTCGAGCCAGAGCTCGAAGTCCTCGA
Source organism: uncultured Actinomycetes bacterium (assembly GCA_963719375.1). Lineage (GTDB taxonomy): Bacteria > Actinomycetota > Thermoleophilia > Solirubrobacterales > Thermoleophilaceae > JAICJV01. Next base: position 1,104,580 of record CAVRBY010000001.1, on the reverse strand, counting down.
GCAGGGTCCGCCCGCCGACCCCAAGCGTGCCGCCCTCCACCTCGAAGACCACGCGTCCCGTGCGCGAGGGCGCCTCGAAGTTGAACCCGAGCGCCCGCCCGTCGCCGGGCGCCCGCCGGATCCGCTTGGTGCGGTCGAGGCGCTTCTGGCGAGATTGGGCCTGCCGAGCGCGTGTACCGGCGCGAAAGCGGGTGACGAAGCGCTCGAGACGCGCGATCTCGGCCTCCTGGCGCTCGATCGCGCGGCCGAGCGCGAGCTCTCGCGCGGCCTGCTCCTTGCGCCAGGCATGCCACGGCCCGCTGAAGTAGCGCCCCCGACCCCCCTGCAGCTCGAGCACCGCCGTCCCCACAGCCTCGAGGAACCAGCGGTCGTGCGCGACGAGCACGATCGCCGCGTCGCTCGCGAGCAGGGCACCCTCGAGCCACTCGAGCGATGCGACGTCGAGGTGGTTCGTCGGCTCGTCGAGCAGCAGCAGGTCGGGATCGCCCACGAGCGCCCGTGCGAGCGAGGCCCGCGTCAGCTCGCCGCCGGAGAAGCCGTCGAGCGCGCGGTCGAGTTGCTCGTCCCGAAAGCCGAGCCCATGAACCACCGCCAGCGCGCGCTCGCGCCAGGTGTATCCGCCCGCATGCTCGAGCCGCGCCTGGGTGGCGGCGTAGCGGTCGAGCGTGGCGGCGTCGGTGTGGCCCTGCGCCATCAGCTGCTCGAGACGGGCGAGCTCGTCCTCGCACGCGACCAGCTCCGCGGCCCCGGAGAGCACGTACTCTCGCAGGCTGATCTCGCGCTCGCGCGGCGGTCGCTGGTCGTGCAGCGCCACGCGCGTGCCCTTCTCGAGCACCAGCGAGCCGGTGTCCACCTGCGTCTCGCCGGCGAGCATCCGCAGCAGCGTCGTCTTGCCCGAGCCGTTTCGCCCGGACAGCGTCATCCGCTCGCCGCGCTCGAGCTTGAACGACACTCCGCGCAGGAGCGGCTCGCCGGCAATGTCCTTGCCGAGCTCGGATGCGATCGCCACAGCCATGTTCCTCCACAGGGTAGGAATCGCGGAAGGCGGCTCCCGCCCCCCGGCGATGAGGGAATCGAACTTCGCGTGGCCGTGTTTGGGCGGCTGGCGGGATGCGACTGACAGCGGCTCGAGAACCCGTACGACTGGCGTGCGGCCTCGCGGCCGCGCTTCTGCTTGCCCTGCTCGCCGCCGTCCCGGCGGACGCGACGCCGGTGCTCGTACTCAAAGGTCAGCGCGTAGTCCGCCACGACGACCGCTTCGTCGCGCCGGGGGAGCTCCCGGGGGTCACGGCCGCCCGCCAGCCGCCGCTTCGCGGCTCGGCGCACCGGCCCAAGGGGCCTCGGCCCACCGAGCGGGCGCTCACCGCGCTGCTCGCCGCGCGGCAGATTACCCCTGCACAGCAGGATTCGACGCTGGCGGCCTACCGGGCCGCGGAGAGTGCGAGCCGCCGGCTCAAGGGCGTCCGCGCACGCGAGCTCGCCGCGGTGGTCGCCAACGTCGACGGGATCGCCACCGCGGGGATGTTGACCCCAGCGAGGCTCGCGCCGCTGTCGCTGACCCTCGAGCGCAACACCCAGTGGTGGACGAGCACTGGGCCGCCCGCCGCCGGCCAGGACGTTGCGTTCGCGGGCAGCGAGCTCGTCTGGCAGTACTACCCCGGTCAGGGAATGGAGCTTCAACAGCTCGCGACCTTCGGAAAGGCGAACGGCCTGTGGTCCGCCCACCGCGATTCGCAGCTGAGCGCCCTGCTCGCGGAGGTCGTGCCCCTCGCCGCCTCCCGCGACGGGGTGCCTACATGGGAGTACTACTTCAGCTTCGACGGCGGGCGGCCACCTTGGACGAGCGGCATGTCACAAGCCACCGCGATCGAGGCCCTCGGCCGCGCCTCACGACGCCTGCGCGACACCGCGTACGCGACTCTCGCGCACCAGGCTCTCGGCCTCTTCGAGCTCCCGCCGCCCGCCGGCGTGCGCGTCGCGACCGCGGCCGGCGCGCATTACCTGCTGTACAGCTTCGCCCCCGGCGTCCGCGTCCTGAACGGCTTCCTGCAGGCAATCATCGGCCTCTACGACTACGCGCACAACCTGGGCGACGCTACGGCCACAGCCCTCTATGAGGCAGGCGACGCTGAGGCACGCGTGGCGGTCCCTCGCTACGACACGGGCGCCTGGTCGCTCTACGACCAGACGCATGAGGCGAGTGCCTCCTACCACGAGCTCGTCATCGGGTTCCTCAGCCGCCTCTGCAAGGACTTCGGCGCGGCCGTCTACTGCGACTATGCGACACGCTTTTCGAGCTATCTGCACACGGTGCCGACACTCGCGTCGCTGACTACGCACGCGCGCGCAGGCTCCCCCGTAAGGCTGCGCTTCACGCTCGACAAGATCTCGGTCGTCACGGTGGCGGTCAGGCGTGGCTCCAGGATCGTCTACTTCGCGCACGCCACCGAGGCGCACGGCGCGGACTACTTCCTCTGGCGCCGCGGCCCCCGGACCGGCCGCTACTCGCTGACGATCTCAGCCACGGATCTCGCGGGCAACCACGCGCAGGCTCAGTCACCGCTGACGGTACTCGCCCGCGCGCCGCACTCGCGCTGAGCGGCGGATTCGGCGGGCGCGGCGGCCGTGGTGCTGCGGAGTGCTCGGTGGGGACACCGCCTTTCCAGTCGGCGGCGCATCCGGGACCCCGTGAGGCCGTCCGCGCCCGCAGTTCGACCGTAATCGCCGTTTGGGCGTTCGGTCAAGGACTCGATCGGCGCTCCCCTCTCGCTGCGGCGCTGCGCACCACCGCAGCCGCCCGGTCCCGCTCAGATCCTGAACACGGGAACGAGGCGCTTCTCGTGCTCCGCCTCGATCCGGGCGATGACCTCGATGTGCTGCTCGAGGCCGGATCCCCGCAGCTTGGTCGCGAGCAGCTCGTCGACCTGGAAGACGCCGGAGGAGTTGTTCATGTCGATCTCGATCCTCACGGCACGCTCCTCCCCGGGCTCGATCCGGACGTCGTCGATAGCCGCGGCGGAGAGCGAGTGGATGTTCGGCCGGCCGGCTTCAAAGGGAATCCGCGAGCGCCCGTTCTCCATGTCGAGCGCGTCGGCCACGCGCACGACGCCCGCCTCGAGCGTCAGGGGGGTACCGCTGCGGCGGTGGCCGATTATCGCGTGCATCGCCTCCGCCGCGACGACCGCGCATTCCGGCTCCTCATAGGCCCCGGCCAGCAGCTGCGGCAGCTTGTCGGCGGCGAGGAAGAGGCTGTACTCCTCGTGGTCGTTCCGGTGAATCGACATGCCCGCGTCGTGAAGCAGGCAGGCGGCGGCGACGACAACCTCGGCATCGCGGTCCTTCATCCGGAAGTCCCTCACGATGCCGGGCTCGATGCCACGCCGGCTCAGCAGCCGCAACAACCGGAGGGCCACGTTCAGGACGATCTGGATGTGCACCCAGGAGTGGTCCGACATCTCCAGCCTGGTAGCGGTCACCTGCTGTGCCAGCCACCATCCCTTGAGCTGCGCGTCGCCGTTGGCGGCGGCGAGCAGTGCCTCGAGTCGGCGGTTGCCGCGTGTTGGAGCGTGGATCGCGATCTCCGCGGCGAGCTCGCGCGGCGGCTTCGGCAGTGGCGTCGATGACGAGGCGACGGCTTCGGCCACGGGCTGAACCGTAGCGGCGCGTCCGGCGCACGGACGCGACGGGCTCCCGGCCCCATCCGAGACGCCTGCCGCGGGCCGTGACGCCGCTACGAAACCTTTCGAAACGCAAGTGGCGGATGTATCATGTTGTCGGAGGCGTCGCGCACGTCTCGGCGACGCTCCCCGGTGGCCAGCCCGCCAGCTGGAGATCTCTCTCAAGGGGGAGAAGCGAATGGAAGCATCCACCTCGCGCGAGCCACTCCGAGGAGACGTAGCTCGCGAGCGTGCGGCAGAGCCGGCACGCATGTCGCCGGTGACGGCGGACCCGGGCCCGCTGGGCCTCGCGGCCTTCGCGACGACCACGTTCGTGCTGAGCATGTTCAACGCGAACCTCGTCTCGGCGAGGGGCCTGCCGGTCGTCTTCGGACTGGCGCTTGCCTACGGCGGCATCGCGCAAGTGCTGGCCGGCATGTGGGAGTTTCGCGCCGGTAACACGTTCGGTGCCACGGCGTTCACGTCCTTTGGAGCCTTCTGGCTCTCCTACTGGGCGCTCGTGCACTTCAACCTGCTGACAGCGGCGACACAGCCGCACGCGCTCGGGATCTACCTCTTCGCGTGGGCGATCTTCACGAGCTACATGTTCGTTGCCTCACTGCGCACAACCGCGGCGATCGCGCTCGTCTTCGCGCTGCTCGCCGTGACCTTCATCCTGCTCGGGATCGGCAACGCCAACCTGAGTGGGACCGCCTTGACCAACAGCACGATCAAGGCCGGTGGCTGGGTAGGCCTCGCGACCGCCGCTGCCGCTTGGTACGCGTCGTTCGCGTCCGTGACCAACTCGACGTTCGGCAGGATCATGCTGCCCGTGATCGACCTGAAGGAGCGAATCGCAAGCCACTGAGGACGTCGTCAGCGGCTTCCAGAGCCGCCTAGACGCGAAACGCCGACGGCGTCGCCTGGGAAGGCGGCGCCGTCGCGTCGTTTGCCTCCTCCCGCGCGATGGACGATCCGCCAAACCCGATCGCCGTTCTCGAGCGCTGGCGCGATCACGGCGCGAGCTGGCGGCTGCTCGAGCAGGCAGGCGATCGCGTGGTCGTCGAACTCCTCACCTGCCACGGCGAGCCGGTCGACCGTCTTTGCTCGACTGATCCGGAGCTGATCCGCCTGCTCCGCAGCGGCGAGCTCGCCTCGCCCTGAGCATTCGCGGCGCGCCGATCGCCTTCCAACGACGGGCGCCATCGGTACCGTTGCTCTCGCATGCGGCCCCGCAATCGCGAGCTCTTCGGCCTGGTTCCGGCGGCGCTGCTGGTGACCGCGGGCTTCGCGTCGGTGCTCGCGGCGCAGAACCCGCACACCCCTTCGAAGGTGTCGGTGACCTACGGTGCGGTCTTCCTCGGCCTCTGCCTGATCGCGCACATCGCGATTCGCCGCACGCTTCCGAACGCCGACCCCTACCTGCTGCCGCTCGTGTCGGTGCTCGCGAGCGTGGGACTCGTCGAGATCTACAGGATCAACGAGAAGCTGGCCCGCAACCAGGCCGGCTGGTTCGTCGGCGGCCTCGTCATTTTCATCCTCACGATCGTCTTCCTGCGCGACCTGCGCCGCGTCGAGCGCTACCGGTACACGATCGCATTCGCGGCCCTGGTCGCGATGATGCTGCCGCGCATGCCCGGGATCGGCGGTCAGGTCAACGGCGCCTACCTCGCGATCCATATCGGCGGGCTGTCCTTCCAGCCCGCCGAGTTCGCAAAGGTCGGGATCGTCATCTTCCTCGCGAGCTACCTGCACGACCGCCGCGAGCTGATCGTGCTCGACGCGAGACGCCTGCTCGGCGTGACCCTGCCGCCGCTCAAGCACTTCGGGCCCGATGCTCGTGATCTGGCTCGCGGCGATGCTCACGCTCTTCCTGACCAAGGAGCTCGGCACGTCGCTGATGTTCTTCGGTGCGCTGATCGCGATCCTCTACGTCGCGACCAGCCGGCTCTCGTTCGTCACCGTTGGGGTCGCGCTGTTCGGCGTCGGGGCATGGGTCGTCGGCTCACAGGTGGCTCACGTGCGCGACCGGGTCACGATCTGGCTGCATCCGCTCAACCCCGCGCTCGTCAACGGCAAGGCGTACCAGATCGCCCAGTCGCTGTTCGCGCAGGCCGACGGAGGCATCTTCGGGCGCGGGATCGGGCACTCGCTGCTCCAGCTCCAGGGCGGCGGAACGATCATCCCGGTCCCCGAAAGCGACCTCATCTACGCAGTGATCACCAACGAGCTCGGGCTCGCCGGCGCCGCCGCGCTGTTGCTGATCTACCTGCTGATCATCGCCCGCGGGTTCAAGATTGCCCAGATCGCTCACGAGCCGTTCGACAAGCTGCTCGCGCTCGGCCTCACCTTCGTCATCGCCCTGCAGGTGTTCGTCATCGTCGGGGGCGTCACACGCGTGATCCCGCTCACGGGCGTCACTCTGCCGTTCGTCTCGTACGGGGGTTCGTCGGTCGTTGCCAACTTCGTCCTCGTCGGCCTGCTCCTGATCGTCTCTGAGCGTGCTCGAGCGGAGCGGTACGGCGCGAGTCCCGTGGTCGTGGGGGGCGGGACGGCGCCTGGCGCCGTGAGCGCCCCCTCCTCAGCGGCCGCGCGCGTCTGAGCGGGCTCCGGCGCGCGCGGGGGACCGGCGCGGCGACGCCCCGGCTGCCGGTTGCGTCTATTCCGAGCGCGAGCCCGTCGGGCTCGGCTGCTCGCTCTCGCCGGCCGCGGCCGCGGGGGGCGGCGTGGGGGCGGGAGGCGGCTGCTGCGCCGCGGCGGTCATCTCCGCTCGCTCGTCGGCTGAGTCGTCGCCGGTCACCGAGTTCTTGAACTCGCGCATCCCGGTGCCAAGGCCGCGGCCGAGCTCCGGGAGGCGCTTCGCGCCGAAGACGAGCAGCAGGATGACGAGCAGGATGATGATGTGCCCCGGGCTCACTAATCCAGATCCCATGACAGACAGCATACGCGCTCGTCCCCCGTAGGACGCACCGGCCCCGCTCGCCGGGGGAGGGGGAACCCGCCGCTCGCGCGATTAAGGCGTTGGACGGGACGGCAAAGCGTGGGGGATCGAGCGTGCGACGGGCAAGGGCCGGCGAGGGGTTTGTCATCTGCGACGAGGGGGCGGAGGGCTCCCGGGAGGACCTGGCCGACGCCGCCAATACGCGCGTGGACGCGCCCGGAGTGCCGGCGGTCGAGCCACGCCCGACGCGGGCGCACCGGTCCTCATCAGCCGCTCGAGGTCGGCGGGGCAGGCGGGGCGCCGGCCTGGCGCTGATCGCCGTCGCGCTCGCGATCGTCGCGGGAATCGTCGGCCGCGGCCGCGTCCACAGTGACCACCCGGAGGCGGTGCCGCCCGCAGCCCCCGCCATCAGGCACGAGCCCTTTGCCGGCGGCCGGGCCCGCGGACGTCATCCCGCCGCCTCCAGCGGGAGTCGGCGAGCCGCTCGCGCGCAGGCGCCGCCTGCAGGGGAAGCGCCGCCCGCCCAGGTCCCACCCGCTGCTCTGCCGCCCGTGCCGCTGCCGGCCGCGAGCGCCCCGGGGCCGCTGCCCGAGGCGCCCGTCGAGGCAGGCAGTCCAGGGCCCGCGCCGGCTCCGCCAGCGACGGCGAGACCGGCGTCGCCGCCTGCCGGAGCGAGCGGCGAGTTCTCCTTCGAGCGCGGAGCGCCGCGATGACGGACGTGATCGAGACGCGCTCCGCACGCCGCACGCGGCTCGCCGCATTCGCGCCCCGCGTCGCCGTGTACGGCGTGCTGGCGCTGCTCGCGGCCGCCGGCCTCCGCTCGGTCGTCCGTCCGGGCGTGACCCCGCCCGCGCCCCGGGTGACCGAAGCGGCCGGAGACCTCGGTGCGGAGGCTTTCGCGCAGTCGTTCGTGCGCGCCTACCTGACCTGGTCGGGCGATGACTCGGACGCTCACCAGCAGTCTCTGAGCAACTTCCTGCCCACGGCGGTGACGGACGGCGGGCCGCTCGTGGCCCCTGGACCCAACGCCGAGCAGGTGCGCTGGACCGCGGCAGTGAAGGACGTGCCTCGCCCCTCCGGCGACCGCCTCGTCGAAGTCGAGGCGGACACGTCCCGCGGCGATCGCTACGTCGAGGTGCCAGTCGCGAGCGCGGCGGGCTTCCTCTACGTCGCCGGCTATCCGTCGCTCGTGGGACCGCCCGCGACCACCACCTCCGCGACGCCCCCGAGCGAGGACGACGTCAGCGATCCCGATCTCACGGCCGTCGTGCATCGCGCGCTCTCGAACTACCTCGACGGGCAGGCGGTCAACCTCCGCGCGGACCTTACGCCGGACGCCGTCGTCTCGCTGCCGCCCGCGCCATTGACCGTGCGCTCCTTCGACGCGCTGACCTGGGCGGCGCCGGGACTGGCTGCGGCGTCTGTGACCGCGGTCGACGGCGACGGAACCACCTGGAGCCTTCGCTACGAGCTGAGCGTCGTGCGCCGCGACCGCTGGTACGTGGCCGCGGTCGGTGTCAATCCAACGAGCTAGGGAGGACTGGGAATGAAGGGGAAGATGACGTCGGCGGCCGGGTGCGCCCTGCTTGCGGGGCTCGTCGCCTGCGACCCCGCGCTGGCCGCGTCCGCGTCAGACATCGGGCGCAACGTCGGCAGCGAGGTGGATACATGGGCCAAGGCGCTGCTGCTCGGCATCGCGGGCCTCGTGGCGATCCCGATCTTGGCCAAGCGCGACCTCAGCGCGGGCGTCGTGCTCGCTCTGCTCGTCGTGATCGTCGGCGGCTTCGTGTTCGCCCCGAGCACAGTCGAGAACGCGATCACCGGCGTCTGGCATGCGATCAGCGGCTGAGCGTAATCGCAGTGGACGAGCCCGACACGATCACCCTGCGGAGCTTCCGGGTCGCGTTCGATCTCGAGCGGCGCCTATTCAAGATCGATCGTTGGCGGTTGCCCGTTCCGCACGGCGTGCCCCTGCGCAGTCTCGCTTACGGTGCCGCGACGCTCGTCGGAGTCGCGCTGGCGAGCGCCCTGCCGCTCGCAGGCGCGGCGCTGACGCTGCTGCCGGCGCCGCTGCGGCTGGTGGTGCTGCCGGGCGCGAGTGCCTACGCGCTGACGCGCTTGCGGCTCGACGGACGCCCGGCGCACCGAGCCGCCCTCGCGCTGCTGCGCTGGGCGGCAACGCCGCGCAGGATCGCGGCGTTTCGGCGCTGTCCTCAGAGCTCGCCCGCCCGCTTCGCGGCGGTGCCGTTCCTGCCCGATGAGAGCTCCGCGAGCTACCGGCCGGCGACGATCAGGGGGCCGGCCCGCGTCCTTGTGCGGTATCCCGCGAGCGCGACACGGAGATCGCGGACGCTCCGCCTGCGACAGACCTCGCGGCGCCCGCTCGCGCGCGGCAAGGAGATCACGTTGCAAGCCGGCCAGCGGGCCGTCTTCCGGTGAGCTCGCCGCGTCAGCCGATCTGCTTCGTCCACCGCAATCTCGTTTTCGCGCGCGATATCGAGGATGCCTGGGCGCTCTACCGCGTGGCTACCCACTCCTACAGCGGGCTGACTCGACCTCAGAAACTCGAGCAGCTCGCCCGGCTCGCCGCGTTCGCGTACGGCGCGGCGGCGGACTTCCAGATCCTGCGCGTCGCCGCGGCATGGCCGGTCGACGCGTACCTGGAGGGGGCGCGGGCCGGGCTCGACGCTCGCCACGGCCACCCCGAGCGGCTCGACAAGCAGCTCGCGCTCGACGGCCCGCTGCTCGCGAGCCGCGGCACGGGAATCCCGCATGTCTTCCTCTCGGTCAAGCTCGGTCGCGGGGGCACCCCGGACTCCGCGCCGCCTCACCGCATGCTCGGCGGCGCTCTGACCAGGGCGCTCGGACTGCGCGATCCGCGCGCAATCTCCCGCCGGGCGCTTGACCGCCTCTACGAGGCCGAGGCGAAGGCCTTCCGCCACGCACATGACTTCCTCGACTGCGAGCGTGCCACGACGCGCGACCTCCAATGGCTCGTAAAGCGGAGCTTCAGCCGCGCGCTCGGTGAGCCGCTCGTCGAGGAGCTGTTTCGCCCGCAGGCGCTCGTCGTCGACACGCCCGAGGGGCGCGCCGACTCGGCGTTCCGGCCACTCCAGGTCGATCTGTTGCGCCTGTTTGACGAGCCGATCAACATCGAGCGACGCTCGCTGCGAGTCGAGACGGACAGCGGCGACAGCCACCAGGCCTTCCTCGTCGCCGGCGCGCTGCCGGACTCGGTGACCTTCCCAGGCCGCCACGCCGAGCTGCTCTTCGCTCCCCTCGAAGCGGTGTCGTTTCCGGTTGACGCGGCGTTCTCGGCGCGCCACATCGCGAACGAACGCGCCGTCGCGCTCGCGCGCAGGCGGATCGTCGACGCGGACCACGTCTACCGCGAGGAGTCGTCGGGGGATCACGGGCCATCCGCCAATTCGCTCGAGCGACCCCAGGTGGCCCGCGAGCTCGAGCGCTATCTGACCAGCACCGAGCGACCACCGCTGCTTCGCGCGCAGCTTTCGCTGTGCGTCGCCGCCACGAGCGCCGCCGAGCTCGACGAGCGCGTCGAGGAGCTGCGACGGGAGTTCGGGACCGTGCAGCTGCATCGGCCGCTCGGAGAGCAGCTGCGCCTGTTCATAGCCCAGCTGCCCGCCCAGCTCTCGCCGCTCGGCGACTACGACGACTACATGGTCGTGGAGCAGCTCGGCGCGATGGTGCCGACGGCCACGCACGCGGTCGGCGCCGAGCGGGGACTCTACATCGGACGCACGCTGTCTGGCTCGGCGCGCCCCGTCCTGTTCGACATCAACGAGGCGCCGCGGACGTCGCGGCCTCCCGCGATCCTGTGCGCGGGCGCGCCCGGATCCGGCAAGACGGTCGCGGCTCAGCTGCTCGCCTATCAGGCGTTCCTGCTCGGCTCGCGGGTGATCGACCTCGATCCGAAGGGGGATCACCGCCTTGCCGAGCTCTGCGGCGAGCGGCACGTGGAACGTACCGTGCTGACTCCGGAGGAGCGCTATCGAGGGATGCTCGACCCGCTGCGCATCGGCTCTGACGAGACGCGCGCCGACCTGGCCTTCAACTTCCTGCTCGAGGTGCTGCCCTCCCCGGTGCTCCCCGCCTGGCAGACGGAGCTCCGGATCGCGGTCGACGCGGTAGTCGTGCGCGGCGGCCGGACCTGCGGCGACGTCGTCGATCAGCTCGAGCAGGGCAACGCCGATGCCCGGGAGGCCGCCCGCGCGATCCGTGTGCACGCCGGCGCGGGCCTGCTCCGGCTCGGCTTCGGGGTTCGCGAGCGCCCGCTACCGCTCGCGAGCGACGCACAGGTGATCAGCATCACGATCGCCAACCTCAAGCTGCCCGACCCCCGCACGCCGAAGGCCGACTTCTCGACAGAGGAACGAATCGGCAACGCGCTGCTTCACCTGCTCGCCGCGCACGCCCTCGAGCTTGTCGCCGGCGAGCGCACGCGCCACAAGACGCTTGTCTTCGACGAGGCGTGGATGCTGCTCGGCACGCCCACCGGCCGTGCGCTCGTGCAGCGGATCAACAGGCTCGGCAGGAGCCAGAACGCCACGCCGATCCTCGCCACCCAAACGCTCGCCGAGGTGGGTGACATGGATGGCCTGATCGGTGCGATCTTCGCCTTCGGCGTGGAGAGCGACGAGGAGGCGCGGCGACTGCTGAGAATGCTGCACCTCGACCCGGAGGACCCGCGCCGGCGCCAGGCACTCGTGGCCTACCGCCGCGGCGCTTGCCTGATGCGCGACTACTCGGGACGGGTCGCCGAGATGCAGGTCGAGATCGCCGACCCGTCCCTGCTCGCGACGCTCGACACGACTCCGTCGCGCTTGCCCCAGGCGACCCCTTCAGGCTGATGATCCCGGCTCAGCGGCATGTGGCCGCGCGGCTCGTGACGATCGCGCTGCTGCTCTGGCTCGCGTCGGTGCCCGCGGCCGCGGCGGCCGCCACCGTGATCCGTGCACCGGCGCGGGCACCGGCTCCCCCACAAGCGACCCCGACCCCGGCGCCGGCCCCCGCGTCACCCGCACCGGATGCACGATCCGGCGGCGCGGACCCGTTCGCCGCCCTCGGCGCACGCTCGCCGTTCTGTGACCGAGCCGTCGGCGGGCACGCGCTTCGCAACTGCCGCGTCAGCGGTTCGATCGCACACCGGTATCCGCTGCTCGACTACGGGCTCGACAACCAGGTCGCGATGAGCGTCACGGGCGTTCAGAACAACCTGCTCGGAGCGCTTCAGGACTTCGCCGCCTTCGTCTGGCTCGCGCTCGTCTTCGTCATGAAGGGCGTCCTGCTGCTGCTCGAGTGGGCGTTCTCGCTCGACCTGCTGAACCAGGCGATGAGCGCCGTGCGCGCAGGACTCGACGGGCTGCACCGCGGCGTCCTCGGCGCCCCCTGGTTCCTCGCCGCCATCTGCATCGCGGGCTGCTGGGGAATCTGGCGCGGGCTGGTCCAACGCCGCACGATCCAGACCCTCTCCGGTCTCGCGTCAACGGTCGTGCTGATGCTCGCCGCCCTCGTCGTCATCTCCGACCCGGCCGGAACGGTCGGTCAGGCGTCGCAGCTCGCCGACAACGGGTCGCTCAGCGTCGTGGCCGGAACCGTCGGCGGATCGGTGTCCACGCCCGCACCGAGCTTCGCGAATGCCCTCGAGGGTGTCTTCGACAGCGCGGTCGTCCGTCCATGGGCCGCGCTCGAGTTCGGCGACGTCGGCTGGGCCCTCTCGCCGGCCCGCCCGGGCTCGCCGCTTACGAACGCCGACATCTGGCTCTCTTTTCCCGCCGGCAGCCGCGAACGCCAGGATCTCTACAAGCTTCAGAAGGGCGAGAGTCTCGGCGGGACGCCCTTCTTCCGCATCGGCCAGCTCGCCCTGACGGCAATCAACGGCGGCCTGGCCGCGACGCTCGGCCTGGCGCCGGGCGTCCGCGAGCTCCAACAGCCTGACACCGCGCGGCTCTCGGACGCCCTCCGCGCCTACGTCCACAAGGACCCGTCGAAGGTCACGCTGCAGGAGGCCTCGGGAACCTTCCCCCGGCTAGCGCTGCTCGCACTCGTCGCGATCGGCCTGATCGGCGCGATCCTGCTGTTCCTCTACGTCGGGGTGCGGCTGCTGCTCGCGTCGGTCATGAGCCTGCTGCTCGTCCTGATCGCCCCGGTCATGCTGCTCGTGCCGGCATTCGGAGACTCGGGTCGCGCGACGACGATGGCTTGGGGGAGGCGACTCGCCGGCGCGCTCGCCGCAAAGCTCGTCTACTCGCTCCTGCTCGCCGTCCTGCTCGTCGCCTCCGCCGCGATCGAAGCGCTGCAGATCGGGTGGTTCGGGACCTGGCTCGTTCTGATCGCCTTCTGGTGGGGCGTCCTGATCAAGCGCCGCGAGCTCGTCGGCTACATCTCGATCCGCCGCGAACCGCCCGGTCGCACGCCTCCGGCCGGCGGCTCGATGCGCGCCTACTACGCGCTTCGCCGCCTCGCGCCTCGCTCGCGCCGGCGCGGTGCGGGACTCGCTCTCCCGCGTCCGGGCAAGCTCCCGATTCCCCCGGGCGCAGCTGACGTGGCCGGCTTCACGGCCGTCGCTTTTCAGCAGCACGCGCTTCGCGCCGACCGAGCATTTAACGACGAGGTAGCGGCGAGTCGTGGGCGCCTCGCCGAGCGAGCCGACCTGCTCGACCAGCTCGCCCGAACCGGGGCGGAGGCTCCGGCCCAGGGCGAACCATCGACACCCGGTCGCAGCGTGTCGAGCCCGGCCGAACCGGCTCCCAGCCGTGACCTGCTGCTCGAGCGGATCCGCGGTACGGAGGCTCCACAGGTGCCGCCGGCGAACGCGCCGAACGCCGAGGCCGCATACGACGCGCCGTTGGACGGCCGGCTGCGCGAGTTCATGCGCCGACGCTCGGCGGAGATCGCGCGCGCGGGGGCGGACCCGGCCGACCCCGTTCACCTGCTCTCAGCCGGGATCGATCCGAGCGTCTACGGCGACGCCTCGGAGGAGGGGCGCAAGGAGCTCCAGCGCCAGGCAGGACGCATGATCGCGCGTGACCGCCAGGACATCCGGATCGTCGAGAGCGGGGAGGCGCTGCGAGACACTCCGTCGCTGCTCGCCGAGCGGGACGCTCCGAACCCCCCGCCGCCTGCGCGGGAGCCGTCCGTCGATGACCCGCAGAGGCGCTGACGCGGACACTCATCGTGAGCCGGTGAGCGAGCGTGACCGCCCCAGATCGCTGCGATCACCCCGAGCGCGGGGAGAGGCCACCGTCTCGCCTGCTGCTGGTCCTCGGGCTCGGCCAGCTGACGAGCGCGGGACTGCTGATGCTCCTGCTCGCCGCTGCCGCGCTCTTCACCGTGCTCGGCGCGGGAGTCATGGGCCAGGGAGGCTGCGGGGGTCCCGAGTACCAGCTCGGCGGGCGGGGCATCCCGCCGACCCTGATCCCGATCTACGAGGCCGGCGCCGCACGCTTCAGGCTCGGCGCTCGCGGACCCGGGGTGCTCGCCGCTATCAACAAGATCGAGACCGACTTCGGTCGCGACCTCTCGACCTCAACCGCGGGGGCCGTCGGGTGGATGCAGTTCGAGCCCTCGACCTGGGCTCTGTACGCGACCGACGGCAACGGCGATGGCGTGACGGATCCGAACAACCCGTCTGACGCGATCTTCACTGCCGCCCGCTACCTTGCGGAGGCGGGCGCCCCAGGGGACTGGCGTGCCGCCGTCTACGCGTACAACCACGCCGACTGGTACGTCAGCGAGGTTCTCGCGCAAGCCTCGAGCTACGCGGGTGGCGGAACGCCATTGATCGCGGGAGTCGCCTGCGCTGCGACGCCGGACGCGAACGGGCGACTCGCACGCATCCTCGCCGAGGCTAACCGCATCGACGCCCTGCGCTCTACCTACGTGTATGGGGGCGGTCACGTCACTCCCGCCCCTGCCACTCCGCCGTGGGACTGCTCGGCGGCCTGGTCGAGGCTGATGCAGGTCGCCGGCTTCGGCATCGCGACGATGGACTCGACCGGCTTCATGTCGTGGGGCGACCCCGGGCCAGGCCGCTACGTGACGATCTATGCCACGCCCGCACACGTTTACGGGACGATCCTCGGGCGCCCGTGGGGAACCTCCGGCGGGGACAACCCGCGCGACCCCGGTGGCGGTCCCGCCTGGCTCCCCTACCGCACGAACCCGGTGCCCGACTTTCCCGGCGGTACCCCAACGGTTCGGCATCCGCCCGGCCTCTAGCGTGGCGCGCCGCGACGATCTTCCTCGCCGGGCTATCGGTCTTGGCCTCGCACGAGCCGCTCGCGCCCCGCGTCCCCGCTTGGCACCGAGCGCCTGGCTCATGCCGGCAGCGGCCGCTGGGCTGCTGATCGCCGGTGCGTCTGCGACGACGGGCGACACTCGTTCGCCAGGACGACCCGGAAGCTTCGCAGCGCGCGAGCCGATCGTGATCAGCGGCCCCGGTCGGGTGGCGGGGCCAGGACCGCGCAGCGCCGCAGGGCGCTTCCTCAGGCTCTACGCAGCCGCAGCATGCCGGCCGCTGACTGTCGCCGAGCGTGCCGAGCTCCGCGCTGACAGCGCCTCGGAGGTTGCCGCGCTGCTGCTCGAGCAGCCGCCTGAGCGCCGCCTGCGGGCGGGGCGAGTTGCGAGCATGGCGCTCTCCGACCCGCTCGGAGGAACGGCGCGAGCGAGCGGTCTCGTCGGCTTCAGCACGTCGGAGGAGCGCGTCGGGCTGACGCTCGCGCGCTATCCCGACGGGCGCTGGCGCGTCACCGCGATCCAGCCCGGTCCGGCTCATGCGCTCCCAAGGGGCACAAAAGCGGCTCGACCTTTCTAAACTGTCCACGGTGGCAGTGCTCGAGAGAGAAGCGCCGGTCGCTGAGCCGGGCACGCAGGCAGGGGGGACGTCTCCGGACCCGGAGGCCGGCAGTCGTCACTGCGCGGAGTGTGGGCAGCCGCTTGCGGCCGACCAGGCCTGCTGCCTCGAGTGCGGCGCCGTGGTGCGCGACCGGCGCTGGTACAGGCGCTGGATGGCGGCCCGCTGGCCGCTTCGCGCCGGGCTTGCCACCGCCACGGGCCTGCTTCTGAGCGGCTTCCTCGGACTTGGCGTGAGCATGGCCGTGCAGAAGGGCGGCAACGAGCCCAAGCCGATCGTCACGCGCGTGACGGCTCCCACGCCCGTTACGCCTCCCGCGATCCCACCTGCCGCAACCGTGCCGCCGAAGGCAGCGCCGGCGCCCGCCGCTCCCGCGCCTCCCGCCCCGGCGCACGCCACCCCCGCCCCGGCCGCCTCAGGAGCGACCGCCACGCACGCCTCCCCGTCCGCCACGACGTCGGGCGGCACCGGAAGCTCCCCCTCCACTTCCGGAGCCGGTAGCTCGTCGGGCTCCGGGTACCAGCGGCCGGGCAATCCCGGATCGCCGAGCAGCGGCCTGGCTTTCCCGAACGGGTATCTGCCGGAGTCCGCGACTGCGTGGCCCTCGGGCGGCTCGGCCGACCGGGCGACTGACGACGACACGTCGACCGCCTGGACGACGAGCAGCGCGAACACCGGTATCTGGCTCGACATGGGCAGCCAGCAGAGCTTCTCGAGGATCGGCATCGAT
This sequence comes from uncultured Actinomycetes bacterium, assembly GCA_963719375.1. Classification (GTDB taxonomy): domain Bacteria; phylum Actinomycetota; class Thermoleophilia; order Solirubrobacterales; family Thermoleophilaceae; genus JAICJV01. The sequence goes on along the minus strand of CAVRBY010000001.1, from coordinate 1,088,378 downwards.
CCGGCCACCAACGAGGGCAACTACAGCGTCACGATCTATGGCTCGAACGGTCCGCCGTCGAAGACGCTCGACGGGTGGAAGCTGATCTCGGATCAGAACGTGCCCGTTACCAAGAAGCAGATCCCGCTCTCCGACAGCTCCGGCTACCGCTACTTCCTGATCGACATCACGCAGCTCAGCGGCAAGGCCGGGATCGCCGAGACAGCGCTGATTCCCTAGATCGCTGCTCGGTCAGGCTGGCCGCGTGCGGCGCCCCGGCGGCAAGCCACGCCTGGCTCAGGCGGGCACCGCCTGGCTCAGGTCCCGCGCCGGATCGATCCGCCAGCGGTTAGCGAGCGCCTCGAGCTCCGGGGTGAGCTCCCAGCGATCCGGGCGCGGGTCGCCCGAGTAGTCGGGGCTCGCTCCCTTCAGGGCCATCGAGCCGCCGTTTTCGCCGATCGCTCGGATCTCCGCGATCTCCTGCTCGGTCAGGCCCGGATCCATCGGGAGCGAGGCGATCTGCTCGCGCTTGCTCTCGATCGCCGCCGCGTGTGGACCGGCCTCCTGAATCAGTGTCGGCGCGACACACCCGACCGGGGCATGCGCGAGGTTCCAGGCGCAGGCGAGCTGGATCGTCGACAGGCCGTGGCGGCTCGCGATCGGGCGCAGGCGACCGAGCTTTGCCCGCCCGCGCTCGATCCACCCGTCCGGGCGGAAGAGGCGATGATCGTGCGGTGCGAACTGCTGCCCCGGCAGCACGTCGTCGTGGAAGAGCCCGCCGTAGTCGACCACGCGGGTGATCAGGCGGACGTCGTTCGCGCGCGCCGCCGCCAGGCACAGCTCGCCCGGCCACGGCTCGAGCGGGTTGAGGATGATCATCGCCCAGTCGATCGACTCGCCGAAGCGCTCGAAGCAGTCGATCAGGTCGAGCGTGAAGCCGTTCGCCGGGCCGGGGGCGATCCCGAGCAGGCGCGTCAGGCCATCGGAACGGACGGCCTCGAGGCCGCTCCAGACCGCGTCGCTCGTGAACCCGAGCCGATCGGGATTGTGGAGCAGCAGCAGGTCGAAGGAGTCCTGTCCGAGGCGCTCGAGCGAGCGCTCGGCGGCCATGCGGATATAGGCCGCGTACTCGCCCGGCCCGCGCAGCGCGGGGTCGGTGAAGCGGGGGAACCCCTTTGCGCCGTCGCGTTCGCCGCTGTAGAAGTCGTGTCCGATCGCGCCGACGAGGCAGTAGTCGTTGCGCGCTCGTCCCGCGAGCGCGAGTCCGAGAAGGACGTCCGCCTCACCCGCTCCATAGACGTCGGCGGTGATGACCGTCCGGATTCGCTCGTCGGGCGTGAAGAGGGCGCGCAGCCGCTCGTCGCCGAGCGGCTCGCCGAAGCGCATGAAGCGCCCGCCGCTCCATGTGCCGATTGCGGTGCGCGTCGGATCGGGCATTTCCGCAACTCTAGAGTGCGGCTGCGCCGCACTCTCGATCTCCATCGGGCAGCACGTAGCTACTAGCTCCGGTGCCCGGGCGAGGGCGCCCCGGCGATCAGTTCATCGAGGGATCGGCGGGCATTCGCGCGAGCAGGCTGAACTGGCCGCCCTTTCGCTCGAGCACGCGGCCCCATAGCTCCTCGCCGGGGTCGAGGCCGAAGACGTCCTCGCGCTGAGCCGTCTCGATGATCCAGTCCTCACGCTCGATCTCCGCCTCGAGCTGGCCGGGTCCCCAGCCGCTGTGGCCGGCGAAGACCCGCACGCGCCGCGTCTCGGGACGCTGCTCGTCTTCCTCGACGCCGGCGACGAGGAAGCCGATGTCCTCGAAGATGATGCGCGCGGAGTCGTCTAGCTGCTCGAACTCGGCGAGCAGGAGCACTCCCGACGGCTGCACCGGGCCGCCGAAATAGATCGGCTCGTCGTCGTCGACGACGAGGTCGGCGAGCGCCGGCACCGTTGCTACGACGGCGGCCTCCGACGGGCGATTCAGGACCACCCCGAGCGCGCCGTCCTCGCCATGCTCGGCGATCAGCACAACCGTGCGCGCGAAGTTCGGGTCAAGCAGCGCGGGAGACGCGACGAGCAGGTGGCCTCGCAGCGAGGAATTCATCTGGCAAACACTACGGGTCCCGTCCGCCGGGGGGCCAGGTCAGCGGGCGTATATCACCCGCTGGCCGAGCAGCGCGGGGACGGTCTCGAAACGGTAGCCGCGTCGCGCCAGGATCGAGATGATCCGCGGCAGCGCGGCCGCGGTCTCCTGACGCGGCCCGCCGCCGTCGTGCATGATCACGATCGACCCCGCGCGTACGGCGCTGGTGACGCGCTCGACGATCGCGGAGGTCCCAGGCAGCGACCAGTCGCGCGGGTCGACGTTCCACTGGATCGTCGTCATGCCGAGCGAAGAGGCGACGTCGAACAACGCGGGACTGACCGCTCCGTATGGGGCCCGGAAGAGGCATGGGGTGAAGTGCGTCGCTGCCTCGATCGCGTGCCTGGCCTCACCCAGCTGGCTGCGCGCGAACGAGCCCCCCGCCGAGACGTTCGGGTGACTCCAGGTGTGATCGCCGACGACGTCGCCATCTCTCAGCTCGCGGCGCAGCAGCGACTCGCGGCCGGCGATCTCGCGGCCGATCGTGAAGAAGGTGGCGTTTACCCGGTCACGCTCGAGCGTCGCCAGGATCGAGGCCGTGTACGAGCTCGGCCCGTCGTCGAATGTCAACGCCACGGCGCGAATTCCCTTCGAGCCGTTCGTGACGAAGCGCGCCGCAGGTCGCGTGCAGCCGACCGCGTGGACCTTGGCGATCCGAGCGGAGACTGATCCGCTCGCGGGCACTCGGTCGGAGCAGGGCGAGGGGAGGCGACCGCAGGCGGGCCCGGTCCAGCTCGACTCGGCGGTCCAGCTGTAGGGCCCCGGCCCGAGCGAGATCTCCGCGAGCGGGAAGCTCGCCGTCAGTGAACGTGCGCTCGTACGGACGACCTGGGCGTCGAGCGTGGTTCCGTGCTGCGCTCGCCCGGTTGCCGTGAGGGTGACCCCGCGCAAGTCGAAGGACCGCGAACGACGCACCGCCGTGATACAGACCCGGCGGCTCGGAGGCTGGCGCGCCGATCGCGCGATCAGAACGCAGATCCGCCTGCGTGGATCGGGCGCCAGCTGACGCGGAGCGAGCGGACCCCGCGTGCGCACGCCGAGATAGAGATCGTCGCCCAGCTGACCAAGCGTCACCCGCGTCAAGCCGAGCGGTCCCGCCCCTTGCGCGGATCCGTTCTCGCTGACGAGCGACCTGAAGTCACGCGGAGTTGACGCGTCACCGACGGTGGTCAGGGTAAGCGCGGCGGCTCCCCCGGTAAGCAGGCAGACAGACCTTCTCAGGCGCACCCGGCGCATCGTAGAGCCCCGCGGGGACGCGACCTCACCCGCATGGGGCAGCCTCTTCTTGGTCGCTCGGCGCGCGCGGTCCGCAGCTACTGCGCCCCGGGCGGTCTCCGCGGCCCGCGGGGGCGTGAAGCGGCTCCGGGCCTGCTCTACCGTTCTCCGGGTGGGCTACTACAAGGCCGTAAGGCTCTATTCGGCACTCGAGGCGACCCTTTTCTCGGCGCTGCTCGTCGTCTGGATCGGCGGTCTCGGAAAGCAGCCGCAGTTCGTGCTCGGACTGACACACGGGATCGGCTGGATCGCCCTCTGCATCCTCGTCTACCTCGGTTGCCTGCGGCGGCTGTTCCCGTGGCCCCTCCTGGCGGCGACGGTCTCGCCACTCGGACCGATCGGCTGCACGCTCGGGTTCGAGCTGCTCCGCTACCGGCAGCGGCGCAGGGCCGGCTCGAAAGCCGCGACCGTCGTCGCGCGCCCCGCTCGGGACTAGCCTGTCACCTGTGTTCCCTCTCAACCTGCCCAACCTGCTGACGCTCGGGCGGATCCTGCTCGTACCGGTCCTCGTCGTCGCGCTGCTCGACGCGACACCGCACGGGTCGGTCTTCGCCGCCGCGGTATTCGCGCTCGCCGCGCTGACGGATGGTCTCGACGGATACATCGCACGCACGCGCGCGAGCGTGACGACATTTGGCAAGGTGATGGACCCAATCGCGGACAAGTTGCTGATCGCCGCAGCACTGGTGTCGCTCGTGAGCCTCGGCAGTGTGGCCGCGTGGGCGGCGATGGTCATCATCGCCCGTGAGTTCGCGGTCAGCGGCCTTCGCGTCGCTGCGGGACAGCAGGGCGTCGTCATCCCCGCCAGCCCTCTCGGTCGGATCAAGACGGTCGCGCAGGTCGCCGCCATCCTTGCGCTGATCGCATCCGGGCGGCCCCCGGCATGGTGGGCGTCCACGCTGCTTTACATCGCAGTTGCCGTCACGCTCGCCTCGGGAGCCGACTACTTCATCAACTTCCGCCGCCACGTCGAGCGTGCCGGCTCGAGCCGCCGGCTGGCCGACGACTGAGGATCGTCAGCGACGGTGGCGGCGCGACGAGCTCTCCGGCTCCGTCAACGAGGATTGGAACCGGTGTCGACCGGGTCGGTTCGCGTGCGGCGCTCCGAACCGAGGCGCTCGAGCAGCTCCTCGCGAGTCGTGCCGCGGACATACAGCGCACGGTCGAACGTGCGCCCGTAGTGCTCGAGCACGGCAAATAGGACGTCGACCGTCGCGACCGCGTCGGCCCCGCGCCCGCGGGCGAACCTGACAGCAGCGTGTGACACGGCGGCCACCGCGTCCTTGCGGTCGGGGCCGCTGCGCAGCAGTCGCACCGCGCGCGGCTCGGCGATCGTCTCGAGCGGAGCCTCGCCGACGCCGAGCGCCTGAAGCGCTTCGCCGACCTTGCCGTGCAGGCGCAGCAGCCTGACCCAGCGCTCCGCCTCGTCCTGCGGCGAGCTCGCGAACGGGATCGCAGTCTCGGCGAGCGCGAGCACGATTGCCGCGTCCTGCGACGGCCTCAGCCGCTTGTCGCGCTCACCCATTGCGGCTGTTCTCGGGTTGCAGCGGGCGAGGATGAACGGTCCGCGCGCCGGCTGGACCGATGTACGCCCCGGAGCTCGGCGGGGGATCAGGCCATCTTCTGCCCGACGCCACGCTTGGGATCAATCATCTCCGTCAGTGCGCGGACCTGGCCCGGGCTCGGGCGGTGAATTTGGGATCGATCGTCTAGGGCTCGCCCTCGAGCCACTCTCGCATGGTCATCTGACGAGCGGGGGGACGCCCATTCGACGCCGTGTGCGGCGACGCCATCTCACGTCTCAGGTCGCCGAGCAGACCGTGCCGCTCGGCGACGACGTTGTGCTGATGGATCGTCTCGAGGTTCTCCTGGCGCGAGAGGATGAAGACGTCCTCGTCGGCCCCGTCGAACTCGGCGACGGCCATCCGAATCGCTTCCCTGACGCAGTCCTCCACGAAGCGGGGCCGGCGATGCGCGCGCTCCACGACCGCCGCCTCGTCGCTTCGCTTCATCAGCTCGTATATCTCCGAGCTCATTGACGACTCGACGATCCTCAACAGGGTCGTCGCCTCGATCGGGGTCGCGCAACTCTCGGGACAGCCGACGTACAGCGTCCCCAGCCCGCGCTGATTGTGCGTCGCGACCGGCACGACCTCGAGGATGCGCTCGATCTCCCCTTCGCTGAAACCCTCTTCGGTCAGCTCTTCCTCGGCTCGGTCGCGGAGCATCTCCTGCGCGCACGGGCACGCAGTGAGCCCCTGCGCCTGCACGCCGACGAGCCGGCGCGTGCCGCGAGAGGATGCGACCGCCACGCCGAAGAGCGTGTAGATCTCCTGGGTCCGAAGGCCCGAAACGGGCGCTTGCTTGTGCTCCGGGTAGCGGGCGGTGATCGCCACCTCGGCGCGCAGCGCGCGCTGGCGCTCGCGGACCCGTTGCGCGATATGCGCCGCGAGTGTCTCCGCCTTCAGCGCCTCCCCGAGGACGACCTCGTCGATCGCCTCCTCGACCGTCTCCTCGAAGCGCGACATGTGCGCGCCTTTCTGCGCCGAGCCGAGGTCGACGAAGCATTCGAGCTCGGCGTAGAAGAGCTGCTCGTCGGCCTCCGAAGCACGGATTCGGATCACCTTCTGCACGCCGGTCACGCCTACGCGCGACAGGCCGAGAGCGGTGTCGGGACGCCGCGACTGGACGTCCGGTGTGGCGCTCGGAATGGGGGCGGAGCCGTCCATCTTCCGCAGCTCAAGATAGCGAGCGGGGCCCTCTGGCGTTTACCCAGTTCGGGTGTAAGGTGGGTGTGGCTGAGCGTCAGGGCGACATCCCGCAGAGACCTCGGTCGCTTTCGACACTCGGTGTCATACGCGAGGTCTGAGCGTCCTTAACGGAGCTGCCGGGCGAGGAGCGAGTGATGGCAAAGGCGGAGTTGACTGTGCCGGCGGACGCCCCCGAGGAAGCCCCTTTGCTCGAGCTCGAGGAGGTGCAGCAGCTGGTGTCCGAAGGGCGCGAGCGGGGGTACTTGACGCTCGAGGAGATCTCCGCCGGACTCGAGCAGACCGCTCTGACCAAGGACCAGCTCGCAGAGCTGCGCACGAGCCTCGAAGAGCAGGGCATCGACCTGATCAGCGATGGCAAAAGCGACGAGCTCTCCGCAGGGCCGGCCGATTCGAAAGCGGGCGAGCTCGATCTCGCCGTCGAGCCGAGCCTCGACTCGCTCAGGCTCTATCTGCGCTCGATCAGCCGCGTCGAGCTGCTCACGGGAGAGGACGAGGTTTCGCTCGCGAAGCGGATCGAACGCGGGGACATGGGCGCCAAGCAGCACATGATCGAGGCCAACCTGCGGCTCGTCGTCTCGATCGCAAAGGGCTACGTCGGTCGCGGGCTGACCTTCCTCGACCTGATCCAGGAGGGCAGCCTGGGCCTAATCCGAGCGGTCGAGAAGTTCGACTACCGGCGCGGCTACAAGTTCTCGACGTACGCGACCTGGTGGGTGAGGCAGGCCGTCACCCGAGCGCTCGCCGACAAGGCGCGGACGATCCGCATTCCGGTCCACGTCGTAGAGAAGATGAACAAGGTCCTGCACGTCGAGCGACAACTCGTCCAGGAGCTCGGGCGCGAGCCGCTGCCGGAGGAGATCGCGGCGCAGCTCGGCGTCGGCGTCGGCGAGGTCAAGGACATCCAGCGCATGGCTCAGGTGCCCGTATCGCTCGAGAAGCCGATCGGCGAGGAGGACGGCTCTGAGCTCGGCGACATGGTCGAGGACTCGACCGCCGAATCGCCGTTCGAGCAGGCGCTCGAGCATCTGTTGCGCGATAACGTCCGCGTGGCGCTCAACGCGTTGCCGGAGCGCGAGCGTGAGGTCATCAAGATGCGCTTCGGCTTGTCCGGCAACGAGGTCCTCACGCTCGAGCAGGTGGGACGCGCCTTCGGCGTGACGCGCGAGCGGATCCGCCAGATCGAGAACAACACCCTCAAGAAGCTCGAGCACCTGCCCGAGGCCCAGCACCTGCGCGACGCCTCGTAGGCGCTCAGCCGCGAAAGTCCCTCCCCTCTAACCAGACGCGCCGCTCGGGGGAATCCGCTGGCGCGGATTCCCTCACCTCTAGAATGCGCGCCGCTCGGGGGGATGTCCGGGGGAATCCGCTGGCGCGGATTCCCTCACCTCTAGAATGCGCGCCGCTCGGGGGGATGTCCGGGGGAATCCGCTGGCGCGGATTCCCTCACCTCTAGAATGCGCGCCGCTCGGGGGGATGTCCGGGGGAATCCGCTGGCGCGGATTCCCTCACGTCTAGAATGCGCGCCGCTCGGGGGGATGTCCGAGTGGTTAAAGGAGACGGGCTGTAAACCCGTTGGCTATGCCTACGCAGGTTCGAATCCTGCTCCCCCCATCTCTGCGCCGCCGCGCCGCCGCCGCTTGACCGCTCTCGGACGCATGGCGCCGTGGGACCTGGGTGCTTGCCGAGGCGACAAGCGCAAGAATTGACGAAGTGGAGCATGCGTCGGAACGCCCGAACGAGATAAATTATGAAGGTCGGGCTTCCATGCTCGCTGCGCTGCAGCAGCTCACCGATACATCCCTCGCGCACCTCTCGCCCGATGCGCTGCTGTCGGAGCTCCTGGTCCGGGTGAGCGAGATCGTCGACAGCGACACGACAGCGATCCTCCTGCTCGACGAGACTGGGACGCTGCTCGAGGCACGAGCGGCGAGGGGGATCGAGGAGGAGGTCGAGCGCGGCGTGCGGATTCCCATCGGGCGTGGCTTCGCGGGCAGGATCGCGCGGGAGCGGCGGCCGATTGTGGTCGATGACGTCGACCACAGCTTCGTCCTCAACCCGATCCTCCGTGAGAAGCACATCCGCTCGCTGCTCGGCGTTCCGCTGACCGTGGACGGCGACGTGATCGGCGTGCTGCACGTCGGCAGCCTCTCCCACCGCGTCTTCGGCGACGAAGACATCACCATCCTGCAGCTGGCCGCCGATCGGGCGGCACTGGCAATCGACAAGGCCCGTCTCTACGAGCAGCGCAGGCTCGCGGAGACGCTACAGCGCAGCTTGCTGCCGGAGCGACTCGTCGATCTGCCCGGGATCGCCATGGGCGCGCGCTACCTGCCCGCCAGCGAACGCGTGAGCGGCGACTGGTACGACGTGCTTCCGCTTCGTGGCGGGTCGATCGGAATCTCGATCGGGGACGTGGTCGGGCATGGCGTTCCCGCGGCTCGGCTGATGGGCCAGATGCGCGGTGCGATGCGCGCTTACGCGGTCGAAGATCCTTCTCCCGGTTCGGTATTGAGCCGCCTGAATCGATTCACCTTGAGAATCGCGGACGGGCGTACCGCCACCCTCTGCTTCATCGTGCTCGACCCGGAGGGTGGCACGCTGCGCATCGCCTCCGCCGGGCATCCTCCGCCGCTGCTGCAGGCGACCGACGGCTCCACGCGGTACCTCGAGCAGCCGCCATCGCTGCCGCTCGGCGCAGGTCACGAAACGGTCTACGAGGAACGCGACGAGCAGCTTCCGGTCGGAGGGACGCTGTTCCTCTATACGGATGGTCTCATCGAAAGTCCCGTAGAGACGCTCGACGAGAGCTTCGAGCGTCTCGCGCAAGCGGTGCGAGCCCAGCATGGCGTCGCGATCGAGCCTCTTTGCGATCGACTGCTCGACGTCTTGCTCGGCCGCAAGCCGCGGCAGGACGATGTTGCGTTGCTCGCCGTGAGGTTCCTCCCGCTCGACTCGTCGTTGAATGTCACGCTGCCGGCTGAGCCGGAGTCGTCGGCCACCGCGCGGAGGCTGCTGGCGCGCTGGCTGAGGCAACGGGGTGCCAGCGAGGACGAGATCTATTACCTGCTTGTCGCTTCCTCCGAGGCTGCCGCCAACGCGATCGAGCATGCGTACTCGCCCGGAAATGCGAGCTTCGGGTTGACCGCTGAGGCGCGCGACGGAGGCGTCGTCGTAGAGGTTCTCGACGAGGGCCAGTGGCGAGAGCCGCGCGGGCGCCAGCGAGGGCGCGGCATGGGTCTGATGAAGGCGCTCGTCGCGGAGGTCGAGGTCGACTCCGGCGCGGCCGGGACCAGGGTCCGGCTGACGCAGCCACTAGCCGGCGGATGACCGCTTTAGCGAGCATCGAGATCGAAAGCCGTGTGGATGCGCAGATCGCGCGCGTCGCCGGCGAGATCGACATCTCGAACGCGCGGCAGCTGGCGCGTCAGATCGAGGAGGCGGTACCGAACACAAGCTTCGGCGCGGTGATCGACTTGACGGAAACCCGCTACCTCGACAGCGCTGGAATCAACATGCTCTTCGAGCTGAGCGACCGGCTCGAGCGCCGCCAGCAGTCCGTGCACGTGGTGATCCCACCGGCCAGCCGCGTGGGACGCCTGCTCGAGATGGTGAACCTCGGGAGCCGGATGTCCATGCACGGGACCGTCGCTCAGGCGGTCGAGGCGATCGGTCAAGCGCCGGGAGCCGCCGACGGCCCGTCCGCCGGCGACTGAGTGGGGCCGCCCGTCCGCAGTGCGTGCTGTGGCCCGCCGCGCTTTAGCCGCGCGCGCTGCGGAGGCCTGCGAGGGGGCGACCGACGTGGCGACCGAGGAGGGATAGATCGGCGGACCCGAGGCGATCGGACGCCGTCTTCGCCTGGTGCCAGTACGGGTACGTGAGCGGCGGCTCGCTTACATCGTCCAGCCGCTCGATCTCGTCGTCGCCGAGCTCGAGCTCGGCGCTCGCGAGGTTGTCGGCGAGCTGCTCCTCGGTGCGTGCTCCGACTATGAGCGAGGTGACCGCGGGCTTTCGCAGTAGGTAGGCGAGCGCGACCTGCGCTGCGCTCACGTCGTGGGAGCTCGCGATGTCGACCAGCGCCTCGACCACGTCGTAGAGCTTGTCCTCGTCGTACACGGGCGGCTCGTTCCAGTCGCTCAGCTGCCGGGACCCCTCGGGACCTTCCTCGCCTCGGCGGTACTTTCCGGAGAGCAGGCCGCCCGCGAGCGGGCTCCAGACGAGCACGCCGAGGCCCTGATCGATGGAAGCGGGGATCAGCTCGTATTCGGCGTCCCGGGCTTGCAGCGAGTAGTAGATCTGCTGGCTCACGAAGCGCTCGAGGCCACGCCTCTCGGATGTGCCAAGCGCCTTCATCAGCTGCCAGCCGGCGTAGTTCGAGCAGCCCAGGTATCGGACCTTGCCGTCTTTGACGAGCGTGTCCAGTGTCTCGAGCGTCTCCTCGACCGGCGTCTGGCCATCCCACTCGTGCACCTGGTAGAGGTCGATGTGATCGGTGCCGAGCCGTCGCAGGCTCGCCTCGCAGGCGGCGATCAGGTGTGATCGCGAGAGCCCGGCGTCGTTGGGGCGCTCACCCATCGGCATGCGCGCCTTCGTCGCGAGCAGAATCTCGTCGCGTCGGTCTCTGATGATCTCGCCGACGATTTCCTCGGCGAGGCCCGACGAGTAGACGTCCGCGGTATCGATCAGGTTCACCCCGGCGTCGATGCACATGTCGAGCTGCCGGCGGGCACCATCGACATCCGTCGATCCGACATCGGCGAATGCGCCACGCCCGCCGAAGGTCATCGTCCCGAGCGTAAGGGCCGAAATGCGAAGTCCGGACCGGCCGAGCTGCCTGTACTCCATGTCACTCCTTTGGTCGGGGTCCGACTACTTAAGCGTGCCCAGCGCTTCGACGTTCCATACGCGCGCCGCTGCCGCTCGCCCGTACCCCTTGTGCTGCGGGCGTCGAGCCGCCAGACTTGACGCCGGCATGGATATCCCGATGGAGAGGGCAGCGGGCGGAAGCGTGGCCGCCGCGATCTCGAACGCCACCGTTCGCCTGCTCAGCCGGTACACGGGGCGGGGCCCGAACAGGGCCCGGACGACGATCAACCGCGACCACGTCACGATCATCCTGCGCGATGCCCTCACCAAGGGCGAGCGCAGCCTCGTGGCCGACGGTCGCCACGAGCTCGTGCTCGAGATGCGGCGCAACTTCCAGCAGACGATGCGGGACGACCTGGTCGCGATCGTGGAGCAGTGGACGGGCCGGCGGGTGATCGCCTTCATGAGCGACAACCACATCGATCCGGATATCGCGGTCGAGGTCTTCGTGCTCGAGCCGGAGGGCGGTGAGGCCGAGCCGGACCTCGGCGTCGGCGAAGCCAACGGCCGAGCGCCATCCGACCCTAGCGGGACGGACGGAAGCGCCTAAACTGACGCACTCAGCGCCCAGTTAGCTCAGCTGGTAGAGCACTTCCATGGTAAGGAAGGGGTCGTCGGTTCGAGTCCGACACTGGGCTTCCAGGCAACGCCCAAATCTCGGGGGTCTGCCAGTAGCAAATGAGTTTGGCTCTACGACTGGCGTCACGAGGGCGTCGTTGTGGATGCCTTCGCCAGTAGCAAGTCGCGGCTCCAAAACCTCCACTCGGGGGGCCCGCGAGTAGCAAATCTCTTGGCGCGCAGACGCTCGCCCTGGAATCGCGAAAGGGGCCGCGCCGGATTGGCGCGACCCCTTGGCGGTCAGAATGGTGGTGGTGTCGTTGGCGGTCAGGCGACTTGGCTCTCCTCGTCTTCGTCGTCGACGGGGCGGTCTTCGGGGTCGCTGATCCAGCCGCGCCGTTCGGCCTCTTCGACCTTCTGCTGGTAGAGCCCTGACTCGTGGACGTAGGCGTTGAGGGTGAGTCCGAGCAGGCCGGTTCCGATCAGCCATTCCATGTGGCGGTCGTGCTGTATCCAGCGCGGGGCGGCCTGGCCGCCGAGGCCGAGCTTCTTGCCTTTGAGGCTGCTGAAGATCGACTCGATGCCGAGTCGCCGTAGCAGCAGCGCGTCGCGCATGCCGGCGTTCTTGTGCATGCCGTCGCGGTGCCAGTAGGTGTAGAGCCGCCAGTTCTTGTGCGGGTAGGTGGTCGCCCGGGCTGGACAGTCCTTGTGGCCGCACGCCCAGCGCATCCGCGCACCGGTCAGGTCGATTGGGTCGCCTGGCGCGAGGCCAAGCTCGCGCCGCTTCTTGGCATTGACGAACCCCTCCGGCTGTTCGAGCTTCATAAAGCCGTGCTTTGAGCAGTACGGCACGCCGCGGCGGTCGACCCACTCCCAGTCGGCGGCGATGTTGTCGCGGAGCGGGAAGATCGGGTGGACGCCGTAGGCGCACTCGCGCGCCTCCGCGACCCACTCTGCGCCGTCGTACTCGGAGTCGCCGATCAGCGCCTCGGCCGGGCAGTCCGGCCAGAAGCGAAACAGCAGGTCGAGCAGGTCGGTTACGTGCCTGTGCTCGCGGTGGCTGAACGGGAACAGCGCCCAGACCAGCGGCAACGTGGAGGCCACGTCGCCGATCACGATCTGCACGAACCCGAAGCCTTGCTTGGGCTTGCGACCCGGGGCGTCGTGCTTGCCGTAGTCCGCGCTCAGCCCGCGCGCGATCAGGCCGCGCTCGCGCTTGGAGTAGCCCTGCCTTTGCGGCCGCGGGACGTGGATGAACGTGCCGTCGATGGTCAGCCGGCGGCCGATGTCCAAGTGGCCGTATTCGTCCCGCAGCCGGCGGATCACGGCGATGTTGGCGGGCAGCAGGTTGATCGGGTCCGCACGCCTACACATCTCTTTAAGCGTCCAGCCAACGCCCTGCACGGAGGTACCGCAGTCGCCGCGCGCCGGATGGCCGTAGGCGTAGTCGAGCAGCGCCCGGCGCTCCCTGGCCGTCAACTCCTCGACGGTTCCCTTGATCTCCTTCGGCCGGTTCGAGAAGGCCAGCCGGTAAAGGGTTGGCGACGGGCATCCGGCGGCTCGTCTTCCGGCCCGGCGTGGTCATGGCGAGATAGTCGGTAATCCCGAGTTCGCGGCACACCTCCACCTGGGCCGCCTCCTCGGCCAGCCGCACAATGCCGTCGCGGCGGGGCCGGACGAGCGTCGGGGCGGTCTTCAGGTACGCCTGCTCCCCGTACCAGTGCGCCTCGCGGGCGGCGCGGCGCATCTCCTCGTCGACGAGCCCGTCGATCTGCTCGTCGGTCAGGGGCGGCGCGTCCGGGTTGGCCTCGTAGTAGCGCGTCTGGACGTAGATGCGCCACTCCTCGCGGTTGCTCTCCGTGCGGTGCGGGCGCTGTGCGGCGGTGCGGCCGGGGAGCCGCGGCCGCTCGCGCGTGATCGCGCGTTCGTCGAAGTCGCCCTTCTCCGACCACCTCGGCCCGGTGCTGTCGGCGACCTTCGGTAGCGGCTCGCGGGGCACGTCGCGACGGCGGCGGCTATTGCGGTTGCTCATCGCCGACCTCCCGCGGACGCGCTGCCCACTGCCTCATTCGCCTTGAGGTCGTGAAGGATGCGCTGGACGCGCCCGAGGTCGGCGTTAAGCGCGACCGCGAACAGCATGATCGCCGTCTCGTCGGTTGCGGCGACGAGCCGGCGGCCCAGCCGCGCAGCGTGCGGATGCACGTGCCAAGCGCCGCGTGCCAGTCATCCAGAGTCGATGTCGAGAGTGCGTCTGGCCAGAGCGGGAGCGTCCCGTCGTCGCCGTCAGCGCCGAGCAGTCCGTCGAGGTCCTCGGCTGCCTCCCACGCGCCATCGACGAAGTCCTCGACGGCCGCACTCTGCGAGTGCCGCTCGACCTCGGTGATCGCCTTCAGCAGCGCGCCGCTGAAGGACCGCAGCGCGTCGATGCCGAGCAGGTAGAGCGTGATGCCGTGCGCGCGGGCGGCTGCGCCCTGGGGGTCTGTGTGGCGCGGCCACGCCGACTCGCCGCGCCGCTGGTCGCGGGCGGCGCTCATCGGCCGGACCTCAGAGCCGCGCGAAGCGCGGCCCACATGGCTTCGTTCGCTGCGCGACGACGGAGCAGCGCCGCCCTGGGCTTGGGCGAAGCGCCGGTGCGATGCGGGGACGGAGTGATGGCACGCACGTCAAAGCGGGTGCCGTCGATGACGAGACACGCTGCGAGCGCGTCTCGCTGTCGAAGTTGGGGTTGCAAAACGGAACCTCCCGGTTCGTCAAAGCGGTATGCGTCCGTCGGCCGTGGGGCGGCCTGACGGTGAGGTGAAGGCCCGGCTGGACAGGCCGGGCAAGGTCGCGGCCGGCAAGGCCGGCGCGTGGGTGGACGGTGCCGCCTCGGGCTCGTTCGGCCTGGCGGCTCGGGCGCTGCGATCAAGCGCGCGCCCCGGGGGCTTCTGTCGCGGCGGTCGGCTTCTGTGCGTGCGCCGCGCGGACTGTTTCGGCTTGGCCGCCGCCGCCGGTAGGTCACCTGGCGGTCGGCCGATTCGGCATTCGTGCCTCCTCGTATTTGGCGGGCAGGCGAACCTAGGGTCGCCGGCGGACAGCAACCCGCTATTTCGGGCGAAAACCACCCGATCCACGCAAAGATCAGGTCTGGACCTGAACCGGGTCTGGGGTAACGGCACCGGACGCGGCCGCTCAGAACGACTCGCGCAGCCTGGCGAGTGCGCGCTGTTCGAGCTTGTGCACGACGCTGACCGACACGGCCAGGTCAGGGTCGGCTGCGATCTCGCGCAGCGGCCGCGGGTCGCAGTCGATCCCATAGTGGCGGCAGATCACCTTCCGCTCACGCTCAGGCAGCACCGTCACGAGCAGGCGGCGGAGCCTGGCGGCGTCGACGCGGCGAGCGGCTCCGTCGGCAGGGTCCTCCGCGGGGTCAGCCAGGTGGTCGATGCGGGCGCCATAGACGGCCACCGGCAAAACGGCAGGCGAAGTCGGCATGATGGCTGCTCCTGTTCGGCTTTCGGAAAGCGCGCAGGGGCGCCTGCGGCACGACCCAAGCGAATGAGCACACCAAGCGGCGGAGCGGTCGCGCGAAAGGCTTTGAAACGCGCGCCACACAAGAAGGTGGCACTAACAAGTATCCCACATATGCGAACATACGTTCGCACCCGGACGGCACATCGGACCGGCCGATGACCGGCCCCGGGGCGGACAGGAGGAAGGTCGTGGACGCACTCGTCGACACCCCAGCGCTCGCCCGCCGGCTCTACCCGCGCGAACCCCGCGCGCGCGAAGACAGAGGCGAACGCCGCGGCCCGCCAGCACACGCGCTCCAAGTGCTCGTCACCTTCTCCGACGACCCCGAACAGCGCGTCGAGGACGTAGCCGAGCGGCTAGCGCTCAACGTCGCCTCCGTCAGCAAGGCGCTCGCCAAGCTCGAAGCCGACGGCCTCATCGAGGAACGCCGAAGCGAGCGTGACCGGCGCCGCCGCTCACGCCACCTGACCCCCGCCGGCCGCCGGCAGGTCAGCGCGCTCGTGCGCCGCGCACGGCGGCTTCTTGCCCAGCAGCAGCCCAAACAAGGGTGAACAGCCTGCGCGATCCGTGCAACGCTTAGATACGGGCCGCCCTCGCCCCTCGCCAACCGGCGCAAGAACGCACAACCTGAGGCGACGGCGGCCCTCCTTCCCTGCCCTCACATTGGAAGGAGGCGTCCTTGCACGACGAGGACACAGGCCCCTGCCTGCCCGACGAACCCGCCGCGCTCATCCGCGGACTCGCCTACCTGATCCAGAAGCCCGTCCAGGCATCCATCCTGGTCGCCAACGCGCCACTGGCCGTCCTGCGTGGCCCGCTCACCTCCGTCGAGACCATCGAGCCCGACGACTTCCTCGCCGCCGCCGTCTGGCTGCACCTCGACGACCAGCCGCAAGGCATCAGGCTGATGTTCCAAGAGCAACGCCTGGTCGCCGCCGAGTGGCACGACGGCAACGACCGCATGGTCATCGAGACCACCGACCAGGTGCGCGTCGAGGTCCGGGACCAGTCCCCCGAAGCCAGGCTGCGGCACTGGCGACGCGCCCTCGGGCGCGCCGTCAACGACCACACGCCGGGCGCCAACAGGCGCCTCTCGCTGCTGCTCGCGATCCTAGCCGCCGAACGCGACCAGGCCGACGACCTGACCTTCCGCCTCGCGCTAGAGCAGCTTCACGACTGGGCCGCCACCTGCGAGCCGCCGCCGCCCGAGGCGCCGGACGAGCCCGGCGAGCCGTTCGAGTTCTGACGCTACAGCGGAGCCACGCTAGTGCTTGCGCCGCGCCTTCCGGGCAACCGACCCCCACCGTCCAGGGTGCAACGTAAGGTGCATGCGTGGCCGCGAATGCAACACCCCTAACCGACGCAACCGAGACCATCGCCGCGGCTTTCGCCTCCGCGGACTGGGATTTTCGTAACGCGGTCGGCAGTCGCGAGCTTCACCCGTATCCAGCCCGCTTCATCTCTCAGATTCCGAGGCTTGCACTCGACCTCCTCAACGTTGACGGCCCCGTACTCGATCCGTTCTGCGGTTCGGGGACGACGCTCGCCGAGTCCCGCCGTCGCGGCCTCAGCGTGACCGGGATCGACCTGAACCCAATCGCCTGCCTCATAACGCGCGTGCGCGCTCAGCGGTGGCATCCAGACCAGGCGGCGGCAGGCTTCGAGCACGCTTGGAAGCTGCAAGCCGCCGCGGTTGAGGGCGCGGACCCGGCGCCTTACAGGATGTCCGTTCCGCGTCTCGATCATTGGTTCACAAACAGCGCGCAGGAAGCGCTAGCCGGCGCAATTTCTTACTTGGAGACGGTCGACGATGACGCCTGGCGTGATCGCCTCGCACTCGCGATTTCGTCGGTCACGGTCCGGCTAAGTCGGCAGGAGTCGGATACGCGCTACGCCGCCATTGAAAAGCCCGGTAACCGGCGCTCGGCCGCGACGGACCTGGGCCAGGCCGTGATCAGGACATGCGACTGGCTTGCGGCGAACACCGTCGACTACCTCGACGCTTCAGTCAGCGTGCTCCAGCGCGATGCCCGCGACCTGAGCGGGCTAGCCGACGGGAGCTTCGCAGCGAGCATCTTCTCGCCGCCGTACCCGAACGCCTACGAATACTGGCTCTACCACAAGTACCGCATGTACTGGCTCGGGTTCGACCCGATCAGTGTTCGCGAGAGCGAGTTGGGCGCGCGTCCGCACTACTGCAAGCCAAACGGGCTCACCGAGCACGACTTCGCCCTCCAGATGCAGGAAGTGTTCGGGCAACTTGCCCGGGTGCTTCGCGCGCGCGCGCCCGTCGTCGTCGTAGTCGGAGACTCGGTTATAGGGGGCCGGCTTGTCGACAACGGCGCCTTGATGACCGACGCCGCCGCAGGCGCTGGCTTTCGATTGGATGCTCAGACTGACCGGGAGATCGCCGCCCGTCGCTCGTCCTTCAATCGTGCTCACAGCCGCGGCCGACGCCGCGAACATCTCCTACTCCTTCGCGCGCCGAACTAAGCGGTGCCTACGCGCCCTACGAGCGGCAGAGGACGACGGCGTCCTCGCCGTTGACGCCGTTATGCGCGTGCATGCCGTATCGCGGCCATGTCTCAAGCGGGATGATCTCGTCGACCCGGAAGCCGCGTGCGGAAGCGATGCCGGCGAGCAGCGCGGGCGTTGGGATGTCGATCCTCTCGCCGCCCGCTGTCGTGTGGTTGTGGCCTACGATCAGGACCGCTTTCTCTCCGCTATCGAGCGCCTCGGCCCAGGCGTCGATGCAGCGACCCATCCGCGCGAAGTAGCGGTACAGAAGCGATGGCACGGCGTGCCGGCGAAAGCCCGCGCCAGTCTCTGTGTTGGCTGCCGCTATGTACGAAAGCAGCCCGGTGAGCGCGTCTGGGAGTGCGTCGCTATTGCGTACGCGCCGCTCGTCCCACGTGCGTTGCTCGGACTTCGGCCATTCTCGGCTGCCAACGAGCGCTTGTTCCAGCGGCATGACCTCGGTGGCGTCGGCGAGTCCGAGCGCGACCAGCGAAAGGCGGTCGGTGTCGATGTAAGGCAGTGCAGTCGCGTACGGCGGGGACGTGACGATCAGCCTGCGAGACCGGCCGGCGAGCCACCGGTAGGTGGTCGCGTCCTCGGCCGAGCCGAGGGTCAGCGCCCACGACGCCTCAGGGCGCGGCCATGCCGCCGTCTCGCGCAGCCCCTCGCTGATGATCGACGCGGCACGGATGAACTCTGCTGCCAGCGGCGGGGCGGTGTAAGGCTCGGGGCGGCGACGAACTCGCAGGTCCTCTGGCAGTTGCAGCGAGACCTGCCGGAGGATCGACGAGAGGGCAACCAGGGCGAGCTTTCCTTCGGTGGTCTCTCGGTGCGGTTCGAGTACGGACAGCGCCGTCGAAACGGCGGCGTAGGCCGGCTCGGTGAACCATCGCCGGAGATAGTCCACCGAGCGCTCGGAGCGGAGCGTGCGCAGGTCCGCGGCGATGACCGCTTCCTGGGCCGCGTCCATGCGATCCGCTACCTCTGCGGCGAGAGCGTCGAACGCTCGGCGAAGCGCACTCGGCCGCGCGGCCGCCATGGCTTCGAGCTTGGCGCTGGCCAGGAAGTGGGCGATGGGCGAGCGGTCGGCCCCGAACACGTCCATGTCGAGCCGCAGACCTTCGACCAGGGCTGTCCCGCTGCCTTGGAACGGGTCGGCGAGCGTGCTCGCCTCGGGGTCGACGATGTTGCAGAGCGCTCGCACTATTTGCGGGTTGAACTTGCCTTTGTACTCGTGGATGCCGTGCAGGCCGTAACGGGTGGCTTGGCGGCTGCTCTGGCCGTCACGACCGGCGAGATGCCGCGCTTCGGCCTGCGCCTGGGCGGTCGGGATGCGGGCACCCCTGACCGACACCTCCTCGAAATAGGTCAGCCGCGATGCAAGGTACGTGCCGTCTCCGACGCTGGTCACGGCATCGTCGTCGCTTTCTGCGGCGACTCCGCACAGAGCGCTGACCTCGCGCATGCCGAGCCGCCGCTCATATGGCATGAGCCGGTAGCGCGCCCAGCGCGCCTTGACGGTGACCGAGTCAGTTGCTTGAAGTGCTAGTTCCATCTGGCTACGCTTTAGCATGCTACGCGGTAGCGATGACGGACCGTCGGAACGCCGCCTCGCGGCGCACTGAGCAGCTAAACGTGCGGCTCACGCCGGACGACGCCGACGTACTCGCAGCGGCTGCATTCGTCCAAGGCGTCTCGACCGGCGACGTGGTACGTGCGCTGGTCGAGCGTTTTGCTGCTGCGCAGCGGGACGACCCCGAGGTCAAAGCGGCACTTTCTGCGCGTCGCGCGCGGCGGCGAAGGGCATCGCAGACCTAATCGCGCCACGAGCGTTCGTCCCTCCTTTTGAGGTAGGTTCCGCGCTCGTGCGGTACATGGACTCGACAAAGCGCGAGTACGCCGAGACTGCGTTCTCGTGGCTCGCGGAGCATCTACCGCACGCTCGCCTTTTTGCGTGCCAGACCGGCTACTTCCGCGCAGCCGCACTCTTAGCGTTCGAAGAGGAGGTCCGTTCCCTCCTCGCGCGCGGAGGCAGCTTCCATCTTGTGAGCGGCGCAAACGAGGACCGACTGATCGCAGCCGACCTCGAAGCAGTCGTCGATCTCGTTGAACCGTGGCTGGGCAGCCAGGCGTTCTTCACCGTCGTCAGCGCGCGCGACGCGCTCTTCCACCCGAAGACCTACTACTGCGAGTCTGACGAGCATCGCGCAGTCCTTCTTGGCTCGGCGAACTTCACTCCGAGCGGCATCGGCGGCAACATCGAAGCGTGTCTCGGTTTCGACGACGGCGACGGCGTCGACTTGTCAGTCTTCGACGGCGTCCGCGACGCGATTCTCGGGTGGTCGACGATACCGAGCGAGAACGCGACGCCGATAGACCGGGCGGCGATCCGGACGCTGGAAGCCGACCGCGTCGTCGAGCCATCCGAGATGGCGCTCGAACAGCGCCGCAGTGCACGGAGCGCGTCTCCCCGTAGAAAGAGTCCGCCGCTGGCGAAGATCAACGGGGTCCCGACTCGACGACGGGCGAAACGGCCGCCGCGCCGGCCCCGGCCAGTCCGGCAGATTGGCGACGGCCAGCCGTTCCCGGCCGATGTCGTCGGCGTAATCAAGGTCCTGTCGCGCCAAGACCTAAAGGGGCTGCGTGGCGACTACGGCACGCCGTATTTCGCGCTGACGCGTGAACTCGCGCCCTATCTGCCAATGCGCCCATACGGGAGAAACGGCGAGCCGCGCATAGACGTCGCCGTCGAAGCGCGGCTCGACCGCGCCCCAACGCACACGGTGAGTTCAGGCGCGTCGACGACGAACATCACGCACGTCGGCGTCGGCACGCGACGAACGAGCCATCCCGACCTTCGCTTCAACGTGCTCACGGATGTGTCGCGCGGATTGCTCGAAGTGGCGCGTCAGGAACGGTGGGGGAACCTCGTCGTGGCGACCCTGTTGCCTTGGAGTTCCTTGACGACGGCCGTTTTATCCGGGCGACGTTCGTTGGCGCAAACCCGCTTCGGCGCAGCCTGCTTGCTCTCTGTACGCACGGGTCCGGGAGCAGTGCCTGGGGGTGGCTGCCGCCGAACGTGGTGCCGGAGTGGTAGCGCGACGCTTGCAGCGCTCGATAACACGTGATTACGTAGACCGGTCAGCGGCCGATGCGAGCGACGCCGGGCGCGCCGGCGTTTAGGCGGCCGCCGCGAACGGACGGTCGTCAACCGCGCCGCCGAAATACTCGAAGATGTGCTCGTTGCCGCGGAACCACCTGGCGATCAGGCTTCCCCATTCGGCATCAAGGTTCTCGCCGTCGATGCGCCACATCTTGCGGTAGACGGCCTCGCCAAGCTCGGCCGTCGGGGTCTCTGCCGCCGTCGGGTAGGCATCCTGCCTGTACGCGCGTAACGCTCCGTCGAGGTGATAGAAGCGCCGCTCAGATGTGTTGCGCATGGCGTGTGCGTAGCGATTCCAGACCCAGCCCATGCTTGACGACCAACACGTGTCGCGCGGGACTCGCTCGCAAACTCGGAGCGACTTGTCGGTAGGCCCCTCGCGTGCCCAAATGAAGTCGGTGGTCAGCAGCGGGTAGTCATCGACGCGGCCCGCCCGGGTGCGTGAGTGGCGTGTGAGTCCGTTGGTCTTCGGGTCATCGATCTTGTCCGCGTCGAACCGAGCGCCGTACCAGTAGTCGTACATGCCGATGTCATACGCCTTCGCAGCGTCGGTCACGCGATGCGGATCGATGGCAACCTGGACCTTGTAGCGACCATCTTTCGCGAGCCACCACAAGTTGCAGAGCAGTTCTCGGGCTCCGCGCAGCAGGGGGTGCGGGTAGAAGGCGTGGTCGCCGTAAACGAGCCAGGGGTTATTGCCACGTCGAGGAGCCGAGACCATCTCGGGGGCGAGGGTGACGAGCCGATGGCGCTCATCCGAGTTGTCAAAGAACCCAGGCTCAGCCTGGTAGGCGCGGTCCGTCGCTTGCGGCGGATGAAGCGCTGACACCGCGAGCCGCGCCGCGGCAGCGTCGCACGCACGGTCAAGAAGGAGGAACGCGCCGAACCGTGCAACGTCGCGCCGACGCACGAGCATCCATGACGCGGGCGGATTGACCGTGCGGCCGTGGCTCGCGTACCGGGCCGTCAGGTCGCGAAGCGTCGACCGCCCGTGCTCCCGCAAGAGATCGGTCGCGCGCGCTTCGACCTCGTCCTTGAGCGCACGAAAGGCAGGGGCGACTTCGGATGCCGCCCATAGCTCCCAGACGATGCTGACACCGCTAGCCGCGTCGACAGTCCTCTGCACGAGCAGCGAGTCGAGGTCGAGCACGGGAACCGGTAACTGAGACATTGCCGAAGACGTTAGCCAGCAGGACTGTCAACGGCCACTCGCGCCAGCGGCCGCTCTGCGGTTAGCTATCGGTGCTGTGGAGTCGCCTACGACGTGGATCGATGCAGTCGGATGGCCGCACGAGGTCGCGCACACCGCGGTGCTCCACGCGCTCCTCCTCGATCCGCGCTACGCGACGAGAGTCGCACAGTCGCTCTGCGACCTGCCGGCAACCCCGCACGCGTCCATCGCGGGGACGATCACGGACGTTCGAGCCGTGCGGCGGGAGCCAAAGATGCCAGGCGCGGAGCACGGCAAAGTCGACCTGGCCTTCGACTACTCACGCGACGACCAAGAGGTCGAGCCGATGGCGGTCGAGACGAAGGTCGACTCAGCCGGAAGCCACGACCAGCTACGCAACAGGCTCGCCGCGGGAGGCGACGGCATTCTGCTCGCTCTCGGCGAGGCCGCGTTCCGGCTCACCCGGTTCGACATCGAACACGTCAACCGCCAGAGCGGGCAGCGCTGGCGCCGCGCCGATGTCGTCGTCTGGGCGGGCATACTCAACTCAATTCTCGACGATGCAGCGCCGCCATTCCTGGCCGAGTACCTCGGCCGCGCCAAGCACCAGGCGGAGATGCACCGCCTCGCGGTAGAGCGCGCCGAACGGGGCGAGCCGCCGCGGCCAGGCGGGCTCAAGAACTTCGACGACTGCGCCTGGCTGGCCGCAACACGCGAAGCAATGGACGACCGAAGCTGCGACTGGCGGCTCGAACACTGGATCGGCGGAGAGGTCATGCACAACGCTCACGCCGGCCGTTGGCACGCATCAGGCGCCGACCTGTACGTGCAGTTCACCTGCCTGCCGGACGGTAGGCGAAAGCTGACGATCCGCATCGGATCAGCAACGGCCGACAAGATTCGCGCGACACGCGACGACAGCCGCCTCCGCGAAGCTGCGACCGCCGCCGCCGGGATGGTCACCGTGTCCCGCGCCGTCGCACGCGGCTCAAAGTCCGCTGCGATCTTCGAGATCGGGATGACCGGCGTGACGCCGGCGGACGCTGCCGGGCGATGCGAGCGCGCATGCGGCGTCCTCGACGCTGAGGGTGTTGCCGCACTCGACCGGGCTGGTTGAGTGCCGCGGCTTGGGGTCAGCGGAACGTGATCGGCTTGAACGGCTCCCGCGGCTTCGCCGGCGCTTGCCGGTTCGGCGCGGGCGGGTCGTCGCTGTCGACGAGACGAAAGAGTGGACGTTGGGTGTCGGTGTCCGGGGGCTGAGTGTCCTCGTCGTCCGGGCGGTCGGGCTGTGCGGCGAGCAGGGCGGTGTCCCAGCCGCCCATCCGCCTCCAGATCGTCGACAGGGTCGGCAGCGGCGGCCTAGGCCGACCTGCCGCTCGTGCTGCATGCAATCGCAACGCGCGCCAGCGTTCGTACTCGGTGCTGCTCAGTCGCGGCCCCAACTCGTCGATGGCCTGCGCGACCGCAGCGAGCACCTGCTTGCGGGTGTAGCAGCGCGGGCCGGACTTGCGTGCGCGAGGGCTGCCCTTAGCCGGGCCGTCCCAGTGGTGTAGCTGCATGCCCGCGCGCACCGTCCCGGCCCAGTTGCCGTAGACGCGGATCAGCGTCGTCGCGGCCGGCCAGCGCTCCCCGCGCGCCTTGCGGGGCTGGCGTTCGCGTTCGTAGTCCTGGACAGTCGGACGCGCCGCTCTCGCCTGCGACCAGGGCGGCGAGCAGCCCGAGCCTCGCTTCGCGTATCTGCGCCACCGTTGGCAGCGTCAACGTGTTCGCGACTAGCTGACGTAGCTGCTCGGCATCCGTGTCATCGAGGTGCGGGACGACTACCTTCGCGATGAGGTGCGCGCTGTCGCTCGGCGCGCTCACCGGCCCTGCTCCTCACCGAAAGCCAGTCGGACCACCGCACGCCAACCACCGAAGCGGTCAGATAGCATCGCCCCGGACGGGATCGGCGTCTCCTGGCCGGCGCGCATCAGATCATCCCGCCAAGCGTCGAAGACAGCACGGGGAACCGGCCGCCGGCCGTGTCCGCGGCCGCCTGACGCACCCGGTCGAGCAACTCCTCGTCGGTGATCGGGTAGCGGCGGAGGCTGTCGAGTTGGGCTGCCCGCACCTCGTCAATCAGCCCGGCGGCGAGCAGCGCCCTCACCCAGCTTCCGAACTGGTTTTGAATCGACTTGACGCCCGGCCGCTTCAGCCTGGTTCTGACCCAGTCGGAATAGGCGGCAATCGTCATGTGACCGTCGACGGCACAGTCCGCCCAGGCATCGCGCAGGCTCTCCAGCAGCACCTCCCGCGGATACGGCACACCACGCTGTCTACCATGGGAGGGCTGCATGTACTCGTCGTGGCGGTCGAGCCCGGCTGCCTCAAGCGCGTCCGACCACGAGCCGAACTCCCGCTGGAACGGACGCTTCCTCTGCGGCGCGTGCATCCGCTGGCGCCGGTCGGCCGACCATTTGCGGTACTCCTGCCAGTAGAAGCCGCGCTTGCCGAGTGCGTCGGCGCAGGCACGCAACGCGGCGATCAGTTGCTCCCGGCCGTAGGGGCGGCCGCCCGCTTGGAGCACCCTTGACGCCCGCGGGTCGTGTTCCGGTGCGCCGAGCGCGACCGTCGCCTTCCGCCAGTTGCCGAATGCCGCCCGCACGTTCGACGAGTGCGGGTAATCGTCCGGGTTCGGCAGCGCCTCCCGCCACGCGTCATAGGCACGCCGCGACGGCACCTGTCCGAGATCGGCGGCGCACATCTGAAGGCCGATCAGCGCGAGCGGGCGCACGGTGCCGCCGGGCCGGCCGAGCAGCCTGGCTGTTAACGCGTCGAACACGAGCCTGCGGTCGACCTCGGGCCAGTGGTGGATCACTCGAAAGAGCGCCTTGACGAATCGGGATGCGCGCGGCCACTCGGAGTCGCCGTCGTCGCCTGGGTGGGGTCGGTTGGTTGTGTTCATGCAGCCGACCGTAAGCCGCCCTGGCGACGGCAACCGCCCCTGCCGCTGGAGGAAAACGACCCCGATTCAGGTGGAGAAAGACGAGTCCGCGATCCCGCGCTGGAAGCGGCTTCCCGGCCGCGCTGGAGAATCCGGGCGACAACACCCTCGCAATAGCTGGAGAACCGGGACCGAACGAGCCCTTGCCGCCGACAGGGCGACTACCGCGAAACCCGCATCAGAACCGGCCCGCGACCGCGCCGGCGCTCGACTCGCTTGTTGCCTTTCCTCTTCTTCGTCTTTCTTCCGGTAAGCGGCTCCGGTCGCGCGCTGCATTTGCCCTGGGCAGCTTTGACCCGTGAGCGGACTGATGGCGAGGGACGGCGCGGAGCGAGAAGCAACCGGCCAGGGTCCCCTGGACTTGCGGCGGTTACTGGTTGGGTGGTGTGCGATCGTGGCTGATGCTGGCTTTGATCAACGGATCGGGGCGCTTTCGCTCGCTTGCCCGTCTCGCCAGGTCATCTCGTGGCCGCGCACTTCGAGCGAGCGCGAGTCGACCTTGGGGCCCGGGTCGAGGCATTCGGCGCGCCGGCTGCTGTCGTCCTTCCAGACCTGGTAGCTGACCGTGTACGCGCCGGACGCCGGGCTCGTCACGACCTTCTGGGTCCAAGCTAGTGAGCCGCGGGGGGTCATCTTGAGCGTGAGGACTCGCGTGTGTCCGTAGTAGGGGTCGCCATCGTCTTCGGTGTCGCGGTGCACGACCCGCCCGGAGCGAAGGTCGACGGTCTCGACGCGGTCGTACCCGTAGCCATAGTGGTCGACGTAATAGTCCTGGAAGCCGACGTAGGGGCCTGCGAGGAGCACCGGCGTCACGTGCCGGTCATTGGCGATGTCGGCGGCCAGATCCGTCAGCCGTACTCGTCGGCCGACACGAAATAGGCAGGCCCAAACGAAGCCGATCTGGCGCCGCTTGTCATACGCGCGGTACGCGCGCGCCGTGGTCGTCTCGGCCAGCGTGTGGGAGGCTTTTGGAAAGCACCGCTCTCGTCTCGCATCTGACCCTGAGGCGGCCGGCATGAAGGCCAAGCCGATGGCCGCTGCCGTTCCGCAAGCGATGGGACGTGCGTAGTCGACGAGTCGCACCTACTTGCCACAACCCGACCGTCTCACGGAAGTCGCCCGACGATGCGCTCTATCGCGCCCTCGTTAGTGCAGGCGGGCTGATCTGCTCATGCCGCCGTCGACCCAGGTGATCGTGGAGCCCGTGCGCGTGAGCGAGTGGGGGTCGATCGCGCTGCTGCGGTCGAGGCGGTGCTTGCCGGTTCGGTCGTCTTTCCAGACTTCGTGGATGGCGGGGCGGCTGTAGTCGTCGGTGTTGACCCAAGCGACCGAGCCGTCGGCCTTAACTACTGTCTTGTCCACGTACGGGTCGGCAGTCTGGCTGACGCCAGGGTAGACCGGTGCAGGCGTGCCTGAGTGGGTGTTGCGACGCAGCTTCCCCGTGCGAAGGTCGAGCACGGCCACGCTGGTTTCTTGCTCGATCGGGCTCGTGTAGTCCTGAGCCCAGGCCACGAAGCGGCCGCTGAGCGCATAGGCGCCCGCAGTCTCACAGGGCTCGGCTCCGGGTCCGGGACAACCCTGGCCCCCGTTGTACGGTGTGAGCGACCAGACGCGGCCGAACCTAAACGAGCAGGCATAGACGTTCGAGCCGTTGCCCGGCACTTCCTCGACGCCGGTGTACGCCCAGACCCAGTCCTGTCGGGTGCGCAGCAGCGTGTTGACCTTGTGCTTCGGCCGGCAACGCACACTCGGGTTCGCGTGGCTTACAGGAGACGAGATCGCGACGATCGAGCCTGCCACGAAGGCGAGCACGGACAGTCGACCGACCGAAAAGGCACGCACTCGACCCTCAACCCGCCCTCGCAGCGAAAGTCGCATCTCCGGGCGAAACGACTTTCAGCGTTCAGCCGGGTTCATTCAGAGGTGCGCCTGCGTCACTTCGCTCATTGCATGGCCGGCGCGACAGCCGTCATCGCTACTCGGGACCAAAGGTCGACCCGGGCTCTCTCGGCCTGCACGGCCACACGATTATTTGGCGGAACGGCACAACGACCCGCAGCGCGTCGATCCGGTGAGCCTGAAACTGCCACCGCGGCGCCAGCGAGGCGCGGTGAGCGTTTGCTCACAGCGTTGCGCAGGTGACCCGGCGCCGCGGGGCAATCGACGCGCGGCGCGCCGATCCGGTGACACACGCTTGGCCAGGACTGGGTGCGTCACTCGTCGCTCGCCTCGTTCGTTCGTGGCTGCTGTTGGCCGCGTCGGTAGCGGCGCGCCCCGGAGGTTCGCTAGCGCATGTCGCGCGACGAGTGCGTGGGCCCTTCAGGCGCTGGCTTTCCCATTCGGCCTCGGCGGGGGTCGCGATGGTTACCGTCGCTTCGCCGGGTTTGGCTCTCGCCTCGAACACTGCCTTTGCCGCGCACGACGGGTCGCGCTGCGCCCCGCGCTCACCGTCTACGACCGTCCTCCGTAGCCGCCGCGCGTGGGTGTGGCAGGCGCGCGGCAGCGACGGCTCGAACGTCCACGCGTGTCTGCTTAGCACCGGGCGGCCCCGCTGGTTGACCCCCGACGACCAAGGCACGTGCTCGAACACCGGCTGTGAGACCGTAGCGGCGGTCTCGCTCGCCGGACGCTACGTCGCCTACTACGACTCCTGGTCGGTCGACTATGACAACGCCTCCGGTGACTCGCTGATCGTGCTCGACCTCCGGTCCGGCAAGGTCGTTCTTGGTGCGGACACGGGTACCGGCGCAGACTGCCCAGGGTGCGTTGGCGGCAGGGTGTACCCGTCGGTGGTGCGGACGGTGCTAAGGCCGACCGCGTCAGTTGCGTGGACGAACACCACCGACTGGACCGGGCCTGCGGTCAATGAGGTCTGGAAGACCGACCGTGGCGGCAGGCGGCGGCTCGACCGCGGCACGACGGTTGACCCCAACTCGCTGCGCCTGCACGGCTCGACGATCACCTGGACCGATGGCGGCTCGAGACGAACAGCGAGCCTACGGTGACTGCCAGGGTCGGCGCGCGCTCAGCCTTCTCGCCGACAAGTTACGGCTCGATGCAGGACCGGCTATCGACCCATACTCGCTGGCGCTCCACGGCTCAACCAGGTCGTGGTCCGAGGGCGGGCAAACCCGCACCGTCACACTCCACTGACCTCGCCCGCGGGCCGCAGGGCCGGTTGCCGCCGTAAGCCGTACGCGACCCGATCACCGGATGCTCTACGCGGCCCGGCGGGCGGGCAAGTTCCATCCAAGCCAAGGCGATCAGGGAATCCCATGCAGCGCGCCTGACCCGTTATCTCGCGGGGCGAGCAGTGGTCGCATATCCGGGCGAACGACTTCCAGCGTGCGGCGGGGTTCTGTCAGACATGTCCATGCGTGCCACGGCGCTGCTGTTTCCGGGGTCGCGCAGGTTTGGGTGATCTGGCCAGGCGTGTACGTGGTGCTCTCGGCCGGGGCGGCGACGCTGCGCTCGCTGCGCTGCTCGCCGTCTATGAGTCGCGGCCCGACCTTCAGGAGGTCTTCCCGGAGGCCAGGGGCGGCGACTACGCCCGCCTGGTTGACTGGGCGGCGCACGTCACGGGCGAGCATTGGCGCGACAGCGCCCGAAGCTTTCTGTCCTCGCATGCGGCCTGGTATGAGGCGAACTTCACCGGCACGCCTCCACCCCTTCCCGCGATCGCGTGGGAGGCTGTTGCCGCGGCGTCGGCGACCACGGGCAATCCGCTGGCGGCGACGTTGTGCGCGATGCGGCTACCTCCCCGCGACATCGCCGAGCACCTCGCGACGCTGTCGTTGCTTGTCACCGAGTTCCGGTTGAAGAACGTCGTCGAGCTCGGGGTGCGTACCGGGGTCTCGACGCTCGCGCTGCTCGACGCCGCGCACCTGATCGAGGGGCGGGTGCTGAGCGTCGACGTTGAGCCGTGCGAGAACGCTTACCAAATTACATGCCGGTCGAACCCCTCTGGTACGAATCAGCAGGGCCTTCTACTAAACCCGAGTGGGTGCCCCGGGCCGCCTTATACACCGGCCTCAGGTTCCGGGCGACCTTGATGTCGCGCCGAGTGTCGGCAGTGGTGCAGCTACGCACACGAGCGCGGCTGTGGATCGCGGTCGCTGGCGGCTGTGGCGTGATGCTGGCCCTATTCCTGCCCGCTGCAGTGGACGGTGCTGCGGGCAGGAAGGGCTTCAACGCCGGTTCTCGCGTGTCGGATGCGGTGCTGTTTCGGGCTCGCCGGGATCAGTTTGCCTTTCTCGCCGCCAGTCCCGCCGGAGAGGTGCTTACGCGGTTTGACAGCGAGGGGCGGCACGTGGGGGAGGACGCCGTCATCTTCGAGCCGCCGGCGGGAAGCCCAACCGCGGATGTGATCGCCGCCGCTTACGACTCGCGCGCCGACTCATACCTGGTCGTCGGAGTCGTCGGCCACGATGAGCAGTTGATCGCTGAAGGTGCCAGCGGTGATGGCTCTCGCAGGGGCCTGCCGACGGTCGTGGCGTCGTATCCGAGCGGAGGCTTGCAGATCGTCATCCGCGGCTTCTGTTCGATTCGCGCCGGAACGACTTTCTGCTGACGTGGCTCGCCGGGCGAGGCAGTTGCGAGGTGTTCGCGGAGACGCTAGATGCTCAGGGCGTGCCTACTGAGGCGCCGCGCGAGATCCTGGGAAGTAGTAACTGCGGCCGCCGCAGCTATGCGCTCGCGTATGACTCGCGGCGAGGAAGCTACCTGCTTACCTGGGGTCCGGAGCGTCACCACACGTACACGCGACGCCTTGCTGGCAGCGGATCCCCGCAGGGTCGTGCACAGGCTGTCGGCCTCGTTCGAAGGGTCGGGGCGCCGCTCGCAGCTGTGTTCAACGATCGCAGAGGGCGCTACGAGCTCCTCAGCGTTCTGCAGCCAACAGAGCTACATTTCTCACTATTGCTGACGGAGCTAGGTTCGTCTGGGCACGGCATCAGGCGTGGCCTTACCATCAAACTCCCGAGTGGGTTTCTATTCGAGTCATCCGCGATGGCATACGCGAGCAATGCGGACCACCTGATTATTGCGTGGGCGTTCACCAATATCGCTGGCGGTGGCGACCACGCAATCTGGGACCAGCTCGCGCAAGTCGCCACAGGGAACGGCGCCCGGCAACTGCGGCAGCGTGAGAAGGTGAGCGCCCCTAGTGCGTCCCCCTCGCTCATTGCTTACGACCCTCGGCACCGGCGATACCTGTTCGTTTGGGAAACGAGGCATGTGCAGCGGGCAGAGCTGGTGCCGATCGCGTAAACGACTGCTCGGCGCTGCGCGCCATGCCGCGCCTAGGGTTCGTCGGCGCGGTCGTAGTTGAAGTAGCGCAGGTACTCGTCGAGGTCGCGCTCGAGCGCTGTTGAGCGTGGTGCGAGCGAGCGCGCGAACGCTGGCCGCCAGCATTCTTCGAGGATCGTGAGCTGGAGGCGCTCGACGCAGCCGTTTGAGTCCGGCCTTCCAGCCTTGATCCGCCGCTGGTGGGCGCCGACGGTCTCGACGGCCGCGGCGAACTCGCGCGCCCTGAACTCCGACCCGTTGTAAAGGCATGAAAGTCCGCCGGTCCCGCCGCGAGGATCTCGGTCCTCCGGGCCAGGGGCAGATACGGCGGAGCAGGCAGGGCAGGCCGGTTAAACCGATGGGCTGCGAGCCCGAGTTGTTCATGGCCGCCCCTGCGACCAGCCCGGGTGTGCTGCGAGCACGAATCCGTCCACCACGATGCGCTGGCGTCTCGCATCGAAAGCGGAGCCGGCGGGCACTCTTCGAAGCCGACTCACTGGGCGGCAGCCGTGTGCTCATCGCTGCCCACGGGTACTCAGCAAGTAGGGCTTGGCATGCAAATTTCGGGTGGAAATGCACGCGGCGGTGGACGAGAGCGGAAGCTGGACGAGCGCGCGAAGGAGCGGATCTTGATGCGCCTCTTCCGGGGCGAGGGAATCGAAGATCTGGCCCGAGAGACCGGGGTGACCGTGTCGGAGATCAACCGCTGGCGCGAGAGCTTTCTGGCCGGCGAGCTGCTGCCTCCGCGGCTGCGCGAGCTCTGGATCTGGACATTTCGGGGCGCAGTGTTCGCCCTGGCGGTGGTGGGCGCCGTCGCCGGGGGCGCTCACATCAGCCCAACGCTGTGGATCGTAGCCGCGGACATGAGCGCGGGGTTCTCCGCCTTCATGGCCCTCGGAGCCTTACGCCGTCGCCATGGCTACCCTCGCGCGAGACTCCCGGCGACGTGGATGGAGCCGCCATTCAAACTCGTCGGAGGTGCAGCCGGAGTTGCGCCCGTCGTGGTCGCAGCGAGCGGTGCTCCCGCCGCAGCAGTCTTGTTCTCGTTCGTGGCGGCGAGTGTGGTAGCGGACTTCATCGTCTTCGTCACCCTGGTCACGGCCGGACTCGTACGACAGTAGTCCTCTAGCTCTTCGCGGCCGTCTCCTCCGGGCCGGGCTTCGAGTGGGGCTCGCATCCACCACGGTCTGCGCCGCGGCGGATCATCACGATCGGCGGCGGCTGCCGACCAGAATCATCACACCCGATGACGAATGTCGCTCGGTCCCAGTAGCGAAGCCGCTGGGGGTTGTCGGGCGCGGGGAACCATCCCGACTTCGGCCCGGGTACGACCGACTCGTCGCCAGCAGCGGTCACGGTCCGA
This sequence comes from uncultured Actinomycetes bacterium, assembly GCA_963719375.1. GTDB lineage: Bacteria > Actinomycetota > Thermoleophilia > Solirubrobacterales > Thermoleophilaceae > JAICJV01. The sequence continues at coordinate 1,056,808 of CAVRBY010000001.1, read as the reverse complement.
TCCGCCTGCGGAGGCCGATTCGTTCTTCCCACGCGGACGCCGTCGCGGGGGCGAGTGAATCGTCTATGCGACGGGGTTCGCGGTGCGAGGCTTGGGGTTCAGCTTGGCGTGCTGTCGCTCGGGCGCGATTTGGATCACGTTCCAGGCGAGCCCGAGGCGACGCATCGCCAGGATGAGGAAACCGGAAGGGTCGAGCTCCCACCAGCGTAAGCCGTGTGTGGCGGAGCGCGGAAAGGCGTGATGGTTGTGGTGCCACGCCTCGCCGAGCGACGGCAGCGCGAGCCACGCCACGTTCGTCGAGTGGTCGTCGATCGGGAAGCGGCGGCGGCCGAAGAAGTGGCACACCGAGTTGACCGACCAGGTGATGTGATGGACCAGGAAGATGCGGACGAGGCCTGCCCAGAGCAGCGTCTCGAGCCCGCCGAGGAGGGTTCCCGTGAGGGCGAGCCCGAGGGCGAACGGAATCAGCAGGCTCACCAGCGCCAGCCACGGGAAGAGACGGTTGATCCGCCGCATGCCGGCGTCCTCCGCCAGTTCGCGCGCGTACTTGGACGATCGCGCCTGGCCCTGGGTCTCGAACAGCCAGCCGGTGTGGGCGTGCCAAAGTCCACGAAGACCGGCGCCGTGACCGACGTGGGGTGAGTGCGGGTCACCCTCGGCGTCGGTATGCGCGTGATGCTTGCGGTGGTCGGCGACCCAGTCGATCACCGGCCCCTGGACGGCCAGCGACCCGAGCGTCGCCCAGAGGTAGCGAAGCGGGCGATAGGTCTGGAAGGCGCCGTGGGTGAGCAGACGGTGGTAGCCGATCGTGATTCCCAGGGCCGTCGCGAGATACATACCGCCGAAGACGGCGATGTCGACCGTGCCGATCCCGTGATTCCAAAGCAGGGCGATTGCGGCGACGAAGGCCGCGAAGGGGAGAACGACTGCGATCAGGTTGGCGGTGCGTTCGGTGCGAGTCATGTCAGTCGGTGATACCCGCCAGCGGAGCGAATCAGTCTGAGCGGCGTCTACGACTCCACCGGACGCCCGCCGAGGTGCCCGGGCTTTCGTTCCGAGCGCGAGTCATAGCGACCGCGAACGGTGGTGGGCGCTCCGCTTCATCGCCCAGCTTCGTGCGCTGCTTTCGCGGAAGTCGTCGGCGGCGACGGCACGTACGGTTCGAGTCCGGCGCCGGAAAGGCCCCGCCTCGCGCTCACCGGAGTATCTCCTCGAGCGTGCGGCCGCTCAGAACCGAGTGGGGACTCTCCGCCACGATGTCGGACTCGGGCCGGGCCTCGGCGTCGCGGCGCTTGACCAACAGCCACTGCGGCTTCTGACCGGTTCGCGTGCGCTGGAGCGCGAAGCCGCCACGGAGCTTCTCTCCGTGCAGCACGAACACCGCGTGACCGCGACTGAGCGCGTCAGGCCACGGAACGCGACCGCCCTGCTCATACGACCCTCGGTCCCAGACGACGACGGCGCCGCCGTCGAGCGCTCCCTCGAACTCGTTGTGCCCCATCCCGTGGTCTGGAACCTCGAGGGCGAGTCGTTTGATCGCCGGGTCGAGCGACGGCCCCTTTGGCACCGCCCATGAGCGCATCACGCCGCCCACCTCGAGCCGCAGATCGAAGTGATGCGCTGTCGCCTGGTGCTCCTGGACGACGAAGACCCCCGCGCTCACGCCTCGCGTGGCGAACTGCTCATGCCCCTCGACCTTGGCCGTCTCGGTCTCGACGGAGCTGACTCGCGGCCGCCCCTCCTTCATGGAGGCGACGAACCGCTCGACCTGCCGCTCTGGTCCCTCCGCGTGAAAGCGGACCGATCCCTCCTCGCCGTGGCGCACCCATCCCCACACCCCGAGCTCGCGCGCGCGGCGAACGGCCGCGTCACGGAAGCCAACGCCCTGAACCGCCCCGTGCGCGACGCCGCGGACGGCGACCTGCGCGCGCGGGCTGCCCGAGTCTTGACCGCTCATGTCCGCATGGTGACTCCCCGGCCGCGAGAGAGCCACGCCGAGCTACGGTTCACGCCGGTGCTCGGCCTGCCTGACAGCGTCACCGCTTGCCTGTTCGACCTCGACGGCGTCCTGACACAGACGGCCAAGGTCCACGCCGCAGCCTGGAAGCAGATGTTCGACAGGTATCTCCGCGAGCGCGCCGAGGAGCACGGGGAGCGGTTCGTCCCGTTCGACCCGGAGCGCGACTACGACGACTACGTCGACGGGAAGCCCCGCTATGACGGAGTCCGCTCGTTCCTCGCCTCGCGTGGGATCGAGCTCGAGCAGGGCACGCCTGAGGACCCGCCCGGCGCCGAGACGGTAGACGGGCTCGGCAACCGCAAGAACGAGATCGTGCTCGAGATGATCCGCGAGCAGGGGGTCGAGCCATACGAGGGCTCGGTGCGCTATGTCGAGGCGGCACGGGCCGCCGGCCTACGGCGGGTCGTGGTCTCCTCGAGCAGCAATTGCCGCGACGTCCTTGCGGCAGCCGGAATCGAGGATCTGTTCGAAGACGTGGTCGACGGCAACGTCGCGGACCGCGAGCGGCTCGCCGGCAAGCCCGCACCGGACACCTTTCTCGCCGGCGCCCGGGCGGTCGGCGTCGATCCGGACCTCGCCGCCGTCTTCGAGGATGCGCTCGCCGGCGTGGAGGCCGGCCGTCGTGGCGGGTTCGGCCTCGTCGTCGGCGTCGACCGGGTCGGGCAGGCCGAGGCGCTAAGGGCGCACGGCGCCGATGTCGTGGTGCGCGACCTCGGTGACCTGCTCGGCGAGCAATGATGCGAAATACGGGCTTCCGCGTCGAGCCATGGGCCGTGCGCGAGACCAGCCTCGACCTCGACCGGCTGGCACAGACCGAGTCGGTGTTCGCGCTCGCGAACGGTCACATCGGACTGCGCGCGAACCTCGACGAGGGTGAGCCGTACGGAATTCCAGGCACCTACCTGAACGGGTTCTACGAGACTCGCCCGCTTCCCTATGCCGAGGCGGGCTACGGGTACCCGGAGGCGGGACAGCGCGTGCTCAACGTCACCAACGGCAAGCTGATCCGACTGCTCGTCGACGACGAGCCCTTCGACGTCCGCTATGGAGAGCTGCGTGCGCACGAGCGGACGCTCGATCTGCGTGCGGGCGTCCTGAGGCGGGTCGCCGAGTGGGTCTCTCCCGCCGGGCGGGCTGTCCGGATCACTTCGACGCGTCTGGTCTCCTTCACGCAGCGCGCTGCCGCGGCGATCTGCTTCGAGGTCGAGCCGCTCGAGGCGGACACGCGAGTGGTGGTGCAGTCGGAGCTCGTGGCGAACGAGCCGCAACCTGACACGACCGGCGACCCCCGGGCCGGCTCGCCCGTCGACGCGCCCCTGCGCTCGGAGCTCTTCGGTCACTACGGCAACGATGCGCTGCTCGTTCACTCGACCGGCGCGAGCGGGCTGCGGGTCGCGGCGGCGATGGATCACGTGATCGACGGGCCGGAGGGCACGCAGACGACGGCGGAGAGCTTCAAGGACCTCGCGCGCGTGATGGCGGCCGCGGACGTTGGAGCGGGTAAGCGCCTGCGGGTCGTCAAGTTCCTGGCCTATGGCTGGTCCGGCGTACGGTCGGTCGCGGCCGTACGCGACCAGGTGAGGGCGGCGCTCGTCGAGGCGCGGCAGACGGGGTGGGACGGCCTCGTCGCCGACCAGCGCCGATATCTGGACGATTTCTGGGAGCGTGCCGACATCGAGATCGAGGGTGACGCGGAGCTGCAGCAGGCGGTCCGGTTCGCGCTGTTTCACACGCTCCAGGCCGCGGCGAGGGCCGAGCGGCGCTCGATCCCCGCTAAGGGCCTTACGGGCCCCGGCTACGACGGCCACACCTTCTGGGATACCGAGATGTTCGTCCTGCCCGTGCTCACGTGTGTCGCGCCCCGCGCGGCCGCCGACGCGCTGCGCTGGCGGCACGAGACGCTCGAGCTTGCCCGGGAGAGGGCGCGGCTTCTGGGCCTTGGCGGTGCCGCCTTCCCGTGGCGGACCATCGCGGGCCATGAGTGCTCCGGCTACTGGCCGGCGGGGACCGCCGCCTTCCACGTGAACGCCGACATCGCCTACGCGGTAGCCGTCTATGACTCGGTCGTCGGAGACGAGAGCTTCGACCGCGACGTCGGGGCCGAGCTGCTCGTCGAGACCGCGCGTATGTGGCGCTCGCTGGGACACCACGACGCGGCGGGACGCTTCCGGATCGACGGGGTCACGGGCCCTGACGAGTACAGCGCCGTTGCCGACAACAACGTCTACACCAACCTGATGGCGCGGCGCAACCTGCGCGCCGCCGCCGCCGCCGCCGAGCGCAACCCGCAGCTGGCCGGCTCGCTCGGCGTCGACGACGAGGAGACCGCGGCGTGGCGCGATGCCGCCCAGGCGATGCTGATCCCGTATGACGCCGCGCTGGGCGTCCACCCGCAGGCCGAGGGCTTCACCGAGCACGAGCGCTGGGACTTCGACGCCACCGGGGCGGAGCAGTACCCGCTGCTGTTGCATTTCCCGTACTTCGAGCTGTACCGGAGGCAGGTCGTCAAGCAGGCCGATCTGGCGCTCGCGCTGCAGATGTGCGGCGACGAGTTCTCCGACGAGCAGAAGGCGCGCGACTTCGCCTACTACGAGGCTCTCACCGTGCGCGACTCCTCGCTGTCGGCCTGCACCCAGGCGGTCGTCGCGGCGGAGGTGGGACACGTGGAGCTCGCCTACGACTATCTCGCGGAGGCCGCGCTGATGGACCTTGACGACCTCGAGCACAACACCCGGGACGGTGTCCACATCGCGTCGCTCGCGGGGACCTGCATCGGCGCGGTCGGGGGGCTCGGCGGGATGCGGTTGAGCGATGGGCGCATCCGCTTCGCCCCGCGCCTACCGCAGGCGATCTCTCGGCTCGCCTTCCGGATCGGCTATCGAGGCCGGAGCTTGCACGTCGAGGTGGGCCCGGATCGGGCGACCTACTCGCTGCTCCAGGGCGAGCCGCTCGAGATCGTCCATCACGGGGCGACCCTCACCGTCGATTCCGAGCGGCCGGTGAGCTGCGTGATCCCGCCCGTGCCCGCGCGCGAGGCGCCGAGGCAGCCGGCCGGCCGGGTACCGGCGCGGCGCCGCCCACCGCGCTGAGCCGAGGCAGCCTTGGGCGGCAGCGGCGCAGCACGTCGTCGAGGGCCTCGTAGTCGAGCGGCTGCTCCCGCGGTCGCCGCGCGGTCCAGGCTCTGCACGCATCCAGCGGCGTCGCCTCGGCGCTGCCGCTGGGGGTCGGCGGATCGGTCGGCACGGCGCTGCTCTCGACGATCGCCGTGACCACCGCCAGTCATCGCCGCTGCGCGACCGTCTCAGCGCAGGTTCACGGCTGCACGACCGCCTACACCCGGTCGGTGATCATCTTCGACGCTTGGCGCGGTGGTCTCGCTGCTGCCGCTCGCCCAAGTCGAAGCGCCCGCTCCCCGTTCGCAGCGAGCCAGGTCTGAGTCATCGCCGCGTCAGGCGACCCGCTGCTGCTCGGGCTCGAGCGCTCCGCTCGGGACCGGGCTTGCGGCGCCGCGCTCGTCGATGTGGTGGTAGCGCCCGCCGCGCATCAACGAGGCGCCGGCGGCGACCAGGCAGGCGATGATCGCGAAGGCAAAGGCCTCGTGCAGGCCCGTCCTGAACGGGGTCGAGATCAGGTGCGGGAAGAAGGTGCGACCCGTGAGCACCGCCTGGCTGTGGGGGCTGAGCCCCGCCAGGACTCCCGGTCCGAGAAAGTGCTGCATCGGGTTGTAGCCGAGGAACGCGGCGAACAGGACCGACACCGGCGGCAGGTGTGCGACCTGCTGCGCGGCCGCGTGGGAGACGCCGTTTGCCTGCAGGCCGCTCGTGATGGTGGCGGGCAGGCTCGACGAGAGCCCGGCGATCAGAAGCGTGAAGAAGATCCCGATCGAGAGCACCTGCGCCGAGTTCTGGAACGTCTGGTTCATGCCACCACCGGCTCCACGGTCGCTGCGCGGGAGGCTGTTCATCACGGCGGCGCGATTGGGCGAGGCGAACAGGCCCATCGAGATCCCGTTGAGGGCGAGCACCGCGGCGAACACCGGATAGTGAAAGTTCGTGGGCAGCAGGAGCAGCAGCCCGAAGCTCGCCGCCGCGCCGATCATCCCGCCGGTCGCAAACGGGCGCGCGCCGAAGCGGTCGGAGAGGAAGCCGGACGCCGGCCCGGCGATCAGCATGCCAACGGTCAGCGGAAGCATGTAGATGCCCGCCCACAGTGGCGTCTTCGTGAAGTTGTATCCGTGCTCGGGCAGCCAGATGCCCTGCAGCCAGATGATCAGCATGAACAGCAACCCCCCTCGAGCGATCGCGGACAGGAACGTCGAGGCGGTCCCGAAGGTGAAGGCCCTGATGCGAAAGAGCGGCAGGCGGAACATCGGGTCTGCGACGCGCCGCTCGACGGCGAGGAAGAGCCCGAGGAAGGCCGCGCCGGCGGATAGGAGCGCGATCACGCGCGGGCTGCCCCAGCCGGTTGCGTGGCTGCCGTACGGCCGGATGCCGTAGGTCACAGCCACCATCAACAGGATCAGGCCCAGCGCGAAGGTGAGATTGCCCCACCAGTCGATCGGGCGGCGGCTCGGCTCGCTGCGCTCCTCGAGCTTCAGGTACGCCCAGACGGTCGCAAACAGCCCCACGGGAACCGAGATGAGGAAGACCAGACGCCAGTTGACGGGGGCGAGCAGGCCGCCCAGCACAAGGCCCACGAACATGCCGCTGACGCCGACGATGTTGTTGATCCCGAGCGCCATGCCGCGCTGGTTGGCGGGAAAGGCATCGGTGATGATCGCGGCGGCGTTCGCGAGCAGGCAGGCTCCCCCGATGCCCTGGATGATGCGGAAGAGGATCAGGTAGGTGGCTCCCGCGCGTCCGGTCAGCCAGTCGACGGTGAGAAGGAGCGACGCGACCGTGTAGATGACGAAGCCGAGGTTGTAGATCCGCACCCGGCCGAACATGTCGCCGAGCCGCCCGAGGCTCACGATCAGGACGCTCGAGACGACCATGTAGCCAAGAATCATCCAGAGCAGGTAGAAGCTGTTCGACGGCACGAGCGGATCGAGCCGGATACCGCGAAAGATGTCCGGCATCGCGATCAGCGTGATCGACGCATCGAGGGTGGCGAGCAGCACGCCGAGCGTCGTGTTGGACAGCGCGATCCATTTGTAGCGGTCGCCCACGAATCACGAATATACAGGCAGACTGTTCAGGTGACCTGTTGATTGCGGGTATAGTCGGGAGATGCCGGAGACGCTCGACGCCGCCCACATCGCGAGCGAGCTGCGCCTCGTGCTGCGCCAGCTCGTCCACCGCCTGCGCGCCGAGCGCAGCTTCCCCCTCGCGCACGCGGCGGTGCTCGGCTGGATCGACCGCACCGGGCCCCAGAGCGTCAGCGACCTGGCGTTCAGGGAGCACTTGAGGCCCCAGTCGATGGCCCAGACGGTCGCCGACCTCGAGACGCTCGGCCAGGTCGCGCGCCATCCCGATCCGGACGACCGCCGCCGCGCGCTCGTCGAGCTGACCGTGGCGGGCCGTGAGGCGCTCGAGCGGGATCGCGAGCAGCGTGAAGGTTGGCTGGCGGGCGTGATCGCCGAACGACTCTCGGAGGACGAGCAGCACGTCTTGCGCGAAGCCGTCACCCTGCTCCAGCGCCTCGTCGAGGACTGATCAGCACCCGCGGCGAAACGCGGGAGCGCCGCGGCGTCGCCGGCGGCCCGTCACGGCCGGAGCGAGCGCCCCGGGCCGCTCTGCTCGGACGCGCGCATGTAGGCGCGCATCTCACGCTCGAACTCGCCCCACCACGACGGCTCCTCGGAGCCGGCCGGACCGGGTCCGCGTCCGTCGTCACCGCCGACGCCGGGACCGCCGCGCCCGTCGTCAGGGTCCTCGCCGTCGCCGGGCCGGCCGCGGAAGAGGATCCCGAACCACGCGAGGAAGACGGCGGCCGACGAGGCGGTCCCCACGAGCGAGAGCCAGAGCGCCGCGCCATGTGCGGCCAGCTCGAGCGTCATCACCGTCACAGCGGTCAGGCTGACGAAGCAGAACAGCGCGCTGGCGTTCCGCAGACGGCGGCGGCGACCGGCGACGATCAGCGCCACCGTCGAGGTGGCCAACAGTGTCTCGATTGCGGCGGCTGCTACGTCGGCCATGGCGGCGGCTCCTCTCGGACGACTCCTGGTGCGTTCGCCGTACCCGGGGGCTCGGACGTCAAGCGACCACGGTCATCGCGCGTACGACCGGCCCTCGGCGAGCGGGCCGGTCGGCGACTTCGGCGACGCTCGGTGCTGCCTCGCGAGTGGCGCCGTCGTCGCTCATTCGAGTCGAGCGCGCGCGGAGATCGAGCTCCTCTGCAATCACCCGAAGCACGGCCAGTACCGCTACCACCGCGTCTCGAGCTCGGGCATGCCTACGACCAGGACCTCGGACGCAACGACGACCGTCCGCTCGACCCAAGCGAGAAAGGCAGCCCTCGCGCCCGGCTTCCCGCCGACATCAGAAAGATCCTGCGCTACTCGCTCGCGCCTGTCACCGTGCCCTGCGGCACGCCGCCGCGAATTCGGCATCGACATCCGGTTTCCCTGACAACGGCGGGACCGTCACGGTGACGCCGCCGGGCACGAACGTCAGCTACGGCTCGGGCACCTTCGGTATCGCCGACTTCTGCTACAGCCAGCCGGTCACCGTCACCTGCAGGAGCCCGGCCCGAACCTGCAGCCGAACGGGTGGGCGCTGAGCAGCGAGCAGCGCCAGCCGTGCGAGGGAGCGGGGCGACCCGCACGATCAAGTTCGACCCCGCGACCTCGACGGGCCCGGTCGAAGCAGTTCCCTACTGGAGGCGCGCGAGCGGGCGCGCGCTTGCAATTCGTCCAGTCGTGTTGACAGGACGGTCGGGCGCACCTACATTCGCCTGCCGATGCCGGCCTCCCGAACGATCCGTCGCACGCTCGCGCTGAGCGCGGCGATCGCCACCGCGACGAGCGGCGTGGCGGCCGCCGCGGGCACGAGGAGCTTCAAGGGCAGGACCGCCCAGGGCACCGCGATCACCTTCACGGTCTCCGGCAAGACGATCGAGCCCGGCGCCAAGACTTCCTTCAAGCTCCATTGCGCGGACGGGTCGACGCTCGTCGAGCATCTTCACCGCGATGTCGCGGGACACCTGAAGAAAGGTTCGACGACGTTCACCAACAAGGCGAGAAGCCTGGCCTGGGTCTTCCACGTGCATGGCAAGAAGGCCAGTGGCACCCTCGCCGGCAACGTCTCCTATCCGTACAAGAACGGGTCGACGACCACCTGCACGGGCGGCACGACCTGGCACGCCAAGGCGCACTGACGCGCCGCCGCGTGAACTGACGCCGCCGCTTCGCGCTACTTGCGCGTCGCCGCGTCTCCGCGCTCGACGACCGCTTTGCCCGCGGCCTTCGCCGCCTTGCCCGCGGCCTTGGCCGCCGAGACGAGCGTTCCCGCTGCCTGGGAGGCCTGGCGCTTGGCCTGCTGGCCGCTCGCGCGGGCCGCGTTCTCATGCCGCGTCGCCGCTGCCCTCTTGCCGGCCGCCTGGCGGTCGCTCTTCGTCTGGGCGCTGCTGCGCCCCGAGCGCGCCGAGCTGCTCTTCGTCGAGCTCGCCTTCGCGGCCTGGTTGCGCTTGCGCGTCGCTGCCGCCTTCTTCGCCGCGGCGCTCCGGTCAGCCTTCGTTTGAGCCATCCAATCCCCCTCGTAGCGTGCGCGCAACCCATACCCTGAGCCGAAGCGCGCCAAACGAAGCCGGGCTACAGCCGCTGCGCATCTGAGCGCGCCGGGTCGGACGGCCCGCGGCTTGACAACGCCTCGCGCATGGAGCACACGCGGAGCCCCGGGACCACGCTCGCCGGAGGTGCACGCTGGCGTTTACAGAGGCCGCCCGCCGGGGCAGAAGGGACCAGGCGGGTCGACTGTCGAGGAGGAAGCGAATGAAGGCATGCGTCACCGGCGGAACCGGGTTCCTGGGCGCCCACGTCGTGCGGGCCCTGGCGGAGCGCGGCGACGAGGTGCGCGTCACGTATCGCAACCCGGAGCGGCTGAAGCTGCTCAAGGGCGTCGAGTTCCACCGCGCCAAGGCTGACGTCCTCGATTACCAGGCGACGCGCCGCGCGGTGCGCGACTGCGACGTGCTCTTTCACACGGTCGGCTTCGTCGGCTCGAGCCCGGCGGAGCTCGTCTGGCGGATCAATGCGTACGCGCCGCTGATCGCAGTCGAGGCGGCTGCCGCCGAGGGGGTCAAGCGTGTCGTGCTGACCTCGACGATCTCCGCGGTCGGGCTGCCCACCGACGGGCGCCCCGCGAACGAGAACACCGAGTACCCGGAGGACTGGCTCGGGCTCGCCTATCCGGACTCGAAGCACGAGGGGGAGCGCGCCGCACTCGAGGCGGGCGAGCGCCACGGCGTCGAGGTCGTCGTCGTAAACCCGGCCTACCTGCTCGGCGTCCCCGTCGACCGCGCCCAGCCCGGCGAGACCTCGACCCGCACGGTCGGCAATTACCTGCGCGGACGGCTGCCGGGTGTCCTCAACGCGTCGATGAACTTCGCGGACGTCGCCGACGCCGCCGCGGGGCACCTCCTCGCGGCCGACCGCGGCCGCCCCGGCGAGCGCTACATCCTCGGCGGCGAGAACTCGACCTGGCCGCAGTTGATCGACCGCGTCGCAGAGATCTCGGGCGTGCACAATCCGATCATGGTCCTGCCGAGCGAGATCGTCCGCGTCGCCCGCATCCGCGAGGCGCTCTCGCTCCCGGCGCCGATCTCCGTCGAGGCTTACGACCTGATGTCGCGCGACTGGCGCTTCTCCTCCGCGAAGGCGAAGCGGGAGCTCGGCTACAGCGCCCGGCCGCTCAACGAGGTCGTCCGCGACACGGTCGAGTGGTACGAGGAGCTGATCGCCGCCGGCGCCTTCGGCGACGAGTCCCGCTCAGGTCTCTCCTCGATGGCCGGGGGCCTGCGCCGCGCGGCGGGTCTCGGCCTCCTGAGCCCCGTGACGATCGGCCAGCGCCTGCTCGGCCGGCGCGTCATCGCGGGCGTCTGATGGCGCTTCCCGATCCAGGTCCGGGCTCCACGTGCCTTGTCACCGGAGCGTCGTCGGGCATCGGCGCGGAGCTCGCCCGCGGGCTCGCCGCGCGCGGGCACGGCGTAACGCTCGTGGCGCGGCGGGAGGATCGGCTGATCGAGCTCGCGGAGGAGCTTTCCGACGCGCACGGCGTGCGCACGGAGACCGTCGCCGCCGACGTCTCAGAGCAGCGCGGCCGCGACCAGCTGGCCGACGAGCTCGAGGAGCGGGGGCTCGCGGTCGAGGTGCTCGTCAACAACGCCGGGTTCGGCAGCGGGGGGGCCTTCGCCACGCTCGAGGGGGAGAACGAGACGTCGATGGTCCGCACGAACTGCGAGGCGGTGGTCGGACTGTCGAGCACGTATGTCCCCCAGATGGTCGAGCGCGGGCGCGGGGCGGTCCTGAACGTCGCGTCGCTGATCGCGTTTCAGCCGGTGCCGTACCAGGCGACCTACGGGGCGACGAAGGCCTTCGTGCTGAGCTTCACCGACGCGTTGCACGAGGAGCTGCGGGGGTCGGGCGTGACGGCGACGGCGGTCTGCCCCGGGCCGGTGCGCACGGAGTTCGGCGCCTCGGGCGGCTTCGGCGGCGCGGACGAGCGCATCCCCGGGTTCCTCTGGCTCGAGGCGGACAAGGTCGCGCGCGACGCGCTCGAGGGCCTCGAGGGCGGTGAGCGGGTCGTGGTGCCGGGACCGATCAACCAGCTCGCGGCGTTCTACGGCCACTACACGCCACGCTCGCTGCTGCTGCCGTTCGTTCGCCGGGTCTGGCCGGTCAGCTGAGTTCCCGGTGGCGCATGCGCCACCGGCCGGCCGGCGCATGCGCCGGCCGTCGGCGGCTCGCCGCCGCCGGATCGTTTGAATCCATGAGAGCGGCCGCCGCCGTCGGTCTTCCAGGGCTTCGGACCGTGCGGACGTCGAGGATGCTCCAGCCGCGTGGAGACGGGGGCCGCTCGCCGCTACCGAGATAGTCCGCGGCGAGATCAGCCGTGAGCCCCAACCCGATCCCTTTCAGGTAGGCCTCCTTCCGCGTCCAGACACGAGCGAATATGGCGAGCCGTTCGGATGTCGGCGCCGAGGCGATCTCAGCCCGCTCCGCGGGGTGCAGCAGCGCGCTGACCTCGTCCACGGTCGCCGGCTCGGGGAGCAGCTCGACGTCAACGCCCACCGGCACGGACGCGAGCCCGATGAGCGCGATCCCGCGGCTGTACGAGATCGAGAAATGCAGCGGGGGCGCGGGCGAGCTCAACTCTGGCCGTCCGTGTGGAGCGCCGCAGCTCGCGCACGGCCGGCGCTGGAACGCCACCTCTGCCGGCGCGACGCCGAGGCGCTCGCCGAGCAGTTGACGGAGGAGGACGTGCGCGGCGAGGTAGGCGTGGCGATCGCCTGGCCGCCTGAGCGCGGCAGCCCGGCGGCGTTCTTCCGCGTCGAGCAGGGACAGCTCGAGGCGGTTTGGATCGACGTCGCCCGCACGCAGCGTCCACAGGCGGAGTCCCGCGCGCTCAGCCCGCTCGGTCGCGCAGGGGACCGCGGCGTGAGCCGGGATGCGCATGGCGGGCCGACGGACCGCGGTCAGCACACGCTGTGAACGGCGTCCGCGAGCAGCGCCAGGCCCTCATCGAGCTCGGCGTCCGTGATCGTCAGGGGCGGCAGCAGCTTGACCACCTCGTCCTTGGGACCCGCGGTCTCGACGAGCAGGCCCAGCTCGAACGCCTTCGCGCCCACCCTGCCGGCGAGATCGGGGCGATCGAATCGCAGCCCCTGCACCATGCCGCGGCCGCGGGCCTCGATCGCCGAGCCGCCGACCGCCTGTCCGAGCGCGGTGAGCGCGGTGCCGATCCGCTCGCCCCTCGCGAGGGTGCTGCACTCGAGAGCGTCGTTCTGCCAGTAGGTGAGCAGCGCCGCCGTGCCGGTGACGAACGCGAGGTTGAGTCCGCGGAAGGTGCCGTTGTGCTCGCCGGGCTTCCACACGTCGAGGTCGGGCCGGATCAGGGTCAGCGCGAGCGGAAGGCCGTAGCCGCTGATCGACTTCGACAGGCAGATCATGTCGGGTTTGATGCCGGCGCTCTCGAAGCTGAAGAACGGTCCGGTGCGCCCACAGCCCATCTGCACGTCGTCGAGAATCAGCAGCACGCTCGGCCCGCCGGCATCGATCCGCCAGACCGCGCAGCCACTCCGAGCTTGCGACGTTGGCGCCGCCCTCTCCCTGCACGCTCTCCACGATCACTGCGCCCGGTCGCTCGCTGCCCATGTCGAGCAGCCGGTCGAGCCATTCGAAGTCGGGCGCACGCTCACCCCGGGAGTCGTCGAATGGAAGCGCGGTCGTGTGCGCCAGCGGGACGCCGGCGGCGCCGCGGTGCAGCGCGTTGCCGGTGACCGCGAGGGCGCCCAGCGTAGTGCCGTGGAAGCCGTTCGTGAAGCAGATGACCTCGCTGCGGCCAGTGACCTTTCGGGCGAGCTTGAGCGCCGCCTCGACGGCGTTCGCTCCTCCCGGCCCGGGAAACTGTACGCGATACTCGAGGCCGCGCGGGCGCAGGATGAGCTCATCGAGCGCGGTCAGGAAATCCCGCTTGGCCGCGGTGAACATATCCAGCGAGTGCACGACGCGGTCACTGGTCAGATACTCGACCAGGGCCTGCCGCAGCACGGGGTTGTTGTGCCCGTAGTTGAGCGCGCCGGCACCGGAGAAGAAGTCGAGGTAGGGCCGGCCCGCCTCGTCATATAGCCAGCTGCCGAGCGCCCGGTCGAACACCGCGGGCCAGGTCCGGCAGTAGCTGCGAACGGCCGACTCGCGCTCTTCGAAGACGGTCGTCTCTTTGAGGTCCAAAAGTGCCATCTTGCTCCTATCTCTGACGGGCCGCTTCTGGCGTCGTCGAGTGTGTCTCCATTTCCATCAGGTCGCCTGACCCTGTCAGGCACGCATCCCGCGCCTCGATTCCCATCTCGTCCGCCGGGTTTCCCCGCCAGCGGGCGCCACGCACGAGGTATGAGCCCTTCATCAGGAAGGAGTCGGCATCCAGTGACGATTCATCCTCCATTACAACCCCGTAATTCACCAAGGCACCGGTGCCGATGGTGCAGCCCCTACCAATCGAGATGTTGTCCGACTTGAACACTCCCTCTTCCAAACTGTGGCTCTGAAGCGTGCACCCCATGTTGAGAGTTGACTCACTGCCGATCTCGACCATCGTGCGCTCGACGATCTGGCAGCCGTCGTCGAAGACGCGGCGTCCGATGGACACACCCAGCAAGCGCCACACCACGTTCTTGAACGGGGTGCCGTTGAACATCTGTATGTAGCCCGTCGCCGGGACCTTCCAGTAGCGCTCGTGCCGCCAGAAGTCGATCTGGTAGATCGAGCAGAACTTGGGCTCGAGGGGTCGGAAATGAGTGACGACACGCTCGACCAGAACGAACAGCGCGATGCTGAGGCCAAGCTCGAGAACGGCCGTGGCGAGCGTGCCGGCGAAGGCGCGCGGTCCCTCGCCTCCCAGCGGGCTGAGCGCGAGTAGCACGATACCCGAGGCGAACAGGTACCGGACCAGGAGGTGAAGCGCGACCGTGCCGGCGTTGTGCCGGGTCTTGGCCGCAACGCGCCGGCTCCGCTCCGGCTCCCTGCCGAGATGCTCGAACCGCCGGTCGCGTTCGACCGAGCGGGGGATCTCGAAGCAGGGAGACCCGAGCAGCCCGACGTCCGAGCGCTCCGGTCCCCTGGTCGGAACCATCGCCTTGGTGGCGAGCAGGCAATTGGCGCCGGTGCGGCCATCGGGTGGAAAGGCGATCTCGTTGCCGAGATAGTTCCGTCGCCCGATGACGACGGGATGGACGCGGAACGAGCCGCTGGAGAACTCCGCGTTCATCATCGAGAGCCCGTCGGAGACCATCGTTCCGGTGCGGACCTCGCTCAGTCCCGGTACTTCGTGCTTGACCTCGGTTCCGAAGTTGGATCCGGTCTGCTCCACCACTCCGAAGCGCCATCCGATCGCTCGCAGGTAGGCCACGATCGCCGCGCTATCGCCGAACAGCAGCGTCAGGAGGGGGTTGTTCGACGAGCCCGAGACGATCCTTTGAAGGGCGTAGTGGAACCCGTAGAGCGGATAAACCTGGCCGGGCTTCAGCGCACGGCTCAGCAGGCGCGGAACGGTGACGGCCAGGAGCAGACTGCCGAGGAAGAAGCCGAGCATCGTCGCGGCTGAGACGATCAACCCGTCTGCGACCGTGAGGTGGGAGACGAAGCCGTGGTGAGTCAGCAGCAGCGTCGCGCCGATCGCCTCGAGGGGGCCGGCGACGAACAGGAAGGTGAGTACCCGTGCGGCGCAGTACACGGCCGCGCGCAGCGGGTGGCAGCGCGCCGGCGGGAGGCCCTGGTAGTCATGATCGGCACCGGCGGGCTCGGCCGGCGATCCATGCCAGCATTGCCCAGCCGGCACGACCTGACCGGAATGCAGGCAGGACGCATGACCGAGCTGCGCGTGGTCCTCGATCGAGCTGTCGATGTCGAGTACCGTCCGCTCGCCGACGAACGCATGCTCACCCAGCGTGACCGGCCCGATCTCGATCACCCCCGCACGGGCGCGGTAGCAGTTCACGAAGGAGTCCTTGCGGATCACGGTGCCCGCTCCGACCGTGAGCAGGTCCGTGCAAACCGGCACGTGCTGAGTGAAGAAGACGGCGCCTCGCCCTATCTTGCCGCCGAGTGCACGCAGATACAGGGGGTAGAGCGGACTGCCCGCAGAGAGGCGGATCAGCGGGTTGTAGACGACGAGCGACTTGACGATCCAGAAACGAAGGTAGGCCAGGCTCCAGACGCGTATCCGCTGTGGCTTCCACCTACCGATCAGAACCCATTTCGCGACTATGGGCAGTACGCCGGTGGCGACCAGCACACCCGCGCCGAACGCCAGCGCGCGTGAGTAGACGCCGAGCGCGCCGTGGGCGGCGGTCAGCCAGGCGCCGCCAACGTCCAATGCCACTGCCGCGGGCGAGAGCAAGGCGAGGACCGCCAGCAGCTGGAGCGCGCCGCACAGGACGTATCGCGGCGTCCCCTTCGCGACGCCCTCGGGCGACCGCGCGCGACCGTCCGCGTCACTCGCGGACCTAGCTTCTGATAGGACCACGGCGAGCTGACGAACGGTCGGATGCCCGTAGACGTCCCTCATCGAGACCGCGGGCAGCCCTGAGCCGCTGGTGCGAAGCGCGGCGTTGAACCGCGCCATCAGGAGCGAGTTCGCCCCGAGGTCATCGAAGAAATGGCTCTCTGCCGAGATCCGCTCCACGCCGAGGACCGTCGACAGCAGGCCGGCCAGCAACGACTCCGTGTCGGTGGCCGGCGCCTCGTACTCCTGCTCCGCGGCCAGGCGTCGAGAGCCGGCCGGGCGCGGGAGGCTCTGGCGGTCGATCTTCCCGCTGACCATGATCGGGAGCTCGTCCAGCCGCTCCAGGTAGGCGGGGACCATGTACGCCGGCAGCCTCTCGCTCAGGTGCTCGTATATGAGACTGGGGTCTGCCGCCTGCGCGTCCGGCCGCTGCGTGTAATACGCGACAAGCTCGTCGGACTGATAGGTGTCGACGACCGCATGTCCGATGCCCGGCACCCGCCTGAGCACCGACTCGATCTCGGCCAGCTCGATGCGGTAGCCGCGCAGCTTGACCTGGGTGTCGATGCGACCGTGGTGCTCGATCTCCCCGTCGTCGTTGATGCGGCCCAGGTCGCCGGTCCGGTAGATCCGCCCGGACGGATTGTCCGGCATCGGGAGGAAGTCGGGGATGAAGGCGCGGGCGGTCAGGTCAGGGCGGTTCAGATAGCCGGCGGCAAGCCCCACTCCCGCGATGCCGATCTCGCCAAGCTCGCCGGGGGGCGCCGCTCGGTCGGCCTCAGGCTCGAGGATGACAACGGAATAGGTCGGCAGGGGTACCCCGATCGTCACCGGCTTGCCCGGCTGGAGGACTGTCCAGGTGGCGCTGACCGTTGCCTCGGTCGGGCCATAGACGTTGAGAAACCGCCGGTCAGGCCGGTGCCAGCGGTCCACCAGATCCTGCGGACAGGTCTCTCCGGAGACGAGCAGGAAGCGAAGCTCGGGAAGGTCCTCGTCGAGCGTGGCCAGCAGCGTCGGGACGCAGCACAGTGCCGTGACGCCGCTCTCCTTCAAGAACGCCCCCAGGTCCGCGCCGACCAGACTCGGGCCGTCCGGCTTCGGCACGAGAGTCGCGCCCACCATCCAGGCGACCCAAATCTCCTCGATCGAGAAGTCGAACGCGATCGTCAGGCCCTGGTAGACCCGGTCGTCGCGCTCGATGCCGTAGGTTTCCGCGGCCACGCGGACGAAGTTGCAGATACTGGCGTGCCGGATCGCGACGCCCTTTGGCCGGCCGGTCGTGCCCGACGTGTAGATGACGTAGCAAAGGTCGTCGGCCGGGTGGCCGACGTCCTCCCCGGCGAGCCGCTCTCGGCTCTCGGCGCCGATCTCCGCAGCGACCTCGTCTATGCACACGAGCGTTACCGTCTCGCCGAGGTCCGCCGTCAACTCCCTCCGCGAGAGGACCGTTCGCACCCCGGCGTCGGACACGATGTAGGACAGCCGATCAGCGGGGAAGCCGGTGTCGAGCGGGACGTACGCCGCCCGGAGCTTCATGACCGCGAGCATGCCCACGTAGCCGTCCACCGCCCGGTCGAACAGGAGGCCGACCCGATCTCCCGGACCGACGCCCTGATGGCGGACGAGGTAGCGGGCCAGCTGGCTGGCTCGCGCGTCGAGCTCGTCGTAGGTCAGGGCGAGGTCCGGCGCGTCGACCGCGAGAGAGTCCGCCCGGCCCTCTCGCCGCAGTTCGTCACAGCGTTGCTCGAACAGTTGCTCGAGGCGCTCGCCTTCGCGCCGGCCGATCGCGCCGTCCTCAGCGGGGCAGGTCAGCACGCTTCCCTCGCGGGATGAGATCTCCTGGGTCGAGGCCATGGTTAGGAGTGGCCCGCGAGCGGGCAGATGCTGATGCGAGGGGGAAGCTTCAAGTCAGGCTCAGGCTCAGGAGACGGATCGACCGGCACCGTTCCGACCCGAGCGCTGAAACGCGGGCCGTTCGGCGAGGTTGGGAAGTACCCGAGGAATCTCGGTCGCTGCGCGCGCGGGCTTCACCCCGGCCCGGCGATTGACGCCCGTTTGCACCGGGTCAGCCGGTCTATCCACCATGACGCCGGCTTCGCACTAGCTTTCGCCGCGGTGGCCTCGCACCAACACCACCACGATCACGGCGCCGCCGCGCCGACCCGCAACCTCGCCATCGCGCTCGCGCTGCTCGCCGGCCTGATGGTCGTCGAGGTCCTCGCCGGGGTGCTCGCCTCGTCGCTCGCGCTGCTCTCGGACGCCGCCCACATGCTCACCGACGCCGGCGCGCTCGCGCTCGCGCTCGTCGCCGCCCGGATCGCGCGCCGTCCCGCGGGTGGTCCGATGACCTACGGCTATCAGCGGGTCGAGGTCCTCTCCGCCCAGTTCAACGGGGCGACGCTGCTGGTGCTCGGCCTGCTGATCGTCTACGAGGGCGTCAGGCGGCTGGTCCACCCGCCCCCCGTGGCGGGCGCGACGGTGCTCGTGGTCGCGCTCGCGGGCGTCGCGGTGAACCTCGCCGCGACGTGGACCCTCCGGCGCGGCGAGAGCCGCTCGCTGAACGTCGAGGGCGCCCTCGCGCACATCGTCACCGACCTCGCCGCGTTCGCGCTGACGGCACTAGCCGGGGTCGTGATCCTCGTCACCGGAGCCCGGCGAGCGGACGGCATCGCCTCGCTGGTGATCGCCGCGATCATGCTTCGCGCCGCCGTCTCGTTGCTGCGCGCCTCGGGGCGGGTGTTCCTGGAGGCGGCGCCGCCCGGCGTCGACCCGCGCGACATCGGCCGGGCGATGGCCTCGCAGACCGGCGTCGCCGAGGTGCACGATCTGCACGTATGGGAGGTCAGCTCGGGCTTTCCGGCGCTCTCGGCGCACGTGATCGTGGGCCCCGACCGCGACTGCCACGTGGCGCGAAGGGAGCTCGCCGCGATGCTCGGCGAGCGGTTCGGGATCGACCACACGACACTGCAGGTCGAGCATCGGGACAGCCCGCTGCTGCACCTCGAGCTGCCGGGGTCAGAGCTCCCGTAGCAGCGTGCTCGTCTGACGGTGGCGGCGCGGGTCCGCATCGACGCGCGCCACCGTCACCTCGATCCCGGCCTCCGCGAGGGTCGCCTCGAGCTCGTCCTCGTCGAACTCCTGGTCGTAGCCGAGCGCGATCACGTCGGGCGCGGCGCGGCGGGTCGTGCCGAGCAGGTCATAGGGCTCTGGGCCCAGCACCACCTCGTCGACCAGCCGCAGCGCGGCGACGAGCTCGGCGCGGACGCGCTGCGAGTGCACCGGCTCGCGCTTCGAGCGGGTGGCCTGCTCGTCGGAGGTGACGATCACGCACAGCCAGTCACCGAGCGCGCGCGCCCGGCTCAGGTAGTGGAGGTGGCCGGGGTGGATGATGTCGAACACCCCGCTTGCGACCACCCGGCGAGGAGCTTCGGCCATCCCCGCGCACGCTAGTGGATCGCGGCTGCCAACGTTCCGGGCATGGCCGGCCGGCGCGGTCCGTTGAGGGCGGGAGCGCGAGCATTGCTCGCGCTCGGCCTGTTCGCGCTCGTCGTGCTGCTGCTCGGCCGGCTCGTGCCGGGCGCCTCGCGGCACCTGGCGGCGGCCCGGCCGGGCTGGCTGCTCGCCGGCGCATGCTTCGAGGCGGTCGCCTGCGCCGGCTACGTGCTCGCCTTCCGCGCTACGTACGCGCCCTATCGCGTCGGAATCGTCCGCTGCACGCAGATCGCGCTCGGTGAGCTGGCGGCGTTCGCGCTAGTCCCGACCGGCATCGGAGGCCCCGCGCTGCGGGTCTGGGCGCTGCTCGCCGAGGGTCTCCAACTGCGGGCGATCGCCACCATGAGCATCTCGTTCGGCGCCGTCTTCAACGCGCCATACGTGGCAGCGGCCGTCGCGCTCGGCCTCGGCGCGGTCGCCGGCGTGCTGCCCGGGCACGCGCCGCTGCTCGTCGAGCTGGCGCCGCTGGCGCTCGTCGCCGTGGTGCTGGCGCTCGTGCCGGCGATCCTGCGGCTCGGCAGGCGTGGCCGCCGCGGCGGGCGCCTCTGGATGGTCGCGATCGTCGGAGCCGACGGTCTTCGCGACGTCCCGCGCCTGCTTCGCTCAGCGGGGGCGCTCGGCGGCTCGAGCGCCTACTGGCTGCTCGACGGCGCGACGCTCTGGGCGGCGCTGCACGCGGTCGGCAGCTCGCCGCCGCCGAGCGTCGTCGCGCTCGCCTACATGCTGGGCCAGCTCGGCAACCTCGCCCCGCTCCCGGGGGGCATCGGCGGCGTCGAGCCGATCATGCTCGGCGTGCTCGCCGCCTCGGGAGTCGACACTGCGGCCGGAGCGGCGGCGATCGTCTGCTACCGCGCGCTCGCACTCGGCCTGCAGGGAGCGGCGGGGTCGCTCGCGCTCGGGACCCTGCTGCCGCGCCTGGCGGCGCGCACGAGATCCGGCCTGAGCGTCGGCGAAACGCGCGACCGCTGAGGGCCGCCGCTCAAGTCCGCTGGCCGGATGTTCGATTAGGAGACGAGCGCGAGCCCGATGCCCGAAACGCTTTCAGACTCAACGATGGACCCCGGAGCGGCCGATCCCTTCCGGCGCTCTGCGGCGCGGATCACGCCCGTCGACTTCTCGCGCCCGAGCAAGTTCACGAAGGACCAGGAGCGCCAGCTGAGACGGGCTCACGAGACGTTCTGCCGGACCGCCTCGACCGGCCTCAGCGCCGACATCCGCACGCCGCTCGACCTCGAGGTGATCGGCGTCGCCCAGCTCAACTGGTCGAACGCGGTGCTCGAGGTCGGCTCCGACTCGGTGTGCGCGATCGTCGACGTCAGCCCGCTCGGGACGCACCTCGTGATGACGCTCGAGCGCGTCTTCGTGCTCACCCTGATCGAGCGCCTCTGCGGCGGCTCGCTCAGCGGGATCGCCGCCGACCGCCGGCTGAGCGACATCGACATGGCGGTCACGCGACGCATCTTCCGCCTCTTCGTCGACCAGCTCTCGCTCGTGTGGCACGAGCTGGCCGGCGTCGACCTCTCGTTTGCGAGCGTCGAACTCGAGCCCTCGAGCGCGCAGATCGCCGCCCTCAGCGACCCGACACTCGTGCTCACGCTCGAGGTGCGGCTCGCGAAGGGCGCCTTCACGCTCGGGATCATGCTTCCGTACTCGGCGATCGAGCATGCCACCGGCCGCTTCACGGCGGGGATGGCGGACGCCCCCGCGCAGGATCCGCGCGCCCGGTCCGCGATGAAGCGGGCGATCACCAACGTCGGCATCGAGCTGCGCGCTGAGGTCGCGGCCGTCGAGCTGAGCGCCGACGAGCTGCTCGGGATGCGCGCGGGGGACGTGGTCCGCCTTGGCCCCGCGAAGTCGGGCGTGACCGTCTATGCGGATGGCGTGCCGCTGCACCGCGCGAAGCCCGGTCGCAACGGCGCGCGGCGCGCGGTCCAGATCACCGGAGAGCGGCTGCGATGAACTTCGAGCAGGCCGTGGTCGCGCTCGCCGGCCGCAGCGCCGAGGCCGCCGGCGACGTGCTCGAGGGCCTGGCCGGGAGCTCGGTCGAGACGAGCGCTCCGGTTGTCGTCGAGACGCTCGCCGAGCCGCTCGAGAGCCTCTACCGGCCGACCGTAATCGCCACCGCCTCATACCTCGACGACGCCTCCGGCGGTCACCTGCTGGCGGTCGGGCCGGGCGCGGCCAAGCGGCTTGCGGCAACCGTGATCGGCACCGACCTCGGGGCCGGCGAGCTGTCCGAAATCGCCCTCTCCGCCCTCGGTGAGGCGGGAAGCCAGATGCTCGCTGCCGCGGCGCAGGCGACTGCGAGCGCGCTCGGGCAGCCGGTCGAGCTGGGGCCGGTCGAGACACGGATGCTCTCCGGCCGTGACGAGCTCCCGGAGGTCCACCACCCGGGCTCGCACCTGACGAGCGTCGCCTTCGAGCTCGACGGCGAGCCGTGCCGCCTGCTCCAGCAGATCCCGCAGTCGTTCGTAATCAGGCTGACGAGCGCCCTCACGCCGGCCCCCGAGGCCGCCGCCAGCGGCAGCCCGCTCACCGGCGAGGTCGAGTGGCTGCGCGAGACGCGGCTGCGGCTCACCGCCGAGATCGGCCGTGCGCGCCTGCCCGCGGGCCGGGTGACGGCGCTCGGCGAGGGGGCGATCGTCTCGCTCGACCGCCACGCCGACGACCCGATCGAGCTCTACGTGAACGGCTCGCCGTTCGCCAGCGGCCGCCTCATGCTGCTCCCCGACGGCGACTGGGCCGTGCGGATCGAGGACGTTGGGGGCTCGGCCACGCAGCGCTGATCGCTACCGTCCGCCTCGGCGGATGAGCCTCTCGACCCTTGCCGACCTGATCGCCCTGCTGGCCGCCGCCGGTGGCATCGGCGCACTCATATGGGTGTCCGCTCGCGGCGACCCCGAGCGCGACCGCGAGGACGAGGCCCGCGACTACTTCGACGCCCACGGCCGCTGGCCTGACGACGCCGGATGACCGGGACTGCCGTCGAAGCCGCAGCGCTCCACCGCCTCGATGATCGGCGCGAGCTGCTCACCGGCCGCGGTCAGGCGGTACTCCGCGAATGGCGGTGAGGCAGGCACCAGCCGGCGCTCGAGCACTCCCGCCCGCTCGAGAAGGTCCGCCAGGCGGCGGACCCTCTCGGGAACGGGCTTGCAGGCCGAGCAGCGGCGCAACTCAGGCAAGCGCGACGTTCGTCGCCGGCTCCGGCTCGAGCGCGAGCTCGAGCACCTCTTTGATCGTCATCACCGGGTGGAAGCGCATCTCGTCGCGGACGTGCTCGGGGACGTCGTCGAGGTCGCCCCGGTTGCGCTCCGGCAGGATCACGTCGGTGAGGCCTGCGGCATGCGCTGCCAGCACCTTCTGCTTGACCCCGCCGATCGGCAGCACGCGGCCCTGCAGCGTCACCTCGCCGGTCATGCCGACGGTGTGCTTGACCGGGCGTCCCGTGACGAGCGACGCGAGCGCCGTGACCATCGTGATTCCGGCGCTCGGCCCGTCCTTCGGGATCGCGCCGGCGGGAACGTGCACGTGGAACTCGTGCCCGGTCAGCTCCGAGGCGTCCGCTCCGAGTTCGCCGGCGTGCCCGCGCACATACGAGAGCGCGATTCGAGCCGACTCCTTCATCACGTCCCCGAGCTGGCCGGTGAGGACGAGACCGTCGCCGGACCCCTCCATCGAGGTCGCCTCGACGAACAGCACGTCGCCACCGGCGCCGGTGACCGCGAGGCCCGTCGCCACGCCGGGCACGGCGGTCCGCTCCGCGGCCTCCTGGAAGAAGCGCGGGCGACCGAGAGCGTCGCGCACGAGCGCGCCGTCGACGGTCACCGTGCCGCTTTCGACCGTGCCCTCGGCGAAGCGCGTGGCGGTCTTGCGCAGCACGGTCCCGAGCTCGCGCTCGAGCTGTCGCACGCCGGCCTCGCGCGTGTAGTCGGTGATGATCGCGCGTAGGACGTCGTCGGAGATCGTGGCCTCCTCAGGACGGAGCCCGTTGCGCTCTATCTGCCGCGGCCACAGGTACCCGCGCGCGATGGCGATCTTCTCGTCGGCCGTGTAGCCGTCGAAGCGGATCGCCTCCATGCGGTCGAGCAGCGGGGCGGGGATGGTGTCCGCGACGTTGGCCGTCGCGATGAACAGGACCTGCGAGAGGTCGAGCTCGACGTCGAGATAGTGGTCGCGGAACGAGTGGTTCTGAGCGGGGTCGAGGACCTCGAGCAGCGCCGCCGAGGGATCGCCGCGCCAGTCCGCGCCGACCTTGTCGACCTCGTCGAGCAGGATCACCGGGTTCATCGTGCCGGCGTCGCGCAGGGCGCGCACGAGCCTGCCCGGGAGCGCGCCGATGTAGGTACGCCGATGGCCGCGGATCTCGGCTTCGTCGCGGACTCCGCCGAGCGACATGCGCACGAACTCGCGGCCGGTCGCCCGCGCGATCGACTCGCCGATCGATGTCTTGCCGGTACCCGGAGGGCCGATCAGCGTCAGGATCGCGCCCGAGCGGCGATCGTCAGGGATGCCGCGCTCGCCGCGCAGCTTGCGCACCGCGATGTACTCCACGATCCGGTCCTTGACGTCCTCGAGTCCGGCGTGGTCGGCGTCGAGCACCTCGCGCGTGTGCACCGGGTCGAGCCGCTCGTCGGAGCGCTTCGACCAGGGGACCGCGATCAGCCAGTCGAGGTAGCTGCGGATCATCGACGACTCCGCCGACTGCTCGCCCATCCGCTCGAGCCGTCCGAGCTCCTTCTCCGCCTGCTCGCGGACCTCGTCGGGCATCCCGGCGGACTCGATCTTGCTCCGGTACTCGTCGATCAGTGAGCCCTCGTCGTCGCCGAGCTCGCGTCTGATCGACTCGAGCTGCTTGCGCAGGAAGTACTCGCGCTGCTGCTGCTCGGCGCCGGAGCGGACGTCCTCGCGGATGCGGCGGCGGACGTCCATCTCCGCGAGCCGCTCACGCTGGAGGCCGAGCGCGAGCTCGAGCCGCGCGGTCACGTCGAGCTCCTCGAGCAGCTGCAGCTTCTGCGCGTAGGTCAGGTCGGGGGAGTAGCCGGACGTGTCGGCGAGCGCGCCCGGCTCGGTGACCGAGCGCAGGAACGAGGCGACGCGGCCATCGTCGCCGCGCAGCTCGAGGATCTCCTCGATCACCGCTCGGTACTCGCGCGCGAGCTCGCGCGTGCGGCCGTCGACGGGGAAGGGGTCCGGCCGCTCGTCGACCTCGACGCGAAGCTCACCGTCGACGCCCGATGCGGCCGCGCCGGCGATCCCGCGGTGCAGGCCGCGCAGCTCGACGCCGTGGACGCCGCCGGGAAGCGTGACGTGACCGACGACCTCCGCGACCGTCCCGAGGCTTGCGAAGGCCTCCTCATGGCGGGGCACGAGAAGCACGCGCTCGGCGTCGCCGACGTCGATCGGCAGCGTCACGGTCATGTTCGGGAAGACGATCACGTCTTCTAGCGGAATCAGCAACAGAGAGGTCATAGGTGCACGCTCCATACCTACTAACGATTTGTTAGTAAGTCTAGCGGCTGCACCGAGGCGGCGCTCGCGGTCTGACCGCTTCCCGGATAATCTGGAGACATGGCGCTCGTCACCGCCAACGGGATCGACGACCTCCAGGCGCTCGTCGGAGAGCGGATCGGTCCGAGCGAGTGGCGCTCGGTGACGCAGGAGCTGATCGACACGTTCGCCGAGCTCAGCGGCGACCATCAGTGGATCCACGTCGACCGGGACCGCGCTCGCAGGGAGAGCCCCTTCGGCAAGACGATCGCGCACGGGAACCTGACGCTGTCGATGATCGACGGCTTCCGCGGTGAGCTGCTGAGCTCTCAGGGGCTCCAGTACGGCATCAACTACGGCTGGAACAAGGTCCGCTTCCCCGCGCCGGTTCCGGAGGGCTCGCGCGTCCGTGCCACCTGCGAGCTCGTCACGGTCGATGAGCTCGAGGAGGGCTGGTGGCAGGTGGTCACCCGCTTCACGGTCGAGATCGAGGGTGGCGAGAAGCCGGCTTGCGTCGGCGAGAGCGTCTCGCGCGTCCTGCCCCAGTCATGAGCCCGCGCGACGTCCTTCAGGACCTTGTGGACCGCTTCGACCCGGGCTCCTTCGACATCCCCGGCGGCCGGGCCCGGATCCGCCTGGCTGTCCGCGACGGGGAGACCTTCGACGCGGTGATCGACGACGGCGCTTGGCTCGAGACCCCCGCCGGTCACCCCGACGCGGAGCTGACGGCGGACGCCGCGACCTGGGCCCTGATCCGCGACGACACACGCGGCGGGATGGCCGCCTACGCCGCCCGCCGGCTCAGCGTTCGCCGCAATCTCCACCTCGGCGTCGGCTTCCTCGCCGCCACGAGCGCCAACCGCGAGCCGAGCAGGCTGCGCTTCACGGCGGCCAAGACGCGCTACGGCCGGATGTCGCTGCTCGAGGCGGGCAGCGGAGAGCCGCTCGTGCTCCTGCACGGGCTGGGCGCCACGAAGGCGGAGTTCCTGCCGACGGTGGCCGCGCTCGCCCCGGTCGGCTTCCGCGTCATCGCCGCCGACCTGCCCGGTTTCGGCGATTCGGCCAAGCCGTTCCCCGCCCCGTACGACGCCCGCTTCTTCGCCCGCTGGACGGCTGGCCTGTTCGACGCGCTCGGGCTCGACCGGGCGCACCTGCTCGGCCACAGCATGGGCGGGCGGGTCGCGCTCGAGGTCGCCATGCGCTACCCCGAGCGGCTCGAGTCGGTTGTCCTGATGACCCCATCGCTCGCCTGGCGGCGTGACCGTCCGTGGGCTCCCTGGCTGCGGCTGGTCCGCCCCGAGCTCGGCGCCCTCCAGCCGGCGCCGCGCTTCGTAGTCGAGCGAATCGTGAAGGGCGTCGTCGGTGACGGCGCCGGCTGGATGGCCGCGGGCATCGACGAGTTCCTGCGGGCGTACATGACGCCCCGCGGGCGGGCCGCCTTCTACGCCGCGGCGCGCCAGATCTACCTCGAGGACGGCGACGGCGAGCGTGGCTTCTGGCGCCGGATGGAGCAACTCTCCCCGCGCGCGATGTTCATCTGGGGCAAGCGCGATCAGCTCGTCCCGATCGGCTTCGAGCGGCACGTCAAGAACGCCGTGCCGGGTGCCCTCCACGTCGAGCTCGACTGTGGTCACGTGCCGCAGTTCGAATGCCCGCGCACGCTCCACCCGGCGATCGAGAGCTTCCTGCGCAGCGCTCCGAGGCAGCGGCGCTCGCCGCCTTCGCCGAACCGCCTCGCCGCGAGCGCCTGAGGGCCGACCGCTCGCACTTCCGATCATCTACCCGGAGATGATCGATTCGAAGCGGCCACGAACCGGCTGATCGATTTGAAATCGATCATCTAGACTGCCTACGACCTCGCGCACGTCCGGCGGGGTCTTTTCTCGCCGGGCGTCAGGCGCACGAAGCGGAGGAGCCATGGCCCGCGGAGACGTCCGAATTGCAGTGACGCTGGCCTGTGACGAGTGCAGGCGGCGCAACTACCAGACTGAGAAATCGAAGCGCAACGATCCCGGCCGGATCGAGATGCGCAAGTACTGCCGCTGGTGCGGCAGGCACACCGGTCACCGCGAGACGCGCTGACCCGGGCGGACCGATGCCTCGCGATCGACAGCGCGCCAAGCAACGGCAGGCCGAGCGCCGCGCCGAGCGGCTCGCCGCCCGCCGCGCCGGAAACGGCGGCGCGACCTCGGGCGCCGAGGCGCCGGACGTCGACGAGCTCGAGGAGCTGGTCGACCTCGAGGTGGGCGCCCCCGACCCGCACCTCGGACGCAGTGACGTCGCGCTCGAGCACGGGCCACACGCCGACGAGGGAGACCACGGGCGCGAGGCGCGCCCCCAGCAGCATCACGAGCGCGGTAGAGTTGTCGCCTTCCTCATCGCGGTCTGGGCCGAGCTCGGCCGCGTGCAGTGGCCGAACCGCCAGCAGCTGACCCAGCTGACCGGAGTCGTCCTCTTCTTCGTGATCATCATCGGGGCCTACCTCGGGGCTCTCGACGCGATCTTCTCCAAGGTCGTCAACGCAATTCTGTAAGGAACGGGCATGTTTCGCTGGTACGCCGTCAACACCTATTCGGGCCACGAGAACAAGGTCAAGCACAACCTGGAGCACCGGGTGACCTCCCTCGGCCAGGAGCGCAACGTGCGCCAGATCGTGATCCCGACCGAGCAGGTGTCGGAGATGAAGGACGGCCAGAAGGTCCAGGTCGAGCGGCGCACGATGCCCGGCTACGTGCTCGTCAACATGGAGATGAACGAGGACTCCTGGGGGCTCGTGAAGGGCACGCCCGGGGTGACCGGCTTCGTCGGCGCCGAGCAGAAGCCGGTGCCGCTGAACCAATCCGAGATCGACCGCCTGCTCAACCGCGAGACCGCCGAGCGGCCGCGCACGCGGGCCCAGTTCTCGATCGGCGAGTCCGTCAAGGTCGTCTCCGGACCGCTGTCGGACTTCAGCGGCGAGATCTCCGAGATCAACGAGGACGCCGCCAAGCTCAAGGTGCTCGTCTCCATCTTCGGCCGTGAGACGCCCGTCGAGGTCGGCTTCGACCAGGTGAAGAAGATCTGAGCCATGGCCCGGAAGGTCCTCACCCTCATCAAGCTCCAGGTACCCGGCGGTGCCGCCAACCCGGCGCCGCCGGTCGGCCCCGCGCTCGGTCAGCACGGCGTCAACATCATGGAGTTCTGCAAGGCGTTCAACGCCCAGACCCAGGACCAGAACGGGCGCATCATCCCCGTCGAGATCACGGTCTTCGAGGATCGCTCGTTCACCTTCATCACGAAGACGCCGCCGGCCGCCGTCCTGATCAAGGAGGCGGCGGGGATCGACAAGGGCTCGAGCGAGCCGAACCGCACCAAGGTCGCCCGCCTGTCCGCTGAGCAGGTCCGCCAGATCGCGGAGGCGAAGTTGCAGGATCTGAATGCCCGCGACGTGGAGCAGGCGGCCAAGATCATCGCCGGCACCGCGCGCTCGATGGGCGTGGAGGTCGGCTGATGGCGAGGCGAGGCAAGCGCTACAGGGACCTCTACGCGCGCGTGGATCGCGAGCGGCAGTACTCGCCGGCGGAGGCGATCTCGCTGGTCAAGGAGCTTCAGTCGGCGAACTTCGCCGAGACGGTCGAGGCCCACATCCGCACGGGTCTCAACGTCCGTCATGCCGATGAGCAGCTCCGGGGGACCATCACGCTGCCTCACAGCGCGGGCCGCGACGTGACGATCGCCGTCTTCGCCCGCGGCGAGAAGGCACGTGAGGCCGAGGAGGCGGGCGCGGACGTCGTCGGCGCCGAGGACCTCGCCGAACGCGTCCAGGGCGGCTTCACGGACTTCGACGTCGCGATTGCGAGCCCCGACATGATGCCCGTGGTCGGCCGGCTCGGACGGATCCTCGGGCCACAGGGCAAGATGCCCAACCCGCGCGTCGGGACCGTCACCGAGGACGTCCGCACCGCCGTCGAGGAGGCCAAGGCCGGAAAGGTCGAGTATCGCACCGACCGCTCGGCGATCGTTCACCTCGCGATCGGCAAGACCGATCTCGAGCAGCGCGATCTGCTCGAGAACTACGCGGCCCTGATCGACGAGATCGTGCGCGCGAAGCCGGCCGCCGCCAAGGGGCGCTACCTGCGTACGATCACCCTCGCCACGACCTTCGGCCCCGGTGTGCGCGTTGACCCCGCGCGTACGCGGAACATCGTCGAGGAGCCCGCCGCGGTAGCCTGAGCACGGTAAACGACGCCCGAGACCCTCGGCCGCATCGCGCGTAAGCCCGGGGTAGGCGGATCCGTAAGACAGCTCTTGCTCGCTCGAAACGGAGCCCGCCGGTATGGGCGCTCTCGATTTGGAGCGACGACAGTGAACAAAGATCAGAAGGCGGCCGTGGTGGAGCGTGTCGCGTCGGAGATCGAGCAGTCGGAGGCGATCTTCGCGGTCGACTATCGCGGCATCAGCGTCAAGCAGGCCTCGGAGCTGCGAGGTTCGCTGACCGACGCGGACGCCTCGTTTCGGATCGTCAAGAACACGCTCACCGAGCGTGCCGCCGACCAGGCCGGCGCGCCCGCGCTCAAGGAGCTGCTCGAGGGGCCGACCGCGCTCACCTTCGTCCGTGGCGACGTCGCGACGGCCGCCAAGGCGCTCGCGAACTTCCGCCGCCAAGCGGGGCTGCTCGAGTTCAAGGGTGGGCGCATGGGCGACCAGCCGCTCAGCCCAGAGCAGATCGAGGACATCGCTCGACTGCCGGCTCGCGATGTCCTCCAGGGGCAGTTCGTCGGCGTGCTCGCCTCGCCGCTCACGACGCTCGTGCGCGGGCTCGGATCACTCGTCTCGGGGCTCGCGATCGCCCTCAAGCAGATCGAGGAGGGCGGCTTGCTGGCCGGCGACGCGCCCCCCGCATCCGAATCGCAATCGCCGGAGCCGGCGGCCGAGCAGACGCCACCCGAGGCCGGCGACGAGCCGGGAGGCGCGGTCGTCGACGGTGAGCTGGAGCAGACCGCGCCGGAGGCCGGCGACGAACCGGGTGGCGCGCCCGAGGCGACAACCGAGGCAGCGGTGACGGGCGATGCCCGTGACGCCGCGACAGAACCGACACAGGAGGGCTGAAATGCCGACGACAGAGGAATGGATCGAGGAGCTCAAGGGCATTTCGGTGCTCGAGCTCTCGGAGCGCATCAAGGCGCTCGAAGAGGAGTTCGGCGTCTCCGCCACCGCGGTCGCGGCCGCGGCGCCGGCGGCCGCGGGACCGGGCGCTGACGGCGCCGCCGCCGCCGAAGAGGAGGCGGGCACGGTCGACGTCGTCCTGACGGCGGCCGGAGACAAGAAGATCCAGGTGATCAAGGTCGTGCGCGCCGCGACCGGGCTCGGGCTCAAGGAGGCGAAGGCGCTCGTCGACGAGGCGCCGAAGCCGATCAAGGAGGGCATCGAGCGCGACGAGGCGGACAAGCTCAAGGCCGACCTCGAGGAGGCCGGGGGTACCGTCGAGGTCAAATGAGCAGGTCGGCTCGGCGCCGGGGCCTCGCGGGCGTTCGGGCCTTGGCGGCCGGGGCGTGCTGATCGGGCCTGCTTAGCGGGCGTTTCCAGGCTCAAACGAGCTACCGCGGCTGCCGATGAACGGTGTGAGCCTCCGTGCCACGCCTGCCCCTACTCGCCCGCCGCCGGATTTCCGCTGAGCGCCGCCCCGGCGCGCCCTCCGCGCGCGAGCCGATGCGCGCGCTCGGCGAGGCAGCCGGGCTGAAGCTCGAGAACTTCCGCGGCGGCCACGTCGAGCAATGCGTGCGGCGAGCGCTGATCCGCGAGCGTGTGCCCGACGCCGTCGCGCTCGCGCACCGCCTCGACGAGGACCCCGGCGCGCGTCGCCGCCTGCGCCGGTCGGTCGCCGTATCGGTGACCGCGATGCTCCGCGAGCGCGAGCCGCTCGAGCGGTCGCTCGGCCAGGTCCTGCGGGAGGGGCACCCGCTGCGCGTCTGGTCAGCCGGGTGCGCGAACGGTGCCGAGCTCCATGGCGTCGCGGCGCTACTGGCAGGACGGGGGCTTCTCGATCGGGCGCAGCTGCTCGGCAGCGACCTGCTGGTCGAGAACGTCGAGGCGGCGCGCGCGCGGCCCCCCGACCTCGGAGCCGTGAGCGCCACCGTTCTTGGCCGCGCTTGCTGGGAAGTGCGCGACCTCGTCGCCGACGACCCCGCTGCCGGCACCTTCGACCTGGTGCTTTGCCGCAACGTCGCCATCTATCTCTCCGCACCGGCCAAGGCGGTGCTGCACCGCAACCTCGTCGCCGCGCTCGCGCGGGACGGGCTGCTCGTCCTCGGGCGGAGCGAGCTGCTGCTCGAACCGGGTTCGCTCGGGCTCGCCCCGGTCGCCCCGCACGTCTACCGGAGGGTCGCATGAGGCACCGGCTCGCGGCCAAGACGGTCGCGGCGCTGCTGACGGTCGCGCTCGTTATCGGGGGCATCTTCGCGCTGATGCTGACGACCGTCTCCGACCAGAACAACGCCGCCAAGCTCGCGACGCGCGCGGACTCGCGGGTGGCCGCAGCCGTCTCCGCGCAGAAGCTCGTCCTCGACGCCGAGACCGGCTTGCGCGGCTACCAGCTGACGGGCAAGCCGAGCTTCCTGCAGCCGTACTCGCGGGCACTCGCCGCACTTCCGGCAGAGACCGAGCAGCTCGAGAACCTCAGCGCGGGAGACGGCGGCAGCGATGCGGTCGGACGCATCGTGGCGGGCATCGACGCCTACTTCGCCGACTACGCGAACCCCTTCCTTCAGCGGGCAGAGCCTCACCCCGGGGGGCCCATCCCGGTCTCGAGCAGCGCCCGCCGCCTCGTGGTCACCCAGGGCAAGCAGCGGATGGACGCTCTTCGCTCCGAGTTCACCGCCTACAGCGCGACCCAGCTGTCCGAGGCCCGCGAGCAGGGCGATGCGGCGCGCGCCCGCGCGGACCGCTCCACCTTCGTCGCGGCAGGGGGTCTCGCGGTCTCCGTGCTGATCGCGCTGCTGCTCGCGCTCTACCAGCTGCGCGCGGTCGCGCGCCCGCTGCGCCGCGCCGCGGCGGCCGCGCAGCGGCTCGCCAGGGGCGATCTCACGGCCCGTCTCGGGACCGGGCCGCGGGGGGAAGTCGGTGAGCTGATCGAGAGCTTCAACCAGATGGCCGCCTCGCTCGAGCGCTCCCGCGACGAGCTCGAGAGCCAGAACGCCGAGCTCGAGGCGCAGCAGGCGGAGCTCGAGTCGGCGGTCGAGCAGCTCGCCGTGCAGAAGGCCCAGATCGAGCGCTATCACTCCTTCGGCAGCCTCCTCAGCACGCTTGCGGAGCTCGAGCCGCTCGCC
Organism: uncultured Actinomycetes bacterium; assembly: GCA_963719375.1. Taxonomy (GTDB): domain Bacteria; phylum Actinomycetota; class Thermoleophilia; order Solirubrobacterales; family Thermoleophilaceae; genus JAICJV01. Next base: position 1,024,349 of record CAVRBY010000001.1, on the reverse strand, counting down.
GAGGCGATCCTGCGGGAGCTCGGCGACCTCGCGGGCGTCGAGCTTGGCGCCGTCTACGTCGCGGACGGGACGGGAGCCTACGTGCGTCTGGCCGCACGCGGCCACGGCCCTGAGCGGGGGCGGCTGCTCCCGGGTGAGGGGCTTGCCGGTAGAGCGATCGGTGAGCGGAGGGCGATCCTGGGCGCATGGTCCACCGAGGTCTCGCTCGGAGAGCAGGCGGTGATGCGCCACGAGCTGCACCTGCCGATGATCCATGGCCACGACGTGCTCGGTGTCGTGTCGCTCGCGCGCCCATCTCGCGCGATCGAGCGGGGCGAGCGAGAGATGCTCGAGCACCTCGCATCGCGTGCGGCCGCGGCGGTCGCGGCCGGCATCACGCTGCGGGCGGCGCGCCGCCAAGCTCGCATCAACCAGGCCGTCGTGGACACCGCCGCGGACGGCTTCGTCTCCATCGACGCCACCGGCCGGATACGCGAATGGAACCGCCGCTCTGAGCACATCTTCGGCCGCAGCGCCGACGAGGTCATCGGCCGCCCGGTCGGGAAGACGATCCTGCCTTCACCCGTCGCGGAGCGCTGGCGCGAGCGGGTCGCCGCGTTCGTCGAAACCGGGGAGTGGCCGATAGAGGGCGAGCGCGAGCTGATGGCGATCGACAGCACCGGCCGCGAGTTCCCGATCGAGGTGACGGTCGCGCCCCTCGAGCTCGACGGCGGCTGGGTCTTCAACGCCTTCGTGCGCGACATCAGCGAGCGCAAGCGCGCGGAGCATTACCTGGTCGCCCAGCATCGGGTGGCGAGCGCCCTCGCCGAGTCGGGCGAGCTCGATGACGCGCGCGCGCGAGCACTCGAGGCGCTCGTCACGAGCCTGGACTTCGAGATCGGCATCATGTACGGCCTCGACGAGTCCAGCCAGACGCTACGCGCGAGCACCGTCTGGCCCCGCGATAAGCGCGCCGCCGAAATCGACCAGATCGCGATCTCCCCGGGCGAGGGGCTGACCGGGCGCTGCTGGGAGAGCGGCCGCACCGAGTGGGCCTCCGACATCACCGAGGTCGCCGCCAACCCCGCGATGGCACGCGCCGCCGGCGTCTGCGGGGCGGTCTGCCTGCCCGTGACCGCCGGCCATGAGTTCATCGGCGTGATCCAGCTGATCAGCCGGGAGAGAGTCGAGCCCGACCGTGAGCTCAGCGACATGCTCGCCGCCATCGGGCCGCAGGTGGGCGGGTTCGTGGCTCGCAAGCGCGCGGAGCAGGAGGCGGAGCGGCTCAAGGACGAGTTCTTCGCCCTCGTCTCGCATGAACTGCGCACGCCGCTCACCTCGATCATCGGCTACCTCGAGCTCGTGCTCGAAGACGCGGCAATCGACGCGGAGACACGCGGCTTCCTCGAGGTCGTCGATCGCAACGCGCAGCGTCTCCTGCGCCTCGTCGGCGACCTGCTCTTCGTCGCCCAGGTCGAGGCCGGCAAGCTCGCGCTCGACGTCGGGACCGCCGACCTTGGGCAGATCGCGGCCGAGGCCGTAGAGGGCGCCCGACCCCGCGCCCTCGAGCAGGGCATCGAGCTGATGCTGGATGCCGACCGTCTCCCCGTCGCGTCGGGCGACGCCGGCCGGCTCGCACAGGCACTCGACAACCTCGTCTCGAATGCGCTCAAGTTCACCGCCGAGGGCGGGCGCGTCGAGGTGAGCCTCCGGCGGCGCGGCGACCTCGCCTTGATCGACGTGCGCGACGACGGCATCGGCATACCGGCCACGGAGCAGAGCCGGCTCTTCGAGCGCTTCTTCCGCGCGGCCGGAGCGACCGAGCTGGCGATTCCGGGCGTCGGCCTCGGGTTGACGATCGTGAAGGCGATCGTCGAGGGCCACCACGGGCGCGTCGACGTCGACAGCGAGGAGGGACGCGGCACCACCTTCCGCGTCACCCTCCCGCTTCGCCAGCCGGCGTACCGGATCGAGCCCCTCGACGCCGAGCGGGACGAGGTGACCGCTTGACGGCGGGGAACGGCAGCCGGCCGGTGGTGCTGGTCGCCGACGACGATCGCGACATCCTCGATCTCGTCGCCTTCCGGCTCGACCGCGCGGGCTACGAGGTGCTGAAGGCGGCCGACGGGGAGGCCGCGCTCGAGCTCGCGGTCGAACGCGAACCCGATCTCGCGGTGCTCGACGTGATGATGCCGCGCCTCGACGGCTATGCAGTCACGCGCAGCATCCGGACGGTCAGGCAGATCCAGCGGATGCCGGTGATACTTCTGACCGCGCGGGTGCAGGAGGCCGACATCGCGCGCGGATTCGAGGCCGGCGCCGACGACTACGTCAAGAAGCCCTTCAGCCCCGGCGAGCTGCGCGCGCGCGTGCAGGCGGTCCTCGGCCGGCGCTGAAGCGCCGCATTCGCTCGTGATCCGCGCGCTCGAGGCAGGGTCGCTGGTGCTCGCGGCGGCCGCGGCGAGCTTCGTCGTGGTGCTCGCCACGCGCCGCGTGGAGCTGGCCCGCCGGGCGCGGCGGACGGCGATCGCCGAGGCCCGCCTGCAGCCCCTCGCCTTCGCGCTGCTCGACGGTGAGCCTCCGACCGCGCCGCTCCCGGCCGCGGAGGTGTCGGTGCTGGCCGCGCTCCTGGCCCGCTACAGCCGCCGCCTGAGCGGCGAGCCGCGCGCCCACATCGCCGACTTCTTCGAGCGCGGCGGGCATGTAGAGCGCGAGCTGCGCCGGCTCGGATCCCGTCGCGCCTGGCGGCGGGCCGCGGCGGCGTTCATGCTCGGCGACATGGGCTCGGCGCGGGCGATTCCGGCCCTGCTCGATGCGCTCGCCGACGCCCGGCGCGACGTGCGCGCGGCCGCGGCGCGCAGCCTCGGAGCGCTCGGCGACGGCCAGGCCGTGCCGGCGCTCGTCGAGGCGCTCGCGACCGCGAGCGTTCCGCGTGCCGTCGCCGGAGCGGCCCTGCTCGCGATCGGCACGGACGCGCTCGAGCCGCTCGCAGCGCTCGCGTCGCATGAGGACGCCGCGATCCGGGCGGCCGCGATCGAGTTGCTCGGACTGCTTGGCGGACCGGCCGACGCGCACGCGCTCGAGCGACGGCTACGCGATGGATCGGCGCTCGTCCGGGCCAACACCGCCCGGGCGCTCGGACGCCTGGGAGCGGAGGGGGCCTCGCGCGCGCTGCGCGCGACGCTCGAGGACCGCGTCCCCTACGTCCGGGCCGCCGCCGCGCGCGCCCTCGGCGAGCTCGGTGCGAGCGAGGCCGCGCTCGCGCTGATCGCCCAGGCTCGGGTCGACCGCTTCGAGCCGGCTCAGGCCGCCGCCCGGGCGCTCGCCATGCTGGCGCCGGAGGAGCTTGAGGCGGAGGTCGAGGAGGCCACCGCCGGGCCTCACCTGCTCGAGGCGGCCGCGCTCGCGCGGCTCGGGAGCGAGCGATGATCCTCCGCGAGGCGATCGCCGCGTTCGGCCTCGCCGCGATCGTCTACTTCGCCTGCCTGAACGTGATCTATCTCGTGTTCACGGCAATCGCGTGGCGCAGCCTCGCCCGTCATCTGCGGGCCCGGTCCTTCTCGGCGACGGACGAGGCGCTCGCCTCGCCGCTGACCCCGCCGGTCTCGGTGCTGCTGCCGGCATACAACGAGCAGGCGGGGATCGTCGACAGCGTCCAATCGCTGCTGGCGCTGCACTACCCGGAGCACGAGGTGATCGTCGTCAGCGACGGCTCGACCGACGGGACGATCGAACAGCTCGACGCCGCGTTCGACCTGGCGCCCCTCTCGAAGGCGGTCCGGGACGCGATCCCGACCGAGAGCATCCACTGCTCCTGGGCCTCCCGGCGGCATCCGAACCTGGTCGTGATCGAAAAGGAGAACGGGGGCAAGGCGGACGCGCTCAACGTCGGCCTCCAGGCGGCACGCTATCCGTACGTATGCGCCGTCGACGCGGACGCTATCCTCGAGGAGGACGGACTCCTGCGCGTCGCGCGGCCGGTGATCGAGGACCCCGAGCTGACCGTGGCCTGCGGTGGCATCGTCCGGATCGCCAACGGCTGCCGGATCGTCAAGGGGCGCGTCGAGGCGGTCGCGCTGCCGCCGAGCCCCGTCGCGCGCTTCCAGGTCGTCGAGTACTTCCGCGCCTTCCTCGTCGGTCGGGTCGGCTGGAGCCGGCTGCACTCGCTGCTGATCATCTCGGGCGCGTTCGGACTCTTCCGCCGGGCCGATGTCGAGGCCGTCGGGGGCTGGTCGCGCGACACGGTCGGCGAGGACGCCGAGCTCGTCACGCGGCTGCACCGCTACATGCGCGAGCGTGACGAGCCCTACCGGATCGAGTTCGTCCCCGACCCGGTCTGCTGGACCGAGGCGCCCGAGGACCTGCGGACCCTCTCGCGCCAGCGCCGCCGCTGGCAGCGGGGACTCGCGGAGACGCTCTGGCGCCATCGCGACCTCCTGCTGCGGCCCCGCTACGGCGCCTTCGGGATGCTCGCGCTTCCCTATTTCCTCGTCTTCGAGCTGCTCGGTCCCGCGATCCAGCTGACCGCGTTCATCGTGCTTCCGCCGGCCTGGGCGCTCGGCATGATCGCGGCCAGCGCGTTCATCGCCTTCCTCGTGCTGGCGCTCGCGCTCGGAGTCGTGCTGTCGGTCGCGGCGCTCGCGCTCGAGGAGTTCAGCTTCCGCCGCCACGTCCGTCACGGCGATGTCGCGCGCATGCTCGCCTTCGCCGTGCTCGAGAACTTCGGCTACCGCCAGCTGACGGACGCCTGGCGCCTGGCCGGCTTCGTCGACGTGGCGCGCAGGCGCAGGGACTGGGGGCAGATGACCCGTCTCGGTCTGGCACGCGAGATCGACCCGGTCAAGCGGGTCATATGAGGCGCAGCCGCGCTACAATCGCGGCCGGCCCATAGTCGTAGCCGTCCCTCTGGCAGCGCCCCGCCGCATATCGCGGGGCCTCGGGGCGGGGTCCGTGACAGCCTTTCAAGCGCCCCGCAGGGGCGCATCTCGCTGTGGTATCTTTGGCGGTCGCGCTTTGCGCCCGCCCGCAGCCTCCGCCCGACCTCGAAGGAGCCGTACCTTTGGCACGTGTTGATGCCCCTCGTCAGCGCCGTACCTTCGCACGCCTCGAGACTCCCCTCGAGCTTCCGAACCTGATCGACATCCAGCGCCGCTCGTTCGAGTGGCTCGTCGACACGCAGAAGGGAGGGCTGAGGGAGACGATCGACGACGTGTCCCCGATCGAGGACTACACCGGCAACCTCGCGGTGGTCTTCGAGGACATCAGCTTCGACGATCCCGTCGCCTCGATCGAGGAGTGCCGCGAGAAGGACCTCACCTACGCCCGCCCGCTGACCGTCAAGGTCGCCTTCCAGAACCGCGAGACGGGGGAGATCCGCGAGCAGTCCGTCTTCATGGGCGACTTCCCGTGGATGACCGACCGCGGCACCTTCATCATCAACGGCACCGAGCGGGTCGTCGTCACGCAGCTGGTGCGCTCGCCGGGCGCGTACGTGATGGAGCCGAAGGACCGCGAGAAGCAGGTCTTCATCGCGAACCTGATGCCCGCGCGCGGCTCCTGGCTCGAGCTCGAGATCGACAAGAAGGGCCGCGTCTACGTCCGCATCGACCGCAAGCGCAAGCTGCCGGTCACCGTGCTGCTGCGCGCGATGGGCTACGTCTCGGACGAGCAGATCCTCGAGCTCTTCGACGACTCGCTCTACATCCGCAACACGATCGAGGCCGACACCGAGGTGACGCGCTCCGAGGAGGGCGCGCTGATCGAGCTGTTCAAGAAGCAGCGCCCCGGCGAGCCGCCGTCGATCGACAACGCCCGGGCGCTGCTGCAGACGCTCTTCTTCGACCCGAAGCGCTACGACCTGACGCGCGTCGGCCGCTACAAGCTGAACGCTCGCCTCGGGCTCGACGAGGACCTCGACACGCGGGTCCTCACCCACCGCGACATCATCGAGCTGATCCGCGAGCTCGTCACGCTGCCACGGGCGCTGGGGATCCCAGAGAGCGGGGAGTACGACAACGGCGAGCCGATCAAGGACTACGCGCTCGAGGCGCAGATCTCCGCGCGCGAGCCGATCGCCGACCGCCTCGACGAGTACGAGCACTTCGGCAACCGTCGCCTGCGCACCGTCGGCGAGCTGATCCAGGAGGCCTTCCGGATCGGGCTCTACCGCATGGAGCGCGTCGTGCGCGAGCGCCTCACGACCGAGGACGCCGACACGATCACGCCGCAGACGATCATCAACATCCGCCCGGTCGTGGCCGCGCAGAAGGAGTTCTTCGGCTCCTCGCAGCTGTCCCAGTTCATGGACCAGACCAACTCGCTCGCCGGCCTCACTCACCGGCGGCGGCTGTCCGCGCTAGGCGCGGGCGGCCTGACCCGCGAGCGCGCCCCGATCGAGGTTCGCGACGTCCATCCGAGCCACTACGGCCGCATGTGCCCGATCGAGACGCCGGAGGGCCCGAACATCGGCCTGATCGGCTCGCTGTCCTCCTACGCGGAGGTCTCCGAGCACGGCTTCGTGACCACCCCATACCGGGTCGTGCGCGACGGCCTCGTCACCGATGAGATCGTCCACCTCGATGCCAACCAGGAGGACGAGAAGGTGATCGCGCAGGCGAACGCCGAGATCGACCGGGGCGGCAAGCTGCTCGGGCCGGCCGTGACCTGCCGCTCGCGCGACGGCGAGCTGACGCTCGCCGAGCCGCAGGACGTCGACCTGATGGACGTCTCGCCGGACCAGATCTGGTCGGTCGCGACGGCCCTGATCCCGTTCCTCGAGCACGACGACGCCAACCGCGCGCTGATGGGCTCGAACATGCAGCGCCAGGCAGTGCCGCTGCTGAAGACCGAGGCGCCGCTGATCGGGACCGGCATCGAGCGCCGCGCGGCGATCGACACCGGTGACGTGATCGTCGCGCGCGAGGACGGCACGGTCAGCTACGTCGACGGCGAGCGCATCCTCGTCGAGCGCGGCTCCGAGCGCGATGAGTACGAGCTGCAGAAGTTCATGCGCTCGAACCAGGGCACGATCATCCACCAGAAGCCCCGCGTCAGCTCGGGGACCGAGATCAAGGCGGGCGACGTGCTCGCCGACGGCTCCTCGACCGACGAGGGCGAGCTCGCGCTCGGCAAGAACTGCCTCGTCGCCTTCATGTCCTGGGAGGGCTACAACTTCGAGGACGCGATCATCCTCTCCGAGCGCCTCGTCAAGGACGACGAGCTGACCTCGATCCACATCGAGGAGTACGAGATCGACGCCCGGACGACGAAGCTAGGCGACGAGGAGATCACCCGCGACATCCCGAACCGCTCGGAGGAGTCGCTGCGCAACCTCGACGAGCGCGGCATCGTGCGGATCGGGGCCGAGGTCGGCTCCGGCGACCTGCTGGTCGGCAAGGTCACGCCGAAGGGCGAGACCGAGCTGACCGCGGAGGAGAAGCTGATTCGCGCGATCTTCAAGGAGAAGGCGCGCGAGGTCCGCGACACCTCGCTGAAGGTCCCGCACGGCGAGGGCGGCGTCGTCATCGACGTGCTCACCTTCTCGCGCGACAAGGGCGACGACCTGCCGCCTGGCGTGAACGACCTGGTGCGCGTGTTCGTGGCCAAGAAGCGCAAGATCGCCGAGGGCGACAAGCTCGCCGGCCGCCACGGCAACAAGGGCGTGATCTCGAAGATCGTCCCCGAGGCGGACATGCCTCACCTCGAGGACGGCACGCCGATCGACGTGATCCTCAACCCGCTCGGCGTCCCGAGCCGCATGAACATCGGCCAGATCATGGAGACGCACCTCGGCTGGGTCGCGGGCAACGGCTGGTACGACGACGGCACCGACGCCTACCGTCAGGCGCAGCATGACGGCGGCCGGGTGCACGTGGCGACGCCGGTCTTCGACGGCGCCTCGCTCGAGGACGTCGACGAGGCGCTCGTGCGCTGGCAGGACGAGCACGCCGATCGCGGCATCCGGTTCGCGACCGACAAGTCCGACCGGGCGGGCAGGCGCTCCTCCGGGAAGGCCCAGCTCTACAACGGCCGCACCGGCGAGCCCTACGAGGAGACCGTCACCGTCGGCTACATGTACATCCTGAAGCTGCTGCACCTGGTGGACGACAAGATCCACGCCCGCTCGACCGGGCCCGTACTCGCTCGTCACCCAGCAGCCGCTCGGCGGCAAGGCGCAGTTCGGCGGTCAGCGCTTCGGCGAGATGGAGGTCTGGGCGCTCGAGGCCTACGGTGCCGCGTACACGCTCCAGGAGATGCTGACGATCAAGTCGGACGACACGGTCGGCCGCGTCAAGGCCTACGAGGCGATCGTCAAGGGCGAGAACATCGCCGAGCCGTCGATCCCCGAGTCGTTCAAGGTGCTGCTGAAGGAGATGCAGTCACTGGCGCTCGACGTCAACGTGCGCTCCGAGGAGGGCTCGGGCGTCGAGATCCGCGACGAGGACGACGACCTCCTCCGCGCCGCCGAGGAGCTCGGGATCGACCTCTCCGGCGTCCGCGCCCCCGAGGCCGAGTCCGCCGACGAGTCCGAGGACTCGATCGAGGCGGAGGGCGAGGGCGGGCAGACCGACGAGTCGCCGGAGGAGCAGGAACAGGAGTACGTCGAAGGGGAGACCACGTAAGCGGCGGCCGGATCGCGATACGACCCCCATTCCGCTTACCGACAGGAGCACTGACACCAAGTGATTGACATCAACAACTTCGACGCCATCTCGATCGGCCTCGCCTCCTCGAAGCAGATTCGCTCGTGGTCGAGCGGCGAGGTGACGAAGCCGGAGACGATCAACTACCGCACGCTGAAGCCCGAGAAGGACGGGCTCTTCTGCGAGCGCATCTTCGGTCCGACCAAGGACTGGGAGTGCTACTGCGGCAAGTACAAGCGCGTGCGCTACAAGGGCATCGTCTGTGAGCGCTGCGGCGTCGAGGTGACCCGCTCGAAGGTCCGCCGCGAGCGCATGGGCCACGTCGACCTGGCGGCACCGGTCTCACACATCTGGTTCTTCAAGGGCGTCCCCTCCCGCATCGGCTACCTGCTCGACATGGCTCCGAAGGAGCTCGAGAAGGTCCTCTACTTCGCCGCGTCGATCGTCACCTGGATCGACGAGGAGGCGCGCACCCGCGATCTCGACGCGCTCGAGAAGGAGGTCCAGAAGGTCCTCGACTCCTACGCGGCCGAGAAGGAGGAGCGCGTGCTCGAGCTGCGCGAGTCGCTCGAGCGGCGCGTCGAGTACCTGCAGTCCGGCAAGCAGAGCGGCTTCTCGGAGGAGGACCACCTGTGGGCCGACGCGCTCGACCTGAACGTCAAGAAGCTCTCCGACGAGGATCGCGAGAAGCAGATCAAGGACCTGCGCAAGGTCTTCGACTCCGACATCGCCGACACCGAGGCCTACATCGAGGACGCTGCCGAGCGGATGCGCCAGGTCTGGGACCTTTTCCGCGACATGAAGCCGAAGGACGTGGTCGCCGACGAGACGCTCTTCCGTGAGCTCAAGGACCGCTTCGGCTCGCCGTTCGGGTTCGGCGAGTACTTCCGCGGCGGCATGGGCGCCGAGGCGGTGCGCGACCTGCTCCAGCAGGTCGACCTGAGCGCCGAGCGCGAGGAGCTCGAGGACCAGGTCAAGACCGCCAAGGGCCAGAAGCAGTCGCGTGCGGTCAAGCGGCTGAAGGTCGTCTCCGCCTTCATCCACTCCGACAACAAGCCCGAGCACATGATCCTCGAGGCGATCCCGGTGATCCCGCCGGAGCTGCGCCCGATGGTCCAGCTCGACGGCGGCCGCTTCGCGACCTCGGACCTGAACGACCTCTACCGGCGCGTCATCAACCGCAACAATCGCCTCAAGCGCCTGCTCGACCTCGGCGCGCCCGAGATCATCGTCAACAACGAGAAGCGCATGCTCCAGGAGGCGGTCGACGCGCTGTTCGACAACGGGCGTCGCGGCCGTCCGGTCACCGGCCCGGGCAACCGCGCCCTGAAGTCGATCTCCGACATGCTCAAGGGCAAGCAGGGGCGCTTCCGCCAGAACCTGCTCGGCAAGCGCGTCGACTACTCGGGCCGCTCGGTGATCGTCTCCGGCCCGACTCTCCGGCTGCACCAGTGCGGGCTGCCGAAGCTGATGGCGCTCGAGCTGTTCAAGCCGTTCATCATGGCCCGTCTCGTCGAGCGCAAGTCGGTGCAGAACATCAAGGCGGCCAAGAAGATGGTCGACTCGATGATCCCCGAGGTCTGGGACGTGCTCGAGGAGGTCATCCAGGAGCATCCGGTGCTGCTAAACCGGGCACCTACGCTCCATCGCCTCGGGCTGCAGGCGTTCGAGCCGGTGCTCGTCGAGGGCAAGGCGATCCAGGTCCATCCGCTCGTCTGCCAGGCGTTCAACGCCGACTTCGACGGCGACCAGATGGCCGTCCACCTGCCGCTGTCGGCGGAGGCCCAGGCGGAGGCGCGGCTGCTGATGCTGTCCTCGAACAACATCCTCTCGCCCGCACACGGCTCGCCGCTCGCGACCCCGACGCAGGACATGGTTCTGGGCGCCTACTACCTGACCTACGGGCCGGGTCCGGACGACCTGCTCGAGCTCCAGGAGCAGATCGCCGGCGGCAAGTGGGACGAGTCCCGGAACGGTCCGCGGCCGCACGTGTTCCGCTCCGCGCAGGAGGCCGAGCTCTCCTACGAGCACGGCATGGTGAAGCTGCACGACCTCGCCGAGTACCGCCGCCGGGGCGCCCGTGAGAGCCATGTGCTGACCACGGTCGGACGGATCATCTTCAACGAGCGCGTCGAGCGCGCACTCGAGGAGACGCTCGGTGCCGGCTTCGACCCCGATCAGTACTTCTTCGTCAACCAGCCGCTCAAGAAGCGCGACATGAACCAGGTGATCGAGGGGCTCGTGGCCCTGCACGGTCCCCATGCGGTCGCGCTCGTGCTCGACGCGTTCAAGGACCTGGGCTTCCACTTCGCGACCCAGGCCGGGATCACGATCTCGAAGAACGACGTGGTCATCCCGCCCCAGAAGGAGGACATCCTCAACCGCTACGAGGGCGAGGTGTCGGAGATCCAGGACCAGTACGACATGGGCCTGATCACGCAGGAGGAGCGCCACGACCGGGTCGTCGAGAAGTGGACCGCCGCGACCGAGGAGGTCGGCGAGGCGATGCAGCGCAACCTCGACGTCCTGAACCCGATCTTCATGATGGCGAACTCCGGGGCCCGCGGCTCGTTCAAGCAGATCCGCCAGCTCGCCGGAATGCGCGGCCTGATGGCGAACCCGAAGGGCGAGATCATCGAGCGACCGATCAAGGCGAACTTCATGGAGGGCCTGTCGGTGCTCGAGTACTTCATCTCGACCCACGGCGCCCGCAAGGGACTCGCCGATACCGCCCTGCGCACCGCCGACTCGGGCTACCTGACCCGGCGCCTCGTCGACGTCTCGCAGGACGTGATCGTGCGCATCGAGGATTGCGGCACCGAGGAGTACATCGAGGTGCCGCTCGCCAACGAGGCGAGCCTGATCGGGCGCTTCGCCGCCCGTGACGTCAAGACCAAGCGCGGGCGGACCTTGATCGAGCAGGACGCGCTGATCACCGCCCAGCAGCTCGAGCAGGTGCGCGAGGCCTATGGCGACGAGCCGCTCGCCCTTCCGGTGCGCTCGGTTCTCAAGTGCGAGGCCGACGCCGGCATCTGCCAGCGCTGCTACGGGGTCGCGATGGCCACCGGCAAGGTGGTCGCGGTTGGCGACGCGGTGGGGATCATCGCCGCGCAGTCGATCGGCGAGCCCGGTACTCAGCTGACCCTGCGGACGTTCCACACCGGCGGCGTCGCCGGGGCGGACATCACGCACGGCCTGCCGCGCGTCGTCGAGCTGTTCGAGGCGCGCAAGCCGAAGGGGCTCGCCAAGCTCGCCGAGGAGGACGGCCTCGTCTCGATCGAGGACACCGACAAGGCGCGCCGGGTGATCGTCACCGACTCGGCCGGCGAGGAACACGCGTACGCCTTCCCGCAACGCACCCGGCTGTTCGTCCAGAGCGGTGACCGGATCACCGCGGGCACGCAGCTAAACGAGGGGTCGATCTACCCGCACGAGCTGCTCGAGATCCGCGGCCGCACCGACACCGAGGTCTACCTCGTGGCGGAGGTCCAGAAGGTCTACCGCTCCCAGGGCGTCGACATCAACGACAAGCACATCGAGATCATCGTCCGCCAGATGATGAAGAAGGTGCGCGTCGAGCAGAAGGGCGACTCGGACTACCTGCCGGGCCAGCTCGTCGACCGGCACGAGTTCGCCGCGGAGAACGCCCGCATCGAGGCGGCCGGCGGCGAGCCGGCGGAGCAGGCCGAGATCATCCTCGGGATCACGAAGGCGTCGCTTGCGACGGACTCCTTCCTCTCCGCGGCCTCGTTCCAGGAGACGACGAAGGTGCTGACCGACGCCGCGCTCGAGGGCAAGACCGACCGCCTGCTCGGCCTGAAGGAGAACGTGATCATCGGCAAGCTGATCCCGGCCGCGACGGGACTGCGGCGCTACCGACGGCTCGAGATCGAGCCGTCGGAGCCGATCCCCCGGCCGAGCCCGGAGGAGATGGGGCTGCTCGACGAGTCGGAGCTCGCCGCGGAGCTCGGCCTCAACGATGCGGGGCTCGAGGGGTTCAGCTTCGGAAACGGGGGCGGCGACGGCGCCGCCTTCGGGGACGAGCTCGCCGACCTGGCGGCACCGCCGCCGTCCGACGGCACCGAGGACGCCTGAGCTCCGCTCAGGCGTCCTCTAGAGCGAATCCGCGAACTCGATCAGCAGCTCGACGTGCGTCTCGTCGATGCCGATCCCAGGCTCGGTCTCGATCAGCAGGGTCGGTTCCGGACGTTTGCGGGCCCAGGCCGCACAGCGATCGTCGAGCGAGTCGTCGATCCACGCGGCCGGACGCCCGCGCGCATACTCGTCGATCGCCTCGAGCTTCCAGTGCGCCTCGCCGAACACCTTGCGTCCCGCGAAGGTCAGCGACGGCAGCTGCGGCAACGCCAGCAGCGCCGGCAGGTACTCGTTCGCCTTCTCCTCCCAGCCGGTCGCCCAGACGAGCTCGAAGCGGGGCAGGAGCCTTCCGAGCCGCTCGGCGGCCGAGCTGCCGATCAGGTGGGGGATGCCGTCGATCGAGTGGAAGCTGCCGGCGGGACGCTCGCGCTGGTCGAAGCCGAACAGCGAGATGACCCCGTCGACGTCAACGAAAAGGACCGGTTTTCGATCGTTTGGTGTGGACTCCGCGCCGAGTGGGCACATCCTTGAAGGCGTCTTTAGCGTTAGCTGCTTAGCTCGAGATCCGATCGCTCAAGCGAGCAGGCGCCAGCGTCGATAGCTCGAATACCCGGCTGGGGCCGGATTTCTCCTATGACCGTACAACTCGGCATCCTCTTCGCGCTCCTCTGCGCGCTCACGACGAACCTCGGCTTCCTCTACAAGCACAGGGGTGCGCGGGCGGCAGCGGACGTCGAGTGGCGCCATCCCGCACGAAGCGCGAAGGCCCTGTTCAAGTCACGCTGGTTCGCGATCGGCATGGTCGTCGCCTGCGTCGCCTGGGCCTTCCACGTGATCGCGATGGCGCTCGCCCCGCTCTCGATCGTCCAGACCGTCATCTCCGGCGGCCTCGTCTTCCTCACGATCCTCGCCGAGCGATTCTTCGGCTGTAAGCTCGGTCCCCGCCAGTGGATCGGCGCCGGCTCCACCTCGCTCGGGCTCGCGCTGCTCGCGATCACGCTTCCCGCGACTCGCGGTGCCCACTCGACCTACTCGCTGGCCGGGATGATCGCCTTCGAGGTCGGCCTGCTCGCGGTCGGACTGGTCCTCGTGCTCTCGCCTCGCTTCGGGGAGCACCACTCCCATCACGGCATCCTGCAGGGCGCCGCGGCGGGGACGCTCTTCGGGGTCTCCGACGTCGCGATCAAGGCTCTCTCCGGCCTGATCGGCCACTCGGGCGCCATCGGGCTCCTCTCGCCGTGGCTCGTCACCTGCGTGATCGCCTCGATCGTCGCCTTCTTCGCCTCTGCCCGCGGCCTGCAGAAGGGCGAGGCGGTGCCGGTGATCACCGTCACGAGCGCCGCCGCGAACGTCTCCGCGATCGTCGGCGGGATCGCGGTCTTCGGCGACCCCATGCCGAGCAACCCGCTGGGGATCGTCGTCCAGGTCTCCGCCTTCGCGCTCGTCGTGGCCGCCGCCTGGCTGATGCCGGCGCCGCTGCGCGTCGCACGGGCTCCGGCCTAGATGATTGATTCCGAATCAGGCCGGTTCTTTCCGAGCCGCGCTTGGAATCAATCATCTCCACCAGATGCGCGGGCCGAGACGAATGATTTCTGGCGGCCCGAGCCCAGGCGGTGAATTCGGAATCAATCCCCTAGGCGCGACCGCGGGCGACGGCTGACCCGCCGCCGCGCAGGAGCTCGTCGAGGCCCACCCAGACGACGTCCAGCAGTCGCTGCGCCATCGCCTCGACCGGCTCGTCGGGATGCTCCAGCCACCAGTTGGCGAGCGATTCCCCGGCGCCGACGAACGCATACGCGAGCGATTCCGTGCCGCCGTCCGCGGCGCGGTCGAGCCCCGCGCGCTCGCGCACGATGTCGAACAGGGCCGCCGTGCGGCTGGTGATCGCCCGGCGCACCGCCGCTACCTCGCGTGAGAAGGGGGCGCCGCGGGCCGCCAGCTCGCCGAAGAGCACCGCCCACTCCTCGCGGTTCTCGTCGACATGGGCGAAGAACGCTCGAGCGGAGGCGAGCAGCCGTCGCTCCGCGTCGATCTCCTTCGAGTCGTCGACGCTCGACGCTGCCTCCGCCATGCGCCTGAGCAGTCGCTGGCCGGCCAGCTCGATGTAGGCGAAGTAGAGGCCCTCCTTGGAGCCGAAGTAGCTGTAGATCATCGGCTTCGAGATGCCCGCGCCCTCGGCGATCTCATCGACCGAGGCGAGGTGGAAGCCGCGCGCGGCGAAGACCCGGCCCGCCACCTCGAGCATCTGCCGCTCGCGCACGACGCGCGGGATCTTGCGCCGGCCCCGCTGCGGGTCCTCGACGGGCGGATAGGAGCGTGACGCGCCGTCCTCGTCCATGCCGGGATCCTACCAGCGGTAACTTTTCCTGATGGTAGGGTTACTAAGAAGTAATATTGCCTCGGAGTAGAAGGGAACCACCGGTCATGAATTTCTCCTTGGAGCTGAGCGACGAGCAGCGCGCGCTGGTGGAGAGCACGCGCCGCTTCGCCGCGGAGGTCATCCGCCCGGTCGCGGCCGAATACGACCGCAGCCAGGACTTTCCGTGGCCGGTGCTAGAGCAGGCCGCGGAAGCGGGCTTCTACGACGCGCTGCTCTACGGGAAGCTGAACCAGGACGAATCCGGGCTCTCCATCCCGCTGATGATCGAGGAGCTCTTCTGGGGCTGCGCCGGGATCGGCCTGTCGATCGTCTACCCCGCGCTCGCCCTGGCGGCGATCGAGCATGCGGCGACCGACGAGCAGCTGGGACGCTGGGCGGCCGAGTGCTTCGGCGAGCCGGGCAAGCTCAAGCTCGCCGCGCTGGCGGTCACCGAGCCGCACGGCGGCAGCGACGTGCGTTCGAACACGACGAGCGCTCGGCGCGAGGGCGACGGGTGGGTGCTCGAGGGCACGAAGATGTTCATCGGCAACGGCGGCATCGCCGACGTCCATGTCGTCAACGCGACCGTCGACCCCGACCTCGGCCACTACGCGCAGGCGATGTTCATCGTCCCCAAGGGCACACCTGGCCTCAAGCTCGTCCGCAAGCTCGACAAGCTCGGCGCGCGGGGCTCTCACCATGCCGAGGTCGCCTTCGAGAACTGCCGCATCCCCGCGGACCATCTGCTCGGCGGCGACGACCAGCTGGAGGAGAAGCTGGAGCACGGCCGCCAGGTTCTGAGCGGCGACGCCGGCGGCGGCGACTCTTCCGGATCGGCCGCGCTCGGCGCCTTCGAGCAGACCCGGCCCTTCGTCGCAGCCCAGGCCGTCGGCGTCGCCCGCGCCGCGTATGAGTACGCGCGCGACTACGCCTGCGAGCGCGAGAGCTTCGGAGAGCCCATCATCAATCACCAGGGCACGGCGTTTCCGCTCGCCGACGTCGCCGCGGCGATCGACTCCGCGCGCCTGCTCACCTGGCGCGCGGCGTGGATGGCGGCCAACAAGATCCCGTTCGAGCAGGCCGAGGGCTCGATGTCGAAGCTAGTCGCGTCCGAGGTCGCCGTTCAGGCGACCGAGCGTGCCGTACAGACCCTCGGCGGCTGGGGCTACGTCTACGACCACCCGGTCGAGAAGTACTACCGCGACGCCAAGGTCTTCTCGATCTACGAGGGCACCAGCGAGATCCAGCGGCTTCTGATCGGGCGGGCGATCGCCGACCGGAAGGGCCACGGGCCGCTCCACCACGATCGAGCCGAGGCGGCTGCGAGCCGCTCCTGAGCAGGGCCGCCGGCCGCGCCCGAGCGCCGTCTGGGCCCTGGTGCCTGCGGTGGCGCAGCCAATCCACGCTGATAGAGTCAGCGCCGGTATGCCGAGCATCAATCAGCTCGTCCGCAACGGGCGTAACAAGCCGAAGAAGAAGGTCGCGACGCCGGGCCTCAAGTCCGGCCAGGGACGCAAGAAGCGCCTGTCCGCGCCACAGCGCCGCGGTGTCTGCACGCGCGTCTATACGGCAACGCCGAAGAAGCCCAACTCGGCTCTGCGCAAGGTCGCTCGCGTTCGCCTCACGAACGGGATGGAGGTCACGAGCTACATCCCCGGAGAGGGCCACAACCTCCAGGAGCACTCCGTGGTCCTCGTGCGTGGGGGCCGCGTCAAGGATCTTCCGGGTGTCCGCTACAAGGTGGTTCGAGGCACGCTCGACGCCGCGGGCGTATCCGACCGCAAGAAGGCCCGCTCGCAGTACGGCGTCAAGGCTCGGTAGATGCCTCGTCGCGCAGCCGCCGGAGTCCGCCCGCTCGACCCCGACCCCCTCCACGGGTCGCGCCTCGTCCAGCAGGTGATCAACAAGGTCATGATCGACGGCAAGAAGTCGACCGCCGAGCAGATCGTCTACAGCGCCCTCGAACAGCTCTCGCGCCGGACTAGCAAGGAGCCGGTCGAGTCGCTCGAGGCGTCGATCAAGAGCCTCACGCCCACGCTCGAGGTGCGCTCGCGCCGCGTCGGCGGCGCCACCTATCAGGTACCCGTCGAGGTTCCCGCGCGCAGGGCGCGCACGCTCGCGGTTCGCTGGCTGATCCAGTTCTCACGCGCGCGCCGGGAGAAGACGATGGCCGAGCGCCTCGCTGGTGAGCTCGCCGACGCCCAGTCCGACCAGGGCGGGGCGTACAAGCGCAAAGAGGACATCTACCGCATGGCTGTGGCGAACCGGGCGTTCGCCCACTACCGCTGGTAGCGCTCCCTCCGTCTCAAGAAGCCGGCCAGACCCACCACGGCGGCGAGCGCTCCGCCCGCCGCCTCCAGCCAGAGGCCGAGGCCCTTGTTCGCGTGCGCGTCGGTGAACTGGAGCCCGATCGCGCCGGCCCGGCCGGACGCCGGCAGGTCGTTGACGAGCGCGATCGCGATCGCCGCGACCCCGGCGAGCAGGATCACCAGGTATGGACCAGGCACGTGCCGGGCCAGCGCGAGCGTTGCCATCGCCAGCACCAGCACGCCGAGCAGGACGAAGGCGACCGAGTGGCGGTGGAAGCCCGACTGGCTGCACTGGGACGCGGCCGGACCGGCGAGGTCGTCACAGCTTGCGCTCGCCACGGAGACGTAGATGACCGTAGTGAACGCGCTCAGGACGAGGGCGGCGGCGGCGAGCGCGGCGCACCCGGCGAGCGCAAGCTCAAGCGGCCCCGATCCCCGTAGCAAAGCCGCAAGACGACGCCCAAAACCACGTGGGCGCTCGATTGCGGCTTTGCTAGCATCGACGGTCGATTCGCGGGCCGGTTCACGGCTCGCACCCGGCTCAGCCATCACCCCTACCGGTGGCCGGCCGGCCCCTCACGACCATGGAGACCGCGACCACCTAACACGCCGGGGCTACACCGCACGTGGAGCAGGCCCGGTAAGGGCCTTTTTTCTGCCCTGACACGCGACCGGACGAAAGCACAATGCCCAGACAAGTTTCTCTAGAGAAGACGCGCAACATCGGCATCATGGCGCACATCGACGCCGGCAAGACGACGACGACCGAGCGCATCCTCTACTACACCGGGCGCACCCACAAGATGGGCGAGGTCCACGAGGGCGCCGCGGTAATGGACTGGATGGCGCAGGAGCAGGAGCGCGGCATCACGATCACCTCGGCCGCGACCACCGCCTTCTGGCGCGACCACCGCGTCAACATCATCGACACCCCCGGCCACGTCGACTTCACCGTCGAGGTGGAGCGCTCCCTGCGCGTCCTCGACGGCGCGATCGCGCTGTTCGACTCGGTTGCCGGCGTCGAGCCGCAGTCCGAGACCGTCTGGCGCCAGGCGGACAAGTATCGCGTGCCGCGCATCGCCTACATCAACAAGATGGACCGGATCGGCGCGGACTTCGGCGCGGGCGTGCAGACGATGATCGACAGGCTCGGTGCGCACCCGGTCCCGATCCAGCTTCCGATCGGAGCGGAGTCCCACTTCCTCGGCGTGATCGACCTCGTCGAGGAGAAGGCCATCCTCTATCACGACGACCTCGGCAAGGAGGTGTCCGTCGAGGACATCCCGGCCGACCAGACCGAGCGTGCCCAGGAGGGTCGCACGAACCTGATCGAGGCAATCGCCGAGTACGACGACGAGCTGATGGAGGCATACCTCGCCGACGAGCCGATCGACGTCGCGCGCCTCAAGACCGCCATCCGCAAGGCGACGCTGAACATCGCGATGACCCCGGTGCTGTGCGGCTCCTCGTTCAAGAACAAGGGCGTGCAGCCGCTGCTCGACGCGGTGCTCGACTACCTGCCGAGCCCGCTCGACGTCCCGCCGGTCGAGGGCCTCGAGCCGGTCAGGGGCCAGGAGGAGGGTCGACCGGCGATCCGCCCCGCCTCCGACGACGCTCCCTTCGCCGCGCTCGCCTTCAAGGTCATGTCCGATCCCTTCGTAGGCAAGCTCACCTACTTCCGCGTCTACTCGGGCAAGCTCGAGGCGGGCGGGCGAGTCCTCAACCAGTCGACCGGCCGCACCGAGCGCGCCGGCCGCATCCTGATGATGCACGCCAACGACCGCGAGGAGCAGCAGGAGATCTACGCCGGCGACATCGCCGCGGCCGTCGGGCTCAAGCAGACCTCGACAGGTGACACGCTATGCGCGCCCGACGCGCCGATCGAGCTCGAGACGATCTCCTTCCCCGAGCCGGTCGTGCACGTCTCGATCGAGCCGAAGACGAAGGTCGACCAGGAGAAGATGGGCGTCGCGCTCGCTCGGCTCGCCGAGGAGGACCCGACGTTCAACGTCCGCACCGACGAGGAGACGGGCCAGACCGTCATCTCCGGCATGGGCGAGCTGCACCTCGAGGTGATCGTCGACCGCATGAAGCGCGAGTTCAAGGTCGAGGCGGCGGTCGGCCGCCCCCAGGTCGCCTACCGCGAGACGGTCCGCGGGACCGTCCACGACGTGGAGGGCCGCTTCATCCGCCAGACCGGCGGCTCCGGCCAGTACGGCGTGGTCAACATCGACCTCGAGCCGGCTCCCGGCGAGGGCTTCGACTTCGTCAACAAGATCAAGGGCGGCTCGGTTCCCTCGGAGTTCATCCCCGCGGTCGAGAAGGGCATCGAGGAGGCGCTCGAGACGGGTGTGAAGGCGGGCTACCCGATGGTCGACGTCCGCGCGACGCTCGTCGACGGCAAGTACCACGACACCGACTCGTCGGAGATCGCGTTCAAGATCGCCGGGTCGCTGGCGCTCAAGGAGGCCGCGCGGCGCGCCAAGCCGGTCCTGCTCGAGCCGATCATGGCCGTCGAGGTGGTCACGCCGCAGGAGTTCCTCGGCGACGTGATCGGCGACCTCTCACGGCGGCGCGGACGCGTCGAGGGCCAGGAGCCGCGGGGCAACGCGCTCGCCGTTCATGCGAGCGTGCCGCTCTCGGAGATGTTCGGCTACGCGACCGACCTGCGCTCGACTACGCAGGGCCGGGCGACTTACACGATGCAGTTCGACCGCTACGAGGAGGTTCCCGGCAACCTCGCCGAGACGATCGTCGAGGGGCGCACCGGCGAGCCGGTCGGGGCAGGCGCCTAGAGAGTATGTTTCCGGGGTTGCTCGCGGGTCAGCGAGCCGCCCCCCGCCCTCCGGGGCGGGCACCAGTTTTCGAAAGGAGCGAGTACCAGTGGCGAAGGAGAAGTTCGAGCGCGACAAGCCTCATGTCAACGTAGGCACCATCGGTCACATCGACCATGGCAAGACCACGCTGACCGCCGCCATCACGCAGGTGCTCGCCGAGCAGGGTGGCGGTCAGGCCCGCAGCTTCGAGGACATCGACAACGCTCCCGAGGAGAAGGAGCGCGGGATCACGATCGCTACCTCGCACGTCGAGTACCAGACGGCGAACCGTCACTACGCGCACGTCGACTGTCCGGGACACGCGGACTACGTGAAGAACATGATCACCGGCGCGGCGCAGATGGACGGCGCGATCCTGGTGGTCTCGGCCGCCGACGGGCCGATGCCCCAGACGCGCGAGCACATCCTGCTCGCCAGGCAGGTCGGCGTGCCCTACATCGTCGTCTTCCTCAACAAGGCCGACATGGTCGACGACGAGGAGCTGCTCGAGCTCGTCGAGGTCGAGGTCCGCGACCTGCTCTCCGAGTACGACTTCCCGGGCGACGACATCCCCTTCGTCACCGGCTCGGCGCTCAAGGCGCTCGAGGGCGACGAGCAGTACAAGCAGAAGATCCTCGATCTCGCCGAGGCGCTCGACACCTACATCCCGGAGCCGGAGCGCGACCTCGACAAGCCGTTCCTGATGCCGGTCGAGGACGTCTTCTCGATCACCGGCCGCGGCACCGTCGCGACGGGGCGCATCGAGCAGGGGATCATCAAGACCGGCGACACGGTCGAGATCGTCGGCATCCACCCGGAGACCTCGAGCACGGTCGTCACCGGCGTCGAGATGTTCCGCAAGATCCTCGACCAGGGCCAGGCCGGCGACAACGTCGGCTGCCTCCTGCGCGGTACCAAGCGCGAGGACATCGAGCGCGGCCAGGTGCTCTGCAAGCCGGGCTCGATCACTCCGCACACGAAGTTCAAGGCGGAGGTCTACTGCCTGAAGAAGGAGGAGGGTGGCCGCCACACGCCGTTCTTCAACGGCTACCGGCCGCAGTTCTACTTCCGCACCACCGACGTGACGGGCGTCGCCAACCTTCCCGAGGGCACCGAGATGGTCATGCCGGGCGACAACGTGCAGATGGAGATCGAGCTGATCCAGCCGATCGCCATGGACCAGGGCCTGCGCTTCGCCATCCGCGAGGGCGGCCGCACCGTCGGCTCAGGGGTGGTGACCGAGGTCATCCAGTAGGCGCTGGAAGCTGACGCTTCAGGGGGCGGACCCGGCGGGTCCGCCCTCGGCACGTCAGGCTGGAGCCGCGCGCCGCTCGTCGAGTCATGGCAGCACTCACTCAGAACAAGATCAGGATCCGCCTCAAGGCGTACGAGCACTCGGCGATCGAGCAGGCCGCTCGCGAGATCGTCGAGACGGCTCAGCGCACCGGCGCGACCGTGTCGGGCCCGGTACCGCTCCCGACCGAGAAGAACGTCTACTGCGTGATCCGCAGCCCGTTCAAGGACAAGGACTCGCGCGAGCATTTCGAGATTCGCACGCACAAGCGATTGATCGACATCCTTCAGCCGACGCCGAAGACCGTCGACTCACTCCAGCGCCTCGACCATCTGCCGGCCGGCGTCGATATTCAAATTCAGCTCATCTGATGCCCGCGAGTGGGACCACATCGTGCGCCGGCTCGAGCCATGAGAATCGCCGCCGCCCCGGCGTCGCGGACACCGGGCGCTGACATGGCGGCGATTCTGGGACGCAAGGTTGGAATGACTCAGCTCTTCCAGGAGGACGGGCGGATCGAGCGCGTAACGGTGGTCGAGGCGGGCCCGTGCCCCGTGACGGGCATCCGGACCTTCGACCGCGACGGCTACGAGGCCGTGCAACTCGGCTTCGGCGAGGTCAGCGAGAAGCGCCTGACGAAGGCCGAGCGGGGACATCTGGCGAAGGCGGACGCGCCGCCCGTGCGGCGGCTGTGCGAGTTTCGCAACGAGGCCGGCGAGCTCCAGGTCGGCGACACGGTCACGGTGGAGGCGTTCGAGAAGGGCCAGCACGTGAAGATCTCGGGCGTGTCGAAGGGCAAGGGCTTCCAGGGGACCGTCAAGCGCCATAACTTCCACCGGGGACCGGTCACGCACGGCTCGCACAACATCCGCGCGCCCGGGTCGGTCGGCGCGTCCGCAACGCCCTCGCACGTGTTCAAGGGCATCCGCGGCCCCGGTCAGATGGGCAACAAGCGGATCACGCAGCGCGGCCTCGAGATCGTCGAGGTGATCGCGGAGCGCAACCTGATGCTCGTGCGCGGCTCCGTGCCGGGCCCGCGCGGGGCGACGGTCGAGATCCGGAGCGAGCGCTGATGGCGAGCGCTCCCTACATCATCGGCAGCGGCTCGCTCGAGCTCGACGACGCGATCTTCGGCGCCGAGTTCCACATGCCGCTCGTGCACGAGACCGTGCGAGCCGAGCTGAACTCGCGCCGGCGGGGAACCGCCTCGACGCGGACGCGCGGCGAGGTGGCGATGTCCGGTGCCAAGGCGTTCCGGCAGAAGGGAACGGGACGCGCGCGCGCCGGGGCGCTCTCGACCCCCCAGCGTGTCGGCGGCGGCGTCGCCTTCGGCCCGAAGCCGCGCGGCTACACGGTGAAGGTCAACCGCAAGGCTCGCCGGCGCGCGCTCCGCTCCGCGCTATCCGTGCACGCCGGCCGCGAGACCCTCGGGCTCATCGACCCGGCCGCGCTCGACGCGCCCTCGACCAAGCGCGCCGCGGAGGCGCTCGCGGGCTTCGGACGCGGGCGCGCGCTCGTCGTCTGCGCGAAAGAGGGTGAGGAGAACGCCGTCAAGTCATTCCGCAACCTCCCCTATGTCGACGTCGTTGCCGCCGACGGCGTGGGAGTGACCGAGGTCGTCCGGGCCCGCCGGCTCATCCTCACACCGAGCGCCGTCGAGTACCTGACCCGCATCGCGGGGAGCGAGCGCCGGTGAATTCACGCTCGGTGATCATCCGTCCGATCGTCTCGGAGAAGAGCTACGCGCTCCTGTCCGCGAACAAGTACACGTTCCGCATCCACGACCGCGCGCACAAGACGCAGGTGCGCCAGGCCGTCGAGGAGATCTTCAACGTGCGCGTGCGCGACGTGCGCACCTCACGGGTCAAGTCGAAGCCGAAGCGGCGGGGCTACACGTCGGGGCGCACCCGGGCCTGGAAGAAGGCGGTCGTCGAGCTGCACCCCGACGACCGAATCGAGCTCTTCGAGGGTCAAGAGATAGGCGAGTGAGCTGATGGCCGTCAAGCGGCATAAGCCGACCAGTCCCGGACGGCGCTTCGCGACGTGGTCGGACCGCGCCGAGGTCACCCGCGCGCGTCCCGAGAAGTCGCTCGTCGAGGGGCTCACCAAGAGCGGCGGCCGCAACACCAACGGCCGCATCACCTCGCGTCACCGCGGCGGCGGCGCGAAGCGGCTCTACCGCCGGATCGACTTCAAGCGCCGCAAGGACGGCATTCCGGCGAAGGTCGCGGCGATCGAGTACGACCCGAACCGGACCGCCTACATCGCGCTGCTCCACTACGCCGACGGCGAGAAGCGCTACATCCTCGCGCCGAACAGGCTGCGCGTCGGCGCGACGGTGCAGTCCGGCGAGGGCGCGGACATCCAGGTCGGCAACTGCCTTCCGCTGCGCGCGATCCCGACCGGCACCACGGTCCACAACGTCGAGCTCGAGCCCGGGCGCGGCGGTCAGATCGGGCGCTCGGCCGGCGCCGCGATCCAGCTGGTCGCCAAGGAGGGGGAGCGCGCGACCCTGCGGCTCCCGTCGGGCGAGATGCGCATGGTGCGCGCGGACTGCCGCGCGAGCATCGGATCGATCGGCAACGCCGAGCACCAGAACATCACGATCGGCAAGGCCGGCCGCAGCCGCCACAAGGGGAAGCGTCCGCAGACGCGCGGGACGGCGATGAACCCGGTCGACCACCCGCACGGCGGTGGCGAGGGGTCGACGACGCCGGGTCGCCACCCGGTCACCCCCTGGGGCGTCCCGACGCTCGGCTATCCGACACGCAGGAAGAACAAGCCGTCCGACCGCTACATCGTGCGCAGGCGGCGGCGCGGCAAGGGCAGAGGTAGGTAGATGTCGAGATCTTCGAAGAAGGGCCCATGGGTCGAGGAGCGCCTGATGCGGCGCATCGAGGCGATGAACGCCTCCGGCGAGCGGCAGATGCTGAAGACGTGGTCGCGTGCCTCGACGATCTTCCCCGAGATGGTCGGGCACACGATCGCGGTTCATGACGGGCGCAAGCATGTCCCCGTCTTCATCTCCGAGTCGATGGTTGGACACAAGCTTGGCGAGTTCGCTCCAACGCGCCTGTTTCGGGGGCATGCCGGCGGCGATCGCGCGAGGGTGCGGTGATGGCGGAGGAGCAGGAGAACGCAACCGGGAAGCCCGCTGAGGAGGAGAAGCCGAAGCGACGGGCGCGGCGCAAGCCTCCGGCGGAAGACGCGCCCGCTGAGGCGCAGGCTCCGGAGGAGAAGCCGAAGCGACGCACGCGGCGCAAGCCTCCGGCCGAAGGAGCGCCCGCCGAGGAAAAGCCGAAGCGTCGCAGGCGGGCCCCGGCCGAGCAGGCACCCGCGGCGGACGAGGAGCCCGCAGCGGCGACCGAGCCGGAGGCGGACGAGGCCGGGGAGCCCGAGGAGCAGGCGGCGGCGCCCACCGCCGGCGGTCGCCGCCGCGGTGCGGAGGCGAGCGCCGGGACGACACCGGCGCCGGCGCCCCGGCGCTCTCCCGACGGTCCCGTGGCGGTCAGAGCCAAGGCGCGCTACGTCCGCTGCGCGCCGCGCAAGGCAAGGCTCGTCGTCGAGCACATCCGCGGCAAGCCGGTCGACGAGGCGCGTGCCATACTGGTTCACACTCCGCGCGCGGCGTCGCGTGACGTGCTGAAGCTTCTGAACTCGGCGATCGCCAACGCGGAGAACAACCATGAGCTCGTCGCCGACGAGCTCAAGGTGGGCCATGTCTACGTCGACGAGGGCCCGACCCTGAAGCGCTACCGTCCGCGAGCGCTGGGGCGCGCAACGAGGATTCGCAAGCGGACGAGCCACCTGATCATCGAGCTGACGGCGAAGGAGTAGCGGCAGAACATGGGACAGAAGGTCCACCCCGAGATCCTGCGGGTCGGCTACATCCACGACTGGAAGTCGAGCTGGTTCAACGAGCGCGAGTTCTCCGACTACCTGCTCGAGGACATCCGCATACGAGACCACATCGAGCGCAAGCTCGCGCACGCCGGTCTGTCGACGATCACGATCAAGAAGGACAAGAACGAGGTCGAGGTAAACATCCACACGGCCCGACCGGGCATCGTGATCGGGAAGTCGGGCAGCGAGGTCGACGCGCTGCGGCGTGAGCTGCATCGCATGACGCGCAAGTCCGTGCGCGTCAACATCCTCGAGATCAAGCGCCCGGAGCTCGACGCGAAGCTCGTCGCCCAGTCGATCGCCGAGCAGCTGCAGAATCGAGTCGCCTTCCGCCGCGCCATGAAGCGATCGCTGACCTCCGCCATCCGCTCCGGCGCGAAGGGTGTCAAGGTGCAGGTCTCGGGGCGCCTCGGGGGCGCGGAGATGGCTCGCACCGAGGGCTACTCGGACGGCCGGGTCCCGCTCCACACGCTGCGTGCCGACATCGACTACGGCTTCTACGAGGCGCGCACGACCTTCGGCCGTATCGGCGTCAAGGTCTGGATCAACAAGGGCGAGATCATGCCCTCCGGCTTCGCGCAGGACCTCACGCAGATGGACGCTCCCCAGCAGGCGGCGCCGGGCGGGGGCGGTGGCGACGGCCGCGGCGGTCGCGGTGGCGGCCGTGGAGGTCGCGGTGGCGGCCGCGGAGGTCGCGGGGGCGGTGGCGGCGGTGGCGGTGCCCGCGGCGGGCGCCCCGGCGGCGATCGAGGACGCCAGTAATGCTCTCTCCGAAGCGGGTCAAGCACCGCAAGCAGCACCGCGGACGGCGGCGCGGTCTCTCCAAGGGCGGCACGACCGTCGAGTTCGGTGAGTATGGCCTGAAGTCGCTCGGCGCAGGCTGGGTCACCAACCGCCAGATCGAGGCGGCTCGTATCGCCATGACGCGCAAGATCAAGCGTGGCGGCAAGGTCTGGATCAACGTCTTCCCGGACAAGCCGGTCACCGCGAAGCCCGCGGAGACCCGCATGGGCTCCGGCAAGGGCTCGCCTGAGGGATGGGTTGCCGTCGTCAAGCCGGGCCGCGTGATGTTCGAGCTCGCCGGCGTCCCCGAGCCGCTCGCCCGCGAGGCGATGCGCCTGGCGGGGCACAAGCTGCCGGTCAAGACGAAGTTCGTGCTGCGTGAGGGCGCGACGTCGGTCGCCGAGGGCGGAGGTGCCTCGTGAAGGGCCGCGAGGCGCACGATCTTCAGGATCCGCAGATCGTCGAGGCCGTCGCGGACACGCGTCAGGAGCTCTTCAACCTGCGCTTCCAGCATGCCACCGGACAGCTCGAGAACACCGCCGGGCTGCGGCGCGCCAAGCGCGACCTCGCGCGTGTGCTGACGGTCGCGCGCCAGCGCGGCATCGACATCGAGGTTGAGTTGAGGAGGCAGCGCGGCGATGGCTGACCCGGAGACGGTCGAGGACCGCAAGCAGCAGCGCGCAGAGCATCGCCGCCGGAACGCGGCCGCGCGGCGTCGTTACCGCGCCAAGCAGCGGGCCAAGCGGTCCGGCCCCGTGGCGGCGCCGCAGGCGCCCGAGCCGCGCGCGACCGGCCGTCCCAAGCTTCGCCAGGGCGTCGTCGTGTCCGACAAGGCCGAGAAGACGATCACGGTCCGCATCGACGTCACCCGACGCCACCGCTTCTACAAGAAGATCGTGCGGGAATCGACGACCCTGCACGCCCACGACGAGCGCAACGAGGCGCATGCCGGGGACACCGTGCGCGTCGTCGAGAGCCGGCCGCTCAGCCGCACGAAGCGCTGGCGGCTCGTCGAGGTGCTGGAGCGCTCGCGATGATCCAGCCGGAGACACGCCTGCGTGTCGCCGACAACACCGGGGCGCGAGAGATCCTCTGCATCCAGGTGCGCGGCGGCTCGAGGCGCCGTTACGCCTTCGTCGGAGACACGATCGTCGCCACCGTCAAGCAGGCGATCCCGCACGGGTCGGTCAAGAAGGGCGAGGTCGTGCGCGCGGTGGTCGTCCGGACGCGCAAGGAGTTCGGTCGCGACGACGGCACCTACATCTCCTTCGACGAGAATGCGGCCGTCCTCATCGACCCGCAGAACAACCCGCGGGGGACCCGCATCTTCGGACCGGTGGCACGCGAGCTGCGCGAGCGCAACTTCATGAAGATCGTCTCGCTCGCGCCGGAGGTGCTCTGATGGCGCTGAAGATCCGGCGCGACGACCAGGTCCGCGTGATCGCCGGCAAGGACAAGGGCAAGACCGGTCGGGTGCTGCGCGTCGAGCCGAAGCACTCGCGCGTGTTCGTCGAAGGGCTCAACATCCAGAAGCGCCACCAGCGCCCGCGCTCGGTACGCGACACCCAGCGCGGCGGCGAGGTCGGCGGAGTGATCGAGAAGGAGGGCCCGATTCACGTCTCGAACGTGATGCTGCTGGACCCGCGCAGCGGAGACCCGACGCGTGTCGGCGTGGTGCGCGAGGGCGGTCGTCGCAAGCGCGTGGCCAAGCGCTCGGGCGAGGAGATCGACTGAGATGGCCACCGCCGAGGCACCCGCGACGCCGCGCCTGAAGACCCACTACGAGCAGGAGATCCGGCCCGAGCTGATCCGCCGCTTCTCGTACAAGAGCCCGATGCAGGCGCCGCGGCTCGACAAGATTACGGTGAACATGGGAGTCGGGGACGCAAAGCAGGACTCGAACATGCTCGAGGCCGCCACCGAGCAGCTCGCGACGATCACCGGACAGCGCCCGAGCGTGCGCCGGGCGCGCAAGTCGATCGCGGCCTTCAAGCTGCGCGACGGGATGCCCGTGGGGGTCGCGGTGACCCTGCGCCACGCGCGCATGTACGAGTTCCTCGACCGGCTGATGTCGGTCGCGATCCCTCGTATCCGGGACTTCCGCGGCCTCAATCCGCGCTCCTTCGACGGGCGCGGCAACTACACGCTCGGCGTGCGCGAGCAGATCATCTTCGCCGAGATCGACTATGACGCGATCGACCAGGTCCGCGGCCTCGACATCACCTTCACGACCACGGCGACGACCGACGAAGAGGCCTTCGCACTGCTCGAGTCGTTCGGCATGCCCTTCGCGCGCGAGGGTCGCCCCGGTGGCGAGTCGGCGGCGGAGCGCCGGCGCGAGCAGGAGGAGCAGCAGCGCCAGCAGGAGGCGCGCCAGAAGGCGGATGCCGAGCAGGCCGCGCTCGACCAGTTGAAGCAAGAGAACCCGGAGGCTTACGAAAGCCCGGCTACGCCCCCCGAGGGCGTCGCGGGCGAGGAAGCCGCCGGCGAGCAAACCTGATCAGCGGAGCGGAGATGGCAAAGACCTCACAGATAGTCAGACAGCAGCGTCAGCAGAAGTACCGGACGCGCAACTACAACCGCTGCCGGCGCTGCGGACGCCCGCGTGCGTTCTTTCGCAAGTTCGGCCTCTGCCGGATCTGCCTGCGCGAGATGGCGCACGAGGGCTATGTGCCCGGCCTGACCAAGTCGAGCTGGTAGGCGAGCATGACCGACCCGATCGCCGATTTCCTGACGCGTGTGCGCAACGGGCTCCAGGCCGACCACGAGTTCGTCGACGTGCCCGCCTCGAAGCTGAAGGGCGAGCTCGCCCGGATCCTCGAGGCCCAGGGCTACATCGAGGGCTACGAGTCGGCTCCGGCGCCGGTCGGCCAGGTGCTGCGCATGCGCCTCAAGTACACGGAGAATCGCGCCCCGGTGATCTCCGGGCTGCAGCGCGTGTCGCGCCCGGGTCGCCGCACCTACGTCTCCTCGACCGAGATCCCGAAGGTCCAGGGAGGGATGGGGACCGCGATCCTGTCGACCTCGAGCGGTGTCATGACCGGTCACGACGCCCGCCGCGCCGGCGTCGGCGGCGAGGTCGTGGCCTTCGTCTGGTAGGTAAGGGGCATGTCACGCATCGGCCGCAGCCCAATCCCGATCCCGACCGGCGTCGAGGTCTTCGTCGAGCCCGAGGTCGTGCGCGTCACCGGTCCCAAGGGCGCGCTCGAGGAGCGCGTCTCGCGCGACATGTCGGTCGAGCAGGAGGACGGCGTCGTGCTCGTCAAGCGTCCCACCGACCGCGGTGAGCATCGCGCGCTGCATGGACTGACGCGCAGCCTGATCGCGAGCATGGTCGAAGGGGTGACCGCGGGCTTCGAGAAGCGGCTCGAGATCCAGGGGGTGGGCTACCGCGCCGCGCTGCGCGGGAGCGACCTCGACCTCCAGGTCGGCTACTCGCACACGGTCACGATCCAGGCGCCGGCGGGGATCGAGTTCGAGGTCCCGGTACCGACCCAGATAGTCGTCCGCGGGATCTCGAAGCAGCTCGTCGGCGAGACCGCAGCGCGGATCCGCAAGGTTCGCCCACCCGAGCCCTACAAGGGCAAGGGGATCCGCTACCGCGGCGAGTACGTGGCGCGCAAGGTGGGCAAGCGCGCATGAGCGTCCAGACCAAGCAGGCGAAGCGGCTCAGGCGCCGCCGCCGCGTGCGCGCCAAGGTGCGCGGCTCGGCGGAGCGTCCCCGGCTCGCCGTCTTCCGCTCGAACCGCGGCGTTCAGGCTCAGCTCGTCGATGACGACAGCGGCCGGACGGTTGCGGCGGTCAACTGGATCGAGCAGGAGCTGCGCGGCCTCGACCGCATGGAGCAGGCGCGCCGCGCCGGAGAGCTGCTCGCGCGTCGCGCCAAGGACGCGGGCACCGAGCGGTGCGTGTTCGACCGCGGCGGCTACCGCTATCACGGTCGGGTTCGCGCCCTCGCCGACGGCGCGCGCGAAGCGGGTCTTGGCTTTTAGGGCCCTTCGCTAACCTCGACCAGCTATGCCACGCGACCGTTCAGTCAGCTCCGCCCAGTACGACCTCCAGGAGCGCGTCGTCGAGATCAACCGCGTCGCCAAGGTCGTAAAGGGCGGCCGGCGCTTCTCGTTCACCGCGCTCGTCGTCGTCGGTGACGAGCGCTCGGTCGTCGGCGTCGGCTACGGCAAGGCGAACGAGGTGCCGCTCGCGATCCAGAAAGGTGTCGAGCGCGCCAAGAAGAACCTCTTCAAGGTGCCCATGTACGGCACCACGATCCCGCATCAGACGACCGGCATCTTCGGCGCGGGCCGCGTCTTCCTGAAGCCCGCATCCGAGGGCACCGGGGTCATCGCGGGCGGCGGCGTGCGCGCGGTGCTCGAGCTCGCCGGGATCCGCGACGTGCTCTCGAAGTCGCTCGGCAGCCAGAACCCGATCAACCTGGTGAAGGCCACGGTCACCGCGCTCGAGTCGCTGCGCGACCCGCGCGAGGTAGCCGAACTGCGCGGCCTGACCGTTCAGGAGGTCCTCGGGCTCGGCGAGCGCGATCCGGCCGCCGGGACGCGCAACGGGGCGGCGCCCGAGAACACCGCGCCGGTCGAAGCATGAGGATCACCCAGCACCGATCGGCCAACGGGGCTTCGAAGAAGCAGCGCGAGACGCTCCGGACGCTCGGGCTCGGCAGGATCGGGCGCTCGGTGGAGCGTCCCGACGAGCCGACCGTGCGCGGGGCGCTCCACGCCGTCCGCCATCTGGTGAAGATCGATGGCTGACGAGGTCGGACTCCACACGCTGAAGCCGGCGCCCGGCTCGCGACATCGCCGCAAGCGCGTCGGGCGCGGCGAGGGCTCGGGGCTCGGCAAGACCTCGGGTCGAGGCCAGAAGGGCGCGGGCGCGCGCTCCGGGACGAAGCGCAAGCTCAACCTCGAGGGCGGCCAGATGCCGATCCACATGCGGATGCGCAAGCTGCGCGGACCGCACATGAAGAAGTCGATGCCGTTCGAGCGCTTCCGTACCCAAACCCAGCCGATCAACCTGGTCGACCTCGAGCGCCGCTTCGACGACGGCGCCGAGATCTCGCCCGCCGCCCTCGCCGCCCGCGGCCTCGCCACCCGGAAGGGCGTCCCCGTGAAGATCCTTGGAAAAGGCGAAATCTCAAAGGCGTTCACGGTTCAAGCGCACGCCTTCTCGGCCTCCGCGCGGCAAAAGGTCGAAGCCGCCGGCGGGACCTGCGTGCTGATCGAAAGCGAGTAGCGCGGTGGTCGGGACGCTCGTCAGCTCCGTTCGAGTCCCTGAGATCCGCAAGAAGCTGCTCTTCACCGCAGCCCTGCTAGCCCTCTACCGGCTCGGCGCCTACATTCCCGCGCCGAGCATCAACACGCAGGCGGTCAAGGGCCTCTCATCGCAGTTCGGCGGCTCGAACGTGCTGGGCTTCCTCAACCTCTTCTCCGGCGGCAGCCTGTCGCGCTTCTCGATCTTCGCGCTCGGGATCATGCCCTACATCACGGCGTCGATCATCCTGCAGCTGCTCCAGGTGGTCGTGCCGTCGCTCGAGAAGCTCCGCCAGGAGGGCGAGGTCGGGCAGCAGAAGATCACCCAGTACACGCGCTACCTGACCGTCGCGCTCGCCTTCGCCCAGTCGATCGGCTACGTCTTCCTCTTCCGCCAGTTCGCCCAGCAGTCGAACGAGTCGATCGTCAACGGCTTCACCTTCGGCCACGTGCTCGTCATCGCAGTGTCGCTGACCGCCGGCACGGTGCTGCTGATGTGGTTCGGCGAGCTGATCACCCAGCGGGGCATCGGCAACGGGATCTCGCTGATGATCTTCGCGAGCATCGTCGCGCGCATCCCGTCCGGCGTCCAGTCGTGGTGGAACAACCCGGACCAGGTCTTCAAGGTCATGATGCCGTTCATCGCGCTGTTCGTGGTAGCCGCGGTCGTCTTCATCCAGGAGGGTCAGCGGCGCATTCCCGTCCAGTACGCGAAGCGCGTGGTCGGCCGCCGCATGTCCGGCGGCGGGTCGACCTACCTGCCGCTCCGCGTCAACATGGCCGGCGTCATCCCCGTCATCTTCGCCGCCTCCCTGATGGCGTTCCCGCCGACGATCGGTCAGCTCCTGAACGGCCCGGGCGGCAACTGGCTCTCGAACACGTTCAGCCCGAACGGCTGGGAGTACATCGTCGGGGAGTCGGTGCTGATCATCGTCTTCACCTACTTCTACACGGCCGTCACGTTCAACCCGGTCGAGCAGGCCGACAATTTGAAGAAGTACGGGGGCTTCATCCCGGGCGTCAGACCCGGGCGGCCGACGGCCGAGTACCTGGACCGGATCCTTGCTCGGCTGACTCTGCCGGGAGCCATCTACCTGGCCCTGATCGCCGCGCTGCCGACGATCCTGATCAACCAGACGAGCGCCAACTTCTTCTTCGGCGGCACCTCGATCCTGATCGTGATCGGAGTCGCGCTCGACACGATGAAGCAGGTAGAGGCTCAGCTGATGATGCGCAACTACGAGGGCTTCCTGAAATAGGGGCCCGCCGGACGGCGCGGCCTCCCTGCGCCGAGCTTGCGAGCGTGGCCGCTCAGGTACTCTTCGCGGCTTCATGAGCGAGCTGAACCTGATCCTGCTCGGGCCGCCCGGGGCCGGCAAGGGAACACAGGCCGAGCGCCTCGTCGACGACTTCGACCTGCCCTACTACGCCACCGGAGACATCCTGCGCGCGGCCGTCAAGGAGGGCACCGACGTCGGCAAGGAGGCGAAGGAGTACATGGACCGCGGCGATCTCGTGCCCGACGACGTGATCTGCAACGTGATCATGGAGCGGATCGACAAGCCCGAGGCCGAGGACGGCTTCCTGCTCGACGGCTTCCCCCGCAACGGCGACCAGGCCGAGGTTCTCGACGGGGCTCTCGAGCGACGCGGGCGGCGGCTGACGGCCGCGCTGCTGATCGACGTAGACGACGACGAGGTCATCCGGCGCCTGACCGGCCGGCGCATCTGCAAGGCGAACGGCCACCTCTACCACGTCGACTACGACCCTCCGGAGAAGGAGGGGATATGCGACAGGGACGGCTCCGAGCTGATCCAGCGCGACGACGACAAGCCGGACACCGTCAAGCACCGGCTCGAGGTCTACCACGAGCAGACCCAGCCGCTCGTCGAGCGCTACGAGGACGAGGACATCCTGCGCCGCTTCGACGGCAAGCGCGAGGCGAGTGAAGTCCACGAGCACATCCGCAAGACGCTCAGGACGCTGCAGATGGAAGATCAGATCTGAGCGCGAAGGGGCGTAGAGGACCGCGCCCACGATCTTCTACGCTGGTCGTGCGGTGATCATTCGCAAGACCCCGGAGGAGATCGACAAGATGGCCGCTGCCGGGCGGATCCTCGTTCGCTGCCTCAGCATGCTGCGCACGAAGGCGCGCCCCGGCGTGACCACGAAGGAGCTCGACGCCGCGGCAGAGAAGCTGATCCGCGCCCACGGGGCCGAGCCGGCGTTCAAGGGCTACCGGGGCTTTCCCGGCTCGATCTGCGCCTCGCCGAACTCGATGGTGGTTCACGGCATCCCCGGCCCGTACGAGCTCGGCCGCGGCGACATCCTCTCGCTCGACGTCGGAGTGATCCTCGACGGCTGGGTGGCGGACGCCGCGATCACGGTGCCTGTCGGCCACGTCAGCTCGGTCGCCAAGCGGCTGCTGACGACGACGCGAGAGTCCCTCGCCGCCGCGGTCGACCAGTGCCGCGCGGGCAACCATCTCGGTGACGTCTCGCACGCCGTCGAGGCGCGCGTCGAGGCGGACGGCTTCGCGGTCGTGCGCCAACTCGTCGGCCACGGCATCGGGCGCGACATGCACGAGGACCCCCAGATCCCGAACTACGGCGAGCCGGGAACGGGACCCGAGCTGCTCGAGGGGATGGTGCTCGCCGTCGAGCCGATGGTCACAGCGGGCACCCATCCGATCCGCATGGCGAGCGACAACTGGTCCGTCTACTCACAGGACGGCTCGCTCGCCGCGCACTTCGAGCACACAGTTGCTGTCACCGCCGATGGTCCAAGGATCCTCACTCCATGGCATCTCGAGGCGACTGCACGGGCGGCTTAGGGGCAACTGTGTGCGCCGGTGGCGCCGGGGTAGGACGGTGGAGCCTCCGGCTCCATGTTGCTATGGTTAGCCGGCTGGTTCGGCACTGAGCCGTCTCCTGGGCTCGGGCGCCGATTCTCTTTCATTTTCAAGGATCGCGGAGCGTGAAGGTCCGAGCGTCGGTCAAGCCCATGTGTGAGAAGTGCAAGATCATTCGCCGCCATGGCGCCGTGCTCGTGATCTGCCAGAACCCGCGGCACAAGCAGCGTCAGGGGTAGCGCGATGGCTCGAATCGCAGGAATCAACATCCCCCTCAACAAGCGCGTCGAGGTGGGACTCAGCTACATCTACGGGATCGGCGAGGCGCAGGCGCGCCGCGTCCTGCACCAGGCCGGCGTGGACCCCGACACCTACGTCAAGAACCTCACCGAGGACGAGGTTCGCAAGCTTCGCGAGGCGGTCGACTCGACGCTGACGGTCGAGGGTGACCTCCGCCGCGAGCGCTCGCAGAACGTGAAGCGCCTGATGGAGATCGGTGCCTATCGCGGGCTGCGCCACCGGCGCGGGCTGCCCGTCGACGGTCAGCGCACGAAGACGAACGCGCGCACGCGCAAGGGGCCGAAGCGGATGCAGGTCGCCGGCAAGAAGAAGGTGAAGAAGTAGCGTGGCCCAGCAACGGCCCGCGAGGGGTCGAGGACGGCGCCGGCCGCGCAAGAACATCCCGTTCGGCCAGGCGCACATCAAGACGAGCTTCAACAACACGATCGTGTCGCTCACCGACAAGGAGGGCAACGTGATCGCCTGGGAGTCGGCCGGCGGCGCCGGCTTCAAGGGGTCGCGCAAGTCGACCCCCTTCGCGGCGCAGGTGACTGCGGACGCCGCGGCGCGCAAGGGGATCGAGCAGGGACTCGAGCGGGTGGAGGTCTACGTCAAGGGGCCCGGGTCCGGCCGCGAGACGGCGATTCGCTCGCTCCAGGCCGCCGGTCTCGAGGTCACGACCATCCGCGACGTCACACCGCAGGCGCACAACGGCTGCCGGCCACGCAAGCGCAGGAGGGTCTGAGATGGCGCGCGACAGAGGCGCACAATGCAAGCAGTGCCGGCGCGAGGGCGTGAAGCTCTTCCTCAAGGGCGAGCGCTGCCTGACGGACAAGTGCGGCGTGGAGCGGCGCACCTACCCGCCGGGCGAGCATGGCCGGGGACGCGCGAAGCAGTCCGAGTACCGCCTGCAGCTGCGCGAGAAGCAGAAGGCCCGGCGCTACTACGGCGTGCTCGAGAGGCAGTTCCGCAACTACTACGACAAGGCGAGCCGGCAGGCCGGAGTGACCGGTGAGAACCTGCTGCGGCTGCTCGAGAGCCGGCTTGACAACGTCCTCGTGCGGCTCGGCTTCGCCGCCTCGCGACGCCAGGCGCGCCAGCTCGTGCTGCACGGGCACTGGTCGGTGAACGGCCGCCGGGTCAACGTGCCCTCGTACCAGGTGCGTCCCGACGACGTGATCGCGGTGAAGGCGGGATCGAGCGCGTCGCAGACGATTCGCGACGCGACGGATCTGACCTCCGCGGTACCCGCCTGGCTGCAGGCGGATCATGATGGACTGACGGCGAAGGTGCTGCGCCATCCCGAGCGTGTCGAGATCGACACGCCCGTTCAGGAGCAGCTGATCGTCGAGCTTTACTCGAAGTAACGCTCCGGTCCGTCCGGCGCGATGCGGCGGCCGGCGGTTGGAGCCCCCGAACCGAAGGAATTCCCCATGCTCGACTTCCAGACCCCACAGATCTCGGCCGAGAAGGTCGAGGACAACCGCGGGACTTTCACCATCGAGCCGCTCGATCGCGGCTTCGGGTACACGTTCGGCAACTCGCTGCGGCGGGTGCTGCTGTCCTCGCTGGCCGGGGCGGCCGTGACGAGCGTCCGGATCGAGGGCGTCGCTCACGAGTTCTCGACGATCCCGGGCGTCAAGGAGGACGTCACCGACATCATCCTCAACCTCAAGGAGATCGTCGCCCGGATGCACTCCGACGCCGCCGAGATTGAGGTGTCGCTCGTGGCGAACGGGCCCGGCGACATCACGGCCAGCGACATCGACCTGCCCTCGGGCGTCGAGCTGCTGAATCCGGAGGCGCATGTCGCCACGCTCGAGAAGAAGACCAAGCTCGAGATGTACTTGACGATCGGCCGCGGACGGGGCTACTCGCCCGCGGAGGACAACAAGACGCCCGACCAGCCGATCGGCGTGATCCCGATCGACTCGATCTTCTCGCCGGTCAAGCGCGTCGCCTACCAGGTCGAGTCCGCCCGCGTGGGGCAGCGCACCGATTACGACAAGCTGACGCTCGACATCGAGACCGACGGATCGGTCGCTCCGCAGGCGGCCCTGCGCGAGGCCGCCGAGATCCTGATCCAGAGCCTTGCGATCTTCACCGACGCGGACCGGCTCGAGGAGCTGCAGGGACGGCCGGACGGGCGCGCCGTCGAGACCGACGGCGGCGGAGCCCCCCGGGGCCCGGCGAGCAACGGCATGGACGACATCCTGATCGAGGAGCTCGAGCTCGGGGTGCGCTCATACAACTGCCTCAAGCGGGCCGGCGTCCAGACCGTCGGCGACCTGCTTCAGAAGTCCGAGTCGGAGTTGAACGCGATCCCGAACTTCGGCCGCAAGTCGATCGAAGAGGTCATCGAGACGCTGAAGGCGCGCGGCCTGGACTTGCGCGCCGCATAGCCGATGCGACACCAGCGCAAGCGTCACAAGCTCTCGCGCGACTCGGCGCACCGCCGGGCGCTCCTGATGAACCTCTCGCGCGAGGTGATCAACCACGAGCGGATCGAGACGAGCGAGGCGAAGGCCAAGGCGGTGAAGCCCCAGCTCGAGCGCCTGATCACGCTCGCGAAGCGTGGTGACCTGCACGCGCGCCGGCAGGCCCTGTCGGCGCTCGGCCAGGACAAGTTCGTCGTCTACAAGCTCTTCGACGAGATCGCTCCTCGCTACCTCGACCGTCCCGGTGGCTACACGCGGATCCTGAAGCTCGGGCCGCGTCACTCCGACGCGACCGAGATGGTCCTCCTCGAGCTCGTCGAGTAGCGCGTTCTCCTCAGGCTCGTAGAGAGCGAACGCGCAGCGCTCGCCCTAGCATGACGCGGGTGTCTCCCGCCGGCTTCGACCTCGACGCGCTCAAGGAGCGCACCCGTCGGGCTTGGAGCCTCGGCAACTACGACGAGGTGGCGAGGCGCGTGACCTGGCCCGCCGCCCCGCGCCTCGTCGACGCGTGCGCCATATCCGCGGGGCAGGACACGCTCGACGTCGCGGCGGGAACCGGCAACGTGGCCCTGCTCGCCGCGCGCGAGGGCGCGCGCGTCTTCGCCTCGGACATCACGCCCCTGATGGTCGAGCGGGGCGCCGAGCGGACCGCCGCCGAGGGACTCGACGTCGAGTGGGTCCTCGCCGACGCCGAGCAGCTGCCCTTCGACGACGGCGCGTTCGACTGCGTCACCTCCGCGTTCGGCGCGATGTTCGCCCCTCGGCCGGACCTGGTGGCGCGCGAGCTGTTTCGCGTCGTCCGCCCGGGCGGCACCGTCGGGATGGCGAACTGGACCCCGGACAGCTTCATCGCCCGGCAGGCCGCGGTTGCAGCCCGCTACCTGCCGCCGCCCCCAGGGCTTCCCCGTCCCGCGGAGTGGGGGGACCGCACGGTGGTCGCCGAACGCTTCGCGGGCCTGGCGGCTTCGATCGAGACGAGCGTGGAGACGATCACGTGGACGGGACCGTCCGCGGACGCCTACGTCGAGTTCGTCGAGCGGCATGTCGGCCCGCGCATCGCCGAGCGCGAGGCACTCGGACCGGACCGAAGCGCGGCGCTCCGCGCCAATCTCGCAGAGCTCGCCCGCGCGACCGGCGTATACGCCGACGGTCAGTTCGCGATCGGCGGGGACTACCTGCTCGTCGTCGCTCGCAAGCGCGGCTGACCGCTGGCCACTCGGCTGCTGATCG
Source organism: uncultured Actinomycetes bacterium (assembly GCA_963719375.1). Classification (GTDB taxonomy): domain Bacteria; phylum Actinomycetota; class Thermoleophilia; order Solirubrobacterales; family Thermoleophilaceae; genus JAICJV01. Next base: position 986,110 of record CAVRBY010000001.1, on the reverse strand, counting down.
AGTACGACGGCTCGCGCTTCCGCGGCTGGGCCAGACAGCCGGGCATGCGCACCGTCCAGGGGGTTCTCGAGGCTGCGCTCGCACGCATCGCCGGCGATGAAGTGCGTCTGGTGGTGGCCGGGCGCACCGACGCGGGGGTGCACGCGCACGGGCAGGTCGCGAGCTACCAGGGCGACCCGATGCCCGCCAGCTCGCTCAACGGCGTCCTGCCAGACGACGTCCGGGTGATCGAAAGCGCCGCCGCGCCGCCGGGCTTCGACGCGCGGCGCGATGCGCTCAGCCGCGGGTATGCCTACCGTGTCTTGACGCGGACAGCCGGCAGCGCCTTCGAGCACGGACGCGCCCTGCACTGGCCCTACGGCTTCGACCGCCGGCTGCTTGACGCGTGCGCGGACATGGTCGTCGGCGAGCATGACTTCACCGCGTTCACGCCGACCCAGACGGATCACGTCCGCTTCGAAAGGGTGGTCATGGCCGCGCGCTGGACCGAGGAGTCCGAGCACATGCTGCGCTTCGGGATCGAGGCGGACACCTTCATGCGTCACATGGTTCGGACGCTCGTCGGGACGATGCTCGCGACCGCGCGCGGCCAGCTGTCGCTGGCGCAGTTCGAGGCGCTGCTCCACGGCCGGCCACGGACGGACGCGGCCGCTACCGCTCCACCGCACGGGTTGTACCTTGAGTTCGTGCGCTACCGGGTGCAGACGCCGTGACGCGAGTGCACCCGGTCGCCGCTCAGGGGTTCGCTCGCGCGGCAGCCGCGTACGACCGTGGTCGGCCGTCTTACCCGCGGGAGGCGCTCGACTGGCTGGTGCGGCAGGCAGGGCTGGGTGCGGGCGACCGCGTCGTCGACGTCGGTGCCGGCACCGGCAAGCTGAGCGCAGGACTCGTGCAGATCGGGCTCGAGGTGATCGCCGTGGAGCCGCTCGCCGAGATGCGCGCCGTGCTCTCCGAGCGGCTGCCGAGCGTGCGGATCCTCGACGCGACGGCCGAGGAGCTGCCGCTCGAGGCGGGCAGCGTCGCCGCGGTCGTGGCCGCCCAGGCCTACCACTGGTTCGCCGCGGACGCGGCGCTCACCGAGTTCCATCGCGTGCTCCGCGCCGGCGGCACCCTCGCGCTCGTGTGGAACGCGCGTGACCGCCAGGAGCCACTGTGGCGCGAGCTCGATTCGATCATCGGACGCTACCGCGACTCGATCCCGAAGCCCGAGAGCGCGGATTGGCGGCGATCACTCGCGGCCACCGGGCTGTTCCGGACCGCCGGACGGGCAACCTTCCCGAACGTTCAGCGGCTCGACGTCGAGAGCTTCATCGATCGGATCGCCTCGATGAGCTTCGTCAGCGCCCTCGCCGAAGCCGAGCGCGAGGCCGTGCTCGAACGCGTCCGGCGCCTCGCCGAGCGCGCTGGAGGCCCACTGGAGCTCTCGCATACGACCGAGATCGACGTCTTCGAGCGTCTCTGACGTGCATTGTCCGGCCGACTCGCGCGCCACTATTCTCGACTGCGGATGAAGGTGCTGCTGACCAACGACGACGGCATCGGCGCTGCCGGTCTCGACGCGATGCGCCGGGCCCTGCTCGGCGTCCCCGGCGTCGAGCTGTTCGTGATCGCGCCCGACTCCAACCGCAGCGCGACCGCGCGCTCGATCACGACGCGGCGACCGCTATGGGTCGAGGAGGTCGACTTCGGCGACGGAACGGTTGCCTACGCCACCGACGGCACACCGGTCGACTGCGTCCGTTTCGCGACGCTCGGACTGATCGAGTCGGTGCCGGAGCTGATCGTCTCCGGCATCAACCATGGAGCGAACCTCGGCGACGACATCACCTACTCGGGCACCGTCGCCGCGGCGCTCGAGGGAGTCGTGCTCGGCATTCCCGCGATTGCGATCTCACAGCAGTCTCAGCGGAGGGAGTTCGACTTCCGTCTCGGCGACGACTTCGACTTTGACCAGGCGGCCACTTTCGTCGCCCGGCTCGTCGAGGAGCTCGAGGAAGTCCCGATTCCCGACGCCACGCTGCTGAACGTCAACTGCCCATCGGGCGACGTTCGCGGCGTCCGCGCGTGCCGGCTCGGCAAGCGCGTCTACCGCGACCGGCTCGAGCTCAGCGAGGAGGAGGAGGGCCGGAGGCGCTACCGGATCTACGGCGACGATCCGAGCTATCACGCCGAGGACGGGACCGACTTCGCCGCGCTCGCCGAGCGCATGATCGCGGTCACGCCGCTGCACTTCGACCTGACCTACCTGGCCGGCATCGAGCAGCTCTCCGGCTTCGACCTCGAGCGCCTGCTGAGGCCGGCCGCCGAAGAGGTCGAGTAAGGCGCGAGCGGACCGACTGCCGCCTTGAGTCGCGAGGCAACGCTGGAGAGTCGCGCCGCCGAGCTGCGGCGGCTGATCGAGTACCACAACCAGCGCTATTACGTCGAGGACGAGCCGGTGATATCCGACGCCGAGTACGACGCGCTGCTCGGCGAGTTGCGCGACATCGAGGCCGAGAACCCCGAGCTGCGATCGCCCGACTCCCCAACCCAGCGCGTCGGGGGCAAGCCGCTCGACAAGTTCGAGCCGGTCAGGCACCTGCAGCCGATGCTGTCGCTCGCGAACGCCCGCAACGAGGGGGAGCTGCGTGCCTTCGACGCCCGCGTGCGTGGCCTGCTCGCGAAGGCCGAGATCGAGCTCGATCCGCTCGAGTATGTCAGCGAGCCGAAGATCGACGGCCTCGCGATCTCACTCGTGTACGAGGACGGCGTGCTCGTCCGCGGGGCCACGCGCGGCGACGGCGAGATCGGCGAGGAGGTCACCCAGAACCTGCGCACGATCCGGGCCGTCCCGCTTCGGGTCGAGGGCGCCCCGCGCCTGCTCGAGGTGCGCGGGGAGGTGTATCTCCCGCGCTCCGCGTTCGCGCGCCTGAACGAGCAGCGAGCGGCCGCGGGAGAGCCGACCTTCGCAAACCCGCGTAACTCGGCCGCGGGCTCGATCCGCCAGCTCGACCCTCAACTCGCCGCGGCTCGCCCGCTCTCGATCTGGTGCTACGGAGTCGGCGCGGTCGAGGGGATCGACTTCACGACCCACCGGGAATCGCTCGACTGGCTCCAGCAGCACGGATTCAAGGTCAGTCCGGACATCGCGGTTCACTCCGACGTCGACGACCTCGTAGCCCGCTGCAGGTCCTGGGAGGATCGCCGGGACGCGCTCGACTACGAGATCGACGGCGCCGTCGTCAAGGTCAACGACCTCGCCGCCCAGCGCGCACTCGGGGTGGTCGGCCGCGAGCCCCGCGCCGCGATTGCGTGGAAGTTCCCGCCCATGACCGCGACGACGACGCTGGTCGCGGTGATGTGGAACGTCGGGCGCACCGGTCACATGGTCCCCTTCGCCTCGCTCGAGCCCGTACAGGTCTCAGGTGTCACCGTCAAGCTCGCGACGCTTCACAACGAGGAGGACCTGCGCCGCAAGGACGTCCGCGACGGCGACGAGGTGATCGTCATGCGGGCCGGTGACGTGATCCCTCAGGTCGTCTCGCCGACTCCGCAGGCCCAGCGTCGCGCCGGCCGCGCGGCGCCGCCGGAGCCGCCCGATTATTGCCCCGCGTGCGGGACGCGGACGATCAAGCCGGAGGAGGGCGTCTGGACGATCTGCCCGAACCGCGCGAACTGTCCCGGCCAGCTGTTCCAGGCGGTCAAGCACTTCGTGCAGCGCGGAGCGATGGACATCGACGGCTTCGGCGAGAAGCAGGCGGAGCGCCTGCTGCACGAGGGGCTGATCAGGGACGTCGCCGACATCTACACGCTGCGCGCGGAGCGGCTGCAGGAGCTCGAGGGCTTCGGCGAGACCTCGGCGCGCAACGTCGTGCAGGCGATCGAGGCGTCGAAGCGGCAGCCGTTCAGCCGCGTCCTGTACGCGCTCGGGATCCCGGGCATCGGCTATGTCAACGCGCGCGCGCTGACCGGCCACTTCCGCACGATCGACGCGCTCGCCGCAGCGACCGTCGAGCAGATCGAAGCGGCCCCCGGGATCGGTCCGGTGCTTGCCGAGACGATCCAGCAGACGCTCGCCGAGGAACGGACGCGAGAGCTGATCGACCGCCTCCGCGGCCACGGGCTCCGCTTCGAGGAGGAAGCAGGCGAGGACGGCGGGGGGCCGCTCGAAGGCAAGACCTTCGTGCTCACGGGAACGCTTCCCAACCTGTCGCGCGAGCGGGCGACGGAGCTGATCGAGGCCGCCGGGGGCAAGGTCACCGGGAGCGTGTCGAGCCGCACCGACTATCTGGTCGCCGGCGCCGATCCGGGCACGAAGCTCGCCAAGGCGCAGGAGCTCGGCACCGACGTCGTCGACGAAGCCGGCTTGGAGCAGCTCCTGTCCGGCTGAGTCAATAGGACGCGATGGCTTCAGCCATTGCGTCCTGCTCCGCGTGCGCCTGGTTGATGTCGCCGATGCCGTTCATCAGGATCGAGAAGGTCAGCGTGTGCCCGTCCCGGGCCCGGCAGTAGCCGGAGAGGGCGCTGACGCCGGTGAGCGTCCCCGTCTTGCCGCGGCAGTTGTCATGCGCGGGGCCGCTGCGCATCCGCTCCGCGAGCGTGCCGTCGCGGCCGGCGATCGAGAGCGCGTCGAAGAACGCGCGGAAGTAGGAGCGCCCACGGACCCGCAGCAGCACGTCGGCGATGTCGCGCGGCGACGCGCGGTCCGAGTGTGAGAGTCCCGACCCGTCGACGAGCGAGGGCCGCACGTGGAACGTGCGCGAGGCGTAGCGCATCGCCGCGCGAGCGCCGCCGGCGGTCGTCCCTACCGCCGGCAAGGATGCGAACCTGGAGCCGGGCAGCGGGGAGCCGGGGACGGGCCGGGGCGGGAACGCGACGCCCGCGCGCCGCAGGGGCCCTCCGGAGAGCCCGTCGACCGGCAGTCCCTTCGAGAGCATCTCCGCGAAGTAGTTGTCCGAGTTCTTGATCGTGATCTGAACGAGGCGCGCGAGCGTCGGAGAGCGAACCTCGTCGAGCTCTACCGCGCCGGTCGGCGTAGACCCTGTCCGCGTCGAGCCGCCGATGCGGATCCCAGCCGCCCGCAGCGCCGCGGTGAAGCGTGTTGCGGCGAAGAGCGGAGGGTTGCGCTGGAAGGCGGTCCCGGCTGAGTTCGCGAGGCCACGGTTGTAGGAGAGCGCACTCAACGGACCGACGTAGATCGAGACGCCGAAGCCCGAGTCAGGCCCGCCACGCAGGCGATCCCAGAGCGATTCGTCGCCGATCACCGAGCCGGTCACCCGTCGTACGCCGTCGGCGTGCAGGCGCGCGGCGAGCGCCTCGACATCGGCGTTGCTCCCATATGCGGAGGCTGCGAACGAGCGGCCGCCGAAGGTCGGGTCACCCCCGCCGCGCAGGTAGAGGTTGCCGCTCAGCATCCCGTTCGCGGACAGCGAGCCGCCGGTGAGAGCGGTCGTGGCGAGCGACGAGGCGGGTCCGAACTGGCCGAGCAAGGTCGTGGTGGTGAAGATCTTGGTGTTCGACGCGAGCGTCCGGCGGCTCCCGGCCCGCCAGCTGAAGAGGACCTGGCCGGTCGTCGCGTCGACCACGTACGCGCTCGAGCCGCCGCCCGCGGCCGCCATCTGGCGTCCGAGCGCGCGGCTCAGAGCGCCGCTCGCACTCGCGCTGACGCGGGCGTCGGCGGCGGACGGGAGCAGCAGGGCTCCCAGTGCCGCCACGCAGGCGATCGAGGCTGGACGCACAACGGCACCAACAGCCGAGCCGGGGGAAGGTATCGCCGCGCCGGATGAGAATTCGAGCTTGACGCGGCAAGCATCGGCCTGGTGGGCAGACCGGGCCGGGGCCGCTTCAAGCTGCGATACTCACCTGGAGCGCCGATGGGCACGGTCGTCAAGCTAGAGAAGCCGCCGAAGGCGAAGGCGACCGGAAGCAAGCCTCCCCGGCGCGCGCGGTCGCGCTCTCGCACGGCGCTCGTCCTCGGCGGCGGCGGCGTCACCGGCGGCGTCTACGAGATCGGCGCCCTGCGAGCGCTCGATCTGCTCGCGGTCAACCGCACCGTCAACGAGTTCGACGTCTACGTGGGCACGAGCGCGGGATCGTTCGTGGCCAGCCTCGCGGCGAACGGCGTGACGCCCGAGGAGATGATGCGAGTCGTCAACCAGCAGGTGCCGACGCCGTTTCGCGACATCAACATGAGCACCGTCCTGCGCCCGAACTACGTCGAGTTCGCCAAGAGCCTCGCGCTGATGCCGCTGCGAGCGGTCGGCCTTGCCCGCAACGTGGCGGCGAACATCGGCAACATCGGCCTGATGGACATTGCCTTCGGGCTCGCGGAGGGCCTTCCGGCCGGTGTCTACGACGGCTCGGGCATCGACCGCTATCTCGCGGACGTGCTCGGCGATCCGGACCGGACGAACGACTTCCGTGAGCTCGCCGTCGACCTCTACGTGACCGCGACCGACCTCGATACGTGCGAGCGGATCGTGTTCGGCACGCCGGATTGGGACGACGTACCGATCTCGCAGGCGGCGGCCGCCTCTACCGCCCTGCCGATGGTCTACAAGCCGGTCGAGATCAAGGGGCGCCAGCTGATCGACGGCGGGATACGCTCGACGACGAACCTCGACGTGGCGGTTGAGGCCGGCGCGCGCTTCGTCGTCGTCGTCAACCCCCTCGTTCCGTACGTCAACGACTTCCAGAAGGTCATTCCGACGGTGCTCGGCAGCCGCGTCCGGAGGGTCGCCGACATGGGCTTCCCGCAGATCGGCTACCAGGCCTTCAAGCTGCTCGCCCACCAGCGCCTGCACGAGGCCGTGCGGCAGTGGGAGGAGCGATACCCCGGCGTCGACATCCTCCTGATCGAGCCCGACCCGAACGACGAGCTGATGTTCGACACGAACATCATGAACTTCACCCGCCGGGTCGACATCGCCCGCCACGGCTTCGAGTCGGTCACCCTCCAGCTCGCCAAGGACTACGAGCGGCTGCGCACGATCTGCGCCAAGCACGGGATCGAGATCTCGGCCACGCGCGTGCGCAAGGTCATCCGGCACTTCGAGCGCGAGCGTGAGCGCACCCGCGCCTGGCGCCGGATCCTCGAGCAGACCACCGGCACGCTGCTGCGCCAGTCCGCGAACGAGGAGAGCTAGCGGCCGGCTTCAGCGGTCGCTCGGTCGAGCGCGTCGAGCAGGCGGTCGGTGGCCGTCGGGCCTTGGACCGAAGCGCGTACGTGATCCTCGTCGCCGAGCTGGGCTCCGGGCGCCACCACGACGCCGCCGCGCTCGAGGGCGGCGCCGAGCTCTCCGCCGGTCATGCCGGCGGCCTGCAGCCAGACGAAGTTGCCCTGGCTCGGGGGAGCGTCGACGGGCAGATCGTGGAGCGCGCCGAGCAGCCGTCCACGCTCTCCGACGACGAGCTCGCGCCGCCGGTCAATCTCGCGTCCGGCGCTCGTCAGCGCGTGGAGCGCACCCGCCTGACTGAGCGCGTTGACGCCGAGCGCGGGCGCCAGCGAGGCAAGCAGCGTGCTCGCTTCAGGCGACCCGACCGCATAGCCGATCCTCAAGCCCGAGAGCCCGTAGATCTTCGAGAAGGTGCGGAACACGAGGAGGCGCGGGAAGCGTTCGAGCAGGTCGAGGCAGGAGTCGACCGGCTCGACATCCTCGAACTCGACGTAGGCCTCGTCGAGCAGCAGGTACACGTCGTCGGGTAGCGCCTCGAGCAGGCCGGCGAGCGAACTGGACTCGAGGTAGGTACCGGTCGGGTCGTTCGGGTTCGCGAGCACGACGGCGCGCGTGCGCGGCCCAACCGCGCGGAGCACCGCATCGGGCTCGACCGCACCGCGGGCGAGATCGACGGCGACGGGCCGTGCGCCGGCGCGCTGCGCGAGCAGCGGAAACAGGGGATGTGAGGGCCACGGCATGACGAGCTCCTCGTCGCGCCCGACGAGCAGCAGCACGGCGGTCTGCAGCAGACCCGAAGCCCCGTTGCCGACGACCACCTGCGCCGGATCGACCCCGTGTCGCTCGGCGACGGCCACGCGCAGCCGCTCCGCATGGCGGTCCGGGTAGCGGTTGAGGAGACCGCGCGCGGCCGCGATCGACGCGTTGACTATCTCCGAGTTCGGAAGCGCCGGCCACTCGGTGCTCGAGAGATCGATACGCGGGATCTCCTGGAGCGCGAGGGCGCGTTCCCTGGCTCGCCTCGCCCGCAGCTCCCGGTTGATCTCCTCAGGATCGATGTCCTCGAACTGGCGGTAGTAGTCGAGCAGGCCCATCGGCTGCTCCGCTCAGGCGCGCGGCGAGAAGACCGATGAGCCCGGCCCGTTGAGGACGAGCAGCCAGAAGGCGAAGCCGATGCCGACCACGACCGCGGTGACGGCGAAGATCCGCTCGGTCATCCCGCGATCCTGCTGGTAGCCGGCGGCGCGCCGCACCAGCTTCCAGGCGTGATCCACCCGGCGGGCCAGCGCGAGCGAGACGAACAGCGTGCACAGCATGCCGACGAAGGCCGACAGGATCCCGACGCCCACCGACCCGGTCCAGTAGTCGACCTGGGAGCCGAACCAGAGCCAGAAGAGCGGCTGCGGGCCCCAGACCGACAGGCAGATGGCGGTCTCGAGCACGAGCAGGAAGGCTGCGAATCCCTTGTCGGCACGCTGTCGACCGCCGCCCCCGGGAAGCGAGGAGACGCGCGGGTAGCGCACGGGCGCGGTCCCCGGCCGCCGACCGATGAACAGACCCCCCGTGTCGCTCGGATCGTTGCGCGCCATCGCTCCCTACGGTAGCTGGGAGAAGCGCGCCGCCGCATCAGCCGCCGTAAAGGGCCTCGATCTCCGATGCGAACTTGTCGACGACGACGCCGCGCTTGACCTTCAAGGTCGGCGTCAGCTCCCCCGTCTCCTGCGAGAGGTCCTGGGGCAGGATCGTGAACCGCTTGACCTGCTCGATGCGGCCGAGACGCTCGTTCACGTCGACGATCAGGCGCTCGATCTCGGCACGCATCGCCGCCGACCGATGGACCTCGGCGGGCTCGAGGTCGTGCGCTGCGGCGAATCCGGGTAGCTCGTCGGGGTCGAGCGTGATCAGCGCAACCAGGTACGGGCGCCGGTCACCCAGCACGACCGCCTGAGACACCCAGCGCGACTGCTTGAGCGAATTCTCGATGTTGGCCGGCGTGATGTTCTTGCCGCCGGCGGTGATGATGATGTCCTTCTTGCGTCCGGTGATGTAGAGGAAGCCGTCCTCGTCGAGATGGCCGAGGTCGCCGGTGTGCAGCCAGCCGTCGCTCGAGAGCGCGGCGCGCGAGGCCTCCTCGTCGCGGTAGTAGCCGCGGAAGATGTTCGCTCCGCGCAGGAGGACCTCGCCGTCGCCGCCGATTCGCACCTCGACTCCCTCGAATGGCCTGCCGACCGACCCGAAGCGGAAAGCCTCCGGCAGGTTGCAGGTCGCCGACGTCGCGGTCTCGGTCATCCCGTAGCCCTCGTAGATCATCACGCCGCAGGCGTAGAAGAACTCGAGGATCTCCCTGGCGATCGGAGCGGCGCCCGTGACGCACTGCCTGATGCGGCCGCCGAAGAGGTTGCGGACGTTCTGGTACAGGCTCAGCTCCGCCTCGTCGAAGGCGGCTCGGAGGTCCTCCGGTACCGGCTCATGCGCCCGCTCGAGCTCCCGCACCTGAACGCCGACCGCAATCGCGCGGTCCAGCTGCTCGACGTCCTCCGATCCCGCGCGGGCGAGCGTGTAGATCTTCTCGAAGACGCGCGGGACCGAGGGGAAATAGGTCGGCTTCAACTCGATCAGGTTGGCGACGATCTTCTGCGGATCCTTCTCCCAGTAGGCGAGCGTGCAGCCGAGGTCGATCGAGACGAACTGGATCAGCAGCGCGAACGCGTGTGCCAGCGGCAGGAAGAGGTAGATCAGCTCGTCGCCCTCGATCGCCGCCGGTCGTTCGACCATGTCGACCATTGCCCGGTAATTCGAATGGCTGAGCACGCAGCCCTTCGGCGGTCCGGTCGTCCCCGACGTGTAGATGTAGACGCACGGGTCCTCCGGGCGGACGGCGCCGGTGCGCCGCTCGAGCTCCGACGGGTCGCGCTCGCGTCCACGCGCTCGGAGCGCGGCGAGCGGCAGCGCATCGCCGATCTCCCCCTCGGCGTCCATGACGATCACGAACTCGAGCGAGGGCAGGGCTGCCTCGACCGCCCGCACCTTCGCGAGCTGCTCGAGGTCCTCAACGAAGATCGCGCGCGATCCCGAGTGATCGAGTACGTACTGGCATTCCTCGGGCGAGTTCGTCTGGTAGATCGAGACGGACGCCGCGCCCGCGGCCATGATCGCGAGGTTGGCATACGTCCACTCGGGGCGGCTGTTGCTGAGGATCGAGACACGGTCACCGGGCTCGATCCCGAGCGCGATCAGCCCGAGCCCGACTTCGGCGACGGTCGTCCCGAGCTCGGCGAAGCTGACGTCGACCCACTCGTCGCCTACCTTGTGGCGAAGCGCCGGCCGTCCGTCGTGGCGCGCCGCTGCGCCCCGGGCCAGATCGGCGATCGTCGCCGCGGTCGTATCTGCCCGAGCGCTGACCGTGCCTGCTTCCATTCAGTCTTCCTCCTGAGCCTTAGCGTGCAGGCCGATTCTATGGTCACGAGCAAGCTGACGGCATCCGAGTCGGCGTCAGCTCGCCGCGAGGCGAGGATGCGAGCAGGGACTCACTCTCGTCCGGAGCCGATCGCGGCGCAAGCGCGATCGGCGGTTGCGGCGAGGGCGCCCCGCGGCGCCTGACTCAGGCCTTCGCGAGCTGCCGCTTCCCCGTTGCGCGGAGCGAGCTCAGGAAAAGTGTCTTGTCGATGCGACCCTGAAAGATGGGCACACCGAGCTCCATGCACTTCGCGATTACCTCGCGGCGATGCATCCCGGCTTCGCGGCCGAGCTCGGTGGGCGTCAGGTGGATCGCCATGGAGTTGTCTCCTCCCGTTCGGTTATTGCGCCAGCTGAGTTTTACCGCTCGCAACGGACGGCGCAAAGCGCGATCCGCAATTTGCGGCTTCATCGTCGCTTTCCTGATGAGAAGTTACTCCCTCAGACCGGATTCGCGATCTCGACGAAACGGTGCTCCACCCCGAAGCGCTCGGCGACGAGCTCTCCGAGGCGCCGGACGCCGAAGGTCTCGGTCGCGTAGTGGCCGCAGGCGATGAACAGGACTCCATTCTCGCGCGCGTCCGCCATTGCGGGCTCCGACGGCTCGCCCGTGACGAGGCAGTCGAGCCCGCGCTGGATCGCCTCGGAGAGCATCCCCGCGCCTCCGCCCGAGACGATCCCGATTCGCCGCAGGCGACGCGCGGCGTCGCCGAAGACGGTTGGCTCCTGACCGAAGGCGACCCGGCAGCGCTCGAGGAGCAGCCTCCCGTCGAGCGTGTCCCGGGGCTCGCCGACGAAGCCGATCGGCCGTCCCGCCGCGATTCCGAAGCGCTCGCCGCGGGCCAGCCCGAGCACCTCGCAGATGAGCGCGTTGTTGCCGACGTCCCGATGGGCGTCGAGCGGCAGGTGGTAGGCGACGAGCGAAATGTCCGCGTCGAAAAGCGCCTTCAGGCGTCCCTTCTGGGCGGCGCCGATCGCACGCGACTGATTGCGCCAGAAGAGGCCGTGGTGGCAGAGCACGAGGTCGGCGCCCGCGTCTCGCGCACGCTCGAACAGCTCGAGGTGCGCGGAGACACCCGAGACGACGACGTGGACCTCGTCGCGGCCCGGTACCTGCAGGCCGTTTGGACCGTAATCGTCGAATGAGCTCGCATCGAGCAGGTCGTCGAGAAACGCCACGATGCTCCCGAGCGAGGCCATTGCTGCCGGCGGAGCCGACGCCTAGACGATCGATTCCAGGTCGATCGTCACGTCTTGTAGCCGCCGCGGATCGGTCGCGCGGCGTCGGACCTGTTCGGAATCAATCATCTATGCCGCGACCGCCTTGTAGTAGCGCACGGCGAGGCCGGTCATGAGCGTCTCGAAGCACTCCTCGACGGACATGGCGTTCGCCGCCGCATACCTTCGAAGACCCTCGGCTTCGATCGCGTCGCTCTGGGCGATCACCTCGTCGATCAGCTCAGGATGACGGTCCGAGAAGTACGCCCCCATCGAATACAGGCTGCCCTCGGTGAGCGACTCGAGAAACGCCTCTCCCTCGCCGCCTGGATCCAAGCCCGTGGCCATGAGCGCAGATTAACCGTGGGGCGGCACGTGGCGAAGCTCGGTCGCGATCACGGCCGCCACAGTCGGACGGTGCGCGGTCGGCGCAGTGGGGGCCCCTACGGGGCGCGGAGGGGTCGAATGCGGTCATCGCGCGGCTCCTCGTCCTCGGCCAGGGCGCGCTCGAGCATCGCCCGCAGGCCGATCGGAGCGACCGGGAACAGCTCCATGCCGGAACGCCTCTCGACGGTGGTCTGGCTCGAGAGGCTCTCGACGAGCGGCCGAGCGAGTCCCGAGTCGACGCCGGTGACGAGCCCGATCCAGAGCGCGGAGAGCTTAGGGCTGAGCCACGGGACCCCGAGGCGCGGCCGTGGCCGGCGGCCAAGCGCGCGGGCCATCTCGTCGAGCATCTCGCCATAGCTGACGACGTCCGCGCCGCCGATCTCGACCGTGCGCCCGCGCGATGCATCGATCCGCGCGGCCTGGGCCAGATAGGCGACGGCGTCGTCGGCCGCTATCGGCTGCGTAGGTGTGCTGAGCCAAGCCGGTGCGAGCATCAGCGGCAGGCGGCTCACCAGGTCCCGCATGATCCTGTACGACTCGCTTCCCGCGCCGACGAGCATCGCCGCGCGGAAGTAAGTCAGCGGCGGCCCAAGGCGCTCGAGCAGCTGCGCGGTCTCGTGGCGCGAGCGCAGGTGGCGTGAGCTCGGCTGGCTGCCGAGCCCGCCGAGATAGACGACCCGCCCGACGCCCTCCCGGCTCGCCATCGTGGCGAACGTCGACGCGGCACGACGCTCGCGCTCCTCGAAGTCGCCCTTCGCGCCGCCGGCCATCGAATGGACCAGGTAGTAGGCGACGTCCACCTGCCGGCCCGCACCCGCGAGCGTCTCCTGGACGCAACAGGTCACCTTCATGGAGCTCGAAGCCCGCGTCCGCCAGGTGGCTCGCGCGGCTGCGGTCCCGCACCAGGCAGCGCACGTCGGCGCCGTGGCCGCCGAGCTCGGCGGCCAGGCGGCCGCCCACGAAGCCGGTCGCGCCAGTGACGAGAACGCGCATTGTGATGGCTACGCGGCCGGGCGCTCGCCGGTTCAAGCGCCGATACGAGAGAATCCGCCATCCCGATCGGAGGACTCACGTGACCTACTTCAGAGACGACGCCGAGGTCTACGCATACATCGGCCGGCTCTTCGAGCAACTCGCCGCCGACGAGGAGCTCGGACCGAAGTTCCGCAAGGCCAACACCGTCGTCCAGTACCAGTACCGAAACCCCGAGTCCAAGATCACGGTCAAGATGATCGACGGGCAGGACTCCCAGGTCGACTGCGGCGATACGACCCTCGAGCCGGAGGTCACGATGGCGATGGAGGCCGACGTGGCGCACCGATTCTGGCTCGGCAAGGTCAACGTGACCGTCGCGCTGGCGCGCGGGCAGATGAAGGCCAAGGGTCCGGTCGCGAAGATCCTTCGCCTGGTGCCGCTCGTAAAGCCCGTCTTCCCACGCTACCGGCAGATGCTTGCCGACGCCGGGCGTGATGACCTGGTCGACGTCGGATGAGCGGCGACGCGCTCGAGACCGGCTCCGACGCACTCGGCGCCCGTCAGATGTCCGGCTATCGCGACTTCTACCAGTACACCTGGCAGACGCGGGTGGTCGCCGGTCGTGACCTGCTCGGCGGAGCGGGCTTCGAGTTCGCCAAGGAGGGGGCCGCGCGGGTCTTCGTCGTCACGGACGAGACGCTCCGCGCCACCACGCTGGTCGAACGCGTCGAGGCCGGCCTGCTCGACGGCGATCTCGAGGTGGCCGGCGTCTTCGACGCCGTGCCGCAGGACTCGTCCACGAGCGTCGTCGGCGCCTGCGCCGCCGCGGCGCGCGAAGCCGGGGCCGACTCCTTCCTCGCCGTCGGCGGTGGCTCGGTGATGGACACCGCCAAGGTCGCGAATGCCCTCTTCACGCACGGAGGAGAGGTTCGCGACTACGAGGGCCTCTACACGCTTCCGCGGGAGACCGAGGGGATGGGGCGCCCGTACCCGCTCGCGCCGCTCGCGTGCATCCCCACCACCGCGGGGACCGGCTCGGAGGTCTCGATGGCCGCCGTCGTCAAGGATGAGGCGGCAAAGGTCAAGCTCGAGCTTGCCGACCTGCCCTTCTTCCCGCGGCTCGCGATCCTCGATCCCGAGTCGACGCGCACGCTGCCCCCCGCGATCGCCGCGGCGACCGGGATGGACGCGCTCACACACGCGATCGAGGGCTACGTGGCCCTCGACTGGAGCGCCCACAACGACGCAACCGCGCTGCACGCGATGCGCCTGATCCACGCGAACCTGGAGCGCGCCGTGCACGAGCCGGAACGTGACGACGCACGCGGCAACATGCTGATCGCGGCCTCCCTCGCGATCACGCTCAACCTCGGGGCGACGCACTCGATGTCGCACCCCTGCGGCGGACAGTTCGGGGTGCCGCACGGCCTCGCCAACGCCATCAACCTGCCCCACGTCATCCGCTTCAACGCGCGCGGGGGCAGCGACATCGCGGACCGCTACCGGGACGTCGCCGAGCTGCTCGGCGCCGAGCCCGGAGGCTCCGGTCCGAACGTGGGCGACGCCCTCGCCGAGCGCGTGACCGCTCTCACGCGCTCGCTCGAGCTGCCCCAGCGGCTATCGCAGGCCGGGGTTCCCGAAAGCGGTATCCCTTCCCTCGTCGACGGCGCGATGGGTGACGGCTGCACGCTGATGAACCCGCGCGAGCTGACCGACGAGGACTTCGAGGGCCTCTACCGGGCGGCGCTCTAGCGAATCGGCGCGAGCGAGGGCTCTGGGTGGAGAAGCCGGTCCCGGGTCAGACGCGGCGCTGTTCGCGGTAGGCGGCGACGAGCTCCCGCAACGTTGCGCGCGCCGTGCGCGTTGGCTTCCACCCGAGCTCCCGCTCGGCGCGCTCGGTCTTCATCAGCACGGGCTTGCGGATCGTCTGGATCCAGGCGAAGGCCTCCGGCAGCGCAGGAACGCGAGCGACGACCTCGGCCGTCGCGTCGACGGCGAGCTCGGGCAACGGCACGGCGTACCAGCCGAGCGCGTTCGCGATGTCGGTGAGGGTGAGCGTCCCGCGCGCCGCAAGGTTGTAGGGGCCGGGGGAGCCCTTGCCGAGCGCTCCCGCCACGAAGGCGGAGGCGACATCGTCCTCGTGGACGAACTGGAAGCGCGCCCCGTTGTCAGGGATCACGGGCTTCAGCACCGGCATCGAGCTGAGCAGCCGGGCGACCGGCTCCGGGAGCCGATCGGATAGCTGGAAGTACGGCATCTGCTCGAGCAGCGCCTGCGCGCGCGGGCCCGCGACGATGCAGGGACGGAAGACCCAGGCGTGTGTACGCGACGTGCGCAGCAACAGCTGCGCGAGGACGCCCTCGATCTCCGCCTTCTGCTGCGAGTAGTAGAGCTCGGGCGAGCCGTGCGGCGGCACGTCCTCGGTGAGCCAGTCCGGGTTCTCCTCGTGGAAGCCGTAGGCCGCGACGCTCGACGCGTAGCAGAGGCGTTCCGCGCCGGCCTCGATTGCCGCCTCGAACACGTTGCGCGAGCCCTCGACGTTGATCTCATTGCTCTCGCGCCCGGCGCCGATGATCGCGAACGCGAGATGCACCACGACGTCCGCACCCTTGACCGCGTCGCGGACGCTCGAGCGGTCGCGCACGTCGCCCTGGCGGTAGACCGTCTTCTTCCAGCCGAGCTCCGATGGGTCGAAGTCGCGGCGGGCGAGCCCGATGATTCGCTTGACCCGCCGTGAGCGCTCGAGCGCCGAGACGAGCGCGATCCCGAGGTCCCCGGTCGGGCCCGTCACCGCGATCGTCAGTCCATTTGCCGGCATGCCCTGCGGCGTTATATAGGAGCGCCCGGCTCAGGTGCCGCATCGTCGTAGCCCGGCTCGCCCGGCATCAGGACGGTCGCGACGCCGTCGCGTTCGACGACGCGGGGCTCGACGGCCTCGATCTTGCGCGTTCGCGCGGCCCTTATCGCCTCGGAGGTCGAGTCGAAGGCGGCCAGCTCCTCGAGGTGCCGGAGCGTCGGGAACATCAGCGACAGCGTCCCCCGGCGGCCCTCGGCGAGCGCGTCCGCGGGAGTGATCCAGCGCGCCGCGACCGTTTCGCTTCCGTCGGGCGTCGCCTCGGCGCCGGAAGGCGCCTCCGTGACGAAGAACCAGGTGTCGAAGCGAATCTTGATCCGAGCCGGTGTGATCCAGCGCGAGAACGCGACCAGCGCATCCGGCCCATCGATCTCGAGGCCCGCCTCCTCGCGCAGTTCGCGGACGCCGGCCGCCGCGTGGCCCTCGTCCTCGGCGGATACGGAACCGCCCGGGAACACCCATGCGCCGCCCATGAAGCGCGCCGCCGGGTTGCGCTGGACCAGGAGCACCTCGGGGGCGCCCGGCGCGTCGCGCAGGACGATCACGGACGCCGCCTGGCGCGGAGTCGTGACGGGCCCCCCGGTCAGCTCCTCGGAGGGGCTCGGACGCTCTCCGCTCATCCCATCGTGGAGCGCGCGCCTACGAGTCGAAGGGGACGAAGTCCCGCTTGCGCGCTCCGCACACCGGGCACATCCAGTCGTCTGGAATGTCCTCGAACGCCGTACCCGCGGGGACGCCGCCATCGGGATCGCCCTCACTCGGGTCGTACAGGAAGCCGCAGGACTCGCAGATCCAGAGCTGCTGCTCGGTGACCGATGCCACGGGCGAGAGGTTACCGCGCCGCGTGAGGCTCAGGCAGCGAGCGGCGTGCGAGCCTCTGAGACGGCGTCGATCGAGGCGGCGACGATGCGCAGCAGCCGGCGCAGGTCGCGCTCCTCGATCGCGAGCGGCGGCATCAGCACGACGACCTCACCGAGCGGCCGGATGACCGCTCCACGTCGACGAGCCTCGCGGACGACGCCTGCGGCGTCACGCTCCAGCTCGATGCCGACCATGAATCCGCACTGCCGCACGGCGCATACGGACGGGAGCCGCTCGATCGGTGCCAGCAGGGAGCTCAGCAGCTCGATCTTCGGCTGCAGGCGCGCGATCGTCTGCTCCTGCTCGAAGATGCGCAGGCTGGCGAGCGCAGCCGCGCAGGCGAGGGGGTTGCCCGTATAGGTGTGGCCGTGGAAGAAGGTCCGCTGCTGCTCGGGAGTGCCCAGGAAGCCCTCGTAGATCCGCTCCGTCGCAAGCGTCGCGGCGAGCGGCATGTAGCCGCCCGTGATCCCCTTGGCGAGGCACATCAGGTCCGGTGAGACTCCCTCGTGCTCGCAGGCGAACATCCGCCCGGTGCGTCCGAAGCCGGTTGCCACCTCGTCGACGATCAGCAGCACGTCGTGCTCGTCACAGAGCTCGCGCACCCGGGCGAGGTAGCCCGGGGGATGGAGCAGCATCCCGGCGGCGCCCTGTACGAGCGGCTCGACGATGACCGCGGCGACCTCGCCGGCGTGGTCCTCGAGCAGCGCGCCCATCTGGCTGGCGTCGCCCGGTCGCGCCTTAAGTGAGTCGAACAGCAGCGGCCGGTACGTCGCGTGGAACAGGTCGATCCCCCCGACCGAGACCGACCCGATCGTGTCGCCGTGGTAGGCGTTCTCGAGCGTGACGAACAGCTCTCGCCGCTCCCCGCGCTGCGCCCAGAACTGAAAGGCCATCTTGAGCGCGATCTCGGACGCCGTCGAGCCGCTGTCGGAGTAGAAGACGCGCCGCAGGCCAGGCGGTGCGATCTCGACGAGACGCCGCGCGAGCTCGATCGCGGGCCGGTGAGTCAAGCCGAGCATCGTCGAGTGGGCGACGCGGTCCAGCTGATCACGCACCGCGATGTCGATCGCGGGATGACGGTGGCCGTGGACGTTGCACCAGAGCGAGGAGACGCCGTCGATGTAGCGTCGTCCACGGTCGTCGATCAGGTCGATGCCGTCGGCGGACTCGACGATCAGCGGGTCCTCGTCCGTCCACCCGCTCTGCTGGGTGAACGGATGCCAGAGGAACCTGTGGTCGTCATCCGTCGGCTGCACGGCATCGAACGCTAGTTATCGTCCGGGACGGAATGCCGCCGCTCTCCGTTCTCGTGTTCGTGGTGGGGGCGGGCTCGCTCGGCGCCGAGATCGCGGCCGTGCGCCTGCTCTCGCCCTACTTCGGGGCATCCGAGGTGGTGTGGGCGAACACGATCGGCGTCGTGCTCGTCGCGCTCGCCGTCGGCTACTGGGTGGGAGGGCGCTTCGCCGACCGTCACCCGAGAATGCGCAGCCTCTGCATGCTCGCGCTCGTCGCCGCGTCGCTGCTCGCCGTGGTCCCGTTCGTCGCCAATCCGCTGCTGTCACTTGGCGTCAAGGCACTGAATGACATCTCGGCCGGCGCCTTCCTCGGCTCCCTGCTGGCCGTGCTCGTGCTCGTCGCGATTCCCGTGCTGCTGCTCGGGGCGGTGACGCCGTGGGCGCTCCGGCTCGCGCTGCGAGACGTCGATGACGCGGGCCGCGTGTCCGGCCGGCTCTATGCGGTCTCGACGGCGGGGAGCCTTGTGGGGACCCTCCTCTCCGCGCTGCTCACGATTCCGCTGATCGGCACGCGTAGGACCTTCCTGGTGTTCGCGTTCGCGATCGCCGCCGTCGCGGTCGTCGGCCTCCTCCCCGCGCGCCGCTACGCCCTCGCGCCCGCCCTTATCGTGGTCCTGCTCGCGCTGCCGACGGGAGCGCTGAAGGCCAGCGTCGACGGGCGCGTGATCTATGAGGCCGAGACCGAGTACCAGTACGCGCAGGTGGTACAGCGTCCCGACGGCAGCCGGGCGCTCGAGCTCAACGAGGGCCACGCGTTCCACTCTCTCTACCGGCCCGGGACGGTGCTGACCGGCGGCTACTGGGACGGCTTCCTCGTGGACCCCTTCACCGTGCTCCGATCGCCGCCGCGGCGAATAGCGATTCTCGGCGACGCCGCCGGGACGACGGCGCGAGCGTACGGCGTCCTGTTTCCGGCGACTCGAATCGACGCGGTCGAGATCGACCCCGAGCTGTCCGACATCGGCCGACGCTTCTTCGGCCTCGGCGGCCCCCACCTGCACCTGATCGCCGCGGACGCGCGTCCCTTCATCCGCTCGACCAGAGCGCGCTACGACATGATCGCGATCGACGCCTACCGTCAGCCCTACATTCCCTTCTACCTGACGACGCGCGAGTTCTTTCGCGAGGTTCGCGATCACCTCAACCCCGGGGGCGTGGCGATCGTCAACGTCGGGCAGCCGGCCGGACAGACCGGGCTCGAGAAGGTCCTCGCGGCGACCATGGCAAGCGACTTCCCGCATGTCGCACGCGACCCGATCACCGTCACCAACACGCTCCTGATCGGCAGCGAGGCGCCGGTCAGCCCGCAACAGCCGGCGCACGTGGCGCTGCCTCCGCCGCTTCGTCCGCTCGCGAGCGAGGCGGCTGTCAGGATCGGTCCCCGGCTGCCCGGCGGCGAGGTCTACACCGACGATCACGCCCCGGTCGAGTGGCTCGTCGACCGTTCGATCGTGGACTACGCCTCCGGGGGGAGGTGAGCGGCGGGGCGTCGCGTCCCCGTATGGGATGATCGCCTTGAGACAGCGGCGGCGCTGAGGGGAGAGCAATGGCGTTTCGCAAATACACGCTCGGCAGCTACGAGGAGATGCGCGCGCAGCATCGGTGGGAGGTGCCCGAGCGCTACAACATCGCGCGCGACGTCTGCGACAAGCACCCTCGAGAGCGGCTCGCGATGGTCTGGGAGGACTGGCGCGGAGACGAGCGGGAGGTCAGCTTCGGTGAGCTGCAGGATCTCTCGAACCGGTTCGCGAACGCGCTCGAGGCGCACGGTGTCGAGCGTGGCGACAGGGTGGCCACGCTCCTTCCGTCGCTGCCCGAGACGGCGGCCGTCTTCCTCGGCACGTACAAGCGAGGCGCGATCCTGCTCTCGATGTCGGTGCTCTATGGCAACGAGGGGATTCAGCACCGGCTGCGCGACTCGGGCGCCACGGCGCTCGTCACCGATTCGGCGAACCGCCACCGCATTCCCGAGGGGCTCGCGGAGGTCGTGTTCGTGCTTCCCACCGAGGACGGGCAGCTCGAGGATGGAGACATCGACCTCTCCGACGCGCTCGAGCGAGCCTCGGCGAGCTACGAGATGGTGGATACCGCGGCCGACGATCCGGCGCAGCTGTACTACTCGTCGGGGACCACCGGCCTCGCCAAGGGCATCCTGCACGCGCACCGCTATCTGCTCGCGCACGAGGAGTTCGAGTGGTGCCACGACATCCAGGACGGAGAGCTCTTCCATGGCTCGGGAGAGTGGGCGTGGGCGGCCGGAATCTGTCCGCTGCTCGGCCCCTGGCGGTACGGGGCGGTGCAGTTCGTCTACGCGCGCAAGGGTGGCTTCGATCCGGAGGAGCAGCTCAGGGTGCTCGCCAAGCACCGCGTCTCGAACATGTTCACGACGCCCACCGCCCTGCGCGCGATGACCGGCGTCGAGGATGCCGGGCGGCGCTATCCGCAGTCCTTCCGCGTCGTCTGCTCAGCCGGCGAGCCACTCAACCCCGAGGTGATCCGCTGGTTCAGGGAGCAGTTCGGGATCACCGTGCTCGACTACTACGGCCTGACCGAGAGCTACCCCCTGTGCGGGAACTTTCCGACCGTCGAGGTGAGAGAGGGATCGATGGGTCTGCCGGTGCCCGGTTGGGAGGTGGCGGTGCTCGACGAGGACGAGCGGCCGCTGCCGGCGGGGGAGCGTGGCGAGATCTGCCTCAAGGCGCGCTCGAACCCGCACTACCCGATCGGGTACTGGAATCGACCGGAGGACACCGAGGAGGACTTCGGGGGCGAGTGGTTTCACACCAAGGACGCCGCCCAGCTCGATGAGGACGGCTACTTCTGGTATGCCGGGCGGGCCGACGACGTGATCATCTCCGGCGGCTACCGCATCGGCCCGTTCGAGGTCGAGTCCGCGTGCGTCGAGCACCCAGCGGTCGTCGAGGCGGCCGCGGTGGCCTCCCCCGACCCGCGGCGCGGCGACATCGTAAAGGCCTTCATCGTGCTCGCTCGCGGGCACGAGCAGAGCGATGACCTCGCCGAGGAGATCAAGCGCTTCGTCCGCGAGCACCTGTCCGCGTACGCGTATCCGCGGGCGATCGAGTTCGTCGAAGACCTGCCGAAGACGCTGACGGGCAAGATTCGCCGCATCGAGCTGCGCGAGGCCGAACGGGAGAAAGCCAAGCAGACCGCTTGACCCTGGCGTCCGGTCAGAACCAGTCGCCCACGGGAAGATCCGCGCCGGCCGCCGCGAGCCGCTCCGGGGTCGTGAACGGGAGTGTCGCCACGCTCACATCGCCGAGACGCTCGATCGTGGCCCGGTTCGAGATCTCGATCCCGGACGGCTCACCCGGCCAGGGCGTCAGTACCACCGCGGCGACGACCAGGCCGGCGCTGCGCGCCGCTCCGACCGTGAGCAACGTGTGGTTGATCGTCCCGAGCCCCGGCCTCGCGGCGATCAGCAGCGGTAGCGCGAGCTCGACGGCCAGATCGCGGATCAGATAGTCGGGAGTCAGGGGCACGAACAGGCCCCCGACGCCCTCGCAGATCAGCACGTCGGCCGCGGCGCCCGTCGCGCGCGCGGCGCTCAGCAGGCGCGACGGGTCGAGGCGCGTCGCGGCCAGCTCCGCCGCGTAGTGGGGCGAGGCGGGTGGACCGAAGACAGCGGGTGTGACGCCCTCCGGTCGCTGCCCTGCGCTCGCCGCCGAGGCGAGCAGCTCATGGTCGCGGGGCCAGTGCCCGGCGGGCTCGTCGAGTCCCGTCACGACCGGCTTGAATGCGGCGACTCGGTCGCCGCGCGCCGCGAGTGCCGCGCATACGGCCGCGGCGAGCACGGACTTCCCCGCGCCGGTATCGGTGCCGGTTACGAACAGTCCCCGCAACGCCGCGGGCGTCAGGCGGCCTCGGCGAGCCCGTCGTAGACGCGTCCCGCCGGCGTGACCACGGCGGGTGACTCGACGGCCGCGTCGAGCGCCGCGGAGATCGTTGCGGCTGCGGCGCGCAGCTCTGACTTGGTGTGAGAGGCCATGACCGCGAGTCGCAGCCGCGAGGTTCCCTCGGGGACGGTCGGCGGTCTGATCGCCTGCGCGAAGACGCCCTCCGCGAGGGCGCCCTCGGTGGCCGCCACGGCCTGCTTCGGGTCTCCGACTACGAGCGGGATGATGTGCGTCTGCGAGCGGGTCTCGACGCCCTCGGCAGCGAGCGCCTCACGCAGAACGCGCGCGTTTCGCTGGAGCTTGTCGACGCGTCCCGGCTGCTCGACGAGCAGGTCGAGTGCGGCGAGTGCGCCCGCGACCGCCGGCGGGGGCAGGGCGGTGGAGAAGATCAGCGTCCGCGCCCGGTTGACGAGCAGCTTCGCGAGCGGCGCGTCGCAGCATGCGTAGGCGCCGTAGGACCCGAGCGACTTACCGAGCGTCCCGACGATGACGTCGATCTCATCCTCGAGGCCGGCGGCCGCCGCGGCGCCGCGTCCGCCCGGACCGATCGTCCCGGTCGCATGTGCCTCATCGACCATCACCCGCGCGTCGTATCGCTGTGCTACCTCGACGACCCGCTCGAGCGGGGCGAGGTCGCCGTCCATCGAGAAGACGCCGTCGGTGACGACGAGCGCGCCGCGCCCGCCGGCCTCGCGCAGCCCCCATTCGAGATGGTCGGTGTCGCAGTGGTCGTAGACGAACGTCTCCGCCCGGGCTAGGCGGCAGCCGTCGACGATGCTCGCGTGGTTGAGGCTGTCCGAGAAGACGACATCCCCCGGGCGTGATGCAAGCGCCGCGATGACGCCCGCGTTCGCCAGGTATCCGGACCCGAACAGCACGCAGGCCGGCGCCTGCTCGAACGCGGCGAGGTGCTCCTCGAGCCGCCGATGGATCGTCATGTTGCCCGATACGAGCCTCGAGGCTCCCGCGCCGACGCCCCAGCGCATCGCCGCTTCTGCCGCGGCCTCGCGCACGCGCGGGTGATCGGCGAGACCGAGGTAGTTGTTCGAGCAGAGCAGCAGGACGGGCGATCCGTCGAGCAGGACCCGGGGACCCTGGGGGCCCGAGACCAGGCGCAGGCGCCGGTAGAGCCCGCGCTCGCGGAGGCGCTCGAGCTGGTCCAGGATCTCGTCCATGTCAGGCGGCCTCCTCCGCACGAGGGTCGACGTGGATCAGCGTGGGGAAGCGGTTAGGAGCGCCGTCGGGACGCGGCGGCACGGTCTTCTTGCGCCGGTGCCGAAGCTGGCGCGAGGGGTCCCAGAGCGGCGCGCCGGTCCCCTCGTCGTCGAGCCGGTCCTTCGGCGTGGCGGGCGTCGGCCCCTCGAGCCAGCCGGCACGGTTGTCGGGCCGCGGATTCGAGCCGTTGTCGCCCTGACGGGCGGTGTTCAGCCCCAGCTCCTCGAACATCGCGCGGTCCTCCTCGGGCTCGCAGCCGAGCGTCGTCAGGAAGTTGCCCATCATCACCCCGTTGAGCCCCGCCTTGACGGCCAGCGGCTGCAGCTCCCCGAGGTTCTCGATCCGCCCGCCGCAGAGCCGGAACAGGGCGTCCGGCAGGATCAGGCGGAAGATCGCGATCCACTTGACAGCCTCCCACGGGTCCATGTAGTCGCGGTCGCCGAACTTGGTCCCGGGACGCGGGTTGAGCAGGTTGATGGGGACGCTCGTCGGCTCGATCGCGGCCAGCTCGAAAGCCATCTCGACCCGCTGCTCGCGACTCTCGCCGAGGTTGAGGATGCCGCCGACGCAGGTCTCGAGACCGGCGTCTCGGACCGCGTCGATCGTCCGGATCCGGCCCTCGTAGCGGACCGTGGTCGATACCTCGTCGTAGTAGCTCGCGGCGGTCTCGACGTTGTGGTGGACGCGCTGGATGCCGGCCGCCTTGAGCGCCTTCGCGCGCGCGGACGACATGTGACCGATCGAGGCGCAGCGCTTCAGGTTCGTGTGCTCGGCGACCAGTCGGGCGCCCGCGAGCACGTTCTCGAAGTCGCGCTTCGAGAGCCCCTGACCCTGAGTGACCATGCAGAAGCGGTGCGCGCCGGCCGCCTCGGCGGCCTGTGCGTGCTCGAGGATCTGCTCCGGCGACATCATCGCGTGCATCGGGGTGTCGGCCTCCGCGAAGCGCGACTGCGAGCAAAAGCCACAATCCTCCGCGCAGCCGCCCGACTTCGCGTTCACGAGCGAGCACATGTCCGTCGAGTCGCCGAAGCGCGCCCGGCGGACGCTGAAGGCGCGCTCGATGAGCTGCTCGATCTCCGTCCGATCCTCCAGTTGGCCGAGCGACAGGGCTTCTGAGCGGGAGATGAGTGGTGCCAAGCGAGCCTCCAGAGCGGTTGCCCGCACCGTAAGGAGGGAATCGGACGGCTTTCGGAGAAAGGTGCCGCCACCTGCGGCATTGGGACACGGTCCCTACCCCAAACCACGAGTCGGCCTACGCGTATGGAACCGTTGAGCGATGGGTAAAGAGCGGGAGGACCGAGTCCCCGGGCCGGAGGGCGGGCCGACCATGTCGCTGCAATTGAGCGTCGAGTTGCCACGCGGCCCCGAGGCCCCCGCGATCGCCCGTCAGGCCCTGCTCGACTGCGAGGGCGTCAATGACGACCTGCTACCCGACGTGCGGCTGCTCGTCAGCGAGCTGATCACGAACAGCGTCAAGTACGGCGCCGAGGGACCGGTGCGGCTCGAGATCCTGGCCTCGGACGAGCGCGTTCGCGCGGAGATCATCGACCAGGGTGCCGGCTTCGTGCCGAAGCGGCGCAACCGCGCGCTCGAGGACGAGGGCGGCTGGGGGTTGCACCTCGTCGAGCAGCTGACCGATTGCTGGGGCGCCCGCGAGGGGAGCACCCACGTCTGGTTCGAGATTTCCTCGCCGAAGGCGAAGAAGTCTCAGTAGCGCCTCAGCGACCCTGCCAGCGTGGCGGCCGTTTCTCGGCGAACGACCGGATCCCCTCGCGAAAGTCCTCAGAGGCGAAGCAGGACTCGCGCAGCTCGACGAGCTCGCGCTCGACCTCCGGCGGAAGCGCCGCCCCGAACTTCCGCAGCGCCCGCATCGCCGCCTTGTTGCCGGCGAGCGAGAGCGGTGCGTTGCCCGCGATCTCCGCTGCCAGCCGGAGGCTCGCCTCCTCGAGCTCCGCGTCATCGACGACCCAGTTGACGAGTCCCATCTCCCGGCCCCGCTGCGCGTCCACGTTGCGTCCGAGCAGGAAGAGCTCGTAGGTGTTCGCCACACCGCAGACGTCGATGAACTTCCGGAGTCCGGTGTGCGAGTAGATCAGGCCGATCTTGGCCGGCGGCATCCCGAGCTTCGCCCCCCGAGCGACGATGCGCATGTCGCAGGTCACCGCGAGCTCCAGCCCACCGCCGATCGCGTGGCCGTTGATCGCGCAGACGGTCGGGTAGCGGTAGGCCTCGAGCGCCTCGATCGCCTCCGTGAACGGATAGGCGACGAGGCTCTCCGCGGCCTCCGAGAAGCCCTCGTCGTCGAAGTTGCCGATGTCGTAGCCCGCCGAGAAGATCCGGCCGTCTCCGGTCAGCAGGAGGCACTTCGCGCCCGCGTCCCGGACGGCGTCGCGCAACGCGTCGAGCAGCTCGTGGTCGAGCGCGCCCCGCTTCGCCTCGTTGCGGATCTGCAGCCGCAGAACGCCCTCGGCCGGCTCATCGACCCTGAGCTTCCCGGAGGCCAGGTAGCTCGCGGCTTGCGGTGCGCTACTCAAGGACGACCAGTGTGTCGCCCTCGGAGACCGACTGACCCTCTTCCACGCGGATCTCCGCGACCTTGCCGTCGTCTTCCGCCTCGACCGGCATCTCCATCTTCATCGACTCGAGGATGACGAGCGTGTCACCCTCCTCGACCTCCTGGCCGATGCTGCATTCGACCTTCCACACCGTGCCGGTGATGTGCGCCTCGACCTCTGGCAAGTCGGCCTCCTGGTTCCTGGGAGCTGGTCGGCGCGCCACGATATCGCTGTGAGCGTCCGGGTCGGTGTCGTGGTCAGCGCACGCAACGAGGCGGATCGGCTGCCGGCGACGATCGCGGCGCTGCGCGGCGCACTCGGCGACGTTCCGATCGTCGTCGCCGACGACCACTCGACCGACGGGACGGCGGCGGCGGCGATCACCGGTGGGGCGGAGGTCGTGCGAGCCGACCGGCATCTCGGCAAGGGCGGCGTCACGACGCTGGCCGCGCGGGCGCTGCTCGAGCGCCACGACCCGCCGGCCGTGCTGCTCTGTGACGGGGACCTCGGGAGCTCCGCGGCGGAGCTGGCCGCCTTGCTGCCGATCCTCGACCATGCGGACCTCGTGGTGGCGGCCTTCGAGCGGCGTGCCGGCGGCGGCTTCGGGATCGCGCTCGGGTTCGCGCGCTGGGCCGTGCGCGATCTCACGGGACAGGAGCTCGCGGCGCCGATCTCGGGCCAGCGCGCCCTGCGCGCGCCGACACTCCAGGCGCTGCTGCCCTTCGCTTCGGGCTTCGGGATGGAGATCGGGATGACGGTCGACGCGGTACGCGCGGGAGCCCGGCTCGCAGAGCACGAGCTTCCGCTCGAGCATCGCGCTCGGGGACGTTCGGCGGCGGGTTTCCTCCACCGCGCTCGCCAGCTCGCCGGGTTCGTCCGCGTCTATCTCAGCCGACGGGTAACCAGCGGGCGTGCCCCGGGGTAGGGAGGGTAGGTGAGGCCCCAGGTCTATGAGGATCCACGACCGGCCGAGTGCTTCGAGCGCTTCCATGAGCGTGCGCGCCGGCGCGGGCCGGACTGGGTGTACAAGACGGCCCGCCTGCTGCTGACGCCGATCCTCGTCTTCGGCTACCGCGCGCGCTGCATCAGCTCCGACAACGTTCCCGCGCGCGGGCCCGCGATCATCGCCCCGAACCACTTCTCGTTCCTCGACCACTTCTTCGTCGGCGTCTATCTCCGCCGGCCGGTGCAGTTCATGGGCAAGTCGCAGCTGTTCAAGTGGCCGCAGCAGTTCATCTTCACCCACGGGGGCGTCTTTCCGGTTCGCCGCGGTCAGCGCGACGAGGAGGCCTTCGAGACCGCACGCGCGGTGATCGCGCGCGGCGGCCTCGTCGTCATGTATGCCGAGGGAGGCCGCTCGCGCACCGGTCAGCTGGGCAAGCCGCGACCGGGGCTCGGCCGGCTGGCGCTCGAGACGGGCGCTCCGGTCGTCGCGACGGCGATCGCGGGGACCCAGAAGGCGCGCAACTGGAAGCGGCTTCAGATCTTCCCGAAGGTGACGATCCAGTACGGCGAGCCCGTCGCCTTCGATCCCGTCGATGATCCGACGCGGGCACAGGCGCAGGCGGCCTCGGAGATCCTGTTCGACCGCGTCGAGCAGCTCCATCGTGGGCTGCAGCGCGACGGCCGACGCCGTGCCGTGCGCGCTGCGCGCGCCGCGCGCAGGGCAGCTCGACGGGCCGCCGAGGGCAGCGCCGGTCCGCCCAGCATGCGTCGCGCGTAGTCTTTCGCCACCTGATGCCGTCGAAGATATTCGCCGAGGGGCTGCTCGACGGGCAGGTCGTGCTCGTCACCGGTGGGGGCAGCGGCCTTGGACGGGCAACGGCGATCGAGCTCGCGGCTTGCGGAGCCCAGGTCGTGGTCTGCGGACGCCGGCTCGACCGGCTCGAGCAGACCGCGGCGATGTGTGAGGCGGGCCGCTGCGATCCACGCGTCTGCGACGTGCGGGACGAGGGTGCCGTCGAGGAGCTAGTCGACCACACGCTCGGGCGACACGGACGGATCGACACGCTCGTCAACAACGCCGGCGGCCAGTACATGACGCCGGCGGAGGACATCTCACCGAAGGGCTTCCGGACCGTCGTCGACCTGAACCTCGAGGGCACCTGGCTCGTGACCCACGCCGTGGCGACGAGAGCGATGATGCCGGCAAAGGGCGGCAAGGTCCTGAACGTCACCCTCTCTCCCCATCACGGACTGCCCGGCATGGCGCATTCCTCGGCGGCGCGCGCGGCCGTCGAGAACTTGACTCGCGTGCTCTCGATCGAGTGGGCGCGGTTCAACATCCGCTTGACGGCCATCGCCGCCGGGCACTTCGCGACCGAGGCATTGCGCAAGTATCCGCGTCCCGTCTACGAGGGCGTCGCGCGCACCGTGCCGCTCGGGCGCCTCGGCGTGCCGGAGGAGCACGCGTGGCTCGTCGCGTACCTTGCGTCGCCGGCCGGCGACTATCACTCCGGCGCGGTGATCACGCTAGACGGCGCGCGCGACAACTGGTTCGGCCCGTGGCCACCGCCCGGGCTCGCGGATGAGGGCGGGAGACCGCTCGCCGAGGAGCGCCGTCCGCGATCCTGACGGCCAGCGAGGTCCAGCTTTCGCTTAGTGGCTGGTGATCACGCGGTCGATCAGGCCGTACTCGACCGCCTCGTCCGGCTTCATGTAGCGGTCGCGGTCCATGTCCTGATGGACCTGCTCCATGCTCTGGCCGGTGTGGTGCGAGTAGATCTCGTCGAGGCGGGAGCGGATTCTCAGGATCTCCTCCGCGTGGATCTGAATGTCCGCCTGCTGGCCCTCGAAGCCGCCTGACGGCTGGTGGATCAAGATGCGGCTGTTCGGGAGCGACATTCGCTTGCCCTTCGTGCCTCCCGTCAGGATCAGCGAGCCCATCGACATCGCGATGCCGACGCAGATCGTCTGGATCTCGGGCTTTACGAACTGCATCGTGTCGTAGATGGCGAGGCCGGCGTAGACCGAGCCGCCGGGAGAGTTGACGTAGACCGCGATGTCCTTGTCCGGGTCGTCGGCCTCCAGGTGAAGCATCTGGGCGACCGCGAGGTTGGCGACCTCGTCGTCGATCGGGCCGGCGACGAAGACGATTCGCTCCCTCAGCAGGCGCGAGTAGATGTCGAACGCGCGCTCGCCGCGAGCGTCCTGCTCGATCACCATCGGAACCAGCGGCATCTACGGGGCCTCCTCGGGGCGGCACTGCGGGGCAGGTCGCGCGGCTGCCGCTCCGCCCGAGGCGGCAAGCCGTGCTGCGCCTATCGTAGACGGCAGGCGGAGTGCTTCGCCGAGCGCCTCAGCCGTCGTTCGGAGGGCGGCGGGCGCGCTTGCGCTCCGAGGTGCGGCGCTTTCGCTCGAGTCGGCGCTCGCGGGAGGCGCGCGTCGGACGCGTCGCGCGGCGCGGCCGCTGCACGGCGAGCGCGGCGGCCAGGCGAGCCGAGAGCCGGTGTAGCGCGAGCTCGCGGTTGCGCGCCTGGCTGCGCGAGTCCTGCGCGACGGCCGTGACGCGCGGGCCGACCCGGGCGGCGACTCGCCGCTTCTGCTCGTCGTCCAGGCTGCGCGAGCCGCGGACGTCGAAGACGGCCTCGACGCGTGAAGCGGTGACGTTCGCATGCTGCCCGCCCGGGCCAGTGGAGCGGCTTGCGCGGAGCGCGATCTCGCTGAGCGGGATCGACACTCCGCGCGCGATCGGCAGCGAGTCTCCCATCGCCGCTCGCTAGGAGGTCATGCCCCCGAACTGCCCGCCCGTGACGTTCAGCACCTGACCGTGGACGTAGTTCGACCACGGAGAGCAGAGGAAGAAGACCCCGCCGGCGGCTTCCTCCGGCGACGCCGGCCGGCCGAGCGGAATCAGCACCGAAGCCATCGAGCGCAGCTGCTCGGGGATGCCGAGCTGGATCTCCTTGCCCTCTCGCTCGATCGCCTCCGACTCCTCCTTGGCCGCCGTCAGGCGCGTCTCGACGAAGCCGAAGGCCACGGCGTTGACGTTGATCTTGAACTGACCCCACTCCTTGGCGAGGGTCTTCGTCAGGCCGACCACACCGGACTTCCCGGACGAGTAGTTCGCCTGACCGGCATTTCCCATCGTGCCCGAGATCGAGGAGACGTTCACGACCTTGCGGAAGACCTCGCGACCTTCGTCGCGCTCGCGCTTGGCCGGCTCGCGCAGGTGGGGGGCGGCGGCGCGCAGGACGCGGAACGGCACGACGTTGTGTATGTCGAGCATCGCCTGGAACTGCTCGTCGGTCATCTTGTGAATCGGGCCGTCCCACGTGTAGCCGGCGTTGTTGACGAGGATGTCGATCTTGCCGAACGAGTCGATCGCGGTCTGCACCAGCTGATCCGGGACGCCCTCCTTGGTCAGATCGCCGGCGTAGGTGACCGTCTCGGCCTCGATCTCGCTCGCGGCCTGCTCGGCGATGTCGCCGTCGATGTCGTTGACGAGCAGTTGCGCCCCGTGCTCGGCGAGCAGCTCCGCCGTAGCTCGGCCGATGCCACGGGCGGACCCGGTGACGATCGCTGTCTTGCCATCCAGTACTCCCACGCAGTCTCCTTTTCACTTTGACGGCGGCCAATCATGACGAACGCGCGCCGGAGGGTCAGAGCCCGAGCTGGCGGCCGAGGATCTCGCGCATGATCTCGTCCGTGCCGCCGCCGATCGGGCCGAGCCGTGCGTCGCGCACGGCGCGCTCGATCCCGTACTCCCTCATGTACCCGGCCCCCCCGTGGATCTGGAGCGCATCGTCCGCCTGCTCGAAACAGGCGCGCTGGGTGTGCAGCTTCGCCATCGTCACCTCCCGGATCGCGTCAGCGCCGGCAGCGAACAGGCGCAGCGCGTCGTAGGTGAGCGCCCGCGCGACCTCGGCCCTCAGCGCCATCTCGGCGAGCTTGTGGCGGATCGCCTGTTGGCGGCCGATCGGGCGGCCGAAGGCCTCGCGCTCCTGTGCGAACGCGAGCGAGCGCTCGAACAGCGCGGTCATGCTGCCCGTCGCTCCGAGCGCCATGAGCAGGCGCTCCCACTGGAAGTTCGCCATGATCAGGTAGAAGCCCCGGTCCTCCTCGCCGAGCAGGTTGCCGGCGGGGACGAAGACGTCCTCGAACGCGAGCTCCGCGGTGTCCGAGGCGTGCCAGCCCATCTTCTCGAGCTTGCGCGACACGCTGAACCCCTCGCTGCCCCTCTCGATGACGAGGAACGAGAGGCCTTGGTGCCCACCGTCGCTGCCGGTCTTGACGGCGGTGACGACGAAGTCCGCCCGCACGCCGTTGGTGATGAAGGTCTTCGAGCCGTTGACCAGGTAGCCGCCGTCGACGCGCCGCGCGGTCGTGCGGATGGCCGCCACGTCGGAGCCCGCGCCGGGCTCGGTGATCCCGAGCGCACCTATCTTCTCTCCCCTGATCGCGGGGACGAGCCAGCGCTGCTTCTGCTGCTCGCTGCCGAACTTCCACAGCGGAGGCGTGGCAATGCCGGTATGGGCGCCGATGCCCGCGGCGAGCCCGCCCGAGCCGCAGCGCGCGAGCTCTTCCGTGAACACCGCCTCGTGCAGGCAGTTGCCTCCCTGGCCGCCGTAGCGCTCCGGGTAGCCGAGTCCGAGCAGCCCCACCTCGGCGAGACGGGTGAACACCGCGTTCGGGAACCAGCGCTCCTCCTCCCAACGCTCCGCGTTCGGACGCAGCTCGTGATCGACGAAGCGCCGCACGACTTCGCGCAGTCGCTCGTGCTCCTCCTCGAAGGGCGGCGCGGGCGCGCGAGCCGCGGCGCCCGGACGCTTGATCTCCTCGAAACCCGTCAAGTGCTCCTCGCTGCGGCCAGCGTACCCGCGTGCGTGGCACACTGGTCGAGGGGATGGAGGACTTGGACCAGGTGAGCCTGCGGGACGGCTCGGTGGTAGCGCTGCGCCCGGTGCGTCCCGAGGACGCGCCGCTGTTCGAGCGCGGCTTCGAGCGTCTGGGCGAGGGATCGCGCTACCGGCGATTCCTCGGTCCGAAGTCGCATCTGGCCGAGGACGAGCTGGCCTTCTTCACCCGCCCCGACCACCACGACCACGAGGCGATCGGCGCGCTCGACCCGGAGACCGGCGAGGGGCTCGGCGTGGCCCGCTTCATCCGCGACCCGGACGCTCCCGACAGGGCCGAGGCGGCAGTCGCGGTCATCGACAGCTGGCAGAGTCGCGGCCTCGGATCGGTTCTGCTCGAGCGCCTCGCGCTGCGCGCGGCCGAGGAGGGCGTCGGTCATTTCCGCGCCTGCCTCATGACCGACAACCGAGCGATGCTCAAGGCTTTCGCTCGACTCGGCTCAATGGAGTCCTCGCGGGGTGGTCGCGGCCTGACCGCGATCGACGTCACGCTGCCGGTCGATCGCGAGTCGCGCGGGCGCCTCAGAGACGCGTTGCGGGCCGTGGCCGCGGGTGAGGCACGCGTAGCACGCGCCGACGAGTAGAGTGCGCGCGGCGATGAGCCGATCGGAGACCGAACCGCAGCCGCCGGATCCGCCGCTGCCGCCGGAGACCCCGATCCAGCCCGAGCCCCTGCCGGCTCCGGAGCCGCCGGCGAGCCCGGAGCCGCCGCCCGAGCCCCAGCCTCCGCCGCAGGGACCCGTGCCCGCCCCGCGCTAGCTCATTAGCTTCACGGTTGCTAAGCTGCTAGCAGCAAACCGAGTCCGGAGGTACCTATGGCAACCAAGGCCAAGAGCTCTTACGCGCACGTCGACGAGGCAGCGGCGCGCATGCGCGAGCTGAACGAGCAGTTCACCGAGTCGGCACGGCGCGCGGGCGACGCATGCCTCGACCTCTACGAGCGGACGCTCACGAGCGTCGCCGATTACGAGGACCGGCTCGCCGACACGAGCCAGCTCGGATGGGTCCAGGCGCTCGCCTCGGCCCAGGCGGACTTCACGCGCGGGGTCGCAGGTGCGTATTCGGCTGCCGCCCGCGGTCTGATCGAGTAGTCGCCGCGCCGCTCAGCGCGCGGTCCAGCCGAGGTCCATCGTCACCGGTGCGCCGGTGAACGCACGGCCGCCGTCACCCAACAGAAAGGCCACCACATCCGCCACCTCTTCAGGCTCGATCAGCCGCTTGACGGCGTGTGGGGCGGTGATCACCTCCTCGAGCACGCGCTCCTCGGAGATCCCGTGCGCTTTCGCCTGGTCGGCGATCTGGCCCTCGACGAGCGGCGTGCGGACGAAGGCGGGGCAGACGGCGCTCGCCATGATGCCGGCATCGGCGCCCTCGAGCGCGATCGTCTTCACCAGCCCGAGCACGCCGTGCTTGGCCGAGACGTAGGCCGACTTGAAGGGCGAGGCCACGAGCCCGTGCGCGGAGGCGATCGCGATGAAGCGCCCGTCATCGGACCGCTCGAGCGCCGGCCAGGCGTACTTGGCGAGCAGGAAGGGGCTCGTCAGCAGGATCGCGACCAGCGCATCCCAGCGCTCCTCCGGAAAGTCCGCGACGGGGGCGACATGCTGGAAGCCCGCGTTGGGGATGACGGCGTCGATGCGCCCAAAGCGGTCAAGCGCCGCCTCGACCGCGCCGCGGTTTCCATCGCGACCGGTCAGGTCCGCCTCGAACGGCTCGCCGGGCCCGTCCCGATCCGGGTTCATGTCGACGCTCAGGACTCCGACCCCGTCGGCCTCGAGCCGTGCCGCGATCGCCCTGCCGATGCCGCTCGCCGCGCCCGTCACGATCGCGGCGCGACCCTCCAATCCCTCCCCCAAGGTGACCCTCGCAGACGTTCGGAATGCCTCACCTGGGCATTCCCGACCGCTCCCGGTACTAACCTTCCCCGGGTATGAGCAGCCCTTCAGAGACGTTCACCCCGGTCATGGCGCGGCACGTCTGGAACGGAGCGCTCGACTCGTGGCGCGCTCTCGCGGACGGAGCCACCGATTACTGGAGCGGCGTGGCGCGCAGGGCGCGCGACGCCGCTCGACCTGGCCTCCGACGGACTCCGCTGGTGGGAGGCGATGCTCGACCGCCGCGAGCCCACCTGGTCGTCGCCCAACGAGGTCGTCCTGCGGGGCGAGATCGCGGCGCTGCGCGACTTCTCCGAGGGCTCCCGCGCGGCGGTCACGCCGACGCTGGTGCTGCCGCCGCAGGCGGGCCATCACTCGTGCATCGTCGACTACAGCGCCGACCAGAGCCAGATGCAGGTGATACGAGCCGCCGGACTCAAGCGCGCCTATGCGATGGAGTGGCTCGGCGCGACCCGCGCCACCCGGCACGTCGGGGTGCTCGACTACCTCGCCTTCCTCGACGAGGCCTTCGATCTGATCGGGGAGCCCGTCAACCTGATCGGCGACTGCCAGGGCGGCTGGCTCGCGGCGATCTACGCGGCGCTCCACCCCGAGCGTGTGAACACGCTGACGCTCGCCGGCGCGCCGATCGACTTCCACGTCGGCGAGGGACCGATCCACGAGTGGGTCAAGCTGCTCTGCAGGACCGGTGACCTCAGCCTCTATGAGGCCATGGTCGCCCTCGGCGGGGGCGTCATGAAGGGCGAGTTCATCCTGGGCGGGTTCGTCGCGATCAAGCCCGACAACGAGCTTGGCAAGCAGATCGGGTTGCTCGCCGCGCTCGACGACCCCCGCCACCGCGCCCGCCATCGCGACTTCGAGGACTGGTACAAGCACACCCAGGACCTGCCCGGCGCCTTCTATCTCTGGATCGTCGAGCACCTCTTCCGCGACAACGAGCTGATCTCGGGCGACCTCGTTGTCGGCGGCGAGCGCGTCGACCTCGGCGCGTTCGACAAGCCGCTCAACCTGCTCGCGGGCGCGACCGACCACATCACCCCGCCACCGCAGGTCTTCGCGGCGGCCGACGCGGTGGCCACTCCTCGCAGCGACATCGTCGAGCGCACGACGAGCGGCGGACACCTCGGACTGTTCATGGGGCGCGAGGCGCTGCGCGAGCACTGGCCGCCGATCCTTGCCGGGGTCTACGAGCGCTCCACGTCGGGGCGCTCGAAGCGTGCCGCCCGCAGGCGTCGCGAGGCGCGCGCGGCGACTCCCGCCGCCGGTCGCACGATCCCGGCGCCCTAGGGCCGCTTCGTCCGCCGCCGCCGCCGGCGAGGCCCGCCGTTCTGGGCGACGAACGCGTCGTAGACGTCGGTCAGCGCCTGACGTTGGCGCGGCGTGAGATCGGGATCCTCGGCGATCGCGCGCGACACGCCCCGATCCTCGCCTTCCTCTCCGATGCCCGCCTGCTCGTAGAGCGCGTCGACGGAGAGCTCGAGCGAGCGGGCAATCGCGTCGACGACGTGCTCGGAGGGCTCGCGCAGGCCGCGCTCGATCTGAGACAGGTAGGGGTTCGAGATGCCGACCATCTCGGCGAAGCGCCTCATCGAGAGCTCGTTGAGCTCGCGCTGGCGGCGGATGATCTCTCCGAGCGAGTGCCTCGGCGCCTGTTCGGGCATCGCGTTCAGGCTAACCGGAGCGGGGGTACCCTCCAGGCAGGGGAGGAGACATGAGCGAACAGCCATCCGCAGCGGAGCAGATCAGGCACCTTTACGAGGACGTCGAGAAGGGTGCCGCGAGCGCGGCCGAGGAGCTCGTACGCAGCGAGGGCTTCGGCGAGCTGCTGGCGCGCACGACAGAGAATGCGATGGCGCTGACGCGCATCGCTTTCTCGGGGATGGACCTGATGGTGCGCAATCTGCGGCTCGCCGGACGCACCGATCTGATCCGGATCGGCCGC
Organism: uncultured Actinomycetes bacterium; assembly: GCA_963719375.1. Classification (GTDB taxonomy): domain Bacteria; phylum Actinomycetota; class Thermoleophilia; order Solirubrobacterales; family Thermoleophilaceae; genus JAICJV01. The sequence goes on along the minus strand of CAVRBY010000001.1, from coordinate 950,534 downwards.
CAGCTGGGTCGCACCGAGGACAAGCTCGAACGCGTGCTTCAGGAGGTCGAGCGCCTCCAGGAGCAGGTGGCCCGGCTTGAGAAGAGCTCCAACGCGAGCGGCTCGCGGCGGCGCGCTCAAAGCTCAAACGGGCGCTCGGCGAGCGCACGCCGCTCGCGCGCCCGCTCGTCATGAGCGCGCTCGAGCAAATGGTCCGAGCGCCCCGGGCCGCGGTCGAGTTCGCCAACATCCTGCTGACGCAGGACGACGCGGAGATCGGCGTCACGCCCAAGGACGCCATCTGGACGCACCGCTCGACGACGCTGTACCGCTACCGCAGCACGAAGCGGACACACGCGATCCCGGTGCTGCTGGTCTTCGCGCTGATCAACCGGCCCGACATCTTCGACCTGCGCCCGGGCAACTCGTTCGTCGAACATCTGCTCGAGGAGGGCTTCGACGTCTTTCTCGTCGACTGGGGGGAGCCAGACGAGAGCGACTCGGACCTCGGTCTTGACAGCTACGTCTGCGAGGAGTTGCCGTGGGCGATTCGCGAGACGTTGCGCGCGAGCGGGTCCGAGGAGCTCTCGCTGCTCGGGTGGTGCATCGGCGGCACGCTGTGCGCGATGCACGCGGCGCTCGAGCCGGACACGCCCGTGCGAAACCTCGCGCTGCTGACGACGCCGATCGACACGACCGGCTCCCTGTACGCGAAGTGGCTGCGGCGGGAGTCCTTCGATCCGGATCTCGTCGCCGACGTTCATCCGGCGATCCCGGGGCCGGCGATCGACTGGGCGAACAAGATGATGAAGCCCGTCACGAACTACTGGACGACCTATCGCCAGCTGTGGGAGGGCCTGCTTGCCGGTCAGGACCGGCGCCAGGCCTTCCAGGCGATGTCCAAGTGGGTCGCCGACAACCCCCCGTTTCCGGCGCGCGCCTATCGCGAGTGGATCACCTGGATGTACAAGCAGAATTCGCTCGTCGAGGGCCGTCTGCGCCTGCGCGGGCGCCGGGTCGACCTCGGGCGGATCGGGCAGAACGTGCTCGTCGTGACCGCAGGCGCCGACCACATCGCGCCGCCGCAGGGCACCGCGCCGCTGCTCGAGCTGATCTCGAGCGAGGACGTCACGCACTTCGACCGGCCCGGGGGGCACATCGGCCTCATGGCCGGGTCCAAGGCACGCGAGCAAATCTGGCCAGACATCGCCGAGTGGCTGGCGGAGCGATCTGGACGGTGAGGGGGAGAAATGGCAACTGCCACTGAGGCACCACAGGCCGCGGGTACCGGACCGAAACCACTTGAGGGGCGCGTCGCGCTCATCACCGGGGGGACCCGCGGGATCGGGGGTGCGATCTCCAAGTCCCTCGCGGGGCACGGGGCGATCGTCGCCGCCGGCTACACGAGCAACGAGGAGAAGGCGCGCGCATTCATGGACGAGCTTCGGTCCGATGGCGTGGAGGGGAGCATCCACAGCGGCAACGTCGGCAAGTGCGAGGACTGTCACCGCGTCGTACAGGAGGTGCTCGACCAGCACGGCCGGCTCGACATCCTCGTCAACAATGCGGGCATCACCGCGGACCATCCGATCCTGAAGCTCGACTCGGAGGACTGGAACAAGGTCATCTCGGTGAACCTGTCCGGAGCGTTCTACATGTCGAAGCCCGTGCTCGAGCACATGATCGAGCGCGGCAGTGGACGGATCATCAACATCTCGTCGATCATCGGGCAGATGGGCAACGTGGGGCAGGCGAACTACGCGGCGTCGAAGTCCGGTCTCTTCGGTTTGACGATGACGATGGCGCGTGAGGCCGCGCAGGCGCTCGCCAAGGCGGACAAGCTGCACGAGAACGGCGTGGGCCTGACCGTCAACGCCGTGGCCCCCGGGTTCATCGAGACGGACATGATCGCGACGATCCCCGACAAGGTGGTCGAGAAGCTGAAGAAGCAGATCCCGCTCGACCGGCTCGGCCGCCCGGACGAGATCGCGCGGGTCGTCGACTTCCTCTGTTCGGACTCCTCGAGCTACATAACCGGGCAGGTCTGGGCCGTCAACGGCGGGATGGACATGTAGGGACGCCTCGCGGACGCATCGACGCCGCAAAGCATGAGCGAGCGGCGGCCCGCGGCGCTCCGGATGCGGAGGCCGCGGACGGCCGCCGAAGCATGAGCGTGTCCGCCTCTGGCGGACACGCAGGGAAGTAACGCAAGTTCCGCTGCGTCCTCCTCCTTAACCGGATGAGAGGACGAGCATGAACATCAAGACCCGTACTGCGTGCGTCGCGGTGGCAGGTGTCGCCGCAGCCGCCGTCATCGCCGGCTGCGGCGGCAGTTCGAGCCACACCGCGAAGCAGACGACGACGAGCGCGGCGACCACGCCGGTCGCGCCGGCCAGGCACGTCGCGGCGAAGAAGGCCGTCCACCACCACAAGAAGAAGTCGACGCACTCGACGACGAGCGTGAACGGTGGGGGCCAGGGCGGCGCGCCCGTGACCGCCGCGTCGAGCCCGCCGGCCTCGGCACCGCAACCGATGCCGACGCCCGCGCCGGCTCCGCAGCCCACTCAGGCGCCGCCCCCGGTCGCCACCCATCAAACGCCTCCGCCGCCACCCCCGCCGGTGGCCCACAGCAATGGTGGCGGGATTCCGCAAGGAGGAGGGGGCGACGGCGACTCGGACAACAACGGCGGTCCGAGCGACGGCGACGGGAACATCTAAAGGCTCAGTGGGGCGGCCCGCCGGGCCGCCCCACTCCCCGGGCGGGCGGAGCCCGCCTCTAATCCTCTTCCTTGGCTCCCGACTTGACCTTGCCCTCGAGGTCCTTCATCACCCCGGGCTCGCGCAGCGTCGTGACGTCGCCGAGCTCGCGGCCCTCCGCGATGTCGCGAAGCAGGCGGCGCATGATCTTGCCCGACCGCGTCTTCGGCAGGTCGGCCGACCAGATCACCTGCTTCGGCCGGGCGAACTTGCCGATCTTCTTGCCGACGTGCTCCCGGATCTTCTCCTCGAGGTTGTCGTCGCCCTCGCTCTCCTCTCCTTCGAGCGTGACGAACGCGACGACCGTCTGGCCGGTGTCCTCGTCGTTCTTGCCGATCACCGCGCACTCCGCGACCCGGTCGAAGGAGACGACCGCCGACTCGATCTCAGCGGTCGACATCCGGTGGCCCGAGACGTTGACGACGTCGTCGATACGGCCGAGGATCCAGAAGTAGCCGTCCTCGTCCTTGCGGGCTGCGTCACCGACGAGGTAGGTTTCCTTGCCATAGCGCTCGAAGTACGTCTCGACGTACCGGTCGTCGTCCCTGTAGAGCGTCCGCAGCATCCCTGGCCAGGGCTGCTCGAGGACCAGGTAGCCCTGCCCCTCGTCGATCTCCTTGCCCTCCTCGTCGTAGACGGCCGCCTTGACGCCCGGCAGCGGCCGGGTCGCCGAACCGGGCTTGGTCGGGGTCACCCCTGGCAGCGGCGAGATCATGATCCCGCCGGTTTCCGTCTGCCACCACGTGTCGACGATCGGGCAGCGGCCGCCGCCGATCACCTTCCAGTACCACGCCCACGCCTTCGGGTTGATCGGCTCGCCGACCGTGCCGAGCAGGCGCAGCGAGCTGAGGTCGTGCTTCTCCGGGTACTCGGCGCCCCACTTCATGAACGACCGGATCGCCGTCGGCGCGAAGTAGTAGATCGTCGCCTTGTAGCGCTCCACGAGCTCCCAGTGGATGTCCTTGTCCGGGTAGTCGGGCGCGCCCTCGTACATGATGCTCGTGGTCCCGTTGAGCAGCGGCCCGTAGACGATGTACGAGTGACCGGTGACCCAGCCGACATCGGCTGCGCACCAGTAGACGTCCTCGTCCGGGCGCAGGTCGAAGACGTACTTCTGGGTCCAGGCGCAGTGCGCCAGGTAGCCGCCCGTCGTATGCAGGATGCCCTTCGGCTTCGCCGTCGAGCCCGACGAGTAGAGGATGAACAGCGGATGCTCCGCGTCGAGCGGCTCGGCCTCGCACTCCTCGTCGGCGTCCTCGAGCAGCTCGTGGTACCAGACGTCCCGCCCCTCCTTCATCTCGCAGTCGGCGTCGGTGCTCTTGACGACGATGATCTTCTCGATCGACTCGAGCTCGCCCATCTCCTCGTCGACCGCCGATTTCACGCCCGCCGTCTTGCCCTTGCGCCGCGCGCCGTCCGCGGTGATCAGTGCCTTGGCGTCCGAGACCTCCATCCGCTCCCTCACCGAACCGGCCGAGAAGCCGCCGAAGACGACGTTGTGGATCGCGCCGATGCGCGCGCACGCGAGCATCGCCACGACCACCTCGGGGATCATCGGCAGGTAGATCCCCACCACGTCGTTCTTCTGGATGCCGATGTCCTTGAGGCCGTTGGCGAGCCGCTTGACGTCTCGCAGGAGGTCCGAATAGGTGACGTCGCGCTCGTCGCCCTCCTCGCCACGCCAGTGGTAGGCGACGCGGTCGCCGCGACCCTCTTCGACATGACGGTCGAGGCAGTTGTACGACGCGTTGATCTTGCCGCCCTCGAACCACTTGTAGAACGGCGGGTCGTCGTCGTTGAGGACCGTGTCCCACTTCTCGAACCAGTGCAGCTCCTCCGCCTGCTTCGCCCACCAGGCCGCGGGGTCACGCTCCGCCTCCTCGTAGACCGATTCGTCGTTGATCAGGGCCTTGTCGCGGAACTCCTCGGGCGGGTCGAACTTCTCGTTCTCGTCGAGCAGTCGCTCGAGCTCCCGCTCGAGGCCCTCGCCCGATTGACTGACAGTGGTGTCTGCCATCTCTCCTCCTCTGTTGGGCGGGCGACGCTCCGCCGCGGATCCGTCAGCGGCGGGTCCCCCTGCAATTCTGCCACCGTGGCGCGCCGACCCCGAAGGTTCCGGCACGCCGCGGCGACCTGGCCGCCGTCATGGGCGGGCGGCCAGCGGGACGACAGGCAACAGCACCCGTCCAAAGGTCGAGTTGATCACCGCCGCGAACGACGCGTACCCTGCCGCGAACGCCGTCGCGAGGCCGAGGTATCCGCCTATCTTGATGGTGCTCGTCGAGACGTTCGCGTTGCCGATCCCGAGCACGATGAAAGTCGCCGCGAGCAGTATGAAGACGGCGGCGATCGCGGCGGTCGTGCGCAGCGACGCGAAGAACATGTAGGTCGTGAAGATGCCCCACGCGATCAGGTACAGCGCGAGGCCGTGCGCCTGGACTTTGGGATCGGTCACCGTCTTCAGGTAGAAGTGCCCGAGCGCCCAGAAGGAGAGCCAGAAGGCCCCGAACGACGTGAAGGCAACCGCTCCGAAGGTGTTGCCGGTCCGGAACTCCCACATGCCGGCGAGCAGCTGGGCGAGCCCGCCGTAGGCGAGCGCGAGCGGCAGCACGAAGGCGAGGTCGAGTTGGCTGACGAGATGGGCGTTGACCATGCTCAGCATGAACGTGGTCAATCCGAACGCGGCGAGGCCGAGCGGCCCGGGGTCGCTCGTCACGGGCAGCGGCGCCCTGGGCGGCTCCGCCGTTCTCGCACGCGCCGTCTCGCCTCCCAGTGGCTCCCGCGAGGCACCTGATGCTTCCATTTCGATCCTCCCCTGATATCGACTCGCCCGAGCTCCCGCAGCCCGGGCCTATGAGCGCGATACCCGCGTGAGGCTGGCGCGCAAACGCCGCCGCGCTCGTCGGGCGACGGACCGCAACCAAACCAGGTACTGATGTGTCCTGCTGAGCGCGTGACCATTCCCCGTCGACACCTGCCGCCGGCCGTCCTCTGCGCGCTCGCGCTCATGCTGCTGCCAGTCGGCGTGGCGGTCGCCGGCACGCCGAAGCATGGCCTCGCCGCGCTGACCCGGGCCGAGGCCGTATGGAAGCGTCGGCGGCCCGGCAAACCGGTCGACCTGAGCTCGCTGCTGCAGCGCATCGCGGCGGCGATGCCGTCCTATCAGGGGACCGACCGCCGCGCCGCGGCGAGCCTGCTCGCGAGACCCACCGACGGCGCGGCGGACCCCCAGCAGGACGGCTACACAGCACCCGAGGCGCGCAACTCGCCGTACTGCAGCGCGCACTTCTGCGTTCACTGGGTGGCGAGCGGCGCGGACGCGCCAAACCTCAGCTCCGCGGATGGCAGTGGCGTGCCGAGCTACGTCGAGCAGGTGGACGCGGTCGCCGAGAACGTCTACTCGGTCGAGGTCGGAGCGCTCGGTTGGCGGCCGCCGAAGAGCGACGGCGCGATCGGGGGCGGCCTCGGCAAGACCGACATCTACCTCAAGAACCTCGGCGGAACGGGGGTGTACGGCTACACGGCGCCGGATCCGAACCAGCTGCAGGGCCACCAGCTCTACGCGTACCTGGTGCTCGACAACACCTTTGACAGGACCAAGTTCCCGCAGTACTCGACTCCGCTGACGCCGCTCGAGGTGACGCTCGCGCACGAGTTCAACCACGTGCTGCAGTTCAACTACGACGCGCTCGAGGACACCTGGATGTTCGAGTCGACGGCCGTCTGGGCGGAGGGGAAGGTCTACCCGCTCGCCTATGACTACCTGCAGTACCTGCCTGGCTGGGAGGCACTGACGACCGTTCCGCTGACGAAGTTCAACGGGACCGACCCGAACGATCGGCGCAACGTCAAGGTCTACGGGTCGGCGGTCTGGAACAAGTGGCTCGACGCCCGCTACGGCGCCAACGTAGTGCGCGACGCGTGGGCCGACTCGGTGCACACAACGCCCGTCTCGTTCGCGCCTGGCGCCTACGACGCGTCGATTCGCCAGCATGGCGGTGCCGGTTTCCCGGACTCGTTCGACCGCTTCGCGGCGGCGACCGCCGAGTGGCAGGCGGGGAACTCCGGCTTTCCGGACGGCGCGCTCTACGCGGACATACCGCGGGCCGGCACGCTCTCGGTTGGCGGGCCGACGGACCGGCTCAGGCTCGATCACACCACCTTCCGCCTGCTCGGCGTCCCGGGCACCGGCCTCCCGCGCGTCAAGCTCGTCGCCACGCTGCCAAACGGCACGACCGGGGCGGTGGCGCTCGTCGGTCGCCACGGCGGCGGCAGCGGCGCGACCCAGTTCAGCGAGGTCGCGGAGCTTCCCCGCGGCGGCACCGGTGCGGTGACGCTCACGGACACCGCCACGTACAACCGGCTGACGGCGGTGCTCGTCAACTCGGACGTGACCGAGCATGGTTACCTCCAGTCCCTGCCCGACTGGCAGTTCACGAAGGACAATCAGCTCTTCGTCGCGCACGTTACGACGGACTTCCAGGCGCCGCGCCTGCGCGGCCGCTCGCCGGGCCCGGGGGCGAGCGCGAGCGGACACGCGACGATCGTCGTGACCTTCTCGAAGTCGATGCTCGGGATCGGCTCGCGGTCGGTCGAGCTGGTCGCCTCGAACGGCCGCCGGGTGGCGGTGCGGGTGCGGCTCGCGCGCGGCGCACGGCGGCTGCTGATCACACCCCGACGGGCCCTGCGCGGCGGGCACTACCGGATCAAGCTGCTGGGAACGATCGCCGACGCGGACCTCAACCACCTGCGAGCGACCGCCTGGTCCTTCACCGTCAGGTAGCGCCGGGCGGGAAGGGTCAGAGGCCGTAGGAGCGGCCGATGACGTCGAGCATCACCTCATCCGTTCCCGCTCCGATGCGATTGAGACGCAGGTCGCGCCAAGCGCGCTCGATGCCGTACTCCTTCATGTAGCCGGCGCCGCCGTGGATCTGGATGCACTCGTCGGCGACCTCGACCGCGACACGTGCGGCGTGCAGCTTCGCCATCGAGATCTCTCGCACGGGGTACTCGCCGTTCTGGAAACGCCACGCGGTCGTGTAGACGAGCTGGCGCGCCGCCTCGATCTTGGTCGCCATGTCCGCGAACTTGTGGCGAATCACCTGGAAGTGGCCGATCTCCCGGCCGAAGGCCTTGCGCTCGAGCGCGTAGCGCAGTGTCTTGTCAAAGGCTCGTTGCGCGCCGGCGACGCAGCCGGCGGCGCCGATCAGCCGCTCCCCCTGGAGCTCCCACATGATGTGGTAGAAGCCCTTGCCGACCTGCCCGAGGACGGCGTCGGCGGGGACGCGCATGTCGTCGAATGCGAGCAGGGCGGTGTCCGAGGCGTGCATGCCGAGCTTCTCGAGTCGATTCTCGACGACGAAGCCGGGCGTCTCGGTGTCGACCAGGAAGAGCGTGAAGCCGTCGTAGCCGGCGTCCGGCTCGGTCTTGGTCACGAGCACGATGTAGTCGGCGCGCGTGCCGTTCGTGATGTAGGTCTTCGAGCCGTTGATCACCCACTCGTCGCCGTCGCGCACGGCGTGGGTCTTGATGCCCGCGACGTCTGAGCCGGCGTCAGGCTCGGTGATGCCGAGACAGGAGATCTTCTCGCCGCGGATCGAAGGGACCAGGTAGCGCTGCTTCTGCTCCTCGGTGCCGAACATGAAGATCGGCGGCGTCGCCATGTCCGTGTGGACCGCGACGCCCATCGCCAGCCCGCCCGAGTTCGAGTGGCCGATCTCCTCGGCGAGCACGAGGTTCGAGTAGTAGTCGCCGCCCTGGCCTCCGTACTGCTCGGGGTAGGAGAGGCCCAGGAAGCCGAGCTCCCCCATGCGGCGGAAGACCCAGTTCGGGAACGTCGTCTCCTCCCACTCGTCGGCGTGAGGAGCGAGCTCTCGGACGGCGAAGCTGCGGATCGACTCGCGCAGGGCATCGTGCTCCTCGTTGAAGATGAAGTGGCGCCTCTTGGCGCCGAAATCGGGCTTCAGGACGTTCTCGGCGGTGGCCACGGCGCTCGCTCCTCGAGTGGGGGATTCGAAGGTACCGGACGAGCCGCTCGAAGTAAACAGTAGGGAGTTGCACTGCCTACTGTGAAGAGGCGCTCACCGGGCGCTGGAAGAGGAACGGCCCGGCGCTCACCGAGCGCCGAAGAGGAGCGGCCCGGCGCTCACCGGGCGCCGAAGAGGAACGGCCCGGCACTCACCGAGCGCCGGGCCGTCGCGTACGGCGTCTTCGGGGACGGGCTCAGTGAGCGCCGAAGTGCATGACCCAGAGCGTCGCCCGCCTGCCGCGGAAGCGACCGAGCGTGTAGCCGGCGCCGACGAAGCGGAAGGTCGGGTAGAGCATCACGTGCAGGTGCTCGGGACTGTGCAGCCAGTCGCGGAACGCCCAGTCGACGTCCGGGTGCTCGCTGCTGTGGTAATCGATGATCTCACCGAGCACGTGGTAGCTGTGGCTCGCGGCTATTCGCGACAGGTGGCCGAAGTAGCCGCTCGACATCATCCACTCGGAATAGGCCGTCGCCGAGTGGTCGAGCGAGCCGCTGACGGCAAGTGGATGCAATCCGTGCTGCCTGCGCAGCTGGTTCACCTTGCCGATCATCTGGTCGATAGGTGAGCTTGCACTCGCCACCGCCGGCAGAGCCAGCGTCAGGGCGAGCACGAGTAGGACAACGCCGGTCCGGACGCGCGTCATGGGATCCCCTTTCGGGCCGTCGATCTCTTTCTGATGCCGACGGGGTGAGCTGACGGGCTCGCGCCGAAAGAGCGGCGCTACGAAGGCGGCAATGCCTCGATTCGCCCCAACCGAGCCGAAGCCCGGAAAGTGGTTCCCCCGTTCGCCCGATCCGTTCAGGCGATTAGGCGCGGCGCATCATACACATCGTCGCGGTCAGTCGTTTATGTAGCCACCGGGCTGGGAAGAATCGCCGCCCGCGACTTGACCCGCGACCCCGCAGTCGTCAATGTGGGCAGTGGAACGTCCTACTGCCCATGCCCTACGAGACGATTCGCTACGACAGCGTCGACGGGATCGCGACGCTCACTCTCGACCAGCCCGACACCCGCAACGCGCTGTCGAACGAGCTGCTCGACGAGCTGATCGACGCGTTCGAGGCGGCACGGGCGGACGAGCGGGTGCGCTGTGTGGTGCTCGCCTCATCGCACGAGCGCGTGTTCTCCTCGGGCGCGAACCTGGGCGGGTTCGCCGGCGACGTGCCGCTCGTCGAGAAGCACTTCGGCTCGGGCCGCTTCGTGCGGCTCTTCCGCCTCATCGGCGAGCTCGGCAAGCCGTCGATCTGCGCGGCCTCGGGACACGTGCTCGCCGGAGCGCTCGGGATCATGCTCGCGTGCGATCTCGTGATCGCCAAGCGCGGCGCGGAGTTCGGCACGCCCGAGATCAACGTCGGCGCCTTCCCGTTCATGATCATGGCGCTGATCTATCGCAACGTGCCGCGCAAGCGAACCAACGAGCTGCTGCTGCTGGGCGAGCGCATCAGCGCGGACGAGGCGCGCGACGCCGGGATCGTGAACAAGGTGGTGGACGGGGAGGAGTTCGACGCCGCGGTCGACGGCATGGGCGTCGAAGCTCGCCTCGAAGTCGCCGGTCGTCATGCGGCTCGGAAAGGACGCCATGTTCCGCCAGCAGGACATGGCCTTCCTCGACGCACTCGACTACCTGCGCTCACAGCTGACGATCGCCCTCTCGACCGAGGACGTCGTCGAGGGCGTGCGTGCGTTCTTCGACAAGCGCGAACCGATCTGGAAGGGGCGCTGAGCGATCTCGGCCGACACGAGCCAGCCCCTGATGCGCCCGCTCGTCGAGGACCTGCGAGCGCGCCGTGACCTTGCCGAGCTCGGGGGCGGCCCGGAGAAGATCGCGCGCCAGCACGAACGCGACAAGCTGACGGCACGCGAGCGCCTCGCGCTGCTGATCGACGACGACACCTTCGTCGAGCTCGGCATCCACGGCCGCCCCCATTTCTCGCAGCGCGCGATGGAGGGCGTGGACGCACCGGCCGACGGTGTGGTCACGGGTTACGGCAAGGTCGATGGACGGCTGGTCGCGGTCGCCGCCTACGACTTCACCGTGATGGCCGGCTCCATGGGAATGACCGGCGAGCTCAAGGTCGCGCGACTGCGCGACCTCGCACTCGGCAAGCGGATCCCCCTGATCTGGCTGCTCGACTCGGCCGGGGCTCGCATTCAGGAGGCGGTCGGATCGCTGTTCGCGGGCTCCGGACACCTCTTCCGCGAGGAGGTGGTGATGAGCGGCGTGGTGCCGCAGATCGCGGCGCTGATGGGACCGTGCGCCGCGGGAACGGCGTACATCCCGGGGCTCGCCGACTTCGTCCCGATGGTCAAGGGTCGCGGTTCGATGGCGCTCGCGGGCCCCTACCTCGTCCGCGCGGTCACGGGCGAGGAGGTGACTCAGGAGGAGCTCGGCGGCTCGCGCGTGCACACGCGCAAGTCCGGCGTCGCCGACCTCGAGGTCGACTCCGACGAGGAGTGCATCGCCGTCATCAAGCGCTACCTCTCGTACTTCCCGTCGAACTGCGAGCAAGAGCCGCCCCGCGTTAAGACCCGGGACCCGGTCGAGCGTGAGGACGAGCAGCTGCTCGACGTGCTCCCCGAGTCGAATCGCAAGCCATACGACATGTACGACGTGATCCGCCGGATCGTCGACGACGGCGAGTGGCTCGACATCAAGCCGATGTTCGCGAGGACGGTCATCACCTGCCTCGCGCGCATGGGCGGCCGTTCGGTGGGGATCGTGGCCAGCCAGCCGCGCCAGCTCGGCGGCATCCTCGAGAACGACTCGGCGGACAAGGCCGCGCGCTTCGTCAACCTCTGCGACGCGTTCAACATCCCGCTGCTCTTCCTCCAGGACGTGCCCGGCTTCATGGTCGGCACGAAGGTCGAGCAGGCCGGGATCATCCGCCACGGAGCGAAGATGCTGTACGCGGTCTCCCGCGCGACCGTGCCGAAGGTCACCGTGGTGGTCCGAAAGGCCTACGGCGCTGGCTACTACGTGATGTGCGGGAAGGCCTACGAGCCCGACCTGATCGTCGCCTGGCCGAGCGCCGAGATCTCGGTCATGGGCGCCGAGGGCGCCGTCAACATCATCTTTCGAAAGCAGGTCGAGGAGGCCGAGGATCCCGCCGCGCGGCGCGCCGAGCTGGTCGCCGACTTCCAGGCGCTGATCGATCCCTACATCGCCGCGGGGGCCGACTTGATCGACGACGTGATCGACCCGCGCGAGACGCGGGCGGTCGTGATCAAGGCGCTCGAGATGGCCGCGACGAAGCGCGTGGAGCGTCCCTGGAAGAAGCACGGGGTCGCGCCCGTATGAGCCGCTTCGAGGACCCGGTCGTGATCACCTGCTCGATCTCGGGCGCTGTGGCGAACCGCGAGCAGTGCCCGGCGATCCCGTACACGCCCGAGGAGTACGCGGCCGAGGCCCGGCGCGCCGTCGACGAGGGCGCCTCGATGATCCACATCCACGCACGCGCCCCGGACGGCACTCCGAGCTTCGAGGTCGAGGACTTTCGCGCGATCACCGAGGCGATTCAGGACGCGGTTGACGACGTGATCGTCAACTACTCGACCGGCGCGATCGGCGTACCGCTCGAGAAGCGGCTCACCTACCTGCGTGAGCTCAGGCCCGACGTCGCGGCGCTCAACATGGGCTCGATGAACTACGCGAAGTACTCGCGCAGGCGTGGGAACTTCGTCTTCAAGGCCGTCTTCGAGAACAGCTTCGACACGATCATCGAGCTGCTCGAGGCGATGCGTGAGCACGGGATCCGCCCCGAGCACGAATGCTTCGATTCGGGTCACCTGGCGAACCTCGATCCGCTGATCGACATGGGGCTGCTCGCCGAGCCGCTTCAGATCTCCTGCGTGATGGGTGTCACCGGTGGCATCCGCCCGACCGCGCGCAACCTCGCCCACATGTCCGAGCAGGTTCCCGGGGGCGCCGGCGAAACTGGGGCGTGATCGGGGTCAGCCGCGCGCAGTGGATGCTGATCGCCGCGGCGCTCGCGCTCGGCGGCAACGTTCGCGCCGGCCTCGAGGACAACTTCTACCTGCCCACCGGCGAGATGGCGCGCTCGAACGGCGAGCTGGTCGCGCAGGCCAGGCGGATGGCGGAGGACGTCGGCCGGCGGGCGGCCACGGTCGCGGAGGCGCGCGAGCTGCTCGGTACCCCGAGGCGGGCGACCACGTGACTCCGCCGCGGCGCGGCGATGCGCGCTCAGGGAGTCGCGAGGGTGACGGTGACGGTGACGGGCAGGCTCGCGATCGCGTGGTCCTTCGCGGCCACGACCTTGTACAGCGTCGTCTGCGCCGGGGCGACGGTGACGGCCACGCGGTCCCCGGGGAGCAGGGGGACCGGTCCCACCTTGTGGAACGCCCTGCTGTGCGGGTGCGTGTTCTCGGCGAGCACGAGTTGCGTGCCATGGGCGGCGCTCACGGCGACGCCGTGAAGCTCGTCGCTCTGCCCGCGCTGGATGACGCGCCGGGCGGCGTGGAGGGTGATCGTGCTCGGCAGCCCGGGATCAGAGGTGAAGCTGTGGAAGGCGAACGCGAGCGCTCCGAAGGCGGCGAGCACGAGCACGGCTGCGGCGGCGAGCGTGGCGGTACGCACGACGCGCCATCTTACGAGCGCTCCCAGCCCGTGGCCGGAAGATGAGCGCGCGCCCGCTCAGTGGGATGCGCGTGCTCGACCTCTCGCGCCTGCTGCCCGGCGGCTTCTGCTCGCTTCTGCTCGCGGACTTCGGTGCGGACGTGCTGAAGATCGAGGACACGGGCGCGGGCGACTACATCCGCTGGTCGCCGCCGTACTACGACGGGGCGGACGAGTCCGCGCGCTCGGCGCTCTATCTCGCGCTCAACCGGGGCAAGCGCTCGCTTCGCCTCGACCTCAAGCATGAGCGCGGCCGCGAGGTCCTGCTGCGGCTGGCGCGCGACTACGACGTCGTGCTCGAGTCAAACCGGCCGGGGGTGCTCGACCGCCTCGGTGTCGGCTATGGCGCGGTCCGCGAAGTGAACCCGCGCGTCGTCTACTGCGCGATCACCGGTTACGGTCAGGATGGCCCGCTCCGGGGCGCGCTCGGGCCACGACATCAACTACCTCGCGCTCGTCGGGCTGCTCGGGCTCTCCGGCGAGCGCGACGGGCCGCCCGTGCAGTCCGCCGGGCAGATCGCCGATATCGGCGGCGGAGCGCTGATGGCCGCGTTCGGGATCATGGCGGCCCTGCATGAGCGCGACCGCTCCGGGCGAGGGCCAGTTCGTCGACATCTCGATGGCGGACGGCGCGCTCTCGTGGCTCGCGCTGGTGGCCGCGCGCTACTTCTGCGAGCGGCTCGTGCCGCGACGCGGGAAGCTCGAGCTGGCCGGCGGGCTCGTCTGCTACCGCCCGTACCGCTGCCGCGACGGCTACGTCACGCTCGGCGCGCTCGAGCCGAAGTTCTGGCAGGCCTGGTGCAGGGGGGTCGGGCGCGAGGACCTGATCGAGCGCCAGTTCGATGCTCCCGGCTCCGAGACGCACGCGGAGGTCGAGGGCGTCTTCATGACGCGCACGCGAGCCGAGTGGGCGAGCTTCGCCGAGCGTCACGACTGCTGCCTCGAGCCGGTCCTCCGGCCTCGACGAGGCGCTCGAGTCGGAGCTCGTCCGCGAGCGCGAGATGATCGTCGAGATAGATCAGCCGGGCGCGGGAGCGATCCGCCAGCTCGGCGTTCCGATCAAGCTGTCACGGACCCCGGGAGCGCCTGCCGGACCGGCTCCGGCGCTCGGCGAGCACACCGAGCGAGGTGCTCGCCGCCGCTCGGGCTACACGGAGGCCGAGGTCGCCGCCCTGAAGGAGGCCGGGGCCGTCGCGGGCCGCACCACGGGAACCGGCTCGGCAGCTTCCTATGAGCGAGGCGCGACGCGTTCGGCGCACCGAGCGCGGCCTGCTGAAGATGAGCGAGCTCGCGGAGGCGAGCGGGGTGAGCGCCGGGACGATCAAGCACTACCTGCGCGAGGGGCTGCTGCCGGAGCCGGTGCGGACCTCGCGCAACATGGCCTACTACCCGCCCGAGTTCGTCGAGCGGATCCGGCTGATCAAGCAGCTCCAAGAGGAGCGCTTCATGCCGCTGAAGATCATCCGGCGGATGCTCGCCGACGATCCGGAACGCACGCGCGCGCTGATCGAGCTCGAGGAGCGGGTGATCGAGGCCGCGTCGCAGGACGAGGCCGGCGCAACCTCCGGCGACGAGCTCGCGGCGCGCTATGGCGTGCCGCGCGACGTGATCGAGCGGCTCGTCGGCTCGGCGTGCTGACCCCGACGGATGACCGGTACACCGACTCGGACGCGCGCGTGATCGAGGCGATCGCGCGCTTTCGGGCCGGCGGCTACGACGAGCGCATCGGCTTCACCGTCTACGACACGCTGCGCTACAAGCGCGCGCTCGAGCAGCTCGTCGAGGAAGAGGTCGAGGTCCTGATGGGCCGGCTCGCCGGCGAGATGGCGACGGACGACGCGGTGGCGCTGATCGAGCGGCGGCGTCGAGCCGCTACACGAGCTGATCGCAGCGCTGCATTCGAAGCTGCTGCTTGCCGAGCTGCGCCGCAGTCGCGCTCAGCGGGCTGAGCTGCGCTGTAGCGGCGGCCCCGGACGCGGCTCGAGTCCCCGTCTACCAGAACGCCTCGTGGCTCTCCATCACGCCGCGCGCGCTCGCCAGCCGGACGCCCCCCGGAAGCGCGCCCGTGAACGTGCCGAAGGGCTGACGGTAGGCACTGCGGACGAGATCAGGTTGGTGGTGCGCCGAGCGCTCGGCCCACTTGTCGAAGTGGAGCCGGCCACCGTCTTCGAAGTCGATCGACGAGAGATCCGCGGCAAAGCGCACCGGCCCGACCTCACTGGGCGCGCCGTCGACCCAGACCGCGCGCTCGCTGCCGGTGAGGCCGTCGTTTATCCCGCTGACGAGGTTCCAGGCAACGCGCTCGCCGCTGACCAGCTCGCCGACCCCGGCCGACCAGCGCCACGAGTTCGCGAGGGTGGTAGCCCGCGGTGTCGTCGATGACCGCTCGAGCGTCGAGCAGCCGCGGCGGCCTGCCGGGCAGCTCGACGATCCCGTGAGCCGCGATTCCCGCCTGCTTGCGCGTCCAGACGTAGCCACGCCCGTGGCGGTGGAGCGTCTCGACGCCGCCATCCTCGTCGAGACCGATGTCAATCCGGACCCCGCCGCTCGACACGTGCAGGTGGGAGCGCTCGATGCGTATCCCGCGCAGCCGGGTCCCGCCGAGGACGCGTCCCGCCGGCTCCGCGACCGCGTAGAAGCGCTGCCTGAGCGGGCCGACCCGCACGTCGGCGGCGCAGAGCATCAGGTCATCCGAGAAGATGCCCACGTAGCGCCAGCGCTTGAGCGGCCTGCCCGCGAGCAATGGGGGCATGCGCGCAGGCGGCGTGGGGAGGTCGGCGCACGGATCGCACGGTACGCCTCACGGGCGTCTGCGATAGGCGCTGCGCGGAGCGGGTTAGACTTTCGAATGTGGATTGACTCGTCAGTCAATCAAGCCACGAGGGGAGCCAAGGATGCGGGCCGCCGCGATCCAGATGAACTCGACGATCGACCGGGAGCGCAACCTCGCTTGCGCCGAGGAGCTGATCCGCGCCGCCCGCTCGGACGGCGCCGAGCTGATCGTGCTGCCGGAGCACTTCGACCTGCGCGGCTCCGACCGTGTCTACGCCGGTTCGTCCGAGCCGCTCGAGGGGCAGACGGTCGTGAGGATGTGTGAGCTCGCCGAGTCCCTTCGGGTCGACCTGATCGCGGGCTCGTTCGCCGAGCGGCGGCCCGATCGCGACAAGCCCTCGAACACCTCGGTGCACATCGGCCCCGACGGGCGAGTGCACGGCCGTGTATCGCAAGATCCACCTCTTCGACGTCACCGTCGGAGCGATGGAGTACCGCGAGTCGGAGGCCTGTGAGCCGGGCGATCGCCCCGTCGTCTCACGACTCGGAGACGGGACGCCGCGTCGGGCTCAGCGTCTGCTACGACCTGCGTTTCCCGGAGCTCTATCGGACGCTCGCGCTCGAAGGGGCGCTCGTTGCCACGGTGCCTGCGAACTTCACGCGCCCGACCGGACGCGCGCACTGGGAGGTGCTGCTGCGCGCGAGAGCGATCGAGGATCAGCTGTTCGTGATCGCGGCCGCGCAGACGGGACCGTTCCCCGGCGGGGAGGCACATGGCAACTCGATGATCGTCGATCCATGGGGGACCGTCCTCGCTCGCGCCGGCGATGCGGATGAGGGCTTCGTCGCCGCCGACCTCGACTTCGCAAGCCTTCACGAGATCCGGTCGAAGCTGCCTTCCCTCGCCGGGCGCCGGCCCGAGCACGCGGTCGGAGCAAGCGTCTGATGGCGCCTGCGCGGCGGGGCGCCGGGGTCGACAAGCGGCGGCTGATCCTCGACGCCGCGATCAGGGTCTTCGCGCGCCAGGGCTTCCACTCGTGCCGCGTCTCGGATGTCGCCGACGACGCCGGCGTCGCCTACGGGCTCGTCTACCACTACTTCGACTCCAAGGAGGAGATCCTCGGCACGCTCTTCCGCGAGCGCTGGCGCCTGATGCTCGACGAGATCGCCGCGATCGACGCCTGCTCCGACCTCTCCGCGCGCGACAAGCTCTACCGGGTCGCGTCGTTCATCATCGACTCCTACCGACTACGAGCCCGACCTGATGAAGGTGATCATCGTCGAGGTGACTCGCGCGGCGAACTCATTCGGTCGCCAGCACCTCGACGAGATCCGGGAGGCCTACCTCGATGATCGCGGCGATCGTCGACTCCGCTCGACGCGACGGCTCGTTCAAGGCGGGCATCTCCGCGGAGTTCGCGGCGATGTGCTTCTACGGCGCGATCGAGCAGCTGCTGTCGGGCTGGATCTTCGGCTACCTGCCCGAGTCGGAGGAGGAGTTCGAGCGGGCCAAGCTGCTCGTCGTCGAGACGATCTGCGAGGGACTCGAGGAATCCGCGCCCGACGCTTCGCCGATCTCTGGTTGAATAGCCGCCTTCGATGTCCAACCAGCTGACCAAGCGACTGCTCTGGAGCGGACTGCTCGCCGGTCTCGGCGCGCTCTCGACGATCGTCGCCAACCGGATCGCAACGGTGATCTGGGTGCGCCTCTTCGACGAGGATCCACCGGAGTCCTGATGGCCGAGGATCCGACCGCCGCGCCGCGGAGGAGTGGATTTCGCCGGCGCCTCCGCCGCCGGGCCCCGGCGCCGCCGCGTTACCCCCTCCCGCTTCCGGGTATGGAGCAGAATCGCCGGCTGAAGCCGACCGGCGTGCCGCGACGGAGCACGACCCGTTCGAGCGGCGTCCAGAGCTTTTCGTGGGCGCAGCGTTCGGCGGTGCGTTCCTGCTCGCGCAGGTCTTGAAGCGGGTGTTCGGAGGGGACTGATGAGCGACGGGCTGAAACCGCAACGAAGCGCCGAGAAGAGCCTTGGGAGATCGTCTCCGAGCTCAGCAGCAAGAGCAGCCTCCTGGTCCGTGAGGAGATCGAGCTCGCCAAAGCGGAGGTGCGCGCAGAAGGCCAGCCGGCTCACGCGCGGGATCGGCTTCTTCGCCGCAGCAGGCGTGCTCGCTGTCTACCTCTCGTTCTTCTTCTTCGTCTTCCTCGCGCTCGGGCTCGACGACTGGCTCAACCTGAGGACGTACGTGGGGTTCGCGATCATCACGATCGCGTTCCTCCTGCTCACCGGCGTCCTCGCCCTGCTCGGCATGCGCGCCGTCAAGCGCGGCGCGCCGCCGACGCCGGAGCTCGCGATCGAGGAAGCGAAGAAGACCCGCGCCGCGCATCCAGGAGGTACGTCGCTGATGGCCGGACGCAATCCTCAGGAGATTCGTGCCTCGGTCGAGGCCACGCGCGAGGAGCTCGAGTACTCGCTCGTCGACCTGCAGTCGAAGGTCGCCGAGCTCTCCGATTGGCGCGCACAGCTGACCCGTCACCGCAAGCAGGTGCTGATCGGCGCGGCGGTCGCCGGATTCGTCCTCGGTGGAGGAATCGCCGCCGTCACGGGCCTTTTCCGGAACTAGACGATTGATTCCACCGCTGCGTCCGGAAGGACGGTCGTGGCGTAGTGGCACTTCTCGAGGCCCGGTTCAAGGTTCCGAAAAGGCGCACCGGGTGATCGATTCCGGATTGGGTCAACGGCGTACGGCCCGAGGCGCGCGGTGCGGCTCGCAGGGCACGGCGGCCGGCGGTGGCCACGCGTCGCGGCAGCTCAGTCGATAAAGCTCACCGGGATAGCCCCGACGCCGAGCAGGCCCGGTCCGGTGTGCGCGCCGAGGACCGCTCCGATCTCCGAGACGAATGCGGGCTCGCGGCGGAAGATCTCGCGGCAGCGCTCCGCGAGCGCCGCCGCCTGATCGGGGCTCTGGATGTGCTGGACGACCCAACCCTCGGCGCCGGAGGCCTTCAACTCCTGCGCGTAGTCGACCATCCGCTCGAAGGCGCGGCGGCTGGTGCGCACGCGCTCCACCGGGGTCATCTGCGATTGGACGGTGAGGATCGGCTTGATCTTCAACGTCGAGCCGAGCCACGCGCTCGCGGCGCCGATGCGCCCGCTGCGGCGGAGAAACTCGAGCGTGTCGATCGCGAACCACATGCGGAAGCTGCCGCGGGCCTCGTCGACGGCCGCTCCGACGTCGTCGAGGTCCCCGCCGCGCGCGGCTCGCCGGGCGGCGACGAGCGTCATCAGGCCGAGACCCCCGGCGGCGGTCTCCGAGTCGACCACCCTGATCCGCTCGCCGCCGCGACCCTCGCGGGCGAGCGTCTCGGCAGCCTGACGTGCCGACTCGTGGGTGCCCGACAGGCCGCCCGAGATGTGGATCGAATAGATCTCGTGGCCTTGCTCGAGCAGCGGCGCGTAGACGGCGATGAAGTCGCCGACGGACGGCTGGGAGGTGGTCGGCAACGCCTCGGCGCGCGCGCATCTGGTCGAAGAACGCGGCGTAGTCGGCGATGTCGGCCTCGCGCTCCGTCCGCTCGGTGCCGAAGTTGACGTAGAGCGAGACGAGCGAGATCTCGTTGGCTGCGACGACCTCCGCCGGCAGATA
This sequence comes from uncultured Actinomycetes bacterium, assembly GCA_963719375.1. Classification (GTDB taxonomy): domain Bacteria; phylum Actinomycetota; class Thermoleophilia; order Solirubrobacterales; family Thermoleophilaceae; genus JAICJV01. The sequence goes on along the minus strand of CAVRBY010000001.1, from coordinate 930,719 downwards.
GCCGGTGGTGTCCGAGACGATCGCGACGCGCCGCATCGAGCGGGCAGCCTACATGCCTGCGTCCGTGCCAGCCGACGACGCACGACGGTCTAAGCCCTCGAGCCGCGACCGCCGCGGCAGGGCGGCGCCACCGGTTTCGGTGGGGCGGAGCGCCGATACCTCCGCCGTAGACTCACGCCGGTGCCGAAGACGCTCGTTACGGGAGGCAACGGCTTCATCGGCTCGGCGGTGACGCGGCTGCTCGCGGAGCGTGGCGACGAGCTCAGGCTCACCGTGCGACGCCGCTCGCGGCTCGAGAACCTGGACGGCCTCGAATACGAGCGTTTCGAATGCGACGTGCTCGACCGGCAGGCCGTGCGCCGGGCGCTGCGCGGCGTCGACCGCGTGTTCCACCTGGCAGGTGTCGTCTCGCTCCGGCCGACCGACCGCGAGCGTCTGCTGAAGGTCAACGTCGAGGGCACGCGGACCGTGCTCGAGGAGTGCCTGCGCGCCGGCGTCGAGCGCGTCGTCTACACGTCGTCCGCGGCCGCGGTCGGCCCCGCGCCGCCCGGCGGCGTAGCGGACGAGCGCCAGGTCTTCACGGCCGGTCATCTCGGCATCCCGTACGTCAACTCGAAGCACGAGGCGGAGGTCGAGGCGTTTCACATCGCGGCGCGCGGCCTTCCGCTCGTCTGCGTCAACCCCTGCTACGTGCTCGGCACCGGCGACATCTACGCGCATGCGACGGCGCTCGTGCGTCGCTACCTGCTCGGCAGGATTCCGGCATACGCACCGGGCGCGATCAACATCGTCGACGTCGCCGACGTCGCGCGCGGACACCTGCTCGCCGACGTGCGCGGCACGCCCGGCGAGCGCTACATCCTCGGCAACCGCAACTACACGCTCGACCGGCTCTTCGCGGACCTCGCTCGCATCACGGGCTTCGAGCCGCCGGCGCTGCGGCTGCCGCCGGACATCGCGATGCTCGCAGCGCGCGGCCTTGGCGCCGTCTCGGGCGGCCACGGACCCGTGAACGTGCGACGAGGTCAAGCTGGCGAGCTGCTGGTGGACGTTCCGCAACAACAAGGCGAAGCGCGAGCTCGGCTGGCGCACCTCGCCTCACGAGGACACGATCGAAGCGACCGTGCACTGGTACCTCGAGCGCGAGGGCGAGCGGATCCGCCGTGCCCGGCGCTCCCAGCCGCTGCAGTACAAGGCCGCCGCGGCGGCTCTCGGCGCGCTGGGGGAGGCGACCCGCGTCGGGCGCCGCCTGTGGCCGCTCGGCAGCGCCTGAGCACCCCCGGGTCGTAAGCTGGCTTGACTTTGACCGGCACCGACGCATCTCGACCCGCGCGCGGAGCCCGCGGCTGATGCCGCCCGCGCGGCGCAAGGTCGCCTTCATCCTCGCCGGCGGAGCCTCGCGCGGCGCGTACCAGGCGGGTTGCCTCAAGCGCCTCGAAGAGGAGGGCATCGAGCCGGACCTGATCATCGGCTCCTCGATCGGCGTATGCAACTCGCTCGTCTACGCCACCGGCGGAGCGGATGCCCTCTGGGGCTTCTGGTCGCGCGCCGTGTCGCTCCCTCGCGTGCTCGACGTCTCCCTGCGCAAGAACGCGCTGCTCGGCAACTCCTTCTTCTCGATGGGGAGGCTCCAGCGGTTCGTCGAGTCGGAGGTCGACTTCGACGCCTGCTTTCGCTCGCCCGTCGAGCTGACCTACATCCTCACGAACCTCTCCGCCGGTCACGAGGAGCTCCGCGGCAATCGCACGGAGCGTTCGGTCGAGCGCTTCCAGACCGTCACCCGGATCGGTTACGCGATCCCCATCCTGCACCCTCTGATCGAGCTCGGACGGCGACCTCTACGCCGACGGCGGCTTCCTCTGGAACGTGCCCTTCGAGTACGCCGAGGACTGGGGAGCGACGGACGTCTACGTGCTGTCGGTGGTCCCCTCGCGCCTGCCGCGCGTCGAATCGCTGCGCTTCATGCCCCAGGTCGCCTCGCGCATGTACGACATCTTCTGGCGCACGGTCGGGAACTCCTCGCTGCTCGAGAAGCGACTCGAGCAGGGCCGCTACCACGGCATCAACGTGACTCACATCGAGCCGAGTCCCGAGAGCGGCATGTTCAACCCGATCGGAATGCTCCACGCCCATCCCGACAAGTCGCGAAAGCTCCTCTGGGATGGATACCGCGACACCGAGGGGGCGCTGCACCAGTCGCGCAGCCGCAGCGGGCGGGTCAAGGGCAAGCAGCCGCGGCCCGTGCGAGCCGGGAGTAGCGGCAGCCGCTCCGGGTAATCTCGACCGATGGTCACGCTCTACCGCTGTAAGACGCCGACGGACCGGCTCTGCCCGTGTGGACGCGTCGCCCGCCGCCTGCGCGCACGCGGGATCGACTTCGACCAGGTACGCGTCGCGGTGCGACAGCGCGACCGGCCGGAGATCGCCGATCTGACCGACCAGCGCTACGTGCCGGTGCTCGTCGACGGCGAGGAGGTCGTGCACGACTCGCGGCGGATCCTCGAGTACCTCGACTACCGTGAGCGGGCCGGGCAGGACGCCGCGGTCGAGCCCTCCACGCGCTGATGGCCGGCGGCCCCCAGTTCGTGCGTACGGCGCGGCGTCTCGTGCCCGTGGCGATCGCCCTCTACCACCGCTGGGATGAGCTTCCTCCGGAGCGCAAGGAGCACTACCGGCGGCTCGCGCGTCAGAACGCGGAGCGCACGCGGCAGGTGGCGCTCCAGGGCGCCGAGCGCAGCCGCCGCTTCGCCTCGGACGCGTGGCGGCGGCGGCAGGGCCGTTAGCGCGAGGCGGACCTCGCGGTCAGATCCGAAGCTGCACTCCGCGCTTTATCCCAGCCGGTCTTCGAGCCCGAGCGGGGCAGACTGCGGGGCCTGCGCCGCCGGCGGGGCCGGCTCCTCGGCGGGCTGCTCGGCTCCGAGCGCCTCGGCGAGCTCGCCCGACTCGTACATCTCCATCACGATGTCGCAGCCCCCGACGAGCTTGCCGTCGATGAACAGCTGCGGGATCGTGGGCCAGTTCGACAGCGCCGAGAGCTCCTGGCGGATGCGGGGGTCGGGGAGGATGTCGAGTGCCGCGTAGCGCACCCCGAGGCTGTTGAGGGCGGCGGCGGTTCGCATCGAGAAGCCGCAGGCGGGCTGGTCCGGCGTTCCCTTCATGAACAGCATCACCGGGTTCTCGTCGATCGCCTGCTGGATGAAGCTGCGGATCTCGTCGTCGGTCATCGGTTTCCCCCCGGAATAGAAGTCTTGATCGAGAGCGCGTGAATCGGTCCACCGACATCGCCGTCGAAGATCGAGTAGACAAGCTGATGCTGCTCGATGCGTGACAGTCCCTCGAAGCGGTCGGAGACGATCTCGGCCCGGAAATGATCGCCCGTGCCGGTGGTGTCCTCCACCGTGGCCTGGGACCCGGGAAGCGCCGCTTCTATCCGATGCTTCAAGTGGTCGGCGGTCGGCATCGAAAGCAGACGATAGCGGCCGATCACACGCTAAAATCAGGTTCGTGGTCACCCTTACCGACATCGCGGCACGCAAGGTTGGCGAGTTTCTCGCCGCTCACGACCAGGGCGAGGCGGGGCTCCGCGTCGCGGTCAAGGGTGGCGGCTGCTCCGGTTTCCAGTACGCACTCGCGCTCGACGAGCATCGTGACGGCGACCGCATCTTCGAGTACGACGGGATCAGGATCATCGTCGACGAGCAGAGCCTGGCCTACGTCGACGGCTCGACCGTCGACTACACCGAGAGCCTGATGGGCGCGGGATTCCAGGTGAACAACCCGAACGTCGTCGCGGCCTGCGGTTGCGGGTCGTCCTTCCGGGTAGCCGACGAAGAGCCGAGCTGCGGCGCCTGAGCGCTGCGTACCCGCGGGCTCAGGCCGGGGTGTTGTCGAGCGAGCGCCACAGGTACAGGGACGCCGCCGAACGGTAGGGACGCCAGCGCTCGCCGAGCGCTTCCAGCTCCTGCGCCGAAGGCAGTCCCTCGAGCCCGTAGAGACGCTGAACGGCTCGGCGCACGCCGAGGTCGCCGACGGGCAGGATGTCCGGCCTCCCGAGGTGGAAGAGCAGGAACATGTCGGCGGTCCAGCGGCCCAGGCCCTTGACCGCCATCAGCTCCTCGGCGATTCGCTCCTCCGAGAGCTCTCCGAGCCGGTCGAGCTCGAGCTCTCCGGAGATCACGTGCTCGGCGAGCGAGCGCAGGTACGCGACCTTCGCGCGCGAGAGGCCGGCGGCGCGCACCGTCTCGGGGTCCGCCTCGAGCAGCGCCTCGGGTGAGGGGGCCTCGCCGCCGAAGAGGTCGATCAGCCTCGTGTAGACCGCGCGCGCGGCATGAGTGGACAGCTGCTGTCCCACGATCGAGCGCAGCAGGGCTCCGTAGGGATCGGCGGGCCGGCCCCGGCGCCGTGCCTCGAGGTCGAGCTCTCCATAGCTGTCGACCAGCCGCGCCATGACGTCGTCTGCCGCGCGGAGGTGATCGAGCGCCTCCCCGGGGATAGTCGGGCCCGCGGGCTGAGCCGCGCCGGTCACGCCGCGCGGCGCTCGGCGAAGAACTCGGCCTGCGCCTCACCGAGTGGCGTCGCCGGAGGCCCGTCGTCGAGCCATTCGCCCATGATCGCGTGCCAGTTTGCGGTCGCCTCTAGCTGGCCGAGGACGCCCAGGGTGAACCCCTCCATGCGGCGAGCGAGCAGCGCGTCCGGCGGGAGCGTCTCCCGTCTCATCACGTCCCAGTATGGCGAGCGCGGATCGCTGGCCGTCAGCATCAGCCGGCGCACGTAGTCGCTCGTGAGGGTGTACGCGGCATCCTCGCTGTACCAGCCCTGAAGCGATTGCAGGTACGCCAGAACCCGCTGCGGATCGACCTCCCGCTTCGTCCGGGAGAAGAATCCGAGCTCGGCGAGTCGCTCGTAGGCGACGTCCGCGTCGCCCGCGAGCGCTGCGCCGATGATCTCGCGCTCGGCGCGGACGTGCGAGGGCGGGAGCCTCTTCGTCATGCCGAAGTCGAGGAATGCGACGCGCCCGTCGGGCATCAGAAGGAAGTTGCCGGGGTGGGGGTCACCGGAGAAGTGGCCGTCCCGGTAGAGGGACTCGAAGAAGAAGCGGAAGACGATCTCGCCGAAGCGATCTCGCTGCTCGCGGTCGAGGCTCTTCACCTGCTCGAAGCCGGCTCCGTCGACCCATTCGCTGACGAGCACCCGTTCACGCGAGAGCGACGTGACCACCTCGGGCACGGCGATGAAGGGGTGTCCGCGGAACCGGCGGGCGAACGACCGCTGCTCCTGCGCCTCGTGCTCGTAATCGAGCTCGTCGCCGATCCGGTCGCGGACCTCTCGGGCGAGTGCCTTCGCGTCGATCCCGGGCGCGATGCGCTTCGCCGCGTGCAGGAGCAAGCCGACGTTCTGCAGGTCCGCGCGCACGGCAGCCGCGACACGCGGGTACTGCACCTTGACCGCAACCCGCCGGCCGTCGGCGAGCCGCGCGCGGTAGACCTGACCGATCGAGGCCGCGGCCACGGCCTCGGGCTCGAAGTCGTCGAAGACGTCCTCGAGCCGGTCGCCGAGGTCCTCCTCGATCACCGCCCGCATGCGCTCGAACGGGACCCGCGGCGCGGAGTCGCGGAGCTCGGCGAGCTTCGCCTGGAACCTCTCTCGGGCGTCTTCCGGCATCCCGCTGACGTCGATGAAGGAGGCGACCTGCCCGACCTTCATCGCAGCGCCCTTCATCTGGCCGAGCACCTCGACGATCTGCTCGGCCGCCTCGACGCGCCGCTTCTCGTTCGCGCTCTCCCGCGCCGGAGTGGAGCGCGCCAGGTTCGCCGCCTTGGTCGCGTACGAGCGCGCGGCCTGGCCCCCTACGAGCCCGCCGACCTTCGCGGTCCGCCGCAGCCGACCCGTCGGCAGCTCGTCGTCGCGCCCGTTCGCCATCGGCCTAATGTACGTGCGCGGGCCGCGGCGAGGCTCAGACCGCCTCGCCGGCGGCGAGACCCCGACCGTAGCCGAGGTGGCGCGGTGCGGCCGAGACCCAGGCGGAGACCGTCACCCACGGCGGCCCGGGACGGCCGACGCCGAACCCCTGCGCGTAATCCACCTCGAGCTCGGTCAGGGTCCGCAGCTCCTCGGGCGTCTCGACTCCCTCGGCGCAGACCGCGACGCCGGTCCGGTGGGCGAAGCGAGCGTGCGAGTCGATCAACGCCGCCTTGACCGGATCCTTGTCGACACCTGCCACTAGCGTGCGATCCAGCTTGATCATGTCGGGCGCGAGCCGGGTCATCCGCTGCAGGCCCGAGTAGTCCGAGGCGGCCGCGTCGATTGCGAGCCGGGCGCCGCGTGAGCGCAACAGCGACAGCTGAACCTCGATCGGCGCCTCATCCACGTCGCCGGGATCGCCGGTGAGCTCGATGACGACCCCGCTCAGATCCTGCGGGAGCATGTCGACGAGCTCGTCCGAGGCGAGCGCCGAGGCCGAGACGTTGAAGGCGAGGTAAGTGCCGGTGGGCCTGACGCGTGGAGCCAGCGCCTCGCGCGCCGCCCGCGCCTCGAGTGCGGGGCCGAGGCCGCATCCGCGCGCGAGCGCGAACCACTCGTCTGGCCGCCGCGCAGGCGGATGCGGGAAGCGTGCCAGTGCTTCATAGCCGGCGACCTCGCCGGTCGCGAGCGAGACGACCGGCTGGAAGACGGGCACGATCGGGTTGGCCAGCTCGAGCAGGGCGGTGATCGCCGCCCGGTCGCTCGTGCGCTGGCTGGAGTCGGCCTCGTCGGGGGCGTAGATGCAGTCGGCCGACCCTTCCTCGCTCTTTGCGCAGTAGAGAGCGACATCGGCGCACTCGGTCAGCGTCGCGGCGTCGCGGGCGTCGTGCGGATACGAGGCGATGCCCGCGCACCAGCTGATCTCGACGCCGCCGACCGGCTCACCGGCCTGAGCCCGGGCGCGCGCGACGATCGACAACGCCGCCTCCGAGTCGAGCCCGGGCAGCACGATCGCGAACTCGTCGCCACCGACTCGTGCCAGCACGTCGGTCGCCCGCAGGCAGCCGCGCAGCCGCGTGGCGAGGCGCTGCAGTGTTCCGTCCCCGAAGGGATGGCCGTGGGTGTCGTTGATCGCCTTGAAGCCGTCGAGATCGAGCAGCACGAGGGCGAGCGGCGTCTCCTCCCGTGTGGCCCGTTGCAGCTCTGTGGCGAGCGCGCCGTGGAAGAAGCGGCGGTTGCCGACGCCGGTCAGGGGATCGGTGGCCGCTTGCGCGTCGAGCTCGGCCATGGCGACGGCGAGCCGTTCGAGGCCCCTTCCGAGCCGACGCAGCGGGGCGGGCCCGCGGACGGCGACGCGCACGCCGAGCGTGCCCGCCCGGATCCGCTCGACGGCGCTCTGAAGCAGCGCCAGCGGGCGCGCGATCTCCCGCCGCAGGAGGCGGTGGAGACCGAGGCCGAGCAGCACCGCTATCGCGCTCGCGAGCGCCAGGGCAAGCATGCCCGCGCGCCAGGCGGCTGCATCGATCGCGCTCGTCGAGAGCGTCACCCGGATTGCCAACCCCGTGCGCGCGGGCCGGCCGAGCGGGAACGTGAAGCTGCGCGACGAGCCGGCCGTCCGCACGACGGTGGCCGCCGACGGCGCCGCGACGAGCTGCACGGTCGCGCCCTCGACGCTCGCGCCGCGCTCGAGCGCGCCACGATATCCCTCTGGCGAGAGGCGGTCGGCGCTGAACGTCGCGATCGCCCGTGCGCGGGCCTCCAACTGCGAGTTCGCCTCCTCGCGCATCGACAGCGTCGCCAGCGCGGTCGCTCCGAGGGCCGCGAGGACGACCGCGACCGCGAACGGCACGAGCAGGCGCCATGCGAACGAGAAGCCGCTGTCGACGGGGCTCTGAGGTGAAGGTTTCGCGGCTTTTCTCATCGGCGTCCCCCGGACGGGGGGCTAATGAGCTCTCATCGGCGCAAGGAGGCTGACGGCGGCGGTGACTCGACGAATTGACGACGCCGCGGCAGCGGATGTGGACGGATGTCTGCTTGCGCCGCGGCGCCGGCTGCGCTACGTGGGCGATTTCAAAGCAAGCCGCACTCGGAGGGGCTCCTGTGGACATTTCGAGAGGGGGCTCTTCTAGCCGACGATCTCGATCCGCTTCTGGAGCGCCCGTCCGAGCAGGTCGGCGTTGCGGCGCGCGCTCCAGATCGCGACGCTCGCGTCGGCGCTCGTGTGCGGCTGGAGGATCACCGCACCGTTGTCCGAGTGCAGCATGACCGAGTCGACGCTTCCGTCCCGGCTGCGCTCGAGCTGCTCGGCGAGGCGGATGATCCCCGAGAGCAGCTCGAGACGCCGGCCGTCGCCGTCGCGCCCGAGCTGGCCGAGCTCCGAGGCGTCCGGGTCGCCCTTGCGGTGGTAGCGCGCGATCAGCGCGATCAGCTCGAGCTCGCGGGGCGTGAAGCCGGGCAGGCCGGCGTTCAGGATCAGGTAGCGGGAGTGCTTGTGGTGATCGTTGTAGTCGACGGCGGTGCCGATGTCGTGCAGCATGCAGGCGGCCCACAGCAGGTCGCGGTCGGCGTCCGTGTGCTCCGCGAGCCCCGTCTCGCCGAGCCGGTCGTAGATCTGCAGCGACAGCGAGGCGACGTGGCGGGCGTGGGAGAGCGAGCCCTGGTAGCGGTGCGCGAGACCCTCCACGGAGGCACGCCGGACCTCCTCGAACAGCGGCGGGTCCCGTCCTTCGAGGTAGCGCTCGAAGAAGAGACCTTCTCGCAGGCCCGCGTCGGTGGCCTCGACGGCGTCGAGCCCCGTCGCCTCCATCAGCGATGACAGAACCACTGCACCGCCGAGGATCACATCTCCCCGGTCGGGCTTGATGCCCTCGACGCCACCGCGTTTCGCGGCCGGCAGCGACGCGAGGAGGTCGATCAGCTCCTCGAGCTTGGAGCGCCTCAAGACGAAGCCCTGGGCATCCGTGTAGGACAGCCCCGCTCGCTTCTCGGCCGCGGCGGCGAGGTTGCGGATAGTCCCTCCGATGCCCACCGCGCGCGCACCGTCGACGGGCTCCAGCCACTCCGCGTCGCGGACCGTTCCGCGCACGTGCTTGCGAAGCGCTTTGATCGCCTTCCCACTCGCCTGCTCACCGGGCAGGTGCGCCTCGCTGACGCGGACCGCCCCTATTGGCCATGACCCCGACTCGACCAGCAGACGGTCGCGCAGCCGCATCACCTGGACGCTGCCGCCACCGATGTCGAAGCCGAACCCGTCCGTCATCGTCGTCGAGTTCGCGATCGCGACGTAGCCGTACCAGGCCTCTTCGCGCTCGGAGATGACGCGTGGCTCGAGCCCGCTCTCCCTGCGGATCTCGTCGAGCAGCTGCTCTCGGTTAGGCGCGGCTCGGATCGCGCTCGTGGCGACCGCCGTCACGTCGCTGATGCCGGTGGCGCGGCAGAAGGCCGCGAAGAGGGTGGCCGTGCGTACGGCCCGGTCCATCTCGGCTCGCCCGAGCGTCCCGTCCGGCCCGAGGCCGCGGCTGATCCTGACCGCCTCACGGATCTCGTCGACGTGGTGCCAGTAGGAGTCCGGCTCCCACCCGTAGACGACGAGCCGGAAGGAGTTCGACCCCATGTCGATGATCGCGGTGCGCCGCATGGTGGACATCATGGGGGCGCTCGCGCGCTGCGTCGACACCGCACGGATAAGCTCGGCGCGCAGATGCGCTTCGTCACCTATGACGCCGGCGACGGCCCCCGCGCGGGCGTTCTCGACCGTGACGCCGTCCTCGACGCGTGGGGCGCGCTCGGGGAGCAGCCGCCGCGTGGTGACCCGAGCCTGCGCGCCCTGATCGCCGACCGTGGCCTCGACGCCCTCTCGCGCGGACTCGACGCGAACGGCGCCGTTCCGCTCGCCGACGTTCGCCTGCACCCGCCGATCCCCGATCCGGACAAGGTCCTGATGATCGGGCTCAACTACCTCTCGCATGCCGAGGAGCAGGGTGCCGAGCCGCCAGGGACCCCGACCTTCTTCGCGAAGTTCCGCAACGCGCTCGTGCCCGCCGGCGCCGATGTCGCGCTCCCGCGCTACAGCGACAAGGTCGACTACGAGGCCGAGGTGGCTTTCGTCATCGGCCGGCGCTGCAAGGACGTCACGGAGGCCGAGGCACTGGCCCAGATCGCCGGATACACGCTGCTCAACGACCTGTCCGCGCGCGACTACCAGTTCAAGACGCCGCAGTGGCTGCCGGGCAAGGTCTTCGACGGCTCGGCGCCCACCGGACCGGCGCTCGTCACTCCCGACGAGGCCGGTGCTCCGGACGCGATCGGGCTCGCGCTGGACCTGAACGGCGAGCGCATGCAGGAGGCGACGACGGCCGACCTGATCCACTCGGTCGCGGACCTGGTCGTCTACCTCTCGAAGCTGATGACCCTCGAGCCCGGCGACGTGGTCTCGACCGGGACGCCGGCCGGCGTCGGCAGCCTTCGCGACCCGCGCGTCTGGTTGAAGCCGGGCGACCACTGCGTCGTCTCCTCGCCGACGCTCGGCGAGCTCGAGACGCGTCTCACCTGAGAAGGCCGCGCTTAGGGCTGACCCTCGACCGCCCCCGGCACGCCGGTGTTGGTCGAGTACTTCGGCTGGATCTTCGTCTCCGGACGGATGTGGTGGACCGCCTGTGAGACCGCGATCGCGGCCTCCGCGAAGCCCGTCGCGATCAGCTTGAGCTTGCCGTCGAAGGTGGTGATGTCGCCGGCCGCCCAGACGCCGTCCATCGAAGTCTTCATCAGGTTGTCGACCTTGATCGCACCCTTGTGCACCTCGAGCGGCCACTCCTTGAGCGGCCCGAGCGCGGTCTTGAAGCCGAGCTGGAGCAGCACGGCGTCGCATTCGAGCTCGACCACGTCGCTGTCGTCCTCGGAGTTGAACAGCGTCACCGACTCGATCCGTCCGTTGCCCGCAACCTCCTTGATCTGGTAGGGCGTGCGCACGTCGATCTGGCCCGCCGCCTCGGCCTGGCGGATCTCGTTGATCGTTATCTCGTGGGCGCGGAAGGCATCGCGGCGGTGCACGAGCGTGATCTCCGCCGCGGTGTCGAGCAGGTTCAGCACCCAGTCGCAGGCTGAGTCGCCGCCGCCGACGATCAGCACCCGCTTGCCGGCGAAGGCGGACTTCTCGCTGACGAGGTAGTGGGCGCCGCGACCCTCCCAGGGCGAGATGTCGTATCCGGGCAGGCGCTTTGGCTCGAACGCGCCGTGACCGCCCGCGATCACCACGGTGCGCGTGCAGCAGCGGCGCCGCGGTCGGTGTCGAGGCGGAGCACCGTGCGGTCGGGGTCGTCCGGGTCGGGCTCGTACTCGACGCGCTCGGCGGTCGTCTCGAGGTGGACGGGCACCTCGAACTGCTCGATGGCCTGGACGCGCAGCTGCTCGACGAGGTCGCGCGCGAGCACCCGCGGGTGGCCCGGAACGTCGTAGATCCACTTCTCCGGGTAGAGCGTGGTGAGCTGGCCGCCGATCTCCGGGAGCGAGTCGATGATCCGCACGCTCGCCTCGCGCATGCCGGCCCAGAACGCCGTGGTCAGCCCGACCGGGCCGGCGCCGATGACGGTGATGTCGCGGATGTCGCGGTCCTGCTCGATGCGTCTCGCTCATGTCAGGGCGTGCACCTGCGCGAGCTCCCCGTCGAGGGCGTAGAGCGCTCGTTCGACGGTTCCGGCGATGCAGGTGAAGATAGGCGTCTCGGACAACGTGTAGGCGCTCGACTCGGTGCCGCGCAGCTCCTGCACCAGGTCCAGGAACTCGCCCGGGTCGTCGGTGTCGAAGGACACTACGAACTCCTGGTCGTCGAGCCCGAACGAGTAGGCGGTGTTGATCTCGATCGTGCCGTGACGGCGGCCCGACGGCGATGTGGTCGCGCATGATCCGGCCTCGCTCCGCCTCCGGCATCCGGTACCAGTCGCGGCGCTTCCACATCGGGTAGACGATCAGGTAGCGGCGCTGCGAGCCCTCACGCGGGAGCAGCGGCTGCGGCTCGTCGGAGTAGACGGAGGGCTTCGTCATCGCCAGGTACGAGTGCGAGATCTCGGCATGGCGCATCAGGCCGCTCTGGTTCAGGACGACGTGAAGCTCGTGGATCGGGTCGAGGCTCGGGGCGACCGCGCGGATCATCAGGTCCGCGTCGCCGCGCGTGCCGACGAGCGAGTAGGCGCGCAGGAAGTGGTCCTCGGCGAAGTCGTTGCAGGCCGCGGCGAACTCGAGCTTGTCGCGGGCGCGCTCGGGCAGCTCCCGCCGGCGCCAGGCAGGATCGACGCGCAGGAACGTGAACTTGACGTAATGGCGGGTGGTCACTGACGAGAAGTCTGACGAACTGCGTCGAGCGGGCGTCCTGAAGGCTCGTCCGCGGGCCGCTCGGAGCCCTCTTTCTCAGGCTTGTCGCAGGCTCGGTCGTTTAGACTGTTGAGATGCGCGTAGCACTCGTCTCGCCCTACTCGCACACCTATCTGGGGGGCGTGGGACAGCACGTCGAGGCGCTCGCGGAGCAGTTCATCGGCGAGGGTCACGACGTTCGGGTCCTCTCACCCTACGACCCCGACGACCGCCGGGCGCGCGTCGCCCACCGCGGTGCGCGTCCCACCCCGCGGCCGCTCCCCGACTACGTGATCCCGCTCGGCCGCTCGGTCGGCCTGCCGGCGAACGGCTCCGTCGCGAACCTCGCGGTGGGTCCGCGTGGCGTGGCGACACTCGGACGCGAGCTCCGCTTCGGCGGCTACGACGTCGTGCACGTCCATGAGCCGAACGCGCCCGTGATGAGCTGGTTCGCGATGGAGCACGCCCGCTCCGCGCTCGTGGCGACCTTCCACACCTACGATCCGCGCCCGCTCGTCGGGCGGGTGGTCTCGAACGTGCTCGGTGCGAGGCGCCTGTACAACAAGGCTCACGTGCGGATCGCCGTCTCGGAGGCGGCGCGCTGGACCGCCGAGCGCTTCTACGGCGGCCGCTACAGGATCGTGCCGAACGGCGTCGACCTCTCGCGCGCGCTGACCGGTCCACGCAGGCCGAGCGCCGACCTCCGGCTGCTCTATGTGGGCCGTGCCGACGAGCGCAAGGGCCTTCCGGTGCTCCTCCGCGCCTTCGAGGCGCTGCGCGGCGCCGGCGTCGAGGCGCGCCTGACGATAGTCGGGGCAACCCCGGAGGAGGTCGAGCCCTACCTGCTCGACGGCGAGGGGATCGAGGTCGCGGGACGCGTCAGCGAGGAGGAGAAGTGGCGCTGCCTGCACGACTCGGACGTCCTCTGCGCGCCCTCCCTGCGCGGCGAGAGCTTCGGCATGGTGCTGACGGAGGCCTTCGCCGCGGGCACGCCGGTGGTCTGCTCGGACATCGCCGGATACCGGGACGTCGTCAGCGGCGACGGCGAGGGGGTGCTGGTGCCGCCCGCCGACGCCGCGGCGCTCGGCGATGCCCTCTACGAGCTCGCGCGCGATCCGGAGCGCCGCGCGCGCATGGGCGAGGTTGCGCGCCGCGCGGCCGAGCGGTTTGCCTGGCCGAACGTGGCCGCGGAGGTCATGGGCGCCTACGAGGACGCCATCACGCTCAAGGAGACGGCACCGAGCCTTGCGGTCAGGACGGGCATGCGACCCGCGGATCGCCTGCCTGCCAAGCGTCCGCATCGCCTCCCGTCTCTAGATCCGCCGATCCCCGGTGCGAGACGGCGGCGTGCGGTCCGGGTCATCCGGCGCGGTGCCGCCGTCGGCGGCGCCCTCGTCGCCGCCGGGCTTGCCGCCCTGGCGCTGCAGCGGATCGGCATCCAGTCGGTGGGCCACGCTCTGCTCGCGGCCACCCCAACCTGGGTCCTGCTCGCCTGCGCGCTGATGTGCCTGGCGATGTTCTCGCGCGCCGAAAGCTGGCACTCGATCCTCGGCAGCGCGCTTCCCGGCGCGCGCGTTCGCAGGATCGACGCGACCCGGGGGATCATGATCGGGGTGCTGATGTCGGCGACCCTGCCGGCGCGCCTCGGCGAGTTCTCGCGCGCGCTGGTCGTCGCGAACCGGCTGGGCCGCGTCCGGCAGCGCTTGCCGCTCGTCCTCGGCACGATCGTCTCCCAGACGCTCCTCAACCTGATCGCACTGGCGGTCCTCGGCGGCGTGATGTTCGCCACCGTCGGGCTCTTCAAGGGTCACGAGGCGGCGCTCGTGCTCGCCACCGCCGTCCCCGTGCTCCTGGTCGCGTTCGTGATCGCCTCGCCGACGTTGCTGAGACGCGGGGGCGCCCGCTTCGCCAAGGTCGAGCAGATCAGCCACCGCCTGCGCGGTGCGCTCGAGCAGGTGCGCGGCGGGCTCGTCGTCTTCCGCAACCCCAGGCGCGGCGCGTGGGCAGCGGCGGCCCAGCTGCTTGCCTGGGCACTCCAGTGGCTCGCCTGCTACACGCTGCTCGTCGCACTCGGTCTCGACCACCGGGCTGGGCTCGGCGCCGCCGCGGCCGTCCTCTTCGCCGTCAACGTCACGGCGGCGCTGCCGGCCACGCCGTCGAACATCGGGGTCTTCCAGGCCGCGTGCGTCGCCGTGCTGTCCGCCTACGGCGTCGGCCACACGGCCGCGCTCGCATACGGGATAATCCTCCAGGCGGTGGAGATCGCGACGGCCTTCGCGCTCGGGATGCCCGCCCTCGTCGGCGAGGGGATGTCCTGGCGCGACCTGCGCCTGCGAGCGCTGCATTCGGCGCCCGTCAAGCTCTCCGTCTCGCGCAAGCGCGAGCGCACACCAGAGTCCGCCGGCGCCTGATGGCACGCGAGCCGGAGCCGCTGCGCCTCTCGGAGGTCGCGAAGCGCGCCGTCGAGATCTGCGATCCAGATGACGCGGACGCGACCCTCGGAGCCTTCCTCGCCCAGTTCGAGGACGCGGACGAGCCGGTCACCGCGATCCAGAACCTCGAGGAGCGGGTCGCGCTCGCCGCGGAGGGAGTCGACATCGACGTCGACGATCCCGCCGTCTCGATGGCCTCGGCGACGATCCTCTACCTCGCGCACCGCCGCGACGAGCTCGACGACACACCCGTGAGCATCCTTCGCCTGGCCGCGCGAGCAGAGTGGAAGGGCGACCCGCCGCAGCCGGTCGTCGACTGGCTCGCCGACGCGGGCGTCCAGGTCTAGCCAGCGGCTGCGCCGCCTGGCTCGGACCCGCGGCGAAGGCTGCGGTCTTCGGGTTGCGTCTGCCGGGCGGCCGCTTAGAGTGGGACCTCCGTATGGACGAGCAGAATCGTGTGGCGACGCGGCCGGCCCGCGATACGCGGCCGGGCGAGTCGATCGTCGCGGCACGGGAGCTGCACAAGCGCTATGGCGAGGGTGACGCCGCGGTCGACGCCCTGCGCGGGGTCGACGTCTCGTTCCCGACCGGCCGCTACGCCGCGATCATGGGCCCCTCGGGCTCGGGCAAGTCGACGCTGATGCACGTCCTCGCGGGGCTCGACCGGCCGACCTCCGGGCAGGTCACCGTCGACGGCGTCGAGCTCGGCAGCCTCGACGACAAGCAGCTCACCAACCTGCGCCGGGACCGGATCGGGTTCGTCTTCCAGACCTTCAACCTGCTGCCGGTGCTGAACGCCGAGGAGAACATCCTGCTGCCTCTGTCGATCGCCGGCCGGAGGGCGGACCGGGACTGGTTCGACACGCTCGTCGAGGCCGTCGGCATCCGCGACCGGCTGACCCACCGGCCGGCCCAGCTCTCCGGCGGTCAGCAGCAGCGGGTCGCCATCGCCCGTGCGCTGATCTCGAGGCCCGCGGTGGTTTTCTGCGACGAGCCGACCGGCAACCTCGACTCGAAGTCCTCGGGCGACGTCCTCGAGCTCCTCCGGCAGGCGGTGGACGACTTCGGCCAGACCGTTGTGACGGTCACGCACGACGCGCACGCGGCCTCCTACGCCGACCGGCTGCTGGTGCTCGCGGACGGCTCGATCGTCCACGATGGCAAGGCCCGCACGATGGAGCAGGCGCTCGAGCTGCTCAAGGTCGTCGGCTGATGACCAGGGTCGTGCTGCGCGGCTTCGCCACGCGCAAGCTGCGCGCGGTCCTGACCGGGATCGCGATCGCGCTCGGCGTCGCCCTGATGGCCGGGACATACGTCCTGACAGACACGATCAACTCGTCGTTCGCGAGCATCTTCTCGACCGCCAGCCGCGGCCACGACGTGGTGATCACGCCGCACCAGGCACTCGGGCGCAACACCCAGAGCCAGATATCGCCGGTCGACGACGCGGTGCTCGCGCGCGTGCGTGCGGTGCCCGGCGTGGCGGCCGCTGCCGGCTCGATCTTCGCTCCGGGCTCGCTGCTAGGCGACAGCGGCAAGCGCTTGACGGCGGGCGGCGCGCCTGCGTTCGTGACGGCCGTGGCACCCGCCCGCTTCCAGTCCTTCTCGCCGGTCGCGGGGCGCCTGCCGCGTACGGCCGACGAGGTCACCGTCGATCAGGCGACCGCCGGCCGCGCCCATCTGCACCTCGGCCAGTCGATCCAGGTGGCCGGATCGGCGCCGGCCCACCGCTACGCGATCGTCGGCTTCATGAAGTTCGCCGGCAGCCAGAACTTCGGCGGGGCGTCGGCCGCGATGCTGACGCTGTCCGAGGCCCAGCGCGTCGCCGGCTACCACGGGCAGTACGACCAGGTCGACATCGCGGCACGACCCGGCGTGAGCGACGCGACGCTGCGCGAGCGTATCCGGGCGGTGCTTCCCGCCGCGCTCGACGTGCGCACCGGCGCGCAGCAGGCGGCGAAGAACACCTCCGACCTCGAGGCGAACCTCGGCTTCCTGCGCACGTTCCTGCTGATCTTCGCCTACGTCGCGCTCGTCGTAGGGGCGTTCATCATCTTCAACACGTTCTCGATCACGGTCGCGCAGAGAACGCGCGAGTTCGGCCTCCTGCGCACGCTCGGCGCGTCCCGCCGCCAGGTGATGCAATCCGTCGTCGTCGAGGGCCTGCTGCTCGGGGCGCTCGGCTCCGTGATCGGCCTGTTCGGCGGCTTGGCGCTCGCGCCGGCGCTCGATCAGCTGTTCAAGAGCTTCGGTGCGGACCTTCCCGATAGCGGGAACGTGCTCGAGGCACGCACGGTGATCGTCTCGCTCGCGGTGGGCATC
This sequence comes from uncultured Actinomycetes bacterium, assembly GCA_963719375.1. GTDB lineage: Bacteria > Actinomycetota > Thermoleophilia > Solirubrobacterales > Thermoleophilaceae > JAICJV01. The sequence continues at coordinate 913,659 of CAVRBY010000001.1, read as the reverse complement.
GCGATCACCGTCGCCGCCGGCTTCCTCCCGGCGCTGCGTGCGACGCGAGTCCCGCCGATCGCCGCGATGCGCGAAGGCGTCGGCCTGCCCCCGCGCAAGCCGCCGAGCGTCCGGCGGCTCGTGATCCAGCTGGTCGTGAGGCTGGTCCTGATCGGGCTCCTTCTGCGCACGCCCGCGGCGGCGGCGCCCGCGGCCGCGATCGCGTTCGCCTGGTTCGGCGTACGGATGCGCCGCCGCGCCCACCCGCGGCAGAGCCGCCTGATCCCGGCGCTGGCACGCGCTCTCGGGGTGATCGTCGCCTGGCGAGGGGTCACGGGCCGGCTCGCGCGCGAGAACACCATCCGCCAGCCAGGGCGCACGGCCGTGACCGCCGCGGCGCTCACGGTCGGGCTCGCGCTCGTGACGCTGTTCGCGATCCTTGCCGCCGGCACCAAGGCCTCGATCAATCAGGCGGTCGATCGCTCCTTCGCCGGCGACCTGATCGTCGACAACAGCAGCGCCAACTCCGACCTCGGCATCCCCCCGGCGACCGCTCCGCTACTGCGGGCGGTTTCCGGCGTCGCCCGGGTCACGCCGGTCGACCAGACGCAGGGGCGGGTCAGCGGGATCGCCGGGAACACCAACATCACGGGCGTCCAGCCGCGCACGCTCGGGCCGATGTACAGGATCAGGTGGCAGCACGGGTCGGGCGCGACGCTCGCCGGGCTAGGTCCGACTCAGGTCATCATCACGAAGATCTACGCGAGTGCCCACCATCTGGGCGTCGGAAGGACGCTGGCCGTCCTGACGCCGCGCGACAGGACAGTGCGGCTGACGGTCGCGGGCGTCGCGAGCGACGCGTTCGGGCTGCTGAAGAACCTGACGATCACGAGGACGCTCGCGCAGGCTGCGTTCGGCCAGCGAGATGACATCGCCGATTTCGTCGCCTACGCGCCCGGGGCGAGCGGCGACCGTGTCAAGCGGGCGGTCGACCGCCTGCTCGCCGCACGCTTCCCGCAGGCCCACGCGCAGACCGCAGCGCAGTTCAAGCGCGACCAGGCAAGCCAGGTCAACACGCTGCTGACGCTGATCTACGTGCTGCTGGCCTTGTCGATTCTGATCTCCCTGTTCGGCATCGTCAACACGCTGGTCCTCTCGATCTACGAGCGAACCCGCGAGCTCGGGATGCTCCGGTCGATCGGCGCCTCGCGCCGCCAGCTGCGTCAGATGATCGACTACGAGTCGCTGATCACGGCGCTGATCGGCGGCGTCCTCGGCCTCACGATCGGCGTCGTCGGCGGGGTCATCGCGAGCGTGGCCCTGGCGAGCAAGGGATTCGTCCTATCGATTCCGGTCCTCACGCTCGCGATCATGCTGATCGCGGCAGGCGTCGTCGGCCTGCTCGCGGCACAGCTTCCCGCCCGCCGGGCCGGCAACATTGACGTGCTGCGTGCGCTCACCGCTGAATGACACGGCCCGCATCCGCCGGGTTGCGTCCGTGACGCGGGGGTCCGCTTCAGCGGGGATGCATTCCGCCGTCGATCTCGAAGGTCTGGTTCGTGACGTAGCCGTTGCCGAGGATTGCCATCGCGAGGTCCGCCACCTCGCCGGGCCGGCCGAGACGACCGACCGGGACCATCTCCGCGAGCTGCTCGCTCGGCCCGGGCAGCATGTCGGTGCCCTCGATCAGCGCCGGGGCGATCGCGTTGGCCGTGATCCCCTCGCTGGCGAAGCGGGCCGCCAGCGAGTGCGTCAGGCCGAGCAGCCCCGCCTTCGAGGCGGCGTAATGCGGGCCGACGACGCCGCCGGTGAACGCCGCGACCGAGGAGACGAACAGCAGCCGCCCGTAGCCACGCTCGCGCATGCCGGGGACGACGGCCCGGGCGAGCATGAAGGGCGCCGTCAGGTTGACAGCCAGATGCTCGCTCCAGTCGGCATCGGTCACCCGCTCGAGCGGCTTGCGCGCCGCGGTCCCCGCGTTCGCGACCAGGACCTCCACCGGCCCGAGGTCTCTCTCGGTGCGCGCCAGCAGACTCTCGACCGCCTCCGGCCGGGCGAGGTCGGCCTCGATCGCCAGCGCATCCACGTCGAGTCGACCGGCGAGCTCGTGCACCCGGTCACCGCTCGAGACGTAGGTGAGCGCGAGCCTGGCCCCCGCCTGGGCGAGGCGCTGCGCGAGCGCGTTGCCGATGCCGCCGCCGGCTCCGGTCAGAAGCGCTACTCGCCCGGCGAGCGTCTGCGGGCCCACGTCTTCCGTGGCGGTCACGGTCGCAGCGTACCGTCGGCGATCGCGGTCGCCGTCGCGGGCTAGGCCGCGCTCGATGGACTCCGGTGAGGCCCGCGCGCTCCTCTCGGCCGCCCGGGTCGCGCGGCTCGCGACCGCGGACGCCGGCGGGGTGCCGCATCTGGTCCCGATCTGCTTCGCGGTCGACGGCGACACGGTCCACACCGCGGTCGACCACAAGCCGAAGCGCCACCAACGACTCAAGCGCCTCGCGAACATCGCCGCGAACCCGCGCGTCGCCGTCCTCGCCGACCGCTACGACGACGATGACTGGTCACGGCTGTGGTGGGTCCGCGCCGACGGCGAGGCGAGCATCGCGGAGCCCGGGACGCCGCGGCACGAGCACGCCGTAGACCTGCTCGCCGCACGCTACGCGCAGTACGCAGAGCGCCCCCCCGACGGTCCGGCGATCGCCGTCCACGTCGGCCGCTGGTCCGGATGGAGACCGTAGGCGCCGGAAAGTCCTAGTGCTGCAGCAGGTTTTATCGGCCTTGTTGTTAGGGTCCCCGCCCTATGGCGGCCACGGCACCGACCACCGCCGGCGCGAGCGCCGGGCTGCTCCGGCGCGGGGTGCCCTGGGCCGCCGCGCTCGCACTGCTCGGCCTGCTTGCGTGGCAGATCGGCGGGAGCTCCGGCGGCGTCCCGGACCCGACCGCCGCCGGCACCCACCTGAGCCACAGCGCGGTGGTGCTCGACAGCGGCCTGCTCGTGTTCCGAGAGGGCCTCGAGGCGATCCTCGTGCTCGCCGCGATCACGGCCAGCATGCGAAGCGGCCAGCGCTCGCGGCGCCGCCCGGTGGCCGCGGGAGCCGGGCTCGCGCTCGCCGCGAGCGTCGGCACCTGGTTCGTCGCGGTCGGCGTGCTCGGCGCGCTGGGCGCCCGCGGGCTGGCGGTGCAGGCCGGAACGGGCCTGCTCGCGGTGCTCGTCCTGCTGCTCGTGATGAACTGGTTCTTCCACAAGGTCTACTGGACGGGGTGGATCGCCCACCACAACGAGCGCCGCCGCCGCCTGCTCGCCGGCGACTCGGGAGCACTACTCGGGCTCGGGCTGCTCGGGTTCACGGCCGTCTACCGAGAGGGGTTCGAGGTCGTCCTCTTCCTCCAGAACCTGCGCCTGCGCGCCGGCTCCGCAGCGGTCCTCGAGGGCGTGGCGATCGGCCTCGCGCTCACCCTGCTCGTGGGGGCCGCGACGTTCGCCCTGGGCGCCCGCCTGCCCTACAAGCGCATGCTCGTCCTCACCGGGATCCTGCTCGGCATGGTGCTCGTCGTGATGGTCGGCGAGAGCGCTCAGGAGATGCAGGCGGCCGGATGGCTGCCGGTCACCGGCGTCGGGATCTCACTTCCGGGGTGGCTCGGCGTCTGGTTCGCGGTCTTCCCGACGGTCGAGACGCTCGCCGCCCAACTGCTCGCCGCCACCTTCGTGATCGGCTCCTACTTCCTCGCCGAGCGGATGCGCAGGCCCCAGGCCCGTCGTCAGGCGGCGCCCGCACTCCGGCGTGGCGGGGCGGTGGTGGGCCGGCCGAAGCCGCTCGGCCGGCTCGAGCCGGGTCACTGAGCTGCCTGAGAGGGCCGCCTGACGCCCCTCGTAGACTGGTTGGGGTGAACTCAGAACGCGCACAGGCATACGGCAGAGTGATGAAGACGGTCGACGACGTCGGGGCGACGAAGCTCCTCGACGGCGAGCAGGAGCGCGTCCGCGCGGCGGCCGACTCGCTCTTTTTCGCCGAGGACCTCTCGATCGACGCCGAGGCACGGGCGGCGGTGAGCGACATCACGGACCTCTGCGCCCACCTCGTCCAGTCGGAGCGCTGGCTCGAGGAATCCGCACACGAGCTGCTTCACGACGTGCTCGCCTGCGGGCCTCTCGCCGCGGTCGCGTGAACCGGAGCGTGAATCGCGAGCGCTCGCCTGCGGACCGCGTGCGCCCGTAGCCTGACCGCAGGTGCCGGACGCTTCACGCCGCTGGGTGGTCGACGGCATGAACGTGATCGGCAGCCGTCCGGACGGCTGGTGGCGCGACCGTCCTGGCGCCATGCGACGGCTGGTCGAAGCGCTCGAGCGCTTCGCGGCGACCACTGGCGATCAGGTCACGGTCGTCTTCGACGGCAGCGGCTTCCCGCTCGAGACGGGGGTCGAGGTGCGCTTCGCGGCGGGCGGGGGGCCGAACGCTGCCGATCGGGGGATCGTCGAGCTGCTCCGCAGCGACCGGGAGGCGGCGGCCGCTTCGACTGTCGTCACTTCGGACCGGGCGCTCGCCGACGCGGCACGCGCGACCGGCGCACAGGTAGTCGGCTCAGCTGACTTCCGCAGGCGGCTCGACGGGGCGTGAGTCACGCGAATCGTCGAGCGCGCCGTCGAAGTTGACCTGGCCGTCGATCACCCGATGCCCCTCGCGCCGGCGCGGGTCGGAGATGATCTGGTCCGCGGAGGCCTGCTCCGGCAGCCGCCCGCTCTTCATGCCGAAGTAGGCCGCCTGCGGGTGGTGGGCGACGATCGCCACTGTCGACTGCTCAGGGTCGACCGCGTAGCCGCCGGACAGCGACAGCCCGATCTGCTCCGCGTCGAGCAGGCTGAAGACCTTGACGTGCTCCGACTGGTCCGGGCAGGCCGGGTATCCCCACGAGTACCGCCGTCCCTGGTCGGGCGCTATCCCGTAGTCCCGGCGGACCGTCGAGTGCAGCCACTCGGCCATCCCCTCGGCGGTCTGCACGCCGAGGCCGTGGACGAACAGCTGCTCGGCGAACTCGCCGTCGGCCTCGAGCCTGGCCATCAGCTCGGTGACCTCACTGCCCGCGGTGACCGCCTGGAGCGCGACGACGTCGCGCTCGCCGCTCGACAACGGGCGATAGAAGTCGGCCAGGCAGATCCGGTCGTGCGCGGGCTGGCGCGGGAAGACGAGTCGCTCGAGCTCGCGCTGCGGGTCGTCCGGGTCGAAGACGATCAGCTCGTTGCCCTCCGAGGCGCAGGGGAAGTAGCCGAGCAGCGCGCGCGGATGAAGGTAGGTCCTGCTCGCGCCACATGCGCGCGAGGCGCGGGTGGAAGTCGTCGGCGAGCAGCTTCTCCCACGCCTCGCCCTTGACCCCGCGGCCGCCCCAATGGAGCTTGAACAGGACGTGGAGGTCGAGGTGCGGAAAGACCTCGTCGAGGTCGACGGGGATCTCCCGCACGCCCCAGAAAGGCGGCTGCGGGATGGGGTTGTCCGTCCGCGCGGCTGATCGGACGCTTGCGTCCGAGGTGTCGAGCTCCTCTACCTCGCCGCCTTTCTCGCGGAGAGTCTGCAGCTTCGCTGCGAATTCGCTCGACCAGCTCCGAACGGGCCTCAGGCTCGACGAGCTGGTCCATCACGCCCAACCCCTCGAAGGCGTCCTTGCAGTAGAAGACGCCGCCCTCGTAGACGTCCTCGGACTCGGTGCCGCCCGGGTAGAGGATGCGGCGGCCGAAGTTGCGGTTGATCGCGGCGCCCCCGACGAGGACGGGATACTCGAGGCCCTGCTGGTGCAGCTCGCTGACGCAGAGCGGCATCTGCTTCGAGGTCGATACGAGCAGCGCCGAGAGGCCGATCGCGGTCGCCTCGTGCTCCTTGGCGGCGTCGACGATCGTCCCGATCGGGACCTGCTTGCCGAGGTCGACGACGGTGTAGCCGTTGTTGGTCAGGATCGTGTTGACGAGCGACTTGCCGATGTCGTGGACGTCGCCGAAGACGGTGGCGAGCACGACGGTCCCCTTCGTGTAGCCCTCGATCCGGTCGAGGTAGTTCTCGAGGCGGGCGACGGCTCGCTTCATCACCTCCGCCGACTGGAGGACGAAGGGCAGGATCAGCTCGCCCGCGCCGAACTTGTCGCCGACCTCCTTCATCGCGGGCAGCAGGACGTCGTTGAGCGTCGGGACCGCCCCGATCTTCTCGACCGAGAGGTCGATCTGCGCCTCGACGCCGTCCTTCTTGCGCCGCAGGATGTGCCAGTGAAGGGCCTCCTCGGGCTCCATGTCGGCCGTGGGATCTGCGACTTCGGCGCTTTCCTCCTCGCCTTTCGATTCGAAGTGGTTGATGAAGCGCTCCAGAGCGTCCTCGCGGCGATTGAACACGAGGTCGTCGGCGAGATTCCGCTCCAATTCCGGGATCTCGGCGTAGGGAGTCACCTCCGCGGGATTGACCATCGCGAGATCGAGCCCCGCATCGACGGCGTGGTGGAGGAAGACGGAGTTGAGGACGGCCCGGGCGGGCGGCGAGACCCCGAACGAGACGTTCGACACGCCCAGGGACGTCAGCACGCCGGGAAGCTCCGCCTTGATCAGGCGGATGCCCTCCAACGTCTCGATCGCCGAGGGCTTCCACTCGTCGTCGCCGGTCGTCAGCGTGAACGTGAGCGCGTCGAAGATCAGCTGGTCGGGCGACATTCCGTGCTCGTCGACGACGTAGCCGTGGATCCGGCGCGCGATGTCGAGCTTGCGCCCTGCGGTCTTGCCCATCGACTCCTCGTCGATCGTGAGCGCGATCAGCGAGGCGCCGTGCGACTTGACGAGCGGGACGACGCGGTCGAGCTTGTCGCGTCCGGCCTCGAGGTTGACCGAGTTGACGATCGAGCGGCCCGGCAGCTGCTCGAGGGCGTCCTTCATCACCTCGGGCTCGGTCGAGTCGACCTGCACCGGCACGTCTAGCGAGAGCGCGATCCGCTTGACGAGGGTGCGCATCTGGTCCGCCTCGTCCTGGCGCTCCGTGAGCGCGACGCAGACGTCGAGCACGTGCGCACCGCCCTCGACCTGCCCCTCGGCGATCTCGAGCAGCCCGTCGTAGTCGTCATCGAGCAGCATCTGCTTCGCGCGGCGCGACCCCTGCGAGTTGACCCGCTCGCCGACGATCGTCGGGCGCGGCTCTTGAGCCTGCGCGGTCGCTCCCATCATCGACGACAGGTGGGTCTCCCAGCCGTCCTCCGGACGTGCCTCGGGGGTCGCGACCGGCAACGCGCTCGGAGATCGCTCGGATGTGGTCCGGGGTGGTCCCGCAGCAGCCGCCGACGATCGACACGCCGTAGCGCTCGACGAACTCGCCGAGCACGGCGGCGAGCGGCTCGGGCTCCTCCGGGAAGATCGTCTCGCCGTTCGGACCCTGGTGCGGGATGCCCGCGTTCGGGATGCAGTGGACGGGCAGAGGGGAGTGCTCGCCGAGGAAGCGGACCGCGTCGCGCATGTCCTCCGGGCCGGTCGAGCAGTTGAGCCCGATCACCTGCACGTCGAGCGCGGAGAGCGTGGTCAGGATCGCGGCGATGTCCGTTCCGAGCAGCATCTTGCCGCCGTTCGGCAGCAGCGAGACGGAGGTCTGGATCGGGACGCTGCGGCCCGTGCGCGCGAATGCCTCGCGGGCGCCGAAGACGGCGGCCTTGACCTCGAGGATGTCCTGGGCAGTCTCGATTATCAGCAGGTCGGCGCCGCCCTCGACCAGCCCCTGGGCCTGCTCGGTGAAGATGTCGACGAGCTCGTCGAAGCGGATCTGGCCGAGCGTCGGGTCATCGGAGGCGGGCAGCATCCCGGTCGGCCCGATCGAGCCCGCCACGAAGCGCTCCTCGCCAACGGCCCGGCGGGCGATCTGCGCGGCGCGCGTGTTGATCTCGAGCGTCTTGTCGGCGAGGCCCCACTCGCCGAGCTTCAACCGGCTCGCCTGGAAGGTGTCGGTTTCGACGACCTCGGCGCCGGCGGCGACCATCGACTGGTGGACGCCCTCGATCACGTCCGGGCGGTTCAGCACGAGCGCCTCGTGGCACTTGCCCTTCAGGCCGCCGTAGTCCGCCTCCGTGAGGTCGAACTGCTCGAGCGTCGCACCCATGCCGCCGTCGAAGACGACGACGCGCGACCGGATCGCCTGCAGATAATCACGCATGAACGATCGACTCTACAAACCTTGACAAAGGTTTGGCAACGTTCGTCGCACCGGCGCTTGATCGCTGTCGAGGGTGGCGCATGCGCCACCCTCCAGTGGGGCGCATGCGCCCCACTGCGCCGCCAGGCGCGCCCCAGCCCATCCCTGCGCCGCCGGGGCGAACGGGACCGCGCGAATTATCGACATTTGGAGAGTGCGCCGTACCCGAGGACCCACTAGCCTCTCGGTTTCACAAGCGAGCAAGGAGTCAGTCCAACTTGTCAACGACCGCCCAGCGCAACCTGGCCGCCGCGCAGTGGAGCCACAACGGCGCAGCCCTCGGGTCGAGCGACCTCACCGCTCCGCAGAACCAGATCTTCGGCCTCAACGTGTTCGGGCCGGCCGCGCAGCGCGCCCACCTGCCGAAGTCCGTGTTCGCCCGCCTTCAGCTGACGCTCGAGCGCGGCGAGCAGCTCGACACGGAGCTCGCCGACGGCGTCGCCTCCGCGATGCGCAAGTGGGCGATGGAGCGCGGGGCGAGCCACTACACGCACTGGTTCCAGCCGCTCACCGGATCGACGGCGGAGAAGCACGACTCCTTCTTCGGCCCGCTTGGCGACGGCACCGCGATCACCGAGTTCTCCGGCAAGGACCTGGTGCGTGGCGAGCCGGACGCCTCGAGCTTCCCGACCGGCGGCATCCGCTCCACCTTCGAGGCGCGCGGCTACACGGCCTGGGACCCGACCAGCCCGGCCTTCATCCTCGAGAACCCCAACGGCGCGGTGCTCTGCATCCCCACGGCGTTCACGAGCTGGACCGGCGAGGCGCTCGACCTCAAGATTCCCCTGCTGCGATCGATGGACGCGCTGTCGCGCTCCGCCGTGCGAGCCCTGCGGCTGTTCGGCGACGAGACCGCCGCACGAGTCTTCGCGACGATGGGCAACGAGCAGGAGTACTTCCTGATCGACGAGACCTACTTCTTCGCGCGCCCCGACCTCGTCACGACCGGCCGCACGCTGTTCGGCGCCAAGCCGCCGAAGGGCCACGAGCTCGACGACCACTACTTCGGCTCCATCCCCGAGCGCGTCCTCGCCTGCATGCTGGAGACAGAGGATGAGCTCGCCAAGCTCGGCGTGCCGATCAAGACGCGCCACAACGAGGTCGCGCCCGCCCAGTACGAGATCGCCCCGGTGTTCGAGAACTCCAACCTGGCGGTCGACCACCAGCAGCTGACGATGCAGACGCTCGAGCGCGTCGCCCGACGCTACGGCCTCGTCTGCCTCCTGCACGAGAAGCCGTTCGCGGGCGTCAACGGCTCCGGCAAGCACAACAACTGGTCGATGTCGACCGACACCGGCGCTGAACCTGCTCGAGCCGGGCGAGACGCCGCACGACAACCTCCAGTTCCTGTTCTTCTGCACCGCGGTGCTCGAGGCGGTCAACAAGCACCAGGGCCTGCTGCGTGCCTCGATCTCCGGACCTGGCCAGGACCACCGGCTCGGTGCCAACGAGGCCCCGCCGGCGATCATCTCGATCTTCCTCGGCAGCCAGCTGCAGCAGGTCTTCGACGGCATCGAGGCGGGCGAGACGAGCCGCGAGGCGGTCGAGTCCGTGATGGCGCTCGGCACGCCGTCGCTGCCGGAGCTCGAGAAGCACCCGGGCGACCGCAACCGCACGAGCCCGTTCGCCTTCACCGGCAACAAGTTCGAGTTCCGCGCGCTCGGCTCCGCCGACTCTCCGAGCCTGCCGAACACCGTCCTCAACACGATCGTCGCCGAGTCCGTCGACCGCCTCGGCGGCGAGCTCGAGCGGGCGATCGAGGGCGGCAGCTCGCTCGAGGAGGCCCTCCCGGCGATCCTGCGCGACAGCTACGCGAAGTCGAAGCCGGTCGTCTTCAACGGCGACAACTACTCCCCCGAGTGGCACCGGGAGGCGGCGGAGCGCGGGCTGCTCAACCTGCGCACGACACCCGACGCGCTCCCCGAGCTGCTGACCGACGCGGCGGTCTACGTCTTCGGCCGCTTCGGCGTCCTCTCCCGGCGCGAGCTCGAGTCGCGCTTCGAGGTCTTCGCCGAGCAGTACGTGACCAAGGTCAACATCGAGGCGGAGACCGCCGCCCAGATCGCCCGCACGCAGCTGCTGCCCGCGGCGGTGCGCCACCTGACGATGCTCCGCGCCGCCGGCGACGGCACGGCCGGCGAGCTCGTCGGCGAGATCGACGAGATGCTGCGCGAGTTCGTCTTCGCGATCCGCAAGCTCGAGGACGCAAACGACCACCCGGGTGAGCTCGAGGGGCTCGAGGCCGCCAAGTACGTCCGAGACGCGGTCCTGCCGGCGATGGACGGGACGCGCGAGGTCGCCGACCGGCTCGAGCGAGTCGTCGCGGAGGACCTCTGGCCGCTGCCCCGCTACAGCGAGATCCTCTTCATCAAGTAGCACCCAGTCAGGGCGGACGACCCGCGCTTGAATGGGTCAGATGCTCGAGCTGCCCGAGGACCACGTGGACGTCTGGGCGGTTGACCTAGCTCGCGTCGGCGAGGAGGTGAGCGCGAGCGCCGGCCTGCTCTCCGCCGACGAGCTGCGGCGGGCCGCGAACATGCGCGTCGAGTCGCACCGCCGCCACTTCATCCTCACGCGGGGCGCGCTGCGATCGCTACTCGCCGGCTACCTCGACGCGGACGCCGCCGAGATAGAGCTCCCGGCCGGCCCGCACGGCAAGCTCGCGCTCGATCCGCCCGCGCTCCGCTTCAACCTCGCGCACTCGGGCGAGCTCGCGCTGATCGCCGCCTCGGCACATTCCGAGCTCGGCGTCGACCTCGAGCTGATGCGCCCGCGCGCCGATCCACTGCGCGTCGCGCGCGGCTACTTCACCCCGGCCGAGAGCGACGTGATCGAGGCCGCCCCGGCGGAGGAGCGAAACGCTCTCCTCTACCGCCTATGGGTCGCAAAGGAGGCATTCGTGAAGGCCACCGGCCGCGGGCTGTCCGCGTCGCTCAAATCCTTCTCCGTCCAGCTCGAGCCCGGACCGCCGCGCCTGGCCGAGGTCGCGGGTGACGAGGCCGAGGCGAGGCGCTGGTCGCTCGAGGAGCTCTCCGTTCCCCCTCGCTACGCGGCCGCGCTCGTCGCCGAGGGCCGTCCCGGACCCGTGCGGCTGCGGCGCTTCGAACGTCTGACCCCGCGACCGGCTCGTCGGTGACGGGACAGTCGCCTCCGGCGGGACTGTGCGAGCGCTGTGTCCATCAACGCGTCGTCCGCAACACGCGCGGCTCCCGCTTCTCGCTCTGCGAGCGCTCCCGGTCCGACGAGCGCTACCCGCGCTACCCCCGCCTGCCCGTGGTCGAGTGTCCGGGCTTCGAGCGCCGCGGCTCTGCCGCGCGCTAACGGGTGTTTACGACCGTCGTCCCGTCGGGCCCGATGTCGGCCTTCGGCGCGGTATCTGAGACGGTGCCGTTGAAGGTTCCGTTGATCGGCAGCGGGCTGTTCGCCGACGCGACCGCGAAGGCCCTGCCGACGTACCCCGCGTTGACGCGCCAGCAGAGCTGGAAGCTGCCCGCCTTGACGGCGCTGACATTCCAGCGGAAGTTCGCGGTCTGCCCGGGCGGGAGCGGGCCGAGCGGATAGGTGTCGACGTAGGCGGACGTTCGCTCCTCCGGCGACGGGTCGAGCTGCGGGCGCACGGTGCTCTTCGCCTCCGCCGACGAGGGGACCGACTGAGCGTCGATGATGGGGATCGTCTTGACGACGAACTGCGGCCTGGAGGGATCCGCCGACTGCTGATCGGGCGGCACGTCGGACTGGTCCTGGACCGTGTCGAAGGTGCCCCCGAGCGAGCTTCCGCACTTGACGGTGACGGAGATCTGGGGGATCGTCTTCGAGCCTGCGTTCCGGACGACGATCGCCATCGTCGAATCCTTCGCGAGGTGCTGGTTCGTCGGAAACGAGGCCTGGAGCACGTCGACGGGGTAGTTGCCCTTCGGCTCGTTCGCCGGTGCGCCCTGGCCGCAGGGGCCGCCGCACGTGGCGCTGCCGCACGCTGCCGCGACGAGCGCGCCGACGATCAGCGTGAGCGCGAGCGCTCCCGTGCGGGAGCGTCGGGCGGCGAGCGAGATCCACGTCCGTGCCCGACGCGCAATTCGCTCTCCAGGCTTCATCCCCAAAGCCGGCGGAACATACCACGAGAGCAGGGCGTCTCGGCGCAATTCGGCAGTTGTCGGTTGCCGTTCCCGGTGCCGATGGCGTACTCTTCGCCGCGCGCGTCAAAAGCGTCTCGGAAGGGCGCTGCGCGCAGGGAGGGGAGGAGCGCCAGAGTGGTTCGCACAGTCGCCGACAAAGCTTTCCTGCCAGCGAAGAGCTTGCTGGAAGAGGTCGGCGACATGATGATCCTGACGGGCAAGACGCTCGTCTCCGCGCTGCGACCGCCGTATCCCTACGGCGGCGAGTTCGTCCAGCAGTTCCTGTTCGCGCTCCGCCTCTGCTGGTTCCCGCTGCTGATCTCGACAGTCGCCATCAGCTACGGCGCGCCGGGCCTGCAGGCCGGCAACTTCCTGGTCCTCTTCGGCGCCCTCGACCGCCTGGGCGGCTTCTTCGTGCTCTCGTCGATCCGCGAGTTCGCGCCGTTCGTCGACGCGGTCGTGCTCGCCGGGGTCGCCGGCACCGCGATCACGGCCGACCTCGGCGCGCGCAAGATCCGTGAGGAGCTCGACGCGCTCCAGGTGCTGGGCGTCGACCCGATCAAGAACCTCGTCGTGCCGCGCTTCCTGGCGCTGATGATCGTCACCGCGCTGTTCAACGTCTACGCGATCCTGTTCGGGATCTTCGGCGGCATCCTCGCGACGCTCAGCTTCGGCGCGCCGCTCGGCCCGTTCTTCGCCACGCTGCTGACGAACGCCTCGACGGTCGACCTGTGGGGCTCGGTGGTCAAGACGACCCTGTTCGGGGCGATCATCGCGATCGTCTGCTCCTACAAGGGCATGACCGCGTCGGGCGGCGCCGAGGGGGTCGGACGCGCCGTCAACGAGGCGGTCGTGATCGCCTTCACCGGCATCTTCGCGTTCAACTACGTCTTCACGCAGACGCTGCTCGCGACCCACCCCGAGATCTCGATCATCAAGTAGATGGGCTGGCTCGCCGTACCCGCCGACTGGTTCGCCTCGTTCGGCGACATCGTCAAGTTCTCCGGCCGGGTCATCCGCGAGGTCTTCGGGCTGCGCGTGTTCCGCTTCTTCGGCGAGGCGCTGCGCCAGGCGGGGATCCTGATCACCGGCTCGACGCTCGTGATCTGGAACCTCGCTTCATCATCGGCCTCGAGTGCGGGACCGAGGGCGCCTACTTCAACCGCTCGGTCGGCGCGCCCGCGTACGCCGGCGTGTTCTCGGCCTGGTGCGACCTGCGGGAGGCCGTCCCGTACGCGTTCGGCTACATGCTCGCGGCCAAGGTCGGCACCGGCCTCGTCGCCGAGATCGGCGCGATGCGCATCACCGACGAGATCGACGCGCTCGAGGTGATGGGCATCAGCTCGATGACCTTCCTCTGCGCGACGCGCTGCTCGCCGCGATCATGGTCTTCCCGTTCATGTACCTCGCCGCGATCGGCGCCGGCTTCCTCGCCTCCTACCTCGCGGTGGTCGACCAGATCGGGGAGGTCTCCTCGGGCGGCTTCTTCCTCATCTTCTGGATGTTCCAGAACCCGCCGGACCTCTTATATAGCTTGATAAAGGGGATGGCGATGGCGATCGTGATCGTCCTCGTCGGCACCTACTACGGCTATACCGCGGGCGGGGGCCGGTCGGCGTGGGCACGGCCACGGCCAAGTCGATGGTCTTCAACCTCGTCGCCGTCCACCTGATCGGCATGCTCGGGTCCCAGCTGTTCTGGGGGTCGAACCCGAACGCTCCAATCGGCGGGTGACGGGCGACGATAATGGTGGCTCAAGGAGAGAACGTGACTGACAGACGAGACGCGACCTGGGAGCAGCGCCGCCGAGGAGCCGGCGCACGAGGACGGCGAGCTACGGAGAGGCACGGGGCGCTACGACGACGGCGGCTACGTGCGCCGGGAGGAGGACGAACGAGCCGAGGCGCCCACGCAGGCGGCGGTCACGCCGCGAGGACCACGCAGCCGCCGGCGGCGAGGCCGAGGAGGACGACGATGACCCCTACCAGTGGCACACCGGCAAGACGCGACGCTCGTCCGCGGCGAGCGCGACGCCGTCGAGTTCATCGACGTCAAGAAGTCGTTCGGGCGCAACGCGGTCCTGAACGGGCTCAACCTCGGCATCCCCGAGGACAAGATCTCGATGATCCTGGGCCCGTCGGGGACCGGCAAGTCGGTCTGCATCAAGCACATGGTCGGGCTGCTCTACCCCGACGAGGGCGACGTGCTCGTCCATGGCGAGTCGGTCCCGAACATGGCCGACGACGAGCTGTTCGAGATGCGCAAGAAGTTCGGTGTGCTGTTCCAGGACGGCGCGCTGTTCGGGTCGATGAACCTGGTCGACAACGTCGCCTTCCCGCTGCGCCAGCACACGGACAAGGGCGAGGACGAGATCATGGAGATCGTCAACCGCCGCCTCAAGGAGGTCGGGCTCGAGGGCGCCGCCGACAAGATGCCGAACGAGCTCTCGGGCGGCATGCGAAAGCGGGCCGGCTTCGCGCGAGCGCTCGTGCTCGACCCGCAGATCGTCCTCTTCGACGAGCCCGACTCCGGCCTCGACCCGGTCCGCACCGCGCTGCTCTGCGAGCTGATCAAGGAGATCCACGAGGAGAACGGCGGCGCCTACGTCGTCATCACCCACGACATCATGTCCGCGCGCCGCGTGGCGGAGTACATCGCGATCCTCTGGAAGGGCCGGATCGTCGAGTCCGGGCCGGCCGAGGAGCTCTTCAACTCGGACAACCAGTTCGTGCGCCAGTTCCTCTCGGGCGAGGCGCGCGGCCCGCTCGGGATGGAGTGACGGGGCGCGCCGGCGAAGCCGGTGCGCTCGGACGGGGGGTCGGCGTTACCGGCGTCCATGAAGCGTCGGTTAAGCCTGCAAGGCAAGGGCTCTCCGGCCCGGTAAGCTGGTTCGGCTTTGAGGGGGAACGAGAGGGGGCCGGAGCCGCGCCCGACAGGCGGCCCGTTCGAGCGCGTCGTCGCGGTGGCCACGCGACGTCCGCGTGGCGACCGTCGTCGTCGTGCTGGCGCTGGCGCTGGTCGGTGTCGTGCTGGCGCTTCAGCTCAGCCGAGCGCGTCGACCGAGCACGCTCGTCTCGAGCTCGACCCCGTCGGCGCAGGCCACGACGCGGCTCCAGCGCCAGTTCGGCGACGACGCGATCGTCGTGCTCGTCAGCGGCAGCCTCCAGCGCACCGTGCTGACCTCTGACCTGCGCACGATGATCGCGCTCGAGGGCTGCCTGTCCGGCAACGTCCCGCGCGCAGGGGCTCGTCGAGCCTGCCGCCCGTCTGCGCGCAGATCGCGCACCACAAGCCGGCCAAGGTCGTCTACGGACCCGGAACGTTCATCAACGCCGCCGTCGCAGGCGATCCACCAGGGCATCGTCGCCCAGCGCGACGCGGCGCAGGCGCAGGGCAACGCCGCGCGGCCTCGGCGGTCAAGGCCGCGGCAGCGCAGGGCCTGCCGCCGGCGCGAGCAGCAGCGCCTCGCGCAGACCGCGCGCCAGCTGGCAAACCAGCAGTTCATCCAGCAGGAGCTTCAGCTCGCGCTGCGCTACGGCATCACCGGCACGCCGTCGATCGACGACCCGCAGTTCGTCAACCAGCTCGTCTACGACACCACCACCGGCATCGAGCGGCCAAAGCCGCGCTTCGCCTACCTCTTCCCGAGCAACAACGCCGCGCTGTGCTCGTGCGACTGAAGCCGAACCTCTCGGATGCGGCGCGCCGTCAGGCGATCGCCCAGTTCAGGCAGGCGATCGGCAACCCGGCCTTCAGGCTGAAGAACGGCCAGCGCTACACGCTCACCGGCGTGCCGGTCGTCGTCGACGGGCTCGCCGGAGCCGTCCAGCGCTCGATCGTGCGTCCTGCTCGTCGCCGCGCTGATCGTGATGGCGGTGACGCTGATGCTCGTCTTCCGCACCGCGCGCCGCACCCGGCTGCTGCCGCTCGGCGTGGCGCTCGCCGGCGCGGCGATCACCTACGGGCTCGTCTCGCTGCTCGGCTTCAGCTTGACGATGGCCTCGATCGCGGCGCTGCCGGTGCTGATCGGCCTCTCGGTCGACTACGCGATCCAGCTTCAGGCGCGCTACGACGAGAGTCGCCTCGAGCCGGGCAGCTCGCCGCGGCGAGCCGCGCTCGGCGCCGCGCGTGCCGGCGCGGCGACGATCGCCGGGCGCGGCGCTCGCCACCGCCGCGGGCTTCCTCGTCCTGCTGCTCTCGCCGATCCCGATGGTCCACGGCTTCGCGCTGCTCGTCGTGCTCGGGATCGCCGTCGCGCTCGCCTGCGCGCTGACGGCGGGCCTCGCCGCGCTGACGCTCGTGGGCCGCGCTCGCCCCCGACCGCCCGACCTGCCTCCGGCCTTGCCGCGCGTGCGCGCGCGCGCGAACCGCGCGCTCGTGCTCGGACAGGGAGCCACGAGTCACGGGGTCCTCGCGGATGCTCGCCTCGCCGTGGCGGTCGTCGTCCTCTGCCTGGCCGCGCTGTTCACGGGCGCCACATCGACGAGCCTCCCGCTTCGCCTCGGGATGCTCGCGCTCCTCGTCGCCGGCGCCGGCGGTCTATGGCTGATGGCCGCGGCCCGCCGCGCGCTCGTCTCGAGCGTGCGCCGCCTCAGCCGGCGCACGCTCCTGCACGCCGTCGAGCGCCCGCAGCACGTGCTCGCGATTGGCCTCGTGATCGCCGCCGCCGGATGGATCGCGGACACGCAGACCTCGGTCGTCTCCGACGTCCGCCAGCTCGTGCCGCAGAACCTTCCGGCGCTGCGGGACGTCAACCGGCTCGAGAGCGCGACGGGCGTCTCGGGCGAGATCGACGTGGCCGTTCACGCCTCGGACCTCGCCCGACCGGACGTGATCAACTGGATGACGAGCTTCCAGCAGCGCATCCTGGCGCGCCACGGCTACACGTCGCAGTCGACCTGCGTGCAGCGACAGCATCCGCCGGAGCTCTGCCCGGCGCTCTCGCTGACCGACCTGTTCCGGACGCCCGCCGACCGACGAGGCGTCCGTGCAGCAGCTCCTGAACGCCGTGCCGCCGTACTTCTCGCAGGCCGTCATCTCGCCCGACCGTCGTACCGCCGAGCTCGCCTTCGGCATCCGCTTCATGCCGCTCGACCGCCAGAAGCAGGTGATCGACGACATCCGCCGGAACCTCCACCCGCCCGCCGGCGTGACCGCCGAGGTCGCCGGCTTGCCCGTGCTCGCGGCCGAGGCGAACAGCGCCCTCTCTTCGGAGGGGCGGCGCCTGCTCTCCCTGCTCGCCGGTCTCGCCGCGGTCTTCCTCGTCCTGCTCGCCGTCCGGCGCAGGCTGTCGTACGCAGCCGTTCCGCTGATCCCGATCGCGCTCGCGACCGGCTGGTCGGCGCTGGTCCTCTTCCTGCTTGCGAATCCCGCTCAACCCGATGTCCGCCGGGCTCGGCGCGCTCGTGATCGCGATCTCGACGGAGTTCAGCGTCCTGCTGTCCGCGCGCTACCGCGAGGAGCGCGACGCCGGCGCCGGGCCCGAGCGCGCACTCGAGGTGACCTACGCGTCGACCGGCGCCGCGGTCCTCGCCTCGGGAGTGACCGCGATCGTCGGCTTCGGTGCGCTCGTCGCCTCCGACATCCGCATGCTGCAGGACTTCGGGGTGGTCACGCTCGTCGACCTGACCGTCTCCCTGATCGGCGTGATGGTCGTGCTGCCGGCCGCGCTCGTGCGGGCGGAGCGAGGGCCGCTCCGCCTCGCCGAGCTCTGGGACGGCCTGCGTGCCCGCCTGGCGCCGCCGGCGCTCGCGCTGCCCACCGCCCGCGGTGCTCGCCTGCGGGCGCTGAGCGCTCCGCTCGGGGCGCGCGCGCGGCGCGGGCGCGGTCGTGCCTGAGGACCGCTTCGAGGATCTCGGAGCTCCCCGCCGCAAGCCGACCGCGGGCGAGCGGCTCGCGGATCTCGACCGGGGCGAGCCGCGCGCACCGCGCCCACCGGACCGCCGCTCGTTCGGGACCCGCTACACCTGGGTGGTTGGCGTGATCGTCGCGATCGTGATCATCGTCGTCGGCATCGGAACGCTGCCGCACGCGGGACAGGGCTTCCACGGGCCCCCCGACGGCAGGCCGATCCCGCACTTCGCGGCCGTCACCCCGTTCGGGGCGACGGATGGCGAGCCGAACGTCAAGCAGGGCCCGAGCGACCACGTGCACTCCAACAGGACGCCGGCCTGCGACGTCCGCGCGCCCGGCGTGGTCACCTCCTGCGAGCTCGTGGCCCGCCCGCTCGTGCTCACCTTCGTCGGCCCCGGGACGACCATCTGCAACCGCTACCTCGATCGCGTTCAGCGCATCCAGTCGCACTTCCCCGGCGTCGAGTTCGCCGCCGTCGTCAGCGGACGGTCGAAGCGCGACGTCGCCGCGCTCGTGCGCCGCCACGGCTGGACCTTCACCGTCGCCGTCGACCACGACCACGTCATCTTCGACACCTACCAGGTTGCCGTCTGCGCGACCACGACCTTCGCCTACCGCGGCGGCGTCGCACGC
The DNA here is from genome assembly GCA_963719375.1 of uncultured Actinomycetes bacterium. Classification (GTDB taxonomy): domain Bacteria; phylum Actinomycetota; class Thermoleophilia; order Solirubrobacterales; family Thermoleophilaceae; genus JAICJV01. Next base: position 894,888 of record CAVRBY010000001.1, on the reverse strand, counting down.
TCCACGAAGATCCTCGCGCAGGACTGGAGCGACGCCCGGCTGGCGTCCGTCATCCGGGCGACCGCCGCCGGCTCGTGACCCTGGGCCTGGAGCCGGAGCCCGCGATCTCGTATGGGCGGATCGCGCCCGACCTCGCCGAGGAGTTCCCGAATCTCGCGCTCCTCTACACGCGGGTGGAGGCACGCGCGAAGCGGGCCTCGGACGAGGTGCGCGAGCGCCTGCGCGTCGCGAGCGACCGCTTCACCGGCGCGACGGCGATCGCCCTGCGCACCCAGCCGATCCCGTCCGCCTACCGGATCTTCTTCCGCCAGATAGGCATCGACCCGGACGAGCGGCGCACGCCCGTCGAGGCGCTCGCACTCGAGCGGCTCCGCGCCGGCGGCTTCAAGAGCCGCGACGCGATCTCCGACGCCGTCCTGCTTGCCACGATGGACACCGGCGTCGCGCTGCGGGCCTTCGACGCCGAGTCGCTCGCTCTGCCGCTCGCGCTGCGGGTGGCCGGCGCTGACGAGCGGCCCACCGCGGACGGACCGCCGCTCCCTCGAGGGAGGATCGTGCTCGCCGACGCCCAGCGCGCCATCGCCGTGCTGTTCGGCGACGCGGTGGCGGAGGTCGAGGTTGGCCGCTCCACCACCGCGGTCGTGCTCTGCGCCGTGCAGGTCGGCGGCGTGCCGGCGGTGGCCGTCGAGGAGGCGCTCTGGGGGGCCATCGAGATGATCGAGGGCGCGCACTAGGTCAATCGTCCGGCGCGCCCGCCGGCAACCGCCGGCAGAGGGGGTGCTCGGGCACATTCTCGGTGCTACGATCCGCCACTGTCGGTCGAAGGAGGCGAGGGCATGGCGGAGATCACAGGGCAGGACCCCCGGGCAGAGGGCCTGCTGCTTCCCTACGCCCCAGACGTCGAGGTCGACGAGTCCGCCGTCCGGCGCCAGCTTCGCGACCAGGTGGCGCGCCTCGAGGGCGAGCTGGCGGAGCTCTTCTGCTCGGTCTATCCGCGCCAGGGCTTCGACTGGCGGACGCGCGCCCGCGGCGGACCGCGGCTGCTCTCGCTCGACGAGCTCGAGGCGGTCCGGGACGATCTTGCCGCGAGGCTGCAGCGCAACCGGCGCGAGCTCGGTGATCGCACCGAGATCGAGGAGCTGCACCGCCGGCGAATCGAGGAGATGATGCTCGCCCCCCACGAGCACAAGTGGGTGCGGGTGTCGAACGCCGACATCGGCGAGCCGGGCTGCAAGCACTGGCACGTCGTGCCCCGCTTCGGGTTGATCGGCATGATGCTCAACTGGTGGCGCGTACGAATCTCCTCCGGCTGTCCGTTAGCGAAGCGCCGCGGCGAGAAGCCGCGGCGCTGGCGACCGAGCCCGAGTCGATGATCCGTTCCGGTGGGTAAGCGGAGCCGCAAGCGCGGCTCCGACACCGCCGCGGCGACCGCGGCGCGTTCGGAGCACGCGCCCGCCGCGCCCGCTCCGGGGCCCGACCCCGTCGGGCGACGAGCGCGCCCGAAGCCGCTGCTGAGCGACCCCGCCGACCGTCCCCCGGCGCCGTGGGGCAGCTTCCCGCTCGTCGAGGTCTTCGTGCTGATCGCGCTCGGGATGTTCATCGCCGGCTTCGTGACGAAGGGCGCGCCGCTGATCGTCGGCGGGCTCGCCGTCGGGTCGATCGGCGGTCTCGAGCTCTCGATCCGGGAGCATTTCGCGGGCTTTCGCTCGCACTCCTCGCTGCTCGCGCTGCTGCCGAGCGGGATCGCCGCGGCCGTGATCTTCCTGCTCACCCACGGCGGCGGCCGCGCGGCGATCCTGCCCACGATCGCCGTCATCTGGCTCGCCTCGTTCTGGCTCCTTCGACGCGCCTTCCAGCGAAAGACCGGAGGGCTCGGCTTCAGGCGATGAGCGCGCCCGCAGCGCGCCGTGCGGTCCACACCGGGTTGAGCGCCCTGATGCTGCTGCTGATCGGCGTGCTGGCAAGCGTGGGCCTCTGGGTCGGCATCCCCCTCGCCTGGCTGTGGATCGCGGGGCGGGTCGAGGGCGCCACTCACTCCGTCGGGGCGGCCGTCGTCGTCGGCCTCGTCGGCGTGATCGTGAGCATCGTGGTGGTGGTGCCGGTGCTCGGCTGGATCGAGCGCAAGCGCTTCGACTACCGCCAGGCGCGCGGGCTGCCGGAGGCCTCGGGCATCGCGCTCGAGGCGGTGATCGTCGTCAGCGCCGTGATCGCCGCCATACTGTTCACCATCTGGTTCCTCTTCCTCGCGGGTGCCGATCCATTCCCGATCAGCCTTCCCTCGTGAGCTTCATCGTGATGCCCTGAGCACTCCTCCACCCCCGTCGCGCCGGCTCCAGATCAAGGGTCTGCACCACCTCACTCTGCTCTGTGAGAGCCTGGAGCGGTCGACGGCCTTCTACGGCGGCGTGCTCGGGCTCAAGCTGATCGAGCAGACCCACAACCAGGACGACCCGTCCGCGCGCCACTTCTTCTTCAGCGCCGACTCGACGGGCAGCCCCGGGGCGGTGATCTCGTGCATGGAGTACCCCTCGATGGAGGAGGGCAATGTCGGCCGGGGGTCGGTGCATCACTTCGCGCTCGCCGTCGAGAGCAGCGAGGAGCTCGAGGGCTGGCGCCAGTACCTGGAGTCGCGCGGCGTCGGCTGCACGGAGGTGATGGACCGCGTCTACTTCAGGTCGATCTACTTCCGCGACCCCGACGGCAACCTGATCGAGATCGCCAGCAGCACCCCTGGCTTCGCGACCGCGGGACCCGGGCCGGGCTAAAGAGCCCCCGCACACGTCTGGCGGCGGCGGATCGTCGCGGCTGCTGCGTCCCCGGCATGCTTGCCGGCCGCACGCGCGCCATCGTGAAAGACCTTCTAAGCGCGAGCGGCCGCTCCCCGGCGAGGAGCGGCCCTCCGCAGATCCCGCCGCTCAGGCGGTGACGAGCACGCGGGTGTCACTGACCGTGACCGCGCGCGAGCGAGCTCCCTCGAGCAGCTCGGCGAGCGCCACACGCTGGCGCTCGGTGAGCGTCCCGACCTGCTTGTTCTCGGGCAAGCCGAGCCGTACCAGCAGGCGCCGGCAACGGGCACGCCCCCACCGCGGCTGGCTCATCAGCAGATGGCCGATCTCCATGCCCTCAGCTTCCCATGGACAGTCGAGGATGACCGTCGCGACCCCGACCTCCCGCGTGGCCACCTTGCGCTTCAGCTCCGCTCGAGCGAGCCGAACACGGTTTGCGTACTCGAGCGCTCGTAGGTGCTGCGGCGCAGCTGCGGACGTGGCTGTCTCGCCCATGATCCTCCCCAAGACGTGTTGTCGGACCCTGTCTTCGCGTGTTCCGGGGTGCAGCCGACCTCGGTGGTCGGACCGGCTCGGCCCCCCGAGCGACGCCCGGTGTCACGCGACTCGGAGAACCTAGGGGGCCATCGGCCGGGCTTCAACCCGTAATTCGGGGTGGCCCCGCTAAGAGCGACCTTTTTTAACATCGGCCCGGCGGAGCGTCATCCACCCCTGCCGCGCAGCCCGTCGGAGGGTCGCCGGGAAGGCGGCGGCCCGTCGGTGTATACCTTGACCGTGCCCTGTCGCCCAGACCTGGAGCGGGCCCCGCTCCGCTGCCGTGCGTGGAAGCCGTCCGGCGGCTCCAGGCCCGCGTCCCCATCGAAGCCGGCACGATCGGACCTCGACTGAGCCGCAACCGCACAGGCACGGGAATCCGAGCGACGAAGATCGTCGCCACGATCGGTCCAGCGTCGCGGGAGCCCGCAACGCTCGAGCGGATGATCGAGGCGGGGATGGACGTCGCACGGCTCAACTTCGCCCACGGCGAGCCTGAGCAGCACGCCGAGACCGTCGAGCGGATCCGTGCCGCCGCCGACCGCTGCGGTCGGGAGGTGGGGGTGCTGCAGGACGTCCCCGGACCGAAGCTGCGGATCGGGCCGGTCAAGGACGGCGTGACGAACCTCGACTCCGGCGCGCGCGTCGTGCTGACCGCGGAGCACGTCGAGGGAGACTCGGAACGCCTGCCGATCGCCTGGCCGGGCCTCGCCGAGATCATGGCTCCGGACGACGTCGCCTACCTTGCCGACGGCGCGATCCGCCTCCGGGTGACCGAGGTGCACGACGGCGAGGTGATCACGGCGGTCGAGGTCGGCGGCTCGGTCGCCTCGCGCCAGGGCCTCAACCTGCCGAACGTGACCATGTCGCTGCCCGCCGTCTCCGAGGACGACCTGCGACTGATCGACGCAGGCCTGGCGATGGGGGTGGACCTGATCGCCCTCTCCTTCATCCGGCGGCGGGAGGATCTCGACCCCGTCCGGCGCCGGCTCGAGGACGGCGGGCGCGACGTGCCCGTGATCGCCAAGATCGAGAAGCCGCAGGCGGCCATGAACGCGGAGGAGATCATCGAGGCGGCCGACGGCGTGATGGTCGCGCGCGGAGACCTCGGGATCGAGCTGCCGATCGAGGATGTTCCGCTCGTCCAGAAGAAGATCCTGCACATCGCCGGGCAGCGAGCGAAGCCGTCGATCACCGCCACGCAGATGCTCGAGTCGATGGTCCAGTCCACCCGGCCGACACGCGCCGAGGTCGCCGACGTCTCGAACGCAATCTTCGACGGCACCGACGCGGTCATGCTCTCCCAGGAGACCGCGATCGGACGCGACCCGGCGGGCGCCGTGCACATGATGTCCCAGATCGCCAAGGCGACCGAGCGCGAGCTTCCGTACTGGCGGATGCTGACGGAGCGGGGCCTGCGCGGCGGCGATGAGTCGGCGACGATCGCCTTCGGCGCGGTCGGCGCCGTCTACCAGCTCGGTCTCAAGGCGCTGGTCGTACCCACGATGACCGGGCGCACCGCACGCCTGATCTCCTCACACAGGCCCTGGGTCCCGACGCTGGCCCTCTCGCCGCGCCTCGACGTCGTCCGCCGCTGCTCGATCTACTGGGGTGTCTGCGCGCAGCTGAACGAGGAGCCGCACGACACGACCGAGCTGCTCGACGTTTGCGCCGAGGCGGCCAAGGAGGCCGGGCTCGTGAACGCCGGAGAGAAGGTCGGCATCACCGCCGGCCTGCCAGCCGGGAAGAGCGGCGGCACGAACCTCTTCAAGGTCCACACCGTCGAGTGACGCCGGATTCCGAATTCAATGCCCGGGGCCAGCCGAAAGCTCCGCCCGGCGTCTGACGGAAAACCGCCCTAGATCTGAGCGACGCCCGGAACGCCGGACTCGCGCATGACCGGCAGGCAGCGCTCGAACGCCTCGAGAGCACGGTCGAGGTGCGCCGGCTCGTGCGTCGCCATCAGGCTCGTCCGAAGCAGCGCCCCGCCGCGCTCGACCGCCGGGTAGAGCGCGACGTTCGTGTAGACCCCGGCGTCGTAGAGCGACTTCCAGAGCAGCACGGCCCGCCAGTCGTCGCCGACCAGCACGGGCACTATCGGGGTCACGATCTCGCCGCCGGACGGGTCGGTCATCTCGCTCGCGACGACGTCGTAGCCGAGCTTTTCCAGCTCCGCTCGGAGGTACGCCGCGTTGGCGAGGACCCGCTGGAAAAGCTCCGGTCCCTCCGCCGAGCGGCAGATTCGGACCGCGGCGAGCGCCGCGCCCACCGCGGCGGGGACGGCGGCCGCGGTGAACATGAACGTGCGCGACTGGATCCGCAGGAAGTCGATCACCTCCGCCGGGCCGGCGATGAAGCCGCCGCAGCTCGCCAGCGACTTGGAGAAGGTGCCCATCCGCAGATCCGCATCCCGCTCGATCCCGAGCAGCTCCGACGCGCCGGCGCCACGCCTGCCGAGCACCCCGACGGCGTGTGCCTCGTCGACCATCAGCCGGGCGCCGTAGCGCCGGCTCAGCTCCGCGACCCGCGGCAGGTCGCAGACGTCGCCCTCCATCGAGAAGACGCCGTCGACGACGACGAGGACTCCACCCCCGTCGGAGGTCGCCCGGTCGAGCATCGTCTCGAGCTTGTCGAGACGGTTGTGGCGGAACGGGCGCACCTTCGCGCGCGACATCGCGACGCCGTCGAGGATCGAGGCGTGATCGCCGGAGTCGCAGATGACGGTGTCCGTCGGCGAGAGGATCGTGCCGATGCAGCCGAGGTTGGCCTGGTAGCCGGTCGTGAACACGAGCGCGTCCTCGGTGCCCATCCACTCGGTGATCTCGCGCTCAAGCTCGAGATGCAGCGGCAGCGTGCCGTTGAGGAAGCGCGAGCCCGTCATCGCGGTGCCGTATCGCTCGAGCGCGTCGCGGGCGGCGGCGATGACGCGCGTGTCGCGGGTCAGCCCGAGGTAGTTGTTCGAGCCGAGCATCAGGCGCTCGCCGCCGTCGATCTGCATCAGCGGCGCAGCGGGGCCCTCGACCGTGCGGAAGTAGGGCATCAGGTCGGCGTCCCGCGCCGCCCGCAGCTGCTCGACGCGGTCGTGGCTCCGCGCCTTCTCGAAGAGGTCGTTCGCCGGCCGGTTCATAGCGGGCTCCGGCGTGGACTGACCCGTCACGGGGTTATCGTAACGGCGAAGAGGTCCTCCGCCCGGAGGGGTACACTCGCCGCCGTGTCCGATTCTCCACAGCCGCCCGACACCTCGATCGCCGACCCGAGCCTGCTGCCCGCGCGCATCCAGGAAGCCCGGGTGCTCGAGCCGCGGCCGCAGATGCCCATCTCGGCGCCCGTGCTCGTCGCGGCCGGAGGGTTCCTCGCCGGCTTCGCGACGCTCGTGCTCTCCCGCGTGGTGCGCCGGGGGGGCCGGCTCCTGCCCCGCCTGGGCAGGCGGCGGCGCTCCGTCGAGGTGACCGGCACACGCTCGTTCCTCGTCGACGTCCACGTCCTCAAGCGCTGACCGTAGCGACCGCGCCGAGGCGGCGCCCGGCCGCTGCCGTCGTCGAGTCCGACGTGACTCCGCCGGGCCCCTACCGGCTTCCCGGTGCGGGCGCGGACGGCGTGCTCCGGCGTGAACGCGGCGCGCTCGAGCGGGCCCTGTACGTGGGCGAGGAGTGCGCGACAGTTCGCGCCTGGCCCGCGGCGGGAGCGGTGCGGATCCGCGCGGAGGCCCGCTCGCGGCGGGCCGCGGCCCACGCGCTCGAGCGGATGCGCTTCGCGCTCGGCGTCGACCACGACCTGCGTCCGTTCCAGCGCCGCTTCGCCGGCGACCCGCTGCTCGGCCCGGTTATCCGGCGCGTCCCCTGGCTGCGCCCTCACCGCCGCGCGCAGCCGTTCGAGGCGCTCGCCTGGGCGATCACCGAGCAGCTGATCGAGACCGAGCGCGCATGGCGGATCCAGCGCCGCCTGGTGCGCCGCTACGGGCCCCGGAGCGGCTGTGGACGCTTGAGCGACGTGCCCTCGGCGGGCGTCCTCGCGGGGCGCGGCCAGGCGGAGCTGCAGGCATGTGACCTGTCCGCGGCCCGCTCGCTGGCGATGATCCGGGTGAGCCGCGAGGTGGCCGCGGGACGGATCGACTTCGATCGTCACGAGGAAAGCTGGAGCCGCCTCGGTCGAATCGCCGCGATCGGTCCCTGGACGCTCGAGAAGCTCGCCTTCCACGGACAGGGCCGCGACGACCAGCTGCCCGCCGGCGACCTCGCCTACCTCAAGCTCGTCGGCCGCATGGCAAGGCTCGGGCGGCGCGCCAGCGTCGAGGAGGTGCGTGCCTTCTTCGCGCCCTACGAGCCCTATTCGGCGCTCGCGGGCATCTATCTGCTGAGGCGAGGGTTCCTCGGCATCGGCTGATCACCGGGGCAGGAAGGCGTCCGTCATCGCGCTCGTGGCGCGCACTCGCGGGCTCAGCACTCCGCTTTGCTGCATGAAGGTGGCGAAGCGTGTCCACGCCACGGGGTCCATGTACCCGTAGGGCCGGCCGCTCTCGGGCAGGAAGTAGGGGAGCGTGGCCGCCTCCGAGGCCTGCTGCAACCGTGCGTCCAGGTCGCGGTTCGCCCCGAGCAGCGCCGCAAGCGCCGGGCGGGGATCGCGCGCCAGCTCGTGCGCCCCGCTCGCGAGCGCCGCCAGGAAACGTCGCACCAGTCCCGGATCGCGGCGAAGCGTGCTCTCGCGCGCCGAGATGACGAGCTCGTCGTAGGTGGGGACGCCCGCCCGCTCGATGCGCAGGACACGCGGGTGCCGGCCCTCGAGCGAGAGCTGGATCGCCTCGTAGTTCCAGTACCCGCCGAGCACCGCGTCCGCCTGCCCGCCGAGCAGCGCGGGCAGCAGGTCGAACCCGACGTCGCGCTCCCGGACGTCGCTCCGCGGCACTCCCGCACGGCGCAGTATCGCGGTCAGGTAGGCATCCTGGTAGGAGATGCCGGCTGTCGCCACGCGCTTGCCGGCCAGGTCCCGCGGCGTGGCGATGTCGCTGCGCGGCAGCGAGATGACCGTCGTCAGTGGCACGCGCACGAGCGCCCCGACGCCGACCACCGGCAGTCCGCGCTGGCGCGCCAGCAGCAGCTCCGGCTCGTAGGAGATCGCCAGGTCCACCTTGCCGGCCGCAAGCAGCTCGAGCGGCACCGACGGGTCCGAGGGCGCCCGCAGCCGCACGTCGAGCCCGGCGTGCCGGAACCCCCCGCCGGCCTGCGCGGCGTAGATCGGCGAGTGGTCGGCGTTGGGGAAGAAGTCGAGCATCAAGTCGAGCCGCTGTGCGGATCGATTCGACGCTCCACCTGAGCTGCCGAGGGCGATCACCACGACCACGACGGCGACGATGGCGACGATTCCCGCGAGCGCGGCCCGCCGGCTCAAAGGCCCTGCCCGGGTAGGTACGCGTTCGTGAACGCCGGCGTTGCCTGCAGCCCGTGAGCGTTCATCCAGGCCGCCAGCGACCGCCATTTGGCGGGGTCCTGAAAGCCCGGCGGCTGGCCCGCCGGCGGTTCGAACAGCGGCAGCACCCGGGCGAGCCCCGCACGCGTGGCGTTCGGACTGAGCCCGGTGTCGGCCGCGGTGACCGCCGCGAGCGACGCCCTGTCGCCGCGGCGGAGGTTGCGCGCCGCGCGGGAGAGGGCGCCGACGAAGCTGCGGATCAGATCACCCTCGTGACCGAGTTCGCCGGTCGGGGCGACCAGCACCAGCTCGTCGTACGCGGGCACGCCATGGCTCGCCGCCGCCGCGAGGACCGGCTTGGCGTTCCCGGAGGTGAGCTCCGCGCCCTCGCGGTCCGACCGGGCGATCACCGCGGAGAAGGTCCTTCGCTCGAGCGCGCTCGCGAGGTCGCCACCCGCGGCTCGGGTGACCACCCTTGGGGAGCCCGCGATCGCCTCCGCGAACGCACGCTCGTAGTCGGGTCCGCTCGTCCCGACGGTCACGTGAGCGAGGTCCGAAGGTGAGTGCACGCGGCCGCCCGGCAGCCAGATCGCGGCAGCCAGCGGCCCGTTCGCGATCGCCGCGACCGACTCGACCGGCAGGCCCCTCGCGCGCGCCTCCATGACGGCCGGCGCGGTCGAGACGCCGAGCGCCGCCGCGCCGCTCGCGACGCTCTGCACCACCTGATCCGCCCGCGCCGGAGGGGTGAGCTCGACGCTCAGGCCGGACGCGCTGAGCTCGCCGGTCCCCGCGGCCGCATAGACCGGTGCCTCGGCGGGACCCGGCGCGACCGTGGCGACGCGCAGGGTCGCCGCAGAGGTGGCGGAGGTCACCTCCTTGCGCGCGCCACAACCACTCAGCAGCAGGACTCCGGTGACCATGAGCGCGAACGCCGGCGCGGTCCTCATGCCGCCGCCCGCTCCCTGGCGCGCCAGGGCAGCGCCACCCGCTCGGTCAGCGCGACGAGCAGGAACATCGCGAGCGCCATCAGCGTGAGCAGAACGACTCCCGCGTACGCGCGCGGCGTCTCGAGCTGCTGCGTCCCGAGCAGGACGAGACGCCCGAGGCCGCTGTCGGCGCCGGCCCACTCGCCGAACACGGCGCCGATCACGCTTACGGTCGCGGCCACGCGCAGACCGCTGAAGAGGTAGGGCAGCGCGGCGGGAAGCTCCGCCTTGCGGAGCGTCGTGGCCCGGCCGGCGCCGAGGCTTCGCAGCAGCTTGACGAGCTCGGCGTCGGTCGATCGCAGCCCGTCGAGCAGGTTGACCGTGATCGGGAAGAAGCAGACCAGCGCGACGATCGCGACCTTCGGGCCGATCCCGTAGTTGAACGCGAGCACGAGAAGTGGTGCGATCACCACGATCGGGATCGCCTGCGAGGCGATCAGCAGCGGATAGACGGCGTCGCGCAGCGAACGGGAGATGTGCATCCCGAGCGCAGCGGCCACACCCGCGGCGGTCGCGCAGGCGAGGCCGAGCAGGACCTCGACGAGCGTGACCCGGGCGTTCGAGAGCAGCAGTCCCGCGTTGCCGCCGGCGGCGCGCACGACGTCGAGCGGAGCCGGAAGGATCAGCCGGTCGACGAAGCCCGCCGCGACGATCGCCTGCCACGCGCCGACGAGCGCGACCAGCAGGAGGCCGGTCAGCAGCGCGCGCCTCAACATCCGAGCGCCTCCAGCGCGAGCTCTCGCGTTCGCGCGAACTCGGCGCTCGTGACGGTCTTGCGGCGAGGTCTGGGTCGCGGCGCCTCGACGGATATCTCGGTCGCGACGCGGGCCGGCCGCTCGGTCAGGATGATCACCCGGTCGGCCAGGTAGAGGGCCTCCTCGACGTCGTGGGTGACGAGGACGACCGTGCGCGGGTCGTCGAGCAGTGCGGCCGCAAGCCACTCCTGCATGCCCGCGCGGGTGATTGCGTCGAGCGCCCCGAAGGGCTCGTCGAGCAGCAGCACCGGCCGTCCGGCGAGCAGCGTGCGCAGGAAGGCGACGCGCTGGCGCATTCCCCCGGAGAGCTCGGCGGGGTAGGCGCGCTCGAAGCGGGCCAGGCCGAAGCGCTCGAAGAGCGGAGCTGCCCGCCGGCGCGCCTCGGCCCGGGAGACGCCGGCGCACTCGAGCGCGAGGGCGGCGTTCGCGAGCGCGTCGCGCCACGGCAGCAGCAGGTCGCGCTGCGGCATCAGCGCGCACGCAGCGAGCCGGGCGTCGGCGCTCCTCTCGGTGCCCGCGGCAACGCTGCCGGCGTCGGGCTGCTGCAGGCCCGCGAACAGCTCGAGCAGCGTCGACTTGCCACACCCGGACGGGCCCACCAGGGCGAGCACCTCGCCGCGCGCGGCTGTCAGGCTGAGCCCGTCGAGCACCACGGTGTCGCCGAAGCTGCGCCGGAGCGAGACCGCTTCGAGCGCGCTGTCTTCGAATGCGAGAGGCTCCGGTGCGGGAGCCTCCAGTTTGGTCCTCATCGCTCCCTCCGCGGGCATTACCCCACAGGTTCGAAGGGTCAGCGCCGGGCGATCGCTCGAGTGCGCTATCTCAGCCCGCTTGCCCGCGAGCACCCCTGTTGTGTTTCGGCAGTGTACCGCTCGGTCTTGCCCCGGGTGCGACCGCTCAGCCGCGGGCGATCGACACCCGGCGCACGCGCGTCTCGCGTTGCAGCGCGAACCGGAGCGTCAGCCAGGGTGCCTCGTCGAGCGCCGCCTGCATCGAGGCGGCGTCGGAGAAGGTGCCGCGCAGCAGGCGTCCCTCGGCCTGCAGCTCGACGCGCTCGTCCGCGAACGGCCATGGTTCGAGGGTCCGCTCGGACGACAGGACGATCTCCGCGGGCCCGTCGAGCGCCGGCACGTCGGCGATCGTGTCGGGCGCCCACTCGAGGCAAAGCGCCAGCGACAGGTGGTCCCAGGCGAACAGGAGCTTGCGGTTGCGCTCGACGGTCGCGGCATCGGCGCCGGTGCTCTCGGGGTCCGCTCTCAGCGCCGCGAGCAGCTCACGCTGGAGCGCGCGCTGCTCTTCGAGGTAGGCCTCGACGAGCGCGCGTCGCGGCGGCTCGAGCGCGTTCAGGTCGCGCCGCTCGTAGAGCGTCGTCCCGTGCAGCGAGACGAGCAGCGCGGCGTAGCGACTCTGGGCGCGGAGGCGGTGCGGCGCCGCCGACCACAGCTCCAGGTGCGTCTCGAGCGGCATCTCGACGAACGAGTAGGGCCGCCCCGTCTCGGGGTTGAGCTCCGGCGCGGTGTCCCACAGCGCCATGCCGATGTCGTGCTGCTCGGCTCCGAGGCAGACCTCTTCCCACGGCTCCGGCAGCGCGAAGCGATCGTTGCCCCACGCGCGCGCGATCTGACCGGACACCCACGCGTGCGCGGGTTGGCCGATCGCGACGACGCCCTCCGCGTGCCGGCGCAGCAGCACCGTCGCCTCTCACGCCTCGACCGGCACGCGCTGCTCGTGCTCGGGCTCGCTGGCGCGCGCGGACCGCGCCCTGCGGCTGACGCGAGCGAGCAGCACGGCCGGCACGAGGCCCGCGGCCGTCAGCGCGAACGACCACCAGAACGTGGTTGCGAAGGCATGCGCGAGCGGTACCGCGAGGCGCGCGTGCATCGACGGCGGGATGTTCCCCGCGGCGGCGATCCCGCCTCCCGCGCCGACGCCCGGCAGGCCGCTTCGCAACTGCTCCTGCAGCACGACGGCGAGCACGGCGGTCCCGATCGAGCCGCCGACGCGCTGGATCACGTTGAGGGCGCTCGTCGCGCGCGGCACCTCGGCGCGGTCGAGCGCGGCATAGGCGGCCGCCATCGCCGGCATCATCGTGCCGCCGAGGCCGATGCCGCGGATCACGAGCGACGCCTCGAGCAGCCCGTACGACGTGTGCGGGCCGAGCTGCGTGAAGGTGAAGGTGCCGAGCAGCATCACGAGCAGGCCGACGATCGCGACGCGGCCGCCGCCGACCCTGTCGGTGAGGCGCCCCGATACGGGCATCACGAGCGCCGCGCCAAGCCCCTGAGGCGCGAGCAGCAGCCCGGCGCTGAGCGGCGACTCGCCGCGAGCCACCTGATAGAAGAGCGGCAGCAGCAGCAGCGTCCCGAAGAGCGCGGCTCCGATCACGAAGGTCGCCGCCGCCGCGGCGCTGAACTCGCGGTTGCGGAACAGCCGCAGGTCGATCAGGGGCCGCTCGGTGCGCAGCGCCCGGAGGGCGAACAGCGCGACGAGCAGGATGCCGCCGGCGATCGGGCCCCAGCTCCCAACGCTCGCGATCCCTCCCTTCGAGGAGACCTCGGCGAGCCCGTAGACGATCAGCCCGAGCCCGGGCGAGAGCAGCAGCAGCCCGCGCCAGTCGAGCCTGCCGGGGTTGTCGCTGGTACGGCCCGCGGGAAGCAGCCGGGCGCCCATGGCGAGGCCGAGCGCTCCGATGGGGACGTTGACGTAGAAGATCCAGCGCCAGGAGAAGTGCTGGACGATCAGGCCGCCGATGACCGGACCGAGGACCGGGCCGAGCAGCATCGGCACCCCGATGACGCTCATGACGCGGCCGACGCGCTGCGGCCCGGCGGTCTGGGTCAGCAGGATCATTCCGATCGGCATGACCATGCCGCCGCCGAAGCCCTGCAGGACGCGGAAGACGATCAGCGCCGAGGTGTCCCAGGCGAGCCCGCAGAGCATCGAGCCGACGACGAACAGCGCGACCGAGGTCATCCAGACGCGCTTCGGGCCGAAGCGCTCCGACATCCAGCCGCTCAGCGGGATTACGGTCGCGAGCGCGAGCAGGTACCCCGTCGCCACCCACTGCACCTCGCTGAGCGAACTGTGCAGGTCGCGCGCGAGCGTCTCGAGTGCGACATTGACGATCGTCGTGTCGAGGATCGACATGATCGCCCCGACGACGACGACCGCCGCGACCGTCCACACCTGACGATCGAGCCTGTCGGGCGCGGCGGTCCGCCCGTTGGTGCGGCTTTCGGCCATCAGGGAGACTGTACGGACGCGCTTCTCGCGGCGTTCAGGAGCGCACGTCCGCGAGCGCGGCCGCGAAGCCCTCGAGCTGCTTGACCGTCCAGCACTCGAAGACGCCGTCGCAGTACGGCTCGTAGGCGCGCATGACCGAGTCGCCGTAGTTCCAGTAGAGCTTCGGCTCCGGGTTCATCCAGAAGGTGCGCCCGGCGCGCTCGGAGATCGCCCCGAAGACCTCGGCGTGGGGCGCGCGCCCGTTGGTTCGCGCGTCGCCGAGCACGATCACGGTCGAGCGTGGGTCGAGGTCGTCGACGACCTCCGAGAGGAACTCGAGCCAGACGCGGCCGTAGTCGGTGTAGCCGGAGACGTCGGCGACGCCCGCGTCGGTCGCGATCGCGTGCGAGATCGCCTGGAACGAACGCTCCCGCTCGAAGATCTCGGTCACCTCCGAGATGCGCTCGACGAAGACGAACGTGCGCAGCTTGCGAAAGACGTCGTGCAGCGCGTGCAGCACGGAGAGGAAGAAGACGCTCGCGCTCGTGACGCTCGTCGAGACGTCGCAGAGGACGTACAGCTCCGGCCGGCGCGGCCGGCGCGCCCGGTAGCGCAGCCGCAGCGGCACGCCGCCGGTCTCGAGTGAGGCGCGCATGGTCCGGCGCACGTCGACGACGCTCGAGCGCCGTCGCCCGCGATGCTCATGGCCCTGGGTCGCGAGCCGCCGCTTGAGCTGCGCGACGACCCGGTGGACCGCGGCCAGGTCCTGCAGCGGTCCGCTCGGCAGCGCGCGATCGAACTCGCGCAGCGGGCGCGCCGGCGGCAGCGCCCGGGTGCGCTCGATCTGCTGGCGCTCGAGCTCGCGCCGCAGGTGGCGCTCGAAGCGCCGCAGGTGCTCCTGGGGCACGACGTCGGGCGCCTGCCGTCCCTCGCGCGGGCTCTCCGCCGCGCAGCTCGAGCGCACGGCGGATTCGCTGCACGTCGACGCCGATCACGCCCGAGCCGTCGCCCTGGCGCCCGAACGCCGCGATCGCCAGCCGCGCCATGTCGCGCATCTCGCCGTCGCCCCCACCACGCACCGCCTCGCGGATCCGCTCGCGCAGCTCGTCGAGGTCGAGCCGCTCGCCGCCCTCGAAGCGCCGCTCGCTGAGTCCGCGCTCGACGGCCTCGCGCTCGACGGCGCGGAAGAAGAAGCGGTCGAAGACGAGCTCGAAGACGCGCCGGTCCTCCTGCGACTTGGCGAGTGTCGCGGCGAGCGCGCTCGCGGAAGTCCTCACGCCGGCTCCAGCCGACCGCACGCAGCGCGGCAAACGCGTCGAGCAGCTCGGAGGTGCCGACAGCCATCCCCTCGCCGGCGGAGCTCCTCGGCGAACTCGAGCAGGCGCGCGGGCAGGCCCGGCGGGCCCTTCGCCGGGCATCCCGCCGTAGAGAGCGCCGGCGGCGCGCCGCTACCCGGTCCCGACCCTGCCGACGACTCCACCCGAGAGCTTCACCCCGACCCGCTCGGCGACGATGTCGAGGTCGGTGCGGTGCTTGACGATGATGCTGAGCGTGCGGTCGAAGACGGAGCGGTCGATGTCGTCGGCGCCGAGCAGCAGCAGCGCGCGCGCCCAGTCGATCGACTCGGCGATCGAAGGCGGCTTCTTGAGGTCGAGGCCGCGGACCATGTGGACCACCTCGACGAGCCTGCGCGCGACGGTCTCCGACGAGCTCCGGCGTGTGCAGCCGGACGATCTCGAGCTCGCGCTCGACGGCCGGATAGTCGAGCCAGAGGTAGAGGCAGCGGCGCTTGAGCGCCTCGGTCAGCTCGCGCGAGTTGTTCGAGGTCAGCAGCACGAGCGGCGTGCTCTTCGCCTCGACGACGCCGAGCTCGGGGATCGAGATCTGGAAGTCCGACAGGACCTCGAGCAGCATCGCCTCGAACTCCTGGTCGGTCTTGTCGATCTCGTCGATCAGCAGCACCACCGGCTCGTCCTCGGCGATCGCCTGCAGGAGCGGGCGGCTGAGCAGGAACTCGGCGCCGAAGATGTCCTCCTGCACCGTCTCCCAGCCGGTCGCCGGCGGCCTCCGTCTGGATCCGCAGCAGCTGCTTGCGGTAGTTCCACTCGTACAGCGCCTTCGCCTCGTCGAGCCCCTCGTAGCACTGCAGCCGGATCAGCTTGCGCGCGGTCGTGCGCGCGAGCGCCTTGGCGAGCTCCGTCTTGCCGACTCCCGCGGGGCCCTCGACGAGGACCGGCTTGCCGAGCCGCGCGGCGAGAAAGGCGACCAGCGCCGTCGCCTCGTCCGCCAGGTACCCGGCGCCGGCGAGGCCTCGCGGCCATGACCTCGGCGCTCTGCGTCGGCTCAGCCACGCGCTGAAGGATACTTTCGGCATGACCAGCGCCCATGCAGCGCTCGTGCTGGCGAGCTTCCTGGGTAAGGACACCCCGTTCCAGCCGCGGATCGCCCCCTTCGCCGTGCTCGGCTTCGCGGGCTTCGCGATCGGCGTCGCCGGGCACGTCTTCCGCTCACGCCTGATCGTCGGAACCGGCATCGTGATGGTCTTCTGCGCGATCCTCGTGCTGCCGGTCATCCTTTACCTGAGCGGCCGCTGATCCGCTGTGCCGAGCACCGCGGAACGGAGATCCGGAGCCGTCGCTGGCCCTCGTTCACACCGACGAACACGTCGGGGGCGTGGGCCCCGCCCACGCTCGTCGGCATCACGCAGCCGCAGGGGAACGGCGACTCCGGTCGTATCGACAGGCTTGAACGCGGCCTTCAGGCTGCGTTCTAGCCTTTACGGCGAACCCTTTGCGAAGGAGAGAGATCGAAATGGCAGCAGCCACAGCCGAGGTGCAGTCCGGGCTCGAGGGAGTAGTCGCTTTCGCGACCGAGATCGCCGAGCCGGACAAAGCGGGTGGGTCGCTCCGCTACCGCGGAGTCGACATCGAGGACCTCGTCGGCAAGGTCCCGTTCGAGAAGGTCTGGGGGCTGCTCGTCGACGGCTCGTTCGACCCGGGGATGCCGCCGGCCGTGCCCTATCCGCTCCCGATGCGGACCGGCGACACGCGCGTCGACGTACAGGCGGCGCTCGCGCAGCTCGCGCCGTCGTGGGGCTTCGGGCAGCTGCTCGACATCTCCGACGAGGAGGCGCGCGACAAGCTCGCGCGCGCGTCCGTGATGGCGCTCTCGTTCGTCGCCCAGTCGGCGCGCGGCGACGGCAGGATGCCGGTCCCCGAGGCCGAGGTCGACCGCGCGACGAGCATCCCCGAGCGGTTCCTGATCCGCTGGCGCGGCGAGGCGGACCCGCAGTCACGTCAAGGCGATCGACGCCTACTGGATCTCGGCCGCGGAGCACGGGATGAACGCCTCGACCTTCACCGCGCGCGTCGATCGCCTCGACCGGCGCCGACGTCGCCGCGGCGCTCTCCGGCGCCGTCGGCGCGCTGTCCGGTCCGCTGCACGGCGGCGCGCCCTCGCGCGTGCTCCAGATGCTCGACGACGTCGCGGTCAGCGGCGACGCCGAGGCTACGTAAAGCAGGTGCTCGATCGCGGCGAGCGCCTGATGGGCTTCGGGCATCGCGTGTACCGTGCCGAGGACCCGCGCGCGCGCGTGCTCCGGCGCACCGCGCGCGAGATCGGGGCGCCGCGGCTCGAGGCTGCGGAGGCGCTCGAGCAGGCCGCGCTTGCCGAGCTGAAGGCGCGCCGTCCCGACCGCGTGCTCGCGACCAACGTCGAGTTCTGGTCGGCGGTCGTGCTCGACTTCGCCGGAGTGTCCCGCCGAGCTGTTCACGCCGATGTTCACCTGCGCGCGCGTAGCGGGGTGGTCGGCGCACATCCTCGAGCAGAAGCGCGAGGGCCGCCTGATCCGCCCGACCGCGGCCTATGTCGGAGCGGGACCGCGCTCGCCGGAAGAGCTCTAGCCGGAACCTCCGGGGCGGCGGGTGCGCCGCCCCTCGCCGGGCTCGAACTCGGGCGGCTCGCCGAGCGAGTCGCCGAGCTGGGGCTCGTCGAACGGCGAGCGTTCGGCGCGCGCGCGCCGGCGCCGGCGCCGGTTCGGCGGAGGCTCCTCCCAGCGTGAGATGTCCTCCTCGTCCGATGGTCGCCTGACCCGCTCGCGCAGCCCCGCGATGGCGAGCAGCGCGGCGCAGGCGAGCGCGAGCAGACCCTGCCCGAGCGGCCGGTCGGGGATCCGCACGACGATCAGCGTCCCGGCCCACGCCCCAGCCGCCGCGATCGCCGCACCGTCGCCGAAGGGCACGTGGAAGCTCTCCCCGCGGGCGCGTCCGCGCAGCAGCGCGAGCACGGCGATCCCGGTCAGCACGATCACAGCCTCGATCGGCGAGAACGGCCCGAACGTCGAGACGATCAGCGCGAGTGCCGCTACTCCCGCGAGGCGCTGCTCGCCGCTCAGGCGGCGCCAGCCGTCCACGGCCGTGGCGGCGAGCCGGTGTGGGTGCTCAGAGCGGCCGGCGTCCGCCATACCCCGCCTCGGCATCGTGCCAGAAGGCAATCGAGGTCTCGCCCTCCTCCCAGCAGAGATAGACCTCCCGGCCGTCGCGCAGCGCGGGGAAGTCGACCAGTCCCCGCTCGAGGTCGCGCAGGACTATCTCCATCTCCTGAAGCTCCGTGATCGCGGAGCGCAGCTCGAGGAAGGCGGCGGAGATCACGCGTCCGGGCTCGCCGCCACCGTTCGACGGCGCCGCCTCGGACAGCGCAGCGCGCGCGTCGTCGTCGCCGAGCGCGACGCGAGCGGCACGCAGCCGCTCGAGCCGCTCCGCGACGATCGGCAGGGCGGCGTTCGCCTGCTCCACCGTGTAGTGGCGCGTGTGGTTCACGCCCGGTGCCTCCGCGTTCCCGCGCCGCTCGAGGTCCAGGCCCGGGCCCGCTGTTCGGACATGGATCTAGGGTAACCGGCGGGTCAGAGGCCGCCGGCAGCGCCCGCGCCGGCTACGCACCAGATGACGACGGGCGGCTCGACGGTGTCAGGACACGACCGGTTCGACGCGCTGCAAGGCGGACCACCGTGCCGAGATGATCGATTTCAATGCGCTCCCCAGGTTCGAAATCGATCATCTAGGATGCGGCCTGATGGCTCAGGAAGACGAAGAGCTCCCGCTGATCGGACCGAACGAGATCGCCTTCCGGCTCGACCTGACGCCCGGGCAGCTGAAGATCACCCACGCCGCGCTGCACGCGATGCTCGACGGCTTCGGGCACGACGAGCCCGACGTCCACCGGCTGATCCACGAGGTGCTCGACAAGCTCCCCGACGACGCACTCGATCCGCGCGATCGACATCTCGCCGCCGGTAGCCGCGCTACTCGATCGGGATGTCCTCGACCTGCGAGCTCGCGCGGCGGGCCGTCGAGGCGCTCCAGATACCAGTCGATCAGCGCCCGCAGCGTGAGCAGGAACTCGCGCTGGAGGCTGTTGAACTGCGTCCTGCAGCTCCGCCGGTACGAGCCGCTCGCAGCGCCTCGAGCAGCGCCAATACGAGCGAAGCATCCGGCAGCTGCGCGCGGCGGTGCTCCGGCGCCTTCGTCCCACCGCTCCAGGGAGGCGGATAGGCCTCGCGCTCAGCCCTTGGGCGGCTGCGTCGTCTGGCGCTGGTTCGTCATCGGCTCTCTCGAACCTTACGTTGAGCGCGCCACGCTCGAACTGGGCTGAGCGCGGCCGGTAGCGCGGCCATCGCCTGCGGCAGGATGATGGTGCGCTTCTGGCCGCCGACCCGGACGACGACCTCGAGGCCGATCTTCTTCAGGTCGATGTCGGCCTTCTCGACGAACGGGATCGGCAGCCGCAGCGTCGCGGTCCCGTTGTCCGTGACGAGCTCCTGCGCGAGGTCTTCGTGCAGGATCGCCTCCGGGCGGGCGTCGTCGAAGACCTCGGCGCCGAGGCGGTCGAGCATCTCCGGCGCCGGCGACCTCCTCGCTCGAAGTACGGAGCGGTCAGGATCGGGACCGGCGCGAAGGCCGAGCGCACGAGCTCCATCTGCTGCTGCTGGCACGCCCGCCAGCCGGCGAAGTAGCCCTCCGAGACCTCCTCGGGAAAGACGCGGTTGACGATGACCGCGTCGGTCAGGTAGCCGTACAGGTTCAGATAGGTGAAGGTGCGCATCGACTCCTTGATCACCATCCGGTCCGGGCTCATCACGAGCCGAAGCGACGTCGAGGCACGGTCGCGAAGGATCTCGTTCATCGCGACGAGGTTGCGCACGAGGCGCTGGATGTCGTCGAAGACCGGCTCGGTTGGCAGCGGGATGTCGAGCATCGCCCGCGCGAACGGCCGCGCGGCGGCGATCAGCTTGCGCTCGAAGGGGAAGACCTTCTCGAGCCACCAGCCGGCGACGTCGGGGAAGGACAGCAGCCGCAGCGTCTCGCCGGTCGGCGCGCAGTCGACGATGATCGCGTCGAAGTCGCCCGACTCGTGGTGGCGCTTGATCTGAAGCAGCGAGAACAGCTCGTCCATGCCGGGCGGGACGGTCAGCTCGTCGGCGGTGATGCGGTCGACGCCGCGCTCCGCGAGCAGCTCGCCGAGCCAGTCCTGGACCGCCTCCCAGTGACGCTCCATCTCCTCCTGCGCCTGCACCTCCTGGCCCCAGAGGTTGTCGCCACAGCGGCGTCGCGGAGCTCGCCGAGCTCCGCCTCGAGCGAGTCGGACAGGCTGTGCGCGGGGTCGGTCGAGATGACGATCGTGCGCAGGCCACGCGACGCGCAGCTGCGCGCGGTCGCGGCGGCGAGGCTCGTCTTGCCGACGCCCCCCTTGCCCGTGTAGAGGATCGTTCGCGGCGTCATCGAGCCATCGTAACCGCGCGAGGGAGCCGGCGACGCGGGGTCCCCCCGGGCCCTCGGAGGGCCGGAAAGCGTCCGGTAAGCTCGCGATCATGCCCGGGGGAGAGATGCGCGTCGGACGGCGCGCGGCCGTCGTGCTCGCGCTGCTCACCTCGGCGCTGCTCGCCGGCGGGTGTGGAAGCTCCTCCTCGACCGCAGGCGAAGGCGCTGCTCGACGAGGGCGTTCGACCATCCGATCAACGACGCGACGGTGGCGCTCGACCTCGAGCTCGCCGTCTCCGGCTCCAGGTCGCTCCAGCAGCCTGTCGCCGTCACCGCCAGCGGGCCGTACCACTCGAATGGCGGCCGGCAGCTACCGAGCTTCGCCCTTCAGTTCAGCCTCGCGGGCCCCGGCAGGACCTTCTCCGGAGCGCTCACCTCGACCGGCCGCAACCTCTACCTCGGCTACGGAGGCCAGAACTTCGACCTCGGCGCGCAGCGGGTCGCCCAGGCGAACGGCCAGCTCGCACGCTCGTCGGCCGGCTCCGCGCGGTCACTGGGCAGCTACGGCGTCCACCCGGGCAACTGGGTCACCGGCGCGACCGTGGAGGGGAGCGCGACGGTGGGCGGCGTGCCGACGACGCACGTCCGCGCGGGCCTCGACGTCGGTCGTGCCCTTCGCGACCTCAACCGGACGCTGGCCGGGGCCGGCGGCGTGCTGAGCGGCAGCCGAGGCCAGCTCTCGGGCCAGGAGATCGGGCGGCTCGAGGGCGCCCTCCACAACCCGACCTTCGACGTCTACGTGGCCAAGTCTGACGGGACGCTGCGCCGGGTCGCGCTCTCGCTCGCCTTCAGCGTCCCGGCGACCGACCGCCAGCGGTTCGCGGGCGCCTCGGGCGGGACGCTGACCTTCTCGGTGCAGTTCTCGGACGTCGGCCGGCCGCAGGCGATCCAGGCGCCGCCGCATCCGCAGCCGCGCGGGCAATCTGGTGGGTCAGCTGCGCGGCATGCTGATTCCCTGAGCGGGCCCTACTCGACTTCCTCGACGTTCTCCGGCTCCGGCTCGGGCTCGACGATCTCGTCGTCGGTCTCCGGGTCGATCGTCATCGAGCGTCCGTCGCCCCCGGTGTGCATGGCCTGGAACTCCTCGAGCATCTCGTCCCGCCGCGGCTCGTCGAGGGCAGGTCGTCCGCGATCAGGATCCAGTCGGCTCCCTCGAACTGCTCCAGGTTGAAGATCTCAGTGTCGAGCGAGGGCGAGTCGTCGACGACGACCATCACCTCCGTCTGGGGATTGAAGTAGGTCCCCGGCCGGACGAGCATCTCCTCGATCTCGAAGCGGCGGTTCTCAGCCATCGCGCGTATCTATAGCCGAAAACGACGTTCGTGAACACGTAATTTCGAGTGCGGGCTGATAGGCCGCGCTCGGCTTCAGGCGCCGAGGTCCCGGAGCTGGCGTGCCACCTCCGCCTCGACGTCTACCGGCTGCTGGCCGCGGGCGACGCGGCGCGAGTTGCGGGCGATCGACGAGCTGGCGGACCTCGTCTTCGAGAGCGCTGTCCACGTGCGGCGCCGGCGGGAGCGGCCGAGAGCGCGGCAATCTCCGCCTCCACGTCGAGCGGCGCGTCTCCGCGCGCCACGCGGCGGGCCGACTTGGCCTCGACGAGCTGCCTGATCTCCTCGTCGGCCTCCGCGCGGCCGGCGGCGCTGCCGGGCGCCGGGCCCGGGAGAGGTCGGGGTGATCGAGCGACAGGCCGCCTCTGCCGATGCGCTGGTAGAGCCCTCCGCTCGAGAGCGAGGCGACGATCGCCCCGATCGCGGCGAGGACCACAACGACGACGGTTACGATCGCGAAGGTCGTGGCCATCCGCCTACAGTAGAGAGAATGTGGCGAAGACTGCGCCGCCGGACGATGGCTCCCTCGCGCCCCGCGATGTACCCGGACCAGCTCGGCCTGGTGCTGCTGTCACTGGCGGCAATCGGGTTCGGCGCCTACGCCGTCGTCAGGCTGATCGGGGGCTGAAGGACCGCTCGTACCGGGGTCCGCCGGGGGCACCCGGTCGGAGGGGGTGACCCGCGCCGACCACGCGGGCGCCAGCGTCGGGGCCGCTCGGTTGAGGGCGGGACGCGTCTCGGATAACCTGTCCCCAGACGTTGACTGACGGATCAATCAGAGCCGGGCGCCGCCATCCCCACACGCGCCCGCGGACCGCGTAAGAGGAGCACCAGTGGTCGACTTCACCCTCACCGACGAGCAGAAGGACCTGCGCGAGCTCGCGCACAGCTTCGCCGAGAAGGAAATGCGGCCGGTCGCCTGGGAATACGACCGTGACGGGACCTGGCCGCAGGACGTGATCGAGAAGGCGTGGGAGGTGGGCCTGATGAACACCCACATCCCGGAGGAGTACGGCGGCCCGGGCCTCGACTTCCTCTCCGGCTGCCTGATCGAGGAGGAGATGGGCTGGGGCTGCTCCGGGATCGGCACCACGCTGATGTGCAACGGTCTCGCCACCGCGCCGATCGTGCTCGGCGGCTCGGAGGAGCTGAAGCAGCAGGTACCTCGGCATGCTGAGCGAGGAGCCGAGGCTCGCCTCCTTCTGCCTGACCGAGCCGGACGCCGGCTCCGACGTCTCGGGCATGCGCACGACCGCAGTCAAGATGGGCGACAAGTACGTCATCAACGGCTCGAAGTGCTTCATCACCAACGGCGAGTACGCGGACTACTACACGGTCTACGCGAAGACCGACAAGGAGGCCGGCCACAAGGGCATCTCGGCCTTCGTCGTCGACCGCGACCTCGACGGCGTCACCGTCGACAAGCACGAGGACAAGCTCGGCCAGCGTGCCTCGAACACGGCGACGATCTCCTTCAACGACGTCGAGGTACCGGCCGAGAATCTGCTCGCCGAGGAGAACCAGGGCTTCAAGCTCGCGATGATGACCCTCGACCGCACCCGCCCCGGCGTCGCCTCGATGGCGGTCGGGATCGCCCGCGCGGCGTTCGAGTTCGCCACCGACTACTCGCGCGAGCGGGTCCAGTTCGGCGTCCCGATCGCGATGCACCAGGCGATCCAGTTCATCATCGCCGACATGGCGACCAAGGTCGAGGCGGCGCGGCTGCTCGTCTGGGAGTCCGCCTCGCTGCTCGACCAGGGCAAGCGCAACACGCTCGTCTCCTCGCACGCGAAGCGCTTCGCCGCCGACTCGGCGATGGAGATCACGACCGACGCGGTCCAGGTCTACGGCGGCTACGGCTTCATCAAGGAGTACCCGGTCGAGAAGCTGATGCGCGACGCGAAGATCATGCAGCTCTACGAGGGGACCTCGCAGATCCAGCGGCTCGTCATCGCGCGCGAGGTCCTGATGCCGCGCCGGGCCGAGGAGCCCGCGGCCGTCACCGTCTGACCGCGAGGCGCGGCGGGCGCGCGCCGGCCTGGCGACGCGTACCGGGCCGGCTGCCCGCGCCGGCACACCGAACCCGACCTGCGCGTCGTCAGCGCGTCCGGCTGCGGCTGGCCGGGCGGGCGCGCCGCACGGAGATGTTCGCGTCGGAGCGGTCGGCGGAGTAAGACGCCTCGACGGGCGCCTCGAACAGCATCAGCACCGTCCCCGCGTTGATCTCCCCGGCGTGGGCGGACGCCTTGAGCCGCTCCGCGCTGCGGCCCTGGATCTCCTGCATCTCGTGCAGCAGCCGCATGAAGGCCTCGGCGAGCTCGCCGAAGCCCTGCTCGTCGACCGTCACGGCCTGGCGCGTCATGTGCGCGTCGGAGCGATCGAAGCCGCCGGCGATGGCGGCGGTCGCCGCATACTCGGAGAGCTGGCGCAGACCCGAGTCGACCAGTGCCTCCTTGACGATCTTGGGGACCTGCTTCCAGGCGCCGTCGGTCACGACGACCTTCCCGCGCGCGCGGTAGTAGTGCTCGATCGCGCCGCGGCGGGGCTTCTTCTTGGTCAGCTTGATCAGGTCGAGGTTGCTGAGGATGCGCACGTGGTAGCTGACGTTTCCGAGCGGTGCGCGGAGCTCGTCGGCGAGCTCGCTCGGGCTGGCCTCGCGATCCTCGAGGATCCCGAGGATGCTGACGCGAAGGGGGTGGGCGAGCGCCTTAACGAGGCGCGGGTCGTTGATCTCGCTGATCGCCTTCAAGCCGTCTGAGCGCTTAGTGTCGCCTACTCGGGGAAGCCGGTATTCACTCTACAGGCTCGACATCGCCACCGGGGGCGTCTGTTCGGCTTAGGGCGCGGGCTCTGTCAGGATGGGCGCGATGCCCGAGCCGAGCAAGCGGCGCCGCACCCAGTCCACCGGACGGCGACGCGAGGCGGCCCGCGAAGCGGTCGCGCAGGCCAGCCGGATAGCGGACGCGCGCGAGGCGGCGCGCTCGATCGAGCGGACCGCTCGCGGGCGCGGAGGCGAGCGCGATCCGTTCACCGGCGAGATGCGCCGGCGCGACGTCCTGCCGCTGCTCGTGCTGCACTTCATCCACGCCGGGCCGTCCTACGGCAACCAGTTGATGGAGCGCATCTCGGCGGTCACCGCAGGCGTTCTGTCGGTGAACCCGAACACGATGTACCCGCTCCTGCGCCAGCTCGAGGAGCGCGGCATGATCGAAGGTCGCTGGGAGCACCCGGAGCGCCGCAGCCGGCGCTACTACTCGCTGACCGAGGCGGGCGAGCAGGAGTACGACCGGCTCGTCGCCGACGTACGCCCCTTCCTCGAGTCGATCGCCCGCAGCATCAACGACATCGTGCGCGAGGTGTACGGCACCTAGCGTCGACCCTGCCGGGCTCGACGCTGGTCGCTCCCCGCCGGGGAGACAGGCAGGGCCGACGGGTTGGAGCTCGCGATGTCGGATGTCGCGGACGCATGCCGAGCGTCGAGGCTTGCCTCGACGCTGTAGCCTTCCGCCCGCCGCGGGCGGCGCGCCGCCCACCTATCCGCGGGGCTCGGGCCCCACGTCTGGAGGACTGCATGTTCGTATTCAAAGCCGCCGTCGTAGGCGCCGGCACGATGGGAGGGGAGATCGCCCAGGTGATCTCGGCCGCCGAGATTCCCGTCGTGCTGAAGGACGTCGACCAGAAGTTCGTCGACCAGGGCCTCGAGAAGGCTCGCCAGGTGACCGAGGCGCAGCTCGGGGGCCTCGTCAGCAAGGAGAAGATCGACCAGGAGCAGGCCGACCGGCAGCTCGAGGAGATCGTCGGGCGGATCACGGGCACGACGGAGTACGAGGGCTTCGGCGACGTCGACTTCGTGGTCGAGGCGGTCCCCGAGCGGATGCCGATCAAGCAGGCCGTCTTCGCGGAGCTCGACGAGGTGACGCCGGGCCACGCGATTCTCAGCTCCAACACCTCGTCGCTGTCGATCACGCGAGATGGCCGACGCGACCACGCGTCCCGACCAGGTGGTCGGCTTTCACTTCTTCTACCCCGCCTCGATGATGCGGCTGATCGAGGTGATCGAGGGAGACGAGACCTCGGAGGAGACCGCGCAGGCCGCCGCCAACTTCGCGCAGCAGATCCGCAAGCAGCCGATCGGCTGCGGCGAGGCTCCCGGTTTCGTCGTCAACCGGATCCTCAACTCCGGCGCCTCCGAGATCTGGCGCGCTCAGCACGAGCGCGGCCTCGACGTGAAGGAGGTCGACAAGGTGATCCAGGAGGCCCGCGTCACGCCGATGGGGCCCTTCTACCTGACCGACCTGCTCGGCCTCGACACGGTCCTGCACGTCGCCGAGCACCTGCATGAGAGCTCGGCGACCGCTTCTACGTGTCGCCGTTGATGAAGGAGCTCGTCGAGGCGGGCAACCTCGGGCAGAAGACCGGAAAGGGTTTCTATGAGCACTGAGACAAGCGACGCGGTGCGGCACCGCGCGACCTCGTCGAGCGCCTCTCGCTGAAGACGCTCGTCGAGTCGTGCCTCGTCCTCGAGGAGGGCCTCGCCGAGCTGAAGGACATCGAGCTCGGCATGATGGCCGGCGCGGGGATCCTGCCCGGCCCGTTCGCGCGCGCCGACGAGCAGGGCCTCGACACGATGCTCGCCGCGCTCGAGCGTGCGGAGGCCGAGTGGGGCGCCGAACTTCGAGCCGCCGCTGATCCTGCGCCGCCTGGTCGCCCAGGGCCGGCTCGGCAAGAAGTCGGGCCAGGGCTTCTTTCCCTACCCGCAGCCCGACGCGGGCCAGTCGCGCGAGACGATCGCGCTCGAGACGCGCGGCGACATCGGCATCGTCTGGCTGAACCGCCCGCCGGCGAACCCGCTCTCGCCGCAGGTCATCGGTGAGCTCGCCGAGCTCTGGCAGGAGGTCGACGGCAAGCTGCGCGCGGTCGTGTTCGCGTCGTCGAACCCGTTCACCTTCTCCGCCGGGCGCCGACATCAAGGAGTTCACGAAGATGAGCCCCGACGAAGGAGGGCGAGCAGCTGCTGCGCAGCCGCGCACGGCTTCATGACCGCGATGGAGAAGTCGTCGACCGTCACGATCGCCTCGGTCAACTCGCTCGCGTTCGGCGGCGGCTGCGAGCTCTCGATGGCGTGCGACTTCCGCATCGCGGCGCGAGTCGGCGACCTTCGGCCAGCCGGAGATCAACCTCGGCATCATCCCCGGCTTCGGCGGCACGCAGCGGCTGCCGCGGCTCGTCGGCGAGGGCAGGGCGCTCGAGATGAACCTGGTCGGAACCCCGATCGGCGCGGACGAGGCGCTACCGCAACGGGCTCGTCAACCAGGTCGTGCCCGACCACGAGCTGTTCGACACGTCGCTTGCGTGGGCGCGCAAGCTCGCCGCAGCAGGCGCCGATCGCGATCCGCAACATCAAGTCGGTCTCGGCGACCGGCGAGCTCGGCGAGGGCCTCGAGGCGGAGGCGCGCGGCGTTCGCCGAGGCGTTCGCGTCAGAGGACGCCAAGGAGGGCATCGGCGCCTTCCTCGGGCGGCGCACAGCCGCGCTTCAAGGGCAAGTGACGGCCGGCGCGGAGACCGTCCCGCCGGTCGCGCTCGCCGAGCTGCTGCTTGCGCGCCGAGCGGGCGGTCGTGCTGACCGGAGCGGGAGTCTCGGTGCCGTCCGGGATCCCCGACTTCCGCACGCCCGGGCACGGGCCTGTGGGAGAAGGTGGACCCGTTCGAGGTCGCTCACATCGACGCCTTCCGGCGCGAGCCCGACCGCTTCTGGAAGTTCTACGGAGATCGCTTTGCGACGCTCGTCGATCGCGCGCCGAACGGAGCTCACGTGGTGCTGGCGGAGCTCGAGCGGCGCGGTCTGATTCGCGGCGGTGATCACCCAGAACGTCGATCGGCTCCACCGTCGTGCGGGAAGCCGCAAGGTGATCGAGGTGCACGGCTCGATCGAGTGGAGCGTCTGCCAGGCGTGCGGGGCGCGCGTGGGCTCGAGCAGGTGCTCGAGCTGCTTCGCAGCGCACTCCGGGGCGCCGCGCGTGCGAGGCGTGCTTCGAGGTCGCTGAAGCCGGATGTCGTGCTGTTCGGCGAGCTGCTGCCCGAGCGCGAGATGATGCGCGCCTACGCGCTCGCCGCCGACGCCGACCTGATGCTCTGCATCGGCTCCTCGCTCGAGGTCCACCCGGTCGCTTCGCTGCCGCGACATGACCCTGCGCGCGGGCGGTTCGCTGGTGATCGTCACGCAGGGCGACACGCCCTACGACGACCAGGCGGAGGTGAAGCTCTCCGGCGACGTCGTCGAAGAGCTCGACGCGGTGCTCGCGGCGCTCGGGCGCGAGATGCCTGCCGCCGACCCCGCGCCCGGCTCGGGCGCCGCTATTCGTAGCGCCGACTGAGCTGCGCGAAGCGCTCGCCGGCGCCGCCGAGCTCACGCCCGTTGATCCACATCCGCCCGCCGCGGCGAGTGGCTTGCGGCGGTCTCCCGGATGGCGACTCCCGGGCGCCTGCGCGCGGCGCGGCGCTCGTCGATCCGGATGACGGTTGCGTGCATGGACGTCATGTTCGGGCCCTCCTGCCTCGGGGCGTATGGCCAGCTGTAGGAGATCTCCGCGAGCCGTTGCTCCCGGCTGTCGAGTGACGGCGCTTCGGGCCGCGGCTGATCCTGAGCGCGACCAGTTCTACGTGCCGGCGTTAAAACCGCGGTGAAGAAGCCGTGAAAGTGAGCTAATCGTTTGCCGGGGCGCGGGCGGCCTGGGCGACGGCCGCCCCCATGCGCCCGACCGCCGCGACGACCGCGTCGAGCTGCTGCTCGCTCAGGTCGCCGGCGAGCGCGGCGTTGGCGGCGCTCGCGACCGCCTCGCGATCACCGGCGAGGGCCGTGGCGAGCTGCTCGCCGGGAAGCTCCGCGAGCAGCGCTTCGAGGGCGATCCGGGCCTGCAGCGCGGCTTCGCGGGGCCGGCCCGCGTCGAGGTCCGTGCGGGCCCGCAGCACCAGCTCCTCCCCGACGAGAACGGCGGCCCGCCCGGAGAGGATCGCGGCGAGGCGCTCCTGGGGTGCGAGCAGGTCGACTCGCCGCCGGCGCTCGTGGCGCTCTGGAATCTCGTAGGCCTCAGAGAAGCGTCCGTCGGCGACGAGCTCGCCGGCGCCGTAGCCGACCCTGACCACGTTCGCCAAGGGGGCTACCACCTCGCGCGTGTACGGGTCGGCCGCCGCCGCGCGGTGGGCACGAAGGAGCGCGCTGACCGCGCCGGCGGCCGTCTCGACCTCGGTGTCGAGCCGCTCCCGGTCGCGGCGGAGCGCGCTCAGCCACTGACCCGCCTCCTCCTCGTCGCCAAACGGGTCGGCGTCGATGACCGTGGCGCGTGCGGCCGGCACCGGGGCCGGCTCGGCCGTCTCGACGCGCGCCGGCCGGCGAGCGCCGATCAGCCTTCGCCGCGGCGCGCCGACCGTCCGCAGCACGATCACGCGCTCGGCGGGCGCGCCCCGGGAGGCCCGCGTCAGGTAGCGACCGTCGGCCGGACCGAGCCCGAAGGGGAACTCGAACTGAACGACGCGGAAGGGGGAGCCGCCGGGCACCGCCGCCCGGCGGTTACGGCCCGTTGGGCGTAACCGGCACCTGCGGGTTCGACAGCGAGTCGAGATGGCTGACGAACGACTTCCACTGGTCGGCGCTGAGGATCGACTTCGCCACCTGACCGAGCTTCTGGTTCTCGCCGAAGAGCGGCTTGAAGGCGACGTTGATGTGGTTGACGTCGGTCGGGACGGCGATCGAGTTTCGACCGAAGGAGAGCAGTGACATGATCTGGTCCGGCTGCATCACGCCCTGCAGCTGCATCAGCGCGCGGACCGCCTTGGCGGCGAGCGAGTCGGTCTGCATGTGCCCCTGCAGCGGGGTGTTGTTGATCGCCGAGATGTCGACCGCGGTGCCGGTCGCGTGCGGCGAGACCGTCCCGCTCGTCGTGAGCGCTGCATGGCCGCACTTGAGCGCCGAGACGGTCGGGTCGAGCCCAAGGCCCGGCGAGGTACTCGAGCGCGTCGAGCACGCGCGAGTCGATCTGGCCGGTGCGGATGTCGTCGCGGCCGCACTTGTAGATCCGCACGCGGGGGTCGGAGAGCACGCGCTGCTCGAGCTGCGCCTTGGTGAACAGCATGATCTGACCGATCCCGAGCTTGTCGCCGGGCTTGTAGATGACGTGCTTGCTCGACGGCCGGTAGATGTCGGTCGGCGGCGAGCAGTCGCCATCCGTTCAGGAAGGGCTCCGGGTCGACGTAGGGCGCGCCCTTGCCCGCGGGCTGCACCTGGAAGGTCATGTGCGGCGGCTGGTTGGCCGTCTCCGGGCGCGCGCCCGACGCGGCCGATGACGGTGCCCGCGACGACCGAGGCGCCCTTGACGAGCGGCTTGAGGACCGAGTTGGAAGAGTTCAGGCCGAGCGCCTCACCCGCGAAGTCGTTGTTGAATGCGGTCGCGCCGCCCGCTCCGCCGTACATCTCGGCGATGATCTGCTCGAAGCCGCCGGCGGCCTCCGAGGCGGGCCGGCTCGGGTGGGCGAAGAGCCGCGACTTGTAGACCGGCGCCTGCTGGACCACCGCGGGCGCGCTGCGAGTACTCGGCGCGACCCGTGCTGCGGCGGGCGTCGGCGCCGGATGCTGCGAGGCTCCCTGCCCCTGGACACCGGCGGACGCCGGAGCGTTCGGCCGCGGATCGGTCGGCTGCGTCGGCCCCGGAGTGCCGTTCAGCTTCGCCTGGGAGACGTCGGCGGTCGGGACCGGATAGAGCTTGGCCAGGGAACGCAGGTGAGAGTAGGTGTAACGGTTCCCGTAGGCGTCCTGCAGGACCACGTAGTTGCCGATCCGGGACGACTTGCCGATCGCCTCGATGATGCCGTCGTTCGAGGCGATCGCGGGCGTCCCCTCGCGCGCGTAGATGTCGATCGAGGAGCGGTTCGGCTGCGTCGTGTCGAGCTGTGTGGCGTTCTGGGTCAGCTTGACGTGCTGGTGGAGCTGCTTGAGGATGTCGCCGCTGCCGTACGTACCGGTGCCGAGGAGCGGGAAGCGGCCGGTGGTCAGGCCGATCAGCGACGAGATGAAGTCGTTCGGGTAGGAGTTGATCAGCTGGGCGCGCAGCATCACCGACTGCACGTACCAGTCGGCGTGGTTGTACTGGAAGATCGCACCCTGGAGGTTCGACTTGGCGCCGGCCGCGGCTCAGGTAGCGGGCCGCGGCGAAGATCGCGTCGGCGGGGTTGTAGGGGTTCGCGCTGCCCTGGTCGGTCGCGTCGACCCCCCAGCTCTTCCACGTGTCCGGCATGAACTGCATCCAGCCCTCGGCGCCGGCCGAAGAGATGCTCAGGTCGCGCCCGTAGTCAGTCTCGATCTCGTTGATCCCCGCCAGCACCGGCCAGCTCACGCCGTACTGGTTGCCGGCGGCCTCATAGAGCGGCAGCAGGAAGAAGGGGATGCGGAAGTTGTTGATGACGAAGTTCGGGACGCTCTCGCCGGCGGCCGGCCCGGGCAGCGTGTTGAAGAAGTTGCTCGCCGCACCGGGCACGGCGGTCTGCGGGGCCGTCGGAGTGATCAGCGGACTCGAGGGCGAAGCCTTACCCTGAGCTTGAGAGTTACCGCTGCCACCCTGGCCGCCGGATGACGAGTTGCCGCCCGCTGACTTGCTCGAGCCGGAATGCTGCTGGGCCTGCCCGCCGTTCGAGCTCGGCGCCGAGGAGGAACTCGATCCGTTGCCGCCGCCCCCCTGCGAGCCGCCGCCGCCCGAGCCCGAGCTTCCCGACGACGGTGCCGGGCTCGGCGAGGGGGCCGGGCTCGGCGAGGGCGACTGGCCGCAGGACGGCGAGGTGAGCTCCTGCACCGGCGTGCCCGGCAGGCCCGGGACCTGGCTCATCGGAACGCACGGCGGGGCGTCGACGGTGACGGTCACGAGCGACCCGCCGGGCAGCTCGACTCGGAAGGTGCGCAGCTCCGCCGAGGCCGGCAGCGCGAAGGCAACGACCAGTACGCCCGCGAGCGCGGCTGCGAGTGCGGCACAGAGGAGCTTTCTAGTCATCCGTGGCTTTGGGTCCCGTTGGAGCGACCGTGGTGAGTCTGCATCTCAGCTCCCGGCGCAACGGGCCGGAACGCTACTTGAGGGCCGTAGATCCTGCAACAGACAACCGTCGACATTCTCCTCCGCAGCCCGTTGGGGCTCAGTTACAACGCACACGCGTGCCAAAGGCTGCGCTCAATGGCCCTAATACCGCATTTTCGGCGCTTCAGAAACGCCTTCCCCACCGCCGCGCTCGCGCGTGGACATTTAGACGAATGACGCTCAACCTCAAGCACAGCTTGAGGTTTGGCGAGAGCGTGCCGCTTGCGGCACGCTCTCGGGTACGCTGGCGGCCCCGAGCGCGAAGGAGCGGCAGTGAGCGACCAGCACGATCCCGGTTTCCGGGAGCGGATCTCGAAGCAGGGGGAAGAGGCCCTCGGGCGGATAGCCGAGGAGCTGGTCGGGAACCCGATCGTCAGTGCGGCGCTGACCCGTGCCTTCGAGGCGCGTGAGAAGGCGCGTGCAGGCTCAGGAGGTCGCGATGGGCGCCCTCGGCCTGCCGTCGGCAGCCGACATCGAGCGGCTGACGCGCAGGCTCCGCTCGGTCTCGCAGCGGCTCGAGGGCATCGAGGACGGAGTGGACCGGCTCGACGACAGGCTCGGCTCGCTCGACGAGCGCCTCGGGCAGGTCCAGCAGGCTTTCGGCGAGCTCGAGGGAAGGCTCACGAAGGCCGCGCCGGGCGGAAGCCGCGCGGGCCGCGGCGCGAAGGCCGACGAGCGAAGCGCGGCGCTCGAAGCCCGACTCGACGAGATCGGTCGCGATCTCGCCGCGCTGCGGAGCACGCTCGCCGCCGGGCGAAGAGCCGCCGCCGCGCGCGCAGGAGCGGCTCACCGTCAGCCGCGACTGAGGACGCCGGCGCCGGCGCGGATCAGGCGACCTTCGCGAGCGCGCCCAGCGCGGCCTCTCCGAGCCGCGCTCCCAGCGTCTCGAGCTGCGCGTCGTCGACCCTGGCGCGCTCTCCGGTGAGCACGTCGGTGACGGCGAGCAGGCTGGCCGCGGCCACCCCGCGCGCCGCGGCGAGCGTGAAGAGCGCGGCCGTCTCCATCTCCACGACGTCGCCGCCAAGCCGCCGCAGCTCCGCGGTCCGGCCCTCCGAGTCGTAGAAGAGGTCTGTCGATATCGCGGTCACGCGCGCGCGCGCCGGGATGGACAGGGCTGCCGTCAGCTCCGCGTCGCCGCGCGCGCGCCCGTCGGCGCCGAGCGCGCGGCTCGCGCCGTCGACGCCGATCGCCTCCGCCGCCACGACGAGGTCGCCGAGACCGAGCTCGGGCGAGAGCGCTCCGCAGGTGCCGACGCGTACGAGGGTGCGCGCGCCGAGGGCGATCAGCTCCTCGCAAACGATCGCGGCGCTCGGGCCGCCCATGCCGGTCGACTGGACAGTGACCGGCTCGCCGTCGGGGGCGAGGCCGCTGTAGCCCCAGAGCCCGCGGCGGGTGTTGAACATGCGCGGCGAGTCGAGCAGCGCCTGCGCGATCAGCAGAGCTCGCTGCGGGTCGCCCGGCAGCAGCACTCTCGGCGCCAGGTCGGTCTGCGGATTTAGATGGATCGGCGCGGCTGAGATCGCGGCCACGATATGGAAGACTGACGCGATGGCGAGGCGCAAGACAACCCCGCAGCGCGTCCCCGACGCCGTCCGCGACGCCGTGGAGCGGACGATCCAGGCAACGCTCGGGTCCGCCCAGCAGACGCGCGGCCGCGCGCAGGAGGCGGTCGACGACCTCGTCCGCGGCGCCGAGGCGAGCGCCGAGGCGGTGCGCGAACGGGTCAGAGACGCTGCTCGCGCCGGGCTCCCGGTGCCGGGCGACGAGCTGCGCGACCGCGTTGACGCACTCGAGGCGCGCGTGAACGCGCTCGAGAAGCGGCTCGCGGCTTCAGACGCACCCGCGCCATCCGCGAGCTCGCCGCGGAAGGGGCCCTCGGCCGCGAAAGCGCAGGGGCGTGCGGCGGGGAGGCCCGCCGGCCGTTCGGCGAAGCGCTCCGGAGCCGCGACCGGCGAGCGCTCGGCCGGCGTCGCGAAGCGCCCGCCGAAGCGCTCATAGGGCGTGGCCGGTCGTCGCATCCTCGTGACCGGAGTGGGCAGCCACCTCGGCACGCAGATCGCCCGCCGTCTCGAGACCGACCCCACGGTCGAGTACGTGGCCGGGATCGACACGCGCCTGCCGAGCGACGCGCTCGAGGGGACCGAGCTGATCGAGGCCGACATCCGCAACCCGGTGATCGGGCGGCTGATCCCGCAGACCGAAGGTCGACACGGTGATCCACAACCAGATCGTGCGCCGGCCGGGCCCCGGCATGTCCTCGCGCGCGATGCACGAGATCAACGTGATCGGCTCGCTGCAGCTGCTCGCCGCCTGCGAGAAGACGCGCACCGTGCGCACGATCGTGGTGCGTGGCTCAGCGGGGATCTACGGCGCCGAGCCGGCGGCGCCGCAGTTCTTCACCGAGGACATGGCGCGGCTCTATCCGCTGCGCACGCGCTTCCAGCGCGACGTCGGGGAGATCGAGAACCTGTTCGAGACCTACCGCCGGCGACATCCCGAGGTCACCTGCACGATGCTCCGCTACCAGCCGGCGATCGGGCCGTCGGTCGACACGCAGGTGACGCGCTACCTGTCGCTGCCGCTCGTGCCGACCAATCTCGGCTTCGACCCGCGCATACAGCTGATCGACGAGCGCGACGCCTCGACGCGCTGGTCGCCGCGGTCAGGAACCCGGTGCGCGGGGCGGTCAACGTCGCCGGTCCGGGGACGGTCGGCCTGACGCGCATGCTGCGGATCGTCGGCAAGCTCACGCTGCCGATCGCCACGCCCCTGTTCGGATCCGTGACCTCAGCCGGGCGCCGGCTCGGGCTGGTCGACTTCTCACCCGACTTCAGGCGCCTGCTGCGCTACGGGCGCGGTGTCGACACCACGAGGCTCGTCGACGAGGTCGGCTTCGAGCCGCGCTACTCGACCGTCGAGGCCGTCGAGGT
This sequence comes from uncultured Actinomycetes bacterium, assembly GCA_963719375.1. GTDB lineage: Bacteria > Actinomycetota > Thermoleophilia > Solirubrobacterales > Thermoleophilaceae > JAICJV01. The sequence continues at coordinate 860,013 of CAVRBY010000001.1, read as the reverse complement.
GTACGCGGCGACGCGCAGCGGCCGCCGCGTCGTGCCGAGCGTGCGCGAGGCGGTCGCTGGGTGAGCGCGCGGACGCGGACGCGGCCCGCGCCGCCGCCGCGCGAGTGGCCCGCGCGAGCAGCGGGAGTGGCGCGCGACCGGCTTCCTGCGCCGCCTGCGGGGCGGCATCGAGCGCGGCTCGGGGCTCGCCGAGTCGGTCGTCGAGGCGGCCGGCGGGCTTCCGCGCGAGGCCCGTGGCGGCCTGCGCGCGGCGGGCCGACGGCTCGGCGGCGACTACCAGGAGGACGAGTGGGGCTTCGACGAGGAGTTCGTCGGAGGCGGCGACAGCCGCTGCTCGAGCTCCTCTACGACCGCTGGTGGCGGGTCGACGTCGAGGGGATCGAGCACGTCCCGGCGCACGGGCGCGCGCTGCTCGTCGCGAACCACGCGGGGATCCTTCCCTGGGACGCGACGATGATCGGCGTCGCGATCGTCAAGCGCGCACCCGCTCCCGCGCTACCCGCGCTTCCTGGTGCTCGACTGGGCCTTCGAGCTTCCCTACGTGTCGGTCGCCCTGCGCAAGCTCGGCAGCGTCCCCGCCTCCCCGTACAACGCGGTGCGGCTGCTCGAGCAGGAGCGAGCTCGTCGGCGTCTTCCCCGAGGGCACCCGGGGAACCGGCAAGCCCTTCCGCGACCGCTACCGCCTGCAGCGCTTCGGCCGAGGCGGGTTCGTCGAGCTCGCGCTCAGGACCGGCGCGCCGATCGTGCCGGTCGCGGTCGTCGGAAGCGAGGAGATCTACCCGAAGCTCGGCGACGCTCGGGTGCTCGCGCGCGTCACCGGGGCGCCGTTCTTCCCGATCACCCCGACCTTCCCGCTGCTCGGGCCGCTCGGGCTCGTGCCGCTGCCGTCGAAGTGGCGGATCCGCTTCTGCGAGCCGATCGACGTCGGCGGCTACGGGCCGGCGGCGGCGGACGACCGCAGCCGTCGCCTTCGAGATCTCCGAGCGCGTCCGCGACACGATCCAGCAGACCCTCTACCAGACGTTGGTCGAGCGAGGCTCGGCGTTCCTCTGATGAAGTTCAGGTCGAACGACGAGTTTCGCGAGGTGATCGACGGGGTCTTCGAGCTGATGAGCTCGGACCCGGAGATGGGGCCGAGGCTGCAGGCCGCCGAGACGCCGCAGCGGTTCGAGTTCCCCGACGTCGACATGGTCGTGAACATCACCTACGCCGCCGGCTCCGAGGCGCCGCGTCACCTGCGCTGGGTGTGGTCGGACGACATCGACTGGGAGCCGGACGTGCAGATGACGATGGACGCCGACGTCGCGAACCGCTACTTCCAGGGCAAGGAGAACATCGCGATGGCGATCGCGCAGGCGGCGGATAAAGACGAGCGGCAACGTCAAGAAGGCGCTCGCCCTCGTGCCGATCACGAAGCCCGTCTTCGCCCAGTATCGCGAGCTCCTCGAGCGCGATTACCCGCACCTGCTGGATTAGCCGTTCGGGGTGGCGCATGCGCCACCCCGCGGCACGGCGCATGCGCCGTGCCGGCTGGCGGCGCATGCGCCGCCAGCTAACTAGAAGTGGACGCCCTTCATCAGGTAGGCCATGGCGATCGCCTCGGTCGACATCTGGTTGTCCTTCTTGCCGTCCTTGCGCCGTCGCCGTCGCCGTCGCCCTGCGCGCGGCCTTCGAGTCCGGGAAGATCTTGTACGCGGTGTTCATGATCAGGTCGACGCTCTTCGGAGAGACCGCGTAGAGGATCTCGCCGAAGGTGCCGAGGCGCGTCGCGCGAGCGCTTCGGCTTGTCGATCATGGCGTCGGAGAGCATCTGCGCGGCCTCGAGCGGGGTCAGCGTCGGGAAGGCGTCGTAGATGCCGGTCGGGGCGATCATCGGGGTGCGCACGAGCGGCATGTACACCGTCGTGAAGTGGACGCCGTCGGCGACCACCTCGGGCGCGACGCAGCGTGAGAAGGCGTCGAGCGCCGACTTCGACGCGACGTAGGCGGAGAAGCGCGGCGTGTTCGTCTGCACGCCGATGCTCGAGACGTTGATGATGTGCCCCGACTTCCGCTCGCGCATCCCGGGCAGGAAGGCGAGGATCAGCTTCAGCGCGCCGAAGTAGTTGAGCCGCATCGTGCGCTCGTAGTCGTGGAAGCGGTCGTAGGAGGCCTCGACCGAGCGGCGGATCGAGCGGCCCGCGTTGTTGACGAGGATGTCGACGCCGCCGTGCTCGTCGAGGACCTCCTGCGCAAGCCGGTCGATGTCGTCGAGGTCGGAGAGGTCGGCGGGATGGACGTGCGCCCTGCCCCCGAGTCGCTCGACCTGCTCCGCGACCTCCTCGAGCTTCTCGCGCGTGCGCGAGACGAGCAGCACCTCGCCACCCGCCTCGCCGATCTTCAGCGCGAGCTCGCGGCCGATGCCGCTCGAGGCGCCCGTCACGAGGATCCGCCTGTCGTCGATCGAGCGCGCCAGGCTGCGCTCCCGGAAGAGGTCCGGGTCGAGGTTGCGCTCCCAGTAGTCCCACAGCCGCGGCGCGTAGCTCGACAGCGGCGGCACCGCTATCCCGGTCCCGCGCAGGGCGCGCTGGGCGTCTCGCGCGTCGAAGTCAGCCTGGAAGTCCCGGTACTCGAGGATCGTCGGGCGGGATCTCGAGGTCGTGCAGGACCTGGTTGCGGACCGCGCGCACTGTCGGCAGCGCGTTGATCCCCGCGCGCACGGGCTTCGGCACGACGTTCGCGAGGTGCGAGTCGACCCGCATCGTGAAGCGCGGCGCGTGGGCCGCCTTGGCGAACTCGTTCAGCGCCTCGCCCGCGCTCAGCGGCTCGGGGTCGACGAGGTGGAACGTGTCGCCGTAGAGGTCCCGGTCGTCCATGTGCGCGATGTGATCGATCGCGCGCGCGACGAAGTCGACCGGCACGATGTTCGCGTTGCGTCCCTGGGGCCCGGCGAGCGGGAACCACTCGGGCAGCGCGTGGCGGAGCTTCTGCAGCAGCTTGAAGAAGTAATAGGGGCCGTCGACCTTGTCCATCTCGCCCGTCTGACGAGTTGCCGACGACGATCCCCGGCCGGTAGACGCGGATCGGCGCGGCGACCTGCTCGCGGACGAGCTTCTCCGCCTCGAACTTCGTCTGGAAGTACGGGTGGTCGAGCTTCTGCCCCTCGTCGAACATGTCCTCGCGGAAAAGGCCCTCGTAGCGGCCGGCGACCGCGATCGAGGTAGACATGGTGGAAGCGGCCGACCTCGTGCGCGTTTGCGAACTCGACGACGTGGCCGGTCCCCTCGACGTTCGTGCGGCGCGAGCTCTCCTCGTCGGCCTCCATGTCGTAGACGGCGGCGAGGTGGAAGAGGTGGTCGACGCGCTCGTCGAAGCGCTCGACGCCGAGGCCGTCCTTGGTCAGGTCGCCGACCACCGGCACGATGCGCTCCTGCGCGCCGAGCCGCTCGGCGAGCGCGTCGAGGCGCCCGCGCGACCCCTCGCGGACGAGCGCGTAAATCGTGCCCGACCCGTCGCGTCTGAGCAGCTGCTCGGCGAGGTGCCGGCCGATGAAGCCGGTCGCGCCGGTGACGAAGTAATTCAAGCTCTCTCCTCCTCGTAGGCCCGACGCGCGAGTCTATATCTGACCGGAGGAGGGCGCTCGGGCAGGCGACGTGTAGCTTCCGTGCCGATGCACGAGGGCGCAGGGGGCAAGAACCGGTGAGCGCAAATGGGGATCTGTCGCTCCGCGATGCCGCGCGCAGCCTCGGCGTCAAGCCGGAGACGCTGAGGCGCTGGGCGAGGACGGGAGTGATCCCGGAGGTCGAGGAGGACAGCGGACGCTGGTCGCGCGCGGCCGTCGCCCACGCGCGCATCGTCGCGCGACTGCGGGAGCGCGGACACTGCTCCAGGCGATCCGGCGCGCCACCAGCGAGGGCCGGCTCGCCTACGCCTTTCTCGAGGAGCTCTTCCCGGAATCCGGACAGCGCTACACGCTCGAAGAGGCAGCGGAGGCGACAGGGCTCGAGGCGGCCCTGCTCGAGCGGATCTGGCTCAGCCTCGGCTTCGCCCGCGCCGATCTCGACGCGCTCAGCGACGAGGACCTTCAGGCGGTCCGGTACATCGCCTCCGTCGCTCGATGCCGGCTTCCCGCTCGTCGCCTTCCTCCAGCTGACGCGCGTGTACGGCCAGGCGGTCTCCCGGATCGCCGACGCCGAGACCCGCCTCTTCCACCTCTACGTCCACGAGCCGCTGATGCGCGACGGCGTCCCCGGCCTCGAGATGGCGGAGGAGATGGAGACGCTCGCCCGCGACCTGCTGCCGCTCGCCTCACCGCTGATGGACTACGTGCATCAGCGCTTCCTCGCCCACTTCATCGAGCAGGACGTCGTCGGGCACATGGAGGTCGATCTCGAGGAGGCGGCCGAGCTCGGGCGTGTCCGGGTGGCGATCGCCTTCGCCGACCTCGCCGGCTACACGCGCTACACGGAGGAGGCCGGCGAGGAGGAGGCCGTCTCGACGATCGAGCGTTTCATCGACGCGGTCACCGACACGCTTCCCGACGACGCCCGGGTGGTCAAGACGATCGGCGACGAGGTGATGATCGTCGGCCAGGACGCCCAGGCGCTGACCGACTGGGCGGTCGGCTTCCAGCGCCTCTACAACGAGCGTCCGACGCCGCGCATCGGTCTCCATTCGGGCGTCGTCCTCTACCGCGACGGCGACTACTTCGGGCGCGACATCAACCTCGCCGCCCGCGTCGTCGCCCGAGCGCGGGGCGGGGAGGTGATCGTCACAGACGAGGTGGTCCAGGCGGTCCGCGGCGCGAGCTGGCTCTCGTTCGAGGACATCGGTGAGGTCAAGCTCAAGGGTTTCGACAGGCCCCGCTCGCTCTGCCGGGCTCAGATCATCGAATAGCGCCTGGTGGGAGTGCGGCCTCCATGGCCGGCGTGGCAAGCTCTCTCAGGTGGACCTGGAGACGCGCGCCCTCGAAGCCGCCCGCCTCAGCGGACTGATCGCGGCGGGCGCGCCGTTGCTCGTGATGCTGTCCGGCGGCGCGGACTCCGTCTGCCTGCTCGACGTGGCGGTGCGGCTCGGCGCGCGGGTGGCCGCCCTCCACGTCAACTACGGCCTGCGCGCCGAGGCCGGCGGCGACGAGCGCCACTGCCGGGAGCTCTGCCGGCGACTCGACGTCCCGCTGACGGTGGAGCACGTCACGCTCGACGGCGCGCGCGGCAACCTTCAGGCACGAGCGCGTAGCTTGCGCTACGCGCTCGCGGAGCGCATCGCGGAGGCGGATTACGCGGCGGCCCACACGTCGTCGGACCAGGTCGAGACCTCCATGTACCGGCTCGCCAGCTCGCCGGGCGGCCGAGCGCTACTCGGGATGCGAGCGCGGCGCGGGCGCCTCGTGCGACCGCTGCTCGAGGCGACCCGCGAGGAGACCCGCGCCCACTGCCTCGCCGCCGCGCTCGAGTGGCGTGAGGACTCCTCGAACGCCGACCCCCGATTCGCGCGCGCGCGCGTGAGGCACGAGCTGCTGCCCGCGCTCACGCGAGTCTCGGCGGGGGCAGAGCGAACCGTCGCGGAGACAGCTCGGATACTCGCCGCGGAGGCTGAGCTGCTCGACGAGCTCGCCGAGCGGGCACTGGGCGAGCTCGGCGGTGAGCCCTCACTGCCCGCCCTGCGAGAGCTACCGGCCGCGCTCCTGCGGCTCGTGCTGCTGCGCCTGATGCCGGACGGCAGTTCGCTCTCGGCGGTGCAGATCGGCGGCATCCTCGCGCTCGACGAGCGTGGCGGAACCGCCACGCTCGACCTCGGTGACGGGGTGCGCGCCGTCAGCGAGTACGGACGCCTTCGCTTCGAGCGTGCCGCGTCGCCCCCGCGCTGCCCCGACGAGGTGACGGTCGCGGTGCCGGGACGCGTCCGGTTCGGCGACTGGGAGATCGCGGTTCTCCGCGGCCGGCGCGGCGACGGCCAGCGGCTGCGGGCCGATGCCGTGCGCTCGGCGGTGGTTCGCGGCTGGCGCGACGGCGACCGCATGCGGCCGGTCGGCCTCGGCGGGACGAAGAAGCTCCAGGACCTGTTCACCGACCGCAAGCTGCCGCGCGACGAGCGCCGATCCGTGCCGATCCTGGTGGTCGCCGGCCAGGTCGCGTGCATACCGGGAATCGCGATCGACGAGCGTTTCGCCGCGGCGCCCGGCGAGGACGCCGTGGCGGTGACGGCTCGCCGCCTGCCCGGGTAGCGAGACGCCTCCCGCGACGGCTTCTGGGCTACCGTCGCCCAGCCGTGATCGGAGGACGCCGGTCGAAGCCGATCCTGTGGGGCGTCGCGGCGCGCCAGCCGGCGGGGAGGGCCACCTCCACGGCCTCTTCTGGAACCAGGCCGGCTTCAGGCCCACGCGGCGGCTTCTGGCTCCGGGCCTGACGGCGTCACGCTCCGCCTTGGCCGTAGCGGGACGCCTCCAGCGACAGCTTCTGGCTACAGTCGCCCAGCCGTGATCGGAGAGACGCTGGTGGAAGCCGATGCCCTGCGGGCGCGCGTGCGCGCCCTCGGCGAGCACGTATCGAACGACTATCGCGGGCGCGATCTGTTCCTCGTCGGGGTCCTAAAGGGCGCCTTCTTCTTCCTCGCCGACCTGATGCGACACATCGAGGTCCGCTGCGAGGTCGACTTCATGGCGGTCGCCTCCTATGGATCGTCGACCGACTCCTCGGGGGTGGTCAGGATCCTGAAGGACCTCGACGCCTCGATCGAGGGACGGGAGGTCCTGATCGTCGAGGACATAGTCGACTCCGGACTGACCCTCTCCTACCTGCTGCGGACGCTCGCCGCTCGCAATCCGGCGTCGCTCGAGGTCTGCGCGCTGCTGACGAAGCCGGAGCGCCGCAAGGTCGACCTGCCGATCCGCTACGTCGGCTTCGAGATACCGAACACGTTCGCGATCGGCTACGGCCTCGATCACGCGGAGCGCTACCGCAACCTGCCCTACGTGGCGGCGCTGGCCGAGCCGCCGGCCGGAGCCTGAGCCCCGTCCCGGCAAAGCAGCCCGGCGTGATTCGGCGAACCGGGGCCCGCTGCAGGGCTTGCAATGCGCGCGAGAAAGCGCTCCACTGTGCTCATGGGACCCGCACGGACGCGCCTCGAAGGCGGGCACGTAGACCCCTGTGGAGGGCCAAGAGAGGTAGTTACCCCTGCTAGCCTGTCCCGTTACGCACCCTGCGCGCAGGGTCCCTCGAATTGAGAAGAAGCACAGCGTGACCCGGTTCTTCAAGAGCGCACTGTTCCCGATTCTGATCGTCGTGGTGCTGGCGTTCTTCGCTCAGAAGATCATCGCTCCGAGCAGCCACGCGAACCCGCCCAACTACTCGGAGTTCCTGACCCAGGTCGAGCATGGCCAGGTCGCGAACGCGACGATCAACACGAAGGACAACACGATCGACTTCACGTCGATCGCGAGCGGCAAGCCCGAGAAGTTCACCACCGCCTATCCGGACAACACCGAGCAGAACCTCGTCAACGAGCTGCGTACGAACCACACGCAGATCGACGTCAAGGGCAAGGGCGGCGGCAGCTGGCTTTCGATCCTGACCTACGTGCTGCCTTTCGTGATCTTCCTGCTGTTCTGGCTCTTCATCATCAACCAGATGCAGGGCGGCGGCTCGAAGGTGATGTCGTTCGGCAAGTCGCGCGCGAAGCGGATGTCGGTCGACTCGCCGAAGATCACCTTCCGCGACGTGGCCGGGGTCGACGAGGCGGTTGAGGAGCTGCACGAGATCAAGGAGTTCCTCGAGAACCCGAAGAAGTTCCAGGCGCTCGGTGCCCGCATCCCCAAGGGCGTCCTCCTCTATGGGCCGCCCGGGACCGGCAAGACGCTGCTCGCACGCGCGGTCGCCGGCGAGGCGGGCGTTCCGTTCTTCTCGATCTCCGGCTCCGACTTCGTCGAGATGTTCGTCGGCGTCGGCGCCTCGCGCGTGCGCGACCTGTTCGAGCAGGCGAAGCAGAACTCGCCCTGCATCATCTTCATGGACGAGATCGACGCTGTCGGCAGGCACCGCGGCGCGGGCCTCGGCGGCGGCCACGACGAGCGCGAGCAGACGCTCAACCAGCTGCTCGTCGAGATGGACGGCTTCGAGATGAAGGACAACATCATCCTGATCGCGGCGACCAACCGGCCGGACATCCTGGATCCCGCGCTGCTGCGGCCGGGACGCTTCGACCGCCAGATCGTCGTCGACCGCCCGGACCGCAAGGGCCGCGCGAGGATCCTCGAGGTCCACACGCGAGGCAAGCCGCTGTCGAAGTCGATCGACCTCGACAACCTCGCCGCGCAGACGCCGGGCTTCACCGGCGCGGACCTCTCCAACTTGGTCAACGAGGCGGCGCTGCTGGCCGCCCGCCAGGGCAAGCGCGAGATCGACCACGTGCAGCTCGAGGAGGGCATCATGCGCGTGATCGCCGGGCCGGAGAAGAAGACCCGCGTGATGAGCGAGAAGGAGCGCAAGGTCACCGCCTTCCACGAGATGGGCCACGCGATCGTCGCCCACTTCCTCGAGCACACCGATCCGGTCCACAAGATCTCCGTCATCTCGCGCGGCCAGGCGCTCGGATACACGATCTCGCTGCCGACGGAGGACAAGTTCCTGACGACGCGAGCGGAGCTCTCCGACACGATGGCGATGACCCTCGGCGGCCGCGCCGCCGAGGAGATCGTCTTCGGCGAGGTGACCACGGGCGCCTCGAACGACCTCGAGAAGGTCACCCAGACCGCAAAGCAGATGGTCATGCGCTTCGGCATGTCGGACAAGCTCGGCCCGCGCGTCTTCGGCCACGACCACGGCCAGCCGTTCCTCGGTCGGGAGTTCAGCTCCGAGCCCGACTACTCCGACGACGTCGCGCGGGAGATCGACGGCGAGATCCTGCGGATCGTCGAGGATGCGCACCGGATGGCCCGGCAGATCCTCGAGTCCCACCGCGATCAGCTCGACTACGTCTCGGAGATCCTGCTTCGCCGCGAGACGATCGAGCGCGAGCAGTTCATCCAGCTTCTCGACGGCAAGCCGGAGCATGAGGTCTTCGGGCCGGATGAGCCGATCGTGCCGCAGCCCGCGCCGCCCGGACCGGAGGCGCCGCAGCGCCGGCCGGAGCGGGAGGGACCGCGACCGCTGCCGCGCCCGGGTCTCGCCGGAGGCGCCGCCGACATGCGCGGGCCCGACGGACCTCGCGGTCCGAGCTTCGAAGCCTGACCGCGCGCCGAGGCGCGTGCTCGCATATGTCTTCGTAGAGCTGTCGCGTTACGAGGCCGAAGTAGTCCAGGTTGCCCGCTCGTGATCGAGCCGGACCGCCCCCAGCCGATCGTCATGGGGGTCCTCAACGTCACCCCCGATTCGTTCTCGGACGGCGGGCTCTACCTGAGCCCCTCGGCGGCCATCGAGCACGGCCGGGAGCTCGCCGCCGAGGGGGCTGCACTCGTCGACGTCGGCGGCGAGTCGACGCGTCCCGGTGCGGAGCCGGTTGCCGAGGACGAGGAATTGCGCCGCGTCGTCCCCGTCATCGAGCGGCTCGTGCAGCATGGCCTCGCGGTGTCGGTCGACACGCGGCGCCTGAGGGTCGCGGAGGCGGCGTTGCAGGCCGGCGCGCGAGTCGTCAACGATGTCTCGGCGTTCCGCACGGCGCCGGAGCTCGCCGCGCTCGTCGCGTCGAGCGGCGCGATCTGCTGCCTGATGCACATGCTCGGCGAGCCGCGCACGATGCAGGACGACCCGCGCTACGACGACGTGGTCGCCGAGGTCAAGCGCTTCCTCGAGGAGCGACTGGCGTTCGCGGTCGGCGAGGGCGTACCCGAGGAGCGGATCTGGCTCGACCCGGGGATCGGCTTCGGTAAGACGTCCGCACACAACCTCGAGCTGCTGCGCCGTCTCGACGAGATCGCGGCGATCGGGCGGACGGTCGTGATCGGAACCTCGCGGAAGTCGTTCCTGGGGCGGCTCACCGGACGTCCCGAGCGCGAGCGTGAGGCCGCCACGGTCGCCACCACCGTGCTTGCGTACGAGCGCGGCGCGAGCGTCTTCCGTGTACATGACGTGCGCGCGAACGTCGACGCGCTGGCGGTCGCGAGCGCTCTCGCCGAGCCCCTCCCGACCCGCTGATAGCGTCCGCAGCGGTGGATGACCCGGAACAGTACGAGCCTCCCGACGACGAGCACGAGGCATCGGAGCCGGCCGTCACCATCGAGATCAGCGGCCTGTCGCTCTACACCCATCACGGCGTCGGACAGGCGGAGCGCGACCTCGGTCAGCGGCTGATCTTCGACCTCTCGTTCGAGCTCACCGACTGCGACGCCACGGTGACCGATCGGCTCGAGGACACGGTCGACTACGGTGACGTCTGCCAGCAGGTCGCGCTCGCCGCGCAGGAGCGCTCCTACAAGACGCTCGAGCGCCTCTGCTCCGCCGTCGCGGACAGGATGATCGAGCGCTACGCGGCCGACACCGTGACGGTCAGGGCGTCGAAGCCCGAGCCGCCGATCGCGCTGCCGGTCGACCAGGTGTCCGTCGAGGTCTGGAAGGAGCGCTGAGCGTGCCACCGTGCCGGCCGCTCTGACTCGTGGGCGCTCGCACGGTCGGCTATCTCGGGCTCGGCTCGAACGTCGGCGATCGGCTCGCCAACCTGCGCGCCGCGCTCGAGCTGCTGCCACTCCACGGCGCGCGCGTGCTTGGCGCCTCCTCGGTCTACGAGACCGAGCCGCAGGGTGAGGTCACCGACCAGCCCGACTTCCTCAACGCCGCCGTGCGCGTCGAGACCGAGCACGGACCGGAGGAGCTGCTCGACGCGCTGAAGGCCGTGGAGCGCGAGCTCGGCCGCGAGCGCGGTGGGGCGCGCCATGGTCCGCGCGTGATCGACGTCGACCTGCTCATGCTCGGGCAGCTCGAGTACGAGTCGGAGCGGCTGCGCCTGCCGCACCGGGAGATCCTCACGCGGCGCTTCGTGCTCGTCCCGCTGCTCGAGCTCGACCCCGCCCTCGAGCTGCCCGACGGCACCCCGCTCGCGCCCGCCCTCGATCGGCTCGAGGGACAGCGGGTCGCTCCCCGCGGCCCGCTCTCGAGCTGATCCGGATTTCCCGCGCCTAAGATCCGCGCCGTGCTGCTCGCCGTCGACGTCGGAAACACGCAGACCCACGTCGGCATGTTCCGCCACGGCGAGCTTGTCGAGCATTGGCGCTTCGCCACGCTTCGCGAGTCCACGAGCGACGAGCTTGCGACCGTGCTCGTCAACCTGCTCGGGCTGCGGGGACTGCCCTGGGAGACATCGACGGAGCGGTCGTCTCCTCCGTCGTCCCGGTCCTCGTCCACGAGTACGAGCAGGTGTCCGAGCGCTACCTGGGCGGGATCGCGCTGATGATCGGGCCCGGCGTGCGCACCGGCATCCCGATCCGGACCGAGAACCCGCACGAGGTCGGCGCCGACCGGCTCGTCAACGCGGTCGCGGCATACGATCGCGTCGGCTCGTCGTGCATCGTCGTCGACTTCGGCACCGCGATCACCTACGACGTGGTCTCCGACGCCGGCGAGCTGCTCGGCGCGATCATCACGCCGGGCGTCGAGGTCTCGATGGAGGCGCTCTCGGAGCGCGCCGCGCGCCTGCCGCGGGTCGAGCTCGAGGCTCCGCGCGAGCTGATCGGCCGCTCCACGACGGCGTCGATCCAGTCGGGGGTCATCTACGGCTTCGCCGGGCAGGTCGACGGCATCCTCGGCCGCCTCCGCGAGCAGATGGGCGACGAGCCGACAGCGATCGCCACCGGCGGCCTGGCCGGCTCGATCGTCCCGTTTTGCGACCAGATCGACGAGGTCGACGACCTGCTGACGCTCACGGGACTGCGGCTCATCTGGGAGCGCAACCGAGCGTAGAACGGAATCTCCGACCCCGTTCTACGCTGCAACCGATGCGCCTTACCGAACCGTGGACTCTCGCCGGTCACCACCTGCCGAACAGGCTCGTGCTCGCGCCGCTTGCGGGCATCGGCAACTGGTTCGTGCGCCTGCAGGCGAAGCGCTACGGGGCCGGTTTCGCCGTCTCCGAGATGGTCTCGAGCTTCGGGCTCAAGTACGGCGACGCCCGCACCCACCGCGAGTTCCTGCGCATCCATCCCGACGAGCATCCGCTCGCGATCCAGCTGTTCGGCCATGACCCGGACGCGATGCGCGCCGCCGCGGCGATCGTCGCCGAGAGCGGCGCCGAGGTGATCGACATCAACATGGGCTGCCCGGTGCGCAAGGTCTGCAAGACCGGTGCGGGCGCGTCGCTGCTCGACGAGCCGGACACGGCGCTCGCGCTCGCGCGCGCCGCGGCCGAGGGCAGCGGCCTGCCGGTCACGGTCAAGCTGCGCTCGGGACAGCGGCCCGGCGAGCGAACCGGCATCGAGCTCGCGCGGCGGCTCGTCGAGGAGGCGGGCGTCGCCGCGATCGCGCTTCACCCCCGCCACGCCTCGCAGCAGCACCGGGGGACGCCCGACTACGCACTCGCCGCGGAGCTCGTCGAGCGGCTGCCCGCGCCCCTCGATCATCTCCGGCGGGCTCGACGACGACGAGCGCGTCGTCGCGGCGCTCGAGCGAACCGGAGCGGCCGCGGCAATGCTCGCGCGCGGCTCGCTCGGCAACCCGTGGCGCTTCGAGCGCCTGCTCGGCCGCCGCACCGGCGAGCCGACGCTGGCCGAGGTGGCTGCCGAGCTGAGGTGGGTCATCGAGCAGGCCGAGCAGCACCTCGGCGTCGAGCGCGCCGGACGCTACCTGCGCAAGTTCTATCCGTGGTACTGCGACACGATGAGGCTCACGAAGCCCGAGCGGCGAGAGCTCCAGGAGGCTCCGACGACCGTCGCGGCACGCCTCGCGATCGGCCGTCTCGAGACCGCCCGGGCGCCCGCCCGGGCCGCCTGAAAAGCGGGTTCCAGCAGCCAATTTGGCGATCTTTAGCGGTTGCTACACTGGCGCGTCTCTGGGGGCCGATAGACAGGGATTCTGGATGCCTAAGGAAGTAATCGTCACAGCGCAGGGGCTCGAGGAGCTCAAGTCCAAGATCGACTATCTCTCGAACGAGCGTCGCCGCGAGGTCGCCGAGCGAATCAAGGAGGCGCGCTCGTTCGGGGACATCTCGGAGAACTCCGAGTACGACGACGCCAAGAACGAGCAGGCCATGCTCGAGAAGCAGATCGCCGAGCTCGAGGAGAAGCTCCGCTCGGCGACCGTGATCGACGAGGGCGCGGTCACGACGGACGTCGTCTCGGTCGGCGCGACGGTGCACGTCAAGGACCAGCAGACCGACAAGTCGGTCAAGTACAAGATCGTCGGCTCCGCCGAGGCCAACCCGTCCGAGAACAAGCTCTCGAACGAGTCGCCGGTCGGCAAGGCGCTGATGGGACACCGCCGCGGCGAGATGGTCAGCGTCGCCGTCCCGCGCGGACCCCAGCGGCAGCTGAAGATCACGAAGATCGAAGCCTGAGAAGCCGTCCTCGGCCGCGTCGCGGTCGCGCGGCACGCATAGCATCCAGAGAGTGGACGACTCGGGCCAGACCGCGCCGACGCGCGTCGAGGAGGACCGGCGGGCGAAGCTCGAGCGCCTGCGCGCCGAGGGGGTCGATCCCTTTCCCCACGCCTTCCCGGGCGCCGACGCGATCGAACGGGTGCGAGCGGCCCACCACGACCTCGAAGCGGGCGCCGAGACCGACGCCCGCTACCGGGTCGCCGGCCGCCTCGCCGCACGGCGCGACCTCGGCAAGCTCGCCTTCCTCGACCTCGTCGACCGCTCGGGGCGGATCCAGCTCCAGGCGAAGCGCGACGCGCTCGGCGAGGAGTCCTTCGACCGCCTCGTCTCGCTCGACCTCGGCGACCTGATCGGCGTCGACGGCGATCGCCTTCGCGCTCGCGGCGCGGCGAGCTCACGTTGCGGGTCGAGCGACTGGACGCTGCTCGCGAAGTCGCTGCTGCCGCCGCCCGAGAAGTTCCACGGGCTCGAGGACGTCGAGACGCGCCTTCGCCGCCGCGAGCTCGACCTGATCGCGAACGAGGAGGCGCGCGAGCTGTTCATCCTGCGCTCGCGCGTGATCTCCGCGATCCGTCGCTGGTTCGACGCGCGCGGCTTCATCGAGGTCGAGACGCCCGTGCTCCAGCCGCTCTACGGCGGCGCCCTCGCGCGCCCGTTCACGACCCACCACAACGCGCTCGGCCGCGACCTCTACCTGCGCATCGCGACCGAGCTCTACCTGAAGCGGCTGATCGTCGGCGGCCTCGAGCGCGTCTACGAGCTCGGCAAGGACTTTCGCAACGAGGGCATCTCGCACAAGCACAACCCGGAGTTCACGATGCTCGAGTGGTACGAGGCGTACGCCGACTACCAGGACGAGGCGGAGCGGCTCGAGCAGCCTCGTCGCCGACGTCGCGCGGGAGATCGGCTACGCGGGACCGCTCGACCTCTCGACCGCCGTGGCGGCGGGTCACGCTCCGGACGCGATCGCCGAGCGCACCGGCATCGACGTGCTCGCGCACCGGCGAGCGTGCGGCGCTCGTCGCGGCCGCGCGCGAGCGCGGCATCGAGCTCGACTCGACCGAGACCTGGCCCCAGCTCGTCGACGAGCTGCTCTCGAAGCATGTCGAGCCCGAGCTCCAGGACCCCACGTTCGTGATCGACTACCCGGTCGAGCTGTCGCCGTTCGCGAAGGCGCATCGCTCGGAGCCCGGGCTCGTCGAGCGCTTCGAGTGCTTCGCCGCCGGGATGGAGTTCGCGAACGCCTTCAGCGAGCTGAACGACCCCGACGAGCAGCGCGCCCGCTTCGAGCAGCAGCGCGCGCAGACCGCCGCCGGCGACGCCGAGGCGCAGCCGTACGACGACGGACTTCCTGCGCGCGCTCGAGCAGGGCATGCCGCCGACCGGCGGAGTCGGCGTCGGCATCGACCGGCTCGTGATGATCCTCTCCGGACGCAGCGTCGATCCGCGAGGTCGTGCTCTTTCCGGCGATGCGCTGAGCGGCCGCCGGCGGGTCTCCGAGGACGTCGCGGGCGGGGACCTGGCGCGTTCGCGCATCGCCTTCGCATGAGCGCTCTGGAACGCACTTTGCGGCGCTTCCGAACTCGAAAAATGGTCCCCGGGCCATTGCTAGACTCAAGCCCTCAGGGACCGGCAGCCAAGGGATCTCTTCTCGTGCGACGAACGTGCCGATACGGGTTAGAAGCGTCTCGCCTTCCGGCCTCGGAGCACCCCGAAACGAAGGATCAGCATCGTGTTTGAGCGCTTTACCGAACGGGCCCGCCAAGTGGTCGTCCTCGCTCAGGAGGAAGCCCGCATCCTCAAGCACAACTACATCGGCACAGAGCACATCCTGCTCGGGCTCCTGCGCGAGGAGGAGGGTCTGGCCGCGCGCGTGCTCGAGTCGCTCGACATCACCGTCGAGCGCGTTCGCGCCCAGGTCGTGCGCATCGTCGGCTCCGGCGAAGAGGTGACCTCCGGGCAGATCCCGTTCACGCCGCGCGCGAAGAAGGTCCTCGAGCTGGCGCTGCGCGAAGCGCTCAGCCTCGGCCACAACTACATCGGCACGGAGCACATCCTGCTCGGGCTCGTGCGCGAGAACGAGGGCGTCGCCGCGCGCATCCTGCTCGACTTCGACGCCGACTCGGAGAAGATTCGCAACGAGGTCATCCGGATGCTGTCCGGCCCCGGCGGGCGGCGCCAGGGGCAGGGAGCCGGCGCGCAGTCCGGCGAGGGCAAGAAGTCCTCGAAGCTGCTCGACCAGTTCGGCCGCAACCTCACCCGCCTCGCCGCGGAGGGCAAGCTCGACCCGGTCGTCGGTCGCGAGACCGAGATCGAGCGGATCATGCAGATCCTCTCGCGGCGCACCAAGAACAACCCGGTCCTGATCGGCGAGCCCGGCGTCGGCAAGACCGCCGTCGTCGAGGGGCTCGCCTCCCGGATCACGAACGGCGAGGTGCCCGAGCTGCTGAAGAACAAGCAGATCTACACGCTCGACCTGGCGGCGCTCGTCGCCGGCTCGAAGTACCGCGGCGAGTTCGAGGAGCGGCTGAAGAAGGTGATGAAGGAGATCACCCAGCGCGGCGACATCATCCTGTTCATCGACGAGCTGCACAACCTCGTCGGAGCCGGCGCCGCCGAGGGCGCGATCGACGCGGCCAGCATCCTCAAGCCCGCGCTCGCGCGCGGCGAGCTCCAGACGATCGGCGCGACGACGCTCGACGAGTACCGCAAGTACCTCGAGCGCGACTCCGCGCTCGAGCGGCGCTTCCAGCAGATCCGCGTCGACCAGCCCTCGATCGACGAGACCGAGCAGATCCTGCGCGGCCTGCGCGACCGCTACGAGCAGCACCACCGCGTCGAGATCACCGACGAGGCGCTGCACGCCGCGGCCGAGCTCGCCGACCGCTACATCTCGGACCGCTTCCTGCCCGACAAGGCGATCGACCTGATCGACGAGGCCGCGTCGCGGATGCGGATCAAGTCGATGACCTCCCCGCCCGTCTACCGCGAGCTCGAAGAGGAGATCGACACGACGCGGCGCGACAAGGAGGCGGCGATCGAGGCGCAGGAGTTCGAGAAGGCGGCGAACCTGCGCGACAAGGAGCGCCAGCTGACGAACAAGAAGCGCTCGCTCGAGGAGCAGTGGCGCGCCGGCGAGTCCGGCGACCGTCCCGCGATCGGCGAGGAGGAGATCGCCGACATCGTCTCGATGTGGACCGGCATCCCGGTGTTCAAGCTGACCGAGGCCGAGACGCAGAAGCTGATGCGGATGGAGGACGAGCTGCACAAGCGCGTCATCGGCCAGCAGCCGGCGATCGAGGCCGTCTCGAAGGCGATCCGGCGTTCGCGCGCGGGACTCAAGGATCCCGAAGCGGCCCGACGGGCTCGTTCATCTTCCTCGGCCCCTCGGGCGTCGGCAAGACCGAGCTGGCGCGCACGCTCGCCGAGTTCCTCTTCGGCGACGAGGACGCGATGGTGCGGATCGACATGTCCGAGTACATGGAGAAGCACTCCGTGTCCCGGCTCGTCGGCTCGCCCCCCGGCTACATCGGCTACGACGAGGGCGGCCAGCTGACCGAGGCCGTGCGGCGCAAGCCGTACTCGGTGCTGCTGCTCGACGAGATCGAGAAGGCCCACCCGGACGTCTTCAACATCCTGCTCCAGATCCTCGAGGACGGACGGCTGACCGACGCCCAGGGGCGGACGGTCGACTTCCGTCACGCGATCGTGATCATGACCTCGAACATCGGGGCCTCCGAGATCGCCCGCAACACGCCGCTCGGCTTCGCGGTCTCCGACGACGACACGGGCATCACCTACGACGACATGAAGAACCGGATCATGGGCGAGCTGAAGAAGGTCTTCCGGCCCGAGTTCCTGAACCGCATCGACGAGGTGATCGTCTTCCACAAGCTGCAGAAGGACGAGATCCGCGAGATCGTCGAGCTCCTGCTGCGGCGGATCCGCGAGTCGATGGCCGAGCGCGAGCTCTCGCTCAGCCTCTCCGACGACGCGCGCGACCTGCTCGTCGAGAAGGGCTGGGATCCCGCGATGGGTGCCCGTCCGCTGCGCCGCGCGATCCAGCGCTACATCGAGGATCCGCTGGCGGACGAGGTGCTGCGCGCGAGCGAGATGAAGCCCGGCTCGACGGTCGAGATCGACCGCGAGGAGAAGGAGGGCGAGCGAGCCGGACGTGAAGATCACGATCACCGCGCCGAAGCGCAAGCGCGAGGCGGTCGGTGTCGGGCGTCAAGGGCTCCGGCTCCTCGCCGGAGCTGCCCGCCGGGCGAGGGGGGCGATGACCTCCCCGACGATCCCGAGGTGCTCCCGGACGTCCCGGACGCCCGCCGCCCGCGGGCGGCGAGGCACAGCCCGAGTAGCTCAGGGCGCGCGCCGTCCGGCGGGCGCCCTCTTCTCTACCCGAGCCGGCGATCTACTCGTGACGGCCCGGGCGCGAGTCGGCCGTCGCTGCACTGCCAGCTGAGCGAACCGAAGGAGCAACGATGCCGGATGTGGAGATCAAGGTACGAGAGAACGGCCCGTATCGGGTCGAGGGGCCGATCACGCTGATCGACGCGGACGGCAACCCTTACGAGCTCGGCGAGCAGCGGCTCGGTGATCGCGCTCTGCCGCTGCGGCGGCTCGACCACGAAGCCCTTCTGCGACGGCACCCACTCGCGGGTCGGCTTCGATGCCGCCGAGAGAGCGGTCGCCGAGGCCGACGCCGGCGCCTGAGCGCGCCCTGCTGCAGGAATCCTTGCGGGAGCCGTTCCCCCGGCTGAAACCGTGGACGGCGCCGGAGGCCCATGAGACACTTGAAAGCGCTCGACCGGCGTGATGAGCCTCCGCCGGTCGAGCGCTTCTCTTATCGGCGCTCGCCTCGAGGGGCTTGAACGACGCGAGCGCGCCGACCGGCCGCGGCGTTGCCGTCCGCGTCCGACCCTCGCCGTACGCTGCGGCGATGCCGAGTTCCCGCTACGTGTGTGGCTCATGCGGTCACGAGAGCGCCAAATGGCACGGCCGCTGCCCCGGCTGCGGCGAGTGGAACACGCTGGTCGAGGAGCGCTCCCGGGATGCACGGCCCTCGGCCTCCGCGCCGGCGGCCCGGCGTGCACGAGCGCTCAAGCCGGTACCGCTCGCACAGGTCGAGGCGCCCGCCCAGCGTCGGCTCGACCACGGGGAGCGGCGAGCTCGACCGGGTTCTCGGCGGCGGCATCGTGCCCGGCTCGCTCGTGCTTGCTCGGAGGAGCGCCCGGGATCGGAAAGTCGACGATCACGGCCGCGGCGCTCGCGAGCCTCGTACGCGACGGACGCCGCGTGCTCTACGTGACGGGCGAGGAGTCCGCCGCGCAGGTCAAGCTGCGCGCGGAGCGGCTCGGCGAGCATGCGCTGCAGGTCCCGATCGTCGCCGAGACCGACCTCGACGCGGTCATCGCGACGCTCGAGGCGGAGCGGCCGGAGGTCTGCGTCGTCGACTCGGTGCAGACGCTCTACTACACCGGCGCTGACGAGCGCGGCCGGCTCGATCGCTCAGGTTCGCGAGGTCGCGTCGCGCGTGATGGACGTCGCGAAGCGACGCGAGCGTCGGCCGTCCTGCTCGTCGGTCACGTGACCAAGGAGGGCGCGCTCGCCGGCCCGAGGGTGCTCGAGCACCTCGTCGACTGCGTGCTTCAGCTCGAGGGCGAGCGCGAGCGCAGCTACCGCATCGCTGCGCGCGCTCAAGAACCGCTTCGGATCGACCAACGAGGTGGGCGTCTTCGAGATGCGCGACGCCGGCCTGGTCGAGGTGGCCGACCCGTCGTCGCGCTTCGTCGCCGAGGCCACCCGTGCCCCGGGCTCGGTCGTGCTCTGCGCGATGGAGGGGTCGCGGCCGCTGCTCGTCGAGGTGCAGGCGCTCGTGGCGCCGACCCAGGTCGTGCCACCGCGGCGAGTCTCGAACGGCGTCGACCGCAACCGGCTTGCGCTCGTCCTGGCGGTGCTCGCCCGGTCACGGCGGAATCGGGCTCGGGTCGAGCGACGTGTTCGTCTCGGTCGCCGGCGGCGTGGCGCGTCACGGAGCCGGGCGCCGACCTCGCGATCGCGCTCGCGGTCGCCTCGGCCGCGCGGGGCCTGACCCTCGGTGGCGCCGAGCGGCCGCTCGCGGCGTTCGGCGAGGTCGGGCTTGGGCGGCGAGCTCCGCCACGTGGCCCACGCCGATCGCCGCCTCGCGGAGGCCGGCAAGTTCGGCCTCGCGCCGGTGCTCGAGCCGTCGGGCAGTGCGCGGACGCTCAAGGCCGCGCTGCGAGATGCGCTGCGGACGCGGCGCTCAGCCCGCGCAGGCCGCGGCCGCCTGAGGTCGAGTTCCGGATCCGGCAGCCGGCGACCTCGACGCGGCCATGCAAGCGCCACCCTCTGTTGAGGCTCGGGTAAGGCAGGTTAAGGCCTTAACGGTGGCTCTTCGGGCCGCCCGGCTCCGAGGCCGGGCTTTCGCCGTCAGGGGCCGAAAAATGGCAGGCTTAGAGCCAAAATCGCGGCGCCTCGACGGGCCCAAGTGCCGTACAATGAAGGCGATGCCGTCGCATGCCGGGGATGAGGTCACTGACCTTGAGCAACGTCAGGAGCCCCGGCTCGTCAGGGCGCTCGAGATGGTCGCGCCCGGGTCCGGCGCTTCGCGAGGGCCTCGACAACATCCTCCACGCGCGCACCGGCGCGCTGATCGCGATCGGCGACGCCGAGGAGCTCTCCTTCCTGCTCTCCGGCGGCATCAGGCTCGATGTCGACTACACCCCGGCGCTGCTCTACCAGCTCGCGAAGATGGACGGCGGCGATCATCCTCTCGCCGATCGGCGGCGAAGATCCACTGGGCGAACGTCCAGCTGATGCCGGACCCGACGATCATGTCGGTCGAGACCGGCACCCGCCACCGCACCGCGGAGCGCGTCTCGAAGCAGACCGGTGCGCTCGTGGTCGCCGTGTCCCAGCGGCGCGACGTCGTCTCGCTCTACCTCGACGGCGCCGAAGTACATCCTCGAGGAGATCCCGGTCGTGCTCGCGAAGGCGAACCAGGCGCTCGCGACGCTCGAGAAGTACCGCAGCCGCCTCGAGCAGGTCTCGACCCGCCTGACCGCGCTCGAGTTCGAGGGCGGCGTCGCGCTCCACGACGTGCTCACGGTGCTCCAGCGCGCCGAGCTCGTCACGCGCATGGCGGTCGAGATCGAGCGCTACATCGTCGAGCTCGGGACCGAGGGCCGCCTGATCGAGATGCAGCTCGAGGAGACGATGGTCGGCGTCGCGGCCGACAAGGCGGCGCTCGTGCACGACTACCTCGCCGACTACTCGGAGGAGAGCTTCGCGCTCGTGATCGACTCGCTCGCGCGGCTGCCGCACCAGGACGTGCTCGACTTCGGCCGGCTCGCCGAGCTGCTCGGCTACGACCGCAAGCTGAACACGCTCGACCACTCCGGTCGCCCCGCGCGGGTATCGGATCCTCGGGCCGGATACCGCGGCTGCCGAAGCTCGTGATCCAGGCGATCGTGCAGGCAGTTCTCCGGCCTCGACGAGATCCTCGCCGCGACCGACGGCGAGCTCGAGGCGGTCGAGGGTGTCGGGGACATGCGGGCGAGGGACATCCGCGAGGGCCTGCGACGGCTCCAGGAGATCAACCTCGTCGATCGCTACCTACAGACTTGAATCGCAACCGAGCAAAGGAGGACACCATCTCAGACGAGTGGGAGCAGACAATCGAGGAATTCGAGATCACGCGTGAGACGCCCATTGAGGATTACGCGATCGGCGACCACGTGGTCTACCCGCATCACGGAGCGGGGAAGGTCCTCAAGAAGGAGCAGAAGGAGTTCGGCGGCGAGTCAGCGCGAGTACCTCACCATCAAGATCCTTCACAACGACATGACGGTGATGGTTCCGTGCGAGAACGCCGGCAAGGCCGGCCTCCGGCGCGTGATCGACGACGAGGCCGTTCAGAAGGTCCTCGCTGTGCTGCGCGACGACGTGAGCCAGATGCCGAAGAACTGGAACCGCCGCTTCAAGCACAACCGCGACAAGATCAAGACCGGCGACGTATACGAGCTCGCCGAGGTCGTGCGCAACCTCGCGATCCGCGAGTCCGACAAGGGACTCTCGACGGGCGAGAAGCAGATGTACACCCGCGCGAAGAAGATCCTCGCCTCCGAGCTGATGTACGCGCTCGAGATGGAGGAAGGGCGAGGCCGAGGAGCACCTCGACTCGCTGATCGCGGAGGCGCACGCCGAGCGCGGCGGTGCGACCGCGACCGCCGCGGGCTGAACGCAGACAAGAGGATGGCGGTCGTCGGGATCATTCCCGCCGCCGGCCGCGGTGAACGCCTTGGGGCTGAGCGCCCCAAGGCGTTCGTCGTCTGTGCGGGCAGGCCGCTGATCGAGTGGAGCCTCGAGGTGCTCAGCGCCGTCGTGCGACGCGCGTGATCGTCGCCGTGCCCCGGGGCTTCGAGCTCGGCGCCCGACCGGGTCGCAGGGCGGCGACGGTGCGCTCCGCCTCGGTGCGCGCGGCGCTCGACGCGGCGCCGCGAGGCGACGATCGCCGTCGTCCAGGACGCCGCGCGGCCGCTCGTCAGCGCCGAGCTCGTCGCCCGCTGCATCGCGCGCCTCGACGACGGCTTCGACGCGCGCGATCGCCGCGGCACCGATGACCGACACCGTGAAGCGGGTGGCCGCGGACGGTCGCGTCGAGAGCCACCGTAGACCGGCGCTCGCTGTGGCAGGTCCAGACGCCTCAGGTCTTCCGCGCCGAGGTCCTGCGCAGGGCGCTCGACGTCGACGGCTCGACCCTCGCGCGCCGCCACCGACGACGCCTGGCTGGTCGAGCGCCGGGCGGCGCGGTCTGCCGTCGTCGAGGCGCCCGCCCGACAACTCAAGGTGACTCGTCCGGTCGATCTCGAAGTGCGCCGAGCGGGCTGCCTGCAGCAGCGCCTGGCGCCGACTCGGGCAGCTAGCCTTTCGCGCGTGCTGACCGATCTGCACGTCCACCTGCGCCCGGACGATCCCGAGGACACCTCCGCCGCGCAGTACTTCACGAGCGCGAACGCCGAGCGCTACAGCGAGGTCGCCTCCGAGCGCGGCATCGACGTGCTCGGCGTCTCCGAGCATGTCTACCGCTTCCGCCAGGCGATGGACGTCTGGCAGCACCCGTTCTGGCGCGCTGAACGCGCTCGACGACCTCGACGAGTACTGCGCCTTCGTCCGCGATGAGACGAACCTGCGGCTCGGCATCGAGGCGGACTTCATCCCCGGGCCGCGAGGACCGGATGGCGAACCTGCTCGAGGCGCGCGACTTCGACTACGTGCTCGGCTCCGTCCACTTCCTCGGCTCGGCCGCGATCGACATGCGAGGGCGAGTGGGACATCTGGCGCTCCGGCGATCCCGACAAGGTCTGGCGACGCTACTTCGAGACGCTCGGCGAAGCCGCCCGCAGCGGCATGTTCGACATCCTCGCGCACCCCGACCTCGTCAAGGTCTGGGGCTCGGGCGGCCCCCGCCCGCAGGGAGACCTGCGCCGCTTCTACGATCTCGCGATGGACGGGATCGCCGAGTCGGACGTCGCGATCGAGGTATCGACCGCCGGCCTGCGCAAGCCGGCGAGCGAGATCTATCCCGGCCCGCCCGTTCCTCGAGATGTGCATCGAGGCGGGCCGCCCCGTCGCCCTGTCGTCAGACGCGCACACGCCGAACGACCTCGCCTACCGCTATGACGACGCGCTCGAGCTGCTCGACTCGGTCGGCGTCAGCGAGCTCTCGGTCTTCGAACACCGCCGCCGCGAGAGCCAGCAGCTCGGGTGAGAATTACGGCGCGCAGGGCGAGTCGCTCGTCCATCGATCCGAGCCGACGGGCCCCGGCACGGATCCGGTGACGAGCCGGGCCGGCATCGGCTACGACTCGCACCGGCTTCGCGCGCGGCCGCCCGCTGGTGCTCGCGGGCGTCGAGGTCGAGGGAGCCGAGCGAGGGCTCGAGGGCCACTCCGATGCCGACGCTCGCCACCCACGCCGTGATCGACGCGCTGCTCGGAGCGGCCGGGCTCGGCGACATCGGCGCCGCACTTCCCCGACAGCGACCCACGCTACCGCGACGCCGACAGCATCGGGCTGCTCGAGCAGGTTCGCGGGCTGCTCGACGCGCGCGGGCTCGCCGCGACCTCCGTCGACATCACGATCGTCTGCGAGGCGCCGAGGCTGGGCGGCTACCGCGACCGTATGCGGGAGTGCCTGGCGCACGCAGCCGGGCTTCCCCTCGACGCGGTGAACGTCAAGTTCACGACCAACGAGGGCATGGGCTTCGATCGGCCGCGCATGAGGGGATCGCCGCGCTCGCGGTCGCGACCGTCGGCGACCGATGAGCATCCGGCTGCACGACACCCTTTCCGGCAACCTGCGGGAGTTCGAGCCGCGCGACCCGAGGCACGTTCGGCATCTACGTTTGCGGCCCGACCGTGTACGCACCGATCCATGTCGGAAATGCCCGCCCGTTCGTCGTCTTCGCGCTGCTGAAGCGGTTTCTCGAGCGCGAGGGCTACGGCGTCACGTGGCGTAGCGAACATCACCGACGTCAACGACAAGATCTACGCGGCCGCGGCCGAGGCGGCGGTGCCGAGCGACCAGCTCGCGCGGCGAGATGACCGCCCGCTACATCGCCGACACCGACCGGCTGGGGCTCGGGCGACCCGACCGCGAGCCGCGTGCCGCCGCCACGATCGAGGAGATCGTCGCGCTGATCGCGACGCTGATCGAGAGCGGACATGCGTACGCCGCCGACGGCGACGTCTACTTCCGGGTCGGGAGCTTCCCCGACTACGGGAAGCTCTCGAACCGCGCGCTCGACGAGATGGACCAGGGCGAGGACGACGTCGCGCGCCCGGGCCTGAAGGAGAGCCCGCACGACTTCGCGCTGTGGAAGGCGCACAAGCAGGGCGAGGACACGCAGTGGCCGGCGCCATGGGGAAGCGGCCGTCCGGGCTGGCACATCGAGTGCTCGGCGATGGCGGAGAAGATCCTCGGCCTCGATTTCGACATCCACGGCGGCGGATCGGACCTCGTCTTCCCGCACCACGAGAACGAGATCGCGCAGACGGAGGCCGCGCGCGGAAGGCCGCTGGCGCGCCTGTGGATGCACAACGGCATGGTCCGCTTCGACGAGCAGAAGATGTCGAAGTCGGTCGGGAACATCCGCTCGCTCGGCGGGTGCGCTCGACGAGTACGGTCGCGACGCGCTCGTCATGTATTTCGTGAGCGGCCATTACCGCCAGCCGATCGAGTTCTCCCCCGAGCGGCTCGAGCAGGCCCGCCGCGCGGTCGCCCGGATCTCGGAACTGGTCCGCCGGCTCGATCCGAGCGGCCCCGCACCGCACGCCGGAGTCGATCACGCGAGCGCGTTCTTCGAGGCGCTCGCCGACGACTTCAACACGCCGGGCGCACTCGCCCAGCTGTTCGAATGGGTTGCTGAGGCGAACCGCCGCCTCGACGCGGGCGAGCGCGTCGGCGGCGGCGAGCAGCTGCCGGCGATGCTCCACAGCCTTGGACTCGAGAGCCTGCTCGACAGCGCGAGGCCGTCTCCGACCCGGACGCCGAGCGCCTGCTCGGCGAGCGCGAGGCGGCGCGCGGCGAGCGCGACTTCGAGCTCGCCGACCGAAAGCGCGACGAGCTCGCGCGCTCGGCTACGAGGTGCGCGACACGCCCGCCGGCCCGCGGCTCGTGCGCTCGCCGATGATCGTCTACGGGCGCAACGCGGTCAGCGAGGCGATGCGGGGACCGCGCGACGTGCGGCGCGTATGGGCGGCTCGCTCCGCTGCACGCGAGGCCTGGGTACCCCCGGAAGCGACCCTGGCCACCGGCCTGGAGATCGAGGCGATCTGCGGCAGCCCCGAGCACCAGGGGATATGCGCCGAGGTCTCCGCCTACCGCTACGGCGACCCAGCCGCCCTGCTGGAGCGAGACGACGCCCTCGTCCTCGTGCTCGACGAGGTCCAGGATCCGCACAACCTCGGCTCGGTCTGCCGGGTGGCGGAGTGCGTGCGGCGCGGCCGGCGTGGTGATCGGCGAACGACGATCCGCGCAGGTGACCGCCGCCGTCTGCAAGGCATCGGCCGGCGCCGTCGAGCACCTCCTGGTCGCGCGCGTGCGCAACATCGCCGACTACCTCGCCGCGCGCCAAGCGCGCCGGCGCCTGGATCTACGGCGCGAGCGTCGGACGGCGACCCGTACGACCGCCCTGACTACCGCGGGAGGGTGGTGCTCGTGCTTCGGTTCGGAGGGGAGGGGCCTGCGCCCGCGCGTCCGCTGCGGCGTGCGACGCGCTGATCGCGCTGCCCATGCGCGGGCGAGTCGAGTCGCTCAACGTCGCGACTGCGGCGGCGGCCGTCATGTACGGAATCTTGCAGTTTCGAGGGCTCGCGGTTGACAGCGCTCCATAACGCAACGCATACTCCGCGCGCAGATAAAGCTGCGGTTGAGGGTTAGTCCGCTGCCGCAGCAGGACATCAGGCGCTACCAGGGGAGGTAAGTGCGCCCTCAACTGAGAGCCGCAAGGTCTGCGGCTCACGGGAGGAGACGCCCGTGCCCGCAGCCGCCTCACTGCGTAGTGGTTACGGTCAACCTCAGGTAGAGGTTGACGATCACTACCTGGTCGCGCTCGCCAAGCGCGGGCGGCGCGACGCCTACGACCGCATCGTCCGCCGCTACTACGGCTTCGTGCGGCTGAAGGCTTCGTCCTACTTCCTGATCGGCGGCGACTCCGACGACCTGATCCAGGAGGGACTCGTCGGCCTCTACAAGGCCATCCGCGATTACCGCTCCGACCGCGAGTCGAGCTTCCGCAACTTCGCCGAGCTCTGCATCACGCGACAGATCATCACCGCGGTCAAGACCTCGACGCGCAACAAGCACACGCCGCTCAACCAGTACGTCTCGTTCTCGCAGACGCCCGCGAGCGCGGCGCCCGACTCCGAGCCGACGCTCGACGAGGTGTTGCCAGGCCCCTCGGCCCACGACCCCGTCAACCAGGTGATCTCGACCGAGGAGCTGCACAGCCTCGTCGCCTGCCTCTCGAGCGTCCTGTCCGAGCTCGAGAGCTCGGTCCTGTCGCTCTACCTCGACGGGCACTCGTACGAGTTGATCGCGGACCGGCTGGCCTGCGACACGAAGACCGTCGACAACGCGCTGCAGCGCGTCAAGCGCAAGGTGGGCGCGCACCTCGCGTC
This sequence comes from uncultured Actinomycetes bacterium, assembly GCA_963719375.1. Classification (GTDB taxonomy): domain Bacteria; phylum Actinomycetota; class Thermoleophilia; order Solirubrobacterales; family Thermoleophilaceae; genus JAICJV01. The sequence goes on along the minus strand of CAVRBY010000001.1, from coordinate 833,312 downwards.
GCGCAACGTGATGCTCTGAGCGTCGCCGCGCGTGACGCTCGGATGACAAAGCCACGCGCGCGGCCGATCGCGACCTGCCTCGGCGCCGCCACGCTGCTCGCCTCGAGCGGCTGCGGCAGCCGCGCCTCGACCGTTCCGCAGGGGGCGGTTCCGACCCCGATCGGCCGCGGCCCGCGTTTCCAGCCGCCGCCGCTTTCGGCCGCCGCTCGAGCGGGGCGGCCGATCCGGAGGCCTCCGCTGTGCCGCCGGCGCCGGTGCGCGCTTCGGCGTCCACGTCGAGCTGTTCGCCGCCGGCCGCGTCGTGATCGTCCCGGCCGGGATCGGCGTCGCGCCGCCCCAGCGCCGCAGCGGCGCCTTCGTGCTCGGCGGTCGCTGCTCCTACCCCGTGAGGACCACCGCGCCAACCGGCGTGCTCGAGGTGGCGAGTGGGGCCCGACCCGACGATCGCCGACCTCTCGGCGATCTGGGGCCAGCCGCTCACGACCGACCGGCTCGCCGGCTTTCCGGGGCCCGTGCGGGCCTATGTCGCCGGCCGTGCGCGCGCCGGCGACCCGCGAACCATTGCGCTCGCCCCGCACGCGGAGATCGTGCTCGAGAGCGGCCCATACGTGCCGCCGCACGCCCGGTTCACCTTCCCGGCGCCGCTCTGATCGGACCGTCCCTCGGGCACCGTTAAGCTCGGAATCCGGATGAGCCGGCTGCTGGCACTCGGGCTGCTCCTCGGCGTCCTGCTCGCAGCGCCCGTGTCGGCTCGGGCGGACGGCGACCCGGCGAGCGACATCCTGCTCCTGCAGGACGTTTACTACCCCTACCAGCCGGCACCGTCTTCTCCGCTCGCGAAGACCCTGACGACACTGCTCGGCTCGACGAAGGCGGCCGGCTTCGAGCTCAAGGTCGCGCTGATCGAGTCGCCCGCCGACCTCGGCGCGGTCCCCAACATGTTCGGCAAGCCCCAGCAGTACGCGACCTTCCTCGCCGCCGAGATTGCCTTCAATTCGAGGACGCCGCTGCTGACGGTGATGCCGGGAGGCTTCGGAGCGGCCAATGTCTCGCCCGCGGAGAGCGCGGCGGTCTCGGCGCTCAGGCCGCCCGTCGCCGGCAGCGACAGCAACGCGCTGGTGCGCTCGGCGATCGCCGCGACGCTGTCGCTCGCGCGGGCGGCAGGCCACCCGGTGGCGGCGCCCAAGATCCCCGCCGTGTCAGGGCACGGGTCCGGTAAGACCTCGCCGGCGCTCATATTCGGGGCACCGGTGGCGCTGCTGCTGCTCGCCGGCGCGCTCGCCACGCTGCGGCGCCGCAGCGAACCCGAGGCGGAGTCCAAGGTCGGCCCGGGACCATAGGATCGCTCGCCGCGAGATGCGCCACCAGACCCTTCGAGCAGTCGCCCTACTTCCCGCCGGTGCCTTCGCCGTCCACCAGCTTCGCTTCACGCTCGCATTCGGCCACGGGGCGGGGAGGGAGCTCGCGAAGGAGGGACACGGTTACCTCAGCTCGCTCGCGCCGGCCCTGATCGTCGTCGTCGTGCTCTCACTCGCGGGCTACTGCCTGCGGCTGGCGAGCGGTCGTGGCGACGGCCGGGCATCGCGGATGAGCCGGCTATGGCCGGCGATGAGCGGCTTGCTGCTCTCTGCCTATGTGGTCCAGGAGACGCTCGAGGGCTTGCTCGCGAGCGGGCACCCCGGAGGCCTGGCAGGCATCGTGGGCGGGGGCGGATGGTTGGCGCTGCCCCTCTCGCTGATCGCCGGGCTCCTGATCTCGCTCGCCCTGCGAGGCGCGGCGCGCGCTCCTGAGCTGCTGCGCCGGCGGGAGCGGTTGCGCGCGCCGGCGGCACCCGCGCCGCTCGTGGTCAGGCTCGCGGCGCCCATCGTTCCCCGGCTCCGTCGGACCCGCCGCCGGCCCGCGGCGCGTGGTCCCCCCGTCATCTGCCGCTGAGCAGGGCGCCGGCCACCCGGCGCGGGACACCAACGGAGAGGTAAACCATGGGACAGAGCAGGCGAATTGCCCTGGGCGCTGTCGCGATCATCATCGTGGTCGTGGCGTTCATCGTTGCGAGCGGCTCCAGCTCGAGCAAGAAGATCGAGGACACGGGACTCGTTCAGATCCACGTCGTGGGCGGCAGGCCGCAGGGCGGGATCAAGCCGATCAAGGTTTCGAAGGGCGGGCGCGTCCGCTTCCAGGTAACGAGCGACGTCGCCGACGAGATCCACGTTCACGGCTACAACTTCAAGAAGGACGTAGCGAAGAACGGGACCGTCGGCTTCGACTTCCGGGCGACTATCGATGGCGACTTCGTGATCGAGCTCGAATCGCGCAGCGAGCAGATCGCGGCGCTGCAGGTGACTCCATGAGCGGCCGGCGCAGGCTGCTCTTGGCCGCCCTTGCCGTCAGCGCGGGCTCGGGCGCGGTGATGCTGCTGCCAGCGCTTGCGGAGGCGCACGGGCTGGTCGGCCGGGCTGACCTGCCGATCCCCTCGTGGCTGTTCGGATGGGCCGCGGCGGTCGTGCTCGCCGTCTCCTTCCTGGCACTCGCCTCGCTGTGGCCGAGGCCGCGCCTGCAGGTTCCCGTGCTGCGGCCGCTGTTCCGCGTTCCAGTGATCGTCGACGTCGCCTGCGGCGCGGTCGGCGTCGCGATCTTCGCGGTGGTCGTCTATGCGGGCTTTGCGGGAACGTCCGAGGCCACCCAGAACCTCGCGCCGAACGTCGTCTACGTCGAGTTCTGGGTTGGCTTCGTGGTCGCGTCGCTGCTGTTCGGGAACGTCTTCCGGGCCTTCAATCCCTGGCTCGCGGTCGCTCGCGCGGCTTCCTTCGCCGGCCGGACCCTGGGCATCGCGCGCAAGCCGCTGCCATATCCCGCCGCGGCTGGCCGGTGGCCCGCTGCGATCGGCATCGGCGCGTTCGCCTGGCTCGAGCTCGTCTACGTGCACAAGGCGGATCCGCCGAAGCTCGCCGTTCTGGCGCTCGTCTACGCGGCCGTCATGCTCGCCGGCATGTTCGTCTACGGGATCGAGGCATGGTCGACCCGAGCGGACCCGTTCGGCGTCTACTTCTCGCTCTACGCGCGGCTCTCCGCCTTCCAGCGCGACGGCCGGCGGTTGAATCTGCGGCGACCGCTCTCGGGCGCGCCCTCCTGGCCGATCCTGCCGGGCTCCGTGGCGTTGCTGTGTGTGGCGATCGGCTCAACCACGTTCGACGGCTTCTCGAACGGACCGGTGTGGGCCTCGCTCGGACCCGACCTGCAGTCGTTCTTCAAGGATCTCGGTCTCGGCTTGACCCCGTCGATCGAGCTCGCAGGGACGGTCGGACTCGTCGCCTGCATGGTGATCGTCGGTCTCTTCTACCGCGTCGGGGTGCGAGGGATGGAGACCGTCGGCGGCGGTCACACGACCGACGAGCTGATGGTCCGCTTCGTCCACACGCTGATCCCGATCGCCTTCGCCTACGCGCTCGCGCACTATTTCTCGCTGCTCGTCTACCAGGGACAGGCGATCGGCTACCTCGTGTCCGACCCGCTCGGGAACGGCTCGAACCTGTTCGGAACCGCGCGTGCCACGATCGACTACGGGATCATCTCCGGCGCGGGCATCTGGTACTTCCAGGTCGGGGCGCTCGTCGCGGGGCACGTCACCGGTCTCGTGCTCGCCCATGATCGCGCGCTCGCGATCTACACGCGCGTCCGCGAGGCGACCCGATCGCAATACTGGATGCTCGTGGTGATGGTCGGGTTCACGAGCTTGGGACTCTGGTTGCTCTCGGCGATCAGCACCACCAGCGGAGGGTGAGCGACGGGAAGCGTCCGGACAGTCTCTACCCTTAGCGAGATGGCGACTCGGGGGCAGCAACCCACCCGCAAGCAGCAGCGCGAGACCGCGCGTGAGCAGCGCCGCGCCGCCGAGGCCGAGCGGGCCGCCGCCGAGCGGCGCAAGCGGCAGATCGCGATGCTCGGCGCCGCGGTCGCAGCAGCCGTGGTCGTGGTAATCGTCGCGATCGCGGTGAGCACCTCGGGCGGCGGCAGCAAGGGCCTGAAGAAGGGCACGCAGGCGAACCAGACGGTCGCCGGGGTCAGCTCTCTGCTGAACGGCGTACCCCAGTCCGGCGCCACGCTCGGCAGCCCGACCGCCCCCGTCAAGCTCCAGTACTTCGGCGACCTCGAGTGCCCGGTCTGCCAGGCCTTCACGCTGAGCACGCTGCCCCAGGTCGTCTCCACCTACGTCAAGCCGGGCAAGCTCCAGATTCAGTACCGCTCGCTGCAGACCGCCACGCCCGACCCCTCCACGTTCGAGAACCAGCAGGTCGCGGCGCTCGCGGCCGGGAAGCAGCAGCTCCTCTGGCAGTACGTCGAGCTCTTCTACCACGAGCAGGGTCAGGAGGACACGGGCTACGTGACGGAGAGCTACCTGAGCGGACTCGCCCAGCAGGTCCCCGGGCTGAACCTCTCCGCCTGGCAGACGGCGCGCGGCGACCAGACGCTGGCGCAGCAGGTCTCCGCCGATGAGGCGGCGGCCCAGCAGAGCGGCTACCACTCGACCCCCACGCTCGTGTTCACCGGACCGAAGGGCTCGAAGGCGATCGTCGGCAACGCCGCCTTCAGCGACGTCCAGCAGGCCGTCAACAGCGTTTCCTGAGCGATGTCCAGCGTCGGCAGCGAGCCGCAGGCGGTCCCGGGCGAGCTCGCCGCCACCGAGCCGGTTGCGGTTCCTCCCCCCGCCGGGCGCGATCGTCGCCTGCTGATCGCGGTCGCCACGTTGGCCCTGCTCGGGACGGCCATCGCGACCTACCTCACGGTGATCCACTATGCCGGGATCAAGCCGATCTGCTCGCTGTCGGGCGGATGCGAGAAGGTCCAGTCCTCATCGTACGCCAAGCTCGCCGGGATCCCGGTCGCGGTCCTCGGCCTCGCCGGCTACCTCGGCATCCTCGCGTCGCTGCTGGTCCGCAGCGATGCCGGGCGTTTCGCGGGCGCACTGCTCGCTCTATGCGGCTTCGGCTTCAGTGCCTACCTCACATATCGCGAGATCTTCACGATCCAGGCGATCTGCCAGTGGTGCATCGCGAGCGCCATCCTGATGACGGTGCTCGCCGTGCTCACTACGTGGCGGCTCGTGGCGGCGCCGCATGCCGCCGCCTACGACTGACTTCGGTCACCAGAGCGAAATGCCGGACCCGGTCACCTACCACGGCGGCCGCGCAGCTCACGCGTCTCGGTGCCGTCAGCCGGCCCCGGCTGCGCTCGACGGGATCTGCTGGGAGTGGGCGCGCGGCGGGTCGCTCTCGAGCAGTTGCGGGACGGTGACGAGCTCGTAGTGCCGCGCGCGCAGCGCGCGAATGATCAGCGGCAGCGCCTCGACCGTCTCGAGCCGCGGACCCCCTGCGTCGTGCAGCAGCACGATGCCGCCGGGCCTGACCTCGCGCAGGACGCGGTCGACGATCGCCGGGACGCCCGGGAGCCGGTAGTCCTCCGAGTCGACGCTCCAGAGCACCATCAGCATCGACAGGCGGCGCATGATCGCGATCGTCGTGTGGTTGAACGACCTGTACGGCGGACGGAAGAGGCGTGGGCGAGGCTCGCCATCCGCGCGCATCGAGGCCATCTGCTGCTCGATCTCGTTGGTCTGAAGCCCCGCTCCCAGCTCGGCGAGAGGCGGGTGGTTCTGCGTGTGATCCCCGATCACGAAATGGTGCGCGGCCTCGAGGCGTCCCGCGGCATGGAAGACCGGGATCATGCGCCCGACCTGGAAGAAGGTCGCAGCAGCATGGGTCTCGGCGAGCACCCTCACGACGTCCGGCGTGTACGGACCCGGACCGTCGTCGAAGGTCAGCGCGACCTCCCGCTTCGGACCGCCCTGGAGGATGAAGTCGTTGTGCCGCAGGACGCGGTCGATCGCCGCGTCCGCGCGCTGCGCCTGGGTGGGCGGGCGAACGGCCGGCAGGCGGGGCTTCACGGCGGCCACCGGACGGGTGGCCGCGGGGTGGCTCGAGCCTTGAGAGAAGCCGCTCGTGGCCACCGCCGCGCAGACCGCGGCGATGCATGTCGCGATCGCGAGCGAGGCGGCGATTCGCTGGCGCCGACGGCGACGGCGGCGCGCGGCATCCTCGCGACGCTGGAGCACGGATTCGGATGGGGAGGAGGACCAGTCGCTCATCGCAGGCAGCGGGCACCCGGCGCGCGGCGGCGGCGGCCGGCGCGGGAGCCTCTGACGGGCCGCCGATTCTAGAGCGAGCCGACCTGGCGGTGCCTGACGGCAGCGCGATGTGAACGCCGTCTGGGAATTGGCTCATATGCCGCAGCGAAGCGGCGCCGACCGTGTTATGCCAGCGATACGCCGAGTCCGTCAGGTCCAGACCTGACGGAGCGGGGGACCCATTGGGCTCTCACGAGGGCCCGGGGGCTAACCGGTCGCCGAGAGCGACCGGCGCGCGCAGCGCGAGCCCGACAGCTCACCCCGTAGGCGTCACGAGCAGACGTCCAAAGGAGCAGCGATCAATCCCGCACGCATGCGCGCGGCCGCCATAGCGGCCCTCGCCGCACTCGCCCTCATGGCCTCCACGGCCGACGCCCAGACCACATCCGTGCCGCCGGCGCCATTACCGCCGGGCCCGACGAGCGGCCCGCTGGCGGGAACCGGAATGTGGATCTGGGAGCTCGGACGCTCGAACGGCGGCAATCTCGACGCGATCGCTGCCCGGGCCCGCGCGCACGGGATCGGGACGCTGTTCGTCAAGAGCTCCGATGGCACGAGCTGGTGGCCGCAGTTCTCATCCGCGCTCGTCGCGCGCCTGCACAGCGCCGGGTTGCGCGTGTGCGCGTGGCAGTACGTCTACCCGGTGCACGCGGCGACGGACGCTCGCCTCGGCGTCCGCGCGAAGCACCTCGGCGCAGACTGCCTGGTCATCGACGCCGAGTCGCAATACGAGGGTCACTACGTCCAGGCCGACACCTACATCCGGCACCTGCGCGCAGGCGTTGGTCCCGGCTATCCGGTGGCGCTGACGAGCTTTCCCTACGTCGACTACCACCCGGCGTTCCCCTATTCGGTCTTCCTCGGCCCGGGCGGCGCGCAGTACAACGTGCCGCAGATGTACTGGCGCGCGATCGGGACGAGCGTCGACCACGTCTTCACGCACTCGATGCCACTCAACGCGGTCTACGACCGGCCGATCCTGCCGCTCGGACAGCTTTGGGAGAACCCCTCGACGACTGAGCTCCTCCGCTTCCGTCAGCTGTCGATGCAGTACGGCTCGACCGGCGTCAGCTGGTGGGACTGGCAGGAGGCGAGCAGCCGCGGCTTCAACGCGATCGCACGGCCGCTCGCTCAGCCGGCATCGACGCGGGCCGCCACCTATCCGAGGCTGTCACGCGGCGCACGCGGGGACCTCGTTGTCGAGGCACAGGAGCGCCTCCACGCCGCGGGCTACGCGGTTCCGGTGAACGGTGTCTTCGGCGCGAGCACTGCTCGGGCGGTGCGTGCGTTTCAGGCAGCCGGCGGCCTTTCCCGGACCGGCGTCCTCGATCAGCCGACCTGGGGACTGCTGCTTCGCAGCGCGCCCCTGCGCCCGCGGTGGGTGGCGCGCCGGTCCGCCGCGGCCACCGCGGCCGGCGCCGACGAGCTACCGCCGCCCGCCTCCGCCTCGTTGCCGATGGTTCGCGACGAGCTTGGGTCGCGGCACCACTGACCCGCGCGCCGGGGTTCCGGGGACCGGAACCCCGGCGCGCCGCCGATCAGTTCTTGGCCTGCTCGCCGCTCTCCTGAGGCTGCCCGTTCTGAGCTGAACCTTCGACTCGCAGGCCGGAGTGCGGCTCGCCCGCCGGCTGATCGCCGACCGGCGAGGGCTCCGAAGAGGCCGGGTCTGAGCGCATCCGCCGGGCGAGGATGATCAGCCCGACACCGCCGCCCAAGGCCCCGGCGACCACGGTCACCCGCACGGCGCGGTCGCTCGGGCGCACGGAAACCGGCAGGCCACCAATCGCCGTGCCGGCGAGCTCGAAGGCCTGACCGAGTGTCTGAGCGCGCGTCAGCGACGGCTTGCGGAGCCTCAAACGCACCGCCCACGGAACAGGTCGCACACCGATTGGAAGGGCGCCGACCGTCGTGCCCACGCCCTGCATCGCTCGGCCGAGACCCTGCGCGCGTGTGCGCGACGGCTTCTTCATCACCAGTTTCATAAGCACCTCCGCGTGACTTGGTTGAGGTCGGCTACCCGTGGGGGACTGGCGCCACCGGGCGGCTCGTCCCATGGGTGCATCGTCTCACGGCACGCTTGCCGGGTCTACGGGTGCCGGTCGCGGGCCTTCCAGGGCCTTCCGCGCAGTTATGGCTGGAGACCCTAGAATCGAGACCGATGGCCGGCCTGGTTCGTTCGCTCGAGGTGTCCGAGCTGCAGGCCTTCTGCGCTGCAGTGGACCTCGGCAGCCTCGGTCGTGCCGCACGTGCGCTGCACATCAGCCAGCCCGCCGTGTCGAAGCGCATGCGGGAGCTCGAGGCGGTCGCGGGAACCCGGTTGCTCGACCGCTCGCCGCGCGGCATCGTTCCAACGCCCGCGGGGTCGAAGCTGTATGCGGAGGCACGTCGCCTGCTCGCCCAGGCCGAGCGAGTCGAGGAGGTGGTCCTGGGCCTGGCCGGCGAGCACGTGCCGGTCAGACTTGCCGTGAGCCACACGATCGCGGAGTTCGTCTTGCCCGGGCCGCTCGTCGAGTACGAGCAGCGACACGCGCAGCATCTCTCGCTCGAGCTGGTGATCGCGAACTCGATCGTCGTGCGTGATCTCGTCCGTGACGGGAGCGCCGACTTCGGGATCGCCGCTGAGGAGCCGGGGCCGGTCGCGACGGGTCTCGAGCAGCTCGACCTCTGCGACGACGAGGTCCTGGTGGCGGTGACTCCGGATCACCCATGGGCCGAGCTCGCCGAGATCCCGGTCGATCAGCTGGTCGCGACGCCGATGGTGATGCGCGATCCGAGCGCGAACACGCGCCGGGTCGTCGAGGCGGCGCTGGCCGCGCGCGGGCTGGAGCTCGCGCCGCCGCTCGCGGAGGTGGGATCGACGAGCGCGGCGAAGGCGGCCGCTCTGTCCGAGCGCGCGCCCGTGCTGCTCTCCCGGCTGGCACTTCAGGGACAGGGAGAGCGGCTCGTCGCGCGCGGGGTGAGCGGCATCCGGTTCGGGCGCCGCTTCGTGGTCCTGTTCGCCGCGAGGAGCGCGCTGCGCGCGTCCGCACGATCGCTGCTCGACCATTTGGTCATAAGCTGCAGTTATGAGCCTCAGCGCTGATCGCGATCTACCGGAGACGCCGGGAGACGCGTAGCGTTGCCCCGGTGGAGTCCATCGGCGCGAGCGAGTTCGCATGCATCTACGCCGATCATCACGCCGGGGTGCTGGCGGCGGCGCGGCGCGTGCTCGCCGATCCTGGCGACGCCGAGGAGGTAGCGCAGGACGTCTTCCTGACGCTCTGGTTGCGACCCGGGCACTTCGATCCGTCGCGCGGCCCGCTGCGCGCCTACCTGCGGTTGCTGGCACGCAGTCGGGCGCTCGACCGCTGGCGCGCGCGCGACGCCGCATCGCGATCGGTCGATCGCGTCGTGCGCGCGGCCGTCACGTCGGCGGCCTCGACCGAGGATGTGCACGATGCAGCGGAACGACGCGAGCAGCTACGAGACCTCTGCGCGCTTGCGGGCAAGCTTCCAACCGCTCAGCGGGAGACACTCGCGCTGAGCTGCTGGGCGGGGCTGACGACGCGTGAGATTGCCGCGCGCTCCGGCGTGCCGGACGCGACCGCGCGGAGCCGGCTGCGGCTTGCGCGGCGGCGCGTGGTCGAGGCGCTCTCAGACGCCGCGTAGCCACCGCTCACGTTCGAGTCGCGATCGGAGACGGCACGGCCGCGTCGCCGCACTGCCCCCGGGACCGCTGCCTGCCCTGCGTAAGATCGACCGCCCATGTCCATCCGTGAGCCACCGGGACCCGGCCAGCGCCGCCGCATCGACGCGCGAGTGCTGCTGCCGGCCTTCACCGTCGTCGGCGTGCTCGTGATCGCCTCGATCGCGATAGCGCTCAGCTCGAGCTCGAAGCCGGCCCTGCCGGGCGGGGCGAGCAGCTCGAAGTCGCCGGCATACGCCGGCTCGGTGCTCCAGCCGGCTCAACCCGCGCCGCCGATCGCCCTACGCAACTACAACGGGCAGCCTTTCAGTCTCGCGGCCCAGCGCGGCAAGGTCGTGCTCGTGACCTTCCTCTACACGCACTGCCCGGATGTCTGCCCGCTGATCGCCTCGCAGCTGCGCGTCGTGCAGAGCCGGCTCGGGGCCGACGCGGCACGGGTGCAGATGGTTGCCGTCTCGGTCGACCCGAAGGGCGACACTCCCGCGTCGGTCGCCGCCTTCCTCAAGGCGCATGACATGACAGGGCGAATGGAGTACCTGATCGGCTCCGCCGGGACACTTGCGAAAACGTGGAAGGCCTGGAACGTTGGCTCGCAGCGCGACAACGGCAATCCGGAGCTCGTCGCCCACTCGGCGCTCATCTACGGGATCAGCGCGAGCGGCAAGGCGACCACGATCTACGCGGCGAACTTCAGCCCGTCAGACGTGGTCCACGACGTTCCCTCCCTCCTGCGCAACTAGCGATGCGCCGCGCCGCAGCCGCCGCGTCGGTCGTTGCGGCGCTCGTGATCGCCGAGATCGTCAGCTCGAGCGGCGGTTCGCCGGTCCGGCGCGCCGCACCAGCGCTCCCGGCCAGCGCGCTGCGCGGCGCGCCCGTAACGCTCGCCGACCTCCACGGGCGCCCGGCGGTGATCGACTTCTGGGCCGCCTGGTGCGGCCCGTGCCGCCGAGAGGCGCCGGCACTCAGGCAGTTCGCCCAGGCGGGGCGCGCTGCGCTGGTCGGCGTCGACTGGACCGACAACGCCGGCAACGCGCGCAGCTTCGTACGCCGCTACGGCTGGTCGTTCCCGGTCCTGGTCGACCGAGACGGCACGGTCGGGGACGACTACGGGTTGATCGGGCTGCCCACCTCGTTCGTGCTCGACCGCAGTGGGCGGATCGCCACCGTCCTGCGCGGTCCGCAGACCGCCGCCCAGCTCGAGCGGGCGGTGGAGGCGGCCGGCTGAGCCGCTAACCCCGGCGTCGCACGCTAGACCGCCGGCGTTCGGCCATCCTCGCTCTCCCCCAGCGCCTCCGGGCCGCCACCGCGGGCGAGGCGATCGATGAGCTGCTCGCCGCGACCCGCCGCCACGGCGCGACCGGCTCTCTCGGGTGAGAGCGCGACGCCGCGGGCAGCGGCTTCCTCGACGAGCCGCTGACGCTGCTCACTCTCATTCGCGGCCTTCAGGAACAGCCAGCAGAAGAGGCAGATCGTGAGGATCGACTCCTCGATCATCATCACCGAGCCGGCGATGCTCTGGTCGGACAGGGGGGCGATATGCCAGTGGGCCTCTCCGCCCCTGTAGAAGGGGTAGAAGACCGTCGCCGACCAGACGAAGACGTTGCCGAGCAGCGTCCCGACCAGGCGAACGGCGACGATGTAGCCGAGGCGGGCGGCGTTGCCGAACCATGTGGGCTTCGGCAGCGGGCCGAGCAGAGCGAGCCAGACGCACATCCCGAAGCCGAGGAAGCAGGCGTGCTGAAGCACATGAACGGCGTCGTGGCGAAGGGCGAGCTGGTAGAGCGCCGGCAGGTGCCAGACGTAGAGGTCGATCGCCCACAGCAGCACCGCCACGACCGGATGGACGAGGAAGCGCAGCCGGATGAACGGCGCGGTGCGCAGCAGCGGCGCGAGCACGGGTCCCGTCAGCCCGAGCACCAGCAGCAGCGAGGCGATGTCGCCGATCAGGAGGTGCTCGACCATGTGGGCGATCAGGAGCTGCTGACTGAGCGTGTCGAGCGGTGGCCCGAGCGCGGCGGCGAAGATGACGAGCCCCGCGGCGAAGCTCACCTGCCGCGCTCGCGCGACCGGACGGCCCTCGCCGGCGAGCGTGCGGCAGCGGCGCCAGTAGGGAATCCAGTAGGCGGCTACAAGGGCCAGCAGCAGCAGTAGCGCCGACGCGCCGGTGCCGGTCGCAAGCATTCGCCCAGGTTAGACCCGCGGCTGGCGCGGCCCGCCCGATCAGGGGCGGCGGTGCGGGATGCGCCCGAGGATTCCCTTGGGCCGCACGGGAGCCATGCTCGTCACTTCCTTGCCTCTGCTCTCGCAGTGCGTCATCGCCTGAGCGACGTCCTCGAAGGCTGGAATCGTGGTGTCGAGACCGGTCAGGCTGAAGATCCTCCACACCGGCTGTGGCGGACGTACGAGCGCGAAGCGTCCGCGCCGCCGCATCGAGCGTTTGAGCCCCAGGACCATCACGTTCAGGACCGTCCGGTCGAGAAACGACACCGTGCTCAGATCGAGCACGATGTTGCGGTGGCCCGACTCGAACGCCTGGGCCAGCGCCAGCTCGAAGGTGGCTGCGTTGGAGACGTCGAACTCACCTTCGAGTCGGAACACCGCAGTGACGTCACGTGCCGGTGACGTATCGAGCGTGATTACCTGTCCGAGCGCGGGCATTTGTTCGGTTGCGACCCTCCGGTCGTCGGTCCGAGCGGCGCCCTGCGCGTCTTCGTCCCAGGTAAGAGTCAGACTACCGCACGGAATTGACGCCCGTGTCGGCGTTCAAAGGAGTACCATCGCTGAGGTTGGAGGCCGGACTCGTCGGGGCCCGGGCTCAGCAAAATTGCGTACGGACCGGCACCACCGGCAGGGGCGGGCTGGCCGTCAGCCCACAAGACACGGAGCGTCAGCCAATGACCCTGCCAGCCGATCCCGACCGTCAGCCGAGAGAGTCGCGGCTGACCTTCTCGCCGGACCGGGAGACTCGCCCCAACCTGCTGCGCGTGTCGCTGCGCCCGCGCCTCGACGCCGCCGCAACTGCGCGACGCATGCTCGATCGCTTCGACCAGCTGCAGCCCACGTCGCTCTACGACCTCAAGCTGCTCGTCACGGAGCTGGTCGCGAACAGCGTCCGGCACGCGGGCCTGGAGCCCGAGCAGCGGATCGAGCTGCTCGTGTTCCCGACCTCCGACTCGGTCTATGCGGAGGTCGCCGATCGCGGCCCGGGCTTTGATCTGCCGTCGTCGCTCGGTCGCCGTGGCGGGCTGACGCTGGTGTCCTCGATCGCGCGCGACTGGGGCGTCGCGCGCGACGGGGAGATCTCATACGTCTGGTTCGAGCTGGAGCGCTGAGCCCCGCGGCCGCCTGGCTGCGACCTAGAATGTGGCAATGCGCGTGGATCGTGCCGGCGCCCGCTCTCTCGTGGCGGCGCTAGCGTTGGCGCTGGCCGCGTGCGGCGGCTCGGGATCGTCCACCAGGTCGAACACCCGGGCGCTCTCCTCCTCGAGCGGCGTCAGCGCGACCGCCCCCTCCCAGCTGAACACTGGACCCCTGCGCGCCTCGTTGCATGCGCCTGACCACGCGCCGAAGGTGGGACGGCTGTGGCCCTATTCGGTGCACGCGAGCGACGCCGGCGGCCATCCGCTCGCCGGCAGCGTCGACATCGAGTTCGTCCTCGACGGGCAGGTCGTCGGCAGGGACACCCCACCGACCCACCCGCTCGAGAACGGACTCTGGCACGACAGGCTCACCTTCCCGAGCCAGGCGGTCGGCCACCCGCTGACGTTTCGCGTGGTCGTCCATACGGCGCGGGGCAACGCGACGCTCGACTGGCCCGTGAACGTAGAGCCCTGAGGCCGCGGTGACCTCGCAACATGGTCTCCTGGCGCGCAGCGCGCCGTCACGCGGCGGTGCGGAGGTGGTGGTCGATCGCGTCGTCAAGAGCTTCGGCCCCGTGCGCGCGCTGAGCGGCGTGTCGCTTCGCGTCGAGGCGGGTGAGTTCGTCGCGATCACCGGTCCCTCCGGCTCGGGCAAGAGCACGTTGCTCAACCTGATCGGCAGTCTCGACGAGCCGGACGAGGGAAGTGTGGCTGTCGCCGGTGCGCCCGTGCCGAAGCCCCACCAGGCCGTCGAGTTTCGTCGTCACGTCGTCGGCTTCGTTTTCCAGGACAACATGCTGCTGCCGTTCCTCAGCGCGCAGGCGAACGTCGAGGCCGCGCTGGTGGCGACCGGTGTGGGACGCGCCGAGCGTCGTGCGCGAGCGCTGGCGCTACTGGACGAGGTGGGTCTCGGCGAGCGCTCCTCGCACCTGCCTTCGGAGCTCTCTGGCGGCCAGCGTCAGGGCGCGGCCCTCGCGCGAGCATTGGCCAACGAGCCGAGCGTGCTGCTCGGAGACGAGCCGACCGGCGCGCTCGATTCCCTCAGCAGCGTGCGCGCGCTCGACCTGCTCGACGTGACGCGCAGGCGTCACGGCATGACGCTGCTGCTCGTCAGCCACGATCCGATGGTCGCCGAGCGCGCCGACCGGGTCGTCGAGCTGGTTGACGGGATGCTCGTCCGGCCGGGCGGTCCGACGGCCTGAGTCGCTCAGGCCGGCGCGAGCGAAACCGCGGGCCGGGTCTGGGCCACGCGCCAGATCGGGTAGAGAGCGCCGACCACGCCGATCGCCACCCCGATGAGGGCGGCACGGCCGAGGCCCCAGGCGGTCAGCTGCGGCTCGACGAAGGCCCCGAGGCCGAGCGCACCCGGCAGCAGGTCGCTCGCGGCCAGGCCGAGCAGCAAGCCGAAGCCCGTGCCGAGCATGCTGACGCCGAGCGCCTCGCCGAGCACAAGGCCGGCGAGCTGGCGCGGGCTCCAGCCGATCGTCGCCAGAAGCGCGAGCTCGCGGCGCCGTTCGAGCACCGCGGCGAGCATCGTGTTCGCGACGGCGAGCGCACCGATGATCAGCGCGAGCACGACGATCAGCAGCACGGTCTTGCTGACCAGCTGGCCGTTCGCGCCCGCCCGTATCGCCTCGCTCGTATCGGAGATGGCCGTCAGGTCCGGGAACGCGCGCGCGAGCTCCCGAGTCGCCTGGGGTGGAGTGGTCCGCGGACTGAGCCGCACCGCGATCGTGGTCACCTCATCCGGGGCGCGCCCGGCGAGCGCCTGCGCGTCGGCGAGCGAGAGGATCGCACCCGAATCCTCGAAGGCGGTACCGGAGTGGTAGACGCCGGCCACCCTGAACCGGCGGCTTTTGAGCGTGACGAAACCACCGGGCGCGGCGTGCATCTGGCCGGCGAGGACATCGCCGAGCACGATCTTTCCGCCGCCCGCGGGCCGGCCGGCCGTCAGGACGAGCCGCCGCGCGACGAAGCCGTTCGGATCGAGGCCGAAGACGATCGCTCCGGGCTGTCTCGGCAGGACGTCGACGACCAGCTGCAGGGGTGTTGCGTCGGCGATCTCCCCCTGCGCGCGCAGGCGCGGCAGCAGCGACAGCGGCAGCACCGAGGAGGTCGGGTCGCCGGCGTCTCTCTGAAACAGGCCGAGGTCCGCTCGTCCGAGATGGACTAGCTGCCCGGCGGTGCGGTTGAGCCCAGCGGAGAGCGCGAGCAGAGCCACGATCGCCGCGACTCCCACCGCGATGCCCGCGGCCGTGAGCGCGGCGCGCGCCTTCCGTCGCCGCAGGTTGGCGGCTGCGAGCCCTAGCACCGCCGGCGCACGCTACCGGATCAGCCGGCGACCGGCTGCCGGGCGCCCGGCCCGCGGACGATCCGCAACTTCAGGCGCTTCAAATCGTCCGCCGTGCAGAGCCACACCTGCAGGCTCTCGCAGTCCTCGAGCTCGGCGCACCGCGCGCGCGAGGCGCGCACGCGGCCCGCGACACGGAACAGCCGCTTGCCGTCCGTCAGGTACTCGTCGCTCTGTGGCAGATCGTCGTTGCGGCGCCTCGAGAACAGCCTTGCCTCCCGGATGGCCTGGGCGGAATCATCTTCCCCGGGCAACGCAGGGTCAAGACGTGCGGTCAGTCGGCTTACCGTCCGCGCGCGACGGTGGCAGGAGAGAGAGCCGGAGACGGGACTCGAACCCCTGACCCACGCTTTCCCAGTTCGCCGGCGCGGTGGCAATCACGAGGGCAGTCGTACTGCCGGCATGCGGCGTCTATGACCGGGACCAATGCCCCGGCTCTCGAAGTGGCGCCGATCTGACGACGCACACGCAAACACGGCGTCGCTATCGACCTTCTAGAGGGCTCGGGGCCGTTGACTTCGGAGTGGTGTTCCAAGAAGATCCGACGAGCGATGGTCGGCTATGCGCTCCGACGCTGGTTCCTCGCGGTCACGTTGACGGCCGGGTTGGGGGTCTTGGCGACGCCTGCGGCGGCACGGCCCCCCACCGTCGGGGCGGCAGCGCTTCCGACGCTGTACACCGCGCTCCGACCACACATCCTCGCGGTCAAGCCGGCATCGGTGATCATTGCGCAAGACGGGGCCAGCGTGCTCGGGGGGTTCGACGGCACGGGCCGAGCCAACTTCGGGCATATGAAGTGGTCACGCTGGAATCAGGGGGAGGGCATCGGCTCCGGCGCATTCTGGATCGACGATTGCCTTCCATCCTGCGCGACGGGCACGTTCTCTCCCTTCGCCGTCACGGCCAAGGCCTTTGCTCCCAAGGGTGGCCACTTCACGCGCCTGACGCTGAAGTACACGTACCTGGGCAAGGACGACACGTCTCGCCTTGGGATCCAGCGGTCCGGCTCGGGCTACTTCTACTACCCCATCGGCTTCACGTCCGTCCCGCACCCCTCATCGCCATCACCTCAGCCGACCGGGCCCTGCATGGAGAAGGTGCCCGTGTTCAACAAGGTCGTCGCGGTGGGCACGTGCATCCAGTCGATTGGCAGCGGCCGCTACCAGTCCGTCGGGCAGCTTCGCGTCAATGGGCTCGACTTCGTGCCTGCCGGCAACGGCGTGGTGACGCTCGACGTGCCGGGCAAGCTGGTCACCGCCAGCGCGCCGGGAGCGATCAAGATCGGACCGCTCCCCATCTCGCTGTGGGCGCACTCGCTCCACTTCGACCTTTCGGGGCAGCTGAAGTTCACCCCGCTCGGTGCGCTCAAGGTCTTCGGCTTCCCGCTTGCGGACAAGCTCGACGGCACCTGGGACCCGAGCACCGACGGTGTGACCCTCCACGGCAACGTCTCCCTGAGCGTCCTCGGCGACACCGTGATCGCCGACATCACGCTCGCCGCCGACAACGAAAAGTCGCTGCACCTGGATGGGCTCGACATCACACTCAAGAAACCGGACGCGTCGCCGGACCCGAATCATCACGCCGGCGAAACCTGCGATCCGAACAACCCGCCGTGGCCGGCAGGGTTCGACTGCGCCGGGACGAGCACGGCGGGCAGCCCGTTTACGTGGCAGCTCGAGCCTCTCGACAACTCGCTCGTCAAGCTCGGGGGCAAGCTCCCCATCTCCGACCTCGAGCTGAAGTACAAGGCCGCCGACAGCTCCTGGGAGGGAAAAGCGACGCTCGACCTGAGCAGCCTGCTCCCGACGAGCGGCTTTCGAAGCCATTTCCCGACGGTCGAGCTCGGCGCCGGGATCACGACCAACCCGTTCGCCTTCAACCAGGCGAGCGGGGAGGTGTCGAACATGAACCTGCCGCTTCCCGGCGGGGTGTTCCTCCAGAAGATCGGCGTCGACCTTCACCTGAGGCCGGAGCTCGAGGTCAAGGGCGACGCCGCGATCAGCGCCGGCCCCGAGATCGACGGGAAGACCGCGCTGACCATGGATGCCGGCTTCGACTACAAGAAGGGCGAGACGCAGGGGTTCAGCCTGAACCTGAACGGTGACCTGAAGCTCGCCGACGAGGTTCAGCTCGGCGAGGCGCACGTGACCTACGACAACACCAGCGGCGGAACGATGGTGTCCTTCGGCGGCAAGCTCGGCGGCTCCTTCGGGCCTATTGACCTGCAGCTCGACGCGGCCGGCGCCGTGAACGCGCAGCACATACAGGCGATGGGCAACGCCACCATGACCGCCTTCGGTCAGGGAATCTCAGGCCACGGCGTCATCTCCGACGCGGGCTTCGGCGCCTGCGGCAACCTCGACGTCCTCTTCTTCCACGGCGAGGTCGGCTTCAAGCACCTCTTCTCGACCGGCGAGACCGACTTCAACGGCTGCGACTTCGGCGGCCTCTACACGATCGACACAGCCGGGGCGCGCGCCGCCGCCGCCGGAACGTCCACGGCAGTGCCCGCGGGGCGGAGCCAGGTCGAGTTCGCCGCAGTCGGCGCGACGGCCCCGCCCGACGCGGTCCTCACGGGCCCCGGCGGCCAGCGGCTCGAAACTCCCACCACTCCCGATCGCATCGTCGTTTCGCAGCAAGGCCTGGCGATCGCGGACACAGGCTCGCACACCACCTATTTCATCGTGCAGCATCCAGCTGCGGGAACGTGGACCATCGCCGCCGGTGCAGCCGGACCGCCGCCGGCCCGGTACGAGCGCGCCGATCCCTGGCAAAGCCCGACCATCCACGCCCGCGTATCCGGCCGGGGGAGGCGGCGGCGGCTCAACTGGAAGCTCCACTCCCAGCTGGGCCAGAGTGTGATCTTCATGGAGGAGGGCGCCTCCGTGAATCGCACCCTCACCGGCGCGGTCACTCGTGCTGGCCACGTCAGCTTCCAACCCGCACCGGGGCCGGCCGGCACTCGACACGTCGTCGCGCTTGTCGAAAAGGACGGCCTGCTTCGCGATCGCCTGACGGTCGCCTCCTTCCACGCCTCGGCTACCCGCCTCCCCCGTCCGGGCTCCGCCTCGTACCGGTTCGGGAAGGGCCGCCTGACAGTCACCTGGCGCTCCGTGCGTGGCGTTTCGGCCTACGAGGTCGACGTCGGTGTGGGGAAGGGGCAGGTCGTGCGCGTCCGCTCTTCGGCTGGGAGCCGGAAGGTCGTGCTGCCCATGGGCGCCGGGGTCACCCCCCGGCGTATCGTGGTCGCAGGGATATTCGGCGGACAGCCCGGGCCGGCGGCCACGGCGCGGCGCCGGTAGGCGCCTGACGGATCACCGCGCCGCCTTCGTGCCGTGCGCCCGCGCACAGCGCATCTGAGGTGGATCGATGCCTGCGACGTTGATGGAGGTAACGCCGGTGACCAAGGTGCGGGCCAGTGGCGAGGTCGAGCAGTAGCCCGGTGGTGTGACCCATGCTCGTAACGACGGAGGCCGCCCTTTCGAGCGGCCTCCGGGGTCTTCAGTCCGCCTATTGCAGGGCCCTCGTGAGCTCCCGCTTCGGTCGGCCGGGATAGCGGGGGGCGGGATCCGAACCCGCGACCTTCGGGTTATGAGCCGGCGGCCACACGGCAAGCCGCCTTGGGGCCGGATAATCGTCTCCCCCGAGCGCGTTTGCCGGGTCCCTCCTTGATCGCTCGATGCGCTCCGAAGCCCGCTCGGACGGCGACGGGGGCTCGCACGGGCGCGACGAGCAAGACGAGCGCGACGCGAAGGGCGCGCAGCGACTTTCCCACAGCCTCGGTCGCAGGCCCGGGGGCTGACGCTCGTTCGCGAGAAACCGCGTTCGAACAGGCTCTTCGTCCGGGAAGCCGGAGAGGGGACTCGAACCCCTGACCCACGCTTTACAAGGACGCCGCTGGACTTGCGGTGATTGATGGCTGCCCGTGAAATCACTGCTAACCGGCCCTTTCCGCCGCGAGCGGCATGCTCTCGTTTGCGGCTGTCTCCGGGTGTTCTGTTGCCCTCGGCTTGCCCACCGTGACCGCCTCGTCGAGGAAGTCGGCGCCGCCGACGCCCTCATCCATGAGGTGGACGTACGTACGCAACGTGAACGCCGGATCGGCGTGCCCCAGCCACGTCGCGACCTGCTTGACGTTCTTCCCGCCAGCGAAGAGCAGGGAGGCGCACGTGTGACGGAACGTGTGGAAGCCGCACTCGACCTCGGCCAGGTCGGCCGCGCGGTCGAGGACACGCCGGACGTTCCGCGCGCTGTAGCGCGTCCCGTTGCGCGTCGCGAACATCGGGCCTTGGGCCTTCGCTGGCCGAACGCTCCACAGCCGCCGCGAGACTGCCGGCGACAGCGGGATGTCGCGGCGCCCCGTTGTGCGTCTTCAGCACCTTGAGTTCGCCGCGGTAGTACTGCCGGCGGATGTGGAGTCGCGGCCGCTGACCGAGCTCGAGGTCCGACCAGCCGAAGCCCCAGAGATGCAAGGAGCGTTCACGCTCGGGTCGCGGCTGCGCGCCCTCGACCCGTCGGAGCGAGCGGACGTGCTCGACGCGGTCGCCGCGCGGTGGCGATAAGTGCTCAGGCGGACACGGCCTCAAAGGCCGATGTGCGTGGACCAGTCGGCGCGTGTTGCGCGCAGTACGTCCTCGACCATCGTCCGCGCGCCGACCGTCTCGGTGTCGCCCGTGAACGTGACGTCAGCGACGGATGCGTCACGGCTGAAGCTCACGCCGGCGGCGCTGTCAGCCCAGCGGCCGAGCTCGCCGAGAAGCTTCTCCGCTTCGGGGTCGTCCGTCTCCTTGTACGCGGTGACGATCGCGGCCACGGCTGCCTTCAGGTTCGCACGAGGGTGAGCTGCTGGGTGGTCTCGCTCACAACTACGGCGTAGGCCCGCATGAAGTCGTCGCGACCCCACAGCACGTTGAGGCTTCCCGGCACGAGCAGGGGCCTCAGCTCAAACTCGTCCGGAAGGCCCCCGACCACGAAAGCCCGGGATGGCGCGTTGACATCCCAAGCGTCCGCAGCGCCCTGCACCTGCTGGAGCGGGCTGAACGTCAAGTCATTCGCACCGTACCCAAGCAGCTGCGCGTAGCCAATCGGCAAGACCGTCTTGTCCGCCCCGGTGTCAACGAGCCCGTTGATCGGCATGCTCGCTCCGTTCGGGCCTGTGACTTGGAGCCAGAGATAGGGCCTCGGTCGACCATCTGAGCCGAAGCGATAGGGAATGACCCCGGTCCACGGGGCGGCTGGTGCGCCCAAACGCCCTAGGCGACGAAGTAGACGCCCTCGGCGTGCGAGACCGGCACGATCACGTCGGTCTCCTCGACGCCGTCCTGCTCCCGGAGCCGGGTGGGGTCGATGTCGCTGCTGACCACCCGACCGTCTCGCAGCGCAACCCACTTGCCGGCATAGGGGGCAAGATCATCTTTAGGCTCCAGCGCCTGCTGGTCTGCCTGAAGCTGCTCAACGGGCATGACGGTTACCTCCGAGCCCGATTCGTCGCCGGCCATGGCTCCGTATCGGGTCAACCTCCTCTGGGCTTGAACGGAGAGCGCCTTTTCGCTCGACAGTCCCCGTCGGCCCCTAACTTGGGTGCTACCGCTGGTAACGCTACTACCCGGCGGACACGCCCGCCATGCCGAAGTTTCGACGGCCGTCGGACGTTTCTTCCCCGGCGAACAAGATCTGGCGCCAGCGGACGCCGACGGTGACAGCGAGCGCGACGTACTGGACGCTTGGGGCGGGCAGCCGGCCGTCGCGACGACGCTCCCGCCGTGGGCGTCGGAGCCAATCGCACCGGCTGCCCGAAAGGCGACATAGGAACGGGGATCGACTTCAGCCATGCGCACACCGATGCCTGCTCGGCCGGGGTGATCGAGTAGCCGTAGGCGTAGTCGGTGATCAGGGTTGGCGCGAGCGCGCACGTGTCGTACGCCTCGGCGAACCACTCGCCGGCCTGGTCGTCGCCCGCGGTCGCGTCGAGCCATGGCCACGCCGACGAGATGCCGGCGAGCACGCGGAACTCGTCGCGATCGTCAAGCGTCAGGACCGACTGGTCGAACGCGTGGCCGAGCTCGTGTAGGAACGCCCGGGCGGTGAGGCCCGTCGACGGGTTGAGGTAGATGTCGAAGGCGATGAAGCAGCCCCGCGCGGTTGGCATCAGCGGACAGGGCGCCTCGTGCACGGTGATGGGGAGCCACTTCGGCGGCGTCGGCACCTGGGACGAGTCAGCGACGGCCTGCCAGCGTGCCGCGTCGTCGCCGACGATCACGGCGGCGTGCGCAGGCGTGGCGAGCGGCGTGAGCAAGGCCGCCGCGGCGGCGAGCGCCGCGGCGACTTGCCCAATCCGTTGCCCACGACCTCCCTGGCGCCGTGCCCGGTCGAGCTGCCTGGCGGCGAGAACCGCACTGGAGTGCGGTTCTCGGGGGAGAGCCGGAGAGGGGACTCGAACCCCTGACCCACGCTTTACAAGAGCGTTGCTCTACCAGCTGAGCTACTCCGGCAGCCGGCGGTCAGTCTAGGCTGCGGCAGAGCCCGAGCGCCCGCATCCCGAGGCCCTGGGCCCCGGAGCCCGCCGGATCGTTCGGCGGGCCGCGGACCATCCGTCATCGAGGCCCCAGCGACCCCCGGAAGCGGCCGGATCCTTCGGCGTCTCAAGGCCCCGGCTGCTCGAGCGCTCCCTTAGGGTGTGCCTGGATGGACGATGGTCCCTCCCTCGATGCGGCGATCGCGAAGCTGGCGCGGGCGCGGCGCCACATCGAGGAGCTGAAGCTGAAGCTGCGCGAGTTCCGCGCGACGCACCCGTATGAGCTCCGTCCGATCCAAGCCTCCGACGGCGGGCAGGTCGGCGCGTGGGTGGGCGCAGCGGAGCCCCCTGCGAGCATCGGGCCGATCGTCGGTGACGTCGCGTGCAACCTGCGGGGCGCCCTCGACCAGCTCGTTTACGCGCTCGCCTGGGCGGACTCCGGCAAGCCCCGCGGGCGCGCCCGCTTCCCGATCGCCCGCAGCGCAAAGCGCTTCAAGGCGGAGAAGCGCAAGCTGCGCGGCCTCAGCAAGCGGCACGTGCGTGCGATCGAGTGCCTGCAGCCGTACTGGGTCGGCGCCTGGACGGTCCACCTGCGTGACCTGTCGCTGCCCGAGAACCACATGCGCCTGCGCCTCGTCGCCGCCCCGGGTCCGGAGGAGCTTCGTCATCGCGATGATCCATCGGGCCCCTGGTTGAACATCGCGGTCGACTTCGACGTCGCGCTCTCGGAGGCTTTCCCTGACGGCTCGCCGGTGGTCGAGACGCTTGAACTGCTGGCGGCTCAGGTGCAGGCGGCGATCAGCGCCTTCGCCGGTGAGTTCGCGCCGTCCGCGCGGTCGGCACTCGAATCACCCGCGGCTTCCGCGCTAGTCCCGCCGCTGCGGCGGGACTAGCTTGGCTCTTCGACAGCGGCGACGGTGACCGCGGTCTCGAGGCTGCCGTGGCCGTTCGAGGACGCGGGCACGGGCGGCGGCTCGTCGTCGGAGCGGTCGTTGACGAGCGCCTCGACGGTGCCGAGGACGAGTCCGAAGACCAGGTGGCGCCAGGTCGCCTGAAGCAGCGCGCGCGGGTTGCCCGACAGCTGGGGCAGCTCCTCGCGGGCGGGGTGGAAGCGGTCGGTCACGCGCGTCAGCGGCCATGTCGCGAAGTTCTCGGCGAGCGCGCAGAGGAGCGCGCCGGCTGGCACGGGGCCGGGAAGGAACGGACGCAGCGACGAGTAGACGGCGCCGAAGGCGATCCCGTTCTGGATGTGCAGCGCAAGCCCGACGGCCGGCCACTCGGACCCGCGGCTGACGAGTTTCCCGAGCAACTCGACGTCGTCGTAGTCGCTCTCGAAGGCTCGCTTGTCGAGCGGTTGCTGCGCCGCCCAGACGCCGGCGGCGACGGCGCCCGCCAGCGCGCCGCCGACTGTTCGCGGAAGCTTCACAATCGGCAGCGTAACGCGCGACGTGCGTGCGGGTATCTCCTACGTGCCCTCCTCGCCCGACGACGCGCTGAAGTGGCATCACGAACGCGCGCGCCGGCGCGGCGTCAACCCGTTCGTCTACTGGGTGGTGCGCGCCGTGCTCGAGCCGTTCCTGCGGCTGTACTTCCGCACCCGGCGCATCGGCCACGAGCATGTCCCCAGCGAGGGCCCCGTGATCGTCGCCTCCAACCATCGCAGCTTCCTCGACCCGTTCATCGTCGCGATCTGCATCCGCCGGCCGGTCTACTTCGTGGCCAAGCGCGAGCTGTTCGAGAAGCGCCTGCAGGGCTGGCTGCTGAACGCGCTCGGCGCCTTCCCGGTGCGGCGCGGCGAGTCGGACGAGGAGATGATGGAGACCGCGACGGCGATCCTCCGGCGTGGCGACGTCGTCGTCATCTTTCCGGAGGGCACGCGAATCAGGACCGGTTCGCTCGCAACGCCGAGGCGTGGCGTGGGCAGGCTGGCACTCGAAACCGGCGCGCCCGTCGTCCCGGTCGCGATCACCGGCACCGAACACGCGCGGCGCGGCTGGCGCATCCGGCCGGTGAAGGTCAAGATCCGCTGCGGTCGGCCCCTCACCTTCCCCCGCGTCGAGTCGGCCTCGCCGAGCCTCGCTACGGAGGTCACCGCGCGGATCTGGCCGTGCGTCGAGCTGCAATGGGAGTGGCTCGGCGGCCTGCCGCCGCTGCGCAAGGCCGCCGTGGTCGGCGCCGGCTCGATGGGGACGGCGATCGCGGCCCTGCTCGCTCGCTCCGGCCTCGAGGTGCAGCTCGGGTGCCGTACCCCCACCCAGGCGGAGCGGATCGTCGCGCGGGGCACGAATGAGGAGTACGTCCCGAAGATGGAGATCCCGGACGGGGTGTCCGCACGAGAGCTCGGCGAAGTCGAGTTCTGCGCGATGGACCTGGTCGTCTTCGCCGTGCCCGCTGCAGCCCTGCCCCAGGCGGTCGCCAAGGTCGGCGACCAGATCAGCTCGCGCAGCGGCGTATTGGTTCTCGCCAAGGGCCTGGTGCCGCCACTCGGCACGCTCCCGCCCCGCTATGTCCGGCAGCGCGTGAAGGCGCGCGCGGTAGCCACGCTCGGCGGGCCCTGCCACGCCGAGGAGGCGGTCGAGCTCGGCGCGTCGGTGGTTATCGCGAGCGAGGATCCCGACTTCCGCGACCAGCTCGCGCGGTCGCTCGAGGACTCCGGCGTCGTCGCCGGACTGAGCGACGACGTGACGGGCGTCGCGCTCGCGGGTTGCGCGAAGAACGTGGCGGCGTTCGCGGCATCGGCGGCCTCGAGCAGCGGCATGAACGCCGCCGGCGCGGCCGCGGCGGAGGTCTTCGCGGAGGCCTGGCGCCTGTCCGAGAGCCTCGGCGGTCGCAGCGAGACGTTCAGCGGGCTCGCCGGGACCGGCGACCTCGTCGCGACGGTGCTAGCGCCGCACAGCCGCAACCGGCGCGCCGGCGAGCTGATCGCGAACGGCGTCCCCGCTCAGCAGGTGGAGCCGGTCGTCGGCCAGACCGCGGAGTCGGTCGGTGCGGTGGAGCTGCTCGTCGCGCTCGCCGCCCGCTGCGGCGTCGAGGTTCCGGCGACGATGGCTCTTGCGGAGCTGGTCGCCGGCCGCCTGACTCCGGAGCGCTGGGTTGCCGGCGTTCGCTCGGCGGCCGGGTCCGGTCGCCGCCGCGCAGCGTGAGCGCCGCGTCCCCGGGGTAGTCTCGATGCGTGGCGGACGTTATCGACAAGCGGCAGCTCGACAGCGACTTCTCCGAGCTATACCGCGCGCACCTGCGAGACGTCTACAGCTACAGCTACTACCGCACCGGCAACCACCACGACGCCGAGGACCTGACCGAGCAGACCTTCCTGCAGGCCTACCGTCACTTCGAGCGCGCTCAGCGCGAGTCGAACGGCCGGCCACTGCGCCCGTGGCTGATCCGGATCGCGCACAACCTCGCCGCCAACTACTACCGCGACCGGTCGCGGCGCCCACAGGCGCAGCTCGAGGACGCGGCGATCATCTCCGCGCCCCACGACACCGCGACGCTCGTGGAGAGCCGGGAGGAGCTCGAGGCGGTCCTCCAGGGTGTGGCCGGTCTCGCCGACGACCGCCGCGAGGCTCTGATCATGCGCTTCGCGCTCGGTATGGACAACCGTGAGATCGCGCGCACGCTCGGGCGCTCCGAGGGTGCGACGAAGGTGTTGATACACAGGGCGATCAAGCAGCTCGAGGAGCGGCTCGAGGAGGAAGGCCAGTGGGATGAGTGAGGTAGAGAGGCTCCTGAGGAACGCACTCGTGCCGGTCGACCCTCCCGAGCCGCTGTACGAGCGGGTGGAGCGCCGGTTGAGCGACCTGACGGACGCGGCGGTGGACGAGCTCGCCGACTGGGACGCGCGAGCGCTCCGCGATCCCCGGCGCTGGCCGCGCTACGTCGCGGCGGGGGCGGTCGCCGCCGGGGCGGGTGGCGCGCTCGTGCTCGTGCGCGTCACCCACAATCGTCGCGACCCGCGCGGCGTCGCCGCACTCCGCCGCGGGGCCCGCGAAGTCCGCGGCGAGATCGCGCTTCGCCTCCGGCGTGTCTGAACCGCTCTGGAAGTTCGCGCCAGATGCACGCCGCGCTCGCGCCGGGCGCCGTCAGTCGAAGCGGAAGCCGCTCCCCTCCTCGCCGCCGTGCATGGTGGGCGCGGGCGTCGACGAGCCGCCGAACCAGACGGCTAGGCCGAAGAGCGCGACGAGCACGTTCAGGATGTCGTTGGCGGCGTTCACCGGAAAGAGGCCGAAGACGACGCCGCTGCTGCCGGCGACGAGGCCGCCGACGGTCAGGACCGCATAGAGCGTCCCGGCGAGCAGCGCGTAGGCCCGCGCGCCGCCGAGGGTCCTCGCGGCGAGCAGGCCCGCGACGCCGGTGACGAGACGGAGCACGTTCTGCCAGCCGTTGTCCTCGAACAGGCCGACGCCGTGGTGGTGGGCTCCGATCACCGCGTGGCCGGAGGAGAAGTCACCGGAGACGGCGAAGCCAGTCGCGCCGACCAGCGTGAGGAGCACGCCGGCGGCGAGCGAGTATGTCTGGGCGGAGGAGCGGCGCAAGCGGCGGGCTGATCCGTCTCGGGGACGGCGGCGTAGGAGAGCCGGGTGCAGTGTATTGCCGGCCTCGGCGTGAGAGAGAGATGAGACGCAAGGACATTCAGCGACTGGGCGACGAGGAGCTGATGGCGCTCGTCGCCGACGGCGAAGCTCACGCGCTCGAGGCCGTCTACGATCGCCACGGCCCGGTGGCGTACTCGCTCGCGTACCGGATCGTCGGCGACAGGACGGCCGCCGAGGACGTCACCCAGGAGGCCTTCCTGTCGATCTGGCGCAGCGGCAGCCGCTACGCGGCGGAGCGCGGCAGCGTCCGTTCCTGGGTGCTCGGGATCGTTCACAATCGCGCCATCGACGCGCTCCGCCGGAGCTCGGTCCACCAGCGCCGCCGAACGAGCGCGGAGGGTCTCGAGGAACGCCAGGAGGCGCCGGAGCGCACCGACGAGGAGGTCGCGCGCCGTGAGGACCAGCGCGTCGTCCGCAAGGCCCTCGAGGCGCTCCCCGAGCAGCAGTTGCAGGTCGTCGAGCTCGCCTACTTCGGCGGCTTCACACTGAGCCAGATCTCCGAGATGCTCGAGCTGCCGCTCGGGACCGTCAAGGGCCGAATGCGGCTCGCGCTCGACAAGCTGAGGCACCAGATCGCCCCGGAGCCGACATGAGCGAACACGACCAGCACCGCGACCTCCCTTCTGGGCGATCGCCCGACAAGCTGGGGCACAAGATCGCCCCGGAGCCGACATGAGCGAACACGACCGGCACCGCGACGACATCGCGCCCTACCTGCTCGGTGCTCTCCCGGCCTCGGAGAAGCTCGCCCTCGAACGCCACATCGAGGGGTGCGAGGAGTGCCGGCGAGAGCTCGAGCAGTTGCGCGTCGGAGTCGACGCGCTCGCACGCTCGCCCGAGCCACTCATTCCGCCGCCGTGGCTGAAGCGGTCGCTGATGCGAGCGGCGCGTGCGCGCAGCGAGGCTCGCCGCCGCTTCGCGCTGCGCACACGGGTCGCGCTCGCGGCGAGCGCGGCGGCGCTGATCGCCGGGATCGCGATCGGGTACGCGCTCAGCGGCAGCGGCTCTTCCGGGACGTCCCGGGTGATCGCCGCGCGGGTGGACCGCTCGCGGCTGCCGCGGGCGAGTGCGACGCTCGCGCTCGGCTCCGAGGGTGCCTACCTGCGCGTCATCGGGCTCCCCCCGCCGGCCGCCGGGCACGTCTACGAGGCATGGATCGGTCGCGGTCGAGGCGTCACGCCTGCGGGTTTGATGACCAGCTCGAGCGACGGTCGGGCGGTCGTCCAGCTGAGCGGGTCGCTCAGCCGCGCGTCGGCCGTCATGGTTACGGTCGAGCCGGCCGGCGGCTCCCGCCTGCCGACGACCCCGCCGCTGATCGTCGCGCCCCTCTGAAGTCGCGCTCGGGCGCTTTATCGTCTACTGCGTGGCTGCCTGCTACCGACACCCGAGCCGCGAGACCGGCGTCTCGTGCTCCTCCTGCGGGAGGGCGATCTGTCCCGACTGCATGACGGCGACGCCGGTCGGGATGCGCTGCCCCGAGTGCGCGCGCCAGCGCACCCACGTGACCCGGCTACGAGAGACGGTCACGCGGCCGACGCTCACATATGCGCTGATCGCGATCAACACGGTGATCGAGCTCGTCGAGATCGGGACCGGCGGGACGCTCAGCGGCGTCGGCACGAGCAGCCTCGTGGTACACGGCGACCTCTCCCGCCCGGCGATCGCGAACGGCGACTACTGGCGCCTCGTGAGCTCAGGCTTCATCCACGCCGGCATCATCCACCTCGCGCTCAACATGTGGGTCCTCTACATCCTCGGCTCGCTGCTCGAGCCGGCGATCGGGCGGCTGCGGCTCGGGATCCTCTATGCGGTCTCGCTGCTCGCGGGGTCGTTCGGCGTGCTCGTCAGCAACCAGGCGGCGATCGGCGCCTCAGGCGCGATCTTCGGGCTGATGGGCGCGGCGGTGATCGTGATGCGCCAGCGCGGAATCAGCGTGATGCAGAGCGGCTTGCCGGTCTGGATCGGCTTGAACCTGCTGCTCACCGTCACGATTCCCGGCATCTCGCTCGGCGCGCACATCGGCGGTCTGATCGGCGGCACGCTCGCGGCGATCGCGATGTTCGAGGCACCGGTCCGCCTGCGCGTCCCGGCTCACCTCGGGACCGCCCTCGCCTCGGTGCTCGGCGTCGGCGCGGTGGTGGCCTCGCTCGCGATCGCACACGTTAGTTGAGGCCGGAGCATGCTCCGGCCTCGCGGGAGGCGCATGCGCCTCCCGCCCGGAGGAGCATGCTCCTCCGGAACCGCGTCAAAGGGCGATAGCCCTCCCCTCCGGCGGCGCCGGCATCAGGCCGGGGTGGAGCAGGTGGGCGAGCAGCTCGATGCCGTCGACGAGCCGCGGGCCCGGCCGGGAGAAGTACGAGGCGGCGTCGACGGCGACCGTGCGCGCGTCGCCGAACCGGCCGCGGTGGGGGCGGGCCTCCTGCGCCGCGCGCGCCGCGTCGTAGCCGCAGGGCATGGCGACGACGAGCTCGGGGGCGGCCGCCGCGACCTCCTCGAAGCCGGCGACCCGCGAGCGCTCGCCGGGGAATCCGAGCGCATCCTCACCGCCGGCGAGCTCGATCATCTGAGGCACCCAGTGCCCGCCGACGTAGGGCGGGTCGAGCCACTCGAGGGCGACCGCCGCGGGGCGGCGCTCGCCCTCTACCGCGTCGCGGACCGCGTCGATGCGGTCGGCGAGGCTCTCGAGTAGCGCCTCGCCGGCTTCCGGCGCTTCCGCCGCCTCGGCGAGGCGCCGTACGTCCGAAAGCACCTCGCCGAGCGTCGTCGGGTCGAGCGAGATCACCCGTGGCTCCGAGGGCAGCCGCTCGGCGACCGCCCGCACGTCGTCGAAGGAGACGGCACAGACCTCGCAGACCGCCTGGGTCACGATCAGGTCCGGCTCCAGCGCGTCGAGCTCCTCCTCGTCGAGCGTGTAGATCGCCTCGCCTCGCTCGACGCGCTCGCGCACCGCGCTGTCGATCTCGCCCGCCGAGAGACCGTCTGGCAGCACGCTCTGCGTGAGCGACGGCAACTCCGCCGTCGCTGGCGGATAATTGCACTCGTGAGTCACGCCGACGACGGAGTCACCCAGCTCGAGCGCGAACAGCAGCTCGGTGGCTGAAGGAACGAGGCTCGCGATGCGCACACCACCACGATGGCAGAGGAGATAGATGTCGCTGCTCACTGACGAGGAGATCGATCGGCTGCTGCGGGAGCGTCCGGGATGGGAGCGCGAGGGCGACGTGCTGCAGCGTGAGTTCAAGTTCGAGGATTTCGCCGCGTCGATCGATTTCGTCAACCGGATCACGCCGCCGGCCGAGGAGATGAACCACCACCCGGACCTCTCGATCTCCTGGAACACGGTGCAGGTCCGTCTCTCGACGCACTCCCAGGGCGGCATCACCGAGGACGACTTCGAGCTTGCGGCCCGGATCGATCCGCTCGCCTGACGGATGTGGGTTGCTCGCCGCGGCCTCAGCTGAAAGAGTCGTTCTTTTGCACCAGACCGAGGGGGAGAGAAGATGGCCGACAGCGTCTATCGGGTCACCGAGGTAATCGGCGTCAGCAGCGAGTCGTGGGAGGCGGCCGCGCGCAGCGCCGTCGAGACGGCCGCCAAGACGGTGCGGGACATCCGCATCGCGGAGGTGGTGCGCGAGGATGTCGCGATCGAGAACGGACAGGTGAAGAGCTACCGGGTCCGGTTGGCGATCTCGTTCAAGTTCGAATCGGGCCAGTAACCGGCGTGCGCGTCGCTCGGCGGCGTGCACGCCCTTACCGATCCTTCGAGCGTGTAGGCCGCGGCGCGGCCTACACGCTCAAACGAGCGCTCTCTCAGGCCGAGCCCGCGCGTCGAAACGTCCGCGCACGCTCCTGCGCGGAGAAGAGCGAGCTCGCCGCCGCGTTCCGCCGCCTCTACGCCGAGCACCCGCCCGCGCGGATCCGTCCCGGCGGCGGGCGCGGCTGAGGCGAGCGCACCCGACCGCGGCCGGGGCTGCCGTTTGCTCTGCTAGCCTCGGCGAACCCGCGGATGAGCGACGACGAACCTCCTCGAAGTACGCCCGCTAGCGGGCTCGTGAGCGGGATTCCGGCGTGATCGCCCTGCTCGTCGTGGGCGTCCCGGCGCTCATCCTCGTCAACGCCTTCTTCGTCGTCGCCGAGTACGCCCTGGTCCGCTCGCGCGTCGACCGCGTCGACGCGATGATCGAGGAGGGGGCGTCCGGCGCCCCGCTCGCGAAGCGCCAGATAGAGCGGATCGACGAGTACATCGCGGTCTGCCAGGTCGGCGTCACCGCGGCCTCGCTGGGGCTTGGTGCGGTCGGCGAGCCGGAGCTGACACACCTCTTCCGGCAGGCGTTCGGCGATCCCGTGGGCACCAGCGTCGGCGTGGTCGTAGCGGTCATCCTCGCCTACGCGATCCTGACGAGCCTTGAGATCGTCTTCGGCGAGCTCGTTCCGAAGATCTACACGGTTGGGCATGCCGAGTCGGTGGCGCGCCGGATCGCCCGGCCGCTCGAGCTGGCCACTCGACTGCTGCGCCCCTTCAGTGCCGTGCTGAGCGCCATCTCCGCCGCGATCCTGCGCCCGTTCGGCATCCGCACGAAGCAGCTCGGCGACGACCGCGCGACGACGGAGGACCTCAAGTTCCTGATCGCACGCAGCGCGACCGGAGGGACGCTCGACGCCGGCGAGGCGGTGATGCTCTCCGGCGTCTTCCACCTGCATGAGCAGGAGGCGCGCCAGGTGATGACGCCGATCCCGGCGGTCGTGACGGTCGACGTCTCGGAGGACGTGCGCACGGCGCTGCGGCGTTGCATCGACTCCGGGCACACGCGTCTCGTTGTCACCGAGGAAGAGAACACGGACCGGGTCCGGGGGATCGTGCACAACAACTCGCTCGCGCGGCTGCTGATGAGCCGGGGGGAGGACGCGTCGATCGAGTCGGCCGTCAAGGACGCGCTGATCGTCCCCGAGACAAAGCCGCTCGACGACCTGCTCGCCGACCTCCAGCGCGAGCGCTCCTCGCTTTCGGTGGTGGTCGACGAGTACGGACGCACCGTCGGCATCGTCACCGTCGAGGACATCATCGAGGAGGTCGTCGGAGAGATATCCGACGAGACCGATCCCGCGGGCGGGGCAGTCAGGCGGCTCGCCAACGGCGACTGGTACGTGCGCGGCCATGTGCCGATCACGGACCTTGCCGACTACGGGATCGACCTGCACGTGGACACCGACGCCTACAACTCGGTCGGCGGCTTCGTGTTCGCGGAGCTCGGCAGGCTTCCGAAGCGCGGCGACATGGTCCGCTCGAACGACTACTCGCTGCGGGTCGAGTCGGTGCGCGAGAACCGCATCGAGGCGGTCCGCATCCGCGACCACGAGCCGGGCAGCCGTGACGGCGAGCCCGACGGTGGGGACGCCGAGGCCGAGCGCGCCTCGACGCGCGACGGCGGCTGACCCCGACGGCCCGAATTGCTGGTCGGTGCCGAGCCGGGCAGGACGTCGCGCGATCGCGTTGACTCCCGCCCCGGTCCGTCCGCCGACGCGTCTAGGTTCGCTCTGCAAGTACCACCGTCGAGGAGGCTTGCGATGTGGAGCGTGCGTCTCAGTGATCAGCAGCGAGACTCGCTGCGGCTGCTGCTACATGCTCAGGGGCAGCTCGGGCCGTCGCTGAGCGCGGCGCTCGAGGCTCTCGAGCTGGCGCGGTGGGACGACCTCCCGGACGCCGAGCTGCCGTGGGACCGGGTCGCCGCGCTGGCGGCGCTGCAAGGCATCGACGAGGCCGATGTCGTCTGGGACCTCGCCTCGGGGCTGAAGCTGACCCCGGCTGACCGAGCCGAGGCCTCGCCTGCCCGCTGAAGCCGAGCCGCGCCGGTCTAGATCCGAATCAACCTGACGCCGCGGTCGTCTCCGACGCCGGAGGGCGTCGCCGTCCACGATCGACGTCGTCGATCGCGCCTGGGTCGGCCCCGGCGTCGGTGGTCGCGGCTAGGCGCCGTCCGCCGGAGACAGCCTGAGCACCGGCACCCGGCGGATGCCCGCGGTCCGCTCTTGGTAGACGCGATAGCCCGGATAAATCCGGGTGACGATCTCGTACAGCTTCTCGCGCTCGGGGCCCTCGATCTCCACGGCCCGGCAGCGGCGGCTCACGCCGTCGCGCGCGACCTCGCAGAGCGGGTTCGCCTTCAGGTTGTGGTACCAGGCGGGAAAGCGCGGCCTGCCATAGCTCGAGGCGAACAGGATCGGATCCCCGTTCTCGGTGACGTAGACGAGCGGCAGGGTGCGCGGCTGGCCGCTGCGGCGGCCCGTGGTGGTGAGCATCAGGACCGGGAGGCCGGCGAGCAGGCTGGTGAGCGTGTGCCGCCCACGCGTGAGCCGGTTGATCGGCAGGTCGATGCGGTGCAGGACGCGCGCGAACAGCCACGAGCCCGGACCGGACGCGGCGAAGCGACGAACGAGCTTGTGGACGGCGCTCGCGCGTTCGTACTCGGGGACATTGAGCTCGGTCACGGGCGGCCGCGAGAATACTCGTAGAAGCCCGCGCCGGTCTTGCGCCCGAGCCGTCCCGCCGCGACGAGCTCCTTGACCCGCTCCGGCACGGGCTCGTCGATCGACTCGGCGATCGAGATCGCCACGTCGAGGCCGACGAGGTCGAGCAGCGACAGGGGACCCATCGGGTGGTGCGCGCCGAGCTTCATGCAGGCGTCGATCGTGGCCGGAGCGAGCGAGTGGCGCTCGAGCAGCCGCACGGCGTCGAATAGGTAGGGGAAGAGCAGCCGGTTGACGACGAAACCCGGTGCGTCCGGCACCTCGATCGCCGTCTTGCCGAGCGCCTCGCAGAGCGCGAGCGTCCGGCTGCGCACCTCCTCGCCGGCACTCGACGGAAACGCGAGCTCGACGAGCTCCATCCGCTCGACCGGGTTGAAGAAGTGAAGCCCCGCGAACAGGCTCGGCCGGCCGCTCGCCTCCGCGAGCTCCTCGATCGACAGCGACGAGGTTGTCGAGGCGATCACAGCGCCGGCCGGCAGCGCCGCTCCGAGCCGGCCAAGCAGCTCACGCTTGTGCTCGCGGTCCTCGACGATCGCCTCGACCACGTAGGTGCAGCCGGCGAGCGCCTCGAGGTCCGTGACCACGCGCGCGTGAGTGTCGAGGCGCTCCTGGGCGAGCGCGGCGGAGGACGCGCTGCGCGAGTAGACGATCGCCCCGCCGAGGCGGCCGCCGACGCGGGCCACGCCGCAGGCGACGGCGCCCGTTCCGACCACCCCGAGCGTCTCTGTCGCGGTTGGTTGACTCACCAGTCAATCGAGTACAGTAGCCGCGAAAGGCACTGGTGCGCACTAGGGCACGACCTTCGGAGGAACTTCAGATGCAGAACGGAACCGGCCGTGAGGTCGTGATCGTGGAGGCGGTCCGAACGCCGATCGGGCGAGGCCACCCCGAGAAGGGTTACTACAAGGACACCCACCCGAACGAGCTGCTCGGGAAGTGCTACGCCGAGGTCATCGAGCGGGCCGGAATCCCCGCCGATGAGGTCGAGGATGTCATCACCGGCTGCGTCCAGCAGTACGGCGAGCAGATGTTCAACGTCGGTCGTAACGCCTGGCTGCAGGCCGGCCTCCCCGCGGAGACCCCCGCCACGACCGTGGACCGCCAGTGCGGCTCGGCGCAGCAGGCCGTCAACTTCGCCGCCGCGTTGATCGCCGCCGGGGTCCACGACGCCGCGATCGGCTCCGGCGTCGAGCACATGGGTCACGTCCCGATGGGCGTCGGCTTCAAGTGGGTCGACGAGGTCGGCTCGCCCTGGCCCGAGGAGCTGATGAACCGCTACAACCTCGTCCCGCAGGGCATCTCGGCGGAGATGATCGCCGACAAGTGGGAGATCCCACGCGCGGAGCTCGACGAGATCGGAGTCCGCTCCCACCAGCTCGCCCATCAGGCGACCGAGGAGGGCCGCTTCGAGCGAGAGACGATCCCCTTCAAGGTCAACGGCTCCACCTACGTCAGCGACCAGGGCATCCGTCCGGACACGAACCTCGAGACGCTGTCGAGCCTGAAGCCGGCGTTCAAGGAGGACGGACGCGTAACCGCCG
Organism: uncultured Actinomycetes bacterium; assembly: GCA_963719375.1. Lineage (GTDB taxonomy): Bacteria > Actinomycetota > Thermoleophilia > Solirubrobacterales > Thermoleophilaceae > JAICJV01. Next base: position 798,562 of record CAVRBY010000001.1, on the reverse strand, counting down.
GCAACTCCTCGCAGATCTCGGATGGCGCGGCCGCGGTGCTGCTGATGGAGCGCACCAAGGCCGAGTCGCTCGGTCTCAAGCCGCGCGCCCGGATCCTCGACCAGACCACAGTCGGAGTAGACCCGGTCATCATGCTGACCGGCCCGATCCCGGCGACCAAGAAGCTGCTCGAGCGCAACCGCATGCAGATGTCCGACCTCGACCTGATCGAGATCAATGAGGCGTTCGCGTCCGTCGTCGCCGCCTGGCGGCGCGAGCTCGAGCCCGACTGGGACCGAGTCAACGTGAACGGCGGCGCGATCGCCCTCGGCCACCCGCTCGGCTCGACCGGCGCGCGCCTGATCACCACCCTGCTCCACGAGCTCGAGCGCTCGGACAAGGAGCTCGGGCTCGTCACGATGTGCTGCGGCGGCGGCCTCGGGACCGGGACGATCATCCAACGGGTCTGAGCGATGCCCAGGCGCACTCGTGCACGGCCCCAACCGGCGTAAAGGCTGGTTGACGGAGAGTCGCGCCGCGGCGCCTTCGCGGGCGTAGCCGCTACCAGCTACGGGTAGGAAAAGCCCATGGCCATCGAGACCGACGGACCGCTCCTGGCCGGACGCTACCGGGTTCTAGGCAGGCTCGGCGCGGGTGGGATGGCGACCGTCTTCCTGACGCAGGACCAGCGTTTGGGCCGCCAGGTCGCGGTCAAGCGACTGCACGCCGGCAGCGCCGAGGACGTCGCACAGCGCTTCGAACGCGAGGCGAAGGTCGGCGCATCGCTCAACCACCCCAACATCGTCGCGGTGTACGACACGGTGACGGACGACGACGACGTGCTGATCGTGATGGAGTACGTCGACGGCTCGACGCTGCGCGAGGAGATCATGCGCGGACCGCTGCCGCCGGCGAGGGCGATCGAGATCGTGGCCGCGGTCGCCGGCGCGCTCGACCATGCGCACGCGCACGGGGTCGTCCACCGGGACGTCAAGCCTGCGAACGTCCTGCTCGGCGCGAACGGGATCGTCAAGCTCGCCGATCTCGGCATCGCTACCGCCGCCGAGCGGACCTCGATCACCCAGAGCGGCGCGGTGCTCGGGACGGCCGCGTACATGGCTCCCGAACGGCTCGACGGTCACTCCGGCGACCCTCCTGTCGACATCTACGCGCTCGCGGCGGTCGCCTTCGAGATGCTGAGCGGGCAGAAGGTAGTGACCGGCAAGACGGCACTCGAGGTTGCCCGGCGCGTCGTCACGCAGCCGCCAGCCGACCTGGCCGCCGTATCCCCCGGCACTCCGCCCGCAGCGGCCGAGGCGCTCAAGCGGGGACTCGCCAAGGATCCGCGCGAGCGGCCCGCCTCCGCGGGCGAGCTTGTGAGAAGCCTCGCGAGCGCGTACAGCGCCACCGCCGAGACTGCCCGGCCCCATGAACGCCGCTCCGACGAGCCGCCCGAAGCTCCCAGCCGGGGAGAGGAGATCGGTGCGGCTGCGGCCGGGGCCGCGATCGGAGCAGCAGCCGCGGACGCAGCGGCCCGGCCGGACAGCTCGCCCGAGCCCGACGCCCCACCCGCTGCGGAGCCGGTGGATAAGTCCGAGGCAGTACCCGCCGCTGAACAGACCCACCCACCGGCGAAGGCGCCCGTCGCCGCCGCGCAGGACTCACCACCGGCCCGACCGGCGCCCGAGCCGCGGCCGGCAGCCGGCCGGTACTCGCGTGGCTTCGCACCGGTGCCGCCCGCCGCACGCATGGCGGCTCCTGCCGCGGCGCGTCCGGCCTCGAAGCCACGCGCGCGCCGCCTCGCGCCCGTGCTGGCCGCCCTCGCGGCGCTGATCGTGATCGCGGCGATCGTGGTCGCCGTGACGAGCGGTGGCGGCGCCACGAAGCGGACGGCCGCGTCGAGCGCCCGGGGCTCCCATTCGACTTCCGGCCACACCGGCTCTACGGCGGGAAGCTCGCAGGCAACGAGCTCGTCGAACGGATCGCCCTCGGCCTCTGGCGGCTCGACAGCCGCGGCCGCGCCCGCGGGCTCTCCGGCGGCCGCCTTCACGAGCTTCTACACACTGCCGACGAAGGGCGATTTCGCCGGTGCGTGGGCGCTGGCGACGCCGAACCTGCGTCAGGAGGTCGGCGGCTATGACTCGTGGAGGGGCGGCGAGCAGGACCTTCGCTCGATCAGCTTCCCGGAGCTCCGAGTCACGAGCGGTGGCTCTGGCAGCGCGACGCTTCAGTTCAGCTCGGTCGCCCAGCACGCCGGATACGTCGACCACTGCAGCGGCGGCGCCGCACTGGTCAGAGGCGCGTCGAGCTGGCAGGTGGACCGGCTGACCGACATCAGCTGCACGCGCAGCTGAGCCGCGACCGAGTGGCGGACTTCGCCGCCTTCCTTCGCGGCGTCAACCTCGGTCGTCACCGGCGGGTCAGCAACGCTGAGCTGAAGGCCTGCCTCGAGTCGCTCGGGCTAAACGGGGTGAGCGCGTTCCGGGCGAGCGGCAACCTCGCCTTCTCCGCCGGCGACGAGCCGCAGGCCGAGCTTGGCGAGCGCATCGAGCAGCGGCTCGAGGCATCGCTCGGCTATCCGGTAGAGGTCTTCCTGCGAACCGCCCGGGAGGTCCGGGCGATGGCCGCCGAGCAGCCGTTCGAGCGCGAGGTGCTCGAGACCTCCCGCGGCAAGCTCCAGGTGGCGATCCTTGCCGCGGAGCCGGCGGTGGAGCAGAGGCGGGCGGTGCTCGAGCTTGCCTCGGACCTCGACCGTCTCGCCTTCGGCGAGCGTGAGCTCTACTGGCTCCCGAGCGGCGGAACGCTCGAATCGCCGCTCGACATGGCCCTGGTCGCGAGGCTGCTCGGATCGAGCACGATGCGCACGAAGGGAACGATCGAGCAGCTCGCCGCCAAGCATTTCGCGCCCTGAGCGCGGTTAGAATCGGCCCCGGAGGGATCCGAGCCATCTCGATCGACACACCGCCACCCGCGAGCGCCGCGGACGCAATGCGCGCGGTCTCCAGGCTGCTCGCGGGGGCCGTGGGCGCTCGGGAAGCGTCGGTGCTCGAGGTGGCGCTCGTCGAGGAGGCTCGCGCGCTCACGGGCGTCGCGGGCGCCGTACTGCTCGAGGCGGGCGACAGCGGCGTTGAGCTGAAGGCGAGCGACCCGCCGACGGCCGACCTGCGGGCAATCGAGCTCGACGAGCTGCCCGCCGTGCGCTCGGCGCTCGACGATGAGGGTCCGCTTCGGCTCGACCCCATGGCGGCTGCGGCTCTGAGCCGGAGCCTCGGCCTCGCCTTCGTCGCGGAGGCGGCGCTGCTGGTTCCCGCGCGGACGGGGCGGTACGTGCTGCTGCTTGCCGACGGCAGCCCGGAGCGGATCGCCGCGCTCGACGATCAGGCGGCGGTCACCTTCGTGAGCGCCGCGGCGATCGGCCTCGGCCAGGTCAACCTGCTCGAGCGTCACGCCGTCCAGACCGAGCGCCAGGCAGCGCTCGCGCGAGCCGCGAAGGCGCTGAACGAGAGCCTCGATCTCGCGCGCGTGCTGCCCCGCATCTGCGACGAGGCGGCCGCCATCCTCGACGCCGACAGCGTGTGCGTCTACCGCGGCAGCTCCGCGAGCAGGCTCGTGCTCGAGGCCTCGAACGCCTCGCCTGAGCGCGTCGGGGACCCCGTCGAGGTCGAGGTCGAGGTCGGACTCGCGGCGCGCGCGTTCGCGCTCGACCGGCCGCTGATGGCGAATGCTCCTGAGAGCGGCGTCGCCGACCCGCTCGAGCGTGCGGAGGTTCGCGGCGAGCTCGCCGTGCCCATGCGCTGGGACGGCGAGCTTCGGGGCGTGCTCTGGGTCGGGTATCGCCGTGAGCGCCGGGTCACAGACGACGACCTCTCGCTGCTACAGAGCTTTGGGGACCTGGCAGCCGTGGCCTGCCGCAACGCAAGCGTGCACTCAGGCCTTGCCGAGGCGGCGCGCACCGATGCGCTGACGGGCTGCCTGAACCATGCGGCACTGCAGGACACCCTGCGCCGCGAGCTGCAACGCAGCCGGCGCACGGGCCGGCGACTGTCCGTCGTGATGGTCGATCTCGACCACTTCAAGGACGTCAACGAGTCGCGCGGGCACCTGATGGGCGACGAGGTGCTGCGGCGCGTGGGCCGCGCGCTGCGCGAGGCGGTCCGCCCGTACGACTTCGTCGCCCGCTACGGCGGTGACGAGTTCGCGATCATCGCAGTCGACGCCGGAGAGGAGCGCGCCGCCGAGATCGCCGAGCGCGCCATCGCCCGCCTCGGAGCCGCGCTCGACCAGACGCTCGGCGGATCGGCCGGCCCCCACGCCACCGCGGGCGTCGCCGAGTGGCGCGGAGCGGCCTCCCCCAGCGAGCTGATCCGCGACTGCGACCGCGCGCTGCTGTTCGGCAAGCAGCAGGGAGTGCGCGGCCAGCCGGTGCGCTCGACGACGGTCCCGCACGAGTTCACGCTCGGACGCCCCGCCGCCGCCGAGGATGCCGTCCGCGGCGACGGTCCCGGTCCGGCGCCGTGGCCCTCGGCTGTTCGGCGCGAGACCGAGCCCCTGCGGCGCCATACCCGCGAGCTGACGCTCGCCACGGCGATCGGAGCGCGGCTCGGTGAGATGACGCGGACGGCGGAGATCGTGCAGGCGACGGCCGAACAGGTACGGGGCACCTACGGCTGGAGCCACTGCGCGGTGATCAGCGCGAGCGACGGCCTGCTGCACGTGGTGGCGAGCGCACCGCCAGCGCGCGCTGCGCCGAGCGAGGTGGCGGAGAAAGCGCTGCGTGAGGGCGCGAGCGTGCGCTCCGGCGACCTGCCGCGACCGCGTGGCGCGGTAACGCGCATCGACGAGCCGCGGTCGGAGCTCGCCGTGCCGATCCGTCTCGGCGACACGCTCTGGGGAGTCCTCTCCGTTCAGGACGCGGCGCGCGATGCCTTCGCGGACTCGGATGCACGGCTGCTCGAGACGGTTGCCGACCAGCTCGGGTCCGCGCTGCACGCCGCGGCCGCCTACGAGCGCCTCGAGGTGGCCTACTTCGACACGGTCGAGGCGCTCGCCGCGGCACTCGAGGGAAATCGCGTCCAGCGACCGGGCGAGGCGCGCGACGTCGCTGCCCGCGCGGAGGAGGTCGGCCGGCGTCTCGGGCTCGAGCGGGAGGCGCTGCGCGAGCTCAGGTATGCGGCGGTGCTTCGCAACGTCGGCCAGGCGGGCGTGCCGGACGCCCTGCTCGCGAAGCCCGGACCGCTGACCGACGGGCAACGCTCGGCCGTCGAGCGTCACGCCCTCAACGCGGACCGCCTGCTCGCTCAGGTCGCGTTCCTCGACGGGGCGCGCATGCTGGTCCGGCATAGCCATGAGCGCTGGGACGGGCGCGGCTACCCGGACGGGCTCGCCGGCGAGCAGATCCCGCTCGGCGCGCGGGTGCTCGCCGTCTGCGACGCGTATGAGGCGATGACGAGCGACCGTCCGTACCGCGGCGCGATGCCCGAGGCGCTTGCGCGCGCGGAGCTCACCGCCGGCGCGGGGAGCCAGTTCGACCCGCGTGTCGTCAGCGCTGCGCTCGCGGTCGTCGCGGCATCGCAAGCGCCGGCCGCCTGAGCCCAGCCGGCGTCGCGGCGACCATTCGGCCGGACCGTTACAGTGCACCGGCCGTGGATCTCACCCTCTCGCCGCAGGAGCAGAGCTTCCGAGACGACCTGCGCGCGTGGCTCGAGGACAACCATCCCGGTCCCGAGCCGGAGGGCGACGAGGCCGCCTTTCGCTTCCGCCGCGACTGGCAGCGCCGGCTCGCCGGTGCCGGCTACGCCGGGCTCTCGTGGCCGCAGGAGTACGGGGGCCGCGGCGCGACGCTGATCGAGCAGGCGCTCTTCAACGAGGAGATGGTGCGTGCGCGAGCGCCGCAGCTCGCGAACGTGCTCGGCCTCGTCATGGGCGGGCCGGTCGTGATCGCGCACGGCAGCGAGGAACAGAAGCAGCGCTACCTGAAGCCGATCCTGACCGCGGAGGAGATCTGGTGTCAGGGCTTCTCGGAGCCGGAGGCGGGCTCCGACCTCGCGGCGCTCAAGACGCGGGCCGTCAAGTCGAACGGCGAGTGGGTCGTGACCGGCCAGAAGGTTTGGACCACCTTCGCGCACGAGGCCAAGTGGTGCATGCTCGTGGCCCGTACCGACACCGAGGTGCCGAAGCACCGTGGACTGACGTACTTCCTGCTCGACATGGAGCAGGAGGGGGTCCAGGTGCGTCCTTTGCGCCAGATCACCGGAGAGGCCGAGTTCAACGAGCTCTTCTTCGAGGAGGCTCGCATACCCGACGAGAACGTCGTCGGCGGAGTCGGCAACGGCTGGCAGGTCGCGATCACCACGCTGATGCACGAACGCGCCGGGCTGGGCTTCGGCTCCGCGGTTCAGCTGAAGATCGCACTCGGCGAGCTCGCCGCGCTGATCCGCGAGCGCGGACTCGACGATGACCCGTTGATCCGCCAGCGCTTCGCGCAGCTGCACATCGAGGCGGAGTGCATTCGCCTGAACGCCTCACGAGGGCTGACCCAGATCATGAAGACCGGCGTTCCGGGCCCGGAGGGCTCGTTGCCGAAGTGGCAGTGGTCGGACGCGAACCAGGGCCTCACGGAGCTCGCGATGGACGTGCGCGGCGATGAGGCGCCGCTCCTGGAGTCCGAGTGGACCTACCGCTTCCTGCGCGCGCGAGCGAACTCGATCGAGGGCGGCACGACCGAGATACTCAAGAACATCGTCGCCGAGCGAGTGCTCGGGCTGCCCCGGATGAGGTAGCGCGTTGAACTTCGACTTCACAGACGACCAGCAGGCGATCAAGTCGACGGCCCGCGAGTTCCTCGGCGCCCGCTTCACGCCGGAGCGCGTTCGCCAGCTCGCCGAGAGCGGTGAGTACGACGACGCGCTGTGGACCGAGATGGCCGAGCTCGGCTGGCCGGGAATCTTCATCGCCGAGGATCACGGGGGTCAGGCGCTCGGGATCGTGGAGCTCGCGATCCTGATGGAGGAGCTCGGCTACGCGCTCGCGCCGGCGCCGTTCTTCTCGAACGCCGCCGCCGGGCTCGCTCTGCAGCATGGCGGCAGCGACGCTCAGCGCGACCGGTGGCTACCCGGCATAGCCTCGGGGGAGGCTCGCGGGACGGTCGGACTCGTCGCCGACGGCGGCGCGCTCGTCCCGGACGCGGACTCGGCCGAGCTGATCGTCCTGGTCGACGGTGAACGCGCGACCCTGCACGAGCGCTCCACGGTCGACGTGGAGCCTGTCGCGGCGATCGACGCCACACGCCGGTTCACGCGGGTCGTCGCGGCGAGCGGCGGCGAGCCGCTCGAGGGCGACGTCGACGGCAGCGTGCAGCGGATCGCCGTCGCGCTCGCCGCGGAGCTCGTCGGCGTCGCTCAGCGCACGCTCGAGATGGCGGTCGACTACGCGCGCGAGCGCAAGCAGTTCGACCGGCCGATCGGCGCCTACCAGGGGGTGTCTCATCGGTGCGCCCAGATGCTGCTCGAGACCGAGGGCGCGCGCTCGACGACGCTGTACGCCGCGTGGGCGGCGGACCACGAGCCGGAGTCCCTGCCGCTAGCCGCCGCGGCGGCCAAGGCCTACGCGTCGGACGCCGGTTGGCGAGTCACCGCCTCGTCGCTCCAGGTCCACGGCGGCATCGGCTTCACCTGGGAGCACGACCTGCATTTCTTCCTCAAGCGCGCTCGCACCGACGGCCACCTCTTCGGCTCGGCACGTGAGCATCGTGAGCGGGTCGCCGCGCTGACCGGCCTGTCGAGCGCGGCCGGGGCGCCCGCGATCTGAGGCATCCGGCCCGCCCTCAGGCGACTGCGGTGCTCTGATCGGCCGCTGAACGCTCGACCCCGACGAGCTTGAGGTCGGCGGTCGCCGCGGCCAGCGCCTCGGCGGCGGACTCGACCTCGTGCAGCGATGCGGTTCCCGCGACCACGCGCGTGTGCAGCCGGCGCTTCGCGAGCAGCCGCGTGAAGATGCGAGCGAAGTCGTTGCGGAAGGTCTTGACCACGTGCGGCGACTCCGACGCGATCAGAGCTCCGAACGATGTAGCGTCAAGGCGGCCGAACTCGTCGGTCGGCCGGCCGACCTCCGCGAGCGCGGTGGCGACGTCCTTGAGCAGCAGGTCGGCAAGGGCGCGACCGTGACGAGCGTTGACCTCGCCGAGCCCCGCCAGGTCGATCACCACGAGCCAGCCCTTGTCCCTCCGGTTGCGGCCGACCAGGATCTGCTCGTCCACCCGGTCGAGGAACGTCCCGCCGTTCTTCAGGCCGGTCAGCCAGTCGACGGTCGCGTGGCGCTGGAGCGCCTTCGCGAGCTCGAGCGGCTCGGCTGTCCCGCGCTCGCTCTGGAGTGCCGCGACGAGCGCGGTTCCGAGTCCGGAGACGAGCGTCAACGCGCGCTCGTCGTAGGCATCGCCGGTCGGTGACATCGCGCACAGCGCGCCGATGCTCCCGCCCTGGCCGAGCTCGAGCGGCACCCCCACGAAGCTGCGGGCGTCGGGGCACTGGGGGGTCGGCAGCGCCGCGTAGCGCGGCTCGGCGAGCATGTCGCCAGAGAGACGGGGGCCGCGACCATCCGCCATCGCGACACAGATCGACTCACCCGCCTCGACGGTCACCCCGGGGGCCAGGGCCTGCTCGCCCTCGGCCGTGTGGGCCGCGACGACCCGCACCCGGCGTGTCGCCGCGTCGTGCTGGGTGAGCGTCACGACGCTGTCCGGCAGCTCGACTTGGAGCGTCTCGAACACCGTGCGGAGCGCGTCGCGGAACGAGTGGTGACGCTGGTCGCGGACGCGCGCGAGCCCGTGCGGCAGGTCCGACTCGGCGCCTTCGGTCGCATCGTCGCTCACGGGCAACTCGACCTGCACGAGATCCGGATCGCACTCTTCGGCCTTCCGGGGCCCGGCGATGACGGAGCCAAGCCCGGACGGGACGCCCAGCGTTCGCAGGGCGAGCAGCTCCGAACTCGTGCCGACGCCTTCGGCCACGACCGTGCTTCCCGCGGTGCGAGCGACCGCGACGAGGGCCGCGGTCAGCGCGCGGCGCGTCGGGTCGCGGTCGACGTTGCGGGTGAGGGTTCGTTCGAGCTTGATGAACTCCGGTGCGAGCGTCGCGATTTCCCGCAATGCAGCCAGCGAGGCCGCGCCGCCGTCGACGGCGAGGCGCAGTCCCCGCTCTCGCAGCGGTACGAGCGCGGCCGCGAGCGCCTGGTAGTCGCCGCAGCGGTGGTGGTCGGAGAGCTGGAGCACGAGCTGGCCGGCATGGTCGGCGGGGAGCGTCGCGAGCAGCCGCTCCGAAGTCGCGAGCTCGGTTCCGATCTGCACGACGAGGAAGGCGTCCGGCGACAGCAGTGGCAGTCCCTGGAGCGCCGCGTGGAGCGCCGCGAGCTCGAGATCCGGTCCGAGTCCGAGCTTCGCGGCCTCCGCGAACCAGGCGTCCGGCGCCTGACGTGGCGGCGGCGCGAAGCGAGCGAGCGCCTGGAGCCCGGTAACCCTGCCCGTCGTGAGGTCCGCGATCGGCTGGAATACGGCGCTGAGACCCTCGCCCGCGACCGCTCGTTCAATTCGTGCCCGGAGCTCCGAGGGCTCGCCGGCGCCAGTGGCCTCCTCGACCTGCTCGAGCCGGTCGACAAGCGCGGTGAGCACGTCTCGGGCGACATGCGGGCAGCCTGCCACGGCGCTGTAGACGCCCCGGCGCAGATCGCTCATGCAATCGCTGCCGGCGAGCGCCGCAGTCGCGCCAGCACGCAGCATCTCGATCACCGCGCGCGTGTCCCCGCAGAGCGACAGCGCGACCACCGGGAGGCTGGGAGCCTCCCCCCGGATCGTGCGCACCGCCGCCGCCCCGCCGCCGTCGATCGCGGCATCTACCAGCGCCACGGAATCGCGACCCTCCGCCGCCAGCGCCGCCGCCGCCTGAGGGTCGGCGGTCGTCCAGGCCACGGTCAGGCCCGGGTCCGAGCAGACCACGCGCCTCAGCTCCCGCCGGGTCGTGGACTCGCTGGTCACGATCAGGACCGAAATCGCCTGCATGGGTCGCTTATCGGCCGTTGCGTACGGCGCTGGAGCGCGCAAGACGCTCTGAGCGGGAGGCGGCTTGCATCGCCGGGACGCTGCTGGGAGAGTTGGACCCGCCAGGCTCGGCGCCGTGCCGGGCCGTAAGGAGAGGAGCCGGCATGGCCGAGCGGATGCTGATGATCGCCTGGGGCGTGCCCGTACGCGGGCGTGAGGAGCGAGCGTTGGAGGTGTTCAACGAGTCGGTCGGGCTCGCCGGTCGCATGCAGCAGGAGGGGCGCATCGAGAGCTTCGACGTGGTGCTGCTCGCGCCGAACGCCGAGCTGAACGGGTACATGGAGATGCACGGAAGCGCCGAGCAGATCGCGAACCTTCGCGATGACGAGGAGTTCCAGCGGGTGACCGCGGCCGCGAGCCTGATCGTCGAGAAGCTCCGCCACGTCGAGGGTGTGATGAACGAGGGCGTCGCGCGGCAGATGGAGATCTTCCGCGACGCGATCGGGCGCGTGCCGCAGGCCGCCTGAGAACCCGCGGGCCGATTGGAGCGGGGCTCGAGTGGGTATCGTTACCGAACTCGGCCCCCGCTCCCCTTGCCCGACCGTTATAACGAGAGCTTCATCGCTGCGCACGTAGAGGCGATCGCAGTCCGCGGCGAGCGCGACCGCGCGCGACTCATCGACGGCCTCACCCGGCGCTCGTGGCCCGGTGGGACCAGCGACCGTCTCGAGCCGGCGGCGATCGAGTGGATCCGGCAATGGGGACCAGGGAGCTTCGAGCCGGTCCTTGTCGACTGCTCGTGCGCCGAGGGCAACTGCGTCGTCTGCAATTGAGCCGGCGCGTCCGCCGGGTAACCTGAGCCGCCGTGAGCGAGTACGAGCGACCTGACCGTCTGCGGCGCGAGCCGACGGTCGAGGACGTACGCCAGCTGATGGGCGCGTCCACGCCGCACTTCGCGCTCCAGATCCGCAACCGCATCCAGACCCTGATTCGCGGGCTGCCGCCGGACCACCCGGCGCGGGTCGAGGGTGAGCGCGAGGTCCGGCGACTCGACCGGCTCGCGTTCGGCGCAGAGACGCGCGGCCCGACGGAGCCCGGGGAGCGGCCGCTGCCGAGCGTGGAGCTCGCGGAGCTGCACGATCCGGAGGAGATCACGAACCCGCAGCCAGGTGGGGCTGCCTAGCGTGGAGCTCGTTGAACCCGCGCCGCAGGGGAGGGTTTCCGATTACGCAGGCGGCCGGCGCTGGCTGGGTGGCGTTCGCCGAGCTCCACGCTCCAGACAGCGGGCACTGCCCGGCATGCTCGAGAGGAGAGTCCGAGTTCGCAGCCGGGCGATTAAGGGGTGCTCGTCTGGTCGACCGGAGCGAGCTCGGTGTCCGAGTCGATCTGGTCCTGTGCAATCGCCGAAACGACGTCGCTCGCTCCGAGGATCCACACGTGGTTGAACACCCCCTGGCTCGGGTCGCCGTTCTGGTAGCCGGGCTCGACGTCGAGGAAGTAGTTCTGAAGCGCGGTCGGCAGCTGGTCCGAGCGGTTCGTCAGCAGCAGCGAGCCGAAGATCCCGTTCGAGGCGAGCGGGGCGGCGGCTGCGGCATCGAGCGGACGCGCCGTGCTCGCAAGGGCCCAATTCTGCCCGGGGACGATCTGGCCGAAGCCAAAAGCGCCGTCCTTGTAGCGCGCGAATGCGATCGCGGTCTGAACCGGGTCCGGACCCTGAATCCGCTTGACCTTGCCGAGCGCTCCGAGCTGATGCTCGACCGTGGTTGAGATCGCCGACGGGGGTCCGAGCAGATATATGTTCGGCCGCTGGTGCTCGCGCAGGGCGCTCAGCGTCGGTGCCGGGATCGAGTTCTGGCGGGTGAACAGGACCGCGTCTCCAGAGCGTGCCGCCCAGGCGGCGGCGGGCATCGCGTAGGCGGCCTGCTCGCCAGAGGCGACGATCACGTCGCCACTCGGGCGGCCCTTCGCGATCGCCTGGAAATGGTCGACCGCGGCCGCCAGCGCGTAGGGGTCGCCGCCCGCGATCACGGTGCTCGAGAAGCCGCCCGGCGCCGGAGCCGACCCGATCCGCACGACCTGAGTGTGGCTCGGCAGCCCGGTCCCCTTCGGCTTGAGCCGCTGCAACGTCTGGCTCGTAACCTGCGGCAGCGCGCCGCCGTCCGAGAGCAGGACCGCCGCACTGGCCGGTGGCGCCGCGAGCGCCGAGGCGGCGACGCCGCCCTGCCAGTCCGACTTGTCGATCAGCACCACCGTGGCCGGGCGCGTCTGCGGCGCGGTCGACGGGAAGACCGCACTTGCGACGCCGGCGGCATCCGCCACCGGATCGCTGCCCGCGACGCGGGTGGTGTCCTTGGTCGCCGTGATCGGGAAGCCGAGCTGCGCGATCGCGTTGCTGTCGTTCGGGTTCGCACCGCCCGCCGCCGCCGGCGGGGTGGCGCTGTTGGACTGCGTCAGAGAGCACCCGGCGGCGACAGTCGTCAGCAGCGCGACGCCGACGAAGGCGAGAAACCGACTCTTCACGCGCGTGACCTTACTGCGCGCGCCTAAGCGCGGACCATGGCTCGCGCGCTTGTCATCGATCGGCGCCCGTGCGGCTAGACTGGATAATGGATTGACTGATCAGTCAATGCGGTGGCGACCCACTCACGGAGGCACGCAATGGATTTCCGCCTGAATGACGAGCAGCAGGAGTTTCGGGCCTACTGCCGCAAGTTCGCCGAGGAGGTCATCCGCCCTGTGGCGGCCAAGTACGACCGCGAGCAGGCGGTGCCGTGGGACGTCATGCGCGAGGCTCGCCGCTGGAACCTGAGCGGACTCGAGCTTTTGCAGCGGCTCGGCTCGGACCCCGACGGCCTGCTCGGGGTCATCTACGGCGAGGAGCTGCACTGGGGCTGTGCCGGGATAGCGCTCGCGATCTCCGCCTCCTCGCTCGCCGCGGCCGGGATCGCCGCCTCCGGCACGCCGGAACAGATCGGCCGCTGGGTACCTGAGTGCTACGGCGAGGGCGACGAGCTCAAGCTCGGCGCGTATGCCGTCACCGAAGCGGGCGCCGGCTCCGACGTCAAGTCGCTGCGCACGACGGCCAGGCTGGACGGCGACGACTGGGTCCTCAACGGCACCAAGGTCTTCATCTCGAATGGCGGCATCGCCGACGTCACCGTCGTCGTGGCGACGGTCGACCCGACGCTCGGACATCGCGGCCAGGCGTCGTTCGTGGTTCCGAAGGGCACTCCCGGTTTCTCGCAGGGCAAGAAGGAGGACAAGCTCGGGATCCGGGCCTCGCAGACCGCCGAGGTTGTGCTCGACGACTGCCGCATCCCCGCCGAGTACCTGCTCGGTGGGATGGACAAGCTGAACCGCAAGCTCGAACGCGCCCGCTCCGGCGAGTCCACCGGGAGGGCGTCGAACGCGCTCGCCACCTTCGAGCTGACACGGCCGCTCGTGGGGGCCTCGGCGCTCGGAATCGCCCAGGCGGCGTACGAGTGGACGCTCGAGTATCTCGAGGGCCGCTCCGAGGAAGGCACGCCGCTGCTCGAGCAGCAGCGCGTCCAGCAGACGATCGCCGACGTGGCCACGGAGATCGAGGCCTCTCGCCTGCTCGTCTGGCGAGCGGCGTGGATGGGCCGTCAGGGGATTCCCATGACCGGCGGCCAGGGCTCGATGTCGAAGCTCAAGGCCGGCGACACCGCGATGTGGGCCACCACGACGCTGATGGACCTCGTCGGCCCGTATGCCCAGACGATGGACTGCCCGCTCGAGAAGTTCTTCCGCGACGCCAAGATCTACCAGATCTTCGAGGGCACAGCTCAGGTCCAGCGGCTTGTGGTCTCGCGCATGCAGCGCGCCGAATACGGCGGCCCGCGTGAGGCGGGGGGTGCGCTGCACGAGCAGGCGCCGGGCGCCGCGACGGGCAGCCTGGTGGCCGAGGCGAACAAGGCCTTCGCCGAGCGTTGAGGGCGCGGAGCGTCCTCGACGCCCCTCACCAGGCCCCGGGAACCAGCCGCCACCGCGGCGCCTTCGCGTCATACGAGGGGAAGCGCTCGCGCAGGGCACTCTCCTCGACGCGAATCCGCGGTATGTGCGTAGCGGTCGCGGCGCCGACGCACAGGGCGACGCTCGGCACCGATCCTTCGGCGACCCCGATGCCGGCCATCACGAGCAGCGTCCCGGCGTAACCGGGATGGCGCACGATCCGATACGGGCCGCGCTCGACGAGGTCGTGACCCCGCTGGATCACAACCTCGCGACGAAACAGCGGCCCGAGCGCGCGCACAGCCGCGAGCCGGATCAGCATCCCGGCCCACATCAGCGTCGCGCCGGCACAGAAATGACCCGCGCGCCCGCCCGGGAGCGCCAGCACGCGCACCCGGCCGGCAGCTGCGCCGGCGCCGAGCCCGGCCCACGAGAGCGCCGCCAGGCGGGTCTGGCCGTGCTCGACGGTCTCGGCGCCCGTCGCCCGCGCCCGGTCCCGCCGCGTCAGCGCCGCCTCGCCGGCAAACCAGACGAGCCAGGTCGCCGCGAACAGGACCCGGCTCAACGTCAGACCTTTCTGAACTCGGGGACCCAGGAGCCGTCGCTCTCACGGCGGAAGTCCTGGAACAGCCCGGGGGCCTCCTCGAGCATCAGCTGGGCGACCTGGTCGAAGACGAGCCGCAGCTCCTCCTCGGCGCCGGGCGCGGTGCGCATCTCGACGACGTGCCTGACCGTGCGCACGTTCGCGGTCCAGACTATGTCCGTGCTGAGGCCGATCGGGGCCAGCCGCCGAAGCGCCGAGGTGATCTCCTTCTTGACCGCGAAGGGGACGCCTTCGTCGTCTACGCCGAGCTCCCCGGCGGCGCTGCGCTGGAACTCCTCGAGCGTCTCGACGATCCCGAGCACCTGCTCCCTGACCGGCTCGAGCGCCGGCGGGACGCGGAAGCCGATGTCGGTCAACCGCACGTAGCGGAGGCTCTCCTGGCTGAAGGCCGAGCCGGCGCGGTGACGTACGAGCTCGTGCGAGAAGACGCGCGAGATGTTCCGAAACGCGAACGAGTAGCTGGCGTGCTCGAGCACCGAGCCGTGCGCGCTGCGAAGGATGTTCTGGAAGTACTCGCGCGGATCGGTCCGGATGCGCGAGACGTTCGGGTTGAGCCCCGGCTCCCAGCTGCGGTAGCAGGTGCGCCCGGCGAACTCGACGAGCAGCTCGCCGGGGTTCGCGTCGGCCGTCCCGCGCCGGTCGAGCCACGACTCGCCGCCGACGTCAGTGAGGTAGTCGCGCATGCCCGCGAGGTTCAGCTGCGGGCGGGCGATCAGGAATACGCGCGGGGCGGTCTCGTGCATCGCGCTGATGATTCCCGCTCGCGCGGACGGAGCCGCCGCTCGAAGCGCTCAGCCCTGCGGGCGCCGGTGCCGCCAGACCACGCGCGCGGTGAGGACCGCGAGCACGATCACCGCGAGCAGGGCGCCGTTGCCGAGCGCGGACCCCCAGGTCCCCTCGAACCCGATCAGCTTGGAGAGCACCACCGCGAGCACTCCGATCAGAGCGGCCTGGAGCAGCGCCGCACGCAGCCGGCTCGGCACGGGCTGCATCGCGGCGATCCGCTCGAGGCGCAGCTCGCTCTCGGACCGTGGCGCCGGCTCGAAGCGCTCGACGATCCTCGAGAGCGCCCTGAAGATCGGCTTCCGGGGCCGGTAGGTGTCGTTTGGCGGCTGCTCGCCGCGACCGCTCACGCCGTAGCTCTCAGACGGTCGCGCCACGGCTACGCATGATCGCCTCGCGCTCGGCAAGCCGGTTGTCGCGGCGCAGCTGCGCCTCCTGCGCGCGCCGACGCTCGTCGGCCATCTCGGGCTCGAGCGCCGGAACTTCCATCGGGCGCCCCCCTTCGTCGAGCGCGACTAGCGTCAGGTACGCGGTCGACGTCCGCTGGACGGTGCCCGCGCGCACGTCCTCGGAGTCGACACGCACACCCACCTCCATCGAGGTGCGCCAGGCCGCGTTGACCATCGCCCGGAAGGTCACGAGCTGGCCCACGAAGACGGGGTGCAGGAACGTCATCCGGTCCATCCCGGCCGTCACCACCCGGAGCCCTGAATGTCGTATCGCCGCGATTCCCGCGACCTCGTCGCAGAGCTTCATGATCGTGCCGCCATGCACGTTTCCGGCGGTGTTCGCGTCGGCGATCCCCATCCAGCGGGTGAGGACGGATATCGAGTCTGAAGGGCGGCGACGCACCACTCGGGCGGGTAGTCTAAGGGGGACCACCGATCTCGACCTCCAAGGAGCGCGCCGATGCCAGGACTAGGCGGTCGCTTTTCCACCGTCGTCAAAGCGAAGATCTCGCACATGCTCGATCGGGCTGAGGACCCGGCCGAGACACTCGACTACGGCTATCAGAAACAGGTCGAGCTGCTGCAGAACGTCAAGAAGGGCATCGCCGATGTCGTGACGTCGAAGAAGCGGCTGCAGATGCAGCAGGACAAGCTGCAGCAGAACATCGTCAAGCTCGACACGCAGGCGCGCCAGGCGCTCGCCCAGGGCCAGGAGGACCTCGCCCGTACGGCGCTCGAGCGCAAGAACGTCGCGCAGCAGGAGCTGCAGGGCCTCGACTCGCAGATCACGCAGCTCCAGGAGCAGCAGGACAAGCTGACCGAGAACGAGAAGCGGATGCGCGAGAAGATCGAGGCCTTCAGGACCAAGAAGGAGGTCATCAAGGCGCAGTACTCCGCCTCGGAGGCCCAGGTTCGCATCTCCGAGGCCGCGAACGGCGTCGGCGAGCAGATGGCCGATCTCGGCCTGGCGATGCAGCGCGCTCAGGACAAGACCGAGCAGATGCAGGCCCGCGCCTCGGCCGTCGACGAGCTCGAGAAGGCCGGTGCGTTCGAGGACATCACGCAGCTCGGATCTGGCCCTGAGGACGACATCGACCGGCAGCTGAAGGAGCTCTCCTCGGGCTCGGCCGTCGACGACGAGCTGTCGCAGATGAAGGCCGAGCTGGGTGGCGGCTCCTCCGAGGCGCAGAAGCCCGCGCTCGAGCCGGGCAAGGAAGCGTGAGCTTGATCGTCCGCATCTCGGGCGAAGGTCAGTGGGAGCTCGACGACGACTGCGAGCAGCGCGTGAACAGGCTCGACGACGAAGCGGTCAGCGCCGTCGTGGCCGGTGACGAGCAGCGCTTCCGGCGCCTGTGGGCCGAGATGATCGAGATGATCGAGAGCGAGGGAAACCCGCTCGAAGACGATGCGCTCGTCGCCTCCGACGTGATCCTCCCCCCGCGCGACACCTCCTTTGACGAGGCGCGACGCGACTTCAGTGGAGACGGCCTGATCCCCGGGGTCTGAGCCGGCTAAGCGCCTTCAGTCGACGACGGCGGCTCGCGTGCCGACCGACGGCTGACGCGCTGGCTCGCCCTGTCGAAGTGATGCAGCGGGGGGCCGCTTCAGACAATGTTGAGAAACCTCCGGCAGGCTTCCGGCGAGACCCCTCGAAAGGAACGGCGCGTGATCGAGGTAAGACAGCTCACGAAGCACTTCGGCCGGACGGTGGCGGTCGACGACCTCTCGTTCTCGGTCATGCCCGGGCGCGTCACCGGCTTCCTCGGGCCGAACGGCGCGGGGAAGTCGACGACGATGCGGATGATCCTCGGCCTCGATGCGCCGACGAGCGGATCGGTCGCGATCGACGGCCGGCGCTACGCCGAGTTCCAGCGCCCGCTGCACCACGTCGGGGCGCTTCTCGAGGCAAAGGCGATCCACGGCGGCCGCTCCGCGTACAACCACCTGCTCTGCCTGGCACAGTCGAACGGAATCCCGCGCACGCGCGTCGACGACGTCATCGACCGAGTGGGGCTCGCGGACGTCGCCCGCAAGCGCGCCGGGGGCTTCTCGCTCGGAATGGGGCAGCGGCTCGGGATCGCGGCCGCGCTGCTCGGCAACCCGCCCGTGCTGCTGTTCGACGAGCCGGTGAACGGACTCGACCCGGAAGGCATCCGCTGGATCCGCAACATGCTGCGCTCGCTGGCGGCCGAGGGGCGGACCGTGTTCGTCTCGAGCCACCTCATGAGTGAGATGTCGCTGACCGCCGACCACCTGATCGTGATCGGTCGCGGCAAGCTGATCGCCGACACCTCGGTCGGCGAGTTCATCCGCCGCAGCGCCCAAAACTACGTCCGCGTTCGCACACCGCAGCCCGACGAGCTCGTGCGCGCGCTCGCGCCAAAGGGCGGCGAGGCGCGCCGCGAAGACGACGGCTCGCTCGCCGTGACCGGACTCGAGATCGCCACGATCGGAGAGGCCGCGCTCGATGCTCGCATCCCCCTGCACGAGCTCTCGCCGCAGAGCGCCTCGCTCGAGGAGGCCTTCATGGAGCTGACACGCGACAGCGTCGAATACGAGGCGACGGGAACGCTCGCGCCGGCCGGATCGGAGGCCTGAGCGATGGCAACGGAAGCCCCCACGTCGGCGCTCGCGCAGCCCCGCGGTCCGGTGCTGCCCGAAGTCGTGCGCTCGGAGTACACGAAGCTCCGAAGCGTCCGCTCGAGCTACTGGACGCTGCTCGCCGCGGTCGTCGCGATCGTCGGCCTCGGCGCGGTCCTGTGTGCAACCTACATCGGCCACTACGACCACATCCGGGCGTCCGAGCGCGCGAGCTTCGATCCCACGAGCTTCAGCCTCAACGGAATGCTGCTGGCCCAGCTCGCGGTGGGCGTGCTCGGGGTCCTGCTGATCACGAATGAGTACACGACGGGCATGATCCGCGCGACTTTCGCGGCCGTCCCACAGCGCCGGACCGTGCTCGCCGCCAAGGCGCTCGTCTTTACCGTCGTCACGCTCGTTGTCGGCGAGGTCGCCTGCTTCGCCGCCTACCTGATCGGCCAGTCGATCCTCTCCTCGAAGCACATCGAGTCGTCGCTGTCCGACCCCGGCGTTCTGCGGGCCGTGATCGGCGGCGGCCTCTACCTCGCCGTGCTCGGCCTTCTCGCACTCGGTCTCGGCACGCTGATTCGCCACTCGGCCGGCGCCATCGCCGCCCTCTTCGGTCTGATACTGGTGCTGCCGGGAATCGCACATGCGCTGCCCCAGTCATGGCAGGACCACGTCAACCAGTACCTGCCAAGCAACGCCGGCACCCAGATCTGGCACATCCGGCTCGACCCGCACACCCTCTCACCGTGGGCGGGACTCGGGGTCTTCTGCATCTATGCGGCCGTCGCTCTCGCCGCGGGAGCACTGCTGCTGTCTCGGCGCGACGCGTGACGGGATGTTTGGCGAGCGCCCGTTTGCGCAACGGTCGAAGAATGGGAACCAACCCCCCACAACCGCATAGCGCAGCAAGGACGAGCACCGGCGCCGGCGCGGCACACGCCCGCCCGCACGATCCGAAGACGAATACGCGCCCGCCCGGAAATGGCGATCGCGACGGGCGCGAGGTCGCGCGCAGCGAGGAGAAGCTGCTCGCCGTCCTGGGCCGCTGAGCCGGCGGCGATCCGGCTGAGGGCGCTCCGCTCCGTCTCAGAGGGGAAGCGACCAGATGGGGAACCAGCGCGTCAGCTCCGGCTCGATCGGAAGCTCGTTGCCGATCTGCGCCTTGAGCTGGAACTCGCGCTCGTTGTCGCGCTGCTGCTCGCCCGGAGCAGGCACGAACGGGTAGAAGCTGCCGCGCTTGAAGTTGTAGATGAAGTACAGCGGTCGCCCGTTCTCGCTGAACGGGAACACAGCCGCCAGCAGACGGTCCCCGTAGCCGCTCTCCTCGAGCTGGCCCGAGACCATGTTGAGCGCGACGACGAGCTCCTCGAAGTCGTCGTTGCGCAGGACGATCCAGCGGAAGCCGAATTCGTCGTCGGCGGTCTCCACCTTGGTCCCGGAGTCCCGGCCGGCGCTCTCGAGCAGCTCCTGGGTGTCGCGGACGATCGACTGGAAGTCTGCCGTCGGCAGCGACTGGAAGGCGATTCCCGCGGCCGGCCGGTGGCGCAGCCCGAGCGTCGACTCGAGCGTCACCTGAGCGGTCGTCATCGCGAACAGCCGGTCGCGTGCCGGCGCCTGAAGCTTTCGCCTACCGCCGAGGATCGCGTCGAGGAAGCCCACTCGCTCGAGGGTAGATGATCCGCCCCCTGCCGCAGCGGTGCGCGAGTGCCCGTGTTGCAGCTCCCATGGGCCGCTCGAGGGTCATGCGCGCCGTCTGCCTGCTCGGCGCCGCCGCGATGCTCGCCGCGATGGATCCCGCACCGGTCGCAGGGCAGGAGGCGGCGCCGATCGTCCATCTGCGCTGGGCACAGCGGTACGTGCGTGCGGGCGAGAACGCGTGGGTCACCTACACGGCGATCCGGGCGGCCACCGTCTCCTTCTCGATCGTCGATGCCGGGGGCCACGAGATCCGGGACCTCGGCGACGACGTCGCCGTCGAGCCTGGCCTGCACGGCGTCGAGTGGGACGGCTTCAGCGACCAGGTCAGGCCGGTGCCGGAAGGCTCCTATCAGCTCGTCCTGCGCGCCGTCGACGACTCCGGGCAGGCAACCCTCGCGAGTGCGACGCTGACGCGCGACTACCGGCCGCCAGGAGTGGTCTTCCTGACGCGCGCCCTGACTTCCTCGACGTCGCTCGTGGTACGGCTGAGCGACAACCTCAGCGGCATCGGCCGCGCCAAGCTCATCTACCGCGACCGCACCGTGGCCTCGGTCGGAGGCGGAGCGACGCAACTCGTATACCGGCCCCCACATGGCTGGGCGCCCGGACCCCGGACGATAAGCGTGCTCGCCTTCGACAAGGCGGGCAACGCGACTCGTGCGACACGCGTCTTCGACGTGCGCCCGCACCGCCGCCGCTGAACCACCGGCTTGACTCGGACCGCTCGGTCCGCTACGCAGGGAGCTCGACCTTCCGGCGCCGTTGTTCGACACAGCCGAGACCCAGCGATCCGAGCGACCCGTCGCGGGCGCGGCGAGCCACGACCGCCCGCGCGATGCGGGACGCTTCGCCCTCACCGTCGCGAGCGCGCTCGCCGCCACGCTGCCGGTGATCGTCTCGACCATCCGGGGCCTCGCCGAGCACTGGGTCCCGTCCGGCGACCAGGCGGTGATCGCCGCGCGCGCGTACGACGTCCTGAGCTCGCACAGCCCGCTGCTCGGGCAATTCTCCGCGACCTCGGGGTTGACCGGCCGCCCAACGTACAGCCTCGGGCCGCTGCTCTACTGGCTGCTGGCCGTGCCGGCGAGGCTCGGCCCGCCCGCCGCGATCGCCCTGACGATCGGACTGGTCAACGCGGCCTGCGTCGCGGGCGCCGTCCTCATCGCGCGCAGCCGGGGAGGGCCGGCGCTGATGCTCGCCACGGCATTCGGCCTCGCCGTCATGTGCGGCTCGCTCGCACCGGAGATCCTGCACGACCCGTGGAACCCCTCCGCGGCCGTGCTGCCGTTCACGCTGCTGATCTTCAGCAGCTGGTCGCTCGCGTGCGGCGATCGTCGCCAGCTGCCGCTCGCCGTCCTGCTCGCGAGCTTCGTCACCCAGTGCCACCTGGTCTACGCGCTCCCGAGCTTCTCCCTGCTCACGATCGCCGCCGCGGGAGCGATCACCCGCCCGCGACCGTGCTCGAGGCGCTGGCCGATCGCCGCCGTGACGGTCGCGGTGGTCTGCTGGAGCGCGCCGATCGTCGACGAGATCGAGCACCGGCCCGGCAACCTCGCGCTCGTCCTTCGTGCCGCGATCGGACGCCAGCCGTCCGCCGGCTGGCAGCGCGGCTGGCACGCGCTCGTGCACGCCGTCGGAATGCCTCCATGGTGGGTGGAGAGACCCGGCTCTCCGTTCCATGCTCTGGCCGATGTCGCGGGCGCGCCGGCGTTGACCGCCGTCGCCGGCTGTGCGCTGATCCTCTTCGCGCTCGTCACTCTGCTCGCCTGGAGCGTCCGCGAGCGCCGCGGCGAGCTCGCCGCGGCGTGCGCGATCGCGCTCCTGCTCTGTGCCTCGCTGGCGGTGGTCACCGCCGAGACGCCAGCGCGGCCGGCGCTGATGGCGACGCTCGGCTACACGCTCTGGTGGGGTTCTCCCGCCGGTATGTGGTGCTGGCTGGTGGTGGGCTTCGGGACGGTGACGGCGATCCGCGCGCGGCCACCGGCGGTCCTTCGGTCGCGCCGGCCGGCGCTTGCGGCGGCCACGGCCGCCGCGGCTCTCGCCGCCGCAGCCACCGTCGCCGTGCGCGAGGGTCCCGACCAGCATCGCTCCGCCTACCGTGCCGTGGGGACGCTCGCGCGGCTCGTCAAGCCCGCGCTGCCCGGCGGCTCGACCGTCTGGCTCGACGGCTCACCCGACACGACCGTGATGAGGGCCGGGCTCAGGTACGAGCTGCGCGCCGACGGGACCTGGGCGCTCGGGATCGGCGCGGCGCGCTGGGGACCCGCATATGACCTCGCCGGGCGACGGGTGGGCTACGTCGTCTACCTCGCGGACGGGAGCGACCGCCGCCCCGGACGGTCGATCGGCAGGGTGAGTGCGGTGCCGGGAGTCGGGGGTCAGTCGATCGACGTGTCCGTTCACCGCTGCCGAGCGCCGAGCGACGGGGCATGCCGGCCGGCGCCGGCGAGCTGACGGAGTCCCGTCAGCGGCGATTGCGAGGCCGGCCGAACGCCGCCACCGCGGCCCTCGACTGCCTTGGCGGGCACGGGCCACCGGTGGGACTCGCCAACGACTGGCATTGGAAGAACTGCCAGGCCGCAAGCGAGGCAGATACCTCGAAGTCGACGCCCGGGCCGCCCGAGAGGTCGCGTGCGCCGGGCCACTGGTGCACGCCGCCGAACAGCTCCATGTGGGCGACCGTCGTGCCGTCCGCGCAGTGGCGATTCCAGAGTCGCACGTGCCTGGCGAAGCGGTAGTAGGTGGGCGGCCCGGGAGGGCAGCCGTCCAGTGTCGTCCACTGTTTGAGGAATTTCGGCACCGGCTCCCAGCCGAGCGGTGGCCAGCCGTTGTAGCGGTCGCGTGACCCGTGGATCTCGAGGATCGAGATCGGACGCGCCGGTGCGCAGGGGGGCTGGCCGCCGTAGACCCCCGCGACGGAGGCGACGGCGGCGAGCCGCGTGCTCAGCTCGCACGCAAGGCGCGCGACGAACGCGCCGCCGTTCGAGCCGCCGGTCGCGTAGATGCGGGCGTCGTCGACGCATACGTGGCTGTCGAGGTAGTCGAGCAGCGAACTCGTGAAGGTCACGTCGTCCTCTCCCTGGCTCGCCTTGTATCCGAAGAAGTCGGTGAACGAGGTCGGGTAGACGGCGACGAAGCCGTAGCGATCGCCGATCGCCGAGATGGCGAGGTGCGCCTCCGTCGCCGGGCCGGTCGAGGAGGCGCCGTGGTAGACGAGCACCACCGGCAGCCGCGTGCTTCCGTCGGCGCTCGGCGGCACGTTGACGAGCGCCGAGCGCTGGACCCCGTCGACGGTCAGGGTGACGAAGAAGCGGCCCGTGCGACCCGGTGAGGTGCACGTCCCGGTTTGAGCCTGCGCGCTGGGGGCCAGCGCCGCGATCGCGATCAGTGCAATTGTCGCGGCGCAGGCCAGGCGAGCGCGGATGATCCCGGGCCGAGCCATCCGTGCCCGTAACACACGCCGGCCGCGGCCGTTGCTGCGCGCGGCGCTCAGGCGAGCTGGCCGGCGGGGTTCGCCTGCAGCTGCGCCTCGATCCGCTGGAGGCGCTCGATCCGCTTCTCGAGCGGCGGGTGATCCGAGAAGATCGTCTGCACGGCGCCCTTGACGCTCGTGGGGACGATGAAGAAGGCGTTCATCTGGCTGGCGGCTCGCAGATCCTGGTTCGGCACCCGCTGCATCTCGCCGGAGACCTTCACGAGCGCGGAGATCAGGGCGCTCGGCCGGCCCGTGATCAGCGCCGAGCCCCGATCGGCGGCGAACTCGCGGTAGCGCGAGAGCGTCAGCATCAGGAAGAAGGAGACGACGTAGACGACGAAGGAGGCAAGCAGGACGATCGCGAACGGGTTATCACCGTCGCGGTCCTCGCCGCCGATCCCGAGGAAGAAGCCGAACTGGGTGATCATGGCGGCGACCATCGCGAAGAAGCTCGCGATCGTCATCACCAGCACGTCCCGGTTCTTGACATGCGTCAGCTCGTGTGCGAGGACCGCCTCGAGCTCATGGGGATTCAGCGTTCGCAGGATGCCGGTAGTCGCGCAGACGACCGCGCTCTTGGGCGTGCGACCCATGGCGAACGCGTTGGGCACTGGCGTGTCGGCGACGGCGAGCTTGGGCTTGGGCAGGTCCGCCTGGATGCAGAGCCGCTCGATGATCGCGTGCAGCTCCGGCGCCTCCGCGGGGGAGACCTGCTTCGCGCCCATCGCGAGCAGACCGATCTTGTCGGACAGGAAGATCTGCCCGAGCATCAGCGCCGCGATGACGAGCACCATGATTCCGACGCCGGCGCCGACCGACAGCAGCACGACGACGAACACGACGTAGAGCAGGCCGAGCAGGAACAGCGTCGTCACCATCCGAAGCTGAAGCCCGGAATCTCGAGGGAATTGAACGCGCTGCTTGGCCATCTCGGTAATTGTAGATGCGCGGCTAAAGGCCCCCTAATCGCGAGCGATGGCTACAGTCCGCGGCGATGCGCTTTCGCAAGCTCGGTGACAGCGATATCTCCGTATCCGAGATCTCGCTCGGATCGTGGCTGACCTACTCCGGCGGGGTCGAGCGCGACCAGACCGACGCGTGCACGAGGGCCGCCTTCGAGGCGGGGATCAACTTCTTCGACACCGCCAACGCGTATGGGCGCGGAGCCGCGGAGGAAGCGTGGGGCGAGATCCTCTCCGACTATCCGCGTGACTCCTACGTGCTTGCGACGAAGGCCTTCTTCCCGCAGTCCAAGACCGACCGCGGACTCTCCGCCGAACAGGTTCACAAGCAGCTCGACCTGTCGCTCTCACGCCTGAGGACCGATTACGTCGACCTCTACCAGTGCCACCGTTTCGACACCGAGACGCCGATCGAGGAGACGATGGAGGCGCTGACGGATGCCGTGCGCGCGGGCAAGGTGCGCTGCCTCGGATTCAGCGAGTGGACGCCGGAGCAGATCGATGCGGCGCTCTCGATCCCGAGCGTCGAGAAGTTCGTCTCATCGCAGCCGCAGTATTCGATCCTGTGGCGTAGCCCGGAGCGGGAGGTCTTCCCGCTTTGCGCGCGGAACGGCATCTCGCAGATCGTCTGGTCGCCGCTCGGCCAGGGCGTCCTGACCGGCAAGTACAGGCCTGGCCAGGCGCCGCCAGCCGACTCGCGCGCGGCGAGCGAGGAGATGGGCGGCTTCATCGCGCGGCTGATGAGCGACAAGACGCTCGAGGCGGTCGCCCGGCTCTCGCCGATCGCCGAGGGCGCCGGCCTGACGATGCCGCAGCTCGCGCTCGCCTGGGTGCTCTCGCGGGAGGAGGTCGCCTCGGCGATCGTCGGCGCGAGCCGGCCGGAGCAGGTGCACCAGAATGCGGCCGCCTCAGGCGTCACGCTGTCGGGCGATGTGCTCGCGGCGATCGACGACGCCGTCGGCGAGGTCGCAGTCGTCGAGCCCCAGCTGGCACCCGGCGCCTCCGCGGGCGTCACCCGCCGCTGAGCGATGCCGCTACGGCTCAGCGTCCTCGATCAGTCCCCGATCTCCGAGGGCGCGACAGGCCCCGCCGCGCTGCGCAACACGCTCGACCTCGCGCAGCTCGCCGACGGTCTCGGCTACTGCCGCTACTGGCTCGCCGAGCATCACGGCGGCGCGATGCTCGCGGGACCGAGCCCGGAGGCCCTGATCGGCCCGGTCGCCGCGACGACGAGAACGATGCGCGTCGGCAGCGGCGGGGTGATGCTGCCCCATTACAGTCCGCTCAAGGTCGCGGAGACGTTCAGCCTGCTCAGCGGCCTTCACCCAGGCCGGATCGACCTCGGGCTCGGCCGTGCGCCGGGCACCGACCCGCTGACGACCTTCGCGCTGCAGCGGGACCGCCGCAGCGCCGCTCCCGACGACTTCCCCAGCCAGCTGGCCGAGCTGCTCGGGTACCTCGGGGACGACCTGCCCGCGGATCACCCGTTCAAGCGCCTCGCAGGCGCGCTCCCGGGCATTCCGGAGCGCCCCGAGCCATGGCTGCTCGGATCCTCGATGCAGAGCGCGATCTGGGCGGCGGAGCTCGGCTTGCCCTACGCCTTTGCCGACTTCATCAATCCGGAGGGCGCGGAGATCGCACGTGCCTACCGGGAGCGCTTCCGGTCCTCCGCATGGAGCTCGCGACCGCGCCAGATGGTCTGCGCCTTCTCGATCTGCGCGGACAGCGACGAGGAGGCGGAGCGCCTCGCATCGAGCAGCCGAATGGCCACGATGATGCTCCGCAGCGGCCGTCCGATCCCCGTCCCCCCGGTCGAGAAGGCCGAGCGCTTCCTGCGTGAGCGCCCGCCGCCCCGGCGACGGATGATCCTCGGGGCGCCGGCGACCGTCCGCACCGGGCTCGAGGAGCTCGCCGAGTCCTACGGCGCGGACGAGGTGATGGTGGTCACGATCGTGCACGACCACTCGGCCAGACGGCGCTCGTACGAGCTGATCGCGCGCGCCTTCGCGGCGCCCGCCGCGAGCTCAGCGGCCGCCTGACGGCATCCCGGCAGATGGCTAAAGCTGCGAATTTCTTGCAGCTTCCTGCCGTTCCGCCGCAGTTTGCGCAGAAATAAGCCGCTCATCTTTTTGTCGAGGGCTAAAGGCCCCGGCTAAAGCTGCCGATGCGTGATCAACCATGCGTACGTCCAGAGCTCTGATCGCCGCCGTGCCGCTCGCACTGCTGCTCGCCGCCGCGGTCTTCGTCACCGTCGCGGTGACCCCCGGCAGCTTCGGTTTTCGTGCCTGGCCGGTTCCCGCTCCCGAGAAAATCGGCGACGCGCCCCTCGACGTCCCCGGCTTGCGGCGGCCGGCCGACCCCGCCGCGGCGCTCGCGGCGCTCGGCCCCGGCGCGGCGACGGCTCCGGCGACACCGAGCGTCGCGAAGCACAGCGCACCGGAGATCGCGCCTCCCAGGCGCACCAACCTCTACGCCGCACTCACGTCTGGCTCGACGGTGCCGGCGCGGCCGCAGCTGACGCCCATCACCTCCATGCCGGTGCCGGCGACGAGCCGGCCGGACCCGCCGACCCCGGCGCCCGCCGCTCCGCCGATGGCCCCGGCGGCACCGGCCGCGCCGGTAGCGCCCGCTCCCCAGCCCTCGGCCCCCGCACCCTCGCCGGCGCCGTCGGCCCCGCCAGGGACCGACGCGAGCGCGCCCCCTGGAGACACGACCGGACCGGTCCTGACGAGCGGCCGCAGCACCAGCCCGAGCGGCCCGCCGCCGCCTTCAGACGGGGATCAGGCCGCGGCGGCGGCGACGGTTGCCGACCCGCCGCCGGCCGCGCCCTCGGAGGGCGTCGGTGAGCAGGGGTCGCAGGAACCCGCGGACGCGAGCGACGGCCCTGCCGGCCGGTGCCCGGAGCCGCGGGCGCGATTTCGGCCCGAGCGCCAATAGAAATCTCCCTTCCTGGGGATAAGGAAGGCGGGCATGCGAGCGCGCGCCGCCTACATATCGAGCTTCGTCACCACCGGCATCGTCGTCACGGGCGCCCTGCTGATGCTCGCGCTCGCGGGGGCGCTCGTCGTCTTCCACGCCTGGCCGCAAGGATCTGGCGGGCCGCCGGTCGCTCCCGTCGGGGTGGCGAGCGCCTCGGGCGGGCCGGCCACCGCGTTCGTCTCCTATCTCCCTCCAGCCGTCTCCGTGCGGTCACGGCCGGGCCCGACCGCGCAGAGCCTGAGCCTCGCAGCACGTCCGCCCGCACCCGCTCCCGCGAGCGCCGCCGGCCTCCTCAAGGTCGACGGGACGGCCCCCGCGGTGCAGGGCGGAACGACTGCCGCTCCCTCGCCGTCGAGCGACCCGCGGCCGCGTCCAGCCGGCCGGCCTGTCCGGGTGTCGCAGCAAGCGCCAGTGCCGGTCGCGGGGGCGCCGTCGCCCCGCGAGGTGGTGACAGCGGTCGAGTCGAACGGAGTCGAGGTCGTCTCCCAGGTGAGCCCCCAGGGCGGGCAGGCACTCGGCTCGGCCGCTCGCCTGCTGCCTGATACCGAGGACGGTCCCGCGAAGGCGGGAAGTCTCGTCGATCGCAGGCTCGCCATGCTCACGGACGGCGTGCAGCAGCGACGGGTCGAAGAGCGCCGCTAGGGCGAGCGCGCGAGCGCTCGCTCGATGAAGCGAAGCGAGTCTGCCTGCAGCTCGAGGTCGTGCTGGATCGATCGGTGGTGGCCTCCCGGCACCAGCAAGAACCGCTTGGGCTCCGCCGCGGCTGCATAGAGCTCCTGGGAGACCGTGTACGGCACCTGCTCGTCGCCGCGCGCATGCAGCAGCAGCAGGGCGGTGCGCGGGCCGAGTCGCGTAACCGCCTCGGCGAGCCGCTGGTGCTCCAGCCAGGGAACGAGCGAGGCCGTGTCGGCCCGCATGCCCTGGTAGCGACCGGCTCGCAGGCCGCGGAGCAGGAGATCCTCGGGTGCCGGGCATATCGCCACGACCGCGTCGATCGCCGCCGACGGCATCGCCGCGGCGAGAATCGCGACAAAGCCGCCGAGGCTGGAGCCGCGAAGGGCGATCGCCGGCGCGTGGTCGCGCAGCAGTTCGCACATGGCGAGCACGTCGTCGACCGCGCCTGCTCCGAAGGCGCCGTCCGAGCGACCGTGACCGCGCGCGTCGAAGGCCAGCGCGGCGAGCCCCCGGGCGCGGGCCGAGCGAGCGAAGTCGAAGTGGCTCTCCTTCGCCGAGCCGGCGCCGTGCAGGATCACCACACCGGCGGCCGGCTCCGTCTCTGGCACGAAGAGCGCGTACGCGAGACCCTCGTGGGAGTCGAGCCGTGGAGGCAGCGGAACCGATCGGCGCATCGCCCGCGGGATTATCTCCCTCGCGGTCAGCGATAATCGCCGCATGGCCAGTCCATCGGAGCAGTTGAGCGAGGTGTCGCCGCTCGGCGGCGCCGCCCACGTCTACCCGATCGGCACGCGCGTCAACGAGCGCGGCAGGATCGAGGTCGGAGGGTGCGACCTCGTCGAGCTCGCGCGCGAGTTCGGCACTCCCGCCTACGTCTACGCCGAGGACGACATGCGCGCCCGCGCGCGTGCCTACGTCGATGCCTTCCAGGCTCGGACCGGACGCTTCGACGTGATCTACGCGAGCAAGGCGCTGCCCGTGACGGCGGCGTACCGCCTGCTCGCGGCGGAGGGACTCGCCTGCGACGTCGCCTCCGGCGGAGAGCTCCATCTCGCCCTGCGCGGCGGGTTCGCCGCGGAGCGCATCTACATGCACGGCAACAACAAGAGCGAGGCCGAGATCACCGAGGCGGCCGCCGCCGGCGTCGGTTGCATCGTGCTCGACTCCTTCGCCGAGATCGAACGCGTCGAACGGATCGCGCCCGGCCAGCGGGTGCTGCTGCGCGTCACGCCCGGGATCAGACCCGCCACGCACGACTACATCGCCACCGGCCAGGCTGACTCGAAGTTCGGCTTCGGACTGAGCGACGTCCCACTCGCGATCGAGCGCGCGCAGGCAAACCTCGAGGTCGCCGGCCTGCACGCCCATCTCGGCTCGCAGATCTTCGACCTCGCCGCCGTGGCGAAGCTGGCCGAGGTGCTCACCGCGATCGGCAGCTATCCGCTGCTCAACCTCGGCGGCGGGCTCGGCGTCGCCTACACCGCCGGCCAGCGGCCGCCCTCGATCGAGCAGTACGTGTCCTCACTGCTCGACTCGGCGCCGCCGGAGGCGACCGTGCTGTGCGAGCCCGGTCGCTCGATCGTCGCGAACGCCGGCGTCACGATCTACCGGGTGGGAACGGTCAAGCCGATCCCCGAGATCCGCACCTACGTGGCTGTCGACGGCGGCATGTCGGACAACCTGCGGCCGATGCTCTACGGCGCCCGCTACGAGGCGGACATCGCCGATCGCCCGGGCGGCCACGACCTCTACACGATCGCCGGCAAGCACTGCGAGTCCGGGGACGTGCTCGTCAGCGACGTGGCGCTCGACGCGCCGCGGGCGGGGGACGTCCTCGTGACGCCGGCGACCGGGGCCTACGGGCACGCGATGGCGAACAACTACAACCAGGTACCGCGCCCGCCCGTGATCTTCTGCTCAGGCGGCGACGCCCGCGTCGTGGTGCGCCGCGAGACCTACGAGGACCTCGCCGCGCGAGACGTCGACGATTGATCGGCCGCGCGCGGGCCAGCGAATGAGCTTCCGGATCGGGTTGCTCGGCCACGGTACGGTGGGCGCGGCGCTGCACTCGCTGCTCGACGAGCGCGCCACGGCGATCGAGGCCTCCACCGGCCGGCGTCCCGAGCTGAGCGGCGTCCTGACACGCTCGCAGGGGGACTTCCGGGAGATCCTCGAGCGCAGCGACCTGATCGTCGAGCTGATCGGCGGCCTCGAGCCGGCACGCTCCTACATCCTCGAGGCGATCCGTGCCGGGCGCCACGTGGTCACCGCGAACAAGCAGGTGCTGGCCGAGCACGGCGAGTCGATCTACGAGGCGGCGCGCGCCGCGGGGGTCCAGCTGCGCTTCGAGGCCGCCGTCGGCGGGGTCGTGCCCGTGATCAGGGTCATCCACGAGACGCTCGCCGCGGCGCACATCGAGCGCGTCCATGGAATCGTCAACGGCACGACCAACTTCATCCTTTCCGAGATGACCCGAACGGGACAGAGCTACCAGGAGGCACTAGCCGAGGCACAGCGCCTCGGGTACGCCGAGGCTGACCCGACTGACGACGTGGGTGGGAGGGACGCGGCCGCGAAGATGGCGATCCTGGCCAGGCTCGCCTTCGGCGTTAGGCTGCGAGTCGATCAGGTCCCCCACGAGGGGATCGACAAGCTGACGCGCGACGACATCGCCTACGCAAAGGAGCTGGGGCTCTCGCTGAAGCTCGTCGGCAGCGCGGAGCGCGTCGACGGCGGCATCGCCGTCCGTGTCTATCCGGCCTTCCTCTACGGCGACCATCCGCTCGCGGCAATCGGGGGCTCCTTCAACGCCGTCACGATCGAGTCGCCCGCGATCACCGAGATCACCCTGTCGGGACCCGGAGCGGGTGGAGCGGCCACGGCTTCCGCGGTCCTAGGAGACGTCGTCTCGGCGATGATCCCGCCGCCGACCCTGCCGTCGCCGGCCGTCGAGGAGGAGCTCGTGACGGACGTCGAGTCCGCCTTCTACCTGCACCTGCGCGTCGCCGACCGCCCGGGCGTGCTCGCCCGGATAGCGGACGTGCTCGGCCGCCACGGGGTCTCCGTCCGGTCGGTGGTGCAGCGAGGGCTGGGCGACGACGCTCGGCTCGAGATGGTGATCCACCCGGTGCTCGAGTCGCGCTTCTTCGGCGCAGTCGATGAGATCGGCGCGCTCGAGTTCCTGCGAGCCGCGCCCCGCGTGATCCGGGTGATTGCGGAGACCTTCGAGGACGCCGGCTTCGCCCGCTGACGTCGATGACCAGCGATGACGTGACCTTTCGCGCCGACGGCATGTGGGCCTATCGCGAGCACCTGCCAGTCGAGCCGCTCGTCACGCTCGGCGAAGGCGGGACACCGCTCGTGCCCGCGCCGGCGCTCTCGGAGCGAACCGGCTGCGAGGTGTGGCTCAAGCTCGAGGGCCTCAACCCAACGGGGTCGTTCAAGGACCGGGGGATGGCGGTGGCGGTTTCCGCCGCGATCGCGGAGGGCGCGGAAGCGGTGCTGTGCGCCTCGACCGGCAACACGGCTGCGAGTGCGGCGGCCTACGCGGCGCGCGGCGCGCGGCGCTGCGCGGTGATCGTCCCGGAGGGCAAGATCGCGGTCGGCAAGCTGGCGCAGGCGCTCATGCACGGTGCCCGCGTCGTGTCGCTGCGGGGCAACTTCGACCAGGCGCTCGCGCTCGTCCGCGAGCTCGTCGACCGCCACCCGATCTCGCTCGTCAACTCGATCAACCAGTACCGGATCGAAGGTCAGAAGACGGCCGCCTTCGAGGTCTGCGACCAGCTCGGGGAGGCTCCCGACGCGCTCTGCATCCCGGTTGGAAACGCCGGCAACATCACCGCCTGGTGGAAGGGCTTCCGCGAGTACGGGACGGCGCCGCTGCTGTTCGGCTATCAGGCCGCGGGAGCCGCGCCGCTCGTCGAGGGCGCACCGGTCGAATCGCCCGAGACCGTGGCGTCGGCGATCCGGATCGGTAATCCGGCGCGCTGGGAGGAGGCGACCGACGCGATCACGAGCTCCCGCGGGGCGGTCCGCGCGGTCACCGACGAGGAGATCCTCGATGCGTACTCCTTCCTCGCCGCGCGCGAGGGCGTCTTCTGCGAGCCCGCATCGGCCGCGGCGGTTGCCGGGCTGCTGAAGTACGGCGCCGAGGGCCGGGTCGTCTGCGCGCTCACGGGCCATGGCCTGAAGGACCCCGACACGGCGCTTGCTCGCGCGGCGCCAGTGCTCGCCTGCGAAGCGGAGCTGTCCGCCGTCGAGCGCGCGGTACTGGACGCTTGAGACGCCACCGCCTCGTCCGCGTGCCGGCCTCCTCGGCGAACCTCGGCCCCGGCTACGACGTGCTGGGAGCAGCCCTCTCGCTTTACCTGGAGCTGGAGGTCGAGGAGACCGGCGAATTCTCGGTCGAGTCAGATACCGCGAGCGTTCCGCTCGACCGCACCAATCTCTGCGTGCGCGCTTTCGAGCGTCTGAGACCGGCCGATTCGATCCGCTTCCGGATCAGGTCCGAGATTCCGCTGGCGGCCGGTCTCGGGTCGAGCGCGGCGGCGATCGTGGCGGGGCTCGTCGCGGCCGACCACCTGTTCGAGCTCGACGCGCCGCTGTTCGAGCACGCCGCCGCGCTCGAGGGCCATCCGGACAACGTCGGGGCGGCGCTGTTCGGCGGCTTCGTGATCTGCGCCGAGGGGACCGAGCCGGTGCGCTTCAATCCGGCGCCGGGGCTCGAGGGAGTGCTGGCAATCCCGCCGGCGCCGGTCGACACGGCGGCCGCCCGCGCCGCGCTGCCCGACCACATCCCGCTGAGCGACGCGGTCCACAACGTCGGTCGGGCCGCGCTGCTCGTGCTCGGGCTCGCACGCGGCGACCTCGACCTGGTCAGCCGCGGACTCAGCGACCGCATCCACCAGCCGCGCCGGGCGGCGCTCTATCCGCGCTCGATCGAGCTGCTCGAGCGGGCCGAGGAGCTCGGCGCCCTCGGCGCGACGATCTCGGGGGCCGGCCCGTCGGTGCTGTTCTGGTGCGACTGGCAGCAGACAGGGTCGCTCTACGAGCGGCTCCGCCAGGCCGCGCCCGATTGCGAGGTCAGACGGGCCGGGTTCACCCCTCAGGGCGCCGACGTCCGCGCCCTCTGAGCGCAACTTTTCGGCCGCCGGCGCGCTCGTCGTCTTTGACGCGTACTCTGTAGGCGCTCAAGGATTCGAGTCGAGAGGACGATCTTCGCCGCAGTGGGAGCTCTGGTCGCCCAGCCAATCAGCCGTCTCAACGGCCGCCGCGCCCTGATCGCGCTGGCGGTCCTGGTCGCGCTCGCCGGATCCGCGGGCGCGCTGCTCGCGCTCGCATCGCGCAGCGTGACGCCGCACCGCGCGAGCGCAGCGGTCTTCCCGCCGCCGACCCCATCCTTCCCGGCCGCGCACCCGCGCGTGGTCGTCGCGCTCCCGCCGGGCCAGGCGCCTGCTCAGCCCGCGAGCGTCGCGCCGGAGAACGAGCCGCTGCCCGCCGACCGCGGCGCCACCAACGCCCAGATCAAGAAGTGGCTCTCTGAGGCGCAGGCCTTCCAGCAGGACGTGGCTGGCGTTCCGACCGTGCACGGCGCCCCCGGCACGATCCTGTCCGGCGGTTTGGCGGTCGTACCGCTCGGCGTGCCGCCGGTCGTCGCCGCGATCATCAAGGCCGGCAACGAGATCGCCACGAAGCCCTACCTGTGGGGTGGCGGCCACGGCAGCTGGATCGCCAACGGCTACGACTGCTCGGGCTCGGTCTCGTTCGCGCTCGCGGGCGCCGGCCTGCTCAGCTCGCCGCTCACCTCCGGCGAGTTCGAGAGCTGGGGCGATCCGGGGCCCGGCAAGTACGTCACGATCTACGCCAACGCGGGCCACGTGTGGATGTACGTCGCCGGGCTGCGCTTCGACACCGCGGGCGAGTCCGCTGGAACTCGCTGGCAGCATGGTGCCGATCCGGGCACCGGCTTCGTCGTCCGCCATCCCCCGGGCCTCTAGCGCGAACCCTCCCAGGGCGTCATCGTTCGCCCGGTGGCCTCGAGAAGCTTCGCGCTCCTACTACTCCTGGTCGTGGCCGGCTGCGGCTCGGGCGGCGGATCGACCAGCACAGGAGGCAGCTCCGGGACGCCACCCGCAGGAGCCGCCGCTACCTCGCTGAGCGTCACCTACTGGCCGCACGGTCAGAGCGCGGACCACGCGAGCGTGTGGACGCTTCGCTGCGCCCCGGCCGGCGGCAGCCATCCGCATCCCGCCGCAGCGTGCGCCGAGCTGGCCGCCGACGCCGCGGGGGTCACCGGTCGCGCCGCCGCCTGCCGCGTGCTCGAGGTTCGCGGCGCGCCCCGTGCGGCGGTAATGGGACAGGTCAATGGCCGGCCCGTCGATCGCCTGCTGCGGCCCGGCTGCGGCCGCGCCTTCGAGCAGCTGCACGTCCTGCTGACCGGCGGCTAGCGCCGGCTCAGCGGTGCGGCGGCGGGGCCGGCGGCGGGATCCGCGAGGCGGCGCCGTCGCCAGGCGCGCGAACGCCCTCTCCGGCGGCGTTCCCGAGCAGGATCCCGTCGCGGATCAGGGCCTGGAGCTGGCTGACGGCATCCGGGGAGTGGGGCAAGAGGATCGTGTTCGTGCGTGACGCGGTCGAGACCTCGCGCAGCATGTCCATGTACTGGGTCAGCGAGACGAGCGCCATGGCCTCCTTGGGCTCGACGCCGGCGGCGTCGGCGAGCTGCTCGACGGAGGCCTTGAGCCCCTCGGTGATCGCCTTGCGCTGCTCGGCGACACCCTCGCCCTGCAGCCGCATCGACTCCTTCTCCGCCTCGGCCTTCTTGATCCGGAGCGTCTTGTCCGCCTCGCCCTGGGCGTTTGCGGCCTCCTGATTGCGGCGCGCGGCGTTGATGTTGTCCATCGCCTCCTTGACCTTGCTGCCCGGCTCGATGTTCGTGATCAGCGCCTTGACGATCTCGTAGCCGTAGCTCGCCATCAGCTCGGCGAGGCGGTCCTGGATGTGCTGGGCGATCGTGTCGGCGTCGGCGTAGGCCTCGTCGAGGTCCATGCTCGGGATGTGCGAGCGGACCACGTCGAAGGCGTACGACTCCATCTGGACCTTGGGGTCGTCCAGCTTGTAGTAGGCGTCGCGCACCGCCTGGTCGGAGTCGCCCACCTTGTACTGGATCGCGACCTTGACGTGGACGAAGACGTTGTCGCGCGTCTTCGTCTCGATCTCCATGTTCTGCTGCTCGACCTGGAGGCTGAGGTAATCGGCGACCCGCTCGACGAAGGGCGACTTGCGGCTGAGCCCCGGACCGACGACGCGGACGAACTTCCCGAAGCGCTCGACGACGGCACGCTCCTGCTGCTCGACGGTGAAGAAGAAGAGGGGCACGATGTTTCTCCTCGCTGGCTCGGCTGCGGCCGTTCGAGTGCGGCCACGATCAGCATTTATCCTTCGTCATAGCTTGACGCAACGGGCGCTTACGCTCTAGGGGGTGAGCGAACCCGCCAACCCGGCCGAGCTGATCGACTGCACTCCCGACGACAGGCTGCTCGGCGAGGACATGGCCGCGCTCCCCGAAGCCGAGCAGCGGCCAGTCCCTGCGAGCTCGGGTCACGGAGGGCGGCTGCTCGTCGCGAGCGGCGAGCTTCTCACCGGCGTGAGCCTGCTTGCCGGCGTGGCCCTCCTGGCGATCGGCCTCGTCGTGGCGATCGCCTCCGGCCTCGGTGCCCTCAGCGCAGGCGCCCTGGCCCTCGGCGCCGTGCTTGTCGCTACGCACTGGGGTTGGGTGCACGCGGCCGAGGCAGCCGCGCAAGGACTCGCGCGCGGCCGGCTGCGGCACCTGCACGAAGAGAGGCGCGACTGGCTCGAGGCGGTCAGGCCCTACACGCGATACTCGGTCACGACGAGCGCTCTCGAGGACGGCTCGATCCGGATCGAGCGCTTCGTCCACCAGCCGGTTCGCGTGAGCGCCGGCACGTTCAGCTTCGAGCGCCGCCCGGAGCTGGCCGAGGTCCTGTCTCCCGACGCCGGCGCGGAGGTCACGGAGCGAGCCGAGTCGCTCCGGCACCAGGCGGCGCTCGACACGGCGCGCGAGCGGCGCCGCTTCGAGGTCGCCGCCGACGCCTACGAGACGGCCCTGCTCGCGGGCGACAACGAGCAGCAGCGGCTGCTCGCGCGGCGGGCGGCGGCAGAGGCGCTGTCGGAGCGGATCAACGAGAAGCTGCGCGAGCCGCCGCTCGGCGAGTGAAACGCGCTAGCCGCGCCGGCGCCCGAGGAAGCGGGCGATCCTGAAGATCGCCTCGTCGAGCTCGTCGACGTGCGGGAGCGTGACGATTCGAAGATGGTCCGGGTCGGGCCAGTTGAAGCCGCTGCCCTGGACGACCAGCACGTGCTCCTGCAGCAGCAGGTCGAGCACGAGGCGCTCGTCGTCGTCTATGTGGAAGACCTGCGGGTCGAGCCGGGGGAAGACGTAGAGGGCGCCCATCGGCTTGACGCAGGAGACGCCGGGGATGTCGTTCAGCAGCTCGAAGGCCCGGTCTCGCTGCTCGAGCAGGCGGCCGCCCGGCAGGATCAGGTTGCGGATCGACTGGTGCCCGCCGAGCGCCGCCTGGATCGCGTGCTGGGCGGGGACGTTCGGGCAGAGCCGCATGTTCGCGAGCACGTCGAGCCCCTCGATGTAGCTCGAAGCCTCGGCCTTCGGCCCGGAGACGACCATCCAGCCGGAGCGGAAGCCGGCGACGCGGTAGGTCTTCGAGAGGCCGTTGAACGTCAGGCAGAGCAGGTCGGGCGCGAGCGACGCGGTCGACGTGTGCCGCGCGTCCTCGTAGAGCACCTTGTCGTAGATCTCGTCCGAGAACAGCATCAGCCGGTGCCGGCGCGCGATCTCGACGAGCTGCTCGAGCAGGTCACGTGAGTAGACCGCACCGGTCGGGTTGTTCGGGTTGATCACCACGATGCCCTTGGTGCGGTCGGTGACCTTCGCCTCGATGTCATCGAGGTCGGGGAACCAACCGGCCTGCTCGTCGCAGAGGTAGTGCACGGGCCGGCCGCCGGCCAGGCTCACAGAGGCTGTCCAGAGCGGGTAGTCGGGCGCCGGGATCAGGAGCTCGTCGCCGTCGTCGAGCAGCGCGTGCAGCGACATCGTGATCAGCTCGGAGACGCCGTTGCCGAGATAGACGTCCTCGACGTCGATGCTGTCGATGCCGCGCTGCTCGTGGTACTGGACGACCGCCCGGCGCGGGGCGAGCAGACCCTTCGAGTCGCTGTATCCCTGCGACTCCGGCAACGCGCTGATCATGTCGCGGACAAGCTCCTCCGGCGCCTCGAAGCCGAACGGCGCGGGGTTGCCGACGTGCAGCTTGATGATCCGGTGGCCCTCCTGCTCGAGCCGCTTGGACTCCTTGAGCACGGGCCCGCGGATGTCGTAGCAGACGTCCCGGAGCTTCTGCGACTGAGCGAAGCGCATGACTCTTACTTTGCCACCGCGCGCCTTCGACCTTCCGTCGAGCGAGCTTGTGCCCGCTCAGGCCGGCACGAGCTCGCTGTGGAGCGCCCGAGCGCGATCGCGCTCCTCGGGCATGTCCACCCGGTCGAGCAGCTCCTCGGCGAGGGCCAGGTAGTCGGCGCCGAGCTCGGGGCGGTAGTCGACGATCGAGACTCCGCGCTCGGCGGACTCCGCGTAGCGGATCGAGGACCGGATCACGGACTGGAAGACCTTGTCCTCGAAGCGCTCTCGCAGCTGGACGAGCGCCTCGCGCGAGTGCACCGTACGCAGGTCGGCGATGTTGAGGACCACCCCGAGCCATTCGAGGTCCGGATGAAGGTTGTCCTTGGCGAGCTCGATGATCTCGAGTGCCTGCTCGACGCCCTGCAGCGAGAAGTACTGCGCCTCGGTCGAGACGAGCGCGTAGTCGGCGGCGACGACGGCGTTGACGGTCAGCAGCCCGAGCGCGGGCGGGCAGTCGATCAGGATCACGTCGTAGCGGCGCTTGACGTCCTTGAGCGCCCGGCGGAGGGTCATCTCGCGGCCCATCTTGCCGCCGAGGACGAGCTCCGATTCGGCGAGTCCGAGGTTCGCGGGCAGCACGCCGTTGTGGATGGCGTCCGCGGCGCGGGCCTTGCCGGCGAGGACATCGGCGATCGTCGGGTCGGCGTCCGCGGGCACGTCGAAGTAGTCGGACAGGTTGCCCTGCGGATCGAGGTCGACGGCGAGCACCTCGAGCCCGAGACGCGTGAAGACGTCCGCCAGCGTGCGCACCGTCGTCGTCTTGCCGGTGCCGCCCTTCTGCGAGAGAACAGCGATCGTCGTGGCCATCCCGGGCGCGACTATAGACAGAAGCAGCTGACTGCTTCCGTGTCCGGCATCAGGACGTTTTCGCTATTTGCGCATTTCCGCGCAGGCTGAAGCGCGAGCGGGGCTGCGGGTCCTTCCAGCGGGCCATGAGGTAGAGGCGGAAGCGGCCGATCGAGAGC
The DNA here is from genome assembly GCA_963719375.1 of uncultured Actinomycetes bacterium. Taxonomy (GTDB): domain Bacteria; phylum Actinomycetota; class Thermoleophilia; order Solirubrobacterales; family Thermoleophilaceae; genus JAICJV01. Next base: position 759,912 of record CAVRBY010000001.1, on the reverse strand, counting down.
TCGTCGCCGTCACGAAGCTCCCGCATGTCGATCCGCTCCCCGTCCACGAAGACGCCGTTGAGGCTGCGGTCGTCGAGGATCCGGACCACATCGCCCTCGACGTTGACGAGCGCGTGGCGGCGGGAGACCGTCGGATCGTCGAAGCGGACGTCGGCGGAGAGGCTGCGTCCGATGCGCGTCCACCCGCTGTGCAGCGCGATCACCTGCAGGCGACCGTCCTGCTCATAGGCGAGGTACCAGCCCGCGTGCGGCAGCGCCTCCCGCGCCTCGCGGAGCCAGTCCGGGGTGATGTGCTGCTGCGGACCTACCGGCTCGCGCAGCGCCAGGCCGCCGAAGATCGACGAGCGCTTGAACTCGGTGCCGCCGCAGTGAGGGCAGGCCGGCACCTCGTCGCACTCGTGCAGGGCGATCGCAAACCCGCATTCCTCGCAGTGAAACGAGCCGGCACCGGCAAGCGTCCCGGCTTGAAAGCTCTGAACCGGCTCCGCCCTGCTCATCGGGACGAATGATAACGACGATGTGTGAAGTGTTAAGGAAAGTTGCGCGAGAGGGTTCTCGTGGGTCGGGGAGAAGATGGGCCCATGCCCGTCGAACTCGCCTCGATATTCGTCCGGCGCAGCGTCGGCTCCCTTTCCTCGAGCGTCGACCGCTGCTCCTCCTGCCGGCGGGCGCCGCTCGCCGGCGAGCTGCTCCACGAGCTCGAAACCGGTCGCGTGGTTTGCCAGCTGTGCCTCGCACGCCTGCCCGCGAGCAAGCGCGAGACGGTCGGCTCGGAGCGCGTGCTCGTCGGCGAGCGCAAGCTCGCGGTCTTTCCGCGCGCCGCCTGAGCGGGCGGACCGTAGAATGCCGGCGCGATGGTCGACGTCACCGTCCACGGCTACATCAGCGCGCCGCGCGAGGAGATCTACGACTACGTCTCCGACCTTGCCAACCGCGTCGCCTTCACCGACCACTACCAGCACGACTTCCGCCTCGCGCACCCGCGCTCGCACGGTCGCGGCGCCGCGGCCCGGTGGCTGCAGCGGCCGCCGCTCAACAAGCAGTACTTCGAGGCCCAGGTAGTCGAAGCCGAACGGCCGCGGCTGATCGTCGAGGCGATCCACGGCGGACGCGGAGGGCGGACGCGCGGCGAGGTCGTCTGGGAGATGCTGCGCGACGGGACCAGGGTGACCCGCGTGGATCTGACGATTCGCTTCGAGGCCGGTACTCCGCGTGAGGCGGTCAAGGAGCGCTTCGGCACGGAGCGCTGGCTGCGGCGGAGGGCGAGGACGACGCTCGAGCGGCTGCGGGTGATCTTCGAGGAGCGCCCGTCCGCGCCGCTCGCGCGCGTCAGCATGGCCGGCTTCGACCCGCTCAAGGCCCCGCGCTTCGGCGTGAGCATCCCGGGTCCCAGGGACTAGACTGCCCGCCCGCATGCTCAGGCCTCGACGCATGGTCGCCCTGCTGGCCGCGCTCGCCGCGACCGTCTTCGTGAGCGGCTGCGCCTCGGGCCGCGAAGGTGACGCCGGTCGCGAGGGCCTTCCGGAGGACCTCGCGGGCCTCTCCTACAACGTCTTCATCACGCGCGAGCTGAACATCCACGACAGCGAGGACATGGCCTACTTCCACGGTCCCGCGCCGCCGCCCGGGTACGCCTACTACGGCGTCTTCGTATCGGTCTGCAACTCGAATCGGAGCGGTCCCTCGTTCCAATCGGCGAGCGGCTTCCGGATCGTCGACACCCAGAAGGACTCCTTCTACCCGACTCCGCTTCCGGCCTCGAACGTGTTCGCCTACCAGCCCGCGGTCGTCCAGCCCCGCGGCTGCATCCCGCCGCCCGGCGGTCTCGCCGCAGAGGGTCCTACGGGCGGCGCCATGCTCCTCTTCAAGCTGCCGATCGCCGCGACCGAGAACCGCCCGATGGACCTGATCGTCGAGGCGCCGCCGGGCGCGAAGGGCGGCAAGCGCAACATCGCGATCGAGCTCGACATCTAAGTCGCTCACCGCAGTCCGGCCTGCAGGACCGCCCGCGCGGCGGGGGCCGCGACGCTGCCGCCGGCGCCCGCCTTGACGAACAGAACGCCGACGGCGAGCCTGGGGTCGGGAACGGGCGCGTAGGCGGCGAACCAGGCGTCGGTGTTCTGTCCCGCCCCGGCTCCCGTCTCGCTCGGGGCCTGGCCGCCGACCGTTGTCGTCAGCTCGGCCGTCCCGGTCTTGCCGGCGACCCTCACCGGCGCGAGCGACGCCGCCGTACCCGTGCCGCTCGAGACGACCCGGAGCATCAACTGCTCGACCTCGTGCGCCACGCGCGCGCTCACGACCCGGGTCGCCGCACCCGCAGACGGCAGCAGGCCGGGCTGCCGTCGCACGCCGCCGGCGGCTATCGTCGCGGCCACCGAAGCCATCTCCAGCGGCGACGCGAGCACCTTGCCCTGACCGATGGCGGTCGAGCCGACGGCGAGCGGCGAGCCCACCGCGGCGGCGGTGGGGATGGTGCTCGGCGGCGCGCCGCTCAGCGGGGCAGAGCCGTTGAAGCCGAAGCGCTCCGCCGTTTCGACCAGCCGCCGAGCACCGATCCGCACCCCGAGCGGCGCGAAGACCGAGTTGCAGGAGACCGCGAAGGCGTTTGCGAACGTGCCGCCGCACGCCTCCCCGTTTGCGTTCTGGAGTGAGACGCCCTCGATCAGCGCGCGGGTCTCGACGGGGAAGGACGTTTGCGGCGTGACCAGGTCCGCGTCGAGCGCGGCGGTGGCGGTGATGATCTTGAAGGTCGAGCCGGGCGGCTGAGTCGCGAGTGCGACGCCGGCGAGCGCGCGGATCTCACCGGTCGCCGGGTCGATCGCGGCGATGCCTCCGTACTGGCCCCCGAGTGCGCCTTCGGCCGCCGCCTGGATCGGGAGCGAGATCGTCGTTCGTACCGCGGGGGCGGGCGACGGCGACACGCTCGCTATCACCCGCGTGCCGGCACGGAGCGTGCCGCCGGGGCTGCCGCGGACGAGCGCGTCGAGCGAATGCTCGAGACCCGACGTGCCTGCTCGAGCTCCCGGGGGAAAGCCAGCGGCCGCGAGCGCGGCGATGTCGGACGAGCTCTTCGGGACGCCGACGCTGCCGACGATCCCCGAGGCCGGTCCGGGCGCGGGTACGCGCGCCTGGGCGGGCCCGGTCACGATCGGCGAGCCGTCGCTCGCATCGATCGCGGCGCGTGGCGGCGCGCGCGTCACGCGGCTCAAGGCCTCCTCGCCGACGAGGCCCGGGAAGACGAGGTTCGGCGACCAGGCGACCGCGCCGGCCTCGACCGGCACGCGGACACGTCCCCGGATCGTCCCGAAGATGCGCGTCGGGATCGTCACCGGAATGCTCGCGCCGGACCCCTCGGCGCGCGGGCGCCCGACGGTCACGCCGGTCTCTGTGGCGGTCACCGCGGCGTTCCGGTACGCGCGCTCGAGCGCCGGAAGTGAGAATTCGCTGCGGGCGCGCGGGGTCAACAGCGCGTGCATCGCGCGGAAGTCGGAGCGCTCCCACGCCAGGGCAAAGGAGTTCGCGGTAGCGGTGGGATCGGGCTGAGCGCTCTCACCGACGAAGATCCCTACGATCAGCGCGCCCGCGGCGAGCACGGCGGCGCCGGCCTCTACGTGCCGTCGGCGCTCGCTCGCCGGTCCTTTTCGACGTGACTGCTGCATCGGTTGCTGCCGCCCCGCATACCCGTCCGGTCAAACTGCGCAACGTGACCCTGATCGACTGGATCATCGTCGTGCTCACCATCCTGATGGCCGCCTGGGGCTTCGCGCAGGGGCTGATCGTCGGCGCCCTGTCGCTCGCCGGCTTCGTCGGCGGCGGCTTCATCGGATCGAGGGTCGCGCCGCACATCCTCAGCGGCGGCGCGCAGTCGCCCTACGCGCCGCTTGTCGCGCTGGTCGGAGCGCTGATCGTCGGCGGGGTGCTCGCGTCACTGCTCGAGACGGTCGGGTTCGGGCTGCGCCGGCGGCTCGGGGAGGTGCTGGGGGTGCTCGACGGCATCGGCGGAGCGCTCCTGATCGGCGCGACCGCGCTCGTGCTCGTCTGGATCGCGGGCGCGGTTGCGCTGCAGACGCCCGGCGTCGGGCTGCGCCGCGAGATCCAGCGCTCCCGCATCCTGACCGCGCTGAACGGCGTCCTGCCGCCCTCCGGCACCCTGCTGAACGCGCTCGCGCGCTTCGACCCGTTCCCGCGGATCACGGGGCCCGCCCCCGGCGTGGCGCCGCCGAACGCGGCGATCGCCCGGGAGCCGGGCGTGCGTGCCGCGTACGGGTCGGTGGTCCGCGTGCTCGGCACCGCGTGCGGGCTCGGGATCGAGGGCTCCGGCTGGGTCGGCGCGCCCGACGAGGTGGTGACGAACGCGCACGTGGTGGCAGGCGAAAGCGACACGACGGTGCAGCTGCAGGGAGCCGGGTCCCACCTCGCGGCGCAGCCGATCTGGTTCGACCCCCACAACGACATCGCGATCCTGCGCGTGGACGGGCTCGCCGGCGTGCCTCCATTGTCGCTCGACACGGGCGCCCCGCCGGGCACCGCCGGAGCGATCCTCGGCTTCCCCGAGAACGGGCCGTTCGACGTCGAGGCGGCACGCCTCGGGCGTACTTCGACCTTCCAGACGCAGGACGCCTACGGCAACGGGCCGATCTCACGGCCGATCACCACCCTGCGCGGGCTCGTCCGCTCCGGTAACTCCGGAGGACCCGTGGTGGGCGCCCGCGGGCAGGTGCTGGCGACCGTGTTCGCCTCGACCGTCGGCGCCTCGGCGCCGAGCGGCTTCGGGGTTCCCGACTCGGTCGTCGGCGATGCGCTGCACAGGGCCTCGGGGCCGGTTGGAACGGGCCCCTGCGCGCACTGACCTCGCCCCGTCAGGAGGACCGGAGCGCTGACGGGCCGCCGGGCGGCAGGCGAGGCCGCGCGTGCATAGCGCGTGTAGACAGCCCTGACGGCGGCCCCTAAGGTGGACTGCCTGATGCCCAAGACCCTGGTGATCGCCGAGAAGCCGTCGGTCGGCCGCGACCTCGCGACCGCGCTGCCCGACGCCTTCAAGCAGTCGAAGGACAAGACCCATCTCGATGGCGGCGAGTACGTGATCACGTGGGCGGTCGGGCACCTCGTCGGCCTCGCGGCACCGGACGAGTACGACGCGAAGTTCAAGAAGTGGCGCTTCGCCGACCTGCCGATCCTTCCGACGGAGTTCAAGCTCGTCCCCAACGACGAGAAGTCGAAGAAGCAGCTGCAGGCCGTGCACAAGCTGATCCGCTCCGACGAGATCGACCTGATCGTGAACGCCTGCGACGCCGGTCGCGAGGGCGAGCTGATCTTCGCCTATCTCTACGAGACCGCGGGGGTGAAGAAGCCAGTCAAGCGGCTCTGGCTCAACTCCATGACAAGCAAGGCGATCGAGCAGGCGTTCGGCCGGCTGCGCGACGGCGAGGAGATGGCCTCGCTCGAGGCTGCCGCACGCTCACGCTCGGAGGCCGACTGGGTCGTCGGCATGAACGCGACGCGCGCGGCGTCGATTCGGCTTCGGTCCGCCTTCGACGGAGCCGTCTCGCTCGGTCGTGTGCAGACGCCGACGCTGGCGCTCGTCGCGCGCCGCGAGGAGGAGATCAGGGCGTTCAAGCCGGAGCCGTACTGGCTCGTCGAGGCCGCCTTCGCCGCTTCCGGCGAGCGCGGGTACCGCGGGCGCTATCTCGGCGGCAAGCGCATCAAGGAGAACGAGGCGCAGCGGATCGTCGAGGAGGTCACCGGCCGCGAGGGCTCGATCGCGAAGGTCGACAAGCGCGAGGAGCGGGAGCGACCGCAGCTGCTCTACGACCTGACCTCGCTTCAGCGACACGCCAACACGCTGTACGGGTTCTCCGCGCGGCGCACGCTCGCCGCGGCGCAGAAGCTCTACGAGGAGCACAAGGCGATCACCTACCCGCGCACCAACTCGCGCTACCTGCCGAGCGATCAGATCGCCGAGATCAAGCCGACCGCGGAGCTCGTCGGCCACAACCCCGCCTACGCGAAGGCCGCGCGCTATGTGACGGGCCTCGACTCGCTGCCGCTCGAGCGCGTCGTAAACGACGGCAAGGTCGACGACCACCACGCGCTGATCCCGACCAAGTCAGAGCACGCGCTGTCGAAGATGGATCCCGACGAGACGAAGGTCTACGACCTGGTGGCCAAGCGGTTCCTCGCGATCTTCCACCCGGAGGCCGTCTACGAGCGCACACGGATCGAGACGGTCGTCGAGGAGCACGTCTTCAGGACGAGCGGACGGGTCCTGCTCGAGGCGGGGTGGAAGTCCGTCTACGGCGAGGAGGTGCAGTCGGGCGACGCCGCCGAGGACGACTCGGGGGGCGACCAGCTGCTGCCGCGGCTGGAACGCGGCGAGCAGGTCGAGACGCGCTCGGTCGAGTCGATCCGCAAGGAGACCCAACCACCGCGCCGCTTCACCGAGGCCTCGCTGCTCGGGGCGATGGAGACAGCGGGCAAGGACATCGAGGATGCCGAGCTGCGCGAGGCGATGAAGGACTCGGGCATCGGCACGCCGGCGACGCGCGCTTCGATCATCGAGCGGCTGATCGACGTCGGCTACATCGAGCGCGACGGACGCGCGCTGCACGCGACGGAGAAGGGAGTCCAGGTGATCCGGCTGCTCGGCGCGCATGCGCTCACCTCGCCGCAGCTGACCGGCGACTGGGAGCGGCGGCTCGGACTGATCGAGCAGGGCACCGACAGCCGGCCCGCGTTCATGCAGGACATCGAGCGCTTCGCGACCGACACGGTCCAGGAGCTCGACAAGCTCAAGGACGTCAAGATCGAGCGCGCCAACCTCGGCCCGTGCCCGGTCTGCCGCCGCGACGTGATCGAGAACCGCAAGGGCTACTCGTGCTGGTCGAAGGACGACCCGGGCTGCGGCTTCGTGATCTGGAAGAAGAAGGCAGGCAAGATCCTGCCGGTCTCCGTCGTCCGTGAGCTGATCGAGACCGGACGCACGGAGAAGCCGGTCACCGGCTTTCGCGGCCGGTCGGGGCGGACCTTCCGGGCGAAGCTGCGACTCGAGCAGGCCGAGGACGGCAAGTGGCGCGTGGAGTTCGACGAGGAGTGGGCTCGCGAGCAGCCGGTCGTGTCCGGCACCAACGGCGACGGCGACGGCGACGGGGGCGGGGCGGCGGCGGTCGCGGCGAACGGCGCGCGATCCGACGTCGCGGACAAGCCCGGCGAGCCGGTCGCCGAGCGCGCCGGCTGAGCTCTCGCGCGTCCCGGGCGAGCGGTCGCGGAAGCTCGCGCGCTAGATGATTGATTCCGAATCAGGCCGGTTCTGTCCGAGGGCGCGCTTGGAATCAATCATCTCCACCAGATGCGCGGGCCGAGACGAATGATTTCCGCTGGCCCGAGCCCAGGCGGGTGAATTCGGAATCAATCGTCTAGCCGCCTACAAGCCGGCGAATGCGCTCCCCGAAGCGCTCCGGTCGCTGCGGCCGGGGGAAGCCGCTCTCGTCGTACTCGAGCGGCTTCGCCCACGAGTCGACGCCCTCCCTCTCGCGGCGCCCGGACGTAACCGACCCATAGAGCAGGCGGCGGCGCACGGCAAGCGTCCGCCACTCGGCGGCGGAAAGCGGTCTGTCGCTCATAGCCGCACCCGCCCACCGTCGGCGACGACGCCGGACGCCCGCTGCGCAGGGGGCCTTCCCTGCGATGCCCAGGCGACCAGCCACAGGGCCGCGCGCTGGTCGCCGTCGACGTACGTCGCGGCGTCGATCTTGCCCTCGATCTCCCCGAGCGACTCGCCGGAGGCGCACATCGCCTCGACGTCCGCGCGGTGACGACCGAAAGGAGTTCCCTCGGGAGTCATGGCACTCCCCTCCTGGCCGACGCTCTCACCGGCAACGATGGAGCGCCGTCCCTCGCTCATCAGGTCGGCCGATTGTTGCACGGATCTCGAGCCCCCTTGCTCGTTGCCGGACTTTGGGGACTTGTGCCGCCCTAAGTCTGGGCAAAGTGCGCGAAAAACGTGATCCGCGCCAGCCTCCGGTGCTCGGGGAACGCGGAATGCGGCGGCCCCACCCGGTCACCCGCGCTCAGCCGGCCCGCTCAGGCGCGCTCGACATGCCTGTTGCGACTCGCTCCGAGGCCCGCGGCGAGCTCGACGACCGAGACTGCGAGCAGCAGCGAGAGCGGAACGCCGAAGCCCCCGGTCGCGTCCCGCAGGGCGCCGAGCGCGAGCGGTCCGACCGCGGCGAGCAGATATCCGACCGTCTGCGCCATCCCCGAGAGCTCCGCCGTGTGGTCGCTGTCAGGCGCGCGCAGGCCGATCAACGTCAGGGCGAGGCCGAGCGCGGACCCCTGGCCGAGCCCGAGGATGACCATCCAGAGCGCGGGGATCGCCCTCGGCGCAAGCAGAAGGCCGAGCAGGCCGCCCGCCGTCAGGGCGACGACCGCGACGACGAGGGCGTGCTGCGTGTCGGAGCGACCCGCGAGCAGGGGGGCGGCGAGCGCGCCGGCGATGCCGACCAGGCTCGCGAGGGCGAGCAGCAGCCCCCCCGCGCTCGCGGACATGCCGTGACTCTCGAAGATCGTCGGGATCCACGCTGCGCTCGCGAAGTAGCTGAGCGACTGCAGTCCCATGAACAGCGTCACCTGCCAGGCCAGCGGGCTGCGCAGCAGGCGGCCCGGCCGCTCGGTCGCGGGCTCGTCGCGCTCCGCCTCCCGCGGCGCCTTCGGCAGCGCGCGCCAGACGAGCGCGGCGACGAGTGCCGGAATCGTCCACAGCGCGAGGCCGATCCGCCAGCCCACGCCGGTGGCCCGGAGGAAGGGCACGGTGGCGGCGGCCGCGAGCGTCGCACCGCCGGACAGCGAGGTCACGTAGAGGCCGGTGACCAGGCCGATACGAGAGGGGAAGTCTCGCTTCGTCAGCGTCGGCAGGAGCGTGTTGCCGATCGCCACGGCGGCCCCGATCACGACCGTCCCGGCGAACAGCGCGACCGCGGACGCCGGCAGCCGCAGCGCCACCCCGGTCGCCAGGACGGCCATCGAGCCGCCGAGCGCGGCTTCGATGCCGAAGCGGCGGGCGAGCACCGCGGCGAGCGGCGCGAACGCCCCAAAGCAGATCACCGGCACCGTCGTCAGGAGCCCAGCGGCAGCGCTCGACATCCCGGTGTCGTGGCGTATCTCGCCGAGTACCGGAGCGACCGCGACGATCGACCCACGCAGGTTGGCCGCCAGCAACAGAACGGCGAAGCCGAGCCAGAGACCGCCTCGTGCCCCCGGTCGGGCGGCGACCGCTTCGCTCACCCGCGCCGAGCCGGATGCGGCCAGTCGGGCGTCGCGGCGGGCGGGGCCATGGCCCAAAGGTAACGCGCCAGGAGGAGTGCAAGCTGGGTATGAGACAGGGGAGAGGCTCACCGGCCGTGAGATGCTCGCCGCATCGGGCGGAGCGCCTGCCGTCGGCACCATTCGCGCTTGCCGCCAATACGCCCGCCGTGGGCTGCCGAGGCTTTCGCTTGCGGGCGTGCCGCTCGACAAGACCGACTCGAGGCCGCCGCACCGCGGCGTCGTCACCTGGGCGAACCTGCTCGAGCGCCTCGACCGGATTCCCGCCGCGGTCGTGCGCGCGGGGCGCCCCGGAGGCGCTCAATCTCGCGAACAGCCTCCAGACGATTGATTCCGGACTCACCGCCCGGACGCGGGCCGGCCGAAATCGATCGTCCCGGCCCGCGCAACCCGCGGAGATGACTGATTCCAAGCGCGGCGTCTGGCCTGACTCGGAATCAATCCTCCAGGACTCGCTCAGCCGGTTGCCGGCGGTATCCCCACAAGCAGCCGCTCGAGCCGTGGCGGTCCGTCGTCGGGGACGATCACGCACGTGCCGGGGAAATAGGGGCTCTCGCGCGGCCGCTCGCCGAGGAAGGTCGGCTCGACCACCCAGCTGCCGGTGTTCAGCAGCTGCGTGCCTGAGGACAGCGTGAAGTCGGTCTCTCCATCGAAGGGGCCTGCGCGGTGGGTGTGGCCGAACAGCACGTAACGGGCATCGACGCCGAGGCGCTCGAGGACCTGGCCCATCGCGCGAAGGGCTCCGCGGCGGAGCTCGAGCGCGGTCAGGTCGGACCGGAGCGGTCCGAGGCCGGCACGGTTGAGCGTGGCGATCGCGGCCGGGAAGAGGACGTCGCCGAGCACGCGCGTACGGATGCTGCGCCGGCCGCCGGAGCCGCCGAGCGCATGCCAGGCGCGCACGGAGGCGCGGCCGCTGACCAGCCGCCGACCTGCCGGAGAGGCCTGTGCCAGCGCATACTGAAGGCCGTAGACGGGGCCGAGCGCCGCCTCGTAGTCGGCGGGCTCGAGCCTGCCCGCCGGGAGGCCGCCGATCGCCCGTGCGACGAGCCCGATGACGACCCTCTCCATCGTCGGGACCGTGTTGTGCGCGTCGAGGTAGTGCCCATGCGTTGCGTAGACGTCGCCGCGCAGCCACCGGCCGGGGTAGGCGAGCCGGACCTCACCGCCGAGCGCCCTGGCCACCGCGGCGGCGGGACCGCCGGCGGGTGGGGGCGAGACCGTATCGACGGCCAGGGCGGGCCCGTCCCCGTTTGCGCGCGTGCGGTCGATCAGCCAGGCGCCGAGGTGGTGATCGTGGTTTCCGGGCACGATCGTGACCCGCCGGCCGGCGCGGCTGCGCCCGAGCGCTTCGAGCACCGGCCGGGCGGCGGCGAGGACTTCGGCGACGGGCGCCTCGCGCAGCTCGAGCAGGTCTCCGAGCAGGACGAGCTCGTCGGCGTCCTCCAGCGTTCCCAGCAGGGCGTCGAGCGCCGCGGGACGGCGCAGCAGGTCCTCGCCGGTGTTGGTGCCGAGATGGATGTCGGAGATGACCGCGGTCGTCACGGCGGCAATCTTCGCAAGCTCCGCTGCGGCTACCCTGAGCGTCAGCTCTCCGATGCCGCCCGCGCCGCCCGCCCCCCAGCACGTTCCCGGCCCTTGAACTCACTGTTCTGCCGGCACAACCGCTTCACCGCGGACTGCCCGATCTGCTCGAAGGGAACGGTGCTCGACCGTGGCGCGAGCCGAGCGACCGCTCGGCCCACTCCGGCGAAGCCGGCGAGCGCGAAGCGTCCGCGACCCGGGGCCGCCACGAGCATCGCCCGCAGCGTCGTCGGCCCGTACGCGGCAAGCGGCCCCTACGCCGCCGATGACGGCGGTTACGAGGTGCGCCTCGAGCGTGTCCCCGGCGGCGTGCGACTGGCCCAGTGGGGCCGCGGGGCGCTCGAGCGCCGGGCGCCGGTGCTCGCGGCCGACGACGTGCCGGGTCTGATCGCCCGAGCGCGTGAGCGCGCCGTCCTCGCCGAGCGCGACCTCGCCGCTCTCGAGGGCGCCCTCGGCGAGCGCGCCGGCGAGGACGACGGCTCCGGCGGCGTCGGCGCAAGTGCGGGCCGCACCGGTGACATGCGCGAGGAGCTGCGCATCGAGGCGGTGGGGGACGGGATGGTGCGGATCGCGCGCTGGGTTCATCGCCCCGGATCGGGCTGGGAGCTCCAGCACTCGCCTCCGATGCTGCCCGCGGCCCGCTACGCGGAGGCACTGCGCGCGGCGGTGCGAGCCGGCATCGTGCCGAGCGGCGCCTGACGGTCCGCGGGAGGAGGGTCGTCCCGGGGCGCCCGTAGATTGCCCGGTATCGGACTGACCCTCGTCACCGGGCCCGCCAACTCCGGCCGCGCCGGCGAGATCATGCGTGCCTACCGGGCGCGCCTGCCGGAGCGGTCGATCCTGGTCGTGCCCGCGCTGTCGGACGTCGACCGCGCCCTTCACGAGCTCGCCGCCGCGGGCGCCGTCTTCGGCACGAACGTGGTGCGCTTCAGCCGGCTGTTCGACACGATCGCAGAGCGCTGCGGGGCCCCGCCCGCGCGGCCGGCCTCGGCGCTCCAGCGAGACGTCCTGATCGAGCGCGCCATCGGCCGCGCGCGCCTGCGTGCGCTGCGCGGATCGTCGCGTCAGCCGGGCTTCGCGCGCGCGGCGCTGCGCTTCGTCCGCGAGCTCGAGCGCTCGATGGTGGAGCCGGAGGAGCTCGACGGGGCTCTGCGCCGCTGGGCGGGCCGCCCCGGCCACGCGCGTGAGGCCACCGCGATCTACAGGGGCTACCGCGAGGCACTCGAGGAGGCGGGACTCCTCGACGAGGAGCTTTTCGCCTGGTCCGCGCTCGAGGCCCTGCGCGAGCGCCCGGATCGCTTCGGGGCGACGCCGGTGTTCGTCTACGGCTTCGACGACTTCACGCCCCTCGAGCGCGAGACGCTGGAAGCCCTCGCCTCGCGGGCGGCGGCGCCCGTCACCGTCTCGCTCCCGTACGAGCGCGCGCGTCCCGCGTTCCGAGCGATCGCGCCGCTGTTCGAGCGCCTGCGGGCGATCGCGGACCGCCACGTCGAGCTGGCCGGCAGCGACGAGCACTACGCACCCGCCGCGCGCGAGGCGCTCTCCCACCTCGAGCGCCGGCTCTACGAGCCCGCGGAGGCCGCCGTTGCCACCGGCGGCGCGGTCCGGCTCCAGCTCGCCGGTGGCGAACGAGCGGAAGTCGAGCTCACCGGAGCGGAGGTTCTGCGGCTCATGCGCGAGGGCACCGCGGCGGGGGACATCGTCGTGGTCTTCCGCGACCCGGCCCGCTACGCCTCCCTCGTCGAACAGGTATTCGGCGCCTACGGGATCCCCTTCTCGCTCGATCGCCGCCTCCCGCTCGCGCACACCGCGCTTGGCAAGGGCATCCTCGCGCTGCTGCGCTGCGCCACTTCGGAGGGAACGGCGGACGACCTGATCGCCTACCTGCGGACTCCCGGCGTGGTCGAGCGACCGCGGTTCGTCGACCGGCTCGAGGCCGAGGTCCGGCGCGCGGGCATCACGACGGCGGCGCAGGCGCGCCGCAAGTGGGAGGAACGGCGCCGGCGCCTCGAGGAGATCGACCGCCTGCGCCGGGCGCGCCACGGGGCTGCGCTCGTCGGCGAGCTGTCCGCCGCGCTGGACGACCTCTTCGCGCGCGCCTACCGGCGCCGGGCGCCGGTGTTCGACGACGCTCAACTCGACGATCCGCGCGTCGCGAGCGCCGCCAAGGGAGCCCTGGCCGAGCTTCACGCATTGGCGGAGCGGGCGATCGCCGGACGGCTCGACGCGCAGCGCCTTCACGACAAGCTGGCGCGGCTGCCCGTGTCGACCGGCGAGGGACCACTGCCGGACCGCGTCTCGATCGCCTCCCCGGAGGGAGTCCGCGCACGACGCTACGCGGCGGTATTCGTGTGCGGCCTGCAGGCAGGGGAGTTCCCCCGCACCCCCCTCGCCGAGCCGTTCCTCTCGGACGCCGATCGCCGGGCGCTCGCGGCGGCGAGCGGGCTCGTCCTTCCGACGCGAGACGACGAGCTCGAGCGCGAGCGACACCTCTTCTACGTCTGCGCCTCCCGTGCCGAACGAACGCTCACCCTCTCGAGTCGCTTCTCCGACGAGAACGGGAATCCCGCGCTGCGCTCCTTCCTGGTCGACGACGTCGCCGAGCTGTTCGACCCTTCGCTCGAGCGTGACGCCGCGAGGCGCTCGCTCTCCGACGTGACATGGGACGCCGCGGCGGCCCCGACGGCGGCCGAGTGGCGGCGCGCGACGGCGAGCGCGGGGCCCCGGCACGAGCCTGCCGCTCCGGACCGGCTCGCCAACGCGGAGGTCCTGGCGGAGATCGGCGGCGACGGCCGCAGCTACTCGGCGGCCGCGCTCGAGAGCTACGCGGATTGCCCGGTCAAGTGGCTCGTCGAGCGAGTGCTGCGACCCTCGGAGCTCGAGCCTGATCCCGAGCCCCTCGTGCGAGGCAGCTACGCGCACGACGTGCTCGAGCAGACCTACCGGCAGCTGCGCGAGGAGAGCGGCTCCGCGCGCGTGACCCGCCGCTCGCTGCCGGCGGCCGAGCGGATCCTGATCGATGCCCTGGCCGCGAAGGCGCCGCGCTACAGGATCTCGCCGAAGGAGACCCGCTTCCGCACGGCGGTGCGGAAGCTCGAGTTCGACCTCCTGCGCCATCTGGCCCGTGAGGCCGACGCCGGCGGCGACTACGAGCCGGACCGGCTCGAGCTCTCCTTCGGTATGGACGGGTCCGAGCTGCCGCCGCTGCGCCTCGAGCCGGAGGGAGTGTCGATCCTGGGCCGCATCGATCGCGTCGACGTGAGCGGCGAGGAGGCGGTCGTACGCGACTACAAGACCGGAAGGACCGCTTATCCCGTCGCTCGCTGGCAGGAGGATCACCGGCTCCAGGTGGCGCTCTACATGCTCGCGGTGCGCGAGCTCCTCGGCCTCGTACCCGTTGCCGGACTCTACGTGCCGCTCGCGGGACCGAAGCCGAGGCCGCGGGGGCTCGTGCGCGGCGACCGAACCGCGGAGGTGGGCGGGGACCTCGTCGCCCGGGACACGCGCACCGACGCGGAGGTCGAGGACGAGCTGACGCGGGCTCGCGCGCGCGTCGGCGAGCTCGCCGCCCGCATGCGCGCGGGGGAGATGAGTCCCTGCCCGGAGCGCTGCGCCTGGAACGGCGGCTGCTCGTACCCGTCGATCTGCCGGCTCGACCCACCGGCGGGACGGTGAGCGAGCTGCAGCTGACCGGCGAGCAGCGGCGCGCGATCGAGCGGCGCGACGGATCGCTCTTCCTCAGCGCGGGCGCGGGCAGCGGCAAGACCCGGGTGCTCGTCGAGCGGTTCGCGCAGGCGGTCGCCACGGACGGCGTCGGCGTCGAGCGCATCCTCGCGATCACCTTCACCGAGAAGGCCGCGGGCGAGCTGAGAGGGCGGATCCGCGAACGGCTGCTCTCCCTCGGCCTCCGGGAGCAGGCACACGCCGCGGACGCTGCCTGGATCTCGACGATTCACGGCTTCTGTGCGCGGATCCTCCGCGCCCATCCGCTCGACGCGGGACTCGACCCGGAGTTCCGGGTGCTCGACGAAGCCGCCACCGCGCGACTCGCCGTCGACGCGTTCGACCGGGCCCTGGCCGACTCGATCGAACGCTCCGCGGCGGGCGCACTCGACCTCGCCGCGAGCTACACGCCGCAGAAGCTCGAGCGGATGGTGCGCGCCGTACACGACCACCTGCGAACGCGAGGGCAAGCTACGCCCGCCCTTCCACCGCTTGCCCCACCCCGGCTCGGGGACGAGCGCGGGGCGCTCGAGCGGGCGCTCGCGGCAGCCGCCGGCGCCCTGTCCGGCGTGACCGGCTCGGTCACGGTGGACAAGGCCCGCTGCACGATCGACAGGGTCGCCGAGGCGCTCGCCGGCGTGCCCGCCGGGGAGGTTGGAGATCCCGTCCGATTCGCGGACCTCGAGCTGAAGCGAGGCAACGCGAAGGCGTTGCGGATCGCCGAGGTGGAGCGGCTGATCGAGGCGCACGGCGCGTGGGTCGCGCAGTGCCGCGCCCACAGGGCCCACGCCGACTACGTGCTCCTCGCCGAGCTGCTCGAGGCCTACACGCGTCATTACGCAGAGCTCAAGGGGCACGGCTCGCAGCTCGATTTCGACGACCTGGAGCTGCGCGCCCGGGACCTCCTCGCAGGCGACGCCGAGCTGCGGGCCGCCGTGCGCGAGCGTTTCGTGCACGTGATGGTCGACGAGTTCCAGGACGTGAACCCGCTCCAGGACGAGCTGATCGATCTGGTTGCGGAGGACAACCTGTTCGCGGTCGGCGACGAGCATCAGTCGATCTATGCCTTTCGCGGCGCCGACGTGCGCGTCTTCCGCCGCCGTCGTGCCGAGGCGGAGTCGACCGGTCGCGCTGAGCGGCTCGCGACGAGCTTCCGCAGCGCCCCCGACCTGCTGCGGGTCGTCGGCGGCGCGTTCACGGAGCTGCTCGGCGACGCCGAGGTGGCGCTTCGCCCGGGACGGGCCGAGCCGCCCCGCGAGGACGCGCCCGTCGAGTTGCTCGTGGTTGCCCGAAAGGGCTGGCCCGACGATGCCTTCGGCGAGCCGCCGCACGGCGCTCGGGCGTGGCGTATCGCGGAGGCCCGCCTGCTCGCGCGGCGGATCGACGAGCTCACGAGCGGCCCCTACGGGGCCGGTGACGTGGCCGTGCTGGTGCGCGCCGCGAGCGACATGGAGACCTACGAGCGCGCGCTGCGCGACCGCGGCGTGGCCACGTACACCGTCGGCGGGAGCGGCTACTGGGGGCGCCGCGAGATCGCCGACCTGCGCTCCTATCTCGCCGCACTCGCGAACCCGGCCGACGAGCAGTCGCTCTACAACGTGCTTGCCTCGCAGTTCGTCGGCGCCTCGCTCGACTCGCTCGCCCTGATTCGCGCGGCCGCCCGCGCCGGTGGCAAGGACGTCTGGTGGGCGCTCGAGGAGTCCTTCTGCGAGGGAGGCGAGCCGCTCGAGCTGCCCGATGCGGACCCGATCGCCGACTTCGTCCGCGTCTTCTCGGCGGAGCGTGCGAGCGCCCCGCGACGGTCGCTCGAGACGCTGATCGACCGGGCGACGACTCTGACGGGCTACGACGCGGCCCTGCTCGCCGCGAGCGACGGCACGCGCCGAATGGCCAACGTGCGCAAGCTGATGCGGCTGGCACGGACGTTCGAGGGCGAGGCGGGGCGAGACCTGCGCGGGTTCATCGACCTCGTCGACCAGCAGGAGCTGCTCGCGTTGCGCGAGCCGGAGGCGCCGCTCGAGGGCGAGGGGCTCGACGCCGTGCGGCTGATGACGATCCACGCCGCCAAGGGGCTCGAGTTTCCCGTGGTATGCGTGGCCGACCTGGGACGCGAGGCGCGCGGAGAGGAGGGCGCTCTGCAGATATCCGCCGACGGTCGAGTCGGGCTCGAGGTGGCCTCGCTGGGCGGCGGGCGCGCAGCCGCGCTCGACCTCGACGCTATCCGGACGGAGCGCGACCGCGAGACCGACGAGGAGGAGCACCGGATCTTCTACGTCGCGCTGACCCGTGCGCGCGACAGGCTCTTGCTGAGCGGCGCCACCGACACCGATGGCTGGCCCGCGCCGAAGCCGCTCGGGCGTCCGCTCGACTGGCTGCTCCCGGCCCTCGCGCCCGGCGCACGGCTCGTCTTCGAGCGCGGCTCGAGCGGCCTCGACCCCGAGACCGGCGTGCGGTGCACCCTCCTCACTCCCGCAACCGCCGGCGAGCTGCTCGAGCAGCGCGTCGCGGAACCGTCGCCGCGCCGGGCACAGCCGGAGCGAGCGGAGCCGCTCGAGCCGCCGCCCTTCGAGGCGCCCGCGGCGGGCATCCGGCTGCCCGTCGCCCGGCTCTCCTACTCGGGGCTCGAGAGCTACAAGCGCTGCGGCTACCGCTTCTACCTGGAGCGTGTGGTCCGGATGCGAACCACGCGCTCGCTGCGGACCACGGTCGCCGACGGAGCACAGCTCGCGCTCGAGGCGGAAGCCCCGCGCGAGCTGACGGCCCTGGCGCGCGGCTCGGTCGTCCACGAGCTGCTCGAGCGGATCGACTGGGCGGCCGCTCCCGACGCGCGCACCGTCGCCAAGCGCGCCCGGGCCCACGGCATAGAGGTTGCACCGGCCGAGGTGGAGGAGATGCGCGCGCTGGTCCAGGCGTTTCTCGCCAGCCCGCTCGCCGCGCGGTTGAGGAGCGCTTCGCGCTCGAGCCGCGAGCTGCCGTTCAGCTTCGAGCTCGAGCCGCCGGGCGCGGGCGGTCAGAAGCTGCTCGTCGATGGCGTGATCGACGTCCTCGCCGAAGAGTGCGAGCGGCACCTGATCGTCGACTACAAGACCGATCCGGTGTCCGCGCAGGACCTCCCGGCCCTCTGTGCCGAGCGTTATGCGACCCAGCGGCTCGTCTACGCGCTGGCGGCCCTGCGCGGGGGGGCGTCGCGCGTGGAGGTCGTCTACTGCTTCCTCGAGCGCCCCGAGGAGCCCGTCACCGCCGTCTTCGACGACGCCGCCCTGCTCGAGAGGCAGCTGATCGCGCTGACGGGCGACCTTCTCCGAGGGCGCTTCGAGCCGAGCGAGTCGCCGCACCGCGAGCTCTGCCACGAGTGTCCCGGCCAGGCCGCGCTGTGCAAGTGGGGCCTCGACCGGACGCTCGCCGAGGCGGGCGAGCACCTCACCGCGGGACGAGAGGCCGTCCGGGCCGGCGATTAGTCTCATCCGGTGGCTCAATCGCTGCCGACAGAACCGACGCAAGCCGCTGGAATCCCCGGTTTTCCCGGCCCCTTCGCGGTTGGTCGCTACGCCGCCGGCCTGCGCGAGCGCATCCGTCAGTTCGCCTCGGTTTGCGTGATCGGGGAGGTCACGGGCGCACGCGTCGGGCGAGGACCGAACGTCTATTTCGAGCTGCGCGACGCCGACGGCGCACTGCCCTGCGTCATGTGGCGCGACGAGTTCGACCGCCTCGACCTGGACGAGGGAGACCTGCGCGACGGGGTCGAGGTGGTCGCGGCGGGGGGCCTCGAGTACTACCCGGGAAGCGCCAGCTCCTCGCCGCGGCTCTCGTTTCGGGCGACCCGGCTGCGGCTTGCCGGCGAGGGCGACCTGCTCGCGAGGCTCGCGCGACTGCGCCGCCAGCTGCTCCAGGAAGGCGTCTTCGAGCCGCAGAAGCGTCTCGCGCGCCCGCTCCTGCCGCGCCGCATCGGCGTGGTCACGGCCGAGCTCGGCGCCGCCCGCCGCGACCTCCTGGCCGCGCTCGAGCGACGCGCCTGGCGCGGGACGATCGTCTGGGGCTACGCGCCGGTCCAGGACCGACGTGCCGCTCCCGCGATCGCCGCACAGATCAGAGAACTGGCCGCGATCGGCGAGGTCGAGACGATCGTGGTGACGCGCGGCGGCGGCAGCATCGCCGACCTCTGGGCCTTCTGCGACGAGACGCTGTGCCGGACGGTCGCGCTGACCCCTGTGCCGGTCATAAGCGCGGTCGGCCACGAGGTCGACCGGACACTGCTCGACGACGTCGCCGCGGTCTGCTGCTCGACCCCGACCCACGCCGCGGAGGCCGCGGTCGGCGTCGACTGCAGCGCGGCCCGGGCCCGCCTGGCGGTGGCGGCGAGCCGGCTCGACGCGGCCGGAAGGCTCGCGGTCGTCGGCCGCGCCCGCTCGCTCGTCGCGCGCTCGCGCGCGCCGCTCGAGCACGTCGCGCGCCACCGGCGCGGCCTGCACCAGAGCGCGCGTGAGATCCGTGCGTCTTTCAATCGAGGGACCGAGCACCGGTGGGAGCACCAGCGCAGGGTGGCTCTGGTGCTCGGTCGAAAGGCCGACGCGACGACGGCGACGCTTTCCGCGGAAGCTCGCAGGCGCGGTCAGGGTGCCGCGGCGTTGACGGGGGCGTCCGAGGCGATCGACCGGCGCGTACGCGAGCTGAGCGACCAGACCACGGCGCTCGCGGGCGCGCGAGGGAGGCTCCTGTCACGGCGCGCGGAGTCGCTCGGAGCTTGGGCGACGCAGTTGCGTACGCTCGATCCGGAGCGGACCCTCGAGCGGGGCTACGCGCTCGTACTGGATGGGGACGGCGAGCCGCTCGCCCGGCGTGCGGACGTGATCAGCGCCGGGCGCTTCGCCGTCCGGCTCGCGGACGGCTCCGTACGCGCCGTCGTCGACGAAGGAGGCAGACGAGATGGCCGTTGAGGAGCAGACATACGAGAGCGCCGTCGAACGCCTCGAGCAGATAATCCGGCGCCTCGACTCGAACCAGGCGGGCCTGCGCGAGACGCTCGCCCTGTGCCAGGAGGGCAAGGGGCTGATCGAGTTCGCTGCCGGGGAGCTTGACGCCGTCGGCAAGGGCCTCGAGGAGCTGAGGCTGGACGAGCTGATCTCGCGGCTCGAGACGACCGGGGCGGCACCCGCGGGCTCGAGCTGACCGCTCAGATCTCGACGACCCGCCGCTCGCTCGAGGAGCGTCTCGCGGCCTCGATCACCTCGAGGCCCCGGACCGCGTCCTCGGGATCGACGGGAACGGTGCCGCTGGCGACCTGCTCGTAGAAGCGCTGATATGAGCCGGCCTCGGTGCGGACGCGCTCCGTGGCGCCGTCGACCCCCAGCGTCCCCCAGCGCTCCTCCGGCTCCTCTCCCCAGCCTGGGCCGCCGGGCTGCTCGCCAGCCCGCAGTGCCTGCTCCTGGACGTCCATCCCGTACTTGACGTAGGCCGCGCGGTCACCCATGACCCTGAACCGCGGACCGGCCTGCGCGGCGGCCGAGCCCATCCACAGCTGCGAGCGGACTCCCGAGCCGTGCGCCAGGGCGAGAAAGCAGTCGTCGTCCACCTGCGCGCCCGTGCGACGCGCGTCGAGCTCCGCGTAAACCGTCCGCACGCGGCCGAAGAGCACCAGCGCCTGGTCGATCAGGTGGCTGCCGAGGTCGAAGAGCGCGCCGCCGGCATCCTCGGGGGCGGGGCTCTCACGCGCGCCGCCGCCAACTTCCGGCTTCCAACGCTCGAAGCGTGACTCGAAACGGTGCACACGGCCGAGCGCGCCCTCGGCGAGCAGCCGCTGCAGTGTCAGGAAGTCGCCGTCGAAGCGACGGTTCTGGAACACGGTCAGCACCCGCCGCTCGCGCGCGGCGGCGCTCGCGAGCTCGCGTGCCTGAGCCACGCTCGGCGCGAACGGCTTGTCGACCACGACCGACAGTCCGGCCGCGAGCGCCGCGTGCGCCAGCGGGACGTGTGTCCGATTTGGCGTCGCGATCACGGCGAGCTCGAAGTCCCCTCGGCGGTCCCAGACCTGCTCGGGTGAGGCAAGCGGCTCGGCGCTCCAATATGCGGCGCGGACGCGGTCCTGGCGCTCGGGGTCACCGGTCACGACCGCGCGCAGCTCGAGCCCCTCGACCGCCTCGATGAACGGCGCATGGAAGGACGATCCGGCCAGCCCGTATCCGAACAGCACGACACGCATCCGCGCACCTTGACACGCCTGCGAGGCTCCGGCTCAACCGTCGCGAGGAGCATGAGGGATGCCGTCACCTGACAGGGCCGTACTGATCACGGGCTGCTCGACCGGCATCGGTCGGGCCACCGCGCAACATCTCGCCGCCCGGGGGTGGACCGTCTATGCGAGCGCCCGCCGGCGCGAACAGATCGCGGCGCTCGAGCGCGACGGATGCCGGACGCTCGAGCTCGACGTCACCGACGAGCAGTCGATGGTCGATGCCGTCGCCGCGGTGGAGCGCGATGAGGGTGCCGTCGGCGTGCTCGTCAACAACGCCGGCTATTCGCAGGGCGGCGCGATCGAGTCGGTCCCGATCGAGGCGGCCCGCCGCCAGCTCGAGACGAACGTGTTCGGACTCGCGCGCCTGACGCAGCTCGTACTGCCGGCGATGCGTAGCCGGCGCTCCGGGAAGATCGTGAACATCGGCTCGATGGGCGGCCGCCTGACCTTTCCGGGCGCCGGTTGGTACCACGTCAGCAAGTACGCCGTCGAGGCCCTCTCCGACGCGTTGCGCTACGAGCTGCAGGGTTTCGGCGTCGACGTCATCCTGATCGAGCCCGGGCTCATCGTCACGCACTTCGGTCAGACCGCCGCGGCTTCGGCCGGCGACGGCCAGGCCGGCCCGTACGCCCGGTTCAACTCGGGCGTCGCTAAGGCCACGCTCGAGGCCTACGAGGGTCCGCTCAGCCGCTTCGGGGGTGGCCCGGAGAGCGTGGCGAAGGCCGTCGAGCGGTCGATCTCCGCGGCTCGCGCACCGACTCGCGTACCCGTCACGCCATCGGCAAGACTGCTGATGGGCACGCGGCGGCTGCTGCCAGACCGCCTCTGGGACCGCTTCCTGGCTACCGTCTACCCGAGTCCGTAGCGCCCGCCCGGTCCGGAATGCCGGGCTTTCATGACCGCTTTTCCGTCGGCACCTCAACTTACCGTGGGGGCTGTCACGTCCGGCGACCTAGGAGAGCGGTCTGCGATGTCCCTCTGCTTCATCGAGCCCAAAGAAGCGATTCGCGTGGTCGCCGAGTCGATCGGGCGAGAGGCACGGCGCCAGCTGCTGGGCGAAGTGGTGCGCGCGTGGGTCGAGGAGATCCCCGACGACGAGCTCGAGTCGCACTACGCGAAGGCGATCGCCGAGCTCGACGACGACGACCTGTCGATGCTCGCCGCGTGGCACGCCTCGCTCGAGGTGGGCCATCCGGTCGCGAACCGTGAGTTCCTGCTGAGCGCCTTCCCGGGCCTCGGCGAGCTGCGCCGCGAGGCGCTCAAGATCGCCGCCGGGTTTCGCGGCGACGACGCCTTCGACGCCGGCGCCAGCGAGGAGCAGGCGCTCGAGAGCGTGCTTCCATGGCTCTCCCAGCAGCGCGCCGTCGAGCTCGCCCAGGAGGCGCTCGAGCTCTACTGCTGGGACCGGCTCGGCTGCGACAACTGAGTCGGAAGCGGGCTCTCTGAGACAGTTACCGCCGCGCCGGCACCGACTTATAATCGACGCGATGTGACCGCCTCGCTGCCACCGGCCGTCCAGCAGGTATTCGCCCGCTTCATGACGACGGAGCTGACGACACTGGATTGGCGCGGTGAGCCGAGCACGTGGCCCGTGACTCCCTACTACGAGCCCGGTGCCGCGACCATCGACGTCACGACCGCGCTCGGGTTCCCGAAGAAGGCCCGCGATGCCGCGCGCAACCCCGGCGTCGCGCTGCTCTTCTCCGACGCGACCGGCAGCGGCCTGCCATCGCCGCCGATGGTGTTCGTGCAGGGCACAGCCGAGGTCGACGAATCCGACCTACGCGCGAACGCCGATCGCTACGCCCGCGACCACGTACGCAAGCTGCACGGTTCCGATGCGCGCCCGCCGCCACGTCGCCGCGGGTACGACTGGTACTACCTGCGCCTCTACCTGCGCGTGCGTCCGGAGCGGGTCTACGTCTGGGAGCGCGGCGACACGACACTCGAGCCGCTCCTGTTCGACAGCCACATGGAGGAGGTGCGCTCCGGGCACGACGAGACGCCGGACGTAGAGCGATTGCCGCCGCGGGGCGTCCCGGCCGCCTGGGAGGGGCGGCTGGACGAGCTCGGCAGCCGCTACCCCACGGCGGTGATCACGCTCGTCGGTCCGGACGGCTTCCCCTTCTCGGTGAGGGCGCCTGTGCGCGCGGATAAAGGCGAGCGGATCGTCAGGATCGCGGGCGAGCCCGTGGGAGTGCCGCTACGCCCCGGCCGGGCTTGCCTGACGGCGCACGACCACGACGAGGCGCTGGGCTGGCAGCGCAACTTCCAGGTGCGCGGCGACCTCGTCCGGGACGCGGGGGCCTGGGTGCTCGTCCCGCACCGGCTCGTCGAGGGCTTCGAGCTCCCGCCGCGACCCCCGCTCACCCGGATCCGTCTGAACTACCGGAAGATCAGGGGCTTTCGCAGGCGCGCCAAGCGCGAGCTTTCGCATCGCGCCGGCGGCTGAGGAGACCTCGCCGCCGCCCGGAGGCCTACTCGCTGGCGTGCGGCCGCGTGGCGACCGGGACCGGCTCAGCCGACTCGCGCTGCTCGGCCTGCGGCCGCGTGATGACCGGGACCGGCTCAGCCGACTCGCGCTGCTCGGCCTGCGGCGCGCCACCGACGAGCGTCGGCGGAGCGTCGTCACCGGTGACAGAGCTCTTGAACTCCCGCATCCCGCTTCCGAGTGAGCGACCAAGCTCCGGCAACCGCTTCGCTCCGAAGACGAGCAGCACGACGACCAGCAATATGAGGATGTGACCTGGACTGACTATTCCTGTTCCCATGGCCCTTACAACGCGCTCCTGCCGGATCCGGATCACTCGTTCTCGAAGGTGATCCGGATCCCGAGCCGGCGCGTTAGCAAGGGGACGTATGAGACGCCTCGCGCCGATCCGCCACGACGACCAGATGAGCGTCGTGTCCCATCTCGACGAGCTTCGCCTGCGCCTGATCGTCTCGCTGACGGCGCTCGGCGTCGCGCTTGGGCTGTGCTTCTGGCAGAACCACCTGCTGCTGCGGATCGTGGACACGCCGCTCGGCGGCCACCGGCTGCTGACGCTCGGCGTGAGCGAGCCGTTCACCGCGACGCTGACCGTGTGCGCCTACGCCGCGATCGTGATCGCCCTGCCCGTGGTCCTGTACCAGGCCTACAGCTTCATCGGTCCCGCCTTCAGCCCGGCCGAGAGGCGGATCGCGCTGCCGTTGCTGCTGCTCGTGCCGCTCCTGTTCGTGGCCGGAGTCGCATTCGCCTACTTCGTGGTGCTGCCGGCGGCGCTTCGGTTCCTGCTCCATTTCAATCAGCACCAGTTCAACCTGCAGATCCGCGCTCGCGACTACTACGGCTTCTTCGGGATGACGATGCTCGCGGTCGGACTCGTCTTCCAGGTACCTGTCGGGATCCTGGCGGCGACTCGCCTCGGCATCACCACTCCTGCGAAGCTGCGCCGCAACCGCCGCTACGCGATTGTGATCTGCGCGGTGGTCGCCGCTGCCCTTCCTGGCGTCGATCCCGTCTCGATGGTTCTCGAGCTGCTGCCGCTCGTTGCTCTCTACGAGCTCAGCATCTTGCTCGCCGCGGCCTTCGGGCAACCCCCCGACGCAGCCGTGGAGCCGTCCCTGCCGGGTAGCGAAGCCTGAGCGCGAGGCTGCTCTCCCGCCGGAACGCGGCCAAGGCTCGGCGACTCGGCGCGGCAAGCTCGATCGTGCGGGCTGAAGGCCGGGCCCGTCCGAGCGTCGAGCCTCGCGACGTTCAGCCGACGCCGCGGCGCGCTCGGTAGCGCTCGATGAGGGCGTTCGTCGAGCTGTCGTGGGTCAGCTCGGCATCCGACTGGAGCTCCGGGATGATGCGCTTCGCTAGCACCTTGCCGAGCTCGACTCCCCACTGGTCGAACGAGTTGATGTTCCAGACCGTGCCCTGCGTGAAGACGCTGTGCTCGTAGATCGCGACCAGCTTGCCGAGCGTCTCCGGGGTGAGCCGCTCGGCGAGCAGCGTGTTGCTCGGATGGTTGCCCTCGAAGACGCGGTGCGGGACGAGCCGGGCCTCGGTTCCCTCCTCGCGAACCTGATCCGGCGTCTTGCCGAAGGCCAGCGCCTCCGTCTGAGCGAGCAGGTTTGCCATCAGCTTCTCGTGGTGGTCGCCGATCGGGTTGAGCGAGGTCTCGAAGCCGATGAAGTCGCACGGCACGAGCAGGGTGCCCTGGTGCAGGAGCTGGTAGAAGGAGTGCTGCCCGTTGGTTCCAGGCTCGCCCCAGAAGACCGGTCCCGTTCGGTAGTCGACCGGGCGGCCCTCGAGCGTGACGGACTTGCCGTTCGACTCCATCGTCAGCTGCTGGAGGTAGGCCGGGTAGCGCGAGAGGTACTGGTCGTAGGGGAGCACCGCGGTCGTCTCGGCGCCGAAGAAGTCGACGTACCAGACGGTCAGGAGGCCGAGCAACGCCGGCAGGTTGCGCGCGAGCGGCGCCGTTCGGAAGTGCTCGTCGATGGCGTGGAAGCCGGCCAGCATCTCGCCGAAGAGTTCGGGCCCGATCGCGACCATTGTCGAGAGGCCGATCGCCGAGTCGAGCGAGTAGCGGCCGCCGACCCAGTCCCAGAAGCCGAACATGTTGTCGGTGTCGATGCCGAACTCTGCGACCTCCTCGGCATTCGTCGATACCGCCACGAAATGCTTTGCGATCGCGCTCTGATCGCCGCGCGCGCCGGCGAGGATCCAGTCGCGAGCGCTGCGTGCGTTGGTCATCGTCTCGAGCGTCGTGAACGTCTTCGAGGAGATGATGAAGAGGGTCTCCTCCGGCACCAGGTCGCGCGTCTTCTCGACGAAGTCGGTGCCGTCCACATTGGAGACGAAACGGAAGGTCAGCTCGCGCAACGAGTAGTCGCGCAGCGCCTCGTAGGCCATCACCGGCCCGAGGTCCGAGCCTCCGATGCCGACGTTGATCACGTTGCGGATCGGCCTGCCCGAGTAGCCAAGCCACTCGGAGTCGCGGAGCCGGGAGGCGAACGAGGCCATCCGGTCGAGCACCTCGTGGACGTCCGGCACGACGTTCGTGCCGTCGACGCGGATGGCGGCGTCGCGAGGCGCTCGGAGCGCCACGTGCAGGACGGCGCGATCCTCGGTCATGTTGATGTGCTCGCCGCCGAACATGGCCTCGATCCGCTCAGGCAGGCCACGTTCCTCCGCGAGCGCGACCAGCAGGTCGATCGTCTGCGCAGTGATCCGGTTCTTCGAGTAGTCGAGGTAGAGACCCTCGGCCTCGAGCGTGAGCCGCCTTCCCCGATCGGGGTCCTCGGCAAAGAGGTCACGAAGGTGGGTGTCCCCGACCTGCGCGAAGTGCTCCTCGAGCGCCCGCCATGCCGGTCGCTGCGTCAGCGGTGCTGTGTTGGTGGTCGCCATCGCTCTCCCATCGCGCCGAGATTCATCCGGCCTGGAATCTAAGCGTCCGGCGGTAGCGGCGGTTCACCCGGGAAGTCGGGCTGGTGCTCCGCGCAGCCGTTACGCCCGCTCAGTGGGCGGACGGTACGCCGGCGCGTCCGGGCGGCTCGGGGGTCCGCCCGGACGCTTCTGACGTCATCAGCGCGGAGGGAAAGCGCTGGGCGCCAGCCGACTCCTTGAACTTGCGGCCCGCAAGCGGTCCGCCGTCCTCCCGGGTCTTCGCCCCTCGTCGGCAGCCGGATCACCGCTCCCTGTAGATTCGCGACGGCGCTCGCCCCCCGCGAGGGCAGTCGATCTGTGAAAAGATCGCCTAGTGAGGCTCTACGTCTGCTGGGGCACCTTCATGACGGCGCCGCGTCCCGGCGGCCATCCATGCGGGAACGCGTATCGCGCCCTGCGCGACGCCGGTCACGAACCCGAGGTCGTCAAGTCATACGGCCTCGCCTGGCTCCCCGACTTCATGAACGCCACTCCCGGACGGCGCGAGGTGAAGCGACTCACCGGCGACACGATGGTCCCCGTGCTCGTCACCGATGACGGTTCCGTAATAGAGGATTCAAAGCGAATCGTGGAGTGGGCGCGCTCACATCCCGCGGGCGCGGCCGGCGGCTGAGGTCGCCGCGCGACCCGGAAGCATCCGACAGCCACTCGCCGAGCGGCTACTCAGCGATCGTCCGGCAGCAGCTGTCGCAGTTCCGCGAGCGCCTGATCGTTGTCGCGGAAGTGGACCGCCGTCATCCCGAGGTCGGTTGCCGTGCGGCAATTGGCCTCGATGTCGTCGATGAAGAGGCACTCCTCTGCCCGCAGGCCACCTCCGAGCCTCTCGAGCGTGAGATCGTAGATCTCACGCTCGGGCTTGCGGATGCCCACGAAAGCGGAGTCGACGATCACCTCGAAGATCTGCTCGACGTCCGGCAGCTTCGCGCGCCAGAGCGGCTCCCACTCGCGCACGTTGTTGGTCAGCAGCGCGGTTCGGAAGCCCCGTCCGCGCACGCCCCGCAGCCAGTCGATCATCGGCTCGTTCGCGTGCAGGTTCTCGAAGAAGGTCTCGCGGAAGCCGTCCAGGTGGGCGCCCTCGCGAAGGTGCTCCTCGACGCGCCGCGTGAACTCGACCTCGGTGATCCGTCCCTTCTCCAGCTCGAAGAGGGGATGCGCGCCGCCGGCAGCCTCGGTTGCCCGGGCCATCGCCACGCCGAGCTCCTCCGCGCCGAGCCCCGAGCGCTCGTGATATGCCATGAAGGAGGCGATCAGCGGGGTCGTCAGGACACCGCCGAAGTCGGAAATCACCGCGCGAATCACGCCGCCTCGTGCTCCTCCCGCAGCGTCAGCTCGTAGGCGCCGCGTCCATCGCGACCCTCCATACGCCAGTGGAACACGGCGACGTTCACCCTCAGCCCCTCGAAGCTGAGCGACGCGCCCGCCTCCGCGCTTCCCGACGCGCGACGCGGGAAGTCCTCTTCCGGCAGCCATAGCTCGAGCCCGGCGGTTCGCTGGCGCCCGTCGCCGTCGTAGACCGTCGAGAGGCGCGCCTCCTCGACAGGCATCAGCTCGCCTCCCCGGAGCAGGGTGGCGATGACATGCTCCTCGCCGTGCGAGCGAGCGCCGCGCCGGCGTTCGGCGAGCGCGAAGATCGCGGTCTCGTCGTCGAACAGGGCCGAGATCGACCGAAGGGCGTCGAGCTCCGACCACGGAGGCGCTGACTCGACCTCTGTGATCGTCCCGAGGCAGTCGACTCGCGTGCCGTTGACGCTGCCGCCGACGCGGCAGAGTCGGATGCTCGAACCGTCCAGCCTGGCAGCCACCGAGACAGGATTGAACTCGAGTAGGAGGCGCTCGCCGCTGCGGGCGGTCCAGCCCTCGCCCGCGGGGGCGAGCTCGGCCTGCTCGGGGAGGGTCGTGGGAGTCTTGCCCTCGAAGACCAGCGTCAGCCCCGCGCGCGCGGTGCCGCTCAGCTGGCGCGCGGGGTCGAAGAAGGCAAGGGAGACTGCCGCTTCGCTCAATGCCTCAGCTGCCGCGGGCGAGGCTCCGAGTGAAGGTCCGGGTCGAATTCGGTGGCGCTGCCGTCGACGACGTCGTCCGGCGAGTGTGGGCGGGGGCCGCGGCGCGCCGCTCCCGCAATTGCGCCGACCATGCTGCGAGTGATGCGCCGCTCCACGAGACGTCGCGCCAGCGGCCGCGTGACCGGAAGCAGCAGGAACAAGCCGATCGCATCCGTGACGAAGCCCGGGACGATCAGGAACGCGCCGCCGAAGATCACGAGCATTCCGTCGACGATCTCGGCGTCGGGGATCCGTCCCTCGCCGAGCGCGAGCCGGAAACGGCGCCAGACAGCCCGGCTCTGCTGTTTGAGCAGCCACATACCGACGATCGAGCTTGCGACTATCAGCCCGATCGTTGCCGGTGCCCCGATCAGGTGAGGAACGCGGTCCACGGTCACCCAAAGCTCCGCGTAGGTGAGCGCGACGAGGGCGATGACATAGCCGAGCGGCCGCATGGGCCCAGGCTACTAGGCGCGAAGTCGCCATCCGCGCGCGCCGCTCGAGGCAGGAGCACGCGTCTAAGATGGTCTCATGCCGAACGTCGAAGAGATCGAGGAAGCGCTGACGAACGTGATCGACCCCGAGCTCGGGCTCGACTTCGTCGAGCTCGGACTGGTGTACGAGATCGAGGTCGACGGCGATCAGGTCCACATCACCTACACGCTGACGACTCCCGGCTGTCCGATCGGGCCGCAGGTCAACGATCAGATGCAGGAGTTCGTAGGTGAGCTCGAGGGTGTGGCGGACGTTCATCCACACCTCGTCTTCAACCCTCCGTGGTCCCCGGACAAGATGTCCGAGGACGCCAAGTTCGCGCTCGGCTACTGACGCGAGCGGCACCGCCGGCGCGGCAAACGCCGAGTGCCGCGTCAGGCCAGCAGGCGGCGGGAGGGCATCCGGGATCCCGCTCCCGGCGCGAGCCGGCGTGAGACGTTCCGCGAGCCCTTCGCGTGCCAGGCGAGCAGAGCGGTCGTCGGAACGAGCGCGACGAGGGGCAAGGCGCCGTTCGCGCCGCCCCAGGCCCACACCGCCAGCACGAGCGTGTTGAAGATCACCCAGCAGACCAGATGGAGGTGGAGCAGGGCGCGCTGGAAACGGTCGATCCGGCCGGCCATGCGCGAACGATCCATCGCCGGCAGCTCGAGCGGCATGTCCGAGAGCAGCCAGCGAAGCTCCGACCTCCAGCGGGCGGCGTACGCCTCGGCGACGCGCTGCTCGAGCTCCTGGGTCTCGAGCCGACCCGCTGCATAGTGGCGCCGGACTGCCGCGACGACGCGCTCACGGTCGGCATCCGACGCCCTGACCGAGCCGCTCGTCGAGAGCCCTCCATCGATCACCACCACAGTCTCGCACAACCGGCCCCTTGCCGCGCTTGACAGGCGACGTATCTCGATATATCGTCAACACATCGATGAAAGATTGGAGAAAGCGATGACTGGCAGCTATGCATACGGCGAGCCTTTCGAGCGCATCCCATACGCGCTCGCAGCAGCTCTCAAGGCGATGGCCGGAGGTCCCGGCCCTGGACGGCATCGCGGTCACGGGCCGCGCCACCGCGGGCGCTTCGGGGACTTCCCCTTCGGTCCCGGATCGCCGTTCGGCGGCCCGCCCTTCGGCGGACGCCCGCGGAAGGCACGTCGGGGCGACGTGCGAGCGGCCGCACTCGTTCTGCTCGAGGAGGAGCCGCGCAACGGCTATCAGCTGATGCAGGAGATCGAGCGACGCAGCGACGGACAGTGGCGCCCGAGCCCCGGCTCGATCTACCCGGCGCTCCAGCAGCTCGAGGACGAAGGACTCGTGACGACGACCGAGCGGGACGGCCGCAAGGTCTACTCGCTGACGGACGAGGGTCGCGCGCACGTCGAGGCGAACCGCTCCGACCTGGGCGCGCCCTGGGAGGCGTTCAGCGGCGACGTCAGTGACGAGACCTGGGAGCTCGCGCGTCTGATGAAGGATGTCGGCTTTGCGGCCGTGCAGGTTCTGCGCGCGGGCGACGAGGCCCAGATCGCCCGTGCCAGGGAGGTCCTATCCGAGGCGAAGCGCGCGCTCTACCGCATCCTCGCCGAGGACGAGACGGCGTAGGGTCGGCTCAGGAGGGCTCCGAATCCGGCCTTCCGGCTCGACCCGCCGGCGCCGTGACCGGTGTGCCCGTGCCCTTCGACGGCGTGCCGCGCTCGCTCCCGTGCCGGCGCGTCGCCGGGGTGCGGCGGACGCGGACCGCCTGGAGCAGCTCGTCGAGCGACGACTCGAGCGCTTCCCCGACCGTGTCGAGATCGGGCATCGCGTCGTAGTCGCCGAGCAGGCCGAAATCGACGCGCCCGTGGTAGCTCATGATCGCGATGGCGAGGGCGTGATTCTCGGGCAGGAACGCGACCGGCAGGATGTCCCGCAGCTCGCGTCCGAGCAGGTAGAGAGGGAGCTGAGGGCCCGGAACGTTGGTCACGATCAGGTTGAACAGCCGCGTCGAGAAGTTCAGCCGCGCGGCCTGCGCGAGCAGCGTCGGTGGGGCGAAGCCGGTCAGGCCGGTGATCACCTCCGCGCCGAGGGCCTGCTTCGACTCCTTTAGGTCGCGCATCGCCATGTTCACCGTGCGCAGCCGCTCGATGGGGTCGTCGATGTAGACGGGCAGCGGACCGCGCATGACCGCTATCCGGTTGCCGAGCTGACCCCGCTCGAGCTCGGTACGGATCGAGACGGGCACGAGCGCTCGCAGCTCGAGACCCTCGGTGCGCACGCCGCGTGAGTGCAGCCAGGTGCGCAGCGCGCCCGCGACGACCGCGAGGACGACGTCGTTGACGGTGCCGCCGAGCTCGTTCTTGATGAGCTTGAACTCGTCGAGGGGGCGCTCGACCGCGACCACGCGCCGGTGCGGGCCGATCTCCACGTTCAGCGGGGTCTCGGGAGCGGCGTTGAGCCCGGCCCACGCGACCTCGCCGAGACCCTCGGCGGCTTCGCGGGCGGTGCCGAGCGTCCGAAGCGGATGGCGCGAGGCCTCCACGGTGCGGCCGACGAGACCCGCCGGCGCCTTCACGGCGCTCCAGACGCCCTTGGCCGCGAGCTGCACGGCGGAAGGCTCCGGCTCAGGCGTCCAGGGCTCGTCCGGGATGTCGCGCGGTACCGGCTCGAGATCGAAGAGCACACTCGCGATGTCGAGCCCCGAAATGCCGTCGACCATTGAATGGTGCGTCTTCGAGATCAGCGCGAAGCGACCGTCCTCGAGCCCCTGGACGAGCCAGAGCTCCCACAGGGGCTTTGAGCGGTCGAGCCGTTGCGAGAAGACTCGGCCGGCGAGCTGGCGGAGCTGCGCGACCGACCCGGGGCTCGGGAGGGCCGTGTGGCGGACGTGGTACTCGATGTTGAAGCGCCGGTCGTCGACCCATAGCGGGCGGCCCGTCTCGACCGGTGGGAACGCGAGCTTCTGCCGGTAGCGGGGCACGAGATGCAGTCGCCCACGGATCGCATCGACAAGCTCGCCGTAGTCGGGTGGCGGACCCTCGAACGCGAGCACCGCGCCGACATGCATATGGGCGCCGGCGCGTTCCTCGGACAGGAACGACGCATCCGTCGAGGTGAGCCGATCCATGTGCTGCGGCACAGCCTGAGCCTAATCCATCGGGCCAGGGCCGCGGAGCGGCGCTTCCTACGCCGGCGCCGGCGCGCCCTGCGACTTCTGCGTCCACCAGCCCTGGAGCACTCCAAGCGCGTTCTCGACGATCCGGTCACCAAACGCGGCGCTGTCGTTGACGCGCGGAAGCTGCGCCTCCGGCACGGGGACGCCGAGGAAGTCGCACAGCGGTTCCCATCCGTCGGCCGGCTGCCAGACGAGCAGGCGCTCCGCGGGGACGCCGCGCTTGACGGCGTCGTTGTGACGCTCCATCGACTCGATCAAGCCCTGGCGATCCTCATGCCGCTCGGCGAGCGTGCCCTTGCCGCGCCAGAGCATGTCCTTCGTCAGGTCCATGTACGCCGCCCACTCGGGGTTCACGCACGCCATAGCCGAGGAGAGGTGCCTCGAGAGCGAGTCGCCGTACTGCACCCCCCAGACCGTCTCGCGCATGCTGCGCTCCCACGCCTCGCCGTCGCGCTCGCTGAGCAGGACCTTCGCGTCGGGGTAGACGTCGATCAGCTCGCGCCAGAAGAAGCCACCAGGCCAGTCGACCGTCGACTCGAACCCCGTGAAGATGTCGTTCCAATCAGGTGCTCCGTCGAGAGCGCGGCGCCACTTCGGCATCTCGTCGAGGTCGCCGAGAACGGTGACCATGTGGTAGCAGGGACCGAGCCCGAGCATCTCGAGCGCGACCTTCTGCGTGAGCGTGGCCGTGCGCGGCAGTCCGGCGCCGATCACCTTCATCGTCATCCTCCTCTGATCGTGTCCCCTGTTCGGGTGACATAATTCGCCCGGGCGACGAGAGTTGCGGTGCGGCGCCAGACTGCTCGGGATGCGACCGCTGATCATTACCCTGGTCCTGACCCTCGTTGTGATGGTCGCCTTCCTGGTGCTCGTGGCGACGCGGAGCCTGCCCTTCATCGACCAGGGCGCCTCGCATGCGCCGAGCGGTGCTCGCTCCTACACTCTTGGACGTGCCGCACGCCCCTGAGAAGCTGCTGCTGGCCGCGCCCCGCGGATATTGCGCCGGCGTCGACCGTGCCGTCCAGACCGTCGAGCGGGCGCTCGAGCTGTACGGCGCACCGGTCTACGTGCGCAAGGAGATCGTGCACAACAAGCACGTGGTCGAGCAGCTGCGCGGCCGGGGAGCGATCTTCGTCGAAGAGGTCGAGGAGGTGCCGGAGGGCGCCACGGCGGTCTTCTCGGCGCACGGCGTGGCTCCCACGGTCCATGCGGACGCAGCGGAGCGGTCGCTGCGGACCATCGATGCCACCTGCCCGCTCGTCACCAAGGTTCACGTCGAGGCGAGGAAGTTCGCCGCCCAGGGTTACACGATCATCCTGATCGGCCACTCAGGCCACGAGGAGGTCGAGGGCACGATGGGCGAGGCCCCCGCCAACATCGTCCTGATCGAGACGGTCGAGGAGGTCGACGAGCTCGAGGTCGACGACCCCGCGCGAGTCGCCTTCATCTCGCAGACGACGCTCGCGGTCGACGAGACGCGCGCGATCATCGAGCGGCTGCGCGGGCGGTTCCCACAAATCGTCGGGCCGCGCACGGACGACATCTGCTACGCGACGACCAATCGCCAGGCGGCGGTCAGGCAGATGGCCGGTGTCTGCGACCTGGTGCTCGTGATCGGCTCACGCAACTCGTCGAACTCGAACCGCCTCGTGGAGGTCGCGCGCGACCACGGCACGGAGGCGTACCTGATCGACCACGAGGGGCAGATAGACGAGGCCTGGCTCGAGCGGGCTCACACGGTCGGCATCAGCTCCGGAGCGAGCGCACCGGAGGAGCTCGTCCAGCGCCTCGTCGAGTTCTTTCGCGCCCGCGGCACAGCCGACGTCTCGGAATTCGAGGTGATCGCGGAGGATGTGCGCTTCATGCTGCCGAAGGAGATCCGCGCGGAGCTCGCCGCGAACGGCTGAGCTCAGAGCTCACGCCGGCGGCAGCGGCGTGAACTGGAAGCCATGCAGTCGAAGGCCGGGGTCGTCGGCGACGACCGTGCCGTCCGTGTCGTACAGGCCGGCGTGGTCGAGACCGCCCTCCGACAGGACCGCGTACGCGCTGCCGGCCCGGAACCTCACTGACGCCGCGGCGCCCGCATCGGCCGCCTCGATGTAGTCCTCGCCGTCGGTCCAGTCGCGCACCAACTCGAGACGATCCCGCTCGCGGGGGAGCGCGATGTCGGCCGTCTGCGCCTCGAGCCGCATACCCGGTACGTCCTCTGGCTTCAGCGGCTCGAGCGGTTCGGGCATCGGGAAATCGTCGATCTCGACCAGCACCTCCTGGATCGCCAGCTCTGTCCCGTCGTAATCGCCCTCGC
The DNA here is from genome assembly GCA_963719375.1 of uncultured Actinomycetes bacterium. Taxonomy (GTDB): domain Bacteria; phylum Actinomycetota; class Thermoleophilia; order Solirubrobacterales; family Thermoleophilaceae; genus JAICJV01. Next base: position 725,670 of record CAVRBY010000001.1, on the reverse strand, counting down.
CGTAGTGGTAGTAGCGCAGCAGGCCACGCCGGTCCCACAGATAACGACCGGGCCAGCCGCGGTTGCCGTAGAGGCGCCAGATCTGGTAGTCGGAGTCGATCACGACCGGATAGGGGACCTCCAGGCGGCCTGCCTCGCGCGCGACGGCGTCCGGGTCGCGGCCGAACGAGTAGCCGGGCGTGTGGATGCCGACGACGCGCAGGCCGCGACTCGCGTAGCGCGCGTGCCACCCCTTCAGGTAGGGCATCGTACGCAGCGAGTTGACACGGGCGAAGTCCCAGAACTCGACCAGCACGGCGTTCTGCGCGAGCAGCTTGTCCATGCGCAGGAAGGCCACGTTCAGCCACGGCAGGCGCGGCGGAAACTCCGGAGCGTGGATCTCGACGTCCGCGGGAGGCCGCACGCGGCAAGACTACGGTGCGCTAGCGGCTCAGGGCCGCCACGAGATGGGGCGAGACGTAGACCTCGACGAGCGCGCTGATGGCGAGCACCGGGAGGGCGATCGCGACCGTGACGACGGTCGCCGCGAGCAGCTTGCGCCATTCTCCCCGACGGCTCGCGAGGACCCAGGCGGCAAGCGGCAGAAAGAGGGCCGTCAACTCCGGCAGCGCGTGCGGGAGCAGGCCCACGATCAGGAGCGCCGGCGACATGTGGAGGTGATAGGCGAGCGTGGCGGCGGTCGTCCCCAGGATGTAGGCCTGCGTGCAGAGCGAGAACGTCGTGGCCCCGATCACGAAGGCGATCGCGAGCGGTCCGGCTCGTTCGTGAACGATCCGCGCAAGGCCGCGGTAGCTGCCCGCGAGGCGAGGTACCGAGCTCCCGGCGATGAAGCCGGCGACGCAGGCCATCGCGTGCAGGGCGAGGACGAGCAGGTTGCGACCGAAGAGGCTGGCGGCGTCGGCGAAGCTCGACCTGGCGCCGAGGCCGGGAAGATGCAGCGGGGACGGATCGGGAGCGGACCAGGACGCGATCAGGTCGACGCCGACCAGCAGTGCGATGGCCGTCGCGGCGCTGGCGAGTACCCACTCGCGCAGCACCGGTCCCGGGCGGCGGTTCCAGAGGTCGAGGGTCTCGCGGGTATCCTGCAGCCCCTCTACGAGGGCCAGCCGTTTGGCGTCCATCCACCCAGAGGATCGGCACCTCCGGCGGCTCTCGTGAGCGTCAGCTCTTCTCGAGCAGGGTCAGGTCGTGGGCCAGCCGCTCCGGGGTCGTCTCGGTCTGCGGATAGGCGACTCGCTGGCGGCCCTCGCGGTCGACGAGCACGATCAACGCCATGTGCTCGGACTGTCCCGGGAGCTCCGGGGTGATCGCATATCCCCTCCAGAGCGGCGCGAGCTGGCTGCGGGTGCCGAGCGCGAAGCGCAGCCGGCCGCTCATGCCCTGCTCGGCGAGGAAGGCGCGTGCGCTCGCCGGCGAGTCCTGCGAGGGGTCAACGGAGATCGCAACGGCGGGGAGGTCGTGCCCGATGTCGTCGAAGGCACCCTTGATCTGCTGCGCTTCCGCCGGGCACGACTCCTTGCAGTGGGTGTACAGGAAGGTGACGACCACCGGTCGTCCGCGATACTGGCTCATCGTGAAGCGCCTTCCGTACTGGTCGCGCAGCGAGAAGTTCGGCGCCCACACGTTTGGCGGCATGAGCGCGCCGTCGAACGCGGGGGGCGCGCTTCCGGCAGGGGCTCCCGACGAGAGAGCGGCTGTCGCGCCCGCGGCTGCGAGCGCAAGGATCCCCAGGCAAAGGAGTGCGACGAGCGCCCTCGGACTCACGACCGATGAGCCTACCGCCGCTGCCGCGAGCCGTCGCTATACTTTGTGAAGCGAATATCCGACTTGGTTTGAGGGGAATCTGAATGGCGAGCGGCGCGGAAGTTATCCGCAAGATCAGAGAGCAGGTCCGCGAGGTGGACCCGAAGCAGGTCCACGAGGCCATCGCCCATTCGAACGGCAACGGCAGCGGGCCGGCGGTGGTCGACGTGCGCGAGCAGCACGAGTACGAGGAGGGACACATCCCCGGCGCGATCCACGTCCCGCGCGCGTACCTCGAGTCGCGCATCGAGGGCAAGCTCGGCGACAAGGCGCGGCCGGTCGTCCTCTACTGCGCGAGCGGTCAACGCTCGGCGCTTGCCGCGAACACGCTCCAGGAGCTGCTGGGGTACGAGGATGTCGCCTCGATGGCCGGCGGGATCACGCTCTGGAAGGACCACGGCTACGACGTCGAGGTACCGCGCGCGCTGACCCAGGAGCAGAAGAGCCGCTACTCGCGTCACCTGCTGCTGCCGGAGGTCGGCCTCGAGGGCCAGCTGAAGCTGCTCGACGCAAAGGTGCTGCTGCTCGGTGCCGGTGGCCTCGGCTCGCCGACGGCGCTCTATCTCGCCGCCGCCGGCGTCGGCACGCTCGGAATCGTCGACGACGACGTGGTCGACGTGTCGAACCTGCAGCGGCAGGTGATCCACTCCAACGAGACCGTCGGCGAGCGGAAGGTCGAATCCGCCGAGAGAGCGATCCGCGAGCTGAATCCGGACGTCAGGGTGGTCAAGTACGACACCCGCCTCGACGCCTCCAACATCATGGACATCATCCCCGGCTACGACGTGATCGTCGACGGGGTCGACAACTTCCCGACGCGCTACCTGCTCAACGACGCGACCGTCCGCCTGCGGATACCGGTCGTCTCCGCGTCGATCCTCGGCTTCGACGGGCAGCTGTCGGTGTTCGCTCCGTACGAGGGGCCGTGCTACCGCTGCCTCTATCCGACGCCGCCGCCGGCGGAGCTGGCTCCCTCCTGCGGCGCGAACGGCGTGCTCGGGGTGCTGCCCGGCACGATGGGCCTGCTGCAGGCGACCGAGGTCGTCAAGCTCGTCGTCGGCGCCGGAGAGCCGCTGACCGGCCGCCTGCTGCTCTACGACGCACTGGCCGCGACCTTCACCGAGCTGAAGGTAAGGCGAGATCCGGACTGCCCGATCTGCTCGAGGGACCCCGACTCGATCTCCGACGAGGAGATGGGCGTATTCCCGGACTACGAGGCCTTCTGCGCCGGGTAGCGGCGGGGGCTATCTGAAGGCCTGCAGGCGACCGCCGGCCGCCGCGTAGACGTAGCCGCCGCTCGCGGACGGCGTGGCGAAGTGAGCCGAGTCGCCGATCGGGGCGCTGAAGGCCACCCTGCCGGTCCTGCGGTCGAGCTGGTAGAGCGTGCCACCGCCGATGGCCCAGACGGCGTTGCCGGCGACTATCGGCGACTGCGTCGCGGCCGCCTGGGACCAGCGGCGGGCCAGGTCGTTCGCGCCGATCGCGAAGATCCCGTCGACGCACGGCACGTACAGGGTGGAGCCGTCGACGGCGTCGCCGCCGAATGCTGCTGAGCAGACCTGACGGGAGGAGATCGAGCGGCCGATCCCGCCGAGCTTTCGGGCGTTCAGGAGGTAGCCCACGCCGGTCTTGCCGATGATGAAGACGCGGCCACCCGGAAGGAGCTCGGGGCCGGTCGAGCCGAGGTCCTTGTCGGAAAGGCTGAGGCTGCCGGAATCGCGCGGCGCGAAGAAGCCCAGGCGGCGGAGCGCCGGAGAGAGCCGGAGGACGGAGTTGCCGAAGTCGAACGAGCCGGAGCTGCCGTTGCCGGTGGCGACGAAGAGGTCGCCCGCCGAGTTGGCCGACGGACCCGGCGGCGCCCAGATCGCGCCTTCGTTCGCGCTCGGCACCCGGAAGCGGACGATGGCGCCGTGGGGACCGCTCGCGGGCGCGCCGACGACCCAGCCGTGGTAGCGACCGCAGTCCCCGTACAGCCCGCCGTAGGTGATGTAGACGCGACCGCGGGAGAGGATCAGCGCCCCGCGCTGCTGCTCGGCGGTCAGGTCACCGTCGCCGGAGTCCACCCGCCGGCGCCAGCGCAGCTTGCCGCTGCGCAGGTCGAGCGCCTCGAGGACGTGGTGGAAGCCGCGGTCGTAGCTGACGACGTAGACCACCCCCGTATGGGCGTCGATAGCGGGGGTGCTCGTAATCCCGGAGACGGGCGAGATGTCACCGCAGGGGAGCGCGCCCGCGGGTACGGGGGTCCCGACACGGACCATCCAGCGGCGGTGCCCGGTGGCCGCGTCGAAGGAGTAGACCGTGTCGCGCTCGGTGGCGACGATCACGCTGCCACCGGCGACGAGCGGCTCGGCGTAGACGTCGCCGCGGACGGAGGCGACCCAGGCGCGATTCACGTGCCCGAGCGCCGGTCCGGCAGCCGCTACGCCGGTGCGGGCGTTGTCGGCGTGGTAGGTCGGCCAGCCCGCTCCGGAGGCCGCGGGCTGCGTTCTCGCCGGCGCGAGGAACGGCTGCGGGCCCGCCTTCGCGCCGCCGCAGGCGGCGGAGAGGCCCGCGCTGAGGACGATCACGGCTGCTCTGCGCCACATGGGACGAAAGCGTAGAAGCCGGCCCCGTAAACGTTGACCGAATACCCTTTCGCGACCAGACGCAGCGAGGGCGACCATCAGCAGCCTCAGGACAGCACCGTTCACACCGACACCGCCGCGGCGCCGCGGACGGCTTTCCCTGGGCGCCGTCGCCGTCCTGCTCATCGTGGCGGCCGCCGCTGCCGCTTGGGCGCTGCTGCCGAGCGGCGGCGCGTCGAACGCCTCCTCGCAGAGCTCCGCCCTCCCAGAGGGAACGCTGAACGTGAGCGGCATTCACGCCGCGGGCGCCGGCGGGACGATCCCGGGCACGGCGCAGATCCGGGTTGAGTTCTCAGCGGCGATGCTGCCGGGCGGATCGTCGCTGCCGGTCCCGGCCCTCCCCGGTCAGCGCGAGACGCCGATCGTCAGCCCGCCGGTCCCCGGCACGTGGAGCCAGACCGCGGCCGATGAGCTGACGTTCACCCCGCGCGGCGCGTTCATGCCCGGCACCAAGCTCGCGGTCACGGTGCCCGCCGGCATGACCTCGGCGGGCGGCGCGGCCCTCCGGCACCCGGTGAGCGCGCAGTTCAAGGTCTCGAAGGGATCCATGCTCGGCCTTCAGGAGGATCTCGCGGCGCTCGGATACCTGCCGCTCAGCTTCCATGCCGACCAGCCGGCCTCGAGCGCGAGCAGCGCCGACGACTTTGCGCGCGCCGCGTTCAACCCGCCCCCGGGCAGCTTCAGCTGGAAGCAGCACGGCTGGCCCAGCTCGCTGCTGGCGATGTGGCATCCGGGCCAGCAGAACATGGTCACCCGGGGCGCGGTGATGGCCTTCCAGGCCGACCGTGGCCTGACCCTCGACGGCGACCCGGGGCCACGCGTGTGGGCGGCCCTGATCGACGCGCTTCGTCGCCATCAGGCGAACAGCCACGGCTACAGCTTCGCTATCGGCAGCGAGGGCAGCCCGGAGTCGCTGACGGTCTGGCACGACGGACACGAGGTCGTCTCGACCCCCGCCAACACCGGCATCCCCGGCTCCTCGACCGCCACGGCACAGGGGGTGTATCCCGTCTACGAGCGTCTCGCCAGCCAGGTCATGTCGGGCACGAACCCGGACGGCTCGCACTACTCCGACCCCGTCCAGTGGGTCGCCTACTTCAACGGCGGCGAGGCCGTTCACTACATCGCGCGCGGCGACTACGGCTCGCCCCAGAGCCTCGGCTGCATCGAGGTTCCCTACGACGCGGCCGAGCGGGCCTGGGGCTACCTCAGCTACGGGACGCTCGTGGACGTCACCGGGTAGGCCGGCACTCACGCCTCCGCTCGGAATCGGGTTACGCTTCCCCTGGCGCCGATGAAACTGATCCCCACTCTGTTCGCGGCGGCGGCGGTCCTGTCGAGCAGCGCCTGCGGCTCTGGCGGATCGAGCCAGCCGGCGAGCGCGCCGGCAAGCCCGCCGCCGGTTCGCTCCTCGAAGGCGCCCGGTGCGGGCAAGCCGCCGGTCACGCTCGCCACGAAGAACTTCACCGAGGAGTTCATCCTCGGCCAGCTCTACGCCCAGGCACTGCAGGCGAAGGGCTACCGAGTTCGGCTGAAGCCCGACGTCGGTGCATCCGAAATCGTCGATCGGGCGCTCGTCACGGGACAGGTCGACGGCTACCCGGAGTACACCGGCACGATCCTCTCCGCGCTGGCCCATCAGTCCGCCCGGCCGGCGAGCGCAGCCGACGCCTACGCCCGCGCGCGCAGCTTCGAGGCGACCCGCGGCGTCGCCGAGCTCGCCATGGCCCCGGCGACGGACACCGACGTCATCGCCGCGAAGCCGGCGTACGCGTCCCAGCACAGCCTGAAATCGCTTTCCGACCTCGGCCGGCTCGGCTCATCCGCGACGCTCGGGGCTCCACCGGAGTTTCGCGGCCGCTTCAACGGCCTCGTCGGCCTGCAGGACATATACGGCGTCCATGCGATCAAGTTCACGCCGCTGGCGATCGGCACGCAGTACCGGGCGCTCGACGCCGGCCGGGTACAGCTCGCCGCGGTCTTCACGACTGACGGGCAGCTGAGCGAGGGCGGCTATCAGCTGCTCAGCGACCCGCAGAACATCTTCGGCTTCCAGAACGTCACCTTCGTCGTGCGCAAGCGGGTACTCGCGGCCGAGGGACAGGACTTCGCACAGACGATCGATGCGGTCAGCGCGAAGCTGAGCACGCAGGCGCTGCGAGTGATGAATGCCGCCGTCGTCCTGGACCAGCAGCAGCCCGCCGCGGTCGCCAAGCAGTTCCTTCAGGCGAACGGCCTGATCTGACGCTCAAGCAAGCGCGAGCTCGCGATCGGGGATCTCACGCTCGAGCCGCGCGAGCGCGCGGCAGAGCGCGCCGCCGCTGAGCAGGCCGCTGACGGCGCCGCGCATCAGCTGAGCGGTCATGCCGCGCCGGCGCTCGAGCCGGATCTCGGCGGTGATGCCGGTTCCGTCGCTCCCCTCGCTGAAGCGGTAGGCGACTTCGAGCGACACGGGCCCGCAGGCGTGCAGCTCGAGCGCCTCGCGGTCGGCCCGGGAGACGTCGACGTCGAAGGTCGCTCCGAGGCCCGCCAGCGTCCCGCGCACGCGCGCGTGGCCACCCGGCTCGAGCCGATCGCTCGAGAGCTCCTCGACGTCGAAGCCGACCGGCGCCCAGCGCTCGATCAGACCCGGATCGGTGAGCGCTTCGAGCACGTCGGACGGATCGGCGTCGACGACGATCGAGGCCGTCCAGGTCTCCGCCGGTGACTGATCGCGCAACCCGAGCATGGGTCCAGTCTCCGCGACCGAGCGGCCCCGCGCCAGCGAGCCACCTCCCTCGAGCGGGGTGCGGCTAACCGTCCTCCTGCGAGCGTCCGGTCGCGCGCTCGACCAGCTTGCCGGCCCGGCACGGAATCCGTGCCCGTACGAGCGTGCCGGCGCCCGGCGGGCTGGTCACCGTCAGGGTGCCGTCGACCGCACCGACACGGTCGTGGAGCCCGCGGAGCCCCGAGCCGCGGGAGGCGTCCGCGCCACCGATCCCGTCGTCCTCGACCTCGACGACTATGTCGTCGTCCTGCTCGCGGACGCGGACGCGCGCGCCTGACGCCTCCGCGTACTTCAACACGTTCGTGGTGGCCTCCGCGACGACGAAGTAGGCCGCCGCCTCGACCGGCGCGGGCACCCTTCCGTCGAGCTGGACATCGCAGCGCACGGGCAGTGGCGCGCGGGAGGCCAGCGCGTCGAGCGCGGGCCCGAGGCCACGGTCGGTGAGGATCGCGGGGTGGATGCCGCGGGCGAGCTCGCGCAGCTCCGCGAGCGCCGCGGCGAGCTTCTCGTCGATGCTGTCGATCAGCTCGGCGGCCTCGGGGTGCTGCTTGACTCGCGCGCGCAGGATGCGCAGGTCGACCGCGAGTGCGACCAGCTGCTGCTGCGCACCGTCGTGCAGGTCGCGCTCGAGGCGACGGCGCGCCGAGTCGGCGGCCTCGACGATCCTCACCCGCGATGCGCGCAGCTCCTCGACCCGTGCTCTGAGGTCGGCCTTGAGCCGCTCGTTGTCGAGCGCGAGCGACGCCGCCGCCGCCGCCGCCTGCACCAGGTCGTCGCCGGCATCGAGGTTCGCGTCGTGAATGATCGCGGCGACGCGCTTGCCGTCGTAGTCGACCGCAGTCCAGGCGCGATCGGCTCCAGGTTCCGGCAGCGGGACCGGGTAGCCGCGCTCGTCGACGAAGGTGCCCCGGTCCGGCAGCCAGTACGCGATCGAAAGGGTGCTGTCGCCGAGGCTTTCGGCGAGCGTCTCGCGCACCGGTCCGCCGGGCACGAGTCGCGTGCCGAGCAGCGTGCGCGAGAGCACCCGCAGCGTCGAGGCCATCGCGTGCCCGACGGCGCCGGTGACGATGAGCGTCGGCGGCGCGAGCGCGAGCAGCGCGATTCCGAGCGGCACGCCCAGCCTGAACGGGCCGATCGAGCCGCCGTTCTGGCCGGCCAGCCCCTCTACGCCCAGCACGACAAGCGCTCCGGTCAGCGCGAGCCCCGCGCCGGTGACCGCGACCAGGAGGGCGCTCGCCGGGAGCCGCAGGGCGAGCAGGGCCGTCGCGCGCCAGAGGGGCGCGCTCCGGGCACGCAGGCGCACTCGCTGAAGCGCGCTGCCTTCCGCCCGATCGGCGAGCGCGGGCAGCGGAGGTATCCGTGCCCCGAGCAACCGGTTCGCCAGCGTACGCTCGAGCGCCGCGGAGCGCCACACGATCTCGCTCTCCACGAGCAGGAGCGGCAGCCCGACCCAGGCAATCGAGAGCAGCATTGCGAGCAGCGCCGCGGCAGCCAGCAGCATGTACGCGCAGCCGAGGATCATCCCGGCCACGACATAGGCGACCTCGCGCAGGAGGCGGTCGGCGCGCGCGGAGAGCTGCGGCCGGGCCAGCTCCGGCTCGCCGGGACGGGACAGCGCGGGGGCGTCGGTCACAGTCCGCCGTCCACCGCGATGTCGCCGCTGTTGCTTCGGACGGTGATCGTGAACGGCGCCGAGGTACTCGAGACGATGCCGCCGACATGCCGGTGGCCGCTGCGTGAGGAGGCGAACACGTCATAGCGCCCGGGGGGGACGAGCGCGGTGACGCCGCCGGAGTCGGAGCTCAGCTCGAGGCGCCTCGGGGCGCAGGCCGTCGTCACCCGGATGCCTCCCGAGCGGCTGGCCGCCGAGAGCCCGAAGCCGCAGAATGCGTCGACGGTGATGTTGCCCTCCCCGCTGGTCAGCGTGGCGCCGCCTCCGAACCCGGCCAGGTGAATGTCGCCCTCACCCGTGTGGACGGTGACCGCGACATCCTCCGGAGTGGCGACCCGGTAGGCGGCCGAGCACGAGCCGACGATGATGTGCGGACAGCGGGATGAGAGGGTCAGCACGCCCGCCTTCAGGGAGCGGGACTCAGCCGGCGCACGGCCGAAGGCGTAGCTGTCGGTGCGGCGGACGTCGACCGCCGTCGAGGTACCGCCGACTATCTCGACGCTGCCTGCGTCGATGTCGAGCGCCACGGTGCTCACCGGGGCGCTGATCGAGTAGCTCGCCGAGCGGGTCGTGCTGCTCGCGATCCAACCGGCTGCGAGCGTGATCGCGACGATCACGAGCACCGCGGACGAGACCGCCACCGCCGCGCCCCATCCCCTGAGCTCGCGAACGCCGGGGAAGCGGCGGCCCTGCGACTCGGCAGCGATCGTCATGCCGTCAGGCGTGCAGGAACCTCAGCACCGCGAGAACGCGCCGGTGGTCCTGCTCGGCGGGTGGCAGGTCGAGCTTGGAGAAGATGTTCGTCACGTGCTTCTCGACCGCGCGCTCGCTGATGAAGAGATCGCCCGCGATGGCGTGGTTCGAGCGCCCCTCGGCCATCAGCTCGAGCACCTCGCGCTCGCGCCCGCTGAGCCGCTCGAGCGGATCGTTGTCACGATGGCGGCGCAGGAGGTGGCTGACGACCTGCGGGTCGATGACGGAGTCGCGGTCCGCGACCCGCCGCACGGCGTCCAGTAGGACGTCGATGTCGGTGACGCGCTCCTTGAGCAGGTATCCGACGCCCTGCTGGCCCTCGCCGATCAGCTCGACCGCGTACTGCTCCTCGATGTACTGGGAGAGCACCAGTAGGCCCGTTGCCGGCTGCTCGCTGCGGATCTCGAGCGCGGCACGCAGCCCGTCGTCGGTGTTGTCCGGCGGCATCCGGACGTCGACGAGTGCCACATCCGGCTTGTACGCGCGGACCTTGCGACGCAGCTCGTCGGCGTCGCCTGCCTGCGCGACGACCTCGCAGCCGCCCTCCTCGAGCAGCCGCACGAGCCCCTCGCGCAGCAGCACCGAGTCATCGGCGACGACAACGCGCATGGCGGGTGCTTCGGTCACGACGCGAGGCTACTCGGAACCGTCGAGCAGCGCACGCAGCGAGTCACCCGACAGGTCCGCCTTGGGCACGAAGCCCAGCGCGCCGCAAACTTCGATCAGCTGACCGAAGTCGTCACGATCGCGGCTCGAGGTGAGGATGACCGCAGGCGGGTCCCGCTCGCGCATCAGCTGGTCGGCGACCGCGAAGCCGTCGGTGTCGGGCAGCTGGACGTCGAGCAGGACGAAATCCGGCGCCAGGGCATCGGTCTGCAGGAGGGCCTGGCCGCCGTCCTCCGCCTCGCCGACGACCTCGAAGCCCTCCGCCTCGAGCAGCAGCCTCGCGCTCGCGCGGAAGCTCGCGTGATCGTCCACGATCAAGACAGTCGTCTGCATGCGGCCACACAGTTTGGCGGAGGCGCAGCCGCTTGACCGTACGGATAACCGCACTCCTGGGCCGCCGGGCGCCGGCCCAGGAGCGTCGGAAACGATCAGCCGAGGGGCGGGATCGGATGGTTGCCCTGAATCAGGTCGCTCGCGTCGTAGCGGCCCTTGACCTCTCGCAGCCTCGGGTAGGTGCCGCCGGGCGCGAACAGCCGAGAGCCGGCGATCCTCCGCTCGCTGAAGTTCATGTACGACTGAGCGGACTTCCAGGGGGCCAGCACATGCTTGACGTGCGAGACCCACTCCTCGACCAGCGCCCGCAGGCCCGGCTCGGGCGCGGGACCGACGGCGAACATCGCGTAGGGGGCATCGATCGCGCCGAGCGCGCCATGTCCCGGCTCAGAGCGGCCGATGGCGCCGCCGAGCTGGCGGAGCTCGACGGAGATCAGCGGGCAGCCGGATCCCGATCCCGCCGCGCGGACGAGCGCCTCGATCGTCTCGCTCGTGACCTCGCGGAGCAGCAAGCCGTCTCCCTTCGCGGGCGTGGGGCCCTCCGGGTCCATGTGCAGGTGCTGCAGTCCGGCGGCCGGCATGCTCTGAACCGTGTCGATCTCCGGGCCGAGCCCGCGCAGCGCGGCGATCAGCCGCTCGCCCTCGTCGGCGGGCCCGTCGAAGATGACCTCCACGACGACGAACGAGCGCCCGCGCAGCGGCTCCGGGACGTCCGGGAACGGCGGCACGTTGACGAGCCTTCCGACCGAGATGATCTCCTCGGGCAGGTCCTGCTGTGTCCACTCGCGCCAGGCCTGCAGAACCTCGCCGGCACGCTCCTGCGGCCAGAACATGGCGCCCGCATAGACCTCGGCGACCGGATAGAGCCGGAACTCGATCGCGGTCACGACCGCGAAGCTGCCTCCGCCGCCGCGCAGGGCCCAGAAGAGGTCGGCGTGGTGCTGCTCGTCGGCGCGGAGCAGCCGTCCTTCCGCCGTCACGACCTCGATCGCCGTGACGCTGTTGGCGGCGAGCCCGTAGCTCCGCGAGAGCCAGCTGAGCCCGCCACCGAGCGTGTACCCGACTACGCCGACGTCCGGCGACGAGCCGGCGAGGGCCGCGAGGCCATGCTCGGCCGCCGGGCCGGTCACGTCGCTCCAGACCGCACCGGCCTCGACACGGGCGATGCGCTCGTCGGCGCGGATCTCGACGTCGCGCATGGCCGAGGTCCTGAGCAGGATCGTGTGAGCGAGCTCGCCCTCGAGCGTGTGCGCGTTGTGACCCGTGCCCTGCGCGGCGACGCGCAGGCCCGCGCGGCGGGCGTAGTCGACGACCGCGACGACGTCGGAGGCGCACTCGGGCAGCGCGACCGCGGCCGGGCGCTGATCGACCGACAGGGCCCACGCCTGCCGGGCGAGATCCCAGCCGGGAGCATCCTGGGCGATCAGCTGGCCCCGCATGGAGAGGGCCAGCGAATTCAGATCTGAGCTTGGGGCGTCCTGCAGCAACATGGCCTTGCTCCTTACGTAGGGGTAAAGTCACCCTGTCAAGCACGGGGGCCTGGCGAAATACGGCGATCCGACGAGTTTGGGTGTGGCCAGCTACACCCGTGCGGCACGCCAGGCGGTGACCGACGTGCGCAGGCGGGCGAGCGAGAGCAGCCCCGCCCCGGCCGGTCCCCAGGTCGCCACGGCGCGGTAGGCGAGCACGGCGGCGAAGGCCGGCGCGGCCGGCGTCCCGAGGGCGACCAGGACGCCGAGCAATCCACCGCTGAGCGAGCCGGGGAGGGGCAGCACGTTGAAGAGCGTGCCCAGGAAGTAAGCGAGCACGAGCCCCGGGATCGCGGGCGTGACGCCGAAGGCGGCCAGCATCACGCCGAGCACGGCGATGTCGAAGCCCCACCAGGCGACCGCGCCGAGCAGGGCCGGGCGAGGATGGCGGAGCTCGCGCGCGGCGCGTCGCGCAGCGGCGCGGACGAGCGGCAGGTGGCGCGCGACTCGTTGCGGCAGGATCCGGGTGAGCGGGCCCGGCGCGAGCGTCACCAGCGCCACGGCGGCGGCGATCGAAGCGCCGATGAGCACGCCAATCAGTGCGAGCGCCCGGCCACGATCAGCGGCGACCAGTCCGCCGGCGGCGATGAGCGTCGCCACGTAGATGCCGTAGAGCAGCAGCAGGAAAGCGCCGAGCCGCTCGGCAAGCTCCTCGCGACGGATCCCGTGCGCGCGCAACGCCCAGATGGTGACCGCCGCTCCGCCGAGGCCGGCCGTGGGAAGCAGCCGCGTTGCCGCGGTGCCGGCCAGCGTGATGTCGTACGAGTCGCGCCAGCGCAGGCCTGCGCTCGCGGATGAGATGACCTGGTGCGTTAACGCCACATAGCCGGCGACCGAGAGCGCCTCGAGGAGCGCGGCTCCTGCGGCGAGCGCCCAATTCGCGTGCAGCGCGCGCGTGAACGCGCGAAGAAAGTCCTCGCCGTGCGAGGCGAGCAGCGCTACGAGGACCGCGCCCGCGGCGAGCGCGAGAGCGGGCCTCAGCCAACGCAGTGACTGGCGGCCCGCCGGGCGCGGTGCGATCTCATCGGCGATGAAGTCGAAGGGCGCGAGCCGGTTGAGTGCGGGAATGCCCACAACGCCAGGCTCCCACCGGAGCCGGCGCCGCGCAGCGGGGCCAGCCGCCTTCCTGGGGTGCGGCGAACCGCCCTATCAGTGGGAGGCGCGGAACAGCGGCGCGCTCGGCTGCGCGGGGCTGGCGGACCTGCCCCGGTAGCTCACCGAGAATGCGGAGCCCGCCCTCGAGAGGGCGCTCGGCACTGCGTCAGCGACGCTCGCCGCGGCGCTCGTCCGGCTCTGGCCCGAGCCCTGGAGCGTGATCGCGGTGGCAGTCCAGCCACGGTAGGCGATCGCGTGGGCCCGCCCGCGCAGGGGAGTTGCCGACGCGCCGCCGAAGACGACGGTCCCGAAGTTCGCGAGCGGGAGCAGCTGACACCCGGACTGGTCGCAGTTCGAAGGCGCCTCGACGATCCAATCCGCCGAGGAGACGTCGATCGAGGAGGTGCGCACGGTGCGCGCCGCGACGGTGCGGCGGGTGCGGTTCGCGATTCTGATGCGGACGGTGCCGCCGCTGACCGAGACCGTCGCGGTGATCGCGTCACCGGGGGAGACCTGCAGGCTGAGCCGCCTCGCGGCAGCGGGCAGCAGCTCGAACCAGGCACTGTAGGTGGAGCGACCCGATGGGCTGCAGTCCGCCTCCGTGCCGGTCTGCTCGAGCCCGCGAGAGCTGCTCGAAGCGCCGCCGAGCCCAACCCAGTAGGCGGAGTAGCCCGCGCGTCCGGCGAAGCAGCGTGCCTGCGGCTGCACCCAGGTGGCCGTGACCCGCCTGAACTTGCGGCCGGAGGCGATGTACCCGGCCCAGTTGATGCTGGTGGCGCTCGCGGCAGCAGCGGCGGGCATTGCGGCAACCGCCGCGAGCACGGCGGCTGCGGCCAGCAAGAACCATCTCGTTCGCCGCTGCCCGGTCCGCATCGGAACAGTTTGCAACGCGATGCTCAACGCAGCCTGAAGCTCTCCTGAGAGCCGGCTTGACCGCTCCCCGCCGGCGTTCTAACGTGGCGGACACGTTCCCCCGGATGCCCAGGCTCGGCTTCAGCCGCGGAGGCGAGACGCTCGGCTCGCCGGCCCCGGCATGAGCGGCTGGCCGCTCAGCATCCGAGCCGCGGGCCAGCGCTCGCCGGCGTCCGCGAAGCGCCTGACGCTGGTCGCGTGCATTCTCGGATCCGGGATCGCGCTGGTCGACGGCACTGTCGTCAACGTCGCTCTCCCGTCGATCCAGCGCGATCTTGGCGGTGGGCTCGCCGGGCAACAGTGGGTCTCGAACGGCTACCTGCTCACGCTCGGCTCGCTGATCCTCGTCGGTGGCTCGCTGGGCGACCTCTTCGGCGAGCGGCGGATCTTCGCGCTCGGCGTGGTGGGCTTCGGCTTCGCCTCCCTGCTCTGCGCCCTGGCGCCCTCGATCAGCCTGCTGATCGCAGCACGAGCGCTTCAGGGGGTCGCCGGCGCGCTGTTGACGCCCGCCTCCCTGGCGGTGATCGTCTCGACGTTCGCGGAGCGCGAACGGGGCGCGGCGATCGGTGCGTGGACCGCTTGGGGCAGCATCGCCGCCGCGCTCGGGCCGCTCGTCGGAGGCGAGCTGCTCGACCTGACCTCATGGCGCTGGATCTTCGTGATCAACCTTCCGCTCGCCGCTGTCTGCCTGATGCTGATCTACACGGCGGTCCGTGCGTCCTCCCCGCGCGACGCCCGGCCCAGGGTGGACTTCGCGGGCGGCGTCCTCTGCACGCTCGGTCTTGGCGGCGCGGTCTTCGCGTTCATCGAGCAGCCGCGGCTCGGATGGTCGAGCCCCGCGGTCGTCGGGTCGCTCCTCGCGGGCATCGCCCTGCTCGCGATCTTTCTCGTCTACGAGCGTTTGGCGCGCCACCCGATGCTGCCGCTGCACCTCTTCGCGCGTCGCAACTTCGCCGTCGGCAACGTCGAGACGCTTGCCATGTACGGCGGACTCTCGGTCCTCTTCTTCTTCCTGGTCCTCTTCCTGCAGCAGGTCGGCGGTTTCAGCCCGTTGCAGAGCGGCGCGGCCTCCCTGCCGCTCAGCGTGGTCATGTTCTTCCTGTCATCGCGGTTCGGCGCGCTCGCCGACAAGCTCGGTCCGCGCCTGTTCATGGGTGCCGGTCCGCTCGTCGCGGGCGCCGGCCTGCTGCTGTTCCTGCGCGTCCACATCCCGGTCGACTACGTCGGCACGGTCCTGCCCGCGCTGCTCGTCTTCTCGCTCGGCCTGGCGATGACGGTCGCCCCGCTCACCGCCGCAATCCTCGCCGACGTGGACGAGCACCAGGCCGGCATCGCCTCCGGCGTCAACAACGCGATAGCGCGCGTGGCCGGCCTGCTCGGCACGGTCGTGATCGGGGCGGTGGTCGCGGCCCAGTTCAGCGCCTCGCTCGACAGCCGCCTGGCCGGGCGGCCATTGGGGCCCGGTGGGCGGGTCGCGGTCGTCCGCGCCAAGCGCCTGACCCTCGGGCAACCCCAGGTTGCCGGGCTGCCACCTCGCGAGGGAGCGCTGATCGTGAGCGCGGCAGACCAGTCGTCGGTGCGCGCGTTCCACACCGGTCTCGGCATCGCGGGCGGCCTCGTCGCGCTCGGTGGCCTGATCGGCGGCCTGGGGATACGCAACCCGAGGCGGGTCGTGCTGGCCGAGCAGTGTCCAGCGGGTCAGCTGGTCGGAGCCAGTCCCGACGCTGCGGGCTGTCACGTGCCCGAGCCGGCCTGATGGCCCCGCTCGACTGGACCTTCGAGCCAGGCCACACCGAGGTCGCCTTCAGCGCTCGCCACATGATGGTGACCTGGGTTCGCGGCCTGTTCAAGGACGTGCATGGCAGCATGCGATTCGAGCCGGGTCGACCACTCGAGACGACCTTCGACGGCGAGATCGATCCAGCAGGGATCTGGACCGGCGAGCCCGACCGCGACGCCCACCTGCGAAGCGCCGACTTCTTCGACGTCGAGCGCCACCCGCGCATCGGCTTTCAGGGCACATTCGTCGAGCGGACCGGCGATACCGCGTTCAAGGCGCGCGTGGAGGTGACGATCCGCGGCGTCACCCGACCGCTCGACTTTGACGTCGACTATCTCGGCGAGTGGACCACGCCGTTCTGGGTTGGCGAAGAGAACCGGGGCAGCTTACGGAGGATCGGCTTCGCCGCGCGAGGCCGCGTCAACCGCCACGACTTCGCAGTCTCGTGGCAGGACGAGCTGCCCGGCGGCGGCTTCGTCGTCGGCAACGAGATACCGCTGCTGCTGGACGTGGAGGCGATCCTCGACGAGGATCTCGAGCGAACCGGCGCGGTCGCGTACTACCGATGACCGGCCCGGCGGTCACGGATCGCCGGAGCGGAGGTTCCGTTACGGGTTCGACGCCGCGGCGGTCGCCACGTCGCGCGGGTAGGTGTGCCTTGCGCGCAGCAGGATCACCCCGGCCGCCCCGAGCGTCGTAAGCATCAACAGGAAGGTGTACTCGAGTCCGGTGGCGGTTGCCCCGGAGATTCCGCCTGGCTTCGTACCGATCGGGGTCTGGTGGGGGGTGAAGCCCGCAATGAGGTCGGCTACCGCACCGAAGAGCAGCGGCGCGAGCGCCTGGGCGAGCGTGCGCAGGAGCGTCCGAACGCTCTCGGCGCGACCCCAGAGCCCAGAGGGCATGATGTCAAGGCGGGCGGCATCGAGCGGCGGGTTGGCCGCGCTGAGCAGGGCTCCGGCCCCTACGTCGAACCAGACTCCGGGCGTCAGCTTCGTCGAGACGATCCCGGGTATCAGCAGCAGCGCAGCCGCCGGATAGGCGAGAGCAGGGACCCAGACGCGCGCGCCGAGCATGCCCCGACGGAGCATGAAGTCGGTCACCCGACCGCTGACGAGCGTGCCCACCAGTGCGCCGACGACGAGCAGCCCGAGAACGCCGGTCGCCGTTGCCTGGCTGGTGTGGTAGTGACCGCGGATGAAGACGATCACGAAGGTCTGCAGCCCCGCGAGAAAGAAGTACCCGAGCGCGGAGGACACGATCATCACGGCGTTCGTGGGAATGCTGAGGACGTAGCGCACGGCGGCCGGCAGTGAGAGGCCGCCTGCGTCCTCACGCAGGACCCGCTCCGGATCGGGGGCGATTCCCTGGTCGAGCACCACCCTCCGCGCCAGGTCGTCGTCGAGCACGGCGGTCGCCGCGTCGTCGCCGACCGCGTCGTTCGCGGCGGGCGCGGCGGCGAAGTCGGTCCTGCCGCGTTCGAGGCGGCTGGCGCCCCCGCGCTCCGGTTCCGGGAGCGTCCGCGCGAGCATGCGGACGAGAAAGAAGCCCGGGATCGCCAGCGCGAAGAAGGCAAACCGCCAGGAGATCAGGCTCGCGAGCGCGCCACTGATCACGAAGCCGGCGGCCGTGCCCGCGATCTCGCCGCCGAGGATGTATCCGTAGACGCGGCCGCGCTCCCGAGCCGGAAAGTAATCGCCGGTCAGGGAGGCGATCGCGGGACCGGCTGTCGCCGCCACGAACCCGAGCGCCAGTCGCGTCAGCAGCAGGCTCGAGTAGGAGCCGGCGAGCCCGCTCGCAAACGAGGCGAGGCTCCAGAAAACGATGCTGATCGAGAGCAGCCTGACGCGGTTGACGCGATCGACGAGCAGCCCGACCGGCAGCACCGCGAGTGCACCGACCAGCAGCGAGACGGAACTCAGCAGGCCGATCTTCGCGTTGCCGATGTGCAGGGCGGGTTCGAGCTGGCCGGCGACCGCGCCGATCGTGGCGGTGTCCGCGCTGTTCAGTGCGAGGACGGCGCCGAACAGGAAGATGACGCGCGCCCGTGCCGGTCCGCCCACCGCCTCAACGGCACTCGACCGCACGCGCCGCCCCGCCCATCGGGCAGCGATCGTGACCGCCGAGCCCCCCGCTCGCGCTGCACGCCCGAGCACGGACTCGGTGCTCAAGATGGCCTGCCGCGCCGTGAGGCTCGAGCGGTCGACATGCCGGCGTCGAAGGCGACATGGACCATGCTGCCAAGTATGAGTGACCCCGTGCTGGCCCTGGGCCACGGCGCTTCGGGTGGGGCCGCGTCGATGCGGCCCTGGCTCGAGGCGCTTGCTTCACGCGGCGTAGCCGCCGCCGCGGTCGACCTTCCGCGCGGTCGCGCGGAGCGTGCGACGGGTGCCTTCCGGCGCGTGCTCGAACGCGATCCGGCAGCCGCGCTCGGTGGCCACTCCTTCGGCGGACGGGTCGCGAGCCTCGTCGCCGCGGAGCAGCAGGTGCGCGCACTCGTCTTGTTGAGCTACCCGCTTCACCGGCCGGGCCATCCCGAGGAGCTGCGCACCGCGCACTGGCCGCGGATTCGCTGCCCGGTCCTGCTCCTGTCAGGGGAGCGCGACCCGTTCGCGCGGCCCGACCTGCTCGAGCGTGAGGTCGCCCGGCTTCGCCGCGCGGAGCTCGTGACCTATCCCGGCCTCGGCCATGGGCTGCTCGATCGCCGCGACGATGTCAGCCTCAGGATCGCCCGCTTCCTCGACGGGCCGCTCGATCAATCGTCCAGCACCGTTGACCGGCCGTAGGAGTCGACCTAGGTTGTGCTCATCGCGGCGGGTGGCCGCTCGAGAGGAGGACTCCAGATGGATGCGGGCACCAGATTCGACCGCGTGCGCGACGGGATCGAGGCGATGATCTGCCGCGGCCGGTCGCTGGACGAGGTGAGCGCCGTCATCGAAGCCGTCCCGCTTCCGCGAGAGCACCGCGACGCGCTATGGCTCGTCGCGTGGTCGCTCGAGGGCCGGCCGGGCGCGTTCGCGGGCGATCGCGGCATCGCGGCGCTCGCCTGAGCCATTCCGTCCGGCGCCGTGCGAGACTGCCCGCTGTGCCGGCCCTACTCAGAGCCCGTTTCAAAAACCCCGCGCACACGTCTGGCGGCGGCGGATCGTCGCGGCTGCTGCGTCCTCGGATCCGCTCATAGTCCCAGCTATGAGCCGGATCCTGCGTCCTTGCCCCGCTCGATCCGGCGCGCGCCAGCCGCACACGCGGGATTGTGAAACGGGCTCGTAGCCCGCTGCGCCGGGCGCCTGCGGCGGCCCCGGTCGGCCTGCTGCTCGTCGCACTCGCGCTGAGCCACGCCGGACCGGCGCGGGCGAGCGGGGGACCCGCGATCGGCGGCGCCAGTCGCGTGATCGTCGTCTCTGCGCCGACGATGCGCTCGACGTTCGCTACCGCTCGCAGCTACGAGCGGATCGGCGGCCGCTGGCACGAGGTCCGCGGACCGATGACCGCTCGCCTCGGTTGGGCCGGCCTGTCCTGGCCCGCTCGCAGGCGCGAGGGCGACGGAACGACGCCCATCGGGAGCTACGGCTTCGTCTACGACTTCGGCTCCCGGCCGAACCCGGGCGTGACGGGGTTCGCCTGGCGCCGGGTCGTTCCCGGCTCCTGCTGGTCGAGCACGCCTCGCGACTACAACCGCTGGCTCACGCGCCATCCGTGCCCGAGCGGAGACGAGGACCTGTGGGCCTCGGCCGGTGTGGCGTACCGGTACGCGGCGGTGATGGACTTCAACTACCGTCACCCGATCTACCCGCGCGGGTCGGCGATCTTCCTGCACGAGCAGACGGGAGGGCCCACGGCGGGCTGTATCTCGCTTCGCGAACGGGACCTGCTGGCGGTTCTCCGATGGATGAGGCCCGGGACCAGGATCGTGGTCGGACCGGCAGGCTGGCTGCGCTCGTTACGGCTGGGCTGAGCGCACCGCGTCTTCCGGAGCGGGCACCGCCCGCGGCAGCGCACGCTCGAGTGCCGCGCTCGCCTGGAGCGCTGGTGGAGTGACGAGCACGAAGTTGAAGAAGCGGTACACCACCATGCCGGCGAAGGCGGTCGCCAGGCTCAGTCCGGCCCAGTGAAGGGCATAGGTCATCAGTGCCTCCGTGGCGCCGGCGCCGCCGAGCGGCAGGGTACGGCGAGTTGCCGCGTAGCCGGTGGCGTATGCGACGACGATGGCGGGGAGCGCGACGCTCGCGTGAAAGGTCTGCAGCGCCGCCCACAGCGACAGGATCTCGGCGCCCCAGTAGAGCGTCATCCCCGCCGCGGCCTCGACCGAGCGAACCGGGTGCTCACGCACGTGGCGCCAGATCGCGACCGCGTGCAGGATCTCACCGACGCGGTCGGGCAGCCAGGAGCGCTTTCCGCGCCAGCGAAGCGCCAGGACGGCGGCGACGGCGAAGCCGAGCGGGACCCCGATGGCCCAGGGCCACAGCAGCGAGGCGTGGACCTTGCTTCCCTCGGCGAGCAGGGCAAACGCGCACACGCACGCGAGCGGCGCCAGCACGACGTACTCGACGACCCCGAGCGTCAGGACCTTGATCCGGTTTCGCTCGACGTTCGCTCCCGTGCTGCACAGGGCCCGATAGTCGAGGGCGAAGCCTCCGCCGACGGTGAAGGCTCCGAAGCCCGCCGCGACGAGCCGGATCGCCAATGGCGGAGGCAGCCGAAGCGGCTCGCCGAGAGCGCCGACCACGCGGTATGTCAGCGCATAGCCGAGCAGGCCGGCGAGCTGCGCCGCGGCGACCACGAACAGCCACTGCGGCTGGACTCGCGCGAGCGCGTCAGCGGTGCGGTCGAACCCGACGACCGAGGCGAGCACGATGCTCACACCGGACGCGATCGCGAGCGCGAGCATCGCAAGCGCGACCGGGTGTGTTCGTGAGTTGCGCAGCAATCGCTCGAGTACGTACGTCGGGGCGCGGGAGGCTCCACGAGAGTTGTCGGCAGCAAGGCCTCGTTACAGGATGCCCCGCGTGGAAGACGGCCAACCCTACGATGGCGCGATGCCGAGCTGGCATCCCGGCGACGTCCGACCCGGCTGCGCGGTGAGCGGCAGGGTGGAGGGCGCGGGCGAGGCGGGTGACGGCCTCTACGAGATCGCGAGTGTCGCGCTGCCCGGCGGGGAGCTGCGCATCATGCAGCCGGCCGAGGGAGCCGAGCTTCCCGATGCCGGAGCGGTGGAGTGGGCGCCGCTGGTCCCCTACTGGATGGTGCTCTGGCGCAGCGGCGTGGCGCTCGCCCGTGAGGTCGCCGCGCTCGAGATCGCCGGAGCGCGGGTGCTCGAGATCGGCTGTGGCCTCGGGGCGCCCAGCCTGGCCGCGGCGCGTGGAGGAGCCGAGGTGCTGGCGAGCGACGCGGAGCCTGAGGCGCTCGCGCTGCTCGAGCGCAACGCCAGCCGTAACGGCGTGACGCTCGAGACGGTCAGGGCCGGCTGGGCCGACGCCGGTCCGCTGCTTCGGCGGGTCCCGTTCGATCTCGTGCTTGCCGCGGACGTGCTCTACGAGCGCGCCGGCGTCGGCCGGCTGCTCTCGCTGCTGCCCGAACTCGCGGACGATGTCCTGCTCGCAGACCCCGGCCGCCCCTCGGCGGAGGCCTTCCTTGCCGAGGCCCCGCGGCTCTGGTCGATCGACTCGCGTCAGCGCGGCGTTGTCGGCGTCCATCGCCTGACCCGGCACGCTAGGCTGAAGCGCCCATGAGCACCGTCAAGATCCCGCCAGTGCTGCGGACCTCGACCGGAGGTGAGAAGGAGATATCGGCCGATGGGTCGAGCGTCGGCGAGGTCCTGCGGGGGCTGGCCACACAGCATCCTGAGACGAGGCAGCAGCTGTTCTCCGAGGACGGCGAGCTGAACCGCTACGTCAACGTGTACCTGAACGACGAGGACGTGCGGGTGCTGGACGGACTGGAGACGCCGGTCCGGCAGTCGGACACGCTGGTGATCCTGCCCGCGATGGCGGGCGGCGCGGCCTAGCCGCTGACTCGTCCGGGCAGCCGGGGCGCCCGTCAAGGGCGCCACTCGCCATGCCGACATGTAGCTGGTGCGCCGTGCGCTGATCGACCCCGTGCGGATGGGACGCCTGACGCGACGGCCGGCGACATCGACGCGGCTCGCCTCGATCGTGCCGCCGGTCCTCTGGGCGGCGGCGATCGCCGCCGCCCTCATGCACTCCTCGGTGGCGGTGCTGAGCGTGGCTCTGTGCGGACTCGCGGCGAGCGTCGTCTGGAGGCGAACGCGCGCCGAAGAGGCCGGCAGCCGGCGGTTCGGCGAGCTCGTGCGCAGCTCGACGGACCTGATCACGCTGATGGACGCGGACACGACGATCCGCTACCAGACGCCGGCGATCGAGCGGATCCTCGGCTACACCCCCGAGGAGCTTCTCGGGACGAAGCTCGCCGACGTCCTGCATCCCGACGACCGCGGCTGGGTCATGCGCAACTACGAGGCGGCGCTGACCCGGCGAGGCGAGCCCGACCAGCCCACGATCTGCCGCTGGCGTCACCGCGACGGCTCCTACCGCTACGTCGAGAACGTCCGCAGCAACCTGCTCGACAACCCGCATGTGCGCGGCGTCGTTCTGAACAGCCGCGATGTCACCGAGCGCCGCGAGCTCGAGGACCAGCTGCGTCACCGTGCCTTTCACGACGCCCTGACCGGCCTGCCGAACCGAGACCTGTTCGAGGAGAGGCTCGAGCGCGCCGCCGCCGGGGGGACGCCGGCGGTCCTGTTCGTGGACCTCGACTCCTTCAAGACCGTCAACGACAACCTCGGGCACGCGACCGGCGACGACCTGCTCGTCGAGGTTGCGCGGCGCTTGCGATCGGTGGTCGGCGCGGACGACACGGTGGCGCGCTTCGGGGGCGACGAGTTCGCCGTTCTCGTAGGGCGAGCGGGTGACAAGCACTCGATCCGCACGCTCGCGCAGCGCATCCTGGATGCGCTCGCGCAGCCGCTGGCGGTCGCCTGCCGCCAGCTCGTCGTCGCGGCCAGCGTCGGCGTCGCGATCGGAAGCGGGCGGACGACCGCGGCCAAGCTGATGCAGAACGCAGACGTCGCCCTGTACCGCGCGAAGAGTGCGGGCAAGGGACGCTGTCGCTTCTACGAGCCGGCGATGCACGCGGCCGCGCGTGAACGCTTCGAGCTCGAGGCGGAGCTGCGCGACGCGGTCGAGTCGGAGCGCTTCGTCCTGCACTACCAGCCGGTCTTCGACGTGGCGACAGGTGCGCTCGTCGGGACCGAGGCCCTGCTGCGCTGGGTTCATCCGGAGAGGGGGCTGGTCTCGCCGGGGACGTTCATCCCGCTCGCCGAGCAGACGCGACTTGTCGTCCCGATCGGTCAGTGGGTCGCGCGCGAGGCATGCCGGCAGGCCGGCGAGTGGGCACGGCGCCATCCCGGTACCCCGCTCACGATGAGCATCAACCTGTCCTTCGTGCAGGCGGAGGAGGTGTCGCTCGTGGACGAGCTGGCGGCGGCGATCAGCGTCGCGCGGATCCCGCCAGAGCGGCTCGTGGTCGAGATCACCGAGGGGGTGATGATGCGCGAGCTCGACAGCTCGGTGCTCGCGCTGTACGCGCTCAAGCAGCTCGGCGTCGAGCTCGTCGTCGACGACTTCGGGACCGGCTACTCCTCGCTCAGCTACCTCAACCAGCTGCCGCTCGACGGGCTGAAGATCCCGAAGCCGTTCATCGACGAGGTCGAGCACCGCGAACGCGACTACGCCCTGACGCACGGGCTGGTCGAGCTGGCCCACACGCTCGGTCTCCGGACGGTCGCGGAGGGAGTCGAGACCGACGGGCAGCTCGAGCGCGTGGCCGCGATGGGATGCGACCTCGTGCAGGGCTATCTGCTCGGCCGTCCCGGCGGCGCGGCGGAGATCGAGGCGCTGCTCGGCGGCGCGGCGGTCGAGGCGGAGCCGCTCGCCGAGCCCGGCTGAGCGGCCTCTGGGCGGGTTGAACCCGGGGCCGCGACTACACTAAGTGAAGTGATCGAGCCGCGTCTCGACAACCGGCCCTGCGGCGGCCGCTATGCCGACATCGTCCAGGCGATCGGCCACACCCCTCTCGTTGAGCTGAGGCGCCTGTCGCCGAAGCCGGGCGTGCGTATCTACGCGAAGCTCGAGAGCTACAACCCGACCGGGTCGGTCAAGGACCGGGTCGCGCGCGCGATGCTCGAGGCGGCGGAGGAGGAGGGCGCGATATCGCCCGGGCAGACGATCCTCGAGCCGACATCCGGCAACACGGGCATCTCGCTCGCGATGATCTGCAGCCGCAAGGGGTATCCGCTCAAGGTCGTGATGCCGGACAACGTGACCGAGGAGCGGACGCAGCTGCTGCGGATGCACGGCGCCGAGATCGTCTACTCCCCCGGCGAGCAGGGCTCCAACGGTGCCGTGGCGATGGCGCTCGAGCTGGCCGAGCGCGACCCTTCGTACTACATGCCATACCAGTACGGCAATCCCGCGAACCCGCTTGCCCACTACAACGGCACCGCCGTCGAGATTCTCGAGGAGCTGGACGAAGTGAGCGCCTTCGTCGCCGGCCTCGGCACCGGCGGGACGCTGATGGGAAACGCGCGCAGGCTCAAGGAGGAGGATCCGCAGACCATGATCGTCGCCGCCGAGCCGCTGCAGGGCGAGCTCGTGCAGGGCCTGCGCTCGCTCGAGGACGGCTTCATCCCGCCGATCATCGATCTCTCGCTGCTCGACCGCAAGATCTTCGTGTCGAACCGCGATGCCGTCGTCTGGACCAAGCGGCTGCTCGCCGAGGAAGGCCTGTTCGTCGGCGTCTCGAGCGGGGCGATCGCCTCGATCGCCGTGCGCGTCGCCGAGCAACTCGACGAGGGCAACGTGGTCTTCATCGTCTGCGACGACGGCTGGAAGTACCTGAGCTCCGGGGTCTACACGAAGCCGATCGAGGAGCTCGAGGACTCCCTCGAGACCGCCTCCTTCTGGTAGCGATTCGTGCCACTCGATGATTGATTCCGCGAAACGCCGGGGAGGGGGTCAAGCGCTGATCTCCGAATCGATCACGCTCCTCGATCAGAGCCGTATGGCACGGCAATAGCGGCATTGATCCACGCCACGACCGTTCCCTCCGGACGTAGCCGTGGAATCGATCATCTAGGTTGCCGCGCTTCCGTTCTCGAAGGCGCGCGGGACCGGCGGCAGGCCGGCGACCTCCCGCAGCACGGTGAGCTGCTGGCCGTGCGCGGCGACCGCACCCCCGATCGCACGCAGCAGAGGCGTCTGGGAGACCGGGCGGACGATCGCCAGGTAGGCGCGCAGCGCCGCCTGCTCGAGCCCGATCGCCAGCGTGAGGATCGCCCCTTCCGAACCCACCCCCAGTTCGAGCGGAGCCGGGGGCGGGGCTGGCGCGACCGCCATCCCAGCGCTCGCGAGCTCCCGGCGGAGCAGGTGCTCGCGGGTTCGGTTCTGGCTCGCGCAGCGCTGGAGGGCGGAGCGCGTGCGGGCGCCCGCGAAGACGGAGTCCGCGAGCTGCGTGCAGGCGCGCGCGGAAGTTCGCTCGGCGCCGAGCGCGCTCGCGAGCAGCAGGTCGATTGCCTGCTGGGCGATCGTGTCGGCGCCGGCGGCGCTCGCGGGCAGGGCGACGAGCGCGACAGCCGAGGCACCCACCCGCAGAGCGCTCCGACGGGTCGAGCGTCCCGAGCTCACGTGCTCACGCCTGCGAACGGCCCGCTCAGCTCCGCATGTCCGGCGCGGGCCGAGGCGAGCGCGAGGTGCTCCCCCTCGACCGCGAGGATCGTCGTCAGCGTCGCCCGCGCGTCCTCGGTCGAGAGCGAGACGATCGCGGACAGGTGAGTGTCGATCGCCCGTTGCTCGACGCGGCGAAGGTACTCGTACGCGTCGCGCGGATGCCGCGGAGCCGGGACCGCCGCCTCGAGGACGGACAGCCGGGGTAGGGAGGGCGCGTCGGCGCCGAGGTCAGATATCGCCGCGGCGATCGCCGTCGCGTGCTCCTGCTCCTGCGCGGCGAGCAACCGCAGCGAGTGCCGGCGCGCGCGCGGCAGCGAGCGCGCGAGAGCGGTGTAGGCGGCGATCTCGGCTCGCTCGCCGGCGAGCACGCCGCCGAGCAGGACGACGTCGGCCTGTGCAGCTGTGACGCCAGGGGGGTGCGGCGCGCGGCGCTGCGGCGACCCGTCCGTCGAGGCGACGACCGCCACACCGCCGCCGACGAGCGTCGCGGCCGCCGCTACGAAGAGCTCGCGACGGTGCTTGCGGGGCTGCGTGGAGGCCATGGCTCTCGCCCCGCCGGCGGCAGCCGCCGCGCCGGGCAGTGGGAGCGAGAGGTTATCCCGGACTGCGAGCCCCGTCGGCGCGGGCCATGTTCGACTCGATAGCCGCGAGGATCTCGGGCCACGCCGCGCGCGGCAGGTCGTGGCCCATGCCCTCGATCAGGGTCAGACGGGCGCCCGGTATCGCGCGCGCCACCGCTCGCCCGCCCGAGGGGCGCACGAGCGGATCCGCGCTGCCGTGGATGACGACCGTCGGGGCTCGGATCCGGGCGAGCTCCGGCCGGCGGTCGCCGGAGGCGAGGATCGCGGCGAGCTGGCGCCCGCGCGCGGCGGGGTCCCAGCCGCGCGCGTAGGTCTTCTCGGCCATCGCGCGCGTCTCATCGCGGTCCTGCGGGATGCCCGTCGAGCCGATCGTGCGGAACGTCTCGGCGATCTGATCGACGACCGCCTGACGTCCGCGCGCCGGCTTGCGGAGGAACAGGCGATACAGGCGGGGCGCCGGCTGGCCGTCGCGCAAGCTGCCCGTGTTGGACATGATCGAGGCGAGCGAGCGGACCTGCTCGGGATGGCGGGCGGCGAGCAGCTGGGCGATCGCGCCGCCCATCGACGCACCGATCACGTGAGCGGGCCCGAGCTCCAGGGCCGCGAGCAGCCCGACGGCGTCGTCCGCCATGTCGCCGAGCCGGTAGCGGGCCGCGCGCCCGCTGCGGGTGAGTAGCTCGAGCGGCGTGGGGGGCCGGCTGTCGAACTGGGTCGAGCGGCCGGCATCACGGTTGTCGAAGCGCACGACGTGGAGTCCACGGCCGGCGAGCCGGCGGCAGAAGTCGTCGGGCCAGCCGATCATCTGCGTGCCGAGCCCCATGATCAGCAATGCGGTTGGATCGGATGGCGACCCGAAGGTCTCGTAGCACAGCGTGATCGCCTCGGAGACGTGGCAGAAGCGCTCCCGCGTGTTCTCGCCGCTCACGCCGCGAGCCGGTCGGGAACGGTTGACGTAGCCTCTGGCGCATGTTGATGTCGCTCGCGCATTGGGAGGAGATGATCGCGCATGCGCGCGAAGAGGCGCCCAACGAGTGCTGCGGCTACGCGCGCGCCCGCGAGGGAAGGGTCGAGGAGGTCTTCCGCGCCGAGAACGAACGCCACTCCCCGTATGGCTACGAGCTCGACGCGCGCAGCCTGCTGGCGGCGAACGATCTCGACGATTCGGGCTTCGAGGTCGTGATCTACCACTCCCATCCGCGGAGCGCGGCGGAGCCCTCCCAGACCGACATCAACCTCGCTCAGTATCCGCGCTGGCGCTACGTGATCGTCTCGCTGGCGGGCGAACCGGAGGTCCGCGCCTGGCGGATCGCCGACGGGCGCGTCGAGGAGGAGGCAGTCGACGTCACCTGACGAGCTCGAGTGCCCCACCTGCGCTCGCCGCTACGGGAGCGGCGAGCGGTTCTGTGCGGGCTGCGGGATGCCGCTCGTCCTGCCTCCCGGCGAGCGGCTCGAGCCCGCGGCGGGCGAGCTGCGCGAGCGGGCGCGCAAGATACGCCCGGAGCTCACCCGGGGGCCGCTCGTCCGGGTGGCCACGGCGCGCCACCAGGCGGAGGCCGAGCTGATCCAGGGCCTCCTGCTCGAGGAGGGAGTGCCGAGCCTCGTCAAGCGCAGCGCCGGCTTCGACGTGCCGGACTTTCTCGCGGCCGGCACGCGCGACGTCCTCGTCGCGGAGTCGGGCGTCGAGCATGCGCGATTCGCGCTCGCCCAGGCGGAGATAGAGCCCGCGCAGGCGTCGCCCCTACCCGGGGCGAAGGTGCTGCGGATCGCGCTCGTCGCCGTCGCAGCGGCCGCGGTCATAGCGGTGATCGCCTGGGCGATCGTCGCGGTCGTCGGCTGACACGCCGGTCGCGGGTCCGGCTGCAGAGCGTCGTGAGACTAACTGACCATCCAGTCAGTTAGTCGCTATGGTTGCCGCCGCATGACGCTGACCGAGCGCGGTATGAAGATCGGCCTGCGGGCGATCAACGAGTTCGCGGGGCTCGAGCTGCTCGATCGCCTCGGTGTCCGCGAGCAGGCGGAAAGGCTGCTCTACCGGACCTCGAAGAGCACGGTCGAGACGGCCACCCGGGTGGGCCGCACGTGGGGCGGAGTGGCGAAGCTCAGCCGGCCCGCGCGTCCCGCGAAGGCAAAGCGGGACCTGTTCGACCTAACGCCGAGCGACGAGCAGGAGATGCTGCGCGAGTCCTTCGCGGCCTTCGCGGCCGATCGCCTGCGCCCCGCGGCCGTCGCTGCCGACGCCGCGTGCGCCGCGCCGCCGGAGCTGCTCGCCGAGAGCTCCGAGCTCGGCGTCGCGATGCTCGGGGTCCCTGAGAAGCTCGGCGGCGTCTCCACCGAGCGCTCCGCGACCACCGGCGCGCTGATCGCGGAGGCGCTCGCACACGGGGACATGGGGCTCGCCGTCGCCGCGCTCGCACCCGCGGCCGTCTCCACGGCGCTCGGCCTCTGGGGAGACGCAGACCAGCAGGCCCGGTACCTGCCCGCCTTCGTCGGCGACGACGTCCCCGCGGCCGCCCTCGCCGTGCTCGAGCCACGGCCGCTGTTCGACCCGTCGCAGCCCGCCACGGTCGCCCGCGAGGCAAACGGCGGCTACAAGCTTGCCGGTGCCAAGTCGCTCGTACCGCGCGCCGCCGACGCGGAATTGCTGATCGTCTCCGCCTCGCTGCCCGACGGACGGCCCGCGCTCTTCATCGTCGAGGCCGGCACGGCGGGCATCCGGATCGAGCCGGAGCCGGCCATGGGCCTGAGGGCGGCGGCCACCAGCCGCGTCGTGCTCGAGGACGTGAGCGTGCCGGCGGAGGCGCTGCTCGGAGGCGGCGCGAAGAAGGTCTACGCGGAGTGCATCCACCGTGCCCGGCTCGGTTGGTGCGCGCTCGCCGTCGGAACGGCCCAGGCGGTACTCGACTACGTGATTCCGTACGTCAACGAGCGCGTCGCCTTCGGGGAGCCGATCTCAAACCGCCAGGCGGTCGCCTTCTCGGTCGCGAACATCGGCATTGAGCTCGAGGGAATGCGCCTCGCCACCTACCGCGCGGCGAGCCGCGCCGACCAGGGCCTCGACTTCGCTCGCGCGGCGGCGCTCACGCGCGTGCTCTGCGGCGAGCGGGGAGTGGCGATCGGCTCGGACGGGGTGCAGCTGCTCGGTGGGCACGGCTTCGTCAAGGAGCATCCGGTGGAGCGCTGGTACCGCGACCTGCGCGCGGCCGGGCTGATGGAGGGGGGCCTGCTGCTGTGATCAATCTCGAGGTGCCGGCGAAGTACAACGGCCTGATCGACCAGGCGCACCAGGTGGCCGCGCAGATATTCCGCCCGAACTCGCGCCGCTACGACCGCGAGGAGCACACCTACCCGAAGGAGCTCGACATGCTCGCGGCGGCGATCGACGGGATGAGCGACGGCGGGGCGATCTCCGGCGCCGGCGCGGCCGGGGTGCGGCGCAACGGCGCGAGCGGCGAGGACGGCAACCGAAACGGCAGCAACATGGCGACCTGCCTGTCGATCATGGAGCTCTGCTGGGGGGACGTCGGGCTGCTGCTCTCGATGCCCCGCCAGGGGCTTGGCAACTCGGCCATCGCCTCGGTGGCCAACGACGAGCAGCTCGAGCGCTTCACGGGCCGCTGGGCGGCGATGGCGATCACCGAGCCGGAAGCCGGATCCGACTCCGCGGCGATCCGGACCACGGCGCGCCTCGACGGCGACGAGTACGTGCTCAACGGAGAGAAGATCTACGTGACCGCCGGCGAGCGCGCCGACCTGGTCGTGGTGTGGGCGACGCTCGATCCAAGCCAGGGCCGGGCCGCGGTCAAGTCGTTCGTGGTCGAGCGGTCAAATCCGGGGTTGAAGCTCGTCCGCGTAAACGACAAGCTCGGCATTCGGGCCTCCGACACCGCCGACTTCGTGCTCGAGGACTGCCGCGTGCCGAAGGATGACCTGCTCGGCAATCCGGAGATCAAGGGCGGCTTCGCGGGCGCGATGCAGACGTTCGACAACACGCGGCCGCTCGTCGCGGCGATGGCGGTCGGGCTCGCTCGGGCCTGCCTCGAAGAGACGCGCCGGCTGCTCGCGCGCGAGGGCGTCGAGGTGGACTCCGACCAGCCCGCTGCACTTCAGACGGCCGCCGCCTCCGAGTACCTCTCGATGCAGGCGGACTACGAGGCGGCGCGCCTCTTGACGCTGCGGGCCGCCTGGATGGCCGACAACCGCAAGCCCAACTCGCTGCACGCGTCGATGGCCAAGGCAAAGGCGGGCCGCACCTGCACCGACGTCGCCCTGCGCTGCGTCCGGCTCTGCGGCGCCGCGGGCTACGGCGAAGGCGAGCTGCTCGAGAAATGGGCGCGTGACGCGAAGATCCTCGACATCTTCGAGGGCACCCAGCAGATCCAGCTGCTGATCGTCGCGCGCCAGTTGCTCGGAAAGACTTCCGCAGACCTGCGCTGAGGTGTAGGCTCGCCTTGGGGGCGCCATCCCCGAGTGAAGGAGCTGGGCTCATGGCAGACCAAACGGCCTTCCGGCAGCAGGTGAGGGAGTACACCTGGGCATGGTGGCTACTGCTCCTCGTGGGCCTGATCGGGATAGCGGCGGGCGTCGTCGTGCTCGCCAAACCGGGCAACAGCCTCGCCGCGCTCGCGGTGATCTCCGGTTGCTTCCTGCTCGTGGACGGCATCTTCGAGGTCCTCTACTCGCTCAGCCGCACGGCGAGCAGCCGCGGCCTCGTCGCGCTGCTCGGGGTGGTCAGCGTGATCCTCGGCGTGCTGCTGATTCGCCATCCGATCAAGGGCGTGACGGCGGTCGCGTTGCTGATCGGCATCTGGCTGATCGCGATCGGCACCGTGCGTTTCGTCGCAGCCTTCGAGGTGCGCGAGCACCGGGTCTGGAACCTGCTCGCGGCGGCGATCGAGGTGGTCGCCGGGATCGTGATCGTCTCCGACCCCCGGGTCGGCTACGCGACCCTTGCGATCCTCGTCGGCATCTCGTTCATCGCCAACGGGATCGGCATGGTCGCGCTCGGTTGGCTGATGCACGGCGTGCGTCGCGAGGTAGCGGACACCACCCATCACCATCCGGGAGCGGCGCCCGCGTAGGTCGCGGCGGATCTCTGCGGAGCTCGCCGGCCGCACTCCTCCTCAGTCGACCTCCCGCGGCGGCGCGTCGACGGGATCGGTGTCGAGTGGCAGGCAGGTCGTGCAGAAATCGATGCCGAACGGGGTCAGGTGGATGCTTCGGCGGATCGTCTTCGCGCCGCGCCCCGCCTCCTCGAGCGCGCTGACGACGTCGGGCTGTGCCTCGAGCACCTGGTAGCGCGGCAGATCCTCGAGCTCCTCACGCGAGAACCAGATCAGCCCGAGGCGGTGGAGGTTGTTGAGGTAGCGCTGGTCGCGCTTCGGGCGCAGGCAGCCCGCCTCGCGCGCGATCATGTTCAGCCCGGGGGCGATCAGCGTCGAGCGCCCGACCCCGAGCGCTCCGCTCGCGCGGACGTCGACCGCCGGCTGCGATCCCTTCTCGGCCAGCAGGCGCAGGATGCGCGCCTCGTCCGGCGCGAGCTCGCGCAGGATGTGCTCGTACGCGGGGTGGCCGTCGCCGTCCTGGTCGAGCTCGGCGGAGCGGCGCAGCAGATCGGCGCCGAGCTCACGAAGCTCGCCTTCGCTCAGCGGGCTCTCCGGCATCGCGACGGGCTTCACCTCGACCGCTGAGGACTCCACGTCGTGGCGGCGCTCGGGCACCCCCGGCGAGGGGGCACCGTCGTCGTCCGGGCCGGCGCCCGGCCCGAGCAGGTCGCGCAGGTACGCGCGCAGCTGCTGCTCCGCTCGCTCGATCAGCTCGGCGGCGCTCGCCCCGGAGGCGGCGCTACGGACCAGCTCGACGCTGACTTGAAAGGACAGCTCGACCGTCTTGCCCGTCGCGCGCAGGCCCGCCGCGACGAGCAGCCGTAGCAGGAGCGGGGCTGCTCGGACGAGGCTCTCGGCGTCGAGCGCCGGGCTGTCGGTGGCGGCCATCGGCTCAGGCGAAGATGAAGTAGTGGACGAGCCCGCCGAACACCCCGAGCGCGCCCCCGTGGGCGAGCAGGAGCCATTCATCCTGGCGGATCGCCGATCGGAGCATGTCCGCGAACTCCGTCGCGGGCATCTCGCGCATCCGCTCCGCGAGCAGCTGCTCGATCCGCTCGCCCTGGCGGCGCCCGAGCTCGTCGTCGGCAAGCGGCTCGATCGCCTGATCGGCCGCCCGCTCCGCGACCGACTCGCGGATCGTGTCGTAGTCGCTCGGCCCGACGGCGAGCCTGACGAGCGGACGGGCGTCGCCGAGCGCCCGGTCGATCGAGGGACGCAGCGCGGCGACGATCATCTCCCGCGTGCGGTCCGCCCGGACTCCGGTCTGAAGCTCCTCGGCGATGTGCGGGAGCGTCACGATGTCCTCGGCGACGACGTCGGCGTAGACGTCGGCGACCTCGCGCTGGCGGCGCAGGAACAGGCCCTGCCAGTGGAACGGACCGTAACGGCGGCGCTCCGGCGGCTCGAAGATCATCAGCAGCGCGAGCCAGTTCGTCACCCACCCGAGCACGGGGCCGGCGAAGATCAGGATCCAGGTGCCGAAGAGCGCGGTCAGGCCGGCGATCGGGATGCCCATGGCGAAGCCGAAGTAGAAGCCGAAGTTGACGATGAAGCGCAGCTCGCGCTCGCCGACCGAGCGAAACAGCTTGTTCGCGAGCTCGGGGTGGCGCTCGATGTAGCGGATCACCATCAGCTTCAGGTCGAGCAGGTGGTCTATGTTGCGTCCGAGCTCCGCGGTGATGGCGTCGACGGTTTCCGGGAGCTGGTCCTGGACGCGCCCATGGAGCGCTTCGCGCAGCTCCGGCGTGAGCTCGCGCCAGAGGTCCGGGCGCTCGCGCTCCATCACCTCGTCGACGATCGTCGCGACGTCATCGCGCACCGAGTCGACGATGTGCGCGGCCAGCTCCTCGCTGTCGAGCCGCTCGAAGAACTGGGCCGGCGTGCCCACCTTCGCGATCCCCTTGTCGACCGCGATGCTGCCCATCTTCGCCGCGCGTGAGGGGATGATGCCCTGCCAGCCGATACCGCCGACCATGATCCCGGGGACCTGCTGGATCCTGCGCGGCAGGATCTGCGCGAGTGCTCGCAGCCCCGGCAGCCGCAGGCCCCGGAAGTGCACGGGGTTGAACAGCATCCACACGCCGGTCCAGTTCGTGACGTAGCCGATCACGCCGCAGAACAGCGGGACGGTGAGGACGCCGATCAGTTCCTTGGTCACCAGTTAGCTAATGCCCCGCGCAGCGGAGGCACGAACGGGTTTCGCGGGCCGTCAGCGCGAGCCGCGAGCGGCCCGCGCGCCGCGCAGCGATGCGGCTGGCGCCCGCTCGTCCGCGACGAGCTCCGCGAGCGTCTGCTGCATCTCTCGCGTGGTCGCCTGCAGGCGCTCGAGCTCCGCGTGTATGTGGGGCAGCGAGCGCACGTCCGCGAGCAGCTCCACCACCGTTGCGAGCGACTTCTCCATCCGAAGCAGCGGCTGGGTCACGTCGGCGACGGGGTTCGGAACGAGGCGCGGCATAGCGCCAACATATGGCAAGTGCGCCCGCTGCGCCAGAGCGCGGCGGCGCGAAGGTATAGCCTGCCGGGCATGGACTTCTCGCCCTCATCCCGGGTCGAGGAGCTGCGCGAGCGCGTTCGCGGCTTCCTCGACGAGCACGTGTACCCGGTCGAGCTCGAGGCGCTCAGGGCGCTCGACGAGGAGGTGCGTGCGGGCGTGGCCTACCCGCGCGTGCTGGTCGACCTGCGAGAGCGGGCGAAGGCGGAGGGTCTCTGGAACCTCTTCCTGCCCGGCGAGTCGCACGGCATCGGCCTGACCAACTGGGAGTACGGGATGCTCTGCGAGGAGATGGGGCGAAGCCTCGTCTCGCCGATGGTGTTCAACTGCGCCGCGCCCGACACGGGCAACATGGAGATCCTCGCCGAGCATGGCAGCGAGGAGCAGCAGGCACGCTGGCTGACGCCGCTGCTCGAGGGCGAGATTCGCTCCTGCTTCTCGATGACCGAGCCCGAGACCTCTGGCTCCGACCCGACCGGCCTGCGCGGGAGCGCGGTGCTCGACGGCGGCGAGTGGGTGATCGAGGCGCACAAGTGGTTCACCTCGGGGGCGGTCGGGGCGGCGGTGGCGATCGCGATGGTGGTCACCGATCCGGACGCGGCCCCCCACAAGCGCGCCAGCATGATCCTGGTGCCCACGGACGCGCCGGGCTTCAACCTCGTCCGGCCCGTCCCGGTGATGGGGCACGACGGCGGCCCCGGCCACTGCGAGATCCGCTACGAGTCTTGCCGCGTGCCGGAGTCGAACCTGCTCGGGCCCCGCGGAGCCGGCTTCAAGATCGCCCAGGACCGCCTCGGCCCCGGCCGGATCCACCACTGCATGCGAGCGGTCGGGGCCGCCGAGCGCGCGCTCGAGATGATGTGCCGCCGGGCGAACGAGCGCCAGTCGTTCGGGGGGCCGCTCGGCGAGAAGCAGTTCGTCCAGGACTTCATCGCGAAGTCGCGCATCGAGATCGACTCGGCGCGGCTGATGGTCCTCAACGCCGCGTGGAGAATGGACGAGTACGGCAAGCGGGAGGCGCGTCAGGCGATCTCGATGACCAAGGTGATCGCGGCGAACGTTTGCATGGACGTGCTCGACCGGGCGATCCAGGTCCATGGTGCGCTCGGCGTCTCAGACGACACTCCGCTCGCGATGATGTGGCGCCAGCTGCGAATGCTGCGGCTCGCCGACGGGCCTGACGAGGTGCACAAGATGGTTATCGCGATGCGCGAGCTGAACCAGTGGAAGGGCGAGGAGCCCGCCCCGGCGCAGGCCCCAGCCGCGGTTGGCGCCGCCCGCTGAGGTGGCGGCCGCCAGCGCCCCGCCGGCCGACCTCGCGCTGAGCGACGAGCGCCAGGATTTCGTTCGCGCGCTGCGGGACTTCTGCGCCCGCGAGTTCCCGGCCGCGCGCCTCGAGCAGGTGACCTCCGGCTACACGGACATGCACGTCGAGTCGGTCGCCGAGCAGCTCGCCGGACTTGGCTGGTACGGGCTGACGATCGACGAGCGCTACGGGGGATCGGGGGGCAGCTTCCTCGACGCCACGATCTTCCTCGAGGAGATCGCGCGCGGGCGCGCGCCGATCGGCGGCTACGACGTAACGCTGATCTGCGTCGGGCAGCTGAACCGCTTCGGCACCGAGGACCAGAAGCAGGACCTGCTCGGGCGAGTCGCCCGCGGCGGCGTGCTGGCGATCGCGATGTCAGAGCCAGAGTCGGGCTCCGACGTCGCCTCGCTGAAGACACGCGCGGTCCGCGACGGCGACGAGTGGGTCCTGAACGGCTCCAAGATGTGGTGCTCGTACGCGCACAAGGCGAGCCACATCCTGGTCGTCTGCCGCTCCTCGGAGGGCGACTCGGCGCACGAGGGACTCTCGATGCTGTTCGTCCCCCGCGACGCCGACGGCCTGACCGTGACCCCGATCGAGACGATGGGCGGCACGGAGACGAACGAGCTCCACCTCGACGACGTGAGGCTGCGCGCCGATGCTCTGCTTGGGAGGGAGGGCAACGGCTGGCACCAGCTGATGGCCGGGCTGAACAACGAGCGTGTGATCCTGGGAGCATCCGCGCTCGGCCTCGCCCAGCGCGCGTTCGACGACGCCATCGCCTACGCGAAGGAACGCCGCCAGTTCGGGCGGCCCGTGGGCAGCTTCCAGGCGATCTCGCACAAGTTCGCCGAGCTCGCCACCGCGCTGCTGCAGGCGCGGCTGCTCGTGCGCTTCGTCGCCGGGCTGACCGATGCCGAGCCGTCGCGGATGCTGCCGCAGGAGGCGTCGATGGTGAAGCTCGCGACCACCGAGCTCGCCAAGCGGGCGGCGCTCGAGGGCGTCCAGATCATGGGCGGCTACGGCTACGCGCGCGAGTACCCGATGGAGCGCTACCTGCGCGCCGCGGTGGTCACGACGATCTACGGCGGCACTTCGGAGATCCAGAAGAACATCATCGCGCGCACGCTCGGGCTCTGAGCGCGCAGCTTCCCGCTCGGTTAGCGCTGAAAGCCTGTAAAACCCGGCATCTTCAGCGAACTTTTAGCCCGCCGGGTCCTTGATTCACCGCCGCCGCGCGCCGATCATTGTCACATGGTGCCCCTGCCCGCCCCGGTCGCCGTGGCCGCGGTCGCGCTCACCGGTCTCCTTCCGGGATCGCCGCCCGCGCAGCAGTCCGGGCCGCTTCAGACCGTCGGGACGGTCGCGCGCGGGGCCGTCGGAGCGGTCGGCTCTACGCTGACCGGCACGGCCGGCGCCGCCGGCCGGCTGCTCGACCCCCAGGCGCAAGG
This sequence comes from uncultured Actinomycetes bacterium, assembly GCA_963719375.1. GTDB lineage: Bacteria > Actinomycetota > Thermoleophilia > Solirubrobacterales > Thermoleophilaceae > JAICJV01. The sequence continues at coordinate 689,062 of CAVRBY010000001.1, read as the reverse complement.
CGCTCCCGCGCAGGCGGCGAACTCGCCGGCAACGGCACCGGCGCCTGCCCCCGCCACGACGGCTGCCTCGACTCCGTCATCGCCGCAACCGCGGTCCGCTCCGGCGACGTCGAACCGCCCCGCGGGCACCGAGCGAGGCTCGTCCACGGCCGCCGACACGGGCGGTCAGGGAGCTCGCGCCGGCACGCGCTCCCCCGGCCGCGACCCCGGGCCCCCCGGCCGTCGCAGCACCCGCCCCGCCGCAGCGCGCTACCGCTCGCCGCTCGGTCATGCGATCGCCGCCGCGCCGGCGACCAGCGTGGCCCAGCCTCGCGCGCGGCCGGCTCCCGAGCCTCTGCTGCCGACCATCGTCCAGGTCGTGCCGACGCCGGTCAAGATCCTGATCGGGCTGCTCGCCCTGCTCGCGCTCGGACTCGCCGTGCGAGCGCGGCTCGTCGCCGCCCGTGCTCGCCGCCTCGAGCGCCAGCGGGCCGAGCTGCTCGGCGACGTCGGACTGCTGCAGAGCGCCCTGCTTCCGGAGGTTCCCGAGCGGGTCGGCGAGCTCGGGGTGACGGTTGCCTACCGCCCGGCCGACGGCCCTGCCGCGGGCGGCGACTTCTACGACGTCTTCGCCCTCGACCCGAGCCGCACGGCCGTGATCGTCGGCGACGTCATGGGCCACGGCCGCGACGCGCTCGCGGTCACCGCGCTGATGCGCTACTCGCTGCGCGCGTACCTGAACGCCGGCCTCGAGCCGCGAATCGCCCTCAAACTCGCCGGGCGCGCGCTCGACAGCGAGCGTCGCGACGAGCTGACGACCGTGGTGGTCGCCGTCTACGACGCCCGCCGGCACACCCTCACCTACGCGTGCGCGGGCCATGCGCCGCCGATCGTCTCCGCCGCCGTGCCCCACGAGCCGGTCACCGCGCTGTCCTCGCCTCCGCTCGGCGGCTTCACCGAGACCGGCGATCGCCAGAGCACGCTGCGTCTGGCGCCCGGGGACCGCGCCTGCTTCTTCACCGACGGCCTCGTCGAGGCGCGCGTACGAGGCGGCCTGCTCGGCCGCGACGAGCTCGTCCGGCGGGTGCAAGCGCTCGATTCGCAGCAGGGGGCGAGCGAGCTGCTCGACGGGATCGCCGGCGCCGCCGAGCGCATCTCGGACGACATGGCCGCCTGCCTGGTCACCGCCCGCTCCGGCGAGCGCCTCTCCGAGCCCGGCGGCGCCGGGCGAGTCGAGGAGCTCGAGCTGCGCGCCGGCGACCCCGAAGTCGAGCGGATGCGCGTCTTCCTCGCGGCCTGCGGCGTGCCGGCGGGCCGCTCGGCGCGCCTCGAGGCGCGGGCGCGACGCGCCCTGCGCGAATGCGGCAGCGCGCTCGTCAGGGTCGCCTACGGCGAACGGACGCCCTCCGTCGAGATCGAGCCCTACACGCGCGGACTGGTCGAGCTGCCCGCGCTGACGGAGATCGACTCGTTGCTGGGCGGCTGAGTGGGGGGCCGCCCGCTCAGGTCGCCTTGGCGTGGTTGAGCGGGCAGTAGTAGGCGCCCGGACCCGGCAGCGGATCACTCAGCACCTTGGGCGACTCGTGGCAGCGCCAGGTCCGCACGATCGCGGTGGTGTGGTAGGTGCGCGAGTCGATCTGCATGCATAGTCCCTGCTTCGAGTTCTTCGGGTAGGCGCAGGCCAGGTCGAGCCGGTCCTCCGTCGCGGTGATCGGAGCGGTGTAGCGACCGAGCTCGGGATGTGACTTGAAGTAGGTCTTTGCGACCTTGAGGTCGACCTTCGAGCGCTTGGTGTCGCGGATCGTCGGCATCACGTTCGCGCCCACGGCGGCGAAGACGAGCACGATCGCCCCGGCCAGGACCAGGTCGCCGACGCGGGAGCTACGGGGACGGGCACGCCAGCGCTGTATGCGTGCGCGGAACATCCGAGCAAGCCTACCGGCCGCGATCAGCGCCGGCGGGGGCCTGGAGGAGGCGATCGAGCAGCGCCCGCCAGTCGTGCTCGACCTCGGTCGGGTGCCTCCCGAATGCCGCCGCGATCGCCCCGCGAGCATCGGCCGCGTGGGTGAGGGCAAGCGAGAGGCAGGCCTCCCGGCCCGCCTCTCGCTCGAGCAGCAGGAAGACCGTCGCCCCGAGCAGCGGAGCGTCCCGCGGCGAGGGTGGGAACGCCGGCCGCTCGCCCTCGCGCAGGCGCCGCGAGATCGCCGCGCGCAGGTAGCGCGTCTGGCCGGCGAGGTGGGTGGCCGCGCCTTCGCACAGCCACGCCCAGCGAAGATAGTGCCGGAAACGGCGGGGGCTGAACGGCGGCGGCAGGCGGGTCGAGTTGGTGCCGATCGCGAGGTGCGCGTACTCGTGCAGGGGGGACAGCAGGAGCGCCTCGACGGAGCCCTCGATCGCCGCCGCGCGGCGCTCGAGCGCGGTCGGCGAGAGCACGTGGAGCTCACCGGAGGAGAACCACCCGGCCATGTAGCGACGGCTTGCGGGCGCCGCCGCGAGGCGGGCGATCGGCAGCCAGGGCTGGGCCAGCGAGAGCGCCGGCGAGCGCTCGTGGATGATGACCGCGACCTCGCTCGGCAGCGTCTCGAAGCTCTGCGCGAGCTCGTCGCGGAAGCCCTCGAGGTCGGCCAGCAGGTCCTCGGCATGATGCGCGTCGCCGGCGGCGTGGCGGGCGACGAAGGAGGCGGAGCGCGTCTCTTCCCAGGGCACCGGCCGTACTTTGGCAGGGCGTCCGCCGCCGCGGCAAACCTTTCCGGGATGTCCCTCCTGAGGCGGACAACCCCGGCGCTCGCGATCAGCGCCGCCGCGCTGACGGTCTACGCGCGGTTGCCCCATACGCGGCTCGGACCGTGCACGCACCTCACGAGCCCGGGAACCTGCGCGGCGCGCCTGTGGGGGGCGCTGGTCGGGCCCGCGCTGCTCGCCGCCGCGGTGGCGGTCGTGCTCGCCACGGCGGTGATCGCCTGGCACGGGCGCGGACGCTCGCGCGCGCTTCCCCGCCGCCGGGCGATACCCGAGCGGGTCAGGCACGAGGTGTGGCGCCGGGACCGCGGCGCGTGCGTCGACTGCGGCTCGCGCCGGCGGCTCGAGTTCGACCACATCGTCCCGCTGAGTCGTGGCGGATCGAGCAGCGCGCGCAACCTCGAGCTCCGCTGCGAGGCGTGCAATCGGAGCAAGGGCGCCCGAATCTGATTAACCGGTGGGGACCCAGGTTAAGGCCTGTGAAGCGGCGGCTGGAAGACCGTCACTCGAGCGTCATCCGGGGTATAGGAGAAGTGTGGGTGGGGAGTACGGAAAACGTCGATTTACGAGGATTTATGGTTGTTGAGAGCCCCACCGAGAGAGAGACCGAGACCGGCCCGGGCCGCTGCCTCGCCTGCCTTCAGCCGGTGAGCGGGGACGACGAGTACGTGCGCGTGCACGGGGCGCCGGTCCACCTTCAGTGCGCCGCGTCGGGCATCTACGAGGACGTCCCGAGCGACTGCCACGTCGAGCGCCTGCGCCGCAGCCGCAGCCTGTCACCGCAGTAGGCGGCGCGGTGGAGCCGCGCTGGTGGGAGCTGCGCCGTGCGCAGAACCACAAGCCGGCGACGTACCGCTGTCCCTTGTGCGGCCGGCACCTCGCGTCGATGTCCGAGCACGTGCTGATCTCCCCCGAGGGCGACACGTCCCGGCGCCGGCACGCCCACACCGAATGCGTGCTCGCGGAGCGGCGGGCCGGGCGACTGCCGACTCGCGACGAGTGGCGAACCGAGCCGCCACTCTGGCGGCGGCTGCTGGCGCGCCTCAGAGGCTGATGCCGAGCGCCTCGGCGAGCCCGCCGCGGCCGGCGTCGGTGACGTGCAGGGCCCGCGTGCGCTCGGCGCGCCTGAGCCAGCCGAGCTCGAGCAGCCTGGCGGCCAGCGCTCGCCCCGTGCGGCCGCGCAGGTGGTGGGCCTGTTCCGTCCAGTCGACGCAGTACTGGAGCGCGAGACCGTCGCGGCCCGCCGGGTCGAGTGCGACCCCGAGCCGCGCCAGGCGGTCCGCCCCGGCCGAGGTCAAGCGGTAGTCGACGTCGCGGCCAGGAGCGGAGAGGCGGTCGCCGCCGTCCGCGTCGAGCCGGTGGCGCCCGTCGCCGCCGGTTACCGCTCCCCGCTCGATCAGTCCGGCGAGGATCGCGACGCCGAGTCGCCCGGCGATGTGGTCGTAGCAGGTCCGCGCCTGGCGCAGAGCGTGGGCGCGCGTTCCCTCTCGCAGCGATCGCACGGGCGCGGCGGGGGCGATTCGAGCGAGCGTCTCGATCATCTCCCCGACCGCGGGGCCGGCCAGGCGGTAGTAGCGATGGCGTCCCTGCGTGGTCACGGTGAGGAGCCCCGCCTCGACGAGGCGGCCCAGGTGGGCGCTCGCGGTCGACGAGGCGACGCCGGCCTCCGCGGCTAGCACGCTCGCGGGGAGCGCCCGCCCGTCGCCGAGCGCGAGCAGCATCCTGGTCCGCGGCCGTGGGGCGAGCACGGACGCCAGCGCGGCGATGTCGGTGTCGCCCGACATTCGATCGGAGGCTAACGGGACGACGCTTCGCCAACGGCCGAAGCGTCCCGACACCAACATCCCGAGCGTGTGGCGCCGGTCATACATGCTCGTGCTGAGCGCCGCGGTGCTCTGCTACGCCGCGCTCGGAGCGGTGCTCGGCATCCTCCCCTCGCTGGCAGGCGATCGCGCCATGCTGGGCCTGCTCGTCGGCGCGCCCGCACTGACCGCCGTCATCACCCGTCCCCTGGGGGGCCGGCTGGCCGACCGGGTCGGTTCAGCGCCAGTCCTCGCATCGGGGGCCGGCGTGATGGCGCTCGGCGTACTGCCGGCGCTCGTGTCGAGCGGCACCGTGGCCCTGCTCGCGTCGCGGCTGGCGGTCGGAGCCGGTGAGGGAGCGATGATGAGCGCGACGGTCCTCTGGCTCCTGCGCCTGGCCGGACCCGCTCACCGCGGCCGAGCCCTCGGTCACATCGGCCTCGCCAACTACGCGGGACTGACGGTCGGGCCGCTGCTCGCGGTCGCGCTCGGCTCGGCGCGCACGCCGGTGCTCGTCGCGGCGGCGCTGCTCCCGCTCGCGGGCGCCGTGCTGCCGGCCGGCGTACGCCGGCCGAAGCCCGAGCGGCAGGAGGGCGGAGCGCCGGTCTGGCGCGCGATCGTGCGCCCCGGCGCCGGACTGATGCTCGTCAACGTCGGCTACGTGGCGCTGCTCGCGTTTGGCGCCAGGGTGGCGGGCTCTGTGCTGGCCGTGCCCGTCTTCGCAGCGGGGGTGATCCTCGTCCGCACGCTCGGCGGCAACCTGCCGGACCGCTTCGGCGCGCACCTGCTGGTCCCGATCACGACCGGGCTGGCGGCGGCCGGGCTCGTCGCCGTCGCGCTGGCTGGTGCACCCGTCCCGGCCCTGGGCGGGACGGCGATCCTCGCCGTCGGCCAGGGACTGGCGGTGCCGGTGCTCGGGCTGATCGCGCTCGAGCGGGTGCCTGCCGCGCGCCACGGCGCCGCGGCCGGCCTCTTCTTCTCCTTCTTCGACGCCGGCGTCGGCGCGGGCGGCCCCGCCGTCGGGGAGGTCGCGCGGCTCAGCTCGCCGAGCTGGGCGCTGATCGCGGCCGCGGGAGCGGTGGCCTGCGCGGGATTGATCCAGCGACGCGCGTGACGCCGAGCGTCAGGCCAGGACGGGAACGGCGCTCGAGGCGATCGCCTCGATTTCCTCGGCGGCGCGCTCGAACTCCTCATCGGCGAGGACCGGGGTCCCCTCGAACGGGAGGTCGCGGTGCAGCTCGAGCCAGGAGCGGCAGCCGTGGTACTCGTCACGCACCTTCACCGTGACCGGCCGCGGGATGCGGTAGGTGCGCAGCAGCATCACGTGCAGCGGGTGGCGCGGCTTCCAGCGCAGCCGCTTCTCCGCGTAGTCGGTGGTCCACACGTAATAGGGCGAGAGCGCGTCGACCGCGCGCCGGTCGGTGATCAGGTAGCTCGCGGCGACCTCGGCCCAGGCGCGGATCCGCACCCGGTCCGGCTGCGGCACGCCGCCGTCCTGGTTGAGCGCGGCGGCCGGCGGCTCGCCGTCGCTCCAGACGCCCTCCTCGAGCGCGCGCGGAAGCTCCGGCCGGTGCGACTCGCGTACCAGACCGCCCTCCTGATGGTCGAAGGTCGGGTAGAGGAAGAAGCGATCGTGCTCGATCTCGAAGTGCTTGTGCTCCTCGCGGATCCCGCCCTTTCGCAGGGTGACGAGCTGCTCGCCCTCGGCGAGAGCGCGCACGGTCACTGCCCATTCTTTGAAAGCGACTGGCATCAGCGAGAAGCGATAACTACGGGTCGCGCCCGAGCTGGCGGCCTACTGGCGCGGCGCGGGGCATGATACGCGACAGGATCGCGATTTCAAGTCGATTGCCCGGGGGCGCGCCGGCTTAACCCACTTTGCATGGTTTTCAGCCGCCGTAGCCTCCGCCGCCGGGCGTCTCGAGCCGCAGCCGGTCGCCGGGCTCGAGCCGGCCGGTGGACTTCGAGGGCACCTCCTCGCCCGCCACGACGTTGCGGCCGCGGCGCGCCGGCGGCGCCGCCCTCCGCGCCCGGCGGGGCGTGCGCGGCGGCGCTCGGTGAGCAGCGAGTAGGTCATCGGCCGCGAGCGCCTCGAGCTCGCGGACGACGCCGTCGCCGCCGCGCTGCACGCCCGGCGCCCCCGGACCCGCGCCGCAGGGAGTACTCGACGCAGCGCAGCGGAAACTCGAGCTCGAGCGCCTCGACCGGGGTGTTGAGCGTGTTGCTCATCGCGACGTGGACGCCGCTCGGCCCGTCGGCGTCGGCGACACGCCCCCTGCCCGCCGCCGAGCGTCTCGTAGTAGGTGAAGTCGTCGTTGCCGAGCGTGAGGTTGTTCATCGTGCCCTGGCCGAGCGGCTCGGCCGAACGCCTCGAGCACGAGGTCGGCGACCCGCGACGAGGTCTCGACGTTGCCGGCGACCACCGCGGCGGGCGGGCGCGCGTTGAGCAGCGAGCCGCGGCTCCGCGACCACCTCGATCGGCCGGTAGGCGCCCGCGCACGGCGGCACGTCGGGATCGGTCAGGACGCGCACCGCGAAGTAGCAGGCCGAGAGGGTGACGGCGAGCGGGCAGTTGAGGTTGCCGTCGTGCTGCGCCGCCGAACCGGAGAAGTCGAGCGTGAGGCTCGTCGCCCTCGACGCGGGCCCGCAGCCGCAGCTCGAGGTCGCCGCTCGGGCGCCTCGAGCACGTCGACCGCCTCACGCTCCCCGTCTGCCAAGCGCGCGATCGCCGCGCGCGTCCGCCGCTCCGCATAGTCGAGCGTCTCCTGCGAGCGCCTCGCGCAGGAGGCTCCCGTAGCGCTGCGCGAGCTCCAGGAGACGCTGCGGCGCCGGCGCGGTTGGCGGCGAGCTGGGCGCGAAGGTCCGCCTCGCGCTGGCGCGGGCCCGCGCATGCGCTCGAGCAGCGGATCGAGTACGTCGCGGTCGAGCTCGACCCTCGCGCGACGAGCCGGGTCGGCGGGATCACGACGCCCTCCTCCTCGAGCGTGCGCGAGTCGGCGGGCATGCTGCCCGGGGATCGACCCGCCGACGTCGGCGTGGTGCGCGCGGTTCGCGGCGAAGCCGATCAGCTCCTCGCCGTCGAAGACCGGTGAGACCACGGTGATGTCCGGCAGGTGAGTGCCGCCGTGATAGGGGTCGTTGACGATCCAGGCGTCGCCCGGGCGCTGTCGCTCGTCGACGATCGCGGCGACCGCCGCCGGCATCGCCCCGAGGTGGACGGGGATGTGCTCGGCCTGCATCACCATCTCGCGCGTTCGGGTCGAACAGCGCGGTCGACGCGTCGCGGCGCTCCTTGATGTTCGCCGAGTGCGCCGAGCGGACGAGCACCGCGCCCATCTCCTCGCAGCCGGCCCGGAGCGCGCCGAGCATCACCTGGAGCGTCACCGGGTCGACGCTCACTCGCCGTGCTCCATCGTGATCCCGCCGGCGGCGGGGCGGCACGTCCATCCGGGCGGGACGACGAGCGTCGCCTCGGGCAGGCTCGACGATCGCCGGGCCGGCGAGGGACTCCCCGATGCCGTCGACGACCGTCGTCTCGAGCCATTCGCCGTCGAACGAGGCGCGCCGAGCCCGCGGCTGCGCCCCGGGCTCGACGGAGCGCTTCGGGGAGCTCGGTCGGCTTCCTCTGCGACGACGACGCGGACGGTGACGAGCTCGAGCTCGGCGTCCGGATCGCGAGTAGCCGTAGCGCTCGTCGTGCGCCTCGTCGAATGCCGCGCGCAGCGCCGCCGGGTCCGGCCCCGGCTCCCCGGGACGTTCAGCTCGAACGCCTGGCCCGCGTAGCGGAGGTCGAAGCTCGCGCTCGCGCGCGCGCTCGGCGCGTCGAGCTCGCCACGCCCGCGCTCGGCGAGGCGCTCGACGACCGCCGCGACCCGGTCGGTCGGTGATCTCCGCTGCGGAGAGCAGGACGCTCTCGGCCAAGTCGCGACGGCGCTCCGACGCGATCAGCCCGATCGCCGAGAGCACGCCCGAGTGGCGCGCGACGATCACGCGCCGAATCCCGAGCTCGGCGGCGATCGCCGCGGCGTGCAGCGGCCCCGCGCCGCCGAACGCGACGAGCGCGAGATCGCGCGGGTCGACCCCGCGCTCGACGGTCACGACGCGCACGGCGCGCGCCATCTCGCTGCTCGGCGACGCGAGCGATGCCCAGTGCGGTCTCCTCCACGCCGAGCCCGAGCGAGCGCCCGAGGCGCGCGACCGCCCGCTCGGCTGCGTCGCGGTCGAGCTCGACGCCTCCGGCGAGCGGGAGACCCTGCGTCGAGGTAGCCGAGCAGCAGGTTCGCGTCGGTGACGGTCGGCTCGGTGCCGCCGCGCCCGTAGCACGCGGGGCCGGGATCCGCGCCCGCAGAGCGGGGACCGACGCGCAGCGCGCCGCCGCTGTCGCGCCAGGCGACGCTGCCGCCCCCGGCGCCGACGGTGTGCACGTCGACCATCGGCAGCGCGAGCGGGCGCCCGCCGACCTCGCCGCGTCCGCCCATGCCCACCTCGCCCGCGCGCGCCAGCGAGACGTCGCAAGAGGTGCCGCCCATGTCGAGCAGGATGGCGTCGCGGCTCTCTGCGGCAGCGGCCGTGCGGGCGGCGCCGACCGCTCCGCCGGCGGGTCCGGAGAGGACCGTCCACGAGCCATGGCGGGCCGCCGTCGCGGCGTCGGCGACGCCGCCGCCGGAGAGCATCACCTCGGGCGCCGGCAGCCCGGCGTCACGGGCGCGCTCGCTCAGCCGTCCGAGGTAGCGGCGCAGCAGCGGCGAGAGCGCCGCGTCGACGACGGTCGTCGCGCAGCGCTCGTACTCGCGGAAGACCGCGGCCGTCTCGTGCGAGGTCGAGACGTGCACGTCCGGCCGCAGCTCGCCGATCACCTCGGCGACGCGCCGCTCGGCGCCGCGGTGGCAGGAACCCCCAGAGCAGGCACACCGCGACGGCCTCGACGCCGTCGTCGAGTGCCGGCGACGGTCTCGCGCAGAGCGGGCTCGTCGAGCGGCTCAATCTCGCCGTCGGGGCCGCTTCGCTCGGGAACGGCGAGCCGCAGCTCCGAGGGGACGAGCGGCGGCGGGTTGCGCCGCGCAGAGCCGGTAGAGCTCGCGCGCGCGGCCTGGCGACCGAGCTCCTCGATGTCGGTGAAGCCGGCGGTCGCGAGCAGCGCCGTGCGCGCTACGCGCCCCTCGAGCAGCGCGTTCGTGCCGGTCGTCATCCCGTGCACGAAGCGGGTCACCTGTCGCCGGCCGCGCGCGGGCCGCCGACAGCACGTCCTCGACGGCCGCGAGCACGCCCTCCGACTGGTCGGCCGGCGTTGTCGGCGCCTTGGCGCTGACGAGCCGGCCGCCCGTCACGAGCGCCGCGTCCGTGAAGGTACCGCCGACGTCGACACCGAGGAGCATCCCGCGAAGCTATATGAGAGGAGTCTGGCGCATGCGCCGGACTCGAGCGCGGCGCATGCGCCACGCTACGGGCGGCGCATGCGCCGCCCGAACCGCAAGCTCAGGCGGCCTCGCGGATGAAGCTCTCCTCGAGGTGCTTGTGCGACGGGCAGTACTTGCTGCCGGGCAGCGGCACGCGCTGGCAGGCGGTGCCCTTGCGCGTGCTCGCGTGGCAGCAGAGCGGGCTGCCGTCGAGCGACACTCCCTCGCGCTCGCGCCGGTCGACGTACTCCGCCGCCACTCGCATGTAGCTCTCGATCACGTGCAGCACGCGCACCTGCGCGCCGATCGGGAACAGGGTGCGGACCTCGTTGAACAGCGTGCGCGTCGGGCGCGCGAAGTAGTGCCGGTCCGCCGCGAGGCGCTTGAAGGCACCTTCGCACGAGCGCAGCAGGAGCGCGCGGTTCTCGCACAGGTTCGAGTATCGGTCGGCCTGCACGAGCGGGCCGAGCTCCCGGTACAGGGAACGGCTGAACTGGTACATGGCTTGACCCTCCCCCCTTCTCCCTCGTGGCCCGTACCCTGCGGACCGAGGGCGCGAGTATTTCAGGGGCGTGCTAAGCCCGGGCGAATGAAAGTTAAGCCTGGGTTAAGCGGAGCTTTCGCTAGACCCACGCCTCGAAATGCGGCTCGCCGCGCGCGTCGACCAGCGAGTGGCGCCCGTCGAGCGCCGGGTCCCGGCGGGGATGGTCGCTCCGCTGATGCGCGCCGCGGCTCTCGCGGCGGGCCAGCGCGCAGGCGGCGACCGCGCGCGCCAGCGGGAACTCGTCGGCGAGCAGCCGCTCGAGGCCGATCCGGTCGCGCTCGATCCCGGCGAGCCGCGTCAGCGCCTCCCTGGTCGCCGGCGAGGGCAGCGGCCGGGGCGCCGCCGGCGGGGCCGGCGGTGGCACGTCGCGGGGCGCCGGCTCCTCTGCGGCGGCGATGCCCGCGCGGCGGCCGAAGACGAAGCACTCGGCGAGCGAGTTGGAGGCCAGGCGGTTCGCTCCGTGGAGCCCGTTGCAGCCGCATTCACCGACCGCGAACAGACCCGCGAGTGACGCCCGGCCGTCGAGATCGGTCGCTATGCCCCCCATCGTGTAGTGGGCGGCCGGCGCGACCGCCACCGGCTCGCGGCGCGGGTCGACCCCGACCTCCGCGAGCTTCGCGGCGATGTTCGGGAACCGCGTCAGGTCGACGGGACGCAGGTCGAGGCGAGCGCCGCCGCGAGCCGCGACCGCGAGCGCCACCTCGTCACGCGGCGCGAGCTCGTCGACGAAGCGCTCGCCGCGCTCGTCGAGCAGCAGCGCGCCCTCGCCGCGGACCGCCTCGGTTATCAGGAAGCCGTCCGACGGCCCGGGCGCGACCAGCGCGGTCGGGTGGAACTGGACGAACTCGAGGTCGGCCGCTCGCGCTCCCGCCTCGAGCGCGAGCGACAGCCCCGACCCGATCGCGCCGGACGGGTTGGTGGTCCGCTGCCAAAGCGCCGCCGCGCCCCCCGTGGCGAGGATCGTCCCGCCGGCGATGATCGCCTCGCCCGCATCCGTGACGAGGCCGATGCAGCGGCCCTCGTCGACCCACAGCGCCGCCGCGGTGGTCCGCTCGAGGACCCCGACCCGCTCGTCGGTGGCGGCGAGCGCGGACAGCTCGCGTGTGATCCGCCGGCCGGTCGCGCTACCGCCCGCGTGGACCACGCGCCGGCGCGAATGCCCGCCCTCGAGCCCGAGCGCGAGCGCTCCGTCGGCGGCGCGGTCGAAGCGCACGCCGAGCGACTCGAGGTCCTCCACCGCCCCGGGGGCGTCCTCGCACAGCACCTCGACGGCGCCGGCCCGGCTGAGGCCGCGGCCCGCGGCGAGCGTGTCGGCGGCGTGGCGCGCCGGCGAGTCGTTCGCCTCGAACGCGGCGGCGATGCCGCCCTGCGCCCAGTAGCTCGCCGACTCCGCCAGCGGCGAGCGCGACACGAGCGCGACGCTTGCACCCGCTCGCGCCGCCACCAGCGCCGCGTAGAGCCCGGCGGCTCCGGCACCCACGACGGCGACTTGTACGCGCGATGGTGGTGGCATCGAAGGCGGGGCTACCGTACAGCGCCCCGCGGGCGGCGTGCGATTACCTTTCGCGCATCGCGGCGCCGCTCTACTTCCGCCACGACTCCTCGCTCGAGCACGACACCGGACCCCATCCGGAGGGTCGCGGGCGGATCCCGGCGATCGAGCGTGAGCTCGCGGGGCGCGACTGGCTCGGTTACGAGCGCCGGGAGGCCCCGCGCGTCGATCTCGGCGTGCTGACCGCGCGTGCATCCGCCCGCGTACGTCGACGAGGTGCGCGGCGTCTCCGAGGCCGGCGGCGGCGCCTTCGACCCCGACACGGTCACGAGCGCCGGCTCCTACGTCGCGGCGCTGCACGCCGCCGGCGGGGCTTGCGCGATGGTCGAGGCGCTCCTCGCCGGCGAGGCGGACGTCGGATTCAGCGCCCTGCGGCCGCCCGGTCACCACGCCGAGCCGAGCGTCGCCATGGGGTTCTGCCTGTTCAACAACGTCGCGATCGCGGCCCGCCACGCGCTCGACTCGCTCGGGCTCGAGCGGATCCTGATCTTCGACTGGGACGTCCATCACGGAAACGGGACCAACGACATCTTTCACGCGAGCCCGGAGGTGCTGTTCGCGAGCATCCACCAGTCGCCGCTCTACCCCGGCACCGGCCCGCTCTCCGACACCGGCTCGGGGGCGGGCGCGGGCTACACGATCAACCTGCCGGTCCCTCCGGGCGCGGGCGAGCGCACCTGGCTCTCGCTCGCCCAGCAGGTCGTCGTGCCCGCCGCGCTCGAGTACCAGCCGCAGCTCGTGCTCGTCTCCGCCGGCTTCGACGCTCACCGCGACGACCCGCTCGCCAGCTGCATGCTCGAGACCGGCTCGTTCGGGCTGCTCGCGCAGACCGTCAAGACGCTCGCCGACGACCTGGACGTTCCGGTCGGCGCCGTGCTCGAGGGCGGCTACGACCTGCGCGCGCTTGCGGTCTCCGTCGCCGCGACGCTGGACGCTCTCCGCGACGGCGGCGCGCCCGCGCAGTTCCCGCCCGACGCGGTCACCGAGCGAGCGCTCGAGACCCTCCGCGGCTACTGGCCGGTCGGCTAGATGATTGATTCACGGCTGCGTCCGGAAGGAACGGTCGTGGCGTGGATCAATCATCTCTGTCAGCCGCTATCGCCCGCCATGCGGCTCAGATCGAAGAGCCTGGTCGCCGAGACGATTGATTCGGAGATCAGCGCCTGACCCCCCGGCGTTTCGCGGAATCAATCATCTAGAGGCCGCTCGGCTTCGAGATCGACCTCCCCCTACCGGGTCCGGAGGCGCGGCAGCGCGGGCTGTACCGGTTTCACGGGGACTCCGGTCGAGGGCGCCCTCGGACGCGTCGGCACGGGCGTGTGGCGCGGCACGGTGGTCGGGTGGGGGAGCGGCGTCGCGGGCGCCGTCGCAGCCGGGGGCGTCGCAGCCGGCGGGGGCGTCACGGGCGCTGCGGGGAGGGTCGTCGTGACATGCTGCGGACTGACCTTCTTCGCATGCACGAGCGAGCCGATCCCGAAGCCGGCGCCGACACCGGCCAGGGCGAGCACGACCGTCAGGATCGCCGCCGTGAGGCGCCAGCTCGACGCCGGCCGGTAGCGAGTCTGCAGCGTGCGTCCGCATTCGACGCAGAAGCGCTGGCCGGGGGAGGCGGCGCGACCGCAGCCGGGACAGGTGAGCGCCGCCGGCGGCGGCGGCGGCGCGACGGCCGTCACCGGCGGTCCGGCGCGCTCGTCGCGAGCTGCTGCTCGCCGTCAGCTGCCGGCGGCCGCTGGTCGCCCGGTGGCGGGGGCGGGGGCGGCTGGGCGGCTCGGGGAGTGCCGCAGGCCGCGCAGTAGCGGTCGTCGGTGCCCATCAGCACGCCGCAGTTGCGACAGTTGCCGGCGATGCCGGCGGCGACGACCTGGTCGAGCGTGTCGCCGCCGCCCGAGCGCCGTCCCGAGGCCGCGGAGCTCGTCGTCGATGGCGCGCAGCTGGATCGTCCTGCGGCGCAGCAGCTCCGGGTTCTCGCGGTGGCGCCGCTGCAGCTCGAGGACGAGCAGCCCGAGGTCGCGCGCGACGGCCTCGCGCAGGCGGCGGAGCTTGCGCGCGCGCCGGCGCATGGCGCTGCGCTCGCGCGCGCCGGAGCGGGCCGTCGCCTGCAGGCGGCGCGTCGGGGTCCTAGCCGGCCGGTGGCTGCGGTGCCCGCGGCGGAGCGCCGGGCGCGGCCGGCGGCAGAGCTGAAGAGCCGGCGGAAGGGTTTGAGCGAGGGACGCATTACTCGGAAAGCGCTGCAACGGGCGAGGGCTCGCCCGGCGGCGTCCGCGCGCCACTATAGCGGCGCGTTCGGGCGCTCGGCCAGTCCCGGTAGCGCCGCCAGGAGCCGCTCGGTGAGCCGTCCCGGCTGTACGAGCGAGGCGCGAGCGCGTCCCTCGACGCGGGGGTCTGCGCGTGCGCCGAGGTGGGCGCTGGCGCGCGTCGGCCCAGGCGTCGACGTCGAACGGCCGCGCAGAGGGTCCCCGCGACGCCGCGCAGGGCGATGCGGCGCGATCCCCGACCGGCGTCGCGATCACGGGCACGTCGCACGCGAGCGCCTCGAGCGGCGCGAGGCCGAAGCCCTCGCGCTCCGATGGGCAGACGACGACGTTCGCCGCGTTCATCAGCAGCGGCATCCGATCGGGACGCCGCATCGCGATACGTGAGCAGCTCGCGCGCCGGGCGCCTGCCGCGAGCGCCGCGCGCGATCGTGGCGCTTCTCGGCGCCGCGCGGGTCGGCGGGGAAGAGCAGGTAGCGGCCGTCGGGCTCCAGGTCGAGCGCGCGACGCGCCGCGCTCCGCTCGACCGGCGCGAAGCGGTCGAGGTTGACCCCGCACGGGCAGCACGGCGAGCGGCCGGCCGAGCCCGGGCAGCCCGTCGCGGGCGAGCGAAGCCGAGACCGGCGCGGGCAGCGTCTATATGGCGGGCGAGCAGCGCGCGGCAGCGGACCGACGACCGGGTGCGCGAGGTCGGTCCCGTGGAAGGTGACGACGTGCGGGCCGCCGCACGCGAGCGCCACCCATGCCGCTGAGGCCGTAGTGAGCGTGCACGACGTCGAAGCGCTCGCGCCGCGTGGCGGCGGCGCAGGTCGCCGGCGCCGCTCGCAGGTATGCCGCCGGACCGCGCGGGTCGAAGGTGAACAGCTCGAGCTCGAGCCCCTCGAGCGGCGCAGCGCCTCGACCTGGTCGCGCACGAAGCTCCCGAAGGCGGGCTTCGCGGGCGACGGGTACATGTTGGTGACGACGAGGACGCGCACTCTGCGCGCCGCATCCTTGCAGCGCCGCCCGCGCCGTCCCGAACGCTCTGTAACCATTAGCGCCGCGTGCCACCGACCGACGCCGAACGCCTTCCGATCGCGGTTTTCGACTCGGGCCTCGGTGGGCTCACGGTCCTGCACGAGTGCCTCGTCTCGCTGCCGCACGAGGACTTCGTCTACCTCGGCGACACGCGCGCGCTTCCCGTATGGAGACGCGCGCTCCGGACGAGTTGCGGGCGTTCGCGCTCGAGCTTGCGGATCTGCTCGTGACCGCAGGGAGCGAAGCTGCTCGTCGTCGCCTGCAACTCCGCCACCGCCGCGGCGCTGGACGAGCTCCGCAAGCTCCACTCGGAGCGCATCCCCGTGGTCGGCGTGTCGCGCCGGAGTCGCGGCTCGCGGCGGAGGCGACCCGCAACGGCCGCGTCGGGCTGCTCGCGACGCCGGCGACCGTGGCAAGCGGCGCCTACGCAGCGGGCGATCCGGGCCGCCCGCCCCGGCACCCACGTCGAGTCGGTCGCCTGTCCCGAGCTCGCGCCGCTGATCCAGGCCGGCGGCGAGGTCGACGCAGCGCGTCGTCGAGTGCGTCGAGCGCTATTGCGCGCCGCTTGTCGCGGCCGAGGTCGACACGGTCGTGCTCGGCTGCACGCACTACCCGCTCGTACGCCCGATCCTCCAGCGTGCGCTCGGGCGCGGCGGTGACGCTCGTCAGCTCCGGCCAGGCGATCGCCGACGAAGTCGAGGCGCGAGCTGCGGGGCGCGGACCTCGACCGTGACGGCGACGATCGGCGCCGCGGCGACTACCGCTTCCTCTGCTCGGGCGACGCGGAGGCCTTCCGGCGTCTCGGGACGCGCTTCCTGCAGCTGCCGCTCGGCGACGTCCGGCACGTCGACGTGCGCGCTCCCTCGCGGAGGGAGGCCGCGTGAGGAGCGGACGGCCGCGAGCGACGCCGACGCTGCGGCCCGTGGCGATCGAGCCCGGCTTCGTACGCACCGCGACCGGCTCGGCGCTGATCGCGCAGGGCGGGACGCGCGTGATCTGCACCGCGTCAGCCGTCGAGAGCGTCCCGCGCTGGATGGCCGGCCGGGGACGCGGCTGGGTCACCGCCGAATACGGCATGCTGCCCGCCTCGACCGGCGAGCGCAAGCAGCGCGACGTCTCGCGCGGCAGGCCGGACGGCCGCACCGTCGAGATCCAGCGGCTGATCGGCCGTTCGATCCGCGGCGGTCGTCGACTTCGAGGTGCTCGGCGAGCGCACCGTCTACCTCGACTGCGACGTGCTCGAGGCCGACGGTGGGACACGCTGCGCCTCGATCACGGGCGCGTTCGTCGCCCTCCGGCTCGCGCTGCGAGCGGCTGGTTGCCGAGGAGCGGCTCGCCGCGCTGCCGCTGACGGAGTCCGTCGCCGCTGTCTCGTGCGGGATCGTCGAGGGCCGGCCGCTGCTCGACCTCGACTACTCGGAGGACTCGACCGCGGAGGTCGACATGAACGTCGTCATGACCGGGGACGGCGGGTCGATCGAGGTTCAGGCGACCGCCGAGCGAACTCCGCTTGCGCGGGCTTCGCTCGACGAGCTGCTTGCGCTCGCGGCCGGGGGGATCGAGGGCCTACGCGACGCACAGGCGCTCGCGGCCGGCGCCGGCTGACCGGCGTCATGGAGCTCGTGCTCGCGACCCGCAACGCGCACAAGCTGCGCGAGTTTGCGGCTCTCCTGACGCCGCACCGCGTCCTGCCACTGCCGGAGGAGGTGGTTCTGCCGCCGGAGACCGGAGAGACGTTCGCCGCAAACTCCCTTGCGAAGGCTCGAACGGCGGCGGCGGCGACGGGCGCGCGCGCGATCGCCGACGACTCCGGTATCGAGGCGGCAGCCCTCGGCGGCCGGCCTGGGGTCCATTCCGCCCGTTTCGCGGGCCCTCACGCGACGGACGAGGAGAACCTCGCGAAGCTCCTGCGTGAGGTCCCAGAGGACGGCGATCGCCGCGTCGAGTACGTCTGCGTGCTCACCTACGTCGATCCGGACGGCCGTCAGGAGCTGTTCGACGGACGCTGCTCCGGCCGGCTCGCGCTCGCCCCGCGCGGCAGCGGCGGCTTCGGCTATGACCCCGCCTTCGTCCCCGACGACGTTCCCGGCGATCGCACCATGTCGGAGCTCACGCAGGCGGAGAAGGATGCGATCAGCCACCGCGGGCGGGCGGCGCGGGCGCTGCTCGACTGGCTGGCCGGGCGGGCGAAATGAGCTCGCTCGCCGCGGGCGCGCCTCGCAAGTCCCACGCGGCGCGCCTCTCCGTCGCCTCGAACACCGCGCTGATCGCGCTCAAGATCGCCGCCGGGGTGCTCACCGGCTCGGTCGCCATCATCACCGAAGCGGTCCACTCGAGCATCGACCTGCTCGCCTCGGTGGTCGCCTACGTGTCGGTGCGCAAGGCCGACGAGCCCGCGGACGAGTCGCACCCCTACGGCCACGAGAAGGTCGAGAA
This sequence comes from uncultured Actinomycetes bacterium, assembly GCA_963719375.1. Lineage (GTDB taxonomy): Bacteria > Actinomycetota > Thermoleophilia > Solirubrobacterales > Thermoleophilaceae > JAICJV01. The sequence goes on along the minus strand of CAVRBY010000001.1, from coordinate 671,345 downwards.
CCTCTCTGCCGCGCTCGAGGGAGTGCTGATCGTGCTCGGCGCGGCCGTGATCATCTACGAGGCCCTGGCCAGGCTGTCCGGCGCCCACAAGGTCGAGCGGATCGGCTTCGGAATCGTCGTGATCGCGATCTCCGCGGCCGTCAACCTCGGCGTCTCCGCCCATCTCTTCCGGCGTGCCGACGCGACCGACTCGCCGGCGCTCCAGGGGGATGCCGAGCACCTGCGCACCGACGCGCTCACCTCGGTCGGCGTGCTCGTCGCGCTCGTGCTCGTCGCGATAACCGGAGTCGACGCGCTCGACCCGATCACGGCGATGCTCGTCGCGGGCGCGATCGTCTTCTCCGGCGTGCGCCTGATCACCCGCTCCTCGCGAGTTCTCGTCGACGAGGCGATCCCCGACGCGGAGCTCGCCGAGGTCCAGCGCGCGGTCGAGGGCTACGGAGCGCCCGAGGTCCTCGGCTTTCACAAGCTGCGCGCGCGCCGCGCCGGCAGCCGGCGCTACATCGACATGCACGTCCAGTTTCGAGGCGGCACCTCGCTCGAGCGCGCGCACTTCCTCAGCCACGAGCTTCAGCACCAGATCGAGGGACGGGTGCGCGGGGCGGACATCCTGATCCACCTCGAGCCGGAGGAGGCGGTCCGCGCGCCGAGCTCGGATGCGCGCGGCGGTGCGGCGAAGCCGCCTCTCAGCGCAGGTTGATGGCGGCGGCGGCGCCGACCGCGAGAATCACGCCGAAGTACCCGACATAGCCCTCGAGCAGCACCACGATGGCCCCGACGACGCAGATGCCGACGGTCACGAGCCAGGCGATTTGGGACAGGGGCACGCCGGTATTCTGCCCAGCGGTGTCAGACGCGCCCTTGACCCCCGCGCTCGCGCTCGAGTATCTCGACGAGCTCTCGACCGACATACGCGCCGCGGTTGTGCTCGACGGCGAGGGGCGCCTGGCCGCGGGGCCGGAGGACGCCGACCAGGGCGAGCGGGTCCGGGAGCTCACCCGTGAGCTGTTCGAGCGTGCGGATTCGGTCGGGGGTGCCGCGCCGGTGAGCCAGGTCGAGGTGACGCTCCCCGGCGGCGCGGTCTTCGCCGTCCGGGGGGAGCGCTTCACGATCGCCGTCGTCTCGACTCGCTACGCACTTTCCTCGCTGATGTTCTATGACCTCCGACACGTGATCGACGACCTCGGCGGAGCCGCAGCGTGAAGGAGAAGAAGGGACCCGTCGGGCGCGCCGTCGGAGCGGTCGCACAGGGAATCGCGGGCGCTGCTCGCCGCCGCGCCGAGCAGCGCCAGCCGCGCGTGCTCGTCTACGGGGCTGATGGCGACGGCCGCCTCGTCGAGCCGGGCACGCTCGAGCACGAGCAGCTCGTCGACACCGCCGCGCGCCTGATCGCGCTCGGCACCGGGCATGGCGCGCACGAGCCGGAGCCCGAGCCCGCGGAGGGCGCGGAGCCCCCGGAGCGGACCCAGCCGCTTCCCGAGGGAGACGAGCCGCCCACCGCGCGCTGAGTCGCCGGCAAGCCGGAAATGCCCGCCTTGCTCGCTCTTCGGCTCGCATCGAGCTTTGAATTCCGCTCTGCGAGCGGCATCGGTCCGCGGACGCTGTTACTTTGCGGGCCAACCTGAGACCTGAATACAAGGAGGAGCAGGTGACAAAGCAGGAATTCGTCGACCAGGTAGCAAACGAGTCCGGCCTCAGCAAGACCGACGCGGGCACCGCCGTCGACTCGGTCCTCAAGGTGATCGAGGAGACGTTGCAGCGCGGCGGGGAGGTCAACTTCACCGGCTTCGGCAAGTTCACCGTCGCCGAGCGCGGCGCGCGTCAGGGCGTCAATCCGCAGACCGGTGAGCGGATCCAGATCTCGGCGAGCCGGGTGCCGCGCTTCAGCGCCGGCTCGGCGCTGAAGAACGCCGTCAAGAGCTGACGGAGGACGTCGGGGCACGAGCCTCGGACGGGGGCGCGTTCGCGGACCGTCTCGCAGCCGCCGTCGAGCGGCGCCGGAGCCAGATCGTCCTCGGCCTCGACCCGGATCCGTCGGCGCTGTGGCCGGCGGCGATCGGCTCCGGGGTCGACGCCGGCGACGCCGACCCGGCCACCCTCACGGCCGCCGCCGTGGAGCGTCACTGCCTGCGGGCGATCGAGGTCGCGGGTCCGTCGTGCGTCGCGGTGAAGCCCCAGGCCGCGTGCTTCGAGCGGCTCGGGGCGCCCGGCTGGGCAGCGCTCGCCGCGGTCGTTCGCGGGGCCCAGGCAGCCGGGCTGCTCGCGATCGTCGACGGCAAGCGCGGCGACGTGCCGGTGACCGCGCGCGCCTACGGCGCGGCGCTCGTCGGCGAGACGGCCGGTCCGTTCGGCCCCGTCACGGGCCTCGGGGCGGACGCGTTCACCGCCAACCCGCTGCTGGGGCGCGACGCGCTCGAGCCGTTCGTCGACGCGGCGACGCGTGCCGGATCGGGCTGCTTCGTGCTGGTGCGAACCTCGAACCCGGGTGCGGCCGAGATCCAGGACGCGGGCGGGCCGCTGCACGAGCGCCTCGCTCGGATCGTCGACGAGCTCGGCGCGCCGCTGCAAGGCGAGTGCGGGCTCTCCGGGCTCGGCGCCGTCGCCGGCGCGACCAGGCCGGAGCTGCTCGAGCGGCTCCGGGAGCTGATGCCCCGCGCGATCTTCCTGCTCCCGGGAGTCGGCGCGCAGGGAGGAAGCGTCGCGGGGCTCGGAGCGGCTTTCGCGCCGCATCCCGCGGCCGGCATCGTCGCCTCGTCCCGCTCCATCGTCGACGCTCACCGCGAGCGTGGGGGCGAGCCGGAGGCGGCAGCGGCCGCGGCCGCCGAGGAGCTCCGCGCCGCCGCGTGGGGCGCCGCGCGCCGGCGCTAGTGGCCCTTTTCGAAATGCTCGACCTGAACCTTGGCGGCGGTGGAGAAGGGCCACTCTGAGTGCGGCTTGCTGCCGATAGGAATACGAGTTCAGCCACGAAGGTCGAGGGGCTGGGTTTCCGGTTCAAACGTTCCGGGAAGCCGCGCTAGCCGACGGCGGCGCGGCGGTACCATCCTGCGCGCGATGGACATGCCCTCGCCCAGGCAGCTGCGCCTGCTCGCGCCCGTTGCGCTGGTGTTCTTCCTCATCGCCGGCGTGCTCATCGTCGCCGGCACGAGTGGCGGAAGCTCGCACACGTCGGTGTCGAGGGCCACGCTCGAGAAGGATCGCGACCTCGGTCTCGGCCGCTTTGCCTCGCCGCGGTCCGGCTCTGCACCCGCTGGCGCGCCCTCCAGCGGCGGTACCTACGTCGTTCAACAGGGCGACACGCTGGGGTCGATCGCCGCCAAGACGGGCATCTCCGTCTCGCGCCTGCAGGCGCTCAACCCGAGCGTGGACCCGCAGTCCCTGCTATCCGGGCAGAAGCTCAGACTCCGATAGGTGACCCCGCTGCCCGGCACCGTCCGCCGCTCGAGAGGGTGGATCGCGATCGCGCTCGCGGCCGCACTGCTGACGTGCTCCGGAGCGCTCGCCAGGGCGGCGAGCGTCCCCTCGCCGCACGGCAGTTCCGCGATCGTGGTCGACGCCGCGCAACGACGAGACGCTCTTCGCACGGAACGCGGACGCCCATGAGCTGATCGCGAGCACGACCAAGCTGATGACCGCGCTGCTCACGCTCGAGCGGACCGTCCGACGCAACCAGTCTACGCGGCACCGGCGTACAGCGCCTCGCCCGCCGAGGTCACGATCGGGCTCGCGCCGGGCGAGCGGATGACCGTCCACGACCTGCTGCGCGCGCTGCTCCTGCCGAGCGCGAACGACGCCGCGGTCACGCTCGCCGACGGGCGTCGCCGGCAGCGAGCCGCGCGTTCGTGGCCGCGATGAACGCTCGCGCGCGCAGCCTCGGCCTGACCGAGACCCACTACGCGAACCCGATCGGACTCGACGCGCCGGGGAACTACTCGTCCGCGCGCGACCTCGCGCAGCTCGCCGCGACGCTGATGCGTAATCCGCGCTTCGCCCAGATCGTCGACCTGCCGCGGACCGAGCTGCGCAGCGGCGCCCACGCGCGAACCGTCGTCAACCGCAACGACCTGCTCGTCCAGTACCCGTTCGTCAACGGCGTCAAGACGGGCCACACGCAACCAGGCCGGCTACGTGCTCGTGGCCGCCGCGCGCGCGGCCCGGCGCGGAGGTGATCAGTGCCGTCACTCGGCGAGCCGAGCGCAGTCGGCGCAGGACGACGACTCGCTCGCGCTGCTGCGCTACGGGCTCGCGCAGGTCCAGGCTCGTGCAGCCGATCGCGCGCCGGCGCCGCCGTCGCGCGCCGGCGGGTCGAAGTACTTCGGGGCCGGCGCGCGTCGCTCGTCGCGGCGCGCGGAGTCGCCGCTCGTCGTGCGCCGCGGCGCGCCGCTGACGACGCGCGTGCAGGCGCCTCCGAGGTCGACGGGCCGCTGCCCGCCGGCGCGCGCGTCGGCCGCGTGACCATCGTCTACGAGGGCAGGCGTCGTACGCGACCGTGCCGCTCGTCACCGCCGCTCGCGTCCCCGCGGCCGGCCTGCTGCGCAAGATCGGCTGGCGACAACCTTGGCGCTGCTGGCGGCGCTAGCCTGTCTGGTGCTGGCGGGTGCGGCGGCGCTGCTGATCCGTGCGCCGCCGTGGTCCGGCACGGGAGGAGAGTCGTCCGTGATCATCACCGTCACGCTCAACGCGGCAATCGACAAGACGCTCGCGGTGCCGAACTTCCGCCTCGGGCGGCGGCATCGGGCGGTCGAGCAGACCTCGATGGCGGGCGGCAAGGGCGTCAACGTCGCGCGCGCCCTGAAGACGCTCGGGCAGCCGGTGATCGCGACCGGCGTCGCCGGCGGCCCGACCGGCACGCGCGATCATCGAGCAGCTCACGAGCCGAGGCGATCCTGAGCGACTTCGTCCGCATCAGCGAGGAGTCGCGCACGTCGACCGCGGTCGTCGACCCGACCTCGAACGAGCAGACGGAGATCAACGAGCGCGGCCCGCGCGTCTCCGCCGGCGAGCTCGAGCTGTTCGTCGACAAGCTGCTCTACCTGGCCAAGGGCGCCGCCGTATGCGTCTTCTCGGGCAGCCTGCCGCGCGGCGTCCCGGCCGACCTCTACGGCCGTCTGATCACCGAGATAAGCAAGCTCGGCGTGACCTGCGTGCTCGACTCCGAAGGTGAGGCGCTGCGCCTCGCGACGAGCGCGGAGCCGAGCGTCGTCACGCCGAACGAGCTCGAGGCGGAGGAGCTCGTCGGCCATGAGTTCGCCGACGACGAGGATCGCCTGGCGGCGGTCGGCGAGATCGTCGAGCTCGGCGCGCACGAGGCGATCATCACGCTGCCCTCGGGCTGCGTCGCGAGCGTCGGCGACGGCCCGGCGCGCGGTCTCTACCGCGCCCGAATCGACCCCGGAGCGGTCGAGTCGCGCTCGACGGTCGGCTCCGGCGACGCCTTCCTCGCCGGCTACGTCGCGGCCCGCTACAGCGAGCGCCCGCCCGGCCGAGTGCCTGCGCTTCGCCGTCGCCTGCGGGGCCGAGTCGGTACAGCACTTCGGCGCCGGCGTGATCGACCCGCGCGAGGTCGAGCGCCTCGCCGCCGAGGTGGAGGTCGAGGAGCTCACCCCCGCCACCGCCGGCACGCGCTGAGCACGCCACGGGATGCAGGAGACCGCGGACGACCTCGCCGCGCTCGACCGTCTGCTCGAGTCGAGTCACGCCCATGCCGGCACGCACCTGCGGAGCATCTGGAGCGCGTAGCGAGCGGTGGCCGCGGCCGACCTTCCTGCCCGGCTGCCCGGCGTCCAGATCCTCAACCTGGCAACGGTCACCGCGCGCTGCGAGCCGCGCGTGGCGCCGGTGGACGGGCTCTTCTACCGCGCGCGCTTCTACTTCGGCTCGTCGGCCGACTCGCTGCGGCTGCGCAACATCCGGGCCCGCCCGCAGGTCAGCGCCAGCGTCACGGACGGGGAGCGCTTCGCCGTGCTCGTCCACGGCCGCGCCGTCGGGATCGACATCGATTCGGACTCCGAGCGGGGCTTCCTCGACTACCTGCTCGAGATCTACGTGCCGCGCTATGGCGAGTCGTACTTGGAGTTCGCTCGCGCCCACCCATACGTGCGCATCGACCCCGAGCGGATGTTCACCTTCGGCGGCGTCGAGAGCTGACCTCGGGGGGCACCGGGTGGCGTCCGCAAATAGCGCTCTCGGCATCGCTTCGACCCCCTGTCCGGGGCCAAAAACCCGCTGATATCGTGGTCTTGTCGTCCGTCGCCGAACCTAGGGTGTGCTCGCCATGGAAGTTGAGATCGGTCGTGGAAAAAAGGGCCGTCGAGCTTACGGCTTCGATGACATCGCGATCGTGCCGTCGCGGCGCACGCGCGATCCCGACGACATCGACATCACCTGGAAGCTCGGGCCCTACCGCTTCGAGCTGCCGCTGCTCGCGGCCGCGATGGACGGTGTCGTCTCGCCGCGCACGGCCGGCGATCATCGGCAAGCTCGGCGGCCTCGCCGTGCTCAACCTCGAGGGGCTCTTCACGCGCTACGAGGACGCCGAGGAGCAGCTCGAGCGCATCTCGACGCTGCCGCCGGAGCAGCGCGACCGCCGAGATGCAGCGCATCTACCAGGCGCCGGTCCAGCAGGAGCTGATCGCGCAGCCGGATCGAGGAGATCAAGGAGCAGGGCGTCGTCTGCGCCGCCTCGCTCACGCCCCAGCGCGTCGCCCGCTACCACGAGATCGCGCTCGAGGCGGGCCTCGACATCCTCGTCATCCAGGGCACCGTCATCTCCGCCGAGCACGTCTCGACCACCTCCGAGCCGCTCAACCTGAAGGAGTTCATCCGCGAGGTGCCGGTCCCCGTCGTCGTCGGTGGCTGCGCGTCGTACTCGACGGGCCTCCACCTGATGCGCACCGGCGCCGTCGGCGTGCTCGTCGGGGTCGGCCCCGGCGCCGCCTGCACCACCCGGGGCGTGCTCGGGATCGGCGTGCCGCAGGCGACGGCGATCGCCGACGTCCAGGCCGCCCGCTCGCAGCACATGCTCGAGACCGGCGACTACGTCAACGTGATCGCCGACGGCGGGATGCGCAACGGCGGCGACGTAGCGAAGGCGTTCGCCTGCGGCGCGGACGCGGTGATGATCGGCTCCCCGCTCGCGCGCGCGTACGAGGCGCCCGGACGCGGCTACCACTGGGGCATGGCGACCTTCCACCCGTCGCTGCCGCGCGGCGCGCGCGTCCAGACGACCCAGAACGGCACGCTCGAGCAGATCCTGCTCGGCCCCGCGCACGAGAACGACGGCACCTTCAACCTGATGGGCAGCCTGCGCACGTCGATGGCGACCTGCGGCTACGAGGACATCCCGTCGTTCCATCGCGCCGAGGTGATGGTCGCCCCGGCGCTCCAGACCGAGGGCAAGCAGCTCCAGCGCAGCCAGGCGATCGGGATGGGCGCGACCTCCGGCGCGGCCGCGGCGCCGGGTCGGGCACCGTGTCGGCGGCGCGGCGCGCGGCGTCGTGCGGCAGGAGCCGGCGCTCGTCGGGCGACTGAGTGGCCGACGCGCTTGCCGACCGTCCGGCGAGCGAGCGCGAGCACGGCCGCAACCGGCACCTCGGACGAGGTCGTCGTGCTCGACTTCGGCGGGCAGTACTCGCAGCTGATCGCGCGGCGCATCCGCGAGCTCGGCGTCTTCTGCGAGCTGCTGCCGCACACGGTCGCGCTCGAGGAGATCCGAGCGCGCAACCCGCGCGGGCTGATCCTCAGCGGCGGTCCCGCGTCGGTGTACGCCGAGGGCGCGCCCGCAGCTGCAGCCCGAGCTGCTCGAGCTCGGCATCCCGGTGCTCGGCATCTGCTACGGGATGCAGGCGATGGCGCTCGCGCTCGGCGGGCGCGTCGAGGGCGCCAGCGTCGGCGAGTTCGGCCGCTCGCAGCTGAGCGTGACCGACCACGGGCGCCTGCTGCGCGGCCTGCCGCACGAGCAGAGCTGCTGGATGAGCCACCGCGACACGGTCTTCGACGCCCCGCCCGGCTTCACCGCGCTCGCCTCCTCGACCGCCTCGCCGGTCGCGGCGCTCGAGGACGTCGAGCGAGGCGCTCTACGGCATCCAGTTCCACCCCGAGGTCGTCCACACCCCGTACGGCCGCGCGATCCTGACCGACGTTCCTCGAGGACATCTGCGGCTGCGAGCGTGCGCTGGAGTCGCCGCGTCGGTCATCGACGACGCAGATCGAGCGGATCCGCGCGCAGGTCGGCGACGGCCACGCGATCTGCGGGCTCTCCGGCGGCGTCGACTCATCGGTCGCCGCGCTGCTCGTCCACCGCGCGATCGGCGACCAGCTGACGTGCGTCTTCGTCGACCACGGCCTGATGCGCAAGAACGAGGGCGACGCAGGTGATCACCGCCTTCCGCGACCACTTCAAGGTGCCGCTCGTCGCCGTCGACGCCGAGGACCGCTTCCTCGCGCGGCTCGCGGGCGTCACCGAGCCGGAGCGCAAGCGCAAGATCATCGGCGACGAGTTCATCCGCGTCTTCGAGCAGCGAGGCGGCCGCGCTCGGCAGCCCCCGCTTCCTCGTCCAGGGAACGCTCTACTCCGACGTGATCGAGTCGGGCGGCGGCCACGGCTCGGCGACGATCAAGTCGCATCACAACGTCGGCGGCCTGCCGGAGGACCTCGGCTTCGAGCTCGTCGAGCCGCTGCGGATGCTGTTCAAGGACGAGGTTCGCCAGGTCGGCGCTCGAGCTCGGCCTGCCCGAGCGGCTCGTCTGGCGCCAGCCCTTCCCCGGCCCGGGCCTCGCGATCCGCGTCGTCGGCGGCGAGGTGACGAAGGACCGGCTCGAGATCGCTGCGCGACGCCGACTTCGTCCTTCAGGACGAGATCCGAGCCGCCGGCCTCTACCGCGAGCTGTGGCAGTCGTTCTGCGTCCTGCCGGCGGAGCTGCGGACCGTCGGCGTGCAGGGCGACGAGCGGACCTACGGCTACGTCGTCGTGATCCGCGCCGTCACGAGCGACGACGCGATGACCGCCGACTGGGCGCGCCTGCCCTACGACCTGCTCGAGCAGATCGCCTCGCGGATGATCAACGAGATACCCGCAGGTCAACCGCGTCGTCCTCGACATCACCTCGAAGCCGCCGGGGACCATCGAGTGGGAGTGAGCTCCGCCCGTTCCCGCCATCGCCACCGCTGAGAAGGTGCCGGCAGTCCCGGCCGCCCGGGCCCCGACGCGCTCCCGCTAACCTTCGGCGCGCGCATGAAGACCTACGTCGCCACACCCGCCACCCGCGAGCGCAACTGGCTCGTCGTCGACGCGACCGGCAAGACGCTCGGCCGGCTCGCGACGCAGATCGCCGACACGCTGCGCGGCAAGCGCAAGCCGGAGTACACGCCGCACTGTGACGTGGGCGACTTCGTGATCGTCGTCAACGCCGAGAAGATCTCCGTCACCGGCGACAAGCGAGACGCAGAAGCGCTACTACCGGCATTCCGGATACCCGGGCGGGCTGCGCACCGCACCCTGCGCGACATGCTCGAGCGCCGGCCCGAAGAGGTGATCCGGCTCGCGGTGCGCGGAATGCTGCCGCGCACCCGCCTCGGTCGCGCGCAGCTTCGCAAGCTGAAGGTCTATGCCGGCCCCGACCACCCGCACGCGGCGCAGAAGCCGGAAGCGATGGAGGTGAACGCCTGATGGCTGAGGACGAGACGCCGCCTGAGGGCGAGCCGAGCGAGGGGCCGGTTGAGCCGACGCCGTCCGCCGACCCGGGCGAGGCACCGGTCGCGGGAGAGGGCCCGGAGGTCGAGGCTTCCGGCGAGCAGCCAACCGCCGAGGAGCAGCCGGTGGCCGAGGAGCAGCCGGCGGCCGAGGAGCAGCCGGTGGCCGAAGAACAGCCGGCGGCCGAGGAGCAGCCGGCGGCCGAGGAGCAGCCCGTGGCCGAGGAGCAGCCGGCGGCGGAGGAGCAGCCGGCGGCCGAGGAGCAGCCCGTGGCCGAGGAGCGGCCGGCGGCCGAGGAGCAGCCGGCGGCCGAAGAGCAGCGCCAGCGCGGAGCACGCCGGCGCGACGAGCGCGAGCAGCCCGCCGAAGAGGTCGTGCCGGGAGCCCACCTCGAGCCGGACCTCGTGCTCGAGCAGCCCCAGGCTCCCGAGGACGAGTACGCGCGCTACGCGCGTCGAGGACGAAGAGGTGTCGGCCGCCGGGCCCGAAGCTCCGGCCGAAGAGCCGGCGCCCGTCGCCGCGCACACCGATGGACCTCGCCGCCGACGCGCGCTATCCGGCCACAGGCAAGCGCAAGACCGCCGTCGCGCGCGTCATCCTCCGTCCCGGCGGCGGCGCATACAAGATCAACGGGCGCGACGCTCGACGAGTACTTCCCGCGCGACACGCTGCGGCTGACCGCGCGCCAGCCGCTCGAGGCCGCCGGCTACGCGGGCCGGATGGACGTCGTCGCGCGGCTCCACGGTGGCGGCGTCTCGGCCCAGGCCGGCGCGCTGCGCCACGGCATCGCCCGTGCGCTCGTGGAGGCCGACCCGAACCTGCGCGCACGAGATGAAGCGCCGCGGCTTCCTCACGCGCGACGCGCGCGAGAAGGAGCGCAAGAAGGCAGGACTGAAGAAGGCCCGCAAGCGCCCGCAGTTCTCGAAGCGCTAAGCGCGTTGGGCGAGGCGCGCCGCGTGATCCGCCGCCCGGCGGATCAAGACCTCTCATCTCCTGTCGAGGACGCGGGCTGTCGATGACGAGCCCGGCGCAGGGGAAACCCGAGGCGGGACCGACCGGCGAGCCTGTCCGGCACCTGTTCGGAACCGACGGCGTTCGCGGTGTCGCCGGGCGAGTTCCTCACACCCGAGCTGGCGCTCGGGCTCGGTCGCGCCGCGGCGCTCACCTCGCCGGTCGACGAGCCGCAGGTCCTGATCATCAGCGACACGCGCGAGTCCGGCCAGATGCTCGAGGCAGCGCTCGCCGCGGGCGTTGCGGCGGCCGGCGGACACGCGCTGCTCGGCGGCGTTCTCCCGACGCCGGGGGCGGCGCTGCTGACGCGCCGCTACCGCTTCGACCTGGCCGCGGTCGTCTCCGCCTCGCACAATCCGTATCGCGACAACGGGATCAAGTTCTTCGGCTCCGAGGGGACCAAGCTCTCAGACCGCCGGGAGGCGGAGATCGAGGCGGCGCTCGAGAGGGGCGGCGGGCACGGCGGCGGTCGCTCCAGGCCGCGTTCGCGAGCTTCACGGCGCCTCGCGGCGACTACCTGCGCGAGCTCGAGCTTCGCTACGCCGAGCTCGACCTGTCCGGGACCGCCGTGCTGCTCGACTGCGCCAACGGCGCGACCTTCAGGGTCGCACCCGAGATCTTCCGCCGCCTCGGCGCGACGGTCGACGCGCATGGCGGTCGAGCCCGATGGACGCAACATCAACGACGGCGTCGGGTCGACGCACATCGAGCGTCTCGCGGAGAATGTTGCCGCCGGTGGGTACGACGTCGGATTCGCCTTCGACGGCGACGGCGACCGCGTGCTGGCCGTCGATCGCGCCGGCGTCGTCGTCGACGGCGACGAGCTGATCGCGATCGCCGCCCTCCACCTGCGCGAGCATGACGGGCTCCCGGGCGGCGGCGTCGCCGTCACGGTCATGACGAACTACGGCTTTCACCGCGCCATGGCGGACAACGGCATCACCGTTGCGACGACGCCGGTCGGCGACCGCTACGTGCTGCAGGAGCTGCTCGAGCGCGGCTGGGCTCTCGGCGGCGAGCAGTCGGGCCACGTGATCGACACCGGATTCGTGCCCTCCGGCGACGGGATCGCGACCGCGCTGCTGACACTGGAGGCGCTCGGTCGTCGCGACCTCGCCGAGCGCGACGCGATGGAGAAGCTGCCGCAGCGGCTCGTCAACGTGACGATCGCCGACCGCTCGGCGCTTCGGCACGCCGACGCAGTCTGGGCCGCCGTCGAGCGCGAGGGCGGTGCGCTCGAGGGCCGCGGACGGGTGCTGGTGCGTCCGTCCGGCACGGAGCCGCTGGTGCGGGTCATGGTCGAGGCGCCCGACCCCGCCGAATGTGAGCAAGTGGCCGATCGGCTCGTCCAGGTGGTCAAGCGCGAACTGGCCTGAGGGCGGCCGGAACCGCTGCTAATTTGTGAACTCGGCTTCCAGGGCCCGCCCGCCACGGCGGCCCGCAAGCGGGGCGAAAGGCGGTCATCAAAGCCCGTGTGCGGCATCGTTGGTTACGTAGGCGGCAGACCCTGCGAGGAGCTGCTGCTGAGGGGACTAGAGAAGCTCGAGTACCGGGGCTACGACTCCGCGGGCCTGTCGCTGCTCGCCGAGGGCCAGATCGACTCGGTGCGCGCCGTCGGGAACCTCTCGCGCCTGCGTGAGGCGGTCGCGGCGCGTCGTAACGGCGACGATCCGCTCGCGGTCGCCGAGCATGCCGCCAGCACCGGCATCGGCCACACCCGCTGGGCCACCCACGGGCGCGTGACCGAGGAGAACGCGCATCCCCATTTCGACAGCGCCGACCGCGTCCACATCGTCCTCAACGGGATCGTCGAGAACCACGTCGAGCTGCGCGAGCGCCTCGCCGACGATGGCGCCGACTTCACCTCCGAGACCGACGCCGAGGTCGTCGCGCACCTGATCGCGGCGCATTACGACGGAGACCTCGTGGCGGCGGTCCGCGCGGCCTACGCCGAGCTGCGCGGCCACTACGCGTTCGTCGCGATGAGCGCCGACGAGCCGGGGCTGCTCGTCGCGGCGCGCAAGGAGTGCCCGCTCGTGGTCGGGGTCGGCGACGGCGAGCGCTTCATCGCATCGGCGATCCCGGCCTTCCTGCGCGAGACGCGCGACGTCCAGATCGTCGGCGACGACGAGATCGTCGTCCTCCGGCCCGACGTCGCGGAGTTCGTCGGCGCCGACGACGGAGCTCCGCTCGACGCGTGACTGCGAGCGGATCGACTGGGACGAGGAGGCCGCGGAGAAGGGCGGCTACGAGACCTTCATGCTGAAGGAGATCCACGAGCAGGCGGACGCCGTCGCCGAGACGGTGGCCGATCGTCTCGCCGGCGACACCGTCGAGCTCGGCGAGATCGGCGATCTCCGACGCCGAGCTGCGCGAGCTCGACCGGATCACGATCGTCGCCTGCGGCACCTCGTACCACGCCGGCCTCGTCGGTCGCTACGCGATCGAGCAGTGGGCCCGCGTCCCCGTGGAGATGGACATCGCCTCCGAGTACCGCTACCGCAACCCGGTCATCGGCGGGCGCCATCTCGTGATCGGCATCTCGCAGTCGGGCGAGACCGCCGACACGCTCGCCGCCATGCGCCTCGCTCGCGAGGGCGGCGCGAAGGTCCTCGCGATCACGAACGTGATGGGAAGCCAGGCGACACGGGACGCCGACGGCGTCCTCTACACGCGCGCCGGGATCGAGATCGGCGTCGCCGCGACGAAGACCTTCGTCGCCCAGGTCGCCGCCCTGTACCTGCTGGCGCTCCGGCTCGCCGTGCTTCGCGGCGGCCTCCCCGAGCGAGCGCGTCGCGGAGCTCTCGGCCGGGCTCCGGCACCTCCCGAACCTGATTTCAGAGGTCGTCGAACGGGCCGACGCACCGGCGACCGCGATCGCCGAGCGCTGGCGCGACTCGGGCTTCTTCCTCTACCTCGGGCGCCACATCGGCCTGCCGATCTGCCTCGAGGGCGCCCTGAAGCTGAAGGAGATCTCCTACGTCCCGACCGACGCCTACGCCGCGGGCGAGATGAAGCACGGGCCGATCGCCCTGCTCGACGAGCAGACGCCGGTGGTCTGCGTCGCGACCGACGCGCCGGTGCTCGACAAGGTGCTCTCGAACCTCGAGGAGGTCAAGGCACGCGGCGCGCACGTGATCGCCGTCGCCACCGAGGGATCGACCCAGGTCGAGCGCGTCGCCGCGGAGGTCGTCTACGTCCCCCGCACCGACTGGCTGCTGCAGCCGATCCTGGCGGTCATCCCACTCCAGCTGCTCGCCTACCGGATCGCGAGAGCGCGCGGTCTGAACGTCGACCAGCCGCGCAACCTGGCGAAGACCGTCACGGTCGAATGAGCGCGCCGTCAGCTGAGCACGCTCGAGGCCAATGCTCCGAGCGTGACCCCGATCGGGGCCGCTATGAAGACGGCGATCAGGGCAGCGATCAGTATCTTGCGCGCCTCCGAGGCCGGCGCGTGGTGAGGCTCTCCCATGGCCACAGGTTGAACGGCGCGGATTAACAGCGGCTAAGAACTAGGCTGGCGTCTGCGATGTCGCTACCGGACTGGCTTGACCCGATATACGAGGCGCAGGAGATGCGCGCCGCCGACGCGTACGCGATCGAGCGAGCCGGTGTCCCGTCGCTCGACCTGATGGAGCGCGCCGGTGCCGCGCTCGCCCGCGGCGTCGCGAAGCGAGCCGGCGACGGGCCGATCCGCATCGTGATCGGCAAGGGCAACAACGGCGGTGACGGCCTGGTCGCCGCCCGCCTGCTGCGCGAGGAGGGACGCGAGGTCGACGTGCTCGCGCTCGGGGCGCTCGAGGAGCTGCACGGCGACGCCGGGGAGAACCTCGAGCGATTGCCGGCGCCGCCACCCGGGCCGTTCGAGGCGTCGATGCTCGACGGGTCGGGAGCGATCGTGGACGCGATGCTCGGCACCGGCTTCGAGGGTGAGCCGCGCGAGCCCGTCAGGAGCGCGATCGACGCGATCAACGCGGCACGCGCGCCGGTGATCGCGTGCGACGTTCCCTCCGGCGTCAACGCGTCGAGCGGCGAGGTCGAGGGGGAGGCGGTACGCGCCGATGCGACGATCACCTTCCACGGCTCGAAGGTCGGACTGCAGGTCGCACCCGGTGCCGTCCACGCCGGTTCGGTCGAGGTCGCCGAGATCGGGATCCCGCCTGGTGCGCCCGGGGGTGAGCGGGCCGGGCTGATCAGCTCACGATCGCTCGAGCTGATCCCGCCGAGGACCCGGGAGGGGACGAAGTTCAGCTCCGGGACGCTGGTGATCGCCGCCGGCTCGCGGGGTCTCACCGGCGCGCCCACGATGGTGGCGCTCTCCGCCCAGCGCACCGGCGCCGGCTACGTCCAAGTGGCGATCCCGGCCTCTGGCGAGCAGGCTCTCGAGCTGCGGCTGCTCGAGGCGATGACGATCGGGATGCCCGACGAGGACGGGCATCACACCGAGGCGGGCGCGGAGCGCGTGGTGGAGGCGGCGGAGCGCGCCGGGGCCGTCGTGCTGGGGCCGGGGCTGGGACGCCAGGACGGGGCGCAGGCGTTCGCGCGAGAGCTGGGGCGAACGCTCGAGAAGCCGCTGCTGATCGACGCGGACGGGCTGAACGCGCACGCGGGGAGGCTCGACCTGCTCGCCGAGCGTCGCGCGCCGACCGTCCTCACACCGCACGAGGGCGAGCTCGGGCGCCTGCTCGAGCGCGACTCGAGCGAGATCGCCGCACACCGCCTGGCGAGCGCGCGCGAAGCTGCGGCGCGCAGCCGCAGCGATAGTGTTGCTGAAGGGCGACGACACCCTCGTCGCCGAGCCCGGCGGCACCGTTGCGGTGAGCGCGGGCGGGACGCCCGCGCTCGCCACCGCGGGCACCGGCGACGTCCTCTCCGGCGTGATCGGCGCCCTGCTCGCCAAGGGCGTCGAGCCCTTTGCCGCGGCCGCCGCCGGCGCCCTCGCCCACGTCCGGGCCGGAGAGCACGCGGCGGCACGCTACGGCGCTGACCACGTGAAGGCGGGTGACGTGATCGAGGCGCTGCCCGCCGGGTTCAGCAGGGCTTGAGCTCGCCACGGCGATGGCTGTGAAGCGGGCGCTCGCCCGGATCGACGCGGGCGCGATCGAGCGGAACTGCAGGCTGCTGAGGGCCACCGCGCCGCACTCGGCTCTGTGCGCGGTGGTGAAGGCCGACGGCTACGGCCACGGCGCGGTGACCGCCGCACGCGCCGCGCGTGCCGGAGGTGCCGAGTGGCTCGCGGTCGCCACAGCGACGGAGGCAACCGAATTGCGGGCCGCCGGGATCGACGGCCGCCTGCTCGTGATGGGAGCGCTGACTCGCGACGAGCTCGCGCGGGCCCGTCAGGCCCGGGCCGACGTCGTCGCGTGGACGAACGCGTTCGCGGACGCGGCCGCCGGCATGCGCGTGCACGTCAAGTACGACAGCGGCATGGGGCGGCTCGGAGCGAAGGACCCGCAGGCGGCGCTCGCCCTCTGCGACCGGGTCGCGGAGCAGAGCGACCTGGCTGGGCTGATGACCCACCTGGCCACCGCCGACGAGCTCGAGGACGACTACTTCGGGACCCAGCTCGACCGCTTCGACGACGTGGCCCGGGCTGTCCGCGCACGCCATCCCAGCGTCGTCCGCCACGCGGCCAACAGCGCCGCGACGATGCGAGATTCGCGCTCTCATTACGACATGGTCCGCTGCGGAGTCGCCATCTACGGTCTCGACCCGTTTCAGCACGATGCGCCAGAGCGCGGGCTCGTGCCGGCGCTCTCCCTGGAGAGCTACGTCGCGGCCGTGAGGCGCTTCCAGGCGGGGGAGAGCGCCGGCTACGGACGAACCTGGTCGGCTGAGCGCGAGACCTGGGTGGCGACCGTGCCGATCGGCTACGGCGACGGCGTCCGCCGCTCGCTCTCGAATGCCGCGGACGTCGTCATCGGCGGGTCGCGCTATCCGGTAGTCGGCACGATCAGCATGGACAACCTGACGGTCGACCTCGGTCCGCGCACCGACGTCGAGCCTGGCCAGCCCGCGCTCCTGATCGGCGGCGGGATCACGGTGGAGGAGCTTGCCGAACGGCTCGGCACGATCAACTACGAGGTGACCTGCGGCATCTCCGCGCGCGTCGAGCGCGCAGGCCCGTGAGCTCGCTGCCGGGAACGCTCGCCGGCGAGGCGCGCGTCGAGGCGGTCCGCGCGACGCTCGCGGGCACCGGCGCCTGGATCGTCGGCGGCTGCATTCGCGACGCGCTGCTCGGGCGAGCCATCCGAGACGTCGACATCGCGCTGCGCGGCGATCCCGAGCTTGCCGCGCGGGCGATCGCGCGGGCGCTCCGCGGTCCGGTCTTCCGGCTCTCCGATACGTTCGGCGCGTGGCGAGTGGTGGTGCCGGCCGCCGGCTTCACGTGCGACGTCTCGCCGCTGCAGGGCGAGACGATCGAGGCGGATCTCGAGCGGCGCGACTTCACCGTCAACGCGATGGCCCTGACGCTGGACGGCGAGCTCGTCGATCCGCTGGGGGGCCGCGTGGACCTGGCCGAGCGGCGGCTGCGGGTGCTCGAGGCGCGGGACGAGGGCGGTTCGGCCTATGCGGCCGATCCTCTGAGAGCGTTGCGGCTGGCGCGACTCGCCGCCGAGATCGGGTTCCAGCCCGATGAGCGCACCGCGAAGCTGACGCGGGCGGCCGCACCGCGGGTGACTCGTGCCGCCGGGGAGCGGATCTTCGGCGAGCTGCGCCGCCTGCTGGCCGCCGACCGCGTGCTCGACGGCCTCGCGCTCGCAGACGAACTCGGGCTGACAGGGGCCGTCCTGCCCGAGCTCGCCGCGCTCCACGGGGTCGAGCAGAGCGCCTATCACCACCTCGACGTCTACGACCACACGATCGAGGTGCTGCGCTGCCAGCTCGCGCTCGAGCGCGATCCCGCGGCGAGCTTCGGCGAGCTCGCCGTCCCGCTCGACGGGCTGATGCGCGAGCCGCTCGCCGCCGAGCTGACCCGCTGGCAGGCGCTTCGCCTCGCGGCCTTGCTGCACGACATCGGCAAGCCGGCGACGCGGCGGCTACTAGACGGCGGCCGGGTCAGCTTCGTCGGCCATGACACCGTCGGCGAGCAGCTGATCGCCTCGATCTGCGACCGCCTGCGAACGGGTGTGCGCGTACGCGACTTCGTCGGCCGCATCACCCGCCACCACCTGGCGCTCGGCTTCCTCGTTCACGAGCGACCGCTCTCTCGCGCCCAGGTCTACCGTTACCTGACGACAACGGCGCCCGTCGAGGTGGAGACGACGGTGCTGACCTGCGCCGACCGGCTCGCCACGCGCGGGCGCAACGCCGATCGCGCGATCGCAGCCCATCTCGAGCTCGCCCGCGAGCTGCTCGCGGCGAGCCTCGACTGGCGCTCGCACGGTCCGCCGAAGCCCGCGGTGAGCGGGGACACGCTGGCACGCGAGCTCGGGATCGCGCGCGGGCCGGAGCTCGGACGCCTACTCGAGCGGCTCAGCGAGGCCCGCTACACCGGTGAGGCCGCTACGCCCGAGGCCGCGGTTGCACTCGCCCGCCGGCTCGTCGGTAGCGCTCAGTAGAGGACGCGCAGGCGCAGGGTCTCCGGCAGCTCGCGCAGCTCGGCCCGGACGGCCTCGCTCGAGTCGGTGTCGACGTCGGTGATCACGTAGCCGACCTCGCCCCTCGTGCCGAGATGCTGGCCAAGGATGTTGACGCCGTGGTCGGCGAAGATCGCGTTGATCTTCGCCAGCGTGCCGGGCGTGTTTCGATGTATGTGGATCAGGCGGTGGGCCTCGTGCTGAGCGGGAAGGATCAGGTTCGGGAGGTTGACGCTCAGCGAGGTGCTGCCGGTGTTGATGAAGTTGATCAGCTTGTCGGAGACGAAGTGACCGATGCTGTCCTGAGCCTCCTCCGTGCTGCCTCCGATATGGGGCGTGAGGATCACGTTGCGCACCCCTTGCAGCTCGTTGACGAACGGGTCCTCCCTCGACTTCGGCTCCGAGGGAAAGACGTCGATCGCCGCGCCCGCGAGATGACCGCTCTCGAGGTGCCGCTTGAGGGCCGCGAGGTCGATCACGAAGCCGCGGCTCAGGTTCAGGAACACGGAGCCCGGCTTCATCCGTCCGAACTCGCGCTCGCCGAAGAAGCCCCGGTTCTCGTGGCGCCCGTCGACATGGATCGTGACCGCGTCGGCGATCTCGAGCAGCTCCTCGAGCGTCGGGCAGCGGCGCGCGTTCCCGAGACGCAGCTTGTCGACGACGTCGAAGAAGTACACCTCCATGCCGAGGCTCTCGGCGAGCACCGACAGCTGCGCGCCGATGCTGCCGTAGCCGATGATCCCGAGCTTGCGGCCCCGGACCTCGTGGCTGCCGGCGGCCGACTTGTCCCAGACGCCTGCATGCAGCCGGGCGTTCTTGTCGGTGAGCCCGCGGTTCAGCGCGATCAGCTCGGCGATGACGAGCTCCACGACGCTGCGCGTGTTGCTGAACGGCGCGTTGAAGACCGCGGTGCCGCGCTCGGCGGCGGCGTCGAGGTCGATCTGGTTCGTGCCGATGCAGAACGCGCCGACGGCATGCAGGTGACGTGCCGCCGCGAGCGCGGCAGCCGTCACATGGGTGTTGGAGCGGACGCCGAGCAGGTGGACGTCCTCGACCCGGGCGGCGAGCTCGTCCCCGCTGAGCGAGCGCGCCTCGGTCTCGACCCGGTAGCCCTCGCGCTCGAAGCTCGCGACGGCCGCGGGATGGATGTTCTCGAGCAGCAGAACGCGGATCTTGTGCTTCGGGAAGCTGAGCCGGGGGGCCTCCACCGTGCGGGTCGTCTCTGCCACGTCCCCTACCAATAACAGCCGCCCCGCGGGAGACCCTCCGGTGGACTCCGGGTAGTCTTCCCCGCCGATGCCGGAAGACTGCCTCTTCTGCAAGATCCTCGACGGCGAGCTGCCCGCCGAGCGCGTCCACGAGGACGAGCACACGGTCGCCTTCATGGACATCAACCCGTGGACGCGCGGTCATGCGGTCGTGATCCCCCGCCGGCACTCGCGCAACCTGTACGAGATCGACGAGGAGGACCTCGCTCGCACCGCCATCGCCGCCAAGGGGCTCGCCCTGCGGATGCGCGACCGGCTCGGCTGCGACGGGATCAACCTGCTGAACTCGTGCGAGGCGGCGGCATGGCAGACGGTGTTCCACTTCCACATCCACGTCATCCCGCGCTACGAGGACGACCCGCTGCAGCTCCCCACGCACCCGGCCCAGGCCGAGCAGGCCGATCTCGCGGCTGTCGCAGAGGAGCTGCGTGGGTAACACGCGCTACGAGCGCGACCGGGACGTCGGCATCATCACCGTCGACGAGCCGCCGCTCAACCTCTTCGGCGAGCAGCTCACGGCCGATCTGATCCGCGCGCTCGGCGAGGCGAAGCGCGACTCGCCGCGGGCGCTCCTGATTCGCGCCGCGGGAAAGTTCTTCACCGGCGGGGCGGACGTGCACGTGTTCGACGACAAGACCCCCGAGCAGGCGGCCGCCTTCTTCGATGACCTGCTCGAGATCACCCACACGCTCGAGGATCTCGAGCTGCCGACGCTCGCCTGCGTGCACGGGCTCTGCCTGACCGCGGGATTCGAGCTTTCGCTCGCCTGTGACCTCCTGTTCGCCTCCGAGTCGGCGAAGTTCGGCCTGGTCGAGATCGTGGTCGGCCTGACACCGGCAATGGGTGGGACCCAGCGGGTCGCCGAGCGAGCCGGGCCCGCGCGTGCGCGCGAGCTCGTGATGTCGGGCGACCTGTTCGACGCCGAGACGCTCGAACGCTGGAACGTGGTCAACCGGGTCTACCCCGACGACCGGCTGGCGGACGAGGCACTCGCCTTCGCGCACCGGCTCGCCGCGGGCCCGACACGGGCCAACGCCGCCACCAAGCGGATGGTGCGTGCCTTCCTCGAGCACGGCGTCAGGGGGGCCGACGCTCGTGTCGGCGATATCGCCGCTCCGCTGTTCGCAACGGACGACCTGCAGCGCGCCGTCGATACGTTTCTCGCCGAGGGTCCCGGCAAGGCGACCTTCGAGGGCCGCTGAGAGACGAGATTTTTATCCGCACCCTGGTGGCCTGCGAGCCCCGAGTGGTGCTACTTTTCCGCTCGGTGGCCGGACCGAATCCGGTGAAAGATCATGGCCGAAGGTTCGGGTTGCACAAGCACCGAGCAGGGCATGGCAGAAGGGGAAGGTGCTCCAACTGATGGCAACCGGAACTGTCAAGTGGTTCAACGACGAGAAGGGCTACGGCTTCATCACGCCCGATGAAGGCGACCGAGACCTCTTCGTTCACCACAGCGGCATCAACGGCTCCGGCTTCAAGACCCTGCAGGAGAACAGCAAGGTCTCCTACGACGAAGAAGCCGGCGACAAGGGCCCCAAGGCAGTGAACGTGACGAAGATTTGACCGTCGCCGACTTGCGCCTGCCGCCCGGAGCGATCCGGGCGGTGACGCGCTGCCCCGCCTGATTTGGCGAAGGAAGACAAGATCGAGATGGAGGGCGAGGTCACTGAGGCCCTCCCGAACACCATGTTCCGGGTCAAGCTCGACAACGGGCACGAGGTGCTCGGCCATATCTCCGGCAAGATGCGGCGTCACTACATCCGCATCCTGCCGGGCGATCGGGTCAAGATCGAGCTCTCGCCCTATGACCTCGACCGTGGCCGGATCACCTACCGGCATAAGTGAGCTGACCGCAACGTGCCCGCGTCTCGCGGTTTAGTGCTGGTCATGCGACGACTCGTGGCATTGGCGACCGTGACCGCCGCGCTCGCGGTGATCTTCGCCGGGCCGGCCTCGGCGACCGTGAGCGAGCTCGGCGTCTTCACCGACAGTCCGTTCCCGCCCGCCGACTGCCCGGGCAAGGTGTGCGAGGCGATCGGCCGAGTCACCGGCTACCAGTCGCAAATCGGCCTCCACCGAAATCCCTATGGCGGCACCCCGGCCGGCAAGGTCGTGGCGTTCACCGTCGAGCTCGCCAAGCCGACCAGCTCGCAGACGCAGTTCTTCGATACGACCTTCGGCGGAGCGCCGACCGTGCGGGTTGCGGTGCTCAAGTCGCTCTCGCACCACCGGGGGCTGCAGCTGCTCGCGGAGAGCCCGACCTTCTCCGTCTCGCCCTACCTCGGCTCCTCACCGAGCTTCGTGCTACCGATCCCATTGGCGGTTCCCGTGCACTCCGTGGTCGCCCTGACGGTGCCAACCTGGCTGCCGGCGTTCGCGACGAACGGGCTCGCAAGCGACGAGCAGTGGCGCTCGGACCGCACGAGCTGCAACGACAACACGGATCTCGCCACACAGACGGCGATCCGCAGCGTGCGCCAGTACGGGTGCCTCTACAGGGCCGCACGCCTGCTCTATTCGGTGACCTTCGTGCCGAACCCGGTTTCGACGACGGCCCGGGCGACCACGCACAAGCGCATCCGGCACGCTCGTCGGCGCTAGCGCGCCTTTTTCGAAGAGCCGGGCGATCGCTCTTAACCTCGCCCTTAGGTAGCGGTACCATCGGATTGTGTCCGCTGAGGGATGGGTCTTCATGGTCGGCTTCCGGATCTTCGACGTGGGGCTCCTGGTCGTCTGGCTGATCTGGTTCTTCCGCTTGCGCGACGACGACGACCGCTCCGACGACGAGGGTCCGGGCGGGGGCGGGTCGGGGCCGCGGCCGAGCGGCGGGCCTGGTGGAGGCGGCGACGGGCTGCGCCTCGGCCGCATGCGCCAGGGGCGGCGCCTGCGCGGAGCAGGCCGCTTCGAGTCGCTGCCACGCCGGCGCGGAGGCGAGACGCTGCCGCACCCGGAGCCGGCCCGCGTGCGCCGGCCGCGCACTCCCGTCCCCGCGCACCGGCGCGGCTGACGGCCGAGACGCGCGCGTGGCCCGGGCGGTCCCGGGCGCGGAAGCTACCCGCCGGGGTTGCCGGGCGTCGCCGGCCCGCGGTCCGGCCGCGCGGGAGCCTGCTCGCCGATCGCGGGCAGCCGGCGGCCGCAGTGAGGACAGTCGTTGACGTCCTTCGGCGCGAGCTGCTCGAGCGAGCAGCCGCAGAGACGAAGGTTCTCGACGGACCACGGCAGCGTAGCTCGCGGACGGGGCCAGCGGCAGCACCTTGGCGACCACCTCGAACTCCTCACCGGTCTCGCGGTCCACGTAGACGCGGCCCGGCTCGACCGGTCGGATCACCTCGCGGTCGGAGCGGGTCCGAAGCCGGTATAGCTGCTCCTCTGCCACGGCGCGGAAACATACCAAGGGGACCGTGCAAATCCTGATCTTCCACGGCTACCTGCTACGCGGCACGGGCTCGAACGAGTACGTGGCCGCGCTCGCACGGACCTTTGCCGCACGCGGGCACGCGGTCGCCCTGCTGTGCCAGGAGCGCCATGCCGACGAGCTCGAATTCGTCGACGCGGTCGGGCGCTTCGACGGCGCGCGGCTCACCCTCGAGACGCTGCGGGAGCCGGTACGGGTGACGGCGTACCTGCCCGACATCGGCCGCACCCTGCCCGTCTACGTGGCGGATCGGTACGAGGGCTTCGACGCGGTCAGCTTCCGTGATCTCGGCGACGACGGGCTCGCCACCTACCTCGAGGCGAACGTGGCCGCGGTGAAGACGGTCGCGCGGCGCTTCCCACCTGACGCCGCGCTTGCCAACCACCTCGTGATGGGCCCGGTGATCCTCGCCCGCGGCCTCGGCGGCGGCTATGCCGTGAAGATCCACGGCAGCGCGCTCGAGTACACGGTCCGTCCCCAGCCCGAGCGGTTCCTCACGTTCGCGCGCGAGGGGCTGGCTTCCGCGGCCGCCGTGCTGGTTGGCTCGCGCCACACCGCCAGGCGGCTGCTCGACGTGGTCCCCGATGCGGAGCTGGGCGAGAAGGTGCGACTCGGTCCGCCGGGCGTGGATGTCGAGGCCTTCAGACCGCGTGAGCCCGCCGCGGCCCGCGCGGAGCTCGGACGGCTGGCCGGTCCGGCTCGAGCGCTCTCCGGAGCGCTGGGAGGGAGAGCGGAACGCGCCGGCGGCCCTGCTCGCCCTAGACCCGCGACGCGAGCCGATCGTCAGCTTCGTCGGCAAGCTGATCGTCTCCAAGGGCGCTGATCTGCTGGTCGCCGCCTGGCCGCTCGTCCAGGCGGCGCACTCGACGGCGCGGCTCGCGATCGTCGGCTTCGGAAGCTATCGCGATGCGCTGCACTCGCTGACCGCAGCGCTGGCGCGGGGCGATCGCGAGGCAGCGCTCGCAATCGCCGCGCGAGGACGGGAGCCCGAGGGAGGGCCGCCGGGAGGGCTTCGTCACCTCGCCGGCTTTCTCGACCCGCGCCGGCGAGGACTACCTCAAGGCGGCGGCGGGCGCGATGGAGCGCGTCCACTTTCCCGGCCGCCTCGACCACGGCGACCTGCCGGCGCTGCTCTCGGCGTCGCAGGCGGAGGTGGTCCCGAGCACCTTCCCGGAGGCGTTCGGCATGGTCGCGGTGGAGGCCGCGGCCTGCGGGGCCCTGCCGATCTCTGCGGGGCACTCCGGACTGCACGAGATCAGCTCGGAGCTCGCGCCCGCGCTCGATCGCGAGCTACGCGGCCTGCTCTCGTTCGACCTCTCCGAGCGGCCCGTCGAGGCGATCGCCGAGCGACTCGTGGAGTGGCTCTCCCTGCCGGAGAAGACGCGCGTGCAGGCCCGTTCGGCGCTCTCCCGGCGCGCCCGCGAGCGCTACGGCTGGGACCGCGTGGCGGACGGCGTCCTCGCCGCCGCAGACGGTCGGCTCGACCTCCTCCGCAGCGTCACATCCGGCCGCCGCAACGGTTAATCTTCCGACGTTCGTGATCCGCGGAGCCCCGAAGATCAGCGTGATCGCAGTGCCGCTGGCCCTGCTCTCCGCGCTCGCCGCGGCCGGCTGCGGCCGCCCCGCAGCGGCCAACCTGGTCAACGGCAAGACGCTGTTCGCGGCGAAGGGCACTTGCGGGAGCTGCCACACGCTCGCGCATGCGAACACCCACGGGTCGGTCGGCCCGAACCTCGACGATGCGTTCGCCGCGGCACGCCAGGCCGGTGAGGGCGAGAGCGGGATCGAGGCCATCGTCCGCGACCAGATCGCCCACCCCCGCCAGGGCAGCGCGATGCCGGCCGGCCTGGTCAAGGGCGCAGACGCGCAAGACGTCGCCGCCTACGTGGCGGCGGTCGCCGGAGTGCCGGGGCAGGACCAGGGGCTGCTCGCCGCGGCCGGTCAACCGAACAACCAGAACAACACCGCGGTCGAGCAGAACGGGACGCTGACGATCCCCGCCGACCCGAATGGGGCGCTCGCCTACGCCGACGCGAAGGCGAGCGCGAAGGCGGGCAAGGTAACGATCGACATGCCGAACATGTCGCCGATCATGCACAACATCGCGCTTCAGGGAGCCGTAACGGGCAACGGCCCGATCGTCGGTCATGGCGGCACGTCGAGCTTCAGCGTCAGCCTCAAGCCGGGCACCTACACCTTCTACTGCCAGGTACCTGGGCACGAGCAGGCTGGGATGCATGGTGTGCTCACGGTGAAGTGACGCTCGTCGCCGGGCGGTCAGGTCGAGACGAGCTGGAACAGTCGTTCGCTATCCCGGGACTCGCTGCCACGACCCCGTGCGGCTCGCCGGGGAGGTCGAGCACCTGGCCACCGGCCTCGCGCACGAGCAGCGTCCCGGCGGCCCAGTCCCAGGGGTTCAGGCCGCGCTCGTAGTAGCCGTCGAGGCGCCCCGCGGCAACCCAGGCCAGATCGATCGCCGCGGCACCCCCGCGACGGATGTCGCGCACCTCGCGGCAGGACGCCCCTGAGCCGATCCGCCTGGCGCTCCCGCCACTCGGCGCGGTAGCCGAAGCCCGTGGCAACCAGCGCGGTCGCGACCTCCGCCTGCTCGCGCACCTCGATCGTGCGTACCGTTCAGCTCCGCCCCGCCTCCGCGGGCCGTCCGGAAGGTCTCGCCAAGGGGCGGGTTGTGGACCACGCCGACGAGACCTCCGGCAGCGTCTTCGAGCGCCACGCTGACGCACCAGAGCGGATGCCCGTAGAGGAAGTTGGTCGTCCCGTCGAGCGGATCGACCACCCAGCGCCGTCCGCTCGCGGACGACGCTTTGGCACCCTCTTCGGCGAGCAGCCCATCCTCGGGACGATGCTCCGCGATCAGCCGCGCGATCAGGGTCTCCGCCGCACGGTCAGCGTCCGAAACCATGTCTGTCGACGACGACTTCGCCTCGACCCCCCGGGCGGGACGCTCGAAGTAGCCGAGGAGCACGTCGCCCGCTTCGCGGGCGACGTGCTCGGCTAGCTCGAGATCGGTCAGAGCGCGCGGACGATCAGGATCGCCGCGATGATGACGGCGAAGGCCACGAGAACGTAGACGAGGAAGCGGAAGGCCTCCTGCTCTGTGCGCAGCGGATTAAGCATCGAGTGGCTCGCGTGCCGCGAGCGAGGACGCCGTGCGTGGTAGGCCGCGCCACGCGGCGCTCAAAGGATGTAGAGGCTCGTGAAGACGATGATCCACATGACGTCGACGAAGTGCCAGTAGATCCCGGGCACCTCGACGCCGCGGAACTCCTTCTGGTCGAAGTGGCCGCGGAAGGCGCGGACGGTCGCGAACGCGAGCAGCGTCAGGCCGACGAAGACGTGCGCGCCGTGCAGTCCGGTGAGGCAGTAGAAGATCGTCGCCTGGGCGCTGTCGTGCGGCGCGAAGCCGAGGTGGACGTACTCGTTGATCTGCACGGTGAGGAAGGTCGAGCCCGAGCAGGAAGGTCGTGACGAGGCCGGCGCGCAGCCCGCGCCGGTTGCCCGTCGCGGATCGACATGAGCGCCCAGTGCATCGTGAAGCTCGAGGAGACGAGGATCGCCGTGTTGATCGCGGCGACCGACTGCGGGATCTCGGTGTGCGGGGCCGGCCAGGGATCGTGGTTGACGACGCGGATGAAGAAGTACGCCGTGAAGAACGCCCCGAAGAGCATCACCTCGGAGACGATGAAGAGCAGCATGCCGAGGCAGCTGCGACTCGATCCGCGAGGACCGGTTCGCGGCCGGCGGCCCGTGATGCTCTGCGGCGTGCCCCGCCGCGGCGATCGACGCCGACTCCATCAGCGCCTCTCCGCCATCAGGCTGGGGTCTCCTCTCGCAGCTCGGACGGGTTCACGACGACGTGCTCGACCGGCTTGGCGGTCGACGCCTTGAACGCGCTCGACGAGGTCGTTGCGCAGCCAGCCGGAGCGCGACCCGGGAAAGGTGGAGATCACGATCTCGTCGACCGCGTAGAACTGGAGCGCGTTCTGGACGGCGGTGAAGGGGTCGGGGTCCATCACCTGGCCGACGGCCTCGAGCCCCTCGCGCGCGCATCCGCTCGAGCATCGCGGCGAGACGCTCGTACGGGTCTCCGTCGGCGCCGGCGCCGCCCTGCGGGCAGATGACGATGAAGGTATGCGGTCGTTCGTGCGCCTTCCCTCGCAGCAGCCCGATCAGCGGCTCTCCGTCGACCGTCTGGTTCGCGACGACGAGCGTCCGCACCGATTGGGCGCGATCGGCGTCGAGGTCGACGACGACGTGCTCGACCGGGACGCCCGCGGCGTCGCGGACGCGGTCGACGAGGTCGCGGCGCAGCCAGCCGGAGCGGGTCTCCGGGTGGGTCGAGACGATCGACCTCGTCCGGCGTCGATAGGCGTCGATCGCGTCCATCGCGGCCGCGAACGGGTCGGGGTCCATGACCTCCCCAGTTGCCTCGATGCCGATCTCGCCGCAGCTGCGCGAGCGTCGTCTCGAGACGGTTCTGAGCGGCCGCACGCACCGATTCGTCGTAGACGACGTAGCCGTGACGTGGACGGTTCTGGGGACAGACGACGGTCACGTGGAAGGGACGCATCTGCTCGTGGGCGCGCTCCGCATGACGCCTGACGGCATCGATCAGCGCGAGCCCGCCGACCGTCTCGTTTGCGACGACGAGGATCCTGAGCGGCTCGGCGCTCACTCGGCCGCTCCCGGCGGGCACCCGTCTCGCGCTCCTTGAAGACGCCGTGGACCGCGCCCGGCACCCCGTACTCGTAGGGTCCGCCGACGACGGTCGGGACCTCGTCGAAGTTGAAGATCGGCGGCGGCGAGGCGACCTGCCACTCGAGCGTGTGCGCGCGCCACGGATTGGCGACGGCGCGTGGCCCGTGCCGCCAGCTGGCGACGATGTTGTAGACGAAGATCAGGAAGGAGAGCCCGAAGATGAAGCTCGACACCGAGATGATCGCGTTGAGCGTCGCGAACTGCGACGCGTAGTCGGCGACGCGCCGCGGCATCCCCGCGACGCCGACGAGGTGCATCGGGCCGAAGGTCAGGTTGAAGAAGATGAACGACATCCAGAAGTGGAACTTGCCGAGCGTCTCGTCGTACATCCGGCCGGTCATCTTCGGGAACCAGTGGTAGATGCCCGCGAAGATGGTGAAGACGCTGCCGCCGAAGAGCACGTAGTGGATGTGCGCGACGACGAAGTAGGTGTCGGAGACGTGGATGTCGAACGGGATCACCGCGAGCATCACGCCGCTGATCCCGCCGAGCGTGAACATCGTGATGAAGCCGAGCGCGAACAGCATCGGCGTCGTCAGATGGATCACCCCTCGCCATAACGTCGCGAGCCAGGAGAAGATCTTGATCCCGGTCGGGACCGCGATCAGCATCGTGGTGAGCATCATCGGTATGCGCAGCCACGGGAACATGCCCGAGACGAACATGTGGTGCGCCCAGACGGTGAACCCGAGCAGCACGATCGCCATCAGCGAGAAGGCCATCATCCGGTAGCCGAAGATCGGCTTGCGCGCGTAGCGTGGAGATGACCTCGCTGATGATCCCGAACCCGGGCAGCATCATGATGTAGACCGCCGGGTGGGAGTAGAACCAGAAGACGTGCTGGTACATCAGCACGTCGCCGCCGTGCGCGGCGTCGAAGAAGTGAGTGCCGAGCGCGCGGTCGAAGAGGACGATGAACTGCGAGCCGGCGATGAACGGCGTGGCGATGACGACGAGCAGCGAGGTCGTGAAGTTCGCCCACACGAGCAGCGGCATGCGCCAGAAGGTCATCCCCGGCGCGCGCATGGTGATGATCGTGACGAGGAAGTTGAGCGCGGTGGCGATCGACGAGGCGCCGGCGAACTGCACCGCGATGTTGAAGAAGGTCTGGCCGAGCGGCGCCTGATCGGACAGCGGCGCGTAGGCCGTCCACCCGGTCGTGAACGCGCCGCCGGGGGCGAAGAAGCTGGCGAGCATCATGATGCCGGCGATCGGCAGCAGCCAGAAGGAGAGCGCGTTGAGCCGTGGGAACGCCATGTCCGGCGCGCCGATCATCAGCGGCAGGACGTAGTTGGCGATGCCCGCGAACACCGGGATGATGAAGAGGAAGATCATCAGCGAGGCGTGCACCGAGAAGAGCCCGTTGAAGGTGTTCGGGTCGACGAACTGCGCGCCCGGCTGAGCGAGCTCGACGCGCATCAGCATCGCCATCAGGCCGGCGATCGTGAAGAAGAAGAAAGTCGTGCAGATGTACTGCAGGCCGATCACCTTGTGATCGGTGTTGACGCGGAAGTAGTCGCGCCAGCTGCGCGCTCCGTGGCCGGAGTGGTCCTCGGGCACCGTCGGCGCGCCGGAGGCCCAGCGGAACCAGTAGTCGAAGCAGCCGAAGCCGACCAGGAAGGCGAGCGGCGTCGAGATCAGGCAGACGGTGACGATCGCGTTCGCGTTGATCACGTGCGGGTAGCTCTGGAGCGCGCGCAGCGCGACGACGAGCCCGAAGCCGATCCCCACGCCGATCGGGATCGCCAGCGCGCCGCGATACCAGCCCGGACCTCTCAACCTCGCTGCGATCGTCACTCCGTGCTTCCCCTTTCCCGCGTCACCCGCTGACACTGGCGCGATTCTAACCCGGGAGCAGGCCGGAGCGGTCACTCGGGAGAGCCTCCGGTGGGATTTCCGTAGACCGACGTGCCCGGGACGGTCGTGCCCGGATGCTGGGCCGCCACCCAGGTCTTGAAGCGCTGCGCCGTGATCACGTGCACCGTCGTGCGCATCGCCGAGTGGCCGAGGCCGCACAGCTCGGCGCAGATGACGTCGTAGCGGCCGAGACGGTCGGGCGTCGCGCGCAGAGTGGTCGTCTGACCGGGAACGGCATCCTCCTGGAGCCGCAGCGACGGGATCCAGAGCGCGTGAAGGACGTCCTTGGCGGTGATGTCGAAGCGAACGGGCTGTCCCTTCGGCAGATAGAGCTGATCGGTCTCGAAGTTGCCGCGCGTTCTCGTACTGGAAGTGCCACGCGAACTGCTGCCCGATCACCCTGATGTGCAGCTCGCCTGTGTGATGCGTCTCCTCGTCGGCGAGGACCTTCACGCCGTAGCCCGCGAGCGCGGCGACGATCAGGAACGGAACCGCGACCCAGATGATCTCGAGGCGCGTGTTGCCGTGGATCGGCGCGCCGTCGGACATGTCGCCAGGACGCGCCCGGAAGCGCCAGACGCTGTAGATGGCGACCGTCATGACGAGCACGAAGATCAGGATCGAGACGATCAGCAGCACGTGGTAGAGCGTGTCGACCTCGCGGGCAGAGCTCGAGGCCGCCGGCGGAAACCAGTGGATCAGGAAGGACGCGGCGATCAGGATCGCGGCGGCGATCGCCGCGATCGCGATCATCTGCGCGATCGGATGTTCAGACCGCACGGCCCGTCCGGTGGCTCCTCGCAGTCACGGCGCCGGAGCTTAATGAAACCCGCGGCGGAGAGGAAGCGCCTTCATGCGGACCGTGCCGTCGCGATGATTGCGTTACGCTTGCATCAAAGGGCACGAGACGGGACGCCAGGAGGAGACGATGCAGGTATCTGACGGCATGAGCGAGCTGACCGTCACGGTCGGGCCGGGACACAGCGCTGCGCGAGGCCGCGCGCGCGATGAGCCGCAAGGCGACCGGAGCCGCGGTCGTGCTGGATCCCGAGCAGCCCGGTCTGGGCATCATCACCGAGCGCGACATCCTCGAGTCGCTCGCGGCAGGCGAGGATCCCGACGGCGAGCGCGTCGCCGAGCACCTCTCCTCGAATCTCACCTTCGCCGCGCCTGACTGGTCGCTCGAGCGCGCCGCCGAGGCGATGATTCGGGGCGGCTTCCGGCATCTCGTCGTGATGGACGGCGGCGAGACGGCGGGGGTCCTCTCCATGCGCGACATCGTGCGCTGCTGGACCGGCGACGGCGCGAGCTGCGACGTGGACGTGCGCTCCGGGGTGGGCGCGGGCGCGAGCTGAGGCACGGCTCGGGGCCGGCGGTCCCCGGCCTCGCCCTGATCGGGAAGGCTCAGGCGCCCTCGCCGCGCGAGGACTGGCCTGCGGCCGCTTCAGTGATCGATCGGGAGCTCCGCCATCTCCTCGCGGGTCTGGCGGATCCAGCGGTATAGCGAGACGAGTGCCACGACGCCGCCGATCACGCAGAGGATCGGCGAGACGACGACGCCGACGAGCGCGATCGTGATGCCGAATGCGAGCAGCACCGGCAGGTACGACGGCTCGGGCATGTGGACCTCCTCGAGCGGGGGAGGGATCGCCGGCTCGTCGTTCTCGTGCTCGGGCTCGACGGCCATCGCGCTCAGTAGATCCAGGCGGCGAAGAAGGCCGCGGCGAACATGAACAGCGAGATGGTGCCCGCGATCAGCGCGGTGCGAAGGTTCTTGTTGGCGAGCCGACGGTCCACGGCGCGGGAGTCTACTCGGCTCCGGCCGGGACGAGGGTCGGGGCAGCGTGCCGTCGCTGGGACCGTGGACGTGTAGCTTCCCGGCCAATGCCAGACCGACCAGAGCGAGCTGCCCGTGCCCGACGGTGAGCGACCGGTGATCGGCGTGGACGTCGGCGGCACGAAGGTCGCGGCTGCGCGGGTAGCGGACGGCGAAGCTTGCGACGAGGCGGTGGAGCAGACCCGGCGTGACTCCGCGGAGCACGTGCTCGAGGTGATCGAGGGGGCGATCGGGCGGGTGCGGGACAGCTGCGGGGAGCCGCGCGCGATCGGGATCGGCGTGCCGTCGCAGGTCGACGCGGCCTCCGGAACGGTGCTCTCGAGCGTGAACATCCCGCTCGAGGGCATCTCGGTCGCCGAGGAGATCTCATCGCGCTTCGGCGGCGTGCCGGTCTTCGTCGACAACGACGCCAACTGCGCGGCATTGGCCGAGGCGAAGCTGCGCACTCCCGACCCCCTGCGCTTCCTCGTCATGTACACGCTCGGCACCGGCGTCGGAGGTGGTGTCGTGATCGAGGGAGGCATCTACCACGGCGCGACCGGCCTCGGCGGGGAGCTCGGCCATGTCGTGGTGCAGGCGGACGGGCCCGAATGTCCCGGGAACTGCCCCAACCACGGCTGTCTCGAGGCGCTCTGCAGCGGAACCGCGCTCGAGCGCGACGCGCGCGAGCTTGCCCGCGAACGCTCCGAGTCGCCGCTCGGTCGCCGGGCCGGCGAACGCGACGGCGAGCTGCGCGGCCAGGACGTGGTGGAGCTCGCCGACGAGGGGGACCGGGATGCGCTCGACCTGTTCGAGCGGCTCGGGATGTGGCTCGGCGTCGGTCTCGCCGGCGCGATCAACACCTTCGAGCCCGAGCTCATCGCGATCGGCGGCGGCCTCTCGCATGCGGCGCGTCACTTCCTGGCACGGGCGAAGGACGAGGCCTTCGCCCGTGCCCTGCCGCGGCTCGCCGAGCGTGTCGCGATCGACTGCGCGCAGTCCGGGGCCGATGCCGGAATGGTCGGGGCGGGCCTGCTCGCGATGGACCGCCTGAGCTCCGAGGAATGAGCGCGTGCGGTGGTGTGCGAAGCCCCGCGAGACGGGTACACCGCATTGATCCGGCTCGACCTGGCGCTTGCACAGGTGCGGAGTGAGCGATGATGCGATCACCGGAACCGAGAGGAGTGTCGTAAATGGCCACCGTCGAGCAGGAACGGCAGCAGCGTGATGAGGGTGAGAACCCGCTGTCGGAGGGCCTCGAGCGCCTGCCCGTGCATCCGACGACGCTCGTCATCTTCGGGGCCACGGGGGACCTGGCCGCTCGCAAGCTGCTGCCGGCGATCTACAACCTCGCCCACGAGGGCGGCCTGCCCGAGCAGTTCAACCTGATCGCGGTCTCCCGCGGCGATCTCGGAGACGACGGCTTCCGCGACGAGGCGCGCAAGGCGATCCGCGAGCACTCCCGCCGCGAGCCGGACGACGAGGTGCTCGACTCGCTGCTCGGCCAGATTCGCTACGTCCAGGGCAGCTTCGACGAGGACAGCGTCTACGACGACCTCGGCAAGGCGATCGCCAAGTTCGACGAGCAGGCGGGGATCGCCTTCAACCGGCTCTTCTACCTCTCGACAGCACCGAGCTTCTTCGCCCCGATCGCCGAGAAGCTCGGTGAGCACGGGCTGCAGCACCAGGACGACGCCGAGGTGCGGATCATCATCGAGAAGCCGTTCGGCACCGACCTCGAATCGGCCGAGGAGCTCAACAGCCGTCTGCTCGAGGTCTTCGACGAGGACCAGATCTTCCGCATCGACCACTACCTGGGCAAGGAGACGGTCCAGAACATGCTCGTCCTGCGGTTCGCGAACGGCATCTTCGAGCCGCTCTGGAACCGCTCGTACGTCGACTACGTGCAGATCACGGCGGCCGAGGACATCGGCATCGGCAGCCGCGCCGGCTACTACGACTCGTCGGGTGCGCTGCGTGACCTGATCCAGAACCATCTGCTCCAGCTGCTGATGATCCTGACGATGGAGCCGCCCGTCTCGTTCTCGGCGAACGAGGTGCGCGACGAGAAGGTGAAGGTCCTGCGAGCGGTCAAGCGGCCCACGCGGGAGGACGTTCCGGACATGGCCGTGCGCGGGCAGTACGGCCACGGGACGGTCGGGGGCGAGGAGGTCGAGGGCTACAGGGAGGAGGAGGGGGTCCCCGAGGACTCGACGACCGAGACCTACGCCGCCGTGCGGCTCGAGATCGACAGCTGGCGCTGGGCGGGCGTCCCGTTCTACCTCAGGACGGGCAAGCGCCTCGCCCGCAAGACGACCGAGATCGCGGTCACGCTCAAGGCGGTCCCGCACCTGGCGTTCCGCCAGTCGGGCTCGCTCGGCGTCGAGCCGAACCAGCTCATCTTCGCGGTTCAGCCAAACGAGGGCGTGTCGCTGTCGCTCGTGGCGAAGATCCCGGGCGCGCGCATGAGCGTGCGGCCGGTTCACATGGACTTCTCGTACGGCACGTCGTTCATGTCGCAGTCGCCGGAGGCGTACGAGCGGCTGATCCTCGACACGATGCGCGGCGACGCCACGCTCTTCACGCGAAACGACGAGGTCGAGGCGGCGTGGCAGATCTGCGACCCGATCTTGAAGGCTTGGCTCGAGTCCGACGAGCAGCCGCACGAATACGAGTCCGGCTCGCAGGGTCCGGAGCAGGCCGAGGCGCTGCTCGAGCCGGGCCACGCCTGGCGGGTGCTCTGAGCGTTCGCGCGAGGTCGGGATGAACAACGCCTGGAGCGATCAGAACACCACACCGAGCAAGATCGACGATGCGCTGCGCACGCTGCTCTACGAGCACGCGCAGGAGGACCGGGCCAGCGCGCCCGCGCGCGTACTGAACCTCGTCGTGATCGTCGACCACGACTTCAGCGGCGAAGTCGAGAACCGCCTCGAGCGGGTGGGCCGCTTCCATCCCTCGCGCACGATCGTCTGTGAGGTGGAGCGACGCCGGGACACGCTCGACGCCTGGGCGACGATCAGCTCCGAGGAGAACGACGGCGACGGCATCGACGTCTTCGAGGAGCGGATCGAGATCGTCCTCGGCGAGAAGCACCTGCAGCGGATCGACAGCGTCGTAGACCAGCTGCTCGTGTCCGACCTGCAGACCGTGGTGTGGTCGCCGCACGGGCACGACGACGCGGTTGACAGCCTGCGCTCGCTGACCGACGTGATCCTGATCGACTCGATCGAGGCGGCGAGCGCCGAGGAGGGGGTCGAGCGTGCCGCGAGCCTGCTCCGCTCGGCCTACGTCGTCGACCTCGCGTGGATTCGCAGCATGCCATGGCGGGAGCGAATCGCGGCGACCTTCGACCCTCCCCGCTGGCGTGGCGCGCTCCGGGAGATCTCCGCGGTCGAGATCCGCCATCACCCCGACTCGCAGGTGCCCGCCGCCCTGCTGGCCGGCTGGCTCGCCTCGCGACTCGACTGGGACCCGGTCAAGCTCGAGCATGAGGACGGCGGCCTCGTCGGCCGCGCGCGCGGGCACGGACGGCGAGTGCGCGTGCGGCTCGAGCCGGATTCGACGATGCCGGTGCCAGGTCTCGCCGGGATCACGATCGAGGCCGCCAGCGGCCTGCGGCTGTCACTGGACCGAGGCCCCGGCGGTCTGCATGCGAAGCGAAAGGCACCGGGCGCGGGCGAGTCGGAATGGGTGGTGCTCGGCGCGTCGCGGGGCGAGTCCGGAATCCTCGGCGAGGGAATCCGGCAGGCGCTCCTGCGCGAGCCGACCTACGGCGCCGCGGTCGAAGCCACGGCGAAGATGCTCCGGTGACGCTCCCCGGGCGGTCCGATCCGGACATCCGGGTGCTGGATGACCCGGCCGGCGCGTGCGCTCAGCTGCTCGCGGAGGCGGCCGGGCGCGGCGAGCAGATGGCGCTCACGGGCGGCTCCACGCCACGGCGCGCCTACGAGCAGGCCGCGGGCCTGCTCGAGGACTGGTCGAGCGCGACGCTCTGGTGGGGGGACGAGCGCTGCGTCCCGCCCGACGACGAGCTGTCGAACTACCGGATGGCGAAGGAGGCGCTGCTCGACCGCCTGAGCGGCCCTCCGCCGACGATCCATCGGATAGCCGCGGAGCACGGCCCCGTGGCCGCCGCCGACGACTACGAGCACGCACTGATCAGCTCGCTGCGCGAGGACCGTCCGCAACTCGACCTCGTGCTGCTCGGCCTCGGTCCCGACGCGCACGTCGCGTCGCTGTTTCCGGGGCAGGAGACGCTGAAGGTGCGCGACCGCCTCGTCGTCGGCGTCGAGCGCGCCGGTCATGAGCCGTACGTGCCTCGCGTCAGCATGACGCTGCCGATGATCAACGCCGCGCGCGCGGTCGTGTTCCTCGTCAGCGGAGAGGACAAGGCCGAGGCGGTGGCGCGCGCGTTCGGCGCGGACGCCGACGATTCGGCTCCCGCCAGCCGCGTACGTCCCGAGCGTGGGTCGCTGACCGTCCTGCTCGACGAGAGCGCGGCGGCGCGGCTGTGAGGCGGATCCTCCGATACGGGCGGGGCGCTTGAGCGGGAGGTCCGGGCCGCCGAGGATGGCGGCACGGTGAGTGCGCTGCTCGATCAGACGCGCGAGGAGCAGAGCCTCTTCCCGCCGATCGCCGACTACGCCTTCCTCTCCGACTGCGAGGCGTGCTGCCTGGTCGCCCCGAGCGGCAACATCGAATGGATGTGCCTGCCGCGGATGGACTCGCCGAGCGTCTTCGGCGCGATGCTCGACCGCGACGCAGGCGGCTTCCGGCTCGGCCCCGGCGGCGTCGACGTGCCCGCGGCGCGGCGGTACCTGCCGGGGACGATGGTGGTCGAGACCACCTGGATGACGCGGATGGGCTGGCTGATCGTTCGCGACGTTCTCTCGATCGGTCCCTGGCATGACGAGAGCGAGCGCTCGAAGACGCACCGGCGCGCCCCGACCGACTCCGACGCGGAGCACGTGCTGATCCGCGTTGCGGAGTGCGTCCAGGGCACCGTCGAGATGACGCTCGACTGTGACCCCTCGTTCGACTACGGGCGCGCGGGGGCGAACTGGGCCTACGTCGGAGACGGCTACGGCGAGGCGGTCGCGACGGCGGAGGGGCTGAACCTCGAGCTGCGGCTGACGACCGACCTGCGGCTCGGCTTCGAGGGCCGGCGCGCGCGAGCGCGGACGACCTTGCGCGAGGGCGAGCGGGCCTTCGCGGCGCTCTCGTGGAGCATTCACGACGCTCCTCAGGATGTCGACGAGGCATATGCACGGGTTCGGCGCACGGCGGAGTTCTGGCGCGAGTGGCTCAACCACGGACGCTTCCCCGACCACCCGTGGCGGACCCACCTTCAGCGCAGCGCCTTGACGCTCAAGGGGCTGAGCTATGCGCCGACCGGCGCAATGCTCGCCGCCCCGACCACGTCGCTACCGGAGAGCCCGCGCGGCGAGCGCAACTGGGACTACCGGTACACGTGGGTGCGCGACTCGACGTTCATGCTCTGGGCGCTCTACACGCTCGGCTTCGACTGGGAGGCGAACGACTTCTTCTACTTCATCGCAGACGTCGCGGGCAAGGAGGAACGCTTGCAGATCATGTACGGGATCGGCGGCGAGAAGGAGCTCGAGGAGCGCGAGCTGCCTCACCTCTCCGGCTACGACGGCGCGCACCCGGTGCGGATCGGCAACGGCGCCTACAGGCAGGAGCAGCACGACGTCTGGGGGGCGGTGATCGACTCCGTATACCTGCACACGAAGTCGCGTGATCTGCTGCCGGAGCTGCTCTGGCCGACGCTGGTACGTCAGGTCGAGACGGCCGCGGCCAAGTGGAAGGAGCCGGACCGCGGCATCTGGGAGGTGCGCGGCGAACCGAAGCACTTCACCTCGTCCAAGCTGATGTGCTGGGTGGCGCTGGATCGGGGAGTTCGCCTCGCGCGCCTGCGCGAGGACGAGGACCAGGCACAGAAGTGGCAGGCTGTCGCCGACGAGATCCACGAGGACATCTGCGCCAACGCCCCGCGCGAGGACGGCGTGTTCGCGCAGTACTACGGCACGGATGCCCTCGATGCGTCGGTGCTGCTGATGCCGCTGATGCGCTTCCTCCCCTCCGCCGACCACCGTATCCGCAAGACCGTGCTGGCGATCGCCGACGAGCTCACCGAGGACGGCCTGGTCCTCCGCTACCGGGTCGAGCAGACCGACGACGGGCTCGCTGGCCGAGAGGGGACGTTCGCGATCTGCTCTTTCTGGCTCGTGTCGGCGCTCGAGGAGATCAACGAGCACCGTCGCGCCCGCGAGCTGTGCGAACGACTGCTCTCCTACGCGAGTCCGCTCAGCCTCTACGCCGAGGAGATCGACGGCCGCTCGGGCCGCCATCTCGGAAACTTCCCCCAGGCCTTCACCCACCTGGCGCTGATCAACGCCGTGATGCACGTGATCCGCGCCGACCAGGACCTCGATCCGAGCCAGTTTTCACGAGTCCGCTGACGGACTCGTGAAAACTGGCTCCGGACAGGAAAGGTCGGGCGGCCCGCAGCGGCCGGTCAAGCCCGAACCGGAACCTCGACGCTCCGGCTCACCGCGACGTCTGCGTTGTGCGCACAGCGAGAGTTTGCCGGCAGGCAAACTCAGTGATGGGCGATGATGCGGTCGATCAGCCCGTATTCCTGCGCCTGCTCAGGAGTGAAGTAGCGGTCGCGGTCCATGTCGACGTGCACACGCTCGATGTCCTGGCCGGTGTGCTGCGAGTAGATCTCGTCCATGCGCTTGCGCAGGTCGAGGATCTCCCGCGCCTGGATCTCGATGTCGGCCGACTGCCCCTGGTATCCGCCCGAGGGCTGATGGATCAGGATCCGGCTGTTGGGCAGCGCGAGCCGCTTGCCGGTCGTACCGCCCGCGAGCAGCAACGAACCCATCGACATCGCCATTCCAAAGCAGATCGTCGTCACGTCGGGCTTGACGAACTGCATCGTGTCGTAGATCGCCAGGCCGGCGTAGATCGAGCCTCCCGGCGAGTTGATGTAGAGCGAGATGTCCTTGTCAGGGTCGTCCGACTCCAGGTGCAGCAGCTGCGCGACGACCAGGTTGGCGATCTGGTCGTCGACCGGGGTCCCCAGGAAGATGATGCGCTCGTTCAGCAGGCGCGAGTAGATGTCGAATGAGCGCTCGCCGCGCGAGCTCTGCTCTACGACCATTGGAACGAGGGGCATCCAGGACTCCTTCTGCTTCTACGCCGCGTCTTTGCCTATAGCCGACATGGGCAGGGAGTCTACTGTCGGCACCGGAGACGGCGGTCCCCGCGCGCCCCGACCCTCGCGAGCCGGCCGATCAGCCGGCACTGGCCGCTCTAACCCCCCGCCGGCGGCGCGGGCGCGGTCGCGTCGGCGATCCGCAGCGCGGCCTCGCCGACCTCGAGCCGCACCTCCGTGGTGCCGTCCTCGGCGAGTGCCTCATGCAGCAGCGCGAGGTGCTCGAGCAGGCAGTGCCGGCGATCGGCCGCGCGCTCGAGAGCGCGCCCGGGGAGGGTGTCCGTGCTCGGCCTCGGCGGCAGGCCCGGGGCGAGCAGCAGGTGGCTCGCCACGATCGTCAGCGCCGCCGGCGTCGACGTAGCTCGAGTGAAGCTCGCGCTCGCCGGCCTCGACGAAGCTGTTCAGCATCATCGAGCGCTCCGCGACGCTCAGCAGCGTCTCGCAGTCGACACGGTTCCCGTCGAGCCAGATCGGTAATTCCGGAAGCGAAACGGTGTTCATCCGCCCGTCTCTCGCGCTGGTGAGGTCACCTTACACCGCTTGCCTGCGCATAAAGCGCGCAGGTTGCGGGAATAAACCTGCACCGAGGTAGGGGTCGGACCGGGCGGATGCCCGACTAGGAGCAAGAAGATGACGCGTAAAGCACGACGCTGGGCGTTCGGAGCATCGACGATCGCAGTTTCCATCGCCCTTCCGGCGACGACGGCGCTCGGCCTCTCCGGGACCCAGGGTCCGCCGCCCTTGAACGTCCGCTCCGCGCTCGCCGGCGTGTCGACTCCGTCGGTGCCGCAGGTCTCGACACCGTCTCTGCCGAGTGCACCACAGGTGCCCACGCCGTCGGTTCCGAGCCTTCCGCACGTGTCGACGCCCTCGCTTCCGAGCGTGCCGCAGCCGTCGACGCCGTCGCTCCCGACCGCGCCGCAGGTCCAGACGCCGGGCGCCTCGGGGGCAGCGCCGTCCAGCTCGACCGGGAGCGGAACGGGAGACTCCGCGGCGCAGGCACAGGGTACGCGTGCCGGGGGCGGCTCAACCGGTGACGGGGCCGCGGCCGGAGGGGATGGCCAATCCGGTGGCGTCACCGCCGCGCGTAACGCCTCGGCTCGATCCGACCGCCAGCTGGCACGCACGGTCCAGCAGGATCGAGGCTGCCTGTCGGCGCTTCCGCCGCTCGACAGGCAGGTCCTGACGCTGCGCGCCGGCCTGGGGGGCTCCTCTCGCTCGCCGGCGGCGACCGCCAGGACCCTCCGGATCTCGCCCGCGAAGGAGGCCGCAGCCGAGCGGGGCGGCCTGCAAGCCCTGCGAGGCGATGCCGCCCGCGGCTGCTCCGCGGCGAGCATGCCACCAATCGCCGCGAGCGAGGTGAGCGCGCTGCCCTCGCTCGCGCCGGCCGTCGTCGTGGCCTCGGCGTCCGCTCCGATGCTCTCGAGCCCGCAGGCGCTCGTGGCGAGCGCGCCCGCTCCCGCGACGCCCTCCCCGGCGGGAGGGCCGCACCATGCGGCCAAGGGCGCCTTCGCGTCATCAGGGGCGCCGGAAACCGAGGGGCCGGGCGCCGGCCAATCGAGCGCGCCCCCATCATCGAGCGCGCGCGCGAAGCTGTCCTCCGCTTCGGTCGCCGCCGGCGGAGCGGTTCCGCTGTGGCTGGTCGTGACCCTGATACTTCTCGCCGCGTGCGCCGCGACCGCCCTGGCGATCCGCTTGAGTGGTCCCCTCGCCAGGACGCGCGCGGCTTCGAGCGGGGGCGCGGCCGCGGGCCCGCCACTGGTCGCCGCTACCGCCGCGGGGATGCAGGCCGAGCGCGAGCGCCCGGCCGAGGCGCTCGACTACGCCCCCGCCGCCGTCGAGCAACGTCCCGCGCCGCCAGGGGCGCCCCACGAGGAACCGTCACGCGATGCACCGGCCGCCCCGAAGGGCCGCGAAGCACCTGCCGCCGCCCCAGAGGGCGAGGCTGCGCCCGCCGCTGTCGCACCCGTCTCCGTCCAGCGCCGTCGCCGCGGCGGCGGCCGCACCCGGACCGCGATGCTCGCCTCCGGCGTCGCGTCCGTGGTGGTGCGCGAGCTGATCAAGGCGCGCCGGCGCGGCCGGCGCTGAGGCTCAGAGGCGCGCGTCGAGCACCATCGCGCCGAACAGCAGCGCGAGGTAGAGCAGCGACGAGAGATACAGGCGCAGCGCGAGACGTCGCTCGGCGCGGCGGTAGAGCCGGTAGGCGAGGGCGATGAAGACCGCTCCGAGCACGACCGCTGCGAGCAGGTAGACCGCGCCGAAGAGGCCGCCCGCGAACGGCAGGAGCGTCACCGCCACGAGCAGCAGCGTGTAGAGCATGATCTGATGGCGGGTCTCGGTCTCGCCCCGGGCAACCGGCATCATCGGGATCCCGGCACGCGCGTACTCGTCCTTCATCAGCAGCGAGAGCGCCCAGAAGTGCGGCGGCGTCCAGTAGAAGACGATCGCGAACAGGTAGAGCGCGCTGCCGGACAGGTGGCCCGTGGTCGCGGCCCAGGCGACGAGCGGTGGAACCGCGCCCGCCGCGCCCCCGATGACGATGTTCTGCGGCGTAGAGCGCTTCAGCCACAGCGTGTAGACGAGCACGTAGCCGAGCAGCCCCGAGAGCGCCAGCGCCGCCGAGAGCACGTTGACCGTGAGGGCGAGCAGCAGGAACGACGCGGCGCCGAGCGTGATGCCGAAGCCGAGCGCGGCCGCGGGTGCGATCCGGCCCGCCGGGATCGGCCGCGTCGAGGTGCGCCGCATGACGGCGTCGATGTCGCGATCGACGTAGTGGTTGATGGCGCCCGCGCCGCCGGCCGAAAGAGCGCCGCCGAGGCAGGTCAGCGCGACGCGGCCGACGGAGGGGTCGCCCGCGACGTACATCGTCGTGATCGTCGTGAAGAGCAGCAGCGACTGCACCTTCGGCTTCGTCAGCGTGACGTAGTCGAGGGCGTGCTGACGCACACCCGCCCGCCGGAGCGGCCCCCGCGTCGCTACGGACGGTGCGCCGACCGGCGGCGCCGCGAGCTTGCCCGCGTCATCGCGGGTGCGGACTCCAGCCTCCATCAGCGGCCCGTCACGTTCCCGGCGCCACCGGTTGGGCGACCGTGCCGTCCGGCTGGCCGGCCCCGCGCACGACCTCCCGGCGGATGTCCTTCATCGGCTCGACGCTGCGGACGCGCGGGACGATGTCGAAGTTGTTCTCCGGTGGCGGGGATTGGGTGAACCACTCGAGCGTATTGCCCTGCCACGGGTCATGCGGGGCCTTGCGACCGTTGCGCAGCGAGATCAGCACGTTCGCCATCGTGATCAGCACCCCGAGCCCGAGGATGTAGGACCCGACCGTGGAGATCATGTTCATCGTGCCCCAGCCCGCGTCCGCCGGATAGCGGTAGATGCGCCGCGGCATGCCGTCGAGCCCGAGCGAGTGCTGGATCAGGAAGGTGAGGTGGAAGCCGATCAGCATCGTCCAGAACGAGGCCTTGCCGAGTCGCTCCGAGAGCATCCGTCCCGACATCTTCGGGAACCAGTAGTAGAGGCCGCCGAAGATCGCGAAGACGCTGCCGCCGAACAGCACGTAGTGGATGTGGGCGACGACGAAGTAGCTGTCGTTGAGCTGCCAGTCGACCGGGAATATCGCGAGCAGCACGCCCGAGATGCCGCCGATCACGAAAGTCCCCAGGAAGCCGAGGCAGAAGAGCATCGCCGTGCGGAAGACGATCGTCCCTCGCCAGAGCGTCGCGAGCCAGTTGAAGATCTTGATCCCGGTGGGGACGGCGATCGCGAACGACGAGAGCATGAAGAAGGCGAGCACGACCGTTGGCGTCGGCGTGCTGAACATGTGATGGCCCCAGACGAGCATGCCGAGGAAGGCGATCGTCGCGGTCGAGGCGACAACCGCCTTGTAGCCGAAGATCGGCTTGCGCGAGAACACCGGCACGATCTCCGAGATCATCCCGAACGCGGGCAGCACCATGATGTAGACCTCGGGATGGCCGAAGAACCAGAACAGGTGCTGCCACAGGAGCGGGTCGCCGCCGCCGCTCGGATCGAAGAATGACGTTCCGAAGTGGCGGTCGGTGAGCAGCATCGTGACCGCCGCGGCAATCACCGGCAGCGCCAGGATCAGCAAGTAGCTGTAGATCAGGATCGTCCAGCAGAAGACCGGCATCCGCCCCCAGCCCATCCCCCGGGCGCGCATGTTGTGGATCGTGGCGACGAAGTTGATGGCACCTACGAGCGACGAGAGACCGGTCAGGTGGATCATGAAGATCCACGCGTCGGTGCCGGCGTCCTGCAGGTAAGCGGAGTCGGAGAGCGGTGCGTACGAGGTCCAGCCCGCGCTCGGGGGCGTGAAGAAGAGGCTCGTGTAGAAGGCGATGCCGCCGAACAGGAAGAGCCAGAAGGAAAACGCGTTCAGGCGCGGGAAGGCCATGTCGCGCGCGCCGATCATCAGCGGTACGAGGTAGTTGCCGAAGCCCGCGAGCACCGGGACGATGAACAGGAAGATCATCGTCGAGCCGTGCATCGTCACGAGCTCGTTGTAGATCCGTGGCTGCACGAGCGTGTTGTCGGGGACCGACAGCTGCAGCCGCATCACGAGCGCCTCGGCACCGCCCAGCATGAAGAAGGCGAAGGTCGAGGCGAGGTACATGATCCCGATCTTCTTGTGATCGGTGGTGGCCAGCCACGACGTCCAGCCGCCCGGACTTTCGCGGACGCCGCGCTGGACGATCTCGGGGCGGCGCAGCGGGCGCTTCCCCGTGGCCGGTGCGCTGACGGTGGATTCGAACGTGGACACTCCGGCTTGCTCCTTCGCTTACGAGCCGCTGCCGCGGATCCGCCGCGACAGCGATAGCAGGGC
The DNA here is from genome assembly GCA_963719375.1 of uncultured Actinomycetes bacterium. GTDB lineage: Bacteria > Actinomycetota > Thermoleophilia > Solirubrobacterales > Thermoleophilaceae > JAICJV01. The sequence continues at coordinate 627,835 of CAVRBY010000001.1, read as the reverse complement.
TTGCGACTGGCGGATTCCGGCCGTTTGCTGCTGCTCCCAGTCCCTGAACTGGGCCGGCGTGACGACGATCGACCTCGGCACGCATGTCGGCGTGACCCTTGCCGCAGAGCTGCGCGCAGTTACCGTTGTAGACGCCGGGATGGCTGGCCCGGAACCAGGTGTGGTTCGTGTGGCCGGGAATCGCCTGGGCCTTGCCGCCGAGCGCGGGGACCCACCACGAGTGCACGACGTCGGAGGACGTGATGTCGAGCACGACGGTCGTGTTCACGGGGACGACCATCTGGTAGTAGCTGAACAGCTGGCCGAGCCCGGCGGCGTTCGGGGTGGCGTAGTCGTAGCGCCAGATGTACTGCTGGCCGTTGACGTGGATCTCGAGGTGCTGGCTGGACGGCCCGGGCGGCGGCGGCTGGTTGAGCGACGCGAGCTGCGTGTCGCCGTCGGCGACGAAGCCGCCGGGAGTCGACGCGCTCGGGTTCTTGATCGGGCCGAGGAAGACGAAGGTGAGCACCGCCAGCACGACGAGGATCGCGCCGGCGCCGATGGTCCAGCTCACCTCGAGCGGCGTGTTGCCGCGCACCTGAGCGGGGTCCGCGCCGCCCCGCCGGCGGCGGAACTTGACGACCGAGTAGATCAGGATTCCCTCGACGAGCAGGAAGATCAGCCCTCCGATGATCAGCCCGATCACGTACAGCGTGTGGGTGTCGACGGCGTTCGGCGACCCGCTCTGATCCTCCGGAGTGACGATCCCGGCGAAGGCGGGCGAGGCGGAAACCAGGCTGAGCGTGAGCGCGACCAGCCCCGCGCGGAGCGCGGTCCGGTGCGTTCGAGGGGAGCTCGGCAGGCGCACGGCGCGGGATTGTAACCGCGACCGTGGGTGTCGCTGCCCCGCCTGGCCCTCCATGCGCGCCAGGTCGGGTCGCTCAGCCCTCGGCCTGCGGCAGGATCGACACCTCCACCGGCGCGCACCGGCGGAACGCCAGCGCGTCCTCGTAGGTACCGAGATGCTCCCCCCAGTGCATGGGGACGGCCACGCGCGGGCTGATCCGGCGCGCGGCCTCGGCCGCCTCCGCGGCGGTCATGACGTAGACGCCGCTCACCGGCAGCAGCGCGACGTCGACGCCGGCCACCGAATCCATCTCGGGGATGACGTCGGTATCGCCCGAGTGGTAGACGCGCTCGCCGCGCAGGTTGAGGTCGAACCCGACCCAGCCCGCATCGCGCGGGTGATACGCGCGCCCGCTGCCGTCGCGCTTCGACGTGTTGTACGCGGCGACGGCTCGGACCGCGGTGCCCGGCAGCGGCTCCGGGTCGATCTCCTCGCCGGGGGCGATCGAGAGAACGCGACCGGAGAGGCGCTCGGCGACCGCCGCCGGAGCGATCACCATCGTCTCGGGATGAGAGAGGCGCTCGACGTCCTGCGGCGAGAAGTGGTCGTAGTGGCCGTGGGTGATGAGGATCAGGTCGGCCTTGGGGCCGCCGTGCACGCGGTAGGGGTCGACATAGATCGTGCGACGCTGCACGCGGATGCGGAAGCCCGAATGACCCAGCCATTCGATCGCATCGAGCACCATTCCCGTGAAGTTACATAAACGTCAGGAGCTGCCGTGAGCTACGAGACAGTCGAATGGGAGAGCGCGGGGGGCGTCGGCCGCATAACGCTCAACCGCCCCGAGACGCTCAACGCCTGGAACGCGCAATTCGGGCGCGACCTGCGCGCTGTCGTCGAGAACGAGGCGGCGGCCGCCGACGTCCGCGCGGTGCTCGTCACCGGAGCGGGCCGCGGCTTCTCCTCGGGGGCCGACCTGAAGGGGGGCTTCGAGGCGGATCCGTCCGATGGCCGTCCGGACGTGCGCAAGGAGCTGACCGAGCTCTACCACCCGATCATCACCGGGCTGCGACGCATGCCGAAGCCGGTGGTGGCGGCGGTGAACGGCCCGGCCGTGGGGATCGGATGCTCGCTTGCCCTCGCCTGCGACCTCGTGCTCTGCGCCGAGTCGGCCTACTTCGGGCTCGCCTTCGTGAACATCGGGCTGATGCCGGACGGGGGGTCGACGCTGCTCGTACCGGCCGCGGTCGGGAAGGCACGCGCGTTCCAGCTCGCCCTGCTCGGCGAGCGCGTGCCCGCGCTGCAGGCGCTCGAATGGGGACTCGTGAACTACGTTCACCCCGACGAGCGGCTGCTCGACGAGGCCGAGCGGCTCACGCGGCGGCTGGCGTCCGGCCCCACCCGCTCCTATGCGGGTTCGAAGCTTGCGCTGAACCAGACGCTGTATCCGAACCTCGACTCGCAGCTCGACCTCGAGGCCAACCTGCAGCATTCGCTGGCCCGGACGAACGACTTCCTGGCAGGCGTGACAGCCTTCGTCGAGAAGCGTGAAGCAAGGTTTCAGGGAGCCTGACTCCGCCTCGGCCGGAACTTATACTCGCGACCGGTGCGCAAGCGGACCCTTCTACGGCGCGCCGCGCTCGTCGCCGTAGCCGTCGGAGTCGCCACGCCGCCGCTGCGCCGCCGCCTGCGGCTGCCCCCGCCGGCGACAACGGTGCTCTGCTTCCAGGCGCCCGTCGCGCTGGCACTGGCCTTCCCCCGAAACCGCCTGCGCGACGCCGGAATCTACGCTCTCCAGATGTGGGCGTACATCGCCCACTACGAGCTGCCGAACGACGACCCGCAGCGGCTCCACGCGCGCCTGCGCGTCGAGTATCCGATCCGTGCCGACCGGCTGATCGGGGCGGGGTTGGTGCCGAGCTTTCGCCTCCAGCGCGCGCTAGGGCGCCCCGGACAGGTCCGCCCGCACGACACGGCGCTCGCCCTCGTTCACTGGGCCTGGTTCGTGGTGCCCCACACCGCTGTCGCCTACGTCCTCTGGCGTGACCGGCGGGGGTTCGGGCGTGCTGCGGCGCAGATGGCCGCGGTCTTCGACCTCGGCGCGCTCGTCTACTTCTTCGTGCCGACCGCGCCGCCGTGGTGGGCGGCCGGGAGCGGCCGCCTCGAGCCCGTCCGCCGCATCATGACCGAGGCCGGCGAGCGGTTCTGGGGCCGGATCTGGCAGCCGCTCTACGTCTCGCTCTCGGGCAATCAGTTCGCGGCTATGCCGTCGCTTCACTTCGCCACGTCGGTGATGGCCGCTCACGTACTGACCGACGCCGACGCCCGCGTCGGGACGCTCGGCTGGGCGTACGCGGCGGCGCTCGGGTTCGCGCTCGTCTATCTCGGCGAGCACTACGTCGTCGACCTGGTCGCGGGACTCGCCCTAGCCGAGGGCGTCCGCGGCGCAGCCCCGTTTGCCACGCGACACCTGGCCGGCCCGCGGGCCGCGCTCAGGCGGCTCGAGCCGCCCGGCGGCAGCTGAGCAAGGTCGCCCGAGCGACGCGCGGCGAGGCCCCGGAGGCGGCGGCTCAGCCTGAGCCGCCGGCCGGCACAGGAGCGCCCGGGCCCACGGGGGCGCGCTGGCTTCCGGCCACCAGGTCGGGCACACTTGAGCGTGCACCATGAGCGACCTCGAAGACATGGCGCAGGGCTCGGCGCGCTGGACGGAGCCCGCCGAGAGCACGCCGCTCGAACCGGACCCGAGCGACGACGGGGCGATCGAGACGCTCGCGGATGAGGGGGACATCGAGCGCCGGGGCGCGGAACTGCTCGGCGACCGGCGGCGGATCGCCGGGCTGGCGCTGGCCGTCGTGCTGCTGGTGGTCGCGATCTACTTCGTCGTTCCGAAGGTCGTCGGCATTCACGGCATGCTCGACCGGGTCGGCAGCGCGAACGTCTATTGGGTCGCGGCCGCGGTCGGGTTCAACGTGATCGCGTTCCTCGCGTACGCGGTCCTGTTCCGCCGCGTCTTCGGCGAGGGGACGGACGACGCGCTGATGCGCCGGCGGCTCGACCTGCGGGCCTCATACGAGATCAGCATGGCCGGGTTCGCAGCGACAAAGGTCTTCTCGGCCGCCGGAGCGGGCGGCGTGGCGCTGACCTACTGGGCACTGCGGAGGGCGGGGATGCCGAGGCAGCGCGCCGCGGCACGAATGGTCGCCTTCCTCGTGCTGCTCTACGCGGTCTACATGCTCGCGCTGATCCTCTTCGGAGTGGTGCTCCGCGTGCATGCGCTGCCGGGCGAGGCCCCAGTCGGGGGGACGATCGTGCCAGCCGCGATTGCGTTCGTGGTGCTGCTCGTCTTCGGGCTCGTCTCGCTGATCCCAGGCGACCTGGGGCGCAGGATGGATGCCGTGGGAGCGCGACCCTCGCGCTGGTCTCGGGCTGTCAGCCGCCTGGCCCGCGGGCCGGCGACGGTGGCGACGGGGACGCGGACGGCGCTCGACCACCTGCGGCACCCTCGACGCAGCGCGATCACGCTGCTCGCCGCGATCGGGTGGTGGGCGGGGAACATCGGAATCCTCTGGGCGAGCTTCCAGGCGTTCGGCGTCGAGGTGCCGTTCGCGGTGATCGTGCAGGGCTTCTTCCTCGGGATGGTGGCCAACCTCGCGCCCTCGCCGGCCGGTGGCGTCGGCACTGTCGACGCGGGGATGATCGGCGCCTTCGTCCTGTTCGGGATCCCCGCGGCGACGGTCTTCCCGGCGGTGCTCGTGTTCCGGCTGGTCAGCTTCTGGCTGCCGATCCCCGTGGGGATCTGGGCCTACGTGCAGCTGCGCCGTACGGTGCACGGGTGGGCGCGCGAGGCCGATCGAGCTACTATACAAAGTGAAGTGATTGCGGAGGCAATGTGAGCAGCCAGACCGAGAACATGATCATCATCGGGAGCGGCCCAGCGGGCTACACCGCCGCGCTCTACGCCGCCCGTGCCGATCTGAGCCCGCTCGTGATCGAGGGTTTCATGTGGGGCGGCCTGCTGCAGCAGACGACCGAGGTCGAGAACTATCCGGGCTTTCCCGAGGGGATCATGGGTCCCGAGTTGATGCCTCGCTTCCGCGAGCAGGCCGAGCGGTTCGGCGCGCGCTTCATCACGGACGAGGCGTCACGTGTCGAGCTCGCGACCGAGCCAGGCGGGATACACCGGGTCTTCGTCGGTCGCGACGAGCATCGCGCGCGCAGCGTGGTCCTCGCAATGGGCGCCGAGCCGCGCAAGCTCGGCGTGCCCGGCGAGGAGGAGCTGGCAGCTCGCGGCGTCTCCTACTGCGCGACCTGCGACGCGGCCTTCTACCGCGAGCGGCGCGTGCTCGTCGTCGGTGGCGGCGACAGCGCGATGGAGGAGGCGATCTTCCTCTCCAAGTTCGCCAGCGAGGTGAAGGTGGTCCACCGCCGCGAGGACTTCCGGGCCTCCGCGATCATGCTCGATCGGGCACGGCAGCTCGACAACGTCGAGCTGCTCACGCCTTACACGATCGAGCGCTTCAGTGAGGGCGATCACGGCGCCCTCGAGCGGGCCTCGCTGCGCAACACTTCGAGCGGCGAGGAGCTCGAGCTCGAGGTCGACGGCACCTTCGTCGCCGTCGGCCACCAGCCGATGTCGCAGCTCGTCGCGGGCCAGGTCGAGCTCGACCGGGACGGCTACGCGCTCACGCGCGGACGCTCTACGGTCACCAACCTGCCCGGCGTTTTCGCCGCCGGCGACCTGGTCGACCACACGTATCGTCAGGCCATCACGGCGGCGGGTAGCGGCTGCCAGGCGGCCCTCGACGCCGAGTGGTACCTGCGCGACACTCCGCCGTCCGCGGAGGCGCACTGGATGAAGCCAGACGAGGTGGAGGCCGCCGCGGACGCGGCCGCCGCGAGCTCGAAGTAGGGCCCTCGGGACCCGGTAGGGTGGGGAAAGTGTCCCACCCGAACAGCTTCGACGCCCGCTCGACGCTGCGCGTGGGCGGGAACGAGTACGAGATCTTCCGTCTCGAGGCGCTTCAGCAGAAGTACGACGTCGCCCGGCTGCCGTATTCGCTGAAGATCCTGCTCGAGAACCAGCTGCGCTTCGAGGACGGCCGCTCGGTCACCGCCGAGGGCGTCGAGGCGGTCGCGAACTGGGGCGCGAGCGACAAGCCCTCGACCGAGATCGCCTTCACGCCCGCGCGCGTTCTGATGCAGGACTTCACCGGCGTGCCGGCCGTCGTCGACCTGGCCGCGATGCGGGACGCGATCGACGACCTCGGCGGCGACCCTTCGCGAATCAACCCGCTGCGGCCGGCCGAGCTCGTGATCGACCATTCGATCCAGGTCGACGAGTTCGCGACGCGGCAGGCCTTCCGTCACAACGCCGAGTTCGAGTTCGAGCGCAACCGCGAGCGCTACGCATTTCTGCGCTGGGGCCAGTCGGCCTTCGACGACTTCTCGGTGGTGCCGCCGAACACCGGCATCTGCCACCAAGTCAATCTCGAGTACCTCGCCCGCGTCGTCTACACGAAGGGCGGGCAGGCGTTTCCCGACACGCTCGTCGGGACCGACTCGCACACGACGATGATCAACGGGCTCGGCGTGCTCGGCTGGGGCGTCGGCGGCATCGAGGCGGAGGCGGCGATGCTCGGCCAGCCGATCTCGATGCTGCTGCCCCAGGTCGTCGGCTTCAAGCTGACCGGCGAGCTCCCGAGGGAGCGACCGCGACGGACCTCGTGCTGACCGTGACCCAGATGCTGCGCGAGAAGGGCGTCGTCGGCAAGTTCGTCGAGTTCCACGGCTCCGGCCTCGCCGGCCTGCCGCTCGCCGACCGCGCCACGATCGGCAACATGTCGCCGGAGTACGGCGCGACCTGCGGCATCTTCCCCGTCGATCGAGAGACGCTCCGCTATCTCGAGTTCACTGGGCGCCCGCGCGAGGTCGTCGAGCTCGTCGAGGCGTACGCGAGGGAGCAGGGCCTCTTCCATGACGAGGACTCCGACGAGCCGACGTTCTCGGACTCGCCTCGAGCTCGACCTCTCCGAGGTGGAGCCCTCGATCGCGGGCCCGAAGCGTCCTCAGGACCGGGTCCCGGTGAGGGATGCCAAGCAGGCCTTCGTCGACGCGTTCGAGAACGACACCGGCGGCGCGTACCGGCAGCGCGACGAGGCGAGTCGAGGAGTCCTTCCCCGCGAGCGACCCGCCGGCGTCCTGGGAGGGCGAGGACGAGGCCGACGAGGACGAGCCGGCGGTGGGAGAGGAGCGCGCCTCGACCGCGGTCGCCGAGCAGCGCCGCGAGCGCGTCGGCAGCGGGTCGGGACGGCTCGACCACGGACGGGTCGTGATAGCCGCGATCACGAGCTGCACGAACACCTCGAACCCCTCGGTCATGCTCGGCGCAGGCCTCGTCGCCAAGAAGGCCGTCGAGCGCGGCCTCGAGACGAAGGACTGGGTCAAGACCAGCCTCGCGCCGGGGTCCAAGGTCGTCACCGAGTACCTCGACAGGGCAGGACTCACCGAGTACCTCGAGCAGCTCGCGCTTCAACCTCGTCGGCTACGGCTGCACGACCTGCATCGGCAACAGCGGCCCGCTGCCGGAGGAGATCTCGAGAGAGATCAGCGAGCGCGATCTGAGCGTCTGCTCGGTGCTGTCGGGCAACCGCAACTTCGAGGGCCGTATCCACCCCGAGGTGAAGATGAACTATCTCGCGTCGCCGCCGCTCGTCGTCGCCTACGCGCTCGCCGGGCGGATGGACATCGACCTCTTCGACGATCCGCTCGGCGACGGCTCCGACGGCGAACCCGTCTATCTACGCGACATCTGGCCCTCGCAGCGTGAAGTGAACGACCTGATCGAGTCTGCGGTGCAGTCGGACATGTTTCGCACGTCGTACGGCGAGGTCTTCGAGGGCGACGAGAACTGGAACGCGATCGACGTCCCCGAGGGCGATCGCTACGCCTGGGAGGACGAGTCGACCTACGTCCGCCGGCCGCCGTACTTCGAGGGGATGCCTGTCGACGCTCCCGAGGGCTTCGACCGGATCGAGGGCGCGCGTGCGCTCGCGCTGCTCGGCGACAGCGTGACGACGGACCACATCTCGCCCGCAGGCGCGATCAAGGAGGACTCGCCCGCCGGCCGCTACCTGAAGGAACATGGCTTCGAGCGTCGCGACTTCAACTCCTATGGCTCACGGCGTGGCAACCACGAGGTGATGATGCGCGGTACGTTCGCCAACGTCCGGCTGCGCAACCAGCTCGCGCCCGAGACCGAGGGCGGCGTCACCGAGCACCTGCCGGACGGCGAGCAGATGTCGATCTTCGACGCCGCGATGCGCTACGCCGACGAGGGCGTCCCCCTGTGCGTGCTCGCCGGGAGGGAGTACGGGTCTGGCTCGTCGCGCGACTGGGCCGCGAAGGGCCCGCGGCTGCTCGGCGTCCGCTTCGTGCTCGCGCGCAGCTACGAGCGCATCCACCGGTCAAACCTCGTCGGCATGGGCATCCTCCCGCTCCAGTTTCCCGACGGCGAGTCGGTCGAGTCGCTCGGCCTGTCCGGACGCGAGCGCTTCGACCTGGCGCCGCTCGAGGACGGCGCAGAGCGACTGAAGGTGACGGCCACCCGCGACGACGGCGAGCCGGTCGAGTTCGAGGCGACCGTGCGGATCGACACTCCGAACGAGTGGCTCTACTACCGCGGCGGCGGCATCCTCCACTACGTTCTGCGCCAGCTGCTCCCGCGATGACCCGGCCCGCGCGTGAGCGCTTGACGCTCGCTCACCACGACCTCTGCTTCGGCTGTGGGATCGCGAACCTCTTCGGCCTGCAGCTCGAGCTCGAGCGAGACGCCGGGGGTGTCAGCGGGCGCTTCTTCATGAAGCAGGACCACCAGGGGCCGCCGGGGGTCGCGCACGGCGGGATCGTGGCGACCGCGCTCGACGAGGCGATGGCCCTGCTGATCCACGCCGAGGGCATCCATGCACTGACGCGGCGGCTCGAGATCGAGCTGCTCGCCCCGGCCCCCGTCGGGACGTTCGGTCTCGTCAGCGCGCGGATCGACACCCGCGACGAGCGGCGCCTCCAGGCGACGGCGGAGCTGCGAAGCCGCGAGGCGGGCACGGAGCGGGCGCTTGCGAGAGCCCGAGGCGAGTTCGTGCTCGTCGACTGACGGGCACCGGTCTCATCGCGATGCGTGGCCACCGCCGGAGCGCGAGCGCCCCATAGGAATCGCAGCGTCGCCGTGAAGGAGCGTGCCGGCCCGGCAAACCGGGTAGCTTGACTGTCGGCTACCACGCACGCGATCAAGGGGGACGCGATGCCCGAGAACCTCTCTCGCCAGATCCTTCAGGAGCACCTCACCGATGGCGAGCTCGAGCCGGGCAAGCCGATCTCCCTGAAGATCGATCAGACGCTGCTCCAGGACGCGACCGGGACGATGGCGTGCATGCAGTTCGAGCAGCTCGACGTTCCGCGCGTGAAGGTCGAGCGGGCGGTCCAGTACATCGACCACAACATCATCCAGCTCGACAACAAGAACCCCGACGACCACCGCATGCTCCAGGCGATGGCGCGCAAGTACGGGATCGACTACTCGCGTCCCGGCAACGGCATCTGCCACTACGTGCACATCGAGCGCTACGCCAGGCCCGGCAAGATCCTCGTAGGTGCCGATTCGCATACCCCTACGAGCGGCGCACTCGGGATGATCGCCATCGGAGCGGGTGGGCTCGACGTCGCCGTGGCGATGGCCGGCTACCCGTTCCAGCTCGCCTGTCCGGAGATCGTCGAGGTCCACCTCGAGAACGAGCTGCAGCGCCCCTGGGTGCAGGCGAAGGACATCATCCTCGAGTTGCTGCGCCAGCTAGGGGTGAGTGGCGGCAAGAACAAGATCTTCGAGTTCACCGGGGCGGGGACTCGCGACCTCTCGATCCCCGAGCGGGGGACGATCGCCAACATGATCGCCGAGCTCGGTGCGACCTCCGCGGTCTTCCCACCCGACGATGAGACACGCGCCTGGCTGAAGGTCCAGCAGCGCGAGGACGAGTTCGACGAGATCGGTCCCGAGGAGGGATGTGAGTACGACGATCGGGTCGAGATCGACCTTGCGGAGCTCGGGCCGCTCGTGGCGAAGCCGCACAGTCCCGGCAACGTCGTCGGCATCGAGGAGGTCGCCGGCACCGAGCTCGGTCAGGTCTGCATCGGCTCGTCGGTCAACTCGGGCTATTACGACCTCGCGCTCCCGGGCGCGGTGCTCGCGGATCGTGACGGCCAGGTGGTCCACCCGTCGATCCAGGCCACGGCGACCCCGGGGTCGCGTCAGATCCTCGACGCGATCGCGGAGTCAGGCGTCTACCGCCAGCTCCTCGAGGGCGGCGTACGAATGCTCGAGCCCGTCTGCGGCCCGTGCGTGGGGATGGGTCAAGCGCCGGCGTCAGGCGCGAACTCGCTGCGCACGATGAACCGCAACTTCCCGGGCCGGAGCGGCACCGAGGAGGATTGCGTGTTCCTCTGCTCGCCGGCGGTCGCCGCGGTTTCGATGATCGAGGGAAAGATCGCCGACCCGCGCGAGTACGGCGACGCGCCGGAGATGCTGGAGCAGCCGGAGCTCAAGCCCTACGTCGACGACAGGCACATCTTCACGCCCGCGAGCGAGGACGAGGCCGAGGAGATCGAGATCCCGCGCGGGCCGAACATCAAGACGCCACCCGAGCACCAGCCGTTGCCCGGCTCGCTCGAAGCCAAGGTCGCGACCGTTCAGCCGGATGACATCTCGACCGGCGACCTCGCACCTGACGGCGCCGAGGTCATGGCCTACCGGTCGAACATCCCGGCGATCGCCGAGTTCACCTTCCGCCACCGCGACCCGGAGTTCCGCAAGCGGCTGAAGGACTGGGGCGAGGGATTCATCGTCGGCGGTGAGAACTACGGTCAGGGATCCTCACGCGAGCACGCGGCGCTCGCCCCGCTCCAGCTGGGGGTCAAGGCCGTGATCGCGAAGTCCTTCGCGCGCATCCATCGCCGCAACCTCGTCGCCCAGGGCATCCTGGCGCTCACCTTCGCCAACCCCGAGGACTACGACAAGGCCGAGGTCGGACAGACCTGGTCGATGCCGAACGTCCGCGAGGAGCTCGAGGAGGGGGCCGACGAGATCAGCGTCACGATCGACGGGGACGAGGAGATCAAGCTGGCGCACGACTTCTCGCCCGACGAGCGGCAGATCCTCGTCGACGGAGGACTGCTGCACTACCTGAAGGAGCACGCCTCCGCGTAGCGCGGCCGCCCGGAGGGCGGCCGCGCTCGTGGGGTTCGGCGCGAGCGTCCGTCAGGACGCCTCGTGGTCCGTCAGTCCTGCTGGTGCTCCTGCTCGCCGTCCCGCCGGCAGATCTTCGACGGGAGCGCCTTCGCGCCGAAGTCGTTCTTCCACCAGTTCGCGGTTCCGGCGGTGCCGCTGTCGTGCGAGTCGTCCTCGCACTCGAACATGCCGTTGCTCGACGACTGGTTCTCCGCGAACAGGTTGTGCTGGGTGTCGGACTCAGCAAGCAGCCCGTCGTAGGCGTTGTCGTGCGTGTTGTTGTTCGAGATCAGCAGGTTGCTGGCCGTTCCGACATCGATGCCGAAGTCGTTCCTGTAGCTCTCGTTGTTGGTGACCTCGACGCCGCCCGTCTCCTGGAAGACGAGGATGCCGGTCCCCTCAGCGAAATCGACGCTGTACGAGTTGCCGAACACCTCGTTGTTGTGGACGTCGGCACCCGCGCCACGGCCGACCTGGATCCCGTTCCTGGCGATCTGGTCGCTCGGGCCGCCACCGTTGATCCAGTTGTTCTGCACGGTGCCGTACGAGCCGGAGTTATCGATCGTCGGACCGTTCTTCTGGTACTTGTCGATCGCGTTCTGCTCGATGTCGGCACTCCCGACTTGGCCCTCAGCCTGGCGTCCCACCTGGATCGCAACGCCGTCCTGACAGCCGTACAGCGCCGGGATGGCGTCGCGGATCTGGGTGATGTAGTTCCCGTAGATGCCAGCCGACCCGCCGCCGTCGACGCGCACTCCGTAATGCGTGGCGACCACGCAGCCCGAGTCGTAGTACGGTCCGCTGATCGTGAAGCCGCGGATCGTGACGTCGTTCGCGCCGCTCACCTGCACGAGCGCGTTCGGCGGTGTGGTCACCAACGGAAACAGGATCTTCGCCTGCAGGGGCTTCAGCGACACGAGCTTCACCCCGTCCTTCGCGTGTGTCGCGATCCGGACCTGCTCCTGGTAGGTGCCCGGGCAGACCTCGACGGTATCGCCCGGCGCGGCGGCCGTGACTCCTGCCTGAATCGTGGGGTACTGGCCGGGGCAGGATGGGTTATTGCTCACGCGAATTTCGTTTGCGAGCGACGGGCCTGCGCCGAGCGCGATCACGGCTCCCGCGAGCGCGGAAGCCCTCAGCAGAATCCTGGCTGCGCGCATGTGTGAACCTCTCCTTCGGCGAGTGGTGACGTGCTCGATCGTCAGCTGTAGCGGGCGCCCGCCGGACGCCCTGCTGCCGGATCTGCAGCCGAACCTACGGGAAGCGGCGAGGCGAGTCAACCGCCGAGGCGACGCTCGACCGAGCGGACCTTGTCCTCGAGCGTCTGATCCGGCTTGTCGCGGCGCTCGTCGAGCTTCAGCACGGTGTACACGCGAGATACGCCGAGCTCGAACGGAAGCGCGTGGAGCTCTGCGACGACGGCGAGGATCTCATCGACCGATCCCTCGAGCGAGGTTCCCATCGCGTGCATGCGGTACCGCACGCGCTCCTGCTGCGCGAGCCGGCGCTGGATGGCGGCGATGTACTCGCCGGCGCTTGCGCCCTCGCGGCCGAGCGCGAGCACGGTGAGGTCAGCCGTGGGCACCGGCAGCCGTCTCGAGCGAGACTCCGGTCGCCACGGCGCGGCGCAGCAACGGGGCGGCGCGGTAGCGATCCTCGTGCCGTTCGCGCCACAGCCCGTCGATCGTCGCGAGAACGTGCTCGAGGCCGATCGCGCGCCCCCACGCGAGCGGTCCGCGCGGATGGTTGAGGCCGAGCTCGAGGCCCGTGTCGATGTCCTCGGCCGAGCCGACCGCCTCGCCGAGCGCGAAGGCCGCCTCGTTGACGAGCTGGCAGACGATCCGTCCGAGGGCGAGGCCGGGAGCATCCGCGACCCATTCGTGGTGGAAGCCCAAGGCGCTGAAGAAGCGCTCGGTGTCGCGCACGGCCTCGCCCGAGGTCATGGGGAGCCGTGTGAGCTCTACGAGGCTGACGGAGTCGAGCGGTGGCATCACGTGGAAGCCGCAGGCCCCCGGGATGGCGCGCTCGGCGAGGCTCGCGTCAGCGCAGACGACCGCGAGCGGCGCGCCGCCTCCGGCCAGGCCGAGGTCGGAGACCGGCGAGGGGACCGAGGCGTCGATCACGAGCTCGGGCTCCTCCGGCCCGAACTCCTCCGGCGCGCGGGCGTCGAAGCCCGCGCGCGTGGCTCGTGCCCGCAGCTCGCCCGCCAGCGCGCCGGCACCGTCGATCGCGACCCGCCTTCCGTCGCCGCCCGCCGGCGCCTGCGCCGGCGCGTCCTCCTCGCGATGGGGCCCGTCGCCGTAGCCGTACCAGCCACGTCCGCTCTTGCGGCCGAGCCGACCAGCCGCCACCATCGCCGCCTGCAGCGGGCTCGGCTTCCAGCGCGGCTCGCCGAAGCTCTGCGCGTCGAACGAACGCGCCACTTCGAGGCCGACGTCGATGCCAACCAGGTCGGCGAGCTCGAACGGACCCATCCGGAAGCCTCCTCCGAGCCGGCAGATGCGGTCGATCTGCTGCGGTGAGGCGATCCGCTCCTGGAGCAGCCGCATCCCTTCGCCGCCGAACGGTCGCCCGCAGCGGTTGACCAGGAAGCCCGGCCCGTCGCTTGCGACGATCACCTCCCGGCCCATCGCCTCGCCCGCCGCGCGGGCGAGAGCGAGCGCTTGCTCGCCGGTGTCGATCGCCCTGACGAGCTCGAGCAGGCGCATCAGCGGCGGCGGGTTGAAGAAGTGCATGCCAAGCACGCGCTCCGGATGCGAGGCCGCCGAGGCGATTGAGCTGATCAGGATCGACGAGGTGTTCGACGCGAGCACCGTCTCCGCGTCGCAGAGCTCGGACAGCCGCTCGAAGAGATCCCGCTTGAGATCGAGACGCTCCGGTACGGCCTCGATCACGAGCTCGCGGTCCGCGAGCTCGTCGAGCGACGCGGCCGTGCGCAGCCGCTCGGCCGCCGCATCCGCCTCATCGCGCGTCCAGCGCTCCCGTTCGGCACCTCGCTCGAGGCCGCTCTCGATCGTCTCCCGACCGCGCTCGAGCGCGTCCTCGAAGGGGTCATGCAGGAGCGTGTCCATACCGGCCAGCGCTCCGAGCTGGGCGATCCCGGCTCCCATCGTCCCCGCCCCGATGACGCCAAGCCGCTGCGGCGTCATCGACCGCGAAACTCCGGGCGGCGCTTCTCGAGGAACGCGTGCATTCCCTCGACGCGGTCCTCCGTCGCGAGCGCGAGCTCGAACAGACGCCGCTCGTACTCGAGGCCCTCGCTCAGCGGTGTCTCGGCCGCGGCGAGCACGGCCTGCTTGGCAAAGCGCACGGCGAGCGGCGGGCGTTCCGCGACGAGCGTGGCGAGCTCGACGGCCCGGTCGAGCCAGTCCTCCTCGCCGGCCACCACGCTGACGACTCCAAGCTCGCGTGCCTCGCGAGCGTCGAACCTCCTGCCGGTCAGGACGAGCTCCATGGCGCGCTGCTTGCCCCCGAGTCGGGCGAGTCGCTGCGTGCCGCCGGCCCCGGGGATGATCCCGAGCAGGATCTCCGGCTGGCCGAACTGCGCCCCTTCGGCGGCGACGACCATGTCGCACGCGAGCGCGAGCTCGCAGCCGCCGCCGAGCGCGTAGCCCGAAACCGCTGCGATCAGCGGCGTGCGGCAGGAGCCAAGCGCGCGCCACAGCGCGCCCGTCGGTGCTTCGAGCAGGTCCTGGAAGGAGCGCTCCGCCATCGCCCGGATGTCCGCCCCGGCGGCGAAGACCCGCTTCGAGCCGGCCAGGACGATCGCGCGGACCTCGGCGTCGCGGTCGAGCGCCTCGAGCGCCGAGCTCAGCTGGGCTACGAGCTCGGGTGAAAGCGCGTTTCGCCGGTCCGGGTCATCGAGCGTGACGACCGCGACCGCCCCGCGGACCTCCCGGCTGACGAGCGACTCCACGGCGACATCATCTCAAGGGCGAAAGCTTGTCGCGCGGAGGCTCGCGCCGAAGCGTCGCCTCCCGCTCTTAGGTCATCGCGTTGATCCCGGTCACCGCGCGGGCGATGATCAGCTTCTGGATCTGCGAGGTCCCCTCGTAGAGGGTGGTGACGCGCGCGTCACGCATGTAGCGCTCGACCGGGTGGTCGTCGACGTAGCCGGCGCCGCCGTGAACCTGGATCGCGCTGTTCGCGCTACGCACCGCGGCCTCCGTCGCGTAGAGCTTCGCGATCGAGGTCTCCTTCGTGTTCGGACGGCCGCTGTCCTTGAGCCATCCGGCGCGCCAGACGAGCGCGCGTGCCGCCTCGGTGTCGACGACGATGTCGGCAATCATCTGCTGGACCAGCTGGAAGCTCGCGATCGGACGGTCGAACTGGCGCCGCTCGGTCGCGTAGGCGACAGACGCGTCGAGCGCCCCCTGACAGATGCCGACGCAGCCAGCTGCGACGCTGTAGCGGCCCGAGTCGAGCGCGGACATCGCGATCTTGAAGCCATCGCCCACCTCGCCGAGCAGCGCTTCCTCGCCGACCTCGACCTCGTCGAGCGAGAGCTCGGCGGTGTCCGAGGCACGCAGGCCGAGCTTGCCGTGAACCTCGCCGGAGGAGAAGCCCGTGCTCGCCGTGGGGACGAGAAAGCATGCGAGGCCGCGATGGCGTTGCTCGGGGTCGGTCTGGGCGAAGATCAGCGCGAGCTCGGCGTAGTTGCCCATCGAGATCCACTGCTTCTGCCCGCTGATCCGCCAGCCCGAGGCGGTGCGCTCCGCGCGCGTCTTCAGGTTCGCGGCATCGGATCCCGTATCGGGCTCGGTCAGGCCGAAGCAGCCGAGCGCCTCGCCGCTGCAGAGCCTCGGCAGCCACTGCTGCTTCTGCTCCTCGCTACCCCAGCGCTGGATCGAGGAGCACACGAGCGAGGTCTGCACGGAGACGACAGTGCGTGCGGAGGAGTCGCCGCGGCCGATCTCCTCCACGATCAGCGCGTAGCTGCGGTAGTCGAGTCCGCGGCCGCCGTAGCGCTCCTCGACGATCGGACCGAGGTAGCCGAGCTCCCCGAGCTTGGCGACCAGGTCCGTGTCGAAGCGCTCCTCCCGGTCGTTGCGGCGGGCCACGGGGACGATCTCGCGGTCGGTGAAGTCGCGGGCCGCCTCCTGGATCAGGCGCTGCTCGTCGGTCAGCTCGAAGTCGATCATCCTCGTAACCGTAGAGCGCCCACGGCCGGCTGCGCTACACCGGCCGTGATGGCTAGGCTCGGTGAGACGACGGACTTCAGAGGACGAGAGGAACGGATTTGGCCGACAGGACACCAGTCACCCCGGAGGGCCTGGTCGCGCTGCGCGAGGAGCTCGAGCAGCTCGAGACGCAGGGCCGGCGCGACGTCGCCGAGCGCATCAAGACCGCACGCGAGTGGGGCGACCTGAAGGAGAACGCCGAATATCACGCCGCGAAGGAGGACCAGGCTCACCTCGAGACGCGGATCGCCCGACTGACCGAGCAGCTGCGCGGAGCGGTCGAGGTCGAGGCGCCGCCACCCGACTCGGGCGAGGTGGCCTTCGGGTCGACGGTCGAGTTCCGCGACGAGACGAGCGGTAAGACGCAGACATTCACGCTCGTCGGCTCACACGAGGCGAGCCCGTCCGAGGGAAAGCTGTCGAGCGAGTCGCCGATCGCCAAGGCCCTGGTCGGACACAGGGTCGGCGACACCGTCACCGTTGCGCTGCCGCGCGGCGAGCGCCGTCTCGCAATCATCACGGTGGGAGTGTGATCGCGAAGGAGCGGAGCCAATGTCAGCCGAAGATGTCAGCACCCTGAGAGCCGCCTATGAGGAGTTTCCGCACGGGTTGGAGAAGATCCTCGCCAAGAAGGTCCGCTGGCGCGAGCCGAAGGTGGACGGTCTGTGGGTGAGCGGCGGCTACCGCGGCGCGAAGCAGGTCTCGCGCGAGGTACTCGAGCCGATCCCGTCACTGTTCGAGCAGTTCAGCGTCGAGGCCGAGGAGTTCATCGACGCGGGCAAGCGCGTCCTCGTCACCGGGCGCTACCGGCTGCGGGGCCGGGGACACAACCTCGACGTCGTCACCCCCTTCGTCCACGTCTGGAAGATGAAGAAGGGCCGTGCGCGTCGCTTCCGCGATTACACCGAGTCGGAGCGCTGGCTGACGACGCTGCGCGAGCCGGCGACGATCACGACGCCCTGATCGGGGCGCAAGGTCTACACTGCGGCGATGGACGGCTTCGCCGTGGTCGTGGTGGGGGGCGGCCTCGCCATTCTGATCGTGCTGCTCGTGCTCGGCGGCTGGTACCCGCGCAGCAGCGCGGACATCCTCGACTGGAAGCCGACTCGCTCCTTCGAGACGGAGATCGAGCTCGAGCTCCAGGACGTCGACCAGATGATCGAGGCGCAGAACGAGCGGCGCCGCCGCAGCGGGCGCCCGGAGATCAGCGAAGGGTCGGTCCGGGAGCAGGTGGAAGCGGCGCAGCGCGCCCAGGACGCCCGCCGGGCCGCCTATCGCCGAGCGGACTGAGCGCGGTCAGGCGACGCGGCGCAGGCGTGGCCGTGCTGGCGGCGGGGCGGTACGCTCGATCCACTCGACCAGCAGCCGGTTGAACCGCTCCGGAAGCTCGATCTGCGGGTAGTGCCCGCACTGCTCGAAGACGTGCACCGCGGCATCCGGATGCAGCCGGCCGAACGTCAGCGCGTGCTCGCTCGGGACGAGCCCGTCGTGGCGGCCCCAGACCAGCCAGATCGGCATCCGCAGCGCGCGCGAGTCCTCGAGCAGCGTGCCGGTATAGGACTCGAGGCAGCAGCGCCCGGCGCTGATCAGGCGGTCGAAGGCCCGCGCCGAGGAGTGCATCGCGAGCAGGTGGCTGACCTCGGGCGCGAACGTGCGCGGATCGTGGAAGAGGAACTCATTGAGGAAACGCCGCATCCCCGTCCGGACCAGCAGCGGCGTGAGCGGGTTCGGGAGGGTGGCGGCGCCACGTATGAGCGGCCATACCGAGAGCAGGTGCCACCACCAGGGCGGCTCCTTGCCGAGCCCGGCCGGAGCGACGAGCCCGAGGCGGTCGACGAGCTCGGGCTGAGCGAGGCTCAGGTGCAGCGCGATCGCGCCGCCGAGCGAGTGGCCGATCAGCGTCGCTCGCCCGACCTCGAGACGCTCGAGCAGCTCGGGGAAGAACTGCTTGTAGAAACCCATCAGAGAGCCATCCGGCGTGTCGCCGGAGCGCCCGTACGGTGGCACGTCGAGCGCGATCACCCGGTGACGCTCGACGAGCTCCGGAACGACGCGGCGCCAACCGTCGGCGGTGTCTCCATAGCCGTGGATGAGGACGATCGGCGGCCCCTGGCCGCCGTCGTAGACGTAGGTCGGCACCCCGCGGATCTCGAGCAGCCGGTGCGGAAGCTCGGCTCCGCTCGAGTCATGCAATCCGGGGTGTGTCGGCCGCCGGCTCATCACTACTCAGCGTTTATCGGCATTTGTGGTGGATGTAACAAATCATCTCAGGGCCGTTGCGGCGCCGGTAACTTCAGCTCGCCGTGGCCCGCGTCCTGATTGTCGGCTGCGGATGCCGCGGAAGCGCCCTGGCCGGCGCTCTGATCGAGCAGGGCCACCCCGCGCGGGGAACCACGCGCGACGGACGAGGACTGGCGCGGATCGAGGCCGCCGGCGCGGAGGGGGTGGTCGCCGACCCGGCCCGGCTCGCGACGCTCATGCGTCCGCTCGACGGAGCCAGCCTGGTCGTCTGGCTGATGGGGACGGCGCGCGGCGGGGACGACGGGGTCGCCGCACTGCACGGGCCGCGTCTCGAGGCGATGCTCGAGCTGGTCGTCGACACGTACGCGCGGGGCTTCGTCTACGAGGCGGCTGGCTCAGTCGGGTCCGGCCTGCTGGCGCGAGGCGCGGCGAGCGTACGGCGCGCGGGAAGGACCTTCGAGATGCCCACGCGAGTCGTGGACGCCGCCCCCGCAGAACATGAGCGCTGGCTTGCGACGATGATGGACGCGGTCGCGGCGGTGCTGCGCGCATGAAGCGACCTGGTAGAAATACGAGAAACCCGAACGAGTTTCAAACCATTCGACGGAGGTAAGTCCCGTGGCCGAATACGCCAAAGATGTGCTCGTCGAGACCGACTGGGTCGAGCAGCACCTGAACGACGAGTCGATCCGGATCGTCGAGGTAGACGAGAACCCGGCGCTCTACACGGAGGCGCATATCCCCGGAGCGATCGGGTTCGACTGGAAGCAGGACCTGCAGGATCCCGTCAAGCGTGACTTCCTCGGGCCCCAGGCCTTCGGTGAGCTGTTCGGCAGCCGCGGAATCACGAACGATCATCTGATCCTGCTCTACGGAGACCGCAACAACTGGTTCGCCGCCTACACCTACTGGTACCTCAAGTACTACGGACACAACAACGTCAAGCTGATCAACGGTCCGCGCGAGAAGTGGATCGCCGAGGGCCGGCCCACCTCGAAGGAGGTGCCCGACTTCGAGTCCGCCACGTTCAATGCCGCCCCGGGTGACGACTCGATCCGCGCGAAGCGCGACGAGGTGCAGAGCGCGCTCGACTCAGGCACCAAGCTCGTGGACGTCCGGTCTCCTGCCGAGTTCTCCGGCGAGTTGATCTCGCCCGCGGGCTACGAGCAGGAGGGCGCGCAGCGCGCCGGCCACATCCCCGGCGCCGCGTCGGTGCCTTGGGCGCAGGCGGTGCGCGAGGATGGAACATTCAAGTCCTCCGACGAGCTCCGCGAGCTCTACTCGGGCAAGGGCGTCCTGAACGGCAGCGACATCATCGCCTACTGCCGCATCGGCGAGCGCTCCGCGCACACCTGGTTCGTCCTGCATGAGCTGCTGGGTGAGGAGAGCGTCAAGAACTACGACGGCTCGTGGACCGAGTGGGGCAACCTGGTCAACGTCCCGATCGAGCGCGACGCCTGATCATCGTCGCCGGGCGGGGTCCGAGCGGCCCCGCCCGCCCTCAGAGCGCCGATTCGAGCCGCTCGAGCAGGTTCTGGAGTATGCGCGCGGTGGCGCCCCAGACGAGGTTCCCGTCCACCGTGTAGGTGGGCGTCTTGAATGGCACGCCCTTGCGGATCAGCCGGCGCATCTCGAAGCCGGCGATCAGGTCCGCCAATCGCAGGTCGAGGACCTCCTCGACCTCGTTCGGCTGCAGCTTCCACTCGTGGCCCGGCTCGATCCGGCCGACGAACGGGTGGATCCGGAAGCCCGTGACGAACGTGCCGGTGGGAGGGAGCGCGCCGACCACGTCGACGTCGGCGCGCGAGAGGCCGATCTCCTCCTCCGCCTCGCGCAGGGCGGTGACGCGCAGGTCCTCGTCGGGATGGTCCTGCCGGCCGCCGGGGAAGGAGATCTCGCCGGCGTGGCGCTCGAGATCCTCACGCCGCTTCGTGAAGATCAGCCGCGGATCGTCGGCGTCGAAGTAGATCGGGACGAGCACGGCGGCGGCCGTGCTGCCGCCGATCGCGTCGATCAGCGAAGCCTCCTCCTGGCTGAGCAGGAGCTTCGGCAACTCGGCGGGGGTGAGCACCGACCTATTATCGGCCCGTGGGTGAAGCGCTGCTAATCGTCGACTTCCAGAACGACTTCACCCCTGGCGGCGCGCTCGCCGTCGAGGGTGGCGACACCGTCGCCGCGCGCATCAACGCCCTCGCGGCGTCGGGCCGGTTCGAGCCCGTGATCGCGACGCGCGACTGGCATCCCCCCGACCACGGATCGTTCCGGGAGCAGGGAGGACCGTGGCCCGCCCACTGCGTGGCCGGCACAGCCGGCGCGGAGCTGCATCCGGCGCTCGACCGGACGCGTGTCGACATGGTTCTCGACAAGGGCGAGCGAAAGGATCTCGAGGGCTACTCGGCGTTCGAGGAGACTTGCCTCGCGGGTCTCCTCAGGGAGCGCGGGGTTAATGCGATCACCGTCGTCGGGCTCGCCACCGATTACTGCGTGCGGCACTCGGTGCTCGACGCCCTCGAGGCGGGTTTCAGCGTGGTCGTGGACCGCACCGGCGTTCGCGGAGTCGACGTTGCGCGGGGGGACTCGGAGCGGGCGCTCGACGAGTTGCGCGCGGCCGGGGCTGAGCTCGTCTGACGCTCGTCAGAGGAGCTCGACCGACTCGTCGAACATGACCTCGCCTTCGAGCGTGCGGTGAACCGGGCACTTGGCGGCGATCTGGCTCAGCCGCTCGCGCTGCTCGTCGGAAAGGTCCTTCGGCAGGCTCATGATGACGCTGAAGCGGGTCGGCGAGCCGCGCTGAGCCGGCTCGTAGGCGACGTCGACGGCGACCTCGCCGATCTCCCAGCCCTTTCGCTTCGCGTACATCTCGACGGTGATCGCGGTGCAAGAGGCCAGGCTCGCCGCGAGCAGCTCCTGCGGGCTCGGCCCGGCGTCGTCTCCGCCGTCGTCGCGCGGCTCGTCGGCGATCAGCTCGTGGGTCCGCACCGAGACGTGGTGCTGAAAGTTGCCGTCGCGCCGGCGAGCGGTAGCCCTCATCTTCTCATCGCGCGGCTGGGAGCGTCGAATGCCGAGCGGTCTCATGCACGGCCCTCGAACAGCTGCGGCTCGGGCTCGTCGGCGTAGCGCGCCATCGCAAAAAGCGCATCAGAGGCTCGGTTCAGGAACGTCAGCACGGTCTCGTCGGGGAGCTCACCGTCCGCCTTCAGGTCGACGACCCGGCGCTCGGCGCGGCGCACCGCCGTACGTGCGAGGTCGAGGCGAGCGGAGAGCTCGCTGCCGCCGGGGATGACGAACTTCGGCGGCAGGTCTACGCGCTCCATGTAGTGGTCGATCTCGTGCTCGAGCCGCTCGACCATCTCCGCCGTCGTCTTCGACACGCCGGGCTCGAGCCGCTCGGCGGCGGAGGGCGCGGTCGCGAGCTCCGCGCCGGCGACGAACAGGGCGCGCTGCAGGCTGAGGATGTCCCAGGAGAGCTCGGGGTCCTCGCCGGCGGCGGCGCGGCAGAGACCCAGCGCGGCTGAAGCCTCATCGACCGCGCCGTAGGCCTCGGGACGTCCGCCCGACTTCGAGACCCGCCCTCCGTACCACAGGCCGGTAGTGCCGTCGTCGCCCTTCCGTGTGTAGATCTTGACCATCTCCACAGATCCTAGTGCTACTCGAGCGCGTTGAAGATCAGCCCGGTCGGGATCTTCGGATAGAAGTAAGTCGACTTGGGCGGCATCGACTCCCCCGTCTCCGCGACCTCGCGGACGAGGGCGACGGGGGTCGGGCGCAGGAAGAAGGCGGCGTCGGCCGCGCCGGACTCGACCGCCTCGCGGGCGCGCCGTGGATCGCTGGCGTAATCGAGCCCGCGCTTGGCGGCTATGTCCTCCTCGCTCATCCCGAGCGCCCCGCGCAGGACGACGGCCTCGAGCACGGCCGTGTCGAGACGCTGGTAGGCGGCGGAGTGGCCGGGGAGCGCGCGCGTCCCGAGCGCCGGGTCGCGCGGGACCAGCCGGAGCGCGCGCGACTCGTCCACGTCGAGGTACCCGAAGGCGAGCTCGCCGGCCGGATCGGGCTGAAGGTCATCGGTCGAGACCTCGGTCAGCTCGAAGTCGCGCTCGAGCGAGTCGCGCAGTGATGCGCGCCGATCGTCGTCGAGGCCGCGAAGCAGCCGGTGCGTCGGGAAGATCGTCAGTCCCGGGTCGGACAGCGAGCACAGGAACATCAGGACGTAGCGGTGCTCACCCTCGCCGCCGACCTCCTCGGCGTACACGCGGGCCGTCTCGTAGCGGTGATGACCGTCGGCGATCAGCAGCTCGGCCTCTGCGAGCAGGCGCTCGACACGTTCGATCGTCTGGCCGTCCGACGCGCGCCAGAGCGTGTTGCGAGTCCCGTCCTCGTCGGTGTAGGTCCCGTACGGATCCCCGTCGGTCGCGCGAGCGAGCGCGCTCCAGACGGCGTCCACGTCATCGGGATAGAGGCTGAAGATCGGGGAGAGGTTCGCGCGCGTCGCCCGGGTCAGCCTCAGCCGATCCTCCTTGGGTCCCGGCTGAGTCCGCTCGTGGGCGCGAATGCGACCGGGCCCATAGTCCTCGACTCGCACGCGGGCGAAGAAGCCGTGACGCGTGTACCTGTGCCCGTCCGGACCGACGTAGTCCTGGGTCATCACCCACAGGGAGGGCTCGCGCTCGCGCACGAGAATCCCCTGCTGCAGCCAGGCCTCGAACGTCGTTTGCGCGTGCAGGTAGGGGTCTCCGCCGTCCGCTCGCGGCAGGTCGACCTCGACGACGTTGAAGGGGCTGCGAGCGGCCAGCCGTCCGCGCGCGGACTCGTCGATGACGTCATACGGCGGCGCCGCGACCGCGTCGAGCGAGCCGACCGAGCGTAGGTCGTAGTGGAGC
The DNA here is from genome assembly GCA_963719375.1 of uncultured Actinomycetes bacterium. Classification (GTDB taxonomy): domain Bacteria; phylum Actinomycetota; class Thermoleophilia; order Solirubrobacterales; family Thermoleophilaceae; genus JAICJV01. Next base: position 604,438 of record CAVRBY010000001.1, on the reverse strand, counting down.
GCGCGCAGCGGACGGACGTCGGCCATCGGCGGCGGACGTTAGCGAGGTGGGCCGCCCGAAGGCGGCCCAGCCCGCGCTAGCGGCGTCCGAAGTCGGTGTCGTAGGTGCCGCCCGCGAAGCCGTCGGAGACCGGGGCGCCACGGGCGATCCCGAGCCCGATCTGACGGAACTGCGGGCGCAGGATGTTCGCGCGATGCTCGGGGCTGTGCATCCACATGTTCACGATCGCCGCCGGCGTCGCGAGGTACCCGGTGCCGTAGGCGATGTTCTCGCCGACCATCCAGCTACTCGCCCCCGAGAGGTAGCTCGAGTCGCGAATCCGGTTCAGGTAATCGCCGTGGGCGAAGTAGTGGTGAGCGACCATGTCACGCGCGTGCTGCTGGGAGGCACGGTCCAGCTTGTGACTCTCGCGCAGCGGGCGCAGTCCGTGCGCGCGGCGCTGCTGATTGAGCAGGCAGAGGGTCGCCCTGCGGGCCGTCGGGAGTGAAAGCTGCGTCGGGTTGACGTTCGCGCCCGTGCAGCTCGTGGCGAGCGAGGAGGATGGAAGCGCCAGTGCGGCGGTCGCCGTGGCCGCTCCGGCGAAGACCACGGCGTGGCGGCGAAGTGTCTTGACGGATGGCATGGATCCCCTCCTTGGGACCGGGGTTCCATGCCGGGTTCGGAAGCGTGGCGCCTAGACTTGACCGCCTCGAGCGGGGTTGGACGGATGACCGATCCCGCCGCCACTCGGGGCGTAGCGCAGCCTGGTTAGCGCGCCTGCTTTGGGAGCAGGAGGTCGGCGGTTCGAATCCGCCCGCCCCGACTTCGACTTCAGGAGGTCGAGGCAGCACCGCTGCGCTCGTCGTGGTCCCGCGTTACGAGCGTAGAGGACAAAGTCCGCCGTCCAGGAGGGACCGGAGATAGTTGCCAGTGCGCGCCTGAGCAAGCTGACGGCGGTTTGAATCCTGCTCCCCGCGGGCTACTGCTCCGTGGGTCAGGGGCTCAGTAGGAAGATCGCGGTTTGCCGCAACCTGGACAAGACCTCGGGAGGAAGGTCAAGGTGCAGGTCGAGATCCTCGACGGAGGAAAAGCCGGAGCTGCCGCGGGCCTCGACGATCGCCGCGGCGGTTTCCTCATCCAATCCCAGGCCGCTCGTCAGCACATGAGGCGGTGCATGGTTCACATCGACCAGGCCTGCATCGAAGGCATTCGGCAGGTCTGGACGACCTATCCCCAGATCAATGGCGCGCGCCGGATCGTTGCGGACGATCGCCTGCGCCTGACTCCTCACGAGAGCTCGCTGCTCCGCGGCCCGAAGCGCGGGCGTTTCAACGGCAGCGAGCCTATTCCCGAATGGCTTTCTCAGCAGGAGGACGTTCACGCACCCGCACGCCATCAGAAGTAAGACCAGCCCTCCTCCGAAGCCGCTCGCCGTGCTGTGCCGGCCGTTGCCGACGGCGACCAGGGCGATCATCACGAATGTCAGCGCCAGGTAGCCGATGCCCAGGAGTACCCAGGGGCGATAGCGAGCGCGCGCACCCATGTAGAAGAACGGCACGGAAGATAGAAAGCCGAGCGACAGCACCGGCATGAGCGCCCAGGGCCAGGGGCCCGGTTTCTGGGCGTCCGACTCGCGCGAAACGGATGGCGCGAATGACGAAGGGCTCGGAAGTGGCGAAGGGCTCGGTATTGATCCGGGCGGGGGCGGCGGGGGCTGCCAGGCTGGGGAGCCCGTCGCAGGTGGAGGGACGCTGGTCGGCTGCTCGTCTTCTCGCTGAGCCCGCTCGCGCGCCGCCCTCTCACGGTCTGCTCGCTCCCGTTCGGCAGCGGCAGCACGTTCTCGCTCAGCGGCCTGATCCGCGGCCGCGCGCGCGATCTTCTCGAGCGCCGCCATGAGCCGACCGACGTCGTCGGTCCAGCGCGCGGTGCTGATCTCTACCGCGTTGCGCCGGGCCAGCTTCTTCAATTGATCGGGCAGCTCGTCGGAACCCGGCATCCCGACGCCTTGGACGAGCACCGGAATCACCCGCACGTTACGTTCGAGCGCGGCTTGTAGCTCCAGGCGAACGAAGTCATCGGGGTTGTCCAGGCGGCGACGCCCTTTGGCGTCCGCAGTCGTCAGCCACTGCCGCCCGATGACCGCGATGCAGACGTCCCAGGACCCCACCGCCTCGTTGACGGCCTCCTCGAAATCCACACCGGGCTCGATCGCGTCGATGTCCATGAGGACGTGGTTCTCGCCAAACCGCGCGACCAAGGTGTCGTACAGGCGTCGCGCAAGGTCGGCCGCGTCATCGCGCCGGTAGTTGATGAAGATGCGCAGGCTGGCCGCCGCGGCCTGCTCCGCCGGTGCACCTTCTGGTGGTCTCTGCGCCTCCACGACCCTGGACCAGCCTTCGTCAGGCGCAGGTTCGATACCGCGCGCGTTCGGCCGGCAAGGGTATTGCTATACGCCCGGACCGGTTACGTCAAGGGTCGCGATTTCGGGTCGCGAGTCTGCCCTCGGAGCAGGCGTGCTCGCGAAGTACCGCTCAGTCCGTGGCGCTGAACTCCCAGATCGCAACCGCGGTCATGACGAGGCCCATCGCGAGGACGATGCCGGCCTCGAGCAGGCCGGGTACCCGCCAGCCCCACCAGGTGACGCCGGGCGCGAGTGCTGCGCGCGCCGCGTGGCTGATCGGGAGATGGTTGAAGACGAGCCGGCGCATCGGGTCGACCGCGTAGGTCAGCGGGTCGATGCGGTTGAGCACGGCGAGCCAGCCGGGAAGGTGAGTGACGGGGAACAGCGCGCCGGAGATGAAGAACATCGGCATCACGACCATCTGCATCAGGCCCATGAACGACTGCATCTGCCGGATGCGCGCCGCGAACATCAAGCCGAAGGCGGTGATGCTGAACGCGAGCGTCAGTTGCAGGGCGAAGACGCCCAGGATCATCAAGGGGTCGTAGGGGACATGCACGGTGCCCGCCAGCAGGATCATGATTACCCCCTGGAAGCTCGCCACCGTGGCTCCGCCGAGCACCTTGCCGATCACGATCGAGCTTCGCGAGACGGGGGCCACGAGCATCTCGCGCAGGAAGCCGAACTCGCGGTCCCAGACGATCGACGCCGCCGAGAACATCGCGGTGAACATCACGGCGATGCAGAGGATGCCGGGGTAGATGAAGGTCTTCAGCTCGACACCGTGGGTGCTCGCGCTCGAGAGTTGCTGGAGTCCCGAGCCGAGCACGAACAGGAACAGCAGCGGCTGGACCAGCGAGGTGACGATGCGCATGCGGTCGCTGCGGAAGCGGATCAGCTCGCGCCGCCAGACCACCTTGACCGCACGCAGCTCGCCTCGGACGCTGCGAGTAGGCACGCGCACGCGCACCACCGGCGCCGGCGTGGTCGTCGCGCTCATCGCCTGCCCGCCGCCATCGCCTGCATGAACGCCCGGCCGGGTGTCTGCCCGTTCTTCTCCTCCGTATCGCGGATCGAGCTGCCGGTGAACGACATGAACACGTCATCGAGCGTCGGCCGTGTCACGCTCACGCCCCTTATCGGGATCCCGAGCTCTGCGAACAGGCGCGGCACGAACTGCTCGCCAGCCTGCACGCCGAAGGTGACGGCTCCCTCCGACAGGCGCGCCTCGATGCCGAAGCGCTCGGCGAGCGCGGCTATCGCCGCGCCGTCCTCGTCGGTCTCGATCCTGATCCGGTCGGCGCCGACGCCCGCCTTGAGCGACGCCGGCGTGTCCATCGCCACGAGCCGCCCCCGGTCCATGATCGCGATCCGGTCGCAGAACTCGGCCTCGTCCATGTAGTGCGTGGTCATGAAGATGGTGATCTCCTCACGCTCGCGAAGCTCACCGATGTAGCGCCAGATCGAGCGGCGCGTCTGCGGGTCGAGCCCGATCGTCGGCTCATCGAGGAAGAGCACCCGGGGCGAGTGCATCAGCCCACGGGCGATCTCGAGTCGCCTGCGCATGCCGCCCGAAAAGCTCAGCACCGGCGCCTTGCGGCGCTCCCACAGACCCACCATCTCGAGCACCTGCTGCATCCGCGGCGCGACGAGTGCCGACTCGACGCCGTACAGCTCGGCGTGCATGCGCAGGTTCTGCTCGCCGGTCAGGTACCCGTCGAGCGTCGGGTCCTGGAAGACGAGTCCGATGTTGCGGCGGACGGCGTCGCGCTCCGATACGACGTCGTGGCCCGCCACGCTCGCCGACCCGCCGGTCGGCGTCAGCAGCGTGCACAGCATGTTGATCGTGGTCGACTTGCCCGCCCCGTTCGGTCCGAGGAAGCCGAAGACCTCGCCGCGGTCGACCGTGAAGTCGACGCCGCGCACAGCCTCGACGTCTCCGAAGGCCTTCGTCAGCGAGTCGACGACGATCGCCCTGGACTGACCGCTCCAATGCTCCTCGTACAAGTGCGAACACACTGTACGAGCGGCCGCGGTCGGTGACGGGCGGCGAGCGCGTTCTCAGGCGGTCAGACCGAGCCGGCGCGCCAGGTCGGACTGCATCACGCCGTCCGGATCGAGGCGGGCTTGGATCTCACGCCAGCGCGAGAGCTCCGGATACATCCGCTCGAGCATGCGTCGCTCGAGCCGGGAGTCCTTGGCCAGGTAGACCCGCCCGCCCGCCTCGACGACGAGCTCGTCGAGGCCGTCGAGCAGCGGACCGAGCCCGCCGAGACGGGCCGGGAGGTCGAGTGCGAGCGTCCAGCCGGAGGCCGGAAAGGACAGTAATCCGTGGCCCGCGCCGAACCGCTTCAGCACCGCGAGGAACGACGCCACGCGCGCCGAGCTGAGCCGCTCGAGCGCTGCCCGCAGGGCGTCCTCCGCTCCGAACGGGACGACGAACTGATACTGGAGGAAGCCGCCGATGCCGTAGATGCGGTTCCAGTCGCGCACGCCGTCCAGCGGATAGAAGTAGGCGTCGAGCGGCTCGAGGCGGCCGCGCTCCTCGCGAGGCGCACGCCGGAAGTAGACCTCGTTGAAGGCGCTGACCGTCGGACGTGAGAGCAATCGCGAAGGCACCCATGGCGGCGCGGCGAGCGGCAGCCGCCGCGGCAAGTCGAGCGGCCGGGCGCGCAGCTGCGCGGCAAGGTCGTCGAGCCGGGCGTGGTCGGCGCGCAGGAGCACCGACCGTCCCAGGCTGCGCCCGCGCGCCAGGCAATCGATCCAGGCGACCGAGTAGCGGTAGTCGTCGTCGTGAGCCTCCATGCGCGCCATGACGTCGTCCACGTCCATCGCGCGCTCGGTGTCGACCCGCATGTGAGCGGTCTCGACCCGTCGGAGGCGCAGCGTCGCCTCGACGATGACCCCCGTCAGACCCATCCCGCCCGCCGTCGCCCAGAACTCGTCGGGACGCTCCCCGGGGCTGATGGTGAGCCGCTCGCCGCCCGGGATGAGCAGCTCGAACGAGGTGACGTGGTCGCAGAAGCTGCCGTCGACGTGGTGGTTCTTGCCGTGCACGTCGCTCGCGATCGCCCCTCCGACCGTCACGAAGCGAGTGCCGGGCGTGACCGTGACGAACCAGCCGAGCGGCAGCAGCAGGCGCATCAGGTCATCGAGCGAGACGCCCGCGCCAAGCGTGACGAGCCCACGCTCGAGATCGAGGCGGCGGATTCCGCGCAGGCCGGTCATGTCGAGCACCTCGCCGCCGGCGTTCTGCGCGGCGTCGCCGTAGGAGCGGCCGAGTCCGCGCGCGAGCACGCCTCGGGCGGGGCGACCGGCGAGCAGTGCGGCGATCTCTTCGCCGGCGGAGGGGGCCGCGACCTCGGCTCGCGTCGGGGCGGTCAGGCCCCAGCCGGTGAGCAGTCTCGCTTGCGGAGGGGCGCTCGCCATAGCGTGCCCGATCGTAGCTGTGAGGGTTTCAGCGGCGCAGGTCGCGGCGACGACCAGCGGGGGGGCGATCGGCACGGTCGTCCGATCCACTCACGTGCCTCCAGCATTCACCGAGCGCTAAGTTGCACCGCCCGTGGGCCGCCGACGCGCCACCCTGCCGCTGCTCGCGGCCGCCGTCGCGAGCGTGCTCGCCTCGAGCGGCGCGGACGCGTCGGGCCCGCGGCGAGCGGCTGACTGGCCCCTCTTCGGCGCCAACCCCGCACGCAGCGACAGGTACGCCGGCGCGACCGGGATCAGCCGCCGTGACCTACACCGGCTGAGGCGGACCCGCGTCCGCCTCCCCGGCGTTGCCGACTCCTCCCCGATCTACCTGCGCGGAGTCTCCGTGCACGGGCGCAGGCACGACGTCTACGTGCTCGACACGACCTACGGGATCACGGTCGCCGTCGACGCCGCCCGGGGCCGGCTGCTGTGGCGCTACGACCCGCCGGGAGTACGGTCGCTCGAGGGCGGCTCGCGAATCACCGAGTCGAGCCCGGTCGCCGACCCGGAGCACCGGTTCGTCTACACGACCGGCCCCGACGGGCTGCTGCACAAGCTCTCGCTGTCCGACGGCGCGGAGCAGCGCGGGGCCCAGTGGCCGGCGCGGATCACCCTCGACCCGCGGCAGGAGAAGATCGATTCGGCCCTCAACCTCTCAGGCCGCTTCGTCTACGCGACCACCTCGAGCTACCTCGACACGCCGCCGTACCAGGGACACGTGGTGGCGGTCGACCGCGACAGCGGGGCGGTCGCGGGTGTGACGAACGCCGTCTGCGCAAACCTGCACGTGCTGCTGGTACCGACCTCCTGCCCGCAGAGCGGCGGCTCGATCTGGGCACGCTCCGGCGTCGTGGTGGAGCCCGGCAGCGGCCGGCTGCTTGTGACGACGGCGAACGCTCCGTGGAACGGGGTCGACGCGCTCGGCGACAGCGTGCTCGAGCTCTCGCCGGACGCCCTTCAGGTGATCCAGGGGTGGACGCCGACGAATCAGGCGCGGCTCAACGCGGACGACAAGGACCTCGGCAGCAGCGGTCCCGCGCTGCTGCCCTACCGCGGCCGCATGCTCGTGCTCCAAGCCGGCAAGGACGGCGAGCTGTGGCTCCTCGACGGCGCCAGGCTCGGCGGAGCCGTCGGTCCTCACCCGCAGACGGGGGGACAGCTCGAGACCCTGCGCCCGCCGAACCGCTACGGCTTCTTCTCCGCGCCGGCGGTCTGGCCGCAGCGCGGCACCACGGTCGCATTCGTCGCCAACCAGGGCGGCACCATCGCCTATCGCGTATCCGGCTCGCATCCGCACCTCGTGCGGGTCTGGGCCAACCACAGCCCGGGCACGAGCCCGGTGCTCGCGGGCGGGCTCCTCTACGTGTACGACTTCGTCAACGGGCGCCTGAACGTGCTCGATCCCGCGAGCGGGCACCGGCTGGCCGTGCTGGCGGCGGCGCCCGGGCATTTCTCGACCCCGGTCGTCGCGGGCGGGCGGATCGCCCTGCCGACCGGCGCGGCGTACAGGCAGCAGCGGAGCGGCACGCTCTACCTCTTCAGCCGTCGCTGAGTCGGTATAGACTTCCCGACACCCGGGTCGGGCCGCCTCTCGATGGATACTCAAAACACCGCCCAGTCAGAGGGGCCGTCTTCCTACGCGCAGGCTGCCGAGCTCGAGTTGCTCGAGGTCTCGAAGAGCTACCCGGGCCAGTCGGAGCCCGCGATCGAGAAGCTCAGCCTGACCGTTCCCGCCGGGGAGGTCTGCGTCCTCGTCGGTCCCTCCGGATGCGGCAAGACGACCGCGATGCGGCTGATCAACCGGATGATCGCGCTCACCAGCGGCGACATCCTGCTCGACGGGGAGAGCGTGCTCGAGCGCCACCCGGACCAGCTCCGGCGCGAGATCGGGTACGTGATCCAGCAGACGGGCCTGTTCCCGCACCTGACGGTTGCGGACAACGTCGCGACCGTTCCGAAGCTGCTCGGCTGGGACAGGGGCCGGATCCGGACGCGCGTCGACGAGCTGCTGACGCTGATCGGCATGGATCCCGACGACACGCGCGGCCGGTATCCCGCTCAGCTCTCGGGTGGCCAGCGCCAGCGCGTCGGAGTAGCTCGCGCCCTCGCGGCGGACCCGCCGCTGATGCTCATGGACGAGCCCTTCGGGGCGATCGACCCGATCAACCGCCTGCGGCTGCAGGACGAGTTCCTCTCCCTCCAGCAGCGGGTACGCAAGACGATCGTCTTCGTCACCCATGACATCGACGAGGCGATCAAGATGGGGGATCGGATCGCGATCCTGCGGGATCACGGCCGGCTCGCACAGTATGGCTCGCCCAAGGAGCTCCTGACGCATCCGGCCGACGACTTCGTCGCCGAGTTCGTCGGCGCCGACCGTGGCCTGAAGCGGCTCGGGCTGACCAAGCTCACCGACCTCGACCTTATTCAGCCAAACGGGCTCGGCCCCTCAGCCCACCGGATTCCCGCCGAGACGACCGTGCGCGATGCGCTGTCGCTCATGCTCACGGTCGGTGAGCCGCTCACCGTCATCAGCGGCGACGGCGACGGGGAGCGGATCGACGGTCTGCTGACGATGGACGTGATCGGCAACGTGCTCTCCGACGCGGACCCCGAACCGGCCGCGTGACGGCGCCGCTCGCCCAGGTCGTCATCCCGAACTATGGGGGCGGCTCGTCGAGCTGCGTGCGCGACAACCACCTCTTTTGCTGGAGCTGGGTGCAGCAGAACTGGTCGGGAATCCTGTGGCCGGCGCTGCGCCAGCACATCGTGCTGACGCTGATCGCGATCGCGATCGGCTTCGCCATCTCGATGGCGCTCGCGCTGTTCGTCCATCGCATGGGCTGGCTCGAGCGTCCCGTCACCTGGAGCACGGAGCTGCTCTACACGATCCCCTCGCTCGCCCTCTTCCAGGTCCTGGTCCGCCCCTTCGGGCTCGGGCGAACGTCGGCCGAGATCGCGCTCGTCTCCTACACGCTGCTGATCCTGTTTCGCAACGTCCTCACCGGTCTGCGCGAGATACCTCCCGACGTGCGGGACGCGGCGCGAGGGATGGGGCTGAGCCGGGGCCAGATCCTCAGGCGCGTGGAGCTGCCGCTCGCCGTGCCGGGCATCATGGCTGGTCTACGGATCGCGACCGTCACCGTCATCAGCCTGGCGACGATCGCGGCCTACATCGCGGCGGGCGGCCTCGGCGCGCCGATCTTCGCGGCGATCCAGAACGGTCCCTTCAAGACCGAGCTGATCGCCGCGGGCGGCCTCGCCATCCTGCTCGCGCTCGTCGCGGACGCCGTGCTCGTCGGCCTGCAGCGCCTGTTGACGCCGTGGGCGCACGCGCGGAGGGCGCTATGAGCGACATCTCGGGCGCCTTCAGCTTCATCTTCCACAACCAGCACCTGCTCTGGACGCTCACGTTGCAGCACCTGTGGCTCAGCGCGCGCGCGATCATGATCGGGATCGCGATCGCGATCCCCCTGGGGGTCTGGCTCGGTCACATCCATCGCGGCTCATTCGTCGCGATCAACGTGGGCAACATCTTTCGCTCCCTGCCGAGCCTGGCGCTGATCGCGGTCGGCATCGCGATCGTCGGGATCGGTGCGACCAACGTGATCATCGCGCTCGTCGTGCTCGCGGTCCCGCCGATGCTCACGAACGCCTACGTGGCGGTCGACAACGTCGATCCCGACATCGTCGACGCCGCCCGCGGGATGGGCATGCGCGAGCGCGAGCTGCTACTCAAGATCGAGCTGCCGCTGGCGCTGCCGTTCATCTTCGCGGGGATCCGGACCTCTGCGCTGTTCGTGGTGGCCACCGCGACGATCACCGCGCTCGCGGGCTACTCCGGTACGCTCGGCGACATCATCGCGAACCAGGCGAGCTACCGGTTCACCGGGGTGCTCGGGGCTGCGATCTGCGTGGCGGCGCTCGCGCTGCTCGTATCGGCCGGCTTCGCCGGGATCCAGCGGCTCGTGACACCGCGCGGCCTGCGGGTCCAGGGCCAGACCGGCCCGGAGATCGGTCCATCGGCAGCCGCCGCTCCAGCGCTCAACTAGATGACCGATCCGACTGCATGCACGGCCCGCTCGCAGCGGGGACGGGGCCAATCTTCGCCCGGAGGCGCCGGTCGGGGGCCGGCGCCTCGACAACGACAGCAGCACAACGCACAACACAGGAGGGAAAGATGAATCTGAGGAGCAGTCGCTCGCTTCTGAGCGTCCTGATCCTTGCGCTCGCGGGGCTCGCGCTCGCGGCGTGCGGATCCAGTAGCAGCAGCAGTTCGAGCAGCAGCACCGGTGGCTCCACCGGCAAACCGGCGAGCAGCGGTCCCGGGAAGGGAAGGCCACCGATCACCCTCGGTGACAAGAACTTCGCCGAGGAGTTCGTGCTCGGCCAGCTCTACGCCCAGGCGCTCGAGGCGAAGGGCTACACGGTTAACCTGAAGCCGAACATCGGCTCGTCCGAGGTGGTCGACAAGGCGCTCACGAGCGGCCAGATCGACATGTACCCGGAGTACACCGGCGTGATCCTCTCGACGCTGGCGAACCAGACCAAGACACCCGCGAGCGCCACCGCCGCCTACTCGCAGGCGAAGGCATTCGAGGCGAAGCGCGGCTTCGTGCTGCTCCAGCCGACACCGTTTGCCGACTCGGACGTGCTGATCGTCAAGCCGCCGTACGCCAAGCAGCACAGCCTGCATTCGATCGCGGACCTCAAGCCGCTCGGCAAGAGCGTCGTGCTCGGTGGACCGCCGGAGAACGCAACCCGTTACGAGGGCGTCGTCGGGCTGAACCAGGCCTACGGCGTCTTCCCGACGTTCAAGCCGCTCGCGATCGGCCTGCAGTACTCGGCGCTCGACTCCGGCCAGATCAACGTCGCGACCGCCTTCACCACTGACGGTCAGCTGGTCGGCAACAAGTACGTGTCGCTGAGCGATCCGAAGTTCATCTTCGGCTTCCAGAACGCCGTTCCGGTCGTGTCGAAGAGCGTGATCGCCAAGGAGGGGCCGGAGTTCACGACGATCGTCAACCAGGTGAGCTCGAAGCTCACGCTGAAGGCGATGCAGCAGATGAACGCAGCCGCCGTGCTCGACAAGCAGGATCCCGCGACAGTCGCGAAGCAGTTCCTGCAGGCGAACGGCCTGCTGTAGCGGATCGAGGCCGCCGGCGGGTCCTCCGCCGGCGGCCTGCCCTACCCTCCGACGCGATGAGCACGGTAGGGATCGACGGCGTCACGCAGTTCATGGGCGTTCGCTGGGACGACCCCACCACGGCGCGCCTGACGATCCGCCCCGAGCTGATCAACACGGGCGGGCTGCTCTCGGGCGTCGCCACCTACGCGCTCGTCGACTACACGATGGGCAGTGCGCTGTGGGCACAGACGACCGAGGAGGAGGCGATCGCGACGATCAACATCGCGGTCAACTACGTCCAGTCCGCCACCGAGGGCGAGGTCGTCTGCGAGACCCGGGTCGACCGCCGCAACCGCACCACCGCGGTGCTGCGCAGCGAGGTCCGGCACGAGGACGGCCGACTGATCGCGACCGCGGTCGGCAGCTACACGATCTACCGCCGGCGCTGATAAGGCTCGCGACCCGCGCCGACGTACCGGCGATCAGCGCCCTGCTGCGCGAGGTCGTGGCCGAGACCTACCCGTACCTGCCCGCGGAGGAGCTAGCCGGCTGGCTCGAGCGCTACAGCGACCCCGACCGCTGGCGCCGCGCGCTCGCCCGCGACGACGCGCGCGTCCTCGTCGCGGCCGCACCGACGGGGGAGATCGTCGGCGTCTGCCAGCTCGCGATGCCGAACCCGGACGGCTGGTGGGACGAGGGCCTCTACCTGGGCTCGATCTACGTTCGCGAGCGCGGGCGAGGGATCGGCACACGGCTCGTCGAGCGAGCGCTCGAGCTCGCTCGCGAGTTCCCGGTCGAGCTGGTGCGGGCCGAGGTCTCCGAGCGCAACGAGCGCGCGCGCGGCTTTCTCAGCGCGCGCGGATTCGAGCCATGCGGGGAGCCGGCCGAGTGGCTCGGGGTCCGCTGGCTGGGACTGTGCCGGAGGACCGCAGCCGGAGGGTGAACGCCGTCCCGCCCCCGGGTCGCGCGGCGACCGAAACCTCGCCGCCCATCGCCTCCGTGAGCTCCTTGACGATCGCGAGTCCGAGGCCGTTGCCGATCCCGTCGCCCGCGCCGCGCCGGCGGTGCAGGTAGAAGCGCTCGAATGCGTGCGGCAGGTCCTCCGGAGCGAGGCCCGGTCCGGTGTCGGCGACGGTCATGAGCCCGGCTTGCGCGCCGACGGTCACCCTGTCGCCCGGACGCCCCGCGTGGAGCGCGTTCTCGATCAGGTTCGAGATCGCCTGGAGCAGCGCGCCCCGGGTCGCCGGCGGCAGGGGCGTCCCCGTCCGCGTCGGCGCTCAACTCGATCGCGAGCCGATCGGCGAGTGGGGCGTAGCGTTCGACCGCGTCGCGCGCCGTGCGAGCGAGGTCGACCGGCTCGTCGCGGACGCTGAAGTTGCGCTGCTCGAGACGCGCCAGGTCGAGCAGGTCGCGCACCAGCCGCTCGAGGCGCTCGCCCTCGAGCGCGATCACCGCGGCGCCCTCGTCGACGCCGACCGCGCGGTCGCGCAGCGCCTCCGCGTAGCCGCTGATCGAGGTCAGCGGCGTCTTCAGCTCGTGGCTGACGGAGAGCAGGAACGAGCGCTCGCGCTCGCGGGCCGCCTGAAGCTCCGCCTGCATGTCGTTGAAGGCCTTCGCCAGATCGGCGACCTCTTCCGGCCCGGCGACGGGGACCGGCTCCGGCGACCGCCCCGCAGCGAGCGCGCGGGCGGCGCCCGCGACGCGCACGACGGGGGCGCCGATGCGCTGGGCGAGCGCGAGCGAGACGCCCGCGGCGAGGGCCGCGCCGACGAGTGCGGCGAGCAGGAAGCTGTCGAGATATGGCGTCCAGTCGGCGGCTCGAAGCCCCGCGGGACGGTAGAGCGCGAGCGCGTAGGGCGACGATGCGAGCGGGTCGACCGCGTAGAAGACGTGCTTGCCGGCAACCGTCCCCTGGCCCTGGCTGCCATGGCCCGAGGCGAGCGCGGAGAGCGCCGCGGGCGGCAGCGCCCGGCGCAGCGCGGGGAGGCGCGCGATGACCGCGTGCAGTCCCGCGTTTCGCGCGGCGAAGCGCGGCCGTCGCAGGAAGCCCGACCCGTTGGCATCGACGCGGGCCGCGAGCAGCTGAGCCTGGTGCCCGAGGTTCGCGATGCTCGTCTGCACCACGGCATGGCGGGTGAGCACGCCGGCGATCAGCAGGCTCGCCGCGACCGACACGACGACGGCTGCCGCGGTCGCGACGAAGAGGCGGCGACGCAGCGAGGTCAGCGGCCCGCGCACGTGAGGCTCACGGTGCGACTGCCTTGTAGCCGACGCCGCGGACGGTCTGGATGAGCCCGGGACGGGCGAGCTTTCGCCGCACCTGGGCCACGTGGACGTCCACCGTCCGCGTACCGCCGGGGAACGTGCCGCCCCAAACGCGGTCGAGCAGCTGCTCGCGCGTCAGCACGAGCCCCTGGTGCTCGAACAGGCAGTCGAGCAACTCGAACTCCTTGGCCGTGAAGGCCACCTCGCTGCCGTCGACGAACACCGTGCGCGCGCCGCGGCTCAGCTTGACGCCGGCGAGCTCGAGCGTGCGGTCACCGCGTACGACGGGATCGGTGCGGCGGAGGATGGCCTTCAGGCGGGCCGCCAGCTCGCGCGGGGAGAAGGGCTTCGGAACGTAGTCGTCGGCGCCCGCCTCGAGCCCGGCAATGCGGTCCTCCTCCTCGTCGCGCGCGGTCAGCATGACGACCGGGACCTCGGAGTGGGCGCGGATCCGCCGGCAGACCTCGAACCCGTCGACCCCCGGCAGGGCGATGTCGAGGACGACGATCGTCACCTCGCCGGCGGCGAGCTCGGCGAGCGCCTGCTCGCCGCTCGCGACCCAGCGCACGCGAAAGCCGTCGCGGGCGAGGTAGGCCTGCACGAGCCGGCCGATGCTGCGCTCGTCCTCGACCAGCAGGACGGTCCGCCCCGGGGCCGCCAGGGTCGATCGCTCGGCGATAGTCGCTTGCTGTTCCATCGAAGGCCGGCGATCACCGTCGATCGCCAGCCTTGTAACGCGCGCCGGAGCGAAAAGTAGGGCAATTGGCGTGCAGCAGGCAAACATTACGTGCGCCTGACGTGGGCTTCATCTCCCCTTGTCCGGTCCCGCCGACACTCGGTCCATCGAACAAGGAGGTAGACCATGAAGCGCCTGATTGCCGTCGGCGCCGCCTGCGCCGCGATCGGTGCGGCGGCTGGAATCGCATCGAGCTCGGCTGCGTCGAGCTCGTCTTCGCCCGCGCCCCGGCCCGCCCGCCGCGGCGCGCTCGCGCGCGCGGTCCACGCCGACCTCGTCGTGCCGGTGCGCGGCGGGGGCTTTGCGTCGGCCACGCTCGACCGCGGCATCCTGCGCTCGGTACAGGGCGACACGCTGAAGATCGCGGAGGGGACCCCTCGAGCCACCTACAGGGTCGTGACGCTGACGCTTCCGCAGGGCGCGCGCGTGCGCAACGATCGCCAGGCCTCTACGCTGAGCCAGCTCACCGCAGGGGAGCGCGTGACGGTCCTGCGCGGGCCCCGGCAGACGTCGGTGGTGGCCCGCACGCGGGCGGCCGCGAAGTAAGTCCAAGCGGGGGGACGGGTGCCGGCGCGCCGCGGATAAGCTGAGCGGCCTGCCTCGCCGCGACCAACGCCGATGACGGCGCTATACGCGTTCGCGATCTTCGTGAGCGCGGCGCTGCTGTTCCTGGTCGAGCCGCTCGTCGGCAAGCTGATGCTGCCGCTGCTCGGCTCGAGCCCGGCCGTGTGGACGACGACGGTCCTCTTCTTCCAGCTGGCGCTGCTCGCGGGCTACGCGCTCAGCCTCGCCGTCAGCCGCCTTCGCTCGCTGCGCATCCAGGTGCTCGCGCAGCTCGGTCTGCTCGCCGTCGCAGCGATCTCGCTGCCGCTCGCGGCGCCCAGCCCCGCGAGCGTCCCGAACGGCCCGAACCCGGTCCTGTGGCTTCTCGGCCTGCTCGCGGTAACGGCCGGCCTCCCCTTCCTCGCGCTCGCGGCGAACGGGCCGACGCTCCAGCGCTGGCTGGCCGAGAGCGGCCGCCCGGCGGGACGCGATCCCTACTTCCTGTTCGCGGCCTCCAATGCCGGCAGCCTGCTCGGCCTGCTCGCCTTTCCACTGCTGCTCGAGCCGCGGCTGACGCTCCACGGCCAGGGGACCGCATGGACGGTGGGCTACGCGGCAGCGGCGGCGTCGATAGCCGGGATCGGCTTGACGCTCGTCCTACGGCGAGCGCCCGAGCCAGCGACCGCGGCCGAACCGCCCCCCAGGCCAGCCCAGCGTGCGCACCGCGCACGCTGGGTAGCGCTCGCCGCGGTGCCCTCCAGCCTGATGCTCGGCACCACCACCCACATGACGCGCGACATCTCGCCCGTGCCACTGCTGTGGGTCGTCCCGCTCGCGGTCTACCTGATGACGTTCGTCGTCGCGTTCGCGCCCGGCATCGACATCGCCCGTGTCGTACGGGTCGCGCGGATCGCGCTGCCGGGAATCGTCATCGTGCTCGTCTACACGCTCGCGATCGGCTCGCAGCGCCCGCTCGTGCTGCTGATCGTGCTGAGCCTGCTCGCGCTCGCCGCGGCCGCCCTGGTGTGTCACGCCCAGCTTGCGGCGGAGCGGCCGCACCCGTCGCGGCTCACGGAGTTCTACCTCTGGGTCGCACTCGGCGGCGTGCTCGGTGGCGTCTTCAACGCACTCGTCGCGCCGCTCGTCTTCCCAACGCTCGTCGAGTATCCCCTGGCGCTCGTCGCGGCGTGCCTGCTGCGACCGGCGCCTCCCAAGAAGCGCCCTGACCTGCTCGAGTTCCTGCTCCGCGACGCGCGGCCGACCAAGGCGCTCGACCTGCTCGTACCGCTGCTGTTCGGAGCGGCGATCGCGATCATCCTGCACGCCGCCGCCGGACCCGACGGGCAGGTGAGCTTTGACCTCCGCTCGGCACTGATCGGACTCGCCTGCGGGCTCGCCGTCAACTTCGCCCGCCGTCCGGTGCGCTTCGCGCTGGCGATCGCGGCGATCCTGCTCGTCGGCGGCATCGGAGCGACGGGCGGCCAGCACACGCTGGCGCGTTTACGCAGCTTCTTCGGCGCCTACAAGGTCGTCTCGACTGCCGGCGGCTACCACCTGCTCTTCGACGGCACCACGCTCCACGGCGAGGAGCGCCTGACCCCGGGGGTCCCCGGGCAGCTCACCTACTACGCCCGCGCCGGGCCGGTTGGCCAGGCCTTCGCGGAGCTGCCCCCGCCGGACACCCGCTCGGTCGCCGTGATCGGACTGGGCGCGGGGGCGCTCGCGTGCTATGCCCGCGCCGGCACGCCCTGGACCTTCTACGAGGTCGATCCGGTGGTCGCGCAGATCGCCCGCAACCGTCGTCTGTTCACCTATCTGAGCGCCTGTCCCGGGCGCTACGCGGTCGTCATCGGCGACGGCCGGCGCGGTATCGCTCGCGCCGCCAGACGGAGCTACGGGCTGGTCGCGGTCGACGCGTTCAACTCCGATGCGATTCCCGAGCACCTCATCACGCGCGAGGCGCTCGAGCTGTACTTCGCCCGCCTGCGGCCCGGCGGCGCCGTCCTCTTTCACATCTCGAACCGCTACCTGAACCTCGAGCCGGTGCTCGCGAACCTGAGCGGCGCGATCGGACTGACCTGTCGCGTCGAGCGCTTCGCGCCAACGCCCGCCCAGAGCGCTGGCGGGGTCGTCCTGTCGAAGTGGGCACTGCTCGTCCGCGCGCCCGCGGACCTCGGCGCGGTGGGCGGTGACTCGCGCTGGCGAGCCTGCCGCCGGGACCCCTCGATCGGCGTCTGGACCGACAGCTACTCCGACATCGTCGACGCGGTCAGCTGGGGCTGAGGAGTCGAGGAATATCGCCGCGACCGGCGAAGGGAACCAGATGAGCGTGCGCGCGTGGATCGTCGTCACCCTCTGTGCCGCAGCGGCGCTCACGGCCGGCTGCGGCGGAGGCACGAGCTCGAAGAGCACCGCGAGCGCGCCGCCCTCGGCCCCGGCGCGCCACCCGACCCTGCGCCGGCGGCCGAGCTCGACTCCCACGACGGTCTCGACGACTCCGACGCCGTCGACCACCGGCGCGCCCTCCTCGGGCGGCGTCCCGCAGACCTCGCCGGGGCCGGCCAGCGTTTCCGTCACCCCGCAGACCGTGGCTCCCGCTCGGCCGATCACGGTGACGGTCCATGTCCCCGCGGGCACCACCTCGGTGACGGTCGCCGCCGCCGGCACGAGCGTCCAGGCGAGCCGCTCCGGGTCCGACTTCGTCGCCACGCTCGTCATCCCGCGGGCCACGAGCGGCGGCTTCTACCCGGTCGTCGCGACGTACCGCTCGCCCGCCGGCAACGGCAGC
Organism: uncultured Actinomycetes bacterium; assembly: GCA_963719375.1. GTDB lineage: Bacteria > Actinomycetota > Thermoleophilia > Solirubrobacterales > Thermoleophilaceae > JAICJV01. The sequence goes on along the minus strand of CAVRBY010000001.1, from coordinate 587,127 downwards.
GCCACCGGCCAGGTCAAGGTCTTCACCCCGTAGCGATCAGGCTGCGGCCGGCAGCCGTCCCGCCCGCGGCAGCCAGAGCGCGTCGTCGCCCAACGGGAGCCTTTCGGCGCCGCCGCCGGCGACCAGTCCGACCAGTGCCGCCTCGGCCGCGCTGCGGTCGACCGGATCGTTGCCCGCCGTCATGATCGCCGCGATCTCCTGGGTGGTCAGGCCGTACGGGAAGCGCTCCAGCACCGCGCGTGGGTCCTCCGCCGCGGGGGCACGTGAGAGCGTCGGGTCGAGGTTCGCGATCAACACGTCGTAGGCCTCGACCGGCTGGAAGCCGCCCGCCTCGAGCCTTCCGCGCTCGCCGGCGAAGACGACCGAGGGCGCCGTGTAGCGGACCTTGCCGTCGCTGTTGGCGGCCTTGCCCTGGAACTCCGTCGGCGAGCCGTCCGCGGTCCGGCTCTCGGCTCTGTCGGCCTCGTATGCGGCGGTGACGGCCGGGTCGTCCAGCGCCCCGACGATCTCGCCCGCGTCGAGTCCGGGAACCTCGGCGAGGGCCCGCATGATGTCCGCTTCGTCATCGAGCACGAGCGGCGTCGTGAACCAGGCGAACTGGAGCGCGCGAAATGCCTGATACTCGAGCTCCGGCTGGCGGAGGCGGGTCGCGACCACCGCACGGCACGCGCGCGAGGTGCCGGCGATGCGCTCCTTCGGAGCGGTGCTGAAGGGCATTCCGAAGCGGCGGAAGCGCATGTAGCCGAGCGCCGCCCGTTCCGGCGTGTAGCCGCGGCTGACGTACTGCTCGGCGTGCTCGGTGAGCCCGATCGTCACAAGCCGCCACTCGAGCTGGTCGCCGTAGCGCCAGTGGAGGGCGGCGAGGGCCGGGTTCGCCGAGTAGCCCCAGGGGCAGGCGGGATCGGAATAGAGGGTCGCGCTGAGAGCCATCGCTACCGCCTGACCGAGAAGCGCCCGTCGCCGCGCGCGAGCGTGCCTTCCCGCTCGAGCCTGCGAATCAGGCCATAGACGTTGTTCGGCGTCGTGGACATCGCCTGGGCCACCTCGCGGACGCTCAGCTCCGGTTTCTCCGAGACGAGGGCCAGCAACTGCTCGCGGCGCTCTTCACCGGATACCCGCCCGCGCCGCCGCTGCGCCCGACCGCGCGGGGTCCGCGCGACGCGCTCCGGCGACGCCGAGAGCGCGCGCCGCGCGCGCTCGAGCCGCTCGATCTCCTCGATCTGCGGGCGCAGCTCCGCGAGCCGATCGCGCATCTCCCTCGTGACGCGGTCGAGCAGGTCCATCAGGCGCGCAGCGCGGGACCGATGTCGGACTCCCACAGCTTGAAGAAGGGCTCCTGGTCGGGCGGCACCTGGACGAGCGCGATGTGATCGAAGCCCGCCTGCTCCCAGGCGCGGATCGCCTCGACGTGGCGCTCGGGGTCCGGGCCGCAGGGGACGGCCTCGGCGATGTCCTCGTCGCGCACGATCGATGTCGCCGCCTCGAAGTTGATCGGGTTCGGCAGCTCCGCCATCACCTTCCAGCCCTGCGCGGAGAAACGGAAGCGCTCATGCGCGAGCCGCAGCGCGTCGCTCTCTTCGTCGAGCACGCTCACCGCCTGCTGGCCGATCTTCGGCCGCCCGCCGCCGCTTCGCTCGTCGAACTCCGCGACGAGCTCCGCGTCCGGCTGGATCGCGATCATCCCCTCTCCGCGCCTGGCGCACAGCTCGATCGAGGCGCTCCCGGAGACGGCGACGTGAATGGGCGGCGGCTCCTCCGGAAGCGTGTAGAGCCGGGCGTCCTGGACGGTGTAGTGCTTGCCGCGGCGGTCCACCCAGCGTCCTGACCACAGCTCCTGCATCAACTCGATCGCCTCGCTCAGCATCTCGTGGCGCACGCTCGCGTTCGGCCAGCCATGCCCGACCACGTGCTCGTTGAGGTTCTCGCCGGCGCCGAGTCCAAGCTCGAAGCGACCGTCGCTCATCGCCGCCACGGTCGCCGCCTTCTGGGCGACGATCGCGGGGTGGTAGCGGATCGTCGGACACGTCACGAGCGAGACGAGGCGGATCCGCTCTGTCACCGCCGCGAGCGCCCCGAGCACGCTCCAGGCATATGGCGAGTGCCCGTGGCTGTACAGCCAAGGGTGGAAGTGGTCCGAGATCGTGACGAAGTCGAAGCCGGCCTGCTCGGCGCGCTTGGCCTGCTCGACGAGCGCGTTCGGGTCGTGCAGCTCGCACATCAGGCTGAATCCATAGCTCGTCATCGCGGACTCGCTACCCGATCGGGCCGTTCGTCACACGCTCCGGCCGTGCCCGCGCGGCGGCTCTGCCTCGCCGCGCGGGCCCGATCGCTCAGTTCCGGCTCAACTCGCGCTCCGGGTCGTGCCGCAGCTCTACCTCGGGGCGTTCAGCGCCCGAGTCCGGGTCGCTCACCTCCCTGGGCGGTTCGGGAACGGCGCGCTCCCGGTCGAAGAGACTCCACAGGTCCTCGGTGCGGCGCTCCTCATAGCGCGCCCACCTCGAGCGGCTGAAGCACATTGCTCCATCACCTCCGCGGTATCGGGTCCTTCGGATCGTACGCCTCGCTGCGACACTGATCGCTGTGAGCACCGTGACCGCTGACGCCGAGCTGCCCGGCGGGGTGCGCGCCGGACACTGGACGGATCCGGTCGGGCTGACCGGCTGCACGGCGATCCTCTGCCCCGCGGGCGCCGTCACCTCCGGCGAGGTCCGCGGCGGCGGCCCAGGGACGCGCGAGACGGACCTGCTGATGCCGGCGGCGGCGATCACCGGGGCGCAGGCGATCCTGCTGACGGGCGGCAGCGCCTTCGGCCTCGGGGCGGCGGAGGGCGTGATGCGCTTCCTCGCCGAGCGAGAGCGTGGCGTCGCGACGCCGGCTGCGACGGTCCCGCTCGTCCCGGCAGCGGTCGTCTACGACCTCGCGCTCGGCGATGCAGCCGCGCGGCCCGATCCCGAAGCCGGCTATGAGGCCTGCCTGGCCGCGGCCGCGACCGTCGCACGGGGCAGCGTCGGCGCCGGCACGGGCTGCACGGTCGGCAAGCTGCTCGGGCCGGCCGGCTGGACGCGCGGCGGCCTCGGTCTCGGCTCCGTCGCGGGCGACGGCTTCACGGTTGCGGCGGTCGCGGCGGTCAACGCCTTCGGCGAGGTGCTCGCCGAGGACGGCTCGGTCCTGGCCGGCGCTTGGCACGAGGGTCGCTACGTGCGGACGGCCGAGCTGCTGCGCGCGGGGCGGCCGTCGCCGCGGGCGCGCGAAGGGACCACGCTTGCCTGCGTGGTCACCGACGCCCGGCTGTCGAAGACCGAGGCATGGCTGGTGGCGCGGGCGGCGAGCGCGGGCGTCGCGCGCGCGGTCTCACCATGCGCGACCGCGGTCGACGGCGACGCGACGTTCTGCATCGCCACGGGGACGGCTCCCGCCGACTCGTTCGCGGTCTCCGTGCTCGCCGCGGACGCAGTCGCCGCCGCGATCCGTGACGCGGTGCGAACGGCGACCCCGGCGCCCGGCTGCCCCACTCTGCACGAGCGATGAACGGTGGGCTACAGGACGCTCGGCGTAGAGCTGGTCGTCGAACGGGGACTGCCGAGCCCGGACACGCTGCGGTCGGGCTCCCGAGCGCCTATCTTCAGGCTTAGGCCCCCGTAGCTCAGCGGATCAGAGCGGACGGCTTCTACCCGTTAGGTCGCAGGTTCGAATCCTGCCGGGGGCGCTGACCCTGACGGTGGTCGAACCGCGGGCAAAGAGAAGGACGGGCAGATCTCCTCGCGGCTGACGACGCGGATCTCGTGGACGAGCGCCTGGAGCAGCGCTTTGCGAGCGGGAGGGTCGCCGTCCGCGATGACGTTGCGTACCTGCGCCTGTAGCAAGCGCACGTCGGCGTCCGATAGCGGCTCCGGCTCGTGCTTCTCGTCGACAGCGAGCTCGTCTCGTCTGGCCTCGAGGCCGCGCAGCTTCTCGGTCAGCTCGGCGATCCGAGCGCCGCATGGGCGCTCGGGCATCGCGCCTTCCTCGAAGGCGCGGAAGTAGCGGTCGAGCGCGTCGCCTGTTGCGCTTCAGCTCGGCTGCAATCCGCCGAAGCTGGGCTTCGCGCCTCGGGCGGTCCGAGTCCAGTTCGGCGAATGCGGCGTCGATCGCATCGCGCACGGCGGGTTCCTGCGAGAGCACGCGCTCGAGCTGTTCGAGGATCGTGTCCTCGAGGTCGTCGGCCGGCAGACGCTCGGCGTCGCACCGCTGGCGCCCGTTGCGCTGGCGCGAGAAGCAGACGTAGTAGGGGTAGCGCCCGCCGTTGCCGTGTGCGGCGGCGCCGACGTAGCGCTTGCCACAGCGCGCGCAGCGGATCAAGCCCGTGAGCGGGTAGTCGGACTGGTTCGAGCGTCTGAGCGTATGGTCCTCACCGCGCTCGGCGAGGATCGCGCTCGCGCGCTCGAACACCTCCCCGTCGACGAGCGGCTCGTGCGGCGCAGGGTGGTGGCGTCCGCCGAAGGAGACCTCGCCGAGATAGGCGCGGTTTCGGAGGATCGTGAGGACGGCTGGCACGTTGAACGGCTTGCCCAGGCGCGTGCGGCAGCCGCGCTCGGTCAGCCACGATGCGAGCGCAGCGCTGCCCTCGACGCGTTCGCGCATAGCGCGCGAAGACCTCGGCCACGATCGGCGCCTCGACGGGGTCGGGGAGCAGGAAGCGCCGCTCGGCGTCGAGGCGGTAGCCGAACGGGACGGTGCCGCCGGTCCACTCGCGGCGCGCCGCCTTGCGCTCCATGCCGGCGATCGTGCGCTCGACGATCGTCGCTCGCTCGAACTCGGCGAACACGCCGAGCATCTGGACCATCATCCGCCCGGCCGAGCTTGCGGTGTCGAACGGCTCGGTCGCCGACCGGAACAGGACGCCCGCCTCGTCGAGGCGCTCGAGGATCTGCGCGAGCCCCCTGACGGAGCGCGCGAGGCGGTCGACGCGGTAGACGAGCAGGAGGTCGAAGCGCTTGGCGTCGGCCTCGCGCAGAGCGCGCTCGAGCCCGGACGCTCGAGCACCGCGCCCGAAGCCTGGTCGGAGAAGCGGCGCGCGATCCGCCACCCCTCCTGACTCTTCGCGTACGCCTTGAGGCGCTCGGCCTGAGCCTCGAGCGAGTACGGCTGGTGTTCCTCGTCGGTCGAGATGCGCGTGTAGGTGGCGATCCTCATCGGCGGCTCCGAGAGTCATCGGCGGCGGACGTCCCCGGACGACAGCTCCGCTGGCGCGCGGTGTCAAGTCCGCCGCCCTGAAGGAAGTCGCGATACAGGGTGAGCAGCGCGCGGGTGAGCTGGGCGTGCTGGGCCGGCGTTCGCGCGACCGAACCGCGGCGGGCGCACACCGAGGCGCACGCTGCTCCGCGCCGTCGTGCCACGTCCGCCGCGCTCGCGGCCTCCTTGTCCAGAGCGCGAGCGTTCGGCTGCGCCCGGCGGTTGCAGGGCCTGTCGGGGCCGGACGGCGCGCCGCGCCGCCGCACGCCCGGATCTTGGAAGAAGTGGTCGGACGAGCCCTGCGTCCCGATCAAGGTTTCCCCGCGCCTCAGATTACTTGCTCCATCCAGGCGTCGTCTACCGCTACAGGCTGCGAAAGGCCACAACCGCGTAAGCATGTGCACAAGACAGTCGCTGAGCCGCCGTTGCGTCGCTGGCTGTTCGTTTCGCTGGTCGCTTCGCGGGTCGTCTTATTACCGGCGTCGTTTCGTGGGTCGCTTGAGGTTTCGCCACGCGCCGCTCGATCGGGCACGCGTGACGGGATCCCGGTGCCGATTCTGCGCGCCGACATCTCTGAAGGCGCGGATGGGCGGGACGAAGTAGACAAGGCCTGGCGGGCGGCGGGGGGACGCGGGCCGCCGGCCGCAATCGGCGCTACCTCAAGTCCCTAATCAACGATCGGCGGCAGCTCGCTGTAGCGGTCGAGCCAGTCGACGATAGGCCTTGCGCCGCTCGTCGACCGCGCCAGCGTCGTCCCAGAAGTAGGTCGGCAGCTTGTCCTCATCAAAAGGCAGCTTCGTGCCTGTCTGCGCCGAGATCACGAAGCGCCGCCGTCTCCCAAGCGCGTAGCCGAGTTCCATGGTGCAGTTCGGGCGGACACCGGTCAGGTCGACGACGACGAGCGCGGCCCGGTGGAGCGCGGCGAAGATCTCGACGTTCATGAAGGCCGGCCTCGGGGCGACCGCGGCCCATCTCGCGCGGCGTGAAGCCGCGCAACGACACGGCCTCGTCGACGATGTCGCGGAAGAACTGCTCGACCGCCGGGTACTCCGGCGCGCTCGGTATCGAGCAAGCGCACGAAGAACGCCGTCGGCGGCCGCAGGTCTTCGATCAGGTCGCACGTCGCCTGCGCCAAGCCCGTCGACGGCGGTCGCGGCGTCGAGGCGCAGCGCCGACAGGCGCCCGGCCGCGTTGCCGACACCGTCGCGTAGACGGAAGAAGGTCGTCCGGATCGGTCGAGAGCCGCCTCGTGCAACGCCGTCCCGCCGCCGCGTCCGTCCTCGTTGTAGGCGCCAAGCTCGGCGTGGAGCGCGATTACGGGCTTGCCCTCGTCGCGGTAGAGCTCCGCGAGGTGCTCGCCGCCAGCGCCGCCGCTCAAGCACGACTAGGACGTCGCCGCGCGCCGACCTGCCGCTCGCGAATGATCCCGGCCATCCGCCACCCGGGCGGCGCGACGACCAGCTCGAAATCCGAGCGCGCCTGGCATCGCTCCCAGATCGCTCGCCGTGCCGTCCGGGATCTTCTCAAGTCCACGTTGCGTGCCGACGGCGACGAAGCGCTGGGGCCTGAGCGGCGGCCAGCGGGGGCCGGGTCCGAGGCGGCGGCGAACGCCGCCGAAAGCCGTCCAGTCGAAGATGCACGGCAGGCCTGACTGCCCAGTCGGCTCGCCGGTCGCAGTCAGGACAAGCCCGTGTCCGCGCTCGATCAGCAGCTCGCCGTGAGCCGCTCGACGTAGGCGTGGGCTTTCGCCAGCAGCTCACGGTCGCAGCCGACTGCCGCGCTCCCGGTCAGAGTGCACGCGCAGGCCGGGCGTTTACTCGTCCTCTCCATCCGACGGAGACGGCTCGAGTTCGGCCGGCAGCAGCCAGCAGGTCGACAGCGCGCACCTCCCGCTCTGGGTAGGCGTGGGCGAGGGCGGCCGGGATCAGCCGCGTCTGGATGTCCGAGAACGTGAACGCCGGCCGGCCGTCGTGGTCGCCGGTCGCCGCGACGAGGCGCGTCGATCTCCTCGGTCTTGACGGCGACGCCCGTCAAGGTCGCCGTCAAATAGCTCGCGCCGCTCCTCCTCCGACGGACGCTCGAACATCTCGATCAGCGCTGCTCGGCGGATGACGGCTGGGTCGAGAGCGACGAAGCGGTTCGTGCAGAGGATGATCAGTAGGCGCCCGCGTAGCCGCCGCGCGTCGTCGATCTTCTGGATCATGGTGTTCACGCCGACCCGGTCCTCGTGGTGGGCGCGCTCTGCGCCGCGGTTGAACGCGAGCGCGTCACCCTCGTCGACGATTAGCGTCACGAACCGCGACTTCCCGGCGAGGGCGACCGCCTCGTCGAAGGCCTCGCTGATCAGCGTGCTCATCTCGCCAACGTGGCCGATACCGCGTACGCGCGTCGACAACTTCAGCAGATGCCCCTCGACGTCGAGCATGCGCGCGAGCGCGTCCGCCGCCGCCTCGGCGCTCGCGGTCTTACCGGTGCCGACGTCGCCGTGGAAGATAACGAGCGGATAGCGATCGCCGAGCGCAGCGACGAGACCAGTCGCCGCCGCCATGGTGGCGCTTCGCCCATCTGCGGACGCCGTCGACATCGGTCAAGAGCCGCATCTGCCCGCTCAGGCGCGAGAAACGCCGTCGCGAAGCCGACAAGGCGCTCACCCTGAGCCTTTAGCTCGTCATCGGGCAGCTCGCGTCGCGTCTCGAAGGGCCCCGTGCTCACGAGCTGTACCGCGTCCTCTCCATGCCGTAGGCGCGGCTAGCGAAGCGCTTGCGTGTTCGACGAGCGGATCGAGGTCGCCGTACGTTGCCGTCGAAGTCGGTCGTGCCCCAGCCGGCGAGATGAGCCGCGGCGAACTCGTCGCGCCGAGACGCCGGTTAGCGCCCACCACTTCTCGCTCGAGAGCAGACGATCACCTGCAGCGCAGTCGCCGTCCTCGGCTGTCCCAGTAGAGGTCGCCCAGCTTGTCGGCCGACCAGAGGGACGCGTCCGTCGTTACGCGGTACACGGCCGCCTCGCGGGATCACGGCCAGTCGACGAGCGTAGCTGCAGGTGCACCTCCTTGAGGTACTGCTCCTCAGCCAGCGCCTTGATCTCGGCGATCGTCTGCTCGACGAACGCTGGGCTGATGCAGCTCAGTCCACTCGGCGACGATCTTGTAGTCGGCCGCGAACGAGGCATAGACGCGCCTGATGTCGTCCCGGTTAAAGGTGTCGGTGAAGGTGCTCATGCCTCCTCGATCGAGAAGTTCTCGCCGAACAGCTCCTTCCAGGCCGCGATCTGTCTCGCCCTTTCCGGGCAGTCCCTGGCCAACGCGTGATCGTTGCGAGCGCGTCCTTGGCCGCTGCGATGAAAGCGTCGCGCTCCTGCGCCTCGATGCGCGCGGCGACGTTGTTCTCATCGTTCGCTGGGTCGACGATGACGACCGAGTCCGCGAACGCCGATCGCATCGGTGCCGTCGAACGAGACGCCACGCCCGAGGTCCCGGGCCACGAAGAGGAAGAAGCGCCGCAGAGCCCTCCTCGACTCCGGCCGCGGGTCCATCGCGGTCGACGAGGTGGCTCAGGATCAGCTCGACATGGAACGACTGGATGCCGGCGAGCTCCTGCCAGTAGCGCCAGCGCTTCACGAGCCGCAGGAGCGGTCGCGAGCAGCGGTCGAGTTCCGCATGCTCGCGGTAGTCGTCGATGTGGGCCTTGACGCTCGTCTTGACGCACGCACCGGTGCGCGAGTACTGCAGCCCGTAGTCGGCGGCCGTGTCGACGGCAACGATCGGGACCAGGTCGACCTCGAGCCCGCTGCCCCGAAGACGACGCCGAACGTGCGACCGCCCTCCTCGAAGTCATCCGGGCTCTTCTGCGGATAGGCCGCGGCCAGCAGCCGCTTGATCAATCGCTGCAGGTCCGCGATGTCGAAGTTGTCCGGGTCGTCGACGTCGAAGTAGACGCCGACGTCGGCATCCACGGGCTTGCCTGCGCGCGGACGGTTGCTCGTCCCTTTCTCGAGCGATCCCGCGCGGCGAAACTTGACGATCTTGTACGACCCGTCGGCAGCGAGGACGTTGTCGAGCTTGTCGAGCAGGCGGCCGACCTGCTTCCGGTGCTCGTTGCGCTCGTCTCCTGGTAGCGCCAGCTTTCTCGGATGACGTACGTCGCGAGCATCTTGTCGGAGAGCTTCATCGGCCCTCCCAAACGAAGAGCTTGTTGAAGATCTCGGCCTGCTCCACCGCGTCGTCGCGTGCGTTGTGGGTGTGCGGGCTGCGATGCGCGCAACTCGGCGGCAGATCGCTGCGCCCGGCCTCGTCGACCGTCACGCGAGCCTTCTGCTGATACATCGTCTTATGTCGAGCGCGCCCGAAAAGCCGAACGGCGACTCGCCGGTGAAGACGACGAAGTACCAGTGCAGGAACATCCAGTCGAAGACGACCGGGTAGGCGACTGAGCACAGGGCGCGCGTCTGCCTCAGCTGACGCCACCCACTCGGCAGCCTCGATCATCGCCGGCTTCGGCTCGGCAGCCTCGCGCGCAAGCGCAGCGCGGTCGAGGCCCGACGCCTCTACGCGCCTCCGGTAGCCATTCGTCGGTGATCGGCCGCAGTTCACGATAGAACGTCGCGGCAGCGGGGTCGCGCGGCGTGAACGACTTCCCGTCGAAGCCTGCCGCAACCGAGAGCCCGAACGAGAGCATCGAGTACCGGCCCGGGATCGGACCGTCGGTCTCGACGTCTGCGGAGATGTACATGTCGGCGCCCACGCCGATCCACGATAGACACCCTGTCGGACACCATCTCGGACACCACGACGGACACAGCTCGACTCGACGTCCGCGGCGCGTCATACGCTGCCCGCACAATCGAACCGGAGGATCCGATGCCTCGTTTCACGCTGGATGAAGTGGTCGCCGCGCGCGACGCGGCGCGTGGCTTCAGCTCAATCATGGAGCGACTGCGCAACGGTTCCGCACGTCGCTTCATCGTCTTCTTCCGCAACAGACCGCAGGCCGTCGTCCTCCATATCAGCGAGTACGAGCGGCTTCTCCATCTTGCAGGCGCGGATGAGCGCGTCGCCGCATAGCGGGCGCACGCAGATACGCCCCGGGGGGCTGAGGTCCCGCGATTCGAGCTCGACCGCCGCCGAAGGCCGAATGTCGGTCGGGACCTGGCTCAGCCGATCGACGCCGACATCACGAGGCGCCTTGGCTTCAGGGCGCTCGGCAGAACCGTCAGCGAGAGACGGCAAGCTCGTCAGCATTTCGTGCGCTTGGGCGGCCGCTCCTGGATCGCTGCCGCGTGCGACCTCTAAAGCAAACACCAAGCGCTTCTGAAACTTCGTTGCGCTCGAGTAGGTAGAACTTAGGTAAAGCCCGCCGCGGGATCGCCGAGCTCCGTCGCTTCGCAGTATGCCTCTTCTGCCTCGGCGTGTCGACTCACCTCGTGCAGCAACTCCCGAGGTTGACGAGGGCGCGCTTCCGCACGTCGTCGTCGGCAAGCTCGACGGCGCGACGGAATGCTGCTACACAAAAGCCTCGAGATCGCCTTCGTCGAGCCGCCGTTGCCCAAGTCGCGCGGGATCTGTGAGCGTCGGCTCCGGTGGAAACTTCTGTTCGAGTTGCGGCTTCTGGCGTAGCGCATCCCCAATGAACTCCGTCAACTCGTTGGCGCTTACGAGTGCGGCGTGCACTTCCTCAGGCCCAGGGGTATATCCCTGGTGGGCAACGTCGTTCCGCAAGCGGTAGCCGCGATTCCACCAGCGCCCCAGCGGATCGTCCTCCCGCGTCAGATCGGGTTGGATACCGAGCGCGGCATCAGGTGGTCGAGTACGCGGTTGCGAAAGCCCGTCCGCATCGCACCCTGGAGCTTCTGATCAGACCAGCCGTCGGCTGCAGCTACCTCTCGGAGAGCAGCGTTCAGCAACAACTCGATGGCCGTCCCGCTCTCAAGCGCGGCATGCGTCGCGCAGCCACGGCCGCCGAACGATATGCGGCGACGCGAAGCTCAAAGCTCGGAAGAACGGCCGGTGTTCCTGGGCACTCCGCTCAGGGTCCGGATCGTGTTGTCAATCACGTCCTGCGGAAGGTCGGCGCGCTCCTGCGGAAAATTCCGGTGCAAGAAGAGGCTGAACGGCTTGCCGTCGAAGTTCGGAGCGTCTCGGAGGTCGTAGTGGAAGCCGAATATGCCGGGCGGAAGATCGAGCTGACTGATCGGCCCGATGCGCGGATCGGCGGCCGATGACCCGAGCACCAGCAGATGATCATTTAGGTCACCCAGGCCGCGCTCGAATTGCTCCCTGACCCAATCTTGGCCGAACACGCCGATCGAGTGAGGCGCAACGCGCACCATCTTCACGATGCTCCGCGATTCCGTGAACGCAGCTTCGGCTTCGCTCGCCTGATCAGGTTCGTCGGATGCCTGCACCGGCCCAGTGGCGTCGCCTGGCGGCTCCGGAAAATCCGTGGGAAACGCGTCCGCGACAAGGTGAAGCGGGTGCGGCATATCGAGGACGACGCGGCTGAAGTACAGCGCGGTTGAAGGCCAAACCCCACCCTGCGGAAGGGGCGGAATCCGAGAAGCGAGTCGAGATCGAAACCCTCCCAGTCGTCGAGCAGTCCCTCTTCGAGGTCGGCCGTTCTGAACGCCTTGCCCGGCGATAGCCCGACATCGAACGGCAACTCGAGATAGAAGGCGAGGAGAATCAGCGGGCGACGCGAATTCGCTGCGCCGCGACGGTTCATGGCTTGAGCGTAGAGCTCGCTGACAGACGACGCCGGCGACCCCGAAGCCCGTCAACGCGGCGTCTGAGCGTCAGGGGCGCTCGGCAGAACCGTCAGCGGATCCGACGAAGCTGCGCGACCGGACGAAGACAATCCGACCCGCCGGATCGAGTTCAGGGGTCGTGACCTCAACCATCGCCATACTGCCCTTCCGCAACTCGAGCACGCCACCGCGAGAGCCGGCGGGCGCATCATCCACCGGCTCAAGCAGCTCGACGCGGTCGAAGGCGGTGATCTCGCGCGTTACGGCCATGAGCTCATGTTAGGCGCTCGGATAGGCGGTCACGAGCCGGGCGCAGCGTCTTCGCCAACGTAGTGCCATGCGGTCGCCACCGGCGCGGTTCGGTCGTTGATCCTGAGCGTGACCTCGACGCCGCAGACGATGCCGTACGGCGCCCGGTCACGCACGACCGAGACCGGCGCATCGACAACCGCCGACGATCGTGCCCCAGATCCGCTGGGTTTCGTGAGGTCCCACGCCGAATACGCGCGCCCAGTCCTCGCCGTGGCCGTGCGCGGCGAGGATCCAGCCCCGCCACTTGTCATCCGATGCGCGGGCGTCGGCGGCGCGAGGCATTGGCTGTCCAATCGTCGGGTATGGCATCGCAGGCTTTTTCGGCCGGCGAGCCTACTCACGCGCACGGCCGCTCCCCAGGATGGGCGCCCGGCGTGCCGGGCGCTCAGCGCCACGGACGTCCCATCGAGCCGCGCTCGGCGGTTCGGATTATGTGCGGCCGGGGGCGCTGTAGGTGCCGACCGCGCCAGCGCCCCGACTACCCCGCGACCGCGGCGCGGGCGCCCGTCTCGGTGCGGGCGGTGAAGTCGAGGATCGTGCGGGCGACGAGCTCAGGGTCGTCCCACATCGGCACGTGCCCGAGCCCGTCGAGGTCGACGTACTCCGCCTCGGGGACCAGCTGGCGGAAGCGGTCGCGGCAGTGGGCGAGCGGCAGCACGCGGTCCCGCGTTCCCCAGGCGATCCGAACGGGGCAGTCGATCTGGCCGAGCTCAGGTGGGAAGTCGCCGGCTCGCAGCTCGTTCAGCGCCTCCATGTAGACGGCGCAGTTGGCCGCGCCGTGAAGCATGTCGCGCGCGGCCGCGGGTGGAACGCGTCGCGGGCGGGCGACGATCTCGGCGAGCGCGAGCGTGCGGAAGCGGGGGCGGGCGACGAGCCGCTCGACACGCTCGCCGCCGAGGCGCAGGCCCCAGTAGTTGCGCCAGAAGAGGCGGTAGATCCGCCGCTCCTCGCCACCGTGCGGCTCCCAGCCGCCCGCGGGGGAGATCCCGACCACGGAGCGCGCGCGGCCGCGTGAGGCGAGCTCGAGCGCGACCCAGCCGCCGAGTGAGTTGCCGACCAGGTGAGCGGTCTCGAAGCCCGCGGCGTCCATGCCACGCTCGACGACGTCGGCGATCGCACCCTTCGACGTCGCCGCTCCCGGCGGAAGCTCTTCGCCGCCCAGGTGACCGGCGAGCGTCACGCAGAGGACGTCGTGGCGCGCCTCGAGCGCCGGCAACAGCGGACGCCAGGCGCGCCAGGTGTCGCTGAAGCCGTGGATGCAGACGAGCGGCTCACCGCGACCTCCTCGATGTGACGAGGCGTCGTCCATGGCGCGGAACCTTAGGGCACGTAGATCCAGTCGCTCGCCGTCGAGCGCATCCCCTGGTCGTTCGTGGCACGCAGGCGCACGTCGTACCAGCCAGCGTTGGCGTACGTCGCCGTGAACGTCGTACCTCCGGAGCGTAGCCCGGCGCCCTGCCCGTCGTCCCACTGCCAGGACACGATCTGACCTGCCGAGTCGGACGAGCTCGATCCGTCGAAGGTGAGCGGCACGTTCTGGGCGATCGTGGCGGGGGAGCTGATGCGAGCGACCGGCGCCGAGTCGTCGACCTTGATCTGAACGCTCGTCGTGGCGGAGTTGCCGTTCGAGTCGGTGACGGTGAGCGTCACGGTGCCGGCGCCGGGCGCCGTCCAGCTCGACCACACCGAGCTTCCGCTCGAGGTCGTCCCGGTGGGGCCGATCGTCCACGTGTGGCTCGTCACGGGGTAAGGGGAGCGCGAGTCGTCGGAGTAGCAGTAGAGGCCGGCGAAGGCGCGGACCTCGGTGCTCGAGCAGACGATGTGCGCGACCGGCGGCGGGTAGGGGAGCACGGTGATCGTCCGTGTCGCGATCGTCTGCGCGCCGCTGTCGTCGGTCACGCGCACGCGCGCGAGATAGGTGCCGGGCGTCGCGTAGGTGTGGGTCCAGCTGTCGTCACCCTGCGAGAAGCCGCCGCTGCCGGGGTCCCATTCGTACTCGACGATGTCGCCGCCGGGGGCGCGCGAGCCGGTCGCGTCGAAGTTGACGGTCCCGCCCGGACTGACGGTCGCCGAGGCGGCCGTCAGCGCCGCGACCGGAGCGGGATGCGTCTCGGCGGTGACCTGCACGCTCGCCTGCGCGGTGTTGCCGCGCGCGTCGCTCACCTTGAGCCGGACCGTGTAGGGGCCCGGGCTCGTGAACGCATGCTCGACGCTCGTGCCGCTGGCGCCGAAGCTCCAGGCGGCCCGCACGCCCGGCTCGGAGGCGAGTGCGGTGAAGCGGACCGGGGCGCCCACGTTGACGGTCGTTCCCGGATAGAGCCCGATACGTGAGGTGAGCGCTCCCCCCGCGGCGGCGCTGCGGGCCCGGCGGCGCCGGCGGCCGCCACGCTTGCGGGAGCCCACCTGGATCGTCGCCGGGGCGCTCAGATAGCTGTCGAGGCTCGTCGCCATGCGCACCGCGATCGTGTACCGCCCCGCGGCGGCGAAGCGCAGCCGCGCAGCTGGATGCGCGCTCGAGGCGACCGGGTTAGACCAGTGGTCGCCATGCCAGACGACCCACTGGTAGTAGGCGGCGCTCGGGGCGCCCTGCGCCACCACCCGAACTCGGAAGCGCTTCCCGGCGGGGGCCGCGGCAGGGGCCTTGACGACGACCTTGTACTGCGGCCAGCCCGGGCCGTGAACCGCGGCGAGCAGCGCCTGGGCCGCCGGCTTCGGCGAGAGGTCCTGGTGGTAGAGGCCCATGTACGAGCCGGTCGCCTCGCCCGCCGGCGGGTCCGTCAGCCGGTAGAAGTAGAGCGCCCCGACGTCGGGCTGCGAGGTGACGACCCGGTAGTCGATCGCCTCGCGCTGCGCCTGGTTGCTCTCGTCGTAGGTGCCTCCGCCGTAGGCGGAGACGCCGGCGCTCGGGAAGCCCGTCTCGGTCACCCAGAACCCGGACGCGTCCCCGGCGGCGTTGCGTGCGGCGCGCATGCCGTTCAGCTCGGTCTCGAGGTCGGGCGCGACCTGGTCGACGCGCCGGCCGGGGTAGAGGTGCACGCCGATGTAGTCGTAGTAGCCCTGGATCCCGTTGGCGTAGAGCTGGGCGAGGAAGCTGGCCGCACCGATGTCGCCGTTCGCGTTCGCCGTGTTGCAGCAGATCCCGGCACTGATGACGGGCATCGCCGGGTCGGCCTGCTTGACCGCCGTGTAGCCAGTCTTGAGGATCTGGGCGTAGCGCGCAGGATCGGGATGGACCGACCATTCGTGCAGGTTCGGCTCGTTGCCGATCTCGATCCCGACCGCCTGCGGGTAGCGGGCGACGAGGAAGCGCAGGAAGGCCGCGAACGCCCCGTCGTGCTGGGGCGACTGCTGGCAGCGGTAGATGTCGTTGCAGCCTGGCGCCGTCGCCCAGGACGGGGCGCTGACGACGTCGATCAGCGGCCGGATCCCCTGCGCCAGCATCGACGCGTAGGTGCCGTCGATGCCGGCGAAGCGGTAGACGCCGGGGCGGGGCTCGTAGCTCCCCCAGTAGATCTGCAGGCGTGCGCTGTTCGACCCGAAGCTGCGCGCCACCGAGAGCGCGCCGGCGACATCCGACGGCTCCCAGGCGTCGTTGAAGCCGAACAGCGGCGTCGCGCTCGCGGGCGGCGCCGCGTGCAGCCAGAGCGCGGCGAAGGCCGCGACGAACAGGAGTGTGAGGTAACGGCGCACGGGTTCCCCACCCGTTATCGACCGGCTGAGGGGCGGGGTTAGGGAGCAGCGCGCCAGGTCGGCGAGCCGCGGAGCCCGTTTCGCTCAGGCGTGGCAGGCGCCGTAGGCCGCGCTCCGGCGGACCACGCGGCGCCTTCCGTGACGGAGCTCGTAGATCACGACCCGAAGCCGGAAGGCGGTGGCGGGAGCGCGCAGCGTGAGCGGGCGCGAGAGGCGGCGGGCGTTCGCGCTCGCGACCCGGCGAGTGCCGAGGTATACGAGGACACGCCGAACTCCGTCGCCGCGGTGTCGCCGGATCGTGAGCGAGACCGTGCGATGCGCGGCGCAGCCGCTCGCTCCCCCGCGCACGATCAGTGGCGCCGGCAGCATGTCCGCCGGGCTCGATGGAGGCTCGCCCGCGACTACCGGTCCGCCGTCGGCGAGACATCCAGGGGGCCAGCGGAGTCGTGTCTCCGGCGCGGAACTGGAGCCTGCCGGTGAGCGCCGAACCTGCACTGTTCGTGCAGTGCTGGACGAAGCTCGTGTCGAGCTCGGTGATCTGGTCGTCGAGGCCCCAGGCGATCGAGTTGATCGTGAAGCTCGTGTCGGTCACGTCGTCGCACCCGCGGCCGTCGCCCGAGATCTCGAAGTGCGGGCCACTCCTGCTGCTCTCACTCGTCGCCTGATAGGTCGTGCCGGGGCTGAGCGGTGCGGAGCCGTCGTCGCCGAACATGGCGAGCCAGTTCGGATTTGCGGGGCCCTCGAGGCGGTAGTCGACGCTCGTGCGGCCCCCGCCGTCCGTCGGCAGCCAGAAGTAGCCGTCGGCCGGCGTCGAGGACCAGTCCTGCCCGTTGCCGACCCAGTCTCCAGGCTCGCTGTGCATCGTGATCCCGGTCGTGCCGCCGTAGGTGAAGCCCTCGAGCGTCGTCTCGCGGTGCGTGCCGTCTGCGTCGACGACATCGAGCGTCGTCTCTTCGGTGCCCGGCGCGGAGGGCACGAAGCCGACCTGTATCTGGCATGACCCGCCGGCCGCGAGGGCGTGGCCGCTGCAGCCGTCCGATCGGATCGGAAAGTCGGCGGCGTCGCCGCCGACAACAGACGCGGAGACGATGCTCGTGCCGGTCGCGGACGTGGCCCTGACGGGGACCGTCGTCTCGACCGTCCCGTGGTCGTTGGCCGGCCAGCGCACGATCGAGGGGTCGAGCTGGAGGGTGCCGTCCGATGGCTCGCCGATCCGTATCTCTCCGAACAGCGCGGGGCCGCGTCCCTGGCAGTGCTGCTCGTAGACGAGCCAGAGCCGGTCGATCGTGCCGCTCGCGTCGGTGGCCAGGTCCTTGATCTCGAAGCGGCCCTGATCGTCCTGGCAAGTGCGTGAGTCTCCCGCACACCGTGAGGCCCGGCCTGCCCGTCTCCTGGTAGCCGACGTCCTCGGTGTGGTCGTAGACGCCCGGCGCGAGCTGGGCGCCGGCGGGCGGGGCGAATTCGAGCGTGAAACCCTGGGCCGATGAGTCGGTGACATGGACGGAGAAGCCCGAGCGTGCCGCCCGTGACGGTCGGCGCGTCGAAGATCTGCTGCTGTCCCTGCCCGATGAAGTCGCCGTCGTCGCTGAACATGGTGACGACGTTCGACGTCGCCGCCTGGGCGGCGACGGGAGCCGCCAGCGAAGCGGCCGCGACCGCCGCGGCGACAAGCAACCAGATCAACGGAATGCGGCGCGGCTCCGTCCGCGCGCGGTCAGCTCCCACGGGCTCCAGCGAACCACAGCGCCGGACGTTTCGCAAGCGTCTACTTCGTTCGTGTAGCGTGGCGGGCGGTGACCGAGCTTCCCGAAGTCTGCGTGATCGGCGCCGGCGCCGGCGGTCTGGTCGCCGGCAAGGCGCTGTCCGACTGGGGGATCCCCTACCAGTGCTTCGAGGCGAGCGACGACGTCGGTGGCAACTGGTACTTCGGCAACCCGAACGGCTGGTCCTCCGCCTACCGGTCGCTCCACATCGACACGTCGAAGGAGGCGATCTCCTTCCGTGACTTCCCGCTGCCGGACGACTATCCCGACTACCCGCACCACACGCAGATTCACGCCTGGCTGCGCGATTACGTGGACGCATTCGCGCTGCGGGAGCGGATCCGCTTCGAGACCGCTGTCGAGCGCGCCGAGCGGGGCGCGCGGGGCGGCTGGCGGGTCACGCTCGACTCGGGCGAGTCGGTCGCCTTCGACGCCCTGATCGTCGCCAACGGGCATCACTGGGACCCGCGCTTCCCCGAGTTCCCGGGGCGCTTCGACGGCGAGACGATCCACTCACACCACTACGTCGACCCGACGACGCCGCTCGACCTGAACGGCAAGCGGGTGCTCGTCGTGGGGATCGGCAACAGCGCCGTCGACATCACCTCCGAGCTCTCACGCAAGGGCGTGGCCGAGCGGGTGATCCTCTCCACCCGCTCGAGCGCGTGGGTGGTGCCGAAGTACATCCTCGGCAAGCCGGTCGACCAGGTCGTGAAGACGATCCCCGCGCTTCCGCTCGGTCCGCAGCGACGGATCGGGGCGGTCCTCCAGCGGCTCGTCTCGGGGCGCATGGAGGACTTCGGGCTGCCGACTCCGAACCACCGCTTCCTCGAGGCGCATCCGACCGTCTCGAGCGAGCTGCTGCTGCGGCTCGGGTCGGGCGATGCGGTCGCCAAGCCCGACGTCGCCGAGCTGCAGGGAGATCGCGTTCGCTTCGCTGACGGCAGCGAGGAGGCGGTCGACGTGATCATCTACGCGACCGGCTACAACGTCACCTTCCCGTTCTTCGACCCAGGCTTCCTCTCGGCGCCGGGGAACGAGCTGCCCCTGTACAAGCGGATCTTCAAGCCGGGCATCGACGACCTCGCCTTCGTCGGACTGGCCCAGGTGATCCCGACCGTGTTCCCGTTCTGCGAGTTGCAGGCGAAGCTCGTCGCGCGCTACCTCGGCGGCGACTGGGCCCTGCCCGACCGGGCTCAGATGGAGCAGACGATCGAACAGGACCGCAGGCTGCACTCCGGTCACTTCGCCAACCGGCCGCGGCACACGATGGAGCTCGACTGGTACCTGTACGAGCGCGACATCGTCAGCCGCGAGCTGCCGGCCGGGCGACGGCGGGCCGCCGAAGGCGCGGCCGCACAACTCGCAGGCCGCGCCGAGACCGCGGAGGTCACCGCTGTCTCAACCTGAAGAAGTCACCTTCCAGAGCGGCGCCGATGCGTGCTCGGGGTGGCTCTTCCGGGCGGACATGGCCGCCGACGCGCGTCCCTGCGTCGTCATGGGCCACGGCTTTGGCGCCACCAAGGACTCGAGCCTCCGCCAGTACGCGGAGCGCTTTCAGGCGGCGGGCTTCCACGCGCTCGCCTTCGACTACCGCCACTTCGGCGACTCCGGGGGCGAGCCGCGCCAGCTCATCTCGATCGCCCGCCAGCACGAGGACTTCCACGCGGCGCTCGCTTTCGCGCGGTCGCTCGAGGCCGTCGACCCCGACCGGGTGGTGCTCTGGGGAAGCTCGTACGCCGGCGGTCACGTGATCGCCGTCGGCGCCGACGACGGGCACGTCGCCGCGATCGTCGCCCAGGTTCCCGCGACTGACGGAATCGCCGTCATGCGCACCCTCGCCGGCTACGCAGGGCTCGGCCAGGTCGCGCGACTGACCGCGGCCGGCCTCCGCGACGCGGCCTCGGCCGCACTCGGACGCGAGCCCCACAGGATCCCGATCGTCGGTCCTCCCGGCACGGTCGCGGCGATGACGAGCGAGGATGCGGAGCAGGGCAACCTCGCGATCGTCGGGCCGACCTGGCGCAACGAGGTCTGCGCCCGGATCATGCTCGTCGCGCCCACCTACCGCCCCGGCCTCAAGGCCGATCGGCTGCGGTGCCCGCTGCTCGTGCAGATCGCGGACCGGGACACGGTCGCGCCACCCGCCGCGGCCGAGGCGGCGGCCTGGCGGGCCAAGGGCAGGGCGGAGGTGCGGCGCTACCCGATCGGCCACTTCGAGATCTACTCGGGCGAGCCGTTCGAGCGTGCCGTGGCCGACCAGCTCCACTTCCTTCACCGCCACCTCGGCGTTGGGGCGAGCGAAGGCGCGCCCGCGCTCGTCCGCGAGCGCCGCTTCAGTCGGTAGAGTCAGGGCCCGATGGCGACCTGCCTCGTGACCGGCGGAGCCGGGTTCCTCGGCTCCCATCTTTGCGAGTACCTGCTCGCGCGCGATCACCGGGTGATCTGCGTCGACAACCTGGAAACGGGTTCGCTGCTCAACATCGAGCACCTGCGCGGCGACGCCTTCCGCTTCGAGCCGATCGACATCACCACCCACTTCGAGATCGACGAGCCGCTCGACTTCGTCTACCACATGGCCTCGCCGGCGAGCCCGATCGACTACTCGCGACTCCCGCTTCACACGCTCAGGGTCGGCGCCTACGGCACCCACAACTCGCTCGGGCTCGCCAAGTTCAAGCGTGCCCGCTTCCTGCTCGCCTCGACCTCCGAGGTCTACGGAGACCCGCTCGTCCACCCCCAGCCCGAGACGTACTGGGGCAACGTCAACCCGATCGGCCCGCGCGGCGTCTACGACGAGGCCAAGCGCTACGCGGAGGCCCTGACGATGGCCTACCTGCGACAGCAGGGCGTCGACACCGCGATCGTGCGGATCTTCAACACCTACGGCCCGCGGATGCGGCCGAACGACGGCCGCGCGATTCCCACCTTCCTGCAGCAGGCGCTGACCGACAAGCCGTTGACCGTCTTCGGCGACGGCTCCCAGACGCGCAGCTTCTGCTTCGTCGACGACCTGATCCGCGGCATCGTCCTGCTCGCCGAGTCCGGCGTCCACGAGCCCGTGAACATCGGCAACCCGAACGAGATGACCCTGCTCGAGATGGCGCGCACCGTCGTGGAGCTGACCGGCTCCCGCTCGGAGATCGTGTTCGAGGCGCTACCCGTCGACGACCCGCAGGTACGCCAGCCGGACATCACGCGCGCGCGGGACCTGCTCGGCTGGGAGCCCGAGATCGAGCTTCGCGAGGGCCTGCGACGGACCATCGACCACGCGGTCGAGCGCCTCGGGCGTCCGGTACTGAACGACTGACCAGGGGAGAGACCAAGATGAGCTCAGCGGAGGCACAGAACCTCGAGGCGATCTCCAAGGCAATCGACGCGCACAACGCCGGCTGCGAGTTTCCCGCCACCGCCGTGATGATGGCGCCCTTCGAGGTGGACCGGCTCGGCTGGGAATCGATCCGCGGCGTGCCGATCGTCTCCGACCCCGCGCTCGGGACCGGCTCGTTCCGGATCGCCTGTGACCGCGACAAGGGCGAAGAGCCCGCCGAGGAAGTCGAGGCGGTCGCCGACCAGTACGTGCCTGTCACGACGAACTGATCCCTGTCCGCGGCGGGCGGTCCTCCGCTCGCCGCGGACCCGCACCCGTTGCTAGATTCGGGGTGCCTGGTGGGCGTAGCTCAGTTGGTAGAGCTCCTGGTTGTGGTCCAGGCGGTCGGGGGTTCGAGTCCCCTCGCTCACCCTCACAAAAGGCCCGCAAATCGGGCCTTTTCTATTGCGACGACGACCTTTGCTGCTGCGGCTCGTCGACACAATATCGACACATGTTTCCGGCAAACTTGTGCCCTCGGCAGCTTCCCGTCGCGCCGGGGGTCGGTCTCGTGTTCGTCGCCGCCGGAGAGCGCTCGCTGATCTCTGGGACTGACCGCCTCGGGTGGGCGCCGGGTCGTGACACGGGGGTTTCCACGCGTGCGGCCGATATGGCTGAGCGTGCACAACGGCTCCGTGAAGGCGCGTTCAGAACACCAGGCCCCCGGGAGGCGCGATCCTTGGTCCGCCGGGCCCCGGCGGCCGGGCTGCGCTCGTCGATCGGCGAACTGAACCTGCCGCCTGCCGGGGGTCTAGCATCGCTTCGTGTCTCCCAAGGCCAAAGCTCAGCTGGCACGCGAGCATCTAGAGCGCGCACTGCCAGCCGTCAGTGCGGCGGACTACACCGAAGCCGTGACGTGGCTGTTCGCCGCGCTCGAGGCCGCGATCGTCGCGCTCGCGGATCGTCAGGGCATTGACACGCAGAGGCAGCACTGGAAGAAGGCGGAAGTCGCGAGCGAGCTGTACCAGTCCGGCGTCGTGTCACACGATTTCTCGAAGGTCCACGGCCTTCTCAATCGGGCGCGCAAGGTTGCCGTTTACGAGGGCGACGAACCTGACCTCGGAGATGAGTCGTTGGCAGGACATCGCGGCCGACGTTGAGGCAGCCGTCGAGCTCGCCGAACGGGAGGACTCGCGGTGAGCGATCGCGAGGTCACGGTCGATCCGCTCCGCGCGTGGCTGGACGACCGCGTCTGGGGTCGCAAGCTCGAGGATGACAGCAAGCGGATCGAACGCTGCCTGCCATCGCACATTCGTGATCTTCACCGCGCCGTCGTCGACAGAGCCCGCGCGAGCGGCGCTCACGCACTCATCCTGTCCGGCTCGACGGCGCGAGGTCGACGAACCGAGATCAGCGACCTCGACTACCACCTCGTCGGATCGACAATCGACACAGACGACCTCTCGCGCGAGCTGGACCTTCACGTCTTGTCGGCGAAGGAGCTCGAGGTCGACGTCTTGGCCGGAGACGACTTCGTTCAATGGTCGCTGCGCTTCGGTTGTGTCGTCTTCGATGACGGCGCTGTCCGCAGCGCGGTTCGTCTGCTGGTCGAGCGCCGGCGCTGGCCCGACGTCGATCGTAAGCGCGCCCACGCCGCGAGATCGTTGGAGCTTGCCCGACGCTTCGTTGCTACCGGGGACGAGGACGGGGCGCTCGAGCAAGTACGCACAGCGCTCTCGATGGCGGCGCGTGCACGGCTTCTGGCGGAGGGGATCTTCCCTCTGTCTCGTGCCGAGCTGCCGACGCAGCTCCAGCAGATTGGAGAAGCCGACGCTGCGCGCGCTCTCGGGGCCACGATCCACGGCACGCTGTCTTTGCCCGAGCTCGAGGGCACTGTTCGGCACGGCGAGCGCTTGCTCGTCGCAAGCGGTCACTCGACAAACGGACAGCCGAGCTCCGTGAGTCTCGCGTCGCGGTAATCCGTGGCTCGCTTTCTGACCCTGACGGCGCCCCTCCTCGTCCATGAGTCGCCGCACAGTGGGTGAGCGACGAACTTCATGCGCGTGCAAGCGCGCCGCGTGCGGCCATCGACGGATGATCCAGGCGCGCGTGACGACGATCTGACGGCGGCGGCGCCGCGACTGCTCTCGAGCCGCTCGCCGGACCCCAGACGTGAGGAGCGTTCGCTGGCCGGCGTGATGAACCGGAATTCGGGCGCGGCCGCGGTTGGCCCCTTGTCGGTCCGCGAATCCGACGACCCAGCCGGCGGAGTACAGCCGCGGGAGGTGCGCGAGCACGATCAAACTGCCATGCGGATTCTGGGTCCGGTCAACGAGCGTGGTCAGCCTGCTCCGCTCGTCTGCCACGCCCCGCACCCGCCCCCCCGACGTCGTGAAAAAGAAGAGCGTGAGTGGTGATGGGGACAGGGTGCGGTGCGTGTTGACGAGCGGAGCAGGAAGAGGAGTGGGTGGTTGAACAGAAGAACGGAAATGAGCCGGACCGGCTGCCACGGAGACCGGTGTCCACGAAACCGGGGGCACTCCAGTCCGGGCATCCGTGGATTTTGGAATTCAGGGATAGCCGGTTACCGGAACAGGCGACGATGAGTTCGTAGTCGTCCCGTTGCCAAGTTCGCCGTCGTCGTTAGCTCCCCAGCACTTGACGCCGCCATCCGACAGCAGCGCGCACGTCTGGTCGCCTCCGGCGACAAGGTGCACTGCATCTGTGATGCCGTCGACCTGTACCGGCACGGTACTCGAAGTCGTAGTGCCCGCGCCGAGACCGTCGCGATTCGTACCCCAGCACTTCACGGTCCCGGTTGAAAGCAAAGCGCAGGTGTACTCCTCGCCCAAGCGTCCAGACGACCGCGGATCGTCTCCGGTGGCGAGCTCAGTCGCATCGCTGATCCCCGAAACGGCAACCGGCGTCGTGGTCGGCCCGGAAGCGAAGTCAGTTGTCGTCCCATTGCCGAGAGCGCCGAAGTCGTTGTAGCCCCAGCACTTCACGCTTCCACTCGATGCCAGGACGCAAGCGTGGAGTGGCCCCGCACTGATCTGGGTGGCGTTGGCGATCCCACTGACCGCCGTCGGAGACGTGCTGCAATTGTCCGCACCCCCATCACACGCGTCTGGACCTGTGGTCGTCCCATTGCCAAGCAACTTGCTGTCACCCCAGCAGTCGACGCCACCTCCAGACAACAACGCACACGCGTATCCCGAGCCGACGCCAACTTCGGTAGCGTCTGTGAGACCAGTGACGGCGACCGGAGTCGCGCTGCATGCCCTGCCTCCCGAAACGCAGCTCCCCGTGCTCGCGTCACTACCATCGCCGAGTTGCCCCGAGTCGTTTTCACCCCAACAACGAACGCTTCCGGCACTCAATACCGCACAGCTGTTGTAGGACCACCCACCGATCGCAACGGACGTCGCGTTTGTGATCCCGTCGACTGAGTCGGGACTCGAGGTGGGGCCTGTCAAGCCGCCTCCGGCATTTGCTTGTCCTGTATTGAGCCCCCAGCAGTAAAGGTGTCCGTCGGTCTTGACCGCACACGCACTGTAAAAGCCAGCAGTCACATCGGATACGCCATCGAGGCCGGTCACCTGAGTCGGCGTAGTACTCTGACCGCCGGTGTTTCCGACCCCGAGCTCACCGTAACCGTTATCTCCCCAGCAGTCGACGGTGCCGTCGGATAGCCACGCGCAGGTGTCGAAAGCGCCACCAGCAAGCCCCTGCGGCATGCCGCCCGCGGGCACCGGCGGCCCTGTCTCCCCTCCGTTTCCGTCGCCGCTCCCTTGCCCGGTTCCGCCACCGTCATTTGGCGATCCGCCGCCCCCGACCGAGCCGCCGCCACCGTTACCGCCATTGCCGCATGCGTGGTAAAGCTGTGTCTTGCCGAACGTCCAGCTGCCGAGGGTGAAGTGGTAGTCGCGGAAAAACACATTTGCTGACGCGCCGAGATTGGCGTCCAGCTCTGCGCCGACTGCGAGGCAGGTTGCTCTCGGCGTTGCTTGTGCTGTTGCGTTTCCGCTGATGGTTGGGCCGATGGTGCCACTCACGCCGATCCTGCCGGCCAATGTGATCGCGCTGCTAAGCGCGAGCGAAAGCTTGAGACTCGCTGCGCCGGTGAAGTTTGCGGTGCCGGCGCTCTTGAAGACGCCGACTTGGTCGTTCGGGCCACTTCGGTACCGGTCGAACCCGAATGTCACGTGCGGCGACCAAACGAGCTGCGCGCCCACTGAGCCGTCTGCGCTGAGCTTGAACTGCGGGCCGATCGCGACAATGAGACCGGGCACCTCTGGGATCGGGATGTTGATCGTCGCCTTTGCAGTGCATGCCGCGGTCCCGGTGAAGTGGACTCCAAAGGTGAATTGCGGCTGGCCGGTGAGCAGGAACGAGACGCCGGGGCCGTAGTAGCCGTTCGCGGGGCTGGGAATCGCGACGCTCGCGGAAAGGTGCACGTTCGAAAGATTCAGGTTGTGAGTAAGTGAACGCTGGACATCGGGCTTGTCGCAGCTGAACGAGGGATCGAGCGCGCCCAAGCTCGCCGCAGAGTGCACCGCTCCCACTCGCGCGACGGTGGAGGAGCCTGTCAATTGGCTAAGGGCCCCATCGATGCGCACGTCGAAGGAACTGTACGCATCTTCAAGCGTTCCCGGGCGCGTCGTGAGCGCTAGAGCGCCACCGGGTAAGTGCGACTCGCTGATCACGACCCCGAGCACACCCGACGGCGCATGCTCGGACGCCGGCACAAGCAACGTCCCGCCGACCTTGGGTGCGCGGATCCCGCTCTCGAGAATAACTACCCGCCGCCCGTTCGCATCACCGCTGACGCTCACGACCGCAGCTGCTGATGGCTCGACGCTGGAAGACCGCAGCGTGCTGTGCACCGCGATCGGACCCGCGGATTTCACGGATCTCGCACTGCTGACGGCAATGATCTTCCTTCCGATGCGCACTGCCACGCGGACGACCGGGCGCCGACTCAGCGGAGCCCCGCTCCAGCGCAACGCAAACGTCTGAGCGTGGCCACGGCTGCGCACACGCGCACTCGCGCGCGTAATCCACCGCGCCCGATGCCCACGACCTGAACGCTGCTGAAGCAACGCGGTTCCGTGCCCCGCACGAGCCGCCGAGGACCCGACCGCTAGCACCGTCCCGCCGGCATCCAGCTCGTTACCCGCCGCTATGAGCGACACCGCGACGCGTACACCACCCAGACGCGCCGCAGCACCAGCAGCAGATGTGGACGCGGCGAGCCCAAACAAGACCGCGAGCACCGCCAACGGCAACACGCGACTCCTGGTACGGCTCACACTCACCACGTCCCCGCCAACACGGGCAACCCAGGAGCCGCCCAGGCGAACCGCGCAGATCCACGGGCGCTTGCGCGGCGCGGGGACCGTCCCCCTGCCAGAAGCGGCGACACACCAGCCACCCTCACCGCGCCCGGCCTCATTGTCAACCCCCATTTTGGGTCACTGAGCGCTAACGCGCCGAACCATGAGGCGAGCGGAACTACGCGGGCGCCACAGCGCGCCACCAACGCACGATCCGCTGCTGCGCCTGCCCAGCGTCAGCCGACCTCCGCACACGTCCGCATGGAAGCTGTTCTCGAGCCTGTCCTTCGATCGCGCCCCGGTCTGCCTCTCGGGCCAGAGGTTCTTGATCGAGTCAGCTCGCGGCGACCGGCGGCTACCCATAAGGTGAACGAGCGGGGAGTCGGCGGCCCGAGGTAGGGGGATTTAGCAACGTGCTTCACATTCATCGAGCTGAGCGTGCCGATGGCCTGGTCGCGGCACTACGCGAGCTGCTCCTGAATCCACTCACCGACGCTCTGGCCCCGGAGGTGGTCGCCGTCCCGACGCGGGGGATGGAGCGCTGGCTCACGCAGCGCCTGTCGTCCGGTCTCGGCGCAGCGGACGGTCGCGCCGACGGGTTTGCGCGAATGTCGAATTTCCGCCCCCGCGGCGGCTGGCGCGCGACGCTGTCGCCGCGGCGTCGGGGATCGATCCCGCTTCGGACCGGTGGCTGCCCGAGCGGCTGGTCTGGCCGCTCGTCGAGGTCGTTGACGAGTGCCTGCGCGAGCCGTGGCTGGGCAGCCTCGCCGCCCACCTCGGCGAGTCCGGAGCCGACGTCGACCCTGCGCGCCGCGCACGGCGCTTCAGCGCGGTCCGCCACCTCGCGGAGCTGTTCGACCGCTACGCGCTGCACCGTCCGGTGATGGTCCGCGACTGGGCCGCCGACCGTGACACCGATGGTCTCGGCGCCGGGCTGGCGGACGGCGCCGCCTGGCAGGCCGAGCTGTGGCGGCGCCTGAACGACAGCATCCCCGAACCCGGCGGCCGAGCGGCTGGAGGGCGCATGCGCGCGGCTCCGCGCCGCGCCGGACCTGCTCGACCTCCCGATGCGGATGTCGCTGTTCGGACTCACGCGCCTCCCCGCCGGCAACCTCCAGGTGCTGCGCACGCTGGCCGCCGGCCGCGACGTGCATCTGTTCCTGCTGCACCCTCGCCGGCGCTCTGGGAGCGTGTGGCGGAGAGGACCGCCGGCCGGCCGCCCGTTGTACGCCGCCGCGACGACCCGACCGCCAACCTGCCGGTCGACCGCCTACTCGCCTCATGGGGACGCGACTCGCGCGAGCTGCAACTGGTCACGACCGCGGGCGGCGGCAGCACCGACCACCACCACCCGGTCGAGCACTCGGGCCAGACGCTGCTCGCGCGCATCCAGGCCGATGTCCGGGCTGTCCGGATGCCCCCCGGGCCGCCGCTTCCCGGTAGCGGGGACGCACGGCCAGAGCTCGACCCGGGCGACCGCAGCGTGCAAATCCACGCGTGCCACGGCCGCGCCCGTCAGGTGGAGGTGGTACGCGACGCGATCCTCCACCTGCTCGAGCAGGACCCGACGCTCGAGCCTCGTGACGTGATCGCCATGTGCCCGAAATTGAGGCATTCGCGCCGCTGATCCAGGCGACCTTCGGGGCGGGGGAGGTGTCCGGCGACGACGACGGCCTGGACGCGCTGCCGGCCGAGGTCCGCGCGCCCGACTTGCGCGTCAGGCTCGCCGACCGCGCACTGCGGCAGACCAACCCGGTCCTAGGCGTGATCGCGCGCGTGCTCGAGCTCGCTGAGCAGCGGCTGACCGCCTCGCAAGGCAAGCCCTGGGTCCAAGCGACGATGGAACTGCAATGGTCCAGACCGCGCTCGTTGACCGGCGCCTAGCTCGCACCCCTCGCGGCGTGCTGTTCTGGGCGCGGGAGCCTGGCTCATCGTGCTACTTGGTGGATCTGCTAGGCACCTCGTGGATCGAACGGCGCGCCCACCGACGACGGTGACACCTCCGGACCGTCATCTTTGCCTTGGCTGTTTCCGTAGCGGGCCGAACTACCCGCGCGCTCGGTTGCTCCGGGGGCGAAACGCCGGGATGCCTTCGACCAGTTCGTTATGCGGCGGTTTGGCTACAGGCCGTCCGAAGTCGCTGAGCCACGGCTAGACCGTGCCCCAGCGCAGCGCATGACGTTTCTCGCGCGTCGACACGTAGCCGACGAGGTCGTCAACGACTTCGATCCCATCGAGGGTCCGGTGGGGAGCCGGTTGACCCTTGGCAAGCCGCTATTCGTCGCACTTGGCGATCCGTCCCTCTAGCTCGCCGGGGTTTGAGCGTTCCTGTCGACTCGCGCTGTGGATGCGCCAGCGCGAGGCTTCCGCTTTCTAAGCAAGCGCCACGACGCTTCCGCGCTGCTCCTTTCGCTTGGAAGCACAACTCCGGCGCGGTTACAGCTTCCCAGTTCCATGGTGGCTGTTGCGTAAAGCCGCGCTCCGCGAGCAACGTGCTTGAGGCGCGGCGTCAACGGCCGCCCTCAGGCGGCGTTGAGGGCGGTGTGGAGCTTGAGGAGGTTGTGGGTGGCGGTGATGAGGCGCCATTCGGAGTGGCAGGCGGCTCTGCCGCGGCGTTGGAAGCGGTCGAAGCGGCGGTTGAACTTCGTGTTCGCGAAGACCGGCTCGACGGTCTCTTGTCGTTGGCGTAGAGCGCGCCGGCTCGGTCTCGAGCACGGCGCGCATGAACGCGTAGGGGCCGCCGTCCCAGCCCGGCCGGGTGCCTTTGCGCTTGTCGGCGTCGGGCGGGACCAGGACCGGGATGCCCTGGCCGGTGATCTGCTCCATCTGCTGTTGGTGCCAGTAGCCGGCGTCGGCGACGATCACGCCGGCTGCTCGACTGATGCCGGCCGCTTCGAGTTCGCGCTGGGCGGCGTCGACCATCGGGCCGAGGTGACCGAAGTCTGGGGAGCCGGTGTTGATCTCCGCGGCGATCACGATCTGGTGCTCGTTGAAGACCGCCTGGGCGTTGTAGCCCTGGACGTAGCCGCGCGGCGCCTTGAGGTTCTTGGAGTCCGGGTCGGTCACGTTCACCTTCCCGGCCGGGGTCGCCGGCGGCGTGTAGGGCTGGGGGCGGCTGTGATGAAGCGCCGGCCGCGCTTCTCGCCCCGCGCGCCCGGTAGGCCTCGTAGGCGTCGTTCGCGCGCTGCTCGGTCCACAGCTCCTCCTCCAGCCGCCGCTTGGCCTCCTTCACCCGCGCGGGCCGCGACTGCGGCACCGGCTCGGGTTCGCGGCACGCTCGCCTCGAGGCGCTGCTTCGCTTCGCGCAGCCACGCGCGCCGGCCCTCCGCGGTCGCAAGCTCCGGCGGCAACTCGTCGCCGCGGCGCTCGCCGTAGAGCTCGTCCTCGGCCGCGTCGATCGCCTTGGCCTCCTCGAGGATCTCGCGCGCGAGCTGCTCGTAGTCGCGGTTCGCGTGATGCGACGCGTTCGCATGCACCTTCGTCCCGTCGACCGCGAGCACCCCAACGCCGGCCAGCCCCGCGTCCGCGCACAGCGCGAGCACCTCGCTGAACAAGCCGGCGATCGCGTCCTCGTGGCGCTGGCGGAACCTCGCGATCGTCGTGTGATCCGGGCGCTGGTTCGCCGTGATCACCCGGTAGGCGACGTCCTCCACGCACTCGCGCTCGATCACCCGCGCCGAACGCTGACCGCGACAGTAGGCGTAGAGCAGCAGCGCGACCATCACCTGCGGATCGTGCGCCGGCCGACCCACGCCCATCCGCGTTATAGCGGCCGATAGAACGCGTACAGATCCATCTCCTCGACCGCCGCCAGACACGAACCACGCCAGATGGTCCTCCGGCAGCCAATCCCTCAGATCCGGCGGCAACAACAACGCCTGATCACGATCAAACGCAATGAAGTTCTGGGGCATCCCCAGAATCGTCTTTAACCCACCGGACACCACCCCATTACGCAACAGCCACCATGGAAAGCGACAGTGACCTGACTGCGGCGAGGCGGCCACGGCTCGATAGCTGGGGCCACGGCCTACTGCTCGACGTGACCTCTGTCCCAGGTGACCGCGCTGCCGGAGGCGTCGACCTCCTGGCTTTGACTAGTCGCACGCCGGGAAGCGATCAGGTCGAGCCACGGCAGGAGCCTCACTACGTGCGCGTCAGGTCGTGCGAGCGAGGTCACTGGGAGGCCGGCCGATGGCGGTCAGAAGGTCAGCGATCCTGGCGGCGAGCTCGGCGCGCGGCCCTGCCGCTCCTGGGCCTCGTCCGACGCGCACAACCGGCGCCCGGAGTCGTCGCCGAGGCTCTCCAGCCAGCGGCGTATCCGGTCGGGCTCGTCCCCTCGGTCGCGTGGGACCGCGCCGCCGCGGCGAGGTTGTCGAGGCGGCGCGAGCCAGGTCGAGGCGATCATCCGCCATTCCTGCGCGAGTCCGACCACGTCCTCGCTCACCCGGTGGCGCCGGGAGCGACGTCGAGGATCTTCGTCAGGCGATTCAGCATCGCCTCGTTCACCGCGCGAAACCATGCCGGCTCGAAGCGTCGCCGACTCCGGGATCGGGTAGTCGGCTGCCGCGCGCACAGCATCCCTTAACTGCCCCCAGTACTGCTCGATGATGGTCGGGTTGTAGTCGTGGTAGAGGTTGTACGTGAGGGGGCTCTCCTCGAAACGCGGCTGTTGTTGAAGACGTAGACATCTCGGTGGCCACCACCGGGATATCCGTGCGCCTGCTGACGAGCTCGACCTCGTCGATCTCCTCCTGTCCCAGTTCTGCGAGGAGCATCGCGAAGTTCGGGAGCTCGAGGAAAGGCTCAAGCCGCTTGACGAGCGTCTGCACACGCGCAGGACCAGGTCGGTCAGGTACTGTCGCAGCGTTACGGCGTTGACGACCGCGAGGAAGCGGTTCTCGCCGTCCAGCACAATGCTCCCGAAATCGCACACGTATTCAGACAGCACGCGGCTGACCTAGCCTTGGGCGGCTCGATCGGGATCCGGCGGTCCACGTGCGGATGTCGTCTTGGTCCCAGAGCGTCCAGGGTAGGTCGTTGACGGCTAAGACTTCGAGCGCCGGGTCTCCCTCTCGAGCTCGATGATTCGGTGATCCCCAGGTCGTTGACGAACGGCCCCGCCGTGAGGCGCCGCGAGAATGCCGGAAGCGTGCGGTTCGGATCGCCGAAGAGGGTGTAAGCGGGTGCGTCGGGGTCAGCGACCTCGCGCTCGCTCGCAGCACCGCCCTGCCGAGCGTTTCGCCCTCGATCACGGCGCCGTCGAAGCGCTCCGCGAAGCGATGCGCCACCTCGTCGGAGACCGCCCACATCGGCGCGATATCGCGTCGGCGCCGCCGGCGACGAACTCGGCGGCTCGCCCCGACATCAGGCCGTGGGTCCGGAACCCCTCGGTGCCGCCCGAGCGGCTCGCGCGGCATCCGTTAACGAAGACGAGAGGAGAACTGCGCATCTGGCGCGCCTCGAAGCCCTTGAGATCGCCGCCCGACAGGACGAGCGAAGATTAGTCCGGGCGCCTCGGGTCGAAGTTCGCGTGCCCCGCGTAGTGGAAGATGTCCACCTTCGCCCGCTCATTGAGCAGCCGGTCAAGCAGGACGCGCTCCTTCTTCGCTTGCGCGGCTCCAACGAGGGCTTCGACCTCCCACTCGACCCCGTACTGCGAGCCCAGGCTCTCGAGCGCGCGCGTGCAACTCGTCTCGACGTAGCGCGCTTCGTCGGCCGCGCCCCTGAGGTCGTCCTCGGGGTCGCCCACCACGAGCACGTGCACGCTCGGACGTCCGGGTGGGTCGTCGGGGTGCTGGCCTGGAAGGTGGCGACCAACGGCGACGGTGCTCCCGAGGAACGAGTTGCCGTCGTGTAGGAGCTCCCACGGGATGTCGTGGTCCTGAACGTCGAGCGTGATCGTTCTGCCGGAGGTGCCGAAGAGAATCGAGCGCGGCTCCGCAGGAACGATCAGCGCGAGCAGCCGCTGCCCGATCTCCGCCAGGGCCTCTACGTTCGCTTTCTGCCATCCGCGCAGCGCGGTTTCTTCCGTGAGCCGGTAAAGGCGCGCGAGCAGCGTTTTCTTAGTCGCGGCGTCGAGCGTCGCGTAGCCGAGCATGCGCGCGCCCTCGTAAAAGTGTACGTGATCTCGCCAGCCGGCCGATCCCCTGCGTCAAAACGCTCGACATGCCGCGCGAGCACGCGGACGAAGCTGCCGCGCTGTGCGTTCACGCCGAAGCTCTCTTCAGCACGCAGTTAGCCGGTCCCAGCCAGGCTGGGGCCCTCGACCTTCATGTTGGGACCTGCGACGTCAACTATCAGGTCGCGCAGGTACGCGCCGCCCTCGAGCAACACAGCGGGATCGATCTCGGGCGTTCCGTCCACGACGCAGAGCACCGTCGTCGTCTCGTCCGTGATCTTCGAGAAGTCGGCGTCCCGGCTGTAGCGCGAGAATAAGCGACGCGGTCCGCATACACGATCTCCCCGGGCACGCAGGCGACGGGCCTGCTCGCCGCGATCGGCGTTATCTCCTCGCCGTCGCCCGCGAGGCGGAGGGCAATCGGTTCCTCTGAGTTTCCCGAGGTCGAACGCCCCGACCGGCGTCCTGAACTTCAGTGCGGTCACGTTCGCGGAGTCGACGACGAAGTTGATCTTCGGGATCGTATTGCCCTTCAGCACCGAGTGAACCAGGGCGCGCGGCGCCGGCAGGTCATCAATGTCCGTGAGTCCCATGCGGCGGGCGAGCTTCTCCCACGACACGAGCCGCTCGCCGAGTCCCTCCTCGCCGGCCGAGCTGCGCAGCTCCTCCTCAACTCGGCGCGCGATCTTCTTAAGCCGCGGCGGCGTGGACCCAACGCGGAAGTCGGAAAACACGAGATACGCGAGGTTGACGTCGCCGTAGGTATCGCGAACGTCGCTCGCGATCCGCACCGACGTCGCATCGGCGTCGTTAGACATGAACGCAGCCTCGCTGTCGCTGTCGCTGTCGCTGTCGCTGTCGCCGGCGCCGCGGCGCACGAGTCGCGCGCGAAGGCGGCGCGACGAAGGCCGGGACGACATCGCTCGGCACCGGGGCCTCCAGCGACGCCATTGAGAAGGCCGACGCTACGTCCTCGAACCAAAGCTCGCAGGCCGCGGCGTTGCCGTGGAGCAGGAACCCCAGGGCTGTCTCGACGAGGCTACGAGCGCAGTCGAGCACCTGCTGCGCTCCGGCCGCCCCAAGCTCCGTGGTGCGCGTCAGCCAGCCGAGCTCCACGTGTGCGGCGAGCGAGTCTCCGAATACGTCGGCAGGTCGTCGCGCGTATCGGAGCTTCTCCGCGATCAGCATCCGCGCAACAGGATCGTCGCCCCGGTGCTCGTCGGTGAGCACGGCCACATCTCCGATCGAGTCCGCGATCACCTCGCGCATCGCATGCAACACGTGCTCCGCGAGCCCGGCCTTGCGGCACATGCCGTCGAAGTATGAGTGCCCGAGGTCGTGCCCGCGCAACCAGCGAACGAGGTGCAGCCTGGGTCGGCGGACGCTTCCGCACCCCCATTTCCGGCATCGGGTGCGACGATCGCCTTGAACAGGCGCGACGACACCTCCCGGAGCCGGAGCTCGTAGAAGTTCCGGTAGACGAGGGTCTTGGTCGTGGCTCCGAGCTGTCCTTCGTCCTCAGGCAGGAACGCCGCGAAATGGAGCGGCGGGATCGCCGCCTCCCCGGCGACGCTCAGCAGATCCGCGACGGAGTACAGGGGCGGCTCGAAGGCGCGCTCGACCGGCCACGCACCCGCGCGGTCGATGGCTCGGCGCGCGTAGTCGTCGACGACCCGGTCCACGTCGGCGACCGCCGACAGTCGCCATTCGGGGCGGGGCCGCGCCAGCACCGCGGAGTAGGCGCCTGGGCGCCTGGGGTGAGTCCACCCCGGGCTCGGGCCGAGCACCAGCTCGAGCGGCAGCTCGCGGCTGGCGCCAAACTCGGCGGCTTCCTCGAAGCGGCCCGAGAGCACTGCCTCAGCCCGCAGCCGGAGGTGCTCGGCGAGGTCCGCACTTGGAGTCTGGTCCGCGGCGCGCGCTATCGTCTCGCTCAGCTCGCGCCGCAGGATCCCGTTGACCCCAATTGCCGAAGGCTCGCTGTCACTCGGGCTAAGCGCGTTGAGCGCATTGACGTATCAAATGCTCGCAGTAGCGTCCTCGCCGCCGGGTCGTCCCCGACCTCCGCGTCTGGCAGTTGGTCGAGGTAAAGAGTGACCGTCCCTTCGCCCCCATTGAAAATGGGCCGTCCCATCAAAAGGACCTTACTTGTCACTCCGGCATGCGTACAGTTCCAGCGACGGACCCTCCAACACCCCTCGCGGTTGTTGTCCACACACGCGTCGTCGTACGAGTGTCGCTTCTGAGCCAGGCCGGGTTTCACGGAGACCTCGAGTCGAGGATTCTGTCCTCGGGAGAGGAGATTCTCCGCGGCTATGGCACGACCGAAGAAGTATCCAGACGGGCTGGTCCAGCGGGGCATCCGTCTCGCGCTTGAGTCGGGGCGGCCGATCGCGCAGATCGCTGCCGATCTCGGGATGCATCCGGAGACGCTGCGAAAGCGGGTGCGCCAGGCGGAGGCGGATGGCGGCAAGCGTCCCGAGCTGCTCGCTTCGCAGGAGCGCGAGGAGTTCAAGCGGCTTCGCAAGGAGAACTGTGAGCTGCGCCGTGCGAACGAGATCCTGAAGTCGGCGTCGCTGTATTTCGCGCGCGAGCTCGACCCGGACCGACCGAAGTGAGCGCCTACATCGAGGAGCACCGCTCTCGCTTCGGGGTCGAGCCGATCTGCAGGACTTTGGGCGTGTCGGCGTCCGCCTACTACCACCGCAAGGCAGGCGCCCGCTCGGCGAGGGCGGTGGAGGACGAGCGCCTACGGGGCGGATCTGCGAGCTGCACGCGAAGAACTACTTCGCCTACGGCTACCGGCGGATGTGGAAGGCGCTCCGCCGTGCCGGCGAGCGGGCCCCGCGTTGTCAGGTCCAGCGGCTGATGCGTGCGCACGGCATCGAGGGAGCGAAGCGCCGCGGCAAGCCGTGGCGGACCACGAGGCCCGACCCCGAGACGTGCCGGCGCCCTGACCTCGTCAGGCGCGATTTCACCGCGGCGGCCCCGAATCGGCTCTGGGTCGCCGACCTCTCCTACCTCCGCTGCTGGGAGGGGCTCGTCTTCTTCGCGTTCGTGATCGATGCCTACAGCCGCAAGGTCGTCGGCTGGCAGCTCGCCCAGAACATGCGCACGACGCTCGTCCTCGACGCGCTCCGGATGGCGCTCTCACAACGGCGGGGCGGCGCCGACATCGAGCTCGTCCATCACAGCGACAGGGGCAGTCAGTACACCTCGATCGACTACACCCAAACGCTCTCAGACCATGGCGTGCTGGCCTCGGTCGGCGCGGTCGGCTCGGCCTACGACAACGCCACGTCGTCGAGTACGTCGGCTGGTTCAACCCCGACCGCCTGCACCAGGCGCTCGGGGACATCCCGCCGGCCGAGTTCGAACACCAGCACGCCGCCGTCGAGGTCTCGCTGCGGTCGCCCTCCGGGCTCCCTGCGCTCGACCTCGACACCGCCCCAGCAGACCCGATTACGCTGACAACAGGAACCTTGGAACCCACATAATCCGGTCTCCGTCGAAGCCGGTCCGGCTCAGATCGCCGAGCTCGAAGCAGCCTGAGAAGCCCAATCCCCACCGACGAACACGAGCGCCACCTCTTACACCACACCCAGGGACTTGACTCGGTCGGGGGTTCGAGTCCCCTCGCTCACCCTCCTCCACCACGCAGCAAAGCCTCCGAGAGCTGCTCCCGGCGTCCGGCGCCTGCGCGAGTCCGAACCGCCGAACGGCGCGGACCTGCTGCCTCAGGCGCAGCCTCTGCATGGGAGGCCGCTGAGAGTCCCGCGCTCTACCGCAGCTGCTAGCCCGACATACGCGCGCCGAGCGCCATCAGCGCGGCTATCGGTCTCGCAGCAACCGTGAACCTGCTGATGCGGTCGTTCCCATCGAGTTCGATCAGGTCGACGCCGCTTAGGGTCGCCTCGCCGACCGTTGCTTCGAAAACAAGGCCGAAGAGCGGTGTCTGCGCAGCCGACGCGTCGACCAGAAGGTGCGTGTGACGAAACGTGTCGCATGCCGATTCCACCGCGCGCAGCGCCGTCACCACCGCATCGCTGCCTGTGATCGGCTCGTCGGCGGCCGGGTTGAGCATCACGACGTCGGGAGCAAGCGCGGCTGCGGCAGCCTCCATATCGCCCGCACGTGACGCGGCGAAGAATCGCTCGGCGGCGTTCACACGGCGGATGATGCCGGACACTGGAGGCCGCATGTCGATACCTCCCGCCGTCTTCTGTCTGAGCGAACCGGCGCGCCGCATCCCGGGTGCTCCTTACGATGCCGGTCGGGGTGGACGAGCGGCGGGCGAAGCACGGATGGCGGAGGCGCTTGCTCGCTGCCGCAGTGACCGCTCCTGGCCGCCGCATCGGCGACCGCCGCCGCCTCAGCCCGCGACTTCGAGCATCCCGCCTCCTCCGACTCCTCCCAGCAGTTCGGCTTCGGCAGCGTCCAGCGACAGGACACGCCGAACGACCCTGACTACGACCAGGCCGAGCCGGACACCCTGAACGGCCGCACGTCGACGAACTTCTTCGACGAGCGCTTCGACCTCTTCGGCTTCCCCTCGCAGCTGACGCCCGGGGCCATCTACAAGGACGGCCCGAACACCGGTAAGCCGATGGTCGCGGGCTTCAACGCCGCCGGCGCCTGGAAGCTCGAGCGCGGGCGGCCGGACGTGACGGTGGCGATCCTCGACACGGGGATCAAGTGGGACACCCCGGGGCTGCGCGACAAGGTGCGACTGAACACCGGCGAGCTTCCGCTCCCGGAGCGCGCGGACGGCTCGACGTGCGCGAGCTACGACTGCAACGGCGACGGCGTCGTCAACGTCGAGGACTACGCGGGCGATCCGCGCGTCCACCGCCCCTACGCCTACGGGGCGATCACCGGCGAGGACCTGATCCGCGCCTTCGGAAACTGCCAGATCGTGAACCGCGCGATCAAGCAGTGCGTCGCCGGCAAGCATTGGGACAACGACCACAACGGCTACGCGAACGACATCGCGGGCTGGAACTTCTTCGACGACGACAACGATCCGCTCGACCGCTCGAGCTACTTCGCCGCCTCGAACCACGGCACCGGCCGTGCGAAGCAGGCGGTCGAGCAGGGCAACGACGGCGACGGCTCGATCGGCGTCTGCCCCCACTGCATGCTGCTCCCGATCCGCACCTGGGACACGTTCGTCTCTGACGCGAACACGTTTGCGCTCGGGATCACCTACGCGACCGACAACGGCGCCAAGGTGATCGAGGGCGCGAACGGCTCCGTCTACCACTCGGCCTTCGCGGAGGCGGCCTCGCAGTACGCCTACGCGCACGGCGTCGCTCAGGTCTTCTCGGGCGACGACCTGAACACCGGCAACCACAACTACCCGGCGAACTACAACCACACGATGCTGATCGAGGGCACGGTCCCGGACGTGCAGGGGCTCGGGGAGAACGTGCCGGGCCTCGCCTCGCTGCCGGGGCTCGGGTCGCTTCCGGTGGGCACGCAGCTGCCGGTCGGAACTTTCTTCCGGGGCGCGGGAACGACGCAGTACGGCGGCCACAGCTCGATCTCGATGACGGGGTCGACGGGCTCCGACAACACCGCCCTCGCCGCCGGTGCCGCCGGGCTCGTGGTGAGCGCCGGGCTCGACAAGGGGATCTCGCTGACACCGGACGAGACGCGCGAGATCCTGGAGCAGACCGCCGAGCGCGTCACGAGCGCGAACACGCTCGGGACGGGGATCGCCGATCCGGGCGCCGACCCGAGCGCGCCGAGCATCGACCAGTGGACGACGCACTTCGGCTGGGGCCGGGCGAACGTCGGCGCGGCCGTCGCGCTCGCCCAGAGCCGCCAGATCCCGCCGGACGTCGCGATCGACAGCCCGGACTGGTACGCGCCCGAGACCGGGTCGGGCGTCGAGATCACCGGCAAGGCCGCCTCCGCCTACTCCGCGGGGCATGCCTTCCACTGGGAGCTGCAATGGGGAGCGGGGCTCGCGCCGACGAGCTGGACGACGGTCAACCAGGGCGACAGCACGGGCACGGTCACGGACTTCGGCCGGGTCGACCTGAACCAGGTGCGCGCCGCGCTCGCGAGCTACACGGTGCCGTCCGACCCCGGCGGGCCGACGTTCGCCTCCGGCGAGCCGAACCCGTTCCAGCAGCAGTTCGCGGTGCGGGTCGTCGCGACCGCCGCGAACATCCCCACGCCGGGCGTCGACCGCAAGGTGCTGACCACCTTCACCGACCCGACGCTCCGCCCCGGCTACCCGAAGCGGCTTGGCACGGGCGGCGAGGCGCCGCTCCGGTACACCGACCTGAACGGCGACAACGTCCCCGAGCTGCTCGTCCCGGGCGAGGACGGAGTCCTCCGCGCACTCGAGCCGGGCGGCCGCGAGCTGAAGGGCTGGCCGGTCAAGACGGGTCTCTTGCGCCAGGCCGGCGACCATCCGAGCGCGCCGGCGCTGAAGCGGCTGCCGCCCGCACGCGAGCCGCTCCGCGCGCCCGCCGTCGCGGACCTCGACGGCGACGGCAAGCCGGAGGTCGTCGACGTCGCCGGCACGCACATCTATGTCTGGGAGGCGAACGGCAAGCTCCGCCGCGGCTTCCCGGTCGCCGAGAACCTCTCCTTCTGCCGCGAGCAGGACGAGAGCCAGCCGCTCGGGCATCGCAAGTGCGGCTTCCTTGCGAGCCCCGCGCTCGGCCGCCTCGAGGGTCGCGGCAAGCCGCTCGACATCGTCGCGCCGGCGCTCGACGGCCACCTCTACGCCTACCAGCCGGACGGCAAGCCCGTCCCCGGCTTCCCCGTGAACATCGTCGACCCGAGCGTCCCACAGGGCCAGCAGATGCTCGCCGAGATCCACGCGGAGCCGGCGATCGCCGACCTGAACGGCGACGGCCACGACGACGTGATCGTCTCCTCGGACGAGGAATACGGGGCGTCGCCGCAGGTATCCGACCTGAACGCGGGGCTCGCGCAGGGCCTCACCGACGTGCTCTCGGGTGCCGCCGGTGGCTCCACGCGGGCGTACGCGATCAGCGGAGCCAGCGGCAGGTTCCTGCCCGGCTGGCCGATCAAGCTGAACGGCGCGATCCAGAACGAGTTCCCGCTGATCGGGCCGGGTGAGGCGCCCGAGGTGATGAACATCGCCGGCAAGCCGGTAGTCATCACCTCGCCGACCGGCGGCGCGCTCGCCGAGTACGGCGCCGACGGCAGCGAGATCCGCGCGATGTCGCAGCAGAGCTTCGGATCCTCGTCGAACGCGACCGACCGCACGGACGCACTCAACCTGTTCGAGTCCGGCTCGGTCGGCGACGTGCTGGGCAGCGGAACGCCGGCGATCGTCAAATACGGCGTAACCACAGACCAGCTCGCGAACCTCGCGCTCGTCGGGCAGAACTTCCCCTACAACCACCTGATCGGCGCCTACGACTCGAGCTCGGGGCAGCCGCTTCCCGCCTACCCGACGGTCACCGACGACTACCAGTTCCTCTCATCCTCGGATGTGGCCAAGGTGATACCGGGTACCACGAGCCAGATCGTCGCCGGCACCGGACTCGGCCTGCTGCACGCCTACGACGGCGCCACGGGTCATGACGTCGCCGGCTTCCCGAAGCAGACGGGCGGATGGCTCTACGGCCCCGCCGCCCTCTCAAGCGACAAGCGCATGGCGGCGATCACGCGCGAGGGCTACCTGTTCGAATGGCGCACGCAGGCCCCGGCCTGCCAGAGCCAGTGGCCCGCCGTCCGCCACGACCCGCACGGCAGCGGCAACTACAACACCGACGGCACGCCGCCCGCCGCGCCCGGCGGGCTGCGCCTGCGGCATCTGGGCGGACGGCGCTTCCGGCTGACCTTCACCACCCCGGGCGACGACGGCTTCTGCGGAACCGCCGCACGACTCCAGGCGCGAGTCAACGGCCGGCTGGCAAGTCTGGGACTCGGCGCGCCGCGGCCCGGGGGCAGCGCTTCCGCCTACACGATCACGCTGCCGTCCGGGACGCATAGCTTTGCGCTCGACGCGGTCGACAAGGCCGGCAACGTCGGCGACCGAGTCGCCGTGCGCATCGCGGCTCGCCGTGCCCGGCGGCGACCGCGCAGCGCGGCGAAGCCGCGCTTCACGGGGTAGAACAGGGCGAGCGCCGCGCTCGCCGAGCGCCGGTTCGGTAAGGCCGCTCTAAAGCTCCTGTTAGGGCTTATTTACGCCGTTCGAGGATGATCGACATATGGGTATCGACACGCGCGGAGGACGCTCGCTTGCCACACCGGCGCTGCGCGAGTTGCAGCGCGCGGAGGCGGGCGGCACGGCGGTCGGCTGGCGTCGCCTGACCGAGGGGGGTCCGGATGGCAACGAGCTGCTCACGTCGCTCACCGCATCGGTCCTGCTCGTGCTGCTCGCCGTCGAGGGCGTGACGATCCTGCGTCTCGGGCCGCTGATCTCGGTCCACATGTTCGTCGGGATGCTGCTGATCCCGCCGGTCCTGCTGAAGATGGCGAGCACCGGCTACCGCTTCGCCCGCTACTACACACACGACCGGCCGTACCGGCTCAAGGGGCCACCCCAGATCCTCCTGCGCGTGACCGCGCCGTTCGTCGTGGCCTCGACGCTCGTCGTCTTCGTCACCGGCGTGCTGCTTCTGGTCGGCGGACCGGCATGGCGCGGGACCGTCTACCCGATCCACAAGGACAGCTTCTTCGTCTGGCTCGCCTTCACCGGGCTGCACGTCCTCGGGCATCTCTCCCAGCTCGTGCCCGCGTGGCGCAGCGAGACCGGCCAGGGGGGCGAGGAAG
Organism: uncultured Actinomycetes bacterium; assembly: GCA_963719375.1. Taxonomy (GTDB): domain Bacteria; phylum Actinomycetota; class Thermoleophilia; order Solirubrobacterales; family Thermoleophilaceae; genus JAICJV01. The sequence goes on along the minus strand of CAVRBY010000001.1, from coordinate 545,880 downwards.
TCCGCGGGCGGGCAGGCCGCACGCTCATCCTCGGCGGTGCGATCCTCGCCGGCGCCGTGCTCGCGGTCGCGGTGATTCCCCTGTTCCACGTGTGGGCGCCGGTCGTCGGGCATCACCACCACCTCCGCGGCTGACCCCGTAAGAAACGCGTGAGAATCGGCTCAGCCGGCTAAACGGCGTCGGCCGGCGACCGACTACTCCTGGAGCCCCTCCGAGAGCCAGGAGCAACATGCAGATCCAGCCCCCCAACGTGACCGGTGCCGAGGGCGCCGTGCCCACGACGATGGAGAGTCCGCCTCCCTCACCGCAGCTGATGGGAACGCTCGGCGGAATCGCGCAGCAGCTGTCGATGGCGCCCTCCGCCCTGCGAAGCTCGCTCGCAAGCGGCGCCTCGATCACCGACCTCGCCGCGCAGCAGGGCGTCTCACGCTCGACACTGCTCCAATCGGTCGAGGCGCAGGTGCAGCAGAACCGCCAGGCTCGCGGCCTCGCCCCGCTCGATGGCTCCACGCTCGACCGGATGGTGAACCGCGCGTTCGACCGCCATCGCGGACACGGCGCGCGAGCCGCGGAGTCGTCGGGCTCGGCGGCGACCAGCTCCGCGAGCGAGGCCGCCGCGCCGAGCGACGCGAGCATCCCGACCGGCAGCATCTTCGACCTGCTCGCGTGAGCCTGACCGCGCCGGCGGAGCGCCGACACGCGTGGGAGTGGCAGGCGACCGGCACCCGCTGGCGGATCTTCCACTCGGGCTCGGTCAGCGGCGAGCTCGCCGTGGTGGTCGCCATGGCGGTCGAGCGTGACGAGGCACGCTGGTCGCGCTTCCGGCCGGACAGCGAGCTGTCGCTCGTCAATCGGGAGGCCGGCTCGCCGCTGCACGTGACCGAGGAGACCTTCGAGCTGCTGAGCGCGTGCCGGCGCTTTCACGAGGACACCGGGGGCCTGTTCCAGCCGCTCGTCGGACGAGCGCTCGAGGCGTGGGGCTACGAGCGCAGCCTGGCCGAGCGGCCCGCGGGCACCGCGAAGAGCCCGCTTCCCGAGCCGCTCACGGCGTCGTTCGAGCTCGACACTGTGGCCGGCGCCGTCCGGATCCCCGAAGGCACCGCGCTCGACCTCGGCGGGGTCGCCAAGAGCTGGATCGCGGTCCGCGCCGGCGAGCTGCTCGCCGCGCGTTCGAGCGACCCTTCGCTCCTGATCGACGCGGGCGGCGACCTCGTCTCACTGCGCGGCTCGCAGCTCGTCGCCGTGGAGGCGCCCGGCTCCACGGAGACCGCCGGCGTGTACGTGCGACTCGAGCCGGGTCAGGGGATCGCAACCTCCGGCACCGGCCGGCGGCGCTGGAAGAACGGCGACGGCGCCGACGCCCACCACCTGATCGATCCGCGTACCGGCGCGCCGGGGGCGCAAGCGACCGCGACCGCCGTGGCCGACGATCCCGTCGCGGCCGATGTCGAGGCGAAGGTGCTGGCGCTGCGGCCGGAGCGGCTCGAGCAGACGACCGCCGCCGCCCGGGTAGCGACAACGTCCGGAGTGCTCGTCAATCGCCGCTGGGGACAGCTCAGCGTTTTCTCACCATCCGCTTAGGCGATCTTCGCATCGCGCGTCGAGGATGAATCCGATGGAAGCAGCAAGCACCGGAGAGCTACACGTCTACGGCGGGCGCCGCCGCCGCTGCCGGCGACCGCTCCGCGTGCCACCGAGCGGGCGGCCCTGACCCGCTCGGCGCTGCTTCCTCGCCTGCTCGACGGTGTTACTCCGGGCTCGACGATCGGCCTCTCAGAGCACGTTCGCCTGCACGGAGCGCTGCCGGGCATCGGCGAGCTACTGATCGACTCGGTCGATCGCGCCGGCCTGCGCGGCCGTGGAGGCGCTCGCTTCCCGACCGGGCGCAAGCTCCGCAGCGTCGCGGGCGCCGCCCGCCCGCTCTCCCGGCCGATCGTCGTCGTCAACGGCATGGAGGGCGAGCCCGCCGCCGCAAAGGACCGCCTGCTGCTCGACTCGGCGCCGCACCTCGTGCTCGACGGGGCCGCGCTCGCCGCCGACGCGATCCGGCCCGCGAGGTGATCGTGTGCATCCCCGCCGATGCCCGCCGAACCAAGGCGACGCTCGAGCGAGCGCTCGAGGAGCGCCGCGCGGCGGGGCTCGAGGCGGTCTCGACTCGGATCGCCGCGCTCGAGGGCGGCTACGTGGCGAGCGAGGAAACGGCGCTCGTCCAGCAGCTGAACGGAGGTCCGGCGGTCCCCGCCTTCACCCCGCCACGACCGTTCGAGCGCGGCGTGCGCAAACGCCCGACGCTGATCGACAACGCCGAGACGCTCGCGCATGTCGCGCTGATCGCGCGCCACGGCTCGGAGTGGTTCCGACGTCTCGGTACCACCGCCGACCCGGGGTCGATGCTCGTCACGCTCTCGGGCGCGGTGCGCCGGCCGGGCGTCTACGAGATCGCGGCCGGGACACGCTTCACGCAGCTCGCCGCTGCCGCCGGAGGGCTGACCGAGCCGGTGCGCGCGCTGCTGCTCGGCGGCTACTTCGGCTCCTGGGTCGACGGGGCGCGCGCGGACACGCTCGTGCTCGCCGACGAAGAGCTCCACGCGCGTGGCGCTTCGCTCGGCGCCGGCGTGATCGTGGCGCTGCCACAGAGCGCCTGTGGCGCCGCGGAGGCCGCACGCGTCGGGCACTACCTCGCCGGGCAGTCGGCGGGCCAGTGCGGGCCGTGCGTGCACGGGCTCGCCGCGATCAGCGAGACGCTCGCCGACCTCGTCGACGGAAACCCCGAGCCCCAGGCGTGGACACGCCTCGAGCGCTGGCTCGCGCAGGTGCCGGGACGGGGAGCGTGCAGGTTCCCCGACGGCGCGACGCGCTTCATGAGCAGCGCGCTGCAGGTCTTTGCACGCGAGTTCGAGGAGCACGCGCGCAGCGGCCCGTGCCCCGCCTGCTACCGCAGCGCGACGCTGCCTCGTCCGCGCTCGCACGGGCAGGTCGAGGCCGCGGCCTGACGCTCGGGCCGTGGGGCCCGGCGCGTGGTCAGCCTGTGAAGCGCGGGTGCGCCGCGTGGTGGCGGCGCTTGTGCCGCCGGACATGCTTGTGGCTTCGCCCGCCGGCGCTCTTCTTGGCGCCGCCGCAGCCGGCTGCGAACACGTAGCAACGAAGCGGTGGCTCGGCGGCGATCCGCTGCGCGCCCGCGGCGGACTGACCGATGAATGCGACGTAGCCCGCATAGTCGGTGGCGAACGTCGCGGGGTTCACGCCGGGCTGGAAGGGCTGCGCGCAGACCGTCGTGGCGATGCGGGCGGCGTCGGCCGGTCCGGCGTGGGTGAGCGCGTCGATCGCCAGCGCGTAGCCGACCGGGTCGTAGCTGCCCATCGCGAGGTGGTCGGAGGTGTCGCCGGGGCAGATGCTCTGCACGGCGACGTTCGTGATCTGGCCGCCTCCGCCGTGCACCGACGAGCTCGCGGCCGGGCCGAGGTTCGGCACGACGACCTCGTCGGTGTTCGAGTAGATCTCGGTGTAGGAGATGCCGGGGAAGGTCTCCTGACCTGAGTTGAGCGCGGCGATGAAGGCGGCGTTGTCGCGCTGCTGCCAGAACGCCGCCTCGCAGCCGCCCGCGCCTCCGTTGCAGTAGTCGGCGTCGAGCGTGCCGTGGTTGGAGGCGTCGAGGCCGACGTCGTCGTCGACGAGCGCGCGCGTGTCGGGCCAGAAGCGGAACGCCCAGCGCGGAACCATCCCGCCCTGGCTGTAGCCGATGATCTGGACCTTCGTGCCGGTCAGGGCGTGGAGCCGGCGGATCGCGTAGACGACGTACTCGCCGGCCACCTGGATGTCGCCGTTGGCGTTCTGCGGCAGCTCGACCGTGCAGTAGCGGCAGCCCGAGCGCGTCGAGGGCGCGCTCGTAGTTCCACGAGAAGTTCGCGGCCGGAGTCAGCGTCGTGCCGGGGACGAGCAGGATCGGCTCGCGGCCGCCGTGGACCACCCGTGCGTTGCACTGGACGGCGCTCGCAAGGGTGCCGGCGGGGACGTCGAGCGCCGGGCCGGGCCGGTTGAGCGGCGCGTATGCCGGCGCAGCGTACGCCGGGGCGACGAGCAGCAGAGCCGCGGCGAGCACAGCCCCGGCGATTGCGGTGCGAGCCCCTCCCACGTACCGCAGGCTAGCGCTCCTCGCCCGCGATCAGATCCATCAGCAGCGCATCGCGCCACTCGGGTCCGTCGGGGTCGCGCTCGTAGCGGCGCATCACCCCGACCGGGCGGAAGCCGGCCTTCTCATACGAGCGGATCGCGGCGGCGTTCGAGGTCGCCGGGTCGATCGTGATGCGGTGGTGTCCGCGCTCGTCGATGAGGTGGCGGACGAGTCTCCTCAGCGCCTCGGTGCCGAGGCCGCGTCCGTGCAGCGCCGGGTCGAGGAAGATGTCGATCGCCGCGTGGCGATAGCGCGGCTCGAGCTCCTCGACGAACTGGATCAGGCCGGCGACGGCGCCGTCGACCTCGATCACCAGGCGCGTCGCCTCGGGCTCGTCGTAGGGGAAGTCGTCATCGGGAGCGCCCCACCAGCGGTGTACCGCGGGGGTGCGGTGGATCCGCACGAGCGCGGCAGCGTCGCCTTCGGCCAGCGGTCGCAGCAGGAGGGCCACCCTCCGATTGTCGCCGCTCGGCATGCGAACATGCGTTCGTGACATCTCAGGGGTCGAACTACGCGCGCTTCCGTCGCGCGCTCGCGGGCGCGAATCCGGCAGTTGCGTGGTCGGCCGCGGCCGAGCTGCCGCGGCTCGATCTCGCCGACGCCCTCGCGCTCTGCCTGCTGCTGGTCGACACGGACCGCTCACGCTACGAGCGCGCGATCGCCCGCTGGCACGGTCGCTTCTGCCTCGAGACGCGACAGCTCGGGGCGTCGGAGTCGCAGCTCGTACTCGGTGCGCTGCAGGCACTCGGCGGCCCCGCCGAGGCTGCCGGGGTCGAGGCGCTTTCAGCCATCTGCACGGAGCGCGGCCACGCGCGTGTCGCCGAGGCGCTCGAAGAGTGGGAGGCGCGCCGTCGCTAGCCGTCGCGACCGACCGGATAGATCCGGTAGCCGGGCAGCGTTCGGTGCTCGAACGAGCGGTAGAACAGCTCGCTCCCCTCGAGTGCGAGCAGGTCGACGCGACGCGCGCCCGAACGCGCGTAGGCCTCCTGAACGAGCGTCCGCGCGATCCCGTGTCCACGCAGTCGGGACGCCACGACGAGGTTCGCCAGGTATGCCTGCACCTGACCGTCTGAGAGCATCTGAGCGAAGCCGACGAGCTCGCCGTCGCCCAGGGCGACGACCGTCGTCACCCCCGGGGCGGCGAGCGCGAGCCGCGCACGCTCGGGGTCGGAAGGCAGCATCGACCATCCCTCGCGCTCGCACAGGCGGAGGACGCCGGACAGATGCTCGCTGTCGAACCCGGTCACCCGCACGCCGTCCATTGTGCGCCACGCGTGGCCACGCTCGTCGCGCGAGCGTCTAACGTCCGAGCGATGGCGGGCCTCGCCGACAGCCCCCCAACCGGCGAGACGCCGGACATCACCGCGGCGTTCGCGCTCGGCTGGCAGGTCGCTGGGCTCTACCGGCCCGAGCGCCGCACCGTGCGCACGCCCGCCGACGGCGACGACCTGCCGAGTGTCGCGACGCTCGACGTGACCGACATCCGGGTGCTCGGCGTCGACCAGGTCGCGGCCGGGCTTGCGCGCCTCGGCCCGGCGATCGGGGCGGCAGGGCTCGAGCCTCCCGACCTCGCGACAAAGCGAGAGCAACTGCTGAGCGCCACCGTCGACGCCCGCCGGCAGGCGATCGTCTGGGATCTGCACGTCGAGCTGCTCTCGCTGCTGACCGCCGCGGACTTCCGGCTCGGCAAGGCCTACGGCATCGGCCAGGAACTCGCGGAGTCATGCCGCCCTCCCGAGCCTCCGGGCGAGTGGCTGCGTGAGCGCTTCGCGAAGGAGCGAGTCGACGCAGCTCGGCCAGCGGATCGGTGACCTGAGCTCGGCCTTCCCTCCGCACGCGGGACACTCCGTCCGCGCCTCGCTGACGCGGTGGGGCGCGTGGGTGGAGGGGGCCGCCGGCACCGAAGAGCGGGACCTTCAGGCCGCGCTCGGGCTGCTGCGCCGCCAGGGAGAGCTGTGGCGCTCGCTGCTCTCCAGCGAGAAGGCCGGCACGGACATGCTCGAGGCGCGCGATTACGTGCGCGCCGCGGAAAGGGCGTTCGGGCGCGCGGCGGAGATCGGCTCGAGCCTCCTGATCCGGGGCGCGGCGCTCGTCGCGGTCGTGGTGGTGCTGTTCGCGGGCGCGATCATCCTCATGCTCGCGGGCGGTGATGCCGGGTCGATCGCCGCCGGTGCCGCCGCCCTGCTCGCCTCAGCCGGACTCACCTGGAAGGGCGTCGGCGGAGCCCTCGAACGAGCGGCGACCAGGCTCGAGCGGCCGCTCTGGGGGGCCGAGCTCGACGGCGCGATCGCCGAGGCGATCACCACCCTGCCGCCGTCGCCCGGAGGGGCGGAGAGCGGCGAGGGTCCGCTGCTAGACCGGGTGCTCGGAGCGCGCCCGGCGCCGGCGGAGGGCGAGGCGCCCGAGACCGGCCCCGCCGCACCACCGCCCCCCGCGCCGCCACCGCCCGCCGCGCCGCCGGGTCCCGCGCCACCGCCCGCGGGCGCGCCGCCGGTCGACGTGCCGACCGATCCCCTGCCACCGCCGCGCCAGCCGCCGACCGAGCCGCTCGAGTAAAAGCGCCCGCGCGAGTAGCGTCTTCGACCATGCAGCTCGGTCCACGTTCGAAGCTCCAGGGCCTCGTCGTCGCCGCGCTCGCGGTCGCGGCGGTGACCGCGGTCATCTACCCGCTCAAGCACGCCGTTCCGGTCCTCTCGACCGGCGTGCTCTACCTGCTGCCCGTGCTGGTCGTGGCGACCTACTGGGGACTCTGGCTGGGCCTCGCGACGGGCCTCGCCGGCGCCGCCGCGTTCAACTTCTTCCACCTCCCCCCGACGGGCAGCTTCAGGCTCGCCGACCCGACCAACTGGACCAGCCTCGGGGTGCTGACGATCGCCGCCGTCTTCGCCAGCGCGCTCGCCCATCTCGCGCGCACGCGCGCGCTCGAGTCCGAGCTGCGCCGGCGCGAGGCCGACCTCGCGGCCGACCTCGCCGAGACCCTGCTCGGCGCGGACCCGGGAGCGGAGGCGCTCGCGGCACGCCGGATCGCCGACACGGTCGGCCTGAGCTCGGCGGAGCTGCGGCTCGGCTGGGTCGACGGCGACGAGCGCCGGATCGCAGTCCCGCTCGTCGCACGAGCGAACCCGAATCGGGACGCTGCTCGTCCCGCGCGCGATCACCGCCGAGCAGCGGGCGCAGATCGAAGAGCGGCTCGTGCCGCCGCTCTCGGCGCTCGTCGCAGGTTCGCAGCGGCGCGCGCGGCTCGAGGAGCAGCTCGTCGAGACGCGCGCACTGCGCCGCTCCGACGACCTGAAGACGGCCTTGCTGCGCTCGGTCTCGCACGACCTGCGCACGCCGCTGACCGCGATCCGCACGGCGGCGAGCGTGCTCGGCGCCGAGGAGCTCAGTCGCGGGTCGCGCGTCGAGATGAGCGAGGTGATAGCGGAGGAGGCCGACCGCCTCGGCCGCCTAGTCGACAACCTGCTCGATCTCTCCCGGCTGCAGGCGGGCACGGCCGCGCCGCGGGTCGACTGGTGCTCGGTCGCCGAGCTGATCGATTCCGCGGCGAGCGGGCTGCGTGCGCAGGGGCAGCGCTTCGACGTCGAGCTCGACACGGAGCTGCCGCTCGTACGCGCCGATGCCGCGCAGCTCGAGCGCGCGCTCGGGAACCTGCTCGAGAACGCCGCGCGCTACGGCGGCGAGGCGCCCGTCACCGTACGTGCGCGCGTCCAGGACCGGCGCCTGATCCTGCGCGTCTCCGACAGCGGGCCGGGCATCGAGGCGCACGAGCTGAAGCGAATCTTCGAGCCTTTCTACCGCGCTCCCGGCGCGCCGCCGGGCGGGTCGGGGCTCGGGCTCGCGATCGCGAAGGGCTTCGTCGAGGCGAACGGCGGGCGGCTGCGCGCCGAGTCGCTTCCCGGCCAGGGAGCGACGTTCGTCGTCGATTTGCCGCTCGAGCGCTCCGCCGCGTCGCCTGTCGTCACGTGAGCCAGCGGATCCTAATCTGCGACGACGAGCTGCAGATCCTGCGCGCGCTCAAGCTCGTGCTGCGCGAGGCGGGATTCGAGGTCGCAGCGAGCGCAACCGCGCGCGAGGCGCTCGACTCGGCCGCACTCGAGCCGCCGGCAGCCGCGATCATCGACCTCGTGCTTCCCGACGGCGATGGCGTCGAGGTCTGCCGGCAGCTTCGCTCGTGGACCGAGATGCCGATCGTCGTCCTGTCTGCCGTCGGCGACGAGCGAGCAGAAGATCCGTGCGCTCGAGGCGGGCGCCGACGACTACGTGACGAAGCCGTTCAGCCCCGGCGAGCTGATCGCTCGCCTCCACGCCGCCCTGCGGCGCGCGCCGCAGGACGGAGGCGAGGCGATCGTGTCGGTCGACGGGCTCGAGATCGACCTGGCCGCACATCGCGTCCGCCGGGATGGCGAGGAGATCCACCTCACCCCGATCGAGTTCGACCTGCTGCGCGTGCTCGCGGTGAATCGCGGGCGTCTGCTGACTCATCGCATGCTGCTCGCGGAGGTCTGGGGCCCGCAGTACGCCGACGACACCCAGACGCTGCGCGTGCACGTCGGTCGCCTGCGGGCGAAGATCGAGCCGCCCTCGACGACGGACCGCGCTTCATCCGTACCGACCCTGGGGCGGGCTACCGCTTCGCCGGCTGAGCAGCGCTCCGTAACGAAATCGTTACAGGGCCGCCGCGAATCGTTAGGCGGCCGTTACGCGCGGCAAACGAAGATCGTCGCATGGATGCGGTCTCCATCGTCCTTGCGCTCGCGATCTTCGCAATTCTCTTCCTCCTGATCGAGGGCCTCGACCGCGTATGAGCGGGGCGGACCTCTTCGGGCTGATCGTCTCGGCCCTGTTTGCCTGTATCTCGTGTACGCGCTCGTGCGCGGGGAGCGCCTCTAGGTGACCGCGCAGGGCTGGCTGCAGATCATCGTCTTCCTCGTCGTGCTGTTCGCGCTGCGCGGCGCTGCTCGGCAGCTATCATGGCGAAGGTCTACGCGGGCGAGCGGGTCTTCCTGACACGCGTCGTCGGGCCGTTCGAGCGCCTGCTCTACCGCGGCCTCCGCGTCGATCCCGAGGAGCAGCACGACTGGAAGCGCTACGCGCGCAACGTGCTGCTCTTCTCGTTCGCCGGCTGGATCCTCTTGTACGTGATCCTGCGCACCCAGCACGACCTGCCGTTCAACCCGCAGGGGTTCCACGCGGCGCCCTGGAACGTCACGTTCAACACCGTCTCGTCGTTCATGACGAACACGAACTGGCAGTACTACGGCGGCGAGACGACGATGACCTACTTCTCGCAGATGGCCGGCCTCGCCGTGCAGAACTTCCTCTCGGCGGCGGTCGGGATCGCCGTCGTCATCGCCCTGATCCGCGGAATCGTCAGCCGCAGCGGCAACGGCATCGGAAACTTCTGGGTCGACCTGACGCGCACGCTGCTCTACGTGCTGCTGCCGATCGCGATCATCGGCGCGATCGTGCTCGCCTCGCAGGGCGTGATCCAGACGCTCGGGCACTACCCGACGGTGACCTCGCCGACGGGCGTCAGCCAGCAGGTCGCGCTCGGTCCGGTCGCCTCCCAGGAGGTCATCAAGGAGCTCGGCACGAACGGCGGCGGCTTCTTCAACACGAACTCCGCGATGCCGTTCGAGAACCCGACCGGGCTCTCGAACTTCCTCGAGATGCTGCTCGTCCTGCTGATCCCCGTGGGGCTCGTGTTCGCCTACGGGCGGATGGTCGGCAGCCGCCGGCAGGCGCTTCGCGATCGGCTCCGCGATGACGGTCCTGTTCGTGATCGGCATCGTCGTGGCCTACGCCGCCGAGCAGCACGGATCGCCGGCGCAGCACGCCGCCGGCCTCCACACGGTGGCCTTGAACGGCTCGACCGGTGGCAACCTCGAGGGCAAGGAGCAGCGCTTCGGGATCGCCAACTCGGCGCTGTTCGACACGACCACTACGGTCACCTCGGCCGGCGCGGTCAACTCGTCGATCGAGTCCTTCACCGCGCTCGGCGGACTCGTGCCGATGAGCAACCTGTCCGCCAGCGAGGTGATCTTCGGCGGCGTCGGCACTGGCCTCTACTCGATGCTCGTGTTCGTGATCCTGGCCGTCTTCATCGGCGGGCTGATGGTCGGCCGCACGCCCGAGTACCTCGGCAAGAAGATCGAGGCAAGGGAGATCAAGCTCGCCTCGATCGCGGCGCTGCTGACGCCGCTGACGGTCCTGATCGGAGCCGCGGCGGCGACCGCCAGCCCCGCCGGCGCGGCCGTCGATATCGAAGGCAGCGACCGGACCGCAGGGCTTCTCGGAGACCTTCTACGCGTACCTCTCGCAGGCGAACAACAACGGCTCTGCGTTCGCCGGCTACAGCGGCTTCGTGCAGCCGAACGCGGGCAACATCGGCTCGCACGGGATCACCTTCGCCGACATCGCCGGCGCGCTCGCGATGATGTTCGCCCGCTACGGACCGATCCTCGTCGTGCTCGCGATCGCCGGCAGCCTCGCCGGCAAGAAGATCGCGCCGGCCGGGCTCGGCACGATGCGCACCGACAACCCGACGTTCGTCGTGCTGCTGATCGGCGTGATCATCCTCGTCGGCGCGCTGACGTTCTTCCCGGCACTGCTGCTCGGACCGGTCGTCCAGTCCCTGACCACCCAGCTGTTCTGATGCGCCGAGACATCGTCACCGCAGCCGTCGCCGTCGTCGTCCTGACCGTCCTGCTCGGGATCGTCTACCCGCTCGCATGACCGGCGTCAGCCAGGTCGCCTTCCCGGGCAAGTCGAACGGGTCGCAGATCAAGCAGAAGGGCAGGCTGGTCGGCTCCGGGCTGCTCGCCGAGGAGTTCGGCGAGCCCGCGCTAGACAAGCACGGCAAGCCGATCAAGGACGCGTCGGGCAACCCCGACCTACAACCCCGATCCGCGCTACTTCCAGCCGCGGCCGTCAGCGACGAGCCCGGTCTACAACGCCGCCGGCACGGCCTTCTCGAACCTCGGGCCGAACAACGTCGCCACGCTGCAGAGCTCCAGTCGAACATCCAGTCCTACATCCAGCTCGAGGGCCCGTACAACCCGGGGTTGAGCGCGGCGAAGATTCCCGGTCGACGCGGTCACGACCTCCGCCTCCGGAGTCGACCCGCAGATCTCTCAGGCGAACGCGCGGATCCAGGCGCACCGGATCGCCGCGATGCGGCACCTGTCGCTCTCGCGAGGTCGATGAAGCTGATCTCGCGACAACACAGACAGCCGCTTCCTCGGCGTGCTCGGCGAGCCGGGTGTCAACGTCGTGCGAGCTCAACCTGGCGCTCGACGCCGAGGCTCCGCGCTCCCTGGCGAGCACCGGAGGGAACGCTCGATGACCGCAGGCAACGGCTCCGATCCGACCGCGTCCCCGCGTGGGGCTGGCGCGGTGCCGCGCCGGCCCAGATCGCTGTTCGAGCGCGTCGATCATGGTGCCCGCGACGATCGACAGCTTCAGGAAGCTCGACCCGCGCGTGCAGGTCCGCAACCCGGTCATGTTCGTCGTCGAGATCGGCGCGGCGATCACGACCGTCGCCTGGTTCATCCAGCTCGGCGGCGGCAAGCCGCTCGGCGGCGGCACGAGCCGTCGTGGTTCACGTTCACGGTCTCGGTCTGGCTCTGGCTGACGGTCGTCTTCGCGAACTTCGCCGAGGCGATGGCGGAGGGTCGAGGGAGAGCTCAGGCTGCTGCGCTGCGCGCGATGCGTACCGAGACGGTCGCCAGGCTCCACGACGGCGGGGAGAAGGCCGCATCTGAGCTCTCCCGCGGGGACGTCGTGGTTGTCGAGGCCGGCGAATTGGTCCCGGGCGACGGCACGGTGGTAGAGGGCATCGCGTCGGTCGACGAGTCCGCGATCACGGGCGAGTCGGCGCCGGTGATCCGCGAGGCCGGCGGCGACCGCTCGGCGGTGACGGGCGGCACGCGCGTCCTGTCCGACCGCATCGTCGTCGAGATCACGCAGGAGCCCGGCCAGTCGTTCCTCGACCGGATGATCGCCCTCGTCGAGGGCGCGTCGCGGCGCAAGACGCCGAACGAGATCGCGCTCGGCATCCTGCTCGCCGCGCTGACGCTGATCTTCATGTTGGTGATCGTCTCGCTGCGGCCGTTCGCGCTCTTCTCGCATACGAACGTCTCGGTGACGACGCTGATCGCGCTGCTCGTCGCGCTGATCCCGACCACGATCGGCGCGCTGCTCTCCGCGATCGGCATCGCCGGGATGGACCGGCTCGTGCGCCGCAACGTGCTCGCGCTCTCCGGCCGGGCGGTCGAGGCCTCGGGCGACGTCGACGTGCTGCTGCTCGACAAGACCGGCACGATCACGCTCGGCAACCGCCAGGCGACCGAGTTCATCCCGATGCCGGGCGTCTCCGAAGCGGACCTCGCGGAGGCCGCGCAGATGTCCTCGCTCGCCGACGAGACCCCGGAGGGGCGATCGATCGTCGTGCTGGCGAAGAGCTACGGCCTGCGCGAGCACGACCTCGCGACGCTCGGAGCCGAGTTCGTTCCCTTCACCGCGCAGACGCGCATGAGCGGCGTCGACTACAACGGCACGCGCCTGCGCAAGGGTGCCGGCGACGCGATCCTGCACTGGGTCGGCGACGAGGGCGGTCACGCGCCGCCGCAGCTGGAGGCGGAGCTCGACCGGATCAGCCGCGAGGGAGGCACGCCGCTCGCGGTCGCCCGCGACAGCCAGGTGCTCGGCGTCATCTACCTGAAGGACATCGTCAAGGAGGGGATGCAGCCATCGCTTCGACGCTCTGCGCGCGATGGGAATCCGCACCGTGATGGTCACGGGCGACAACCGCCTGACCGCGGCCAAGATCGCGCAGGAGGCCGGCGTCGACGACTTCCTGGCGCAAGCTACGCCGGAGGCGAAGCTTGCGCTGATTCGCGAGCAGCAGGCCGGTGGACGGCTCGTCGCGATGACCGGGGACGGGACGAATGACGCTCCGGCACTGGCCCAGGCTGATGTCGGAGTGGCGATGAACACCGGGACGCAGGCAGCGCGCGAGGCGGGCAACATGGTCGACCTCGACTCGAACCCGACGAAGCTGATCGAGATCGTCGAGGTTGGCAAGCAGCTGCTGATCACACGCGGTGCGCTGACGACCTTCTCGATCGCGAACGACGTCGCGAAGTACTTCGCGATCCTGCCGGCGATATTCATCGCCGCCTACGCCGCGCATGCGGGCGCCCATGGCCCGCTCAACACGCTCAACGTCATGAAGCTCGGCACGCCCGAGTCGGCGATCATCTCCGCGGTCGTCTTCAACGCGCTGGTGATCCCGGCGCTGATCCCGCTGGCGCTGCGCGGAGTGCGGTACCGGCCCGTCGGAGCGACGGTGCTGCTGCGGCGCAACCTGTTGATCTACGGTCTCGGCGGGCTGATCGTGCCGTTCATCGGGATCAAGCTGATCGACCTGATCGTTCACAACCTGCTCGGCGCATGATGGTCGGCGATGGACGAACCGTCGGGACTTGAAGCGGGGCTCGCGCGTGAGCTGCCGGATCCACTCGCCCGAGAGGGCCCGAGTCGCGGCCGGCTCAAGGTCTTCCTGGGGATGGCCGCCGGGGTCGGCAAGACCTACCGGATGCTCCAGGAGGCACAGGCCGAAGCCGAGGTTGGCCGCGACGTCGCGATTGGTTACCTCGAGCCCCACGACCGTGCGGACACCGCGCGCGAGGCGCGCGGCATCGACGTGGTGCCGCGCCGGCACGTCCTCTACCGGGGGACGCTGATGCCTGAGATGGACCTACCCGCCGTGCTCCGCCGCGAGCCCGAGCTGTGCCTGATCGACGAGCTCGCGCACACCAACGTCCCCGGGGTGGAGCACGCGAAGCGCTACGAGGACGTCGAGGATGTGCTGGCGGCTGGAATCGACGTCTACACGACTGTCAACGTGCAGCACCTCGAGAGCCTCAACGACCAGGTCGCTCAGCTCACCGGCACTCGCGTCCGCGAGACGCTCCCCGACGCCGTGCTCGGTCGCGCTGACGAGGTCGTGCTGATCGACCTCACTCCGCAGGCGCTGATCCAGCGGCTGCTGGCGGGCAAGGTCTACCCGGCCGAACGGGTCGAGGCGGCGCTCAACAACTTCTTCCGCGTCGAGAACCTCGATGCGCTGCGCGAGGTGGCCCTCCGCCAGGTGGCCGAGGAGGTCGAGGCGAAGCGACTGGTCCCGTTCGAGCCGCGCGGGACCGAGGACCGGCTTGCCGACCACGCGGCGCACCAGGCCATCGGCGAGCGACTGCTCGCGCTCGTGAAGCCTCAGCCGACCTCGCAGCGGCTGGTTCGCCGTGCCTGGCGCTCGGCACAGCGGCTGCAGGGTGAGCTCGACCTGCTCTGGGTGCAGGACCACGAGCCGAGCGACGAGGAGCGCGACCAGCTGGAGGTACTGCGCCGGCTCGCCACCGTACTCGGCGCGCACCTGCTGGTCGAGCGCGGCGGCGACGTCGCCGAGGCGGTCAAGCGGGTCGCGAACGAGCGCGGCACGACCTACATCCTGATGGGAGCGCCGCAGCCGCGCTCGGCCTGGCGACGGCTGACGCAGCCCGCGCTGCCGTATCGCCTGCTCGCGTTGCTGCCGGGCGTCGACCTGCGCTTCGTCGCCGACCGTACCCGGCGGGAAGGGAGAGCAAGGTGAGCCTCGTCGCGATCGTCGTGCTCGTGCTGGTGGTCGTCGTGCTCAGCGTCTTGCTGGAGCGCGAACGGCGCGTGCGCCGGACCGTCAAGCGATCGGCCGCCCGGCGGATCCTGTTCCCGTTCACCGGCGACGCGCTCTCCCAGCGCGCGCTCGATGCCGCGCTGCGGGTGGCACTCGCCGAGAGCGCGACGCTGGTTCCCGCCTTCCTCGCCAAGGTGCCGCGCCAGCTGCCGCTCGACACCGCCCTCCCGCGCCAGTGCGACGTCGCGCTGCCCGTGCTCGAGGCGATCGAGCAGGAGGCCGCAGCGCTCGGGGTCCCGGTCGACTCTCGCATCTCGCCCGGGCGCACATACCGTCACGCGCTCGAGGAGCTGCTGAGCCACGAGCCCGCCTTCGACCGCATCCTGGTCGCCGCAGCGACCGACAAGGTCGACGGGTTCAGCGCCGGCGACGTCCGCTGGCTGCTCGACCACGTGCCCGGCGAGATCATCGTGATCCGGCCGACCGGCGGCAGGCTCGCGGGCACGGAGAGGGCGAACGCGGACGCGAACGGCTCGCTGGCCGTCACCCGTTGACCGTTCCCGCTCTAGCGCGGTCGCGCAGGATCAGGGCCACGCAGGCCTCCGGCGCGTCCCAGAAGGGGGTGTGGCCGCAGCCACGCAGGCGGACGAGCTGCGCGTTCGGGAAGCGGCGTGCGGCGCGCCTCGCCTGGCGGGGTATCAGGAGAAGGTCGCGGGTGCCCCAGGCGATCGTGACCGGAACGTCGGGCTGACCCTGGGGCGGAAAGCGCTCCGCGAAGAGGGCGCGCCGGGTGACGTCGAAGCCGGGTGCGTCGGCGTACCCGCGCACGTTGGCGAGCAGCGATCGTGACGGGACGCGCCACGGCCGGGCGAAATACTGGAGGAAGGGCGGTCGGCTGAGCGGGCTTTCGACGATCGCGGGGAGCGCGGGCCGGAGCGCCCGGAGGTTCGACTGCGCGACGGCCATCGACACGCTCGCAAACCGAGCCTCGCGCTTGTTCCAGAATCCGGCGGGTGAGAAGGCGGTCACGGAGCTTGCGCGCCCCCGGCGCGCAAGCTCGAGCGCGATCCAGCCGCCGAGCGAGTTGCCCGCCACCTCCGCGCGGCCGAGCTCTCCCACTAGCTCCTCGACCGCGTCGGTCAGCGCAGCGGGGGTGGGAGTGGTGCCGGCGGGCAGCGGCGGGGAGTCGCCGAAGCCTGGGAGGTCGACCGTGGTCACCTCTCGCGCGCGGGCGAGTCGCTCGAGCAGCGGCTCCCAGATCTCACGGCGGCTTCCGAGGCCGTGGATCAGAAGGAGCGGCGGGCCGCTCCCGACGCGGTCGAAGGCGAGCACCTAGATGATCGATTCCGGATCGATTAGGCGGTTGCCAGGCCGCGACAATCGATCATCTACGTGCTCTTGAAGGCGGTGGATGATTGACGGCATGGGGATGGATCACTGCCCGAGCCCGACCAGGTCCTCGGAGAGCCGCCAGAGCCTCGCGCGAGCGTCATGGTCGTAGGCCTGCTCGTCAGCGCGAGCCTCGCGGGTGCCGTTGAAGTAGCGCCCGGTGATGCCGTCGAGAGCGGGGTGGGCGACGAGACGGAGCGTCGCCTCGACCCCCTCCTCGAGCGTGCTGACCGCGCTCCCGCGCGCCGCCAGGACCATCTTCGTCGGCATGTAGGTCGCGGGGTGCAGGCAGTTGACGGTCACCCCGGTGTCGCGCAGCCGCTCGGCGAGGTCGAAGGTGAACAGGACCTGGGCGAGCTTGCTCTGGCAGTAGGCGCGCACGCCGCTGTAGCCGCGCTCGAGCATGACGTCGTCGAAGTCGATCGGCATCTGCCCGGCCGAGCTGACGTTGACGATGCGCTCGCCGATCAGGGGCTCGAGCAGCCGGGTGAGCAGAAAGGGCGCGAGGTAGTTGACCGCGAAGCGCAGCTCGGCTCCGATCTCGGCGAGCCGCTCGTCGTCGCGGCCGTGCACGAGCACGGTGGCGCCGGAACGCCGGAGCTGCGCCGCGACCGCTCGTCCGAGCCCGTCCGTCGCTCCCGTGACGAGGACGACCTGCTCCTCGATCGGCTTCATTGGCTCAGCAGGGCAGTCCGGCGTGCGACAGCGAGCGGGACTCGCTTGAGGTCCGTGCAGAGCGTCTGGGGGTTGGGCGTCAGGTGCGGCTGGATCGCCGCGGCCACCGCGCTCGGGTCCGACTGGATCGCCCGGACGATCGCAGCGCTGTTGAGCGCCGGCGACTTGCCCGCCGGGCCGGGCCTGCCCGCCGGGCCGGTGGCGCCCGCGGGACCGCGCGCGCCGGTCGGACCGGGCGGCCCGGCCCGACCCTCGCGGCTCTTGCCGAGCACGAGCGCGGAGAGCCCGAGCCCGCCCGCGGCCGCGAGCAGCGCGACGATCACGAGCGCGGTCCAGAAGGTTCTGCGGGTGACGGTGCCCGCGGGCCGCTGAACGCTTCCCTCCACGACGGGCGAGATTACCGTTGGCGGGGTGGAACTGGTCGAGGACCACGTCGCGGTCGGGGACGCCGAGCTCGTCATCACGAGGCCGCGCAGCAGCGAGGGCCTGCTCGACGAACGCGCCTTCGAGCAGGAGGAGTACCTGCCCTACTGGGCCGAGCTGTGGCCGAGCGCGCTCGCGCTGGCGCGTGCCGTCGGCGGCCGTGCGCTGCGCGGCGCGCGGACGCTCGAGCTCGGCTGCGGGCTCGGGCTGCCGAGCATCGCCGCGGCGCTCGCCGGGGGACGGGTGCTCGCGACCGACTGGTCACCCGACGCGGTCGAGTTCACGCGTCGCAACGCGGAGCGCAACGGCGCCACCGTCGAGGCACGGGTGTGCTCCTGGGCGGAGCCCGACGCGCTCGTCGCGAGAGCGCCCTGGGACCTCGTGATCGGCTCGGACCTGCTCTACGAGGGGCGCAACGCCGACCTGCTGCTGCCCCTGCTGCCCCGGCTCGTCGACGAGCGCGGCGAGATCCTGCTCGCCGACCCGGGCCGCCCCGCCGGCACGCGCTTCTTCTCACGCGCGGGCGAGCGCTTCGAGGCGAGCGCCCGCGCCGACGCGGGACGACCGAACGTGACGCTTCACCGGCTCAGGCTCGGCGCTGCCGCCGTGCGAGACTTGCGCGCGTGACTCATGCGGTCGTCCTCATCCGCGCCGCGCGCGAGGCGCTGCCGACGCTGGGCGGCGAGCTCGCCGAGCTCGACGGCGTAGCCGAGGCGTACTCGGTCACGGGCGAGTGGGACTTCGTCGCGATCCTTCGCGTCGGCGAGCCGGAAGCGCTCGCCGAGGCCGTGACGAGCCACCTGGCGCGTCTCGAGGGCATCGAACGGACGTACACCATGGTCGCCTTCGAGGCCTTCTCGCGGCACGACCTCGAGGCGATGTTCTCGATCGGCGATTAGCTCAAAACGGCTATTGACGCGCGGTCGGGAAGGGGAGAGCCTGGAGTCCCGATGAGCGTGCCAGCCCTGACAGCCGCAGTCTGCTTCGCCGTGATCGCGACCGTCGAATGGCGGCGCGTCCCGCTCCTCGCACGCGTCGAGGTCGCGGTCGCCGCGGCGCTCGCCCTGGGCGCGGTGTGGCACCCCGCTCTGGGGCTGACGTTCGGCGACGGGGACGGGATCGCGGCGCTCGTATCCGCGGCCGAGATCGCCGGGATCGCCTCGCTGCTGCTGAGCGCGGGCTCGGTCATCTGGCGCGCGGCGCTCCGCTAGCGGCGACCGCCCGCGGCGGCTCCTCGCCGGTGAGCCGGCGGCGCGGGTTGGCGATCCCCACGAAGGCCACCAGGCCGCCCGTGGCGAGTGCTCCCGCGCCGATCCCGAGCCCGAGCCGAAAGGCGGAGACGGAGGCGCGCTCGAGTGCGTGCGTGACGAGCGGGCGCTCGGACCCGGGCACGCCCGCTGCCTCGATCGTCGAGAGCGAGCGCGGCTTGGCCGCCGCCACCGCCCGCCGTGCCACCGGGGAGAGCGGATGGCCCGCGAGCTGATCGTCGAGCGCCGCCCCGAAGCGCCCCGCGACGAACGCGCCGAGCGCGGCGACGGCAATCAGGCCGGCCACCCGGGCGATCTGGTTGTTGACGCCGGAGGCGACGCCCGAGCGGCGCTCGTCGACGGCACCGAGCACGGTCGCCGTCAACGGTGCGACGGTCAGGGCGAGCCCGACGCCGAACAGGATCACGGCCGGCAGCACCTCGGTCGCGTACGGGGCGTTCGGCGTGACCCGCAGGACGAGCAGCGCGAACCCGCCCGCGCACGCGAGCGGTCCGGCCGTCATGAACGCGCGCGGCCCGAACCGCCCGGCCAGCCGGCCCGCCGGGGGCGAGAGCGTGAACATCAGCAGTGTCACGGGCAGCAGCGACGCGCCCGCGGCGAGCGCGGAGTAGCGCGCGACCTGCTGGAGGAAGAGGCCGATCAGGAACAGGCCTCCCCCGAGCCCCGCGTACTGCGTGAACGTCGTCACGTTGCCGACCGCGAAATTGCGCTCCCGAAAGAGCGTGAGGGGCAGCATCGGGTTGGCGGTCCGCCGCTCGTGCAGCACGAACGCAGCCAGCGCGGCCACCCCGCCGAGCGCGGCGCCCCAGACCGCAGGATTCCCGACCCCGAGCCGCGGCTCCTCGATCAGCGCGAACACCGCGGCGCCGAGGCCGAAGGTGGCGAGCGCGCCCCCGACCACGTCGATGCGCGCGCCCGGCTCGGCCGGCCCGATGCGGGGAATCGCGCGCGCCGCAAGCGCCAGCGTTCCGAGCACGAGCGGGACGTTGATCAGGAAGATCAGCCGCCAGGAGACGCTGTCGATCAGCACGCCCCCGACGAGCGGTCCGACGACCTGCGCCATGCCCGTCCACGCGGTCCAGGTCCCGATCGCGGCGCCGCGCTCGGCGCGCGGGAACGACGTCATGACGATCGCCAGGCTGCTCGGGACGAGCAGCGCCCCGAACGCTCCCTGGAGCACGCGAGCCGCGATCAGCAGCCCGACTCCCGGCGCGAGCGCGCAGGCGAGCGAGCAGGCGCCGAAGCCCGCGAGGCCGGTCATGAAGACGGACCGGCGCTCGAACAGGTCGTCGAGCGAGCCGCCGACGAGCAGCAGCGAGCTGAGCGTCAGCAGGTAGGCGGCGACGATCCACTGCTGACCGGCCAGGCTCGCCCCCAGGTTGCGCTGGATCGCGGGCAGCGCGACGTTGACGACGGTCTGGTCGAGGAACACGACTCCCGACCCGAGCACGCACGCCGCCAGGGTCAGCCGCTTCTCGGGGCTCATCGCGGGACGCGCTCAGACGAGCTCGGAGTCGTCGGTGCCGGGATCCTCGACGACGACCTCGCACGCTGGGCAGTACCAGCGCGCCTCGAGCTCGGTGCCGCACAGCGCGTGGCGGATCGGCTCGGCGCTCGCCGATTGCCGCGCACCCCAATCGGCGAGCAGCCGCAGCGCGCCCGCGAGCTCCTGGCCGCTCGCGGTCAGCTCGTAGACGAACCGGGGAGGCCTCCTCTGGTAGGGGTGGGCGACGACGAGCGCGCCCGCCTCGAGTTGCCGGAGCCGCTGGCTGAGGATGTTGGCTGCGATACCCGGCACGTCCTCGAGCAGGTCGTTGAAGCGGCGCGGGCCGTCGAGCAGCGCCTCGACGAGGAGCAGCGTCCAGCGGTCGCCGACCCGCTCGAGTGCCGCGCCGAGCGGCGACTGCTGGCGGCGGTCCGCGGCGGAGGACACGCTCGAAGGGTAGCCGTGGCGGGCATGTCATACTAGTGACTTGCAATTCACTAGTTAGGGGCCTGAGATGGCGGTTCTGGATGAGATCAGCACGGCGGTGACGGCGGTCGCGGAGCGAGTCGGGCCCGCCGTGGTCGGCCTCGGCCGCGGCTGGGGGCGGGGCTCGGGCGTGGTCATCGCTCCCGGCGCCGTGATCACCAACGCGCACAACCTTCGCGGCGAGGAGACGACTGTGACCTTCGGCGACGGGCGGCGCGCGAGCGGGACGGTCAAGGGACGAGACGACGACCGCGACGTGGCCGTGATCGAGGTCGACACCGGCGACGTCGAGCCGGTCGACTGGCTGCCGGAGCGCTCCGATCCGCGCCCGGGCGGCGCGGTCTTCGCGCTCGCCAATCCCGGCGGCAGGGGCCTGCGAACGACGCTCGGGCTCGTCTCGGCGAGCGCGAGCAGCTTCCGCGGGCCGCGCGGCCGGCGTATTCACGGCTCGATCGAGCACACGGCGCCGCTCCCGCGGGGCTCGTCGGGCGGACCGCTCGTCGACGGCGACGGGCGCCTGCTCGGCCTGAACACCGCTCGGCTCGACGGCGGGCTGATCGTCGCCCTGCCGGCCGACGAGGCGCTCCGCGAGCGTGTCGAGCGGCTCCGCCGCGGCGAGCAGCCGCGCCGCGTCCAGCTCGGTGTGGCGATCGCGCCGCCGCACGTGGCGCGCCGGCTGCGCCGCGCCGTCGGGCTCGACGAGCGGCCCGGACTGCTCGTGCGAGGCGTCGCCGGGGGGAGCCCGGCGGAGGCCGCCGGCCTGCGCAAGGGGGACCTGATCGTCGCCGCAGCCGGCGAGCCGGTGGGGAGCCTCGAGGACCTCTACCCGAAGCTCGACGCGGCGGGCTCGACGCTCGAGCTGGCCGTCGTGCGCGGAGCCGACGAGCGTGCCGTCAGCGTCGACCTGAACCGAGGTAAGTGAAGATGGCGGTTTCGCTTGAGGCCGAGGCCCTGGACGCCTACTCGCGCACGGTGATATCGGTCGCCGAGCGCCTCGCGCCGTCCGTGGCGGGGCTCAACGTGACTCGCCGGACGCGGCGCGGCAACGTCGCCGCGGGCGCCGGCAGCGCGGTCGTGCTGACGCCCGACGGGTTCATGCTGACCTCGGCGCACGTGGTCGCGGGCCCGGAGAGCGGCGGTCGGGCGACCTTCACCGACGGCCGCGAACTGCGCTTCTCGGTCGTCGGCGCCGACCCCTTCTCCGACCTCGCGGTCCTGCGCGCCGACAGCCGCGACCTGGTGCCCGCCGCGCTCGGAGACGCCGAGCGGCTGAGGGTCGGCCAGCTCGTCGTCGCGATCGGCAACCCGCACGGCTTCTCGGGCTCGGTGACCGCCGGCGTCGTCTCCGCGCTCGGGCGCTCGCTCCCCGCGCGCTCGGGCCGGCACGGGCGGATCATCGACAACGTGATCCAGACCGACGCGGCCCTCAACCCGGGCAACTCGGGCGGCGCGCTCGTGGCCGGGAACGGCGAGGTCGTGGGGGTCAGCACCGCGGTCGCGGGGATCGGGCTCGGGCTGGCCGTCCCGATCAACGAGGCCAACCGCAAGATCATCGGCGCCCTGATGCGCGACGGCAAGGTGCGCCGCGCCTACATCGGCATCGCCGGCGGACCGCGACCGCTGCCGCCGCGCGCACGCGCGTCGCTCGAGCGCTCGAGCGCGGTCGAGGTCGTCGAGGTCTCGGCGGGAAGCCCCGCTGAGCGAGCGGGCCTGCGCGCCGAGGACCTGATCGTCGCACTCGACGGGCAGCCGACGGCGAGCGTCGACGACCTGCAGCGGCTGATCACCGCGGAGCTGATCGGCCGGCCGGTCAGGCTCGAGCTCCTGCGCGACGCACGCCCGCTCGCGCTGGAGGTGGTCCCCGCGGAACTCGGTTAAGGCGGTTTGCCCTCAATCGCGCGTGGGTACTACCCTGCCGGGTATGGGGGAGATGCTGCGCTGCCGTTCGTGCGGGGAGGTCCAATGGTCGGTGCTCGGAGCCGGCCCGGCGAGCACGCGCGAATGTCCCGCCTGCGGCGACGAGCTAGAGCCGGTGCTTCGCCGTCCCGGACGTCGCTTCGCCCCTCGCGCCGAGGGAGCCACCCCCGGGCCGGTCGTTACGCCGAGTGACGGGGCCAGCGCCACAGCCTGAAGCCTGACCGCGGTCAACTGGACGCATGTTCGAGTTATTGGCCCTGTCCCGGGCGGGTATCTCGCTGTACCTTGTTTGACATGGCGCGACGCACGATCGACTGCCGCATCCGCATCGACGGGATGCCCGCTCGCAGCGAGACGGTCCTCACGGAGGCCGGTCCGAACGCGCTCGTGCTCTCCACCACGCTGCGCGACCGCGGCATCTGGCTCGACAGCACCTACCTCGGCCACGGCGGGACGGAGACCCAGATAACCCACCTGCTCGTCGCGCCCGGCCGCTCGGGCGAGACGGAGGCACGCGCCGTTCCTCACGACGAGGTGCCCGTCATCCACGTGCGCAGGCTCTGCCTCTACGACCACCTCCAGCGCCTGCAGGACTTCCTCGACTCGCTCGGTCACACCGCGCAGGTCCACGGCCTCGACCTCGCCGTCGAGGCCGTCGAGCAGTACGGCTGAGGCTCGTCCCAGCCGCGAGGTGAGGGCCGCCGCGAGCCCGCCGTCAGGGCGCGCGCTCGACGGCCTCATTACCCTCTGGCGGATGTCGTATCCCGCGCGCCAGCAGACGCCGGTGGCCCCGCCGGAGGCGCATCGCCCGCACCATGCGTCCCGCTCCGGCGAAGGCCTGTCGCTTCAGACGCTGATCATCGCGGCGATCGCCTCGGGCATCGCCGCGATCGTCACCTCCGCGGTCTGGCGGGGCGGCACGATCGTCACCGCGTCGCTGACCCCGGTGATCGTCGCGATCGTCAAGGAGCTGCTCGCGAAGCCGATGCAGAGCGACCTGGTCCGGCGCCCGATATCGACGATCGGCCGCGTGCCGGCCGCGCGCCCGAACCGTCGCTTCGCGCGCGAGGGCTCGGAGCGCCAGCGGCCCGGGGAGGACCCCCTCGCCACGCGCGGGACGGCGCCGATCCGAACCTACGGCCGACCGCGCCGGCGGCTCCACCTGAAGCTGGCCGTGATCACCGGGCTGATCGCCTTCGTCATCGCGGCGGTCGCGCTGACCGTCCCCGAGCTGATCTTCGGCGGGTCGATCGCGAGCAACCACTCGACGACGATCTTCGGCGGCGGATCCTCGAAGAGCCAGCAGAAGAGCTCGAACGGCAGCTCGAAGAGCGAGTCGCAGTCCAGCCAGTCGAGCCAGGGCAGCGACCGGAGCTCGGGGTCGACCGCGCCGTCGCAGACCACGTCGCCGCGCACGACACCGCAGCAGACGACGACCCAGCAGTCGCCGCCGACTAGCGGCAGCTCGCCCTCGCCGCCGTCGACCGGCAGCCCGGCGCCGCGACCGAGCGCGCCGTCGACGCAGGCGCCGTCGACCGGCAGCGGCAAGTAGCGGGCGTGGACACGCCGGCTACCACGGTCGGCGTGATCACGGGCACCGGCACGTACGCGCTGGGCGAGACGGGACCGGCCGACGTCGTCGAGACCCCCTACGGCAAGGCCCGCGTCGCGCGCGGCGCCGCCGGCCCGGTCGAGGTACTACACGTTGCTCGCCACGAGCCGGGGCACCGGCGACTCTCGAATCAGGTGCAGCACCGCGCGAACATCGACGCGCTGAAGCGGCTCGGCGCGGACTGCGTCGTCGCCGTGACCGTCTGCGGCGCGATCGACCATTCCGTGCCGCTCGGCTCCCTGATCGTCTTCGACGACCTGCACTTCATCGGCAACCGCCTCGCCGACGGCTCGCTCTGCACCTTCCACGACGAGCCCGGAGCGCCGGGACGCGGACACTGGATCTTCGAGCGGCCGTTCGCCGCCGGCCCGCGGCAGGCGCTCCTCGACGCGGCGATCGCGGCCGGCGTCCCCGCTCGGGACGGCGGCTGCTACGGGCATGTCGACGGTCCGCGCTTCAACTCGCGCGCCGAGATCCGCTCGCTCGCGCTCGCCGGCGTCACCGCGGTCAGCCAGACCGCCGGACCCGAGACGGTGCTGGCGGGCGAGGCCGAACTTCCGTACGCGCTGCTCGGCTACGTGACCGACTACGCGAACGGCGTCAGCGACCCGCCGACGCCCGTGCAGGAGCTGCTGCGCCTGATCGAGGCGAGCGGAGCGGTGTTCGCGAGCGTTCTCGCCGAGGCGCTCGAGCGCCTCGGCTCCGCTTCGCTCGAGCCGAGCGGAGTCATCTACCGATTCGACTGAGCGCCCAGCGGGCCCACAGGACCGCGATGTCGAGGCAGACGCTGTAGAGGTGTCCGAGCGGGCCCGTGTAGAGCCACGCCCGCGCCCGTTCCGCGCGCGAGCGTCGAATGCGAGCGGCGACTTCCATCCGGCGCTCTATAGCAGTTGGGTATCGTGGCCGCGATGGCCGCGAACGTGAAGACCAGCACGAGCGATCTCGGCGATTCGCGGGTCCGCGTCGAGGTGACCGTCGAGCCGAAGGCGCTCGACCAGGCCGTCGACCGGGCGGCCGCGCAGATCGGGCGTGAGATGCGCGTGCCGGGCTTCCGCAAGGGCAAGGTGCCGCCCGCGGTCGTGCTGCGCCGGGTCGGCCGCGAGACGGTGCTCGACGAGGCGGTCCGCGAGGCGCTGCCCGACTGGTACGAGGAGGCGATCGGCGAGGCGGGGCTGACAACCGTCGGCGAGCCGAGCCTCGACCTGGCCGACCTGCCCGAGCGCGGCGAGGCGCTCGCCTTCACGATCGAGGTCGGGGTTCGCCCGACGGCACGGCTCGGCGAGTACAAGGGGCTCGAGGTCGGGCGACGGGAGCCCGAGGTCTCGGGCGAGGAGGTCGACGCGGAGCTCGAGCGTCTGCGCGAAGCGGCGGCCTCGCTCGAGACGGTCGACCGGCCTGCCGCCGAGGGCGACTTCGTCGTGCTCGACTTCACCGGGCGCATCGACGGCGAGCCGTTCGAGGGCGGTGAGGCGCGCGGCTACCTGCTCGAGCTCGGATCGAACCGGCTCGTCGAGGGCTTCGAGGAGCAGATCGCCGGCGCGAGCGCCGGGGAGCAGCGCGACGTGCGGGTCACCTTCCCCGACGACTACCGCGCGGAGCAGCTGGCCGGGAAGGAGGCCGTGTTCGAGGTCGCCGTGCGCGAGGTCAAGGAGAAGCAGCTGCCGGAGCTCGACGACGAGTTCGCCGAGCAGAGCGGCGGCTTCGACTCGCTCGAGGACCTGCGTGCGGACATCGAGTCGCGGCTGCGCGAGGCGCAGGAGCGCCAGATCGACACCGAGTTCCGAGAGGCCGTCGTCGACGCCGCCGCGGCCGCCGCCGAGATCGACGTGCCGCACGAGCTGGTGCACGCGAAGTCACACGAGATGTGGCACGAGACCGCCCACCGCCTGCGCCGCCAGGGCATCGACCCGAACCGGTACCTGGAGATGACGGGCAAGCAGGAGGAGGAGCTCGTCCACGACGCCGAGCCCGAGGCCGAGCGCGCGCTGCGGCGCGAGTCGGTGCTCGCGGCGATCGTCGAGGCCGAGGGGATCGAGACCTCCGACGAGGAGCTGCTCGACTCGCTCCGGCGCGCCGCGCAGGGTTCGTCGGAGAAGCCGCCGAGCGAGAGGAAGCTGCAGCGGTCGCTCGAGCGGGCCAAGGCGGAGGGCCGTGACGAGGCCCTGCGCGAGGACATCTCGATGCGCAAGGCGGTCGACCTGCTGGTCGAGTCGGCGCAGCGGATCAGCGTCGAGCAGGCCAAGGCGCGCGAGAAGCTGTGGACGCCCGAGCAGGGCGAGCAGCGAGCTCCCGAGGAGATCTGGACACCGTGATCGGCTCAGAGCCGCGCTGGTAGACTCGGCCGCAGGGCTGGCCGTTCGTCCTCGAGTCGCTTCTGCGGCATTCGCCTGAAGGAATCGAAGCGAGCAAGCGAAACAGAGCGTGAGCATGAGCCGAGCAGATCTTCCGGCCTGGCGCCCCTACGACGCACAGCACCTCGTCGAAGTGGCCAGCTCAGCCTATGACGGCTACGTTGAACGTCTGAGGAATGCGAAGGTAATAGTCCCGCGCGATCGGACGGTCTCGCCGACCTGACGAGACGTCCGCCGTCACAGGCGGGGGAGGAGACGCACGTGGCACGGCCTACCGACTCAAACGAACAGCTTCTCTGCAGCTTCTGCGGGAAGTCGCAGCGGCAGGTCAAGAAGCTGATCGCCGGCCCCGGCGTCTACATCTGCGACGAGTGCATCGATCTCTGCAACGAGATCATCGACGAGGAGCTGACCGGTCCGGCCACCTTCGACCTCGAGAACCTGCCGAAGCCGAAGGAGATCAACGCGGTCCTGCAGGAGTACGTGGTCGGCCAGGAGCCCGCCAAGCGCACGCTCTCGGTAGCCGTCTACAACCACTACAAGCGCGTCCAGATGATGCAGTCGGACGAGCAGCAGGACCTCGAGCTGCAGAAGTCCAACATCCTCCTGCTCGGCCCGACCGGCTGCGGCAAGACGCTGCTCGCACAGACGCTCGCGAAGATCCTCAACGTCCCGTTCGCGATCGCCGACGCGACCGCGCTCACGGAGGCGGGCTACGTCGGCGAGGACGTCGAGAACATCCTCTTGAAGCTGATCCAGGCGGCCGACTTCGACGTCAAGAAGGCCGAGACCGGGATCATCTACATCGACGAGGTCGACAAGATCGCGCGCAAGGCCGACAACCCGTCGATCACGCGCGACGTCTCGGGCGAGGGCGTCCAGCAGGCACTGCTCAAGATCCTCGAGGGAACCGTGGCCTCGGTGCCGCCGCAGGGGGGCCGCAAGCACCCGCACCAGGAGTTCCTGACGATCGACACGACGAACATCCTGTTCATCTGCGGCGGCGCCTTCGCCAACCTCGACAAGGTGATCGAGCGGCGCATCGGCCACAAGGGCGTCGGCTTCGGCGCGAAGGTCACGTCCAAGCAGAACAAGGACACCGGCGAGCTGTTCGAGCAGGTCCTCCCAGAGGACCTCGTCGAGTACGGGCTGATCCCCGAGTTCATCGGCCGCCTGCCGGTCATCTCGGTGATCCACCAGCTCTCGCGCGACGACCTGGTCTCCATCCTCGAGGAGCCGAAGAACGCGCTCGTCAAGCAGTTCCAGCGCTTCTTCCAGTTCGACGGCATCGATCTCGTCTTCGCCGACGAGTCGCTGACGTCGATCGCCGACAAGGCGCTCGCCCGCGAGACCGGTGCCCGCGGCCTGCGCTCGATCCTCGAGGAGACCCTGCTCGAGGTCCAGTTCGAGCTGCCCTCACGCCGCGACGTGAAGAAGTGCGTCGTCACCAAGGAGACGATCGAGAAGGGCCTCAAGCCCACGCTCGTCACCGAGGCCGCGCGCGACGAGCCCGGCGAGCTCGACGAGCAGTCCGCGTAGCCGCTCAGGCCGGCCCGGCGGCCGGGGCCGCCAGTGAAGCGGCCGGAGCCTCGCGCCGCCGGAACAGGACCACTCCGATCGCGATCCCGAGCAGCGTGAACAGGCTCCACGCGATCCCCTGACCGAGCTGCGTGGCGACGGGCCCGGGGCAGGCATCGGCGATCGCCCAGCCAGTGCCGAACAGCAGGCTGCCGACCACGTGCCGTCGCTGCGGACGGGCGACCGCCCAGCCGACCGGCTCGCCGCCGAGCAGCGAGCGCGCGCCGAGCAGCCTCAGCAAACGTTGCCCGACGAGCGCGGTGAGCACGGCCGAGGCGAAGAAGAGGAACAGGTAGGAGCGCTCGAACAGGAGCGCCTGGCGGATCACCACCGGAGAGGTCATTCCGGACCAGGAGAGGACTACGCCGAAGGCGAGCCCGACGACCCCGCCCGCCACCCGCGCGCGCATCTCAGGCCACCGCCTTGATCAGGAAGCTGACGCCGATCGCGGTGGCGAAGAAGGTCGCGGTCGCGGCGAGGCTCGCCGGCGAGAGGATCGAGCAGCCGCCGAGGCCGTTGCCCGACGTGCATCCCTGGGCGGTCTTCGCGCCAAAGCCGATCAGCAGGCCGGAGACGAGCAGCAGGACGCCGACGAGCCAGCGCGCGGAGCCCGTGAAGGTGTCTGTCAGCCAGCCGTAGCCGTGGAAGTCGGGGCCGCCCGCGACGAGCGCGAACAGCAGCCCGCCGGCGATCAGCCCGACCGCGAAGGAGGCGCGCCAGTCGAGCTTCGGGTCGCGGCGGCCGATCGCCTCGCCGAGCGCGGTGAGTCCGCCGGTGACGCCGAGCCGCTGGTTGAAGAGCAACCGGACCGCCACGACGCACAGTCCGAGGGCCGGCCCGGCGAGGAACCACGGAAGCTGATTGTGAAGCATCAAAACCCCTTGTCGGTCGCTCGGCGAACCAGCGTAGCCGGACCCTCGACGTATGTTCGAGAAGGCCTCGGTCGGAGGGCATCGCCGGGGGGCGCGTGCCGACGCCTTCCTCAGGCGCGCGATGGAAGCGATCGACATCTCCGACAAGCCCGGGCCGGACGGCTCGACGCCAGGATCCGGCGAGGCGAACCGCGAGGCGGTCGCCGGCGCGCTCGTCGACGGCCGTTTCGTCACGCTCGACCGCTCCGGCAGCATCAGCATGTGGAGCGCCCGAGCGTCGGAGACGTTCGGCTACTCGCGCCGGGACGTGCTCGGTACGAGCTTCGTCGAGACCATCCTCACCCCCGGCGCGCGCGCGCCGGCTCAGCAGCGGATCGACGAGCTGGGCAGCGGCAGCGCGAGCTTCCAGGTCGACCTCGACGCGCTCGCGGCAAGCGGGGCGCCGCTGCGCGTCTCGCTCGCCGGGCTGCCGATCCCGATCGAGCTGAGCTACGAGTTCAACGGCGTCCTGCAGCAGGTCGCGAGCGGGGCGCTCGCGTCGGGCTCGATCGCCGAGGCGCGGGCGCGACGGCAGGCGGTGCTGGAGCTAGTCGACGGGGCGCTCGCGAAGCGCGAGGCGGCCGACGCGGACGGGCCCCGCCACGCCGGGGTGCTCGTCCTCTTCGACCGCGCGCCCGCGCAGGCGCCAGAGCGCGCCGAGGCGGCGAAGGTGGTGCCGATCGTCGACGCGAGCGCGCCGGAGGAGGCGCGGCGCCCGCCGAGCGGGGAGCAGAGCGAGCTGCGGGCCCTGCGGGGCCAGCTCGACGAGCTCCGCCGCGAGGCGCAGCGCTTCGGCGAGGAGACGGAGGAGGCTCGGCGCGAGGCTGCAGACGCGCGCGACTCCCTGGCCGCCGCGCAGCGCGACACGGAGGCCGCCCGCCACGCGCTCGACGACGCCCGCCGGGAGCGCGACGAGGCGCGCGCGGCGGCCGAGGCTGGACGGATGCGGCTCGAGGATGCGCTTGGCGAAGCGGAGCGCATCCGCAACGAGCTCGTGGCCGCGCGCGAGGAGGGACGCTCCTTTACGACGAGGCTGGAGACCGAGCTCGCCGACGCGCGCGCGTCGGTCGAGCGGCTGACCGGGGAGCGCGAGCGCCTCGTGAGCGAGCGCGACGAGGCGGTCGGTCAGGCTGAGCTGGCGCGAGCCGACGTGGCCGAGGCGCGGGCCGCCGCCGAGCGCGCCGGCACGGAACTGGAGCGATGGCGCGGCCAGGCGGAGCGGTCCGCGGCAGAGCTCGTCGCCCTGGCTGACGAGCTCGCGCAGGCGCAGGCGGACGCGAGCAGAGCGCGTGCCGACCGCGCGGCGGCGGAGCGCTCCGGGGCGGAGGTCGAGCGCCTCGCCCGGGAGATAGAAGCGCTCCAGGGCGGCCAGGAGGACAGCCTCGGGGAGGTCTTCGAGCGGCTCCCCGCGGCGACGATCGTCACCACCCCGAGCGGGCGGGTCGTGCGCGCGAACCGAGCCGCCTGTGCACTGCTCGGATATGAGGCGGATCGACTGGCGGGCCTCGAGGCGTCGCTCGTCCATCCCGCGGACACGGCCGCCCGCGAGGAGCAGGTGCGCGGACTGCTGCGCGGCGATCACACGCGCGCGAACGGCGAGCGGCGCTACATGAGCGCCGAAGGCGCGCCGGTGATGGTGGAGGAGAGCCTCGCGCTCGTCTACGACGCCCGCGGTGAGCCGGAGCTGATCGTCTGCCAGCTCGAGGAGCTGGAGCTGCACGCCGCCGGGCCGCAGGCGCACACGGTCGACGAGCCGGAGGCGACCGGCCCCCTGCTGTCGGCGACCGACGCCGAGCTCGTCATGCCGGAGCGCCTCCGCGAGGCGCTGCGCGAGGAGCGCTTCGAGCTCTACGCGCAGCCGGTGCTGGAGCTTCCAAGCGGCCAGGTCACCCAGCACGAGCTGCTGCTGCGGATGAGCGCCGGCGACGGCCGGGTGCTCCTGCCGCAGGCCTTCCTCGAGCCGGCACGGCGCGCCGGGGTGGCGACGGCGCTCGACCAGTGGGTGGTGCGCCAGGCGCTGCGCCTGCTCGCCGAGGACGGGAGCGGCCGCAGCCTCGAGGTGAACCTCTCGCCGGAGGCGGTGCACGACC
The DNA here is from genome assembly GCA_963719375.1 of uncultured Actinomycetes bacterium. GTDB lineage: Bacteria > Actinomycetota > Thermoleophilia > Solirubrobacterales > Thermoleophilaceae > JAICJV01. Next base: position 514,851 of record CAVRBY010000001.1, on the reverse strand, counting down.
CTCACCTGACCGCGGTCATCGACGAGGAGCTCGACGCTTACCGGTGTCGACCCGAGGCGGCTCGTGCTCGAGCTGACCGGGAGCACGGCGAGCGAGGACCTCGACGCGACGCGCCACCTGGCACGCCGCCTGCGCGCGCGCGGCTGCCGCTTCGCGCTCGACGACTTCCGCTCGACGTTCGGCTCCTTCAGGCTGCTCAAGGAGCTGCCGCTCGACCTGCTGAAGCTCGACGGCGAGCTGGTCGGCTCGCTCGTCGAGAGCCGCACCGCCGAGCTGATCGTGAAGGCGCTCGTCGACGTCGCGGCGGGCACCGGCATGAAGACCGTCGCCGTCTACGTCACCGATCAGCGCACGATCGAGCTGCTCAAGGAGCACGGCGTCGACTACGCGCAGGGGTACGCCGTCGGCCGCCCGCAGCCGCTGAGCGAGATTTTCATCTGAGCGGGGCGCATGCGCCCCGCTCGAGGGGGCCGCATGCGGCCCCCTCAGAGGTCGGCGCATGCGCCGACCTCATCCAAGTTCGGCGAAATATCCGAAGGGCGGCCCCACCCGGCGGCTCAGCCCGAGGCCGGCCATGCCGGCGCGCCTCCGCAGCGCGCCGGGTGAGACGAAGTGGGGGTCGCCAAAGAGCTCGCCGACGACGACACGTCCGCCCGGTCGCACAACACGGCGAAGCTCGCACAACGCCCCCACTTGGTCTGGGATCTCGCCGAGCACGGCGACCAGGTACGCGCCGTCGAAGCTGCCGTCGGCGTAGGGCAGCGAGCGCGCGTCGCCGCGCCTCGGCTCGATGTTCCCCGGCCCCTCGCGGGTGACGTGGTCGAGCATCTCCTGCTGGAGGTCGAAGATCGCGAGCGTCCCCACGCGCTCCGCGACGGCGTGCGTGTAGTAGCCGGTGCCCGGCCCGACCTCGAGCAGGCGCTCCGTGGGCCGGGGCTCGAGTGTCTCGAGCAGCCGCGCGCGCGTGATCAGCGGGTGAGGCGCCTCGACCCAGAAGCGCTGGCCATAGGGACAGGCCGAGGGGTTTCGGCGCCAATAGAGCGCGGCGCCGAGTACCGCGGCGACGGCCAGCGCGAGCAGCTTGCCCACGGCTCGCAGCCTACACTCCGGGACATGACCGAGACGGCTCTCGACAGCCTTCGCGAGCGCACCCGATACCTCCCCGGCGACGTCGAGCCGCGCGTCTTTCGAGCCTGGGAGGACGCGGGGATCTTCGAGCCCGCAGCGGAGGGCGACGGGACCTACTCGATCGCGATCCCGCCGCCGAACGTCACCGGCGCGCTGCACATGGGGCATGCGCTCAACGGGTCGATCCAGGACGCGCTCGTGCGCATGAAGCGGATGCAGGGCCGGCGGACGAAGTGGATCTTCGGCACCGACCACGCGGGCATCGCAACCCAGGTCAAGGTCGAGGAGCAGCTGCGCGCTGAGGGAACGAGCCGGGAGGAGATCGGCCGGGAGGCGTTCGTCGAGCGCGTCTGGAGCTGGCGCGAGCGCTACGGCTCCCAGATCGTCGAGCAGTTCAAGCGCCTCGGCGCCTCCGCCGACTACGGCGACGAGCGCTTCACGATGGACCCCGCGTACGCGCGGGCGGTCACGCACGTGTTCGTGCGCCTCTACGAGAAGGGCCTGATCTACCGCGACAACTACATCGTCAACTGGGACCCCGGCACCAGGTCCGCGATCTCCGACCTCGAGGTCGAGCAGCGCGAGCGTCGCGACACGCTCTACATGATCGACTACCCGCTCGCCGGCGGCTCCGGATCGCTGACCGTCGCAACCGTGCGGCCGGAGACGATGCTCGCGGACACCGCGATCGCGGTCAACCCGACCGATCCCCGCTACACGCGCCTGATCGGCGAGTCGGCGATCCTGCCGCTCGTCGGCAGGCGGCTGCCGATCATCGCCGACGACTACGTCGACCCGGAGTTCGGCACCGGCGCGCTCAAGATCACCCCGGGCCACGACCCGAACGACTTCGAGATCGGCCGTCGCCACGGACTCGACGAGATCACCGTTATCGGCGAGGACGGGCGTGATGAACGAGAACGCCGGCGAGGCTTCGCCGGGTTGGCCGTGGAGGAGGCGCGCGCGGGCGTCGTCGCCGCGCTGCGCGAGCAGGGCCTGATCTCCGGCCAGCAGCCCTACGTCCACGACGTGCCCCACTCGCACCGCTCCGGCCGGCCGATCGAGCCGCTGATCTCGCTCCAGTGGTTCTGCGACATGGAGCAGCTCGCCGCGCCGGCGCTCGCCGCGGCGCGCGAGGGAGCGCTGCGCTTCCACCCGGAGCGGCCCTGGACGCGCGTCTACGAGCACTGGCTCGAGGGAATCCGCCCCTGGTGCATCTCGCGCCAGCTCTGGTGGGGCCACCAGCTGCCGGTCTGGTACTGCGAGGAGTGCGGGGAGACATGGGTCGGCGAGCGCGCGCCGGAGCGCTGCGGCGCTGCGGCTCCCGGTCGCTGCGCCGCGACCCGGACGTGCTCGACACGTGGTTCTCGTCCGCGCTGTGGCCGTTCGCCTCGCTCGGCTGGCCCGATCAGACCGCGGAGCTCCGCGACTTCTACCCGACCGACGCGCTCGTCACCGCGCGCGACATCATCTTCCTCTGGGTCGCTCGGATGGTGATGATGGGCGAGCGAGTTCACCGGCGAGCTGCCGTTCGGCGACGTGGCGATCACGTCGGTGATCCAGGCCGCCGACGGTCGGCGGATGTCGAAGTCGCTCGGCACCGGCATCGACCCGCTCGACGAGATCGACGCGCACGGCGCCGACGCCGTCCGCTGGGGGCTGATGGCGATGGCCTCCTCGCAGGACGTGCGCTACTCGGCGGAGAAGATCGTCCAGGGCCAGGAGCTCGCGAACAAGCTCTGGAACGCGTCGCGGCTGATCCTCCTGAACGCCGACGGCCGTCGAGCCCGCGCCGCCGCCGCGAGACGCGTCGAGGATCGCTGGATCGATCTCGCGCGTCGAGCGCCTCAGCGAGCGCGTCACGGAGCTGATCGAGCGGCTACGAGCACTCCCGCGCCGCGCTCGAGCTGTACGCGGGCTTCTGGGGCGAGGTCTGCGACTGGTACCTCGAGCTCGTCAAGCCGCGGCTGCTCGGCGACGGCGACCGCGCGCGGCGCGTCCGCCACCGCTGCTGTGGGTGCTCGAGCGCGTGCTCAAGCTGCTGCACCCGATGATGCCCTTCGTGACCGAGGAGATCTGGTCGTTCATGCCCGACCGCCGGCGGCTGCTCGGCGGCCTCGCAGTGGCCGGCGCCCGAGCCGGCGCTGATCGACGCCGACGCCGAGGCGGTCGTCGGCGCGGACGATCGAAGCGGTCACCGCGCTGCGCCGCTACCGCGACCAGGTCGACGTGCCGCCGAGGTGATCGATCCCCGCCCGGCTCGCCGCGACCGGTTACGAGGCGACGGCCGAGCAGGTCGGGCGGCTCGCGCGCTTCTCGCTCGTCCGGGCCGAACGGCGACGGGGAGGCGATCGCCGCGGTCGCGATCCCCGGCGGAGCCGTCCAGGTGCTGCCCTTCGGGGAGCTCGACAGCGGGGACGAGGCGCGCCGCCGCGAGCGGGAGCGCGAACGGCTGCGAGCAGGAGGTCGCGCGCGCCGAGGGCAAGCTTGCGAACGAGCGCTTCGTCGAGCGTGCCCCCGCCGATGTCGTCGAGGCTGAGCGCGACAAGCTCGAGCGCTACCGGACTGAGCTGGCCGAGCTTGGCTGAGAGCGCTCCCGTTCAGGCTTCGCCGGCGGCCCGAGGCGGCCGGCACCATGCGGACGCGCCGCCGGTCGTCGCGGGGCCCCGCTGATGGACATCCGCGGCGCCCAGGAGTACCTGCTGTCGCTCGAGCTCTTCGGGATGCGCTTCGGGCTCGACCGGATGCGGAAGCTGATGACCGTGCTCGGGATGCCGCAGCGGCGCTTCGCGAGCATCCACGTCGTCGGGACGAACGGCAAGTCCTCGACGACGCGGATGATCGCGGCGATCCTCGAGCGGCACGGACTGCGCACCGGGCGCCTACACCTCGCCGCACCTGCGCTCCTTCGCGGAGCGGATCGAGGTCGGCGAGCAGCCGATCGACGCCGACGATTTCGCCGCCGCGGTCGCGCGCGTCGCGCACGCCGCGGAGCTCGTCAACCGCACGCTCGAAGATGACGACCGACGTCACCCAGTTCGAGGCGCTGACGGCCGCGGCCTACCCCGAGCTCGCCCGCCGCGGCGTCGAGGTCGCGGTGGTCGAGGCGGGTCTCGGCGGGACGCTACGACGCGACGAACGTGATCCCCTCGACGCGTGCAGGTGCTGACCGGCGTCGGCCTCGAGCACACGCGCTGGCTCGGGCCGACGGTCACGGACATCGCGGCCGAGAAGCTCGCGGTCGACGCGCGACCACGCGACGCTCGTCGTCGGCAGCGATCTCGACCCGGAGGCGGAGGCGATGGTCGAGCGCGTCGTCTGTGAGCGCCACGCTGCGGCTCGTGCGCGCGCCGGACGTCGGCGGAGCGGCCCGCGCGCGCCCGCGGCGCGTTCCAGCGCCGCAACTTCGCGCTCGCGCGGACGGCCGCGGAGGCGTTCCTCGGCCGGCTCGACGCCGGAGCGCGCGTCGAGCGTGCCGCCGCGGAGGTCGAGTCGTCCCCGGCCGCCTCCAGCAGGTCGGCGACGCACCCGCTCGTCGTCCTCGACGGCGCGCACAACCCGGGCGGCGCCCGGGCGCTCGCCGAGGCCCTGCCCGAGGTGGTCGGCTCGCGGCCGCTGGTCGCCGTGATCGGGATCCTCGACGACAAGGACGCCGCCTCGATGCTGCGCGCCCTGCTGCCGCTGCACGAGCGCGGCCGTCTTCACGCGCCCGCCGAGCCCGCGAGCGCTGCCGCCGGCGACGCTCGCGACCCTCGCCGCGCAGCTCGCACGGCCCCGCCGAGCGAGCTGCGACGCGGATCCGCACGCGGCGCTCGCGCGCGCGCGCGAGATCGCCGGGCCGGACGGCGCGGTCGTCGTGACCGGGTCGATCTACCTGATCGCCGAGCTGGTCGCTTCGGCTTCCGCCGAGCCGGCTGGTGCCCGATCGAGGACGGCCGGCGACGCGCATGGGTGACGACGCGACCCGGCTTCCTGACGATGATCGGCGTTCGTCGCCTGATCGTCGCGGCATGGATCCTCGTCTTCTTCGCGCTCGGCTACGTGCTCGGGCGGGTCTTCCTCTGACGCGCATCACGAGCGCGCCCCGCCCATGTGCGTCGATCCAGCAGGAATTTGCTTGCTGACGGCTAATCTACGGCGAAGGGCAGGATCGTCGCCCCGTGGCGGGACCGTAGCTCAGTGCGCAAATTCCGCCTGCCGACCCCGGTAGACTGCCTTCGCCAATGATCCCCGTCGCCATCTTCGGCATCTCGAGCAGCGGCGTCAACCTCGCGATCGAGCTGCTCCTCGTGGTGCTGATCGCGATCTGGGCTCGCGCTCGTGTTCTGGACCTACATGGACGCTCGCCGCCGGATCGCCGATCCAGTGCTCTCGGCTGCGCCGCGGCCGCCTCGCTTCATCTTCCCGTACGTCGGCACGATCGTCTACATGATCGTGCGCCCGCCGGAGTACCTCGAGGACGTCCGCGAGCGCGAGCTCGAGATCGCCGCCGCGGAGGCGCGCCTCGCGCAGGTCGAGCAGCTCGTCTGCCCGTACTGCGACTTCGAGATCGAGAAGTCGTTCCTGCGCTGCCCGAGCTGCCTGCGCCGGCTGAAGGAGCCGTGCCAGAGCTGCGGCCGTCCGCTCGACCCGCGCTGGAAGATCTGCCCCTACTGCGAGGCCGAGGTCGGCCAGGCACAGCCAGCAGCAGCGCCGTCGCGCCCGTCGCGCGCCCGGGGCGGCGCCGAGCGCCGCGAGACGTCCGCCCACAGCCTCAACCTCAGCCGCAGGCCGCCACGGGCCCGCCGGCTCAGCCGCCTCCGCAGCAGGCGGCCGCCATGCCGCCCTCTCAGCAGCAGCAGTCCGCGGTCCGCCGGCCCGCGGTACCCCCGCCGCCTTCGACGGCGGCCGGGACCGCCGAGCAGCCGACCGTCGCGCGCACTCGCCCGCCGGCGCGCTGATCGACCGGGGCCGCGGGCAGAGCCTGCGCGCCCGCCGGCTGCGAAACGATCCGCGCGCCGTGCGCCGGTCGAACCGCGCCCGCGGGGTCCCTGCTCCATCTCCGTCTTCGCTGAAAGGAACCCAACTTGGACCGGACCCTGATCCTGGTGAAGCCCGACGCGTTCGAGCGCCGCCTGACCGGCGAGATCCTCGCTCGCTTCGAGCGCAAGGGGCTGCGGATCGTCGCGCTCAAGCTGATGACCGTCGCCCGCGAGCAGGCCGAGGAGCACTACGAGGAGCACCGCGAGAAGCCGTTCTTCGGCGAGCTCGTCGAGTTCATCACCGGCGGGCCGCTCGTCGCGCTCGTGCTCGAGGGGCACGAGGCGGTCAGCGCCGCACGTCAGGTGATCGGCGCGACGAACCCGCTCGAGGCCGCGCCCGGGTCGATCCGCGGCGAGTACGGGCTCGAGGTGCAGACGAACCTCGTCCACGGCTCCGACTCGCCGGAGTCGGCCGCGCGCGAGACCGAGATCTTCTTCCCTGAGCTCGTCGACCGCTGACCCGGCCGGCCGTGCGGGAGCGCCTCTGATCGACCATGTCGTCGGGCTCCCGACGCCCGAGGGATAACCCATGCTCGTGCCCGAGCTGACGCTCGCCTCGCGCTCACCGCAGCGACGGGCGATCCTCGAGCAGCTCGGGGTGCGCTTCCGCGTCGTCGAGCCGGACGTCGAGGAGGTCGAGACCGGCGACCCGCGCGAGTTGGTGGTCGAGAACGCCCGTCGCAAGGCGCGATCGGTCGCGGGCGATCTCGTCCTCGGCGTCGACACGACGGTCGAGCTCGACGGGCCGCTCCCACGGCAAGCCGGCCGACGCAGGCGAGGCCGAGGCCGTGCTTCGCCGCCTCTCGGGACGCTGGCACGAGGTGCTGAGCGGCATCTGCCTGCGCTCCGAGGGGGCCGAGCAGGAGCGGTGCGTCACGACGCGCGTGCTGTTCCGCCCGCTCAGCGAGCCGCTGATCGCCTGGTACCTCGAGAGTGGCGAATGGCGCGAGCGGGCCGGCGGCTACGCGATCCAGGGGCGCGGTGCGGCGCTCGTCGAGGCGGTCGAGGGAGATTTCTGGAACGTCGTCGGGCTTCCCGTACCCGAGCTCCTCGCACTGGCGCCCGAGCTTCTGCGGGCCTGATTCGGGCGCGCGGCGCGGGCCCCGTTCGGCGGCCCAGCGACCCGCTCCGGCAGCGATTCCTGCAAAGCCGCCGCGTCCGTTACACTTCGGCGCTCGGATCGGGCCTCCTCGACGATCGAAGCCTCACCAGGTTCGGTCCGAGCTCCGGCCGCCGCAGGGCGGCCCGATTCATCGCATGGGCCTGTTCACTTACATGACCGGTTTCGGCGGCCGCGACATGGCGGTCGACCTCGGCACGGCAAACACGCTCGTCTACGTGCGCGGGCGCGGGATCGTGCTCTCCGAGCCATCCGTCGTCGCGATCGACTCGCGCAACGGTGAGGTGCACGCGGTCGGCATCGAGGCGAAGCGGATGCTCGGCCGCACGCCCGGCACGATCTCCGCGATCCGGCCGCTCAAGGACGGCGTGATCGCCGACTTCGACGTCACCGAGCAGATGCTGCGGCACTTCATCCAGAAGGTGCACCAGAACCGCTGGGCGCACCCGCGCGTCGTCGTCTGCGTCCCCTCCGGGGTGACGGGCGTCGAGAAGCGCGCGGTCGAGGAGGCCTGCCTGTCGGCCGGCGCGCGCCAGGCCTACCTGATCGAGGAGCCGATGGCGGCCGCGATCGGCGCCGGCCTGCCGGTCGGCGAGCCGACCGGCAACATGGTCGTCGACATCGGCGGCGGCACGAGCGAGGTCGCGGTGATCTCGCTCGGCGGGATCGTCGTCTCGCAGTCGATCCGGATCGGCGGCGACGAGCTCGACGAGGCGATCATCAACTACGTCAAGCGCGAGTACAAGCTGATGATCGGGCAGCAGACGGCCGAGGAGGTCAAGCTCGAGATCGGATCGGCCTTCCCGCTCGACGAGGAGGTGCAGGCCGAGATTCGCGGCCGTGACCTCGTCTCCGGGCTGCCGAAGACGGTCGTGCTGACGAGCGAGGAGGTGCGGCTGGCGCTCGAGGAGCCGCTCCAGGCGATCGTCGACGCGGTCAAGGAGACGCTCGACCGCACGCCGCCCGAGCTTGCGGCCGACATCATGGATCGCGGGATCATGCTCGCCGGCGGCGGCTCGCTGCTGCAGGGCCTCGACGAGCGCCTGCGCGACGAGACCCAGATGCCGGCGCACCTCGCCGAGTCGCCGCTCACCTGCGTCGCGGTCGGCTCGGGTCGCTCGCTCGAGGAGTTCGAGGCGATTCACCGCAGCAACCGCAATTCGCGCGGACGCCGCCGCTACTGACATGGCCGGCGCGATCGGTCGCAGTGCAACACTGCCCGGGGGACGTTCCGAGCGTCCCGCGGGCATTCGTGCCGGGGAACCGCTCCGGACCCTCTCACTAGGGAGGCTTTGCCGTGTACGACAAGCAAGTAGTCCGCAGGAGACGGGCAGTACTGGGCGTGCTGGTGGCGCTCTCGATCGTCCTGCTCACCGGGCTACTTCGGCGAGGGCTCCGGCGGCTTCTTCCACGGCCTGCAGCGCGGCGCCCAGACGGTCATGAGCCCGATCGAGTCGGGCGCGAGCCGGGCCTTCAAACCGGTGCGCGACCTCGTCAACTCGATCGGCGGCCTGTTCACCGCGAACGGCGAGAACAAGCGGCTCAAGTCTGAGCTCGCAGCGCGACCGCGCGATGCTCGCCCAGGCGCAGACGCGGCTCGCGACGACGCCCAGCTGCGCGCGGCTCGTCGGCCTGCCCCGCACGGCCGGCTTCCCGCAGGACACCCGCCCCGTGACGGCGCGCGTGATCGGCAGCTCCCCGACGGAGTGGTACTCGACGGTCGAGATCGACAAGGGCTCGGGCGACGGGATCAAGGTCGACATGCCGGTGATCACCGGCCAGGGCCTGTTCGGCAAGGTGACGCTCGACCACCCCCGCCACCTCGGTCGTCACGCTGATCACCGACGCCTCGAGCGCGGTCTCCGCCGAGGTCGAGCCGGGCGGCGCTCAGGGCGTCGTCGAGCCCGCCGTCGGCAACCCGAACGACATGCGTCTCGACCTCATCCAGAACGCCAGCTCCATGCACGTCGGGCGACACGGTCGTCACCTCCGGCTTCACGCTCGGACAAGCTCGAGTCGCTGTTCCCGCGCGGCATCCCGATCGGGCGCGTCAACCGCGTCGACAACAACGAGGTGACGCTCTACCAGCTCGTCCACATCCAGCCGTTCGCCGACTTCCACACGCTCGGACTTCGTCCAGGTGCTCACCGGGCCGACGCCGATCTCGCAGGCCGAGGCTCACCAGAACGCGCCGGCGGGCAGCCCGTGAGGCTCGGCTGGCAACACGTTCGTCGCGCGTCGGGCTGCTCGTCGTGCTCGTCGTCGTGCTGCAGCTCTCGGGCTTCGACCAGCTGCGCATCCTCGGCGGCATAATCGACCTGCTGCCGCTCGCTCGTCGCCGCGACCGCGCTCTACGCGGCGCGATCGCGGGGGCGATCGTCGGCTTCTGCGCCGGCCTGCTCGATCGACCTGCTGATCGGCCAGCAACCTCGGCGCGACGTCGCTCGTGCTGACCGCGGTCGGCTACTGGGTCGGCCGCTTCGGCGAGCTGCGCGACCCGCAGCCACGGCCTGCTCGCCGATCCCGATCGCCGCGGCCGTCGACGCATCGGCTACCTGGCGGCACTCGCCGCGTCAGCTTCATGCTCGACATCCAGGCGACCGTGAGCCTGCTCGTCCTGCGCGACTCGGTGATCACCGTGCTTGCTCGACGTCGCCGTCGCGCTGCCCTTCTTCGCGCTCGTCCGGCGCGTCCTGCGCCCGGTGCTGGTGGTCGACCCGAGCGACGCGCCGCCGGCGCGCCAGCGCCGCGACGCGCGACGCCGGCCCGATCGGACTGAGGGGGCTCGAGGTCTGATGGTCGCCGAAGCGCTTTCCCAGGTATTGGCCACGCGAGCGACCATTTCGACCGCCCCCGACCGGGCCGTGCGGCAGGCCGCCCGGCATGATGTACCGCGATCGGAACGGCGGGCTCCGCTCAGCCCATCGCTCGCGATGCGCGTCGCCGTTATCGGCGGCGTCGCGCTCGTCATGTTCGGGATCATCTTCTTCCGCCTCTGGTACGCTGCAGGTCCTCTCCGGCGACAAGTACCGCGCGGAGGCGAACAACAACCAGATCCGCGACATCACGGTCCAGGCGCCGCGCGGGCGGATCGTCGACGTCAACGGCAGGTGCTCGTCGACAACCGCGTCGGCTACGCGGTCGAGGTCGACCCCTCGAAGCTGCCGAAGGACCAGGCGACCCAGATGCGCACTCTACCAGCGCCTGAGCGGCGTCCTCGGCATGAGCGCGCAGCAGATCGCGCAGACGGTCAACAAGCAGTTCCTCGCCGCTCCGTTCGGCAAGGCGACGGTCAAGGACGGACGTCCCGGCGCCGGTCTACATGTACATCCTCGAGAACCAGAACAACTTCCCGGGCGTCACCGTCGAGCAGGTGTTCCTGCGCGTCTACCCGCACCACGACGTCGGCGGCGCAGCTGTTCGGCTCGGTCAGCCGGATCAGCAAGCCGGAGCTGTCGAAGAAGGCCGATACCGCGGCGTTCAACGAGGGCGACCGGGTCGGCCAGTCGGGGATCGAGTCCTCCTACGACCGCTACCTGCGCGGGGTCGACGGCGCCGACCGCGTACAGGTCGACGCGCTCGGCACGCTCCGCGGCGAGCTCGTCGGTGCGCGCCCCGCGCGTGGGCAGCCAGCTGCGGCTGACGCTCGACTCGAACCTCGAGCAGACCGGCCAGGACGCGATGCAGGGCCAGACAGGCGGCGTTCGTCGCGATGGACATCCACTCGCGGCGAGATCAAGGCACTCGGCAGCTCGCCTTCGTTCGACCCGAACGTCTTCTCGAAGGTGATCAAGGACTCCGACTACAAGCAGCTGATCGACCCGTCGAACGGCGCACCGCTCGACAACCGGGCGATCCAGGGCGAGTATCCGACCGGCTCGACGTTCAAGCTGATCACCTCGACAGCCGCGCTCGCAGAGCGGCGCAGATCACCCCCGACACGGTCATCGACGACCCGGGCTCAGCTCACCGTCGGCGGCATCACCTTCCACAACTCGGGCGGTGCGGTGAACGGCGCGATCGCTCTGCCGCAGGCGCTCAAGGTCTCGAGCGACGTCTTCTTCTACACGCTCGGCGATTGGCTGAACAGCTACCACGACGGACAATGAGCTGCAGCGATGGGCGCTCCCGCCTCGGCCTCGGTCATCCGACCGGCATCGACCTACCCGCCGAGAGCCCCGGCCTGATCCCGAGCCAGGCAATGGCGCGACTCGCTCTACAACAAGCTCGTCAAGAAGCACCCGAACTGCGCCAACTCACTCGACCCCGCGATCTACTGCCGGCCCGTGGACGGTCGGCGACAACGTCAACCTCGGCGATCGGCCAGGGCGACGTCGAGGTCAGCCCGCTACAGCTCGCCACCGCGTATGCGACCGTCGCGGCAACGGCGGCAGCGTCCCGCGGCCCCACCTCGGCTACGACGTCGAGGATGCCTCCGGGAGGGTCCAGCAGCAGCTGAGCTTCCCGCCGGTTCGCCACGTGCCGATCGACCCGACCAACCGCTCGGCGATCCTCGAGGGCATGCACGAGGCCGCCGACGAGCCGGGCGGCACGTCGTACCCGGTCTACAAGGACTTCCCGATCCCGATCGCCGGCAAGACCGGTACCGCCCAGCGCGGCGCGGGGCAGGCCGACCAGTCCTGGTACGCGGCGCTCGCCCCCTGGCCCGACCCGAAGTACGTGGTGGTAGCGACGTTCGAGCAGGGCGGCTTCGGCGTCGAGACCGCCGCTCCGGCGGTGGAGAAGATCCTCGCCCAGCTGCTGAACGTGCACCTGAAGCCCGGTCAGGCCTCGAACGCTCCGCCGCCGCCTGGAACGAACGCCTTCGGCTGATGGCCTCGACCACCGTCCGAGACCGAGTAGATGATTGATCCTGCCTACGCGCTCGATCCCGGCCGCCGACGCCGGGGATCGATCATCTACTGTGTGCCGATCCGTTGTGGCCCGGGCGCGCCCAGGCAAGCGCCGGCAGGATTGAGACGAAAGCCATGAACGCAACGCTTGGAGCGACGGTCAAGGACTTCCGCGACCCCTCGACGCGCGAGCGGGTCGGCAGCATGCCCCTGCTCCGGATCGATCCGCTGCTGCTGCTGGCGGCTCTCGGCCTGATCGGAGTGCAGCGCCTACGTCGTCGGCTCCGCGACCTCGACGGCGATCCCCGGCAACCCGCACTACTACGAGGTCCGCCAGGCCATCTTCGGCGGCATCGGGCTCGTCCTGATGTTCATCCTCGCTCGCTTCGACTACTCGCGATTCCGCGAATGGCGGATCGGCATCTACGTCGCGATGGTCGGGATGATCTTCATCGTGCTCGGGCTCGCGACGGCGACGCGCGGCTCGAAGCGCTGGCTCTCGCTCCCGTTCATCAACCTGCAGCCGTCGGAGCTCGGCAAGCTGCTGCTGATCCTCGCGCTCGCCGGATTCGCCGTAGAGCGCGTCCGCCGGATCGGCGACAAGGAGACGACCTCCCGCATCATGCTGATGGCGATCGTCCCGGCGATGCTCGTGATCGCGCAGCCCGACCTCGGCTCCGGTCTCGTCTACCTCTGCGTCGCCGGTGCCGTCCTGTTCGTGGCGGGCACGAAGTGGACCCACTTCGCCGTGCTCGGAACGCTTACGGTCGCCGCGGTCGTCGTGGTGCTCGTCGCCGCGCCCGCCGCCGGCGTCCACGTTCTGAAGCCCTACCAGGTCGACCGCCTGACCGCCTTCCTGAAGCCGACCACCGACCCGCGCAAGCAGGGCTACCAGCTGACCCAGTCGGAGGTCGGCATCGGTGCGGGCCAGAAGACGGGCCGCGGCCCGAAGGGCGCCACCCAGACGAAGCTCGACTTCGTTCCTGAGAACCACACCGACTTCGTCTTCGCCGTCGTCGGCGAGGAGTACGGCTTCATGGGCGCCGCGATCGTGCTGTCGCTCTACGCGCTGCTGATATGGCGCGCGCTCCGGATCCTGACGATGTCGAAGAACCTCTACGGAGCCTTAGTCGCCGGCGGCATCGCCGCCATGATCATGTTCCAGGTCTTCGTCAACGTCGGCATGGCGGTCGGCATCATGCCGATCACCGGCGTGCCGTTACCGCTCATGAGCTACGGGGGCTCGTCGGTGATCGTGACGTTCCTGGCGCTCGGCGTGCTGCAGTCGATCCACGCGCAGGCGCGACTGACGCCGCCGGCAAGCGCGAGCGCTGACCGGCGCGGAGCGCCGTTCAACGCCGATCCGGTCAACGGGCCGCTGCCTGACCGTCCCGGCTTGCGCTTCGACGTCGAGTGCGGCCGCGGGGCGGTATTGCCCGCCGTCGCCGGCCCCGGCTAACCTTGATAGTCGATGAGCGTCTCTTACCCGCGACCGATGACGGTCCAAGGTCTTGAGCGCGGCCGCGCAGGTGTGCTGCGCAGATCCGAATTGCCGCGCTCGAGCAACCGGAAGCGAGGGACTGCCGCCCGCTCGTCGAAGCGCTGGTCATGGCGGAGCGGCGACGCTCACCCAGAACTTGAACAAAGGGCTCCGTTCCGGAGCCGCCGGCCCAAGCGCGGACGCCTTGTTCGCCTACGGCCGCCGGCAGCGAACTGCTTGGGAGTGAAACTTGAAAAAGCAAGTACTCGTCACGGTCGACCGTGGCGAAACAAGGGTCGGCATCCTCGAGGCGGAGGGGCAGCCCTCCGCACCTAGAAGTGCCGAAAAGCCCTCGAGCCGCAGCCGTGGGCGGCGCGGGCGCTCCGGTGGAGGCGGAGCCGGCGAGGGCTGGCGCGTCTCCGAGCTCTACATCGAGCGCCGGGGCTCGCGCTCGATCGTGGGAAACATCTACAAGGGCAAGGTCGACAACGTCCTGCCCGGCCTCGAGGCCGCGTTCGTCGACATCGGCCTCGACAAGAACGGCTTCCTGCACGTCGACGACATCGTCATGCCCGGCGTCGAGGTCCAGCGCCGTGGCCGCGTGGGCGGCAAGGGCCAGCGCATCGCGCAGCTGCTGAAGCCCGGTCAGGAGATCATCGTCCAGGTCGTAAAGGACCCCCTGAAGACGAAGGGCGCGCGGCTCTCGATGGAGCTCTCGATCGCCGGCCGCTACCTCGTCTACGTCCCGGAGGGCGAGGGCGTCGGCGTCTCGCGCCGGCTCGGCGACCGGGAGCGCGAGCGGCTCCGCAAGCAGGCGAAGGGTCTCGATCTCCAGGGTGGCGGAGCGATCATCCGCACCGCGGCGGCGGGCGCCAAGCGCGAGGACTTCGAGCGCGAGATGAAGTACCTGTTCAAGCTCTACGAGATCCTCCGCCGGCGGGCGCAGGAGACGATCGCCCCGGCGATGGTCTTCCAGGAGGCGGACCTCTCGGTGCGAGTCGTGCGCGACATCTTCTCCGACCAGTTCGAGCGGGTCGTGGTCGACGATCAGAAGCAGTACGAGCGGCTCAACTCGTTCTTCACGCGGACCGCGCCCGAGCTGCTCAAGAGGCTCGAGCTCTACGAGGACGATCAGGCTCTGTTCGAGCGCCACGGCCTCGACGAGGTGATCCGCTCGACGCTCAGCCGGCGGGTCGACCTGCCTTCGGGCGGCTACCTGATGATCGACTACGCCGAGGCGATGACGGTGATCGACATCAACTCGGGGTCGTTCACGGGCCGCGGGCGTGGCGCGCGGCTCGAGGACACGATCACGAAGACGAATCTCGAGGCCGCCGAGGAGGTCGTGCGCCAGCTGCGGCTGCGCGACATCGGCGGGATCATCGTGATCGACTTCATCGACATGGCCCGCGCGCGCAACCGCGACGCCGTGCTGAAGACGCTGCGCAAGACGCTCGACGAGGACCGCACGAAGACCTACGTGATGGAGATCTCGCCGCTCGGGCTGGTCGAGATGACGCGCCAGAACGTCACCGACGGCGTGCGCGAGATCCTCACCAAGACCTGCCCGACGTGTGACGGCGAGGGCGTCGTGCTCTCCGAGGAGACCGTCGCGATCGAGGTCGAGCGCAAGCTGCGCGACCTGGTCGCCGAGCATCCCGACTCCGAGGCGTACCTGATCCAGATCAACCCGCGCGTCACGGCGCTGCTCGTCAACGGCCCGGGCCGGCCGATCCTGGAGCTCGAGCGTGAGCTCGGCAAGCACTTCCACTTCGAGGGCAGCGAGGGGCTCCCACTCGACCACTTCGCGGTCACCTTGGAGGGAACGCGCGCCGACGTCGAGGAGCGGGCGCTTCCCTTCCGCGAGGGCGAGGAGGTCCTGCTCAAGATCGACGAGCCGCACATGTACGCAGAGGACGATGCGGTGGCCAAGATCGACGGATACGTGATTTCCGTGGCGGGCGGCGGTCGCCACATCGGCGACAAGCGGCTCGTGCGGATCGAGTCGGTCGGGCGCACCGCCGCGGCCGGCGTGCTCGCCGACGCTCCGCCCGACGAGGAGTCCGAGGACGACTCCGACGGTGACGGGGCAGCCCGCGGTCGCAGGCGCGGACGTCGCGGCGGCCGCGGCCGGCGCCCGGCGAAGGCCGAGACCGCAAGCTAGAGGATCCGGAGGAATCCTCGGGCCACCCGTAGATGATCGATTCAACGCAGCCCCGAACCCGCGCGGGCGAGCTGGAATCGATCATCTAGACTGGCCCGCCGCATGTACGCGATCGTCAAAGTCGGAGGCAAGCAGTACCGAGTCGAGGAGGGCGACTCGCTGCTCGTCGACCGTGTCGGCGCCGACGAGGGCAGCAAGCTCGACCTCCAGCCGCTGCTCTACGCGGGCGACGAGACCGTCTTCGACCCCGCACGCCTCGGCGACGTCTACGTGCAGGCGGTCGTCGCCGGACACGAGCGGGGCAAGAAGATCCGCGTGCAGAAGTTCAAGCCGAAGCGGGGCTACAAGCGGACGATGGGACACCGCTCGGAGCTGACCCGGCTCGAGATCAAGCAGATCAAGCTCGCCAAGGGGGGCCGCCGTGGCTCATAAGAAGGGTCTTGGGTCGAGCCGAAACGGACGCGATTCACAGGCGCAGCGGCTCGGCGTGAAGGTCTTCGCCGGGCAGCAGGTGAACGGCGGCGAGATCATCGTGCGCCAGCGCGGAACGCGCTTCAAGCCCGGAGACGGGGTGGGGATCGGCAAGGACGACACGATCTTCGCCGCACGCCCCGGACGTGTCGAGTTCCAGCATGGCTGGCGCGGCCGGGTCGTCTCGGTCCGGCAAGACTGATCGAAGCCCCGGAGGCGGCTGAGCGTGGCGGATCCGCTCGCCGCGGAGCGGTAGAAGCGGGCGCTTCTACGATCGAGCGAGGATCTTCGTGCAGGGCGGCCGCGGCGGCAACGGGGTCGTCTCGTTCCGGCGCGAGGCCCACGTTCCGAAGGGCGGGCCGGACGGCGGCGACGGCGGCCGCGGCGGCGACGTCGTGCTCGTCTGCGACGCGTCGCTGCGTGACCTCCATCCGTTCCATCGCCGCGCGCACTTCAAGGCCGCTCGCGGCCGCCATGGCGAGGGAAGCGACGCGCCACGGGGCCAACGGCGACCCGCTCGAGGTGGCGGTGCCGCCGGGCACCACGGCAGATGACCCGCTGCGCGAGGCGGAGTGGGAGCTGCGTACGCCGGGGCAGCGGGTCGTCGTGGCGCGCGGAGGGCCTGGCGGGCGGGGCAACCGCCGCTTTGCCGGGGCGACGCGGCAGACGCCGCGCTTCGCCGAGCGGGGCCTGGCCGGCGAGGAGGGCTGGCTCGAGCTGCGGCTGCGCCTGCTCGCCGACGCGGGTCTCGTCGGGCTGCCGAATGCCGGCAAGTCGTCGCTGCTCACGCGCATCAGCGCGGCGCGCCCGCAGGTAGCCGACTATCCGTTCACGACGCTCGAGCCGGTGCTCGGGACCGTCGAGTACGACGATCGCCAGCTCGTCGTCGCCGACATCCCCGGTCTGATCGAGGGTGCCAGCCGGGGAGCTGGACTGGGGGACGAGTTCCTTGCTCATATCGAAAGGACGCGGCTGCTGGTCCATGTGTCGCTCGCCGCTCGACGGCGCCGACCCGGTTGGGAGCTTCGACACGGTCGAGGGTGAGCTGCGAGCGCACGGGCGAGGACTCGAGCGGCTGCCGCGCATCCTCGCGCTGTCGAAGGCCGACCTGGTGGCGCCGGATGCACTGGCTCGGCGCGCCGGGGAGATACGCGAGCGGCTTGCCGGGCGCATCGTCGATTCGGTCGTCACCTCGGCCGCGACGGGAGCCGGGATCGAGCGGTTGAGGCAGCTGCTGCTCGAGCACGTGGCGGCGGAGGCCCCGGCAGTCGAACCTCCCGCCGCGGCCGTGACGCTCGCGGAGCATCGCGTATACCGGCCCGGCGAGGACGAGCGCTTCGGAGTCGAGCGGGTCGCCCCGGGCGCCTACCGCGTCTGCGGGCGCCAGGGTCGAGCGGCTGCTCGCGCGCCACGACCTCGACAACGACGAGGCGCTCCGCTACATCGAGGACCGGCTGCGGGCGATCGGTGTCATAAGCGCGCTCCAGGAGGCGGGATTCGAGCCTGGGGACGACGTCGAGATCGCAGGCGTCGTATTCGAGCTCGATCCCGACTCGGGTGGTCGCTGAGCGGGCGGCGACCGAGGAGCCTGCTTCGGGCCCCGCCCCCGGAGCGGGGCCGGGCGGGCCTAACCTTCCGCCCGTGGGCACGACCGTGATCAAGCTTGGCTCGAGCATCGTCGCCGATGAGCGCGGTGAGGTGCGGATGGACGTCGTCGAGCGGGTCGTCGAACAGGCCGCCGGACTGCACCGAGCCGGCGAAGCCGTCGTGCTCGTCACCTCGGGAGCGATCGCACGCGGCATCCGGCTGCTCGACCTGCCACTGCGCCCCTCGGCGATGGCGGAGCTGCAAGCGGCCTCCGCCGTCGGGCAGGGCAAGCTCTACCGCGTCTATGACGAGCTGCTGCAGGCCCGCGGGGTCGCCGAGCGCGCAGGTGCTCCTGACCTTCTTCGACATGTCGGCCCGCGCCCACTACCTGAACGCGCGTCAGACGCTCCGCAAGCTGCTCGACTGGCGCGTCGTGCCGGTGATCAACGAGAACGACACGACCGCGACCGACGAGATCACCTTTGGCGACAACGACTTCCTCGCCGCCCAGGTGGCGATTCTGCTCGGTGCCGACCAGCTCCTGCTGCTGACCGACACCGATGGTCTCTTCAGCGCCGACCCGCGCGAGGATCCCGCGGCCGAGCAGATCCGTGAGGTGCGGCGCTTCAGCGACCTCGACCAGGTCCGGATCGGCATCTCGACGTCGCCGCTCGGCTCGGGCGGCATGCGCTCGAAGGTGGTCGCCTGCGAGATGGCCAGCGCGGCCGGCATCCCCGCCCGCATCCTGAACGGAACGCGTCCCGGCACGATCGCGCGCGCGGTGGGAGGTGAAGCGGAGGGCACGCGCTTCCATCCCCAGCCGCATCGCGTGTCGAGCTTCAAGCTCTGGCTCAAGTACGCCAAGCCGACGCACGGGCGGGTGCTCGTCGATCGCGGTGCCGCAGCCGCGCTGCGAGAACGCGGCACGAGCCTGCTCCCCGTGGGCGTCGTGGGGGTCGAGGGCGACTTTGCCGCCGGCGACGCCGTCGAGGTGGCGCCCGCGGCGGACACCGGTCCGCCGCTCGGCAAGGGCATCGTCAACTACTCCGCCGACGAGCTCCGGCAGATGAGGGGCTCAAGTCCGACCGGGTCCGCGAGCTGATTCCGCAGGCGAGCGAGGAGGCGGTGCACCGCGACTACTTCGTGCTCGACTGAGGCGGGGCCGGTACCCTGGTTGCGATGGCCGCGACCGAGACTTCCAGCGTTCGGGCGATCACGGCATCGGCCCGCGCCGCGGCGCGTACGCTCGCACGCAGCGACGCCGCCACCCGCGATGCGGCGCTGCACGCAATGGCCGACGCGCTCGAGCTGCGCACGCCCGAGCTCCTCGAGGCGAACGCGAGCGACCTCGAGCGGGGCGAGCAGGCAGCGATCGGCGCCGCTCTGCTCGACCGGCTGCGCCTCACTCCCGACCGCATCGCCGCGATCGCGCGCGACGTCCGCACGATTGCCGCGCTGCCCGACCCGGTCGGCGAGACGATCTCCGGCCACCGGCTCGAGAACGGCCTCGAGGTGCGCAAGGTCAGCGTGCCGATCGGCGTCGTCGCCGTCATCTATGAGGCCCGCCCGAACGTCACGATCGACTGCTCGGCGCTCTGCCTCAAATCGGGCAACGCGATCGTCCTGCGGGGCTCGTCGGCGGCGACCGAGTCGAACCGGCGTCCTCGCCGCGCTCGTTCGGGACTGCGTGGCCGCCGCCGGGCTGCCCGCCGACTGCGTATCCGCTCATCGCAGGCGGCGACAGGGACGAGCTGCGCGAGCTCGCCAGCGACAGCGAGAACGTCGACCTGATCATCCCGCGTGGCGGGGAGGGGTTGAAGGCGGCGCTCAAGCAGCACGCGACGGTCCCGGTCATCTACGCCGCCTCCGGCAACTGCCACCTCTACGTCGACGGGTCGGCGGACCCCGATGCCGCGCGCGCGATCGCCGTCAACGCCAAGGTCCAGCGTCCCGGAGTCTGCAACTCGATCGAGACCCTGCTCGTGCACGCCGACGCGGCGCCGACGTTCCTCCCGCGGGCGCTCAAGGAGCTGCAGGAGCTCGGCGTCGAGCTGCGCGTCGACGCTCGCGCTCGCTCGCTCGCGGGCCCGCTCGCCGCGAGCCTGAAGGATGCGACGCGACGAGGACTGGGCGACCGAGTACCTCGCGCTCGTGCTCGCGGTCAAGATCGTCGATAGCGCAGAGGAGGCGATCGAGCACATCAACCGCTACGGAAGCGGCCATTCCGAGGCGGTCGTGACGCGCTCGACCGAGACCGCGGAAGCGTTCCGTACGGGTGTCGACGCGGCGTGCGTCTACGTGAACGCCTCGACGCGCTTCACCGACGGCGGCCAGTTCGGGATGGGCGCCGAGATCGGGAACTCGACCCAGAAGCTCCACGCCCGCGGACCGATCGGCGTCCGCGAGCTCTGCACCTACAAGTACGTGGTCGAGGGCTCCGGGCAGGTTCGCGAGTAGATGAACCTTTGGCCGGCCATCGGACCCCCCGCCGTCGCGGCCGAGGCGGTCACGAACGTTTGAACCGGAAACCCAGCCCATCGACCTTCATGGCTGAGCTCGTATTCCCATCGGCAGCAGGCCGCACTCAGAGCGGTCCTTCTCCACCGCCGCCGAGGCTTCAGGTGGAACATTTCGAGAAGGGCCACTAGCGGGTTGCGGCTCGGCGTCTTCGGCGGGGTCTTCAACCCGCCCCACCTGGGGCATCTGGTGCTCGCCCAGGAGGCTTACGTACAGCTCAGCCTCGCGCAGGTCCTGTTCGTGCCGCTCGGTCGCGCATCGCACCGCCACGTCGAGCAGGACCCGGGTGCCGAGGAGCGCTACTCGATGTGCCAGGCAGCGATCGCCGGCGACGAGCGCTTCGCGCTCTCACGACTCGAGATCGACCGGGGGGGCCCGTCCTACACGGTCGAGACTCTGCGCGAGCTCCGGCGCCGGTCTCCAGGCGACGAGCTGATGCTGCTGATCGGCGGCGACCAGGCTGCCGCGCTGCGATCCTGGCACGAGCCCGAGGAGATCCTCTCGCTCGCCACCGTCGCCGTCGCCGAGCGCGACGATTGGCGCCGCGACGAGATTCGCGAGCGCCTAGCCGGACTCGGGGCGCAGGGCGGAGTCTGCTTCTTCGACATGCCGCGGATCGAGATCTCCTCGACGCTCGTTCGCCGGCGCGCGCGCGAGAGCAGGCCGATTCGCTACCTCGTCCCGGATGCCGTCGCCGAGCGCATCGGCGCGCAGCGGCTGTACGCGCCGCCCGCGGCGGTGGGCGCCCGTTGAGCGCCGGAGAGCGAAACGGCGCCGCCCGCGACAGCGTGAGCCTCGCCGAGCGAATCGCGGCGATCGCATCCGATCGCAAGGCGATCGACGTCCGCGTCATCGACGTGCGTGAGGTGGTTGGTTACACCGACTGGTTCGTGATCGCGAGCGGCAACACCGAGCGTCAGACCAAGGCGATCCACGACGCCGATCTACCGGGCGCTGAAGGCCGATGGCCTACTACCCCGTCGGGTCGAGGGCGAGCGGGAGGCACGCTGGATCCTGCTCGACTACCTCGATTGCGTCGTGCACATCTTCACCCCGGAGGCGCGGTCCTTCTACCGGCTCGAGCAGCTCTGGGGCGAAGCGCCGGTGCGCTCGGTCAGCTGAGCCGCGGCCGCAGCCTGCCGGCCGCGTCCGACCGGCGCTCATCCTCGCGGTGTGACGACCAACGAGAAGGGTGCGATCGCCGAGGCGGCGTTCGTCTATGCGGCGACGCGCCTCGGCATGGGGGTACTACGACCGTTCGCGGAGGCGGAGCGTTATGACCTCGTGCTCGACCTGCGGCCGGGCCTGGTCCGCGTCCAGTGCAAGTGGGCGGTCCGGCGCGGGGGAGTGATCGCGGTGAGGCTCACATCATCCCGGCGCGCTCGCGAAGGACTTCGCTCGAAGGTCTACACCTCGTCGGAGATCGACGCTGTGGGCGCATACTGCGCTGCGTTGCAGCGCTGCTACCTGCTGCCTGTTTCACTCGTCGAGGGCCGGCGCTGGATAAATCTGCGAATCGCCGCGTCAAGAAACAACCAGTCTGTCGGGATACACTGGGCGCAGCATTTTGAGCTCGGGGCTATAGCTCAGTTGGGAGAGCGCTTGCATGGCATGCAAGAGGTCGCCGGTTCGAGCCCGGCTAGCTCCACTGCCGCTCGAGGCGCCCGCCCGCGTCAATATGGAGCGCCCTGCTGAACAGGAGACATCGGCGGTGCCTGCTGCGCCGGCGCGGCGGCCTGCTTCGCGCCGGGTGGGACCACGCTCCAGATTCCGCCGAAGCTGTGGATGTTCTGGCCGTGCGTCTGGCGGGGACCGGTGTCGCCGGCGTACTTGTACAGGGGCAGCCCGCGCAGAGCGACCTGGAACGAGTGACCACGCTTGACGAAGGTCACCTTGCCCTGAGTTCCCGCTGGGAGCCTCACGTGAGTCGACCGCGAGTGCACCAGCAGTGGCGGCCAGATCGCGAGGCACTGCGAGGACTTGCAGAGCAGGTGGTGCGTCGTCTCGGGCTTCAGCCGGTAGAGCGTGAAGCCGTTGGGGGCGATGAGCACATTGCCGAGGTTCGTCTGCGCGCTCCGCAGCTTCACGGACGATGACTTAGCGGCCGCCATCGAGCTGAACGCGCCCCCGATCGCGACTAGTGCGGCGCCGCCGGCGGCGGCCGTGCGACCCAAGTTGCGCCTCAATCCTCTGCCCTGGCCATGCATACCGATCTCCTTACCTTTCGCCCATATCTCACTTAGGGGGACAGACGCGCGAGCGAGCGCGCTTCTTCCCTCCGCGAACCGAATGTCGCGGCACTGCGCAAAGGCTCGGTGGCGCTCGGTCACCGCCGCACGGGCCGGTCGAGCGGAAAGCATCCGAACCGTGAGGACCATTGTTCGAGTGAGCGCCCAGGCCAGACTCGCCTCCGATGCGCGCCTTCCCCCCGGGGCGAAGCCGTCGCCTGCCTTCGCACGCCGCAGCGGCGAAGCGGCGGCCCGGCCGGTCAACATCGTCGCGGACGTGCACGAGGCGCGAAGCGGCATTCCCGAGGGGCTGGCGGCTCTCGGAGCGTCGGTGCGTGCGGCGAATCTACGCTCGGGCGATTACATCCTCTCGGGCGGAACCGTGGTCGAGCGCAAGCGAGTCATGGACCTGCACACGGCGGTCGGTAACGGTCGCTTCTGGCCCCAGATGCTGAAGCTGCTCGATTCCGCCGCGCACCCGTACCTGCTTGTGGAGGGCACCGATATCGACCGCGGGCCGCTGCATCCGGCGAGCGTTCGCAGCATCCTGCTCGCAGTCATGGCGAAGGGCGTTCCGGTCCTGCGCAGCTACCAGCAGAAGGACTCCGCGATCTGGATCTACCGGCTCGCGGTCAGCCGTCAGCGGCCCCGCAGGCGCCATGACCGGCCCGCCTACGCGCAACTTCCCTCCCGCAAGCGGCCGGTCGACTCCGGCGAAGCGCTGCTCGCCGCCGTCCCGGGCGTCAGCGTCGCGCTCGCGCGAGCCCTCCTGGCCCGCTTCGAAAGCGTCGGCGCGTTGATCGAGGCGGGCCCGGACCGATGGTCAGAAGTGCCCGGCATCGGCCCGGCACGCGTGCGATCTCTCGAGCAGGCGCTCAGGAGCGGCGGGGGTGAGCGATCAGCTTCCTGACGCCTCACTCATCGCCGGCCACCCACGACGGGATGTCCATGTCGTCGAAGGCGCCTCCGCGCTCGGTCCCCGCTCGTCGGCGGTCGCTCGGGCGCTCCCGGGCCGCCTCGGGAGCAGGCGTCCCCGAGGCGATCCGCAGATCGGAGCGCAGCTGCCTGTGACCGGCCTGAACATCGCGCAGGATGCGCTCGGCGTGCGAGGAGAGCGACTCGGCAAGCCGTCGCAGACCGGCATGCATCGCTCGAGCGTCGGCGAGCGCCTCGTCCGCCGCGTGCTCCGCTTCGGCAACCCTCTCGCTCGCCTGCCGGCGCGCGTTCTCCCGGACGCTGCGCGCCTCCTCGTCCGCCTCGGAACGCAGGCGAGTCACCTCCGTATGGGCGTTCGAGCGCACCTGATCGGCCTCGCTGATCGCCTCCTCACGAAGCTTTGCGACGCTCGCCTCGAGCTCCTGTCGCCGCGCCTCGAACTCCGCCTCGAGGGCGCTGCGCCGGTCCGCGAGCTGCTGCTCCGCGCGGCCCGAGATCTCGGCCGCCGCCTGCTGGGCGGCCTCGACGATCGCCTCGACCTGATCGGCGGCGATCTGGGCCGCTCTCGAGGATGCCGAATCACTCATGCACCCGCGATGTTCCCAGACGGAAGCGACGGAAGCGGCGGAAGCACCTGCACAGGTGGCCAATATCCGTCCCCGGCGCGGACCGGCCGCCCTCGCTCGCGCGTTAGGACCGGACCGCGCGGCGCGCAGATGACGGCGCCCAGGCCGCCGATAACCTGCATGCGGGATGGAGCGCTACGAGCCCGCACAGATCGAAGCCAAGTGGCAGCGCGTCTGGGCCGAGGAGCGCACGTGGGAGGTCTCGAACGACACGGACCCGCGGGTCGAGCAGTACGTCCTCGAGATGCTGCCCTACCCGTCGGGCGAGCCCCACATGGGCCACCTCAAGTGCTACTCGATCGGCGACGCGATCGCGCACTTCCGCCGCCGCACCGGTCATCGGGTGCTGCATCCGATGGGCTACGACTCGTTCGGCCTGCCCGCGGAGAACCACGCGATCCGCACCGGCCAGCATCCGCGCGAGTCGACCGAGGCGTCAATCGCGTCCTTCCGGCGCCAGTTCCGCCGCTGGGGCATCTCGATCGACTGGTCGCGCGAGTTCAGCACGCACCAGCCCGAGTACTACCGCTGGACGCAATGGATCTTCCTGCGCCTGTTCGAGCGCGGCCTCGCCTACCGGCGCGAGGCGGCTGTCAAGTGGTGTCCGAACGACCAGACGGTGCTCGCCAACGAGCAGGTCGTCGACGGCCGCTGCGAGCGCTGCGGGGCGCTCGTCGAGGTCCGGCAGCTCGAGCAATGGTTCTTCCGCATCACCGATTACGCCGATCGCCTGCTCGACGATCTCGACACCGTCTCGTGGCCAAAGCACGTCGTAGCGATGCAGCGCAACTGGATCGGGCGCTCGAGCGGAGCGGAGGTCCTCTTCCGCTGTGGAGCGCTCGGCGTCGACTACCCGGTCTTCACGACGCGCCCGGACACGATCTTCGGGGCGACGTTCTTCGTGCTCGCACCGGAGCATCCCGACGTGCTGCGCTTGAACGACTCGCAGGAGGTCCGCGACTACGTCAACCGCTCGATCACGGAGTCGCCCGAGCAGCGCGGCGACGAGGCGCGCGTGAAGACGGGCGTCCCGCTCGGACAGACCGTCACGAACCCGGCTACGGGAGAGGAGATCCCGATCTTCGTGGCCGACTACGTGCTGATGGAGTACGGCACGGGCGCGGTCATGGCCGTCCCCGCGCACGACGCGCGCGACTACGACTTCGCGCGCAAGTTCGACCTCCCGATCAGGCGCGTGATCGACGGCGACGAGCTGCCCTTCGCCGGAGACGGCCCGATGGTCGACTCCGGACCCTTCGACGGCCGGAACAATCGCGAGGCCTATCCCGAGATCGTCAATTGGCTCGAGCAGCGGCGGGTCGGCCGGCCGGCGGTCAACTACAAGCTGCGCGACTGGCTGCTCTCGCGCCAGCGCTACTGGGGCTGCCCGATCCCGATCGTCTACTGCCCGGACTGCGGCGCGGTCCCGGTTCCCGACGAAGAGCTGCCGGTGGGGCTGCCCGACATCGAGGACTACGCGCCGAAGGGGCGCTCGCCGCTCGCCGCGGCCGAGGAGTGGCTGCGGGTGAGCTGTCCGCGCTGCGGGCACGCCGAGGCGCGCCGGGAGACCGACACGATGGACACCTTCGTCGACTCCTCGTGGTACTACCTGCGCTACTGCGACCCGCACAACGACGCCGCGCCCTGGAACCGCGCGGTCGCGGACACCTGGATGCCCGTCGACCAGTACATCGGCGGCGTGGAGCACGCGATCCTGCACCTGATGTACGCGCGCTTCTTCACCAAGGCGCTCCACGACCTCGACCTGCTCGGCGCCGTCGAGCCGTTCCAGAGCCTCTTCACGCAGGGGATGATCACGCGCGACGGGGCGAAGATGTCGAAGTCGCGCGGCAACGTCATCAGCCCTCAGGAGTACGTCGAGCGCTATGGAGCGGACACCGCTCGCTGCTACATCAACTACATCGGGCCGCCGGATCAGGGCGCCGACTGGTCGGACGACGGCGTCGGGGGGATCAATCGCTTTCTTGCCCGCCTGTGGCGGATCTCCGACGAGACGGCTCGCCAGACCGAGGGGGTGACCGCCGAGCCGGAGGGTGAGCCGAGCGCGGTCCTGCGCAAGGCGCACTGGGCGATCGAGAAGGTCACAGCCGACATGCGGCGCTTCACCTTCAACACCGCGATCGCCGCGGTGATCGAGCTGACCAACGACATCTACCGAGACGCCGAGGAGCTGCTCGCGACGCGCGCTGGAGCGACTCAGCTGCGCTTCGCGATCGCGACCGCGGGCTCACTGATCTTCCCGTTCGCCCCTCATCTCGGCGCGGAGGTCTACGAGGCGATGACCGGCCGGCGCGTGTGGGAGGCCGCCTGGCCCGAGGCGGACCCGCAGCTCCTGACGAGCGACACGATCGAGCTCGTCGTTCAGATCAACGGCAAGCTGCGCGACCGTATCGCTGCCCCCGCAGACGCGTCTCGGGAGGAGCTCGAGCGTCTGGCCCGGGGATCGACGAAGGTGCTCGAGCACATCGATGGGCAGGCGATCGTGAAGACGATCGTCGTTCCCGGGAAGCTCGTCAACTTCGTGGTTCGCTGACGCGCTCGGGCGAACCGCCGGCTGCGCGTCGCCGGCGGCGTGTGGCGGCGGCGGGCGGGACGCGCGCGGGTCGGGCTCCGGCGCCCGCCGTGCGGGCGGGCAATCGAGGGTAGGCTCCCGGCGAAGGATCTGGAGCGGATGGCGACTCGCACGGAGGACAGTCAAGAGACCGCGCGATCGAGCGGTCTCGAACAGCTCGAGCGAGCGCTGCTCGAAAGCGTCTGCGCCCGCGTCCGCGGGGACGCCTCCGAGGCGCAGGGGCAGCTCCGGGAGCGCTTCGTTCGCCGCTTCTACCACTGGGCACAGCCTGAGGATCTGATCGACCGCTCGCCGGAGGACCTCTCGGGCACGGCACTCGCCGCCCTCCGGCTCGCGTCGGAGCGCCGCGCCGGCGAGGCGCTCGTGCGCGTCTACAACCCGAGCGAGGAGCACGACGGGTGGGGGACACCCAACACGGCGATCGACATCGTCTGCGACGACATGCCCTTTCTCGTCGACTCCGTCAACATGACGCTCTCGCGTGGCGGCCATGGCGTCCAGCTGCTCGTCCACCCGGTGCTCGGCATCGAGCGCGACGAGGAGGGTCGCCTGGTCGACCTGCGCGAGCCGCTCACCGCACCGGGCGAGGGCGCCGTCCGCAACGAGTCGGTTATCCACGCCGAGGTCGACAGGGAAGCGGATGCCGAGCGCCTCACGAGGCTAGAGGACGAGCTGAGCGAGACGCTCGAGCAGGTCCGGACCGCCGTCGAGGACTGGCCGGAGATGCGAGCGCGGCTGCACGATGCGGCCGCGGAGCTCGCCGCCGTCCCGGCTGCGGCGCTCCCCGAGGCAGCGCTCGCCGAGGCCAGGGCCTTCCTCGAGTGGCTCGATGCGGACCACTTCGTCTTCATCGGCTACCGGGAGTACGAGCTCGCCTCCGGCGACGAGCTGAACCCGGTCGCCACTTCCGGACTCGGGACCCTCAGACGCGGCCCCTCCGAGGCGCCCTCCCGGAGCTTCGCCAAGCTGCCGGAGAAGGCAAAGGCGCTCGCGCACGACCCGGATCCACTGGTGCTGACGAAGCTCAACCGCCGCTCCCCGATCCACCGCAACCGCTACCTCGACTACGTCGGCGTGAAGCGCTTCGACGATTCCGGCCGCGTGATAGGCGAGCGGCGCTTTCTCGGCCTCTACACGAGCCTCGCCGTGAAGCAGAGTCCGCGCTCGGTCCCGATCCTGCGCGGCAAGGTCGCCGAGGTGATCGAGCGTGCCGGCTTCCCGCCGGGAGGGCACGACGCCAAGTCGCTTCAGGACATCCTCGAGGACTACCCGCGCGAAGAGCTGTTCGAGACGGGTGCGGGCGAGCTGTTTCGGATCGCGCTGGGCATCCTCGCCCTCAACGAGCGCCACCGCGTAGGGCTGTTCGTTCGCCGCGACCCCTACGAGCGGCTCGTGTCGTGCCTCGTCTACCTGCCCCGGGAGCGCTTCAACACGGACTCACGCGAACGGATCGCGACGGTGCTGAGGGATGCCTTCGGCGGCACGGAGGCCGAGTGGACGGTCCAGGTCAGCGAGTCGCTGCTAGTGCGGCTGCACTACGTCGTGCGGCTCGGCGAGCACAGCGAGTTGCACGACGTCGCGGAGATCGAGGCACGGGTCGTCGAGGCGACCCGCTCGTGGGTCGACAACCTGGAGCGCGCCCTGCTCGAGGCCCACGCGGAGGCGCGCGCCCGGACGCTGCTGCGCCGCTACCGCGACGCCTTTCCCCCCGCCTACCGCGCCGACTGGACGGTCGCCGAGGCGGTCGCCGACCTCGATCGGATCGAGGCTGCCGGTGACAGGGACACGATCGCCCTCTACAGGCACGGCCCGTCGGACGAGCTGCGCCTGCGCCTCTACAGCCGCTCGCGCAGCGTCGCGCTGTCCGAGGTGATGCCGATCTTCGAGCGGATGGGCGTGACGGTCGGCGACGAGCGTCCCTACGAGATCGTCCCGCGCGACGGGCAGACCACCTGGCTCTACGACTTCGGCATCCGCTGTCTCGAACCGCGCGACAACGCCGCCCGGGAGCATTTCGAGCGGACCTTCCTCGAGACGCTCCACGGGCGCATCGAGAACGATCGCCTGAACGCGCTCGTGCTGAGCACCCCGCTGAGCGGTCGCGAGGTCGCGGTCCTGCGTGCGGTGACGCGCTACCTGCGGCAGGCCGGCAGCACCTTCAGCGACCGCTACCTGCAGCAGGCGCTGACCGGCCACCCGGTGATCGCCGCGCTGTTCGTCGACCTCTTCCACGCGCGCTTCGACCCCGAGCGGCGCTCGGCGCCGGAGGCCCGCCGGATCGAGGATCGGCTGGCCGAGGCGATCGACCGCGTCGAGAGCCTCGATGCCGACCGCATCCTCCGCAGCTACCTCACGGTGCTGCGGGCGATGACCCGCACGAACTACCACCGCGAGCGGCCATACCTGTCCTTCAAGCTCGACTCCGGACGGATCCCCTTCCTTCCCGAGCCGTATCCCCGATTCGAGATCTTCGTCTACTCGCCGCGCTTCGAGGGCGTGCACCTGCGCGGTGGCAAGGTGGCGCGGGGCGGGCTGCGCTGGTCCGACCGCGCCGAGGACTTCCGCACCGAGATCCTCGGGCTGATGAAGGCGCAGATGGTCAAGAACGCGCTGATCGTCCCCGTCGGAGCAAAGGGCGGCTTCGTGCTCAAGCGTGCGGCCGAGGACCCTCGCGAGGAGGCGCGCGACTGCTACTCCGAGTTCGTCCGGGGGCTGCTCGACCTGACCGACAACATCGAGGACGGCCGCGTCGTCCCGCCGCCTCGAACGGTGCGCTACGACGACGACGACCCGTACCTGGTGGTCGCCGCGGACAAGGGCACGGCGACCCTGTCCGACACCGCAAACGAGATCGCCGCCGAGTACGGCTTCTGGCTCGGCGACGCGTTCGCCTCGGGCGGCTCGAACGGCTACGACCACAAGGCGATGGGCATCACGGCGCGTGGCTGCTGGGAGTCGGTCAAGCGAGCGTTCCGGGAGCTCGACAGCCACGCGCTCGAGAAGGGGTTTACGGCAGTCGGCATTGGCGACATGTCGGGGGATGTTTTCGGGAACGGCATGCTGCTCTCGCGGAAGCTGCGCTTGGTCGCCGCGTTCAACCACGAGCACATCTTCATCGACCCCGACCCCGACCCCGAGGCGGGCTACGAGGAGCGCAAGCGGCTCTTCGAGCGGCCGCGCTCGTCGTGGGCGGACTACGACGAGGCGAAGATCTCCGACGGCGGCGGCGTCTTCGAGCGCAGCACGAAGAGCATTCGTCTCTCGCCGCAGGCCCGGGAGGCGCTCGACGTCGATCGCGAGCGGCTGGCTCCGAGCGAGCTGATAAAGGCGATCCTGCGGGCGCCGGTCGACCTGCTGTGGAACGGCGGCATCGGCACCTACGTGAAGGCGAGCGCGGAGTCGCACGCCGAGGTCGGCGACAGGGCGAACGACCAGCTGCGCGTGGACGCGGAGGACCTCCGCTGCCGGGTTATCGGCGAGGGAGGCAATCTCGGCGTCACCCAGCGCGGCCGGATCGAGTACGCGCTCAGGGGCGGGCATGTCAACACCGACGCGATCGACAACGCGGGCGGCGTCGCCTGCTCCGACGACGAGGTGAACCTGAAGATCCTGCTCGACGCGGCCGTCCGGGACGGGCTGCTCGACCGCGACGGGCGCGACGGCCTGCTCGCCGAGCTCGAGCCGGACGTGGCCGAGCGCGTGATCTCGCAGTGCTACACGCAGACGCTCGGGCTGAGCCTCGAGCGGGCCCAGTCCGCCACGCTCGAGCCGCTGCACGCGCGGCTGGTCGGCTCGCTCGAGCAGCAGGCGGGGCTCGACCGCAAGCTCGAGTACCTGCCGAGCGACGAGGAGCTGCGCGAGCGTCGCGCAGGCGGTCGCGGCCTGACCGCTCCGGAGCTCGCCGTCTTGCTCGCGTACACGAAGATCGGACTCTATGGCGCGTTGCTCGAGTCCGACCTGCCTGAGGACGAGCACCTCCAGATCGACCTGGCGCGCTCGTTCCCCGCGCCGCTTCCCCAGCGCTTCGGCGAGCAGATGCGCGGCCACCGCCTGCGTCGCGAGATCACCGCGACGATCGTCGCGGGCAGCATGGTCGACCGGGTGGGCACGACGTTCGTCTTCCGGCTCGTCGAGGAGACCGGCGCTTCGGCGGCCGACCTCGCGCGGGCCTACGCGGTCACGCTCGACGTCTTTCACATGCGCGACTACTGGCGTGAGGTGGAGGCGCTCGATGACCGCGTGCCGACCGAGGTGCAGTCGACGCTGCTGTTCGACTCGCGCAGGCTCGTCACCCGCGCGACCCGCTGGCTCGCGCGCAACTGCGGGCGCCCGATCGACATCGCCGCGACGGGCGAGCGCTTCGCCACCGCCGCGGGGCTGGTCGCCGGCGAGCTCCCCGGCATCCTCGCCGAACCGGAGCGCCAGGCGTGGCACGCCCGCGTAGCCGAGCTCACCGAGGCCGGAGTGCCCGACGCCCTGGCCCGCCGTGCCGCCGGCCTCGGGGCGGTCTTCTCCGCGCTCGACGTCGTCCTGATCGCCGAGCAGGCGAGCGGCTCTCTCGAGGAGATGACCGCGGCCTACTTCACGCTCGGCGGACGGCTCCAGCTGGACTGGCTGCGCGACCGCATCCTCGAGCTGCCGCGCGAGGACCGCTGGCAGGCGCTCGCGCGGGCGGCGCTGCGCGACGATCTCTACGCGCTTCACCGCCGGGTCACCGCGGCCGCGCTCGAGTGCGGCCTCGACGCATGGCTCGCGGAGACGCCCGGCATCGAGCGCTACCTCCGGATGCTCGCCGAGATCCGGGCCAACGCCGACTACGGCGTGACCGCGCTGTCGGTCGCCGTGCGTGAGGCCTCGGAGCTTGCGGCTCGTTGACCCTCCTTTCAGGGCGGCGCATGCGCCGCCCTGGAGAGCGGCGCATGCGCCGCTCTCTTCCCCAAATTGAACGGCGTGAGACAGATCGCTGTCGTCGGCGCAGGGGAGGCCTCGGCGGCGGAGCTCGCGGTCGCCGAGGAGGTCGGCGCGCGTCTCGCGCAGTCGGGCGCGGTGGTCGTCTGCGGCGGGCTCGGCGGCGTGATGGAGGCGGCATGTCGCGGGGCGAAGTCGGTGCGCGGCGGGACCACCGTCGGCATCCTCCCGGGCGTCCGGCGCGAGGATGCGAACGGGTGGGTCGACGTGGCGATCCCCACCGGACTTGGCGAGGCGCGCAACGCGCTCGTGGTGCGCGCCGCCGATGCGCTGATCGCGGTCGGCGGGGGATACGGGACGCTGTCTGAGATCGCGCTCGGCTTGAAGGCCGGCAAGCCGGTTCTCGGCCTCGGCAGCTGGGCGATCGACGGCGTCACCGGGGTCCCCGACGCCGAGGCTGCCGTTCGCGCGGCGCTGCCGGGGTAGGGTCTGCGCGGTGAGGCGCAGGGTCGTGGTTCACGGCGAGGTGCAGGGCGTGTCGTTTCGCGACGCCACCGCCCGGCGCGCGCGCAGCCGCGAGGTCGGCGGCTTCGTGCGCAACTGCCCCGACGGCACCGTCGAGGCGGTCTTCGAGGGTCCCGACGACGCTGTCGAGGCGCTCGTCGCGTGGGTCGGCGAGGGTCCGTCCGGGGCCCGCGTCGAACGTGTCGAGGTAGAGGCGCTCGAAGGCGGCGGCGAGAGCGGCCGCGACTTCGAGATCAGGTAACCCGCTCGTACATCCGTCCACTTCGTCCGCGGTCGCGTCCCCCGCGTCGCGCGCGCATGCCGAAGCGGTGTGACATGTCCCCATTCGGGGAGACCCCTCCGCGTGCCGCAGCCGGCACAAGCCGACCGGGCGCTCTCGAGCGCCGCGTGATGGCGCGCTCGCTGATGTACCTGTTCGCCTCGGGAGCGACGATCTCGCTCGTGTCGCTGGCGGCCGCCTCCGCAGGCGCCGACCGGCTGCACATCGCCACGATCACGGTCGCCGGCTATGCGATGGCGGTGTTCCTGCTCGCCGGAGGCGGGCGCCTGCCGCGCTGGAGCTTCCAGGTCCTGCTTGCCGCCGCCACGATGCTCACCGAGTGGACGATCTACGCGACCGGCGACACGACCAGCCCGTATGCGGCGTTCTACTTCTGGGT
The DNA here is from genome assembly GCA_963719375.1 of uncultured Actinomycetes bacterium. Taxonomy (GTDB): domain Bacteria; phylum Actinomycetota; class Thermoleophilia; order Solirubrobacterales; family Thermoleophilaceae; genus JAICJV01. The sequence goes on along the minus strand of CAVRBY010000001.1, from coordinate 482,035 downwards.
CGCCATCTACGCCTTCTACTTCTTCCGCCGCGCGGAGGCGGTGCTCCAGACGATCTTCATCATCGCCGCCTACGCGGCCCTGTTCGTCTTCGCGCCACAGGTACACCCCGCCTCGCTGGTGCGCTGGGCGATCACGATGAGCGCACTCGTCGTCGCGGGCGCGATGATCGGCCTGCTCCAGGAACGGGTCGTGCGGCTCGCGCACAGTGTCCGCACCGACCCCGCGACGGGTCTCTCGAACCGCCGCGGCTTCCACGAGGCGCTCGAGGTGGAGCTCGAGCGCTCGCGCCGCTCCGGCTGCGCGGCGAGCGTCGTAATCGCGCGCATCGACGGCTACGCCGACGCCGCCGACCGTCCCCGCCGCGGCGCGGGGGACCAGCTCGCGAACGCGGTCGTCGAGGTCGCAGGACGCTCCAAGCGGGCGATCGACCACCTTGCGCGGATCGCTCCCGACGAGATCGCGCTGATCGCTCCGGACACCCACGCGCACGGCGCCTACGCGCTCGCCGAGCGCCTCCGCTCGGACGGGCGAGAGGCTCTCAAAGAGCGGCAGCTGACACTCAGCGTCGGCATCGCCACGTTTCCCGACCACGGCGGGACGAGCGATGCCGTGACGCACGCGGCGGAGCGCGCCGTCGCCGCGGCCGAGCAGCTCGGGCGCGATCGCTCGGTCATCTACAACGCCGAGATCGCGAGCCTCGTGCTCGCCGCCGAGAACCGCCGCCTCGAGGATCGCGGCGGCAACCTCGCCGCGGTGCTCGCCCTGACGGACGCGCTCGACATCCGTGACGCCGGCACCGCGGTGCACTCGCAGACGGTCGGCCGCTACGCGGAGGCGATCGCTCACGAGCTCGGGCTCTCGCATGCGCTCGTCGAGCGCCTGCGGCTGGCCGGAATCCTCCACGACGTCGGCAAGATCGCCGTCTCCGACGCGGTCCTGCGCAAGCCGGGGCCGCTCAACGACGAGGAGTTCGAGCAGATGCGCAAGCACCCCGAGGTCGGTGCCCTGATCGTCGACGGCGCCGACCTGGGCGACGTCGCCTCATGGATCATCGCCCACCACGAGCGCCCCGACGGCTTTGGCTATCCGCGCGGCCTCGCGGGCGAGGAGATCCCGCTCGAGGCGCGTATCCTGAGCGTCTGCGACGCCTTCGAGGCGATGACCTGCGACCGCGTCTACCGTTCGGCGCTGCCGCTCGAGGCCGCCAAGGAGGAACTGCGCCGCTGCAGCGGCACGCAGTTCGACCCACGCATCGTCGCGGTGCTCCTCCGCGTGCTCGATCGACTCGAGCGGTCCGGGGGAGGTCTCAGCTCCCTGTCGCTCGTCGGCTGAGCGCTGCGGCGATCTAGCGAGTATCGCCTGCGGCGATTCTCGCTCAGGAGCTGCCGACGGCGACGCCGATGCCGGCGACGATCGCTCCGGCCAGGGTGACGACGATGAGCGACGACCGAAGGGAGACGTGCAGGAAGCGGTAGCGGACCCAGGCGATCGTGAACAGCTCGATCGCCACCAGCGCGCCCGCCACCACCAGCGCGGTGCGCACGTCGTTGATCAGGAACGGGAGCGAGTGGAAGGTGCCGCCGAGCGCCGTCGCTCCGCCGGTGATCGCCCCCCGCACGGTTCCCGAGCCGCGGCCGGTCTGCTCGCCGGTGTCCGACAATCCCTCCGAGATGCCCATGCTGACGCCCGCGCCGAGCGCGGTGGCGATGCCCACGAGGAGGGCGGTATGGGAGCTGCTCGAGATCGCCGCCGCGAAGATCGGCGCGAGCGTCGACACGGTGCCGTCGATCAGGCCGACGAGCGCCGGCTGGACGACCTTGAGGACGAACTCGGCCTCCTCGTAGCCGCTCACGCGCGCGATCCACCGGATCGGCCGCGAGTGCCGCTCGTCGTCCGCGAATGCGATGGCGCTCTCGTCGCGCGGGACGTCGGGCGCGTCCGCGGGAGGGACCGGGTGCTCGACCCCGGCGGTCTCCGTCAACTCGTTCCGCACCGGCGGTACTATAGCAATTGACTTCAAACAACGTCTGGCTCAATTGAGCTAGAATGTCGTTGTATGACCATGACGGCGACAGACGAAAGGCTGATCGGCAAGCTGCGCGATCGCGGTCTGCGGGTGACTTCGCAGCGCCTCGTGATCCACCGCGCACTCTGCTCCGAGGCGCGGCATATGACCGCCGAGCAGGTGCTCGGATCCGTCTCCGACATGCTCCCCGGCACCTCGCTGCCGACGGTCTACGCCACGCTCGAGCTGCTCGAGGAGCTCGGCCTGGTCAGCCGCGTGGGGACCGGGAGCGGCGCCGTCGTCTTCGACTCCCGCGTGCAGCCCCACGCGCACGTGGTCTGCCGCCGCTGCGGCACGGTCGCAGATCTCGAGCTGCCCGACGCCCCCGGCCGGGCGATCGAGAGTGCTCGCGCCGGCGGCTTCGACGCCGAGTACGCCCAAGTGGTCGTGTGGGGCTCGTGCGCCTCGTGCTCCGCCGAGACCGCAGCGCCGGCCGCACGGCTAACTCGGGGACAACCTGGCCGGCGCCCGTCCGTCCCCGGGATTACGCTGCGCGCAGCCCTGCGCTCGCTGACCGAGGAGGAACCGATGCACATCCCCGAGCCGATTCCGCCGCACATCCAGGACGAGACCTTCGCCGGCGTCACCTACCACATCCGCGGGGAGCTCGTGCCCGAGCTCCAGATCGACCTCGGCAACGTCAGCGTGATGCACGAGCATCACGTGCTGCTCTGGAAGGAGACCGGCGTCCAGATCGAGCTGAAGAAGCTGCCCGGCGGCGTCAAGCGCAAGATCGCCGGGCTCGACTTCTTCGTCACCCGCGCGATCGGGCCCCGGCCGGATCGCCTTCTCGCGCGACACGCCGGGCCAGTGCATCCCGCTCCACCTCGCGCCCGGGCAGGAGCTGCACGTGCGCGAGCACCAGTTCGTCGCCGCGACCGACAACCTCGACTACACGTTCGAGCGCGTCAAGGGCGTGCGCAACGTGCTGCTCGGCGGCTCGGGCTTCTTCATCGACAAGTTCCGCGCCACGCAGTCGGAGGCGATCGTCTGGCTGCACGGTCACGGCAACGTCTTCGAGGTCTCAGCTCGACGCGGGCGAGCAGATCGACGTCGAGGCCGGCGGCTGGCTCTACAAGGACCCGAGCGTCCAGCTCGAGTCGGTCTCGCTCGGCCTCAAGACGGGGATGTTCGGCGGCGGCGGCAAGCTGACCTGGAACCGCTTCACCGGGCCCGGCCGGCTCGCCATCCAGACGATGTTCATCAATCCCGCGGAGGGTCGAGAACGGCGGCTCGTCGAACGTCGAGGCCGCCGCGGCGGGCGGCGTCGCCGGCGCGCTGCTGCGGGGCCTCACCGAGTAGCCGGCAGGCGGAGCCGGCCGCGACCGGACCTAGACTTCCCCTCCGTATGGCTGCCTCGATCTACCTCATCTGCGGCGACGACGACTCGAAGCTCGACGCCTGGCGCGCACGGCTGCGGCGGCGCGCCGAGGAGCGCCGGCGGGGCCGGCGCGCTCGAGAGCTTCGACGCGCGCACCGCGGACCCCGACGACGGTCGCCGCCGCGCTGGCGGCGATGACGCTGGGCGCCGAGGACCGCTACCTCGCCGTCGACGGCGTCGAGGCGTGGAAGGCGGGCGAGCTCGAGCCGCTCGAGCGCGCCCTCGGCGAGCCACTCGAGGGGACGATCCTGCTGCTGATCGCCCGGGGCAAGCCGCCCGCGCGACTCGCTGAAGGCGGTCGCGGCGGCCGGAGGGGAGCAGCGCGAGTACGCGCCGCCGAAGCCGTGGGAGCTGCCGCGCTGGGTCACGGCGCGTGCGCAGGAGTGCGGGCTCACGCTCGACAAGGAGGCGGCGAAGGCGCTCGTCGCGATCGTCGGCCCCCGCCAGCAGCGGCTAGCGAACGAGATCGAGAAACTCTCGCTGGTCGCCCATCCGCGCGGCGAGCTGTCCGCCGAGGAGGTCCGAGCGCTTGCCGCAGGCGAGCGCGCGCGAACAGGCCTACGAGCTTGCGGATGCGCTCGTCGCCGGTGACGTGCGCGCGGCGCTCGCGCTCGCCGAGCGCCTTACCGGCCGCGGACGAGCGCCCGTCGAAGCTGATCTTCCCGATCGTCCGACGGCTCCGCGACGTCCAGCGCGTCTCCGAGCTGCTCGACGCCGGCATGCCGGAGAAGCAAGCGCAGAGCGGCCCTCAAGATGCCGCCGTGGATATGGAAGCGGACCGCCGCCCAGGCCAAGAAGGCCGACCGCGAGGCGCTCGGAGCGCGCATCGTGCGCCTTCGCGGAGCTCGAGGTCGAGCTGCGCGGAGGGGGCGCCGGCCTCGACGAGGAGACCGCGTTCTCGCTCACGCTGGGCCGAAGCGGAGCTGCGGCCGCTGCTTAGAACGGTCTCGCCACGCGCCGAGAGGGCGCGAGCGCGCAGCGGGAGCTGCGGCCTCGACTAGGCGCGCAGCAGACGCGCCGCGCGCGACTTCTTGCGCGCGCCGGCATTGCGATGCAGCGCGCCGCGCTTGACGGCGCGATCGACCAGCGAGACCAGCTTGCGGTGCTCGTCGGCGGCACGCTCGGCGTCGCCTGCCGTCGACTGCCGCCTCGAGGCGGCGGAAGTAGGTCTTGATCGTCGAGGTGTAGCGACGGTTCTCCGCGCCGCTCACGCTCGGCGCGCAGAATCCGCTTCTCTTGGGAGGCGATGTTGGCCATCGATGCACGCGCGCCGGCGACCCTCGGAAGCCGCCGCGGCGGGCGCGTACTATAGCGGCGCGGTGGTGGTCGACCAGAGCCGATGTCGCGGCCTCGGCAGGGCCCTGGCGACCCGGGCGGGGAGGCTGACCGCGCGCCGGCGGATCGCGACGCAGCACGCTTTTCTTCTCCGCGGCGACCGGCGTCTCGCGCGTCGCGGGCCTCGTACGCGAGATCGTCGCCGCGAGCATGTTCGGCGTCACGCCGGCGATGTCCGCGTTCACGATCGCCTTCCAGTTCCCGAACCTGATGCGCGGCGCTGTTCGCCGACGCGGCGCTGCAGGGAGCGTTCGTGCCCGTCTTCACGCGAGCTGCTCGAGAACGGCCGCCGGCGAGAGGCGTTCCGCGTCGCCTCGAGCCTGCTTCTCGCTGATCTTCGTCGGCTGCTCGGCGGCGCTGACCGTGATCTTCATGCTCGCGGCGCCCGTTGTCATGCGCTGCGGTCACGCCGGAGTTCAACCACGATCCGGCGCTCCAGCACCTGACCGTGCAGCTGTCGCGAATCATGTTCCCGATCGTCCTGCTGCTGGCGCTGTCGGGCTGCGTCGTCGGCATGCTCAACTCGCTTCGAGCACTTCAACGTGCCGGCGCTCGCACCGATCGTCTGGAACCTGGTCATCATCGGCCAGCCTCGTCGGCCTGACGCCGCTGCTGCATGGCAACAACCGCGTCTACGCGTACGCGATCGGGGTCCTCGTCGGGCACGATCGTCCAGTTCCTCCTGCCGCTGCCGCAGCTGCGCGGCCGCGGCGCGTCGCTTCAGCGTCGAACCTTCGACTGGCGCGACCCGCACGTGCTGCGAGGTCCTCAAGCTGATGCTGCCGGTGACGATCGCGCTCGGCCTGATCAACTTCGACGACGTCATCAACTCGCTGGTCGGCGGCCTCGTCATCGCAGCGCGCGCCGGCCGCGATCGACAAGGCCTTCCGCATCTACATGCTCCCGCAGGGGATCTTCTCGGTCGCGATCGCGACGATCCTCTTTCCCGACGCTGGCCCGCTTCGCGGCGCGCGAGGCCTTTGGCGACCTGCGCCGCACGATGGCAAACGGGACACGCCAGATCCTGCTGACGCTGATTCCCTCGGCGGCGCTGATGGCCGCACTCTCCGTGCCGATCACGCGTCTCGTCTTCCAGCGCGGCGCCTTCCACGCGAGCGACACGCACCTCGTCGCGGTCGCGATGTTCTGGTGGTCGCTGTCGCTCCCCGCACAGGGCGCGAGCCTGCTGTTCTCGCGGACCTTCTTCAGCCTCCAGCAGCCCTGGCTTACGACGGCGCTCTCGTGCGCGAACCTCGCGGTCAACGCGGCCCTCTCGGTGGCGCTCTACAAGCCGCTCGGAATCGCCGGTGTGGTGCTCGGCTCCGTGGCGGGCACGCTCGTCATGGCGTTCGACCCAGGCGCTGCTCCTGCGCCGCCAGCTCAACGGCATCGAGGGACGCAGGACGCTCTGGTCAGCGTCCGGATGCTCGCCGCGAGCGCGGTGCTGGCCGGCTGGAGCTACTTCGTCTGGGACGGCTTCGACCGACTGCTCGGGCGGTCGCTGATCGCCCAGATCGTCAGCCTCGGCGTCGCCATCGGCTCCGGCCTCACCGTCTACGGGCTGGTCGTGCTGGCGATGCGGATCGAGGAGGCCGGCCAGATCCGCCGTTACCTCGAGAGCCGTCTGCACCGCTAGGCCGGGGCGGGAGCGCCCACCCCCGCTTCTAGCATTGGGCGCGGAATGCGCGCCCCCGCCTCGAACATCCGGAACTTCTCGATCATCGCCCATATCGACCATGGGAAATCCACGCTCGCCGACCGCATCCTCGAGATGACCGGCGCGGTCGACTCGCGCAAGCACCGCCCGCAGCTGCTCGACTCGATGGAGCTCGAGCGCGAGCGGGGGATCACGATCAAGGCGCAGGCTGTCCGTGTCGAGTACCGGGCGCGCGACGGTCAGACCTACCGGCTGCACCTGATCGACACGCCCGGTCACGTCGACTTCACCTACGAGGTCTCGCGCTCGCTCGCGGCCTGCGACGGCGCCCTGCTGCTCGTCGACGCCGCGCAGGGGGTCGAGGCGCAGACGCTCGCCAACACCTATCTCGCGATAGACGCCGGCCTCGAGCTGATTCCCGCCGCTCAACAAGATCGACCTCCCGGGCGCCGAGCCCGAACGCGTCGGGCGCGAGATCGCGGAGCTGCTCGGCGAGGATCCCGAGGGCGATCATCAAGGTGTCGGCGAAGAGCGGGCTCGGCGTCGACGAGCTGCTCGAGGCGATCGTGGAGCGGATCCCGCCGCCCGCGGGTGACTCCGACGCGCCGCCGCGAGCGCTGATCTTCGACTCGGAGTTCGACCAGTACCGCGGCGTGATCGCATACGTTCGCGTCGTCGACGGCGCAGTTCCGAAAGGGCGACGCGATTCTCGCCATGCAGACGGGCACGGAGGCCGAGATCGACGACATCGGCTTCTTCGGACCGCAGATGACGCCGGTCGAGCGGCTCGAGGCCGGCGAGGTCGGCTACCTGATCACCGGAATCAAGGACGTCGCGCACCTCCGCGTCGGCGACACGCTCACGACGCGCGCGGGAGCGGCGAGCGAGGCACTGCCCGGCTACCGCGAGGTCAAGCCGATGGTCTTCTGCGGCCTCTTCCCGGTCGACACCGAGCAGTACGGCGACCTGCGCGACGCGCTCGAGAAGCTCGCGCTCAACGACGCCGCGCTCTCCTGGGAGCCGGAGACGAGCCAGGCGCTCGGGTTCGGCTTTCGCTGCGGCTTCCTCGGACTGCTTCACATGGACATCGTCCGCGAGCGCCTCGAGCGCGAGTACGACCTCTCCCTGCTCGCGACGACCCCGAACGTCGAGTACGAGGTGACGCTCACCGACGGCACCGTGATGCGGGTCCACTCGCCGACGGAGATGCCGGACCGCTCGCGCATCGAGGAGATCCGCGAGCCCTACATCCGCGCGTCGATCCTCTGCCCGAAGGAGCACGTCGGCGCGGTGATGGAGCTGTGCCAGGAGCGCCGCGGCAAGCACGTCGACATGAGCTTCCTGTCCGAGGCGCGCGTCCAGATCCAGTACGACCTGCCGCTCGCGGAGATCGTGCTCGACTTCTTCGACCAGCTGAAGTCCCGCACGCGCGGCTACGCGTCGCTCGACTACGAGCTCGATCGGCCTGCGCCCCGCCGACCTCGTCAAGCTCGACATCCTGCTCGCCGGCGACCTCGTCGACGCGCTCTCGATGATCGTGCACAACGACAAGGCCTACTCCGCCGGCCGGGCGCTGGCCGAGCGGCTCCGCTCGCAGATCCCGCGCCAGCAGTTCGAGGTCGCGATCCAGGCCTCCGTCGGCTCGAAGATCATCGCTCGCGAGAGCGTCAAGCCGGTGCGAAAAGACGTGATCGCCAAGTGCTACGGGGGTGACATCAGCCGCAAGCGCAAGTTGCTCGAGAAGCAGAAGGAGGGCAAGCGCCGGATGAAGCAGGTCGGGCGCATCGAGGTCCCCCAGGAGGCCTTCCTGTCGGTGCTCGAGATCGGCGCCAACGGGCGCGAGTGACCCCTACCCGGGCGGGGCAATAGACTGACGGCATTCGGGGCGTGGCGCAGCCTGGTAGCGCGCACCGTTCGGGTCGGTGAGGTCCCCGGTTCAAATCCGGGCGCCCCGATTGCCTCTACAGAGCCGAATCAGGATATGCGTGCAGCCATCTCAGACGAGGTAATTGAAACCGGGGGTTCAATCCCTCCTGGAGAGAAGACTCTCGACGCGCTCACGATCGCTCGGCGGGTCGCGGGTCCGGTCAGCGTCCTCCCAGACAACACGGTCGTCTACCGCGACCCCGGAACGGGAGGGTTTCTTCCGGCCCGAGCGCGTCAAGTACTGGTCCTTTGACGAGTACGCCGAGGATTACGAAGAGCGTAAGCTCGACTTCCGGACGGCGCTGCTCCTTTACGACCACCCGCACCGCGCCGTCGAGTGGTGTCCAGTCGAGGAGGACCGGAGGGTGCTCCTCGGCCTAATCGCCGGGGCCATTGCCTGGTGGCGCACACGCCTTGGGGAGGAGCTCTACGAGGAGTTCCGCCGCCGTCAAGCAGACCGCGTCCGCCGCTCCGTGGATTGCGTCGAGGAGATGATGCTCATGCACCGTGACGTCTACCGCTGGCGTCTCGACTCCTACCTTGTTGCGGAGTTGCACCGCCGTCAGATCCTGGCGCGCTTCCGATGGGACCTCACAGAACTACCCACGCCCGACTGCTCACGCTGCATGAGCTCCGGGCTGAGCTCGCGCGAACGTCCTCGCGGACAAGTTCCCGGGTAGCTCCCCTGTCAGCTGCTTTTCGTCTCATTGGGGCAGCGTCGCGGGGGGTCTGCGGATTCCGTCGCGATTACTTAGTGGTGGCAGCGTGATCCCTGGCCCGCTCCGGCTTGTGGCGAATTGCGGGTCCCTGTCGACCGCCACGGTGGTCCGGTCTCGCTTCTGTAGCCAGGCGGGTATCGAGCTGCCGACTTCGCGAGCGTCCCGGGCGAGCGGACTCGTGGTAACGCGAGCGGCCGCTCCGCGGGCAGGCGGCGCGTGCTGCTGGGCGAACTCGATCGTCCGCCGGCGCAAGTCGTCTCTGAACATGACGAGTGTTTCGTCGCCGAGGCAATCGCCGGTTCGGACCCCGGGGCCGCAACGAAAGCAGCCGTCCGCCGACGCGATGGCGGACGCCTGCTTGCACGCGGAAGAAGCACTGTCTTGTGCACGCCGCGGCCTCGCCTAGAGCAGCCTTTCGGCGGCGAGGGACGGGCGATCAGTTTCGCCGCCCGCGCCGGTCTACATTGCCGAGAACCGGACAACGGAGGGAGAGGAATGCCCGAGCACAAGGTAGGAACCCGGGAGGACTGGCAGGCTGCTCGCGACGAGCTCGCGAAGCTCGAGGCCGAGCACGCCGAGCTGGGACGCAGGGCCAAGGAGAAGCGCCGCGAGCTTCCGTGGGTCGCGGTAGAGAAGGAGTACGAGTTCGAGACCCAGAAGGGGAGGAAGACGCTCGAGGAGCTCTTCGAGGGCCGCTCGCAGCTCCTGGGCTACAACATCATGTACGGGCCCGACTACGAGGCGGGCGCCTGCCCCGGATGCACGACCCTCGGAGACGAGCTCGACCCCACGCGCGGGCCCCTGAGCCTGCACGACGTGACGCTAGTGTGCTTCTCGCGGGCGCCGATCGAGCGGCTGAACGCGTACAAGCAGCGGATGGGGTGGTCGTTCCCCTACGTGTCGACCTACGACACCGATTTCCCCTGGGACTTCGGGCTTGCCCTGACCCCTAAGCAGGCGGAGCAGCGCCCCGAGATCCAGGAGCTGCTCGCCAACCCGCCAGAATTCCTTCGGGAATGGTCGAAGCAGGTGGGTGCGGGTCTCAAGGACGGCCTACGGGAGGCTCCGAGCTTCATCGCCTTCGCGCGCGAGAACGGAACCATCTACCACACCTACACGGTGCAGGCGCCCGACCAGTTCGTCACCACGTACAGCTCGTTCCTGCTCGACCGGACGCCGAAGCCGGGGCCGGAGGTGCCGCGGCTCTACCGCAAGGACGAGTACCCGGATGCCTGAGCCGAGGATCGGGACGCGCGAGGAGTGGCAGGAGGCCCGCTTCCGGTTTGCGCGCGATCAGCAGCAGAGCCGGAGCGGTGCGATGGGCATCGGCCGCGCTTCCGCTTTGAGGGAGAAGCGGGTTCGCCGGCGCCGGTGAGTCCGTCGTTGCCGAAGGGGTCGCGCCGCCGGCTACGAAAGGCGATCGTCGCGAACTGCCAGCCGGACGATCGGGTTTCGCGCCTTGCGATTGCGACGCGCCGCGAGATTCAGCCGCAAGCTGGGGTCACACGCCCCGGTCACTTGAGCGGCTAGGAGCGATGGATTGGCTCGTCGCTGGTGGAGGATGTGACGTCGTGGGTTAGCCGAGCCTTTGGTTCGTCTGCGCCTCGCGTAGCGCCGCGTCGACGAGTGTGCGCGCGGTCCAGGCGAGCACTTCGGGCATGTGGTCGCGGTCGATGTCGCTGTTGTCGCGCAACGAGACGATTGGATCGATTCCCATCAGGAGCGTCATTGCCCCGGCGAGGCGCTCGTATGCAGAGGGCGCAAGCTGGTCGCGCACGTCCTCGAGCAGCTGGGCGATGTACCCCCGGCGTCGCGCGGGCCGGCGCAGCTCGCTGTCTGGCTCCAGTGACATGCGCAGGATCGCCCGGAGCCTGGCCTCCCTGCCGAGGGTCCACACGGCGCCGCGCCTGACGGCTTCGGCCATCCGCTCGGTCGGCTCCTCGATCTCCCGCGCCAGCTTTGGCAGCGACCGCAGCGGCTCGCTGTCGCCCAGGAAAGTCGTCTCGAGCAGGAGCGCTTCCTGTGTGGGGAAGTAGCGGTAGGCGGTCGCGCGCGCGACATCCGCGCGCTCGGCGACCTCGGCGACGGTCGGCACGCGGCCGGCTGCGAACAGCTCGTCCGCGGCTGCGATCAGGGCGCGCCGCGTCCGCCGAGTTTGCCGTTCGCGAGGCCCATGTGGCGGCGAATGGACGGCCGGATGATCATCGGCTTGTCTTGCCATTCGGACAGCATGATACAGTGATACCGTAGTGAGATCGGAGTCTCACTACGGGAAGATCGTCGCTCTCGAGAAGGGCGTCCGAAGAATGGGGGAGCACGTGACCACCGAAAAGCTCACTGTCCGGCGGCCGGCTGTCGTTGTGCCCTCGGGCGACGGACAGGCGCTTTGGTTCACCACGAACCGAATCACGATTAAGGCCACCGCGGAGGACACCCGGGGAGCGTTTTCGTTGTGGGAGTCGTTCGTCCCGCCGGGATCGTCGCCGGCGCTACATGTCCACCACCGTGAGGAGGAGACGTTCTGGGTGCTCGACGGAAGCCTGACGATCCGCTGCGGAGACGAGACGTTCTCGGTGGGACCGGGGTCGATGGCCGTGCTGCCGCGGAACGTGCCTCACACGTTCGTGGCCGAGGGCGACGCGCCCGCGCACCTGCTGACGCTGGCTACGCCCGGTGGTGTCGAGGGCTACTTCGTCGCGGCAGGTCGTCCAGCCAAGAACGATGGCCTACCCCCGGCGGGGCCGCCTGACGTCGAGTTGCTCCAGCGGTCCGCAAGCGATTTTGGTCTCGAGATCGTGGGCCCACCGCTAGCGCCCAAGGAAAGCCGCGCCTAGCTGACCCCCGTCCATACCCTTGGTCGCCTTCGCGTCGCGGCGGCAGGCGTCTGCGATCGCGGCGGGCCGACGACTGCTTTCGTTCCCGGCGGCGTGTCCGAGCTGGCGATTGCCTCGGCGATCCGCTGGACGCGCAGGTGGTCCGGCACGAGCCCAGCAGCGCGAACAAAAAATCGCACGATGGCGGGCGCGCCGCTGGCATCGTCGCCGCATGTGCAATCGCCGACAAGACTCAAAGGACCCTCTCGCGCACTCAGAAATGGCTCGCCGAAGCGTCTCTGGAGACGCATGTTCCCAGGAGGGGTTGTTCCCCCGTTCAAATCCGGGCGCCCCGATTCTCTGAAAGACCCGCTAACAGCGGGGTTTTCTGCTTTCTGAGCGGGCGAAGGTTCCAAATGTCGTTCCGTTTCCGGGTCCTGATGCAAAGATGACTCCGCCACCGGCCTCCTCATCGAGCTCGGCGATGACGTGGGCCTCGCCCCGCGCTACGGCGCGCTCCCACCGAGCACGCTCGGCGGCCGCGGCTTCGGTGACATTACGTCTGCGGCGCCGCTCACGTCGCGCGGCAGCGCTTGCGCGTTTGGCCGCCGCCGCAGTGAACTCGTGTTTGGTTGTGCCGACTGCACGAACGGCGAGCGTGGGAAGCGCGGCGCGCGCGGCTTCCCGGTCGCCACGGTCGAGATAGCGGAGCACTCTGCTGAGTGCCTGTCGCTCACTTTCGCTCGGGCGGTCTGCGGCCAGGACCTTCTAGGAGCGAAACGGGTCAGGTGACCTCATCGTGACCCCTGAGCCGATCAATCTCCGCGGCGAGCCTGATAACGACTTCATCGAACGTGTCGATGACCTCAAGGATGCCCACGATGAACGCCCCAACGTCGATCTCCGAGGGCGTCCCACCGTTACCTGCCCCCCCTGCGGCACGGGCTTCGTCCCCAAGCTCCGATTGGAAGGACGACTTGGAGAGGCACTCGCGGACTTCGCGCTCAAGTGGTCCCGCCGACATTCGGCGGAAGCTAACCGCTCAGGCGATGAGGGGCAAGCCTCGCTGGCGAGAGCGGAGCGGAGTAAGTTTGGAGTGCCCCCGCTTTCGTGGACATCTGAGCGCTTGGGTCTGACGGCCCGAGCAGGGAGGATGTGGTGTCCATGCCGAGGACGCGTCCGCCGTACCCGCCGGAGTTCCGCCGTGAGGCTGTGCAGTTGGTCCGCTCGAGCGGCCGGAAGCTGCGTGAGATCGCGGCTGAGCTCGGCGTCTCGGAGCAGACGTTGCGCAACTGGTCGAAGCAGATCGACGTCGACGAGGGCAGGTCGCATGGCGTGACCAGCGACGAGCGCGAGGAGCTGCGGCGGCTGCGACGAGAGAACCGGATATTGACGGAGGAGCGCGACATCTTGAAAAAAGCCGCGGCCTTCTTCGCCAAGGAGAGCGAGACCCGGTGAGGTGCTTCCGGTTCATCGCCGCGGAGAAGGCCGCGTACTCCGTCAAGACGATGTGCAGGGTGCTCGGCGTCTCGCGGTCGGGCTTCCATGCCTGGGAGCGCCGGCCTGCGTGTGCGCGCGAGCTCGATGACACGCACCTCTGTGAGCGGATCGGGACGATCCACGGACGCAGCCGCGCGACGTACGGGTCGCGGCGGGTGCACGCCGAGCTGCGCCACCAGGGCATCCGGGTCGGGCGCAAGCGCGTCGAGCGGCTGATGCGGCGGGAGAAGCTCTCCGGGCTCGTGAAGCGCCGGCGCGGCCGGACGACGATTCGCGTGCCGGGCGTGCGCACGGCGCCCGATCTGGTCGGGCGTGACTTTAAGCCGACCGCGCCGGACAGGCTCTGGACGGCGGACATCACGTACGTGCGCACGTGGGAGGGCTGGCTGTACTTGGCGTCGGTGATCGACTGCTGCTCCCGCCGCGTCGTGGGTTGGTCGATCGCCGACCATCTCGGAGCCGAGCTCGTCGTCGACGCCCTGGAGATGGCCGTCGCGCACCGCCGCCCCGGGCCTGGGCTCGTGCATCACTCGGACCAGGGCTCGCAGTACGTCGCGCTCGTGTTCGGCCAGCGCTGCGCCGAGGCTGGCATCAACGTGTCGATGGGGTCGAAGGGCGACTGCTTCGACAACGCCGTCTGCGAGAGCTTCCACGCGACGATCAAGAAAGACCTCGTGCATCGCCGCTCGTGGCCGACGAAGGCCGAAGCGAGGACCGCGATCTTCGAGTACGTCGAGGTCTTCTACAACCGCGAGCGGCTGCACTCGACGCTCGGGTACCTCTCACCGATCACGTACGAAACGGTGCTTGCCAGCAGACAAAATGAACAGCAAGCTGCCTAACCAACCCGTGTCCACCGAACCGGGGGCGGTCCAGCGCGCGTGTTGACCGCCGGCGGGCTGTAGCTTTGGCCTCGCATGGCGGTGATTGCAATCCAGATGGTCATGACGGGCACTGAGGCCGCTCGCACGCTCGACGGGCCGCGCGCCGGCACCACCGTCGAGGTCGAGAAGGCCTTCGGCGGCCCTCGAGGGGCACAGCCAAGCGTGGCGGCTGAGCACCGGTGAACCCGTTCGGGATCGCGTCACTGCCTGCGGACGTGATGAACGCCCTGCGCACGCTGCCGCTTGTCGCCGAACGGCTCGAGCTGATTGCCGCGAACACCGAGCACCTGCCGACGATCCGTAGCGCGATCGAGGGAGTGAAGGACGACACCGCCGCGCTCGCGGCAGTCACCGCCGACCTCGAGAAGATCCGGGGCGCGACGGCCGGTCTTCCGCAGGTCGGCGAGCAGGTCGCTTCGATCGCGGGCAACACCGGACACCTGCCTCAGGTCGAGGAGGCGATCCGATCGGTCTCCAGCGATACGAGCACCCTCTCCGCACTCAACGACCAGATGGCCGCGATGGACGCGCGCATGGCGTCGATCGAGGAGTCGATGCCCGTCCTCGTCGAGCTGCAGCAGCACCTCGCCCAGCTCCCCGAGGCGATCGTCAGCCTCCAGTCTGGCATCGACCGGCTCTGCGGACTCATGGACGGCCTGCTCACCTCAGTCGATCGCCTGGACGGCAACGTGGGCTCGCTCCAGCACTCGATCGAGCCCGTCGCTCGGGTTGCGGACAAGCTCCCCGGCGCCAACCGCCGACAGAGCTAGTCGTGGCCGGCCATCCAGCAGATCAGCCACACGCTCACGTGAGGGTCGGAGGGCAGGCGTCGGTATGTCCGCTGGGCGGCGTCGTGGCGGACGTATGGGCGCCACAGCTCCTCCTGTCGCACCAGTCCGAGCGCCAGCGTGCGCAGGTCCCCAGCGCTCAGATCCTGCCGGAAGGGCCCGATCACCGAGCGGTCTCCCCACCAATCAGCAGCTTGACGTTCGCACGCGCGAGCACGCGCGCTACGGCTTCGTCGCTCAGGTTCGGATCGGAGTAGGGCCGGTCGGAGCCGTACACGAGCGCGTCGAAGCCGACCACGCCGGCCATCGCCTCCACCGCGATGCGTCCATAGGAGGAGGTCTCGTAGAAGACGTGCGGATCCTCGAGCGCTGCGGTCGCCGGCGCACCCGGCACCCGAGCGGCGAGCCGCTCGGCCTGTAGCGGTGCCAGGCCGGCGAGCGCGGCGAAGAGGATGCGGAGGCGCGGGTGGCGGACGCGTCCGTGAAGCGTCCACGCATACCACGCCTGCGCGAGCGAGCTGACGTAGGCCGTGAGCGGTGGCAGCCAAGTTCCGGGCGCGGCAGGGCCGGGATGGACGAAGAGGGGCGCGTCACGGTCGGCGAGCCGGTCGAGCAACGGAGCGACCCGGTCGAGTGCGCGTGGGTCGCCAAGCGCGCTCGCAGGGACCGTCAAGCCGACGCGACCACGATCGAGCGCGCCGTCGACATCGTCGGGGTCGGGGTCAGCAAGTGGCAGCGACCCCCACGCCGGCACCTCTTTGGGGAGCGAATCGGCGTCTTCGTCCCAGGCGCCGATGATCGCGCGCGCCTCGGCGTCTGGCAGCGTCTCGACCCCGAGCGCGGTGGAGAGCGCGACTATCGCCATGTCGAGGTCCTGCTCGCGCGCCACGGGCTGCTGCTGCTCGCCGTCCGGGAGCCTGAACGGCGCCTCCCCGGACAGCTCGAGCACCGATCCGCGCGCGAAGCGCCGGATCCTGGGCGGCGCCTGCCTGCGGGCGAGCGCATCGCGCAGTCCGTCGGTCCATAGGTGCTGGTGGACGTCAACCCGCATTAGACGCGGTTCGGGCGGTGTAGAGCCCGCCTCTGTCTCGTGTCGACCTGAGATCGGAAACCTCCTAATTCGGATCGGGTTTGAGTGATAGCCTTGAGCCGCTATATCTACCAAATCAGTAGGCAAACAGGAGAAACGTGTTGAAACTCAAGACCCTGGCCCCCTTCGCTGTCCTCGTCGCGCTTGTGGCGGCGGGCTGCGGCGGCTCGAGCGACACCAACAACGCCGCTCCGGCCGCGGCCGGCAAGCAGACGCTGTCACTCGTCGCCTACTCGACACCGGAGGTCGTGTACGACCAGCTGACGCCGCTCTTCCAGAAGACGACGGCCGGCAGCGGCATCGGCTTCAAGAGCTCCTACGGCGCCTCGGGCGACCAGAGCCGTGCGGTCGCCGCGGGCCAGAAGGCCGACGTCGTGAACTTCTCGCTCGCGCCCGACATGACCCGCCTCGTCACCGCAGGGCTGGTGGCCCCCACCTGGAACCAGACGCCGACGAAGGGCTTCGTCAGCACGTCGGTCGTCACCTTCATCGTCCGCAAGGGCAACCCCAAGCACATCAAGACCTGGGCTGACCTGCTCCGCCCGGGAGTCCAGGTGATCACGCCGAACCCGTTCAGCTCCGGTGCGGCGAAATGGAACCTGCTCGCCGCCTACGGCTACGGCGGCCTGCCGTACGTCCGCTCCCTGATCAGCCAGCACGTAAAGGTGCAGCCGACATCCGGACGCGCCGCGCTGCAGACGTTCACCCAGGGCACGGGCGACGTGGTCCTCTCCTACGAGAACGAGGCCATCACCGCGCAGAAGAAGGGCGAGTCGGTCGACTACGTGGTCCCCGCGAAGACGATCAAGATCGAGATGCCGATCGCGGTCACGAAAAACGCGTCGCCGGCGGCCAAGGCGTTCGTCGACTTCGCTCTGTCGAACGCCGGTCAGCAGGTCTTTGCGACGTGGGGCTACCGCCCGGTCGACGCCGCGGTCCTGAAGGCGAACGCGGCGAGGTTCCCCACCCCGGCGGGCCTGTTCACGATCGCCTCGCTTGGAGGCTGGACGAAGGTCAACAAGACGCTCTTCGATCCGACCAGCGGTGCGTTCGCGAAGATCGAGCAGTCCGCCGGGGTCTCGACGGCCAAGTGAGCGTCCTGCCGCTAACGCCGGCCCGCCCCCGCGCGCGTCTGAAGGCGCCCGCGGGGGCGCTCGGGCTAGGGGTCACGACCCTCTGGCTCAGCGTGATCGTCCTGCTGCCAGTCGCGGCGCTCGCGGCGCGCTCGCTCGACGGCGGGCTGAGCACGTTCTGGCACAGCGTCACCGCGCGCGAGGCGCTCAGCGCATTGCGCTTCAGCCTGATCGTGGCGCTGCTGGTCGCGGCGATCAACGCGGTCATGGGCACCGCGGTCGCCTGGGTCCTGGTGCGCGACGACTTCCGCGGCCGCCGGCTGCTGAACGCCGTGGTCGACCTTCCGTTCGCGCTGCCGACCATCGTGGTCGGGATCGTCCTGCTCGCCATCTATCACGGCGTCGCCTTCACCCAGGCGGCCGTCGCGCTCGCGCTGCTGTTCGTAACGCTCCCCTTCGTCATCCGCTCCGTCCAGCCCGTGCTGGCCGAGCTCGACCGTGACATGGAGGAAGCGGCCGCTTCGCTCGGCGCGTCACCCCCCGCGATCTTCGCCCGCATCGTGTTGCCGAACCTCGCGGGCGCAATCGTCTCGGGTGCTGCGCTCGCCTTCGCACGAGCCGTCGGCGAGTTCGGGTCGGTCGTCCTGATCAGCGGCAACATCCCCTTCCACACCGAGGTCAGCTCGGTGTACGTCTCGAACCAGATCGAGAGCGACAACCCGGTCGGAGCGGCCGCTGTCTCCGTCGTCCTGCTGATCGTCTCGCTGCTCGTCCTGCTCCTCCTCCGCGCGCTGGAGCGGAGACGGTGACCCGGCGCCTCGCACTGCGAGCAGTGGCCCTCGGCTACCTCGCCGCGCTTCTCCTCATACCGGTGGGCGTCGTGTTCTGGCGCACCTTCGAGCACGGCCTCGCGCCCGTATGGAGCGCCATCACGACGCCCGCAGCGATCCACGCCTTCTGGCTGACGGTCGAGGTCGCCGCGATCGCCGTGCCCCTGAACGCGGTCTTCGGCGTCGTCGCCGCGCTGGCGCTCGTGCGCGGCCGCTTCCGCGGAAAGGCCGCGCTCGACGCGCTCATCGACCTGCCGTTCGCCGTCTCGCCGATCGTGGTCGGGCTGGCGCTGCTGCTCGTGTACGGGCGCGGCGGCTGGCTCGCCGGGCTGCCGTTCGGGGTCGTCTTCTCGTTGCCCGGCATCGTCCTCGCGACGATCTTCATCTCGCTGCCGTTCGTCGCGCGCGAGGTGATTCCGGTGCTGCGCGAGGTGGGCGACGAGCCCGAGCAGGCGGCCGCCACCCTCGGTGCGTCGCGCTGGCAGGCCTTCTGGCGGGTGACCATGCCGTCACTGCGCTGGGGCCTGGCCTACGGGATCATCCTCTCGACGGCCCGCGCGATCGGCGAGTTTGGCGCGGTAAGCGTGGTCAGCGGGAAGATCGCCGGCGAGACGGAGACGCTGACCCTGCTCGTCGAGCGCCGCTTCGGGAACTTCGATCTCGCCGGCGCCTATGCCGCATCGGCGCTGCTCGCCGTCATCGCGCTGGCGACGCTGGGCGCCCTGAGTCTGCTGAACGCGCGAAGGAGGACCGCATGATCTCTGTCCATGGCATATCGAAGCGCTTCGGGGAGTTCACCGCGCTCGACGACGTCAGTCTCGAGGTGCCGGAGGGCTCGCTGACCGCGCTGCTCGGACCCTCGGGGTCGGGAAAGTCGACTCTGCTGCGGGTCATCGCGGGGCTCGAGGAGCCTGACGACGGTCGCGTCGAGATCGAGGGTGCCGAGGCCACCGGCGCTCCGCCGCAGAAGCGCGGCGTCGGCTTCGTCTTCCAGCACTACGCGGCGTTCAAGCACATGACGGTGCGAGACAACGTCGGCTTCGGCCTGCGCGTGCGCCGGCGGCCCCGTCGCGAGGTCAGCGCACGCGTCGACGAGCTGCTGGCGCTCGTCGGTCTCGAGGGCCTCGCCGGACGCTATCCGGCGCAGCTCTCCGGCGGCCAGCGGCAGCGTATGGCGCTCGCCCGCGCGCTGGCCGTCCGGCCGCGGGTGCTGCTGCTCGACGAGCCGTTCGGTGCGCTCGACGCGAACGTGCGCGCGGACCTGCGCACGTGGCTTCGTCGACTGCACGACGAGGTGTCCGTGACGACCGTCCTCGTCACCCACGACCAGGAAGAGGCGATGGAGGTGGCCGACCGAATCGCGTTGCTGCGAGAGGGCCGCCTCGAGCAGGTCGGCGTGCCGCGCGACCTCTATGAGCGCCCCGCCAACGACTTCGTGATGAGCTTCCTCGGACCGGTCAGCCGCGTCGACGGAGCCCTAGTCCGGCCGCACGACCTGACGCTCACGGAGGTTCCTCGCGAGGGCTCCCTCGAGGCGATGGTGCTGCGCGTCGTCCACCTTGGCGGCGCGGTCAGAGTGGAGCTGGTGCTGGCCGACGGCTCCGAGTCGACCGCTCAGCTGACGCCGGCCGAGGCGGACGGCCTCGAGCTCTCGAACGGCGACATAGTCTGGCTCAGCGCGTCGCCCACGCCTCCGGATCCCGTGCCAGCGAGAGGATCTCGGGCGCAAGCTGACCCGCGGCCAGGTCAGCCAGCGTAACCTGCTCGACGACCGCTCGCATGTTCGCACGCAGGGCGATCCAGACCTGCTGGAGCGTCGCGGCCGCGCCGACGTACTCGACCGCCTCGGGCGGCTGGCCGCGCACGCTCGCGAGCGGGCCGTCGACGGCCCGGATCACATCCGCAACGGTGATCTGGTCGGCAGGTCGCGCGAGCCAGTAGCCACCGTCGGCGCCGCGCTGGGAACGGATCAAGCGCGCGTGGCGCAGGTCGCCGAGGATGTTCTCGAGGAACTTCGGCGGAATCCCCTGCGCAATCGCGAGCGACTCCCCCTTGACCGGCCCGCCCCCGGCCGCGGCCAGCTCGGCGGCCGCGCGAACCGCGTAGTCGGCCTTCGCGGAGACCCTCACGCCGAGCTGTGGCACGCTGGCGGCGCCGCGGACCCGAGCCGGCCGGGCGCGATGCGATGGACGATCCCCATCGCAGCAGTTTTCCACCTCCGGTGGCCGTGGATCCCCAGGTGGGAGCGATGAGTTCTCCGCTTGACGGGCGTCTAGAGCTGCAGTGTTCGTTCAATCGCAAGAGAGGAGCGCGCCATGCAGAGGAAGATCGTTCCGACCCTCTGGTTCGACACCGGGGCCGGACCCCGGCCGGCCGCAACGGTGCTGACATTCGAGTTCGAGGCCGACGGTCAGTGCTTCGTCGCAACCAACGGCGGCCTGCGACGCGCCGCCGACGGTGTCGCAGCCTGAGATGGGCGAGCCGCCCACCCTATACGTGTGCCACGGAGACGACGGCGGCCCGCGGATGCACCCGTGCCGGCGGGTCCAGGAGGCGATGCGCGAGCGAGGGATCGAATACGAGAAGGTGGTCGCCGCCCAGGGCCACCCGATCCCCTTCCTTCGCAAGGGCTCCCGCGAGGAGCTGCGCGAGGCGACCGGCGACACCAAGCTGCCCGCGCTGAAGCTCACTGACGGGACCGTCATCACCCACTCGAAGCGGATCCTGTCCTGGATCAAGGAGCAGCCGCGTTAGACGCCGGCGGCAGTACGGATCGACTGAGCGGCGCCTAAATGATTGATTCCGCGAACGCCGGGGAGGGGGTCAAACGCTGATCTCCGAATCAAGCATCTCGACGATCAAACTCTCGATCTGAGCAGTATGGCGCGGCAATAGCGGCTGACAGAGATGATTGATCCGCGCCACGACCGTTCCTTCCGGACGCGGCCGTGGAATCAATCATCTAGAACGGCTGCGCGTCGTAGAAGTCGACCTCGTCGGGGTCGATCCCGACACGGTCGGCCGGCGAGCGCCGTGCGAGGGCGGCGGCGATCGCTCGGCCGGCGTCCGCGTCCTCGACGAGGACGATCGAGAGTGCCTTCCCGCCGGGCGTGCCGAGGTGGTAGCCGGCGACGAAGCCAGGAACCTCGCGGATCGTCCGTCGCAGCCGGTCGACCGCGTTCGGGTCGAGTTCGTCGGGCATCGAGTTGAACGTTGCGACACGAGCCAGCATTCTCCGCTCCCTCGTTTGACTATAGTATCACTATAGTGAATGTCCGAGCACCGCGTCAAGCGCCCCTACGACTCTCGCCTGCGCGCGGAGAAGGCGCTCGGCACCCGGCGGCGGATCCGCGCCGCCGCCGAACGTCTCTTCCTTCGCGACGGCTACCTGCGAACGAGCATGAAGGTGATCGCCGCCGAGGCAGGCGTCGCGGAGCGCACGCTCTACCTCGCATTTCCAACCAAGGCGGCACTCCTCAACGAGGTCATCAGGGTGACGGTTCGCGGGCACGACAGCGACGAGCCGCTCGCCTCCGGCGCCGCCTACCAGCGAGTCCTTGAAGCTCCGCCGGGCGAGTTGCTCGCACGCTTCGCGACCACGAATGCGACGCTGATGTCGCGAACCGCGCGCGTCCTGGCGCTCGGCGAGACGGCCGCAGCGGCCGACCCGGCGCTCGCCGAGTTCCGCCACCGCGGGCACGAGGCCATTCGATCCGACATGCGCGGGGTGGCGGCCGCACTCGAGCGACGTGGTGAGCTGGCGCCCCACGTGAGCGTCGATGAGGCTGCCGACGCGCTCTTCGCCGTAGCCACAAACGAGACGCTCTACCTTCGCCTCGTCGATGAGTGCGGCTGGAGCGACTCGGATTACGCGCAGCTGATCGAGGACCTGCTACGCGGGGCCCTGCAACGAGACCGGCCATGAGCGACCGCTTGCGAGATGCCGTCGGCGTCGCGCCCTGAGCCGAGAGCCCATCGGTCGCGAGATGCGACGGCAGGCAGTCAGGCCGGGCTCGACGTCGTCGATCCGGTTGGCCTAACGCCGGCCCGGCCTCACACCCGCGTCCGAGCGCGCGCGTGGGCCCTCTCGCGTCGCTCGGCGCGCACCGACGCACGCTGGAAGAGGAGCACGACGAGGCTCGCGTCGCTGATCCCGTCGGCGTGGGGGTCCGCGTCGATGCGGTCGCTCGCCGACGCCTCGATCTCCACGAGGCGCTCGAGCAGCTCGATGCAGGCGCTGCTCACCTGCGTCCAGCCCTCGGCGTCGAGGCGGAGGTTCGTGCGCGTCAGGTGGGCGTCGCTGCGGTCGAAGCCCCCGACGGCGGCCGCCTGCTGGGCGTACTCGCCGATCATCTGAAGCGCAGAGCCGACCGCTGCCTGCTTCGCGATCGGGGGCGCCTCGGCCCAGGCCTCGTCCGATATCCGCGGCCGCTCGGTGGCGCGGTAGCGATGCTCGACCGCGCCACGCACCCTGCGCTCGCCGACGAGCTCGATCAGCCCGAGCGCCTCGAGCTTGCGGACGTGATAGGCGACCGTGCCGAGCGGCATCTGCAGCCAGTCGGCCAACTCGACGGGGCTCGCGGTCCGCTCCTGCAGCCTGGTCAGCACGCGCACGCGCACCGGGTGGCTGAGGGCCTTCACGTAGCGCGGATCGTCGATGTTTGCGATGCGCTTCACGCTTCGGTCAATGTCTTCCTCAACGTCGATCGGAGACGATGAAGTCGAACCCTAACGGTTGCTTCCGCCATACCGAGCGTTCGGGCAGTTTCACGGCATGTCATGTCGCCCCAGAAGCGCCTTGTGAGGATCTCCCGGTCGGTCGCCGGAAGCTGCTTGATCGCCTCTCGAACGTCGAGTCGCAGCAGGATCGGAGGCTCGGGCGAGGGTCCCGTCGCCGGCGATTCGACGTCGATCGGGAGCTCCGCTCGCCGGGCCGCGATCCGCAGCGCCTCGCGACGGGCGATCGCACCGACCCACGCACGCGGATCCTCGCCTCGCTCGCACCGGGCGCGCCGGCGCCACGCGCGCAGCAGCGCCTCCTGGGCGGCGTCCTCGGCGGCCGCGCCCTCCCTGAGGATCGCCCGTGCCTGACGCAGGCAGACTGCGCGCAGCACGTCCCAGTCCCAGCTGTCCGCTGGCTCAAGAGCCTCCACATGCGCCCGGATGCTCCATAAGTCTCATCGGTGAAACATTTTCACCATTCCCCGGGGTCAAAACGTCGACGTCGCGTGGCGGCGCGAATCGAACCCGACCAGAGGAGCAGGCGTGATTTTCGGTCTCTAAAGTCGCGGCACGAGCGGCGAGCCCGCGACAAGCCGGGCTCCGCCGCTCCTTGCCGCTCAGCGCGGGCGGTGCCCCTGGATCTCGTCCGCCTGCTGAAACGTCGGGCGATTGACCCAGGCCATGAGCGGCTGGGTGACTGCGCCGAGCGGACGGAAGAGGATCGAGTCGAAGCACTTCTGGATCCCGCCGGGGTTGCCCTCGCTCTGGCATTGCTGGTCCGAGTAGGTCTGGCTCTGGGGAATGGCCAGCGCCTGGGAGAGCGTCTGGAGCAGCATCGCGCGGCAGGCGGAGAGGCTGCCGCCGCCGCAGTAGACCCGGTGGTAGGGCTGGAGAACCGGCGGGCCGAGCGTGACCGCGCGCTTGGCGCGCGCGGTGAACACCGGAGCCGGTCGGCGCCTGCGGCGCCGGGGGTGGTGCTTCTTGGACTTGGCCGCGCGCGCGAGCAGATCGCGGAGGTCCTTCTGGACGTAGCCGTACCAGCCGTTGTCGTACGCCGAGCCGAGGTGCTGGCCGCTGTTGTTCGGATCGTTGTCGACGTTGATCTCGTTCGTGAGCATGCCGTACAGATCGCTGCCGAGCGCGGGCTCGAACTCGCCCTTGACGAGCAGCGGGAACCAGGCGTCGAGGATCGCGATCGCCTGCGCGTGGTCGTAGGGCGCCGACGGGCTCGGCGCCCGGCGGTGAGAGCCGGAGGCGACCCAGGCACGGAGCTCCCGGACGGCGGCGGCGAGGCGCGGGTCGGAGGGGGTTCCGATCACGTCGAGCACGTAGGGCAGATCCTTGTCGGCACGGAGGTCGACGGTTCCCGCATCCTCCATCGCGTTGACGAGTCCGGTCAGCGTCAGCTTGTGGCCGTGTGCGAGCCCCGCACGCACCCGGTCGTCCAGCAGCTGCGATCGGTAGACGGTGCCGTAGTAGCCGTCCGAGGCCTCGTAGCCGTGGGCCTGCTTGTTGTTCCAGCTCGTGAGGTAGCTCTGGTTGAGCGCCTGCGGATGCTGGCTGGCCGGCGTGTAGTCGGCGGTCCGGTTGCTCGGGTTGAAGCCGCGCCAGGGGTAGCTCGCGCTGACCGGAAGCAGCGGATCGGTCCGCGGGTCGCGCACGGGATTGGCCCCCGAGTTGAAGTACGCGATGTCGCGGTTGTCGGCGTAGAACCAGTTGAACGTGTAGCCGATCTTGTAGGCGGCGCGCTGGAAGTCCCGCGCGTTGTGGATCGAGCCTGGGTCGTTGAAGTCGCGGAAGCCGAGCGCCGAGTCGATCTCGTGTCCGAAGGTCGAGCGCAGCTGGGTGAAGGCGACGGGCCGTCCGTGCACCGTCCCACGGCCGAGGACTGAGCCGAAGTCGGTGCGCTGGACGGTGATCGTCTGCGACCCGGGCGGCGTCTGATCGGCGCCGTTGGGCGTCCAGCTGTTGGTACGGCTGATGCTCTGCATGGGAACGCACGCTCCGCCGCTCAGGTAGTAGTCCGATGCGCTCGTCGGCGGCGAGCCGTCGGGGTTGCAGAGGTCGACCGCGAAGTCGTCGACGATGTCCTGCCCCGCGGAGGTGGCACTCCACGCGTAATCCTGGCCGCGCCCCAGCTCGACGTACAGGTTGACCCCCGAGAACGCCGCTCCGGCGGCGTCGACCCCCGGCCCGTGGAGGTCCTCCTCCATCAGTATCTGCGGCGCGAAGTACCCGACCTGCGGGCCCATCACCGCGAGCGGATGACCCGAGGCGCTGTGCGACGCCGAGACGAGCAACGCGTTCGAGTCCGACGTCGGGAACTTGAGCAGGCGGCCGGGCGCGTGAGCGACGGCCGCGGGGAGCCCGGGGAGGCCCGGCAGGGAGGGCAGGCCGGTGGGTACGCCGGGCGCGCGCGACGGCGGGGACGACTCCGTCGCGGCCCTGTAGGAGCCGGGGTCGGGCAGCGCGACACTGGCCGAGGCCGGATGCTTGGGCACGGTCTGGTACGGGAAGCTGCCCTTGTGCACGGTGACCGGCGCCTCCGGGTCTTCCGGCTCGCGCCAGTCGCGCCAGAGCTCACTGCCGAGGCGGGAGCCGAAGCGGCTCTGGAAGGACTGAAGGATCTGTCCCCAGGCGAGCTGAGTGCCGCCACCCTGGCCGAAGATGCCGCCGATCAGCGACGCCTCGGCGACGAGGTCGCCGGCCGTCCACGGCTGGGGGCCGAGCGGCTGTCCGATGGCGGCGTACTCGCCGGGCATCTTGCTCGGGTCGAGCTTGGCTTCGTTGATGTACTCGTTGATCCCGGCGACGAAGTCGTTCGCGTCGTCGAGCACCTGCTGCCCCTCGGCGCCATAGAGCACGGGGAGGTTGTCGGCCTGCTGCTGGAACTCGCCCTGGTCGTACGGGGCGACCTCGAGCTGCGCCGCGTCCATGCCGGCCTCGGAGCCGCCGATGAAGGAGGACAGCTGCGCGTGCCCGAGGTGGCGCAGCACGTCGATGAAGAAGAGGCGGTCCTGCGCCGCCGCGTAGCCTGCGCCGAACATCACGCCGGCGCGTGTCGAGCCGTAGACATGGGGGACGCCGAAACCCTTGTCGCGCAGGATCGTCACGTCCGAGCGGGGGGACACGCTGCTCTCGACCTGCCCCGGCGTCACTCCGAAGCTCGCGTCCTTGAAGTAGTCGCCGAGGTCCTGGGCGCGCAGGTTCGGCGCCGCATAGACGAGGTTCTGGTACATCGCGTACTGGTCGTCGTTGTGCGGCGGGCGGCTCCCGTTCAACTCGAAGGCGCCGAGCTGCGTGACGTTGTCGAGACCGTTCGTGCCGGGTGGCAAGACGTCGCGGAAGCCCCCGTAGTCGTTCGCGCGGTACGGCTCGACCTGCGCGCTTGCGCTGGAGGCAACCGCGAGCGAGATCACCGTGCAGAGCGCCGCCGCGGCCGCCTTCCCCCTCACGGGGCGCACGCTACGCCGGAACGGTGACGCGTGCGCCGGTCAGGCGCTCGGCTTCACGCCGGTGATGCGGAAGAGGACGCCGCGGTCGCCGAGCCCGGTGTCCGCGGTGACGTCGACGGAGCGCTGCCGCAGCCAGCGGATCGTCTTTGGGCACCCGCGTAGCGAATCCGGCCGCGACGTTCCGCAGTAGCCCTCGATCAGCGCGTAGCGGATCCTGCCGGCGCGGACCTGCGCGGCGAGTTGCGAGACTCCGACCACCGGCACCTGCCCGTAGCTCGTGAGGACGAGCACCGGCCGCCCGTCGTGAACGATCAGCGGCGCGGCGTGCGGATACGAAGCCGCCGCAACCTCGTAGTAGGCGCCACCGTCGTGGGCCCTCAGGTACGCGCTCAGGCGGTCCACCCACGCCTTCGACTCCGCCCCCGGACTGCCGGAGTCCGAGGCGTGGGCGCTGACGATCAGATGTGAGCGCGCGGCCGCGGGCGCGAGGATGCCAACCAGGGCGAGCGCTATCGCCGCGGCGGCGAGCCCGGCGCGCACAGACGCCGCCGGCCGCTCGCCGCGCTCGACGAGCCATGCGGCCGTCGCGGCGATCGCGCTGAGCGCCGTGGCGCCGAGCACGACGGCGGCGAGGGCGTGGTCCGAGGCGGCGACGTGGACGGCGTAGGCCGCGCAGAGCGCGAGCGCCGCGAGCAGCGCCCCGAGCATCAAGAGGCTCCGGCGCGCTAGCCCGAAGCAGGCGACGGCCCCGACCCCGAGCGCCACCGCGACGGCCGGGGTCATCGCCTCGAGGTAGCGTGGATGCAGAACACCTCGCACGCGGCTGAAGAGGTAGAACCCGATCAGCAGCCAGGCGGCGAACGCGATCGCGGCCGCCTGTGTCAGCGGCAGGCTGGGCGGGTCCCGGGGCGCATAGCTGACGCCGCCTGAGAGGCGGACTCGCCTTGCCGCGGTGCGCCGGCGAAGCTCGGCGAGCGCGCCCGCCAGCATCGCCAGGCCGCCGAGCGCGAACGCCCCCGCGAGCTCCACGCCGATGTCCTGTCCGAAGTGATAGCCGCCGAGGCCGAAGAGGCGACCGAGGCCCGGGGGGTCGCTTCCGGCCGACAGCACCCCCTGGACCTGCGCCGTCCTGGGAGGCGTCACCTGCTGGCGCTCGATCCTCGGCGTCTGAACGGGGATGGTGGCGGCGGCGAAGGCCAGCCCGTCGGACGCGTAGCGCACCCGCGGTGCGACCGGGGCGCGCTCTGCGGTGCCGCGCGGCGGGTTGAGGCGGTCCCGGCCGTTGAAGACGAAGATCGCGTTCCAGACGCTGCCGTTGCTCGAGCCGATCGGGTAGGGACGCGAATGGCTCGGGGTCAGTGAGACGATGGCGGGCCAGGCGAGCGCGACGACCACCAGGACGACGGATGCCAGACCCGCCCAGGCGAGCCTGCGCCCGAGCGGCGCCCTCGACGCAAGCAGGTAGAGCAGCCCCAGAGCGGGCAGGGCGAGCAGGGCCTCGAAGAGCTTGACCTCGAAGTTGATGCCGACAACGGCTCCGGCCCAGATCAGCGGGGCGAGGCGGCCTGACTGCGCCGAGCGCACCACGAGCCAGGCGGCGAGCACGTTCAGCGCCATCATCAGCGAGTCCATCGTGTCCGAGCGCGCGGTCATCACGCTGATCGGCAGCACCGCCAGGCAGAGCGCCGCGGCGAGCCCCGCCGGGCGGCCGAACAGGCGCCTGACGAGGTCGTAGAGCAGCGGCACCGCGAGCGTCGCGGCGAGCGCCTGGGGCAGGATCAGCGCGGTCGGGCCGAGACCGAACAGCTTGACGCTCGCGACCTGCAGCCAGAGATCGACCGGAGGCTTGTCGATCGAGGTTCCCGCAGCCGGCTCGAACGCGGCGAAGAAGAAGTTGTGCCACGACTCGCCCATGCTCCGCACCGCCGCGTCATAGAACGGGTTCGTCAGCGTCCCACCGAGCGTGACGAGGCGAAGGACGCCGGCGAGGACGGTGATCCCGATGATCGGCAGCGACCCCACCGGCGGGTGGGGCAGCCTGACGCCGCGGCGCCTTCGAAGACTCGTGGTTGTCGCTGCCTGCATGCGCGAGGGACCCCGGCGGCGCGCCGGGAAGGGCTGACCGTCCGATGCGGGCGATCGAGCTTCAAAGCGTAGTCAGGCGCACGGCACCGCCGCCCTCCTGATTGAATCCCCGCTCGGCCGTCCTAGGCTCTCGGCCGATTCGCGGCGAACGACCCGGAGGCAGACGCATGCAGGAGACGGGGCTCAGGGAGCCCGAACCACGCAGTGCCCTGAAGGAGCTGGCCTCAGACGCATCCTCGCGCAAGCGCTTCCTAAAGGCGGCCGGCGGGGCCGGCGCGGGCGCGCTGAGCCTGCTGCTCGCGGCCTGCGGCGCCAGCAAGACGCAGACGACGCCTGGTGGGAGCAATCCGAACACCGCGCCCGGTCTCGGCACGGACATGTTCGGCAAGGGCGACGCGGGAATCGCCGGCTTCGCGCTCTACCTCGAGTACCTCGAGTCGCAGTTCTACGCGCAGGCGATCGCCAGTGGACTGCTGCGCGGCAGGGCCCTGCAGCTCGCCCATGCCTTCCAGGCCGACGAGGCGCGGCACGTGCAGACGCTCCAGTCGGCGGTGCAGGCGCTTGGCGGCACGCCGCCGCCGCCGCCGAAGACGAGCTTCCAGCTGACGAGCCCGGCGACCGCCCTGCAGATCGCGTCAAGCATGGAGGCCGTCGGCGCTGCCGCCTACCTGGGGCAGGCCGCGCGCATCGAGAGCAAGCAGCTGCTCGCGACCGCGCTGACGATCCATACCGTCGAGGCGCGCCACTCCGCCGCACTCGACGAGTTGCTCGGGACCGATCCATCGCCCGACGGCGCCTTTGCGCAGGCGCAGGCAGCGTCGGACGCCCTCGACCGGCTGCGCCCGTTCATCGTCTGATGGCCCGTCACGAACAGATTGAGCTCGACGGCCTGACCCGAAGCGCCTTCGTGCTCCGCGGAGCGCTCGCGACCGCGGGGGTCTACGGGGCCGGAGCGGCCAGCGCGTACGTCAGCCGTGCCTTCGCCCAGGCCCCGCCCGCCGACCTGCCGATCCTGAACTTCGCGCTCACGCTCGAATACCTCGAGGCCGCCTTCTACCGGGCCGCCCTCAAGCTCAAGCTGCCAGCGGCGCTGAAACAGCTCGCGACCGAGTTCGGCAGCCACGAGGCGGAGCACGCCGCCTCGCTCTCTCAGGCCGTCAGCCAGCTCGGCGGGCAACCGGCCGCCGCGCCGAAGGCTCGTTTCGCGCTGACGGACGCGGCCAGCTTCCTCCGCATCGCGCAGACGCTCGAGGACACCGGGGTCGCCGCCTACAACGGCGCGGCGCCGTCGCTGCAGTCTCCCGACCTACTCTCCGACCTCGGCTCGATCGTGCAAGTCGAAGGCCGCCACGCGGGAGCGATCCGGTTTCGAAACAACGCGCCGCCGGCCCCATCGCCGTTCGACAAGGGGCTCTCGCAGACGCAGGTAATCGCGGCGATCAAGCCGTATACGCCTTAGGGGCTCTATCTCACGAACGGCAGGTGCCGGAGCAGACGCAGCGCCCCGACCATGAACGCCCCCCACAGGCGCTGCCCCACCATCGGCGGCGGCGCGATCGGCATCAGGCGCTGGACGGCGACCGTCTGCGCCTCGGT
Organism: uncultured Actinomycetes bacterium; assembly: GCA_963719375.1. GTDB lineage: Bacteria > Actinomycetota > Thermoleophilia > Solirubrobacterales > Thermoleophilaceae > JAICJV01. Next base: position 452,115 of record CAVRBY010000001.1, on the reverse strand, counting down.
GTACTTCTGGATCCCGACCGCGCCGTGGCGGCGGCCGAGGCCCGAGGCCTTCATCCCGCCCATCGGGGCATCCACCGACGCCCACGCGGCCACGTAGCCCTCGTTGACGTTGACGGTGCCCGCCTCGAGGCGGGTCGCGAGGCGGCGTCCGCGGCCCGTGTTCCGGGTCCAGACGCTGAAGTTGAGCCCGTACTCGCTCTCGTTCGCCCGCGGCCACCACGTCGTCCTCCGAGGAGAAGCGAGAGACCGCCACGACCGGACCGAAGGTCTCGTTCGCGAACAGCGTCATCTCGTCCGTCGTGTCCTCGAGCAGCGTCGGCTCGTAGAAGTACGGGCCGAGGTCGGGGCGGGCACGCCCGCCGGCGAGCACGCGCGCGCCCTTGCGAACGGCGTCGTCGACGTGCTCGCGCACCGTCTCGAGCTGGGTCTGCGAGATCAGCGAGCCCATGTCCGCGCCGTAGTCGAGCGAGCTCGCCGAGGCGCATCGACCGCGTGCGCTCGACGAGCCGGCGCGTGAACTCGTCGGCGATCGCCTCATGGACGAAGAGACGCTCGATCGAGATGCAGAGCTGCCCGCTGTTCGAGAACAGCGCCCGCTCGGCGCCGTCGACCGCGCGGGCGAGCGAGGCGTCCTCGAGCACGATCATCGCGTTCTTGCCGCCGAGCTCCATCGAGGCGCCGATCAGCTGACGGCCGGCGCGCTCGGCGACGGTGCGCCCGGTCGCGGTGGAGCCGGTGAACATCATGTAGTCGACCGCGTCGATCAGCGTCGGGCCGAGCTCCGAGCCCGAGCCGGTGACGACCTGAAGCAGGCCCTCGGGGAGACCGGCCTGCTCGAGCAGCGAGGCGCCCCAGAGGGCCGTGAACGGCGTCTGGCTGTCCGGCTTGATCACGACGCCGTTGCCGGCCGCGAGCGCCGGCAACGCATCGGAGATGCTGAGCGTGAGCGGGTAGTTCCACGGCGCGATGACGCCGACGACGCCGAGCGGATGGCGGTACTCCCAGGTCGCCGTCAGCAGCGGCAGCGCGCCGCGCCGCCGGTGCGTGCGGAGATGGCCCTCCGCCGTGTTGGCGTAGTAGCGCGCGACGATCGCGGCGTCGAGCAGCTCCTCGAACGCGTGGCGCCGCGCCTTGCCGGTCTCGAGCTGGATCAGGTCGAGCAGCTCCTCCCGGCGCTCGAGCACCATGTCGTGGTAGCGCAGGAAGATCTGCTTGCGCTCGGCGAAGCTGGTCGCACGCCAGCGCGGCCTGAGCGCCGCGAGCGCGCTGCCACGGCGCTCGCGGACGTCCTGCTCGCGGCAGCGGGGCACCGCCCCGAGCGGCCCGCCGGTGAACGGCTGCTCGACCTCGATCGACTCGGCACCCGGCGCCGCCTGGACGCGCGCGGCGAGGCCGACGAGCTGCTCGTGGCTGATCCGCCGGGAGGGGATGGACGGCCTCCGGGTTGCGGCGGTGTGGCCATTGGCATGGCCTGAGGCAAGCTCGGTAGTCGACATCGGTCCCTCCTTCGCGAACGGTTCCGCCAGCGTAACGCGTGACTACACTCTCCGCCCGGCATGGCGCGTCGACACGCACCAAGATCGGCAAGCGCTACCCGGCGACCCAGCTACGAGGTCGGGCTCGAGAAGATCCGCGAGTACGCAAACGCGGTCGGCGAGACCAGCCCGGTCTACCACGACCGCGCCGCGGCGCGCGCCGCCGGCTTTCGCGACGTCGTCGCGCCGCCGATGTTCGCGGTCGTCTACTCGGCCGGCGCGATGGGCCCGGCGATCTTCGACCCCGAGCTCGGGATCGACTTCATGCGCCTGCTGCACGGCGGCCAGGAGTTCGTCTGGTCGAGCCGGTCTGCGCGGGCGACGTGATCACGACGCGGTCGCGGTCAAGGACATCTCCGAGCGCGAGGCGGGCAGCTTCTACGTCTTCGAGTCCGTCTCCACGAACCAGGACGGCGCGAGGTCGCGCGCGGGACGTGGACGAACATCGTCGAGGTGGGTGACGTGCGCGAGGGCGACGCGATACCGGAGCTGAAGGTCACGCCCGACAAGTACCTGCCGCACCGCTACGCGGGCGCGTCGGGCGACTTCAACCCGATCCACATCGACCGCGAGTTCGCGCGGCGGTCGGGCTGCCGCGGCAACATCCTCCACGGCCTCTGGGGGATGGCGCAGGTCGCGCGCGCGGTCACGGCCGCCGCCGGCGGCGACCCGCGCGCGCTCCGGCGGCTGGCGGTCCAGTTCCGCGGCATGGGCTTCCCCGAGCAGGAGATCACGGTTACCGGCACCGTCAGGAGTGCGCGACGGCGTCGCGATCGACGCCGTCGCCGAGCAGAACGGCAAGGGGATCATCCGCAACGCCGAGGCCGAGATAACTTGAAACGGTCTGCTGCACGTTTCTGGCGGCCCACCGTCGCGCTGAGGCCTCCGGATCTCGTCCATGGCACCGCCGCGCCGCCGCGTCGTGCATCGCTCGCACACGATTTGAAGACTGACCTGCCCGCAACGTCTCGCTGAAGAGGGCTTCGCCGCGCGGCCGGGCACCTCCCGTCGGCCTGGCTCGCCGCGGCGGCGGCGCGTTGCCAGAATTGGGCCGTGGAGATCAGCACCCGTCAGGCGGTCGTCCTGCGCAAGGTCGTCGAGGTCCACGTCGAGCTCGGGCCAGCCGATCGGCTCGAAGTGGCTCGCCGAGCAGCGTCGACCTGCCCTGGGGCCCCTCGACGATCAGGGCCGAGCTCGCGCGGCTCGAGGAGCTCGGCCTGCTCTGCGCACCCGCACACCTCGGCCGGGCGCGTCCCGACCGACCGCGGCTACCGCCAGTACGTCGACGCGCTGCTCGAGAGCGACAGCCTGCCCGCGCACCGCGCCACGGCTGCACCTGAGCGTAGTGCGGCGCGAGGTCGACGACGCGATGCGCGCGACGACCGAGCAGCTCTCGCAGGTGACGAACCTGCTCGCGATCGTCTCGGCACCGCCGATCGCAGACGACCACGATCCGCCACGTCGAGGTGCTGCTGCTCCAGCCCCAGGTCGCGATGGTCGTGGTGATCACCTCCACCGGCGGCGTCACGAAGCGCGTGATCAGCTACGACGCAGCCGGTCGACCCGGGGCTCGTCAACTGGGCGCACAGCTACCTCAACGAGGTGCTCGGCGGGCATGGCCCTCGGCGCGCGCATGATGCACTCGAAGCTGCTCGCGCCGAGCTCGGCGGAGGCCGAGCGGGGCTTCCTGCGACGCTCGCGCCCGCCTTCACCGAGCTCGAGTCGACCGCCGAGGACAACCTCTACGTCGGCGGCGCGCAGCGCCTGCTCGTCGGAGGACCGGCTCCAGGAGCTCTCGCAGATCGGCGGCCTGATGCAGCTGCTCGAGCGTCGAGTGGCGATCCTCTCGATGCTGCCGCGCGGCGCTCGAGGAGCCGCGCGTCTACCTGCGCATCGGGACCGAGAACGAGACGCCGGAGCTGCGCTCGGTGAGCGTCGTCGCCGCCAACTACGGCGTTCCGAACCGCAACCTCGGCGCCGTCAGCGTGCTCGGGCCGGTGCGCATGGACTACCCGACGCGCGATCATGTCGCGTGCGCGCCGCCGCCGCCGAGCTCTCGCGCTTCGTCCAGCGACCTCTACGACGAGCTGAGCAGCCCGCTGGACGGCCGCGTCCATACTAATTGTCGCGATCCGGTGAGCTGGAGACTCCGACCCGGGCCGCCGCCAGCCGCCTGCGACCGCGACGACCCGTCTTGACCAGATGAAGCGCGACCCCTACGAGTGCTCGGCGTCGCCTCGCGACGCCGACGAGCGGACGATCAAGAAGTCCTTCCGCGGCTCGCGCGCGAGCTCCACCCGGACGTCAACACCGCCGACCCGCACGCGGAGGAGAAGTTCAAGGAGGCGGCCGAGGCGTACGAGATCCTCTCCGACGCCGAGCGACGCTCCGTCTACGACCGCTACGGGCATGACGGGCTCAGCTCGAGCGGCTACGCGTCCGAACTTCCAGGGCTTCGGCTCGTTCGCCGACATCTTCGACGCCTTCTTCGGGCGGCGGCGACCCGTTCGGGCGCACGCGGCGGGCGCGATCGCAGGGCGGCGACGTCGCGGTCGGCGTCGAGATCTCGCTCGCCGAAGCGGCGACGGGTACGACCGTCGAGGTCGAGTACGACGTCGTCGACCGCTGCGAGCACTGCCACGGCAACGGCGCCGAGCCGGGCACGCCGATCGAGACCTGCCGAGCGCTGCGGCGGCTCAGGGCAGCTGCGCGCGGTCTCGCGAACGGCGTTCGGGCAGCTCGTGCGCACGCAGGCCTGCGACGTCTGCGGCGGCGACGGCAAGGTCCCGTCGCAAGCCGTGCGCGCGAGTGCGGCGGGCGCGGACGCAAGGCGATCCAGGCGCGCGCTCGACGTCGACGTCCCCGCCGGGATCGCGCGACGAGCAGCGGATCCGGCTCAGCGGACGCGGCCACGCCGGCGAGCGCGGCGGTCCCGCCGGGCGACCTCTACGTGCTCGTGCGCGTCGCCGACGACCCGCGCTTCGTGCGCGAGGGCAACGACCTGATCACCGTCGTCGACCTGCCCGCGCCGGCCGCGGCGCTCGGCGCGAGGGTGAGGTCCCGACGCTCGACGGCGACGAGGAGCTCGAGATCGCCGCCCGGCACGCAGCCCGGGACGATGTGATCACCCTCCGCGGACGCGGGATGCCGCGCTCCGTCGGGGCCGCCGCGGCGACCAGCGGGTGCGTCGTCAACGTCACCATTCCGCGCAACCTGAGCGAGGACCAGCGGCGACTGCTCGAGCGGCTCTCGACGAGTCTCACCGACGACGAACCTGCAGCGACCACTCCGCCGAGGAGAATTCGATCTTCGCGCGCGTGCGACGCGCGCTCCGGTGAGCGCAGGCCGTTGATCAGGCTCGCGGTGCGCGGTCGCCGTCTGACGCCGCGGAGCCAGTCAACGCGGCGCTGCTCGAGCTCTCGCCGGCCGGCGTCGAGCGCGTCGACGGCGACGGCTTCGTCGAGTTCGCCGTCTACGGCGCGCCCGGCGAGCTGCCGCTGCTCGGCGACGGCGAGGCGGAGCTCGGCGGCGCAGCTGGTCGTCGTGCGCGGCGAGACGGTCCCCGAGGACTGGAGCGAGCGCTGGAAGCGCTTCCACGTCCCGCTGCTGCTCGGCGGCCGGCTCTACGTCCGCCCGCCGTGGGAGGAGCCGGCGATCCGTCCCGGGGTCGCACGAGGTCGTGATCGATCCCGGGCCAGGCGTTCGGCACCGGCACGCATCCGACGACTCGCCTCTGCCTCGAGCTGATGCTCGAGCTGACCGCGGCGCGGCTCGTTCGCCGACCTCGGCTGCGGCTCCGGCGTGCTCTCGATCGCTGCCGCGAAGCTCGGCTTCGGGCCGGTCGACGCGCTACGACTCGGACCGCGCAGTCCGTCGCGGCGACCGCCCGCAACGCGCGCGACAACGCCGTCGAGCTCGCGCCGCGTCGAGCGCTTCGACCTGCGCTGCCGGCCGGCGCCGCCCGCGCGGACACGCGTCGCCGCGAACCTGATGCGCCCGCTGCTGCTGCGCGTGCCGAGTCAGCTCGAGACCAGGCCTCGGAGGCTGATCGTGTCCGGGCTGCTCGACCACGAGGCAGACGAGGTCGCGGCCGCGTTCGCTCCGCTCGAGGAGACCAGGCGCGAGTCGCCTGCGCGGCTGGACGGCGCTGCTGCTCCGGTAGGCGAGCCGCCTGCGCTCAGCTGAGTCGCGAACGCGAACGCCGTCGGGCGCGTGACGCAGCCGACGCGTCGCGCTCAGGCTGGTGCGGCAGCCGCACCCGGCGCGTCATGACCGTGTCGACCTGGCCGCCCGCCGCGGCGCCGGCAGCGGATCGCCAGCACGACGCTTGCCCGGCCCCTGGCGCGGACCCTGACCTTCCACCTCGAACCGCGATGGCTGCAGCACACGCAGCCGAACCCGCGCCTGGCGTCGCGCGCGTGCGCGCTCGGACGTGGAGACCGAACGGGCGGCGCCGGGTTGACCGCGCCCGGCGACGACGTTGCAGGTGGCCGTCGGGCACAGGAAGCGGTTCAGGTTCGACCGTCCACCAGCCGCAGCGGCTGGCCGTTCGGCGGGTCCCAGTAGTCGTCGTTGTGGTAGTCGAAGAAGAGACCCTCCTGGCCGCTGAGCGCGCTTCGGCGAGACGTTCGGGTAGCACATGGTGTCCTCCGCGGCGTCGTCGCAGTGCATGCCGTCGAAGGCGTGCGGCGCCTCTGGCTGGAGCGCGCCGAGCGTGTGGCCGATCTCGTGGCGGACCGTGTTCGAGTCGCAGAAGTCGCCGGCGCCGTCGGGGTAGACGGCCGCGAGCTTGCCGCCGAGGTTGTTGAGGTTGTCGGCGGCGCGCGTCGGGTCGTCGTAGATCGTTCCCTGGCCGCAGGTGTCCGCCGGCGTCGGCGCGTCGAGCCAGACGACGTAGTTCTTCGTCAGCGACTGCGCCTGGTCGACCGTCTCGTCCGCCTGGATCGTCGGGAAGCCGGCGCTGTTGAGCGCCTGGTTGACAGCGTCGAAGGTCCCCGTCTCGCGTGTTCGCGAGCTGGTCCAGCTGCGCGGTCGTCTGCGGCATGCGCACGACCGAGATGTCGAGGTACTGCGGCCCGCAGCTGGTCCCGAGGTCGAAGCGAATCGCACGGCCGTAGAGCTTCTCGAGCAGCGCCGAAGCCTCGAAGGCGCTCGCCTGCATCTCGCTGGCGTACGTGCCGAAGTGGTCGCCGCCGTCGGCCGGGATCATGTAGACGGCGTGGTACTTGTAGGTGCCGTTGTCGAGCTCGTCCGTCGTGTCGTCGCTGCCGCGCTCGGTGCCGCACCACTTCGACGGCAGCAGGCTGCCGACGCTCGCCGCGGTGACCTTCGCGTGCACCTTGGAGAGGGCGCCGGCCGGTCCGCCCGTTGGCGCGGGCAGCGCCGGGCCGGCGTCGATCACGCGCGTGTCGGGCCCATGCGTCTCCGGAGCGCCGACGTAATCGTCGGCCGCCGCCGAGGCCGGGAGAAGCAGTCCGAACAGGCAGGAGAGTAGGAGAAGCCGCCGCACCCCCTACAGATCGGTGCGGGGCGCTTCGCGCTTCCGCTACTGCGGGGACGGCTACGACGTTCGTCCACGCTCACCGCACCGCATCCTGGGAGAGAACCCCCGCCAGCTCCTGCCACCAGGCGCGCGCCTCGTCGCTCTCGGCGCGGCGAATGCGGTCCCGGCAGTAGCGGAACAGCTGGCGCGGACCGCCGATCGCGGCGACACCGCCGCCGGTCACGGCGTAGCGGGCATCCTCGAGCTGGACGAGCGCGCCCGGCTCGCCGCGGCGCGTGCGCAGCCGGCGAGCGACGCGCTGGCCGCGCGACCGACGACGGGGTCGCCGGCGTCGCCGACCGCCGGGTCGAAGGAGCGCACGGTGAAGATCGGCGCGCGACCGCGCGGGCGGCGCGGGCGGCGCAGCGAGGACCTCGCCGAGCGGGCCCTCGCGCCAGCTGTCGAAGAGCCCCTCGACCTGCGCCGCGGACGCGCTCGCGGACGAGGATGTGGAGGCGGTCACCGGCCTCGATCGTCGTCGAGCCGCGCGGCAGCAGGGCCTCGTCGCCGCGGACGATCACGTTGACGAGCGCCTCGCGCGGGAGCCCGAGCTCGTTGACGACCCGTGCCCGCGACCGCGTCGCCGGAGCGCGACCGGGAACTCGAGCACCTCCGCGCCGAGCCGCCGGATCGTCGCCGACCTCCATCAGCGGCGCGGGCAGCGCCGGCTCGGCCGTGGTCAGGCCGAGCGCGCGCGCGAGCGGCTCGAACGCGAGCCCCTGGAGGAGCGTCGAGGCGAGGACGACGAAGAAGACGATGTCGAAGTAGCGCTGGGCGTCCGGCGACGCCGTCGATCACCGGGAAGGTCGCCAGCACGATCGGCACGGCGCCGCGCAGCCCGGCACCGCCGATCAGCAGCGCCTCGCGCAGCGAGAAGCCGCCGATGCGGGTCGCGACGAGCGCGGCGAGCGGGCGGGCGAGCGACGATCAGCACGGCGGCGATCGCGAGCCCCTCGCCCGCGACGCTCCCGAGCTGGCGGCGGCACGACGAGCAGGCCGAGCGTGATGAAGAGGACGATCTGGCTGACCCAGGCGATGCCGGCGTGGAACTCGTCGATCGTCCGCCGCGCGGGGATGCGCGCGCCGCCGACGGCCAGGCCCGGCCAGGTAGACCGCGAGGAAGCCCGAGCCGTGCGCGGCCGCCGCGAGGCCGTAGGCGAGCGCGGCGGCGGCGATCGAGGCGACCGGGTAGAGCCCGGCTCGACGAGAGGCGCAGCGCGCGCAGCGCGCGCGACGGCCAGCTGCCCGACGACGAGCCCGATCGCCGCTGCCGATCGACGAGCTGCTCGACGAACAGCACGACCATGTCGCCGATCCCGTAGCCCGGCTGCGTGATCCAGTCGATGAACCCGATCACGAGCAGCACCGCGACCGGGTCGTTCAGACCTGACTCGACCTCGAGGTCTGCGCGAGCCGCCGCTTGCATCGTCGAACCGCGCAGGACGGAGAAGATCGCGGCGCTGTCGGTCGCGGCCACGATCGAGCCGAGCAGCAGTCCCTGCAGCGTGGACAGCCCGACGATCCACTTCGCGGCGAGCCCGGTGACGACGGCGGTGACGAGCGTGCCGACGGTTGCCAGCGAGCACGCCCGGCGCGAGCACGGGGCTGACCTCGTCGAAGCCGGCGGCGAGGCCGCCCTCGAACAGGATCAGCGCAAGCGCGATCATCCCCGACCGTCCGGGCGAGCCGGACGTCCGTCAGAGTCGATCCAGCCGAGGCCGTGGCCGCCGACCGCGACGCCGAGGCCGAGGAACAGCAGCAGGCCGGGGACCCGCAGCCGGCCGGCGACGAGCGTCGCCGCGATCGCGAGCGCGAGCAGCGCACCCGCGATCAGGATCATCACCGCGTCGCTCACAGGCGGGAGCCTGCCAGAACCGCGGAGCTCCGCATGAGCGCCGTTCCGGAGCGGAATACACTGGGCAACGGATGTCGGTTCTCGAGCGCGTCAAGTCGGACATCACGACCGCGATGAAGGCCGGCGATCGCGAGCGCGTGGCCGCCCTGCGGCTCGTCAGCTCGGAGCTCCAGCGCGCCCACAAGGAGGGCGCCGGCAGCGGCGAGCGAGGAGATCGCGGTGCTCCAGCGCGAGCGCAAGCGCCGTCTCGAGGCCGCCGTCGGCCTACCGCGACGGCGGTCGCGAGGACCTCGCGGGCACCGAGGAGCGCGAAGCGGAGCTGATCGCGGCGCTACCTGCCGGAGCAGCTCTCCGACGAGCGAGCTGCATGAGATCGTCGGCGACGCCGTCGCCGAGTCCGGCGCCGCGTCGCCGAAGGACATGGGCAGAGTCATGTCGCTCGTGATGCCGCGCATCGAGGGACGCGCCGACGGCAAGCGCGTGAGCGCGCGTCGTGCGGGAGAAGCTGACCGCCTAGGTTGAACCGGAAACCCATGACTGAAGTCGCATTCCTACCGGCAGCAAGCCGCCCTCAGAGTGTGGAAGATCGCGAGAAGGGCCACTAGATGCGCACGCAGCTCGAGCTCTCCAACGACGTCGCGAGCGAGCTCGCGGGACCGGGCGACAGCGATCATGAAGACGCTCGAGGGTCGGCTCGACTGCGACGTCTTCCTGCGCGGCAACCTGCTGACGCTCGACGGCGGCGAGCGCGAGGTAGCGACCGCCGAGACGGTCGTGCGCGAGCTCAGCGAGCTCGTCGACCCAGGGCCACCAGGTCGCCCCCGGGACGATCGAGGCGATCACCGGCGCGCTCGAGCGCCACGAGAGCCCGAGCCGCATCCTCGAGGACGTGATCTGGCGCCACCGCGGCCTCAAGGTCGCGCCGAAGACCGTCAACCAGAAGCGCTACGTCGACGCGATCCGGCGCGAGACGATCACCGTCGGGATCGGCCCGGCCGGAACCGGCAAGTCCTTCCTCGCGGTCGCGATGGCCGTCGCCGCGCTGCAGCGCCGCGAGGTCAACCGGATCGTGCTCACCCGGCCGGCGGTCGAGGCCGGCGAGCGGCTCGGCTTCCTGCCCGGGCGACCTGATGGCGAAGGTCGACCCCTACCTGCGCCCGCTGTTCGACGCCCTCTACGACATGCTCGAGCCCGAGCGCGTCAACCAGTACATGGAGCGCGGCACGATCGAGGTCGCGCCGCTCGCCTTCATGCGCGGGCGCACCCTCAACGACAGCTTCATCATCCTCGACGAGGCGCAGAACACGAGCCCGGAGCAGATGAAGATGTTCCTGACGCGGCTCGGCTTCAACTCGAAGATGGTCGTCACCGGCGACATCACGCAGGTCGACCTGCCGCAGGACCAGCGCTCGGGCCTGATCGTGATCGGCGACATCCTCGGAGCAGTCGAGGGCATCGAGTTCGTTCGCTTCGGCGGCGAGGACGTCGTCCGCCACAAGCTCGTGCAGCGGATCGTCGCCGCCTACAGCGAGTACGCGGAGAAGCAGGCGCCCGGGCTGCGCTCGGCCCGGCAGCGGGGCTGAGCTCGATCGAGATCGACGCACCGGATGCCGCTCTCGAGAGCGCGGCTCGCGCCGCGCTCGTCAGCGGCTGGGCGTCGTTCGACGGGCATGTGGCGCTCGAGCTCGTCGACGAGCGGCGTATCCGCGAGCTCAACCGCGCGCACCGCGGGCGCGACGAGGCGACCGACGTGCTCTCGTTCCCGGTCGACGGCGCCGGGCCCGCCGCCGGCCCGCGGCGAGCTCGGCGACGTCGTGATCTGCCCGGCGCACACGGCCGACCTCGAGGAGGCAGTCGTCCACGGCGTGCTGCACCTGTGCGGCTACGACCACGAGGCCGACGGCGGCGAGATGCTCGCCCTTCAGGACCGGATCGTCGACCAGCTGCGCCCATGACCCGGAGCGGCTTCGTCGCGCTCGCGGGGCGGCCGAACGTCGGCAAGTCGACGCTCGTCAACCGGCTCGTCGGCGAGAAGGTCGCGATCGTCTCGAACCGCCCGCAGACGACGCGCCGCGCGATCCGAGGCATCGCCACGGGCGAGGACTGGCAGCTCGTGCTCGTCGACCTGCCCGGCGTCCAGCGGCCGCGCGACCCGCTGACCGACGCGCATGCAGCGACGAATGGAGCGCGAGCTCGCCGACTCCGACGCGGCGCTGCTGCTGCTGAGCGGAGACCAGCAGGTCGGTCCCGGCGACCGCTTCATCGCCGAGACGATCAGGCGCGTCGGGCTGCCCGCCGCGACCGCGGTCAACAAGATCGACGTGCTCGAGCCGGGCGAGGACGCTCGCAGGCCCTCGAGGCGGCGGCTGCGCTCGACGTGCAGGGTGAGATCTATCCGATCAGCGCTCGCACCGGCGAGGGCGTGCCGGAGCTAGCCGAGGCGCTCGTCGGCTTGCTGCCCGAGGGACCGCTTCCTCTACCCGCCAGACGAGCGGACCGACCTGCCGGACCGAGTGCGGCTCGCCGAGCTGATCCGCGAGCAGGTCCTCGAGCGCACGCGCGAGGAGCTGCCGCACGCGGTCGAGGTGGAGATCGACGAGGTGAGCGAGCGACCGGACGGCCTGCTGCTCGTCAGGCGCACGCCTGTGGGCGGACAGCGAGTCCCAGAAGGGAATCCTGATCGGCGCGGGCGGTCGGATGGTCCGCGCGGTCGGGACGAGCGCGCGGGTGGAGATCGAGGCTGCCCTCGGCCGGCGCGTCCATCTCGACCTCGTCGTCCGCGTGCGCAGGGGCTGGCGGGCCGACGAGGCGCTGCTCGACCGCCTCGGGATCGACTGACTGTAGGCTGGACGCTGCGGTTGCGACCCGAGACCGGAAGGAGGCGATGACCACCGAGATCGAGAAGTCGGATGCAGCAGTGGCGAGCGGAGCTGACGCCCGCGCAGTACGAGGTGCTCCGACGGCACGGCACCGAGCCCCCGTTCAGCGGCGAGTACGTCTACTCGAAGGACGACGGCATCTACCGCTGCGCGGCGTGCGGCAACGCGCTGTTCAGCTCCGACGCCAAGTTCGACTCGGGCACCGGCTGGCCGAGCTTCACGGAGCCGGCGACGCAGTCGAGGCCGTCGAGCTGCACGAGGACCGCAGCCACGGGATGGTGCGCACCGAGGTCCTGTGCCGCCGCTGCGGCTCGCACCTCGGGCACGTCTTCGACGACGGTCCCGGACCGACCGGCCAGCGCTGGTGCATGAACTCGGTCGCCCTCGACCTCGATCCCAAGACCGCCTGAGGGCCGCTGCGTCCGAGCGCAAATCCGCGTAGCGGATTTACGCTAGCCGACCGGCGGGCGCCGCTCGGGCCAGCCGATCTCGCGCCCCGAGCTGCGCGGCGAGCGAGATCAGCGTCTCCTCGCCGTCGGGCGGCGCGACCAGCTGCGCCGCGAGCGGGACGCCGTCGGCCATCGCCGGCGTGGGCACCGACGCCGCCGGCTGGCCGGTCACGTTCCAGGGGGTCGTGAACGGCACCCTCAGGGTGGAGCCGAGCGTCGTCGCCAGCCAACGAGCGGCCCTCGAAGCGGCCGACGGGATCGGGCGGCGAGGGCAGTGGCGGAGTAAGCAGCACGTCGAAGCGCTCGAAGAGGCGGTTGACGGCGATCGCCGCGCCGTGCGGCTCTCGCGGCGTGCCCGTGCCACCGAGCCAAGCGTGAAGAGCGAGCCGATCCGGGCTATCGCGCGCGTGCGCCGCTCGAGCCTGCGCGGGTGGGCCATGCGAGTCGCGTCGTCGTGGATGCCCCGAAACCAGCGCGGGAGGAACACCGGCGCCATCACTCCGTAGTCGGGATCGTGCTCCTCGACGGAGTGTCCGAGCGTGCGCAGCAGCTCCGCCAGGTCGCGTCGACCGCGGCGCGCACGCGGCGGTCGACGGGTGCGGGCGTCGAGGGCCGCAAGGAGAGCGCGATCCGCAGCCGGCCGGGGCTCGCGTTGCGACTGCCCGCCGTAGCCGCCGCGGTCGCTCACGACGTCGAGGAAGAGCGCGGTGTCGAGCACGGAGCGCGAGACGGCGCCGGCCGCCGTGAGGCCGTGCCAGTGGTCCGGCTGCGGAGCGAGCGGCACCCGGCCTCGCTGTGGCTTGAGGCCGAAGAGGCCGCAGCCGCGGCCGGGAATGCGGATCGAGCCGCCGCCGTCGGAGGCGGAGGCGACTCCGACGAGCCCCGCGGCGACGGCGGCGGCTGAGCCGCCGCTCGAGCCGCCCGGCGTGCGCGCGGTGTCCCACGGGTTCCGGGTCGCTCCGTACGCGGCGCTCTCCGTGAACGGGAAGATCGCGAGCTCCGGCATGTTCGTCTTGCCGATCATGATCGCCCCGGCCGCGCGCAGGCGGCGTACGACCTCGGCGTCGGCCGCGCGCCGGTCCGCCATGCGCGCTCGAGCCGTGCGCCGTAGACGAGCCCCGCGACGTCGACGTTGTCCTTGACCGCGACGGGCACGCCGTGGAGCGGGCGCGCGTCGTCCGCCGCGCGCGCATCGGCGCGGGCAGCCTCCTCGCGAGCCTGCTCGGCGAAGCACGACGCGGAAGGCGTTCAGCTCCGGGTCGAGGCGCCCGATGCGCGCGAGCAGCGTGTCGACGAGCTCGCGCGAGCGAGACGGCCCGCTCCCGGACCAGCTCCGCCTGGCGCGCGATTCCGGCGAAGGCGAGCTGCAGGCCGTCCATGCGCGCGGGAGCTTATGCACAGCGGCCCGTCCATACAATCGGCGCTATGAGCTTCGAGATCGTCTTCGACGAGCGCGGCCTGGTGCCGTGCGTCGTCCAGGACTGGCGCACCGGCGAGGTGCTCACGCTCGCCTACATGAACTCGCGAGTCGCTGCGGCTGACGCGGGAGCGCGGCGAGACGCACTTCTACAGCCGCTCGCGCGAGCGAGCTATGGCACAAGGGCGAGACGTCGGGGGCAATCCAGCGAGTGCGCGAGCTGCGCTACGACTGCGACGCGACGCGCTGCTTGCGCTCGTCGAGCCGGCCGGCCCGGCCTGCCACACCGGCGAGCGAACCTGCTTCCACCGCGGCGAGCTCGAGCCCGCGCCGTACGAGGCGCTGCCGACGCTCGAGCGCACGATCGGCGATCGTGCGCTCGAGCCGGCCGGTGGGCAGCTACACGGCGCGGCTGCTCGAGCGACCCGGCGTTCGCCCGCGAGAAGGTGCTCGAGGAGGCCGAGGAGGTCACGCGGCATCGGCGGGAGAGTCCGACAAGCGCGTCGCCGAGGAAGCGGCGGACCTCCTCTACCACCTCGAGGTGCTGATGGCCTCCCGCGGGCTGAGCGCTGACCGAGGCGTTCGCCGAGCTGAATGCCCGTCGCCGCTGACACCTCGTCGCTCGAGGTCGGCCCGTCGCTCGAGGAGGTCCGCGAGCTTGCCGCCGATCACACGCTCGTACCGCTCCGCCACGAGTTCATCGCCGACGTCGAGACGCCGGTCTCCGCGTATCTGAAGCTGCGCGGCAGCGGCCCCTCGTTCCTGCTCGAGTCCGCCGAGCAGGGCCAGCGCTTCGGCCGCTGGTCCTTCCTCGGCGTCCAGCCGCGCTCGGTTATCCGGCTCGAGGACGGCGACGCTGACGATCGACGGGCGGGAGCAGCACTTCGACGACCCCTACGCCGAGGTGGCCGAGCAGGTGGCTCGCTTCCGGCCCGCCGCGCGCTGCGCGGCCTGCCGCCGTTCGCGGGCGGCGCGGTCGGCCTGTTCGGCTACGACCTCGTCCGCTATCGCGGAGCCGAGCGTCGGCGCGCCGAACCCCGACCCGGTCGGGCTGCCCGACCTCGCGCTGATGATCTCCGACGTCCTGCTCGCCTTCGACCACCTCCGCCACCGCGTGATCGTGCTCGCGCAACGTCTTCGTCGAGCGGCGACCTCGAGGCCGGCTACCGCGACGCCGTCGCGGCGATCGCGGCGGTGCGCGAGCGGCTCGCGGCACCGGTGCCGAGGTCGAGGCCGCCCCGCAGAGCCCGCCGGAGTTCGAGTCGAACATCGGCTCGGAGGGCTATGCGGCGGCCGTCGAGCGGGTCAAGGAGTACATCCGCGCCGGCGACGTCTACCAGGTCGTCCCCAGCCAGCGCTGGTCCGCCGAGCTGGCGATCGACCCGTTCTCGATCTACCGCGGGCTGCGCGCGATCAACCCGAGCCCGTACATGTACTTCCTCGACTTCGAGGACTTCCAGATCGCGGGCGCCTCGCCGGAGGCGCTCGTGACCGTTGGCGCGGCCGCCGCGCCCACCAGCGTCCGATCGCCGGGACGCGCCCGCGCGCCGGCACCGCGGAGGAGGACCTCGAGCGCGGACGCGAGCTGCTGGCGGACGAGAAGGAGCGCGCCGAGCACGTCATGCTCGTCGACCTCGGGCGCAACGACCTCGGGCGGGTCTGCGAGTTACGGCAGCGTCGAGGTCGAGGAGCTGATGGTCGGTCGAGACGTACTCGCACGTGATGCACATCGTCTCGTCCGTCTCCGGCGACGCTGCGCGAGGGGGTGAGCGCGGTCGACGCGCTGCGCGCCTCGCTGCCGGCCGGCACTCTCTCGGGCGCGCCGAAGATCCGCGCGATGCAGATCATCGACGAGCTCGAGCCGGTCAAGCGCGGCCCCTACGGCGGCGCGGTCGGCTACCTCTCCTACACCGGCGATCTCGACACCTGCATCTACATCCGCTCCGCCGTCGTCAAGGACGGGCGCGTCCACGTGCAGGCCGGAGGCGGGATCGTCGCCGACTCGGTCGCCGACTACGAGGTGCGCGAGACGGAGGCGAAGGCGGGCGCGGTCTTCGCTGCGATCGCGCTCGCCTGCCGCCAGCACGACTGGCCATGAAGGTCCTCGTCATCGACAACTACGACTCCTTCACCTACAACCTCGTCCAGTACCTCGGGGAGGTGGGCGGCGAGCCGGAGGTCGTCCGCAACGACGCCGCCGACGTCGACCAGCTGCTCGCGCGCGGAGCCGAGCGGCTGGTCGTCTCGCCCGGCCCGTGCGGCCCTGGCAGGCCGGGATCTCGCGCGGGCGATCGAGTCCTTCGCGCGCGCCGGCGTGCCGGTGCTGGGCGTCTGCCTCGGGCACCAGGCGCTCGCGGACGCGTTCGGCGGCGCGGTCGTCAGCGGCGCGCCCGTGCACGGCAAGGAGGGCGTCATCGACCACGACGGAGAGGGCGTCTTCCGCGAGCTGGCATCACCGCTGACGGCCGCCGCTACCACTCGCTGGTCGTCGTCGCCGAGCTGCCGGAGGCGCTCGAGTGCTCGGCCCGCTGCGGTGACACCGTGATGGGCCTGCGCCACCGGAGCTTCCCGCGGAGGGAGTGCAGTTCCACCCGGAGTCGGTCCTGACGCGGACGGCCGGGCGCTGCTGCGCAACTTCCTCGAGCGACCCCACGGCAGCGCGCTGATGCCGAACCAGATACTGACCGAGGCGATCGACCGGCTCGCCTCCGGGCTCGACCTGACCGCCGACGAGGCGGGCGCGGTCCTGCGCGAGGTCATGGCGGGCGAGGCGTCGGAGGCGCAGGCGGCGCGCGTTCCTGATCGCGCTGCGCACGAAGGGGGAGACGGTGCGCCGAGCTCGTCGGCCTCGCACGCACGATGCGCGAGCTCGCCCGGGCGAGTCTCGGTCGACCGCGAGGACCTGCTCGACACCGCGGGCACGGGCGGCGGGCGCCCGACGTTCAACGTCTCGACGACAGCGGCGCTTCGTCGCCGCCGGCGCAGGCTGCACGGTCGCCAAGCACGGCAACCGCTCGGCGACGGGCCGCTCGGGCTCCGCCGACGTGCTCGAGGCGCTCGGGGCGCGGATCGACCTCGAGCCGGCCGCGGTCGCCGAGTGCATCGAGGCGGTCGGCTTCGGGTTCATGTTCGCGCCCCACCACCACCTCGCGATGCGCCACGTCGTCGCCGTGCGCAAGCGAGCTCGCCGTGCGCACGATCTTCAACTTCCTCGGTCCGCTGACGAACCCGGCGGGGGCGACCCGCCAGCTGATAGGCGTCTCCGACGCGCGCTACCTCGAGACGATCGCGGCAGCGCTCGCCGAGCTCGGCGGCACGCGCGCGCTGGTAGTTTCGAGCGCCGATGGACTCGACGAGATCAGCATCTCAGCGGACGACGAGGGCCGTCGAGCTGAGGGACGGAAGCCTCGCGAGCTACGCGATCGAGCCCGTGGCGCTGAGCGCGGGCATTCACGGCGAGGTCGCGGTGCGGGCCGGCGACCCCGCTCTCAACGCCGAGGTCCTCCGCGCCGTGCTCGAGGGTGAGCGCGGCGCCGAGCGCGACATCACGGTAGTCAACGCGGCCGCGGCGATCTACGTCGGTGGCCGCGCCGAGTCGCTCGCGGAAGGGATCGCGCGTCGCCGAGCAGGCCCTCGACTCCGGCGCGGCGCGCGAGTCGATGGAGCGCTTCGTAGAGGCACACGAGGTCCCGGGCGCCGTCGTGAGCGAGCGGCTCGAGGCGCTCGTGGCGGCCACTCGAGCGGCGCCTCGAGGAGCGCAAGCAGGCGCTGTCCGCGGCGGCGCTCGAGCGTCGCCTCGCAGTCGCTCCCCGCCGCCGCGCGGCTTCCGGGCAGCGCTCACGCGACCCGGCGTCGCGGTGATCGCCGAGCACAAGCGGCGATCGCCCTCGGCCGGCACGATCCGCGAGCGGCGCGAGCGTCGCAGGACATCGTGTCCTGCCTACGCGCGCGGCGGGGCTGCGGCGCTCTCGATCCTCACCGAGCAGGACCACTTCGGCGGCTCGCTCGAGGACATCGACGCGGCTCGGAGCGTCGACGAGCCTGCCGATCCTGCGCAAGGACTTCATCGTCGACCGCTACCAGCTGCTCGAGGCACGGGCGCACGGCGCGGACGCGGTGCTGCTCGTCGTCGGGTCGCGTGCGCGCGGCGGACCTCGCGGCACTGCACGAGCAGGCCTCGGAGCTATCACTCGACGCGATCGTCGAGGTGCACGACGACGCCGAGCTCGAGGTCGCGCTCGAGCTCGGAGCGCCGCTTGATCGGGATCAACAACCGCGACCTGGTCGACTTCTCGCGTCGACATCGAGCGCACGTTCGAGCTCTTCGAGCGCGATCCCGCGCGGCGCGACCGTGATCTCCGAGTCGGGCATCCTGACTGCGCGAGCACGTGCGGCGCCTCGACGGCTCGGGGTCGACGCGGTGCTCGTCGGCGAGGCGCTGATGCGCGCCGACGATCCCGCCGCGGCGTGCAGGGCGCTCGCCGGCTCAGCCTTCGACGGGCGTCTCCTGACCCGGGCCCTCGAGCCGGCGCCGGGCGCTCCGTAACATCGTCTTTCGCGATGGGGACGGTGCCGTCACTCGATCCAGCCGGCGTGGCGGCCCTCGGGTCGCGGATCGCCGAGAACGTGGCGCGCGCCGTCAAGGCGCCGCCCGGTCGTGGTTCGCGACCTGCTCGTCGCGCTGTTCGCCGAGGGACACGTGCTGATCGAGGACAACCCGGGCGTCGGCAAGACCGCGCTGGCCCGCGCGCTCGCGCGCTCGGTCGAGGCGGAGTACGCGCGCGTCCAGTGCACCGCCGACCTGCTGCCGGCCGACGTCGTCGGCACGAACGTCTTCAACCAGCGCGAGAACCGCTTCGAGTTTCGTCCCGGGCCGGTGTTCGCGAACGTCGTGCTCGTCGACGAGATCAACCGCGCCTCGCCGAAGACGCAGTCCGGCCTGCTCGAGTGCATGCAGGAGCGCCACGTCACGGTCGACGTCCACACGCACGAGCTCGCGCGCCCGTTCATCGTCCTCGCGACCCAGAACCCGGTCGAGTACGAGGGAACCTACCCGCTGCCGGAGGCACAGCTCGACCGCTTCATGGTGCGCGTCTCGCTCGGCTACCCGCGACCCGGAGGACGAGGCGGAGATGCTCGCCGAGCACGCGGCCGCCGACCGCGTGCTCGACGCTCGAGCCGGTCGCGGCGGTCGCCGGAGGTCCTCGCCGCGCAGGCGCGCCGCGGGGCGCGTTCACGCGAGCGAGTGCGCTGCGCCGCTACGTCGTCGCGCTGCTCGAGCGCGACGCGCGCGGACCCGCGCACCGAGCTCGGCGCGAGTCCGCGCGCCGGGCTGATGCTGCTCAAGGCCGCGAAGGCGCTCGCCGCGCTCGACGCGCGCGACCACGTGCTTCCCGACGACGTCCAGGCGCTCGCGCCGTCGGTGCTGACCCACCGGCTGCTGGTCGCCCCGGAGGCTGCCAGCGCAGACCGCGCCGAGCATCGTCCGCGACGCGCTCGAGCGCGTCCCGGCGCTTTGAGGCGGGCGCTCGCGCGCAGCCGCACTCGGCGCCGTGCTCAGCGCGCGCCGCGGCGGCTTCGGCTCGCCGTCGCTGTACGTGCCGGGGCTCGCGCTGCTCGCGCTCGGTCTGGCTCTCGCTCGCCTGGGTCGACGCTCGTCCGCGCGCGGATTGCGAGGTACGCCGGCGCGACGACCCCGCCACGGTCGAGGAGGGCGAGCCCTACCCGCTCGAGCTGCTCGTGCGCCGCGGCCCGATCCCGCCACCCGCCGGCGAGCTGTGCGATCCGGCTGCTCGACGCGCCCGCTGCGGCTGCCCCGCGCCGGGCGGCGCGCCTGCGCGCGGAACGTGACCCTCGGCGCGGCGCGGCCGGCACACGCTCGAGCCGGCGACCCTCGTGCGTCCGCGGACCCGCTCGGGCTCGCCGAGCGCAAGGTGCGCTCGCGAGCCCTGGCGAGGTGCTCGTGCTGCCGCGCGTCGAGCGGCTCGCGCGGCGCCCCGGCGGAGGCGGTCGCCGGGCTCGCGCGCGAGACCGCACGCTCGGGGGCGGGCGGCGCGGAGCTCGAGCTCGACGCGCTGCGCCCGTACCGCCAGGGCGCGCCCGCCTCGCGCATCCACTGGCCGGCCGTCGCCCGTCACGGAGAGCTGATGGAGCGGCGCTTCGTCGCCGACCTCGATGCCAGGCCCGCTCGTCGTCGTCGACGCGCGCACGTCCCGCCAGCGAGCCGGCGCTCGACCAGCGCGCTGCGAGCCGCCGCGTCGCTCTGCGTGCACTTCGCGCGGCGAGCGCGGCTGCTCGCTGCTGCTGCCGGGCGACCGTCGAGCGGCGCCGCTCGAGCCCGACCTGCGCGCGTGGCCGGCGCTCCACGCACGCCTCGCGCTGGTCGAGCCGGTCGAGCGGATGACCCCGGCCGCGCGCCTCGAGCGGCGCGGGGCGATCTTCTGGGTCAGCGCCGCCGCATCCCCGCCCGCGCAGCTGACGCGGCGGCAGCAAGACGCCTCGCTACCTCGTCACGCCGGGGGCGGTCGCCGACGCCGCGGTGGCCTTCGAGGTCGCCGGCTGCGCGGTCCAGTGCCTCGGGCGCGCCCGCCGGCCGCGCGGCGTGAGCGCCTTCGCCTCAGCGCTGCCCGCGGTCCACGCGCGCGTGCCCCGCGAGGCGTCGCTGCGGCTGGCGGCGTTCGTCGCGCTCGCCGCCTTCTGCGCGCTCCATTACGCGGCGCTCGTCACGCCCATCGCCGACGTGCGCGGATCGTGGCGGCGGTCGCCGCCGCGACCGCGACCGGGACTGCCCTGTCGGCCTCGGCGCGGATCGCCGACCGGAGGCTGGCGCTCGGCGCGCGGCTGCTGATCGTCCTCGCGCGGCGCCGCGGTCGGCGCTGGTCGCGGCCGGGCTCCCTGCGCGGCTGCTCGTGGCCGGCGCACTGGGGCGAGCTCCGCGACGGGCTCACGACCGGGACTCGACGGTCTCGACAGCTTCCAGTGGCCCTACGCCGGCGAGGACGCCTGGATCCGGCTCGACGATCCTGCTCGCGACGCCGCTCGCCCTGTCCGCGGCGGCGGCGCTCAGCTTCTGGCCGGGCACGGCGTGCCGCCGCCAGACGCATCGGCGCGCTCGGGCTGCTCGTCGCGCTCTACGGGATCGGCGTCACCGAGCGCGGATTCGGAGCCTGGGCGCTGCGCGGCGCCGTGCTGCTCGCGCTGATCGCCGCCTGGATCTGGGTGCCGCGAATCCGTGCAGGCGACGCCCCGCGCGCGGGTCTCGCCATCGCGGCCGCGGGCGCCCTCGCGCTCGCGCTGGCGACGGCGGTCCACGGACCGGCGCTGCTCGACTACCGCGGCTGGAATCCCTTCGGCGGCTCGGCGTCGGGCACCGAGTTCGAGTGGGACCAGACCTATGGTCCGATCACGCTGGCCCCGCAACGGCTCGCTGCTGCTCCAGGTACAGAGCGCCCAGCCGCACTACTGGAAGGTCGAGACGCTCGACCGCTTCGACGGCGTGCGCTGGATGCACGTCGACTCGGCGGCGCCGGCCGGCTCGGCAAACGACGTCCCTCCGCACCCCAACCCGCGCTGGTTCGAGACGGTCTCGGTCAAGCGTTCGCGGCCTGCGCTCCAACCTGATGCCGGGGGCCGGCACGATCCGCTGGCGTCACGAGCTCCAAGGTCACGGTCTCCGACGCGGACGGCACGACGCACGTGCTCGACTCGCCGCTCCAGCGCGGCGACAGCTACTCGGTCGTCGTCTACGTGCCCGAGCCCGTCCGCCGCGCAGCTGCGCGCCGCGCCGGCTGACTTCCCGAGCGAGTACCTGCCCTACACCGACTTCGACCTGCCCGCCAAGGGGCAGTCCGGCCTCCACGCCGGCTCCTCGCCGATCGACCGCGTGCGCCCTGATCGGCCCGCGCACCGTCGGAGCCGCGGCCCCGGGTCAGGCGGTCGGGGCCGATCCGCTCGTGCGCGCCCGCATCCTCGCCTCGCCGTACGGGCGCATGTACCGCCTCGCACGCGAGCTCGCCGCCAACGAGCCGACCGCCTACGACGTGGTCGCGCAGGTCGCAGGACTACCTGAGCCACGCCTACCAGTACAGCGAGAGCCCGCCGGTAAGGCGCTACCCGCTGTCCGCCTTCCTGTTCCGGGACCGGCAGGGCTACTGCCAGCAGTTCTCCGGCGCGATGGCGCTGATGCTGAGGATGGACGGCATTCCCGCGCGAGTCGCGACCGGCTTCGCACCCGGCGCGTACGACGCTCTCGCGCGCACCTACAGGGTGCGCGACCTCGACGCGCACAGCTGGGTCGAGGTCTTCTTCCGGGGCATCGGCTGGGTCACCTTCGACCCCACTCCCTCGCTCGCGCCGGCCAAGTCCCAGTCGGCGCCGATCCCCGCGCTAAGGGCGCTCGGGAGCACGAACGGCGACGGCTCGCATCCCGGGGCGACGAAGCTGAGGGAACCATTGCCCTCCCGACCCGCCACCTCCCCGAGCGGCCCGGGGCGCCGGGCCGCACGGAAAAGCGGGGCCGCCCTCTGGGCCGTCATCGGCTCGCTCCTGCTCGCTCTGTCGGCCGCGCTCGCGCTGCGGTTCAGACGCTGGTCTAGGCGCACGCCCGAGACGAGCGAGGAGGCCGTTCACGAGCTGCGGCGCGCCCTCGACGCGCTCGGCTACGGGCTGCCGACGCGTACGACGCTCGCCCAGCTGGAGCGCCGCGTGCAGGCGGCCGGCGGCGCGGCCGCCGTGCGTTACGTGCGCGCGCTCAGCGAGCGCCGCTATTCGGCGAGCCTCTCGGAGCTGCCGAGCGGGGCGGAGCGCGCCGCGCTCCGCCGCGCGCTGACGGCGGGGCGCGGAATTCGTGCGCGCGCCGTCGGGCTGGCCGTGCTGCCGCCGCGCCGGCACCGCCGGAGCGCCCCAGCCCGCGCGCCTCGCTTCTAAGCTGGTCCGCTCAATGGGGACGCTCCATGCACGCAGGTCGAACCTTCTCTCCGCCCTGCTCGGCGGGGTGGTGGCCGTCGCGCTCGGAGCGATCCTGATCGTCACGGGGGCACTCCACGGCACCACGACGACCCGCACGGTCGTCGAGCAGCTGCCGCTCGCGTCCGGTCGGAGCACCGGGGCGACGGGCACCGGCGGGCTGTCGATCAACGACATCTACCGGCGCGTCAGCCCCGGCGTCGCGTTCGTGCAGGCCAAGGTCATCCAGTCGAGCGACTCGCCCTTCGGACAGCAGCAGCAGCAGGGAATCGCGACCGGCTCCGGCTTCGTCTGGGACGGGGCCGGGCATGTCGTCACGAACGCGCACGTCGTCGAGGGCGCGGGTCCCGGCGACGTGCAGGTCCGCTTCGGCACCGGGCAGTTCGTGAGCGCCTCGATCGTCGGGCGGGACGTCTCCTCCGACATCGCGGTTCTCAAGATCGACCCGACCAAGGTCAAGCTGACGCAGATCCCGGTAGGCGAGTCGGGCCGGCTCGAGGTGGGCGACCCGGTCGTCGCGATCGGCAACCCGTTCGGGTACGACGACACCGTCACGCAGGGCATCGTGTCCGCCCTGCAGCGCCAGATCGAGGCGCCGAACAACTTTCAGATCGACAACGTGATCCAGACCGACGCGGCGATCAACCCGGGCAACTCGGGCGGTCCGCTGCTCAACTCCGCCGGCCAGATAATCGGGATCAACTCCCAGATCGCCACCACCGGCTCGAACGGATCCGTGGGGATCGGCTTCGCGATACCGATCGACCTGGCCAAGGGGCTCGTGCCGACGCTGATCAGCAAGGGATCCGTCCAGCACGCATACGTCGGCGTGACCACCACGGACGTCACACCCCAGCTCTCCGGCCAGCTCGGTCTCCCGGTCAGCCAGGGCGCGCTGATCCAGGACGTCGTCCCGAGCGGGCCGGCGGACAGGGCCGGGCTTCGTGGCGGCGCACCCCGGGCCGACCTCGGGCTGAGCGTCGGCGGCGACATCATCGTCGCCGTCGCCGGCAAGCCGGTCCACAGCGCCGCCGACATCGCCGGCCTGATCGCGCCATACAAGCCGGGGCAGCAGATCACGATCTCCTACTACCGCGGCAAGACCGAGCGGACCGCGACCGTCACGCTCGCCAACCGACCCGCGAGCGCGCCGAGCGGCAGCGGGGGTGGCGGGGGGCAGCCGCCGCTGATCCCGTAGCGTTCGGCATCTCCGGCCGTCGCTGCCAAGATGGATGCCGTGACCAGAGTCAAGATCTGCGGCATCACCCGGCCGGCGGACGCGGAGCTCGCGGTCGAGCTCGGCGCCTGGGCGATCGGGCTGATCTTCCATGCCGACAGCCCGCGCGCCTGCGAGCCCGCGGTCGCGGCGGAGGTGGCCGCGTCGCTGCGGCGGCGCGTCGAGCTCGTCGGGGTCTTCGCGAACGCGCATCTCGACGAGGTCGCGGAGCTCGCCGACGGTTGCTCGCTGTCGATGCTCCAGCTGCACGGCGACGAGGGCCCCGCCTACTGTGCCGAGATAGCTCGCCGGACCGGCTGCCGGGTGATCAAGGCGGCTCGGGTCAGGGACGCGTCGTCGATCCAGGCGCTGCGCGCATACAACGTCGACTACCACCTGCTCGACGCCTTCCACCCCTCGCTGCTGGGAGGCACCGGCGCGGCCTTCGAGTGGGAGCTCGCCGGGACGCATCCGGGCCGGCCGCCGCTGATCCTCTCGGGGGGGATCGACGCCGACAACGCCGCGCGGGCGATCGCGACCGTGCGCCCGTTCGCGATCGACAGCGCGAGCGGGACCGAGGCCGCCCCGGGGCGCAAGGACCCCGCCAAGCTGCGTGCCCTGTTCGCGACGGCGCGTGCGGCGGAGCGGGCGATCGCATGAGCGCCGCACCGGAGATCGAGCGGCGCTTCGGTCCCTACGGCGGCCGCTACGTCCCGGAGACGCTGATCCCCGCGCTCGACGAGCTCGAACGCTGCTGGCTCGAGGCGCGCTCCGAGCCGCAGTTCCAGGCTGAGCTCGGCGCGCTGCTGCGCGACTACGCAGGGCGCCCGACGCCGCTCTACCGCGCGGCGCGGATCTCGACGGAGCTCGGACGCGAGGTCTACCTGAAGCGCGAGGACCTGCTCCACACCGGCGCCCACAAGATCAACAACGCGCTCGGTCAGGCGCTGCTCGCGCGGCGGATGGGCAAGCGGCGCGTGATCGCCGAGACGGGCGCCGGCCAGCACGGCGTGGCGAGCGCGACGGCCAGTGCGCTGCTCGGGCTCGAGTGCGTCGTCTACATGGGCACGGAGGACATCCGCCGCCAGCGGCCCAACGTGGAGCGGATGAAACTGCTCGGCGCCGAGGTGGTCGCGGTCGACGCGGGGGCCCGCACGCTCAAGGAGGCGGTCAGCGCGGCCATCCGCGATTGGGTGGCGCAACGCCGGCTCGACCCACTACATCATCGGCTCCGCGGTCGGCCCGGCCCCCTATCCGGCGCTCGTGCGCGACCTCCAGCGCGTGATCGGCGACGAGGCGCGCGCGCCAGATGCTCGAGGTGGTGGGGCGGCTCCCGGACCGGGTGATCGCGTGCGTCGGCGGCGGCTCCAACGCGATCGGCACCTTCGTGCCGTTCGTCGCGGAGCAGGCGGTCGAGCTGATCGGCGTCGAGGCCGGCGGCGAGGGGCTCGACTCGGGACGCCACGGAGCGCCGCTCGCAACCGGGGCCCGCGGCATCCTGCACGGCGCGCTTAGCGCGGTGCTCCAGGACGAGACGGGCCAGATCGCTCGAGGCGCATTCCGTCTCGGCCGGGCTCGACTACCCGGGCTCGGGCCCCGAGCATGCTCACCTGCGCGACACCGGACGCGTGCGCTACGTCGCGGTGACCGACGAGCAGGCCATCGACGCCTTTCGCCGTGTCGCGCGCCTCGAGGGGATCATCCCGGCGCTCGAGCCCTCGCACGCGTTCGCCTGGCTGTTCGCGAACGCGGCCGAGCCCGGCGGCGTGGACCTCGTCACGCTCTCCGGCCGCGGCGACAAGGACCTCGCCGAGGTGCTCGGTGTCGCCGACTGAGCAGTACGCCGCAACCGACGAGCGGATCGCCGGGGCCTTCCGCTCGAGCGGCAAGCGCGCCGCCCTGATGCCCTACCTGATGGGCGGCTTCCCGAGCGTGGACGAATCTCGCCGCGTCGGTCACGCCTGCGCGGACGCCGGCGCCGACCTCCTCGAGCTGGGCGTGCCGTTCTCCGACCCGCTCGCCGACGGCCCGGTGATCCACGCGGCGGCGACCGACGCGCTCGCGGCCGGAGCGACCCCGATCGCCGTCCTCGGCGTTTGCGAGTCGCTCGCCGAGCGGCTGCCCGTGGTGCTGATGGCCTACTCGAACCTCGTCCTCGGCAGCGACTTCCCGGCGCTCGCCGCGCGTGCCGGCGCGAGCGGCCTGATCGTTCCCGACCTGCCGCACGACGAAGCGGGCGAGCTGCGCGCCTCCTGCGACGGCCTCGGACTCGCGCTCGTGCCGCTCGTCGCGCCGACCTCGACCGACGAGCGGATCGCGTGCATCGGCGCGGATGCGCGCGGCTTCGTCTACACCGTCTCGCTCCAGGGAACGACCGGCGAGCGGCGAGAGCTTCCGCCCGAGCTGACCGCCACGGTCGAGCGGGTCCGCTCCGCCACCGAGGTGCCGGTCGCCGTCGGCTTCGGCATCTCGACAGCCGACCACGCGCGTGCCGTGGCGGAGGTCGCCGACGGCGTGATCGTCGGCTCCCGGCTCGTCCGGTCGGCCGGCGAGGGTGGGGCGAGCGCGGTCGGCGAGGCCGTCGCGGAGCTCGCGGCGGCGCTCCGCCCGTGAGGCGTGACAGGCTACGATTCCGAGCATGAGCACCGAGGTCGATCAGCAGCGTCCGGAGGCGGTCGCGCGCGCGTATTTCGAGGCGCTCGCCGCGCACGACGTGAGCGCGATGGCCGCACTCTGGCATCCCGACGGCGTCGAGGACGTCGCCGGCGTGGGCATCCTGCGAGGGCCGCGTGAGGTCGAGGAGTTCTTCAGCGGGCTGATCGCGGCGCTCCCCGACGTCGAGTGGACCGTCGAGCGGATCACCGCCGACGATCGGATGGCGGCGGTGCAGTGGCGTGCCAGCGGGACCTTCAGCGGCGGAGGAGCTGCTCGGAATCGAGCGGACGGGCAGCCTGCTCGACTGGCGCGGCTGCGACTGCCTCGAGGTCGAGGGTGGCAGGATCATCCGCACACCGCGTACCAGGACAGCCTCACGCTGATGCGCGGGATCGGCGTGCTTCCCGCCGCAGGACTCGGCGCCCGAGAAGGCCATGTTCGCCGCGTTCAACGCCGCCACGAAGGTCCGCCAGGCGCTCCGCGAGCGCTTCGCCTGAAGGCGAGCCGCGGCTTCGAATAGGATTCCCGGGCGGCATGGGAATCCTCGCCGCCCTCGTCTCCGGCCTCGTGCTCTGGATCGTCCTCTGGGCCGTCATCGGCACCAAGTCCTTCGACGGCTTCCTGCCGACGATCGGCATCGTGCTGGATCGCCTACGATCATCAAGGCGACCGCGCCGCTGATCAAGCCGCTATCTGAAGCCGTAGCTCAGCCGAAGAAGACGGCCGCCTCTTCATAGTCGGCCAGCGGGACCGTCCGTAGCTCGCTGACCGCCTCCTCCAGCGTGACGAGCTCGATCGCGCATGCGAGCGCAGCGCGGGCATCGATGCCCCAGCGGCCCTCGCTCGCGGCGTCGATCGCGGCGCTGCCGAAGCGGGTCGCGAGCACGCGGTCGAAGGCGGTCGGCGTGCCGCCGCGCTGGATGTGGCCGAGCACGGTCGCTCGCGTCTCGAAGCCGGTTCGGCGCTCGATCTCGCGCTCGAGTCGCTGGCCGATCCCGCCGAGGCGCTCGTGGCCGAACTCGTCGGTCGCTCGGCCGTGAGCGTCTCCATCGTGCCGGCCACCGGCGTCGCTCCCTCGGCGACGACGACGATCGAGAAGTAGCGACCGCGATCGTGGCGGCGCTGGATCAGGCGGCAGACCTCCTCCATGTCGAACGGCCGCTCGGGGACCAGGATGACGTCGGCGCCGCCGGCGATCCCGGAGTGCAGCGCGATCCAGCCGGCGTGGCGGCCCATCACCTCGACGACCATGTTGCGGTGGTGGCTCTCGGCCGTGGTGTGGAGGCGGTCGATCGCCTCGGTCGCCACCTGCAGGGCGGTGTCGAAGCCGAACGTGAGGTCGGTCGCGCCGATGTCGTTGTCGATCGTCTTCGGCACGCCGAGAACCGGGACGCCGGCGGCGAACAGCTTCGCGGCCGCCCCGAGCGTGTCCTCGCCGCCGATCGCGATCAGCCCGTCGAGGCCCACGCGACTCGAGCGTCGCTCGCGATTCGCTCCGCCGCCGTCGGCGATATCCGAGCGGGTTGGTGCGCGACGAGCCGAGGATCGTGCCGCCGCGCGGGAGGATGCCGCGCACCGATTCGATCGTCAGCTCCTCCCAGACCCGCTCGAGCGGTCCGCGCCAGCCGTCGCGGAAGCCTACGATCGAGTGGCCGTGGTGGTCGATGCCCTTGCGGACGATCGCGCGAATCGACGGCGTTCAGCCCCGGACAGTCGCCACCGCCAGTGAGCACCCCGATGCGCATCGCGTCCGCAACATACTGGGCGACGGCCGGCCGGCTGCCCGCCGCTGCGTCAGCAGCCGCGGCTGCGCGATCGTCCGGCTGCGGCGGGCACGTCGAGCCAGCAGACGGTCCCGGGACGGACGCTTCACGATCTACTCGAGCCTGCCCCGGCACGGCGTCTCGGCGCGCGCGGCCGAGGCGGTCGCGGCGGGCGAGCGGCTCGCGCTCGCGGACGCCCACGGGCGCGCCGCGGGACGCCGCGTCCGGCTCGTCGAGCTCGACGACTCGAGCCTGACCGGCGAAGCCTGGGACGCGGCGACGGTGGAGGCGAACGCCAAGCGCGCCGCGGCCGACCCGACGACGATCGCCTACCTCGGCGAGCTCGACCTGGGCGGCTCGGCCGTCTCCGTGCCGGTCACGAACGTCGAAGGGGATCCTCCAGGTATCGCCGGCGGACGGGCTGACGAGCCTGACCCAGGTCGAGCCCGTCGGACCGCCGACGAGCCCGCAGCGCTACTACCCGCGACGGGCGCCGGAGCTTCCTGCGTCTCGTGCCGACCGACATGGCCGCAGGCCGCGCGCTCGTCGCAGTGGGCGCACGACCAGGGGGCGCGGAGCGGTCGCGCTCGTGCAGGACGACGAGCTGTTCGGCCGCGAGATGGCCGCACAGGCGGTGGTCGCCGCGCGCCGGCTCGCGATGGCGATCACTCGACGCGGTGGAGGTGTCGCAGGACGCGGATCCCGCCGGGTTCCCCGGGATCGCGCAGCGGCTCGCCGCCAAGGCGCCGGACGCCGTCGATCTACACGGGGCTCGGCGGTCCCGACGCGGGTCCGCCTGCTCGGCGCGATCGCCGCCGCGCTGCCGCACGCCCGCCTGTACGGCGTCGAGCGCGCTGGCGACGGCGGCGCCGCAGCCGCCGGGCCTCCCGGCCGTCGAGGTGCTGAAGCCGGCGAAGCCCGCGTCGCTCTACGCCGGCGCCGCACGGCGCGTGCTCGCGCGCCTGCACGCCGAGCTCGGCACGACGATCGACCCGGAGGCGCTCTACGGCTACGAGGCGATGCGGCTCGTGCTCGACGCGATCGACGCGGCGGGCCGCCACGCCAACCGCCGCGCGCTGCGTCGTCGCCGACGCGCTGCGCGCGCGCGACCCGGGCGAGCGCTGCTCGGCACGTACTCGACCACCGGAACGGGCGACGTCTCGAGCGAGGGTCTCGCCGGCTACCTGCGCGGCCGGTACGTGGGCGAGCGCGAGGGGGGTGCGGCGGCGCCGCCCGTGGAAGCCGACGTTCCCCGTTGATGTTGGGGGTCGCGCATGCGCGACTCCCCGAGGGGGGCGCATGCGCCCCCCTCCGAGCGTGCGCATGCGCACGCTCGATTTCCTAGTCGATCGCTGC
The DNA here is from genome assembly GCA_963719375.1 of uncultured Actinomycetes bacterium. GTDB lineage: Bacteria > Actinomycetota > Thermoleophilia > Solirubrobacterales > Thermoleophilaceae > JAICJV01. The sequence goes on along the minus strand of CAVRBY010000001.1, from coordinate 422,484 downwards.
TCGAAGCGCTTCGTCGAGGTCGGCTTGACGGAAGCCGTAACCGTCGGCAGTCAGCGCGGCCGGAACTGCGCGGACGCCGGTCGTGACGATCTGGCTCATCTGCCCTAGAGCAGTTCGCAGCGCGAACGCTGGGACCGGCAGCAGCGCCGGCCGGTGGAGCACCCGACCGAGCGCGCGGGAGACCTCCGCGTTGGTCGCGGGCTCCGGGGCGGTCAGGTTGACCGCGCCGGACAGCTCGCCCTCGAGCGCGTGGATCAGCGCCCCGGCGACGTCGTCGAGGTGGATCCAGGGCACGTACTGGCGGCCGCCCGCGACGGGGCCGCCGACCCCGAGCTTGAACGGGGGCACCATCTGCGCGAGCGCGCCGCCCGAGGGGGAGAGGACGACCCCGGTGCGCGTGCGCACGACGCGCAGGCCGAGCTCCTCGGCTGCGCGCGCCTCGCTCTCCCAGTCGACGACGATGCCGGCGACGAAGTCGTCCCCGGGGGGCGCCGACTCGTCTACCCGCTCGTCGCCGTGCGGCCCGTAGTAGCCGGTCGCGGACTGCGAGACGAGGACGCGCGGCCGCGGGTCGGCGGCGCGCAGGCCCGCCACCAGGTTGCGCGTGCCGAGCGTGCGCGACTCGCGAATCTCGCGCTTGGCGGACTCGCTCCAGCGCTGCGCGATCGGCTCGCCGAGCAGGTGGATCACCGCGTCGCAGCCGGCGAGCCCCGGCGCCGGCTCCGACTTCGGGTCGCGCCACTCGACGGCCTCCACCCCGAGCGCCCGCGTGGCGGCGGACGCTCCTCGTGAGAGCGCGAGCACGTCGTCACCGCGCGCCTTCAGCTCAGCGACGACGGCTCTGCCGATCGTGCCCGTCGCGCCGGTGACGGCGACCCTCATGTGACCTCCTTAAGCCGCTGTGTACTGCTGGGCGCCGGCGCGCGCAATGCCGCTGCGCTCGGCCTCACTGGCTACGGCGCTCGCCACCGCGTGGCTCACGTCGCGGTTGAAGACGCTCGGGACGATGTACTCCTCGGTCAGCTCGTCGTCGGAGACGACGCTCGCTATCCCGTGTGCCGCCGCCACCTTCATCTCCTCGGTGATCTTCGGGGCGCGTACGTCGAGCGCGCCGCGGAACACGCCGGGGAAGGCCAGCACGTTGTTGATCTGGTTCGGATAGTCGGAGCGGCCCGTCGCCATCACCCGGACGAACGGCGCCGCCTCCTCCGGACGCACCTCGGGGTTCGGGTTGGCCATCGCGAAGACGAACGGGTCCGGGTTCATCCGGCTCAGGTCGCTCGCCTCGAACAGGCCGGGACCGGAGAGCCCGAGGAAGAGGTCGCGGCCCGCGAGGATCTCGGCCGGCGAGCCGTCCACGCGCTCCCCGTTGGTGTGCTCGGCGAGCCAGACCTTCGGCGAGTTCATCGACCCCTCCTGATAGTCGCGGCGGCCGGCGTGGATCGCCCCGAAGCGGTCACAGGCGACGATCGACGCTCACCCCGGAGCTCATCAGGATCCTCGCGACCGCGACCCCCGCCGCCCCGGCTCCGGCCATCGCCACCGAGAGGTCCTCGATCCGCCGCCCGGTCAGCCGGCAGGCGTTGAGGAGCGCGGCGAGCACGACGATCGCCGTGCCGTGCTGGTCGTCGTGGAAGACCGGAATGTCGAGCTCCTCGACGAGCCGGTTCTCGATCTCGAAGCAGCGCGGCGAGGAGATGTCCTCGAGGTTGATGCCCCCGAACGTCGGCGCGATCAGCCGCACCGCCTGGACGATCTCGTCGGGGTCGCGCGTGTCGAGGCAGATCGGGAAGGCGTCGACGCCGGCGAACTCCTTGAAAAGCACCGCCTTTCCCTCCATCACCGGCATGGCGGCCCGCGGGCCGATGTCACCGAGGCCGAGCACCGCCGTCCCGTCCGAGACGACGGCGACGCGTGTTCTTCTTGATCGTGTACTCGAAGGCGCGCTCGGGGTCCGCCTCGATCTCGAGGCAGACCCGGGCGACACCGGGCGTGTAGGCCATCGAGAGGTCGTCGCGATTGTTGATCCGCGCCTTCAGCCCCGTGTAGAGCTTGCCGCCGCGATGGAGCTCGAGCGTGCGGTCGGTGACCTCGACGAGCGTCGCCCCCGGCACGCTCCCGACGGCGTCGATGATCGCCGCCCCGTGATCGCGGTCGACCGAGTCGACGGTGATCTCGCGCATCGCCTTCATGTCGCCGTGCTCGATGACGTCGATCGCTCCGATCGCGCCGCCCGCGTCACCGATCGCGCTCGCCACCCTGCCCAGGATCCCCGGTCGCCGTTCGAGCTCGACCCTGAGGGTCAGCGAGAACTGTGCGCTGGGTGAGGCCATGGAGAGGAGAGCCGCCTTCCTGCGATCGGGAGCGCGCGGGGGGCGCGAACTATACCCGGCCTTTGCGGCGCAAAGGCGCTCTGCGAGGGGCGCCGCGTAGGATCGACCGGGAACGAAAACGACCTGCCCCGTATGACTGCCGAACCAACAACATGTCAGGATCGACGATGAGCGTCGAGCCATCGTCGCCGGCTGCCGACGGGACGGGCATGCCCGCCGAGGGGCCCCCGCGGGAGCTCTTCCTGATCGACGGCAACAGCCTCGCCTACAGGGCCTTCTACGCGCTCCCGGAGACGATCGCGACCTCCAAGGGCGTGCCCACGAACGCGATCTTCGGGTTCGCCTCGATGCTCGTCAAGATCCTCACCGAGTACGGGCCGAAGGCGACCCTCGTCGTGCTGGGACGCAGGGATGAGCGGGCGGGGCGACATCTCCGAGGATTACAAGGCCCAGCGGCGGCCGCGTCCCGACCTGCTGCAGGAGCAGTGGCCGCAGCTGCAGCCGCTCGTCGAGGCGTTCGGCTACACGAACGTGAAGGTCCCGGGCTTCGAGGCAGACGACGTGATCGCGACGCTCACCCGCCAGGCGCGCGAGCAGGGCATCGAGGTGATGGTCGTCACGGGCGACCGCGACATGTTCCAGCTGATCGAGCCGGGCGTGCGGGTGATGGCGACGAGCCGCGGCATCACCGAGACGAAGATCTACGACGCCGAGGCGGTCCTCGAGCGCTACGGGATCGGGCCGCAGAAGATCCCCGACTTCTACGGGCTGAAGGGCGACACCTCGGACAACATCCCGGGCGTGCCGGGGATCGGCGACAAGACCGCCTCCCAGCTGCTGCAGCAGTTCGGGGATCTCGAGGGGGTGCTTGCGAACATCGATCAGATCTCCGGCGCGAAGCGCAAGCAGAACCTCACCGAGCACGCCGACGATGCGCGCATGTCGAAGCAGCTCGCGACCGCCAACCGGGAGGTGGAGCTCTCGCTCGACCTCGAGGCGAGCCTCTCGGCACGCGCCCGACCGCTCGCGCCTGCGGGAGGTGTTCCGGGAGTTCGAGCTGCGCGATCCGCTGCGGCGGCTGGAGGAGGCGCTCGGGGAGCTCGAGGCCGCGCCGCGGTCCCGGACGGAGGTCGTGCTCGCGGCTCGCGCAGCTCGAGGTGCCCGTGTCGGAGCTCGGCGGGCTTTCGGGCGACTTCGTGACCCTCGCCGCCGAACGTGAGGGGGTCGCCGAGGTCGAGGCGGACGGGCCGGCGGTGCCTTCGCACGCGCGCCCGCTGCGCTTCGCGGCGTTCGCCGGGGGCGAGGTCCTCGTAGGTGAGGCGGAGACGCTCGCGGCGCTGTGTCTCGCCTGGGCCGAGCGGCCGCTCGTCACGCACGACTGGAAGGCGATCGCGAGCGGCGAGGAGGCCGCTGCAGGCGCCGCCGCTCGCTCACGACACGCTCGTCGCCGCCTACCTGCTCGACCCGGCGGGACGCGCCTATCCGCTGCTCGAGCTCTGCGAGCGGGAGGGGATCGGCGCCGTGGTCGAGGGCGCCGACGGCCTCGCCGAGCGTGCCGTGATCACCCGCGCGCTCGCCGAGCGTCAGCGCGGCGAGATGGAGGAGCAGGGCCTCACCGGCCTGTTCGAGCGTGTCGAGCTGCCGCTCGTCGACCTGCTCGTCGAGATGGAGCGCGTCGGTGTGATGCTCGACACGGGGGCCCTCGCCGCGATCTCGGAGAAGGTCGGCGGCGAGGATCGGGGAGCTCGAGCGCGAGATCTACGAGCTCGCCGGCGAGGAGTTCACGATCGGCTCGCCCCAGCAGCTCGGCGAGATCCTGTTCGAGAAGCTCGGCCTGTCGCGCAAGCGGCGCGGGAAGACCGGCTACTCCACCGACGCGCGGGTCCTGCAGGCGATCCGCTCGGAGCACCCGATCGTCGACCGGATCGAGAGCTGGCGTGAATACACGAAGCTGAAGAGCACCTACCTCGACGCGCTGCCGCTGCTCGTCGACTCCGGGTCGCGGCTGCACACGACGTTCAATCAGACGGCCACCACCACCGGTCGCCTCTCGAGCACCGACCCGAACCTCCAGAACATCCCGATCCGCACCGAGCTCGGGCGGGAGATCCGCGCCTGCTTCGTCGCGCCGCCGGGCCACCGGCTGATCTCGGCCGACTACTCTCAGGTCGAGCTTCGGGTGCTCGCCCAGGTCTCCGGCGAGCAGGTGCTGAAGGACATCTTCGCGCGCGGCGAGGACGTCCACGCCGCGACCGCCGGCGAGATGTTCGGCGTCGCCGCCGAGGCCGTCGACCCGGGCCTGCGCTCAAAGGCGAAGATGATCAACTTCGGCATCGTCTACGGGCTCTCCGCCTACGGCCTCGCCGACCGGCTCGACATCCCGCAGGAGGAGGCCGCCGAGTTCATCGAGCGCTACCTCGCGCGCTTCCCGAAGGTCCAGGAGTACATCGACGGCACGATCGAGCGGGCGCGGGAGGACGGCTACGTGACGACGCTCTTCGGCCGCAAGCGGCGGATCCCGGAGCTGCGCTCGCGGAAGTGGCAGACGCGCTCGCTGGGCGAGCGGCTCGCCGTCAACACGCCGATCCAGGGCAGCGCGGCCGACATCATCAAGGTTGCGATGGTCCGCTGCCGCCAGGCGCTCGCGCGACGCCGGGCTCACCGCGCGCCTCGTCCTCCAGATCCACGACGAGCTGCTGTTCGAGGCTCCCGAGGAGGAGGTCGCGGCCGCCTCGGAGATCGTCGCGCGCGAGATGGTGGCCGCCTACGAGCTCGATCCGCCGCTCGGCGTCGACGTCGGCGCGGGCGTCAACTGGCTCGCCGCGAAATAGGGCTTGGCTCGCGCGGCGGACCCTTCCGCAACCTGGCGCGCGCGGGTAAGATCGCCGGCATGGAAGCGCCACCCCCCGTCGCCGACCGCCGGCAGCCCGACCGGCGGACCTACGAGCGCCGTGCGGAGGACCGCGTTCGGCTGCTCGGCATGGCCGCGTCGGCCGCGTCGATGGTCGCGCTCGGCCTGGCGGTTCTGTTTCTCTTCTTCGCCGCGATCGGGACGATCGACCTCGGCAACGCGATCATCGCGACGGTGGCCGCGATCGTGCTCGCTGCGCTCTGGTACATCGGTTACCTGTGGCGGTTGCGCCACCGGGACGAGGGCTCGTTCCAGCGCGAGCGCGAGCGGCGCGGCTTTTAAAAGCCCGCTTGGCCGAGACCCTGACGATCAGGCGGCGGCCCGAGACGGACGCAGACGTTCAGGCGGCTGCCCGAGCGGACGCCTGACGTTCAGGCGGTGCCCGAGCCGGCGAGGCGGCCGTGGGCGCCCCGCTTGCGATCGGCGGCGGCGCGATGCGAAGGTAGTGGCCGAACGACCAGTCGACGAAGCGCTGCGTGCCCATCGCGCGGATCGCCGCGCCGAGCAGTCGCGGGGGAACGCGCGGGACGAGCCGCTGGACGCCGCAGCATCCAGTCGTACCTGCGCGCGTGCGCGGCGCTGAAGGCTGCGTAGGCGGCGAGCGCCGCCTCGCGCGTCGCGCGGCCCTCGACCACCGCCCGCAGCTCGCGACCGAGGGCGAGTCCGAAATGGAAGGCGGTCCGGATGCCCTCGGCGGTCAGCGGCAGGCAGTGACCGGCCGAGTCGCCGGCGAAGAAGACGCCGCCGGCGGTCGCGGCGCGGAGCCTGTGCGGGATCCAGTTGCCCTGGTAGCGCACCGCCTCCCGGCTCAGATCTCCGGCGAGCGCGACGGTCGGCTCCTTGACGTGGAAGCGGGGGTCGAACGAGCCGACCCCGACGCGGCACTCGCCGGCCGGCCGGGAAGCACCAGCCGTAGCCCGCGGGGACGTAGCGGCGGTCGATCCAGATCTCGAGGTCGTCGCCCGAGCCGTGCGGGTGCACCTCGAGGCCCCGGGAGAGGGGCGCGTCGGGGGGCTGGTAGCCGGGTGGGTCGAGCACGCGCCGCCAGCCGAGCGCGTCGACGACGAGCGGCGCGCTCAGGTCGCCGCGGTCGGTGTGAACGGTCGTCCCGGTGCGGCCCTTGACCTTGGCGGTGTCGAACTCGGCGTCGCCCTGGTCGGCGAGCAGGGCGCACAGCTCGCGGTAGTCGAAGGTCGAGAAGCTCCATGGCAGGCGGTAGCGCGCGTCGACGTGCGGGGTGTGGATGACGAGGTCCGGGAAGGTCTGGCGGATCGACGCGTCGAGGCCGAGCGCGTCGAGCCACCCTGTCGGGGCGGCGCAGGCGGAGGTCTGGCGCTCGCCGATCTCGTAGCGGTCGATGATGAGCACGCGCGCGCCCGCGCCCGCGAGCTCGCGCGCGACGGCGAGGCCCGCGAAGCTCGCGCCGCAGATCAGGACGTCCGCGTCGGCGGCGAGCGGAGTGCGCTCAGAGCCGCGCTTCGTCTGGCGGCGGGGCATGGCGACCCAGCCCTACAGCGCTCGTCGTGGCATGCCCGCGGCTGCCGCTAACCTAGCGTCGCGTGCCTGAGACAGAGACGCTGACTCCCGAAGCCCACGCCGTCGAGGGCTCCAACGGGCTCCTGCTCGAGATCGACGGCCAGATCGTCCCGAACTACGACGCGACGCTGGTCCCCTTCAACGAGGGTGACGTCGTGACCGGACGCGTCGTTCGGATCGACAAGGACGAGGTGCTCGTCGACATCGGCTACAAGTCGGAGGGGGTCATCCTCTCCAACGAGCTCTCGATCCGGAAGTCGGCGAACCCGTTCGACGAGGTCGAGATGGGGGAGGAGGTCGACGCCCTCGTCCTGACCAAGGAGGACCAGGACGGCCGGCTGATCCTGTCGAAGAAGCGCGCCCGCTTCGAGAAGGCGTGGCGCCGCATCGAGGCGGCCGCGGAGTCCGGCGAGCCCGTCGAGGGGACCGTGATCGAGGTCGTCAAGGGCGGCCTGATCATCGACCTCGGCGTGCGGGGCTTCCTGCCCGCCTCGCTCGTCGACATCCGCCGCGTGCAGAACCTCGACGACTTCCTCGGCCAGAAGATCGAGTGCAAGGTGATCGAGCTCAACCGCTCGCGCAACAACGTCGTCCTCTCGCGGCGCGCGGTGCTCGAGGAGGAGCGCAAGGAGGTTCGCCAGCAGATCCTCGACCGCCTCCAGCCGGGCCAGATCGTCGAGGGCGCGATCTCGAACATCGTCGACTTCGGCGCCTTCGTCGACCTCGACGGCATCGACGGCCTGATCCACATCTCCGAGCTCTCCTGGAGCCACGTCAACCACCCCTCCGAGATCCTCTCGATCGGCGACGTCGTCCCGGTCAAGGTGCTCGACATCGACCGCGACCGCCAGCGCATCTCGCTCGGCCTCAAGCAGACCCAGGAGGACCCGTGGCAGCGGGTCGTCGACACCTACAACCTCGGCGACGAGCTCGAGGGCCGGGTCACGAAGGTGGTCAGCTTCGGCGCCTTCGTCGAGATCCTCGACGGGGTCGAGGGGCTCGTCCACATCTCCGAGCTCGCCCAGCACCACGTCGAGAACCCGCGCGAGGTCGTCAACCAGGGCGACGTGATCCGCGTCCGGATCCTCGAGATCGACTCGGAGCGGCGGCGGCTGAGCCTGAGCGCGAAACGGGTCCAGGACCAGGAGCTGCCGCTCAACGCGCGCCGCCGAGGGCGAGATCGGCGAGGTGCCCGAGCTCGGACTCTCCGACGAGGTCTTCGACGGCAGCGGCGCCGACGAGGCCCGCACGACCGACGAGGCGCTCGCGATCGACGAGCCTGCGCCCGTGGACGACGCCGCGCCACGGACGAGGTCGCGCCTGCGGACGACGTCGCGCCGCGGACGAGGCGGCGCCGGCAGACGAGGTCGCGCCTGCGGAGGATGCTGCGCCTGCGGACGAGGACCCGGCGCCCGCGGACGAGCCGGCCGAGCAGCCGGCGCCCGCCGAACCCGGCAGCTGAGTCCGCTGCCATAGCCCGCGCGGCCTTTGGCCGCGGAACCGTCTACCGTGGGCCGGCCATGGCTGCGATCCCGTTCGTGGGGCTGACCGGCGGGATCGCCGCCGGCAAGTCGGAGGCGCTCAGCGCGCTCGAGCGGCTCGGCGCGGCGACGCTTTCCGCGGACGCGGTGGTGCACGAGCTGCTCGACAGCGACGAGATCCGGGACGCTGCTCGTCGAGCGCTTCGGGGCGCGGGTCGCACCCGACGGCCGGGTCGACCGCGCGCGCTATCGGCGAGACCGTCTTCGCGGACCCCGAGCAGCGCGCATGGCTCGAGCGGGAGCTGTGGCCGCGCGTCGGGAGCCGGATCTGGGACTGGCGCCAGGCGCAGGAGCGCGCGCGAGCGACCCGCCGCGGGCGCTCGTCGTCGAGGTGCCGCTGCTGTTCGAGGCGGGCATGGCGGACGCGTTCGACCACACGATCGCGATCGTCGCGGCCGAGGAGCGTCCGCGCGCGAGCGCGCCGGCGAGCGCGGTCACGCCGGGCTCGAGGAGCGCACCGCAGCGCCAGCTGAGCCAGGACGAAAAGGCGCAGCGAGCGGACTTCGTCGTCGAGAACGACGGGACCATCGACGACCTCGAGCGCAAGCTGCGGCGAGACGCTTGCGACGATTGAGCGCGTGACGGCGAGCGGAACATCGCGCCGGGCGACGGGAGCACGGCGGCTCGCGGCCGACACCGCGCGCAGGTCGCGCGGCGCCGCCGGCGTGGCTCGGCGCGCGGTCGTGGTCGGCGTCCTCGCCGCGGTGGTGGTGATCGCGTCGCTCGGGCCGATCACCAACACGATCCAGTCGATCACGCTGCCGCTCCGCAGCGCCGACATCATCCGCCAGCAGGCCGCGCAGAAGCGCATCCCGACGCGGACCTGCTCGCCGCGGTCATCTACCAGGAGTCGAAGTTCGAGGACCGCACCTCCGCCGCGGGCGCGACCGGCCTGATGCAGATCCTGCCGAGCACCGCGCGCGGCGATCGCGAAGCGCTCCGGCGGCACCGCCTTCGTCCCGAGCGACCTGGCGACGCCGCAGGTCAACATCTCCTACGGCGCCTACTACCTGCGGATGCTGATCGACCACTACCAGGGCAACCTGACGCTCGCGGTCGCCGCCTACAACGCCGGCGAGCAGAACGTCGACGAGTGGGTCAGGCGCGCCGGCGGGCCGAACCACTTCGACCCGGAGGCCGACATCCCGTTCGCGCGAGACGCGCACCTACGTCCAGAGCGTCTCGGTGCACCGCAAGCTCTACCGCGAGCACTACGCACAGGAGCTCGGCTACGAGTAGCAAATGACCGGAGCACCGCGGCGGGTTTCGTGACCTGCCTGCAACGGCCGACGCCACCCGGCGTAAGCCCGCACCCTCTCAATAACCTTGCGTTAGCGTGCCTGAGTTCAAAATCAACTCCGCCTACACCCCCGTCGCCGACCAGCCGGCGGCGCGCGACGAGCTGGCCGCGGGCTCGAGCGGCGGCGAGCGCTTCCAGACGCTGCTCGGCGTCACCGGCTCCGGCAAGACGGCGACGATGGCGTTCACCGATCGAGCAGGTCCAGCGGCCCGCGCTCGTGATCGCCCACAACAAGACGCTCGCCGCGCAGCTCTGCAACGAGTTCCGCGAGTTCTTCCCGAACAACGCGGTCGAGTACTTCGTCTCCTACTACGACTACTACCAGCCGGAGGCGTACGTCCCGAGCCAGGACCTCTACATCGAGAAGGACTCGTCGATCAACGACGAGATCGACCGGCTGCGCCACTCGGCCACGGCGGCGCTGTTCGGGCGCCGCGACGTGATCGTCGTCGCGAGCGTCTCCTGCATCTACGGCCTCGGCTCGCCGGAGAAGTACGACGCTCAGATGCAGCTGCTGAAGCGCGGCGACATGGTCGACCGCGACGCCATCCTGCGCAAGCTGGTCGACATCCAGTACAGCCGCAACGACCAGGCGCTCGGGCGCGGCAGCTTCCGCGTCAAGGGCGACACGCTCGAGGTCTTCCCCGCCTACGCGGAGACCGCCTACCGGGTCGTCTTCTTCGGCGACGAGATCGAGGCGATGCAGCACTTCGACCCGCTCACCGGCGAGGTCTTCGCCGAGCTCGAGCATGCCGCCGTCTGGCCGGCGACGCACTACGCGACCGACCGGCCGACGATCGAGCGCGCCGTCGGCGAGATCCGCGCCGAGCTCGAGGCACGCTGCGCCGAGCTCGAGCGCGAGGGCAAGCTGCTCGAGTCGCACCGCCTGCGCCAGCGCACCCAGTTCGACATGGAGATGATGCGCGAGCTCGGCTTCTGCAACGGGATCGAGAACTACTCGCGCATCCTCGACGGCCGCGCCCCGGGCTCGCGCCCGTTCTGCCTGCTCGACTACTTCCCCGACGACTTCGTCTGCTTCATCGACGAGTCGCACCAGACGGTGCCGCAGATCGGCGGCATGTACGAGGGCGACCGCTCGCGCAAGCAGACGCTCGTCGACTACGGCTTCCGCCTGCCGAGCGCGCTCGACAACCGGCCGCAGACGTTCGACGAGTTCCTCACCCGCACGCAGCAGATCGTGTTCGTCTCCGCGACCCCGGGCGACTTCGAGCGCGACCACTCGACGCGGGTCGTCGAGCAGATCGTGCGCCCGACCGGGATCGTCGACCCGGAGGTCGAGGTGCGCGAGACGCGCAACCAGATCGACGACCTGATGAACGAGATCCGCGCCCGCGCCGAGGACGGGGAGCGCGTGCTCGTGACGACGCTGACCAAGAAGATGGCCGAGGACCTCACCGACTACCTGCTCGAGTACGGCTTCCGGGTCCGCTACCTGCACTCCGAGATCGACACGCTCGAGCGGATCCAGATCATCCGCGAGCTGCGGCTCGGCGAGTTCGACGTGCTCGTCGGCGTCAACCTGCTGCGCGAGGGCCTCGACCTGCCCGAGGTGTCGCTCGTCGCGATCATCGACGCCGACAAGGAGGGCTTCCTGCGCGGCGAGACCTCGCTGATCCAGACGATCGGCCGCGCCGCGCGCAACGTGCGCGGCAAGGTGATCATGTACGCCGACAAGGAGTCCGCGGCGATGCGCCGGGCGATCGAGGAGACCGACCGGCGCCGCGAGATCCAGCTCGCCTACAACGAGCGAGCACGGAATCACGCCCGAGACGGTCCGCAAGGGCATCTCCGACATCAGCGACTTCCTCTCGCTCGAGTCGAAGGTCCCCGCGGGCCGCGGCCGGCGCCGCCGCTCGCGCGACGAGGAGCGGATGTCGCCGGAGCAGATCCAGCGCACGATGGTCGAGCTCGAGGAGGAGATGCTCGCCGCCGCCGACGAGCTGCGCTTCGAGTACGCCGCGAAGCTGCGCGACGAGATCAAGGAGCTGCGCCGCGAGCTGGAGGAAGCGCAGGCCGGCGCCTGACTGCGCGAGCGCTGGGCGGCACTCCGGCGCCGGACAGCGCGAGAAGCTCCGGCGCCGGGGGACTGGGGCCCGACACGGCTCGCCTTAGCCAGGCAAAGCTTCCGAGGCGGCAGGAACTTCCCGGCGCGCACTGAACATGCACGGCGAGCGGGATCTGGAGCGCAAATCGCGATAGCGATTTGCGGTAGGCTGCCGCGAACCAGACGAGTTACAGGGGAGATCCGTGGAACTGGACCGCCATTTCATCGAGCGAAACGACTTCTCGGCAGCCCGCCGCGGCTATGACCCCGACGAGGTCGAGCGCCACCTGCGCGAGGTCGCCGACGCCGTCCAGGAGCTGAAGCGCAGCCAGCGCCGCAGCCCGTCGTCGCTGGCGGCCGCCGCCGCCGACCAGGTGCGCGGGATCGTCGAGGCCGCCGAGCGGAGCGCCGCCGAGATCCAGGAGCAGGCCGAGAACGAGGCGAAGCGGATCGTCGACGACGCGAACGCGCGCGCGCGTGAGACGCGTGAGAAGGCCGACAGCCGACGCGGTCGAGCGGGTCCAGCGCGCCGAGGAGGCGAGCGAGCGGATGCTCGAGCGCACCGGCAGCGTCGAGGGCGAGATCGACCGCCTGCTCGGCGAGATGCGCTCGGCGTCGGGGAACCTCGTCGAGTCGCTGCGAAGCGGCGCCAGCTCGCTCAACAGCGAGCTTACCCAGATCCGCGAGGAGTTCGCCGGGCGTCCGCGAGGCCCGGCTCGAGCCCGCCTCCGGCGGGCAGGCCGCGGACGGCGGTGCCCGTGGCAGACGACGCCGGGCCGGTCGACGCCGAGCCGGAGATCATCGCCGAGGTCGAGGAGGAGCTCGCCGTCGACCAGCCCGCCGCCGAGGAGGAAGTCGAGCCGACGGTGGTCGAGGAGGAGGAGCGCGGTGATCGCCGAGGTCGAGGAGGCCCGCCGCGGCGTCCGAGTCGTCGAACACGACGACGGCCGGCAGGCGGCGGCCGCTCGATCCGCGGCGCCGAGGGCGCCCGGCTGATCGCGCTCAACATGGCGCTCAACGGCACGCCGCGCGACGAGACGGCTCGCTACCTGTCGCAGAACTTCGACCTCGACGACCAGGACTCCCTGCTCGACGAGGTCTACGCGCGCGTCGGCGGCTGACCGACGCCCTAGAGCCCGTTTCAAAGCCCCCCGCACGCGTCTGCGCGGGGTGCCGACCGCTGATAGCGAGCCGCGCGACGACGCTCCATACGGTCTTGCCCAGCTCGATCCGGCGCGCGCCAGCCGCACACGCGGGATTGTGAAACGGGCTCTTCGCGCCACGGCGCAGAGAGCCGGGGCGGGCGCTTAACGCCGCTTAACGAAAAGGCGTACAATGCTCCGCGACCGCATCTTCTCGCCGGACGGACGCCCCGGGTCACGCCCCGACGTCAGGGGCCCGCCGCCGACGGGTCTGACCCGAGGGGCCCGCCATGCCCATCCACACCACCCGGTCCTTCCTAGCCGAGCAAGAGGCCCTGCGCGGTCCCGTCGAGCATCTGCTCGTCGACGCGGCCGAGCTGCCGGCGCTGACGATCGACGAGCGGATCGACGTAGTGGAGCGTGCGGTGACCTTCCTGAGCGAGACGCTGATGCCGCACGCGCAGGCGCACGAGCGGGTGGTCTGCCCCGCGCTCGACCGCCGCTTCAGCCGCGGCGAGGTGGCGGCGTCGGCGCGCTGACACGGCCCTGATCAAGCAGCGCATCAGCGACCTCGTCGCTGCCGATCCGGCCGACTCCGACCGTCTCCAGGAGATCCTCTACGCGCTGCACCTGCTCGCGACGGGCAGCCTCGACAAGGAGTCGGAGGCGTACCTGAGGCTGCTCGAGACGCCGCCGGCCGGCGGCATCGAGCGGCTGCTCGACCGCGTCGAGCGCTACGAGCGAGCGCTGGCGGCCGTAGGCCCCGGCTAGGACCTCCTCTTCGCCGATCGACGTCGGCGGGCCGCTCCTCAGCGCCGAAAGTCCGCACTCTGCGGCGTTCCGCCGGGGCATCCCGAGAGGCGCTCGAACGGCCACATAGACTTACTTATGTGAACCAGCGAGAGGCAATCGTCATCTCCGGCGCGCGCGAGCACAACCTGCGCGACATCGACGTCATGCTGCCGCGCAACGCGCTCGTCGTGATCACCGGGCTGTCCGGCTCGGGCAAGTCGAGCCTCGCCTTCGACACGATCTACGCCGAGGGCCAGCGCCGCTACGTCGAGTCGCTGTCCGCGTACGCGCGCCAGTTCCTCGGGCCAGATGGAGAAGCCCGACGTCGACTCGATCGAGGGGCTCTCGCCGGCGATCTCGATCGACCAGAAGACGACCTCGCGCAACCCGCGCTCGACGGTCGGGACCGTCACCGAGATCTACGACTACCTGCGCCTGCTGTGGGCGCGGGTCGGCCATCCGCACTGCCCGAGCTGCGGCCGGCCGATCGCCGCTCAGTCGGCCGAGCAGATCATCGACCAGGTGCTCGCGCTCGCCGACGGCACCCGCTTCATGGTCATGGCCCCGGTCGTGCGCGGGCGCAAGGGCGAGTACGGCAAGCTGCTTCGAGGAGCTGCGCGGCGAGGGCTACACGCGCGTCAAGGTCGACGGCGAGGTGCGCCGCCTCGAGGAGGAGATCGCGCTCGACAAGAAGTACAAGCACGACATCGCGGTGGTCGTCGACCGCCTCGTGATGCGCGACGACCTGCGCCGCCGGCTCGCCGACTCGATCGAGACGGCGGTCGCGCTCGCCGAGGGGCTCGTCGAGATCGAGCTGGTGGACACCGGCGAGGTGCGCACCTACAGCGAGCGCTTCGCCTGCCTCAACTGCGGCACGAGCATGCCCGAGCTCGAGCCGCGGATGTTCTCGTTCAACTCGCCGCACGGCGCCTGCCCGCGCTGCACCGGCCTCGGCTCGCACATGGAGATCGACCCCGACCTGATCGTCCCGGACCCGAGCCTGAGCCTCAACGAGGGCGCGATCCTGCCGTGGTCGACATCCGCGTCGAACTACTACGACCAGATCACCCAGGCGATCTCCGAGCGCTACGAGATCGACATGGACGTCGCCCTGGGACGAGCTGCCGGAGGACGCGCAGCGACGCCTTCCTGTACGGCACGGGCGGCGATCGGCTGTACATCTCCTACCGCAACCGCTACGGCCGCCGGCGGTCGTACACGACGTCGTTCGAGGGGATCGTCGAGAACCTCTCGCGCCGCTACCGCGAGACCGACTCGGAGTACACGCGCGAGAAGATCGAGGAGTACATGTCGGTCCGGCCGTGCCCCGACTGCGGCGGCGCGCGGCTGCGCCCGGAGAGCCTCGTCGGTGCTGGTCGGCGGACTCGGGATCCACGAGCTGACGCGGCATGTCGGCGCGCCGGACGATCGAGTGGTTCGCCGCGCTCGAGCTGTCGAGCACGGAGCGCCAGATCGCGCGCCTGATCCTGCGCGAGATCGACGAGCGGCTGCGCTTCCTTGACAACGTCGGCGTCGGCTACCTGTCGCTCGACCGCGCCGCGGCGACATTGTCCGGAGGGGAAGCGCAGCGGATCCGCCTGGCGACCCAGATCGGCTCGTCGCTCGTCGGGGTGCTCTACATCCTCGACGAGCCGTCGATCGGGCTTCACCAGCGCGACAACGCGCGCCTGATCGCGACGCTCGAGCGGCTGCGCGACATCGGCAACACGGTGATCGTCGTCGAGCACGACGAGGGGACGATGCGGGCCGCCGACCACATCGTCGACCTCGGGCCGGGCGCCGGCGAGCACGGCGGCGCGGTCGATCGCCGAGGGGACACCGGAGGCGATCATGGGCGTGGAGGAGTCGCTCGACCGGCCAGTTCCTCGCCGGCACCCGGACGATCGAGGTGCCGCGCGAAGCGGCGCCGCCCGAGCGGCTACCTCGCACGATCGAGGGCGCGCGCGAGAACAACCTGAAGAACGTCAGCGTCAAGGTCCCGCTCGGCGCGTTCACCTGCGTCACCGGCGTCTCCGGCTCGGGCAAGTCGACGCTCGTCAACGAGATCCTCTACAAGGCCGTCGCGAACCGGCTGCACCGCGCGAAGCTCCGCCCGGGCGCGCACCGGCGCGTCACCGGGCTCGACCGAGATCGACAAGATCATCAACATCGACCAGTCGCCGATCGGCCGCACGCCGCGCTCGAACCCCGCGACCTACACCGGCGTCTTCGACCAGATCCGCGACCTCTTCTCGCGCACGCAGGAGGCGCGCGCGCGCGGCTACAAGCCCGGTCGCTTCTCGTTCAACGTCAAGGGCGGCCGCTGCGAGGTCTGCCGCGGCGACGGCCAGATCAAGATCGAGATGCACTTCCTGCCCGACGTCTACGTCCCGTGCGAGCAGTGCGACGGCAAGCGCTACAACCGCGAGACGCTCGACGTCCGCTTCAAGGGGCGCACGATCGCCGACGTGCTCGACATGCCCGTCGAGGAGGCGCTCGACGTTCTTCTCGCAACATCCCGAAGATCAGGCGCCGGCTGCAGGCGCTGCACGACGTCGGGCTCGACTACATCCGCCTCGGGCAGCCCGCCACGACCCTCTCGGGCGGCGAGGCGCAGCGGGTCAAGCTCGCCACCGAGCTGAGCAAGGTGGCGACCGGCCGGACCCTCTACATCCTCGACGAGCCGACCACCGGGCCTCCACTTCGCCGACGTCCAGCGGCTGCTCGAGATGCTCCACCGGCTCGTCGACGCCGGCAACACGGTGGTCGTGATCGAGCACAACCTCGACGTGATCAAGACGGCTGACCGGCATCGATCGACCTCGGACCGGAGGGCGGCGAGGAGGGAGGCGAGATCGTCGCCAGCGGCACGCCGGAGCAGGTCGCCGCGGTCGCGCGGGTCGCACACCGGCCGCTACCTCGCTGAGATGCTCTCACCGGCGGCGGCGAGACGAGCGCGCCGAGGCCGCCGGCCGAGGGTCGCCGCGGCCGCCTAGTGCGGCTTCTCGGAACGTTGGACCGGAGACGGGCTCGTCGACCTTCATGGCTGAACTCGTATTCCTACCGCCAGCAAGCCGCACTCAGAGCGGCGTAGGTTTCAGGTGGAACGTTTCGAGAAGGGGCCATTAGCGGGAGGGGGTCGGGCGCCCCTCCCGGGGTTCGTGGCGGCGGGCCGGCCAAGCCGGCCCTATCTGCGCGATGCTGCGTGGATGCTGAGCGTGCTCGAGGGTCATGTGGCGCTCGAAAACCAAGAAAAACAGGTCATTGCGCGCGCGAGTCGCACCAACGGTGTCTGAAGTCGATCATCGCCTGAAGCTCTACCTGCAGAAGTGGCGCTGGTACGAGCGCAACTCGCTGCCGTGGCGGCGCGCGCGGATCCACCTCCACATGCTGCGCGCCGAGGCCTTCATCCGCTTCCCCGTCCAGGGCAACGTGCTCGAGGCGCTCGACGACGGACGCCTGCGAATCGGGCGCCACACGCTGCTCGAGCCGGGCTGCTGGATCACGATCGCCGAGGAGGGCCGGGTGACGATCGGCGACGGGTCGTTCCTGAACCTCGGCACGATGGTCGCCGCCAAGCACGAGGTGACGATCGGCGACCACACGATGTTCGCCAACCACTGCTTCGTCAGCGACGCCTCGCACCGCTACGACGATCCCGACAAGCCGGTCACCTGGCAGGGCTTCAGCTCGAAGGGACCGACGCGGATCGGCTCGAACTGCTGGTTCGGCGTCAACTGCGTGGTGACCAGCGGCGTCACGGTCGGCGATCGCTGCGTCGTCGGGGCCGAACTCCGTCGTCACCCACGACCTACCGCCGAGGGTGATCGCCGCCGGGGCGCCCGCGCAGGTGATCCGCGAGATCGACTACCCCTCCGAGGGAGCGCGTGCGGTGCCGATCCCGCCGGAGGAGCTCGCCGAGCGGCCCGGCGCCGGCGGCGAGCGCCAGCGCTCCTAGATGATCGATTCCGAATCAGGCCGGTCCTGTCCGAGGGCGCGCTTGGAATCAATCATCTCCACCAGATGCGCGGGCCGAGACGAATGATTTCTGCCGGCCCGAGCCCAGGCGGGTGAATTCGGAAATCAACGTCTAGCGTCGGGCGCGTCGAAGCGAGGGCCGCGGTTGCCGGCAGCCGCCCGTTCCGGCCACGTGCGCTGCTTCAAAAGGGGGACACCGAGCGCGCCTCAACCGCACCGGCGGGCCGCAAATAAGAAGATTCGAAGAATTGCCTATTCCCTCTTAACGGATTTGCGCCGACACTGGTCTCCATATGTCGAGCGAGATCGCCGACGCCGCCCTCAGCGATCCTCTGGAGCGAACCCCCGTCGCCGCGCACCAGGGGCGGGCGGGACGAGCGAGCGCCTTCCTCGCGGGGTACACGCTGCTCGCCCGGGTCCTGCTCGCGGCGGCGACCGCGATCGCCGGAGCTGCTCGCCCTCGGCTCGGCGCTCACCCCGGACGTGCCCTGGCGGGACCACCTGCTGCGACACATCGAATCGGGCTCGGTGATCAGCCTCGGCCATGTGCTGGCGGGGGCCGGGGGACTCGCGCTCCTCGGGCTCAGCTGGGGAATGCTGCGTGGCCGGCGGCGCGCCGCGAGCGCCGCGGCGCGTGCTGCTCGTCGCGGTCGCGCTCGTCCACCTGCTGAAGGGCCTCGACTACGAGGAGGGCGCGCTCGCGCTCGCGCTCGCCGCGCTGCTCGCCGCAAGCCGCCGCGCCTTCAAGCGAGGGGGGCCGCCCCGCGCCGGCGTGCTGGCCGGGACCGTCGCGGTGGCAGCCGTCGCAGCGGCGTACACGCTCGATACGGGCGCGCTCCTCGTATCGGGACGCAGCCTGCCGTCTGCGCTCGCCGAGGGAGCCACGGCGCTCGGCCATGGCGCCTGGTGGCTCAGATCCGGTGAGCCGATCGCGATCGCCCTCGATCTCCTGCTGGTGCTCGGCCTGTGCGCCGCCGCGGCGTGCCTGCGCGCACTGGTGCGACCGACCGAGGCGACCGAGGGCCACTCGCACGAAGACCACCAGCGGGCCGCAGCGCTCGTAGCGCGCCACTGCGGCGACTCGCTCGACCCCTTCGCGCTGCGCGAGGACAAGGCATTTCACTTCGCGGCGGGCGGCTTGCTCGCCTACCGGACGCTGCGCGAGACCGCCGTCGTATCCGGCGACCCGATCGGGCCTCCCGGGAGCGCCGGCGCGGTGCTCGCCGATTTCATCGGACACGCCACCGAGCGGGGCTGGGACGTCGTGATGACCGGCGCGTCGTCACGCTTCCTGCACGAGTACCGCGCGCTCGGGCTGCGTCACCTCACGATCGGCGAGGAGGCCGTCGTCTGCCCGTGGCGCTTCTCGCTCGACGGGCGCTCGATCCGCAAGGTGCGCCAGTCCGTCAACCGGGTCACCCGGCGCGGCTGGTCGGTCGAGGTGGTCGAGGGATCCCGGCTCACGGGTGCCCAGGCGGACGAGATCGAGGCCGTCGAGAGGGCCTGGAGCAGCGGCCGGCGGCGGCTGTCCGGGTTTGCCATGACGCTCGGGCGGCTGTGGGGCGCACCGGAGGACGGCGACTCGCTGTATGCGCTGGCCCGGGACGCGGAGGGCAGCGCTGCGCGCCTTCATCCGCTTCATCCGCTACGCCGACGCTCTCTCGCTGGACGTCATGCGGCGGGGCGACGAATGCCCGAACGGCCTCAACGAGGCGCTGATCGTCGCGACGATCGCGTACGCGCGCGAGCGCGGTCTGGCCGAGGTCAGCCTGAACTTCGCCGGCTTCGCACACGTCATGGGGAGCGAGGCGGGCCTCAGTCCCGCGCAGCGCGTCCTCCGCGCGGGGCTGCACCGCTTCCACGGTCGCTTCCAGCTGGAGCGCCTGGTGCAGTTCAACCAGAAGTTCGAACCGGAATGGCGGCGGCGCTACCTCGTCTACGGGGCACGCACGCACCTTCCGATCGCAGCGCTGCGGGTGCTCCAGGCCGAGACCTACCTGCGGCCGCCTCGCGCGCGTCCGCTCAGCCAGCGCTGGCAGCCGCTTCCCCATCCCGTGCCCGCCGCGAGCGGCGCCGGGCTGCTGGCGCAGCCAAAAGCGAGCCGATGAGCACGCAGCCCGCGGAGACCCAGACACCCCAGTGGCCGAGTGCCGGCCCGAGGTGCTGTGAGACTCGCTCGTTCTGGGCGACGGCACCGGAGATCGCGGAGCTCGCGAGGAGCAGCAGCAGGGCGAGCAGCGTGAGACCGGCCGTGCGCGCGAGCAGGCCGACACGTCCCGATCCATGCCAGCGCGAGCGCGGCCACCGACTCCGGCGGGGATCCACGCGACCGCCGACGCGCAGCAGCGGCTGCGAGGCATGAGCGGCAAGCTGCTGGAGCGGAAGGGCGTCGGCGATAGCGGGCCCGCGGGCGAGGACGGCGGCGTCGCGCAGCAAGTAGAGCCATCCGAGGCCGGCGGCCAGGGCCAGCACGGTCAAGAACCAGGCAAGCACCGCGCGCCCAAGCGACGCCGCCGCGACGGCGCTGCGACTGGCCGTCGCGCGCTCGCCTGCCTCGCCTGGCTCGGAGCCGGGCTCTCGGGTGTGTTCGCCTACGGTCACGACTACTGGGTCTACCGAGGGTTCGCGCCCCCGCGCGACCCGCCCGGAGTGAAGCGCGGCTCGCTGCTGCTCGAGCACTTCCACTCGCAGGCGATGCATGCGGAGCGCTCGTACCTGATCTACCTGCCGCCAGGATACGCGGCGGCCGCCGCGCGCGGACAGCGCTTCCCCGTCCTCTACCTGCTGCATGGCAGTCCCGGCGACGGGAACCTCTTCTTCAACGCAGCGGGAGTGGGCGTCGACCTCGACGAGCTGATCGCGCAGAAGCGCGTCAGGCCCTTCATGATCGTCGCTCCGGCCGGCTGGCGACGGCACGTTCATGCACGACACCGAGTGGGCCGACACGCGGCATGGCCCTACGAGACGCTCGCGCTCGAGGCGGTACATGCCGTCGACAGCCGCTGGGCGACGCTCGCCGACCGCGGCGCACCGGGCGATCGCCGGCAACTCGGAGGGCGGCTACGGGGCGGTCAACGTCGCCCTGCGCCACCTGCGCCTGTTCTCAGTCGCCGAGGCCTGGTCGGGCTACTTCACGCAGGTTGGCTTCAGCGGCCCGTTCGCAGGGCTCCTCGCGGGCGCTTGTGGACGCGAACAGCCCCAGCTATCTACGTTCCGAGCATGGCGCCAGCGCTACACCGGCTCCCGTTTCATGCCTACATCTACTCCGGACGGCACGAGCTGCCCGCGAAGGGCAATGCCGTCTTCGCCCGAGAGCTCGCCGGGGCGGGCGCCGGCGTCGACTTCGCGACGCTACCCGGCGGCCACACATGGGAGCTGTGGCGCGCCCAGGCTCCGCGCATGCTGCTGTTCGCGGCGAACTGGTTCGCCTCCGCCGGCGGATGAGCTCGCTTGCGATCGGCCTCGCCCTCGCGGTGGTCGCGTCCGTCGCGCTCAACTCGAGCTACCTGCTGCAGCATGCCGGCTCGGCGGGACTGCTGGCCGTCGATCCGCGGCATCCGATCGCGACGCATGCGCGCGCTGCTCGGGTCGCGCCTCTGGTTCATCGGCGCCGTCGCGGGCGTCACGGGCTGGGGAATGCACGTCGCCGCGCTCTCCCACGCGCCGCTGTCGCTCGTCCAGGCGTTCGTCGCGGGCGGCCTCGTCCTGCTCGCGCCGGTCGCAACCGTGGTCCTCCATCAGAGGATGACGTCGGCCGAATGGCTTGCCGTGGTGACGATCGTTTTCGGCCTCGTCGTCCTCTCGATCGGCCTGCGCGAGCCTGCCGGCCGCGTGCACGTCAGGGGAATCGCGCTGACAGCCTTCATGGTCTGCTGCCTCGGGGTGGCTCTCGTCCTCCTGGGCGGGTGGGCAAGCCGCTGGCGCGCGCACGCGCTCGGGCTAGCCGGCGGCATCCTCTACGGCGCCGGCGACACCTCGATCAAGGCGCTGACCCTGGTCGCCTCGCACCGCGGCATCGCGCATGTGCTGATCTCGCCCTGGCTCGCGACTGCGGTGGTGGCGACCGTCGGCGCGTTCTTCTGCTTCCAGCGCGGCCTGCAGACCGGTCGAGCCGTCCCGGTGGTGGTGCTGATGACCGGGGGCACGACGGTCGTCTCGGTGGCCGGCGGCTTCGCGGTCTTCGGCGACCCGATCGGTCACACCCCGCTGCTCGCGGCGCTGCACGTCGTCGCCTTCGTCCTGGTCACGATCGGCTCGGCGCTGCTCGCGCCGACAACCTCGGTCGCGCCCGAGGACGCAACGGTCGCCGAGGCGCCGCTGGGCGTCCCAGACCTGCGCGCCACCCGCGCGCGCTCCGATCGGGCTGACCGGTCCGGTCGGCTGAGTGTCGGTGCGTGCGAGGGCAGAGGCTTACGCCTCCGCCCGTTCGAGGGCGAGGCTCGGCTTCAGCGCCTCCGCCCGCTCGAGCGTTTCGAGCCGCCGCTTCAGCTCGGCCGCCTCGTCGGGCGCCATCGGTAGCCGTGCTCCGGCTGCGGGGTAGCGTTCGCGCGCGCACCTCGTCGACATAGGCGGACACGCCCGCGAGCATCGCCTCGCGAACGTTGGCGTAGCGCTTGACGAAGCGCGCGGCATGACCGTCGTAGATACCGAGCAGGTCGTGCAAGACCAGCACCTGGCCGTCGGTGGCCGGCCCCGCACCGATGCCGATCACCGGCACCGCGAGGCGCGGCACGACCGTCTCGGTCAGCTCGCTAGGGAACGGCCTCGAAGACGATCGCGAAACAGCCGGCCTGCTCGAGCGCGAGCGCGTCGCGGGCGACCTCGAGGGCCCGCTCGGCGGTGCGTCCCTGGGAGCGGTAGCCGCCGAGCGCCGTGGCGGTCTGCGGCGTCAGGCCCGACATGGCCCATCACCGGGATGCCGGCGCCGACGATCGCTCGCGGCGCGCTCGACCAGAGCTGCCGCCGCGCTCGAGCTTGACCGCGTCGCAGCCGGCCTCCTTGACGAACCGCTGCGCGGTCGCGATCGCCTGCTCGTTCGAGACCTCGTAGGAGCCGAACGGCAGGTCGCCGACGAGCAGCGGCGCCGTCAGGCCGCGGCGGACGGCGGCGGCCAGCATCAGCATCTCGTCGACCGAGACCGGGACGGTGCTCGGGTAGCCGAGCACGGTCATCGCGCCCGAGTCGCCGACGAGCACGACGTCGACGCCGGCGGCCTCGGCTATCTGCGCGCTCGGATAGTCGTAGGCGGTGACCATCACGATCGGCTCGCCGAGCGCCTTCTTCTCGCCGAGCGTCGAGAGCGTGACCGCGGGCCGCTTGGCGGGCGGCGCGGTGGCGATCGGCACACCCGCGCTCATGACAGCAGCTCCGCGACGGCGTCGTCGACTCGTGACGATCCGGTTGGCGCTGTCGACGTGCACGACGCGCGGCTCGTAGCGCTCGAGCTCGCGCTCGTCATAGGTGGCGTAGGAGACGACGATCACCGTGTCGCCGGTGTGCACGAGCCGCGCCGCCGCACCGTTGATCTTCATCTCGCCGGACCCGCGCTCGCCGGCGATCGTGTAGGTCTCGAAGCGGGCGCCGTTGTCGATGTCGAGCACGTGCACGAGCTCGTGCTCGAGGATGTCGGCCGCCTCGAGCAGATCCGGGTCGATCGTGATCGAGCCGACGTAGTGAAGGTCGCTGCCGGTGACCCGGCATCGGTGGATCTTCGACTTCAGCATCGTTCGGTTCATGCGGTCCCTCCCAGGATCGTGTTGTCGATCAGCCTGGCCCGGCCGACTCGCGCGGCGACGGCCAGCAGCGTGCGGCCGTTGACCCGCGTCGGCGGGCGCGAGGTCCTCGGCGGAGCGAAGCTCGAGGTACTCGGGCTCGACGCCGGCGGCGTCGAGCTCGGCGCGCGCCGCGGCGAGAACGTCCCGGGCGTCGCGCGATCCGGACGCGACCGCCGACTCGGCGGCGCGCGAGCGCGCGGCTCAGAGCGAGCGCCCGCTCGCGCTCGCCCGCGCTCAGGTAAGCGTTGCGGGAGCTGAGCGCGAGACCGTCCGCGGTCGCGAACCGTCGCGACCGCGACGACTCGACCGGGATGTCGAGGTCGCGGACCAGCTTGCGGATCACGAGCGAGCTGCTGGGCGTCCTTCTGGCCGAAGTAGGCGACGTCCGGCCGGACCATGTTGAACAGCTTCGTACGACCGTCGTGACGCCGTCGAAGTGCTCCGCTCCGCGGCTCGCTCGCCCTCGAGGTCAGCGGCCACGCCGCCGACCGCGACCGTGGTGTCGAAGCCCGGCGGGTAGACCATCTCCGTCGGCGGTGCGAACAGGAGGTCCACGCCGGCCTCCTCGGCAAGCTCGGCGTCGCGCCGCTCGTCGCGCGGGATAGGCGGCGAGGTCCTCGTTCGGTCCGAACTGGACCGGGTTCACGAACAGCGAGACGACGACGGTGTCGCACTCGGAGCGCGCGGCCCGCATCAGGCGAGGTGGCCTTCGTGGAAGGCGCCCATCGTCGGCACGAGCCCGACGCTTCCGCGTCGCTCGAGCGCGGCGCGCATTCGCGGAGCGTGCCCGACGGTCCTCATGCGATCGCCCTCATCGCGGCCAGCTCTCGGGTGCGCTCGACGAGCGCGTCGAAAAGGGCAAGCAGCTCCGGGGCGGCGGCGTCGACCGCGGCGCGCTGAGCGGCCGACCGTCGCCATGTCGCCGCGCGCGACCGGCCCCGTCAGCGCGCGCTGCGCGCCGAGTCGACGACCCAGTTGCGGACGGTCGTCTCGACGAGCGGCGGCAAGCGCCGCCCGAGGATCGTCGATCCCCGCCGCGGCGGCGACCGCCTCGGCGCTGGCCTCGAGCGTGACGAGGAAGTTGGAGGCGACCGAGGCGGCGGCGTGGTAGGCGCTCGTCGCCCGGCGTCGATCTCGAACGGCGACATGCCAAGCGCGCACGGCCAGCGTCCTCGCGAGCTCCGAGCGCGCTGCGGACTCGACCCCTCGACCGCCGCCCACGCAGCCCCGGAGCGGAGCTCTCGGGGCCCGTCACGGTCTGCAGCGGATGGAGGCCGAAGCGTGCTCGGTACGCGCCGGCTCGAGGGCGCTGAGGCTCGTCGCGCCGCTCGTGTGCCCGACGACCCGGGCGCGGCCGGCGATGGCGGCGGCCGCACTTGCGATCTCGGCGTCCGGGACGCAGAGGACGACCACCTCGGCGTCTGGCACCTCGCCTCGACCAGCCGGCCCGGCGACGTGCCACCCCGCTCCTTCGAGGCTGCGCGCGAGCGCCCAGCCGAGACGGCCACGCCCGACGAGGCCGACCGACTCGAGGTCGGCGGAGGCGGTGGCTATGTCGGGTCGTTGTCCGTTCCAGTTCCCGCATGCGGAATACCGGTCGGTTCTGTGCGTGAGGATCGAGCTGGAGGTCCGCTCCGACTGCGGTAGCGGCCTGGCCCGCAAATGATAGTCCGGCTTGGCCGCAAGATGCGGAGACGAAGAACGCGGGCCGTCGGTCCTGAGGCTTAAGCTGGGCCGATGGTCGCGCGATCCGCAGCGGAGCGCCGGGCGGACCTCGTCGCGCTCTACCGCGAATTGCATGCCGAGCACGGCTGTCCGCTTCGGGCGACGCGGACGCAGGCTCGTCTTCGGCATGGGAAACGCGGACGCCGACCTGATGTTCGTCGGCGAGGCGCCGGGGGCGAACGAGGACCGCGAGGGCAAGCCGTTCGTCGGCCAGGCCGGGCGCCTGCTCGACACGCTGCTCGCCGAGATCGGGCTCGATCGCGGAGACGGTCTTCATCGCCAACGTGCTCAAGTGCCGGCCGCCGGGCAACCGCGACCCGCTGCCCGAGGAGATCGCGGAGTGCGAGCCCTACCTGATGCGGCAGATCGAGCTGATCGAGCCGCGCGTGATCTGCACGCTCGGGAACTTCGCGACGAAGCTGCTCAGCGGCAGTCCGGCAGGGCATCACGCGCGTCCGCGGACGTCCCGCAGGCGCGGGTCGTCGCGGGGATCGAGGTCAAGCTCTACCCGCTCTTCCACCCCGCGGCGGCGCTGCGCAGCACGGCGGTCACCGAGCAGCTGCGTCGAGGACTTCGCGCGCATACCCGGCGCTGCTCGAGCAGGACCGGACGCGTGGCGCCCGAGCGCACGGACGAGCCCGATCCGGTGGGACCCGAGGTCGCATATGTCGAGCGCGAGCGCTCGTCCCTAGCGGTCGAGGACCAGCCGCAGCTCGACCTGTTCTGAGCGCGACCGTCCGGAGCCGTCCGCGCGGTCGGCGGAGCTACGCCGGCGCGCTCAGGTCGAGGCGCCGTCCGCGGCGAGAAACTCGAGCCGCATGTCGACCCCGGCAAGCCTGAAGAGGCGCCGGACCGCGTCGCTTCCCTCGACGATCCGCAGGCGGTGCCCGCGCCTGCGGCGCGCGCGTGATCGGCGCTCAGCACGAGCCGCAGGCCGGTCGAGTCCATGAACTTCAGCGAGCTGAGGTCGAGGATGACGTCGCGGTCCGATTCCTCCGCGCGCCGCAGCTCGCTTTCGAACGTGAGCGCGCTAGAGAGGTCGAGCTCGCCGCTGACCGTGACGCGGACGCCCTGGTCCTCGGCGTGCGTTTGCAGCTGGAGCCCCGTCATCCGGTTGGCCACCCTAACGGTCGCGAGGTGGCGACGCAAGCCCGGTAACACTTCGGTCGTGCAGCACGTCGAGTCCGACTCGCCGGCCGACACCGAACGCGTGGCCGCCTCGGTGGCGCGGCGCCTGCGTCCAGGCGACGTCGTGCTCGTCGCCGGCGAGCTCGGGGCGGGCAAGACGACCTTCGTGCGCGGCGCCGCGAGGCGCTCGGCGTCGTCGACCGCGTGACGAGCCCGACCTTCGCGATCGGCAACGTCTACGAGGGGCGTCAGCGAGGTCGCGCATCTCGACCTCTACCGGCGTCGGCGCGCGAGGCCGGCGATCCTCGACGACTACCTGACCCCCGAGCGGATCGCGTTCGTCGAGTGGCCGCGACGAGTCGGCGATCCTCGAGCGCATCGTCGCGCGCGTGCGCATCCTCCACGCCGGCGGCGACCGGCGCACGATCGACGATCGAATGGCGCTCGATCGGCTTCGACACCTCGACGAGCGCGACGAGCGTCTGCGTGCTCGACGGGGAGCGTCGCCTTCGAGCACGTTCCGCCGGTCGGCGCGCTGTCGAGACCGCCGGCACACGCGCGCGAGCTGCTGCCGCTCGCCGACGCGTTGCTGAACGAGGCGGGGCTCGGGCTCGCCGATCTCGACGCGATCGCGGTCGGCGTCGGGCCCGGCGGCGTTCACCGGCCTGCGGATCGGCTTCGCGACGGCGCGCGCGATCGCGCGCGGCGACCGGCGTCAGCGATCCATCCGGTCTCCTCGCTCGCGGCGCTCGCCGCCGGCATCGACGCACCCGTCGCGCCTGCCCCTGATCGACGCGAAGCCGGGGCGAGCTGTTCGCCGCCGCTCTACCGCGACGGCCGCGAGGTCGTCGCGCCCTTCGTCGCCACGCCCGAGACGGCTCGCCAACCGCCTGCGCGAGCTGCCGGGCGCGAGCCTGGCCGCGGGAGATGGCTCGCTACGATTTCGCGAGGCGCTCGAGGCGGCCGGACTTCCGGTCGCAGCAGAGGAATCGCGGCTCCACGTGGTCCGCGCGCTTCACGTCTGCCGGCTGGCCGCGACCGTCCCCGCTGTGCCGCCCCGAGGCCGCGCTACCGAACTACCTGCGAGCACCCGGACGCCAGACCGATCAGTTGACCGAAGACACCCTCGAAGTGCGCCGGCTCACCTACGCCGACCTGCCGCAGGTGATCGCGATCGAGCGGCGGGCTTTCCCGACGCCATGGTCGCTCGCGATGTTCGTGCTCGAGCTCTCCAAGCCGTCCGGCATCTGCCTCGCCGCGGTGGTCGACGGACGTCTTGCCGGGTACCTCGATCTGCTCGCGCTACGACACCGTCTGGCACGTCATGAACGTCGCCGTCGACGACCGCCGGCGGCGCCAGGGCATCGGCACGGCCCTGCTGGCGCGAGCTGTTCGAACGGGCCGACGCAGCCGGGCGAGCAGTACACGCTCGAGGTGCGCGCGTCGAACGCCGACGCGATGCGCCTCTACGAGCGCTTCGGCTTCCGCTCGGCGGGCCTGCGCCGCGGCTACTACCACGACAACAAGGAGGACGCCGTGATCATGTGGCGCGTCGTCGACGCGCTGCCGGCGTCGGCCCCGCGACGCGCCGAGCGCGGGCGTGGCGTGATCCTCGCGATCGAGACGAGCTGCGACGACACCTGCGCGGCAGTCGTCAGCGCCGGCGGCGAGATGCGCTCGAACGTGGTCGCCTCGCAGGGTCTGCTGCACGAGCGCTACGGCGGCGTCGTTCCGGAGATCGCCTCGCGCCGCCACCTGGAGCTCGTCGACGCGGTGATAGCCGACGCGCTCGAGAGCGGCGGCTGCGCCGCTCGCTCGAATCGCAGCTGGTCGCGGTCGACGCAGCGGCCAGGGTTGATCGGCGCGCTGCTGGTGGGGTTCTCGGCCGCGAAGGCGCTCGCCGCGGCGCGGCGGCTGCCGTTCGTCGCCGGTCGACCACCTGCGCGGCCACGTGCTCGCGAGCACGCTCGGCGAGAACCCGATCGAGACGCCCTTCCTCGCGCTCGTCGCGAGCGGCGGGCATACCTTCCTCGCCCGCGTCGACGACGCGGCGGGGGACTACGAGACGCTCGGGTCGACGCTCGACGACGCCGCGGGCGAGGCGTTCGACAAGGGCGCGCGCCTGCTCGGGCTGCCCTACCCGGGCGGCCCCGCGCTCGACGCGCTCGCGCGCGAGGGCGACCCCGATGCCTTCAGCTTCCCCCGCTCGGCGCCCGGCGACCGGCCTCGACTTCAGCTTCAGCGGCCTGAAGACGGCGCTTCTGTACACGACGCGCGACCTCGGTCCCGAGCGGGGTGGAGCGCCGCCGGGCCGACCTCGCGGCCTCCTACCAGCGTGCGATCAGCGACTCGCTGATCGCACGCTCGAGGCAGGCGCTTCGAGCTGACGGGCGTGCGCCGGTTGGCGCTGGGCGGAGGCGTTGCCGCGAACTCGGAGGTGCCGGCGCGCGGCGCTCGCCGCTCGACGTGGAGCTGTGGATCCCCGAGCGTGCGCTCTGCACCGACAACGCGGCGATGATCGCCGCCGTGGCCCGGTTCAGCGAGCCGCTCCCCTATCCCGACTACCTGGCGCTCGACGCCTATCGCGAGCGGCCGCGTGACCAACCGTCGTAGTCCTCTACGGCAAGCCGGGCTGTCACCTGTGCGAGGAGGCGCGCGCGCGAGTCGAGGCGGCGAGAGCGCAGCGCGAGTTCGAGCTGAGCGAGATCGACGTCTCGCTCGACCCGCCCTCTTTCGTGCCTACGGAGAGCGAATTCCGGTCGTGGAGGTGGACGGCAGCGAGGCTTTCGAATTCCACGTCGACGCGGCGCGCGCTCGTGCGGCTGCTCGATACAGTGGGCTCGTGAGCTACCACGACACGGTCGAAGCCGGCCTCGACCTGGCGGCGGCCGCCGCCGCCGGGGAGCGGCTCTCGCTCGGGGTGGCCGCCCGCCTCTCGCGCTACCTGCAGGTGCTCACACAGGCGAAGAAGATGGGCAAGGACACGATCTCCTCGCAGGAGCTCGCCGACTACACGCACGTCAACTCGACCCAGATCCGGCGTGACCTGTCCGGCTTCGGCAAGTTCGGCAAGCGCGGCGTCGGCTACAACGTCGACTCGCTCGTGTCGCAGATCCGCAAGATCCTGCGCACGAGCGGCCAGCACAACATCGCGCTCTTCGGCGCCGGACACCTCGGCAGGGCGATCGCGAGCTCCGACATCTTCGCCGACCACGGCTTCCGGGTCGTCGCGATCTTCGACACCGACCCGGTGAAGTTCGGCGAGCCGGTGGGCGAGCGCGGAGCTCAGCGTCCGCCCCTACGACGACCTGCACCAGGTCGTCGACCAGGAGGACATCGTCGTCGGGGTGCTCGCCGTCCCGACCGAGGCGGCCCAGCGCGTCGCCGACGACCTCGTGCGAGCCGGCGTGAAGATCATCTTCAACTACTCCGAGGCGCTCGTGCAGGTGCCGCCCGACGTAACCGTCCACACCTCGAGCCCCGCGGTCGACCTGCTCTACGCCCTCTACTTCTACCTCACCTAAGATGATCGGCGAGGCCGATCATCTCCCGTCCTGAGCGGCGGTTTCGCGATGCTCGACATGACGCGCGCGCGCGAGGTCTTCGAGGAGGCCTCGCGACTTCACGTCGGGATCGAGGAGGAGTTCGCGATCCTCGACCCGGGCACGCTCTCGCTGACGCAGCGCTTCGAGGAGCTCTATGACGCCGCGCGAGCCGACGACGTGCTCCGCGAGCGTGTGGCCGGGGAGCTGATCTCGTCAGAGATCGAGATCCGCTCCGCCAGGGGCGATCGCTTCGCCGACGCGCTGCGAAGCCAGCGTGAGGCGCGAGCGCGGCTGTTCCGTCTGGCGGGCGAGCACAACCTGCTGCTCGGTGCCACCGGCACCCATCCCGTGGAGTCCCTGGCAGGAGCAGCGGATCATCGACACCGACCACTACCAGCGGTTGGCACGCGACCTCGGCTACGTGGCCCGGCGCAACAACACCTTCAGCCTGCACGTCCACGTCGGCGTGCGCGGCGCCGACCGCGCGATCGCCGTCTGCGACCGCCTGCGCCCGGTCCTGCCCGAGCTGCTTGCGATGTCCGCCAACTCGCCTTTCCTCGACGGCGCCGACTCCGGCCTGCGCTCCGCTCGCTCGCAGATCTTCACCCGCAGCTTCCCCCGTTGCGGCATCCCCGAGCCATGGGGCGACTTCAGCACCTACGCAGCGCACGTCGATCTGCTCGTCAGGACGCGGTCGATCGTCGAGCACACCCAGCTGTGGTGGAGCGTGCGGCCGCACCACAGCTTCGGCACCGTCGAGGTGCGGATCTGCGACGCGCAGACGATGGCCGAGGAGTCGACGGCGCTGGCCGCGCTGATCGCCGCGTGCGTCGCGCAGGCAGCGCTCGACTTCGACGCCGGCCGGCAGGCTCCGTCCCCGCCCGCACGCCTGATCGAGGAGAACCTGTGGCGCGCGATCCGGTACGGACGCGAGGGCGCGATGATCGACCTCGAGCGCGGCGACGAGTTCCCGAGCGCCGAGCTGCCCGAGCGCCTGCTCGCCTGGACCGCGCCGGCGCGCGAGGCGCTCGGCTTGGAGATCGCGCTGCCGACCCGCGCGGGCGCGCAGCGCCAGCGCGACGCGCTGGCGGCCGGTGCCACGATCGGCGAGGTGTACGAGGACGAGGTGGCGGAGACACAACGGACCTACGCAGCGGAGGAGGTGCCCACATGAGCGATCAGGAACCGAGCGAGGACGAACTGCGCGCGGCGCTCGAGGATCAGATGCGCAACATCCGAGTGGAGGACGTGATCCTGCAAACCGCCGTCACGCTGATCAACCTGGCGGCGCGCAGGCTTGGGCTCACGAGCGCCGAGGGCGACGGCGAGGAGCGCGACCTCGAACAGGCGCGGCTCGGGATCGACGGCGCGCGCGCCCTGCTGCCGCTCGTGCCGGGCGAGCAGGGACAGCAGCTGCGCGAGCCGATCTCGCAGCTGCAGATGGCCTACGCCCGCGAGGCCGCCGGATCGGGCGCTCCGGCCCCTGCGGGCCAACCCACCCCGGCAGGCGAGGAGCAGCACCGCCAGGCCGCCGACCAGCAGGACGCCGAGGCCGAGCGAGCGAAGGCGCGCTCGAAGATCTGGACGCCTCCGGGAGCCTGAGCGCAAGCCCGCCGTCCACGGCGCCCGATACACTGCGCCCGCTCGAAAGCCGGAATCGTTCCGTGAGCGGGGCGTAGCCGGCCCACCCACGCGTTAGGGCGGCGCGCGACCGGGCTCCGGGCCTGGGCGGCCGGCGGCGACCTCGAAGGACTTCATACCGGAGGCATTTCCTTGACCAAGTTCCTCACCGACTACGGCGTCATCATCGCGCTCGTGTGCGCCGGCGCCGCGGTCGTCTACGGCGTCGCCACCTCCCGCTGGCTACTGGCGAAGTCGCCCGGCAACGCGCGCATGCAGGAGATCTCACACGCGGTCCAGGAGGGCGCGCGGGCCTACCTCACGCGCCAGTACACGATTATCGCCGGCGTCGCGGTGGTGCTGTTCGTGATCCTGCTGATCGCGCTCAACATCCGTGCCGCGATCGGGTTCCTGATCGGCGGGACGCTGTCCGCCTCAGCCGGCTTCATCGGCATGAACGTGTCGGTGCGCGCGAACGCGCGCGTCGCCGAGACCGCTCGCGGCGGCGTGTCGCGCGCGCTCGACGTGGCCTTCAAGGGCGGCGCCGTAACCGGACTGCTGGTGGCGGGCCTCGCGCTGCTCGGCGTGGCCGGCTACTACGGCGTCCTGTACCTGACGGGCGAGCACGGCAAGCGCGCGGTCGACGCACTCGTCGGGCTCGGCTTCGGAGGCTCCCTGATCTCAGTCTTCGCCCGCCTCGGCGGCGGCATCTTCACGAAGGCGGCAGACGTGGGCGCGGACCTCGTCGGCAAGGTCGAGGCGGGCATTCCCGAGGACGACCCGCGCAACCCGGCGGTGATCGCCGACAACGTCGGCGACAACGTGGGCGACTGCGCGGGGATGGCAGCCGACCTTTTCGAGACATACGCCGTCACCGCGGTGGCGGTGATGCTGCTCGGCGTGCTCACCTTCAACCAGGTGAACACCGTCGTCGTCTTCCCGCTCGTGATCGGCGGCGTGTCTCTGCTCGCCTCGATCATCGGCACGTTCGCGGTTCGCACCCGCACCGGCAACGTCGAGGGGGCGCTCTACAAGGGCCTGATCGCGTCGGGCGTGCTCGCCGCGGCCGCCTTCGCACCGATCACCTACTGGCTCATGCACAGGGTGACCTTCACGACGCGCTCCTCGGTGGTCAGCGGGGTCATTCGCGGCTCGAGCTCCTCTCCCGGCTGGCTCGACTTCTGGTTCTGCTCGCTGATCGGGATCGGGGTCACGGCGCTGCTGTTCGTGATCACCGACTACTACACCTCGACGCGCTTCCGGCCGGTTCGAACGACCGCTCGCGCGTCGATCACCGGACACGCCACGAACATCATCCAGGGCCTCGCGCAAGGGCTCCAGTCGACAGCCGCGCCGGCGCTCGTGATCGCGCTCGGCATTTTCGGCGCGGACAAGCTCGCCGGCGTGTACGGCGTCGGCATCGCGGTGATGGCGCAGCTGTCGCTGACCGGCCTGATCGTCGCCCTCGACGCCTTCGGGCCGATCACCGACAACGCCGGCGGCATCGCCGAGATGGCCGAGCTGCCCCAGGAGGTGCGTGACGTGACCGACCCGCTCGACGCGGTCGGCAACACGACGAAGGCCGTCACCAAGGGCTACGCGATCGGGTCCGCGGTGCTCGCCGCGCTCGTCCTGTTCGCCGCCTTCATCCAGGAGCTCTCGGACCGCAACAGTCACGTCAACCTCAACTTCTCGCTGTTCGACCCGCCGGTCCTGATCGGCCTGCTGATCGGCGGCATGATGGTCTACCTGTTCGCCTCGCTTGCGATCGAGGCGGTGGGACGCGCCGGCGGAGGGGTCGTGGAGGAGGTGCGCCGCCAGTTCCGCGAGAAGCCGGGGATCATGGAGGGCACCGACCGTCCCGACTATGCGCGCGCCGTCGGGATCGTCACGGCCGCGGCTCAGCGGGAGATGATCCTGCCCGCGCTGATCCCGATCGTGATCCCGCTGATCGTCGGCCTGATCTCGTATAAGGCGCTCGGAGGCCTGCTGATCGGCGTGATCGTCGTTGGGTTCTTCACCGCGGTGTCGATGACCTCCGGCGGGGGGGCGTGGGACAACGCCAAGAAGCTGATCGAGGACGGCGAGTTCGGCGGCAAGGGCTCGGAGGCTCACGCGGCGTCGGTCACGGGCGACACCGTCGGCGACCCCTACAAGGACACCGCGGGACCCGCGATCAACCCGATGATCAAGGTCGCGAACATAGTCGCGCTGCTGATCATTCCTTTCATAATCTGAGCCGCGGGGGACTGCGGTCCCCGGGGTTCACGGAGCGGGCGGTAGGGGGGTTTCGCGAGGACCTCGGGACGCCTGAGGGCGGCGCTCGGCGTCCCGAGGCCGCTCTATGATTGCCTCAGTGCAGCGCGGATACTCGAACGCGACGCGGGTGCTCGGCATCGTGACCGCCGCCCTCGGCGTCGCTCTGCTCGCCGGCTCGCTCGCTCGCGGCGGAGGACCGCTTGCGGTCGGCGTGGTCGTCGGCGCCGCGTTCATCTTCGTCGGGGTCGCCCGGTTCTACCTGGCGGGCCGCGGGCACACCAGCCCGCTGCCGCGCAACGCCGGGCGCCGGCGCTCGCGGCGCACCAAGGCGTGAACGTCCGGCGGACGCTCTCCTCCTCCGTAGTGCCGACGCGGATCGTCGGGCGCATCGCCGCACCGCACATCTTCGGCCCGCCCGCGCTCGCCGCGATGGTCCTGAGCGCCGTCGGCTCGTCGATCCTCTACGTGCTAGGCGTCGTCTCCGAGCACGCCCACGGACTGACCCCGCTCGTCTTCCTCGCCTCCGCCGCCTTCTTCCTGCTGACGGCGACGACGTACATCGAGGGCAGCACCATGCATCCCGAGCAGGGCGGAGCCTCGACCTTCGCCCGCTACGCGTTCGACGAGTTCTGGAGCTTCGTCGCCGGCTGGGCGATCCTGCTCGACTACCTGATCGTGATGGCGCTCGCGATGCTCGCCATCTCGAGCTACCTGGCGGCGTTCTGGGCGCCGCTCGGACACACCGCCGGCCAGCTGTCGATCGCGGCGGTCGCGGTGGTGGTCGTGGCCTGGAACAACATCCGCGGGCCCTCGGCGCGCCGCCTGCGCCGTGTCCTGCAACTCGGCACGCTCTTCCTCGGCCTGAGCGTCCTGCTCGTGATCGCCGGCTTCGCCAGCCAGCTGCATCCCGGCCGCGTGATCGACTCGATCCATCTCGGGTCGAACCCGCGCTGGCACGACCTGCTGTTCGCCGCGGTGCTCGCGGCGGTTGCGGCGACCGGGATCGAGGCGGCGTCGGGACTCGCGCCCGAGGTCCGCGTGAAAAGGCGCGAGCTCCGTCACCTGCTCGCGTTCTGCGCGTTTCGCGGTGCTCGTGCTGCTCGTCGGAATATCACTGGTCGCCACGATGGCGGCGCCCAACGGGCTCGGCCGCCACTGGGTGGGAGCGCCGCTGCTCGGGGTGGTCTCGCACCTCCATCCCGCCCCGGTACGCGACGTGCTGCGCTACGCGGTGGCGATCGTCGGCGCGCTCGTATTGCTCGGAGCGCTCAACGGCACGATGCTCGGGATGTCGCGAGTGACCTACTCGCTTGCGACGAACCGCCAGATTCCGAGCCTGCTAGGGCGTCTCGACAGCCGGCGCTCGACGCCGTTCGTGGCGATCCTGCTCGCGTCGCTGATCGCGTTCGGGCTGGCGTCCTCGACCAACGTCGAGCTGCTCGCCGGCATATTCGCGTTCGGCGCGATGCTCGTCTTCTCGATCGCGCACGTCTCGGTGCTGGCCCTCCGCTACCGCGATCGCAACGCGCGGCGCCCGTTCCAGGTGCCCGGGTCGATCACCGTGCGCGGAGCGTCGCTGCCGCTGCCGACGCTGCTCGGGGCGTTGATCGCGATCGTCGGCTGGCTGAGCGTGATCGTCCTGCACGCCGGGGCTCGCTACGTCGGCGGTGCCTGGATGCTCGGCGGCATCGTGCTCTACGTCGCTTACAGACGCGGCCAGGGCAAGTCGCTCACCCAGCGGGTGACCATTCCGGCGCGTGCGCTGCAGGAGCAGCCGGAGCCCGAGTACGGCAGCATCCTCGTGCCCGTATTCGGTACCGCGCTCGACGACGACATCGTCGCCACGGCCGGTCGCCTCGCCGCGGAGCGGGGAGAGGAGGGCGAGGGCGGCGCGGTGATCGAGGCGCTCGCGATCGTCGAGGTGCCGATGTCGCTCCCGCTCGAAGCGCGCGTCTCCGAGGAGAAGATCGCGCGCGCGAAGCGTGCCGTCGCCCGCGCCAAGGCGGTGGGCGAGGAGTACGAGGGCGTCGTGGTCGCCACCGCAATGGTGCGTGCCCGCTCGGTCGGCGCCGCGATCGTCTCCGAGGCAAAGCGCCGCGGAGTCGAGGCGATCGTCTCGCGGCCGACGAGCCGACCCACATGCGCGGGGGCGCCCTGCTCGGCGGCCGGGGCGGAAGTCGCGGCCGCGCGATCGGCGCGATGACGCGCTACGTGGTCGAGAAGGCGCCGTGCCGGGTCATCCTGACCGCGCGCCCCAAACGCGCCGGGCGAAGACGACGGTCAGCACGACGGGGCCCTCCGCGGGGAGGAACCGGCGGCCGCGGCCGCCGGCCCCCCGGTCTGATCTCTGGGTTAGGCCGGGCTGAGGGCGGGAGATATAGAGTGACGTCATGTTCGTCCTGATCGTCGGTTGCGGGCGAGTTGGCTCAACGGTCGCCAAGAAGATGCTCGAGGAGGGACACGAGGTGTCGGTCCTCGACGAGGACCCCGAGGCGATCGCCCAGCTCGAACGCGGCTCGGAGCGCAGCTGGGAGGACCTCGGCGGCTCGTTCACGGTCGGCACGGCGCTCGAGACGGACGCGCTCATGGAGGCCGGAATCGAGCGCGCCGACGCGTTCGTCGCCTCGACCGACGGGGACAACACGAACCTCGTCATCGCCCAGATCGCCCAGCGTCGCTTCAACGTCCCCAACGTCGTCGTGCGGGTGCTCGACCCGTTGCGTGCCGCCTGGTACGAGGAGCAGGGACTGCGCACGGTCTGTCCGACCCAGATCGCGATCGAGATGCTCGAGAGCGCCGTGCTGGAGGCGGCGTGACCGGTCCCGGGTCCGCTCGGAGAGAGGCCTAGAGCGCCGTGTACGTACTCGTCGTCGGCGCCGGCAAGGTCGGCTGGAACCTCGCCCGCGAGCTGATCGACAAGGGCAACGAGGTGACGGTGATCGAGAGCAGCCAGGCCCGCTACGCGACCGTCGAGGAGGAGCTAGAGCACGCCGTCGCAGTACGGCGACGGCTCAGAGCTGTGGGTGCTCGAGCGCGCGGGCATCGAGCGCGCCGACCTCGTCATCGCCGTCACCGGCGACGACGAGGACAACATCCTGATCTGTCAGGTCGCGCGGGAGAAGTACGGCGTCGACCGCGTCATCGCCCGCTGCAACAACCCGCGCAACCTCCAGCACTTCGAGCTGCTCGGGGTGAAGCCCGCCGTCTCGGCGACCGACCTGATCCTCCGGCTGATCGAGCACGAGGTTCCGCGCTACGGCCTCCTGCACCTGCTCGACCTCCCACAGGAGCGACTCGAGATCATCGAGCTCGAGGTCGTCGCCGGCTCGCCCGCCGCCGGCAGCACCGTCAAGGACCTCGGACTGCCCGAGGGCTCGCTCGTGATCTCGATCCTGCGCGAGGGAACCGGCTTCGTGCCGCTCGCCGACTCGGTGATCGAGGAGGGCGACGAGGTCCTGCTCGTGCTCGACACCGGTCTCGAGGACAAGATCACCGAGCGTTTTGCGGCACCGAGCGGGTCGCGCGCGGCCTGAGCGCCGGCCGCGCGGGAGCTGCGGGACAGGGACTCGAACCCCAACTTCCGCATCCAGAGTGCGGCGTCCTACCATTAGACGATCCCGCAAAGACGGCCCGATTGTAGCGGCGCGGGTGGACCCCGCGGCATCGCTTGGGGCAAGTGCCGCCGTGCCATGACGGACCGGTGCGGCAGGGGCCTCGCGGGGGGTGTCGAAAGACGCAGAGCGCGTGCCCGCGCCCTACCGGTAGAGGTGCCGACATCTTGCGAGTTCGATCGAAAAGGGCCATCCCCATCGTGGCCGGCGCCGCGGCCGTGCTCGCGGCGGGCGGCTGCGGCGGCTCCTCGACGACCTCCTCGGCCAGCTCGTCGAGCGCCTCGGGGAGCGGCTCGTCCGCCGTCGCGAGTGCCCCCGCCGTCGACCTGAGCGCCGACCCGAGCGGCGCGCTCAAGTTCACGGCGAGCCACGCCACCGCGAAAGCCGGGCAGGTGACGCTCAAGATGGCGAATCCCGCGCCGCTGCCGCACGGGATCGCCATCCAAGGCCCCGGCGTCGACAAGGTCGGCGCGGTCGTCCAGAAGCGTGGCACCTCGACCGTCACCGCCGACCTAAAGCCGGGAACCTACACCTTCTACTGCCCCGTCCCGGGACACCGCCAGGGGGGCATGGCGGGGACCCTGACCGTCAAGTAGCTGCGCGCTCGGACCCCGTACAACCCGCCGTCACGCCCGAAGCGTGCCACCGCGTCAGGCCGCCCTGCTCGTCCGACCACGTAGCCCTTCAGGCCGCCTGCTCGGCCCAGTCGCGGTAGAGGCGCGCGTACGGACCGTCCGCCTCGAGCAGATCGTCGTGGGTGCCATCCTCGACGACCCGGCCCTGATCGAGGACGAGAATGCGTGCCGCGCCCTGGATCGTCGAGAGGCGGTGGGCGATGACGATCGCGGTACGGCCCGCGAGCAGGCGCCGCAGGCCGTGCTCGATCTGTGCCTCGGTGTGAACGTCGACGTTCGAGGTCGCCTCGTCGAGGATGATCAGCCGCGGGTCCGCGACCGCGGCACGAGCGAAGGCTACGAGCTGGCGCTGACCGGCCGAGAGATGCCCGCCTCGCTCGCCAACCTCGGTGTCATAGCCATTCGGGAGACGCTCGACGAACTCGGCCGCACCGACGGCCGCGGCCGCGGCGCGAACCTCCGCTTCGGTTGCGTCCGGCCGGCCGAAGGTGATGTTCTCGCGGATCGTCCCGGAGAAGTGGAAGCCCTCCTGTGGGACCATCCCCAGCTGCGAGCGCAGCGACCGCTCGGTCACCGAGCGCAGGTCGTGGCCGTCGATCAGGACGTGACCCTCGGTGGGGTCGTGGAAGCGGGCGACGAGCTTCGCGAAGGTCGACTTGCCCGCGCCCGTGGCGCCTACGAGCGCGATCGTCTGACCCGGCGCAACCGTCACGTTCACGTCGGCCAGCGCATTCTTCGCATCGTCGCCGACCCCGTAGGAGAAGGAGACGTGGTCGAAGCGGATCTCGCCGGCGATCCGCGGCAGCTCGCCGGCGCCGGGAGCGTCGACGATCTCCGGCTTCTCATCGAGCAGCTCGAAGATCTTGTCGAGCGCCGCCATTCCCGACTGATACGTCGTGTACAGCTGCGAGAGCTGCTGGATCGGATCGAAGAAGCTCTCCAGGTAGAAGACGAAGGAGGCGAGCACGCCGATCGTGACGCCGTGGCCGTGAAGCACCTGCGAGCCGCCGTAGAGCAGGATCGCGGCGGTCGCCACCGCGGACAGAAGCTCGACGGAGGGGAAGTATGCGGCGTTCATGTTCACGGTGCGCATGTTGGCCTCGCGGTTCTCGTCGTTCAGCTCGGCGAAGCGGCGCTTGTGCCGCTCCTCCTGACCGAAGGCGCGCACGATGCGCACGCCCGACAGGCTCTCCTGCAGGTATGCGGTGACGAGCGCGATCTTCTCCCGGGTGCGCCGGTAGGCGTCTGCGGAGACGATTCGGAACACGATGCTGCCCCCGGCAATCAGAGGGAAGGTGAGGAAGGTCACGAGGGCGAGGCGTACGTCGAGGACGACGAGGATCACGATCGTGCCGAACAGCGTCAGCCCGGAGGAGAAGAGGGTCACCACCCCGTCGGTGACGAGCTGGTCGAGGGCCTCGACGTCGTTGGTCAGGCGCGAGACGAGCACCCCGGCCTTGTTGCGGGAGTAGAAGCCGATCGAGAGCCGTTGCAGATGGGAGAACAGCTGCATGCGGAGATCCTGCAGCGCGCGCTCGCCGACCCAGTTCACGAGGTAGGTCTCGAGATAGGTGGCGACCCAGTTGACGGTCGCGCTGATCAGGAACGCCGCGACGATCAGGTAGAGCGCGGTCATGTCGTGGCTGCGAATGCCCGAGTCGATCGCGCGGCCGGCGAGGTACGGCGGCGCCAGCGCCGCGGCGGTTGCGAGCAGCAGCGCCGCGAACATCACGACCACGCGCCGCCGGTAGGGGCGGAGTAGCTCGATCAGCCCGCGTAGCTTGCGCGCGCGGCGCGGCTCGCCGCGGAGTACGGACCAGAGCGGACGCGCCCTCACAGCCCTGCCGCCTCGCGCGTCAGGAACACTCGCTCGGGCAGGCCCTTCTCGGCTATCTCCCGGTAGAGCCCGGAGGTCTCGAGCAGCTCGCCGTGGGTGCCGCGGGCGACGATTCGGCCGCGCTCGAGGACGACTATCTCGTCGGCGAGAGCGATCGTCGACAGCCGATGGCCGATGATGAACGTGGTGCGGCCCTGCATCAGCTCCTGCAACGAGCGCTTGATCGCGGCCTCGGTGGTCGCGTCGACGCTCGACGTCGCGTCGTCGAGGATCAGCACGCGCGCTCGCTTGAGCAGGGCGCGGGCGATCGCGAGACGCTGACGCTGGCCTCCCGAGACTGTCAGGCCGCGCTCGCCGAGAAGCGTCCCGTAGCCCTCGGGGAGACCGACGATGAAGTCATGGATGCCGGCACGCCGTGCGGCGTCCACGATCTCCTCGTCGCTCGCCTCCGGGCGCGCGTAGGCGATGTTCTCGCGCACGCTCGCGGAAAAGAGGAACGGGTCGTCGGAGACGAAGCTGATCGCCTCGCGCAGCGACTGGAGGTCGACGTCGCGGACGTCCGCACCGTCGATCAGGACACGACCCTCAGTCGGGTCGTAGAGGCGGGGGATCAGCGATACGAGGGTGCTCTTGCCCGATCCGGTCACGCCGACGAGCGCGACCGTCGTCCCCGGCGCGACGGCGAGGTCGATGTCGCTGAGCACCTCGGGGCCGCCGTCGTAGGCGAACGACACTCCGCTCAACTCGACGCTGCCGCGACCGGAGGGAACGGGGCGGCGCGCCCTCGGGCGAGGTCAGGCGCGGACGGCGGTCGAGGATCTCGAATACGCGCGCCCCGGAGGCAACCGCGCGCTGGGACATCCCGAGCGCGACGCCGAGCATGCGGACGGGGGCGATCAGCATCACGACGTAGCCGTAGAAGGCGACGAACTCGCCGACGGTGATCCGGCCGGAGATCGGCCTCCCGACCGCCGACGAGCAGGATGATCGCGAGGCCGAGGTTCGGCAGGAAGCCGATGAACGGGTTGTAGAAGGCGCGCAGCCGCGTCGAGACCATCGACTGGTCGAAGACTCGCACCGCAGCGCCGCGGAAGCGGGCGAGCTGGCGCTCCTCGCGCGCGAAGGCCTTGACGAGCCTGACGCCCGAGATGTTCTCCTCGGCCTCCGCGCTCAGCTCGGCGAGTCGCTGCTGCACCTCCTGCGAGCGCCGGGCGGTTGCGGCGCCCGTAGCGATAGGCGATCCAGAAGATGAACGGCGCCGGTGCCAGCGCGAGCGCGGCGAGCCCGGGCCCGGCCGCGAACATGAACACGGCGGCGACGGAGATCGTGACGAGCGACTGGAGGATGAAGATCAGCCCGTAGCCGAGGAAGAAGCGCACCGACTGCAGGTCGACGGTCGCGCGGGACATCAGCTGACCGGTCTGCTGCCCGTCGAAGAAGGCCAGCTCGAGCGACTGGAGGTGCGCGTAGAGCAGGTTGCGCAGGTCGAACTCGACGCCGAGCGAGACCCTGCCCGGCGACGAGCCGGCGCAGGACGCTGAAGACGGCGCGCAGCAGCGCGGCACCGAGGATCGCGACCGCGTAGCGGCCAGAGGTTTGCATGCCCGCGGCGGACCGCGTCGATCGTGCGGCCGACCAGGAAGGGGATGAAGACGCCGCTGCCCATCGCGATCGCCGCCATCGCGAACGACGAGATCAGCCCACCCCTGTACGGACGCAGGAATCCGAGAAGGCGGCGAAAGGTCTTCACTTCATAAAGTAAAGCAGCGCTGGAGCTGTCTCTTCGCCGTCACCGCCGGCGAGCGAGCGTTCGCGCGCCAGCCCTCGTTTCACCGTCCGTGGTCCGTGGTACTCAGTCCCCACTGGCGCGTGTGCCCCTCGAGAGGCACGGGCGTCAGATTGGAACCGAAGGACGACGTCGGTGCTCCCAGTGCCGATAGGCGGCCTCGCCCCGCTTGTCCCCCACCGAGGAGGTTCCATGGCCTCGTCCCTCAGCCGTCACTCTCGTACCGGCGTCCAGCGGCGCGGTTGCGGCGCGCAGCGCCGTGTCGCGGCGGACGCCTATTGCCCGCACTGCTTCCTGCTCGTCGAATCTCGCGCGGGCTCACCGTGGCCGGCCCGTCCGGTGCGCTGCCCGCACTGCCGGTTGATGATCGGAGCCGGCCGCGCGCGTTCCGAGTCCGACGGCGTGCCGGGAGCACGCGGGGCGGCCGCCGGCGTGATGGCGGAGCGTGCCCGCAGCGACGAGCATGCCCCGGTCAGCTCCCCCGAGGAGGTCCGCGAGGGGATCCGCGCGGTCGCGGCACTCACCGGCGTTCCGCCCGAG
Source organism: uncultured Actinomycetes bacterium (assembly GCA_963719375.1). Lineage (GTDB taxonomy): Bacteria > Actinomycetota > Thermoleophilia > Solirubrobacterales > Thermoleophilaceae > JAICJV01. The sequence goes on along the minus strand of CAVRBY010000001.1, from coordinate 380,426 downwards.
CGCCTGCTGATGGTCGAATATCAGCAGCGCGCGCTGCACGATCCCGACCTGCCGGATCTTCACGACGTGCTCGCCGCGTTCGGCAGCTGGAAGGCCGCCCGCCGGGAGGCGGCGCACGATCGCGCAGTCTGAGCGCGACAGCGGGTCGGGGTCGCTCTCGCCCGGGCCAGGTTGGCCGCCCAGCCGCCTGGGAAGCTGGTCGAGGTAGCTCCGGGTGGGCTCGAACCACCGACCTCAGCATTATGAGTGCTGCGCTCTAACCAGCTGAGCTACGGAGCCAGGCGCAGTCGATTGTAGATGCCGCCTGGCACCTACCTAGAGTCGGCGCGTATGTGCGACCTGCTCGCCGTTCCGAACTTGAGCGGGACCAAGCTCGAGGCGCTTGCCTCGGCGTTGGGGCCCGCTCGGGTCCTCGACGTGCACGCGGACGCCGACCATGGGAGAAGCGTCTTCACGCTCGCGGCGCCACAGGGCCTGCTTTCGCAGGCGCTCCTGAACCTCACTCGGACCGGGCTGTGCGAGCTCGATCTCTCATCACACCGGGGCCTCCACCCACACGTCGGCGTCGTCGACGTGGTGCCCGTCGTCTACCTCGACGAGGGCCAGCACGGCCCGGCCGTCGCCGAAGCGCTGACCGCCGCCGGGCTGATCGGCGAGGAGCTCGGGGTCCCCGTGTTCCTCTACGGCGAGCTCGCCACGGCCGATGACCGGCGCGAGCGCGCCGACCTGCGACGGGGCGGGCCGGCAGGGCTGGCCGCTCGCATCGACAGCGGCGAGCTGGTACCCGACTACGGCCCCCCGCGTGTCGACCAGCGAAGTGGAGCGACGCTCGTCACGGCGCGTCCGCCCCTGATCGCGTTCAACGTCGAGCTCGAGAGCGACGACCTCGAGCTGGCGCGGCGAATCGCCGGCGGGCTGCGGGAGGCCGGCGGCGGCCCGCGCGGCGTAAGGGCGATCGGGCTGTTGCTGCCGGGACGCGGGCGCGCGCAGGTGTCGTTCAACGTCCACGATTACCGTGCCGCGCCGCTGGCCGGGCTCGTGAAGGCCGTCAGGGCTCAAGCTCCCGTCCACGAGGCCGAGATCGTCGGCCTCGTGCCGCGCGCGGCCCTCGACGGCTTTCCGGACGACGTCCCGCTCGGCCGCTTCGATCCCGCGCGGCACGTGATCGAGAACGCGTTAGGCTCCGACTGAATGGCTCAGACGCGCAAGCGCAGGCGAAAGCACCGTGGCACGCAGGCCGGCACGATCGAGGCGCGCGGGCGTACGAGCCGGCCGCAACCGGGCTCAGCTCGCCAGGCTCCGCAGCGTCGCGGTGGCACGGCGCGCCCCAACCGCTACGACACCGAGCCAACCTGGAAGGCTTCGGCGAAGCGGGCGATCATCCCCGCGGTGATCTTCGCGGTCCTCGCGGCCGTCCTTTTCAAGCAGCCCGCAGTGGCCCCGGTCTGGGGCGTCATCGTCTACATCGCCTATGTCCCGATGACCTACTTCATCGACACGCTGGATGTACCGCCGGCACCACCGCCGCAAGCAGGCCGGTCGGTAGGGCCTTGATACGCCTCTGACGCGGCCCGTGCATTCGAAACCGATCATCTAGGCTCACGACGATGGATGTGAGGATGTTCACCGTCGGCCCGGTGCAGGAGAACTGCTACCTGGCACGCCGCGACGGCTCCTCGCGCGCGATCATGATCGACCCGGGCGAGGAGGCGCCGAAGCTGCTCGGAGCGATCGAAGCGCTCGGCGTGGAGCTCGACGCAATCCTCCTCACGCACACGCATTTCGACCACGTCGGCGCGGTCGCTCCCGTGGCGCGCGCGACCGGAGCGGAGGTGTGGGTGCCCGAGCTCGAGCGTGTGGTGCTCGCCGACATCATGAGCTACGTGCCGTGGCCGGGGTTCGGGCCGTTCGAGAGCTGGGAGGCGGAGCACACCCTCGCCGGCGGCGAGCGGCTCGAGCTGGCCGGCTTCGAGATCGAAGTCATGTTCACCCCCGGCCACAGTCCCGGTCACGTCACCTACTCGATCCCCGACGAGACGGCGGTCTTCTCGGGCGACGTCCTGTTCCAGCAATCGGTCGGGCGGACCGACCTTCCCGGCGGCGACTGGCCGACGCTGCTCGAGTCGATTCGCTCGATGGTCGACTCGCTGCCCGCGAGCACCGAGGTCTACCCGGGGCACATGGGCGTCACCAGCCTCGGCGCCGAGCGCGCGACCAACCCGTTCCTCGCCGAGCTCGCCCGCGGGTGAGCGCCGCGTGAGCGGCGAGCGGCTCAAAGCGCCCCGCGGCACCTTCGACGTGGCGCCCGAGGAGGGAAGCGCCCGCCTCGCGCTGCTGCAGCGTTCCGCCGAGACGTTCGCGCGCTCTGGCTACGGGCCCTTCGAGACTCCCGTCTTCGAGGCCACCGAGCTGTTCGCGCGCGGGGTAGGGGAGACGACGGACATCGTGCAGAAGGAGATGTTCACCTTCCCGGACCAGGGTGGGCGCTCGCTCACCCTGCGACCCGAGGGAACGGCGGGCATCGCTCGCGCCTACATCGAACACGGCATGCAGAAGCTGCCCGCGCCGGTGAAGCTCTGGTACTGGGGGCCCTTCTTCCGCTACGAGGCGCCCCAGGCGGGCCGCTACCGGCAGTTCACCCAGGTTGGAGCCGAGGCGCTCGGCTCCGATGACCCGACGCTCGACGCCGAGTCGATCCTGCTGCTCGCGGACATCCTGCGAGGCACCCGGGTCGCCGGGGTGAGGCTTCGGATCTCGAGTCTCGGCACACCCTCCACGCGCCGAAGCTACGCCGAAGAGCTGCGGAGTTACCTGCGTGACAGGGAGGGCGAGCTCTCGCAGGACGTGCGCGGACGTCTCGAGTCGAACCCATTGAGAGCGTTCGACTCCGAGCATTCCGGCACCCGCGCCGTCATGCGCGACGCCCCGAAGCTGCTCGAACGTCTCGCGCCCGAGGACGCCGAGCACTTCGCCGAGGTCCGGGCCCTGCTCGACGCGGCGGGCCAGCCGTACGAGCTAGACCCCGGACTTGTCCGGGGTCTCGACTACTACACGCGGACTGTGTTCGAGTTCACGAGCGACGCCCTCGGCGCGCAGAGCGGTGTCGGGGGCGGTGGTCGCTACGACGGCTTGGTCGAGCAGCTCGGTGGCCCGCCCACGCCGGCGGTTGGCTTCGCGGCCGGAATCGAGCGAATCCTGCTCGCCTCAGACGCCCGTCCGGCCGCCACGGCGACGGATGTCTTCGTCGCCGTGCACGACGGTGGCCGCCGGGAGGCCTTCCTCCTCGCACGGGACCTCGTCGCCGCTGGCCTGAGCGCACAGGTCGAGCAGGCGGGGCGCTCCGACAAGGGACAGATGAAGCACGCCGACCGGCTCGGCGCCCGCCTCGTCGTCAAGGTCTCGAGCGACCGGATCGTCGTGCGTGACATGCGCAGCGGCGAGGAGCGCCCCGTGCCGGATCGGGCGGAGGCGGCCGCGCTGGTCGCGGGCTGGGCCGACGGCGAGTGAACGCGCCGCAGGCGAACCGCTACCGCGACAGCTGGGCCGGAGATCTGCGGATCGCCGACCAGGGCCGTCGCGTGCTCGTCGCGGCTGGGTCAACCGCCGCCGCGATCACGGCGGGCTGATCTTCATCGACCTCCGCGACCGCAGCGGCATCCTCCAGCTGGTCTTTCACCCCGACACTGCCCCCGACGCGCATCAGGCGGCGCATGCGACTGCGCTCCGAGGACGTGATCTCCGTCTCGGGCGAGCTCGTCGCGCGGGGCGAGGAGGTCGTGAACCCCGAGCCTCCCGACGGGCCAGGTCGAGCTTCGTGTCGACAAGCTCGAGTTGCTCGCGGACGCCGAGACGCCGCCATTCGCGATCGACGAGGACACGCCGGTCGACGAGGCGCTGCAGGCTTCGCTACCGCTACCTCGATCTACGCCGCCGAGGCATGCTCGACGCGCTCACACTGCGCCACCGCGTGGTACGGGCGATGCGCGCGCATCTCGACGCGCACGACTTCCTCGAGCTCGAGACGCCGGTCCTGACCCGCTCGACCCCCGAGGGCGCCCGCGACTTCCTCGTCCCGTGCCCGCATGCAGCGCGGCTCCTGGTACGCGCTGCCTCAGTCGCCGCAGCTGTTCAAGGAGCTGCTGATGATCGCGGGCTACGAGCGCTACTACCAGATCGCGCGCTGCTTTCGCGACGAGGACCTGCGCGCGGATCGTCAGCCCGAGTTCACACAGCTCGACATGGAGATGAGCTTCGTCGAGGAGGACGACGTGATCGCCACCGTCGATCCGCTGCTGCGCGATGTGCTGGCGGTCGGCGGCGTGGAGGTCGAGCTGCCGCTCGAGCGGCTCAGCTACGACGACGCGATGCTGCGCTACGGAAGCGACCGGCCGGACCGCCGCATCGGCATGGAGATCCACGAGCTCGGTCCGGCCTTCGCCGAGCTCGAGTTCAAGGTGTTCGCCGATGCGCTCGCGAATGGTGGAGTCGTCCGCGGATTCAAGGCGCGGGGCGACTTTCCCCGCCGGCGCTTCGACGAGCTGACCGAGCGAGCCAAGCGCAACGGGGCAAGCGGCCTCGTCTGGGCCGTGGTCGAGGTCGGCGGGCTGGCGCTCGCCGATCGCGAAGTTCCTCTCCGACGCAGGAGATCGAGCGCGCCGGCGCGGCGCTCGATGCTCGCGAGGGCGACGTGATCCTGATCGTCGCGGACGCGGCCGCAGGTAGCCGCCCGCGTCCTCGGTGACCTTCGGCTCGCGCTCGCCGGAGCAGCCGAGCGGGCACGACATCTTCTGGGTCGTCGACTTCCCGATGTTCGAGTGGAACGACGACGAGCGCCGGCTCGACCCGCTCCACCACCCGTTCACCCAGCCGTCGGGCGACCTCGACGGGCGACCCCGCCGCGTGGCGCAGCCGCGCCTACGACGTCGTCTTCGACGGCCTCGAGATCGGTGGCGGGCTCGATCCGTATCAACCGGCCGGACGTTGCAGCGGACGGTATTCGAGGCGATCGGTATCTCGGAGGAGGAGGCCGAGCGGCGCTTCGGCTTCCTGCTCGAGGCGCTCCGCTACGGCGCGCCGCCGCTCGGCGGGATCGCGTTCGGCCTCGACCGGATCGTCGCGCTGCTCGCCGGCCGCGACTCGATCCGCGATGTGATCGCCTTCCCGAAGACGGCGAGCGGGTCGGACCTGCTCACCGGCGCGCCCGCGCCCGTCGACCGCGCCGCAGCTGCGGGAGCTCGGGCTTGAGCGCCGGCTGGCGCCGGGCGAACCGCGCGGTCTAGCGCTCTCCAGCAGCCGCCGCAAGCGGCGGCGGGTGCTAGCGTTGACAGCGGCTCGAGCTTGTTCGCCAGCCGCCTCATTCGTTGAGCCAACACCAACGGGATGGGAGCTCCGCTCAGGGACGGGCCGTGGTCCGTTCCGGGGGGCACCCGAGCTTGCAAGAGCAGGTTCAACTCCCAGGCGGCAGCGGCAAGCTGGGGCCCCAACCTGACGACGCCCCGAGACGCCCGCTTGCAGCTCTCCGCGCTCGACGACCACCTGAACGCTCCGCGCGGACGCGGGCGGCTCGCGGGCGCGGCCGCACACCGGCGTCGCCGGCGGCGCCGCATGCGGCGACCTGGTCCGCTTCTCGGTCGAGGTCGCCGGCGACCGTGTCGCGCGATGCGGGCTTCGACGGCGAGGGCTGCGCCGCGCTCGACGCGCCGCCGGCGAGCGCGGCGGTCGAGCGCGTCGAGGGCGCGCCGGTGCTCGACGCCGCCCGCGTCGACGCCGCGGAGCTCTCCGAGCTGCTCGGCGGGCTCTCCGCCGAGCGCCTGCACGCGCTCGAGCTCGCCGCCGACGCGCTGCACGGGGCGCTCGGCGGCGCCGCTGCGCGACGGCGCGATCGCGGCTCGCGCCGAACAGCGCGGCGCACGCTCGTCGCGATGAGCGGGGGCGTCGACAGCGCCGTGGCGGCGGCGCTCGCGCGTCGAGCGAGGCGACGAAGTCGTCGCGGTCACGCTCGAGCTCTGGGCGGACCCGGCCGGCGACGGAACGAAGAGCTGCTGCTCGCCGCAGGCGGTCAGCCGGGCGCGCTCGCTCGCCCACCGCGATGGGCCTGCCGCACTTGACGCTCGACGCGCGCGAGCGCTTCCGCAGCGAGGTCGTCGACGACTTCGTCAGCGACCACGCGGCGGGTCTCACCCCGAACCCCTGCGTGCGCTGCAACGGTCAGGTGCGCTTCGACGTGATGCTCGCGCTCGCCGAGCGGCTCGGGGCGGCGCGCCTCGCGACCGGCCACTACGCGCGCATCGACGCCGACGCACGAAGGCCCCCTGCTGCGACGCCGCGGCCTCTGCGGCCAAGGACCAGTCGTACATGCTCGCGCGGCTCGATGCCGAGCGAGCTCGAGCGGCTCTGGTTCCCGCTCGGCGAGCTCGAGAAGCCGGCCGTGCGCGAGATCGCGCGCGTGCGCACGACTGCCCGTCGCCGACCAGGCGCGAGAGCCAGGACCTCTGCTTCCTCGCCGGCATCGGTCCGCGCCGCTTCCTCGACGAGCGCCTGGGTCGCGCCGCAGCCCGGCGCGAGTCGTCGACGAGCGCGGCGCGGTCGATCGGCCGCCACGGGGGCCAGCACCGTTTCACGGTCGGGCAGCGGCGCGGGATCGGCGTCGCGGCGGCGGAGCCGCTCTACGTGCTCGCGAAGGACGCCGGCGAGCGGACGCGTCACGGTCGGCCCGCGGAGGTCGCTCGCGCGCACTCGAGTCGGCACTCGAGCGCGCGATGCTCCACCGCCCGGCGTCGATGGTCGACCGCGTCAAGCTGCGCTACCGCTCGCGCCCGCTCGCCTGCCGTGTCGAGGGGGAGCCCGGCGCGGGAGGACACGCCCGCGTCGAGCTCGCTCTCGACGAGCCGGTCAGACGCGGTCGCGCCCGGGCAGACGGCGTGCCTCATGCGCGAGGACAGCGTGATTGGATGCGGAGTGATCGTTGACCGCATGGCTGACCCGAACCCAATGCTTCGAACGTCGGTGACCGGATCGAGCTGACCACCCCCGTCGGGCGGGCTTGGGAGCCCGTCGTGCGGATGGTGCTCGGCGGGCATCGCGCGACCGGCTCGACCTCGGCTTCGACGAGCTCGACGACCTCCAGCTCGCCGTCGAGCGGCTGCTCGCCGAGGGCGACCCGCAGAGCCCGGTGCAGCTCTCGTTCGAACTGCTTCCACGGCGGGGTGCGCACGCGCGTCGGACCGCTGCGCGACGCGGCGCTCGCCGACGCGCTGCAGGGACCGCCGCCGCCGCCCGGGCGAGCTGACCCTGCCGCGGATCCTCGACACCGTCGTCGACTCCTACGGCGTCGAGGAGGTCGCCGACGGCCACCTGGTCGTGCGCCTCGAGAAGGCAGTCAGGGGCGTCTGAGGGTGTCGCTGCCGGTCTCGAGCGTCAGCGACCGCGACCTCCTGCGCCGCTACCACGAGCACGGCGACACGAGCGCACGCGAGGCAGCTCGTGCAGCGCCACCTGCCGCTCGTGCGCTCGCTCGCGCGCCGCTACGCCGGCCGCGGCGAGGCGCTCGAGGACATCGAGCAGGTCGGCGCGATCGGGCTGATCAAGGCGATCGACCGCTACGAGCTCTCGCGCGAGGTCGCGCTGACGACGTACGCGACGCCGAACGTCGTCGGCGAGATCAAGCGCCACTTCCGCGACAAGGGCTGGGCGATCCGGGTGCCGCGCGCGCTGCAGGAGCTGAACGGCAAGATGGGCCCGACGATCGAGCGCCTGACCTCGAAGCTCGGCCGCTCGCCGAGCATCGCCGAGATCGCCTCCGACTTCGAGACGACGCCCGAGCAGGTGCTCGAGGCGCTCGAGGCGGGCTCCGCCTACGCGCCGGCGTCGCTGTCGGCGGGCCCCGGTACGCGATGGCGAGCTCGACCCGATGGAGACGATCGGCACCGTCGACGAGGAGTTCGAGCGCACCGATGACCGCACGTCGCTCGAGCCGGCGCTCGCCGGGCTGCCGGAGCGTGAGCGCGAGATCCTCCGCATGCGCTTCGAGGAGGGTCTGACGCAGACGCAGATCGCCGACCGCGTCGGGATCTCGCAGATGCACGTCTCGCGGCTGATCCGTCGCTCGCTCGACCGCATGCGCGACCAGCTGAGCTGATCGCCGGCCGGTCGGTCCGGACGGGCGGCTAGGGTTGCGCCGCCTCGGACCACGGGGGCTCTGCGGAGCGCACGATGGAAGGAGCGGGTACGCAGGCGATCAAAGCAAGCGGCGGCTGTATGGCCCGTCGGCTGCGGGCGCCGGGCAGGTGACGGCCGCGACGCTCGAACCGGAGCTCGGCCTGCCCGACGTCCTCGCGCCGATCGCGGCGCGGGCACCGCTCGAGCTGTTCTGGCGACGGTTGCGCCGCGACCGTGTGGCGCTCGCGGCGCTCGCCGTGATCGCTCTGCTCGTGCTCGTCGCGATCTTCGCCCCACAGGTGCGCGAGCTCGTCGGCGCACCGCCGCCGGCGGCGCAGGATCACGCCGCGCTGAACTCGTTCGGCAACCCGACGGGACCAAGCTCGAAGCACATCTTCGGCGTCGACAACGTGGGCTCGGACATCTTCAGCCGGGTCCTCTACGGCGCCCGCGTGTCGCTCGTCGTCGCCTTCGTCGCCACCGGCGCGGGCCTGCTGATCGGGCTTGCCATCGGCCTGTTCGCCGGCTTCTACCGCGGCATCACCGACAGCCTGCTCTCGCGCCTGATGGACGTCGTGCTCGCATTTCCCGTCCTGCTGCTCGGCCTCGGCATCGGCGCCGCCTGCCTGCACGGCTGCGTCGGCGGTCTGCTGAGACCCGGGCTCGTGACGGTCACGGCGATCATCGCGCTGATCCAGTGGCCGATCTTCGCGCGCATCGTGCGCGGCCAGGTCCTGTCGCTGCGTGAAGAGCAGTTCGTCGAGGCGGCACGCGCGATCGGCGCTTCCGGGCCCCGGATCATGTTCCGCGAGATCCTTCCCAACCTGGTCGCGCCGCTGATCGTCTACACGACGCTCGTCATCCCGCAGAACATCCTGCTGGAGGCGGCTCTCTCGTTCCTCGGCGTCGGCATCCGCGATCCGAACCCGAGCTGGGGATCGATGATCTCGACGGCCACGGACTACATCGACACGGCCTGGTGGTTCATGGCCTTCCCGGGCGTCGCGCTTCTGATCACGGTGCTCGCCTTCAACCTCCTCGGCGACGGCCTACAGGACGCGCTCAATCCGCGTGCGAGCAGGTAAGCGCAGGTCGCCGGCGTAGAGACAAGCAGGAAAACCGAAAGGAAGACGACATGGGCAATCCAAGGCGAGCTCTCCTGGCGGCAGCTGCGCTTGCGCTGGCGGTCGCGGTCGGCGCCTGCGGTTCGAGCAGCTCCAGCGGCAGGAACGGTGGCACCCTGACGATCCTCAACCAGGGCGACTTCAAGAACATCGACCCGGGCGCCGCCTACTACGCCTTCGATTACCAGATCGACTACGCGACCCAGCGCCCGCTCTACTCGTACAAGCCGGCTCAGACGACGACCGTCGACGCCACGAGCGACGCGCCCCCGACGCCGGATCTCGCCGCGGGGCCACCGGTCATCTCGAAGGATGGGAAGACGGTCACGGTCCACATCAAGCACGGGATCCGCTTCAGCCCGCCCGTGAACCGCGAGGTGACCGCCGCGGACGTCAAGTACGCGATCGACCGCGGCTTCTCGGCGAACGTCGCTAACGGCTATGCGTCGCTGTACTTCCCGATCGCCGGCGCGCCCGTACAGCCCGTACCCGGCGTCAAGTCGCTTCCCGGTACGACCACTCCTGACCGTTACACGATCCAGATCAAGCTGACCCGCCCGGTCGGCCTGATCGCGGCCGAGGCTCTGTCGTTGCCGCTGTCGGCGCCGGTCCCGCGCGAGTACGCGGCCAAGTACGACAAGGCAAATCCGTCGACATACGGCCTGCATCAGGTCGCGACCGGCCCGTACATGATCGAGAACGACAGTCGCGGCAACCTCACCGGCTACGTCGCCGGCAAGAGCATCACGATCGTCCGCAACCCCAACTGGAACCGGGCCACCGACTACCGGCCGGCGAAGCTCGACAAGATCGTCGTCCAGGAGGGCTTTCAGGACACCGCCAGCGCCACGAAGAAGGTGCTCACCGGCTCGAGTGAGATCACGGGCGATTTCGTCCTGCCCGGATCGGAGCTCGAGCAGGCCGTGACCCAATACGCGTCGCAGGTGCAGAGCCCCTACACGGACGGCTTCCGGTACGTGGCGCTGAACACGACCAAGCCGCCGTTCAACGACATCAACGTTCGCAAGGCGGTGATCGCGGGGCTCGACAAGACATCGCTGCGGCAGGCGCGCGGCGGGCCGGCGGATGGAGACATCGCCTATCACTTCATCCCGACCCAGTTCCCCGGCTTCGAGCAGGGCGGCGGCGCTTCGTCGCCATACGACTTCATGGCGTCTCCCACGGCGAGCCCCGCGGTGTCGGCGAAGTACTTCAAGGCCGCCGGATTCGCGAGCGGGAAGTACACCGGTCCGCACAGGAACATCACGCTCGTCTGCGACTCGAGCGATCCGGGGCACCAGGTCTGCCTCTACGCCCAGAGCGAGTTGCGGACGCTCGGCTTCAACCCGACGATCCAGGCGGTGCCGCACGAGCAGATGCTCTCGATCTGCGGAACGCCTTCGAAGGAGCCAGAGGTGTGTCCGAACGCCACCTGGCAGAAGGACTTCTACGACCCCCAGACGCTGCTCGACCCGAACTTCGACGGGACGAACATCCTGCCTGAAAACAACTCGAACTTCCCGCAGCTCAACGAGGCTGCGATCAACACGGCCTTCGCGAAGGCCGCGACGATCAACAACTTCGCCGCGCGGGAGCAGGCCTACGGCAAGATCGACAAGATGGTGGTCGCCCAGGCGGTCGGGCTTCCGTTCGTGTGGGAGAAGCAGGCTACAGCGGAGTCGAGCAACGTGAAGGGGGTGATCAACAACTTCCTGGTCGCCTGGGATCTGTCCTACAGCGCGCTCAAGTAGGCGCGTGATCGTTCGCCGCAGGGACACGGCGGGCGCCCCACCAAGGAGAACGCGTGATGGGTAGCTACGTCGCCCGCCGCCTCCTGTGGGTGGTGGCCCTGCTGTTCCTCGTCAGCCTGATCACCTTCGTCGTGTTCTACGTCTTCCCCTCCGGCGACCCGGCGGTCCTGCGCGCCGGCACGAAGGCGAACTCGGCGACGATCGCCGCAGTCCGCAAGCAGATGGGGCTGCGCGATCCGGTGCTCGTGCAGTACTTCCACTATATGCGCAACCTCGTGCTCCACTTCGACTTCGGCACGAGCTACTTCTACAACGGGACCAAGGTGCGGACGCTGATCTTCGAGCGCCTCCCCGCGACCTTCTCGCTCGCCGTCGGCGCGGTCGTGGTCTGGCTGCTCGTGTCGTTCCCCGTCGGCATCCTCAGCGCGGTCCGGCAACACGGCGTGTTCGACCGCGTCGCAACTGGCATCTCGCTCGTGTTCCTGTCGATGCCGCCTTACTTCCTGGGCCTCGTCGCCCTCTACCTGTTCGCGAGCGACGTCGGCAGGTGGAAGCTGCTGCCCGGACAGGGCTCCTACGTCCCGATCAGTGAGGATCCCGGCGAGTGGCTTACTTCGCTCGTCATGCCCTGGCTCGTGCTCGCGGCGTCGTTCTCTGCCGTCTACTCGCGGCTGCTGCGGGCGAACATGGTCGAGGCGCTGTCGGCCGACTACATCCGTACGGCTCGTGCGAAGGGCCTGCGTGAGCGCAGCGTCGTCCTCCGCCACGGCGCGCGCAGCGCGCTGACGCCGGTCGCGACGGTGCTAGGCATCGACATCGGGCTGCTGCTCGGGGGCGCGATCCTGACCGAGACCGTCTTCAACATCCCTGGCGTCGGACGTCTCAGCTACGACGCGATCCAAAACCAGGACATCCCCACGATTCAGGGCACGGTGCTGTTCGCGGCCTTCTTCATCATCGTCTGCAACCTGGTCGTCGACGTGGCCTACGCCTTTCTGGATCCGCGTGTCAGGCATGCCTGAGCCGCTGCTCGAGGTTCGCGATCTGCGCGTGCAGATCGATACACCGGATGGCGTGGTCCGGGCCGTCGACGGCGTCTCCTACAGCCTCGAGGCCGGGCAGACGCTCGGGATCGTGGGCGAGTCGGGATCCGGCAAGAGCATCTCGAGCTTGACGCTGATGGGCTTGACTCGCGCCCGGCGGACGCGCATCTCCGGAGAGGTCCTGTTCCGCGGCCGCGACCTCGTAACGGCCTCCGACGACGAGCTGCGCCGCATCCGTGGCGACGAGATCGCGATGATCTTCCAGGACCCGCTCTCCTCCCTGCACCCGCTCTACCGCGTCGGCGCCCAGATCGCCGAGGCCGTGCGCGCCCACCGCAAGGTCTCGCGAGCGGCTGCCCGGTCACGCGCCGTCGAGCTGCTCGGGCTCGTCGGCATCGCCGAGCCCGGGCGGCGAGCCGATGCCTACCCGCACGAGCTCTCGGGCGGCATGCGCCAGCGCGCGATGATCGCGATCGCGCTCGCCAACGAGCCGAAGCTACTGATCGCCGACGAGCCGACGACGGCGCTCGACGTGACCGTGCAGGCCCAGGTGTTGGAGCTGATCCGGCGGCTCCAGGCGGAGCTCGGAGCCGCCGTCGTGCTCGTGACGCACGACCTCGGCGTGATCGCGGAGATGGCCGACGAGGTCGCCGTGATGTATGCCGGGCGCATCGTCGAGCGGGCGCGTACGCGCACGCTCCTCGAGCAACCGGAGCATCCGTACACGTGGGGGCTGCTTCGGTCGGTGCCTCGCCTCGACGTTTCGCGTGAGGTGGCCCTCGTGCCGATCCCGGGCCGGCCGCCGAGCCTGATCGACCGGCCCACGGGATGCGCGTTCCATCCGCGCTGCGCCTTTGCCCGGGAGAGTCACCGGCGCATCGACCCGATGCTCGAGCCGCTCGCCTCCGACCCCGGGCACCAGGTCGCCTGCCTGCTGCCGAGCGAGACGAGACGAGACCTTCGCGAGCGGATGCTGCCGGCGAACGCCGAGGTCCGAGGATGAGCGAGCCGCTCGTCGAGGTCCGCGACCTCGTCAAGCACTTCGCGATCACGCACGGCGTCCTGCGCCGGCGCGAGCAGGGCTCGGTCCGAGCCGTCGACGGCATCTCTTTCGACGTCGCCGAGGGCGAGACGCTCGGCATCGTCGGCGAGAGCGGCTGCGGGAAGAGCACCACGGCGCGGCTGATCGCGCGGCTGCTGACGCCGACGAGCGGCACCATTCGATACCGAGGCCGTGACATCACCAAGCTCCGAGGCGGCGAGTTGAAGCCACTGCGAAGGGAGGTGCAGCTGATCTTCCAGGATCCCTACTCGTCGCTAAACCCGCGCAGGAGCATCGGGTCGATCATCGCCGAGCCGTTCAAGATCCACGGCATCCACGGCGACGCTCGCGCCCGTCGCAGGGCGGTTCAGGAGCTGATGGAGAGGGTCGGGCTAAGCGCCGAGCACTACAACCGGTACCCGCATGAGTTCTCGGGCGGAGAACGCCAGCGGGCGGGCATCGCTCGGGCGCTGGCGCTCGAGCCGAAGCTCGTGATCGCCGACGAGCCGGTATCCGCGCTCGACGTCTCGATCCAGGCGCAAATACTGAACCTGCTCCGCGAGCTGCAGCGTGACCTCGGGCTGACGATCGTCCTGATCGCCCACGACCTCTCCGTCGTCCGCTACGCCTGCCACCGGGTGGCTGTGATGTACCTCGGCAAGTTGGCCGAGATCGCGCGAAGCGACGGGCTCTACGCGCATCCACGTCACCCCTACACGGGCGCGCTGCTCTCCGCCGTCCCGGGCCACGGCAGGGAGCGCCGGCTGCTGGCGGGCGAGCCGCCGAGCCCGGCGAACCCGCCAGCGGCCTGCCGTTTTCACACTCGCTGCTGGAAGGCACAGGATCTCTGCGCGCGTGAGGATCCGGCGCTCGAGCAGAAGGCCGGCGGAAATCTCGCCGCCTGTCACTTCCCGCTCGCCGACACCGAGGCTCCGTCGCCGATCGGCCGGATCGTGGCGGCACGCTAGCGCGCAAATTCACCCAAACGGGCGAGTTGCTTCGGTCGGGGGTCGACCTTAGGGTGGGCCATGCATAGGAACGGCCCGGATCGTCCCATGAGGGCCGGCCGGGCAACAGCTCGGCACGAGAGGAGGCCCTCGTGGCACCTCACGGCTGGTAGCAACCCCGTGTGCGCGCGCGAGAGGCCGCATGCGCCTCTCGCGCGCGTCTGATCCAAGGCGGCCTTCAGGTGGACTCGATCCAGAAACTCGCCGGCGTCTTGCTCCGCGAGCCGCGCGCGCGTGCATTCGTGCTCGTCTACGCGCAGTCTGCGATCGGCACCGGCGCGGCAAACGTCGCGATCCTCATCCTCGCCTACGAGCGCTACCGATCGCCGTGGGCGCTCACGCTCGTGCTGCTCGCTGGCTTCCTCCCGGGGATGCTGCTCGGGCCGCTTGCGGGAGCGGCGGCCGACCGCTGGCCGCGCCGAACATGCGCTGTGCTGGCCGACCTCGTGCGTGCGGTGGCGTTCGTCGCCATCGGGGCCACCAACGACTTCGCCGCGATGGTCGCGCTCGCCGCGCTCGCCGGCGTCGGGACGAGCCTTTTCTCGCCGGCGGTCCTGCCATCGCTGCCTTCGCTCGTAGCAGCCGACAGGGCGCCCGCGATGATGGCGATGTACGGGGCTTTGACCGACATGGGGCGGGTAGTCGGGCCGCTGCTCGCGGTGCTGCTGCTGCCGCTGGCCGGCGCGAGCGGAGTGATGGTCGTCAACGGAGCCACGTTCGCCCTCTCGGCGGTCGTGCTCACGTTCATGCCGTTCGGCGCTGTCACGCGCGGTCCCACGCCGCGCCAGCACCTGCTCAGCGAAGTGCGTCAGGGCCTGCGTACCGCGGCGGCGATGCCGGTGGTCCGCGTGGTCCTCTGGAGCGCGAGCGCGTCGATGTTCTTCGCCGCCCTGCTGAGCGTGCCGGAGCTGCTGTTCGCCCGCAGCCTCGGGTCCGGCTCGTCCGGCTACGCCCTCCTTGTGGCGATCTGGGGCATCGGGATCATGAGCGGCTCGCTCAGCGCGAGCGGCACGACCGCAGGGAGCGGCGTCTCCCGTCGCTACGTCAGCGGGATCGCGCTGCTCGGCACCGGCTTCATCCTGATGAGCGTCGCCCCGGACCTGCCCGTCGCCGCGGCGGGCTTCCTCGTCACCGGCGTGGCGAACGGTCTGATCATCGTCTACGCGCGCCTGCTGCTTCAGACACTCGTCTCGGATGAGGCAAAGGGCCGCGTGTTCTCACTCGCGGACACGCTCGTCTACTGGGGGTACTGCATCGCCTTCCTGAGCGCCGGAGCGCTTGTCGCCGCGCTCGGACCGCGGGCACTGATCGGGCTGGCCGGCGGGGGTTGCCTCGTGGCCTTCTCGGTTGCGGCTGTGCGGATGCGAATCGACACGGCGGCGCCGGCACCCGCCGGTCAGGCCTCGATCGCGACCGACGTCGGCGCCGGCGCCGAGCTCTGCGAAGCGAGCACCGCACGCACGGCGTCCGCTGTAGGTGGAGGCCTCCCCGAGCGCCCCGCTACGCACGACCTGGACGAGCGCGTCGACCACCCGCGGGTCGAATTGGGATCCGGCGTTCGTTTCGAGCTCGGCGAGGGCCGCCTCGCTCGACATGCCTCGGCGGTACGGGCGGTCGCTCGTCATCGCGCTGTAGGCGTCGCAGCAGAAGACGAGCCGCGCCGCGAGCGGGATCTGCTCGCGCACCAAGCCGTCGGGATAGCCATGGCCGTCCCAGCGCTCGTGGCAGGAGCGGACGATGTTGCCGACGCGGGCGAGCCGGCCGCCGACGCGCTCGAGCAGCGACTGTCCCTCGATCGTGTGCGTCTTCATGAGCTCGAACTCCTCGTCGGTGAGCTGGCTCGGCTTGTTGAGGACGTCCTTGGGGATCGCGATCTTGCCGACGTCGTGGAGCAGCGCCGCGATCTCGAGCTCCTGCTTCTGCTCGTAGCCGAGTCCGAGCTCGGCGGCGACTGCGGCCGCGAGCTCGACGACGGAGCGGCAGTGGTGGGCTGTGTAGTTGTCGTCGGCCTCGACGACGTCGGCGAGCACCATCACAGTCCCGCGATAGGTCTGGTTGAGCTCGAGCGCGGCGCTGTAGCGCTCCGTGCGCTCCTTCGAGAACAGGCTGATCAGCCACAGCAGCGGCGGCAACGCAGCGATCGCGAGCGGATGCGCGTGCGCGACGGAGGCTGTCACGAGCGCCACCGGGCTCACCGCGGCATCGATGACGAACGCCCAGTAGGCGGTCTTGATCGTCTCGACCGCGGGCCCCCGGTACATCAAGCGGTTACCGAGGACCGAGATGGCCAGGTCGACAGCGCACTCCGAGAGCAGCGCCAGGCCATAGATTGCCGCGTGCGCGGCACGCGGCGGGCCGGGGGCGAGCAGGCCGATCAGGACCACCGGCCCGAGCGCGAACCAGCTCGATGCGACGCAGAGCAGCCAGCGATCGACGTGGCGCCGGCGCGCGGCGAACTCCGGTACCCGCCCCAGGATCAGGCCGACCACGACGAAGAGCGGCACCAGCCGCAGCGGCAGCAGGAAGAGCATCGGCACGAAGACCAACTGCGTGGCGAACGCGACGCCCTGGTCGACCTCGAACTCGACCTGGGAGGCGAACGCGTACGCGACCACGAGCAGGATCGCGAGCGCCGGGTGCCAGGGCTCGCCGCGCGGGAGCACGGCGGCGATGCCGCCCGCGGCCAGGACGAAGGCGAGCGCCAATCCTGCGGCCCCGTAGCGCTCCCGACCCCTCATCGCTTGCGGGTGGCGTGCTCGAGCCTCCGAGACGAGTCTCACCACGTCCATAGCTGCATTTACTTCGGCAAATGGGCAGAAAACTTGATCGGACGCGCCACCACGGCCCCCGCTCTGACGCGCCCCGCCCCGGCGAAGAAGGGCCCAGGCGCGCGACTAGACTGACCGCCGTGAACGCCGCCGAGATCCGCGAGCGCTACCTGTCGTTCTTCGAGCAGCGCGGCCATCTGCGCGAGCCGTCGGCGTCGCTGATCCCCGCCGCCCACGACCCGTCGGTGCTGCTGACGACGGCGGGCATGCAGCCCTTCAAGCCCTACTTCCGCGGCGAGCAGAGGCCTCCGCATCCGCGCCTCACCTCTTGCCAGAAGTGCTTTCGAACGGTCGACATCGAGAACGTCGGGATGACGGCGCGTCACCTGACGTTCTTCGAGATGCTCGGCAACTTCTCCTTCGGCGACTACTTCAAGCGCGAGGCCGTCGACTGGGCGCTCGAGCTGTCGACCAGCGGCTGGGGCTTCGCCGCGGAGCGCATCTGGGTGACCGTCTTCGGCGGAGACCCGGAGCTCGGCCTCGGGCCGGACGAGGAGGCGATCGAGTGCTGGCATGCGGTCGGCGTCCCGGACGAGCGGATCGTCCAGCTCGGACGAGAGGACAACTTCTGGCAGGCCGGGCCGAGCGGACCATGCGGGCCGTGCTCGGAGCTCTACTACGACCGCGGCGAGGCTTTCGGCTCGGCCGGCGACCGTCCCGGCGACGACACCGAGCGCTTCCTCGAGTTCTGGAACCTCGTCTTCATGCAGTACGAGCTCCATGACGACGGCTCCCTCACAGCGCTGCCGAGCCGCAACATCGACACCGGGCTCGGCCTCGACCGGCTTGCGGCGATCCTCCAGGACGTTCCGTCGGTCTACGAGACCGACCACTTCCGTCCGCTCGTCGAGCTCGGCGAGTCGCTCTCCGGCCGCCACTACGGCGAGGACGAGGCGATCACCCGGGCGCTGCGGATCCTCGCCGACCACGGTCGCGGTATGACGTTCCTGCTCGCCGACGGGGTAGTGCCCTCGAACGAGGACCGCGGCTACGTGCTGCGCCGGATCATGCGCCGAGCGATCCAGCAGGGACGCGTGCTCGGTCTCGACGACCCGTTCCTGCCCGAGCTGTGCGAGCCGCGTGATCGAGGTGATGGGCGGCTCCTATCCCGAGCTCACGCGCGAGGCGGAGACGATCGCGAAGTGGGCGACGGCCGAGGAGGAGGGCTTCCGGCGCACGCTCGCCCAGGGCGAGCGGCTGCTGAGCGATCTCGTCCGAAAGGCGAGGGAGTCGGAGACGTCCTGGATCGACGCCGCCGACGCCTTCCGCCTGCACGACACGTATGGCTTCCCATACGAGCTGACGCGCGAGCTGCTCGCCGACGAGGGCCTGTCCGTCGACGACCAGGGCTTTCAGCGAGCTGATGGAGCGAGCGCGCGAGGTGGCCCGCGGCGGCGCAAGCGTCCGCCGGGCGGAAGGGGTCCGCACATGAGCGCGTCCTCGAGTTCGCCCGCAAGGCGGGCGAGCTCGACCCGCTTCGTCGGATACGAGACGATCGAGTCGGAGACCGTCCTCGCCGCCTTCGAGCGCTCGAACGGGTCCTTCCTTGCGAAGCTCGAGGAAAGCCCGTTCTATCCCGAGGGTGGCGGACAGGTCTCCGATGCGGGCTTCGTCGAGGCCCCGTCGGGGCGCGCCCGCGTCGAGCAGGTCTTCAGGCTCGGCGACGACCAGGCGGTCGCGCTGGCGCTGGAGCAGGGAGAGCTCGACGCCGGAGAGCCCGTCCACGCGGTCGTCGACCGCACGCGGCGGTTCGCGACGATGTGCAACCACACCGCCACGCACCTGCTGCACGCGGCGCTTCGCGCCCTGCTCGGCGACCACGTCCACCAGGCAGGCTCGTACGTCGGTCCGGACAAGCTTCGCTTTGACTTCACCCACGGCGAGCGGCTGAGCGCGGAGCAGCTCGAGCGCGTCGAGGGGCTCGTCGGAGAGTGGATCGCCGAGAGCCATCCGGTGCGCGCGATCGAGACGACGCGTGTCGAGGCTGAGGCGCTTGGAGCGATGGCGCTGTTCGGGGAGAAGTACGGTGAGTGGGTGCGAATGGTCGAGGTCGAGGACGTCTCGCGCGAGCTCTGTGGCGGGACCCACGTTGCGTCGACGGCGGAGATCGGCCTGTTCAACATCACCTCCGAGAGCTCGAGCGCGTCGAACGTGCGACGCATCGAGGCGGTCACCGGCGCCGCCGCGGTCGCAGCTCGCACGCGAGCGCGCAGCCGAGCTGCGCGCTCTGGCGCGGACGCTGCGCGTGCCGGAGCCAGAGGTGCTTCCGGCCGTCGAGCGTCTGGTTACCCAGGCGCAGGAACGCTCGCGAGCGCTCGTCCGGCGCCGATCGACTGCAAACGCGACGCACTCGTCGAGCGCGCGGAAGACGTCGGCGGGGTGCGCGTCGTCGCGGAGGTCGGTCGACGCCGCCGGGCCAGCAGGAGCTGCTCGAGCTCTCCGACCGCGTCAAGCAGACCCTCGGCGACGCCGCGGTCGTGCTCGGCTGCGCCACCGACGGCCGCGTTCACCTCGTCGCGAACTTCTCGCCGGCCGCGGTCGAGCGGGGAGCACGGGCCGGCGAGGTCGTGCGTGCCGCGGCGCAGGTGGCCGGCGGCGGTGGCGGCGGCCGCGACAACGATGGCGCAGGCCGGCGGCCGCGACCCGCAGAAGCTGCCCGACGCGATCGCCGCCGCGCGGCTCGTCATCGAGCGGGCGCTGAGCGCATGAGCCGGATCCTCGCACTCGACTACGGCGAGGCGCGCTGCGGCGTCGCGATCTCGGATGCCGACCGGCATGCTGGCGACGCCGCTCGAAGCGGTCGAGCGCGCCGGCACGCGGCGCGGGCTGTCCCGCGATCACGCGACTCGTCGCGCGAGCGAGGCGTGGAGCACGTCGTCGTCGGGCTGCCGCTCACGCTCGCCGGATCCGAGGGGGCTCAGGCACGCGAGTCACGCGCGTTTCGCGGCTCGCCTATCGGAGGGTCTCGACGTTCCGGTGACGCTGCACGACGAGCGCTTGACGACCCGTCAGGCCGAGCGCGGTGGCGGAGCCGCGACGCTCGACTCGCGCGCGGCAGCGCATCTGCTCGAGGCGTACCTCGCGCAGCGGGCGGCCGTCTGATGGCCGGGCCGCCTCCGGTGCCCGGGCGCCCCGGGCGACGAGCCGCTGCCACCGCGACGGCGCCGACCGCGCCAACGTCTCCCAGCCCACGCATTCCTCGCCAGGAGCCGCTGCCGGAGCGCCACCGCGCCGGACGCGAGCCGGCGGGCCCCGTATCGAGGCCGTCCGCGCGCCGGCCCCGCGGCGGGACCGGCCGCCGGCGGATCACGATCGCGGTCGCCGTGATCGTGGCGATAGCCGCCATCTGGTTCCTCGTGTCGCTGTTCCAGCCGTTCACCGGCAGCGGCAGCGGCGAGGTCAGCGTCACCATCCCGCGCGGCTCGAGCGTCAGCACGATCGCCGGCACGCTCGCGGATCACGGCGTCGTCTCGAGCAGCTTCTTCTTCGAGGCGCGCGTCGACCCTCGACGGGGACCGCGGCAAGCTGAAGCCCGGCAGCTACACGCTCAAGCGCGGCATGAGCTACTCGGCTGCGATCGCCGCGATCGTGAAGGGCCCGCTGCCGAATGTCATCAACGTAACCGTCATCCCCGGCCTCAGCCGGCCGCGAGATCGCGGCCTCGCTCAAGCCGGGCGAGCTGACCGGCAACTACCTGGCGGCGACGAAGTCCTCGCCCGTGCTCGCGCCGGCGAGCTACGGTGCGAAGGGCGCAACGAACCTCGAGGGCTTCCTGTTCCCGAACACCTACCAGCTCAAGCGTGGGAGCGGACGTCAGCGCGCTCGTCACGAAGCAGCTGCAGGCCTTCAAGCAGACCTTCGCACGGATCGACCTGAGCGGCGCACGGACCGCCGGCCTGTCTCCCTACGACGTGATCGTCATCGCCTCGATGGTCGAGCGGGAGGCATCGGCACGCAAGGAGCTGCCACTCGTCGCCTCGGTGATCTACAACCGCCTGAAGGCCGGCATGCCGCTCGGGATCGACGCCACCACCAGGTTCCTGATCAACGACTGGACCCACCCGCTGACCGCGAGCGAGCTAGCCATCCAGTCGCCGTACAACACCCGCATCCACGCCGGGCTGCCCCCGGGGCCGATCGGCAGTCCCGGGATCGCGGCGCTCGAGGCAGCGGCGAACCCGGCCAATACGGACTACCTGTACTACGTCGCGAACGCGACCACGCCCGGTACGCACTGCTTCACCGCGTCGAGCGCCGCAATTCAACATCGACAGCCAGCGCTACCAGGAGGCCCGCCAGGGCATCCACGTCCCCGCTGGCTGCTGAGCTCGCGCGTGGCCGCCCTCTACGGGGTGCTCGGCTCGCCCGTGGCTCACAGCCGCTCGCCGGCGATGATGGCGGCCGCATTCGCGGCGCTCGGCGTCGACGCCCGCTACTTCAAGCTGCCCGTTCCGCCCGAGCTGTTCGAGCAGACCGTCCGGGCGCTGCCCGAATCCGGCTACCGAGGCGCGAACGTGACGATCCCCCACAAGGGGGCGGCGCTCGCTGTCGCCGATCTCGCAACGCGCGCGGCGCGCGCGATCGGCGCGGCGAACACGCTCACCCTGATCGACGGGCGGATCGAGGCGGACAACACCGACGCGCCCGGGCTGCTTGCTGTCCGTTGGCGACATCGCCGGCCGGCGCGCCCTGGTCCTCGGCGCGGGCGGCGCGGCGCGGGCGGCGGTGTGGGCGCTCCGCGAGGGCGGAGCGGAAGTGGCGATCTGGAACCGGACGCCCGAGCGAGCGCAGGCGCTCGCGCGTGACCTCGGTGTCCGCGCGGTGGAACGACCGGAAGCCGCCGACCTGATCGTGAACGCCACGTCGATCGGCCTGCGAGCGGGCGACGAGCTGCCGGATCTGCCGGCGCCGCCGCAGATCGCGGTCGACCTCGTCTACCGGCCGGGCGCAACGACGCCGTTCGCCGAGTGGGCGCGGAGAGGCGAGGCGCGCGTGATCGACGGGCTCGAGGTGCTGGTGCGCCAGGGCGCGCTCAGCTTCGAGCGCTGGACCGGCCGCGCGGCGCCGATCGAGGTGATGCGCCAGGCCGCACGCGGGCACTGACGGTCGCTCTAAACCCCCGCCGTCGGGTTGCCGATAGAGGCGCAGATGTCAGTTCCGCGCCCAGTCCTCCTCGCCGTCCTGGGTCTTGCCCTGATCGTCGCCACGCTGCTCGCCACGCGCGGCTCGGGCTCGAGCGGGACGATCACGCCGGTGCCCACGCCGGCGTCGAAGCCAGCGCCCGCGCGTCCGGCCCCGGTGCGTCAGGCGAAGGTCCCCGCGCATGCGGCGAAGCCCTCCGCGCCCCCGGTCGCCCGGCCCGCCCAGACCCCGCCGGCCGCGGGCTCCGGCACCGCCGCCAAGGTGGCCGCGGCCTACCAGCGCGGAAACGTGGTCGTGCTCTTCTTCACCCATCCCGGCTCGGCTGACGACGCCGCGGACGAGACCGCGATCGACTCGATCGCGCAGATCCGGCACGTCTCGGCGTTCTCGGTCGGGCTCTCGGATGTAACGACGTTCCGTCCGCTGCTGACGAACGTCGGCGTCGCCCAGACACCCTCGATCGTGGTGCTGCGTTCGGGCATGCAGGCACGCCTGGTTGAGGGCTTCGTCGACCCGCAGTCCCTCCGCCAGACGATCTACGACTTCCACCGGTGAGCGACTCCGCGGTCGACTCGCTCGACGACGCAGCGGTCGCCGGCTTCGGTCCCGAGAACGGCCACGGCAGGCCGGGCGACGGCGCGATCGCGGGCATCACCGCCCCGCGCCGGCGGGGCGGCGCCGGGCGGTTCATCTCCGACGTCATCGTCGAGCTCGGGTTCGTCGCGAAGGAGCGCGTCGAGGCCGCCGTCGAAGAGGGCCGCACGACCGGCCACTCGCCCGAGGAGGTGCTGCTCCAATCCGGTGCGCTCAGCGTCGACGAGCTCGCACGCGCGACCGCCGAGCGGTTCGGTCTCGAGCACGTCGACCTGACCGTCTACAAGCCCGACCTCGCCGCCGTGAACCTGCTGACGGCGCAGGCCGCCCGTCGCTACAACGCGATCCCCATCGGCTACCACTCGAGCGGCACGCTGCTCGTCGCGATGACCGACCCGTCGAACGTGCTCGCGCTCGACGACCTGAAGCTGATGACGGGTTACGAGATCCGTCCCGTCGTCGCCTCGACGGACGACATCGCCTCGCTGATCGCGAAGATGAACCGGCTCGACGACGCGGTCGCCGACGCGATCGACGAGGAGGAGGAAGAGGACCTCTCGCCGGTCGACATTCGCGAGTCGGCCATCGACGCGCCGGTCATCAAGCTCGTCAACTCGATCGTCGCGCAGGCGATCGAGGACGGCGCCTCCGACATCCACTTCGAGCCGGCCGGCAAGGACATGCGCGTCCGCTTCCGGATCGACGGCGTCCTCAACGAGACGACCTCGATCCCGCGCCGCATGGTCCCGGGCGTCGTCTCGCGCGTGAAGATCATGGGCGACCTCGACATCTCCGAGCGCCGCATCCCGCAGGACGGCCGGACCTCGATGAGCGTCAACGGGCACAGCGTCGACATCCGCATCGTCACGCTGCCCGGCCCAGCATGGCGAGGGCGTCGTGATGCGCCTGCTCGACAAGGAGCAGGTGATGCTGACGCTCGACTCGCTCGGCATGCGCGACGGCGCCCGGGGGCGCTTCGAGGCGGGCTTTCGTCAGGCCTACGGCGCGGTGCTCGTCACCGGCCCGACGGGCTCCGGCAAGTCCACGACGCTCTACGCGGCGCTGACCGCGATCAACTCGATCGAGAGGAACATCATCACGATCGAGGACCCCGTCGAGTACCGCGTCGACGGGGTCAACCAGATCCAGGTCAACCCGAAGGCGGGGCTGAGCTTCGCGACCGGGTTGCGGACGATGCTCCGCGCGGACCCCGACGTGATCATGGTCGGCGAGATCCGCGACCCGGAGACGGCCAAGATCGCGGTCGAGGCGGCGCTCACGGGCCACCTCGTCCTCTCGACGCTGCACACGAACGACGCCCCCTCGGCGCTGACGCGGCTGACGGAGATGGGCATCGCTCCCTTCCTGACCGCCTCGGCGATCGACTGCATCGTCGCCCAGCGGCTCGCTCGGCGGCTCTGCAAGTACTGCAAGAAGCGGGTGGTGCTCACCGTCGACCGCCTTCGCGGCGCGGGCTTTCTCGACGTCGGCTTCGACATCGAGGCGTACGAGCCCGTCGGCTGCGCCCGCTGCGCCCAGTCGGGCTACAAGGGCCGCGTGGGCCTCTACGAGGTCATGACCGTCTCCGACGAGATCCGCGAGATGACGATCGACCGCGTCTCGGCGGACGTGATCCGCGCGAAGGCGGCCGAGCAGGGCATGCGCCTGCTGCGCGACGACGGACTCGAGAAGGTCCGTCTCGGAACGACGTCGATCGCCGAGGTCTCACGGGTCACGTGAGATCGACGGCTGCCGATAAGGGAGAGGAAAGCGCGTGAACATCGACTTCGCAGACATCCTGATCGAGGTGCTCGAGGCCGGCGCCTCCGACCTCCACCTGACCGTCGGCGCGCCGCCGATGGTGCGCGAGCGCGGCGTCCTGCGCCCGCTCGACTACCCGTCGCTGAACTCGCAGGACACGCGCGAGATCGTCTACTCGATCCTCAACAACGACCAGCGCAAGCGGCTCGAGAACGACTGGCAGATCGACCTCTCCTACGCGGTTCCCGGCAAGGCGCGCTTCCGCGTCAACGCCTACTTCCAGCGGGCGTCGATCGGCGCGGTGATGCGCACGATCCCGACGGACATCCCGGCTTTCGAGCTCACTCGGGCTGCCCGCCGGTGCTGACAGGAGTTCACCAACAAGCCGCGCGGGTTCGTGCTCGTCACGGGGCCGACCGGCTCAGGCAAGTCGACGACGCTCGCCTCGATGATCGACATGATCAACGAGGAGCGCCACGAGCACATCATGACGGTCGAGGACCCGATCGAGTTCCTCCACCGGCACAAGAACTGCGTCGTCAACCAGCGCGAGCTCGGCTCCGACGCGCAGAGCTTCTCGACGCGCGCTGAAGGCCGCGCTGCGCCAGGACCCTGACGTGATCCTCGTCGGCGAGATGCGCGACCTCGAGACGATGGCGACCGCGCTGACCGCCGCCGAGACGGGCCACCTCGTGTTCGCGACGCTCCATACCCAGGACACCTCACAGACGGTCGACCGCATCGTCGACTCCTTCCCGCCGGAGCAGCAGCACCAGGTGCGCGCCCAGCTCGCGATCGCGCTTCAGGGAATCGTCACCCAGCAGCTGCTGCCAACCGCCGACGGCCGATCGCGCGTGTGCGCGTGCGAGGTGCTCGTGCCGACGCCGGCGGTGCGCAACCTGATCCGGGAGGGCAAGACGCATCAGATCTACTCGGCGCTGCAGACCGGCGGAAGCCACGGCATGCAGACGATGGACGCGTCGCTCGTCGAGCTCGATCCGCGCCGGGCAAGATCACCCAGCGGCTCGCGGAGTCGCGTTCCTCGACGCCCGAGGAGCTGCGCCGCCTGATGGGCGGACGGCTGCCACCGCGACGGCGGGTCGCCGTGTCCCCGACTCCTCGGCGCCGGGCGCGGGCGGTCAGCCGGCGAGCGGTGCCGGAGCAGGCGGGCTCAACCGAGGCTTCGTCAACAACGGCGCCGGCAGGGGCATCTGAGCGGTGGCCAGCTTCGCCTTCAAGGCGCTCGACCTCTCCGGCGTACACGACGCGCGGCGAGCTCGAGGCCGACGACAAGCAGACCGTCGCCGCCCAGCTGCGCCAGCGCGGCCTGATCGTCCTCGACATCGAGGAGAACAAGGGCGCCGCCGACGTCGGCGACATGCTCGGGCGCTTCAAGCGCGTGAAGGCGACCGAGCTGACCGTCGCGACGCGCCAGCTCTCGACGATGGTCTCCTCCGGCATGTCGCTGCTGCGCGCGCTCTACGTGCTCGAGGAGCAGGCCAAGAGCGACAAGCTCAAGGAGGCGCTCGCACAGGTGCGCAAGGACGTCGAGGCGGGCCTCGCGCTCTCAGACGCACTTCGCCGCCATCCCGACATCTTCAACGAGCTCTACGTGGCGATGGTCGAGGCGGGAGAGACCGGCGGGATCCTCGAGGAGACACTCAGTCGCGTAGCGAACCAGCTCGAGAAGGACGACTCGCTGCGCCGCCAGGTGAAGGCGGCGATGATCTACCCGGCGCTGATCACGAGCTTCGCCATGATCGTGCTGCTCGTCCTCGTCGCCTTCATCGTCCCGGTCTTCGAGAAGATCTTCAAGCAGTTCGGCGGCCAGCTTCCGGCGATCACGCAGTTCACCGTCGTCCTCTCACACCTCGTCACGCGCCAGTTCTACATCCTCGATCGCGGTCGTCGGCTGCCGCGGTCGATCGGCTTCCGGCGGTGGAAGAAGACCGAGCGGGGCCGTGAGCAGTGGGACCGCTTCAAGCTGAAGATCCCGCTGAAGATCGGCGACATCGTCCAGAAGGTCGCGCTGGCGCGCTTCTCGCGCACCTACTCGGCGCTGATCGCGGCGGGCGTACCGATGCTCCAGGCGATCGACATCACCGGCCGCACCGCCGGCAACCGCGTGATCGAGAAGGCGATGGACGAGGTCCGCGAGTCGGTCAAGGCCGGCGGCACCGATCGCCGCGCCGATGCGCAACGAACCCGGCGCCTTCCCGACGATGGTCACCCAGATGATCGCGCGTCGGCGAGGAGACCGGCGCGCTCGAGGCGATGCTCTCGAAGATCGCAGACTTCTACGAGGACGAGGTCGAGGCCGCGCTCAAGGCGCTGACGTCGATCCTCGAGCCGGCGATGATCATCCTCGTCGGCAGCATCGTCGGCTTCATCGTCATCTCGATGTACATGCCGATGTTCAAGGTGTACGACCAGATCAAGTGATCGGTTGATCTCGCACCCTCGCCGTTTCGCCGCTCGCCGGCCGGGTACCTCTTCCTAGAACTGCCGAACGCGCGACCGGACGGGTGCCGGTCAGCGACACCTGCAGCCCAGGTCGCCTCCGTTCGGGGCGGACGCCGTGAGGCGGCGTCCGGGCCATCGGGCAAGGGGGAGTGAGCATGGCAGTCATGGAGCAGCAGGCCACCAGCACGGCCCGCGACTTCGTCGAGCGCGAGCATCACATGCCGATCGACGGGAAGTGGGTGGAGTCCGCGTCGGGCGAGACGTTCGCGACGGTCGACCCGGCTACCGAGCAGGAGCTCTCGCAGGTTCCGCGCGGATCGGAGGAGGATGTCGACCGTGCGGTCCGCGCGGCGCGCCGCGCGTTCGCCGACGGCTCCGAGTGGCGGCGGATGACCCCGTCCGACCGCAGCCGTCGCATCTACCGGATCGGCGAGCTGATCGAGCAGCACGCCGACGAGCTCGCCGCACTCGAGTCGCTCGACAACGGCAAGCCGCTCGCCGTGGCGCGCGCCGCCGACGTGCCGCTCGCGGCGGATCTGTTCCGCTACATGGCCGGCTGGGTGACGAAGATCGAGGGCCAGACGATTCCGATCTCAGCCATGCCGGCGCCCGGCGAGTACCTCGCCTACACGCTGCGCGAGCCGGTCGGGGTGGTCGGCCAGATCATTCCGTGGAACTTCCCGCTGCTGATGGCGGCATGGAAGCTCGGTCCGGCGCTCGCCGCGGGCTGCACGGTGGTGCTGAAGCCGGCCGAGCAGACGCCGCTGTCGGCGCTCCGGCTCGGCGAGCTGATCGAAGAGTCCGGCATCCCCGGTGGGGTCGTCAACATCGTCACCGGCTATGGCGACGCCGGCGCCGCGCTCGCCGCGCACGACGACGTCGACAAGGTCGCCTTCACCGGCTCCACCGAGGTCGGAAAGCTGATCGTCGAAGCCGCGAGGGGCAACTTGAAGAAGGTCACGCTCGAGCTCGGCGGCAAGTCGCCGAACGTCGTCTTCGCCGACGCCGATCTCGAGTCGGCGATCGAGGGATCGGCGAACGCGATCTTCTTCAACCAGGGCCAGGTCTGCAACGCCGGATCTCGCCTCTACGTCGAGAAGGACGCCTTCGACGAAGTGGTCGCGGGAGTCGCGGAACAGGCCAGGTCGATCAAGCTCGGGCCGGGCCTCGACGAGAGCACCGACATGGGGCCGCTGATCTCGGACGAGCAGTTCGAGAAGGTGCTCGGCTATCTCGAATCGGGACGCGACGAGGGCGCCGAGGCCGTCGTCGGGGGCACCCGGCACGGCGACCACGGCTACTTCGTGGAGCCGACGGTGCTGACCAACACCTCCGAGGACATGAAAATCGTCCGCGAGGAGATCTTCGGCCCGGTGCTGGTCGCGATGCCGTTCGACTCGCCCGAGGAGATCGCCGCGGCGGCGAACGACACCCGCTATGGCCTTGCCGCAGGGGTCTTCACGCGCGACATCTCGAAGGCGCATCGCACGGCGGCGCGCCTGCGCGCGGGCACGGTGTGGATCAACACCTACAACGTGTTCGACGCGGCACTCCCGTTCGGGGGCTACAAGGAATCCGGCTGGGGCCGCGAGATGGGCCACCAGGTGCTGGACAACTATCTCGAGACGAAGTCCGTGTGCGCGGCTCTGTGAGCGCCTGACCCGGTCGTACGGTAGGCGGCGCCCGTCAGCTCGGCGTGTAATAGCTGACCTGGTACGCGGCGCCGCTGTCGCCGTACCGGGCCAGAAAGCGCTCCCAGGCCGCTTGCGCGTCGGTGATCGTGCCGGGCGAGACGACGCCGACGAGGATCTTCCCCTGCGAGTTGACGCTCAGCCATTCGATCGTCACGCCGCCGGCGTGGTAGGGCATGTGCTGGAAGGCGCGCAGCCGCCGGATCGTCCGCTGGAGGCGGCGATCCTCTGCGCTCACACGGTGACGTGCGGCCTGGAGAGCGAGCGCCCTACGGAGCCGCGCGGCGCTCAACGGCGCGGGCGCTCCTGCGGCGCGCGTGGCGCCGGCGCGCGGCACGGGGGAGGCGAAGGCGTAGATCCGGCCCGGCTCGCCGACCTTCCACGGCGCCGACAGCGGGACGACGTAGCGCAGGACCCGGTGGCTCGAATCGCCCTCGATCGTCACGATGTAGCCCGGATAGACAGCCTCGACGATCCCGATGTGGCGACTCGATGAGACGGTCGCCGGTCCGGTGCCGAACAGCACCGCATCGCCGGGTCGGGGCCTGGCCGTGGGGGGCAGTACGTAGGTGGTGGCTGCCGCCCAGTCATAGACCGAGCCCGTGAAGGGAAGGCTCGGGATCGAGACCCCCGCGCCTCCCCAGGCCCAGGTGGCAAACAGCGAGCACCACTCCTCGCAGGGACCGTACTTGTTGCAGTAGGGGCCGTGGTCGTGATAGCCGAGCTGAGATGCGGCGAGACGGATGATGCGCCCGCGGACACCGGTCAAGGGAGTGATGACGGGAGCGGGACCCACGAAGGCCGGCGGCACCGGCGTGGGGGGCGGTGTCGGGGTTTGCGCGAGCGCGGCGCTCGGAGCCGCGAGCAGCAGCATGAGCGCGACGATCAGCCGGCGAGAGATCACAGCGATTGAACCCGCTCCTTCAGCGCGGGTTTCGCCCACGGAAGCTGAGAATCCTCATCCCGGGCGGAGGTGCTCGACTGCAACTCCGAAGCGTGCGCGCATCCGGTCGGCAATCAGCGAGCGGTGACACGCCTCGGGGTCGCGCTCTACGCACAGCAGCGCACCCGCGCCCGACCGGGGTAGGTCGTCGACGATCGGGCCCAGGTCCACGCGATCGAGAATCTCGTGCGTGTAGCGCTCGGCGTAACAGACGGCGAGCCTCACACGGTTGCGCTTGCCGACGCCCGCGCGGTCGTCCTCGCGGTACTGGAGCTGACGCAGCTCGGTCGTCGGCGCGATCTCGCGGTGGTGGCGATAGCCGATCCTGGCCTCCGCGAGCGCGGCCTGCAGGCGGCGCGCGTTCGCCCACGCGTACTGGCTACCGCGCACGCCGCGGCGCTGGCGGACGTCGAGCAGCTGGGTCACCTCGGCGGCAGCGAGCGTCGCGAGAAAGGCGTCCAGGCTGAACCCGTAGACCCCGACCGTGGCCAGGCGGGGCACCTTGCGCGCTCGGGTCAGGCGGCTGGCGGTCTGTCGTACGTGCCGGCGTCCTTGCCGATCTCGAAGAGGTCGTCGCTGAGCTGCTTGATCAGTCCGCGCTTGACCGCCTGCGCCAGGGCCGCGTCGAAGTAGTGATCGTGCCAGTGGCGTGCCCCGCTCAGCTCGACAAGGCGCTCGCGCGTGAGGCAGTCGTAGTGGCGGATCGTGCGAACGAGGTCGCTCACCTCCGCCTCGAGGCTGTTCGACGAGTGGTCGTACTCGGAGTAAGAACGCAACATTCTCGGCTCTCCTGCTCGCTGCTTTCGGTCGGGTATTAGCCCGATCCGCCCAAACTCAATCATCTTCGAGGAGCGCATCGTTGTCGAACGTCCGCGCACTAACATCGGATGTTCACCCTGGGGGGATATCGATGACCGAGTCAGACAGGTCGGCCGTGACCGCCACGGTGGTCACGATCTCCGCGACCTACGGCGCCGGCGGCAGCGTGATCGGGCCGGCGGTCGCCGGGCAGCTCGGTCTGCCGTTCGTCGACCGTGCGATCCCCGCGGCGGTCGCGCAGTCGCTGGCGATCCCGCTGGAGGAGGCGCTGACGCGGGACGATCGCTCCGAGAGCGGCATCCGCAGGGTGATCGCCTCGTTCGCGCAGCCCGCCGCGCTGACGGGAGCGATGGCGGTGCCGCTCGGACCGGTGGGAGAGAGCCACGACTACAAGAGCCACTGCGAGGCTGCGATCCACTCGCTCGCCGAGCGGGGCGGGGTCGTGCTGGGACGTGCCGGGGCGGTGGTGCTGAGCGACCGACCCGGCGCCCTGCACGTGCGCCTCGACGGGCCGGTGGACGCGCGTGTCGCCCGGTCCATGCACGCGGAGGGCATCGACGAGGAGACGGCCCGCTGCAGGCAGAAGGAGAACGATGCCGGCCGCAGCGCCTATGTCAACAACCTCTACCGCGTCAAGCCGGAGGATCCGTCGCTCTACCACCTGATCCTCGACAGCACGGCGATCGGCGACGACGCGTGCGTCGAGATCATCACGGTCGCCGCTCGGGCTCGATCGGCGAACGGTCCCGCGGGCAGCCATTCGAGGGCGGCTCTGTAGCCCCTGAGGGCGTGGCAGGGTAGGCTGCGCCGATGGCGCTGCCACCGCCCAGCGACACCTCGACCGCCGTCGTCACGGGGGCCTCATCGGGCATAGGCACGGCGTTCGCGGAGGCGCTCGCCACCCGTGGCTACGGCGTCACGCTCGTCGCCCGGCGTGAGGACCGGCTGCGGGAGCTCGCCGGCAGGTTGCATGACGAGCACGGGGTCCGCGCCGAGATCGTCGCTGCCGACCTCAGTTCGGCGCCGGGCAGGGACGAGCTCGCCGCAAAGATCGAGACGCTCGCGCTCGAGCCCGAGCTGCTCGTCAACAATGCCGGGTTCGGCACCTACCAGCCGCTCGTGGAGGCCGACCGCGAGCGCGAGCTCGAGATGATCGGGGTGACGGTCGAGGCGGTCGTCGACCTGACGACCCGCTACCTGCCCCGGGATGGTCCGCCGCGGGCGCGGGGCGATCCTGATCACCAGCTCGACCGCCGCCTTCCAGCCGCTCCCGGGCAACGCCACGTACGCGGCGGCAAAGGCGTTCGCGCTCAGCTTCGCCGAGGCGGTGCACGCGGAGACCGAGGGAACCGGCGTGACCGTGACGGCGGTCTGCCCCGGGCCGGTCAAGACCGAGTTCCAGGACGTCTCAGGCGCCCACGACTTCGCATCGAAGCTGCCGAAGCCGATGTGGCGCACCCCCGGGCAGATCGCCGAGGCCGGCCTGCGGGCCCTCGAGCGGGGAGAGCGCGTCGTGACCCCGGGAATGCCGAATCGCGTCAGTGGCATGCTCGTCCGCTACACGCCGCACGCGCTGCTGCTTCCGGTGCTCAGGCGCGCCGGATAGCTTCCGAACAGCGGCCCTCGTACGTCCGTCCAGACCCTGAATATCCGGCACGTCGTGCCGATCACTTGGGCTGCGATGAACACCTTCGCACCACACGGGGGACCGCTTGCGCTCGCGGCGGACGACGACCGCGACATCCTGGCCCTGCTCGAAAGCCAGCTGCGGCGCGCCGGCTTCGATGTCTTCACGGCCGCCGACGGGGAGACCGCCCTCGAGCTCGCACTGACCCACCGTTTCGACGTCGCGCTGCTCGACATCAAGATGCCTGGGCTCGACGGCTTCGAGGTCACCCGCCGCATCCGGGCGAGCGCCGGGGGTGACCACGTGCACATCACGCTCATCTCTGCGAGCGTCGAGGAGAGCAACCTTCGCCTCGGCATCGCCGCGGGCGCGGACGGCCACATCCAGAAGCCGTTCAGCCCACGCCTGCTGAGGGAGCGGCTCGTGTGCGTCGCACACTCCTCGCGCGAGCCCGCGCTCGTCTGAGCGTCCGGTCGCGCCCGCGCGGCGACCCGTTAACCTGAGAGGCATGACAGGAGGCCTGCTCAGCCCGACCCATCTGGCCTTCATCCTCCTGATCGCGCTGCTCGTCCTCGGTCCCAAGCGGCTGCCGGACGTGGCACGAGCGGTTGGGCGTGGCGTCCGCGAGTTCAGGGAGACGATCGAGGGTCCGACAGGCGCCGCCCGCTCACTACTGCACGGAGAGCCATCGACGGCGGCGGAACCTCCTCCCGTTGCACCGGTCGAGGCCCACCAGCAAGCGGTTCAGCCGAACGCGGCGCCGACACCGGCGGCGGAGCCTCCTCCGGCTGCACCGGTCGAGGCACACCAGCAAGCGGTCCAGCCGAACGCGGCGGCACAGCCGGAGCCGCCGAAGCCCGGCTCGCTGCCCCCGGCCTAGCGCTCTTCGAGCGCGCCCGGGTCGCCGCCGCCTCGCAGCAGCCTCGCGACGTCCTCGAAGACCTGCTCGGAACGGGGGACCATCGCTCGCATGTAGAGGATTCCGTGGCTCAGGCCGTCATAGCGCCTCGAGTAGACGCGGACGCCGGCCTGGCGCAGGTGCTCCGCGTACGCCTCACCCTCGTCGCGCAGCGGGTCGTACTCGCAGGTGAGGACGGTCGCCGGCGGCAGCCCCGATAGATCCTCCGCGCGCAGCGGGCTCACGTACGGGTGATCGCGCTGAGCGGGGTCCGGCGCGTAGTCGTCCCACGCGGCACGCATCTCGGCGCGTGTGATCAGCAGGCCGTCGTGCTCGCGGTAGGAGGGGCGGTCGAGGTCATGGTCGGTGCAGGGGTAGAGCAGAAGCTGCCCGTGCAGCTCATGCCCGCCCTCGTCCCGGCAGCGCAGCGCGGCGGCCGCCGCCAGGTTGCCGCCCGCGCTCTCACCCCCAACGACGAGTCTCTGGCAGCGCGTGCCGAGCTCGGCCGGGTCCGCCCCGATCCACTCGAGCGCGGCCAGCACGTCGTCGAGCGCGGCGGGATAGGGGTGCTCCGGAGCGAGGCGGTAGTCGACCGAGACGACCGTGCAGCCGCCCATACACGCGAACGCGCGGCAGGGGTGGTCGACGACGTCGAGGCTGCCCAGCCTCCAGGCGCCGCCGTGCATGAAGACGAGCACCGTTCCGCTCGGCTCGTCGGAGGGCGTGTAGATGCGCACGGGGACGCTGCCGGGGAGCGTCGCCTCGAGCGTCCGTGCCGACCTTGTTGGCCTCACTCTGCCAGTCGACTATCCGCTCGAAGCCGGCGCGTAGCTCCTCCAGCGACTCCTCGCCCGCACTCTCGCCGTCCATTGCGGGCTGCGACAGCAGCTTCTCGATCGCCGGGTCGAGTGGCACGTCAGGCGTGCGCGACGAGGACGCCGACGCGGCTCGGGCGCCCGGTCGTGCCGGGTGTGAACTCGACCGTGAAGCGGCCGCGGGCGGGACCGACGAGGTCGAACACCGCGGGCGTGCCCGGCTCCGCGGTGGTCGTCTCCCCGAGGCCCGGAATCGAAGCCTGGCCAGAGGTATCGGTGGTCACCTGGACGACCACGTGCTCACGCGGCGCGAAGGCCTGCGGCAACAGCCGGCGGGGCTGAGGAAAGCCGACGACGATCGTGCGCACGGACACCGGCGCGGCCGGCAGCGACGGCTGCTCGGTCGTCTGGTCGTGCTGGTTCACACGCGGAAACAGCGACGCCGCGACCGCCACGACCCCGAGCACGACGGCGAACAGCAGAATGGCTCTTCGAGCATGCACCGACGGCGAGCTTAGACGCGTCCAGTCCCGTCCAGGTTCCTTTAGGGATCGAGCGAAATGCCGATCTAGGTCACATCGTGGCCTGCAGCCCGCCATCCAGGCATCCCTCGAAGCACCCGGTGAAGCCTGGCCTGCGCGCGGAGCGGGGGTTCGCGCTGATCGAGGTGATGGTCAGCGCGATGCTCGTGGCATTGATCGCGGTCGGCGTCTTCGCCGGCATCGACGGCCCAGGTTCCGTCGCCGGCACGGATCAGGCGCGTGCGATTGCCGCGTCGCTGGCGCAGCAGGACCAGGACCGCCTGCGGGCACTACCGTCGAACACGCTCGCGAGTTACTCGGCGGGCCCGCGCAGCGTGGCCGAGGGCGATGTCACCTACACGGTCGCCTCCAGCGCTCAATGGGTAGCCGATTCACGTAGCCCGTCGAGCAGCTGCACGTCGGTACCGACGAGCGCCGACTACCTGCGGATCACGTCGACGGTCACCTGGCCGTCCCTCGGCAGCGGCCAGCCGGTCTCGGTCTCGAGCCTGGTCGCCCCGCCCGCGTCGTCGGTGACGTCGCGCGGGAACATCGTCGTCCAGCTCCAGGATCAGGCTGCGAACCCGGTCACAGGCGTGCCGGTGACGATAACTGACACGAAGACGAATCAGAACACCGGCCCGGTTGCAACCGATGCGTCAGGCTGCGCCTTCTTCGGCTACCTCCCGACGGACACCTTCAACGCCAGTTTCCAGAAGACGGGCTACGTCGACTGGAACGGGAGCTCGGCGCCGACGATCACCGGCCTCACCGCGCCGCTCGGCGCAACGTCGTTGAAGACGTATCCGTATGCGCAGGCATCACAGGCGAACGTTAGCTTCGTCGACAGCAACAACAAGCCCGTTTCGACGCAGTCGGTCACCTTCAACAACCCGTCGCTTGCGACCGGTGCGCTGACCCCCTTCACAGTGGGCGGTGCCACCTCCAAGACGATCACCGGGCTGTTCCCGTTCACCACCGGCTACAGCGTCTACGCGGGTGGCTGCACCGCCGACGACCCGGGCTCCTCGAACCGCGCGACAATCGCGGTGACGCCAGGCGGCTCCAGCCCAGTGACCGTTATCGAGCCGGACCTCCAGCTCGTCATCAGCGGCACCTTTGGACAGGCGTTCACGCTCTATTACACGCCGACCGCGACGCCGCCCGCGACCTGCTCGGAGCGCTACAGCATAGCCATCCCGGCCAATTACCCGAGCGGAAACGGCAGCCCCAACGGTAACTACGTGGGCAACTCGGGGGCGGGCACGATGACGGTCAACATGCCGCTCCCGTACGGGACCTACAGCGTCTGCGGCCAGTGGGGCAACTCGCACTACAACAACGGGACGCTCTCGAACATGGCCGCGGCGGGCTCTTCGTACCCCGTTAGCGTCTCCATGGGCGGGCTCACCCAGGGGCCGTGCCCATGAGGCAAGCTCTTAGCTCTGAAAGCGGCTTCACGCTGATCGAGCTGCTCGTCGCCTCGGTTGCGGGGATCGTCGTCGTCTTCGCCGGCTTCTCGCTGCTCGACAGCTCCGTCACGCTGACGGGAAACGTCACGGATCACGTTGACAGCGCCTCACGCGCGCGGACCGCAATGGACCAGATGACACGCGAGTTGCGTTCCGAGGTATGCACCTCCGCGACCACCGCGGTCCTCGCGGGGTCCCCGAACGCGATCACCTTCTTCGAGTACACCGGATCTGCCGCGGGGCAAACCGGTCTGCAGCCGGATAAGCACCAGCTCCGGTTCGTCGCGGGCGCATCGGGTCAGCCTGGGACGATCTACGACGACGACTATGGCTCAAAACCGGCGGGGAGCCCCGCGTCCGCCTGGCCGATCTCGCCGATCTCCACTCGCGCGGTCCTCACCGGCGTGATGCCGCTGTCCTCCGGCGGCCTGCAGTACAACGTCCCGGTCTTCAGCTACTACGGCTACGGGAGCGATCCCACGCAGGGCACGAACACTGCGCTCGGCACAGCGGGGACGCTCGCCAGCGGCGACCTCTCGAACGTCGCCGACGTTCGCGTGCAGTTCCTCGCCCGCCCGAGCGGGCCTGGTGCCACCGATACGCGCGGAACCACGATCCAGACCGACGTCTTCGTGCGCGGCTGGGACCCGAACACGACCCCCGCGACTCCCCCGGCATGTCTATGAGGACCCTGAAACGACGCCTGCGCGGTGAAGGCGGCTTCACCATGGTCACGATCCTCGGTGTCCTGCTCGTCACCTCGGCCTTCGCGATCACGGCGTTCACCGCGGCGAACAACGACATCCAGCCCTCGGCGTCAGACGTCTACGCAAAGCAGGCATACGAGGCCGCAGAGGCGGGCGTCAACTGGTACGAGTGGGAGCTCAACCACGACAACGCCTTCTGGACCTACTGCACGGGCGGCGTCCCGACCCCGCCGCCGACGCTCAACCCGACCCCGGCGAACTGGCCGGTCTACCTCCAGGGCGCCAACCGGACCTGGTGGCAGCCGGTGCAGGGAACGAACGCCTCCTGGGCGATCGAGGAGATGCTCCAGAACGGCGCGACGAGCTGCGACGGAACGGGAGCCTCCATGATCGACGCGACGAGCGGCGTGCTCCAGATTCGCTCGACGGGAATATCGAACGGCGTCAAGCGCAGCATCATCGCCACGTTCAAACGCGCGAGCTTCCTCAACTACATCTATTTCACGAACCGGGAGGACGAAGACCCGAGTCTCTACGGCGCGGACTCCACCTGCACGAACATCCGCGCCCAGCGCGACAGCACCTGCCAGGAGATCGAGTTCATCAACGGGGACACGGTGGCCGGACCGATGCACACCAATGACAGCTTCTTCATCTGCGGGAGCCCGACATTCGGCGGCTCCTCGTCGGACAAGATCGAGATCGTGGGCACTCCACCGTGGACTCAGAACGGGAGCTGCGGACCGAGCACGCAGGGACCCAACTACGTCGGCACGCCGGTGCTCTCCACCACCACGCCCGCGGCCGCCAACCTCCCGATTCCGACGACCAACAGCCCGCTCTCGACGCTCGCGCAGCAAAATGGCTACTACTTCAAGGGCACGACGCAGCTGACGATCAACGGCAACAGCATCAGCGCCACCGACGGCAGCGGCAAGACGTTGCAGACTGATCAGAACGGCCGGCCGCTACCGGGCTGGCCGGCCAACGGGGTCGTCTACGTGGACACCAACACCTCGCCCTCGCCACCGGCGTGCAGCTACAGCGAGCAGGAGCAGTACACGAACTCGACCCGCTGCGGCGACGCGTACGTCAAGACCGGAGTCACCCCATACCAGAGCAGCCTGACGATCGCGAGCGCGAACGACATAATCGCCAACGGCCCGATCCGTCGTGATACGACGAAGAACGTCGTCCTCGGTCTGATTCCGCAGAACTTCGCGCGCGTCTATCACCCCGGCACCTTCTCGAACGGAACCTGTACGGGCAACGCCGCGTCGACCCCCAACTTCGGCCCGTCGCTCGGCACCAGCGGTGTGGAGATCGACGCGGCGCTGCTGGCGCTCAGCCACTCGTTCATCGTCGACAACTTCGGCTGCGGGACCCAACTGGGCACGCTCACGGTCAATGGCGCGATCGCCGAAGCCTTCCGTGGTCCCGTCGGCCAGAGCTACAGCGGCGGCTGGCACGGCTACGTGAAGAACTACTCCTACGACAGCAGGCTGCGCAACGTCAACCCGCCGTACTTCCTTGATCCCGCGCAGTCGGCGTGGCATCTTGACCGGTTTACCGAGCAGCTGCCGCCCACCTAGCGTCGAAGGCGCTCGCGCGCCAGACCGATAGGCGAACCTGCGTATCGAGCAACCGTCTCGCGCCGGACGGCGCTCGAACTCCTCGGCCGACCTGGCACTGGCCCGCGCCCGCCGCAGCGGATCTCCGTCGAGCTTCCCTCTGCGGGTGGATGCTTCATCGCCCTGGCCGCCTATGCCTCGAGCCGCCGGTGCTTGGCGCCCGCCTCATTCGCGGCGTCGGCCGCCTTTGGGCGCCATACGCCGTCAGCCGGCTGAACCGACCTTTGCGTGCGAGGCCAGACGTACGGCGCTTTCCCGTTGTTCACGAACCGCTTCCTGCTCCACCGCGCGGCCTGACCGCGCAACATGCGGCGAAGACGGCGAGCGCAAGCTCCCCCGCGGCGCTCGACGCAGCGCACGAGTGGTAGTGGTCAAGTTTGACTCGCGTCCGCGCGCACGCGGCGCAGCGGGAGCGAGAAGGCTTGCGGTCGGGATGACTGCTCCCCCGTAATAGCGCTATAGCTACCCACCCGCGACCGAACAGGAAACGGAAGCCACCGAATGCATTTGCCGCCTCGGTAATCCACGCTCCTATGTAGCTCCACATCACTACTGCTCCGAGGGTGGGATCGAGCAGGGCGGCGATCTCGTAGAGGGACCACTTGTGGTCGGCTACACCTGCGGCCACGGCTGGCGTCGTCTTGAGCGCGCCGAGGCTAGATTCTGCCGCGTGGTCGGAGCCATCTTTCTCAGAACGGAATGAGCGGTTTGGCATCCAGGCCTTGAGCGCTTCGGACGGTTTGTGATCGTGGTCGTCGGCCTGTTCATGGCAGCACTCGGCATCGACATGCTCGCGCGCAGGCAAGCCCTGGTCGGTTCAAAACTGACCCACTGCCGGCGCCGACTCGCCTCTGCCGAGGCGAGTACCGGCGTAATCGCCAGCGAGCTACGTTGGCGCGCTCCGCTCAGCGAGCGGTCAAGCCTCTTGAACCGTCGAGGCTGATCTGATCGCTGCCGCGGGAAATTCCTCGGGCGGCGGCGGGGCGTCCGTTCGGTGCTCGCCGAAAAGCGCGACGAGCACGTACGGTGCGAACCAAACGATGTAGAAGTAGAACCAGTGGCGTACAGAGAGCTGGGTCGCAATCAGCACCGCGGCGGCGAGCGCAGCGACCTGTACGGGGTCGCGACGGCGGGGGCGGAAGGCAACGACGACAGCCAGCACCACGGCTGCGAGCTCGAGCACTATTTGGAGCGGTACCAGGGCGGGATGCTGTGCCCAGAGGCTGAACGAGGTGGGACGAGACATCTGAAAGCCGAGCGTGGCGGTCCAGAATGTCTTCAGCCCGCCGTCACTGGCGGGTGGCAGGTAGATGGCGATCGTGACCGCGAACAGCGCTACCGCCGTGCCGGCCGAGATCACGAGCTGGCGCCAGCGGCGGCGGCCATCGCCTGCGGCGATCACCGGGATCAGCGCAAGCGGGGAGAACTTCGCCGCGCCGGCGAGCGCCAGCAGCGCGCCGCGGCCCGCCGGGGAGGCGATCGCCACGAGCGTGTACGTAAGCAGCATCGCGACCAGAGCGTCGTTCTCGTTGACCGCTAGCGTCACCAAGGTGAATGGGAACGCCGCCCAGGCGTATGCGAGCGCGATCCCGAGCCGACGGCCCGCGCGCCCAGCGCGCAGGTGCGAACCGAGCAGGAACAGGCCGAGCATCGTGAGCAAGTCAAAGGTGATCGACGCCGCGTGCGCCGCACCGAGCGTGCCACTGAGATGCCCCTTCCACGGGAACACGAGCTCGAAGGGAACGTACGCAACGTAGAGCAGCGGGCCATAGGTGTCGGCGTGTCCCGGGCTGTGCCCCCAAAGGGGAAGGTGGTGAAGCATCCGGTACGCGCCCACGACTCCGGCCTCGCCGGCGTCGAGCACCGCCTTGTTGGCGATATTGATCCCGACGCGGAACGCGATCAGCAGGGCGAGCCCCGCGAGCAGCGCACCGATCGGCGCGTGCGGCACGAGGCGTTCGGGTCGCCGCCGCGGGCGGAACCCGGCATACAGCATGCGCCCAAGCAGGTAGGCCAGGACCGGATAAACCAGTGGCACCGACCCGCCGGTGGCCCCCCGCGTGAGGAACCAGTAGGAGACGCCGAAGCTGAGCAGTACCGCGAGGTCGAGGTGAAGCAGCCGGCGCGGCCTACGGAAATCGACGAAGGGGAGAACGAACAGAAGACAGAGAGGAATCCAGACCCACGGCGCATCAGCCAGATGGGCGGTGTGTCCACGAGCCAGCGGATCGTTCGCCTGACGTCCCACGTACAGACGCAGGACTCTTCCGGTCTGGCCGTTGAGGTCGACCTCGGCCCGAGGTGTCGCATGACCCGACCGGTACTGGCTCGCCTGGACGTACTCGAGGTCCCAGACTCCAGGCGCAGCGATGTACGCGACGCCCATCAGGTCGGGATAGCGACTGCGCGCGTGCTTGACCTGGGGCAGCTTGTCCGCGAGAGAGATTGCCGTCCTGCCACTCAGCCGGAACGTGGGCGGCGGTGTCGTCAGCGAGGAGGGCGGGATGAAACTCGGACCGATCAGGTCATCGGCCATGGCGGGCGCTCCCGCGAGCAACGAAACGACGACCGCGGCGCTGACACACGTGGCCAGCCGCCGGAGAGAGGGCACCATGGCTTGCGTATCGGCAGTGGCCCGGTGGACATTTAGGCCAGGGCGCTCAAGCGCCACAGGGTGCCAGTCGATACAGGCGCAAAGGTCAGAAGCCACGGTGCAAAGGCAAACCCGTCGCGAGGCGGGGACGCAAAGCTCCGGGACTTGTGGGTTGGCTCATCCCCAAGTCGGCCGAGCTGCCACCGGATGGGGGCTGCCGCGGTAGCTGACTAAACACCAGCTCAAGGAGGAGTCCACATGCTGCGGAAGCTCCGCACGCGCATTCAATCCGAGGAGAGCGGCTTCACGCTGATCGAGCTCCTCGTCGTCATTCTGATCATCGGCATCCTCGCCGCGATCGCCCTGCCCGCCTTCCTCAGCCAGCAGGGTAAGGCCCAGGACGCGGGCGCGAAGTCAAACGCCCGTAACACCGTCTCGCAGATGGAGTCGTGCTTCACCAACGAGCAGACCTACGCTACGTGCACGACTGCCTCAGCGCTTGGCAACCCGAGCTTCCCGCTGACGTTCACGGGCGGGGCTCCGCCGAGCGGTGGTGTCGACGTGTCGCCGAACGGGTCCACCGGATACACGATCCGCGCGTACTCGCCGTCGAACACGTACACGATCACCAAGAGCGGCACCTCCGTGACCCGGTCCTGCGCGACCGCCAACCAGGGCGGCTGCAACAGCCAGGGCTCCTGGTAGACCGAGTGCACTCTGCCTAGCGAAGAGGGGCGGGCCAACTGGCCCGCCCCTCACGCTGGCGCGCGCACCGACCGGCGCAACACCGCCCCTCGTCGATGACATCACTGAGCGACAGCAAGACGCGGCTTCGCCGCCTCCACCTGAGCGAGCACGGCTTCACGCTGATCGAGCTGCTCGTCGTCATCCTGATCATCGGGATCCTCGCGACGATCGCCCTGACTCTCTTCCTCGCCCAGCAGGACAAGGCTCACGACGCTTCCGCCAAGTCGAACGCGCGCAACACGATCTCCCAGCTCGAGAGCTGCTTCACGAACGAGGAGACCTACGCGAGCTGCACTACGACCGCCACGCTGGGCAACCCGGCGTTCCCCGTCAGCTTCAGTGGAAGCGCACCGAGTGGGGGCGTGCTGGTGACCAACGAGACCGCCTCGACCTTCATGGTCGTCGCCTCCGCTCCCTCGAACACATATACGGTGACCAAGAACACCGATGGGACCTTGTCCCGGACGTGCGCGGTGCCGAACGGCGGCGGGTGTAGCAGCCAGGGCAGCTGGTAGCGGCTCGCGCGGCGCTCAAGGAAGCGTGCTCCGGGCTCGATAAGGCCGGGGATGGACCTTGCCTTCGCCGCGCCCCTAGGCCTGATCATCGGCTCGTTCCTGAACGTGGTCGCTTACCGGCTGCCGCGCGGAGAGTCGCTCGTTGCGCCGCGCTCGCGGTGCACCAGTTGTGCCCGCGAGGTGCGCGGCTACGACAACGTCCCGGTCGTCTCGTGGCTCGCGCTGCGCGGGCGCTGCCGCGACTGCCGAGCGCCGATATCCATCCGCTACCCGTCGGTCGAACTGCTGACGGCAGCGGTGTTCGGCGCTGGTCGTCGGACTGCGCGGCCTGAACGCCCAGCTGCTCTGGGAGCTGCCGTTCGCGGCGATGCTGATCGCGCGTCGCGCTGCATCGACCTCGAGCACCAGATCATCCCCAACCGGTTCTTGCGCCGCTGGCCGTGTGGGCGGCTCGTTGCGAGCGTCTTGGTCCGGCCGCACGCGCTGCCGGCGCTCCTGGCCGCAGCCGGCGGAGCGCTTCTCCTGTTCCTCGTCGTCGCCCTGATCTACCCCGGTGGGATGGGGATGGGCGACGTCAAGCTCGTCGGCGTGATGGGCCTCTATCTCGGCATCTCCGTGGTGCCGGCACTGCTGATCGCATTCCTCTCCGGCTCGATCGTCGGGGTCGCGCTGATGCTCGGCGACGGCGGCGATCGCCGGCGCCGGGGCGTTCCGTTCGGTCCCTTCCTAGCTCTCGGC
Source organism: uncultured Actinomycetes bacterium (assembly GCA_963719375.1). GTDB lineage: Bacteria > Actinomycetota > Thermoleophilia > Solirubrobacterales > Thermoleophilaceae > JAICJV01. Next base: position 337,797 of record CAVRBY010000001.1, on the reverse strand, counting down.
GGACTCGTCGGCATCCTCGCCGGTCCCGCGCTCATGCACGCGTACGCAGCGACGTTCCTGCACTAAAGCCTGCACCGCGAACGGTCGATACCGGGTCCTGACTCTCCATGGCGCTCGCTCTCGGCAAGAACTCGAATCGCGGCTTCGTCGGGCTGGACCTCGACGGGGGCTTCCTCGCCGCCGTCCAGACCGCCGGCGACGACATCACGCGCGCGGTAAGCGCCGAGCTGCCGCCCGGGGTCATCACCGACGGTGAGGTCACGGACGTCGACGGTCTCAGCGAGGCGCTCAAGGACTTCTTCCGTGTGCACGCGCTTCCCCGACGGGTGCGGCTCGGCGTATCGAACCAGCAGATCGTCGTGCGTCACCTCGAGCTGCCGAAGATCGACGACGCCGCCGAGCTCGCAGCCGCTGTCCGCTTCCAGGCGGGCGAGGCGATCGCGATGCCGCTGTCCGAGGTCGTGCTCGACTACCAGGTGATCGGCGAGGTGGTGACGCCGGAGGGGATGGCGCGGCTGCGCGTCGTCGTCGTCGCCGCGCGCGAGTCGATGATCGCTCGCGTCGTCGACGCGGTTCGCGGCGCCGGGCTGAAGCCGGAGGGAATCGACCTCAACGCCTTCGCGCTCGTCCGCACGCTCTCGCTGCCATCCGACTCGACCGAGAGCTCGCGCGTCTACTGCCATCTCGGCGGCGTCACGAACCTCGCTATCGCGCTCGGCTCGATCTGCCTCTTCACGCGCCCGCTGTCGACCGACTGGAACGCCGAAGGCGACGACCAGGTCGCCGCGGCGCTGGCCGAGGAGATCCGGCTGTCGGTCGACTTCTACATGGCCCAGCCCGATGCGCGCTGGGTCGGCGAGATCGTCCTCTCCGGTCCCGGCTCCCGGCGCCCCGGACTCGTCGACGAGCTCAGCGGCATGCTCGACGTGCCGGTCTCGGTCGCGGAGCCGCTGGGTCGCCTCCAGTCCGCCCACATGCCGCCTGGAGAGGACCCCTACCGCCACACGGTCGCCACCGGCCTGGCCCTGGGAGCGGCGGCGTGAAGGCCGTCAACCTTCTTCCGGAGCGGCATCGCCCGCGCACGCCAACCGGCTCTCGAAGCGGCAGCTGCCTACGTCGTCCTGGGCGTCCTCTGCGTGCTCCTCGTCGCGGCCGTCGTCTACGTGCTCACGCTCGACTCGATCAACTCGACGAAGGGCAAGATCGCCGCCGCGAAGCAGGAGGCGGCGCAGCGACAACGCGCTCGCCGACCAGCTCGGCGCGTACGGCGACTTCGACAAGATCAAGGCGCAGCGCGTCGCCTCTATCGAGATCGCTCGCGGAGAACCGCGTTCGACTACGAGCGGATGATGCGCGAGGTCGCGCGCGTCCTGCCGACGGGCGTCTGGATTCTCACGGCGAATGCGAGCAACGGCAGCTCGAGCACCGGCGCGGGCGGCACTCCCTCGAGCAGCAGCAGCAGCAGCACGTCCTCGTCTTCGAGCGGCTCGACAGGCGGCCCCTCACTTGCGCTGACGGGTTGCGCACCCAGTCAGTCGTCTGTGGCCACGACGCTCGTGCGGCTGCGAGCGATGCAGGGAGCGAGCGACGTCGAGCTGCAGAGCTCCGCCGTCTCGGGCGCCTCGGGCGGCTCCCCGGGCTCTAGCGACTCTGGAGCCTCGGCTAGCTCAGGCAACTGCAATAGCGGTACGAGCTTCGCCGCGAGCGTGACGTTCACGCCGCCGGCAGGTGCGCCGACCAGCGCGCCGCCGTACCTCGGAGGTGGCTCATGAGGCTAACGAGCCGCGACCGCAAGATCGTGATGCTGCTGATTCCCGCTGCGCTCGTCGCCGCGTACTGGATTCTGTTGCTCTCGCCGAAGCGCGACGAGCAGGCGTCGCTCCAGAATCAGCTGACCCAGGCGGAGGGCGCACGGCAGATCGCGGCTCAACGAGTTTCGCAGCTGAGCGCCGCGAAGCAGAGCTTCACGAAGGACTACGCGACTGTGCTCAGCCTCGGGAAGTCGATCCCGGACACGCTTGACATGCCGAGCCTCCTGCTACAGCTCGACGCGTCCGCGGCCGGGACAGACATCCACTTCACCCAGATACAGGCGGGCCAGCGGAACGCACCGCCGAGCGGGGCGAGCAGCTCCTCGAATACCACCGCCTCCGGGAGCTCGAGCGGGATGCCTGGCCTCGACAGCGTGCCCCTCAGCTTCCAGTTCACCGGCAGCTTCTTCCATCTCGCCGACTTCTTCCATCAGCTGAAGCGCTTCGTGCAGGTGGCGAACGGAAACCTGCTCGTCTCCGGGCGACTGATCACGATCAATTCGCTCACCTTCTCGACCACCACCTATCCCGCCCTCACGGCGGCGGTCTCCGCGACGGTCTACCTGGCGCCGAAGGCCCAGGGCACGACGGCCGGTGCGACCCCCGCGGGACCGAACACGGCCGCCGGCGGCTCGCCGGCAGTCGCTCCGGCTTCTCAGACCTCGACCCCCTCGACTCCGGCGACGCCCGCCGCGGTGACGATCCGATGACCATCTTCCTCGACCTGTGGCAGGACCTGCGCGAGAAGCGCCTGTGGCCGGTGGCCGCGGGCCTCGTGGTTGCGCTTATCGCGACGCCGATCGTGCTTTTCAAGCCGGCGTCCTCCACGCCGGACACGCCGCTCCCCACGGCTCGTGCGCCGGAGGGCGTGCAACTGCCGGTCGTCAGCGTGAGCTCCGGGCCCGGTGCCGGCTCGAAGCTGCAGAGCTTCCAGGCGCGAGATCCGTTCAAGCCGCTCGATCAGCTCAGCACGACTTCGAAGTCGACGTCCGCCACCTCGTCGAGCGGCGGCTCGACGACGGGCTCCTCGAGCCCCGGTGGATCAACCATCCAGGCGGCGGGTGCCGGCGCGACGAGCTCGGCCCCGAGCGGCGGCTCGGCGCCGCTCGCCGGCGGATCGAGCGGCGCTGGCAGCGGCTCGCCAACGCCTGCTCCGACCGCCAACCACGTCGCCTATTACCGCTGGATCGCGCATGTCCGCTTCGGAGCACCCGGGAAGGAGCAGTCGACGAAGCTCGAGGAAGGCCAGGTGCTGCCGAGCAAGAAGGATCCCGTGGTCATGTTCCTCGGCGTCGACGCCAGCAGCAACAAGGCTCTCTTCCTCGTCCTCAGCTCGAACGTCTATGCGTACGGCAAGGGCGAGTGCAGCCCCACGACCGGGCCCTGCAGCGTCATCTGGCTCTCGCCGAACGGCTCGAGCTCCGAGAGCTTCGCGGAGTACAAGGGCGGGTCGCAGTGGGACCTCAAGCTGACGAGCGTGGGCACCGAGCTCGTCCCGGCTAAGTCGGTGCCCGGGTCCTCCAGCTCGAAGCCGCTGACAGGAGCGTCGGCCGATCAGCAGGCCGCGGCGCTCGCGCAGCTCTTGACGCTCTCCGACCTCGTCGGCCAGAGCGGCTAAACGCAAACCTCCGAGTCCAGAGGCCGCCGCCAACCGGCGGCCTCTAGGGTTCGGGCCGTGCTCCGCTTCACCACAGCCGGCGAGTCCCACGGACCGGGCCTGACGGCGGTCCTCGAGGGCCTTCCCGCCGGGCTCGCGCTCGCGCCGGAAGACCTCGACCGCGACCTCGCCCGCCGCCAGCTCGGTCACGGTCGGGGCGGGCGGATGAAGATCGAGACGGACCGGGCCGAGGTAACCGCCGGCGTACGCCACGGCCGCACGCTCGGAAGTCCCGTCTGCGTCCGGATTCGCAACCGCGACTACGCGAACTGGGAGGACCGCATGAACCCGTGGCCGGTGGAGGCGGAGGTCGCCGAGGTCCATCTGCCGCGACCGGGGCACGCCGACCTGGCGGGGATCCAGAAGTACGGCTTCGCCGACGTGCGCAACGTGCTCGAGCGTGCCTCGGCGAGGGAGACGGCGGCGCGCGTCGCCTGCGGCGCCCTGGCACGAGCGCTGCTGCGCGAGTTCGGCGTCAGCGTCCACAGCCACGTGCTCCAGATCGGTGCGGTGGCCGCGCCGGCTCCCGGCGAGCTCGCCCCGGAGGACTTCGCCGCTGTCGACGAGTCGCCGGTTCGATGCCTCGACGCGGAGACCTCGCGGCTGATGGTCGAGGAGATAGACCGGGAGCGCAAGGCGAACGAGTCGCTCGGCGGGATCTTCGAGGTTCGCGCGTTCGGCCTTCCGCCCGGGCTCGGGTCGTACGTCTCGTGGGAGAGCCGTCTCGATGGACGCCTGGCCCAGGCCATCATGTCGATCCAGGCGATGAAGGGTGTGGGCATCGGCGATGCCTTCGCGGTCGCGGGCGTGCCGGGCTCTCGGGCACACGACGAGATCTTCTGGTCCGATGAACGCGGCTACCACCGCGAGACAAATCGCGCCGGCGGGCTCGAGGGCGGGATGACTACCGGCGAGCCGCTGATCGTGCGCGCGGCCATGAAGCCCTTGCCGACGCTCACCCGACCGCTGCGCTCCGTCGACACCGAGACGAAGGAGCCCGCCCAGGCGCTGCGTGAGCGGACCGACTCGACCACCGTCCCGGCGGCCGGTGTGGTCGGTGAGGCGATGGTCGCGCTCGTGCTCGCCGGCGCCGTGCGGGAGAAGTTCGGCGGCGACTGCATCGCCGACGCGCTGACCGCCTTCGACGCATACCGGGCGCGGATCGGGTGGAGACGCTAACGACCGGCGAGCCGTCCGAAGGCGTGCGCTCAGATCGGGCGCGCGCTCGTCTTCGTCGGCTTCATGGGCGCGGGCAAGACGAGCGCGGCACGTTCGGTCGCGGCCGCACTCGAGACGGAGCCCCTCGACAGCGACCGGGAACTCGAGCGGCGCCTCGGCGAGCCGATCCAGGCGTTCTTCGATCGCGAGGGCGAGGCGGCCTTCCGGGTGCGCGAGGAAGAGGTGGCGCTCGAGCTGCTCGCCCGGTCCGATGCGCGGGTGGTCGCGCTCGGGGGCGGGACGCTCGGGTCGGGGAGGGTGCGCGACGCGCTGCGCAGCCACATCGTCGTCCACCTCGAGGTCGCGCTCGAGGCTGCTTGGAGGCGCGCGTCCGGCAAGGGCCGCCCGCTCGCGCGCGACCGCAGGCAGTTCGCGGCGCTGCACGCGGACCGCCGTGCGCTCTACGAGTCGCTCGCGGACGCAACCCTGCCGCCGGCCGACCGTGGGATGCCGCTGCGGACGCTGCCGGCATTGATCGGCCTGCGCGAGTCGCCACCCGGCACGCGTCTCGTGTGGGCGAGCGCCCGCTCCGGCGAGTATCCCGTCTACCTCCGGCGCGGCCTGCTCGCGGGCGGCTTCTTCCAGCCGCCGAACGGCCGGCGCTTCGTGTTGACCGACGGGAACGTCGCGCGCCATCACACGCTCGCGGGCGATCACCGCTTCACCATCCCGCCGGGAGAGCCGGCGAAGACGCTGGCGACCGCGGAGACGGTGCTGCGCGCGATGGCGCGCGCCGGGATCGAGCGCTCCGACCTGATGGTCGCGCTGGGGGGCGGTGTCGTAGGCGACATCGCCGGCTTTTGCGCCGCGCTCTACCAGCGTGGGATCGCGCACGTTCAGGTGCCAACGACGCTGGTCGCGCAGGTGGACTCCGCCTACGGCGGGAAGACGGGCGTCGACCTGCCGGAGGGCAAGAACTACGCCGGCGCGTACCACCAGCCGACCGCCGTCCTGGTCGACCCGTCGACGCTCGCGACCCTGCCCGCCGCGGAGGTTGCCGCCGGCTACGCGGAGGTCGTCAAGACGGCCCTGATCGCCGGCGGACGACTGTGGAGCCGGGTGCGCGAAGGCGGCGAACCTGACGACGAGGTGATCCTCGGCTGCCTGCGCACCAAGCTCGCGATCGTCGGCGAGGATGAGCGGGACGCGGGGCGCCGTCAGGTGCTCAACCTCGGGCACACCATCGGTCACGCGATCGAGGCGGCGACGGGCTACGCGCGCTACCGCCACGGCGAGGCGGTCGCAATCGGCCTCCTCTGTGCCCTGCGCCTCTCAGGGCGCGACCAGCTGCGGGCGGAGGTCGCGGAGCTGCTCGGTGCCCACGGACTCCCACTCAGGTTCGACGGCGCCTCGGTGGGTGACGTCGTGGCGCTCGTGGGACGCGACAAGAAGCGCAGCGGAGGCGAGGTCCCGTTCGTTCTCGTCGACGCGCCCGGGCTCGTGACCCCGGGTCACGCCGTGGCCGATGCGGACCTGCGCGCCGCGGTGGAGGAAGCCCATGCCTGAGGCGGAGGTGCGCGTGCACGTCATGCACGGCGTCAACCTGGACATGCTCGGCCGCCGCGACCCGGCCCACTACGGGACGCTCACGCTCGACGCGCTCGAGCGGCGGGTCCGAGCCTGGGCAGAGGAGGCGGGCTTCGACGCGAGCTTCTCGCAGACGAACCACGAGGGCGAGTTCTGCGAGCTGCTGCACCGCTCGCCGGAGGCGGCGGAGGCGCTGATCCTCAACCCGGGCGCCTGGACTCACTACTCCTACGCGATCCGCGACGCGCTCGAGATCGCCGGCCTGCCGGCGGTCGAGGTTCATCTGTCCGCCGTCGACGAACGCGAGCAGTGGCGCCGCCAGTCGGTGATCCGGGAGCTCTGCGCGGGCACGGTCCAGGGCAAGGGCGCCGAGGGCTACCGGGAGGCGCTGACGATCCTGCGCCGGGCGCTCGGGGGCGAGGGATGACACGTGCAGAACGCCTCGAGCGGCTGCTCGATGAGCGCGAACTCGACGCGCTGCTCGTAACGCATCTGCTCAACGTGCGCTATCTGACCGGGTTCACCGGCTCGAGCGGGGCGTGCCTGGTCGGTCGTGAGCGGAGCGTCTTTATGACCGACTTCCGCTACGTCGAGCAGGCCGCCGCCCAGGTCGAGGATTCCTTCGAGCGGGTGAACGCCGGACAGGACCTGCTCGCCGCGGCGGCGGAGCGGATGTCGGGGCGGGTGGGCTTCGAGGACGACCATGTGACGGTGCGCCAGCACGAGCGCCTGCGCGAGGCCGCGAGTGAGGGGATCGAGCTGATCGCGGCGGGCGGGCTCGTCGAGCGGCTCCGAGCGGTCAAGGAGCCCGGTGAGCTCGAGGCGATCCGCGCGGCGGCGCGGCTGACCGACGGCATCCTCGAGTACGTCGTCGAGCGCGGTCTGCTGGGGCGGACGGAGCGCGAGGTCGCCGACGACATCGAGCGGGAGATGCGGGCGCGTGGCTCGGCGCCGTCGTTCCCGACGATCGTCGCGAGCGCGGAGCATGGGGCGCTGCCGCACGCGGAGCCACGCGAGATCCCGATCGGTCCGGACGTGCTCGTGACGATCGATCTCGGATCGATCGTCGACGGTTACTGCTCCGACTGCACGCGCACCTTCGCCACGGGCGAGCTCTCCGACGAGGCCGCGTCCGTCTACGAGATCGTGCTCGGCGCCCAGCGGGCCGCGGTCGACGCTGTTCGCTCCGGCGTCGAGGCGAAGGCGGTCGACTCGGTGGCGCGGGACGCGATCGCCGGTGCGGGTCATGGCGAGCGCTTCGGTCACGGACTCGGGCATGGCGTGGGGATAGAGGTGCACGAGGCCCCGCGTCTCTCTCAGAGATCCGACGACAGGCTCGTCGAGAGCAACGTCGTCACCGTCGAGCCGGGCGTGTACCTGCCGGGGCGGCTCGGCGTGCGGATCGAAGATCTGGTGATCGTCGGCCCGGACGGCTGCGAGAACCTCGGCGGGTTCACCAAGGAGCTGACCGTAGTCGGGTAGTAGTTGCTGTCCGGGGTGGCGCATGCGCCACCCCGCGGCACGGCGCATGCGCCGTGCCGGCTGGCGGCGCATGCGCCGCCAGCGTTTGACCCGGCGTCCATCACATGCGAACATACGTTCGCATGATCGTCTGCGCGCTGCTTTCCCGCTTCTCCCTCGTCGCCGCCCTCGATGACCGGCGTGAGCTGCTGGCTACGCCGGTGGCGCTGGCCCCGGAGCCGGGGCGCCGCCAGCTGGTGGGGGAGATCTCCGCGGCAGCCGAGGCGTACGGGGTGAGTGAGGGGATGCCGCTTGGCGAGGCGCTCGCCCGCTGCCCCGAGCTCACTCTCGCGACACCCGACCCGGAGGGCGTGCGAGCGCTTTGGGGCGAGCTGCTCGACCGGCTCGAGCGGATCGGGGCGGCCTGCGAGTCGGATCGGCCGGGAGAGGTCTACTTCGACGCCGAGGGCCTGCGCGGCATCCATGGCGGCACGCTCGACGACGTCATCGGTGCGGCCGCTCGGGCGCTGGGACGCCCGGCGCGAATCGGATGCGGCTCGGGCCGCTTCAGCGCCTACGCGGCAGCCCTGCGCGCGCGCCCGAGGCGGCGATCGAGCGTTGCGGGGGCGGTCACGGTGCCGGCCGGCGCCGTACGCACGTTCCTGGCGCCGCTCCCGGTCGGCCTCCTGCGCTCCCGCCCGGGACTCGAGGGCCTGCCCGAGACGCTCGAGCGGCTCGGTATCGAGACGCTCGGCGAGCTCGCCGCGCTCAAGGCGGCGAACGTCGCCGAGCGCTTCGGCCATCCGGGGCTGCTGGCGCTCGACCTTGCCGGTGGCCACGACACGCCGCTCGAGCCGCGCCGGCCAGCGGAGCCCGTCGGCGAGCAGCTCGACCTGCCGGAGTCGATCGCAGGCCCCCAACTCGAACGCGCGCTAGAGCTGCTGCTCGGCCGCCTGCTCTCACGCTCCGAGCGCCGGGGCCGGACGTTGCGGGCGCTCGCCGTCTCGGCTCGCTTCGTCGAGGGCGGCACGTGGAGGCGACGGGTGACGCTCAGGCAGGCGAGCGCGGATCCCGACCGTCTCCGTACGACGCTCGTCCCTCGCCTCGTCGAGCTGCCCGCGCCGGCCGAGTCGCTCGGGCTCGAGGTGGAGGCGTGGGGTCCGCCCGCCAGGGATCAGGGCCGGCTCGTCGAGGACCGCTCACCGCGGGCGGTGCGGCGCGCGCGGATCGCCGAGGCGGTGGATCAGGTTCGCCAGTCCGCGGGCTACGAAGCTGCACTGCGGATCCTCGAGATCGACCCCGATTCCCGCCTTCCCGAGCGGCGCGCGGCGCTCGCCCCCTACTCGGAGGGCGGATCATGAGCATGCGCCGTCTCGCCACTCCCCGCCCTGCAACGGTGCGCTCGGACGACCGCGGGCTGCCGGTCGCCATCGGGGGGTCACGCGTCGAATCGATCGGCGAGGAATGGGTCGTGGAGGACCGCTGGTGGACCGGCAAGCCGGTCCGGCGACGCTACTTCGAGGCGATCCTCGACGACGGCCGCTGCGCAGTGGTCTTTCGGGACCTGATCGAGCACGGCTGGTACTCACAGCGCGCCTGAGGCGCGCTCACCGTCAGTTCAGAGCGAGCTGTGGCGAATCCTCGGGCGCCGCGACCTGGTCGCCGAAGAGGTCGGCGGTCGCGTCGATCGCCCAAGCGAGCGCCTTCAGGTGTATTTCACCAAGCTGTGCGGAGCTGTCCGCGACCGTGTCGGGCAGCTCGCCGCGCTCACAGGCGAGCGCGGCGTCGAGCAGCTCCCCCTTCGGGCCGTGTCCGGCCATCAGGGCGCGGGTCATGTCCTCGGGGAAGGGGATCGACTGCAGCACGTTCGACATCGGCGCGTCCATCAGCGCGTCGACGACCGAGAAGAGGCCGAGCGTGAAGAGCGAGCCGGGGTCGAGCTCACCGAAGAGCGGGCCGGCGAGCTCGCAGAAGCGCGCGCGGACGAGCGCTGTGGTGATCAGCTCGCGGGGCTTGTCCTCGACGCTCGCGAACGCAGTCAGCGTGGCCCAGCGCTTGACGTTCTCGAGGCCGAGCAGCGTCAGCGCGCGGCCGATCGAGGAGACCTCGCGGCGGAGGCCGAAGAAGGCGGAGTTGATGTAGCGAAGGAGGCGGTAGCTGAGCGCGACGTCACGCCCGATCAGCTGCTCGAGCGTCGCGTAGGAGACCTCGGGGTCCTGGAGGGTGGCTACGAGCTGGAGGATCGAGAGTCGGTTCGGCGCGACGCCGTGGGCCGTGACCGTCTCGGGCTGGCAGAAGAAGTAGCCCTGCGCGAGGTTGAAGCCGAGGTCGAGCGCTCGCCGGTAGTCGTCGCGTGTCTCGACCTTCTCGGCGAGCAGCATCACGCCGCGGCGCCGCAGACGCTCGACGTCGCGCGCGATCGCGTCGAGGTCGCGGGCGAGCAGGTCCACCTTGACGATCCCCACGTGGTCGAGCAGCCGGGCATGCGCTTCGTCCCAGGTGAAGTCGTCGAGCGCGACGGTGTAGCCGCGGCGGCGCAGTTCCGCGAGCGCCTCGAGCAACTCGTCGTCGACCGGCTGCTCCTCGAGCAACTCGAGCACGATCCGGTTCGGGGGCAGGGTCATCGGAAGCGTCCGCAGGATGAACTCGCGCGAGACGTTCAGCCACGCCGTCCGGTCGCCCACGAGCCGGTCGAGGCCGATCTCGGTGAACGCGTTGAGCACGACCGTCGCGGTCGCCTCGTCGTCGTCCCAGACGATCGCCCGGCACTCGTTCGCGCGCCGAAACAGCAGCTCGTACCCCCAGAGCTCGAGCTGGCTGTCGAAGATCGGTTGTCGCGCTACGTGAACGTCCGCCATCGCGTGCCCCGCAGCGCTGATATCGGCTGCCCAGCAGCGGGGCTTGACGCGCTGCCACGACGATCGTTCGAGCGGCCAGTTGCGCCGGAGGCGCCGGCGACAGACGCCATCGGGTCAGTGGTTGCGCAAGGCCTCGACCCGCTCCGTCCTTGCGCAACCGCTTGGCCGCGGTTGCGCTCCGGGCAGAACGGCTGTCAGTGGTTGCGCAGCGCGTCGATCAGCTCATCTTTGCTCATGTTCGAGCGGCCCTCGATGCCGATCTCCCTGGCGCGCTGCTCGAGGTCGTCCTTCGACCAGTCGTCGTAGCTGCCTGACTTGCCGCCCTTCTGACCGCTCTGGCTGCGGTCTGAGTTCGCGATCCGCGCCGCCTTCTCCTTGCTCGCGCCCTCCCGGCGCAGCGCCTCGTACTGCTCGTCGTCCTTCACGCTCGAGCCATGATCCTTCGCCATCGGGTTCTCCTTCTTCCGTTTCCAGGGCGTTTTCCGGAGTTGGCGGATGCGAAACTCACCGCCGGACCAATATGCGAACATACGTTCGTGGGATATGTCGAGCTCCACTGCCATTCCGCCTTCTCCTTCCTCGACGGGGCGTCGCACCCGGTCGAGCTCGTCGGCGCGGCTGCCGAGCAGGGTCATGAGGCGCTCGCCCTCACCGACCATGACGGACTGCACGGAGCGATGGAGTTCGCGAGCGCCGCCCGGACGCTCGGCATCCGGCCGATCACCGGCTCGGAGCTGACCCTCGACGACGGCTCTCACCTCACGCTTTTCTGCGAGGACCGCACCGGCTATCGCAACCTGTGCCTGCTGCTGACGAGGGCCCACGCCGAGACCCGCACCTTCACACCCGAGGGGAGAGCGAGACGCGTGGCCGCGCCCCACGTTTCGCTCGAGGATGTCGAGCGCCACGCCGACGGGCTCGTCTGCCTGACGGGCTGTGCTCGCGAGGGGGCAGTCGCGGGACGGATCGAGCGCGGCGACGAGGCGGGGGCTGCGCAGGTCGCGCGCCGGTTGCTGCGGACCTTCGGCAGAGAGCGGCTGCGGATCGAGCTCCAGCGGCCGTTCGGACGCCATGATCGACGCCGGAACCGCCTGCTGTCCCAGCTCGCCGAGCGGCTCGAGGTCCTACCCGTGGCGACCGGCGACGTCCACGTGCACTGCCAGGCGCGCACGGCGCTCCAGGACATCTTCGTCGCTGCCCGCTGCGGCACGACGCTCGACGAGTCGGAGCCGCTCAGGCGCGGCAACCGCTCGCACGTGCTCGCCTCGCCCGAGCATATGGCCGAGCGCTTCAGCGACCACCCCGAGGCGGTGCACGAGTCGGGACGGCTCGCCGAGCGGCTCCGGTTCGACCTGACGAGCGACCTCGGCTACCGCTATCCGGGCTCCGAGGACCCGGACGGACCCAGAAAGCTCGCCGAGCTGTGCCGATCCGCGCTCGCGGAGCGCTACGCGGGTCGCTCGAGCCGCGAGGAGGCGACAGCTCGGCTCGAGCAGGAGCTCGCGTTGATCAGCGGGCTCAACCTGAGCGGCTTCTTCCTCCTCCATCGCGACCTGCTCGAGCTGGCGCGCGAGGTCGCGCATGAGGTGCGCGGCCCGGACTCGGCGCGCTCCGTCCTGCCGCCGGGCAGGGGGAGGGGGTCGAGCGTCTCGTCGATCGTCTGCTACCTGACGGGCCTCTCGCACGTCGATCCGATCGAGAACGACCTCTTCCTCGGGCGGTTCCTGAACGAGGAGCTCTCGGCGCTCCCCGACATCGATCTCGACTTTCCTCGCGACATCCGCGAGGTGCTGATCCCGCGCGTGCACGAGCGCTACGGGCACGACCGCTCCGCGCTCGTCGCGGCCTTCTCGACCTACCAGGTGCGCTCGGCGATCCGGGACTTCGGCAAGGCGCTCGGCCTCGCTCCCGGCGAGGTGGAGCGCGCAGCCCGCTCGGCCGACCCGTGGTCGAGCGACGAGATCGACCCCCAGATCAGCGCGGCGGTCGGCGCGCGGCGGAGCGAGTCGCCGCGCTGGCGAGCTTTGATCGCGCTCGTCGAGCAGGCCATCGGACTGCCCAGGCACGTGACTCAGCACTCGGGCGGGATGGTGATCTCGACGGAGCCCCTCGACGAGATCTGCCCGATCCAGCCGGCGGCGATGGACGGGCGCCAGATGGTCCACTGGGACAAGGAGTCGTGCGCCGACGCGGGCTTTCTGAAGATCGACCTGCTCGGCCTCGGGATGCTCTCGGCGGTCGAGCGCTGCGTGGACGAGGTGGCGCGCGTGCGCCGCGAGACGATCGATCTCTCGCGCATCGACTTCGACGACAAGCGGGTCTACGCGGAGATCCAGGCCGCTGAGACGATGGGGGTCTTCCAGATCGAGAGTCGCGCCCAGATGCAGATGCTGCGCCGGACGCTGCCCGAGTCGCTCGACGACCTCACCGTCCAGGTTGCGCTGGTGCGCCCCGGACCGATCATCGGCGGTGCCGTGCACCCCTACATCGAGCGCCGCAAGGCGCTGCGCGCCGATCCCGGCTACCGGGTGCCCTACGAGCACCCTTCGCTCGAGGCGGTGCTGGAGGACACGCTCGGCGCGATCGTCTTCCAGGACCAGGTGATCGAGGTGGCGATGGCCTTCGCCGGCTTCACCCCGGGCGAGGCCGAGGGCCTGCGGCGTGCGATGAGCCGCAAGCGCTCCGAGGCGTCGATGCGCGCCTATCGGGAGAAGTTCGTCGAGGGCGCGACCGCTCGCGGCGTTTCCCGCGAGGTCGCCGAGCGCGTCTACGAGCAGATCGTCGGATTCTCCGGCTTCGGCTTTCCGAAGGCGCACTCGGCGGCGTTCGGCCTGCTCGCCTACCAGTCGACCTGGCTGCGAGTGCACTATGCGGCGGAGTTCCTCTGTGCGCTTCTCAACGAGCAGCCGATGGGCTTCTACCCGCCCGACACGCTTGTCCACGAGGCGCAGCGGCGGGATGTGCCCGTGCTCGAGCCGGACGTGCTGCAGAGCAACGCCGAGTGCACGGTCGAGCCTGCCGGATCCGACCTCGGTGTCCGTCTCGGGCTTGGCTATGTGAGCGGTGTCGCGCGCGCGGACATCGAGGCGGTCGTCGGTGAGCGTGAGCGCGACGGGCGCTTTCGCTCGATCGAGGACCTGGCCTCCCGCTGTGGCGCCCAGCGCGTCTCGCTCGAGCGCCTCGCCTGGGCCGGCGCGCTCGACGCGCTGGTCGAGGGTGGCCGCCGAGAGGCGCTGTGGCTGCTCGGCGTGGCGGTGCCGGCGCACTCCGTCGAGGGCGGCACCCAGCTGTCGCTTCCGCTCGACGTCGGCGAGGCGCCGAAGCTGCGCGCGCTCAGCGCGTGGGACCGCCTGCTCGCCGACTACGGCTCGACCAAGGTGACGCTGCACGAGCACCCGCTCGAGCTGATGCGGCCGGGCCTGCCGCGAACGATCCTCTCGAGCGCCGACCTCGAGCGCATCCGCAGCGGGTCGGAGGTGCAGGTTGCCGGGCTCGTGATCGCCCGCCAGCGACCGGCGACCGCGAAGGGGGTGACGTTCATGCTGCTCGAGGACGAGCACGGAACGATCAATCTGATCCTTCCGGTGCGCTCCTACGCGCACAACCGCCTCGTCGTGCGCGCCGAGCCGCTCGTCGTCGCCGACGGCAAGCTCGAGCGGCGCGAAGGTGTCACCAACGTCGTCGTCTCGGCGCTCAGGCGGCTCGAGCGGCCTGACCTCCCGCTCGGCGAGGTGCGCCACATCGAGCCGAAGCGAATCTGGAGCAATGACGACCGCGACGCCGCCAGCGACCTGCGCGCCGTCGTGCCTGCCGGCCACAGCTTCGGCCGGCGGGGCTAGCGTGAAGGCCAGATGGCGCCACGCATTCTGATCGGGACCTCGAGCTGGGCGGACCCCGGCTTCGTCCAGGAGTGGTACCCGCCGGACCTCCCGGCGCGCGAGCGGCTGCACTGGTACGCCGAGCGCTTCGAGGCGGTTGAGGTCAACTCGACCTTCTACGCGCTGCCCGAGCAACCGACGGTAGCGCGCTGGGTGACCCAGACACCGCGGGAGTTCGTCTTCGATTTCAAGCTGCACCGGCTGCTCTCGCGTCACGCTGCCGAGCGCTCGTCGCTGCCGCCGGACCTGCGCGACGGCGTCGAGACGACCGCTCGCGGACGCGTTCGCCTGACGCCCGAGCTCGAGCGCGAGATGATCGAGCGAACGCTGGCGGCCGCCACACCGCTCGAGCAGGCCGGGAAGCTCGGTGCGTTCCTGCTCCAGCTGACCCCCGCGTTCTCACCGCACGAGCACCGGCTCGAGGAGCTCGACGCGTTGATCGAGGGCTTCGCACCCCGTCCCGTGGCGGTCGAGTTCCGCCACCGGGGCTGGGTTGCCGGCAAGCGGATCGAGCAGACGCTCAGCTACCTGTCCGAAAGGGGGGCGGCCTTCGTCGCGGTCGACGCCCCGCGCGAGGAGCACGTGCCGATCATGCCCCCGGTCGACGCGGTGACCCGCGACGATCTCGCCTACATCCGCATGCACGGCCGCGACGCCGATGGCTACATGAGGGGAAAGACCGTCGCCGAGCGTTTCGGGTGGGCCTACGGCGACGACGAGCTGGGCGAGATATCGGGCCGCGTCGAGACGATGGCGGAGGACGCCGGAACCGTGCACGTGATGTTCAACAACAACCGTGGCGCAGACGCCCCGAGCGCCGCACGGCGCTTCCGCGAGTTGATCGGGCAGGACACCGGTCCGCCGCCGGAGGAGGGTCAGCTGCGGATCGCATGAGCGCCGCCTCGACCTAACGTCCATCGCGGGCGCCGCCACTTCACAAAAGCGCTGCACCGGCCGACTTCCTCGCTCAAGGACGTTTTATCGGTCACACGGATGTGGCTACGAAAGGCAGGATGCTATGTCGGATACACCTAGCGCCGCCCCGCGGCGCAGCCGCCGGCGTGTCGCACTATGGCTCGGCTTCGCCGCGCTCGGGATCTCGATGGGAGCCGTCTGGGCCACCGGCTTTGCAACATTCAACGGGGGCTCCAACGGAACGACGGGCGCGTCGCCCGTCGTCACGCCCGGCTCACCCACCACGAGCAACCCGCTCAGCTCGAAGGTGACGGCGAACGCCGCCGCCTGGAGCGTCAACTGGACCGGCGACTGGGGATCGACCTCGGACGACTGGTTCTTCCAGGTCGACCTCACCGGGCAACCGGCGGGCGCTCACTACAACGTCGCGATGCTGCTCACCAACGGCAGCGCGATGTCGAGCGCGACCAACAAGTGGCAGACATTGCAGCTGAAGGCCGAGCTCCGGCAGGCCGCCGGGGCGAGCTGCGCGAGCAGCGATTTCGGCTCGGCCGGCGGGCTCGCCAGGGTCTTCTCGTTCGACTCGGAGGACTCCGCGGTCTACTGGAACGACAGCGACGGCGACGTCACGACCGCCGGCGGGATCACCGGCGGCGGAACGCACCCCTGGTGTATCGGGATCGAAGCCGCCTCGCCGCCCTACGACGGAACGGGCACCTTCCTGCGAAGCGCGAGCTCGACGCCTCCGGACGTCTATCCCCAGTTCGTCGCCACGGTGAACCGGGTGCAATAGCGACCATTCGGTGGCCTGCGGGGCGGCACTGGTGCCGCCCCGCGGGCGCCGCAGGCAGATGGACACGACGTCAGTACTTCCGGTGCTCGAGGCCCAAGGGCCCTCCGCGGCCCCGGCCGCGCACCGCCTCCGGCGGCTCGCCGCCTCCGCGCGGCGCCGCGCGGGCTGGATCGCCGCCGCTGTCGCACTCGCCGCCGCGCTGGCCGGCCTGCTGTATCTGCACACGTGGCCACCGCTGGCGGTGGTCGAGTCGGGCAGCATGACCCCGACGATCCACACGGGCGACGTCGTGCTCCTCGCCCACCTCGACCGACCTCCCCGCGACGGCGACATCGTCGCCGTGCAGGTCCCCTATGCGGCGCGGGCCCGCTTCGGCTATCCGCCCGAGGTCGTCCACCGCGTGATCCAGGTCCTGCCCAACGGGGACCTGCACACCAAGGGTGATGCGCTCAAGACCCCGGACCCCTTCACCACGGCGCGCGGCACGGTCAACGCGCACGTCGTGGCGACGATCCCGGCCGCCGGCCGGGTGGTCGCCTTCCTGACCAGCACGCTCGGGCTGATCTGGCTGGCGGCGGGCGGCGTGATGCTGATCGTCCTGCCGTTGCTCGATCGTCGACGGCAACGTGACGAGCAGGAGCGGGAGTCGGTTGCGGCAATTCACGCGAAGCTCGAGGAGCTGTCGGCCGAGCTGGCGCGCACGCGGGACGACGACGCCCACGCCGCCGCCGCGCGAGAGCAGCTCGACTTCCTCGCGGTGAAGAGCGACGCGCTCGAGCGCCAGTTCGAGGAGGCGCTCGCGCGCACGGGCGACGAGCTTCGAGCGCAGATTGCGACCACCTCGGCGGGGCTCGCGAGCACGCTCGAGACACTGAGAGCACCACAGCCTCCGGGAGCACGCGCGTGGAGCCTACGAGCGCCGGATTGGGAAGGGAGCTGCCCGCGGCTCAGCACGGTCGGACGCCGCAGCGGGCCCCTGAGCTCTCCGTTCTGGAACGAGGACTTCGGCGACGCCTTCGCACCGCCCGCTTCCGCATCGGAGACGGGATTGCCTGCGGAGCACGTGATCGCGCCCGCCCCTACTGTCGCTGACGGCCCGGCACCGGCCGTGCAGAGCGCGCTTGCGGCGCCACTCGCCGTCGGCGGGTACCCGGTCGGGCATATCCGGACCGAGGCCCGCCGGCGCTCCGGCGGACTGCTCGGCTCGGTCGAGCGGCGGGCACGCACCGCGCACTCGCGCTGGCGCGGCTGAGCCGGCGCGGCCACTGCGCGGGACGCCACTCGATGGCCGCGACGCCGTGATAGGTTCGCCCTCATCGCTCGCTCCGGGAGCCACGCCGACTGGCACGCGCAGGCGGATCAGCTGCCCGAAGGCGTCGAGCGCGTCCGGGCGGACAACCCCTCGCCGCTCACGCTCGACGGCACGAACAGCTACCTCGCCTCGGGCTGGGTGGTCGACCCCGGACCCGCCGACGAGCGGCACCTCGACGCGCTGCTCGCGGCCGCGGCCGGCTCGATCGAGGGAATCGTCCTGACCCACAGCCATCCCGACCACGCCGAGGGCGCGCCGACGCTCGCCGAGCGGGCCGGGGTCGAGGAGGTGACCCTTCCACGCGGAGGCGACCGCGTCGGCCCCTTCGAGGCGGTCGCGACGCCGGGCCACTCGCCCGACCACGTGGCGCTGATCCTCGACGGGCGCGTCGCCTTCGCCGGCGACACCGTGCTCGGCACCGGCAGCGTCTTCATCCCTCCCGGCGAGGGCTCGCTGGCGGCCTATCTCGACTCGCTCGAACGGCTGCGAAAGCTCGAGCTGGAGATCATCCTGCCCGGGCATGGGCCGGTCATCCGGGATCCCCGTCGAAAGCTCACCGAGTACATCGAGCACCGCCTCGAGCGTGAGCGGAAGCTGCTCGACGCGCTCGCAGCCGGCGCGCGCACGCGTGACGAGCTGCTCGACCGTGCCTGGTCCGACGTCGACTTCGAGGCGAACCCGGCGCTGCGGATCGCGGCGGGCTGGACGCTCGAGGCGCACCTGGCGAAGCTGGCCGCCGAAGGCCGCCTGCCCGAAGGCGTCTCGCTCGGCTAACCCGGCTGGACGGCGACCGCCGGCGGCCTCCGGCGCCCAAGCAGCGCGGGGGCGTAGAGGCGGAGCGCGAGGCCGCCGGCGAGCGCCAGGCCGAACAGGGCGTAGACGGCAGCTTGGGCATCGGCGCCGATCCGGCTCGGGAGCTCCTGGAAGACGATCCAGACGCCCACCACCGCGACCAGTGACAGCAGCGGGCGGGGCCGCCGCTCGGCCTCCCAGGCGAGGAGCGCGATCAGGAACCCGGTCGCGTAGTAGACGTTGTTCCAGGGGTCGAGCAGGCAGCGAGTGAGAAGCAGCAGCGCGAGCATCAGGAGCGCGTCCTCGCCGCGTCCGCCACGCCGGCGCCAGAGCAGCACGAGCACCGGGGCGAGCGCGACGATCAGCGCGTGCGGAATGCCGCCGAGCCAGGTCGGCGGCGTGCGGTAGCCGACCTTCAGAGCGCCGTAGAGGCCGTGCACCGCCGGCCCGTGATGGCCCGCGAACCACCAGAGCTGCCACGGCTGGAAGATCTGGCCCGTGACGACCGTTCCGCCCCCCAGCGAGCCCGCCGGGCGGGCCAGCACGAGCGGGCTCAGGACGGCGAGCGCGACCGCGCCCGCGACCACGGCGGAGCGCGCCCGGCGGCCCGTTCCGGGCAGCAGGACGAGCACCAGCGGGAAGGCCAGGATCGCCCAGGCCTTCGTGGCAACCGCCAGGCCGAGCAGGAGCCCACTCGTCGAGGCGCGCCCGCTTCGCGCCGTGACCACGGCGACGACGCAGAGGACAGCGGTCAGCAACTCCTCCGGATGCCCGATCTCGAGCGCCCGGAGCGTGATCGGGTTGGCGACGCAAAGGCCGAGCACGGCGGTGCGGGCGATCCGGTCGCGTCCCGCGGCGCGCATCCGGGCGACCAGCCAGACGCCGAGCGCCGCGCTCGCGACCAGGCAGGGCAGGGCAAGCATGCGATAGACGGCGAGCTCGCCGCCGCCCCAGAGCTTCGGCACGAGCGCGAACGGCGCGCGCAGGATGAACGAGCCTCCATACGCGGGCGCGAGGCTCAGGAAGCGCCCGACGTGACCGGCGACGAGTGCAGCCATCGCTCCCGCGGCCTCCGCGTCGTAGTCATTCCAGGCGAAGCCGTAGAGGCCGAGCCAGGAGATCGCCGCGAGGCCGGCAAGGGCGCCGGCGATCGCGACGGAGTTGCTGCGCAGGCGCTGGCGCACGCGCTTGATATCGACCGCGCGGCGATCCGGCTTGACGCGGCCCGGCCCGCTTTAGGCCGGGGCCGGGCGCGTCGCGCCGGCGAGCAGGATCGAGAGGCTGCGCGCGAACAGGTTGTGGTCGACGGCGTCGGGCTCGGCGAGCTTCTGTCGCGCGATCCCGTCGGCCAGCGCGTCGATGGCCACGGCGAGCTGCTCGACCGGGAGCGTCAGCTCGAGCCCGAGGTCGCGCGTTCCGGCGGCGATCAGACGGCAGAGCGCCGAGCGGACCTCGGCGAAGTGGCGCGCGACCTTTGCGCGCACGCGCGGGTCGCGGACCGCGTACGCCCAGAACTCCGTGTAGAGGAGGACGAGGTTGGGCTCTCGCTCCACGAAGCCCATCCACTGCTCGGCGGCCCCACGGACACGCGCGTCGATGCTCGGGCGGCCGCCGACGGCGGCCTCGAGCAACTCGACCTGGCGACGCAGCTGCTGCTCGAGCAGGGCGAGGAAGAGCTCCTCCTTCGAGCCGAAGGCCGAGTAGACGGCGCCGGTCGAGAAGCCCGCCGCCTCCGCGACCTGCTCGACCGACGCGGCGTGGTAGCCGTGCGCCGCAAACACCGCGGTGGCCGCCTCGAGCAGCCGCTCGCGGGTCTGGGCACGACGCTCGTCGCGGGTCAGTCGGGGGGTCGGCACCGGCCCGATTGTATAGGCATCGTTATTTCGATAATGTTCGTTATCGCAGGCTGGCGACCGGAGGCCCGATTCGAATGGCGACGACGATCCCCACGCGCGGTGGGATGGCGCAGATCTCCTACAGCGACCTCTACAACCGCTGGGAGCGGGGCAACTGGCGCTCATCGGAGATCGACTTCGGCCAGGACGTGGTCGACTGGCAGGAGCGCTTCGACGACTTCGAGCGCCAGGCCGCGCTGTTCAACTACGCACTCTTCTTCTGGGGCGAGGACGCCGTCGCCGACAACCTCTCGCCATTCATCGACGCCGCGCCGCTCGAGGAGCAGAAGTACTTCCTGACCACCCAGCAGGTCGACGAGGCGCGCCACGCCGTCTTCTTCAAGCGCTTCATGCACGAGGTGCTCGGTGTCGGCGACGGGGACGCCGCGTCGGGGCTTCAGGAGATTCGCCCGATGCTGAGCTGGGGCTTCACGCAGATGTTCGACCGCCTCGACCGGATGGCCGACGAGCTACGAGCCGACCGCTCGATACCCAAGCTCTGCCAGGCAGTCACGCTCTACCACGTCGTCATCGAGGCGACCATGGCGCAGCCCGGCCAGCACATGATCACGACCTACCTCGAGGAGCGTGACGCGCTGCCCGGCTTCCGCGCCGGGATGGAGAACGTCGCCGCCGACGAGCAGCGCCACATCGGGTTCGGCGTCAAGCTGCTGTCGGACCTCGCCCAGACCGACGAGGCGCGCGCGGCGGTCGCCGAGCTCCTGCGCGAGATCGTCCCCTGGCTCGCCTGGGTCTTCGCGCCACCGCGCTGGGACGAGCGCTACCTGACCGTATTCGGCTTCTCCTTCGACCGCATCGGCGAGGACGGCGCGTCCTCGATGGAGACCAAGCTGCGCATGGCCGGCCTGCCGCTCGAGAGCCTGCCCGGCCCGGAGATCATCCCGACCGACCTGCCGCCCGTGGAGCGCGCGCGGCGGGGCAAGAAGCTCGCCCAGGCTGGGGTCATCGGTCCGCGCCACGGCCCCGCGAAGCGCGACCCGGAGACGATGGAGCTGCTGTTCGACCAGATCCGCCGCAGCGTCAACCCCGCTCACGGCGTGCGCGGACCACTCACTCTCGCCTGGGAGTTCACCGACGCGGATCCCTGGTACCTACGGATCGACAACGGCTCGACGACCGCGGCTCCCGGCCCGGCGCCCGACGCGGATCTGCGGCTGCGTGTCTCCTACGACGACTGGGCCGACGTGATCGGCCGGCGCGCGGACCCGCGGCGGCTGCTGCTGACGCGACGGCTCCGTCCGTCGGGCTCGCTGCGAGTGCTGGCCTCGCTGCCGAAGCTGTTTCCAGGCTAAATGATTGATTCCGAATCAGGCCATTTCTGTCCGACCCCGCGCTTGGATCAACCATCTCCGTGAGTTGCGCGGACCGAGACGCCGCCGGGCCCAGGCGGTGAATTCGGAAACAATCGGCTAGCGGCTAAAGCGCAACTTTCGCGGGGCCGATACGTCATTGCGGAGTGGCCCGCGTAAGGACGAGAATTGGTACGCGCGCCTATCTCTCGTCGCTCTGTGCCGCGCTCGTCACGAGCGTTTTGCTCGCCGGGCCGGCAGCTGCCGCTCAGCCGCCGCTCGCGAGCTACACCGGCGGCGACGCCGTTCCAGGCGGCAAGTACCAGCTGGTAGTCGCTCGCAACGGCAAGGCCGTGATCAGCCGCGCCAAGCGCAAGCGCAGCTTTCACCTCTCCGCCTCCGACCTCGCGACGCTGCGCCGGCTCCTGATCGACGCACGCTTCCAGACGCTTCAGCCGTACTACGCCACCCAGCCGCAGTCAGCAGTCTGGTACGGGGAGCAGCCCGAGACCGTCGCTTACAACCACCGTTCGGTCACGATCGCGCCGCACGCCCCGACGCCCGGCCGGCTCAAGTCGCTGCTCGAGGATTTGCGCGCTCTGGTCGCTCGCAACGAATAGCGACCTCGACGGGCGTCTCGGCACGGACGCGGGCCGCAGCGCCGCGCGCTGCGATAATTGCCTGTCATGGTCGATCTCGTCGAGCGCCTGCGGCTCGAGCATCCGGTGGTCCAGGCCGGCATGGGTGGGGGCCTCGCGACCGCGGAGCTTGCGAGCGCCGTGTCGAACGCCGGGGGCCTCGGCACGGTCGGCTTCGTGGGGGACCCCCGCGCCCTCCACGCCGAGCTGAAGCGAGCGCGCGAGCGCGCCCCGGGACGACCGATCGCGGCCAACCTGCTGCTCCCCTTCGCCCGCGAGGCGCACTTCACCGCCTGCGCTGAGGCCGGCGTAGACGCCGTGGTCCTGTTCTGCGGCTCGTCGCCCGCCGGCGTAGCGCGTCTGCATGCCTCGGGCATTCCCGTGCTCGCGCAGGTGGGCACTCCCGCCGAGGCAAAGCGCGCCCTCGCCGACGGCTGCGACGGGCTGGTCGCCCAGGGAATCGAGGCTGGCGGGCACCTCCTCGGCGTGGAGCCGACGATCGACTTCCTCCGCCGCGCGCTCGAGGTCGCGGATGGCCAACCCGTGCTCGCGGCCGGAGGGATCGCCTCGCGCGACGCGGCCGAGCGCGCACTCGATACCGGCGCCGCGGCCGTCGTCTGCGGAACGCGCTTCCTGCTGACCGACGAGTGCCGCGCACACCCCGCCTACAAGCGGCGCGTCCTCGGCGCCCGCCGGACGCTCGACACGCTGCTCTTCTCGCTCGGCTGGACTGACCGCCACCGCGTCGTTCCGAACGCCGCGACCGACCGCTGGTGCGCGCACGCCGAGCGCGGCCCCGCGCCCGTGCTCGCGCTGAACAAACTCTCAGCGCCGTTGATGCGGCGCCTGCCCCCTGCTGCCGCGGCGGCGGCGTTACGCCGCCAGCGTCTCGCCTTGCCGTTCTACGGGCCGATGGCACCGCTCGCAGGGATGGACGAGCGGCTGCTCGAGGTAGCCCCGCTCTACGCGGGTCGGTGCGCGGCCGAGATCGACCGCGTCGTGGACGCTGCGAGCGCGGTGCGGGCGCTCAGCCCGGCCTGATTTCGCTCGCCCGGACCCGGTCAGCCGGTCCCGCAGCTGCCGGCGGGCTCTGGCACCGTGCTCGACGGTGGCCGCGCGGTCACGCTGCCGTCGGGCCGCGGGAACCCCCAACGGGTGTAGAAGACCGAGCTCAGGTCCGTGCACGCCGCGTCGCTCGCGGCGCGCTCCCAGTTGGTCACGGCGGCGACGGTGGTCGTGGCCGGCGGCAGGCCGCTTGCGGCGCGGAAGAAGCGGGAGAGGAAGGCGTCGCCGCCGTGGCGCGAGGCGAGTTGCATCATCAGCGACGCCCAGAAGTCGGTCCCGCCGCAGTAGGTGGTTCCGCACACGAAGGAGCCTGGAGCCTTGCCCTGCGCGAGCGTGCCGGCGAAGGTGAGCGAGGGGTTTGCCTCGTAGTAGCCGGCGAGGCCGGTGACCTCCGATTGGAGCGTCGCGAAAGAGGGTGGCGGCCCGTTCGGGAAGTACTCGGGCGATCCGCTGACGCCGGCGGCGGCCATCGACTCGAAGCGCATCAGGACCGCGTAGCCCGTGATCACCGGATCAGAGCCCGCCACCGCTCCGGACGGTCCCTTGAAGGCCAGCTGCGGACTCCAGAACCAGAAGCTTCGACCGAGCTCGTAGAAGGGCGCCTGGTCGTAGAGGTTGCTCTGGGCGACCTCGTCGTAGCCGTGCTCGAACAGCGGCGCGAGGAGCTCCGTGCCGTCCGCGCCGATGTAGCTGCACGCGATGCCGCAGTTGACCCTGCTGACCTCCGCGACGTCGTCGCGGCCATTGAGCGTGAAGAAGGCGTCGTCGGCGGGGACGAGCGGCGTCTGCCCGGCCACATCGGTGTAGTAGGCGAAGGCGCGGTCGAGGGCGCTCACGAGCCGTGTCATCGCGGCGGCGCTTCGCGCCACCCCCGGCTCCGTGAGCACGGCTACGTGCCCGCCCTGCCACGGCTGGAGCGTCTCGTAATGGGAGTCCTGCCTGAGGTAGCTCAGCGTCGGCAGCTCCTCGACGTCGCAGCGCGGGTCGAGGCGGACCTTGTGCAGGCCCGGCTGCGACGTGCTGATGAACCCCGAGGTGTACTCGTTGATCCGCCAGATCGAGCAGTAGCGTGGATGGCCCAGCACGACGTGCGCGTGATACTGGTTGAGGTTGCCGTTCTCGCAGCTCGGGGAGCACGACTGGACGTAAAGGGTCCCGGTGCCGTGCGCCTTCGAGCCGCCCCAGCTCGACCAGTGGATGCCGTTCATGTACTCGAGGTGGTCGGAGACGCTCGTGTTGCAGAAGAGCACGAGCTCCTGCGGGCGGGTCGACGTCGCGTTGCACGGCGTCGTGATCTGCGGATGGCCGGCCCCGCAACGCGGTATCGGCGGGCTGAAGGCTCCCTCGGTGCCGGGAGTGTCGACGTAGTAGTCGGCGACCCAGCGTCCATTCGGCAGCTTGTCCCACACGTTCGAAGAGGTGCCGTTCAAGCCCGAGACGGGCTCGCCGGTCGCCTGGCAGACCACGTGCACCTTGTCTCCGTCGTGCAGCAGGCCGACGGAGGCGAAGGCCGAGTAGCCGGGGCCGGTACGCACGTGAAGGCCGCAGCCACCGTTCGCGCAGGTGTGGTAGACGCGATAGACGTGATTGCGGCGGTGATGCGAGGCGCTCGCCGGGGCCGCGACGCTGAGCGCGACGGCGAACGCGACCAGTGTCGCGCCTAGGAACCGCCGGCTCTCCGGGCCACATATCCCGGCCACCGCTCCAAGCTATACACCTCTCGGGGCTGGCGCAAGACCCGAGGTCTCGAGTAACGACGCGTCGAGCTACATCGACGTTTCCGACAACCGCGTCGGCCAGGCGCGGAGCGACGACGGCTGCGATTGAGAGCGTGGGGACCGAGAGGGTCCCAAGCTCACGGGTGGGGCGAAGGACGGCCCGAACCAGGCGCGGCGCGATTGCAATCCGAGAGCGTGGCGGACTGGCTCGCAGGGGGTCGCGTCGTGGCTGTGCAGTGCGATAGGGCCGGGGGGCGGCGCCGCTACTCTGCAAGCCGTGATCAGCACCAACCAGTTCAAGAACGGCACCCACATCGAGGTCGACGGGACGATCTACCGGATCGTCGAGTTTCAGCACGTGAAGCCTGGCAAGGGCCCCGCCTTCGTGCGCACGAAGCTGAAGCGCTCGACCGACGGGGCGGTGATCGACCGCACGTTCCGCGCAGGGGAGAAGTTCCGCCCGGTGCGCACCGAGGCGCGCAAGATGCAGTTCCTCTACGCGGACGGGGCGGAGGCCCACTTCATGGACCTCGAGACCTACGAGCAGTTCGCGATCGCCGAGGACCAGGTCCGCGAGCCGTTGCGCTGGGTGCTCCCGAGCGAGGAGGTCGAGCTGCTCTACGTCGACGGCTCACCGAGTGACTTGCAGATCCCGAGTGCCGTCGAGCTGGCCGTCTCGGAGACCGAGCCCGGCGTAAAGGGCGACACGGCCTCGGGCGGTGGCGACAAGCCGGCGACGCTCGAGTCGGGTGTCGTCGTCCGGGTGCCGCTGTTCGTGAACGTCGGCGATCGCGTGCGCGTCGACACTCGCTCCGGCGAGTACGTCGCGCGCGCCTGATGGAGAGCAGGCGCAGAGGCAGGAGCGATGCGCCGTAGCGAGCAGCGGCGCGCCGCCGTCTTCGCGCTCTACCAGGCCGACGTGACCGGTCAGCCGGTCGAGGGGCTCGTGCAGCGCGGGGCGAGCGACTTCACCTCTGAGCTGGCGGGCGGCGCTGCCGGCGCGCGCGAGGAGCTCGACGCACTGATCGAGCGCTACGCCGAGGGTTGGTCGCTCGACCGGATCGCTCCGCTCGAGCGCAACATCCTGCGCGTGGCGCTCTACGAGCTGCTCCACCGCGAGGACGTGCCCGCCGAGGTGGCGATCGACGAGGCGGTCGAGGAGGCCAAGGAGTTCTGCGGCGCCGAGGCGCCGAGCTTCGTCAACGGAATCCTCGGCAGCGTCCACCGGGCGCGGGTCGGGGATCCGCGCGCGGGGGAGCGCGCATGACTGACGAGGCGGCCGGTCAGCCCGAGGAGCCGCCTGCCCCCGCGAGTGCGGCAGAAGACGTCACCGGCCTGGCCGAGGAGCTCGAGCGCGCCGCGCGGCGGCTTCGAGAGGACGAGCTCGAGCCGGACGACGCGGCGGCGCTCGTCGACGAGCTTGCGGACCAGGCGGGCAGGCTCGCGGCGGCGCTCGAGCGCGAGGCGCGGGCCGTGCCCGCGGCCGAGCCGCCCGGCCAGGAGACGCTGCTGTGAGCGTCGCCCAGGCGGAGTACCCGGTCGCTCTGCAGCGACGCGTCGACGATTACCTCGCCGAGCTGACCTTCGCGCGCGAGCCCCCCACGAGCGGCCTCGAGGAGGCGATGCGCTACTCGCTGCTCGCCGGCGGCAAGCGCATCCGTCCGGTACTCGCGCTCGCCACGGCCCAGGCGCTCGGCTTCGAGATCGACGCTGTGCTGCCCCTGGCGGCGTCGATCGAGCTGATCCACACTTACTCGCTGATCCACGACGACCTGCCCGCGATGGACGACGACGAGCTCCGCCGCGGGCAGCCCACCTGCCACGTCCGCTACGGGGAGGACGTCGCGATCCTCGCCGGGGACGGGCTGTTCGCCGAGGCCATCGCCCTGACCCTGGCCCGTCAGACGCGGCGACCCCGCGCGGGTCCTTGCCGCGCTCCACGAGATCGTCGAGGCCGCCGGTGTCGCCGGAATGGTCGGCGGTCAGTACGTGGACATCACCGCGGGCGAGGACCTCGACTCCGCGGCGCTGCGCCATCTACACGAGCTGAAGACCGGTCGCCTGATCGGCGCTTCGGTCGCCTCGGTGCTCGCGCTCGCGGGCATGACCGAACCTGCGACAATCCCGTACCGGCGGTTTGCCGCGGAGCTTGGGGTTCTCTTTCAGATCGTTGACGACATCCTCGACGTGACCGGTAGCGAGGCGGCGCTTGGGAAGCCGCGGGGCTCCGACGAACGGCACGGGAAGCTGACCTACGTCAGTGTCTTCGGACTCGACCGGGCACGCGAGCTTGCAGTCGAATCGCACGGGGGCGCTCGCGCCGCGCTCGCCGAGGCCCAGGGAGAGACCACGATGCTCGAGCAGATCTGCGACTACATCCTGACCCGTCCGCGATGACGCCCTCCGAGGAAAACAACGAGCCGCTGCTGCCGCGGATTGACCGTCCGCAGGACCTGCACGGGCTCTCGAACGGCGAGCTGAGCCAGGTCGCGCAGGAGGTCCGCGAGCTGATCATCGACACGATCGGCGAGATCGGCGGCCACTTCGGAGCCAACCTGGGGACGTGTGAGTTAGCGGTGGCGATCCACAGCCTGCTCGACTCGCCGCGCGACAAGGTCCTCTGGGACGTCGGCCACCAGGCGTACCCGCACAAGATCCTCACCGGCCGTCGTGACCGCCTGCAGACGATCCGCAAGTACGGGGGCCTCGCGCCGTTCTGCGCGATCGAGGAATCCGAGCACGACATCATGGGCGCCGGGCACGCCTCGACCTCGGTCTCCTACGCGATCGGGCTGAAAGAGGCGATGCGCCAGGGCGCCGGGCCGGACGGCAAGGTCGTCGCCGTGATCGGCGACGGTGCGCTGACCGGAGGCGTCGCGCTCGAGGCGCTACACAACGCGGGCGGCATGGACATGCCGATCGTGATCGTGCTGAACGACAACGGGATGTCGATCGCGCCGAACGTCGGGGCGCTATCGCGCTACTTCAACCGGGTGCGGCTGCACCGCGGCCTGCACCGCGCGCGCGAGGACTTCGAGTCGAGCCTGACCAAGCTGCCGATCGGGATCGGTGAGCGCTTCGAGCGGCTCGGCCCGCAGCTGAAGGAGTCGATCAAGGCGTTCTGGGCGCCGGGCCTGTTCTTCGAGGAGCTCGACCTCGCCTACGTCGGCGTGATCGACGGTCATGACGTCGGCGCGGTGCGCGCCGCGCTGCGCGAGGCGCTCGACGCGGAGCGGCCGGTGGTCGTGCATGTCAAGACGGTCAAGGGCAAGGGCTTCGCGCCCGCCGAGGAGGGCGGCCTCGAGGGCATGGAGAAGTGGCACGCGGCGAAGCCCGCCTCGATCATCGAGCGCCGTGAGGCGCCGAAGCCGGCGAGCTCGGGGGTCGCGAAGCCAACGCCCCAGTACACGGCTGTGTTCGGCAAGGCGCTCGTCGAGGAGTGCCGGCGCGATGAGCGGGTCGTCGGCATCACCGCGGCGATGAACTCGGGGACCGGCCTCGACCACCTGCAGCGCGAGCTGCCGGACCGCTACTACGACGTGGGTATCGCCGAGCAGCACGCCGTGCTCCAGGCCGCCGGTCTGGCGCTGGGGGGGATGAAGCCGGTTGCCGCGATTTACTCCACGTTCCTCCAACGTGCCTTCGACCAGATCGTCCACGACGTATGCCTGCAAAAGCTCGATGTCGTCTTCGCGATGGACCGCGCCGGCCTCGTAGGCGACGACGGCCCGACCCACCATGGCGCCTTCGACATCTCCTATCTGCGGCCCCTGCCCAACATCGTGCTGATGGCCCCGCGCGACGAGGCGATGCTCGTCGACATGCTCCACACCGCTCTCGAGCACGAGGGTCCAGTCGCGCTCCGCTACCCGCGTGGCGAGGCCGAGGGAGTGCCCATCCCGAGCGAGCCGAGGGCGATCGAGATCGGCCGCGGAGAGGTGCTGCGCGAGGGCGAGCGGATCGCCTTCCTCGGCTACGGCTATGGGGTGACGCTCGCGCTCGGAGCGGCGGAGCGGCTGGTGGCGGAGCACGGGATCGACGCGACGGTCGCCGACGCCCGCTTCGCGAAGCCGCTAGACACCGGGCTGATCGGCTCGCTCGCCGCCGAGCACGACGTGCTCGTGACGGTCGAGGAGAACGTGCTCGCGGGCGGCTTTGGCTCCGCCGTCGGCGAGGAGCTGCTCGAGCGCGACCTCGCCGGCGAGGTCCGGGTGCTCCGCTTCGGGCTGCCCGACCGCTATGTGACCCACGGCAAGCCGGCGCTCCTGCGTCGCGACGTGGGACTGACGCCGGAGGCGATCGCCAGGCGCGTGGCAGAGGCCGTGCTGGACCCGGGGCGCGCGCTCCAGAGCGCCTAGCGCCCCGGCGCAGCCCTCTCGGGCGCGGGAGTCCCGTGCCCGCCGCCCGAGCCGATAGGATCCTCGACGGGTGTGCCGGGAAGACTGGTCGGCGTCCATCGCCCCCTTCCCGAGAGGCCACCGTTGGCAACTGCGACCGCCGCCCGACGGGCGCTCTTCAGTCGCCCCGCACTGCTCGTAGCGTTCGCCTTCGCCGTGATGGCGGACCCGGTCTCCTCGGTCGCATATGCGATCGAGGCCGCCCTGCGGGCCCTGAAGGGCGACCTCGGCCTGCTGCTGCCGACGATGGGACTGGTCGTCGCGCTGATCGCGCTCGTGATCCTCAGCTACCACCAGCTCGTCGCGCGCTTCCCTGGCGGAGGAGGTGCCGCCGCGGCGGCAGGCGCCGCCTTCGGCGAGGCGTGGGCCTTCGTGCCGATCGGCGCGCTGATCGTCGACTTCGTACTGACGATCGCGATCAGCGTCGCCGCCACCGCATCCGCGGTGGTCGCCTACGTACCGGCGCTCGCGGGCGAGCGCGTGCCGATCGCGCTCGGCGCGTTGCTGGCGGTCGCCGCCCTGACGTGGTTCGGGCACGTGGGCCGTGCCGTGTTCGGCTCGATGACGATCGCCTTCGCCGCAGCGGGGGTCGCCGTGGTGGCAGGGGGGCTCTCGGCGCGTCGCCGCGGCCGCAAGTGCCGGCGGCGGCCGGCCATCCCGCGGCGATCGCTGTGCTGCTCGCGTTCCCCGTGGCGATGGCGCTCGCGACCGGCGTCGAGGCGCCCTCGTCGGCGATCGCGCAGCTCGGCCAGCTCGACGACGGGGGCCGCCGGCGCTTCGGGCGGATCACGCTCTGGCTAACGCTCGCGATCGTCGGGGCGCTCACGCTCGGGCTTACCGCGGTCGCGGTCAGGGATCACATCGGGATACCTCGCGCGAACTCCACGCTCGTAGCCGACGTGGCGCGCTCGAGCTCGGGCGGGGCGCTCTACCTCGTGTTCCAGCTGTTCACGGCGTTGCTCCTGCTGGCTGCCGCGAGCTCCTCGTTCCAGGCGGGGCCGGGAATGCTCAAAGCGCTCGCCCGCCGCCGGAAAGGCGCGGAGGAGGCGGGCGCCGGGGTCCTGCACGCGCGCCTCGGACGCACCAATCGCCACCACACGCCGCTCGCCGGGGTGGCGCTGTTCCTGGCGGTGTCCGCCGTCGTCGTGGTCGCAGCCGGCGCACGCGACCAGACGCTCGTGCTCTTCTACGCGGTCGCCGTCTTCATGAGCTTCCTCGTAGGGCTCGTCGCGATGACGAAGTTCTCGCTCGCCGAGCGACGGCTCGGCTCAGCGGCGACGAACGCGCTCGGGGCGCTGCTCGTCGCCTTCACGCTGGCGGTGAACCTCGGCCGGGGCCAACCCGTTGCCTCGCTCGGGGCGGCCCTGCTGGTCGCCGCGGGACTCTACGCGCTCTGGATCCGATCGGGCCGGCCGCGCGGGATCGCACAGGCCGCCGTGGAGGGCGACGCTCGCGACTGAGCCGTGCAGCGGGGCGCATGCGCCCCGCTGGGGGGAGCCGCATGCGGCTCCCCCGACCCGGGAGCATGCTCCCGGGCTCAAAAGAATGCGGCCCGCCTGGGGGAGGCGGGCCGCAAACGAGGGAGGAGTAATGCGTATGTGATCTCTGGGGGAAGGAAGCTTTGTGGGTCGTGGCCCCCGCCGATCTGAACTGCGCTAAGGAGATTAGGAGTAAGCAACGTGGCGGTGTGTGTGGGTGGTCACACAGCGTCTCCGGGCCCGGATCTGCCTCGCGGGTACCCTGCGGGCCGTGCCGAAGACTCGTCTCGACTCGCTTCTCGTCGAGCGCGGCCTGTTTCCCTCGCGAACGCGTGCCGCGAGCGCGATCATGGCAGGCGCGGTCCGCCTCGGAGGGGACGGGCGGCGTGCGGCGAAGCCGGGCGAGCTCGTCGCGCCCGACCTCGCGCTCGCCGTGGACGAGGCGCCGCGCTACGTCTCGCGCGGGGGCGTCAAGCTTGAGAATGCGCTGCGTGCATTTTCGATTTCACCGGCTGGTCGCCGCTGCCTCGACGTCGGGGCGTCCACCGGGGGGTTCACCGACTGCCTGCTCCAGGGCGGGGCGGAGCGCGTCGTGGCGGTCGACGTAGCCTACGGCGCGATCGACGTCCGGCTGCGAGACGATCCGCGCGTGACGCTGCTCGAGCGGGTCAACGCGCGCACCCTGGACGCCGCTGCGCTGCCGTACCCGCCGGACCTGATAGTCGCGGACGTCTCGTTCATCTCGCTGACGAAGGTGCTGCCGGCGGTGCTCGCGTGCGCCGCCGAGCAGTTCGACTGCCTCGCGCTCGTAAAGCCGCAATTCGAGGTTGGCCGCGCGCGAGTCGGGAAGGGAGGCGTCGTGCGCTCGCCCGCGGATCGGCGGGCGGCGCTCGAGGGCGTCGGGGCGGCCGCCGCCGAGCTCGGTACGAGCGTGCTCGGGTTCGCCTCCTCCGGGCTTCCGGGGCCCGCGGGCAACCGTGAGAGCTTCGCCTGGATCCGGCCGGCCGGCGACCCGCGGGCCGTCGCGGACCTGGCCGCAGCGGCCGCCGAGGTCGAGCCGTGAGCGAGGCGCCGCGGACGATCACGGTCTTTACGCACAAGTATCCAGAGCAGACGAGCGCGGCGTTGCGAAGGTTGCTCGAGGTGGCGGGCGAAGCCGGGGTGGAGGTGTGGCTGACGACCGACGAGGTAGAGAAGCACGGCCTCCGCGGCGGGCGGGGCTTCAAGGTCGTCGACGCGGTCGACGGCGGCACCGACCTCGCCGTCGTGCTCGGTGGCGATGGGACGATCCTCGGCGCGCTGCGGGCCTACGCCGGCCACAAGGCGCCGGTCTTCGCGGTCAACTTCGGCACGATCGGTTTTCTCTCGACCGTCGACAGCCGCGATCTCGACGAGGGCCTGCGGAACGCCTTCGGGGGCGAGTACGACCTGCTCAGGATGCCGGCGCTGGCCGTCGAGGTGGGCGGCGAGCGCAGGCTCGGGATCAACGACATCTCGTTTCATCGCCGCGTCGACGAGCGTGTCGCCGAGCTCGAGTACTCGCTCGGGGGCGCCCGCCTCGGTGCGGTCCGCTGCGACGGGCTCGTCGCCGCGACCCCGGTCGGGTCGACCGGCTACAACCTCGCGAACGGGGGCCCCGTGCTCGCCTGGGGGGTCGAGGGGTTCGTCGTCTCCTTCATCGCCCCGCACACGCTCACGGCCAGAGCGCTGGTCGTCGGGCCGTCCGACACGCTGACGGTCCGCAACGCCTCTGAGCGCGACGGCGTCGACATGACCACCGATGGCCAGATAGTCGGCGTGCTCGGACCGGGCGAGGAGATCGAGATCTCCTTCATCGCCGATCAGGTCCTGCTCGCGGAGATGCACGGTGCGTCCTTCTACCGGCGCTTCCTCGACAAGTTCGGGCGGCTCGCGAAGTAAGCGGCCGACAACTTCCTGGACGGCGGGGTGAGAGGGCGGCTCGCCGCCCTCGCCGCGGCGGCCGCCGCGGTCGTGGCGATCGTCCTGCTGACCCAGATGGGGCCCGCGCCACCACGAGCGCATCCCCTCCGCCGGAGCGGCGGCCTTGAGCTCGCGCTCCAGGACGACGCCGTCCTCGTGCAGCGCTACTACGGCGATCGGGACAGGGCGCTCGCGCTCGCCCGAAGGCTCGGCGTCAGCTGGCTGCGGGTGAACGTGCTGTGGGCGGACGCCGCCGGCGCGTGGGCGGGGGCGCCGAGCGTTCCACATCCCGTGCCCTGGGACTGGGCGCCGTGGGACGAGCTGATCGACGCCGCCGCGGAGCGGGGCATGCGCGTCGAGATGACGCTAACCGCGCCCGCGCCCGCCTGGGCGACTGGCGATCGCCGGATCGGCGTGGTGAGCCCCGACCCGCGCCTATTCGCCCAGTTCGCGTCCGCGGCGGCCGCCCACTTCCGAGCGCGTGTTTCTCGCTACAGCATCTGGAACGAGCCGAACTACGCGACCTGGCTCGAGCCGCAGCGAAGCGCCGCGCCGCTCTACCGCGCCCTCTACTCGGCCGGCTACGCGGCGGTGAAGCGCGCCGATCCGCGTGCGCAGGTCCTGATCGGCGAGACCGCCGGCCCCGCCCAGACAGGCGCGGTGATCCCAGCGCTCACGTTCCTGCGCGCGGTCACCTGCACGGGGGCCGACTACCGCCCCGTACGTCCGTGTGCGCGGCTGATCGCCGACGGCTACGCGCACCATCCCTACGACTTCGGGCACCCCCCGAGCCACCGCTACCCCGGCGCGGACGAGGTCGCGATCGGCTCGCTCGACCGTCTCACGAGGGCCCTCGACCGGCTCGCGGCGGCGGGCGCCCTGACGACGCCGGCGGGGCGGCCGCTCGACGTTTACCTCACCGAGTTCGGCTATCTCGCCGGCATGCCCGCACGGCTGCGGGCCGGCTACCTCGCTCGGGCCTTCGCGCGCGTGCTCGCGGACTACCCGCGCGTGCGCCAGCTGCTCCAGTACCAGCTGCTCGAGCCGCCGCCGGGGTTTCCGGGCGGGCGCTTCGACACGGGCGTCGTCTCGACCACCGGCGTCCCGGAGCCGCCGTTCTCGGCGCTCGAGCGTGCGGCCCAGGCCGCGCGATCTCAGGGCCGCCTGCTCGCGCCGCCCTCGCCGCTGACGCTGCCGCCGCCCTGAGAGGGGCGGATGTCCGAAATTCTGAAACTCTCCGTCGGAGCTGCTTGATAGACCCTGGCCCATGCTGCTCGAGCTGCGCGTGGAGAACCTGCTCTTGATCGAGCGTGCCGAGTTGCGGCTCGAGCCGGGCCTGAACGTGATCACCGGTGAGACCGGCGCCGGCAAGACGGTGCTGGCGCACGCGCTCGACCTTCTGCTCGGCGGGAAGCCGCGTGCGGGCATCGTCCGCCCCGGCGCGCAGGAGGCGTACGTCGAGGGAGTCTTCGCCGCCCCTGCGGAGCTGCTCGACGGCGAGCCCCTCGCCGACCTGCGCGAGCGGCTCGGCGACCTCTGCGGCGAGATCGTGCTCGCGCGCCGGGTCAGCGCCCAGGGCCGGACGCGCGCGTTCATCCAGGGCCGGTCGGCCGCCGCCGGTGACCTGACGGCGATCGGCGCGAGGCTCGTCTCCTTCTACGGGCAGCACGAGCATCGCCGCCTGACGCTCGCCTCGAGCCAGCTCGACGTGCTCGACTCGTTCTGCGGGCCGGCCCAGCTGGAACGGCGGGCCCGCTACGCCGAGCATCATGCGCAGGCGCGCGCTCTCAAGGGAGCGCTCGACGACCTGCGCGAGCGCGCCGGGACACGCGAGCGAGACAGGGACCTGCTGGCCTTCGAGCTCGACGAGATCGAGACGCTCGGTCCGTCGAGAGAGGAGCGGCAGCGCCTCGACGTGGACCGCTCCCGGCTGCGCCAGCTCGACGGGCTGCGGGCGGCCGCCGGCGGGGCCGCCGAGGCGCTCGCGCCGCAGTCGGGCGAGGGCGGCGCGGGCGCCGCGCTCGCGGGCGCCGAGCGCCTGCAGGCGGGTGTGGCGGGCGCGGACCCCGCGCTCGACGCGCTCGCGGAGCGGCTGCGCGCGCTCCGGCTCGAGGCCGACGACCTGGCCGGTGAGCTGCGCGCCTACGAGGCGACGCTCGAAGCCGAGCCGGGAGCACTCGAGGCGGTCGAGGCGCGGCTCGAGGAGTACGACCGGCTCGAGCGAAAGCACGGCGGGCTCGACGGCGTGCTCGCCCATGCCGATCGCTGCCGCGAGCGTCTCGCCACGCTCGAGCGAGCCGGTGAAGACGCGGTCGACCTCGAGCGGCGGCTCGAGCGTGAGCATTCCGGCGAGCGTGAGCTCGCCGGAGCGCTGTCGGCGGCACGCGCGGAGGCCGCGGACGAGCTTGCCGGGCGTGTACGAGGTGAGCTCGCCCAGCTCGCCATGGAGGGTGCAACCTTCAGCGTCGAGCTCGTCGAGCGGGACGAGCTCGCCCCCACGGGCGCCGAGCGTGTCGAGTTCCTGATCGCCCCGAATCCGGGCGTCCCTGCGGCGCCGCTGCGCGAAACCGCCTCCGGCGGGGAGCTCTCGCGGACGATGCTCGCTCTCCTCAGCGCCGCCGGCGCGCGCTCCGGGACGACGCTCGTCTTCGACGAGGTGGACGCGGGCATCGGCGGCCAGACCGCGCGCGCGGTCGGTGAGCGCCTGCGCGCGCTCGCCCAGGGGCGGCAGGTGATCTGCATCACCCACCTGCCGCAGATCGCATCGCTCGCCGACCGCCACTTCCGGATCGAGAAAGCGCTCGGTGACGAGCTCGCACGGACCTCGGTCTCGGAGCTCGCCGGCGGCGAGCTCGTCGCGGAGCTCTGCCGCATGCTCGGCGCGGACGCTTCCGACCCGGGGGCACGGCGCCACGCGGAGGAGCTGCTCGGAGCGGCGGCCTGACCTTGGACTCCCCGGACCGGCGTATGCGCTCGAGGTTGGGCACCAACCGCGCCTCGCGGTGAGTACAGGCCGAGCGAGCCGCTCGACCAAGGGCTGCCCCGGGAGACTCGCGCCGCGTTTATGAGCGCCGCGTAGACTCCGGCGCGCGCGGCTCGTCGCGCAACCATCGCAGATGGCCGCATCGCACCCGAACAGATCGCCGCTCGCCCGCGGGCGGCCGGCGGCGTACTCGAACGGCGCGCCCGGCGCCGAGCGCCAGCCTGCCAGCGCCGGCGTCGCGACGATCGCCTACACCGGGCCGGTCAGGCTCGGCAGGCGCACCAAGCGACTGGTGGGCCGGCTGCGTCCCCACGAGATCGCGGTGATCGACCATGCCGGGATCGACCGCGTCTCGGGCGAGGACCTCGTCGCGCGGGGAGTGCGCTGCGTGATCAACGTCGCCCGCTCGGCCTCGCCGCACTACGGCAACCAGGGCCCGGTGCTGCTGACCGAGGCCGGAGTCCACCTGGTCGACATGCCCGGCGCCCCGCTGTTCGAGCTGCTGGGGGACGGCGAGCGGGTCACCGTCAGGGGCGCCGAGCTCTACCGCGAAGGTGAGCTGCTCTGGAGCGGGGAGCTGCAGAGCCACGAGCGGGTGAGGGCCGCCTACGAGGCCGGCCGGCGGGGCATCGGCGAGGCGCTCGAGGCGTTCGCCACGAACACGATGACGCACATCCGCGAGGAGCGCGAGCTGCTGTCCGGCCACGTCGATCTGCCCGAGCTCGAGACGTCCCTGCGCGACAGGCCGGTGCTCGTCGTGGTGCGCGGCGCCGGGCACGCGCGGGACCTGCGCATGCTCCGTCCCTACGTGCGCGATGCGCGTCCGGTGATCGTCGCCGTCGACGGCGGCGCCGACGCGGTGCTCGCCGAGGGCTTCAAGCCGCGGATGATCGTCGGCGACATGGACTCCGCGAGCGACCGTGCGCTTTGCTGCGGCGCGGAGCTCGTCGTGCACGCCTATCCCGACGGTCGCGCCCCCGGTCGTGATCGTCTCGAGCAGCTCGGTCTGCCATTCAAGGTCGTTCCCTCGCCGGGGACGAGCGAGGACGTCGCGATGCTCGTCGCGGCCGAGAAGGGCGCCGAGCTGATCGTCAGCGTCGGTACCCACTTCAACCTCGTCGAGTTCCTCGACAAGAACCGCGCCGGCATGTCCTCGACGTTCCTGACGCGGCTCCGAGTCGGCGAGATCCTCGTCGACGCGAAGGGCGTGAGCCGCCTCTACCGACCGTCGGCCGGCCGCGGGCCGATCGCCATCCTCGCCCTCGCCGCGCTCGCCACGCTGATCGTGGTGATCGGCACCTCGCCGAGCCTCGCGCCCCTGCTCGACCTCCTGTGGCTCAAGATTCAGATCCTGCTCGGCCTCAAGTAGCCGGAATCAGGGCATTTCCGTCCAGCCCGGCTCCTGGAATCAATCGGCCCCGCCCAGGCGGTGAACTCGGAATCATCGTCTGGCGCGGCTTCTCGGAAGGTCGAACCGGAAACCCAGGGTGGCCCGTCTCCACACAGGTGGAGGGCACCAGATGATTGATTCCGCGAAACGCCGAGGAGGGGGTCAAGCGCTGATCTCCGAATCAATCATCTCGGCGATCAGGCTCTTCGGTCTGAGGCGCATGGCACGGCAATAGCGGCTGATAGAGATGATTGATCCACGCCACGACCGTTCCCTCCGGGCGCAGCCGTGGAATCAATCGTCTAGCCCAGGCAAAATCTCGTTGGCCCTATCGTTAGGGCGCTTCCGCGGGCGGGATGCGCGGGGCTCGCTCCCAGATGTTCGACTTCCGTTACCACGCGCTCTCGCTCGTCGCGGTCTTCCTCGCGCTCGGAATCGGGATCGTCCTCGGGTCGACGGCCGGCGACTCGGTCGTCTCCCAGGCGAGCCGCGACCTGCGCTCCTCGCTGCGCGGCGATCTCGTCAGCGCGCGCCAGGATGCCCGTGCGGCCCACGCCGCCGTGATCCAGCGTGACCGCTTCATCGACTCCGTCTTCGCCTCGGCGGCGGCCGGCCGTCTCGCCGGCGAGCGCGTCGCGCTGATCTCCTCCGGCTCGATGCCGGCCGGCCTCGAGGCGTCGGTGAAGCAGGCGATCACGGGCGCCGGCGGCACGATCGACTCGACCTCCACCTTCGACGCCGCGCCCAACCTCGACCAGATCGCCTCGAAGCTCGGCGGCGGGTTCAAGGCGCTCGCCAACAACCCGGCGGCGCTCAAGCCGCTCGCCGCCGTGATCGGCCGTGCGCTCGTGCGCGGCGGCCCGCTCGCCGAGCGCATCCAGACGGCCCTGTCGGCATCCGTCTCCGGGTCGTTCGCGGGCGCGGGCGCGGTCGTCTTCTACCAATCGGCGGACCCGCGCGACGCCCCGTCTACCTCGTTCGAGGCGGGCCTCGTGAACGGCGTCCGGTCGATGCACCTGCCGGTCGTCGGCGTCGAGCAGCTGAGCGCCCAGCCGTCGCAGGTTCCCTGGTACTCGTCGAACGGCATGGCGAGCGTCGACGACCTCGACCTCGGCGCGGGTCGCATCGCGCTCGTCCTCGCGCTCAGCGGCAGCCAGGGGGCGTACGGATTCAAGGACACCGCCTCGGCGCCTCTGCCGCCGACCGCCTCACACTGAGCCCGGCCGTCCGCCGCTCGATGTAGGTTGCCGAGGTGCAGTCACTGGGCCTCGCCGTCTCCTTGCTCGTTGCGCTCCTCGTCGTTCCGTCGCTCGTGCGGATGTTCGGCGAGCGGCGGCTCGTGCGCCCCAACTACCGCGGCGCTCCGCTGCCCGCGCCGCTCGGAGTCGCTGTTCCGCTATGCGCGATGATCGCGCTCGCGCCGCTGTCACTCGTACAGCGCCTCACGGGGACGGTCATCTTCACCGCCGCGGTCTTTCCGGCCGTGCTGTACGTGACCGGCGTCTCGCTGCTCGGGCTGCTCGACGACTTCACCGCCGGGGCGGGGCCGCGTGGCTGGCGCGGGCACGCGAGCGCCGTCGCGCGCGGGCGCTTCTCCGCCGGCGCGGCCAAGGCGGCGGGCGCCGCCGGCCTTGCCCTGTTCGTGATGCTCGATGGCCACCGCTCGGTCGCGAGCTACCTGGTGGCGGCGGGCGTCCTCGTCGTAGCGACCAACCTTTTCAACCTGCTCGACCTGCGTCCCGGCCGCTCGGCGAAGGCGCTCGCGCTGCTCGGGCTCGCGCTGACGCTCGGGACGCTCAGCAGCCGCTCGCTGTTCGAACTCGGCGTGTTCGTCGGGCCCGCCCTGCTGCTCGCCCCGCTCGACCTCCGCGAGCGGGTGATGCTCGGCGACGCGGGATCGAACGCGCTCGGCGCGGTGGCGGGGCTCTGGCTCGTCGCGACCCTCTCCCTGACCGGCCAGGCGATCGCGCTCGGCCTGATGGCCGTTCTCACTGTTTACGGTGAATTTCGCTCGATCTCGGCCGCGATCGAGCGGCTGCCTCTGCTCCGTCATCTAGACTCGCTCGGAAGGATCTCGCATGCCTGACAACCGACCGCAGACACGGTTCATCTTTGTCACGGGCGGGGTCGTCTCGGCACTCGGCAAGGGGATCGCCGCGGCGTCGATCGGCCGCCTGCTCGTGGCGCGCGGCTACAGCGTCGCGCTGCAGAAGTTCGACCCCTACATCAACGTCGACCCGGGCACGATGAGCCCGTTCCAGCACGGCGAGGTCTTCGTCACCGAGGACGGGGCGGAGACCGACCTCGACCTCGGCCACTACGAGCGCTTCACCGACACGAACGCTACGCGCGGCTCCAACGTCACGACCGGGGCGATCTACAACGCCGTGATCCGCCGGGAGCGCCGCGGCGACTATCTCGGCGGCACGGTCCAGGTGATCCCGCACATCACCGACGAGATCAAGCAGCGGATCAGGCTGATCGCGGAGGCGCAGGACGTCGACTTCGTGATCACGGAGATCGGCGGCACCGTCGGCGACATCGAGTCGCTGCCGTTCCTCGAGGCGCTGCGCCAGTTCCAGGTCGACATGGGCCGCGACCGGTCGATGTTCGTACACCTGACGCTCGTCCCGTTCCTCGGCCACGCCGGTGAGCTGAAGACGAAGCCGACCCAGCACTCCGTACAGGAGCTGCGCCGGATCGGCATCCAGCCGCACCTGCTCCTGTGCCGCTCTGAGGGGTCCCTCTCGCGCGACATCCGCGAGAAGATCGCGCTGTTCGCGAACCTCCCCGTCGAGGCGGTCATCTCCGCTCGCGACGTCGACTCGATCTACAAGGTGCCGCTCTACTTCCGCGCTGAGGGCCTCGACGACCAGATCCTCGAGCACTTCCGGCTCGACGCGGCCGCGCCGGACCTGCGCAGCTGGGAGGCGCTCGTCAAGCGCGGCGACGCGGCGCAGGCGACCGTGCGGATCGGCCTCGTCGGCAAGTACATAAAGCTCGAGGACGCCTACCTCTCCGTGATCGAGGCGCTCGGCCACGCGGGGCTGCACAACGACGCGCGCGTCGACATCCGCTGGATCGACGCCGAGTCCGTCGACCGCGCCGAGGCCGAGCGGCTGCTCGGCGAGTGCGACGGGATCCTGATTCCGGGCGGGTTCGGCGTGCGTGGAATCGAGGGGAAGATCCGGGCGGCGCGCTTCGCACGCGAGCAGGGAGTTCCCTACCTCGGCATCTGCCTGGGGATGCAGATCGCGGTCTGCGAGTTCGCCCGCAGCGTGGCGGGCATGGAGGGCGCGAACTCGACCGAGTTCGACCCGGAGACGCCCTACCCGGTGATCGACCTGCTGCCGGAGCAGAAGGAGGTCCGTGACCTCGGCGGGACCATGCGGCTGGGCGCCGACCCGGTCAAGCTCCACGACGGCACGCGGGCACGAGCGATCTACGACGAGCCGGTGATCTACGAGCGCCACCGCCACCGGTACGAGGTCAACAACCATCACCGCAAGCGCCTCGAGCATGCGGGACTGGTCTGCTCGGGAACCTCGCCCGACGAGCGCCTCGTCGAGATCATCGAGCTGCCCGGCCACCCCTACTACGTCGCCTCCCAGTTCCACCCGGAGTTCAAGTCGCGGCCGCTGCGTCCCGCAGCCGCTGTTCCGGGACTTCATAAGCGCGGCGCTCGAGCGGAGCGCCTACCGCGGCGAGGACGCCGAGCCCGTCGAGGCGGCCGTGGAGGGCCAGCCGGCGAAAGCGTGAACGCGACGGCGCGACCGAGGGCGAGCGAGCGCGAGCGCGCGCAGCTCGTCGACGAGTTCGTCCGGCTCTGCGAGATCCCCACGCCCTCACGCCGCGAGCGGCCGGTCGCGGACCTGCTCATCCACGAGCTGCGCTCGCTCGGGCTCGAGGTCGTCGAGGACGGGAGCGCGACCGAGACGGGCTCCGACAGCGGCAACGTGCTGGCGCGCCTGGCGGGTCCCGAGGGGACGCGCTCGATCCTTCTCTGCGCGCACATGGACACCGTTCCGCTGGCCGCGCAGGTCGAGGTCGACCGCCGCGAGGAGGGCACGCTGACGAACCGCAACGAGGCGATCCTCGGCGCCGACAACAAGGCGGCCGTCGCGACGATCCTCCAGACCGTCCGCCGCCTCGCGCGCGACGGCCCGCCGGTCTCGCTCGAGCTTCTGTTCACGACCTGCGAGGAGCAGACGATGCTCGGCGCGAAGGCCTTCGACCCCGGTGCGCTGCGGTCGGAGTTCGGCTACGTGTTCGACCACGCCTCGCCGATCGGCGAGCTGATCACCGCCGCGCCCACCTACTACAGCATCATCGGGCGCTTCCACGGCCTCGCCGCTCACGCCGGCCTCTGCCCCGAGCGTGGACACAGCGCGATCATGGCCGCCGCGCGTGCGGTAGCCGCAATGCGGACCGGGCGGCTCGACGAGGGGACCACCGCGAACGTCGGCATGATCGAGGGCGGCAGCGCGCCGAACGTGGTGGCGGAGCGCTGCGAGGTCACCTGCGAGGCGCGCTCGGTCGACCACGACCGCGCCTCGGCGCTCGCGCGTGAGATGGTCGACGCGATGACGGAGGCCGCATCAGACGGCGAGTGCGATCTCGAGTGCGACGTCGAGGAGCGCTGCCGCGGCTACCGGGTCGCGCGGAGCGCGCCGGTCGCGGAGGTCGCCGCCGCCGCGTTGCGCGACGCCGGAATCGAGCCCAGCTCGCGAGTCACGGGTGGCGCCAGCGACGCCAACGTCTTCCAGGCGCGCGGCTTCGAGTGCCTCAACGTCGCCAACGGAACCGAGGCCGCACATCAGCCTGACGAGCGCGTCACCGTCGACGCGCTCGAGACGATGCTCGACGTCACGCTCGGGATCGTCGCCCACTCCGCCGCCGCTTGACGGCGCTCGCGCTCCGGCGGGGAACGGTCGTCTCGATCGACCAGGCTGGTCCCGCCGCGCGGCTGACGGTCGAGACCGAGCTCGGCCGCCGCCCGGCCGTCGCCTACGTCGAGCTCACCGGCACGATCGAGACGGGCGATGACGTGGTCATCAACGTCCAGGCGGCCGAGCTCGGTCTCGGCAGCGGCGGCTACGACATCGTGCACGCGAACCTGACGCGCGGGCTCACGGGCGACGGCACGCCCGGCGCGCAGGTCATGAAGCTCAACTACAGCTCGCTCCAGCACGCCGTCGAGCCACTCGAGGAACGATCTCGCGACGCCACGCGTGCCGCCGGCATCCCCCTGGCGGTGATCGCCCTCCACGGACAGCTCGCCCCGGTCGCCTGGGCGGCCGCCGCCGCGGGCGCGCGGGTCGGCTACGTCCAGACCGCCGGCGGAGCACTCCCAGGAGCGCTCTCGGACGACGTCCGGCTGCTGCGCGAGCAAGGGCTCCTCTGCGGTCACGTGACCGCGGGCGCGTGCTTCGGCGGCGAGCATGAGGCGATCTCCGTCCCGGGCGCGCTCGCCGGCGCGGTCGCGGCGCTCGGCTGGGACGCCGCGATCGCCGGCCCCGGCCCCGGCATCCTCGGCTCGGCAACGGCGCTCGGGCACGGCGGGATCGAGGCGCTCGCGACCGCGCACGCGGGGCTCGCGCTCGGGATGCGCTGCCTGCTCGTCCCGCGGATGTCGAGCGCCGACCCGCGAGCGCGCCACCGCGGGCTCTCCCACCACACCCGGGCCGCGCTCGAGCTGCTGCTCGCGCCCGTGATCGTGCCGCTCCCGGACGGGGAGCGAGTCGACCTGCCCGGCGCGCACGAGGCTCGGCTCGCCGAAGCGGACCTCGCGGGCTACCTCGCGAGCGGCCTGCCGGCACATACGATGGGTCGCTCCGCCGGCGAGGACCCCCTCTTCTTCCGCGCCGCGCTCGCCGGCGGCCACGTGCTCGCGGGCGAGATCGAAAGGAAGGACCCGGATGGCTTTTGAGAGGCTTGGCAGCGACGAGGCCTGGTCGGGCAAGCTCGCCCGCGTCGAGATCGCGCACGTGCGCTACGACGACGGAGAAGAGGCCGAGCGCGAGGTGGTCGTCCACCCGGGCTCGGTCGCCGTGCTCGCGGTCGAGGACGGCCACGTCTACCTCGTCTCGCAGCCGCGCGAGGCGGTCGACGAGCAAGCGCTCGTCGAGCTTCCTGCCGGGAAGCTCGACGAGGAGGGCGAGTCGTCGCTCGACACCGCCCGGCGTGAGCTGACCGAGGAGATCGGCAAGGGCGCCCGCGACTGGCGTCACCTGACGACCTTCTACGCCTCGCCGGGCTTCTCCGACGAGCAGATCGAGCTCTTCCTCGCGACCGGTCTCCACGACGAGCGCGCCCACGCGGAGGACACCGACCGGATCGAGATCGAGCGGCTGCCGCTCGGCGAGCTCGACCGGGCGATCGCCGAGTGCCGGGACGCCAAGACGCTCGTGGGGCTGCTCTGGCTGCGGGCGTACCGCGACGAGCTGCTCTAACGTTGCGGTGGGCGAGATGAGCTTCGGAGAGACGCGATGGAAGTCCTCGTAGCCGGCGGGCATGGCAAGGTGGGGCTCCGCCTGCTGCGGCTGCTCGCCGACGACGGTCACCGCGCGCGCGGCCTGATCCGCTCGGCCGAGCAGCGCGCCGAGCTCGAGGCCGCCGGCGCCGAGGCGGTCGTGCTCGACCTCGAGCGCGAGGACGTCGCGCCGGCTGTGGAGGGCGCCGACGCGGTGGTGTTCGCCGCCGGTGCCGGTCCCGGCAGCGGGCCGGAGCGCAAGCGAACGGTCGACCTCGGGGGCGCCGTCAAGCTGATCGAGGCGGCCAGGACGAGCGGCGTGAGCCGCTACCTGATGGTGAGCGCGATGGGCGCCTCCGACCCGCCCGCCGGATCGGAGGGCATGGCGCCGTACCTGCAGGCGAAGGCCGAGGCTGATGCGGCGCTCGAGCGAAGCGGGCTCGACTTCACGATCTTTCGCCCCGGCGGGCTGACCGACGATCCCGGCACAGGCCTGGTCGAGGTTGCCGCCACGCTCGGCCGGCGCGGGTCGATCTCGCGCGACGACGTCGCCGCGACCCTCCTGGCCGCGCTCGAGGAGCCCCGCACGATTGGCAAGACGTTCGATCTGCTGAGCGGCGATACACCGATCTCGGAAGCGCTCGCGCGCCTCTGAGGCCGCGCGCTCGCCTCTGAGCCTCGCGCGGGGGCGGGCGGAGCGTTGCAGCGGCGAGGGAAGGCGAGCACCCACCCGAACCTGGTGGGATGGCAACGCTCACGACGCCGACCGAGGCGCCGCCCTTCGAGCACCTCGTGCTCGACTTCCTCGCCTACCTCGAGTTCGAGCGCGGCCTATCGCGCAACACGCTCGAGGCCTACCGCTCCGACCTGCTCCAGTTCGGA
This sequence comes from uncultured Actinomycetes bacterium, assembly GCA_963719375.1. GTDB lineage: Bacteria > Actinomycetota > Thermoleophilia > Solirubrobacterales > Thermoleophilaceae > JAICJV01. The sequence goes on along the minus strand of CAVRBY010000001.1, from coordinate 293,406 downwards.
CGCTTCCTCGAGCGCCGCCGAGCCGACGCCCTGGGCGCGAACGCGGCCGACATCTCGGACTTCCTCGTCGAGCTGGCCGAAGGCGGCGAGCGGGGGCCGGCCTCGCCCGCCACGATCCACCGCAAGGCGGCCTGCCTGCGGTCGTTCTACCGCCATCTGCGGCGCGAGAGCGTGCTCGACGGCGATCCCACCGCGACCGTCAGCGGGCCGCGCCGGGGCCAGCGGCTGCCGAAGGTGCTCGCCCGAGGGGAGGTCAACCGCCTGCTCGAGGCGCCGCAGGGCACCGCGCCGACCGCGCTGCGCGACCGCGCGCTGCTCGAGCTCATGTACGCGTGCGGCCTGCGCGCCTCGGAGGCGATCGGCCTCGAGGTGTCCGACGTCGACCTCGAGCTGGGCGTCCTGCGCGCGCGCGGGAAGGGCTCCAAGGAGCGGGTCGTCCCCGTCGGGCGCGCGGCAGTCTCCGCGGTGCGGATCTACCTCGAGCGCGGACGGCCCCCGCTCGTCCAGGCGCGCGTCGTCGCGAAGCTGTTCGTCAACTTCCGCGGCGAGCCGCTCACCCGCCAGGGGCTCTACAAGATCGTCCGCCGCCACGCCGCGGCTGTCGGCCTGGCGGACCGGATGAGCCCCCATACGCTCCGGCACAGCTTCGCGACCCACCTGCTCGCCGGGGGCTGCGACCTGCGCTCAGTACAGGAGATGCTCGGGCACGCGGACGTCGTCGACGACGCAGCTCTACACGCACCTCTCGAGCGAGCGGCTGAAGGACGTCTACTTCAAGGCACACCCGAGGGCGAACGCGGAGCGCTCGCCCTCGTCCTGAGGACCGCCACGTCCGAGCAGGTACTCGCTCAGCCTCGCGGCTCACCGGCTGCGGTTGCCAACCAGGTTGGCTGAGCCAGCCGCTCGTCAGCCGAAGCGGTAGGTGACCTGGCCCTTGGCGATCACCCCGTCGCTACCGGCCGGCGTGACCGAAATCGTCACCACGTGCTCGGCGAAGGGCAGCCTGAGAACGGCCCGATCGTCCTCGAGCGTTACGAGCTCGATCCCCAGCTGGGCCACCAGCGGCGAGCTGGGACGAACTCGCGGATCACCTCGAGCCGGGTCGGCGGCACGTGGGGATGGTAGAAAAGCATGCGTGAGGCGCGCCTTCGTCGTTGTCATCGACGCCTGCGGCGCCGGCGCGCTCCCGGACGCGGCCGACTACGGCGACAGCGGCGCGAACACGCTCGCGCATGTCGCAGAAGCGGTCGGCGGGCTCGAGCTGCCGACGCTCGGCTCGCTCGGTCTCGGCGACATCATGCCCATCGCCGGCGTCGCACCGTCTCCCCGACCGGCGCTTCACGGACGCCTCCACCCGCTCGGAGCGGGCAAGGACACGACGGCGGGCCACTGGGAGATGATGGGCGTCGTCGCGCCGCGCGCACCGGTCTACCCGGAGGGCTTTCCGGCCGAGGTGATCGAGCGCTTCAGCAGGGCCACCGGCCGAGGCGTGCTCTGCAACGCTCCGAGCGAGGGGCTGCGGGCGATCGAGGAGTACGGCGAACGCCACCTCGACAGCGGCTCGCTGATCGTCTACACCTCGCAGGACTCCGTCTTCCAGGTGGCTGCGCACACGAGCCTCGTGCCGGAGGCGGAGCTCTACCGCCACTGCGAGGCGGCACGCGCGATCATGCAGGCCGAGCACGCAGTCGGGCGCGTCATAGCGCGTCCGTTCGAGGGATCCCCCGGTGCCTTCCGCCGGACCGCGGGACGCCGTGACTACGGGCTGCCGCCTCCCGGCCGGACATACCTCGACGAGCTGGAGGCGGCCGGGGTACCCGTGCATGCGGTCGGCAAGGTGGCGGACGTCTTCGTCGGGCGCGGCATCGCCGCGCGCCACCCCGGCCCCGACAACGTCACCGCGCTCGCCGCGATCGACGCGCTCGTCGAGAGCCTCGAGACGGGCCTCGTCTTCGCCAACCTGATCGACACCGACCAGGTCCACGGTCACCGAAAGGACGTCGCCGGCTTTCACGCCGCGTTGCGCGCAATCGACGCGGCGGTCGGCGGCTGGCTCGAGCGGCTCGGCCCCGGCGACCTGCTGGTCCTGTGCGCCGATCACGGCTGCGATCCCGCGCACCCCGGGACGGACCACACGCGCGAGTACGCGCCCCTGCTCGCCACCTACCGCGGCGCGCCGCCGCGGCGCGTGGACGCCCCGCTCGCGAGCGTCGGCGCCTCGGTGCTCAGCTGGCTCGCGGGCATCGACGCCCGAGCGCTCCCCGGCGAGTCGTTCGTCGACCGGCGCGCGGACCGTCCGAGCTCACCGCCCCGCGCAGCGCGATCGTAAGCTCGAACGAGGATGCCCGAGCTACCCGAGGTTGAGACGATCCGGAGCAAGCTCGCCCCGAGCGTCGAGGGGAGGCGCCTGCTCGGAGTCGAGGTCCTCGATCCTCGCTGGTGCGCCCCGGCCGCGCCGGAGGACGTCTCGGCCGCGCTCGCCGGCCGGCTGATCGAGCGCCTCTCCCGGCGCGGCAAGTACCTCGTCTTCGAGATGGATCACGAGGTGAGCCTCGTGATCCATCTCCGGATGACCGGGAACATCTTGCTGGCCGGCGCGAGCGAGGGGGGTCGAGCGCACCTGCGCGTGCGGCTCGTGCTCGACTCGGGTGAGGCCGCCCTGTTCGTCGATCCCCGCCGCTTCGGGACTGGCGTCGTGCTGCTCGGCGAGGAGGCCCGCGACGCCTACTTCGCCGCGCGACTCGGCGTCGAGCCGCTCGAGCCGGCTTTCACCGCACACACCCTGCGGGCGCTCGCTCGCAAGCGCCGCGCGCCGGTCAAGGCCTTCCTGCTGACCCAGGAGCGGATCGCCGGGATCGGCAACATCTACGCGGACGAGGCCCTCTTCCGCGCTCGCATACACCCGCTGCGCGCCGTCGGGACGCTCAACGGGGCGCAGCTGGCGGCCCTCCGCGACGCCGTAGTCGAGTCGCTCGAGGCCGGGATCGACGCGCGCGGGGCGACCATCGACGACTTCCGCCATCCCGACGGAGCCTCGGGCACCTTCCAGGACCGCTTCCTCGTCCATCGCCGCGCCGGCGAGCCGTGCCCGCGCTGCGGTCGCACGATCACGAAGATCCGCGCCGGCGGACGCGGGACCTACGTCTGCACGAACTGCCAGCGCCCGCCGCGACGCTCCCGCGGCGCGGGTCAGGCAGCGAGCAGCGCCTCGAGCGTTCCGTCGCGGTCGGCCTCGAGAAGCTCGCGAAAGCCCCCGATCGAGCGCTCGCCGACGATCACCTGAGGAAAGGTCATCTGGCCCGTTCGCGCGACGAGCTCCGCCCGGCCGTCCGGGTCGCGAGCAAGGTTGATCTCGTCGTAGTCGACCCCGCGCGCGGCGAGAAGGGCCTTCGCCTGCCGGCAGAAGCCGCACGGGTCTGTCGTGTACATCGTGACTCTCTTGCCGTCCGCCATCGGATGCAGAGTGTAGAAATGCCTGCACCCTTCAAGACGGAGGCGATCGTCCTGCGCTCCATCCGCTACGGCGAGGCGGACCGCGTGCTCCACCTGTACAGCGCCGAGCGCGGACGACTCGGCGCGATCGCGAAGGGCGTCCGCCGGGTGAAATCGCGCTTCGGCGGTCGGCTCGAGCCGCTCACGCGGGTGGCGCTGGTGCTCCACCAGGGAAGGGGGGAGCTCTGCACGGTGAGCGCCGCGGACACCGTCGACGCACACCCCACGCTGCGCGAGTGCCGGCCCGCGCTCGAGCGCGCCACCGAGGCGTGCGACGCGGTCCTGCGGCTGCTCGACTCGCACGAGCCGAACCGTCCCGCCTACAACCTGCTCAGCCGCGAGCTCGCGCTGCTCGACCACGATCATGCCGCCGCCACCCGCGCGCACGCGCTCGCCTTCCGGCTCAAGCTGCTGCTCGCCGCGGGCTTCGCGCCGGAGCTCGCGGCATGCGCGAGCTGCGGCGAGCGCGATGAGCTGAGCGCCTACTCGGCCGCCGCCGGCGGCGTGGTCTGCCCAGCCTGCGAGGCGGGCTCCTTCCCGATCTCAGAGGCGGCGCACGCGTTTCTCGTGGAGGCGCTCGGGCGACCGTTGCGAGACTTCCCGACCGCGCCCGATCGCGCCCTCGGCCAGGCCGACCGCGCGCTGGCCGAGACGGCCGAGCAGCACGCGCATGTGCGCCTGCGCCGGGTCGCCTGACGGGCCGGGCTGGGACCGGGTCGTTCTTTACAATCCCGCCGGCAGTGGAAGCAACGCTGACGGGCACGAAGCTCGTATACGAGTTCGCCGAAGGCTCGCGGGAGATGCGGGAGCTACTCGGGGGCAAGGGCGCGAACGTCGCCGAGATGACCCGGATCCTGGGTCCCGATCGCGTCCCGGCCGGCTTCACGATCACGACCGAGGCGTGCGTCGCCTACATGGAGCGAGACCGCCAGGAGCCCGCCGAGCTCGAGGATCAGGTCCAGGCCGCGCTCCGCCGGCTCGAGGACCGGGTCGCCAAGCGCCTCGGGGACCCGGAGGACCCGCTGCTCGTCTCCGTCCGCTCCGGCGCGCGCGAGTCGATGCCGGGGATGATGGACACGGTCCTGAACCTCGGCCTCAACGACGAGTCGGTCGCGGGCCTGGCGGCGAAGACCGAGAACGAGCGCTTCGCGTGGGACTCGTACCGGCGCTTCGTCCAGATGTTCGCGAACGTCTGCCGCGGCGTCCCGGGAGAGCGGATCGAGGCCGCGATCAAGCGGCGCAAGGAGCAGGCCGGCGTGCGGCTCGACACCGAGCTTGGCAGCGCCGAGCTGAGGGGGCTCGTCGAGGACTTCAAGCAGCTCTACCGCGAGCAGACCGGCGAGCCCTTCCCCCAGGAGCCCCAGGAGCAGCTGCGCCAGGCGATCCGTGCCGTGTTCGACTCCTGGATGGGGGCTCGCGCGGTCGAGTACCGGCGCATCAACCACATCCCCGACAGCTGGGGGACAGCGGTCAACGTCCAGCAGATGGTGTTCGGCAACAAGGGAGATGACTCGTGCTCGGGCGTGGCCTTCTCGCGCGACGAGATCAGCGGCGCGCCTGAGCCCTCCGGCGACTTCCTCGTCAACGCCCAGGGCGAGGACGTCGTCTCGGGCGTCCGAACGCCCCGCGACATCTCCGAGATGGCTTCCGCGATGCCCGAGGCGCATGCTGCGCTGATGGAGATCCTGCGCACGCTCGAGAGCCACTACGGCGACATGCAGGACACCGAGTTCACGGTCGAGGAGGGCCGGCTCTACATGCTGCAAACGCGCAACGCGAAGCGGCCGGCGCAGGCCGCGGTGCGCTTCGCGGTCGACGCCGTCGAAGAACGGCTGCTCTCGCGCGAGCAGGCGCTCATGACGATCGACGCCGACAGGCTCGACGCGCTCCTTCACCCGACCTTCGCCCGCGACGCCGAGTACGCCGTGCTCGCGCGAGGCGTGAACGCCTCGCCGGGCGCCGCGAAGGGGGAGATCGTCTTCACCGCGGTGGATGCCGTCGAGGCGGCGGGGCACGGCAGGGAGGTGATCCTCGTGCGTCCGTTCACCGAGGCGGACGACGTCGCGGGCTTCTTCGCAGCGCGCGGCGTGCTCACCTCGGAGGGCGGCAAGGCGAGCCACGCGGCGCTCGTCGCGCGGGGCATGGGCCGGCCATGCGTCTGCGGCGCCTCCGAGCTCGAGATCGACCTCGGCGCAGGGGAGGTGCGGGTCGGCGAGACGACCCTGCGCGCCGGCGACCGGATCGCGATCGACGGCAGCTCCGGCGTCGTGACGATCGACGACGTCCCGCTGGTCGAGCCGGAGGTCGACCCCAACTTCCAGCAGGTGCTCGCCTGGTCGGACCAGATCCGCCGCCTCGGAGTCCGGGCCAACGCCGACACCCCCGAGGATGCCCGACAGGCGCGGCAATTCGGCGCGGAGGGCGTCGGCCTGTGCCGCACGGAGCACATGTTCATGGCCGCGGACCGTCAACCGAAGATGCGGGCGATGATCATGGCCGAGACGCTCGAGGACCGCCGGACCGCGCTCGCCGAGCTGCTGCCGATGCAGCAGGAGGACTTCGAGGGCCTGTTCGAGGTGATGGCCGGCCTTCCCGTCACCGTGCGGCTGCTCGATCCGCCCCTGCATGAGTTCCTGCCGGGGATCGAGGAGGTCGCCTCGGAGGTGGAGCGCGCCCGCATCGAGCGTTCCTCCGATCTCGAGGAGCTCGAACGAACGCTCGAGAGGGTCCACTCGCTTCAGGAGGTCAACCCCATGCTCGGCACGCGGGGGTGCCGCCTCGGGATCCTGCACCCCGAGATCTATGAGATGCAGACGCGGGCGATCGTGAGGGCCGCGAAGGCCGTGACCGAGCGCAGCGGCGAGGCTCCCTGCCTCGAGATCATGATCCCGCTGGTCGCCTACGAGAAGGAGCTCGAGCTGATGCGCGAGCTGGTCGAGTCGGCCGTCGCGGAGGAGGGGGGCGGCGAGCTCCCGGTCGAGGTCGGGACGATGATCGAGCTGCCGCGCGCATGCTTCGTCGCCGACCGGATCGCCGGCGTCGCGGACTTCTTCTCGTTCGGCACCAACGATCTCACCCAGACCGCGCTCGGGTTCTCGCGCGACGACGTCGAGGGGAAGTTCCTCGACCGCTACCTCGAACGTCGGATCGTCGATCGCAGCCCCTTCGACACGATCGACAAGCCGGGCGTCGGCTGGCTCGTGCGCCTGGCGGCGTGGACCGGCCGGGAAGCGAAACCGCACCTCAAGCTCGGGATCTGCGGCGAGCACGGTGGCGATCCCGAGTCGATCGCGTTCTTCCACATGCACGGCCTCGACTACGTCAGCTGCTCGCCCTATCGCGTCCCGATCGCGCGGGTGGCCGCAGCCCAGGCCGCGATCGACGTCTGAGGGCCGCTCCCGCGCGCGTCCGGCGACCGCCGCGGTCCCTCGCGCGCTCGATCCGGCCGTCCACCAGCTGAGCGCTCCGAGCCGATTCCGGCTTCAGTCGCTGCGACAATCGGACCGTGACCGTCGCCAACTCCGAGACCGCATCGTTCCACGAGCGGATGCGCGCGCTCGAGGAGGCGCAGCTCTCCCCACTCGCCGCGCGGTCCTACCCGGCCGGCCGGGCGGTCACGGAGCCCGACTCGCCACTGCGCACGCCGTTCCAGCGCGACCGCGACCGGATCGTCCACTCGAAGGCCTTTCGGCGCCTCAAGCACAAGACGCAGGTGTTCATCGCCCCCGAGGGCGACCATTACCGCACGCGCCTGACGCACACGCTCGAGGCTGCCGGCATCGCCCGGACCGTTGCCCGCGCGCTGGCGCTGAACGAGGACCTGACCGAGGCGATCGCGCTCGGTCACGACCTCGGCCACCCGCCCTTCGGTCACCTCGGCGAGCAGGTCCTCGACGAGTGCGTGCGCGAGCGCTACGGCACCCGCTTCCGCCACAACGAGCACTCGCTGAGGGTCGTGGAGCGCCTCGAGCGCGACGGCAAGGGCCTTAACCTGACGGCACCGGTCCGCGACGGCATCCTCAACCACACGGGGCCTGGGCTGCCCGCCACCCTCGAGGGTCGGATCGTCCGGCTCGTCGACCGCGTCGCCTACATCAACCACGACATCGACGACGCGCTGAGGGCCGGGATCCTGAGCGCCGCCGAGCTGCCCGCCGGGGAGATAGCGGCGCTGGGCGACACGAGCTCCGAGCGCATCGACACGCTCGTGCTCGACCTCGTCGAGCACTCCGCGGCCGCCGGTGACATCGTCCAGGGAGATGCGGCGGGAGAGGCGATGAGCCGCCTGCGCGCGTTCATGTTCGAGCGCGTCTACCTGGGCGCCGGCGTCGTGCGGGAGCAGGGCCGGATCACCAACCTCCTGCGGAGCCTCTTCAGCCACTACGCCGGCGCGCCGCCGGCGGCGATCACGAGCGGCGCCGACGAGCGCGCGCGTGTGGTCGACTACCTCGCAGGGATGACCGACCGCTACGCGATCAAGGCCTTCGCGGCCCTGGCGCTGCCGGAAGGGTTCTGACGTCCCGAGCGCGCCGTCTCGACGCGGGACGGCCATCGAGTCCGGGCTCGACCGTCGCGTGTCGTGTGGCTCCACGCCGATATCGGTGCTCGCCGGCTGAGGGCGCGTGAGACCGCCGGCGAGCACCGGCCGCCGCGAACGGCGCTAGCCTGACGGCCACCGATGGCGCTTTACACGAAGGACTCGATCGAGCGCGTCAAGCAGGCCGTCGACATCCTGGAGCTCGTCGGCGCCCGCTCTGACCTGAGGCGCATGGGCACGCGCTATACCGGCCTCTGCCCCTTCCACGACGAGCGCACACCCTCGTTCTCGGTCGACGCCGAGCACAAGCTCTACCACTGCTTCGGCTGTGGCGAGTCGGGCGATGCGATCCGGTTCGTCGAGACGACCGAGGGCCTCCCGTTCAAGGAGGCGGTCGAGCTGCTCGCCGAGCGCTACGGCGTAGAGCTGAAGCGGGAGCATGAGGACCCGCAGGCCGAGGCGAAGCGCCGCCAGCGCGAGCGGATCCTCACGCTCTCAGACCGCGCCGCCGCGTACTACGCGCGGGTCCTGTGGGAGTCGCGCAGAGGCCGAGCATGCGCGCCGCTACCTCGGCGAGCGCGGGCTCGGGGAGGAGGTGCTGCGCCAGTTCCGGATCGGCTACGCGCCGAGCGCCTGGGACAAGCTGCTGACGGCTGCCCAGCGCGACGGCTTCACCCGCGAGGAGCTGCTCGCCGCGGGACTCGCCCAGCGCGGGCGACAGGCTCGGCGTCTTCGACCGCTTCAGAGCTCGCATCATGTTCCCCCTCGCGGATGGGCGACAGCGCATCCTCGGCTTCGGCGCCCGCGCGGTGCGCCCCGAGCAGCGCCCGAAGTACCTGAACACGTCCGAGAGCGAGCTCTACCAGAAGGGACGCCAGCTGTTCGGTATCGACCACGCGCGTGCCGCGGCGGCCAAGGCAGGACGGATCATCGCCGTCGAGGGATATACCGACGTGCTCGCCCTGCATCAGGCCGGGATCACGGAGACCGTCGCGATCATGGGCACCGCGCTCACCCCCGACCAGCTCGCACGAGCTCGGGCGCGCCGCGGGCGGCACCGTGTACCTCGCGCTCGACGCCGACAGCGCCGGCCGCGAAGCGATGCTGCAGCGCGGGCAGGCTGCGCGCGAGCGCGGCATCGAGCTGCTCGTCGTCAGCATGCCAGAGGGCTCGGACCCGGCCGACCTGGTCGCCGCCGAGGGAGCCGATGGCTTCCGCTCGCTGCTCGACGGCGCACTCTCCGTGCCCGAGTTCCAGACGCGCAGCATCCTCGCGACGCGCGGACCTTGGAAGCGCACGCGGTCGCGACCGCGCGCTCGGCGAGCTGCGACCCGTGATCGCGTCACTCGCGGCGCGGAGCACGATGCGCGACGAGCTCGTCCGCTACGCCGCCGACCGCCTCGACGTGCCGCGCGACTACCTGCTCGGAAGCGCCGAGCCCGCGGTCGCGAGCATGCCCGCGGCGTCGGCGCCCGAACGCTCGTCGCTCGACCCGCTCACGCGCGGCGAGCGGGCCTTCCTCTCGCTGTGCCTGGCCCGCCCGGAGCTCGGCCGCGAGCGTCTCGAGCGGCTCTCGCCGGACCGCTTCGGCTCCGACGAGATGCGCGCCGTCCGCAGCCTCCTGCTCGAGCACTGGGACGATCCGCTCGCCGCGGTCGGCGACGCCGAGCCCCAAGTTGCCGCGGTGATCAGCGACGTCGCTCTACGCGCGTCCGACGAGGACCCCTGTCGCCCGAGGCGCTGCGCGTCGCCGTTCGCTGCAGCTCGAGCTGCAGCCGCTCGAGCGACGCCTGCGTCGTGCCGAGCGCGAACGGCGACCTGGAGACTCAGGCGGCTCTGGCGCCGGCGCGCCAGCGCCTGCGGCACGACATCGACGATCTGGTGGGGATGGCCCAATGAACGGGGCTTGGGAGGTCGCGCGAGCATCGAGGAGCCGGACCCGGAAGCGCCAGAGGACGGCGAGCTGCCGTCCCGGGAGGCACGTCGCCGACCTCTTCGACGAGGGCGGCGTCGTCACCGCCGGCCTGCCGGTCGCAGTGCCCGAGGGCGGCTGCGGACGACGCGGTGCGCGACTACCTCGCCCGCATCGGACGAGTTCGCCTGCTGACCAAGGAGGACGAGGTCAGGCTCGCGAAGCGCGTCGAGATGAACGACATGGCGGCGAAGAACGCCCTGATCGAGGCCAACCTGCGCCTCGTCGTCTCGATCGCGAAGCGCTACAACGGCCGCGGCCTGACGCTGCTCGACCTGATCCAGGAGGGCAACCTCGGCCTCATCCGTGCCGTCGAGAAGTTCGACTGGCGGCGCGGCTTCAAGTTCTCGACCTACGCGACCTGGTGGATCCGGCAGGGCATCACGCGCGCGCTCGCGGACCAGTCGCGGACGATCCGGATCCCCGTCCACATGGTCGAGCGGATGAACCGCGTCGGCGCGTGCGCCGCGCGCTGCTGCAGAGGACGCGGCCGCGAGCCGACGCCCGAGGAGATCGCTCAGCGAGCTCGAGATGACCGTCGACCAGGTCAAGGAGATGCCTCGACCTCGGTCGCGAGACCGTCTCGCTCGAGGCGCCGGTGGGGAGCGCCGACGGCAGCGACGCCCGCCTCGCCGACTTCCTCGAGGACGACGACCCAGGACGCTCCGCTCGAGGTCGGTCTCGGCGCAGCTGCGCGAGGCGCATCTCGAGGAGGCGCTGCGCTCGCTGCGCTGGCGCGAGCGCCGCGTGCTCGAGCTTCGCTACGGGCTGACCTCCGGGGAGCCGATGACGCTCGAGGCGGTCGGCTCGGAGGTCGGGGTCACGCGCGAGCGCGTTCGCCAGATCGAGTCGCGCACGCTGATGAAGCTGAAGAACTCGCGGGAGGCGCAGCGCCTCAAGGAGGACGAGGAGTAGCGGATCCGCGCGCCGCGCAGAGGCGGACGCCGTCGGCGGATCACGCTAAGTTTCGAAGCGCCTGACATTCCCCGGTAGCTCAATTGGTGGAGCACTCGACTGTTAATCGAGGGGTTGTTGGTTCGAGTCCAACCCGGGGAGCTGCACGCTTCTTCGGCTAGATGCCGCCGGCGCCCCCGCTGATCGCGGCGAACGGGTTGTGGCGCTCGACGCTCGCGAAGGTGCCCTCGACGTGGAACTCGGTGCCGGTCGGCGCCTCGGCGCGCAGGCGTGCCTCCCAGGCGCGGGCGGCATCCTCGTCCTCAGCTCCGATGAAGATCGAGCGCCACCGCCGCATATGGGGGACGCCCTCCCGCTCGAGCCTGTGCGCGAGCTCACGGGCGTCGCCCCGGCTCGGTAGCACCGCACGCACCTCCCAGTCGGCGTAGCCCTGGGACTCGGTGTCCTCGTCCTCCGCCTCGAGCAGCCGCGCATGCTCGGCGCGGTGCTCCGCCTCGGAGGTGGGCAGCGGACGGTCGGCGCGCTCCCAGCGCTCCTCCTCGTCGTGCCAGCGGGCCAGCTCGGCGCTCGCGCCGAAGCGGTCCCCCTGGACCTGCGACTGGACGACCTGGTACGCGCTGCGCGCCGCGTCCTCGGTGTTCGCGTAGAGGAACAGCTCCGCCCCATCCTGACTGACCGCGATGCGGTCGCCGAGCCGCCGGGCCACGTCGCGTCCAAGCTCCGTCGCGCGGAGCTGCTCGGCACGCCGCGCCGCCTCCGAGTCGTCGCCGAAGGTGAGTCGCACGCGCCAGTCGTCGGACATCCAGGACAGCCTAAACGACGCCGTATGCGCCCCGTGTCGTGAGGCGACCCTGCTCTGAGTGGAAAACGCCAAGGGCGCTCGTGTCGGACGGCAGCGATGCCGATGGGCCGATGCGCGGCCCCGTTAGCCAACGCGCCCTGCGGCGAAGCGCTCGACGGCCATAGCTGCACGGAGGCCCCCATCGTTGCCGCGCGCCCAGCGGCCGAGCTCCGCGGCGCGGACGCGATAGCGCGGCTCGCCGAGCAGCCCGCGCAGCGGCCAGCCGCACCCCGCGCGGCGTCGTCAGCCGCCGGGGCAGCGAGACGCCGACGCCGGCCCATGCCACCCGAGCGGCGTTCTCGCGCCATGTCGCCCGCGGCCGGGCAGGCGACGACCGGCACCCCCGCGCTCAGGGCGCGCATGAGCGTTCCGTGCCCCGCATGGCAGATGACCGCGTCGCAGTGCGGCATCATCCGCGCGTAGGAGACCCAGTCGACGAGCATGGCGTTCGGCGGGCACCTCGATCGGTCGCGGCGGCGGGCGCCGGTTGGTCGTTGCGAGCACGCGTACGGGCTCGCCGGCGAGTCCCTCGAGCGCGGCTCGGAGCATGCGCTGATCGGGGTCCTGGGAGGTGCTCGGCGCGACGAGCACGAGCGGCGCGTCGCCCGGCGGCGGGTCGTCTCGCTCGTAGGGCTGCTCCCACATCAGCGGCCCGGTCACCGTGACCCAGGGCTCGCGGTCGGGTCGCGGATACTCGAGCTGCGGGAAGGTCGCGACGAGCGCGAGCTGGCGCGAGATGCCGCCGTGAAAGTGTGCGAGCGGCGGCAGCCCGACGCGGCGGCGCGCACTCGTTGAGCTGCTCGCGTCCCTGCTCGAGCCCGCGGCGCACGAGCGGGTCGAGCGCGCGCCAGAACTGCCGTCCCGCCCGCGTGCGCGGCAGGCGGGCACCGATCGAGAAGGGCGGCAGCCCCGCGCCCGGGGGTGGGCAGGACGTGCGGGACGAGCGTCGCCCACGGGCCGCCCGGCGCGCTCCGCGGCGAGCGCCGCGGCGATCGTCAGGATGTCGGCGATGACCACCTCCGCGTCGAACTCCTCGACCGTCGCGCGCGTCAGGTCGGCGGCCCAGACCGCGGCCTTGTACGGCTGAACGTTGCGCGTGGCCGCGCCAGGGAAGACCTCGTACTCCGGCGCCGCCGCGAAGCGCATCCGCTCCCGCTCGACGTGCTCGCGCCAGCGCCGACCACGTCTCGAGCAGGACGTCGTGACCGCGTGCCACGAGCGCCCGCCCGAGGGCGATCGCGGGAAAGGCGTGACCGGGATCGCCGAAGGCGGCGAGCATGATCCGGCGGCGCGGCCGCCATGAGCCGTCTCGCGCAACGGCTCGCTCGCGGCTGCTCGGTCAGAGCAGCTCGGCGAGCGTGCGCAGCATCCGCGAGCGCTCCTCGGCCGATGCCGCGATCGGAGTCGTGACGAGTGTCCCGACGCCGGCATCGCGGTAGACGGCGAGCCGCTCGGCGATTCGCTCGCGCGGTCCACAGAGCGAGGTAATGTCGATCAGCTCGGCGGGCAGGGCCGCCGCCGCCTCGTCGCGCTTGCCCTCGAGGTAGAGATCCTGCACCTTCTCGGCGGCCTCCTCGAAGCCGTAGCGGCGCACGAGCGCGTTGTAGAAGTTCTGCTTGCGTGAGCCCATCCCGCCGACGTAGAGCGCGAGCAGCGGGTCGCATCGCGTCGCGCGCGCGGTCGAGGTCGTCGTCGATCGCAGAGGTTGACGTTCGGCGCGATGTCGAACGAGTCGTCGAGCGTGCGCCCTGCGCGCGCGGCCCCCTCCTCGAGCAGCTTGCGGAACTCGCCGACGTTCTCGGGCGAGAAGAACGTCGGCATCCAGCCGTCGGCGATCTCACCGGTCAGCTGCGTGTTCTTCGGGCCGATCGCGGCGATGTAGATCGGGATCCGCTCCTGAACCGGCGCGATCGTCAGCTTCAGCGCTCGTCCCGGCCCGTCCGGGAGCGGCAGCTCGTAGCTCTCGCCGTGGAACTCGAGGCGCTCGCGGGCGAGCGCCATGCGTACGATCGCGACGTACTCGCGCGTGCGCTGCAGCTGCTTCGCGAACCGCTGCCCGTGCCAGCCCTCGGCGACCTGTGGGCCGGAGGAGCCGATGCCCGAGGATCATCCGCCCGTTCGAGATGTTGTCGAGCGTGGCCGCGGTCATCGCGGTCATCGCCGGCGAGCGCGCCGGGCATCTGGAAGATCGCCGAGCCGATCCGGATCCGCTCGGTGTTCGCCGCGAGCCACGCGAGCACCGTCGCGGCGTCCGAGCCGTAGGCCTCGGCCGCCCAGACAGAATCGAAGCCGGCGCTCTCCGCCTCGCGGACGAGCGAGAGCTGCTCCTCAGCGGTGAGCCCTAGGCCCCAGTAGCCGACGTGCAGGCCGAGACGCATGCAATTTTCCTCTCATGGAGCAGGGATATCTTGAGTGCCGAGACGGCTGGTCGCTAGATTGGCGGCGCCGCATCCTAAGCGAACGGGCAGGGGCGAGACACGCATCGTGAGAAGACCGAGGCGACGCGCACAGGATCTCCGGCAGGCGATCGACTGCCTGCCGAGCCGTACCCGGCGGGCGATGCTCGAGGGCATCGCCGAGAACGAGCATCATCGTCGGCGCCTACACCGACCGCGACGGACGGGTCTGCCCGATGCTCGCGGCTCACCGCAACGGCGGCCGCACGAGCCTGGCGAGCTTCGCGCGCGCCTGGGACCGCTATACCGGCGCGGGCAAGCGGCCCGCCCCGCGAGCCCGCGGGAGCTTCGCACGCTGACGGCGATGCTCGAGGCGAGCCTGCTCGAGGCCGAGCACGACGAGCTCGCGGCCGCCGCTGCGCGAGCATCGTGCGCCGACGCGAAACGGCGCCGCCGGCGCCCGACCGGCGAGCGCAACCGGGCCGGCGAGCTGCGCGACAAGCTCGGCTGGGCGTGGCTGCGCGTCTTCCGCCGCTATGACGAGTACGAGGCCGCGGTCGCCGCGCGCGCAGGGCGACGAGGCGCGCGCGAGCGCGAGCTCTCCGGCGTCAACTGATCGCTCCACAGCGAGTCGCCCGGCCGGACGAAGCGGATCTCCGGCACGATGCAGGCCGGCGAGGTCCGAAGCAGGAAGCGGACGGCCTCCGCGATGTCCTCAGGTTGAATCATCTCCTCGCGCGGGACGTCCTGCACCCAGTCGGTCATCGGCGTGTCGACGAACGCCGGGCAGAACGCGGTAACCTGGATGCCGTCGCCGGCGAGCTCGCCGTGCGCCGCCTGGCTCAGGCCGACGATGCCGGCCTTCGTCGCCGAGTATGCCGCGAGCCACGCCTCGCCGTGGACTCCGGCGATCGAGGCGACGTTGACGACGAGCGCCTTGCGGTGCTCCGCGCCGGCCTCGCTTGAGCATCGGTATGCACTCGCGCAGCGTCAGGTAGGTCGCGCGCAGGTTGACGCCGAGCTCCATGTCGAGCCGCTTCGTCTCGTGGTCTGCGATCGGCCCGCCGATCCCGATGCCCGCGTTGTTGACGAGCACGTCGAGACGCCCGAAGCGCTCGCGGTGCGCGCTCGGTCGAGCGCCTTGATGTTCATCCTCGCTCGACCATGTTCGCCGGCACCGCGCTGCGCGTCGAGCCCTTCGCCACGCAGCTCGCTCCACCGCCTGCTCGAGCTTCTCGGGGCGCCGCGCCGAGACGGTCAGCCGATAGCCCTCGCGCACCGAGCACGCGCGCGATCGCGAGCCCGATCCCACTCGACCCGCCGGTGACCAGCGCTGCCCGTCCATCCATCGCATCCTCCGTTCGCCTCGCGACTCGAGGCGCGCACGTTATCCCGCATGAGAGCCCGTTTCAAAACCCCCGCACACGTCTGGCGGCGGCGGATCGTCGCGGCTGCTGCGTCCTCGGATCCGCTCATAGTCCCAGCTATGAGCCGGATCCTGCGTCCGTGCCCCGCTCGATCCGGCGCGCGCCAGCCGCACACGCGGGATTCTGAAGCGGGCTCTTAATCTGCCGTGCATGAGCGGTCCTTAGGCTTCTCGCGTGATCGTCAGGGGCATCCTGCTCGCCGTGCTGGGGGCGGTGAGCCTCGCTGCGTGCGGCTCCGCGCGCCACCTTGCGCTGAGCGAGCCCGCTTCGCCGCCGCGGCCCTTCCCAGCCGCGCGCGGTGAGACCGTCACGAAGCTCACCACCGGGCTTCGGGACGGCCCGATGCTCGCGCCGACCGTGACCGACCTTCAGCCCGGTCTCGACCGCTTCGGCTTCGGACTCTTCGATGAGAGCCAGAGGGCGATCCGCGGAGCGAGCGTCGCGCTGTACGTCGAGCGCGCCGGTGGCGGCTCGCTGAGCGGCCCCTTTCCGGCACGCGAGGAATCGATGACGGTCCCCGCGCCCTACCGCAGCAAGACGGTCAGCGACGATCGCGACGCCCCGGACACGCTCTATGTCGCTCGACTCCGCTTTCCCACCGCCGGTGTCTACGCGGTGCAGGCGATCGCTCGCATTGGCGGTCGCCTGGTGAGGGCGACGCCGATCGCCGCGAGGGTGAGCGCACACGACGCCGTGCCGGCGGTCGGCAGCAGGGCGCCGCGCGTCCCGACGCCCACCGCGGCCTCCGTGCGGGGCGACCTGGCGGCGATCGACACCCGCGTCCCGCCCGACGACATGCACCAGGTGAGCCTCGCGAACGTGCTCGGAAAGAAGCCTGTCCTGCTTCTGTTCGCGACCCCGGCGCTCTGCCAGAGCCGGGTGTGCGGCCCGGTCACCGACACCGCGGAGGAGGTCCACTCGCAGCATCCGCGCGCGGCCGCCTTCATACACAGCGAGATCTACCTCGACAACACGATCCACCCGGGCTGCCTAGAGGGCAAGCGCCCCCCGGATCAGTGCCTGCGGCCGCAGGTGCGCGCCTACCATCTGCCAACCGAGCCATGGCTGTTCGCGATCGACCGCCATGGCACGATCGTCGACCGGATCGAGGGGGCCTTCGCAAAGCCGGAGCTCGAAGCCGCCCTCCACGACGCGGTATCGCGCTAGGAGATCATCTAGTGCGGCTTCACGGAACGTGGAACCGGAAATCCAGGTGGGCATTTCGAGAAGGGCCACTAGCTTTGGCTCGCGGGGCCCGTAGCTCAGCGGTCAGAGCAGCCGACTCATAATCGGTAGGTCGCAGGTTCAAATCCTGCCGGGCCCATGCAAAGGGCCTGCAAACTGCGCTCGTGATGGGCGTTGCAGGGTGAACGGGTACCGATGGGGTACCGAAGCCTGCTAGCAGCAACCCAGCTCGTCGAGGCGGAACGCCGGTGGGTACGGCGGACGCGTCCTCGGCATGGACACCACATCCTTACCGCTCGAGCCGTCAGACCCAGCGCTCAGATGTCCACGAGACCCGTGGCACTCCAGCTTGTGAGAATATTCCTTATCGTCGCCGCGCTATCGGCGATATCACCGTTGCTCGTCGGGTGTGGCTCGACCGCTCGAACGGTCAACTGTTCGCGCCAGCGAGTCAACGACGGGCGTGTCGCCGGGCCTCCAGGCACCAAGTTCCTGGTCGCCCCGCCCGCTCCCCGGGTCAGTGCTCAGCGCGCAAGTAACCGCGTGATCGTTCAGTGGTCTGTCGCGCACACACCCAGCGACTGCCGCCCGATCGGTCTCGACCTCCTCGCCGTGTCCCTCACCGTAGGCCCGCCGGGGTTCGGGCCAGACTCAAACGCCACCGGCATCCGGATAGACGGCGACCATGGCGTCGCCGTCATAACGGTCCCCCCTGACGAGCTGCATCCGCCCTACGTCCTCCAGGCTGACGCGGTGAGTAGCAGCAACGTCCATAGCTCGCCAGTACGCGTTCCGGTGCGAGAGCCCAAGTAAGTGCCGTTCCGGCGGCTGCGCCCCGGGGTTCGCGTGCTCGTTTTCACGCGCCCAAAAACCCATCGCGACGCTCAGGCAAGGCTGACCGGATGACTTACTACGTGGCCCGGGTCAGGAGTCGCTCTTCTTCAGCCCTCGCCAACGGCGTCGTGAGCCAGGTCTGCGACGAGGGGCCAGCGACGAAGGACGTCAGCGATGCGGAGGCAGAGGCGGCCCAGCGCATCAAGGACAAGACAGGCGAGTAATTTCCGCCTGCATTTGCAGGACTTTCGCGACCACTATACACAAAAGCCCTGCAAACAGGCACTTTTCACTGCTTCCGTGCTCCTCCCGGGTCAGCCTGAAGGGCTGGCTAGAAATCACAAGGAGGATCGATGGTCCAGCTCACAAACGACGCCGTATCCGGCCCCACCAGCCGACGTTCGGGCATGTTGCTTATTGATCGGCTGATGCTCCGAGCCATGGAAGTGGTTGGCCTACCACTGGACCAGCCGCATGGACCGGCTATACGGTCGTGCCGGCCGCGACTCGTCCGACGAGGAGACACTCGCAGTCTTTCGCATGAGCCCGGACGAGTTCAAGGAGCACTGTGCGCGACTTCGTTCGGAGTCGGACGCCGAGGCAACGCGCTGGACGTAATGCGGCGGGACTGATGAACGCATACGACCCCGACATGGAGGCGAAGCTCTACGGGCGCGCTAAGGGTCAGCCTCGGCGTGAGCAGGTCATGCTGTATCTCCAGCTCCGCGGGCAGGTAGCGCCGAACGGCCTCCCATCGGAAGTGGAAGAGCGGTGGCTGCGGCTACTCGGCCGGTGGCGGCCCGGACACGGCGCCTGATGCGGGCCCGGTACGGACGCGGCGCCTGTGCATGGCTGTGGGCTGGCCCGGTGGGCCGTGCCGGCCCACTGCGCTCACTGCGCCCACTGCGCGCACAAGGCGGGGCGTTGCGCCGCCAAGCGCGCAGGGCGGTCGGGTTAGCTTGGCATACAGCAACAATGTGGTAGCCTGTGTTAACAATGAAGCCGGGTACAACACGCAGCCAGCGCACGCCGCACCGGCTGACGCTCTATAGGCGTGAACGCAAGGTGAGCATGCGGGAGCTCGCTGAAAAGGCCGGCCTGTCAGCGCCGACGATCAGTCACCTAGAGAGCGGGCACCGTCGGCCACACGTCGCAACACAGCGGGCCATTGCCGAGGCGCTGGGGGTGGCTGTGGAGCAAATCTGGCCGCCCAGCGATGCGGACGGTTCCGACGAAAGGGCGACTTACTGGGACGATCCTGATGCTGACCCGGACGAGCCCGATTGGCGAGCACTCGGCTTGGACACCGAGAACGCGGTCATCTATCTGGACCGGCCGAGGGTTGACATGCTCGACGAACGCGGGCGGGTGGTAGCTACGCATACGCCTGAGCGGCTAGTGATCCACAGCCGGTCGGGTATGCGCGTTGAACTCTTGCCACGGCGCGTTGTGGCCGGCGCTCGTCCGCGCGCTCGGCGGACCCGTAGCAAGTCGAGCAGCACTCGGGGCGGCCGTTCGTCAGACGACGGCCCCGGCGAACCCGCCCAACAAGCGAGGCGGCCATGAGCCGCCGCAACGGCAGCGGCCCGACGCTGGGTCGCGACCTTGAGGCCGTGGTGCTCGAGGAGGCAGTCTGGGGCGCGTGCGAGGGCACACTTAAGCGCCTGCGGTTAGCGCAAGCCAGCGATCGCCAGGTGCTGGGTGCGTTGCGCCTAATCAACGAGCGCATGGGGCTGGACCGCCCCCGGTTCGGTGGACACGGGTTGGCTAGGCAGCTTGCCGTTCATTCTGTCTCCGCGAAGAAGAGCGGGCACCGACACCGCAAGACGACCACCCTCGGCACCGCCACCTTCTCGATCGCCGCCGGTCAGACCAAGAAGGTCACGATCCACCTCTCGGGCCAGGCGCTCAAGCTGCTCAAGAAGGACAAGAGCATGAAGGCGACCCTGACCGCGATCACAACCGACCTGTTCGGCACGAAGACGACCACGAAGAGCAAGGTCAGACTCAAGCCGGCGAAGGCGAAGAGGCACCACAAGAAGAAGTAGCGGCTGGCAACTACACGCCCGCCTCGCCCTACCTTCGTGCGAGCCGATGCGGTCGAGACGCTGGTTCGATGCGCTGCGCGCAGCGCGGGAGGCGAGGTATCGACCGCGACTCTCCGTGCGAGGACGCCGAGCGGGTAACGGTGCGGCCGTGAGAAACGAGCGGACGTCCATTCCGCCGCCCGCGGCTCAAATTTTGGCCGACTTTGCCGATGGAGACTCGATGCGCCGGATCGGACCTTCGAAGCCGCTCACGTGGATGCGCGCCCCGCGGCTTGCCGCCGGGGGGGCAAGCCTGCTGCTGGTCGTCGCGCTCGGAGTCGCCGCGGTCCTGACGACCTCGTCGGCGAGCCGGGAGGCGGTCGCCGTCCATAACGGCGATCGGGCGAAGTCGCAGCAAATCCTGGCGGGGCTGACCGCCCAGTACCTCAAGTTCAGCGCGCTCGAGCTGTCCCAGTCGGCGAGCTCGGGACGCTGGTCGTTGACCCAGGGCAGTTCCGCCGACACCCATCGCCTGCGTGCAATCGTGGCCGCGTCGCCGCTGTTCGCCTACGGGGCGGCGCTCGTCGACCTGACCGGCCGGCCACTCAGCGTCGCCGCGCAGCGACCCGGCCTACCCCAGCCGCGAGATCCAGGCTATGTGCCGATGATCGCGTCGCTGCGCTCGGGTACGTTTGGCGTCTCCGACGTGATGCACCAGGGCGCGACGCCGATCGTGGCGATGGCGGTCCCGATCTCCGTCGCCGGCAACCCGCGCGCATTGCTGATCGGCTACACCGACGCGCGCCGCTGGCCGCTCGGCGTCTATACCGCCCAGCAGGTTCGGTTCGACCCGACGGCGTCCCCCTACATCGTCGATGGCAGCGACACGATCGCCGCCGCCGCCTCGCCCTCGACGATCGGCCGGCAAATCGCGAGCCCGCTCGCCGACCGGACCGGCGGGCACGGCGGTCTCGTGAGGTACAGCGATCACGGAAGGGCATTCGTCGCCACGTACAGCGCAACCGGCATCGGCGGCTGGCGCGCGATGACCGTAGAGCCGGCAACCGACTTTTCCGGACCGCTCGACCGGCACGCGAACGCAGTCGGCATCGTCCTGATCGCGCTGCTCGCCGCGGCGATCGGCGGGCTGATCCTGCTCAACCTGAAGCGCAACCAGGCGCTTCGCCGGCTCGCGGACGACGCCCTTTACGACCAGCTCACCGGACTCCAGTCACGACGCCTTTTCAGCATCCGGCTCGACGCGGCGCTGACCAAGCAGCAGCGCACGCGGACGCATCTGGGCGTGCTGTTCAGCGACCTCGACGGGTTCAAAGCGATCAACGATCGCTTCGGCCACGCGACCGGGGACGCGGCGCTGCAGGAGGTCGCTCGCCGCCTGCGCGCCAACGTGCGCGCGGAGGACTCCGTGGCGCGGCTCGGCGGCGACGAGTTCGTCGTGCTGCTCGAGGACGTCGACGCGCCTGCGCTAGCCGACCTCGCGACCTCGCTCAGCCAGGCGGCTACCGGTCCGGCGCTGCTGCGCGGCGCGCCGGTTGACCTACACGTCAGCCTCGGTGGCGTACTCGTCGCAGCGGACTCGTCGACATCCGCCGCCGAGATCATGCACGCTGCCGACCTCGCGATGTACCGGGCGAAGAGCGCCGGCCGCGTAGAGATCTCGGAGTTCGGTGAGGTTGCCGAGCGGCTCCGCGGCGAAGGTCACGTGGTCGAGCTCAGCAGCGTCCGCGGCACGCCGGCCTAGCAGCTCTCGCTCGAGCGCCACCGCGCTCGCACATCGTCGGCGTCATCGCTTGCGCGGCTCAACGCCTGCTGGCGCTCGCCACCGGCACCTGGCACAACGACCTTCTCGCCTCCGTCTATTCGACTCGCCTGTAGACCTGGACCTGGACGCCGTCGGCACCGACCTGTTTGGATTCCGCGAGCTTCAGCTTCAGCCGGTCGATCCCGTCGGGGAACAGGCGCCTGCCGCGCCCGAGCACGGTTGGGAAGACCATCAGCCGAAGCTCGTCGACCAGGTCCGCCCTCAGCAGCGTGCCCACCAGGGTGCCGCTGCCAGCGACCAGGATGGCACCGTTGGTCCGCTCCCTTAGTCTGGCGATTTCCTCGATGACGTTTTCGGAGATCACCGTCGTGTTCTGCCACTCGGGATCCTTCAGCGTCGTCGAGACGACGTACTTCGGGTCGCTGTTGAGCTTGTCGGCGAACTCACCCTCGCGCGAGGGCCACGCCTCCGCAAAGCCCTCGTAGGTCACCCGGCCGAGCAGCTGTACGTCGGCCTCCATCAGCTCGTCGACCTTGAACTTGTTGCCATCCTCGCCGCGGTCGTACTCGAAGGTCCAACCGCCGTGCTCGTACTCCTCGGCTCCACCGGGGTCCTCGAACACCCCGTCCACCGACACAAACTCGGTCACCACCAGCTTGCCCATCGCAAACCTCCTTCGCGTTGCATCTAACGACCGCCGCCACATCCCGAACTCATCGACCGAGTTCCGTTTACGCGAGCCACCCCCGATCGGGCGACAGCCCCCGACCACCTACTCGGCCGCGGACGCCGAGCGCCGAGTTAGTGTCGCCCGCGCCGCTTGCGTTCTTGGCTGCCTGAGCGGCTTGAGAGCGGTCCTTACCCCGCCGAAAAGCGGGCTCACGTGACAACGTGCGATGAACGCGGCCGCAAAGACCCGAGTACGTGATTGATCGCCTGCCGATCAGGGGTATCTCTCTTGGAGGCAGTGCTCACGAGTCGCGGGGACGGGGAAGAGGAATGGCACAGACGAAGGGTCGCGAGAGGCAGCGGTCGAACGGTAAGGCGCAACGTACGCGGCGCCGCGCGAATGCGAATGGATCCGCTCCGCGAGGGGGCCAGCGCAAGGACGGTCAAGCCGAGCGCTACGCGAAGCAGGCGCGCAAGCAGACTGACGAACGACGTAAGAAGGCCTCCGGGGGCGTCTCCGGCTGGGTGGCTGATCGCGCCGGCCAGTGGACGCTCGACGGCCCTGACACGAGCTTCATGGAGCGCCAGAAATATCTCTGGAATCCGCTCATCGACTACTGGTTCCGGATGGAGATGGAGGGCTGGGAGCGCCTGCCGGAGCCGCCGGCGCTGCTCGTCGGCATCCACTCCGGTGCGCCCTTCGTGTGGGACGCCTGGACGGTTGGCATCCAGTGGTGGCGGCATTTCGGTGATGAGCGCCCGCTCCACGGCACCGCCCACGACGCGCTGATGGCGACCCCGATGGTCGGGAGCTACTTCCGCCGGATGGGAGTGCTGCCGGCGGCACCGGACAGCATCGCGAGCGCGCTCGCCGCAGGCCACGACGTGGCCCTCTGGCCCGGTGGGGAGGTCGACTCATTGCGTC
The DNA here is from genome assembly GCA_963719375.1 of uncultured Actinomycetes bacterium. Classification (GTDB taxonomy): domain Bacteria; phylum Actinomycetota; class Thermoleophilia; order Solirubrobacterales; family Thermoleophilaceae; genus JAICJV01. The sequence continues at coordinate 270,403 of CAVRBY010000001.1, read as the reverse complement.
CCTGGGCGCGCCGCGACGAGGCCGTCCTCGCCGGACGCAAGGGCTTCGTGAAGACGGCAATCCGCTCGGGCGTGCCGATCGTGCCGATCTCCACGGTCGGCGGTCCGGACTCCATGCCGGTTCTCGTTCGCGGCCGCCGGCTCGCGAAGGCGTTGCAGCTCGACAAGGTCGCGCGGCTGAAGATGTTCCCGATCGCGCTCAGTGTGCCGTGGGGGATAGGTCCCGCGCTGCTGCCTGAGATACCGCTGCCGACGAAGATCCGGACCGCCTTCCAAGAGCCGGTCGAAGTCGATTCCGACCCCAAGCGAGCCGACGACGACGCCTACGTCGACGCGAAGTACGACGAGGTCCGGGAGAGCATTCAGCGCGGCATCGATACGCTCGCGCGTCGGCGCCGGCTGCCGCTGTTCGGCTGAGTCCCGCGGAAACTCGGGCGGCCAGCGGCGGGGCGACGTCGCTTGCTGAGCTCCCGCACGGCAGCCTGTGAGTATGCCTCGCCCGACATGGTCGCACGTCAGCTGAGGCGGTCGGGCAGTCCGAAGCGCTCGAAGGTAACGGTCAGCCGCCGCGGGTCCATTGGCTGCTCTGGGAACCGCGCGTAGGCCCCGGGGTCAGTCGCGTCAAGCGAGCGGACGATGAAGGCGGTCACGTCTCTGACGAGTCCGTCCCGCAGACTGAGGACGTTCAGTGCAAACGGGAGATACGCTCCCGCTGGACTGTCCCAGGCGTAGAACGCGAGCGCTGGTTGGGCGTTGGCGCTCGTGAGCACGGTCTGCCAGCGCCACGCCCCGGAAAGCGGGAACTCGCGGGCCCAGGTCACGATCGTCTCACGTGGCGCGTACCACGTGGTCAGCGGAGGCATCGCGAAAGTCGCGTCCTGAACCAGGAGCGCGGCGAAGGCGTCCACATCGCAGCGCTCCCATGCGTTGACATAGCGATCGACCAGCTCGTGCAGGCCGTGATCGCCGAGCGCCCGCAGGGTTGTCTGCTGGCTGCGGGTGGGAACCCGCTCTTGGACCGCGGCGCGGGCGCGTTGGAGCGCGCTGTTGACTGACGCGACCGTCGTTTGAAGCATCGTCGCCGCCTCCTTGGCGCTGAAGCCCAATACCTCACGCAGTATCAGCACCGCCCGCTGGTTCGCACCAAGGTGCTGAAGTGCGGCAACGAACGCGAGCTCGATACCTTCGCGCTGCTCGTAGCTGGCCTCGGGCACCGCCCGCCCGGATGGAATGGCGATCGATTCGTCGGGATATGGCTCGAGCCAGATCGACTCAGCGACGGGAGCGCCAGGCGGCGTGTGAGGCTCGGCAGCCGGGCCGTAGTCGTGCGGAAGCACTCGCTTGCGTCGTCGCTGCAGCTCGGTCAGGCACGTGTTCGTGGCGATCGCATACAGCCAGGATCTGGCCGAGCGTGCGTCTCGCAGACCATCCGCGCCGCGCCAGGCGCGCAGCAGCGTCTCCTGCAGCGCGTCGTCGGCGTCGTGTACCGAGCCGAGCATCCGGTAGCAATGCGCGTGGAGCTCGGCTCGATACTGCTCGACGAGGTCCGCGAAGTCGCGGTCTGCGGGGGCCGTCGCGCTCAGCGCTGCTCGACCACCATCAGCGAGTGGCCGGTGGGGTCGCGCATCCAGAACATCGGCGGCACCGGGTCGCCCATTCGCGACACCTCGGCGTCAACGTCGACACCACGGGACTTCAGCTGGGCGTGGGTCGCGTCGATGTCGCCGCTGGCCAGGGTGATTCCGGTCTCGGCCGGGCTGACCTCCGTCCCAGGCCGCGGCGGCGCCAGCGCGATTCCGGCGCTTCCCTCCGGCGGGTACACCTCCACCCAGCGATAGTCGCCCCCGAACGGCGTGTCGGTGCGCTTCTCGAAGCCGATCGACTCGTAGAACTCGATCGCCCGGTCCTGATCGGGCGTCGGAACACACACCAGCGTGATCTGTTGGATCCCGGTTGCGGTCGTACTCATCTTGCATCCTCCTGGAGTTGGGTCACCTACGCCCTAAGACCAGCCCCGGCGTGAAAACTAATTGGTGCGGGACCTGCTGTGCGAGCGATTCGCCGGATGTGGGTGGAGGCCCTTGCAGCATCCGAGGCTGCGGAAGGCGGTCAGCTCTTGAAGGTGGAGCGTCCGGCGTCGCCGAACGGCTCGTCGCGCTCACGCACGGCGGTCCGAAATCCAGCCTCTGCGGCACGCTGCTGGAAGGCGTAACCCTCGGGCGTATGCCGAGCAATGCCGTCGAACACGGTGCTGAGTACTTGCGACTGTTGCAGGCCCTGACCGTAGAGAGCCTGATTGACCGCCAGCTTCATCATCGCGAGTTGGTTGACGGGTACGCGGGCGATCCGCTCGGCGAGAGCCTCGACGCGGTCATCGAGCGCCTCGGGCGCCGGCGCCTCGCTCGCCAATCCCCACTCGAGCGCCTCCGTACCGGAAAGGCAATCCCCGGTGAAGAGCAGGCGTTTCGCGCGTGCCGGACCGATGCGATGCGCCCAGAGCATGGTGGTCGGGACGCCCCAGACGCGGGCCGGCGGATAGCCGATCTTCGCATCGGCGGCGATGAGGAGCAGGTCAGAGCAGAGCGCGAGGTCGGTGCCCCCGGCGACGCAGTACCCGTGGACCTTGCATAGCACCGGCGTGGCGCAGTTGAACAGCGTCATGAAGCCGCGGACGTTGCGGCTCATCATCGCGTAGTCGACGAGCGGGTCCCACGGTCGCTCAGGGTCATGGTTGGCGGCCTGGACCGCGGGATCGAGCGGCGACCGGGCGGCGCCGCCGGGTACACGGTCCTCGAACGCCTCGGCACTAGCCACGAGGTCGTAGCCGCCGCAGAACCCTGGGCCGGCGCCGCTCAGCACGACCACGTGAACGCTCGCGTCGAGATCGGCCTCCTCTACACGCTCGGCAATCTGGTGGATCATCTCTACCGTGAGGGCGTTGCCCCGCTCCGGGCGGTTCAGCGTGATCCGCGCGATCCGCCCGGTGACGTCGTAGAGCACGGGTTCGACGTCCATGCCTATCGAGCCTCGGAGCGGCATCCTCTTGGCGGCGCGCCGACCGAAGGGCCGGCGCCCCGGGGGACGAGCCCACAAGCGGGATGTCTTGGACTGTCCCGAAGCATTTCCCCAAGCTCGGCGGGCGGCATCGCCAGCACCACGCCAAGTCTAGGGTCGCGCCTTCGCACGTGAACAGGGTTGCACGTGACTGCGACGGCGTAGCAGCTCGCGTAGCCGGCGGGAGCGAACGTGATCTGCCGCAGCGGCTTAAGCCTGGTCGGCTTCGAGGAGCTCGACGAGCCGGTGCATGACGACCAGCGCCGAGCGCACCCGCTGTGCCGGCTCGGCGATGTCCGGCGCCGACCCGGAGCTCGGCGGCACCGTCCCCGAGTCGGAATGCCCGCATCTCGCCTCCGACGGCCAACCTAGCCGTCACCCCGCCGCGCCGGTAACGTCAACGACGGCGAGGCCGCCCGCGTCGCGCCGAGCCTTGTCGCTCGCATCGGGCAACTCCGCAATCGGCGTGTAGATGATGCGGTCGGCCGGCAGCGCGAGCGAGTAGGCGTCGTCGTCGCTCAGCCGCTCGACGAGCGACTTGGTTGCCAGGACGTGGCCCTCCTTCGCCGACTCCTGCACCCGGGCGGCCTCATTGACCTCGTCACCGAGAGCGGTCACCTCGATGCGCCCGCCCGTCACAAGCTGGCCCATGTACAGCGCCCCGCCCCAGTGCACGCCGACATTGAACAGGCACTCGCCGTCCCTGACGAGGCCGTCCGTCTCATCCGCGACACGGTCCGCGATCTCGCGGATCTTCAGGGCGGTCTCGATAGCCGTCCGCGCCGCGGCGGCATCGGAGCCGAGGTCGTCCGCGAGAAAGAACGCAGTCGCACCATCACCCGCGTGCTTGCCGACGATCCCGCCCTTCTGGACGATCAGCTCGTCGATGGCCGTGAACAGCCGGCCGAGGAGCGAGAAGTAGGCCGCGCTCGACAGCCGCCGCGAAAGCGCGCTCGAGCTCTGCAGGTCGGCGAACAGGATCGCGGCGCGGCGGCGGCCCGGCTGGGTGAGCCGCGCCATCCGCTCGAACATCTCCACACTGCCGCGAGCTACGAGCGTCGCGAGGCCGGCGCGCAGGCCCGGTCCGTACACGCGCAGGTAGCCGAGCAGCTCACCATCGCTCTCATACACCCGCGAGGTGAGGTGATGGACTCGCACCGGCGGAAGGTCGCCCTGCACGTAGCGCATGTACCCGGCCCAGATCGGCGGCGGCTCAGCAGGTTCGAACTTGTCCACCGCCTCGCGCCACTGGGGCTCGAACATCTCGCGCACGGCCTGCTTGCCGCCCGCCGTCGCCCACATGTAGAACGGGAGCTCACGGGCGAAGCTGTCGACCGCACTCTCGTGGGTGATCGTGCGCTGCCAAAGGTCGCTGAGATACACCTCGACCACGTGGCGTCCGTAGCCCAGGAGGTCCGGATCGTCGGTTCCGAGCACCTCCCGCAGCTCCCTGGAGACCCAGGCGAGCCGCAACTCGGGGTCCGCGAACTGAGCCGCCCAATCGAGCGCGTCGACCTGCTCGAAGATCTCCTCGAGGCGCTCGGTCCGCGAAGCATGCAGCCCCAAGTCCACCGCAGATGGAGCGTAACGCAGGGTACGGTCCGGGTCCGCCCTCCGGTCCCTCACGCGAGCGAGCCGGTGCCGATGACAGGGTCGGCCGGCGAAAACGCCGTTACGCCGTGGCCCTCCGAAGCAGCCAGATCGTGCTCCGCCGGGGAGAGGTCACCCCGTGAAGCGCGGCGCGAGCGGCGTGCCGCAACGGCGCAGGGTCACATGCACGGTCCGGGAGCGGCCGCCACCTCGAGCAACGATCGTCAGCGTGCTCCGGTCGCGGCTCAGCCTGGCGATGCGGATCGTGAAGTGCCGCTTCCGCGTGCGGAGGATCAGGCGTCCGTCGAGGGTGACCCGCACGGCACGGAGGGCGGCCTTGCTCGTGACCCTCACGGGTATTACGACTGCGGCGCGGTAGCAGCGGGCGGCAGCGAGGTGCACCGTTGGCCTCCGGTTCGGAGCCGCCGGCGGAGCCGGCACCACGGCACTTCTGACCGACGCCGTGTTGTTGGCGAGGTTCGGATCGGCCTGGTCGCCTCGCACCGACGCCGTGTTGACCGGAGTGCCGGTCGCCGTGGTGCGGGCAACGACCGTGACGGTCGCGGTCGCACCCGAGGCGAGCCCACCGAGCGCGCAGCTCGTGGCGGCGCACGTGCCCTGCGACGGAGCGGCCGATACGAGCGACTCGCCGCCCGGCAGGGTGTCGGTCACGGTGACGCCGGTTGCAGCGTCGGGGCCGTTGTTCCTGACCGTCAACGTGTAGGTCAGGTTGTGACCGACGGTCACGGTGCCCGGCGTCCCCGACTTGGCGAGCTGCAGATCGGCGCTCGGGACGTACTCGAACGCCCCGATGTCGCACACGCCCTGCTGGGGCCGGGTGACGCCGCGCTGGTCGGCCGGCGGGCAGCCCGTGTTGGTCCCCGCGTTGATCGCCGGGCTACCCGGGAGCAGTGCGAGCGTGTCCGTCTCGCCGCCGTTGTTCGCGAGTGGACCCAAGTCGGGATTGGTGCCGGGGCGACTGCCGGGGTCGCTGAAGCCGCAACTAGCGTCGCTCGAGAGGTTGTGGTCGCTCGTGAGCGTGTTGTTGAGTGCGCAGTCCTGCGTCGACCCGTCGACGGTGTTGCCGGCGATGATCGTGTTGCGCGCGGTCAGCTGAGAGTAGAAGGGCCCGACGTCCACGTTGTTCGCGGTCGGCAGGGCGTCGCCCGAGAGGCCACCGCCGAAGTCGCCGATGCCCGCGGGCGCCAGCCCAGTGACGCTGTTGCCCGCAACGGTCGTGTTCACCAGCGTGATCGGCTCGGGGGTCGTCGACTGGTCACTCGAGCTCTTGGCCGCGACAATGCCGCCGCCCTCGTTCGTCCCCGGGTTGCCGACCGTGTTGCCGGTCACTGTCGAGTTGGTGATGGTCAGCGGCCCGAACACCGCCATGCCTCCGCCCTGACCGTTGCCCGCGCCGCCCGTGACCTTGTTACCGGCGATCGTGCTGCCGGTGATGACCACGCTGGCAGGGGAAGGTCCTTCGAAGGCCACGTCCAGCGCGCCGCCTCCGAAGGTCGCGGTGTTACCGACCAGCGCGACGCCGGTAAGCGTGAGCGTCCCATACCCGCCGAAGAGAACGCCGCCCCCGTCGCCGGGCAGCGACGGCGACGTTGCGCCGGCGGCGCCGCCCGTGACCGTCAGATCGCTCAGCGCGAGATTGCCCGTCGCGGGCGAGCCCGTCTGCTGCTCGAACACGCGCGTCGTGCCACCGCCGTCGATGACGGTGGCGCGTGCGCCACCGCCGACGATCGTGACCGTGTGCCCGTCCTCGTTGCCGGTCACCGCCAGCTCGCCCTGGGTCAACGTGATATGTCCGGCAGGCAGGTTGATCGTGAAGTCGTCCGCCGGCGACGCCGTATTGACGGCGTTGACCGCGTCGCGCAGCGTGCAGGTGGACCCGGGCGTCGTGCAATCGCCCGCAACCGCGGGACCGTCGGCGGTGCTGTTGACGTTCAGCGTCGTGGCTGCGCTGGCGGTCGCCGAGCCGGCGAGCAGCGACACGAGCGCCGCTGCCAGGATGATGAGCGCGTGGCGGGCGGTGACGAGCCTCGGTCGTTCCATCGGCGGCACTCCTCCGTGAGCAGGGTCGAGAACGGGTGAAGAACACTAACGCGTACGGGTGGTCGCCATAGCCGCTGGGGTGCTCGGCGAGAAATGAAATCCCTGGGCTGATGACAACGGCGTCGCCCAGTCGCGTCGCGGTAACCGACTCGACCTGATCAGTGGATCGGCGAGCGCGGACGCTGTGCGGCGGCCAGCTCGAAGACGTAGAAATCGCGGCCCATCACGGGCAGCGAGACGTTGTAGACGGGGACCTCGCCGATGCGGCCCTCGAAGCTGCCGGCATGCGCATGACCGTGCAGCACCAGGTCGGGCCCTTGCTCTGAGATCGGTGGGGCCAGCCTGTCGGTCCCGAGGAAGGCCCAGATCGGCTCGGGCTCCCCCGCGAGCGTGTCGCTCGTCGGCGCGTAGTGGAGCAGCACGATCCTGATCGCGCATGTCTCGACCGTCCGCAGACCCCGCTCGACCGCGTCGACCTCCGCGGAGCACTCCGCGTAGACCGCACGCAGCGACGGCTCTCCGAAGTCGGGCAGGTAGCAGCCGGGAAAGCCGCCGACAAAGCCCTTCGCACCCACGATGCCCACCTCGAGGCCCGCGATGCGCTCGACCGTCCAGGACCTGTCGAGCAGGCAGAGGCCCCCGTCCTCGAGCACCGCCACGAGCTCGTCGCGCCTGTTGACGTGCCAGTCGTGGTTGCCGAGCACGGCGACGACGGGCGTCTCGAGGCCGCGGCATGCGTCCGCGAGCACGATCGCCTGGTCGGGCTCGCCGTGCGTGGTCAGGTCGCCGGCGAGCAGGATCAGGTCGACCGAGCCGTCGATCTCGGCGAAGGCGCGGACTGTCGCGTCGCGGTTCGACTCGCTGCAGTGGACGTCGCCCGCAGCAGCGACCCTGATCCCGGCCCTGCCATCGAGGCGCTGCTCACCGCGGCGAGCTTCGATCGTCATGGGCGTCCGGTACCCGCCCGCGTCGCTTCGAAATCGGGCCACGGGGTATGAGCGCGATGTGGCGGACGGGATGGCGGCGATGGAGGCGACGCTCAAACGCTCGATCGCCGCTTTCCGGGAGGCGGACGTGCCGGCGCTGCTCGGAGGCAGCCTCGCAATCTGGGCAAGGGGAGGCCCGGAGACCCGGCACGACCTCGACTTCATGGTCAAGCCGGCGGATGCAGAGCGTGCGCTCGAAGCGCTGGCGGCGGTGGGGATGCGGCCAGAGCGCCCCCCGGAGAACTGGCTGTTCAAGGCCTGGGACGGGGACGTGCTCGTCGACCTGATCTTCGCGCCCCGCGGCCTCGAGATGACCGACGCGGTGATCGCGCGTGCCGACCGCCTCGAGGTACTGGCGATCGAGGCGCGCGCAATGGCGCTCGAGGATGTGCTGACGACCAAGCTGCTGGCGCTCGACGAGCACGCGCTCGACTATTCGAGCTTGCTGCTGATGGTGCGTGCGCTGCGCGAGCAGATCGACTGGAAGGCGCTGCGCGAGCGAACGGCCGGGTCGCCGTTCGCGCGCGCGTTCTTCGTTCTGGTCGAGGAGCTCGCGATCGCGCCGGCGGCGAGCGTGGCTGCGCCCGCTCCCGGCGTGCGCGTCGTCAGGCAGGCAAACGCCTGACGGTCACTCGTGCGGCTCGAAGCCGCTGTCGGGCTTCGTGCCGGGCGCGCCGCCCGTCTCGTCGCCCTCGCCGCCCTGATCTGGGTCCGTGGGCCCGCCGATCTCGCGCTCCGAGCGCTCGCCGGGACCGGCGGGATGACTCTCTTCAGGCGTTGTATGCACGCGTGGCTTGTCCTCTTCGGCCATCGGTTCCTTTCGTCATTTCACGGAGCAGTCCCCGATCCGGCGGTCGGGAAACCGGCACCTTCGCCGTGTAGTGGCTCGACAGCTCGTCGAAGGCGAACAACACATATGACGGTACGAGCGCGTCGGGCCGGCGCGGCGCGCTTCCAACTGCTCGACCTTCTCCGGCCCGGGGTCCAGACCGGTCCCGGAGCCGCAGTTGACGCGCATCCGGGGATCGAGGAGGGCCTGCGCGGGCGACTGGGTGACCGCGCAGGCCGTTGACCGAGCGATGTTGACGATCGCCCCGCTTTCGGGCGACCTCGGTCGTCCAGAGGTAGCTATACACGTGTTCCGTCCCACTGCTCGCTAGCACGCTTGCGCCAACCCCCTTGCCCGCGCGGCGAGTTCCTGCTGACATTCAGTAGAGCCCGCCGACATCGACCACCGAGACGAGGTAGCCATGGCTTCAGCGACCATTGAGAACGTCGAGCTGCGACCGGGCAGTCACTCGAGCCCTGACGATGGGATGTGCGTGGTCGAGCTCGCCTCGCTGCTGGCCGGAGAGGCGTTCAGTGACCATCCCAGGTGCGTCAGCCGCGTCGCCGCCGCCTTCCTGCGCGGGTACAACGACGAGATCGACGCGCGCCGCCGGCAGGACCTGGTTCCGCTCGCCGGGGAGCTTGTCGGCAGCGCGTGCTCGACCGAGCGCGAGCTCGCTCAGGCGAGGCGCTGCCGACGGTGGGCACGTCCCCTCTATGGGAACCGGCTGCGCTGGTGGCTGCGACCGCGTCTCGGCTACATGCCGTGGGAGATCGAGGTGGTGGGATTGTGGGTGGCGCGGCGAGCCCGCAAGGACTCCACGGACCGCATCCACCAGGCGACGCTGCGGTTCGTCTTCGAACTGCTCGCTGCCGACGCGGGCACGCCCGCGGCGGCGGGTCGGATCGAGCGGAGCGCCGGGGCGTTCGCCTCGGTCAGCTGACGAGGGCCTCGAGAGCGGCCTGGACGACCGACTCGTCCTCCGCTCCCGACGCGCCCGAGGCGCCCATCCCCCCGACCGGCGCGCCGTCGACGAGGACCGGAAGGCCACCGATCTGCGGCGTGTAGCGCCCGTGCGTCGCGGTGCTGATCGCGCTCGTGAAGGCGATCAGGGTCTTTGCCTTCTCGCCCTCGTTCGCGCTTGGTGCCGCGTAGGCGGCGGCGGTCCACGCCTTGCCGAACGCCACCTCGGGCGCGATCCACGGCGCGCCGTCCATGCGCGCGCTGGCGACGGGGTGCCCGCCGGCGTCGACCACCGCAAACGCGAGCTCGAGCCCCTTCGCGCGCGCTTCGCGCTCGCCGGCGTCGATCAGCCTTCGGGCGAGCGCGAGCGTCACGGCGTCGCGCTCGAGGAGCTCTGAGGAGACGTCCTCAGGTTGGCGAGCGCCCCGGCCGCGACGATGCGCACCGGCTGCGCCTTGGCCCCGTTCTTGACGAGCACGACCTCGAGGTACTTGTAGCGGGCGACGTTGGCGGGGAGCGGCCCCGCCCCGCTGAGGTTGCCCTGGGCGTCGGTGGTCGTCGCGCCGATCGCGACGCCGTCCTTCGGCGAGTTCACGAGCAGCAGCACGTACTCGTATCCGGCGGTCGTCGGCGGGAACTTGCCGGCCACCGCGAGCCTCGGCTGTGAGTTCTGGATGAGGATCGCCGCGTTGCCCTGCACCTTGTCGCCGGAGACCCCGCTCAGCGGCAGCACACCGACGAGCCGTATGTTGGAAGCGGCAGCCTTGCGGTGGGACGGGCCCCCGGTGAGTGTCAGCGGGAGCACGATCGCGGCCGCCACGACGAGCGCGCCAAGCGCGCCCGCGAGAAGCGCCATGCGACCGCGAGGCCGCCGCAGCTTCACGCGCGGGCGTGGCCGGCGTCTCGCCTTCGGTGCGCGAGCCGCCCTGCGCACCGGCGCCGCCTTGCGCTCCGGCGCCGCTGTCCGGCTCGCGGATGCGGGTGCCGCCGTGGCGGCGCTGTCGAGCGGGATCTCCGGCGGGCCCCCATCCCCGTAGAGCGGGGCGAGGCGGTCGGCGATCGACAGCGCCCAGGTGCGCGCCGGCTCGGAGGAGCGCAGCTGGTTGCGTGTCTCGCGTGCCTCCCGCGCGGACTGCTGGCCGAGCAGGTAGTCGGCGACCTGCTCGCGCAGCTCAGGTGCGACGCGCGAGGCGGACATCGGCGAGAGCTCGAGCAGTGCCGCATGGGCCAGGGAGCGGACGACCGGCAGCGACATCTCGAGCGTCTCGGCGAGCGACGTGTACGAGCGGCCGCGGATCACGAGAAGCTCGATGATCGCCCGCTGCTGGTCCGAGAGCTGCTCGAGCACGGCTGTGGACCTGCTCGGCACGGACGTCATCGAAGCCAGCTTACGACGAAACCCTGTGGGGAAGCTAAAGGTCCCCGGCGCGGCGGACCTCGGGCGGCAGGCGGAAGTACGCCGACTCGACGGCCACCGAGCGCTCCTCGACGGTCACAACGCCGAACCCGCCAAGGGCGGCGAGCACGCGGCGCACGAGGTGCTCCGGCGCGGACGCGCCGGCCGCCACGCCGACGGTGTGCGTGCCTTCGAGCCAGTCGAGCTCGATGCTCTGCTCGTCCTCGATCAGCTGCGCACGGCTCCCGGCGCGCTCGGCCACCTCGACGAGCCGGTTCGAGTTCGAGGAGTTGGCGGAGCCGACGACGAGCACCAGGTCGGACTCGCGCGCGACCGCGGTGACCGCGTCCTGGCGGTTCTGAGTCGCGTAGCAGATGTCATCAGAGGCGGGATGCTCGATCTCGGGGAAGCGCCGCTCGAGCGCCGCTATCACCTTGCGCGTCTCCTCGACAGCGAGTGTCGTCTGGGTCAGGTAGGCGACCCGGCGCGGGTCCTCGACCGCGACCTGCTCGACGTCCTCGACCGCGCGGACGAGGCGGATCCGCTCCGGCGCCTCGCCGAGCGTGCCATCGACCTCCTCGTGACCGGCGTGTCCGATCAGGACGATCGTGTAGCCGGCGGCGGCATAGCGGCGGGCCTCGCCATGGACCTTCGACACGAGCGGGCAGGTCGCGTCGATCACGTCGAGCGCGTGAGCCGCGGCCCGCTCGCGTACCGACGGCGAGACGCCGTGAGCGGAGAAGATCACCGTCGCTCCCTCGGGCACCTCGTCGAGCTCGTCGACGAAGATCGCTCCGCGCCGCTCGAGATCGGCGACGACGTGACGGTTGTGAACGATCTGCTTGCGCACGTAGACGGGCGCCGCATGCATCTCGAGTGCGCGCTCGACGACCTCGATCGCTCGCTCGACGCCGGCGCATGAGGCGCGCGGGCCCGCGAGCAGGATCCTTCGCGTGGCGACCGTCTGCGCCCAGCGCTCGAGAACCCAGGTCGCCCTGGCAAGCGCGCGGTGCGCGCGCGTGCCGCTGACGACGGTGCCGAGCGGGCGGCCGGGGCTGCGGCGGCGATGGGGTGAGTGGACGACCGCGCGCAGGACCGCGAACGGGCGCTCGCCGGCGCCCTCGGCAAGCCAGCCCGAGCCGCTGTCCGCTGCGATCGCGCCGCTTGCCCGCAGACGCGCTCGCTCACCACGCAGGAGCGCGTGCGGATGGGAGAGCATGGGCCCGACGTGGACCGGGATCCCCGCTCGCCTGAGGACCCCGGCCAGCACCGGCGCCGCGGGGCAGCGCACCGTGCCGTTGGCGTAGCGCACCTCGCTGGCGAGGACGAGGTCTCCCGGCTCGAGCGCGGGGTCGATCGGCGCGCAGACTCCGGTGACGGCCACGGCCGTACCAGCCACGTAGCGCGCGCGGTCGGCCGCGCGCCGCGCGCTGCGCGGGCCGAGCCCGCTGCGGAGCACGCTGCGCGCTCGGCGCCCCCGCGCGTGCCGCCCGCGCGTCCGGCCGTATGGGCGCAAGCACGATCAGCCCGCCCGTGCGGGATTCGGTCGTGGCGGTCACGCGCTGGCCACCAAGGTCGAGCGCTCGGCGGACACCTCGGAGCGGGCCGCAGCGGCCGCGGCATGGCCGCTGCGAACGGCGCCCTCCATCGTCGCGGGCCAGCCGGTGGCGGTCCACGCACCGGCCAGGTACACGCCTCGCAGCCCCGTCGGGGTGCCGGGGCGCAGGCGCGCGCTGCCGGGGGCGGCGCGGAAGGTCGCGGCATGCTCGCGAGTGACGAAGAAGCGCACCACGGTTGCGTCGCGGGCGCGCGGCAGGAGCGACGCGATCGCCGGCAGGAACTCGCGACGGAGATCCTCTGATGACATCCCCATCTCGCGCTCGGCGCCCGAGAGCGAGACCGCGAGGTATTGACCCTCGCGGAGTCCCGATTGCGCGCTGCGGTCGAAGACGTACTGAACCGGCGTGCCGACGCCCGCGGCGAACGGGAGGTCCGTGACGGCGCGGTCGTACACGACGTGCAGGTTGACGATCGGTGAGACGCCGAGCGCGTCGAGCGGCGCCTCGAGCGCGCCCCGGGGCAGCATCTCGCCCGCACGATCGTGCGGGACCGCGACGATCGCCGCGTCGGCAGGAATCGTCTCCTCCGAGAGCACCACCGAGGGGCGCTCGGACTCGATTCGAACGGCCGTCGCACGCGCCCGCAGGCGGACATCGACTCCGGCCTCCGCCAGCGCGCGCCGGGCCGGCTCGTCGTGGAGCGCCGAGAGCGGCACGCGCGCATAGCCGATATCCCCGGCGTCGGCCGACTCGAGCAGGCCGGTCTGGAAGACCATCGCCGCGAGGGCGAGCGACGCGTCGCTCGCCCGCAAGTTGAGCGTGGGGAGGGCAATCACGTCCCAGAGCGCCTCGACCGCATGGGAGCCGACGCCTCGGCGACCGAGCCATTCGCCGAAGCTGACGTCGTCCAGGTGCGGGTCGTCGCGGTCGAGGCGCTCGAGGGCGAGTGCCGCGCGCGCGGAGACGATCCGCTCGCGCAGCGACAGGTAGGGGTAGCGGGCGAGCGCGGCGGCGAGGTGAAGCGGCGGTGGCAGCGCCGTGCGGCTCAGGTGTGCGGGACGCCGGTTCGGGGCGAGCAGCGGGATCGAGAGGCGCTCCTGGACATGGGTCCGCGACGTGACCCGAAGCCGCTCGAGCAGCGCGCGATACTCCGTGCAGCAGCGCAGGAAGACGTGCTGGCCGTTGTCGACCGCGAGCCCGTCACGCGTGAACGAGTAGGCGGCGCCGCCGAGGCGAGGGCGGACCTCGAGCAGCGTGACCCGGGCGCCGCTGTCGGCGAGCTCGAGCGCGGCGCTGATGCCGGCGAGGCCACCGCCGATGACGACCGCTCTCACGGCGCCGACTCCACGAGGCTGCGGGCGGCGACCCATGCCTTCTCCCATGGGGGAAGCGACATGCGACCGGCGATCACCGAGCTCGGTCCCTCGTCGATGCGCTCGAGCAGCCGGCGGTAGATCCCCGTCATGGCGAGCACGCACGAGGCGCTGCGCCGGTCGAGCAGCGGCACGAGCTGCAGCCCGCGGTCGAACCAGCCCCGTGCTCTGGCCGCCTCGAAGGCGATCAGCTGACCCATCGGCTCGGGGGGGCCGGCCGGAAAGTCGCTGACACCGAACCGCTTGATGTCCTCGGCCGGCAGGTAGACGCGGCCGTTCTCGTGGTCCTCACGGATGTCGCGGAGGATGTTCGTCAGCTGCATGGCCACGCCCAGGTCGTCCGCATAGCGGGACGCGCTGGGGTCTGCGGCCGAGCCGAAGATCGCCAGGCACAGGCGTCCGATCGAGCCGGCGACGCAGCGGCAGTATTCGACGAGCTCATCGAAGTGCTCGTAGCGGACGGCGTCGATGTCCATCCTGACGCCGCGAAGGAGCTGCTCGAGCGCGTCCACGGGCAGCGCGAAGCGTCGCGTGGCATCGGCGAGCGCGATCCCCATCGCGTCCTCACCGGGTGTCCCGAGGCGCTCGATACGCCGTTCGAGCTTCTCAAGCTCGGCGAGCTTCGCCGGCGCGGCGAGCTCGCCGTCGCCGATGTCGTCGACCTCGCGCGCGAACGCGTAGACGGCGCACATGGCGCGCCGCTTGGCCGGTGGCAGCAGGCGGATCCCGTAGTAGAAGTTTCCGGCGCGCAGGCGCGTGACGCGCTCGCAGTGCCGGTAGGCGGCTTCGACGTCGATCACCGCGGCCAGGCCATCCGCAGGAGGAAGGAGAGCAGGGCGCCCACCCGGCGCGGCTTCGACGCTCGTACGGTTCTGCCAAGGACCTCATGGTCGGCCCGCTCGAGCGCCCCGATCACGGCTTCACCCCCGGCCGTGAAGGCCGCCACCGCGAGCGCCGGGCGGGGCGGGAGGGTGCGAGCGAGTGGCGCTCCCGCGGCCAGGAGGCTGCGCGCGCGTGCAGCCTCGAAGGCGATCAGGCGGCGCAGCTGCCGGGAGCTCACGCTGCCGGCGAGGTCCTCGACGCCGCAGCCGAAGCGGCGCATGTCCTCGGCGGGCAGGTAGACACGTCCGCGCTCGAGGTCCTCGCGCACATCCTGGAGGTGCTCGACGACCTGGAGCGCGCCGCAGACGCGATTCGAGAGCGCGATTCGCTCCGGCGTCGCGCGATCGAACAGGTAGAGGACGAGCTCACCGACCGGATCGGCCGAGAGATGGCAGTAGCCGAGCAGGTCGTCGAAGGTCTCGTAGCGCACCACTCGCTGGTCCTGGCGGTTGGCCTCGATCAGGCGCGCGAAAGGGTCGCGCGGGATGCGGTGGGCGTGCACCGGGCCGACCAGCCGGCGCATCAGCTCGTGCGCCGGCGCACCGTCGTAGACAGCGTCGAGCTCGCGCTCGAGCCAGTCGAGCTGGGCGTCGCGGTCACCGCTCGCCTCGTCGCCGATGTCGTCGGCAAGCCGCGCGAAGCCGTACAGCGCAAGCAGCTCGTCACGCAGCGTCGACGGGAGGAAGCGCGAAGCGACCGGGAAGTTCTCACCGCTCGCCTTCGCGGTGATCTCGGCGGCCGGCGGCAGGTCGGCGGGCGCGTGAGCGGGAGCCCCGAGGGGCACCGGAATGCTGTCGGCTGAGCGGAGCTTGGGCACGGAAGGGGCCTCCTTTAGGAAACGCTACACGCAACCCGGGCAGCGCGTTTCCCGTTGGGCGATCGACACCGGCAGTGCCCGCTGGGCACGCGTCGCGACAGGAGCGGGTAATACTGCGGACCGCGATGGTGCAGGAAACGCTCAGCTCGCCGACCGTCGACGCGGCCGCCGCACGCGCGCGCGACCATCTGGTCGGGCTTCAGCACGCCGAAGGGTGGTGGAAGGGCGAGCTCGAGACGAACGTCACGATGGACGCCGAGGATCTGATGCTGCGCCAGTTCCTCGGCATCCGCGAGCCGGAACTGACCGCTCGCGCGGCCGCGTGGATCCGCTCCCAGCAGCGCGCCGACGGAACGTGGGCGAACTTCCACGGCGGGCCGGCAGACCTGTCGACGACCGTCGAGGCCTACACCGCGCTGCGACTCGCGGGCGACGCTCCGGCAGAGCCGCACATGCAGTCCGCGGCGCGCTACGTCCGCACGGCGGGCGGGATCGAGGCGGCACGCGTGTTCACCAAGATCTGGCTGGCGCTGTTCGGCGAGTGGCCGTGGGACGAGGTGCCGGCGCTGCCCCCCGAGGTGATCCTGCTGCCGCCGTCCGTGCCGCTCAACATCTACGACTTCGGCTGCTGGGCGCGCCAGACGATCGTCGCGCTCTCGATCGTGCTGGCGGAGCGCCCCGTACGGACGCTCAGCGTGGACCTTGCGGAGCTGCGCACCGGCGCTGCCCCGCGGCTCCGCGCGCGCGCCGTGCCGCGCGCGCTCGATGCCGCGCTTCGCCTCTATGGCCGCCACCCGATCGCGCCGCTCCGGGCGCTCGCGCTGGCGCGTGCGGAACGCTGGATCGTGCGCCGGCAGGAGTCCGACGGCTCCTGGGGCGGGATCCAACCGCCCTGGGTCTACTCGCTGATCGCCCTCTCCCTGCGCGGATACCCGCTCGAGCACCCCGTGATGCAGGCGGGGCTCGACGGGCTCGAGCGCTTCATCATCGAGGAGGGCGGGGCGCGCCGGCTCGAGGCCTGCCAGTCACCGGTCTGGGATACCGCGCTCGCCGTCGTCGCGCTCTCCGACGCGGGCATCGCGACCGATGACGAGGCCCTGCTGCGCGCGGCGGACTGGCTGCTCGCGAACGAGGTCCGGGTCGCGGGCGACTGGGCGGTCCGCCGCCCCGGGCTCGAGCCGGGCGGCTGGGCGTTCGAGTTCGCAAACGTCAACTACCCCGACGTCGACGATACGGCCGAGGTCGTGCTGGCGCTGCGGCGCGTCGCCCACCCGGACCGCCCGACGGTCGAGGCGGCGATCGCGCGCGCCGTGCGCTGGACCGAGGGCATGCAGTCGCGCTCCGGCGGCTGGGGCGCCTTCGACGCGGACAACACGCGGACGTTCGGGCGCCTGATGCCGTTCTGCGACTTCGGCGAGGTGATCGACGACCCGAGCGCGGACGTCACCGCGCATGCGCTCGAGATGCTCGCTGGTGAAGGGATCGCGCAGGGAGCGCATGCGCTCGAGGGGCTCCGGTGGCTGAGCGGCCAGCAGGAGCCTGACGGGTCGTGGTTCGGGCGCTGGGGGGTGAACCACGTATACGGGACGGGCGCCGCCCTGCCGGCCCTGCGGGCGGCTGGGGTCCCGGCCGGCGATCCCCGAATCAGGCGGGCGGTCGCCTGGCTCGAGGCATGCCAGAACGACGACGGCGGCTGGGGGGAGGACGCCCGCTCCTATGTCGACGGCGACTGGCGCGGGCGCGGGGAGAGCACTCCGTCCCAGACGGCATGGGCGCTGCTCGCCCTCCACGCCGCTGGCGAGGCGCGCGGGGCGGCCGCGGGCGCCGGCCTGCGCTGGCTGATCGAGCGTCAGCGGCCTGACGGCAGCTGGGACGAGCCCCAGCACACGGGCACGGGCTTCCCCGGTGACTTCTACATCAACTACCACCTGTACCGGCTGGTGTTCCCGCTCATGGCGCTCGGGCGCTGCGCCGCGAGCGATGGCCGCTGAGCTGCTCCTGATGGCCCCGCTGCGTCTCGAAGCGCTCGCGCTGCGCGGGGGTGCGCCGGTGGTGCGGACCGGGATGGGCGCGCGCCGAGCTCGGGCCGCCGCCGTCCGGGCCCGCCGCGTCGAGGCAAGAGCGGTGGCGATCGCGGGCTTCTGCGGCGCGCTCAGTGCCGACCTCGAGCCCGGGGACGTCGTCGTGGCGTGCGAGTTGCTCGAGGCCGGCGGCCGGCGCCACCGGTGCGACGCGAGCGAGTTGCTGGCGCGCGAGCTGCGCCAGCGGGGGCTCGCGACCCGCTCCGGACCGCTGCTTTCGCTGCCCCGGCTCGCCACCGGGCGCCGCCGGGCGAGCGCGGCGGAGACGGGCGCGATCGCCGTCGACACCGAGTCGGCGTGGCTCGCCGCCGGCGCCGCCGGGCGGCCGCTCGCGGTCGCTCGAGTGGTCGTCGACACGCCCTCGCGCGAGCTCCATAGACCGCTCGCGACCGTGGCCGGGGGCCTGCGCGCGTACCGGTCGCTGCAACGGCTCTCGCCCGCCCTCCTGGCATGGGCGGCCCGGGTAGGGGACAATACGTCCCTGCCAGCCCTAGACCAGAGTGGAGATCGATGTCAGTCCCCCTGAGGCAAAGCATCCGAGTCGGCGCATATCTGGCTCGTCAGAAGCTCGCGCGGCGGGAGAAGTTCCCGCTGCTCGTGGAGCTCGAGCCCCTCTTCCAGTGCAACCTCGCCTGCGCCGGGTGCGGAAAGATCCAGCAGCCCGACCACGTGCTCAAGCAGCGCATGCCGGTCGAGCAGGCGGTGGGAGCGGTCGAGGAGAGCGGTGCGCCAATGGTCTCGATCGCCGGCGGCGAGCCGCTGATCCACCCGGAGATCGACGTGATCGTGCGCGAGCTGACAGATCGCAAGCGCTACGTCTACCTGTGTACGAACGCGCTGCTGATGAACAAGAAGCTCGACTCCTTCGAGCCCTCGCGCTACTTCGCCTGGGCCGTGCACATCGACGGCATGCAAGAGCGCCACGACGAGTCCGTCTGCCGCGACGGCGTCTTCGACAAGGCCGTCGAGGCGATCCGGGAGGCCAAGGAGCGCGGCTTCCGGGTGACCACGAACAGCACCTTCTTCACCCACGACTCGCCCGAGTCGATCAGGCGCGTGCTCGACTTCCTAAACGACGAGCTGAACGTCGACATGATGATGATCTCGCCGGCCTACGCGTACGAGCGCGCCCCCGACCAGGACCACTTCCTCGGCGTCGAGCAGACCCGGCGGCTGTTCCGGGAGGTCTTCGCCGATGGCCGCCGCCGCCGCTGGCGCCTGAACCACTCGCCGCTGTTCCTCGACTTCCTGGAGGGAAAGGTCGACTTCGGCTGCACCGCCTGGGGGATACCGAGCTACTCACTCTACGGCTGGCAGCGCCCGTGCTACCTGATGGCCGACGGCTATGTGGAGACCTACAAGGAGCTCGTCGAGACGACCGACTGGGAGAGCTACGGACGCGGACGTGATGAGCGCTGCGAGAACTGCATGGCGCACTGCGGGTATGAGCCGACCGCCGTGTTCGAGACGAGCCGGTCGCTGAAGCAGTCGTTGCGAGCGGTGGTCCGGGCGTAGGCTCAGGGGCCCGGTGGGGCTGGTACGCGCGCGGCGACCGGCTTGCCGTTACGGCGCGACATGGAACGCCGCGCGACAGAGGCGCCGAAGCGGGCCATCGCACTCGGTAGCCGCTCGGCGCGCTCGATCACCTGTCCGAGCGCGGCGGCGAAGCGCTCGACCTCACCTTCGGTGATCACGAGTGGCGGGATTGCCTTGATCACGTTCATGTGATGCCCGGCGACCTGGGCGAGGATGTTGTGCTCGGTGAACAGCGGCCCGAGGACGAGCTGCGAGAACAGGCCGGGCTGCCTGCTCTCGACCAGCTGCCAGACGCGCCGCGCGGCACGGCCCTCCGGCGCACCGAACTCGATCGCCCAGAGCAGCCCGAGGCCGCGCACGTCGACGACGCAGTCGTGTCGCTCGACGAGCGGACGCGTCAGCTCGAGCAGGAGGTCGCCCATCCGCTCGGCGTGGGCAACGAGCCCCGCGTCATCGAGCTCCGAGAGCGTCGCGATGCCCGCCGCGGCCGCGAGGTCGTTGCCGGCGAACGTCGAGCCGTGGACCACGGCGCGCTCCATCGAGTCGAAGACGCGGTCGAACACGCTCCGGCGAGCGAGCACCGCCCCGACGGGGACATAACCGCCTGAGAGCGCCTTCGAGAGAAGCACCATGTCGGGCTCGACTTTCCAGTGCTCGATCGCCAGGAAGCGGCCCGTGCGTCCAATGCCGGTCTGGACCTCGTCGGCTACGAACAGGGTCCCGTGACGGCCGCACAGGGCGCTGGCCCCGGTCAGGTAGGCGGGCGGCGGCAGGTTGACGCCCTTGCCCTGGACCGGCTCGACGATGAAAGCGGCGACGTCCCCGGCGCTCAGCTCGCGCTCGAGCGCCCCAAGGTCGCCGAAGGGCACCGGCACGCAACCGGGCAGGAAGGGACCGAAGCGCTCGCGGAACTCCGTGTTGCCGTTGATCGAGAGCGCGCCCAGGGTCAGCCCGTGAAAGCCGTGATCGCAATAGAGGATCCGGGGGCGGCCGGTAGCGGCGCGCGCAAACTTGATCGCGGACTCCACCGCCTCCGCGCCGGAGTTCGTGAACGCCGCCGCGCCAAGGCCCGCGGGCGCGCGCGCGAGCAACTGCTCGGCCAGCACGCCGCTGAGCAGCGGAACGGCCATCTGTGGCAGGTTGGCGCTCTCCGCGGCGAGGAAGCGCTCGAGTTGACGGCGGACGCGCGGGTTGTTGCGCCCGACCGCGAAGACGCCGTAGCCCCCGAGCAGGTCGAGGTAGCGCTCGCCGTCCGCATCGACGAGCTCGCTGCCGGAGGCGCTCGCCCAGCTGCGGTGAAAGCCGATCGTGCGCAGGACTCGACCGAACTGGGGATTCAGATAGAGATCACCGAGCGCCATGTCATCGCGCACGCGCCGCTTCAGGATCTCGGCGACGTCGAGGCTCGGCGATGGGGCGGGGGAGGCGGTCATGGTCTTAACGCGTGCTAAGAAAGCCTACGGTTGCGCATCTTCCCGGCGTCCCGCGAGTTCACAACTCCGTGAAGCGACTTGCGATCGTCCTTCAAGCCCTGGTCGTCGCGGCAGCGCTCGCCGCCCCGGCCGCGAGCGCCCAGTCGAACACCCGCGGCGCCTGGAGCTTCGTCTCAAGCGGGGGGCTGCACCCGCCGTCGGTCGCCGTCACCTCCCAGTCCGCGGGCACCGACCCAGGCTACATCTTCGTCGCCCCGATCAAGAACTACAGCTTGCCCGGCGCTTTCATGGGTCAGCCCGGCCCGCTGATCCTCGACAGTCGCGGCAACCCCGTCTGGGCGCACCCGGTCGGCGGCGGGCAGGTGGCGATGGACTTCGAACCGCAGACCTATCAGGGTCGCCCGGTGCTGAGCTGGTGGCAGGGCAAGATCGACCCGCTCGGCTTCGGCCGGGGTGAGGACGTGATCGTCGACAGCGCGTACCACACGGTCGCCGTCGTCCACGCCGGCAACGGGTATCAGGCCGACCTCCACGAGTTCGCGATCACCCCGCGCGGCACCGCGCTGCTGACCGCCTACAAGCCGGTGAGGCGCAACCTGGCGCGCTGGGGCGGGCCGGGAAACGGCTGGGTCAACGACTCCGTCGTGCAGGAGGTCGACATCAAGACCGGTCGGGTCCTGTTCCAGTGGGATCCGCTCTCCCACGTCAGCCGTGACGACTCATACACGCGTCCCTACGGCAACACGGCCTGGGACGCCTTTCACGTCAATTCCGTCGACGAGGACTCCCGCGGCGACCTGCTGATCTCGGCGCGCAACACCTGGACCGTCTATGCCGTCAATCACTCCAACGGCAGCCTCTACTGGCGCCTCGGCGGCAAGCGAAGCTCGTTCAAGATGGGGCCCGGGACGGGCTTCGCCTACCAGCACGACGCTCGCTTCGGCCCGAACGGCACGATCACGGTGTTCGACAACGGCGGCGCGCCACCGGTCGAGAAGCAGTCGCGGGGCCTCGAACTGACGCTCAGCGGTCAGACCGCGGCCCTCGCCGTCCAGATCGACCACCCGAAGGGCCTGCTCGCCGGCAGCCAGGGCAGCACCGAGGTGCTCCCGGACGGTCACTTCTTCGAGGGCTGGGGCGCGGAGCCGTACTTCTCGGAGTTCAGCTCGAGCGGCCAGCTGCTGTTCGACGCCCATTTCCACGGACCCGACCAGTCCTACCGCGCCCTCAAGGCCCCCTGGACGGGTCGCGTAAGCCATGGTCCCGCGCTCGTCGCTCGGGGCGGCGTCCTCTATGCGAGCTGGAACGGCGAGACCGACGTCGCGAGCTGGCAGGTCCTCACCGGCCCTAGCCCGTCGCAGCTGAACGCGACCGGGAGCGTCCAAAGCCAGGGCTTCGAGACGACCGCACGTCCCGGCGGTGGCCCGTACTACCAGGTCAAGGCGCTCGATGGGGCGGGACGGACGCTTGGAAGCTCGGCCGTTGTCAAGGGCTGATCGCCAGGATCAGCCGCAGCATGCCGAGCGCCTCGTCCGGGTTCGGCTCCGCGCCGCCGAGGTGGTCGCCGTAGAGAAATGCCTGGCCGACCCGGATGATCGCGGCGGCGAGGCGTCCGCCCTCCGCTGCGGGGACGTCGCCAAGCAGCTTGTCGGGTGCCAAGAGGAGTCGCTCGCGAACGTTGCCCGGTGCCGTGAACAGCGCCCGTGCGGCGGCCTCGGGCTCGGTCCTGAGCAGATGCCGGTAGCCCGCGTTGCCGGCGACCGCCTCGCCGAACAGGCGCAGGGTCGATATCAGCAGCTCGGGGCCTTCGCCGCTTGCCTCCGAGCGCGCCCAGGCGAGCGTGTCGAGCACGAGGGACCACAGCAGCTCGGCGAGGAAGCGGTCACGGCCACCGAACCAGCGGTAGAGCGTGGTGCGGTTGACCCCGAGCTCATCCGCGATCGCACAGGCCTCGATCCGCTCGCAGGCGAGCAAGCGGCGCCGGCCGCACGCGACCGCCGCCCGGGCGTCGGAACGCGACCTCTCACGCGCGGGCTCGGCCAGGGCCCCGGTCATGCCCATAGGGCCACTGTAAAGCCGTGTACGCGGAGTTGCCAGACCAAGGCCGCGACATTTAAGCTTGTAAAAGTGCATCACTTCTCTTGAGTGATGCGGCACCCTCCCGAAGGAGAACACGGATGGATCGAACACTCTCGCGGCTCGGGCGCAGCCTCGCGGTCGCTCTCGCCGGGCTGCTCGTCGTCGCCGCCGCCGCTTCCGCGGCGACCTTCAAGACAGGCAATGCAAGCGTCTCGCAGAGCGGCAAGGCGCTCAAGGGCGTCAAGGTCTCGCTCGTCAGGGCCTCGCTCTCAGGGCCGGTGATCGACATGACCAACGGCCGCGCGGTGAACCTCGCGCTGAACGGCCAGACGCTGACCCTGAAGGCCGGCAGGAAAAAGCTGAACCTGACCAACCTGACGATCAACGGAACCAAGCTGACCGGCAAGGTGGGTGGCAAGACGCTGACCTTCGCGCTCAACTTCGCCAAGGCAAAGACGAGCAACAACGCCCCCGCCTACACGTCGGAGAGCGTGCTCGGGATCGTCGCGAACATGAGCAAGTCCGATGCCGCCCTGATCAGCAAGAAGCTAAAGCTGAAGGGCCGCAAGAAGGTCAAGACCGGACCGGCCTTCACCGTCTCCTACAGCGGCTCCGACCGCCAGCTGATCCCCATGAGCGGCAGCGCCGTGCTGTGCAACAACGACCCCTACCTGCAGAAGCAGGCCAATGACGGCATCACCGTCACTCCGATCTCGCCTGCGACCCAGCTGACGCCGGCGAGCTGCTCGAACGCCTCCGGGGGCGCGAACTTCCCCGTGGCCCTGGGCGGCGCGATCGACACGGCGACCGGCGGCGGCCAGATCGACGTCGCCGGCGGCCTGAAGGACACCCAGGGGAGCACGACGGCGAGCTTCTCGAGCCTCGTCTTCAGCCTCGTCAACCCGCCGGTCGTGCTCGCGAGCCTGCCGCGTCCGGGCAGCAGACCGTCGCGACGGTGAACCTCACGCAGGCGCCGAAGCAGACGATCTCGCCGACGGGCGGGACCCTCACGGTCAGCGGGGCCGGCGTCCTGATCAACTCGCTGACGGCGAACCTGCTGAACGATGAGTTCTGCAACCCCACCTCGAAGTGCTCGGCGGGCGGGACGTTCAACTCGGGCGACTCGCTCGGCAACGTGGCGCTGACCGTCAACCTGCAGTAACGACGCTCGCCGTAGCGGCCGCGCCGGGGCTTCCCCGGCGCGGCCGGCACTGTCAGAGCTCGAGCACGACCTTGCCGGTCGCGCCGCGACCGTCGATCAGCTCGAGCGCCTCGGCGCCGCGCTCGAGCGGGAAGCGGGCGCCGACGACCGGCCGGACCGCGCCGCTTTCGATCATCTCGTCGATAGCGGTGCCGATCTCCACGCAGAGCTCGGGCTTCGAGAGCACGTACGCGCCCCAGCCGGCGCCGATCAGCTCCGTGTTGGCAAGCAACAGGCGGTTCACGCGAACCTCGGGGATCGCGCCGGCGGTGAAGCCGACCACCACGAGGCGGCCGCCCTCGGCGAGCGAGCGCAGGCTGTCGAGGAAGCGCTCGCCGCCGACCGGGTCGAGCACGACGTCCACGCCGCCGCCGCTGATCTCCCTGGCCTGGTCCTTCCAGGGGCCGTCGGAGCGCAGGACGTCGTCGGCACCCGCCGCGCGCGCGACGCGCTCCTTGTCGTCGCTCGAGACGACGGCAAGCGTGCGCGCACCGAGGCCCTTGGCCACCTGCAGGGCGGCTGTACCGACCCCGCCCGCGGCGCCGTGGACGAGCACGGTCTCGCCGCCCTCCAGGCGACCGCGGAGCTTGAGGGCGAAATACGCGGTGTGGTAGTTGAGCACGAGCCCCGCGCCCTGTGCGAAGTCGAGCTCGTCGGGAAGGGGGAAGGTGAGAAACGGCGGCGCCACGGCCAGCTCCGCAAAGCCGCCCAGGGCACAGAATGCCGCCACCCGGTCGCCGGGCGCCAGGCCGGCATCCTCGGGCGCGGAGCGCACGGTCCCGGCGACCTCGCTGCCGGGAACGAACGGCAGCGGGGGCTTCAGCTGGTACTCGCCGCGCGACTGAAGCAGCTCCGGGAAGGACACGCCGGCGGCGCGAACCTCGACGAGGACGCCGCCATCGGGCGCGAGCATGTGCTCCGGGCCGGGCTCCGGCAGGTCGCCGAGGCGCAGGCTCGAGGGGCCGCCGAGCTCGACTATCTGGAGCGCGCGCACGCGTCCACCCTAACCGGCCGCCAGAAGACCACGTCCTGGCGGGCTGCGAACTGCAGCAGCGGCTCCCCCTGCGGGGCGAGCCCGACCGGCGCCGCAAGGGTGTTCTCGAAGATCGTGGCCTCGGCCGCCCGCAATGGCCAGGGGGGATGGTGGATCTCACCGACGAGGACATCGCCTTGCCTATCGAGCGTGAACAGCCGGTAGCGCTCGACGAGCCAATGCTCGAGCGAGCCGCGCACTGGCGCGGCTTGCTCATCGAGCGGCGCGTAGGTGGCGCGGAAAGCCGCCGTGCCGCCGCGACGACTCTCGAAGCGGGTCGCGGGGCCGACCTCGGTGGCCGACATGCCGGCCACGAAGTAGGGCAGCCGGAAGATCAGCCTCGCCGCCCTGACCGCCAACGCCTTTCCGGCGTCAAGGCTCAAGAAGTAGATCCCGGGTCGGCCGTCGTAGGTGACATAGGTACGCAGGTTGACCTCGGGAAAGCTCGCGAGGCCAGGCAGCGGCGGCATCCCCCGCAGCCTCTGCGAGACGACACGGAACGGCGTGATCGTAAGCCAGGCCCTCCCCTCGCGCGTATCGAGCGTCAGCGGCTGCGGCACCACGCCTCGAAGCGCCGCGGGCTCGAGCGCCCAGTGGGCGAACAGAAGGTTGACCCACGACTGGGCCATCAGCCACGGTTCCCGCGGCGGAGGCCGGTCGCGGTGCTCGGTCTCCGCGGTTACCGCGGACTGGTCGGCTGCCGTTCGAAGGCCCGGCAGCGATTGCAGCACGCGCTCCGAGGCGCCGACGGCGGGATCCCACGCTGCCATGCGGGCGATCCGCCGCCGGCGCCACCGGCGGCTATCCGCGTGTGGCAGCCTCGACCATCTCGGCCGGCGCGTCGCCGTGCTTGACCCCGACGATCGCGACGTAGGTGAGCGGCTCGCCGCTGGTCGAGACCCTGTGGCGGTAGCGGCGCTGGGCGCGCAACTCGAGCAAGCCCGTGTCGAAGAGCTTGCCGAGCAGTCGGCTGAAGCCCGTCGCGTCGCGACCGCCGTCGAGGAAGTCCTCCTTGATGTTGAGCGCTATCCAGCCCCCGCCCGCGATCAGGTTGTAGGCCTCCGCGAACGCGAGCGGCGGGATGTCGCCGAATCCGAGTGCGGCGACCGTCGCGAGGCAGTTGAAATCGTGGCCGTCCAGAGCTCTGCGCTGACTCCGCGAGAGGGCCGTCAGGTCGAGCACGTAGTAGTCCTCATACAGGCCGGGACGGTCACGCTCGGCCGCGTCCGCGGCCTCCCCGATCAGGTCGATGCCGACGAACGACGAGCTGCCCATCTCGGCGAGCTGCTCGGCGACCATGCCGTTGCCCGCCCCGAGATCGAGCACTCGCAGGTCGTTCGGATCAACATCCTCCGCTCGCAGCTGCTCCTCGAGCAGCGCGCGTACGGCGCTCGGTGAGCAGCACTCGAGCATGTCGTAGAAGAGGTGCTCGTAGAGGCCCGGGATCGCGTAGATCTCGTGATAGTCATGGAAGCGGATCCGCCGTGGCTTGCCGTCGATGTGGACGTTGCACCACTCATGATCCTGGCTGAGGGACTGCTTCGGGTCGCGGGGAAACTCGACGGTCAGGGTGGGCCCTCCCGGACGCCCCGCAAATCTGCTCGTAACGGCATCCTCTAAAGCCATCAGCCCTCCTGCTCGGGAACATGGACGGAGGCGCTATGCACGATCGAACGCAACGGTCGTCTCGCGCCCGCCGACGCCTGAAAACGCACATGCCCCCTCCTTCGCACCACGCTCCGCCCAGGCGGCCATAAGCACTCCCGGGGCGGCTCGAACGCCGCGAAGCGTCAAGAGACTACCCGATACCGGAGCCTGGTGCGAGGTCAGGCCGAATCCTGGCGCAGGCGCTCGGCCAGCTCCTCGTCGAGCGGGCGAGCGGATGCCTGCTCGTAGTCGAAGCCGACGTAGACACCCGAGCCGTCCGCGACCAGCGTGCCGTCGAGCTCGTGCGTGACCTGGAACTCGAGTCTGAAGCTCGAGCGCTTCACCTCGGCCGGCCGGATGCTCGTTCGCAGATCCTGCTCGAGGGCGGCCGGGGCGCGGTAGTCGATCTTCTGGGAGGCGAGGATGACGTCGCGCGGCCCCGGCTCGGTGGGGTCCATCTCGGGGAACAGGCGGCGCAGGTATGCGATTCGAGCCGCCTCGAAGAACTGCAGGAGCGCGACGTTGTTCAGGTGCCCCCGGGCGTCGAGATCCGCGAAGCGCACGCGGTCCACCTGGGCGTAGGCCCACTCGTCGTCGATCTCTCCTCCCACTTCCGGATGCTTGCGGTCCGCCATCGTAGGGGTGACAATGCGCGGCCGGTGAACCATGACCGATCATCGTGACATCGACTTCCTGATCGTCGGCGGCGGAAGCGCCGGGTACAGCTGCGCCAAAGCGCTCCGCGAGGCGGGCGGGGAAGGCTCGATAATGCTCGTCAGCAGAGAGCCCGATCCCCCGTATGACCGGACGCTCGCCTCGAAGGGCTACCTGCGCGGCGGCGCCTCGCGCTCCGATGCGCTGCTCGCGACGCCGGACTGGTGGGAGCAGCAGGGCATCGAGCTGCTGACCCGTACGAGCGTCATGCGGCTCGACCCCGGCGCGCGAACCGCGACGCTGCAAACCAAGCAGGTCGTCGGCTTCCGCAAGGCCCTGATCGCGACGGGAGCGCTCGTCCGAAGGCTGCGCGTGGAGGGAGCGCAGCTCGAGGGAATTCACTATCTCCGCTCGCTCGGCAACAGCGATCAGATCCGTGCGGACGCCGAGCGGGCCGAACGGGTAGTCCTGATCGGCGGCTCCTATATCGCGACCGAGGTCGCAGCCTCGCTCACCGAACTGGGCAAGCGCTGCACGCTCGTGATGCAGGAGTCGGTGACGCTCGAGCGATCATTCGGCCGAACCGCGGGACGCTTCTTCCAATCAGAGCTGGAGCGCCACGGCGTGACGGTCCACGGCGATGACGAGCTCGACCGGTTCGAGGGCGAGGGGCGCGTCCGCAAGGTCCACACGCGGGGGGGTCTCGAGCTCGACGCCGACCTCGTGATCGTCGGCGCGGGCGTAACGCCCGACACCGCCCTGGCCCGCTCGGCGGGGCTCGACATCGGCGAGGGCGGCGGGATACTGGTCGACGAGCGCCTCGAAACCTCGAGCGCCGGCATCTTCGCGGCGGGCGACGCTTGCGAGTATCCGAGCGCGATCCACGAGCGCGCGCTGCGCGTCGAGCACTGGGAGCTGGCCGCCGCTCACGGCCGGCGTGCCGCGGCCGCGATGGCCGATCGCGAGCTTCCGGCGGAGGAGGTGCCGTACTTCTTCTCCGATCTCGCGGACTGGACCTCGCTCGAGTACGTTGGGCCCGCAATGGAATGGGATGAGGAGGTCGTTCGCGGCTCGCTCGACGACGGCGAATTCAGCGTCTGGTACCTCCATGGCGGACAGGTCGCGGCGGTGCTGGCCGTCGGCCGCCCCGAGGACCTCGAGGCGGGCCGCCGGCTGCTGCTCTCGCACGCCGAGCTGGACCCCGAGGCGATCCGGGCAGGCGAGCTCCAATGAGCCGTCTCTCTGCCCTGCTCCTCTGTGGCCTGCTCGCCGCCGCTCCAGCCCTGGCCTCGGGGGGAGGACGGAGCTACCACGCGCGGATCGGGCACGGCTCGGGACGCTTCTCGGACGCCATCGGGACCGCCACCGTCCGTGCTCGCGGCTCGAGCGCGCAACTGTCGCTCAGCGTGCGAGGCGCCCACTGCCCCGCGAGCCGGCGCGGCTGCCTGACGCTCTCGGGGACGCTCACGGGAACCGCGACCCCGAAGCGCACAGCCGCGGATACCGGCTCCTCATACCGGATCACCGCGAGTGGTCGCATCCGCGGGCTCGGGCTGGTGCACGCGGCCGGCGTGGCGCGCGGCACCGGATTCATCCGCAGCGGCCGCTGCACGCTGTCGCTGAAGCTGACGGCGCGGCGTGGCAGCGTCACGCTGACAGGCGCGAGCCGGCCGGTCGGCGGCTTCTCCTCGCCGCTGTGAGTGCCTAGAGCCGCCTGGTCGACGCGGGATGCTCGACCGAGGCGATCCTCCAGGGGTGCTCGTCGGAGCCGTCGAGCGCGAGCTTCCAGCGCTCGGTGAACGTGGTCACGCGCCGCTTGCTGCCCGACACGACCGCAGCCGTGTCGCGGTCCTCGACGTAGCGCGCGCCGTGCACCTCGAGCTCGAGCAGCATCGTCGGCGGCTCGGCCGCAGGGTCGAGCGCGAGCAGGGTGACCCGGCGCACCTCGGGCCCGCGCACGACGAGGCGCGTTCGCTCGGAGGCGTCGCCGGGGTGCAGCAGCTCGCGAGCGGCCTCGTCGGTGGCGATGTCGCGCAGGTCGCCGCGGTCGGAGTCGATCGCCTCCGCCCACGCGGCCACCGCGCGCCGTGCCTCGCCCTCCAGCACGTCCGGAGCGAAGCGAGCGTCCGCGAGCGACAGGTCAAGCGCGGCGGCGCGAGCGTCGCCGGCGAAGTCGAGCGAAGCCAGCTCGGCGATCTTGTAGCCGTCGAGCGCCTTGTCGGCTACGGCCCCTTCGACGAGTGACTGCTCGCTGAGGCGCTCGTCGTCCGACCAGGGCGCCGTCACAATGGCCTCACGAAGCTCGTGCGCGCCCTCGCCGGGCTGCTCGATGGAAGCGAGAATCCAGCTTCCCTCGCGCCTGGCGAGCGTCCAGTACTCATCCATTCGCGAGGTCTCCGACATCGCCCCCTCGGCGAGCATGCGTCCCCGGGGGGTCTCGACGTAGTCGCTGAGGGTCGCCCTCAGGCGGACGATCACGTGTTCGTCCTGCGGGGAGCGGTTGGCCAGGCCGACGTAGAAGAGCTCGGGCTCGCCCTGCGGCTCGACCACGTTGCGCCAGCCGCGGCGCTCGAAGTCCGCGAGACGGCGGTCCCACTCGACGAGGAGCTCGGGGCCGACGAGCTTCGCCAGGCGGGCGCGGTCATTCGCGCTCCAGGCCCGCTGGATCGCGAAGA
This sequence comes from uncultured Actinomycetes bacterium, assembly GCA_963719375.1. GTDB lineage: Bacteria > Actinomycetota > Thermoleophilia > Solirubrobacterales > Thermoleophilaceae > JAICJV01. Next base: position 240,555 of record CAVRBY010000001.1, on the reverse strand, counting down.
ACAGCGCTCGAGCGTCGCGGTGGACCGCCTCGGGCGCGAGCGCCGGATCCTCCTCGGCCGCCTCGAGCGCGGCGTGTTCGACGCGCTCCTGGCGGCGCCGCACCGGTCGCCACTTGCGGAAGCTCTCGACGAACAGCCAGAGCCCGGCGAGCACGACGATCGCGAGCACGCCGAGCACGATCACGCCGATCACCACGGGCGAGATGTGCACGTGGCCGCCTCCGCCGCCGAAGCCTCCGCCGCCGAAGCCTCCGCCGCCGTGAAAGCCGCCGCCCCCTCCTCCGCCGCCGTGGAAGCCAGAGCTCCCGCCGCCGGCACGCGCAAACGCGCTCGCCGGGAGCACGGCGGACAGGAGCAAGGCGCAAATCAGCGATCGGCGCACGGACATTCAGCCTAGGCGGTTTGCGTCAACTTGCGAACCTTTTTCATTTCAGCTGGTTCAATCTAAGCGTGAGGCGCGTTCTTGTCACGGCCGTCCTGCTCGCCGCGCTCGCGGGGACGGCCTCCGCGATGGGAGCGGGGACCGCGCGTTCGCGGGTCTGGAACGGCATGGCCGTCGACACGGTCGAGCCGAGCTCGGTGCAGGCCGCGCAAGCGCCGCCGCCGCCTCCGGCCGGCAGCTACCTGGTTCTCTCGAACGAGCGAACCACCACCTACTGGGCCTACGTCAACACCCCAGGGCGGATCTACGTGCATCCGCTAACGACCTCGCGGGTCCGCACGCGCACCCACCTCTGGACCGAGGACGGCTTCCCCGAGGTCTACATCGTGCTGCGCGAGTACAGGGACACCGCCGGCCGGCTGTGGGCCGAGATCCGGATCCCCGGCCGTCCGAACGGGCGCATGGGGTGGGTCCTTCGCAGCGGGCTCGCCGACTTCCGCCTGGACCGCTGGCGTCTGGTCGTGAACCGGCGCAAGCTCACGCTGTCCGCCTACTACGACGGCAAGCTCCGCCACCGTGCCCCGGTGGGGATCGGAAAGAGCGCCTCGCCGACGCCCGCGGGCCACTTCTGGATCCGTGAGCTGTTCAAGATCCACAACCCGAGCTCCGGCTACTACCCCTACGCGTTCGGGACCGCGGACTACTCGGTCCTGACCGACTGGCCCGGCGGAGGGGTCGTCGGCATTCACGGGCCCTATTACCAGCCGCAGCTGATCCCCGGACGGATCTCGCACGGCTGCATCAGGCTGCGCGTACCTGACGACGCCTGGGTCGGGACGCACGTGCCCGTCGGCACGCCCCTGCTCGTCACGCCCTGATCCGGCGCTCAGCCTGCGCCGTCACGTCGACGACGGCACATTTGACACATAGGCCCACTATGCCTAGAATCCCTATGTATGCAGCGAGGCCATGTCGACCTCCTGGTCCTCTCCACCCTTGCCGACCGGCCGGGGCACGGCTACGCGATCGCCGAGCGGCTGCGCGCCCGCAGCGGGGGCGAGTTCGACCTGCCAGAGGGAACGATCTATCCGGCGCTGCACCGCCTCGAGCGCGACAGGCTGCTCGCGAGCGGCTGGCTGGTCGAGGCGGGCCGCCGGAGGCGCGTCTATGAGCTGACCCGCCGGGGACGAGACGCGCTCGCGAGCGAGCGCGACGCGTGGCGGCGATTCGCGGCCTCGGTCGACGCCGTCCTCGGAGCGGCCGGATGAGCCCTCCGGGAACGATCACGGACTATCTCTGCGCGCTCAGAGGGGACCTGCGGCTGCCGGCCCGCCGTCGCCGCCGCGTGATGCGTGAGGTCGCGGATCACCTCGAAGAGGCGGCGCTCGACCTGCACGGGAAAGGTCTCGACCCGCTGGCGGCAGAATGCGAGGCGATACGTCGCTTCGGGCCGCCCGGCCCGCTCGCCGCGCGGCTCAGCGACGAGCTCGCGGCAAGCGAGGCGCACCGTGCGGCCGCATTCTCACTGCTGCTCGCCCTCGCAGCGACCGCCTGCGCGAGCGTCTCAGTCGGTCGCGAGACGTTCCCCGCAGGGCTCGTCGAGTTCGTCCTCTTCCAGGTTGCGGTCGTCGTCGCGGGGGTCACGCTGGTGCGCTCGCTGCGCTCGCGTGGAGCACCGACGATCCCGGCGCCGCGGCTGCGTCTGATCGCGCGCGGCACGGTCGTCGTGACCGTCTGCGCGGGTGGGTGCGTGCTCGTCGCAGTGCTTCACGAGGGGCGCCTCACGAAGGTCGCAGGGGTGCTCGCGCTGCTCGGCGTCTCGATCCTGCTCGTCGCGGCAGGGCACGCCGCGAGGGCGGCCGGGCGAGGGGTGCCGGCGCAGTCGCCACGCGGCGAGGAGACGATCTTCGATGACCTGCTCGACCTCCTGGGGCGCGTGCTGCCCGGCCGGTCCGAGGTTCCGCGCATCCCGCTCGACCCGCGTTCCCGCCCTTGGTCCTTTGCGCTCGCGGTATCGGTGCTCGCCGGCATCGCGTGGGCCATCGCTCACGGGGTCGGCGAGGGACCGCCCGACATGGGCCAGCTTCCCCGCGTTCTGCTCGCCGGCGGGCTGATCGCCTCGATCGAGGCGGTCTGCTCGCTCGCCGGTTACCTCCTCCTCGGGCGCTTCCTGGCGATCCGCCCGGATCAACGCTCGGAGCTACCCGCGAGCAGGACCTCGGCCACCTGAGCCGGGTCGTCCCACATCGCGAGGTGACCGCAGTCGCGCAGCACGACGCTGCGGACCCCGCCGGGAACCGAAGCCGGCGGCTCGACCAGACGATCGTGTTCGGCCCAGGCGAGGGTCACCGGGACGCGGAGCCTGTCGAGGCCGGTGAACCGGCCCGCGCGCATGGCCGCATTGACGGCGTCGAAGCCCGGCGCGCGCGCATACGCGCGCACGAGATGCAGGGCGTCGCCACGCGGCACCCGCTCCGGATGGGCGATCGTGGACGACAGCGCGGCGCGCCGGGCGACAGGCGAGCGGAACAGGAGCGGGAGCAGCGGCAGCGCGGCGCGGGCGGCCGCGCGCGCTACGGCCGGCTTCGGGGCAAGCGGCTGCGGCCATAGGCCCGCGGGCGCAATCGCCGTGACCGACCCCGCCCGGCCGGCGAGGGCGTACTCGAGCGCGACCCATGCGCCGAGCGAGTTGCCGGCGACGTGCGGGCGCTCGACCCCGAGAGCGTCGAGGAGAGCAGCGATCGCCCTGGCGAGCGCGGCGGGGTCCGGATCTCCCCCGCTCAGCGGTGGGGAGTCGCCGAAGCCCGGGAGGTCGGGGACGATCAGCTCACGCCGCGCGGCGAGCACGTCGAGGACCGGCTTCCACGCGCTCCGGTCCGCCCCGAGCGGGTGCAGCAGGACCAGTGGCGGCCCCGAGCCGACCCGGTCGTAGGCGACCGCCCCGGGCGGAGCCTCAGGCGTCGACGGCGAGAGCAACGGCTGCGCTGATGGCGGCGGACGCGCCGGCCACCGCCGCCGTCGCGGCAGGCGCCCGGTCGGGCAGCGCGGATCCGGCGGCGAGCGTGGCGGCGATGTCGGAGCAGTCTCCGGCGATGCTGGCGGCGAACCAGGGGCGGAGGGCGCCTCCGTTCAGCGCGGCGACCAGCGCCCCCGCGTGGATGCCGATCTCCCGCGCTCCGAGGGCGCGGATCGCGATTCCCGCGGCGGGGCGCCGCGCGTCCGGACCGAGCCAGCCCCTGGTCGTCCGTGCGGGCGCCGCGACGAGCGCGGCGCCGTAGGCGACACGCAGCACGGCGACCGCGGCGGCGGCTTTTCGCGCGCTCGACACTGGGCTCTCTACGGTCCGCGTACACGCACGGATCACGTCCGGGATGAGCCGCGGCCGCCGCCGGCGCGTACAGAAGACCGAGATGGACCTCACCGGAGCCACCGCACTCGTCACCGGCGCGAACCGGGGGATCGGCCGGGCGCTCGTCGAGGACCTCCTGCGGCGCCCGGTCGCGACGGTCCTAGCCGGGGTTCGAGAGCCCGAGCGCTTCGACCCGCCCGCTCCGAACGTCCACGCGGTCCGGCTCGACCTCTCCGCACGCGAGCGGATCGACGCCTGCGCCGACGGGCTTCCGCCGGTCGACCTGCTCGTCAACAACGCCGGGCTGCTGACGGGTGGGCTGCTCGAGGAACAGGACATGGAAGAGGTCTACGCCATGTTCCAGGTGAACCTGGTCGCGGTGGCGCACCTGACCCACCGGCTGCTTCCCGGCATGCTCGAGCGGGGGCGGGGAAAGGTGGTCAACAACGCGTCGATCTCCGGCTACGCGCACTTCCCCGCGGCCACGACGTACGCCGCTTCCAAGGCCGGCGTCGTGGCGCTCACCGAGTCGCTCCGCCGGGAGCTGCGCGGTACGGGCGTGACGGCGCTGCACGTCGTGACGCCGGGCGTCGACACCGAGATGCTGACCGCCACCGAGGAGGCCTATGGTCGCTACATGGACACGTCGGGGTGGGCCAAGGTGAGCCCGAGCGAGTGGGCCGGGCGCGTGGTGCGCGCGATCGAGTCGGATGCGGCGGTGCTCGGCCCGGGCGGCAGGACAGCGCTCGCGAAGCTCGCCTCGCGCGGCCCGGGGTGGCTGCTCGACGGCGTGAGCGCGAGGTTGTTCAGCCGTACGCCTCGCTGAGCGCGGCGGCGGCCCTCGGCACGCCGGGGAGTGCGGCGTCCGGCTTCGCCAGGAGCAGCTGTACGTCGCCGATCCGTCGCTCGCGAAAGCCTGCCTCGCAATAGCTCAAATAGAGACTCCAGAGGCGCACGAACCGCTCGCCGTAGAGCGAGCGGACGTCGTCGGCGCGCTCGGCGAAGTTCTGACGCCAGCGGCGGAGGGTCTCGGCGTAGTGGGGAGTGATGTCGTCGAGCTGAACCATGCGCATGTCGGTGCGCCGGGCGACGCAGCGGGCGATCACCTCGAGCGAGGGCAGGCACCCGTTGGGGAAGACGTAGGTGTTCGCGAAGCTGCGGCCGGCCTTCTCGACGGCATAGGCGCGGTCGTCGATCGTGATCGCCTGCAGCAGCATCAGCCCGTGCGGCGCAAGCAGCTTCGAGCACGTGTCGAAGAAGCGGCCGAAGTGGCGCCAGCCGACCGCCTCGATCATCTCGATCGACACGAGCTTGTCGTAGCTGCCGCGCAGGTCGCGGTAGTCCTCGAGCAGCACTGTCACGAGGTTCTCTACGCCAGCCTCGCGAGCGCGCCGCCGGGCGTAGTCGTGCTGCTCGCGGGAGATCGTGGTCGTCGTCACGCGGCACCCACGCGTGGCCGCCGCGTGCACCGCGAGCCCGCCCCAGCCGGTTCCGATCTCGAGCAGCTCGTCCCCGGCCGACACCTCGAGCCTCTCGAGCACCCGCTCGAACTTCGCGACCGAGGCCTGCTCGAGCGACATCCCGGGCCGCTCGAAGACCGCGCACGAGTAGGCCATCGTGGGATCGAGCATCAGCTCGAAGAGCTCGTTGCCGAGGTCGTAGTGGCTGGCGATGTCGTGCCGGCTGCGGCGCCGGGTGTAGGGACGAAGCAGCGCCGAGCCGCGCTGCGCGGGAACGAGCAACGGTCCGAGCCGCCGGCGCAGGCGGTCGAGGCCGGTCGCATTGCGTGCCGCGACCTGGATCAGCGCCGTCAGGTCGGGCGTGTCCCACCAGCCGTTGACGTAGGACTCGGCCAGCCCGCGGCTGCCGCGCCGCAGCCGGGCCCACGTGCGCGGCGAGCGGATCTCGACGGTCGCCGCCGGGGCGCCGGAGCCGTAGACCGTGCGCTCATCCCCCTCGACGACGGTCAGCCTGCCCGTCTGGATGCGGCGGAGCAGTGCAGCGGCGACTCGGCGCGAGACGGTGGCGCTCACGCGGCCGGCCTCGGATGCGGGTAGACGGAGACGCCCTTCAGCTTCAGCCGCAACGCCTGGCCGTAGATGAGCGCGACGGTTCGCGCGCCCGCGCCGGCGAGCGCGCGGGCACTCAGGGGCCGGCGGCGAAGGTTGAGCGTCGCATCGAAGGCGAGCTGCTCGTGGCGGTGGCTCTCGACGTGCACCGAGAGCGTCTCGGCCGGCGTCGAGACGCGCCACTCGTAGCGCTGATCCATCGTCAGGAACGGCGAGACGTGCATCGCCTTTTCGCTCGATCCGCTCACCACAGGTCCGCCGTCGCCCGCGATCGCGTAGGCGTGGCGCTCGCCCCACGGGGTGTTCGTGACCTCCGCGAGGACGGCCTCGAGCCGGTCGCCTCGAGGCTCGACGCAGAAGTAGAAGCTCACCGGGTTGAAGCAGTGCCCGAGCGAGCGCAGCTGCGTGAGCAGCCGGATCGGACCGCTCGGCCGCGCGCCGGTGCGTTCCTCGACCGCGTCGCGGACGGCGTCGCCGAGCGGGACGCGCGGATCGCCGAGGTAGTCGCGGCGCCTGAAGCGGACGAGGCCGGGGCGCCGCGCGAGCAGCCGCCCGCCGAGCAGCGCGGGCAGCTCGTCGAGGTCGAGGTAGGCGAGCCTGACCGGGTAGCTGAACTCGTGCCGGCGCTCGGCGAAGCGGCGGTGGCGGACGCTCCCCTCGTAGAGCGCGCTGGCGCTCATCGCAGCGCCTCCGCGACCCGGAGCGCGCTGACGACGCCGTCCTCGTGAAAGCCCCAGCCCCAGTAGGCGCCGCAGAAATGCGTCCTAGCACCGCCGCTGATCTCGGCGTGACGCGCCTGCGCGGCCGCACCCGCCGAGGTGTAGACGGGATGCGCATAGGGGATCCGGCGGATCACCCTGCTCGGGTCGATCTGGTCGCCGCGGTTGAGCGTGACGCAGAACTCGTGCTCGGAGCGGAGGCTCTGAAGCCGGTTCATGTGGTAGGTCACGGTCGTCTCGCCGGCGGGCTCGTCGAGCAGGTGATAGTTCCAGCTCGCCCAGGCGCGCCGCCGGCGCGGCAGCATGCTCTCGTCTGTGTGCAAGACCGCCTCGTTCTCCCTGTAGGGGATCGAGCGCAGCAGCTCGTGCTCACGCTCGCTCGGGTCGGCGAGCAGGGCGAGCGCCTGGTCGGAATGGGTGGCGAGCACGACGTGGTCGTAGCGCTCCGGCTCGGCGCCGCGCGCGGTCACCATCACGTGGTCCTCGGCGCGACGGATCTGCTCGACCGGCGTCGAGAGTCGCAGGCGGCTGCGCCAGGGGCGTGTCAGCGCCTCGACGTAGCGGGCCGATCCGCCCTGGACGGTCCGCCAGCGGGGCCGGTCGCGCAGCTGGAGCATGCCGTGGTTGTCGAAGAACTCGGCGAGGAAGCGAGCCGGGAAGGTCCACATCTGGCGCGGGTCCGCCGACCAGACCGCGGATGCCTGCGGCACGATCACCCGATCGATGAACGACCGCGAGAAGCGGTGCCGCTCGAGCCACTCGCCGAGCGACGGCCCCGGTCCGTCTCCGCTCAGCAGCGAGAGAGCGGCGCGCTGGAAGCGGACGACCTCCGCGAGCATCTGGTGAAACCAGGGCGTGACGAGGTGGCGCCGGTTGGCGAACAGGCCATTCGCCGAGGCGCTCGAGTACTCGAAGTCGCCGCGCTCGTCGCTGACCGCGAAGCTCATCGTGGACGGCTGGGTGACTACGCCGAGCTCTCGCAGCAGGCGCTCGAAGTTGGGGTAATTGCGGTCGTTGAAGACGATGAAGCCGGTGTCCACGTGCTGGGTCTCGTGTGCGGTGTCGACGCGCACCGTGTTGGTGTGGCCGCCCGCGTAGCCGCTCGCCTCGTAGACGACCAGCTCGTGGTCGCGATGGAGGTGATGCGCAACGACGAGGCCCGATATCCCCGCCCCGACGACCGCGATCTTCACTTGTCGGGGGACCGGTTCGCCATCACCGGTTATTCGTATGAGCGCCGCGCGCGGATCAGCAGGAGCGGTCCACGAACAGCTTCAGCTTCAAGCCGGAGGGCAGCGGCGCGCCCGGCGGCGGAGCCGTCGCGCACACCTTCCAGTTGCTCTCGACGATTACCCCGAACAGCCCGCCGCCGGACGTGTCGTGACGGATCGAGAGCTTGTCGAGCAGCCCACCTGCGAGGTCGAGCCGTGCGCCGGCGAGGTCTGGGACCCTGACCGGGGCGGCGGCGAGCGGATGGGCTGGCTCGCAGCCGAGCAGGGGCTCCGGCGCGCCGGCGTCGAGCCTCGTCCAGCGCCCCGCGCCGCACGGCGCGCCCTCGATCGGTGCCAGCACCAGCGCGCCCGCCTGGCGGCAGGTCGCTCCGGTGCAGCGGACGGTCCCGGCTGCCGGGTCGGCGGCGCGTGTGGCCGGAGGGGGGAGCGGCTCTCGCGCCATCGGGCGCCGTATGGCGTGATGGGCGCGCGTCGCCCCAGTCGTAGCGAGCAGGGTCGCCGAGGCGGCCGCGAGGACCCCGACCGCGGCGATTACCAGCCATGCCCGCCGCCACCGGGGCGCACTCCGGATCAGTCGTGCCGTCGGTCGGGTCGCGGCACGCGGCAAGGACCGGCGCTCGCCGAGCGCCTCGGCGAACGCCCCGGCGGTCTCGAACCGCTCGCCGGGGCGCTTCGACAGGGCGCGCGCGATCGCGGCCCGCATGTGGGGCGGCGCCGAGCGGGGAAGCGGAGGCGGTTGGTCGTTGACATGCGCCCAGGCCTTGGCGAGCGCGCTCTCGCGGACGAACGGGGGGCTGCCCGTGAGCGCCGCGAAGGCGACACACCCGAGCGCGTAGACATCGGTGCGCGCGTCCACCGGCTTGCCCTCGACCTGCTCGGGCGCAGCGAAGTCGGGCGTCCCGAGCCAGCCGTCCGAGCCGGTGAGCGAGGAGACGCTCTCGTCCTTGGCGAGCCCGAAGTCGGTCAGGTAGACGTGCGGATCGTCCGGGTCGCCGGCGAGCAGGAGGTTCGCGGGCTTGACGTCTCGGTGCACGAGCCCGCGGGCGTGCGCTGAGTCGAGTGCGGCGGCCGCCTGGCGCAGGATGCGCGCCGCTAGCCGCGGCTCGAGCGGCCCCCGCGCGCGAATCGTCCGGGCGAGGTCGGTCCCCTCGACGAAGCGCATCGCGATGAAGGCGCGGCCCGCGTCCTCCCCGGCCTCGAAGACGGGGATCACATTCGGATGGTCGAGCGAGGCGGCGACGCGCGACTCGCGCAGGAAGCGCGCCCGGAAGCGCGCGTCACCGGCGAGCTCAGGGGTTATGACCTTGAGCGCGACGGTGCGGTCGAGCGCGACCTGGCGAGCGCGGTAGACGACGCCCATGCCGCCGCGTCCCGCGACGGCCTCGATTCGGTAGCCGGCTAGCTGTTCGCCGACCAGCGCTCCCGTCGTCAGCCCACGTGGGCCCAGAAGGCCTCTTCGAACGAAGCCCACCAGACGGGCTCCCGCAATCGGGGTGCGCTCAGGTGGATACCGACCGCGACCATCGCGACCGTGAGCGCGATCGTCGCCAGCCCCTCGACCGGGGGCGCGACCCGCTCGACGAAGCTCAGCGCGACGACGAGCAGGTTGGCGAGCGCGACGAGCGGCAAGGCGAACCGCAGCCAGCGCCTCGGCGAGGACGAGCACGTCAGCGCGGCGACCGGCATCGTCGTCGCGAAGACGGCGCCGCTCAACATTGCTATCAGCTCGACGGAACGCATCGGGACTCCAGGTAGCGGCATTCTGCCCACAAACCCGGCGGGCGAGTCATAGAAAGTACAACGTTCAGTGAACGGCCCGCTCGCGGCCGGTGCGCGCGAGCTCGAGCACCCGCTCGAGGTCGAACTCTCCCGCGTCGCTGCCGAGCCCGCCCGCAACGAGCGCCGCGGTCGCGGATCCCGTGCGCGCCGCCTCGACGGGCTCCTGCCCGAGCGAGAGGCCACGCAGGAAGCCGGCGCTGAAGGCGTCGCCGCAGCCGGTCGTGTCGACGACCTCGACCTCGAACGCGGGGATCCGCGTCACGGTGTCGGCGCCGACGACGACGCTCCCGGCGCCGCCGCAGGTGATCGCCGCCGTGCCGGCACCGCGGGAGAGCAAGGCCCTTGCCGCGTCGACGACGTCGGTCTCGCCGGTCAGCAGACGGGCCTGGTCCTCGTTCGGAAGCACGTAGTCGACGCGCTCGAAGGCGGGCGCGAGCATGTCGAGCAGCTCCGGCCAGCCGTCGGCGAGGATGTCGAGCGAGGTCGTGACCGCCGTGCTCGCGGCAGAAGTCGAGCACCTCCGCGCACAGCTCCGGGCCGAGGAACTCCGGGCCTCCGAGGTGCAGGTAGGAGGCCGCGGCGATCTGCGGCCACGGGATGTCGTCGCGCTCGTAAGGCCTGCGTTCGCGCCGATCACGTGAAGCGCCGGGCGGTCGCCGTTCGGGCGGATCGGGAGGATCGTCGCCGAGGTCTGGACCCCGTCGCGGCGGACGACGTGGTCGCAGTCGACGCCGAAGCGCGAGAGCGCCCGCAGGAGCACCTCGCCGATGTCGTCGCTGCCGACCGCCCCCGCGCTCACGACGCCGCATGCCCAGCTTCGAGAGGGTCACCGCGGTGCCGCCCGCCGCCCCCGCCGGTGAGAGGCGGATCTCCTCGATCAGCGTCCCGCCCTGGCCCTCGGGGATCTCCGTCACGTAGCGCCCGAGCACGTCGAGGACGTGCGCGCCGAGGGCGACGGCGACGGGTGGGTCAGCGGCCATTGCGGGCGGCGGATCCGTAGCCGCGCTCGATCGCCGCCGACGCGACGTCCTCGAGCTGGGCGGGCGTCAGCATCGACGGCTCCCCGATCATCCGCGCGCGCCAGTAGACGCGTGCAGGCCCACTCGAGCAGCTCCGCGGCGTCGAGCGCCGCGTCGAGGTCCGAGCCCCAGGTCAGCGCGCCGTGGTTTCGCATCAGCACCGCGGTGTGGCCCTCGAGCGACTCGAGCGTGCGATCGGCGAGCTGAGTGGTGCCGAAGGTCTCGTAGGGGGCCACCGGCACGGCGCCGCCGAGGGCGAGCATCGTGTAATGGACCGCCGGGACCTCGTCGAGGACGCACGAGAGGGCGGTCGCGACCGGCGCGTGGGAGTGGACGACCGCCCCCGCCGCGGGCGTGCGCTCGATAGAGGCCGAGGTGAAGCGCGAGCTCGGAGGTCGGGGCCCGATCGCCCTCGAGCGTGGATGCCCGCCGCGATCGACTACCGACCAGCTCCTCCGGCTCGAGCGTTGCGAGCACCGCGCCGGTCGGCGTGACGAGAACTCGATCGTCGCGCCGCAAGCTGACGTTCCCGCCGCTGCCGATCACGAGTCCGCCGCCGGCCAGGCGACGGCATGCGGAGACGAGCGCGTCGCGGTCCGATTCGAGCATTTCAGCGCGGCAGCATATGGCGCGCGGGCGTCCGACGCGCGGGTAGGGTGCCGCTGGTGCGCTCTCGGGGTCATCGCCGTGCTGCTTGGGCGTCCTGCTGACGGCGGTCGCCGGAGCAGCGGACGCGCAGGCGAGGGCGCGCTTCGACATCCAGGTTCTCGCGCACGTCCCAGCGCCGGGCTACCCGGCGCTGACGCTCGTCGCGCCCGACCGGACGATCTACGTCGGCACCTTCTACGGCGCGAGCGGAGGCGACAACGGCCCGTCGAAGGTGTTCGCGTACTCGCCCGGCGGCTCGCTCGAGCGCACCTACACGATCAGCGGCCAGACGCCCGGCGCCTCGCACGGCATCCAGGTCGCCGCCAGAGACGCGAACGGGCTGCTCTACCTGCTCGACCAGGCGCCCGCGCGCGTGCTCACGCTCGACCCGCGCACCGGCGTGCAGACGACCTACGCGACGTTCGCCGACGTGCCGACGTGCACCGCGGCGCCGACCGCCGCCGACTGCTCGGACACGGTCCAGGACAACCCGCCCGAGCCCGACTACGCGGCCTGGGGCCCGGACGGGAGCATGTACGTGACCGACTACCAGCAGGGGCTGATCTGGCGCGTCCCGCCGGGCGGCGGCCAGGCCCACGTCTGGTTCACCGACCCGCAAATCGACGGGGCCGTCTTCGGTCCGGCGGGGATCGTGCTGATGCCGGACCGTCACACGCTGATGTTCGACACCTCGCGCCGGCGGCGTCACGACGCCGGGCGACCCCACGACCGGCAAGCTGTACACGCTCCCGATCGAGGCGAACGGAAGGCCCGGGCCGTTGACGAAGCTGTGGGAGAGCGGCCCGCGCGAGGCGCCCGACGGCTTCGCGCTCGCCGCCTCGGGTGACGTCTACCTGGCGCTCGTCGGTCCCGGGGCCAACCAGCTCGTCGAGCTCTCGCCGAGCGGGCAGGAGCTCGCCCGCGCCCCGAGCGCGACCGAGAACGCAATGCTGCCAGTCCCGTTCGACGAGCCCTCGAGCGTCCAGTTCGACGGCGAGCGGATGATCGTCACGAACGACCCCTACTTCTCAGGCAGACGCCAGCTCACATGGTCCTGTTCGACGTCTGGGCCGGCGAGCCGGGCGCCCCGATCTTCGTGCCCCCCGCGGCGGCCACCCCGGGCGCGGCGGCGGCGTCGAAGGTCAGCTTCAGGCTCAAGGTGCGGCCGCGTCGGGTCCGGAGCGGGCGCCGCGTGGGCCTCCACGTGCAGGCGAGCTTCTCGAGCGGCGGCCAGCGGCATCCGCTCGCCGGCGCGCTCGTCCGGCTTGCCGGCAGGCAGGTCACCACCGACAGCGGCGGGAAGGCGACGATCTTCGTCCCCCTGCGGCGAGCGGGCACCTACCGGCTGCACCTGATCGCAGCCGGTCAGCAGGTCGCGTCGGCGTCCGTGCGGGCCACGCGCGCGCCGGCTTCAGGGCCCCGGTTCACCGGATAGCGAGCGCGCCACCGGGGCGCTCTCGATCAGGCCGTCGGAGAGGGCGATCGCCACCGCCTGCGAGCGGGTGCGGGCGCCCAGCTTCGCCATTGCGCTCTTTATGTGCGAGCGGATCGTGTGCGGGCTGAGATAGATGGTCGCCGCCATCTCCTCAGTCGTGCGCCCGAGGGCGAGCTCGATGAGCACCAGGCGCTCGCGCCCGGTAAGCAAAGGGACACTTCGACCGCGCTCCGGCAACTTCGCTCCTCCCGCTCGATTTGCATGGTCAAGGTATCCGAGCGGTCAGAACCCTTCATCAAAGAAAGTCCGCACCGAGCGGACTTTTTCTTCGCGCGGAGCGGGATCGCATCGCGGGCGTCACGTCGGAACCTATGCGAGCGGCGGTTGTTGTAGCGGTCGTGAACCCGCTCAGAAAGCGTCCGCCCGCGTGGCTTGCCGCGGTGCTCGCCGGTGCCGTGGCCGTGTCGGGGACGGCATTCGCCAACGTCAGCGGCAGCTCCGCGCACCACTCGAAGCCGACCGGGCACAAGCGACACACGGCGCCCGCGTGCTCGAGCGCGTGCATCCGCAAGCTCGCGGACGCCGAGATCCACCGCCTCGCACCGCTGCTCTACGTCGGACGCGCCGACTACGCGGCTACCGCAAACGTGTCGAATCATGCGGCGCTCGCCGACCAGGCGACCGGCGCGAACAGCGCGACCAGCGCGGGCAGCGCCACCACGGCGTCGAGCGCCGGCTCGGCGGCGCTGTCGAAGGTGGACTACGCGACGTCCACGCGTCAATTCTCCAGCGGCGTCGTCCTGAGTCTGACGGCGAGCTGCCCGAGCGGTGATCAGATCGTCGGCGGGGGCGCCCGGGTCTCGGACACCTCGAGCGACTCCGTAATCGATTCCTGGCCGCGCGGAAGCAACAACCAGTGGCAGGCCGACGCGACAGGCGGCTCCGGCGACACCCTGACGGTGACCGCCATCTGCGCGCCCGTCGCGGGCGCACCATAGGGTTCAGCTCCGATTCGCCAGTGCCGCGTCCGCGGCGCCTCAGCCGCCTCGAGGTTCTCCTCGACGAGGGCGAGACCCGAGTCCCAGAACGCCGGGTCGGTCAGGTCGATCCCGACGATCCGGCCGAGCTCCTCGGGCGAGCGCGAGCCGCCGGCGGCGAGCAGCTCGAGGTAGCGCGGGACGAAATCGGCCCTCCTCCGTGTAGCGCCGGTAGACGGACAGCGCGAGCAGCTGGCCGTAGGCGTACGCGTAGACGTAGCCGGGGGTGGAGATGAAGTGGGGGATGTAGGACCACCAGCTGCGGTAGCCCTCGGTGACCTCGACGCTGTCGCCGAGCAGCTCCTCCTGGCTCTCCACCCAGAGGTCGCCGATCTGGTCGACCGACAGCTCGCCGCCCTCGCGGCGGGCCCGGTGGGCGAGGTCCTCGAAGCGGTTCATCGCGGTCTGGCGGAAGACGGTCGCGATCGCGCCCTCGATCCGCTCGGCGAGCAGCGCGAGGCGCGACTCGGGCCGCTCCGCGGCCTCGAGCAGGCGACCGAAGACGATCGTCTCGCCGAACACCGAAGCCGTCTCGGCCATCGTCAGCGGCGTCGACTGGTGAAAGATGCCCTGCGCGCTGGGCGAGCGCGCCGTGCACGCCGTGGCCGAGCTCGTGGGCGAGCGTCAGCACGTCGCCGCGGCGCGAGGTGTAGTTGAGCATCACGTACGGGTGGACATCGACGGGACGGTCGAGGCGCAGAAGGCGCCGCCGCGCTTGCCGGGCCGCACCGGCGCGTCGATCCAGCGCTCGTCGAAGAAACGGCGGACGAGCTTTCCGAGCTCCGGCGAGAACGACCCGTACGAGTCGAGCACCAGCTCGCGCGCGTCGCGCCATTCGACCGTTTCCTCGCTCGGAGGCGACCGACGCCATCCGGTCGTAGTCGGCGAGCCTGTCGATCCCGAGCAGCCGCGCCTTCAGCGAGTACCAGCGGCGCGGGATGTCGTAGCGCCGCCGGACCGCCTCGACGAGCGCCTCGACCGACTCGTCGCTCGCCTCGTTGCGCGAGGTTGCGGCTCGAGAGCCAGTCCGGGTAGCGGCGCACGCGGTCGTCGACCGCCTTGTCGTAGAGGAGCGTGTTGAGGATGAACGCCCGCGTGCGAAGTCCCGGCTCGAGCGCCGCGGTGACCGCCGCCGCCGCCGTCGACCGGCGCTCGCGGTCAGGCGAGTAGAGGTCGGCTCAGCGCCACCTCGAGCGGGACCTCCGCGCCGTCACGCTCCACTCTGATCGCCGCGGTCAGCTCAGAGAACAGGCGCGACCAGGCGCCGCGGCCGGTGACCGCCTTCTCGGTCATCAACCGCTCCTCGGGCTCGCTCAGCAGGTGGGGCCGATAGCGGCGCGCCGTATCCAGGTAGTGGCGCGCGAAGGCGAGCGCGTTCGTCAGCGAGCAGCTCCGCGGCCCGCTCGTCCGGAACGCCGGCCCATTCGAGCTCGAAGAACAGGACCCGCGTCTCGATCTCGGTGGCCCGCTCCTGAACCCGCTGCAGCAGCGCGCCGCGCGCCGGGTCGGCGGTGTCGGTCGCGAACCTCAGGCTCGCGTAAGAGCTTGCGCGGCCGACGCGGTCGTAGATCCGCTCGAGCTCGTGCATTGCGCGCGCGAGGTCGGCAGCGTCGTAGCTCGAGATTTTGCCGGCATGGCTCGTGGCGAACTCGCGTGCTTCGGCGGTTGCCTCCTCCAGCAGGTCGTCAACGCCCCGCTCGCCAAGCAGCGGCTCGAGGTCCCACTCGGTGCGTTCGAGCTCGTCGCTGGCGGCCATCGTCGCAGCCTATCCGGCTGCACGAGCCTCAGGCCTTCTTGCCCGAGCCGCTCGGCGCGCTGACGCCGCCGGTGCCGGCAGCCTTCACGCTCGAAGCGCCCGACGCGGCGTGCGCAGCCGTCCCGCCGCTCGGCGAGCTCGTACCGCCGGCGCTCTTGCCCTTGCCCGCCGATGGCGCCTCGTAGCCGCGGATCGGTATCCAGCGAGCTTGCTTGCCGACGCCGTAGACATGGAAGGTGTGACCGTTCTTGCGCACGATCTGGAAGGCCTGTCCCTCGCGGCTATTGCCGGACGTGTTGACGTAGTAGCCGTCGCGCGGGCCACCCAGTATGTCCGCGTAGTCGGCGTGGCCGGCTATCGGCTGCCAGGTCTCGCCCTTCGGGGCACGCTGCCCGGCGCTCGGCCGGGCGTCGACAGCATGATCCTTCGACGCGTCGATGACCTGCTCGTCGTTGCCGGAGCCGTAGACGTGCACGGTCTTGCCGCCCTGCTGCTCGACCTTGAAGATCTCGCCGTGGCGGGCGCCCCCGGAGAGATTGACGTACTCGCCCGCGCGATCGCCCGTGACGATCTTCGCCATGTTGGGCTTGCCGGCGACGGACTCCCAGGTCTCGCCGGCAGCCGCGGTCGAAGCGGCGCTGTCCGCGGCGACACGCTGGAGCGCCGCGGCGTGGAGGCGGGCGAAGGACTTGCCGGTGGTCGCGGTCTTCGCGGGCGTGGGGGTCGTCGCCTGCGACGAGTCGGCCGGTGCGCTCTGCTGTATCTGACGGATCACTCGGATCGGCGACGCGACATTCGAAGAGGGCCTCGCGTCGCCTCTAAGCCCTTCATCGGCAGCGGCCGAATAGGCTTGAGCCCGGTCAGGGGCCGAACGACCCGGCGATCGCGCCGGCCTCGGCCGCCGCCTCGCGTGCACTCACGGGCACGACGCTGTCGATCGAGTAGGCGCGACCGCGGATGCCCGTGATGACGAGGCTGTGCAGCTCGCTGCCGGTGACGAAGCTGTAGAGGAGGCCCGAGCCCGCACGGACCGGGACAAGCCGGGCCGCGACCGGCTTGAACGAGCCGAAGCGGCGGCGCAGCGAGCTCGTCAGGCTGCGCGCGAGCGCGTTGACGCTACCCGCTGGAAGGGTGGTCGGCTGCACCACCACCAGTCCGCGCCCGTCGGCGCGCTCGAGGCCCGTGCCGTGCGGGAGGGGCCTCCAGCCGGACGGCTCGAGGATGCGGTAAGCGCTTGCGGGACCCGTATAGAAATGCGGCGCCTGTGGCGTCGAGCCTCCCGCGCCGAAGATGGCAAGCGCGGCGAGGACGGCGACCGCGCCGACCAGCATCGACGCGAGCGGCATCCGTGCGGCACGCGCCCGGCGCCCGGGCCGCGGGATCGTGATCGTGTAGGCGTCCTGGCTCACGGCGCGATCGCTATGTAGTTCCAGGTCGTCGTGGCGGCGGTCGAGACCGGGCTGGCGGTGAGGTTGCAGAGGCGGAACTGGAGCTGGTTCGCGATCGGGGCCGCGGGGCTTGCCTCCAGCCCGCTGTCGAGGTTCGCCGGGTTGTCGAGGATCACGTAGTCCCCCGCGACGATGCCGGTCACACCCGCCTGCTCGAGCGTGCAGCTGTTAGCGCCCACCGAGGTTCCGGACGGAAGGGTGAAGGAGCCGGCGATCTGCTGGCCGCCGTTCGGGGCGGCGATGTCGCCGGCGGTCAGCGAGCCGAGCTTCAGATTGCCGGACGCGCCGCCGGTCACGGTGCCCTGCGACAGGTTCGAGCCGCTCAGCGCCTGCAGCGCGGAGGCGGGGATCGAGGAAGACCCGAAGACGCTGCTCGAGAGAGTTCCGGCGCCGCCGCCGCCGGTCAGGTCGCCGGCGGGCACGTTGTTCTTGAGCATGGAGCCGTCGACGGTGTTCGGCTCGAGGACGCTGCCCGGGACCGAGTCCGGTGAGATCTCGCTGCTCGGGATCGGGCCGTTCAGGTCGGTCCACGGAATCGAGCCGGAGGCGATCTCACTGGCCGGGATCGAGCCACTCAGGTCGGTCCACGGAATCGAGCCGTTGGGGATCGAGACGTCCGCAAGCGGGATGGTGCCGGAGCTCACCGAGAGGTCGCCCCAGGGAATGTTGCCGGCGAGGGCGCCTGCGGGCACGCTGCCGCTGTTGAGGAGGCCGCCGCTGAGGTTGCCCGAGAGCACGTTGCCGTTGACCGTCCCCGACTTCAGAAAGCCGCCGTCGATCGAGCCGGCCGCGAGGGCGAGGTCGGCCCACGGAATCCCCCCGGCGAGCGCGGTCGCGGCGACGGTGCCGTTGTTGAGGGCGGCGCCGTTGAGGTCGCCGGAGATGACGTTGCCGTCGACCGTGCCCGACTTGAGGAAGCTGCCGTTGACCGACCCCGCCGTCAGCGCGAGATCACCCCACGGAATCCCCCCGGCGAGCGCGGTCGCGGCGACGGTGCCGTTGTTGAGGGCGGCGCCGCTCAGGTCGCCGGAGATGACGTTGCCGTCGACCGTGCCCGACTTGAGGAAGCTGCCGTTGACCGACCCCGCCGTCAGCGCGAGATCACCCCACGGAATCCCCCCCGCGAGGCTCGCCGCTGCGATCGAGCCCGCCTGGATCTGCTGCGAGGTAATCGTGCCGTCGGCGATCTGGGCGGCGGTGACCGTGCCGGCGGCTAGCTGCTGGGCCGTGACCGCGCTGTCCGCAATCTGGGCCGTGCCCACCGCGCCGGCGGCCAGCTTCGAGCTCGTGACCGCGCCATCGGCGATGCTTCCGGTCGTCACGGCGCCCGGCGCGAGCGCTGCCGGTCCGACGGCGCCGGCGGCGATGTTCCCGGAGCGGACGGCCCCAGTGCCAAGCGACGACGGGCTCAGCCGCGCGCGGGCCTCCCGGTCGGCGCGCTCGGCCACGTGGAAGGCACGCCGGACGAGATCGATGATCGACGCGTTGCTCGCCGTCTTCGCCTGAGCGACGTTCGGCTCGAGGGTCGCACCGATTGCGAGCGCGAGCAGGAGCGCGAGCAGGGGGCGGGTGAGGTGGCGAAGGGCTGCCATGGCGAGACCGGGCCGGGCGCATACGCGCCCAGGCAGGTGATCGGACGGCGAGCCCGAGTCTTGAGTGGGGTTACTTCGACGCCGGTCCGGCGGGTCAGGCCTCAGAGCCGGTTTCAAAACCCCGCGCACACGTCTGGCGGCGGCGGATCGTCGCGGCTGCCGCGTCCTCGGATCCGCTCGTAGTCCCAGCTATGAGCCGGATCCTGCGTCCTTGCCCCGCTCGATCCGGCGCGCGCCAGCCGCACACGCGGGATTGTGAAACGGGCTCTCAGGCCTACGCGGTGAAGTTCGGCTTGGAGCCGGAGTGCCTGCGTCGCCTCCGCCGCGGGGCGGCCGCATTGCTCGAGCAAGCCGGCGTGGCGCCGAGCAGCGGGGTGACCTCCGAGACCGCCCGCTCGCCGGAGCGGACGGCGCCGTCCATGTATCCGTTCCAGTAGTTCGACGTCTCCGTGCCGGCCCAATGGATGCGGCCGACCGGCTCCCGCAGGGCGGAGTAGAAGTCCGTCATCGTTCCGGGTGCGAGCACGGCGACCGGGCAGCCGCGGTTCCAGGTCTCGGCCGACCAGTTGAAGGTGACGACGTCGGTGGGGCTGAGCGCCTCGTCCGAGGCGAAGAACTGCTGGTACTGCTGGAGCGCCGCGCTGCGGAGCGCGTCCGCCGGCTGCTGCATCCAGTAGCGGCACTCGTGGCCGCCGATGAAGCCCATCATGACCCCGGGGCTGCCGTCGGGCGGGGAGGTGTCGAAGGTGACCTTGATCGGGCCGGACTCGCTGACGACCTGGCCGGTGTAGCCGCCGTCGCGCCAGAACGGTCGCGAGTAGACGGCCTCGAACTTCATCAGGCTGCCCTGGGGCATGTGCTGGCAGAGCTGGTCGCGCAGCGGCGGCAGCGCCGGCTCGTAGTCGATCCGCGCGCACAGCGCGGGCGGGATCGCGACGATCACCCGCTGCGCGATCACGGTCAGGGCGTCGGAGGTGACGCTGACGTGGTCGGGCGACTGGGCGATCCGGCGCACCGGCGCGTTCAGCACGATCCGGTTGCCGAGCTGCTTGGCGATGTTCAACGAGATCGACTGAGCGCCGCCGATGAAGCGCTGCTGCTGGGCGCCGTCGGAGGTGTCGAAGTTGCGCTCGAAGGTGCCGGTGTTCTGCTCGTCGCCGGAGGACGCGATGTAGAACAGCGTGTAGAGCAGCGAGAGCTCCCACGGCTCGCAGCCGAAGATCGGCTCGGTTGCCGCGGAGATGACCGCGAGGAACTCGTTGTTCGGCGTCGGCGCCGTGTTCTGCTGCGCCCACTGATACAGCGTCTGGTTGTCCCAGGCCGCCGCGTTCGGGTTCGACTGCGGGCTGTTGACGTCGATCGTCGAGGCCATCTGGTCGAGCTGCAGGACCGCCGCGATGATGTCGGGGTCGACGATCGGGTCGACCGGTGCCGTGCCGAACTGCGGAATGTTGTTCGGCGACACCTCGCGCCGGCCGCCCGCGCCGATGAAGACGTTGTTGCCGGTGTTGTACGTGGGATACTGGCCGACGCCCATCTCCTTCGCGAGCGCCTGGATGTGCTCCTGGGTGGGCCCCGTGAACATGCCGCCGAGCTCGGCCACCTTGCCGCTCCCGAGGTCATGGTTGAGCGTGCGACCACCGACGCGGTCGCGGGCCTCGAGCACCGCGACCTTCTTGCCGGCCTGCGCGAGCCGGAGCGCCGCGGTCAGGCCCGCGAGGCCCGCCCCGACGACGGCCACGTCGACGCATCGCTCGCCGGTGGCGGCGTCGGCCGAGTCCGCAAGGATGCCGGGAAGCGTCGTCGCCGCCGCCCCTGCCGCCGCTCCGCCGATTGCACGCCGTCTCGTAAACCGCCGCTCCGCCAAGTGTCCCCCTCGTGTCGGTTCGCGCGGGAGTCTTACTCACGAGGTCTCGACGTGCGCCGGATCGAGGCGGGTCGGCTCGCTCGGAAGGCCCGCTGGGTCGAAGCGCGAGAGCAGGTCGGCCGGCAGGAGCTCCTCGCCGGCGTCCGCCATCCCGAGCGTGTGAGCGAGGAAGCCGACCGTCCGTGCCGGCGGCTCGCGGCGGTCCGAGAGCGTGACCGCGCCGTGACGCTTCGCGAGCCGCTGCCCGTCGGGGCCGAGCATCAGCGGCACGTGCGCGTAACGCGGCTCGGGCAGCCCAAGCAGGCGCTGGAGGAGCAGCTGGCGCGCCGTGGTCATGGCGAGGTCCGCGCCGCGGACGACCTCGCCGATTCGCTGGTCGGCGTCGTCGACCACCACGGCGACGTTGTAGGAAGGAGTGCCGTCGCCGCGCTGGAGGACGAGGTCGTCGACGCCCGCAGCTACCGGGCCGAGCAGCAGGTCCTCGAACTCGAGGCGGACGTCGGGGGCCCGGAGACGGAGAGCTCGGGCGGGTCCGGCCCGTTCCCGCTCGCCGCGGCTGAGGTTGCGGCACGTGCCGGGGTAGGCCCCCTCGGGCAGATGTGGCGCCGAGGCCGCTTCCCTGATCTCGCGCCGGCTGCAATAGCACGGGTAGGTGTCGAGCCTGGCGATCGCCTCCCGGTACAGCGGCAGACGCTCAGATTGCCGCTCCACGCTCCCGTCCCAGTCGAGGCCGATCGCCGCGAGATCGTCGATCTGGTGGCGCTCCCACTGGGCCCGCGAGCGGCCCTGGTCGAGATCCTCGACGCGGAGGATGAAGCGGGCTCCCTGCGAGCGCGCGAAGAGCCAGGCGAGCAGTGCCGTGCGCAGGTTCCCGAGGTGGAGCGGACCGGTTGGGCTCGGTGCGAAGCGGCCGTCGTGGGACACACTCCAATTCTCAGCAGGCCGTCCGGATACGGTGGTCACATGGCGCGAAAGCTCGACGAGTACGAGGCGAAGCGGAGCTTCGAATCGACCCCCGAGCCGTCAGGCTCGGAACGGGAAGGCGGCGATCGGCGTCGCTTCGTAATACAGGAGCACTCCGCCCGCCGCCTTCACTGGGACCTCAGGCTCGAGCACGACGGCGTCGCGCTCTCCTGGGCGGTGCCGAACGGGATCCCCGAGGACCCTACGGACAACCGGCTCGCCGTCCATACCGAGGACCACCCGCTCGAGTACCTCGACTTCGAGGGTGACATCCCCGCCGGCAACTACGGGGCGGGAACGATGCGAATCTGGGACCGCGGCACCTACGAGCTCCACAAGCTCGAGTCGCAGGAGCTGCTCGTGACCTTCCACGGCGCGCGGGTCGAGGGCCGCTACGCGCTCTTCCAGACGAGTAAGGACGGCAAGAACTGGATGATCCACCGGATGGACCCGCCGGTGGATCCCGGCAGGGAGCCATTCCCCGAGCGGATCGAACCGATGCTCGCGCGGCTCGGCGACTTCCCGCGCGACGAGGCCGCGCACGCCTTCGAGGTGAAGTGGGACGGCGTGCGCGCGCTCTGCTTCTGGCAGCCAGGCCACTTCCGGCTGCAGGGAAGGCGAACGAACGAGATCACCGCCCAGTACCCCGAGCTCCGGGCGCTCGGGCGGGCGCTCGGGTCGCGCGAGGCGGTCCTCGACGGCGAGATCGTCGCGCTCGACGAGCGCGGACGCCCCAGCTTCGAGCGCCTGCAGCGGCGCATGCACGTGACCTCCGAGGGCCAGATCAGGCGCCTCGCCGCGGCGGTCCCGGTGACCTACATGATCTTCGACGTGCTCTACGCCGAGGGCCGCTCGCTGCTCGACCGGCCCTACGCGGAGCGCCGCGAGCGGCTCGACGCTCTCGAGCTGCGCGACACACGCTGGCGCACGCCGCCGAGCTACGCCGGCGAAGGTAGGTCGCTGCTGCGCGCGAGCGAGGAACAGGGACTCGAGGGGGTGGTCGCGAAGCGACTCGACAGCTGCTACGAGCCGGGTCGCCGCAGCGGCGCCTGGATCAAGCTGAAGAACAAGCGCAGCATCGAGCTGGTCGTGGGCGGCTGGATGCCCGGCGAGGGCCACCGGCAGCAGCGAATCGGGGCGCTGCTGCTCGGGTACCACGACGCCGGTGGAACGTTTCGCTACGCCGGCCGGGCCGGCAGCGGCCTCTCCGAGGAAGAGCTCGACTACATGCGCGACGTGCTCGCTCCGCTCGAGCGCTCCGGGTCGCCGTTCAGCTCGCCGCCGCGGCCGCCGCGCGGCGCCGTCTTCGTCGAGCCGCAACTGGTCGTCGAGGTGGAGTTCTCGGAATGGACGCGCGAGCGCATCCTGCGTCACCCCGTCTACAAGGGCCGCCGCGACACCGACCCGAAGCGGATCGTGATCGACGAAACGCAGCCGGTCGCCCCAGACGCAGCCGAAGGGCCGCCCGGCGACGAGCCACCGATCGAGACCGTCCGCGAGCTGCCTCGCGGCGCCGTCGAGGTCGAGGTCGAGGGACGCCGCCTGCGGCTCTCGAACCGCGACAAGGTCCTGTACCGGCAGGCCGGCTTCACCAAGGGTCAGCTGATCGACTACTACGCGCGGATAGCACCGGTCCTGCTGCCGCACCTGAGAGGGCGGCCGCTCACCCTGAAGCGCTATCCGGATGGCGTCGAGGGCCAGTTCTTCTACGAGAAGCAGTGCCCGGCACACCGTCCCGAGTGGGTCAGAACGCATCCCGTCTACAGCCGCCGCAACGGTCGGGACATCAACTTCTGCCTCGCCGAGGACCTGGCGACGCTCGTCTGGCTCGGGAACCTCGCCGACATCGAGCTGCACACGTCCATGTCGCTCGCCGCCGAGATCGACCGGCCGACCATGATGGTCTTCGACCTCGACCCCGGCCCGCCCGCGACGATCGTCGAGTGCAGTCGCGTCGCGCTGTGGCTGCGGGAGCTGTTCGACCCGCTCTCGCTCGAGAGCTTCCCGAAGACGTCCGGGTCGAAGGGCATGCAGGTCTACGTGCCGCTCAACACGCCCGTCACCTACGACGACACGAAGCCGTTCGCGAAGGCCGTCGCGGAGCTGGCCGAGAAGCAGCACCCCGATCTCGTCGTCTCGCGCATGACCAAGGAGCTGCGCGCCGGCAAGGTGCTCGTCGACTGGAGCCAGAACGACGAGCACAAGACGACGGTCTGCGTCTACTCGCTGCGCGCACGCGAGCGCCCGACCGCCTCGACGCCGCTGCGCTGGACCGAGGTCGAACGATGCGCCGAGACGGGCGATCCCGATCTGCTCTCGTTCGACCATGCCGACGTGCTCGGACGGGTGGATCGAGACGGGGACCTGTTCTCAGGCACGCTTACGATCGAGCAGACGCTCCCGCTGCGCGGTCAGGGCTGAAAAAGGGTGCCCTTCCACGCGCTTCGCCGGTAAAGTCAGCGGCCGGTGGGACTGTTTCGGTCACGAGGCGACAAGCGGCGATGGAGCAGGCGCCTCGTCGACGACGAGACGCGCGATTTCGTCGACAACGTCCTCGAGGAGACGAGCGAGATCTTTCGAACCGCCTCCGGCGAGTTCCAGCTGCGCGGGCTCTGCCTCGACGTCTTCGCGGCCGCCGACACGAGGGACGTGCGCTGGCTGAAGGAGCGGGGCGTCGAAGCGGAGGCGTTCTACCGCAAGGAGCTCGCGCCGAGCTGGGAGGACCTCGATCAGCAGCAGCGGGGCGCCCGGCTCGACCAGTTCATCGAGCTGTCGAACATGCTCGGCGCCGCTGCTCCGAAGGGCGACCCGCCGCCCGTGTTCCTCGACGCGGTCGCGGCGGTGCACCTGAAGGTGCTGCTGCTCGCCTGGGCCTACGACCGCACCTACAGCTACATCGACCGCATCTTCAACGGCCCCCTGCAGTACCGCGCACACCGCTACCGGCTCGCCGGCGGTCACTTCGAACGCCGGCACTCGCGCAACGACCGCGTTCCCGCGCCGAGCGCGAACTGAACGCGCTCGCGAACCACAGGCTCGACCGCGCGCTGGCCTGAGCAGGCCCAGGGCGGCGCCAGCGTCGCTCTAGTGACCCTTCTCGAAATGCTCCGCGTGAAACCTTGGCGGCGGTGGAGAAGGGCCACTCTGAGTGCGGCTTAATGCCGATAGGAATACGAGTTCAGCCACGAAGGTCGACGGGCTGGGTTTCCGGTTCAACGTTCCGGGAAGCCGCGCTAGACGAAGTTCGGGTAGAGGGTCATCCCGCCGTCGACGAACAGCGTCGTTCCGGTGATGTAGCCCGCGGCGTCCGAGGCGAGCCAGGCGATCGCGGCGGCGATCTCCTCGGGCTTGCCGAGGCGGCCGAGCGGCACCTCGCTCTCGACGGCGACGCGCTTCTCGGGGTGATCCACGAGGTCCTGGTTGATCGGCGTGAGGATCGCGCCCGGGGCGACGCTGACGACGCGAATCCCGTCCCCCGCGAGCTCCTTCGCGATCGTCTGGCCCCACAGCTTGAGGCCGCCCTTGCTCGCGCAGTAGTGGCCGAACCCCGGCCACGGGATCACCTCGTGGACGCTCGTTACGTTTACGATCACGCCGGGAAGCTTCGCCGCCTGCAGGGCGCGCGCGGTCTCACGCGCGCAGAGGAATCCGCCGGTGAGGTTGACAGCGAGCACCTTGTTCCACTCCTCGAGCGGCATGTCGACGAGCTGGAAGGGCTTCTCGATCCCGGCGTTGTTGACGAGCAGGTCGACCGGGCCGCCGAGCTCGTCCGCCGCCCGAGCGAACATCGCCTGCACCGCGTCCTCATTCGAGACATCGGCCTCGATCGCGACCGCCCGGCCGCCAGCGGACGTCAGCTGGTTGACCGTCTGCTCGGCGGGGCCGGGATCGCCGACATAGTTGACGATGACGGCCGCACCCTCCGCAGCGAGACGCTCCGCGGTGGCCTGCCCGATGCCGGTGGCGCTTCCCGTGACGAGCGCGCGCCTGCCGGACAGGCGGTCGTGGACGATGTCCGAGTCGGTGGCCATCAGGGAGCCCAGCTTAGGTGACCTGCTCCGCCGGCGAGGCGTCAGCGGCCGTAAGGCCAGAGGCGGGTCCGGACTAGACCGAGCTCTTGGTCGCCCGGCTGCCGAGCAGCGAGTAGAGGCGCTGCTCGAGGCTCGAGTCGAGCGGGTGCGAGACACCGAAGCCGGTCAGGCCGATCTCGGTTCGCTTCTCGGTGAACCCGAGGAGGTCGACGTAGAAGGGGATCGTCGTCCCCGCGGCCTTCGCCGGCACCGTCACGCGATAGGCGAAGCTGCCCGCGGGTGCCCCAGACGGTGGGGCGAGCGTCGAGAGCGACGCCTTACCGAAGGTGACCTGACCGTTGGACTTGGTGCTGAGCAGCTGGTTGACGAACTGCACGATGCATGTCTGCGCCTTCGCACTCTTGACCGCGTTCAGGTCCTGCGAGGCGAGAGCCTCCGTGGGGAGCACGGTCACGGACGAGTTCAGCTGCTGGCTCTGAAGGCCGCTGCCGCCGTTGAAGTCGGGTGAGTGGGTGTCGACGATCTGCTGGCTCGGTGCGACGCCGCCTGCGCACTTGGCGAGCTGGGCGCTCGACTGCTGGTCCTGCGGCGTCTGCTTGTAGGGCGTCGTCGTGAAGCCCGCAACGTCGCCCGCACGCAGGTTGATCGCCGTGGCGGCCGCCTGCGCCTGCGCGGCGGTCGGCGGCTTGGCGCTGCTGCTCGAGGAGCTGCTCGACGAGCTGCTCCCGCAGCCGGCGGCGGCGAGCGCCGCGAGCCCGCCGCAGAGCGCGGTTCCGATGTGACGCCTCCGAAGCACGGCGGGCATCTTGTCAGAAGCGGCGGACGGACGGCCGCTCGGAAGGAACTGAGCGCGTCCGGGCGAAACATTCGGCCGTGCCCCGGACGACCGTCTCAGCGCTCACCCTCTCGGCCGAGATCCGGCAGCGGTTCGAGCGCTTCTCCCGTTCTCAGAAGGATGTCGGCCAGTACATCGTCGACCATCTCGACGAGGCGGCCTTCCACACCGCGGAGGAGCTCGCGAGGCGGGCGAACACCTCGAGCTCGACCGTCGTGCGCTTCGCTCAGGCACTCGGGTTCGAGGGCTTTCCGGAGCTCCAGGCCTCGGCGCGCGACGAGTACCGTCGAGCCCACGCGAGCGGAGCGCCGGAGGCAGAGCCGCTGTCGACGAAGCCGCTCTTCCCGATCGACCAGACGGAGTTCGAGGCGGCCCTCGCGGCCGACCACGTGAACGTCGAGGAGACCGCGCGCAAGGTCGATCGCGACGAGGTTGCCGCGGCGATCGAGCAGATCTCCCGGTCGGAGCGCACCCTCCTCTGCGGGACCGACCAGATGGCCTTCTTCGCGAGCTACCTGCGGCACCTGCTGATGCTGCTCGACCTGCGCTGCGAGGTTGTTGCGAGCCCGAGCCAGGAGGGGCTCGCTCGGCTCGGCCGGATCGACGAGCACACGCTCGTCGTGGGCTTCTCGGCCGGCCGCCCGCATCCGCTCGTCGTGCGGGCGATGAAGCTCGCCCGCCACCGCCGGGCGGCGACGATCGCGATCGCCGACGCGACCCTGTCCGAGGTCTCAAAGCTCGCCGACCAGCGGCTCTACTACTCCTCGAACAGTCCCGCCTACGTCCGCTCCCATACGGCGCTGCTCGGGCTGATCCAGGCGCTCGCCTACGGCGTCTACGCGCTCGACGAGTCTGCCTATTCCGACCGGATCAAGGCCTTCCGGCTGAAGTAGACGCCGCCAGGGGCGGTAGGCGCCTCGAGACGCCAAGGCGTCTAGATGATTGATTCCACGGCTGGGTCCGGAAGGAACGGTCGTGGCGTGGATCAATCATCTCTGTCAGCCGCTATTGCCGCGCCATACGGCTCAGGTCGAGGAGCCTGATCGCCGAGATGATTGATTCGGAGATCAGCGCTTGACCCCTCCCCGGCGTTTCGCGGAATCAATCATCTAGTGTGGCCCGCGGTGTCCCGGCCGCTGCTCGTACTGTTCGACATCGACGGCACGCTGCTGCTCGATGACGCGGGTGCGCACGAACGAGCGATGCTCGCGGCGATGCGCACGGCCTGGGGCCTCGAGCTGCCCGACGACGCCGTGCGGATAACCGAGCCCTGGGGCAAGACCGACCGGCGCATCCTGCGCGAGGTGCTGCACGGGGCGGGGGTCGCCGATCGCGACATCGACGCGCGACGCCACGAGTGGATGAGGAGGGCGGGGGAGGCTTTCGAGCGTGAGGCCGCCTCTTCCTCGGATCGATGGGTCGTGCGCGCCGGGCTCGCGGACGCGCTCGACCGGCTCGCGACGTGCGGCATGCGGCTGACCCTGGTGACGGGCAACCTCAGCGCGATCGCCGCGACGAAGGTCAAGTTGATCGGAGTCGCGCGCCGACTCGAGCTCGAGGCGGGGGCGTACGGCTCGGATGAGGAGTCACGCTCGCGGCTCGTGCCGCTCGCCCGCGCTCGCGCCGAAGCAGGCGGCGAGCCGTGGCCTTCCGAGCGCACGGTCGTCGTCGGCGACACGCCCCGCGACGTCGCGGGTGCGCTGGCGGACGGCGTCGCCTCGATCGCCTTCTCGTCGGCGCGGTTCGGAGCGGCGGACCTGCGCGGAGCGCGCGCGGTCGTGAGCGACGTCGAGGCTCTCGTCGAGAAGCTGACGTGCTGGGTGGTTGACGGGTCGCCCGCCTCGCCATAGCTCAGGAGTTGCGGATCTTGTTCGCGAGCACGAAGCCGAACAGGCCGAGGAGCGCCACGCCGGCGAACGTCTGTGCAACCCGAACCCACTCCACGAGCGAGCTGGCCGTCGAGAGCCGTGCGGGCGTCGAGGCGGTCAGGCTCGATGCGCTGAAGAGCAGGTGGTCCATCAGGTCGTGGGCACCGCTCACCCCGCCGAAGATCGCGTAGAGAAAGCCGGGAAGGAGGGCGACGACGGCGAGCCAGAAGATGACCGGCCAGAGGGCGACGCCGAAACCGCAGAGCAGGCGGGCCGACCAGAGCCACAGCTTGCGGGTCGGGGACCGGGTCGCGGCGCACTCGAGGCGGCGGCTGCGCGCGTAGGCGGAGCCCGCGTAGCCGTACTGGCCCCGCGTCGTCCACATGCCCGAAAGGTGGCGGTGAACGCGGGCAGCGTCGGCGAGGCGGCACTCGATGGCCTGCTCGACCGAGAAGGAGTCAAGCCGCTCGCGCCGGGTCCGCTCGAGGAAGCTGCGGTAGCGGTCCGCGCCGCTCTCCTGCACGAGCGCGGCGCTCGCGCCGCACTCGGCGAACTGGCCCCATTCGAGACCGAGCGCTCCGTCGAGGTTCGCGCTGTCGAGGCTGACGCGCTCGAGCCGCAGCTTCGACATGATCGTCGTCTCGGCGAAAGTGGCCCGGTAGCAGTCGCAGTCCGAGAAGG
The DNA here is from genome assembly GCA_963719375.1 of uncultured Actinomycetes bacterium. Lineage (GTDB taxonomy): Bacteria > Actinomycetota > Thermoleophilia > Solirubrobacterales > Thermoleophilaceae > JAICJV01. Next base: position 211,845 of record CAVRBY010000001.1, on the reverse strand, counting down.
TGGCGTCGCCGAGCTGGGTGCGGCGGAAGCGGACGAAGCGAAGGTCGCAGTGCTCGAGGCGGCAACCGCGGAGGTCGGTGCCCGTCAGGTCGGCGTTGCTGAAGTCGCAGTTGACGAAGGTCGCCTGGCGGAAGCGGGTGTAAGCGAGCGCGGCGGGGTCCGGACCGCCGCTCTCGAGTGGATGGGTACCGAACCTGACTCGTCGAAAGCACAGCTTCTCGAGGTTGAGACGGGACAGGTCGTAGCCGCGCAGGTCGAGCTCCGCGGCGCGCAGGCTCGCGTCGGCCATCAGCGCGAGCACCCCGACGCGGTCCAGCCTTCCGGGGCCTGGCCGGTTTGCCGAAATCACACTTATCAGTGAACTCGCAGCGGTTTATCCGCGCAACCGGCGCCGCTCGACAGCGGGTCACCACCGGGTAGGGCGAGGGTTGCGCCAGATAGACTTACGAGGCGTGAGAGAGACGGGCACCTTCCGCGTCAAGTCGGGTCTCGCCGAGATGCTCAAGGGCGGGGTGATCATGGACGTCGTCACCGCCGACCAGGCCCGCATCGCCGAGGCTACGGGCGCCGCCGCGGTCATGGCGCTCGAGCGGGTGCCCGCCGACATACGCGCGGCCGGCGGCGTCGCACGCATGGCCGATCCGACGAAGATCGAAGAGATCCAGGGCGCGGTCACCATCCCGGTGATGGCCAAGGCACGCATCGGGCATTTCGCCGAAGCCCAGGTTCTCGAGGCGCTCGAGGTCGACTACATCGACGAGTCCGAGGTTCTGACGCCCGCCGACGAGGCGAACCACATCGACAAGTGGCGCTTCGAGGTGCCCTTCGTCTGCGGCGCCACGAACCTCGGCGAGGCGCTCCGGCGGATCGCCGAGGGCGCCGCGATGATTCGCACAAAGGGCGAGGCAGGCACCGGAAACGTCGTCGAGGCCGTCCGCCACATGCGGACGATCCAGGGCGACATCAGGCGCCTGAGCGTGCTCGACGACTCGGAGCTCGCGACCGCCGCGAAGCAGCACGCCGCGCCGCTCGAGCTCGTTCGCTCCGTCGCCGCCGAGCGCCGCCTGCCCGTCGTGAACTTCTCGGCCGGCGGCATCGCCACCCCCGCCGACGCGGCCTTGATGATGTCCCTCGGCGCCGAGGGAGTCTTCGTCGGCTCGGGGATATTCAAGTCCGAGGACCCGGAGCGCACAGCGGCCGCGATCGTCGAGGCGACCACCCACTTCGACGACCCGGCGCGCGTCGCCGGCGCCTCGCGCGGCCTCGGCGCGCCGATGTCGGGCATCGAGATCTCCTCGCTCGGCGAGGACGGCCTGATTCAGCACCGGGGTTGGTAGCCGGGCGGCGTATGCCGTCGTTTCCGTCACTCCCCAAGGGGTTGGCGGGGGTGCGTGGGTGATCGATCCGCCGGCGACCGTCGGCGTCCTGGCGATTCAGGGCGATTTCGAGGCGCACGCCGGCGCCCTGCGCGCGCTCGGCGCCGAGCCGCGGATCGTCCGCGTCCCCGACGACCTCGCGGGACTCGACGCTCTCGTGATCCCCGGCGGCGAGTCGACCACGATGACGCTCGGGATCGAGCGCGAGGGCCTTGCCGGTCCGCTCGCCGAGCTCGTCGCGAACGGCACGCCGGTGCTCGGCACCTGTGCGGGGCTGATCATGCTCGACCGCGATCACCTCGCCGTGATGGACGTCGAGTCGCGCCGAAACGCGTTCGGGCGGCAGCTGCAGAGCTTCGAGGCCGACCTTCGGATACCGGCGCTCGGCGATCAGCCGCTACGCGCCGTCTTCATCCGCGCCCCGTGGGTAGAGGCCGCCGGCGCAGACGTCGAAGTGCTCGCCGAGCACGAAGGGCACCCCGTCGCGGTGCAGCAGGGCGACATCCTCGCCGTCGCGTTTCACCCCGAGCTGACGGGTGACCTTCGCGTCCACGGGTGGCTCGTGGAGCGCGCCCGCGCTCGCCGCGATCGACGGTTGGCTGGAACGCAAAGCACGGGAGGCTAGACCTTGAGAGACCACAGAGCCGAAGCACTAGCGCAGATCCTGGTCCGCTACTCGACGCGCGTGACGGAGGGCGACGTCTGCGTCATCCAGTCGACGACGACCGCCGAGCCGCTCGTCCAGTCGATCTATGAGGAGGTGTTGCGCGCGGGCGGCCTGCCGGTGCTCCAGATCTCCCTCGAGGAGGGCCAGTCCGCCTTCTTCGAGCTCGCCTCCGACGCGCAGCTTGACTACATCGCCGAGCCCGCCCGGTGGGCGGCGGAGGAGTCCGACGTTCGCATCGCCGTGATGGCCGAGGCCAACACGCGCGCGCTCTCACAGGCGGATCCGAAGAAGCAGGCTCGTGCGCAGAAGGCGCGCAAGTCGTTGCTCGACGCGTACATGCGCCGCACCGCCGCGGGCGAGCACCGCTGGTCGCTCACCCTCTACCCGACCGCCGCCTACGCCTCCGAGGCAGGCATGTCGCTGACGCAGTACGAGCAATTCTTCTACGACGCCTGCCTGGTCGGCGACAGCGATCCGCTGACGGCGTGGCAGCGACAATCGGACGAGGTCCGCCGGCTCGCGGAGTGGACCGAGGGCAAGCGCGAGATCCGCCTGCAGGCGCCCGGGACGGACCTCCGGCTCGGGATCGAGGGACGGAAGTTCATCCCCTGCGTCGGCGAGCACAACATGCCGGACGGCGAGTTCTTCACCGGCCCGGTCGAGGACTCCGTCGATGGCGAGGTCACGTTTTCGTTCCCCGCGGTCTACGCCGGACGCGAGGTCTCGGGCGTCAAGCTCCGGTTCGACTCCGGCAAGGTCGTCGACGCCTCGGCCGAGCGCGGCGAGGATTTCCTCGTCGAGATGCTCGACACCGACGACGGCGCGCGTCGCCTCGGCGAGCTCGGGATCGGCACCAACTACGGGATTGCGACCGCCACCAAGGAGATCCTGCTCGACGAGAAGATCGGCGGCACCGTCCACATGGCTGTCGGCGCGAGCTACCCGGAGTCCGGTGGAGTCAACGAGTCGGCCGTCCACTGGGACATGGTGCTCGACATGAGGATGGGCGGGACGATCACCGTCGACGGCGAGGAGCTGCAGCGCGACGGGCGGTTCTCGGTTTAGATCGGTCTCGTCGACCCTGCCGTTTGACCGTTGCCCGATGCTGGGTATCAATTGTCTCTAGACGTCCGGCCGGCTGAGGGAGGTCAGAATGGTCGTCGAGGGGATACGCAACAAGCTGCGCGAGCGGATCGAGCGCGGCGCCACGCTCGACGAGCTCGAGACGATCGTGCGCGGCACGCGCGGCCTGACCGAGGCGCAGCGAACCGACCTCTGGCTGTTCGCCTGGCGCTATCAGCCGCGGCCGCGACGCCGCGGACCGCGCTTCGGGCTGCTTGCGCGGCGCGGCGCGGCCTCGCACTGACGCGCTCAGTTCAAGAGCGCAAGGATCTTCGCCGAAGCGTCGGGGTCCGTTAGCGTCCCGGTCTGGTCGCGAACCTCGACGACCACGTTCTGGTCGGCGCTCCCGCCCGTCGGGCATGAGGTGCCGCCTGTCCCAATCTGCGTTTGGACCAGGTAGTTGTTGTGGGCCGTCGGCGTGTCCGTGCTCGGGCCGAGGTTCGCGACCAGGTTATGGACGTGGAAGGGCAGGTCGTGGAGGCAGAAGACGCCGGTCGCGGCGTGTCTGAAGTTCGCGGTGTTGTCGACTCCGAGGGCCCCCTCGTCCGGCGTGTACCAGCCCGCGCTCGGCTGATCGGGGCAGCCGCCCGCGCACCACTCGACCGTCGCATAGCCGATCGCGGTCCCGTTCGCGCCGGGCCGCCCCGGCGACCCGGCGGGACCGGGCGGCCCGGTCGGGCCGGCCGATCCGGACGAGTGGAGTGCCTTGACCGCGGTCGCATCGGCCTGTCTCGCCATGGAGAGCGCCCTCTTCGAGGTCGCACTGGCATGCCGCGACAGGGTCAGCGCCCTGGCGAGCTGTCTCGCCACGCTCGCGCCCGAGCTCGTCAGGGGCGCGGCTAGCGAGGTGTTCCCGAGCGCCACGCAGAGGGCGAGCAACGCGACGACGCCGGCGAGCGTCGGTCGCGGAAGGCTCCTTCGCCACCAGTCCCGTCTCAGCGATTCCTCCTTGACGATTAGCACCGAGGGTAAGTGAGTTCCGGTTCTCTCCGCAAGCCCGCCCATTGACAACGGCCGTCGCTTGAACTTAGGGTCATAAGAGGATGCTCATGAAGCAACACATCGCTTTCGATCGAGCGCGAACCGAGGAGTACACATGCCCTTCCCGTACGTGAGCAACGCGCGCGTGGCCCGTGCGTTCGTCGTAGCCGCCGTCGCTGCGATCGCAGCGCTCGCAGCCCTCACCGCCGGAACCGCTTCGGCGAAGAGCGTCGGTCAGTGGACGCAGGCGGACGTGAACGCAGGGGTCGCCAAGGGTGTTGGCTACCTCGACTCGGTCGCCGACAAGTCGGACCCGAGCAACATCCACTGGTGCACGTCGTCATGTGACTACTCCGGTGACGTGACCGACACCGGCTTTGCCATTGCAGCAATCGGAGCCGCGCTCACCCTCGACCCGAGCAACGTAACGGCGGGCCAGCTCGCGGATGCGAAGAACGCCGTCCAGTGGCTTATCAAGCAGCAGGACACGAGCGCGACGGATACCAAGGGCTCTTGGGGCGTGTCGCACACCGAATCCGACAGCAACTACGCGACCAGCATCGCTCTGATCGCGCTCAGCTTCTTCAGCAGCGAGCCGAACGCGGCGAACGCGATCAGCCTCGGCCGCACCTTCGAGATCCACTGGCAGAACGCTCCGCCGGCCACAACCGGCAATTCGAGCAGCTCGTGCACCGCGCCGAGTGGCAGCGACTATGGCAACTGCGGCTCTTGGACCTACCACCCCCAGTCCAGCAACGGAGGCGGCGGTGACGGCTCTAACACCGGGTTCGGCGTGTCCGGGCTCGACTTCAGCGGCGGCGTCCCGGCGGCGACGGCGACGGCCAACCTGGGATGGGCGCGAGCCATCCAGGAGTTGAAGTCCAACCCCTATGCGACTTTCAACGACGGCGGCGGATCGTACGACCCGGGTGAGACCTGCTGCGGCTTCCGGTCGAGCGCGAACGGGTCGGGCTCGGACCTGTTCGAGTTCGCCTACGATGGGGTGGCCGCCGGGGACGCCGGCGTTCAGGCTTCCTTGAAGTTCAACACCGACGTGCTCGACACCTACGAAAAGTCGCAGAGCGGGTCACGAGTCGAGATCTTCCACGACCCGCCGTCGCCATTTGGTGAGGATGGCTCGTGTCAGGTCGGCGCCTCGGGTTGCGACTGGGTCGCGAACACCGGCGAGGGCGGCTATCACTACTCGCTGTTCGCGATCAGCAAGGGCATCGGCAGCTACGTCGCCGCCAACATCGCCGACCCTACGAACTTCTACGCGAAGGTCGTCGACCTGCTGCTGTCGCAACAGGTGGCCGACGGCTCCTGGCCGGCCGACCTGCGCGACGACGGAAGCACGGTAGGGGCGACAGCATTCTCGATCCTCGCGCTGACTAAGGCCGGTCAGAAGGCCGCCCCGGCCACTGCGTCCGGCACCGTCTACAACGACGCCAACGGCAACGCCAAGCGCGACACCGGAGAGGGCGGTCTCGGGGGCTTCACCGTCTACGTCGACACGAACGGGAACGGCAAGCTCGACGCCGGCGAGCCGAGCGCGCTCAGCGCGAGCGACGGCTCGTACACGATCGCGAACGTCACGCCCGGGACCTACGCCGTGCGCGAGGCGATCCAGACCGCCTACAAGTGCACGGCGCCGAGCGGCTGCGCGTACGCGAACGTCGCGCTCGCCGGCGGCCAGGCGGCTACCGGCCTCGACTTCGGCAACCAGAAGGTCGCCTTGGTCCCGGCGGCGCCGGCGCGGTGCAAGGTCCCGAAGCTCAAGCACAAGACGCTCAAGCAGGCCCGAGCGCTGCTGAAGCGCAACCACTGCAAGCTCGGGCACGTCCGGAGGGCGAGCGATCCGCGGCGGCGCGGCAAGGTGATCGTGACCCAGTCGCGCAAGGCCGGCAAGCTGCTCGCGAACGGCTCAGCGGTTGGCGTGCGGATGGCGGTGCTCAAGCCGCCGCCGGCGCCGAAGCCGCGCTTCACCGGCTGAGCGACCGGTGGCCAGGCGTGTCGCGCCGCGGGGCCGCACGGATAAAATAGGGCCATGTCCGGTCACTCCAAATGGGCCTCGATCAAGCACAAGAAGGCCGTCGTCGACCAGCGCCGCGGCGCGCACTTCACGAAGCTCGCGCGGGCGATCCAGGTGGCCGCGCGCGAGGGTGGGGGGGACCCGACCGGCAACGCGGCCCTCGCCAACGCGATCCAGAAGGCAAAGGAAGCGCGCATGCCGAAGGACAACATCGAGCGGGCCGTCGCGAAGGGAACCGGTGCCGACACGGACGCGGCGGCGATCGAGTCCGTCGTCTACGAAGGCTATGGCCCGGGCGGGGTGGCGATCCTGGTCGAGGCGCTGACCGACAACCGCAATCGCACAGGTTCCGAGGTCCGGCACATGTTCTCGCGCGCGGGAGGCAATCTCGGCGAGCCCGGCTCGGTGGCCTGGGTGTTCGAGAAGAAGGGGATGCTCGTCATCGACGCCGAGCGGTACTCGGAGGATGACCTGATCGCCGCGATCGACGCCGGCGCCGAGGACGTCGTGGCCGACGAGGGGATCTATGAGATCGTCACCGAGCCTGCAAACTTGACCGCCGTCCGTGACGCCCTCGAGGCAGCCGGCGTGGAGATCCAATCCGCCGAGCTCACGATGCGCCCGACGAACCGGGTCGAGGTCGACGAGACCCATGCGCGCTCGCTGATGCGACTGATCGAAGCACTCGAGGAGCAGGACGACGTCGACGCAGTGCACGCGAACTTCGACATCGACGCGGCCGTCCTCGAGCGGGTCGCCTGACGACCGCGCCGCGAGCCGCCTCCCAGGCTTGAGCAGGGGCGGCGCCGGCATCGGGCTGGGGTTCGCCGCCATCCGCCGAGCGTTCAGCTCGGCCAGTTCTGGGTGAACCCGAGATGCCAGTGCCCACGGCAGGCGTCCGGGTCGCCACGCAGAATCTCGGGGATGGTGATCGTCCTCGGCATCGACCCCGGCACGGCCAACACCGGCTATGGCGTCGTGCTCGCGCACGGACAGCGGCTTGCGGCTCTCGACGGGGGGGTCATCGCCACCGCGCGCAACGAGCCGCTGGAGCGGCGTCTCGCCCGCATCCACGCGCGCGTCTGCGACCTGATCAAGGCGCACGAGCCACACGCCATCGCCGTCGAGGACCTCTTCTTCGGCCAGAACGCGCGCACGGCGTTCTCGGTCGGTCAGGCACGCGGCGCGGTCCTGCTCTCCGCGGGCATGACCGGCGTACCCGCGTACTCGTACACGCCGCAGGCGGTGAAGCAGGCCGTCTGCGGGTCCGGTCGCGCGGAGAAGGGGCAGGTCCAGCGGATGGTCGGCACGCTGCTCTCGCTGCCCGAGCCGCCCGAGCCCGACCACGCGGCCGATGCCCTCGCCGTGGCCATATGTCACGCCAACGGCGCTCACATGCGGGCAGTCGTCGGATGATCGCGTCGGTCAGGGGGGAGGTTGCGGTCCGTCGCGGCGATCACGTGGTGATCGAGGGCAGAGCGCGCAGCGCTCCGCCCGGGGCGGTGGCGAGGTGATCTCATCGGTGCGCGGCGAAGTGGCGGTCCGCCGCGGCGACCATGTCGTCATCGAGGCGGCTGGCATGGGGTACCGCCTGAGCGTCTCCGCTCAGACTCTGCGCGCGGTCCCGCCGGCGGGCGAGGAGGCGATGCTGCTGGCGCACCTCGTTCTGCGCGACGACGGGATGCAGCTCTACGGCTTCGCCACGGAGGAGGAGCGAGAGCTATTCCACCTGCTCGTCGGCGTGCAAGGAGTCGGTCCGAAGGTGGCGCTGGCGGTCCTCTCGGGCGGGCCCGTGCGGGAGCTGCTCCAGGCGATCGGACGTGGCGACGCCGGTCGCTTCCAGGCGGTACCGGGGATCGGCAAGCGCACCGCGGAGCGGATCATCGTCGAGCTGAGAGAACGCGTCGGCGGCGAGGAGAACGTGTCGACCGGGCTCGTCAACGCAATCCCGGACGATCCGATCTCGGAGGCTCGCCAGGCACTGGCGACGCTCGGGTACGGCGCGAGGGAGATCGACGTCCTGCTCGACAAGGCGACCGGAGAGACCCCCGAGGAGCTGATCTCAGAGGCGCTGAGGGCGGCCCGCTGATGGACGGCCTGCGCACGCCCGGCGTCGAGCGTCTCGCGGCTGCCGCCCAGCTCGAGAGCGACGACGAGCTCGACCGCTCGCTTCGGCCGCGCAGCCTCGGGGACTTCGTCGGCCAGGCGAGCGTGCGCGACCAGCTCGGCGTATTCGTCGAGGCCGCTCGCGAGCCGGGGCGAGGCGCTCGACCACGTTCTGCTCGCCGGTCCGCCAGGGCTCGGCAAGACCTCGCTCGCACAGATCGTCGCCCACGAGCTCGGCGTACCGTTCGTCCAGACCGCGGGCCCGCTCTCGAGCGCAAGGGCGACATCGCGTCGTTCCTGACCGCGCTCGAGCCGCGGTCCGTCTTCTTCGTCGACGAGATCCATCGCCTGCCGCGCGCGCTCGAGGAGACCTTCTATCCGGCGATGGAGGACCGCAAGCTGCCGATCACCGTCGGCCAGGGCGCCGGCGCGCGAGTCGTCACGCTCGATCTGCCGGCCTTCACGCTGATCGGAGCCACCACGCGCGCGGGGCTCCTGACGACGCCGCTCCGTGACCGCTTCGGTGTTTCCTTCAGGCTCGACCTCTACGACGACGCCCGAGCTCGCCGAGATCGTACGCCGCTCGGCGCGCATCCTCGAGGTCCCGCTCGACGCCGCCGGCGCGCTCGCGATCGCCGGACGCTCGCGCGGGACGCCGCGGGTCGCGAACCGCCTGCTCAAGCGCGCGCGCGACTTCGCCCAGGTCCGCGGCCGCGGTGAGATCGACGCCGCCATCGCGGGCGACGCGCTCGACCTGCTCGAGATCGACGCGCACGGGCTCGACCGGCTCGACCGGGACATCCTGATGACTATCTGCGGCAAGTTCGACGGCGGTCCGATCGGCCTCTCGACACTCGCCGTGGCGGTTGGTGAGGAAGCCGACACGATCGAGGACGTCTACGAGCCCTACCTGTTGCAGTGCGGCTTTCTCAAGCGGACACCGCGTGGCCGGGTGGCCACGCCGGCCGCCTTCGCGCATCTGGGCCTGGCCCGCAGCGAACGGGCCGCGAGCCTGTTTTAACGTTGGGCAGACCAGTCCGTAAGCTAGACGGCAGGCCGCCGGGCGGACCCGCACGAACCGAACCCGCGCCGATGGCAACGAAATGACTCACTTCATCTGCGCGAACTGCGGTCACCGCTTCATGTCCGGCGAGCGCACCGCGGGCTTCGAGAATCGGGCTCCGAGCTGCTCCCAATGCGGATTCGGCTTCCTCTTCGAGCTGCTCGACGACTACTACCCGTCGCCGAACGCGGCGTTCTTCGTCACGGACGCGAAGACGCGCGTCGTCGCCGCCGGGCGCGGAACGCGCGAACTGACCGGTCTCGGGGACGCCGACGTCATCGGACGTCCCGTGAGCGAGGTGCTCGGGCTCAACTTCCAGAACGGCGACGACCACATCGCGACAGCCCTCGAGTGGGGGGTGCGCGTGCTCGGCAAGCCCGCCACGGTGACCGCCGCCGGTGAGCATCCCGAGCCCGCGACCGCCGACATCTTCCCCGCCTACGACGACGACGGCGGTCTGCTGATCGTCGTCACCCCCCACTGAGCATCACGATCTAGAGCCCGTGTCGCTCCGAAGCCGCAATCTGATCATCCTCGCGCTGGTTGGGCTGCTCGCCGTCGGGGCGCTGCTCGTGGTGATCCCGGGCAGCCCGGCCTCGAAGCCGACCCGCCTCGGGCTCGACCTGCGCGGTGGCGTCGAGCTGGTCTATCAGGGGCGGCCGACACCGAAGGTCCCGAAGGTCACGCAGCAATCGATCAACGACGCGATCGGGATCATCCAGAAGCGCACCAACGCGCTCGGCGTCTCCGAGCCCGAGATCCAGAGCGCCGGCCAAAACGAGATCTCGGTCGGGCTGCCCGCCGTCCAGAACGCAGCGCGCGCAGAGCAGCAGGTGGGCACCACCGCGCAGCTGCAGTTCTACGACTGGGAGAAGGACCTCTTCGAACCCCTCCGGCACCTTCGGGCTGTTCCCGGCCGTCCAGCTGGCGGCGAAGCAGCACGACACCCCCGAGGCGTCGGACATTCCACCCAGCGGCCCGTCGAAGGCGGTCAGCGCTCAATTCCACGGCAATCAGCGGCTGATCGAGCAGTACTACGACCGCCAGAACGACACGTCCGGAACGAAGTACTACCTCTTCGGTCCGGGCACCTCCGCCAGCCGCCAGGTGATCCGCCCAGGCCAGGTCGAGCACGGGAGGCGGCGTCCAGCAGTTCTCCAACTCGAACGACGCGACCGCCTACTACGAGAGCTGCAGCGAGATCGCCCAGGACTACGAGGGGACGGCCGGCCTCGGCGGCGGCGCGCAGCGAAACCCGAACGCGGGTCCGGCGTCGAGGGGCACGGCCTGTCCGGGGACGATGGCGCGGCTCGCCAAGGAGGGCGTCGGCCCGGCCAAGGGCAGCATCATCGTCAAGGTCCCCCAGGGCGTCGTCCTGATCAAGGCACAGAACCCGCAGGGCGCCTCGAGCAAGACGCCGAACAACGCCTACTACGTGCTCCAGGACGACTCCGAGTTGTCGGGCAACGAGGTCACCGATCCGAAGGTCGTCCAAGACCCGACCAGAGGCACGGTCGTCCAGTTCAACTTCACCGGCTCCGGCCAGGCGGCCTTCAGCAGAGTCACGAAGCGGCTCGCGCAGCGCGGCGCCTCGCAGATCCTGCCGCCCGGGACGCCGCGGTCGTCGAGCTTTCAGGACTTCGCGATCACGCTCGACAACCAGGTCGTCTCGCTCGCCTCGGTCGACTACACGCAGTATCCGAACGGCATCGACGGCTCGAACGGCACCGAGATCAGCGGTCTCGGCGGCATCCAGCAGGCCAACGACCTCGCCCAGAACCTGCGCATCGGCGCGCTCGGGATCGAGCTGAAGCTGATCTCCAAGACGCAGGTCTCTGCCACGCTCGGCCAGGAGGCGCTCAACCAGGGCCTCGTCGCGGGCGCCGTGGGACTGGCGCTGACGCTGCTCCTGCTGCTGCTCTTCTATCGCGTGCTGGGGGTAGTCGCGGGCCTGGCGCTCGTCATCTACGCGCTGCTGCTGTTCGCGCTCGTGAAGCTGATACCGATCACGCTGACGCTGCCTGGCATCGCGGGCCTGATCCTGACGCTCGGCGTCGCGGCGGACGCGAACATCGTCATCTTCGAGCGGGTCAAGGAAGAGGCCCGCCTCGGAGGGTCGATCCCGCGCGCGATCCAGACCGGCTACGCGAAGGCGCTGCGGGCCATCATCGACGCGAACGCGGTCACCTTCGGCGTCGCCTTCATCCTCTTCATGCTCGCCACCTCGAGCATCAAGGGCTTCGCCTTCACGCTCGGCGTCGGCACGCTCGTGTCCCTGTTCACCGCCGTCCTCGCGACGCAGGCGATGCTCGGCTCGATGGGGCGCTGCGCGGCTGCTGCGCTCGCGCTGGGCATTCAACATCGGCTCGCTCGCGCACCGCGTGCGCTTCGACTTCATGGGCAACAGCCGCTGGTTCTTCTCCTTCTCGGGGACGATCATCCTCGCGGGCGCGATAGCGATCTCGACGCTCGGGATCAACTTCGGCATCGACTTCACCTCCGGGACGCGCATCACCGCGCCCACGGAGCGTGCGGCCACCGTGGCCCAGGTGCGCAGCGCGCTCAGCAGGGCCGGCTTCAGCGACGCCCAGGTCCAGCAGATCAAGGACCCGAAGCTCGGCAAGAACGTCGTACAGATCTCGCTCAAGAAGCTCGACCCCGCACGGGTCACCTCCGTCGAGACCGCGCTCAACAACAACTTTGGCGTGCGCAGCGGCAACTTCACGGTCAGCTCCGTCGGCCCGACGTTCGGACAGCAGATCGCCCGGACGGCCGCGATCGCGATCATCGCGTCGCTGCTGCTGATCTCGATCTACATCGGCCTGCGGTTCGAGTTCAAATATGCCGTGCCGGTACTGATCGCGCTCGCTCACGACCTGCTGATCACATCCGGCGTCTACGCCCTCACCTCGCGCGAGGTGACAACCTCGACCGTCGCGGCCCTGCTGACGATCCTCGGCTACTCGCTCTACGACACGATCATCGTGTTCGACCGAATACGCGAGAACGTGCCGCGCATGCCGCGCGCGACGTTCTCCCAGATCGTGAACCGGTCGATGTCGGAGGTGCTGACGCGCTCTCTGATGACGAGCCTCTCCACCCTGATCCCGATCGCCGCGCTGATGTTCTTCGGCGGCTCGACGCTGAAGGACTTCGGGTTCGCGCTGCTGATCGGTGTCGCGTCGGGTGCGTACTCGTCGATCTTCATCGCCTCGCCGGTGCTGACGGCCTGGAAGGAACGAGAGCCCGTCTGGGTCCGTCGCCGCCGGCTCGTCGAGCAGGACCACGGCGGCGTGGTGCCCGCGTACGCGGAGAGCGAGCTCGGTACCGCCGAGCCGGCCGTCCCCGCGCCGCGGCCACGCCGCACGCCGGCGACTCCCGGAGGCCCGAGACGCGCGGCTGCCGGCGCGGCCGTTCAGGATCCGCCGATCACCGGCGACGGGGACGCCGAGCGCACCGAGCAGGCCGAAGAGCCCGCGCGTCCGGCGCGGACCTCCTCGACGGGGTCACGGCCGAAGCCGCGCGGTGGCGACGGCGACCGCGGCCGCGACGGTCAATCCGAGCGTTCGCAGCCGGACGACCCGCTCAAGGCGCGCCGGGAGGCCCGCCGCCGGAGAAGGCACGGTCGTCCGCGATGAGCATGCTCGTCTGGGTGATGATGGCGATTGCCCTGTGGCACTTCACCGTCTTCATCCCCGATCGCTTCTGGGGCGGGATCGTCGGCGCGTTCCTCGCGGCGGTCATCGGCGCGGCGCTGTTCGGCTTCTTCGTCTCGGGGCTGACGATCCCCGGGCGCCACGACACCCACTTCGCGCAGGCGCTGCTCGCGATCCCCGGCGCACTGATCGGACTGGCCGCCTGCTATGCCGTCGGGATCCGCCAAGAGGGGGCTGCGCGCCGGGTTTGAGACCCGGGTCGCCGGCGTCCGACCTTTGCCAACTCGCCGCTGAAGCGTGCGCCGCCGCCCATGCGTCCGCGGCGGTCGGCAAGCGCGACACCTAAAAGGGGTGGCCTTGAGCGCCTGAGCCCCGATCCGCCGTCGCACACCGGATGAGCGCCGAGGGTGAGCGCAGAGACGTGATGGCGGCGGCCGGTGCATTTTCCGTCTTGCCCGGCGCGGACAATCACGCCCATGACACTTGCAGGACGCTGGCGGGCATCTCCCTACGACTACGCACGCGCGCACCGCGTCGCCGCTGAGCTCTCGCTGTCCCATGCGACGGCCTCGATCCTGGTCCGCCGCGGCTTCGACACGCCAGAGGCGGCGCGCCGGTTCCTTTCTGCCGGGGACTCACACGATCCGGCGGCCTTCGCCGGCATCGACGCAGCCTGCGAACTGATCCTCGACCATGTCGCCCGCGGGTCGAAGGTCGTGATCCACGGCGACTACGACGTCGACGGCGTCTGCTCCACCGCGACGCTCGCGCGCGCGCTTCGCCGGCTTGGCGCCGAGGCGCGCTGGCACCTTCCGGAGCGGAGCGAGGGCTACGGCCTCACCTCGCAGACTGTGCAGCGGCTCGCAGCCGAGGGGTGCGGGCTGCTTCTGACCGTCGACTGCGGGATCACCGCGGTCGAGGAGGTGGCCGAGGCGAGGCGGCTCGGCGTGGACGTCGTGGTGACCGACCACCACAGGCCGGCGGACGACCTGCCGGACTGCCCGATCGTCCATCCCACGGTCTGCGGCTACCCATGTGAGCACCTCTGTGCCACGGGCGTGGCCCTCAAGCTCAGCGAGCGCCTCTTGGGTCTGGCCGGTCGCGACCCCGCGTCGCCGGATCACGACCTGGTCGCGCTCGCGACGATCGCCGACGTCGTCCCGCTCGTAGACGAGAACCGCAGGCTCGTTCGCGAGGGGCTCGCGGCACTCAGCCGGACGTCGAAGCCTGGGCTCCGTGCGCTGATGGAGATCGCCGCGGTCGACCCGGGTCGGGTGGACGAGCATGCCGTGGGGTTCCGTCTCGCCCCGCGACTGAACGCCGCGGGACGCCTCGCGCGCGCAGACGCCGCGCTCGAGTTGCTGCTGTGCGAGGACGAGGCGCGGGCAGCGCAGATCGCCGACGAGCTCGACCTGCTGAATCGCGAGCGCCAGGACACCGAGACGCGGATCCTGTTCGCCGCCGAGGCGGCCCGGGCCGAGCATCCGGACCTGCCGGTCTGCGTGGTCGCCGGCGAGGGCTGGCATCCGGGCGTGATCGGAATCGTCGCCGGGCGCCTCGTCGAGCGCTATCACCGGCCATGCGTCGTGATCGCTCTCGACGGCGAGCGCGGACGCGGGTCGGGCAGGAGCATTCCCGCCTACGACCTCCACGCGGGCCTGGCAGCATCCGCAGCCCACCTGCTCCGCTTCGGCGGACACCGGGCGGCCGCGGGTCTCGAGCTCGAGCGAAAGCGCGTCGACGACTTCCGCGGAGCGCTGGCAGAGCATGCGGGCGCGGTGCTAGCGCCGGAGGACCTCGTGCCCGTCGAGCGAGTGGATTGCGTGATATCCGCGGACGCCGTCGGCGTGCCGCTTGCAGAGGAGTTTGAGCGCCTCGGTCCGTTCGGGCACGGCAACCCGCGCCCGACGCTCCTCGTACCGGCCGCGCGCGTCGACGAAGTGCGCGCGATGGGCGATGAGGGACAGCACGCCCGCTTCACGATCTGCGGCGGCGGTGGGCGGGCTCGCGCGGTCGCCTTTCGCACGCCGGCGCGCTCACTGCTCGCGGGCGAGGACGGTCGTCGCGACGCGGCCGTGCGGCTCGAGCTCAACGAGTGGCGTGGGGCGGTCGAGCCGCGGCTCGTCCTGCGCGCCCTTTGCCCGACTCCCGGCGGAGACGTGCCAATCCTCGGCGAAGGGGACTTCTGGGGCGACTTCGATCGGGAGTATGCGCGCGAGCTGCCGATCGACTTCGACGGCACCGGGCGTGAGCCGGCCGGTCCACGGCGAGCCGTCATCGATCGTCGCGGGTCGGGGTTCGCGGGGGTTGTCGGCGACCTGCGCTCAAGCGGTGAACGAGTGCTGATCGTCTGCGCCGAGAGCGCGCGCCGGAGCGGGGCACTAGGGCGAATCGTCGCGGGTGGCGACGAGATTGCCCTGACAAGCTGGGACGCGCTCGAGGCCAACCCTGCCATCGGCGCGGACTTCGAGCATCTGGTTGCACTCGACCCGCCTCTGTCGTCCGCCGGGCTGGTCCTTCTCGGCCACCCCTGCTCGCGCGTGACACCGGGCTTTGCCCATCTTGCGTGGGGAGTGGCCGAGATCGACTTCAGCGGTTGGGTGGCCCGCCAGTCGCTCGGTCTGCGGCCGGAGCTCGAGGCCCTCTACCGCGAACTGCGCCCGGCCGCGCCCTGCAGGGGCGAGGCGCTCGAGACGGCCCTGCGCGGACCCGCCGCCATCCCGCGCTCCGGGTCGCTCGCCGCACGACTCGTGCGTGTGCTCTGCGAACTCCGGCTCGTCGCCTATGAGGACTCAGCCGTCCGGCTGCTCGATGCGCGGCGAACCGAGCTCGAGCTTTCCCCCACGTATGTCTTCTGCCGTGAGCGGCTCGAGGCGGCCGAAGCCTTCCTCGAAGGGGAGCGTCGTCGCACCGAGGGGGCGCCGGCGCTCGCCTCGCCACGAGCCGCGTAGCGGAGTTGACACCGGGGCGCAAGCGGTCGCGCACCACGCGCCGGACGGCGCACGCGCCTCTAGACTGGAGTCGTGGCGAAGCTCCAGCGATCGACTGCCGGGGGCCGTAGCAGGACCCGTGGCCGCGCGACGAAGGGCGCATCAGGCGGCACTTCGAACGGCGCCGCCGACGCCCCGACGGCCGTGGCGGAGGGCTCCTCGGCAGCGACGATCCAACTCAACGCGTTCGAGCGCAAGCTCCTCGACGATCTCTATGCAGTGATCGAGGAGCACTCGGGCGGTGCTCCCACGGACGTGGATCGGCAGCTCGTCGAGCGCGCCTTCGAGTTCGCGTGCGAGCGCCACGCCGACCAGCGACGGCAGTCCGGGGAGGGGTTCATCGTCCACCCGGTCGGAGTGGCGAAGATCTGCGCGGGAATGCGGCTCGACACGGCGACGCTGTGCGCCGCGCTGCTGCACGACACCGTGGAGGACACGACCGCGTCGCTCGACGAGGTTCGCGAGGTCTTCGGCGACGAGGTCGCGACGCTCGTCGACGGGGTGACGAAGCTGACCGGCATCACCTTCCAGAGTCGAGACGACCGTCAGGCCGAGAACTACCGCAAGATGATCGTGGCGATGGCGTCCGACATCCGCGTCGTGCTGATCAAGCTCGCGGATCGCCTCCACAACATGCGCACGCTCGGCGCGATGCCGAAGCAGAAGCAGCAGGACAAGGCGAAGGAGACGCTCGAGATCTTCGCGCCGCTCGCGCACAGGCTCGGCATCCACGCGATCAAGTGGGAGCTCGAGGACCTGGCTTTCGCGACGCTCCACCCGCGCAAGTTCAAGGAGATCAAGGGACTCGTCAGCCAGCAGCGCGACGAGCGCGAGCGCTACGTCGAGCGCGCCGGCATCTACCTGGCCAAGGAGCTCGAGGCGGTCGGCATCGAGGCGCAGATCTCCGGGCGCGCCAAGCACTTCTATTCGATCTACTCGAAGATGACCAAGAAGGGTCGCGAGTTCAACGAGATCTACGACCTCACCGCGATGCGCGTGATCGTCGACTCGGTCAAGGACTGCTACGGCGCGATCGGCGTCATTCACTCGCTCTGGAAGCCGCTGCCCGGTCGCTTCAAGGACATGATCGCGATGCCCAAGTTCAACATGTACCAGGCTCTGCACACGACGGTGATCGGGCCCGAGGGGCGTCCGCTCGAGATCCAGATCCGGACGCACGAGATGCACGAGACGGCGGAGTACGGCATCGCCGCCCACTGGATGTACAAGGTCGGCGGCTATGGGGAGGACGGCGCCGGCGCCCAGAGCAAGGAGCGCGTCGAGTGGCTCGAGTCGCTGCTCGACTGGCAGAAGGAGCTGAAGGACCCGCAGGAGTTCGTCGAAGGGTTGAAGGTCGACCTTTTCGAGGACGAGGTGTTCGTCTTCACGCCGAAGGGCGAGGTCAAGTCGCTCGCCGCGGGCGCGACGCCGCTCGACTTCGCCTACGAGATCCACACCGACGTCGGCCACCGCTGTGTCGGCGCCAAGGTCAACGGCAAGATCGTCCCCCTCCACTACGAGCTCAAGTCGGGCGACATATGCGAGGTTCTGACCTCGAAGAAGGAGCGCGGCCCGTCGCGTGACTGGCTCGCGCTCGCGAAGACCGCGCGCGCCCAGTCGAAGATCCGCGCCTGGTTCAAGCGCGAGCGGCGCGAGGACTCCGAGCGGACCGGGCGCGACATCCTCCAGGAGAACCTGAAGCGCCAGGGACTCCCAGCGCAGAAGATCACCGGCTCGCCGCTGCTCGCCGACGTCATCCGCGAGATGGGCTTTCGCAAGGGCGAGGACTTCTACGTCGCTCTGGGTCAGGCGAAGATCTCCGCCACGGTCGTCACGAACAAGGTTCTCCAGCGACTCAAGCAGGGCGAGGCCGCCGTCGAGCCCCAGGGGGCGGCCGAGGACCTGCTCGCGGGCCGCAAGAAGGAGATCCAGAAGCCGACCGCCGCGTCCTCGAGCTACGGGATCCAGGTCCAGGGGATCGACGACGTGATGCTCCGTCTCGCGAAGTGCTGCCGACCCGTCCCTGGCGACGGGATCGTCGGCTACATCTCGCTTGGCAAGGGGATCACGATCCACCGCGAGGACTGCCCGAACGCGCGCGCGCTGATGAAGAACCCGGAGCGCTTCACGAAGGTCGCCTGGGAAGGCGACGGCGCGCAGTCGTTCCGCGTCGAGCTCCAGGTCGACGGCTGGGACCGCCACCGCCTGCTCGAGGACCTCTCGCGCACCTTCGCCGAGAGCGGCGTCAACATCCTCGAGGCGCGCTGCACGGTAGTCCACCCGATGGTCAAGAACCGCTTCGTCGTCGAGGTCGGTGACACCCAGGCACTCAAGGCGTGCATCCAGCGCCTGCGCAACATCGACTCGGTCTTCGACGCCTACCGGGTCACACCGACGTCCTAGCGTCGCCGGTCGGAGACCGGCGACGCTCTGTGCGAGCGCGGGGATTCACAGCGGCGGGAGTGACGTTCGCGGCACGTGCTCCGTATGCACGGTCAATCGGCAGCGGAAGGCGACCCGGCGCCCGGTAACTGAGACGGCGGTTCGCGATCCGGCCTGCGGCGTGCCGCGGTGCCGCACCCAAAGCGGACGAAGCGGCGCTCAGCCGTCCCGAGGAGCCGCGCTCGCGGGAGGCCCAGCCTCGAGCGTCGAGTACACCTCGTCGAGAAGCGCGTCGAGGACGTCGAAGTTCTGACGAATGTAACGCTCGATCTCATCGCGGGAGTTCTCGTTGATCGCCATCTCGATCGCGATCGTCCGCGCCGCATCGAGATCCTCGTTGTGGACGCGCGGCGCCTGCCTCGGCTGTGCTCCAGGCTGCAGCATCCCGGTCCCCCCGCACATCGGGCAGCGGCCGGTCCCGCCGCAGCCGCGGCAGGGTCTCGCGAGCCGGCGGCCCGTTCCCTCGCAGCGCGGGCATACGCCGCTCGCCTCGCACTCCGAGCACGGACCCGCCGCCGGGAACGCAACGACCGGGGCACCCCGGTCCAGCTCGCCTCCGGCGGCCTCTTCGAGCTCGTCGCCCGCGTCGGCACGGCGCTCGATTTCCCGCAGGCGCTGCTCCGCGTCCTCCGCCCGGCGCTCCGCCTCCTCCGCCGCCCGGCGTGCCTCGACGAGCTCCGCGCGCAAGTTGTGGAGCTGCTGCTCGGCGACACCTAGCCGTTGCTCGGCCTCGCCGCGGGCCTCGTTGTCCTCCTGAAGCTGCTCCTCGAGAGCGAAGGAGCTCCCGCCGGTCCGCTGTAGCCGCGCCTCGAGCTCGGCCAGTCTCTGGCCCATCTCTGCGAGCTCTTCCCGCAGCGAAGCGACCTTGCGCCGATGGTCGGCAAGCTCCGTCTCATCGGAGCGCCGGATCGCCTGCAGGGCGGCGAGCTGTGCCTCGAGCTCCTGGCGCTCGCCGTGGTCATGCTCGAGCGCCGCGCTCTGCTCCCTCGCGGCGTCGAGCTCCTCCTTGAGCTGTGCCTCCCTGCGCCGGAGCGCCCACAGCTGCAGCTCAGCGCCGTTGCGCGCCTCGCGCTCGTCGGTGAGCTGGTTGACGAGTCCGTCGCGTGCCCACTGCGACGCCTTCAGCTGGCGGAGCAGCCGAGCCCTGTCGTTCTCACCCTCCTCTCGCTCATCGTCGAGCTCGGGGGCCTCAGCAGCCGCATGCGAGACCGGCAGGGGCAGCGAGATCCGCTCCTCGCCGTCGACGAGCAGCGTGAAGCCCACCTCCGGGTCACGCACTAGGGACTCGGCGAGCGGGAACCCGGCCCGCCACACGTCCGCGGGATCCTGGCCCGGGGCGCTCGGGAGCGCATCGACGCGCTCCTCGGCGCCGGCGTGCTCGACGAGCAGGGCCAAACGCGGATACCTCGCGGAAGGCTCGCGACGCCCTGACAGGCGCGCGAGCGCCGCCCCTTCGCCGGCCGACAGGTACTCGAAGGCTTCGACACTGAGACTCCGCCCCGCTGTGCCCTGATGGTCAGGATGAGCCGAGGCACGCGGCTTCAGCAGTCTCATCGCCGGGCCCGCTCCATAGGCCTGTGGTTCAGCGCCATCCAGCTCAGAGCGTACCTGCCCCGGCGGCGTCTCCGGCTGCTACGGCATATAGGGCGCCGAGTGCGCGACCGCGCGAAAAGCGGCCGCGGCTGAGCGGGAGGAGTTGATGCGCAGGTCGCCGTCGACTCGGGTCCGGCGCTGCCACCAGACGACCGCGCGAACGCGCGGGAAGAGGCGCGGGACGTCGCTCAGGAGCCCCTGGGTGATCCAGCGCGCCTTGCTCCCGCCCTGCTCGACCGACGCCGTCTCGGCGATGATCACGGGCTTCGAGGTAAGCCGCTCGAGCAGCGCGTACGACGCTCCGAAGAGCTGCGGCACGCTGAGCCAGCGGACGTGGTGGACGCGGGCGTAGTTGTAGCCGTCGAGGCCCACCCAGTCGACCCAGCTGTCGCCGGGGTAGTAGGCCGTGAACGGACAGTGTCCGAAGCAATAGACGTTCGGGCTCCAGATCCACTGGACGTTCGAGGCGCGGGCGCGGCGGAAGACCGAGACGACGTGACGCCACGCCGCGACGAACGCAGCCGGCCCCATGCCGCGCCGTCCGGGCCCAAAGGACGAGCCCGGAAGGTTCATCTCGTGGGCGAAGCGGATGTAGAGCGGGCCGTGCCAGGCCCGCGCGGCGCGTGCCGCCCGGCGCAGGTAGGAGTCGTAACGGCCGTCGGCGATCGCCCGCAGCGACACGCCCCGTCCGCCTCGGCTGGGGTCCCATGTGATCTCCGGTATCGCCCCCGCCCGCTTGATGACCGCCTTCTGGCTCTGCCAGTAGAGCGGTCCGGACCAGTCCTGGTCGGTCGCGAGCAGCGCCGGACGCATCCCGACGATCGAGGAATAGCTCGCGACGTCGGCGCGGGTGACGCCGTTTCGGAAGGTGACGCCGAGCACGATCCGGCCAGATGAGGGCGACAGCGCCGGCGTTCCTCCATGCGCCACGGGGGTGCCGAGCGCGAGGGTGGCGATGACGATCGCGGCGACGAGTAGACGCCCTGGTCCGGTACGGCGCGGCCGCGGGAGAACGCGGTCGGTGTCGATGATGGATCCTTCCCGTGTCGACTGTCCCTGCGCGTCGGGCGTGAACGAGCCTCAGCCCGGCGCGACCCGAGACCGTATCAGCGCTCGTCGAGCAGCTTCATCGCGGCGGCGCGGTCAGGTACCCGCAGCTTGCGCAGGATCGCAGCGATGTGGGTGCGGACGGTCACCTGGGAGACCATCAGCCGCTCGGCTATCTCGGCGGTCGAGAGCTTCTGGTGGAGCAGCTCGAGCACCTCCCATTCGCGCTCGGTCAGCTCGACCCCGCGGCTCTTCGCGAACGTCAGCCGGCGCCGGCGTCCGCGAGCGCGAAACTCGTCGATCACGCGTGCGACGAGCGTTCGCGGCAGTGCCGCCTCGCCGTCGAGGACTCCACGCAGCGCATGGGCGAGACGGGAGGGATCGGTGTCCTTCAGCAGGTAGCCGGAAGCGCCGGCGCGCAGCGCGTCGAACAGGTCGCTGTCATCGCGCGAGACGGTCAGCATCACGATCGCCGTCTCCGGCAGGCGGGAGGCGATCTCCGCCGCGGCAACGATGCCGTTCCCGGGCATGTTGATGTCGAGCAGGCAGACATCGGGGCGCTCGCGAAGGGCGGTCTCGACCGCCGCCTCGGCGCTGCCGACGTCGGCGACGACGTCGAAGCCCGTGTCAGTGAGCGCGCTGCGAACCCCGGCGCGGGTGGGCGGGTGATCGTCGGCGAGCAGGACGCGGACACCGCCGCCGGCGGACTCCGCGTCTATGGAATCACCACCTCGATTCTGGTTCCCTCTCCTGGACGAGACTGCACGGATAGATCGGCGCCGAGCGCCTGAGCGCGCTCGCGCATGCTGACAAGCCCGAAGCCTACGCCGGTGCGGGGCGCGTCGACGTCAAAGCCGACCCCGTCGTCGGCGATTCGCAGCCGCACGTTGTCACCGTCCCAGAGCGCCACCGTCACGTGGCTCGCGTGGCCGTGCCGGGCCGTGTTGCTGACGGCCTCGCGCACGATCCGAAGCAGCGCTTCGCGCGTGGCCACCGGCACCTCGATGCCCGAGGCGAGGTCGAAGCGCACGCTGATCCCGACGCGCTCCGCGACGTCCTCGGCGGCCTGGGCGACGGCCACCTCGAGCGGCTCGTCGAGCCTCCGGCTGAGCGCCGCGATCGCGCTGCGCGACTCATCGAGGGCGCGCTCGGCGGCGAGGGCGAGCTGCTCGAGGTTGCGCTCCTGGAAGCGCCCGCCGCGCAGCAGGCGCCGAGACTGAGTGGAGATGAACGCGAGCTCCTGGGCGAGCCCGTCGTGCAGTTCGCGGGCGAGCCGGCGGCGCTCCTCGAGCACGGCGGCCGTGGCCAGGCCGCGCTGGTAGGCGGCGAGCTCCCGGGCCGCCCCGAGCAGGAGGCAGAGATACGCGGCCACGGTCAGGTAGTCGCCGAGGTAGACCCAGCGCGAGAACAGCGAGGGGAAGATGAAGTAGTTGAGGCCGGCGCCGGCGGCGAGCACCGAGACGAGCGAGAGCCAGGCGACGAGCTCGTCGCGCTCGGCGAGCGCGCGGCGCGCGAAGCCGGCCGCGGCCAGCGCGTAGAGCACCGCGCCGGTGAGCAGCAGGGTCCGGAGGGGCAGGCTGCC
The DNA here is from genome assembly GCA_963719375.1 of uncultured Actinomycetes bacterium. GTDB lineage: Bacteria > Actinomycetota > Thermoleophilia > Solirubrobacterales > Thermoleophilaceae > JAICJV01. Next base: position 189,188 of record CAVRBY010000001.1, on the reverse strand, counting down.
GGCGAGGCGCGAGGAGCGGCCGCCCGGCGAGAGGAAGGGGTCGACCGCGTGCGGCAGGTGCGGTCCGAGCAGCGCGGCCGCGAGCGCGATCAGGCCCGCCGTCGCGAGCGAGACCCCGACGAGCAAGGCGAATGGCTGCCGCCGGCGGCGGATCGTCCGCGTGCCGGCGAGAGAGGCGGCCGCGAAGGCGGCCGCGGCGAGCAGGAACGCCGCGCTCGAGGCCCACGCGGCAAACCGGCTCGGGGTCTGCGCGGCGGCCGGGATCGCTCCGAAGCCGAGGTCGGAAATCGCCGTCAGCAGGAGCGCACCGACGAGCAGCAGGTCGCCGAGGCGGCCGCGACGGCGAAAGCGGCCGACGAGGATGTATCCGAGCAAAGTGGCGACCGTGGCGGCGCCCGTGTCGACCGCGACATGGGTGGCGAGGTTCTCGAAGCCGACCTCGAGTGCGGGACTCAGGCTGAGGCCGAGCGCGACGATCACGGCCGCCGCGGCGGCCGCGATCGCGTACCTGTGCACTCGTGCTGTCAAGCGGGTCAGATGATGCCGCTTCGCACGGCGTAAACGGCGGCCTGGATGCGATTCTCCATCTGCAGCTTGAGGAGGATGCTCGCGATGTGGTTCTTGACGGTCTTCGGACTGATGTAGAGCGCAGTGGCGATCTCCGCGTTCGCCTTTCCCTCGGTGAGCAGCCTGAGCACCTCGAGCTCGCGCTCGCTGAGGTCCGTGCGGACCGTGTCCTCTCTGGCGGCCCCGCCATCGCGGATGTGCGCTAGCAGGCGCGTGGCGACGCGCGGCGACAGCGACGACTCCCCCCTCGCCGCGGCCCGCACGCCGCCAACGAGCTCGTCGACCGAGGAGTCCTTCAGCAGGTAGCCGCATGCGCCGGCCATCAGGGCCTCGACGACATCGGCGTCATCGGCGGAGATCGTCAGCATCACGACCCGCACTCGCGGCGCTCGCGCCGCGAGCCGGCGTGTCGCCTCGACGCCGGAGATGCCAGGCATGTTGAGGTCCATGAGGACGACGTCGGGGGCGAGCAGCTCGGCGAGCTCGACCGCCTCGTCGCCGCTCGCGGCCTCGCCGGCAATGCGCAGCCCCTGCTCGGCGAGCATCTCGCGAAGGCCGCTGCGGAAGAAGCGATGGTCGTCGACAAGCAGGACGCTCGGTTCTTCTTCGCTGGCGCTTGCCGAGGTTTCCATACCGTGCCGCTCCGAGAGGGAAGCTTAGGTGGTCGGCGGACGGGGGAAGCTCACCGCACCACGCAGAGGGAGCGCGGATGTGCCTCGAAGCGCGCCTCCTCGACCTCCCCCACGTAGTCGCCGTCGACCTGCAGCGGCAGCGGAGCCTCCTCCGCGACGACGCGGAACCGAGCCCCCGGCTCGGGCGCCTCGACGTTGCGGCTGCGTGCGAGCGACCCGGGCCGCGACGAGAGGATGCGCGGGAGGAGCAGCGGCAGCGATGGGGCGCTCGCACGCCTTAGGACCGCGAGCGCGAGCGTCCCGGTCTCGAGCCCGGCACCCTTGCAGACGCGGATCGGGCGCGAGCCGAAGAACGTGTACGGGTCGGAGTTCTGGATCGCGACCGTGATTCCGTCGACCGTGCGGCCCTCGAGCTCGACGCGCATGCGCGGAGGGTTGAGAAGGTAGCGGCGGTTGTAGCGCGGCCAGCGCGGCCCAGGCGAAGTACCAGTGGCGCAGGCGCGCCTTCAGCCGAGGCCGGCTGTCGACCCGCTCGACGACGCTCGCGTCGAGGCCGAGGCCCGCGGCGAAGATGAAGCGGCGTCCGTTGACCGAGCCCGTGTCGACCCGCCGGGGCTCGAAGCTGTCGGCCATCCAGAGCAGGTGCTCGGTGGCGTCCACCACGTCGCGGGGAATCCCGAGCGTGCGGCAGAAGACGTTGGCGCTGCCGCCGGGGAGACAGGTCAGGGAGTCTCGCGACCGGCGAGACCGTTGGCGGCCTCGTTCACGGTGCCGTCGCCGCCGAAGGCGACGACCACGTCATAGCCCTGCTCGGCGGCCCGGCGCGACAGCGCGGTGGCGTGGCCGCGTTCGCGCGTGTTGACCGCCTCGACCGCGTAACGGCTCTCGAGCGCGTAGACGACGAGGTTCTTCAAGCGGTCGGAGACCGTCGTCGCGTACGGGTTGACGATCACGAGCATGCGCCGCTTCGGCGTGCGGGCGGGCAACGCCCGCTCGGCGAGGCGCTCGGCGCGGTCGAGCTCGCTTTCTGCCGGCATGGCGCCTAGAACCCCGGCGGGGGCGGGGCGTTACAAGACGCCTAGGATCGCAGCGCGCGGGCGGCGCTCATCGCGTCCGCGAGCTGGAAGTCGGGTTGGTCGCCGAAGCGCTGCTGGAGCTTGATCCGGAGCGCGTCGTAGCGCTTCGCCGCCTCGGTGCGGCGACCCTCTCGCAGCAGGAGCATGATCACGTCGTGCTGGGCGCGTTCGTCGAGCGGGTTCAGCTCGGCGAGGCGGCGTGCCGCGACGGCCGCGCGGTCGAAGTCGGCGGCGGCGATTCTGAGCGTGCTGAGCGTCTGCAGGGCCCGGCTCGCCACCGAGTGCAGACGCTCGCGCTCCGGAAGCACCCAGTCGGCGTAGGGCTCGTCGGCGATGAACTCGCCGGTGTAGAGCGCGCACGCAAGCTCGAGCTGGTGATCCGCCGCCGAGGACTCTCCGGCCCCGGCCGCGGCGAGGCCGGCGCGCGCGGCGCGCTCGAACTCGTCGGCGTCGATGCGCAGCCGCTTGCGGTCGAGGCCATAGCCCCCGTTGCGGGCGACGATGAACGACGAGGGCGCGCGCCGCTCCCGCCCCGGCTCGAGACGCTCGCGCAGCACGTGGATGAAGTGCCGGACGCTGTTCAGGCTTGACGGCTGCTCGGGCCAGAACGCCTCGGCGAGCTCCTCGCTCGGGACAACCCGGTCGCGGTTAGCGAGCAGGTACTTGAGAAGCTGTCCCGGCCGCTGCTCGAGCCACTGACCGGCGACGGAGCTGCCCGCGTTGGCGAGGCGCATCCGGCCGAGGGTGGTGACCTCGAGCTTCGGCCCGCTCAGCCAATGCGGGTCGGTGCGGCGGCGACGGTCGCCCCGGTCACCGGGACGCAGATGGAAGATGACCGAGCCGCCGCGGTCCGCCTTGGCGGTGACCCAGGCGGCGCGCTCGCCGATGTCCGCCCGGATCTCCGGGAGGGCCTCGCCCGCCGCGCTCAGCGCCAGCTCGGTGATGCAGCCGTGCTCGAGCGGCGTTCCGGGCTCCCGGCAGCCGAACGCCTCACAGCAGGTCAGGGGCGCCTCGCTCTCGAGCTCGGCGAGCATCTCGCTCGCGGCCGAGTTGAGCGACCGAAGCGTCCGGTCCCGATCTCCGATCACGACCCCGAACGGGAAGCCCTCGAAGAGCTCGTCCGGGCGCGGGTCGACGGGAGCGACGCCGCCTCGTTCAGCTGGTACCTCCACGTCCGTGCTCATCGTCCCGCCCGATTCTCGCCTTTAGCAGCCTTTTAGCCCGCCTAACCCCAGCCTAACACGCTCTCTAACGCTCGACTAATCGAGTGCTTCTACCCTCCGGAGCGTTGGCTTGGGTTGCGAGGAGGGTCGCCCTGGCCAATCGACAGGGACCAAGACCGGCTTCGGGCCGGCCACGAGGACTATGTCCCGCAGGGCGGGATCGTCAAGGAGGCGACGTGAGGTTGAGGCTCAATCGTGCGGTTCGCACGAACCCGAGCGCGGAGGGCGGCATGCCCGTCGCGGTGAGGACAGACCGATGATCAAGGTGCTCACAGTGATCGGCACCCGTCCGGAGGCGATCAAGCTGGCGCCCGTGCTGCGCGAGCTCGAGCGCCGCCCGCGCGTCTTCGACTCTCGCGTATGCGTTACCGCGCAGCACCGCGAGATGGTCGACCAGATGCTCGACCTGTTCTCGATCGAGCCGGACTACGACCTCGACATCATGCGCCCGGGACAGTCGTTGACCGACATCACGCGCGAGGTTCTCGGCGGGATGGAGGAGATCCTGCTCGAGGAGCGTCCCGATTGGCTCGTCGTACAGGGAGACACGACGACCGTCGCCGCCAGCAGCCTCGCCGGCTTCTACCACAACGTTCGCGTCGCGCACGTGGAGGCGGGCCTGCGGACCTACGACCGCCACTCGCCCTTCCCGGAGGAGGTCAACCGCCGGCTGGCCGCGGTTCTGGCGGACCTGCACTTCGCGCCGACCCGCTGGGCCGCCGACAACCTGCTGCGCGAGGGTATCCCGGCCGAGGCGATCCGGATCGCGGGCAACACGGTGATCGACGCCCTGGTCGAGGTCTCGACGATGCCCTTCGACCCGCTCGACTCGGGCATGCCCGAGCTGCCCATCGACGACAAGCGGCTGGTCATGGTGACCGCGCACAGGGGCGAGAACTTCGGCGAGGGGATCGAGCGCATCTGCCACGGCCTGAAGACGCTCGCTCGCCAACACGACGACCTTCACCTGGTGTTCCCGGTTCACATGAACCCCCGCGTACGGGAGCCCGTCTACCGGCATCTAGGCAGGATGCACAACATCACCCTGCTCGACCCGCTCGACTATCAGTCGACGGTCTGGCTGCTCTCACGCTGTCACTTCGTGATAACCGATTCCGGCGGCCTGCAGGAGGAGGCGGCGGGCGTCGGCAAGCCGGTGCTCGTGCTGCGCGACTCCACGGAGCGTCCCGAGGCGGTCGAGGCGGGCACCGCGAAGTTGATCGGCAGCGACGGCGACCGGCTCGTGAGCTGGGCCAGCAGGCTGCTCGGCGAGGACGGCACCTACGACCAGATGGCGCGCGCGATCAGCCCGTACGGCAACGGCACGGCCGCCGTCGAGATCGTAGAGTCGCTGCGCCTCGGGCGCGCGCACGTCGGCGCGCCGCCCGCGCCCCAGCCGCACGACGCCCTGCTCGAGACGGACGAGGGGAGCGCGGCGCTCGCGAGCATGCTGCGCCGCCGGTTCCACCGCCGTACGCCCGCCAAGGATGGCGTGGCGGCCTAAACAAGGAAGGAGCTGATCGAAATGCATGAGGCACAGCCCTTGCTGGACCGCCCCTGGGCGGAGGCCGGAACGGAGCTCGCGGCTGAGCTGCGCGACTGGCTGAGCTCGGGAGCGCCACAGAGTCCGGACGGCGCGTTCCACGCGTGGGTGGAGGAGGCGACCGGCGCTCCGGCGTTCGAGTATCCCGAGATCACGGGCTACGCCCTCACCTGGCTTGCCGGCCGCCCGGACCCCACCGGATCGGAGCGCACGGCGGCGGCGCGCGCGGCGGGCTGGCTCGTCGACCGCTTCGGGCGCGGAGACTTCGCAGCACGCGCCGGCTGGGACGAGGGACGGACCTACTACTTCGACGTCGGGATGATCGCCGCCGGGTTGATCAGCCACGGCCGCCGCGCCGGGGACGCGCGGGCCGAGGAGCTCGGCCGCTGGCTGGCGGGTGTGCTGCGAGACGCGATGGGCGACGGCGACAGCGTGCCCGCCCTCGATCGACCCTCCGAGCGCTCGGTCTGGTCGACCGACGGCGAGGCGCACATGATCAAGGTGATCCAGAGCCTGCTGCTCGCGGGCTTCGACGCGGAGGCCGCGCGCCTGGCGGGATCGGCTGCTCGCCTGCAGCAGGGCGACGGGCGCTTCGTGACCCACCGGCGCGACGTGGAGACCATGCTGCACCCGCACCTCTACGCCGTCGAGGGCCTGTGGATGTACCACGCGGCGAGCGGCGACGAGGTCGCGCTCGAGCGCGCGCGCCGGGCCACGGAATGGGCGTGGGGCCATCAGCTCGACAGCGGCGGGCTGCCGCGCTACGTGGAGACGCGGACCGGAGCGCGCGGGCCGGAGCAGATCGACCTGACCGCGCAGGCGATCAGGGCCGCCCTCGCACTGGGGTTCGAGCCGGAAGGTCTCGGCCGCGCCGTGGAGCGGCTCGTCGCCGTGGCTCGTCCGACCGCCGCGGGCGCCGCACTGCCCTACCAGCCGGATGCGGAAGAGGTACACCACAACGTATGGGTCTCGATGTTCGGCGCTCAAGCCGCCGCGCTCGCCGGTGGCGAGCGGCTCGAATGGGAGCGCCTGGTGTGAAGGTCTGCGTCGTCGGCTCGGGCACCCGATTCCTGAGCGGGATCAGCTACTACACGCACCGGCTCGGGGCGACCCTCGCAGAGCGCTTCGACGTCTCGGTGATCCTGATGCGCCAGCTGCTGCCGACGCGGCTCTATCCCGGCCGTGACCGCGTCGGGGCACCGCTCGCACGGCTCGAGTATCCGGCCGGCGTCAGGGTGCTCGACGGCGTCGACTGGTTCTGGCTGCCGAGCATGATCCGGGCGCTGCGGTTCCTGCGCCGCGAGCGCCCGGACGTCGTCGTGCTTCAGTGGTGGACCGGGACGGTCCTGCACACCTACCTGGCTCTCGCGCTGGCGGCGCGGATGATCGGCGCGAAGCTCGTGATCGAGTTCCACGAGGTGCTCGACACCGGCGAGCTGAACGTGCCGATCGTCCCGACCTACGTCAGGCTGCTCGCGCCGCGGTTGCTCGCGCTCACCGACGGCGCCGTGATGCACTCCGAGTTCGACCGCGAGGCGCTCGAGCAGCGCTACGGGCTCGCGCCGCGGCCGGTGCGAGTGATCGCCCATGGCCCCTACGACCATTACGAGCGCGAGGCGCCCGCGCCGGCCGGCGACGGGGTCTGCCGGCTGCTCTACTTCGGCGTGATCCGGCCGTTCAAGGGCCTCGAGGACCTGATCGAGGCGTTCGACTCGGTCGACGACGTCGAGCGCTTCGAGCTGACCGTCGTCGGCGAGACGTGGGAGGGTTGGACGAAGCCGGCCGAGATGATCGCGAGCAGCCGCCACCGCGACCGGATCGAGTTCGTCAACCGCTATGTCGCCGACGAGGAGGTCGGGGCGTACTTCGAGCGCGCCGACGCCGTCGTCCTGCCCTACCACCGCTCTTCGGCCAGCGGCCCGCTGCACATCGCGATGAGCTTCGGACTGCCTGTCGCCGTGACGAGCGTCGGGGGCCTCGTCGAGGCCGCCGACGGCTACCGCGGCGCTGTCTTCATCCCGCCGGCGGACCCGCAGGCGCTGCGTCGCGCGCTCGACCGGCTCGCCGAGATGCGCGGTCAGCGGTTTCCGAACCCCCACTCGTGGGAGCGGACCGCAGACAGCTACGCCGAGCTGTTCGACGTCGTGCTCGGCCGGCAGGTCGAGACGCCGGCGACTCCCGCCACCGCGCTCGCCCGATGAGCGCGACGGTCGCCACGCGCGCTCCCGCGGAGCCGGCAGCGCCCGGTTTCCGGCCGGTTCGCATGCTCGAGGTGAATGCCGAGGCGATCGAGACGATCGCACCCGCTGCGGGGCCCGACGGGTCGGTGTACGAGCAGGGGTGGTGTCTCGTACGGCTTCACTCGAAGCCGCTCGGGATGCTGGAGCTCGAGCTGCCCGGAGGGGAGCTGCCCGCCGACGCGCTCGCGTCCGCCGTTCGGGCTGCGTTTGGAGCCGAGATCGACGAGCACCTGCGCGAGGACGGTCCGAGCGCGCCGCCGCGCTGCGTCGCGGAGCGCGAAGCGTTCCTGCGCGACGCGCCGTTCATGACCGTGATCATCCCGACACGCGAGCGGCCCGAGCGGCTCGCCAGGTGCCTCGAGTCGATCCTCTCGAGCGAGTATCCGGCCGATCGCTACGAGGTGCTCGTGGTCGACAACGCGCCGGCGACCGACGCCACGCTGCGGTTCGTCGAGTCCGCCTACGCCGGCGACGCCCGGGTGCGGTACGTGCGCGAGCGCCTGCCCGGGAGCGCGAGCGCCCGCAACGCCGGCCTGCGCGTGGCATCGGCGGAGCTGATCGCCTTCACCGACGACGACGTTCGCGTCGACGCGCACTGGCTGACCGAGGTGGCGCGCGCCTTCGCCAGGGACGAGGAAATCGCGTGCGTGAGCGGGCTGCTGCTGCCGATGGAGCTCGACACTCCAGCGCAGGTCTGGTTCGAGCAGTACGGCGGCTTCAGCCGCGGCTTCGAGCGGCGTCTCTACGACCTCGACGAGCACCGTCCCGCCGGCAATCCCCTCTACCCGTACACGGCGGGCGTCTTCGGCACCGGAAACAACTTCGCGTTCCGCCGCTCGGTGCTCGCCGCGATCGGCGACTTCGACCCGGCGCTCGGCAACGGCACGCCGGCGCTCGGAGGGGTCGACAGCGAGGCACTCCTGCGCACGATCGTGACCGGCCATCGGATCCTCTACGAGCCCGCAGCCCTCGTACACCACGCGCACCGGCCCGACTACGCGGGCCTGCGGCGCCAGGTCTACTCCTACGGCGTGGGGCTGACGGCGTACCTGCTGAAGATCATGCTGGCCTACCCGCATCTGGTGCCGGACTTCGCCCGGCGGGTGCCGCGCGGCGTGCGCTTCGCGCTCAGCCCGAGCTCCGGCAAGAACGAGAACAAGCGTGCCGACTACCCGCGCGAGCTGACCCGCCTGGAGCTCCGCGGCATGCTGAGGGGTCCCGTGGCCTATGCCCGCAGCCGGCGGCAGTTCGGTCCTCACCGCCGTCCGAGCTAGGCTCAGGACTCCGCGATCGCCCGGCGTCCCCGCCGGCCGAGGAGTCGCCGAGCTGTCCGCCCATCCGCTGAGAGATCCAGTCGACCGTGCGCGCCTCGGGGCGCCCGGCAGCGAGCCGCGACGCAGGAGGCTTACCGGCCAGCTCGGGTTCGGCCGGGTCGCCCTGCTGACGGCGCTCGGGCTGCTCCTCGTCGCGATCGCCGACTACGGCGCGTACGACTCGCACGGCTGGGCGCCGGCGCTCTTCTGGGGCGGCCTGGCGGTCATCTTCGTCCCTGCGGCGATCCGGCTGATCGGTCCGACCGCGTCGCCTCGCGAGCGGCTCGCGGTGGCGGTCATGCTCGGGATCTCGCTCTACCTCGTGAAGGTGATGCGCGACCCGCTCGCGTTCAGCTACCACGACGAGCTCGGGCACTACCGCAGCACCGAGGACATCCTCGTCACCCGGCACCTGTTCGCCGAGAACCCGATCGTCTCGGCCTACCCGTTCTATCCGGGGATCGAGATGGTCACCTCGATGCTCGTCCAGCTCGGGCATCTCTCGATCTTCGCCGCCGGAACGCTCGTCGTGGGGATCGCGCGGTTGATGTTCATGATCGCGCTGTTCCTCTTCTTCGAGCGCGTCGGAGGGTCAAGCCGCGTCGCCGGCATCGCCTCGGCGATCTACGCAGCCAACCCGAACTTCCTCTTCTTCGACTCCCAGTTCGCCTACGAGTCGCTCGCGCTGCCGCTCGCGGCGGTCAGCCTGTTCGCCGTGGCGCGGTCGTTCACGCTGCGGCCGGTCGCGCAGGTCCTCCCCGCTGTGGCGATCGCCGGCCTCACCCTCACCCACCACATCACCCAGCTCGCGCTCGCGATATTCCTCGTCTCCTGGGCAGTGGTCGAGCTCGTGCGACGGCGACGCCCGGACCACCGGGAGCGCCGCCTGCTGCCGATCGCCGCGTTCGCCGCGATCGCCTTCGGAGCCTGGTTCACGCTCGTCTCCGCGAACGCGGTCCACGACGAGCTCGGCCCCGTCTTCTCCGGCCTTGGCACGGCGGTGGTCCAGCTCTTCACCGGCGGCCTCGGGGCGAAGCACCCGTTCGGCGCCGGGACCGGCGCGACCGATTCGGCGATCGTCCAGCTGCTCGGCTTCGCGTCGGTCGCGCTGCTGCTCGTCGGCCTGCCGATCGGCCTCTACAAGGCCTGGCAGCGCCACCGCGGCGAGCGGCTCGCGCTGCTCGTCTCGGCGGCCGCGCTGCTCTACCCGCTGTCGCTCGTCCCGCGCCTGACGCAGGCGGGGACGGAGTTCTCGAACCGCGCCTCCGAGTTCCTCTTCGCCGGCAGCGGCTTCGTCATGGGCCTCGCGATCGTGGACCTCCGCCTGCCCCGCTGGCTTCTACACCGCTCGACGCGCCTGCGCCTTCGGCTCGCGACCGCGGGCTTCGTCGCCTACGCAACGGTCCTCTTCCTCGGCGGCGTCTCGGTGGGCTGGCCGGCCTACGGGCGCCTGCCGGGCCCCTATCTCGTCGGGGCCGACGAGCGCTCGGTCGATCCGCACGGCATCCAGGCGGCTCGCTGGGCGCATGCCCACCTGCCGGCGCGAAGCCACGTCCTGACCGACCGCGTGAGCGGCGAGCTGCTCGCCTCCTACGGTCGCGAGGACCCGCAGGCGGGCCTCGACCCGGAGGGCGTCCCGAGCTCTCAGGTCTTCTACTCGCCGACGTTCGGGCTCCCGCAGCGGAACACGCTGCGCGGGCTCCGCATCCACTACCTCCAGGTCGATCGCCGCCTCAGCCAGGCCCCTCCCGCCTCCGGGCACTACTTCGAGCAGGACAACCTGCGCTCCACGGCGATCTCGCCCGGGGCGCTGTCGAAGTTCGACTCCGTCCCGGGGCTCAGCCGCATCTTCGACGACGGGACGATCGAGATCTTCGACACGAGCACGCTGCTCGGCAAGCGGGTGGTGGGCCCGTGAGCTCCCGGTGCCGGAGCGACCTCCCGCTGGTGGCCGCGGCAGCGCTCGGGTGGGTCGTGATCGCCCTGGGTGCGCTCCCGGGCGGGGTGCTCGCGCCGCTCGCCACCGTGCTCGCGCTGATCCTGCCGGGCTACTGCGTCGTGCGGGCGGTCGACCCGCGCCGGGTGCTCGCCGGATCCGAGCTGCTCGCCCTGACGCTCGGCGTGGGGATCGGCGTCACGATCGTCGCCGGCCTCGCGCTCAACTTCCTCGGCGGTCTGAGGTCGGGGTCGTGGGTGGCCGCCCTGGCCGGTATCTCGCTCGCCGCCGCACTCGTGACCTGGAAGCGTGGCGGCTCGCTCTCGCCGCGGGGCCTGCCCGCGGTGCGCGTCCCCCTGCGCGCGGCGATGCTCACAACGCTCGTCGGCGCGGTCCTCGCAGCAGCGCTGCTCGTCGCGGTCCGCGGGGCCGAGGACGCGCGTGCTCGGGTGCAGTTCAGCCAGCTCTGGATCGATCCCGCGGGGGCAAAAAGAGTCGGGGTGCGCAACCTGACCGCCCGCCACGAGACGTACCGCCTCACGCTCAGCGGAGCGGGCGCCGGCCGGGCCTGGCAGCTGAGCCTCGCCCCGGGCGCGACGTGGACGAGCCCGCCGGTCAGCGCACCGAGCTCGCCCAGGCTCACGGCGCTGCGCGCGCTGCTCCAGCCGCTGCGCCCCGGCGAGCGAACGCTGAGCGTCACCCTCTGGGTGCCGCCGCAGCGTCCCTGAGCAACCGCTCGAGACGGGCCATCACGACCGGCTCGCTGAACTGCCGGGCCTTCGTCCTCGCCGCCTCCCCCATGCGGACGGCGAGCTGCGGCTCCTCGAGCAGACGCCGCAGGGCCGCGGTCAGCGCGTCGAGGTCGCCGCTCGGGACGAGCAGGCCGTCGACGCCGTCGTCGACGATGTCCTCGTGGCCGCCGGGGCGGGTCCCGATCACCGTCCTGCCACGGCTCATCGCCTCGTGCAGGACGTTTCCGAGCGCCTCCGGGACGATCGAGGGCGCGACGCCGAACAGTGCGCGGTCCCAGGCCGCCATCACCGTGTCGTGCGGGACGTCGAAGAGGCGGGTGACGCCGGGGGGAAGGTCGGGCAGCGGCTCCGGCGTGCGACCGCCGATCATGACGAGCGGCGGCGGTCGCTCGAGACGCGAGTAGGCCTCGAGCAGCAGCGCGTCGCCCTTGATCCGCCGGTATGCCCCGACGAACATGATGTACCGCTCGCTCGGCAGCTCGGCGAGAATCGCGGCGTCGGGGGACCCGGTGAGCTCGTCCTCGCGGAAGTCGGGTATGACGCTGTGCACCACCGGACGGTCGCGAAACAGGAAGCTCCGCGTCATCCGCTCGGTGTAGCTGCTCGTGCTGTGGAGGGCGGCGACGCGCGCGCGCAGCGGCGCGCGCAGCGCCAGCACCGAGCTGGCGGCGACGGCGCCCTTCGGCTGCCCGTAGAAGGCGCCGGAGCATTCATGGCACTTCGCCGCGGCGGGGCCGCTGCAGACGGCGCCGCGTTCGCGTCCCTGGCGGATCAGGGTGCGGACGGCGCAGATGTTCCCGTAGTCGCGGGCGGCGAGCACGAGCGGGACGCGCGTCGCGGCGAGCGCCGGGATCGCCGAGTAGGTGAGCCAGCCATAGCAGTGGACGACGTCGGGGCGGGTCGCCCGCACGAGCCTGCGCAGGCGCCACGCCATCTCGGGGTCGGGGAAGGGCGGCGGCGTGTAGCGGACCGGGTCGGCGGACAGCGCTCCGACGCGCGAGACCAGGCCGCGCAGACGGTGGACGCGGACGCCCGCGTCGTCCTCCACGGCGGCCGCGTCGCGCTGCCAGGCGGTGGCGACGGTCACCTCGTGGCCGCGGCGGTGAAGCTGCCGGCCGAGCTGCTGAGCGGCCCGCGTCGCCCCGCCGATGAGCGGCGGGTAGGAGTCGCTGATGAGCAGGATGCGCAGTGGGCCCTCTTCGTCTGAGTCGCGCATCCCGAGCGCGCCCATACTATTCGGCTCGGCTCGTGTCGGGCGCTGAGCGACAAGGCAGGGCGTGGCGGGGCGCGCTCGCACTGGCGGCCGTGCTCGCCGCCGGCGGCGCGCTCTCCTCGCTCGCCTTGAAGGACACGGCCCGATCCCCGCGCGTCGACCTCGGCGTGACCGTGGGAGGCGACCCCGACTCCCGCCTGCTCGATGCCTACTCGCGGCTCGCAAGCCGGCCGCCGCGCATCGTCATGTGGTTCCAGAGCTGGTCCGAGCCGCTCTTCTACCCCGGTCAGATGGCGGCGGCCACACGCACCGGCGCGACGCCGATGGTGACCTGGGACCCGGCCTTCGCCGGCGCGAGCGGGCCGCGGCTCGATGCGATCACGGCCGGGAGCTACGACTCGTACCTCCTTCAGTCGGCAGCGCTCGCGAGGCGGTGGCACAAGCCGCTCTACGTCCGCTTCGCGCACGAGATGAACCTCGACACCCAGCCGTGGGGCGCCGGCAGGCCCGGGAACGGGGCAGCGGAGTTCATCGGCGCGTGGCGCCACGTCGTCGCTCTCTTCCGGCGCGCCGGCGCGACCAACGTCCGCTGGGTGTGGTCGCCGAACGTCGACTGCCAGGGCCGCTGTCCGTTCACCGGGCTCTACCCCGGCGACCGCTACGTCGACGCGGCAGCCCTCGACGGCTACAACTACGCCGCCGTTCGAGGGCTGCCCTGGATGAGCTTCGCCCAGGTGTTCGCGCGCTCCTACGCGGAGCTCACGCGACTGACGCCCAAGCCCGTGATGATCGCCGAGACCGCATCGGTCGAGCAGGGCGGCGACAAGGCGGCGTGGATCCGGAGCGCGCTCGAGCGGGAGGTCCCAGCCCGGTTCCCGCGGGTCCGGGCGCTTATCTGGTGGGACCGCATCTCCGACGGCGGTGACTTTCGCGTCCAGTCCTCGCCGGCGGCTCTGCGCGCCTGGCGCGCGGCGGTCGCCTCGGCGCCCTACGTCCCGTCCGCGGGCCTGTCCGCGTGGCTCGCGCTGCTGCCTGCGACCGCGGCACTGGCGCTGGCGGGCATGCTGCTCGTTACGGCGCGTAGAGCGGGCTCTGCGCCGCTGCGCGGAACGCGCTGACCGACGCCGGCGAGGACTCGATACGAAGGTCGCCGTCGCCGGCCGTGCGGCGCTCCCACCAGACCACCGCTCGCACGCGTGGGAACTCGACGGGGAGGACGTGCAGCAGTCCGTCGCGGATCCAGGCGGCCTTGTCGCCGCCCTGCTCGACGGACCCCGTCTCGGCGATGATCATCGGCTTCGAGGTCAGCTGCTCGACGAGCCTGTAGGAGTCGCCGAAGACGTCGGCGAACGAGAGCCAGTCGGTGCCATGCGCGACCGAGTAGTTGTAGCCGTCGAGCGCGACCCAGTCGACCCAGCGGTCTCCCGGGTAGTAAGCGGAGAAGGGGCAGTTGCCGCTGCAGTAGACGTTCGGCGACCAGATCCAGCGGACGTTGGTGGCGCCGGCCTGCTCGAAGACCTCGACCACATGGCGCCAGGCGGCGACGAAGCCGGCGGGCGTGTTGCCGTCACGGCCGGGGCCGAAGGGAGCCGCGGGCAAGTTCATCTCGTGCGCGAAGCGGATGTACAGCGGTGTGCGCCAGGCGCGCGCCTGCGCGGCGGACTGGCGCAGGTAGTCGTCGTAGTCGCCGGCTGCGATCGAGCTGAGCGGGGCCCCCTGACCGCTCCCAAGAACGGGGTCCCAGGTGATCACGGGGATAGCGTGCGCCGCCTCGATGACGTCCTTCTGCTGCGCGTAGTAGAGCGGCTCCTGCCAGCTCTGGTCGACCTCGACGATCGCGGGCGGTTTGCCCGTCAGGTCCGTGTAGGCCTGGATGTCATCGCGGGTCGCGCCATCCGGGAACAGTGCGCCGAGCGCGATCCGGCTCGGGTGGGGGTCGAGCGCGGGGCCGCCGGCGGCCGCGCGGCCGGGGCCAGGGGCGGCGGGGCCGGCGAGCGGACGGTCGGGCACTCCGTTCGAGGAGCCGCAGCCAGAGATCGCCATTGCGAGCGCGGCGAGCGGTATCACCGCTCGTACGAGGAGAGAGTGGGGGCGCATTGCTGAGCACGCCGGCGAACGGGCTCGCCTGCCGCGCCGACTACCGTACATCAGGGATCCGCCGGATCCGCGATCCGACATGACCGCCACGACGAGCCTAGCCCGACCCGGTCCGCTCGCCCGCGCGAGACGCCTGCTCGGCAGCCGCGAGGAGGTCCACCTCGGCGCCCCGCGCGCCGCGGCGGCGCTCGCGATCGTCTTCGGCGCCGACCTGCTGCTGCGCGAGACGTGGCCGCCGGTCGCGATCGACGGCGTGCTCGACGAGCTCGCCCACGCGGCGACGACGGTCGTCGTCCTCGCCGCCATACGCATACGGTGGGATCGGCAGGTGGCGCTCGCCGCGCTCGTCGCGAGCGTCCTGATCGACGCCGACCACATCCCGGGTGCGCTCGGCCACTGGGTCCTCGGTCCCGAGAACGCGCGCCCCTACTCGCATACGCTGCTCGTACCGCTCGTGTTCGCGCTCGCCGCCGTCGCCGCGTCTGGCCGCCGTCGCGCGCTCGCGGTGGCCGTCGCGGCGGGGGTCGCGCTGCACCTCTTCCGCGACGTCTGCGAGCCGGGGCCGGGATCGTCCGGTGCGCCGCTGCTGTGGCCCTTCCGTACCGACATGTACACGCTCCCCTATGCGCTCTATGCGGTCGCGCTGACGCTCGCCTGCGGGTGGGCCCTCAGCCGGCGATGGCGCGTCAAGCGGCGCGGAACGACGCGCTTACGCTGAGCCGTGCAACGCGGCGGCGGACGCGGATGCGACCGCGGAAGTGGCAATCCCCGCCGACGCGCAGGCCCCTCCACGCGAGCCGGCGGCGCCCGCGTCGCACCGTGACTCGCACCGAGCCGGCGCACGCGCCGGTGCCGACGATCCGTCCGGACACCGTGCAGAGGCGGCCCCGGACACGGCAGCGCATCGTGACGAGCGCGGAGGGTCGCGCGCCCGGCCGCCGGCTGCCCGCGGCGGATGCGGCCGCCGAGGCGCTCGGGTCGATCGGAGCGGCCCCCTGGTAGAGCGACGAGCCGACCACCGCACGCCAGGCCGCGAGCGACGCCGCCGAGGAGTTGACGCGCCAGTCCGTCTCCTTGTCATGATCGAACCAGATCACCGCTCGGACGCGCGGCAGCTCCGCCGGGATGTCGTGCATGAACGAGCGGGTGATCCAGGCGGCCTTGTCGCCACCGCGTTCGGTGCTCGCGGTCTCGGCGATCATCACCGGCCTGCCGCTCACGGAAGCGAGCGCGTCGTAGGAGGGCCGGAAGAGCTCGGCGAGGCTCTGCCACGCCGTGTGGTCGACGGGCCCGTAGTTGTAGCCGTCGAGCGCCACGTAGTCGACCCACGCGTCGCCCGGGTAGAGCGCTGTGAACGGGCAGTGGCCCGAGCAGTCGAGGTTCGGGGACCAGACCCAGCGTACGTTCGTCGCGCCCTCGCTTCGGAAGACGGAGACGACGTGGCGCCAGGCGGCGATGAAGCGCGCCGGCGTGTTGCCCTCGACGCCGACGGCCCATGGCGAGGAGCGGATGTTCATCTCGTGGGCGAAGCGGATGTAGAGGGGCCGCCCCCAGCTCGCGGCCTGGCGGGCCGCCTCGACGATGTAGGAGTCCCACTTGCCTGCCGCGATGTCGGCCATCGGCACGCCGCGGCCCGCGACGGCCGGCTCCCAGGTCACCATCGGAACGGCCCCGCGCGCGGCCACCTGGTCGAGCTCGCCGGAGTAGTAGAGCGGCTCGGACCAGGCCTGGTACCACATGACGATCGCCGGGCTGCGACCGGCGAGGCCCGAGTAGGCGTCGATGGCCGAGGGATTGTCGGGCGCGTCGGAGATGGTGACGCCGAGCGCAATCGGCGAGGCGAGCGCGGGGGCGGCCGTCCCGAGCAGGAATGCGAGTACGAGCGTGCCGATGGCGGTGCGGGGGGAGGGGCGCACGAGACATCGATCGGGCACCGGCCGGGGCCTCGAAAGGACTCATCGCGCTCTGTCGAACATGCGTCTATCGCGACCGAGTCGCGACGTCGCTCTAGACTTGGCGGCCGGCGGGCGCCGGACCGCGGCGGCGAAAAGATGCCTCGCAGAGCCGAGGCCGGACGGAGGTCCTCGAACCGATGGAGCAGACGAACGAAGCGCGCGCGCAGACAGACGGGGGCTGGGTCGGCGAGGCGAAGGTGAGCGTGGTCGTGCCCGCGCTCAACGAGGCGGAGAACCTCCCGCACGTGCTGCCCGAGATGCCGCCCTGGGTGCATGAGGTGATCCTCGTCGACGACCACTGCACGGACGACACGGTGGCGGTCGCGCTGCGCCTGATGCCGCAGATCCGCGTCGTCGAGAACCACCGCGCGCCGGGCAAGGGCAATGCGCTGCGGGCGGGCTACGAGGCAGCCGAAGGCGACATCATCGTTCAGATCGACGCCGACGGGTCGGAGAACCCGCAGGAGATCCACGCGTTCGTCGGCGCGCTGCTCGCGGGCGCCGACTACGCGAAGGGCTCGCGCTTCATCCCCGGCGGGGGCACGTCGGACATGACGCTGCTGCGCAAGTCCGGCAACTTCGCGTTCGTCCTGCTCGTACGGATCCTCTTCGGCGTCCGCTTCACCGACCTCTGCTACGGCTACAACGCCTTCTGGCGCCGGATCGTGCCACTGCTCGACATCGACGCGGACGGCTTCGAGATCGAGGCGATGCTCAACCTGCGCGCCGTGCGGCGCGGCCTCAAGATCAGCGAAGTACCGAGCTTCGAAGCCGACCGCATCCACGGCGAGGGGCGGCTGCTGACCTGGCCGGACGGTTGGCGGGTGCTGAAGACGATCTGGCGTGAGCGCACCCAGCCGCTGCGCCAGATCCCCAGCAGCTCAGGCTGATCGGGTCCGGCTCCTGGCGGCCTCGGTGGATCAGCCTCAGCGCCTCCGCCGTCGCCGCGCCGAGGCGTGCGCACGCATGCGCCGGCGGCGGGCCTTCTGCAGGAGGCGGCGCCTGGCCGCGCTCGTGCGCGCACGGGCGTGGCTCGTCGGCGGTGAGACGACGTGCGCAAGCTGCGTCAGCACCGTCGGCGGCTTCGCGGTCGGCGCCGGCGGGACGCTGACCGGCGTCGCCGGAACGCTCACCGCGACGGCCGGCGCGGGGGGAGTGGGAGGGGGAGCCGGCGTGCCGCCGCCCGAGCCGCCATAGAGCGGCGAGTCGAGCACCTGCTGCCAGGCCGCGGCGGAGGCCGCGGAGGAGTCGACCCGCCAGTCCGTCTCCTTTACGCGGTCGAACCAGATCACGGCACGCACGCGCGGCATCCTGGTCGGGAGCTCCTGCAGGAAGGCACTCTCGATCCACGCCGCCTTGTCCCCACCCGACTCGGTGGATCCGGTCTCGGCGATCATCACCGGCTTCTGGGTGAGGCCCGTGAGCAGGTCGTAGGAGGGACCGAAGATGTCGCTCAGGCTCATCCACGGAACACCGTCGACAGGGCCGTAGTTGTAGCCGTCGAGCGCGACCCAGTCGACGTAGGCGTCGCCCGGGTAGAAGGCGGTGAACGGGCAGCTGCCGCCGCAGTAGACGTTGGGCGACCAGACCCACTGGACGTTCGTCGCGCCGTCGGCGCGGAAGCGCGTGACGACGTGCTGCCAGGCGGCGACGAAGTCCGAGGCGGTATTACCGCCGTTGCCGGGCCCCCAGGGGGAGCTCGAGAGGTTCATCTCGTGGGCGAAGCGGATGTAGATCGGCTGGCCGACGGCGCGCGCGGCCTCGGCGGACTGGTCGATGTAGGAGTCCCACGCGCCGGAGGCGATGTCGCGCAGCGGGATGCCACCCGATCCGTTCGCCGGATCCCATGTGATCATCGGCGTCGCGCCGCGCGAGAGGACGTCGGGCATCTGGCTGCTGTAGTAGAGCGGCTCGGACCACGCCTGGTACCACATCACGATCGCCGGGGCGCGGCCCGCGGCGCTCGTGTACTGATCGAGCGCGGCGGGGTTGCCAGGGCCGTTGCCGACGTTGACGCCGATGCTGATCGGGGCCGCGAACGCGGCGCTCGACGCGACACCGAACGCGAGCACCGAAGCCGCGGCAACCGCCAGTGCGCGCAGGATCGTGCCCATGTCTCAGCCATCGGCTTAGACCGCGCCCGGGAACCGGCGGGCACCCGCAGTCTGGACGGACGAACGAAGTGCCATGGCCGGCGGCCCCGGCTATCGTTGGAGGGGCGTGACCCCGCGGCGGAGAACGGGTCAGCGCGTCCGCTCGCCACCCGTGTCAGCGGATCACTCGGATGACCTCCACGACGACGCAGCCAGCCGACCGAGCGCCTGCGCTCGGGCGAGCCAAGATGCGATGAGCTCGACGCCGGTAATCGGCGAGCGCCGCACGCCCGCTCCACCCTCGGCGCGAGCGATCATCTCGAACGCCGCGACGCTCGTCGGCACGACGGGCGTCACATCCGCGCTCGGCGCGGCGTTCTGGTGGCTCGCGGCGCGACACTACCCGCGCTCGACGGTCGGCGTCTCGAGCGCGATCGTCTCCGCGCTGACGCTGCTCGGCACGCTCTCCACGATCGGCTTCGGGACGATGCTGATCGGCGAGCTGCGCCGGCGCGCGCACGACGCGCGCTCGGTGGTCACCGCTTCGCTGCTCCTCAACTGCGCGGTCGGGGCCATCCTCGGCACGGCGTTCGCGCTGCTCGCCCCGCTCGCCTCGAGCCGCTTCAGCGAGCTCTCCGCGCGGCCCTCCGCGGTGCTGTTCTTCGCCGGTGGAGTGGCCGTCGGTGCCGCCGCGGAGGTGCTCGACGGAGCGCTGATCGGGATCCTCCAGGGCCGGCTCCAGCTATGGCGCAACGTCGTCTTCGCGACCACCAAGCTCGCCCTGCTCGGCGGCGCGATCGCCCTGCTCTCGACGCGGAACAGCGAGACGATATATGCCGTCTGGGCGATCGGCATCGTCCTGTCGCTGGCGGCTCTCGGCGTGCGGCGCGTGCTGAGCACCCGCGACCTTCCGTCGTACACGCCGCAACGGGGGGTGCTGCGCGGGCTGCCGCGCCTCGCGTTCGCCCACCATGCCTTCAACCTCGCGGTCAAGATCCCGACGCTCGTGCTGCCGGTGATCGTCGTCGGCGCCGTCTCCGCGGCTGCCAACGCGAGCTTCTACGTCGCGCTAATGGTCGCCGGGCTGCTCTACATGGTCCCGAACTCGTTGACCACGGTGCTGTTCGCGGTCGGGGCCGAGGATCCGCGCGCGCTCGCCGACCGCGTCCACATGACGCTACGAGTCTCGACCGCCGCCGCCATCGCCGGGGCGCTCGCCCTGGTCGTGCTCGCCGGGCCGATCCTCGGCATCTTCGGTGCGGGCTACTCCGGCGGAGCGGACGCGCTGCGGATCCTCGGCGTCGCGACGCTGCCACTGGTCGTAAAGACGCACTACCTGGCGGTGACCCGCATCTACGGCCGCTGGCGCGGCTCCATGTGGCTCGTGTGGGTCGGCACCGTCATCGAGCTCGTCGCCGCGGTTGGCGGCGCGCGGGCCGACGGCGCCACGGGGGTCGCGCTCGCGTGGGTCGGCGCGCTCGTGCTCGAGGCGGTTGTGATGGCCCCGACCGTGCGCGTCGTCAGCCGCGGCGAGCCGATAGCCTGAGGCCGCCGTCCGGCCGCAGGAGCCGCCCGGACGCGCCAGGCTCCCGTGACCGGCTTTGACACGAACAAGTACTGGCGCGACCGCCTCGTCGGCGAGGTCAGCCTCGGAAGCGTCGGCTGGGCCGGCCTCGGCGAGCGCTTCAACGCCTCGATGTACCGCGTCAGGCGCCAGGTCTTCCTCGCCACCGTCGGGCCGCGCCTCGCCACCACGCCGCCGAGGCGAGTGCTCGACATCGCCTCCGGGAGCGGCTTCTACGTCGACCTCTGGAGCGAGCTCGGCGCCGGCGAGCTGATCGCTTCCGACCTCGCCGCGCCGGCGGTCGAGTACCTCAGGCGACGCTTCCCCGGCCACACGGTGACCCAGCTCGACGTGTCGGGCGCGATGCCCGAAACGCTCGGGCGCTTCGACTGGATCTCGGCGATGGACGTGCTCTTCCACATCGTCGACGACGCCCACCTCGAGCGCGCGATCGCGAACGTCGCCGCCCTGCTCGAGCCGGGCGGGAGGTTCGTCTTCTCCGACAACCTCGTGCACGGCGAGCGCGCCGCGCGGCCGCACATCGTCAACCGCACGCTCGAGGAGATAACGCAGCTGCTGTCCGAGCATGGGCTCGAGATCCAGCTCCGGCGGCCCATGTTCTACCTGATGAACGAGCCGGTCGACACGAGCAGCCGCGCGCTGAAGCTGTGGTGGCGTGGGCTCGCCGGCTCGCTGTCCTACGTCAACGGGCTCGGGGCAGCCGCGGGGGCCGCGCTCTACCCGATCGAGCGGCGGCTCGTCTCGACGCGGTCGGAGGGTCCGTCGACCGAGATCGTCGTCTGCGCAGCAGCCCGATAGTCGCTCGCGCCCGGACGCTCGCCGCTACGCCGCCTTCAGCGCGGCGTTGACAACCGTCAGGAACTGCGCCCGGAAACGCTGCTCCGAAAAGACTTGCGCGTGCTCGACAAGTCGCTCCTGCGCGAAGCGGTCGAAATCCGTCTCTCGCAGGATCTCCGCTAGCGCATGCTCGTCCTCGGGAGGAAAGTGCACTCCCGTTTCGCCGTCCTTGATCGTCTCAAGGGCTCCTCCCGAGCCGGCTGCCACCACCGGCCTTCCGGCTGCCTGCGCCTCAACCGCACTGATACCGAAGTCCTCGACGTTCGGCACGATCAGCGCGCGGGCGCGAGCATAGGTGTCGGCGAGCTCCTCGATCCGACAGTCGACCAACGAACTGGACGTGCTCTCCGTGGAGCGCTCGAAGCCGAGGCAGTTCGGGCCCTTCCCCGACCACTCGGAGCGAGACGCCCGCCTTGCGAGCGGCTTCGATCGCCAGTTCGACGCGCTTGTGGGCGGTCACCTCGCCGGCAACCAGGAAATAGTCTTCGGGCTCCGCCGTCGCGAAGCGGTCTACCGCTACAGGAGGGTAGATAACCGACGCGTCGCGTCCGTAGAACTCCTGGATGCGGCGGCGAGTCAGCTGCGAGTTTGCGACGTAGCGGCTCGGCTTGCTCGAGACGCGGCGATCCCACTCCCGGATTCCGGCGAGGACGCCCTTGAGGGCCGGGCGGATGGGCCTCGGCAGCTCCGCGATCGCCTTGAGCCGTTCGTGCCAGGCGTAGCGGAACGGTGAGTGGCAGTAACAGACGTGAACTGCGTCCGGTCTCGTGGAGACGCCATGGGCGAACGCGCTGCTACTCGAAACGACGACGTCCGCATCGCGCAGCGCGAGCGTACGCGTCGCTAGCGGGTAGAGGGGCAGCAGGCGCCGGAAGCTGCTCTGGTCCTGGCGCAACGCCTGCAGCGCCGAGGCGTGAACGGGGCGGTCGCCAAACCGATCGCGCGTTACCCGCGAGTCGTGAAGCAAGGTGTAGATCGGCGCTTCCGGCCAGCAGTCGGCCATCGCCGCGAAGGTCCGCTCAGCGCCTCGCATCACGAGGAGGTAGTCGTGAACCAGGGCCACGTTTGCGCCCTGGGCCTGCGAGTCAGCGATCAGCGAGTCGTCGCTCCAGGGCGCCGAAGCGAACCCGGGGAATGGAGAATCGACGGCCTCCTGCACATACGTCATCTCACCTCCCAGTCTTCCCACGTTCGCCGGGAATCAGACCCGTAAAGAGTCAGCGCCGGAAACGGCCCTCACGTCGCCTCGAAGTGGACGTGCCCTCCGGCCTCCTCGACCTCCGTGACGCGACCCTCTCCACGGAGCAGATCGACGTGGCCGAGGACCTCGGAAAGCGTCAGGAAGGCCTGGGTGACGGCGATGTTGCCCCACAGAGCCTGAGCGATCTCGTAGGCGCTGCGGGGCCGCTCGTGGATCAGGGCGAGAATCTTCTCGGCGCGCCGCTCATGGAGGCGCAGCCGGTCGTCGATCAGGGAGCGGTGGTCGCGAATCGCGTCGCCGTGGCCGGGCAGCACCACATCGAGGTCGAGCTCGCGGGTCAGGCGCAGCGACTCGATGTAGTTGACGAGCGCCTGGGGCCGCCGGCCGTCGCCGTTCAGGGGCTTCGAGATCAGCGGGTTGGAGGAGATGTGGGCGAGCAGGTGGTCCCCGCCGATCAGCAGGCGTCGCTCGCGGTCGAGGAAGAGCGTGTCGGTTGGGCTGTGCCCCGGGCGCAGCAGGATCTCGAGCGAACGGTTGGCGAGCCCGAGGCTCTCACCCGCATGGAGCGGCCGCGACACGCTTGCGCGGGCTCCCCACGCGCGAAATGCGAGCGAGACGGATTGCAGGGCACTCGCAACGTCGGCGGGGATGCCGTGACGTCGCATGACCGCGGCCGCGAACTCGTCGTCGGCCGCCGCCTCCTCGCGGTAGTTCTCGAGGTAGGGCACGAGCGCGTCGATCGCCGCGACCTCGGCGCCGGAGCGGGACGCGAGGATCTGCACGAGGCCGATGTGGTCGATGTGCTGGTGGGTGACGAGGATCAGCCCGATCTCGTCGATCGCGTGCCCGGTCCGCTCAACCGCGTGCTGGAGGGCATCGAGCGAGCTGCCGGAGTTCGGCCCGGCGTCGACGAGCGTGAGCGGCTCGTCCTCGATCAGGTAGACGTTGACCCGGCCGACGGCGAACGGCGTCGGTATCGCGAGGCGGTGGATGCCGGCGGCGGTGGCCGGCGCGAACGGGTCCTCGGGCACGCGGCGCCAGGTTAGAGGTTCGCCCGATACCCAGCGGTCTTTTACGTCTTTCTTGTGCGGCGTGTCCTAACCTCTCGCCGCAGCGTGGACTACGGCCTGTCACACCTCGACGTCCTCGAATCCGAGGGGATCCACATCATTCGAGAGGTCGCCGCGGAGTTCGAACGCCCGGTGCTGCTGTTCTCGGGCGGCAAGGACTCGGCGGTTCTGCTGCGGCTCGCGGAGAAGGCATTCTGGCCCGCGCGGCTGCCCTTCCCGCTGATGCACGTGGACACGGGTCACAACTTCCCGGAGGTGATCGACTTCCGCGACCGGCGCGTCGCCGAGCTCGGCGCGCGGCTCGTGGTCGCCTCCGTGCAGCAGGCGATAGACGAGGGGCGCGTCGAGGAGCCCGAGCCGGGCGTCTCACGCAATCGCCTGCAGACGGTGCCGCTGCTCGAGGCGCTCGCCGAGCACCGGTTCGACGCCGCCTTCGGCGGCGCGCGCCGCGACGAGGAACGCGCACGCGCGAAGGAGCGCATCTTCTCCTTCCGCGACGGCCACGGCCAGTGGGACCCGAAATCACAGCGCCCGGAGCTCTGGAACCTCTACAACGCGCGGATTCGACAGGGAGAGCACGTCCGCGTGTTTCCGCTCTCCAACTGGACCGAGCTCGACGTCTGGCAGTACATCCAGCGCGAGCGAATCGAGCTGCCTCACCTCTACTTCGCTCACCGGCGAGAGGTCTTCCGGCGCGACGGCATGCTGCTCGACGCCGGGGCGTACTCCGGTCGTCGCGACGGGGAGGAGTCTTTCGAGGCGAGCGTCCGGTACCGCACGGTCGGTGACATGAGCTGCACCGGCGCCGTCGAGTCGAGCGCGTCGACGATCGAGACGGTGATGGCGGAGATCGCGACGACGCGGATCACCGAGCGCGGCGAGACGCGGGCCGACGACCGCACCTCGGAGGCGGCGATGGAGGACCGAAAGCGGGAGGGGTACTTCTGAGCACGCGTGCCGTACGCAACGGCGCGCGCCAGCGCGACGCGCTCGGCGGCGAGCTGCTGCGCCTCGTCACCTCAGGCTCGGTCGACGACGGCAAGAGCACGCTGATCGGGCGCCTGCTCTACGACTCGCGGCAGGTGCTCGAGGACCAGCTCGACCATGTCGAGCAGACAAGTGCTGCGCGCGGAGACGAGTACCTCAACCTGGCACTCTTGACTGACGGTCTCAGGGCCGAGCGCGAGCAGGGAATCACGATCGACGTCGCCTACCGCTACTTCCAGACGGCGCGGCGCAAGTTCATCATCGCCGACACGCCGGGCCACGTCCGCTACACGCGCAACATGGTCACAGGGGCCTCGACGGCGGACCTCTCCGTCGTGCTCGTCGACGCCCGCCACGGCGTCGTCGAGCAATCCAAGAGGCACGCCTTCATCGCCTCCCTGCTCCGCGTGCCCCACCTCGTCGTCTGCATCAACAAGATGGACCTGGTCGCCTACGACGAGCAGGCCTTCCACGAGATCGCCGGGCAGTTCTCAGACTTCGCGGCCAAGCTCGAGATCTCGGACATCACCTTCATCCCGATCTCCGCGCTCCTCGGCGACAACGTCGTCGAGCGCTCCTCGAACATGCCCTGGTACGAGGGGCCGCCGCTGCTCTACCACCTCGAGACGGTCCACATCTCCTCGGACCGCAACCTGATCGACGGCAGGTTCCCGGTCCAGACGGTCATCCGCCCGATCTCCTCGGATCACCACGACTACCGTGGCTACGCGGGCGAGGTCGCCGGCGGCGTCCTGCGGCCGGGGGACGACGTGGTCGTGCTGCCGTCCGGCGCGCACACGCGGATCGAGGCGATCGAGACCGCCGACGGGCCGCTCGAGCAGGCCTACCCGCCGATGTCGGTGACGCTCAGGCTCGCTGACGACCTCGACGTGTCGCGCGGCGACATGATCTGTCGCGAGGGGAACCGCCCGACGGTCGCCGGGAGCCTCGACGCGATGCTCTGCTGGATGAGCGAGCAGCCGCTCGTCAAGGGTCGTCCCTACGCGCTCAAGCACGCAACCCGGGGGTTGCGTGCCCGGGTTGACGATCTGCGTTACCGGATCGACGTCGACGGCCTCCACCGCGACACGACAGCGGAGTCACTCGAGCTCAACGACATCGGCCGCGTGGCACTGAAGCTCACGAGCCCGCTCGCATTCGACCCCTACGCGCGCAACCGCACCACGGGCAGCTTCATCCTGATGGACGAGACGTCGAACGACACCGTCGCCGCCGGCATGATCCTGCCCAGCGGCGGGCCCGATCAATCGACGACCACCTCGACGCAGAGCCCGAACGTCGTGTGGCAGCGCGGCCGGCTCGAGCGCGAGGAGCGCTGGGCGCGGCTCGGCCACCGCGGCGCCGTCGTATGGCTGACCGGGCTGCCCGCATCCGGCAAGTCGACGATCGCCGCCGAGGTCGAGGCGCAGCTCGTCGCCGACGGGATCCCCGCCTACATGCTCGACGGCGACAACCTGCGCCACGGCCTCAACGGCGACCTCGGCTTCGACGCCGCCTCGCGCAGCGAGAACATCCGCCGCACCGCCCACGCCGCACAGCTGCTCGCCGACGCCGGCACGATCGCGCTCGTCTCACTCGTCAGCCCGATGGCGGCCGACCGCGCCGCCGCCCGGCGGATCGTCGAGGACTCGGGGATCGACTTCATCGAGGTGTTCGTCAACACCCCGCTCGAGGAATGCGAACGGCGCGATCCGAAGGGGCTCTACGCCCGGGCGCGGACCGGGGAGATCAAGGACTTCACCGGCGTGGGAGCGGCGTATGAGGCGCCGGTGGGGGCGGAGGTCGAGATCCTGCCGGGGGACCGTGGAGCGGACGCGATCGGCCTCGAGTTGAAGCGGGTACTATCGCTCGGCTAAAGGCGCGAGTGAGAGCCCGCGACCCACTCCCGCCGCTGGAACGAGTCGAGCACGATCGCCGCCCGCTCCGCCCAGGACCACGCCGGGCTGCGAAGGAGCGGGAGAAGCGTGCGCGGCGCGAGCTCGTCGTGAAGCTTGCCGACCACGACGCTCGCAGGCACCAGGTAGCCGGCGTGCTCGCGCAGTAGCCGGCCGGTCCACTCGAGATAACGGACTTGCGTCGGGATGCGAGCGAGCGGCGGTCCGATCCGGGCTACCGCGTCACGACGAACCAGCAGCGAAGCGCCGGGCGCGGCCCGAATGGGGAGGAGCCTGTGGGCGAATGCTTCGAGCGCCTGCGCCGTCGCGCGCCGCCGATACCACGGCGCTGAGTGTTCCCCGCGGTTGTCGACGACAGTGCTTGCAAGCAGCGCCGGCCGCAGCGTCGTAGCCGCGGCTTCCGCCTCGAGCAGCTGCGCGAGCGCGTCCAGCGCGGGGACGGCCGAGCCATCGAGCAGCCAGACCCAGTCGAATTCGTCGCCGATGCCGGTGACGAACTGGTCGTAGCCGATCACGGCGTCCGGAGCGACCACCTGGCGCTCGAGCGCCGTCGACGGCGCCGGGACCGCAACCACCCGGGTCACGTCGACCTCACACCGCGGGCCGGCAACTGCCCACCCACCGACACGGCAGTCGTGGCGCCTCCGCGTCGAGCCAGCTGGGCGAGCTCGCGAGCCGCGGGGAAGGGGACGGCACGAGTCGAGAGCTAAGAGGGCTTTCACAATGGACCCGCACACATCTGGCGGCGGCGCACCGTCGCCTGCCGTCGTCCTCGGAGCCGGACAGAGCACCGCTCTGCCTCGGCTCCTGCGTCCTCGGCATGCTCGGTACGGCGCTCGCCATCCGCACACGCGCCATTGTGGAAGACCTTCTAAAAGCGGATGGCCGAGGGCTCGACGGGATAGAACTCGGCCCGCTCGGCGCGCCAGCGATCGTTCCGGCGGCCGACTTGCGAGGGGTCGCGACGGAGGCGCTCGATCGGCGAGCGCAGGAACTGGAGGGGATTGGCGAAAACCACGAAGTTGTCGCGGTAGGTCGCGGAGATATCGCGGCTGACGGGCCGCCGGCGGCGCAGACCGTCAAAGAACC
This sequence comes from uncultured Actinomycetes bacterium, assembly GCA_963719375.1. Taxonomy (GTDB): domain Bacteria; phylum Actinomycetota; class Thermoleophilia; order Solirubrobacterales; family Thermoleophilaceae; genus JAICJV01. The sequence continues at coordinate 161,863 of CAVRBY010000001.1, read as the reverse complement.
CGCGCAGCATGGACGGCAACGTCAGCGCTGCGCGCGGGTGGCGGGTAACGTCTATGAGGGCGACCACGACGAGACGCGAGAAGACGCGGATCGCGTCGAGTGGGCGCAGGAGCTTCGCCACGACATACGACCAGTGCCGGAAGTTGGTGCGGTGGAGATGGTCGTTGAAGGTCGTGCCGTCGTCGATCCGCTTCATGTGGATCGCGACGATCTGTGGCAGGAAGAGGTGCTTGAACCCCTCATCGAGCAGGCGCAGCGTCAATTCGAGCTCGTTGCCCCAGATGAAGATGTAGGGGTCGTAGCCGCCGACCCTGTCGAGAGCCCGGCGGCTGATCAGCCATGCGCAGCCCCAGAAGCCGAGCACGCCCGGGTTGTACTGCTCGACGTCGAAGAAGTAGTCGGGACGCTCGTAGCTGCGCGACCGGAATGAGACGAGATCGGAGCCGGTTGCCTCGGCCGTCGCGACCGCCTGCTTGAGCGCGTCGCCCTCGATCCAGCAGTCGTCATCTAGCGCGAGGAACCACTCGCCGCCGCCCACCTTGAAGGCCTCGTTCCAGGCGGCTGCGCCGATGTTCGCGTCGAGTGCCAGCAGCTTGACCGACGGAAACTCCTCGCGGACCATCGCGCCGGTCCCGTCAGGGGAGGCGTTGTCGGCCAGGATCACCTCGAGCGCCGCGGCCGGGTAGTCGAGCCCGGCGAGCACCTTGCCGAGCGTCAAGCGGACCTCCTCGCGCCGGTTGTACGCCACAACGGCGACCGTCACCCGGGGCCAGGCGGCTTCATTGCGCGCACCCGCAGCCATCGCCGCGGGCGGAACCTTCTCAAGCGAGGCGGTCACGAGCTAGCCGCCAGGACCGCCTCGACGTCGACCGACTCCACCAGTGGTCCCGGATCAAAACGCAGCACCACCGCGCGGTCGGGGTAAAAGTCCCGGCGCTCATCCCGCCATTGCTCGAAACGGCGATTCTCATCCTCGCCGGTGCGCCGGAGCCGCTCCGTCGGCGACCGCAGGAAGCGCAGCGGATTCGAGTAGGGAAGGTAGTTCTCGCGGTAGGCACGCGACACTTCGGCGCTGGCCGGCTCGCGGGCGCGGAGCCCACGAGCCAGCCCCGCGGTGATCTCGCGGACGCTCAACGCGACCGCGGGCGTCTCGTGCACGACCGCCAGCGCGACGCCGAGCAGGAGGTTGAAAATGGCCAGGGCAGCGTCGCGCGCTCGAAACAGCTTTGCCGCCATGTAGGCGTAGTTGTAGGCAAGCATCCGGTAGCGGCCGAGCGCGAAGCTCACCGGCCCCTTCATGTGCACGGCGACGACGTCGGGCAGATAAAGGTGTCGCAAGCCTCGGTCGAGCAAACGGAGCAGGAACTCCGGTTCGTGCGAGCCGAAGAAGATGCCAGGGTCAAAGCCCTTCACGCGCTCGATCGCGCGGCGACTGACGAGGGCCGAGCAGCCCCAGAAGCCGAGCAGGCCGGGACGGAACCCATCGTCGGTGAAGTACCAGCCGTCCTCTATGTCGCTGCGGACCTGGAACGACACGAGGTCGGCGCGACTGAGCTCGGCAGCGGCCACGGCGCGCCGCAGGTCAGGGCCGGAGACGTAGCAATCGTCGTCGAGGACGAGGAAGTAATCGCCGCGCCCGAGTTCGAAGCCCCTGTTCCAGCCGCTGGTCCCCACGTTCTCGGGCAGCTCGACAAGGCGGACCCAGGGAAAGTCCTGACGTAGCATCGCGGCCGTGCCGTCGGTCGAGGCGTTGTCGACGACGACGACCTCGATCCGGTCCGCCGGGTAGTCGAGCGCGCGGATCTGAGTCAGCGAGTCTCGCAATGGCTCGCGCCGGTTGTAGGCGAGAAAGTTGACGGTCACGAACGGCAGTTGACCGTCTCGTAACGCTGAGAGGGAACCTTCAGACGCCATGATCTCCAGCGGCGGCGCGACGCGCGCTGCGGGGCGGAACGTATAGCACGCGCGGGCTACCGCCTCGCCCCGTCACGGAGGGCGCGGGCCAGGGTGCTCCAGCTCTCGCGGCTGAAACGCGTCCCGCGGAGGTACTCGGCGGAGGTGCGTACGAGCGTCCAAAGGAGCGCGGGCTTCTCGGCGCGGGTCCAGGCTCGGCCTCGGAGCATGAACACCGTGTTCCGGGCATGGTGGTAGAAGCGGAGGTGACCACCGTCGGAGAACGCGGTATGGGGCTTCGCGGTCCGATGCTCGACGACGCTCTCGGGGACCATGTAGCCCCACCGATCGCGGAGAACACGGGCCGTGTACTCGATGTCGTCCGCCTGAAAGAAATAGTGCCTGCAAGGCAGTCCGTGATGGTCGACCGCGGCTCTCGAGACCAGCATCGAGACGAAGCTGGCGGCCCTCAGTGGCACGAGCCCGGCACGGCATGCCTTGACCAGATGGGTGCCGTCGCGGCGCCGGACGATCGGCATGTTCATCGGGTGCGGGCGCCCGTCGCGCCAGTCGACCCGACTGGCGAGCAGGGACGGCCGCGGAAGTCCGTCGAGCCGGTCGCGTGAGTCGAGCAGCATCCGCAGGCTGTCGCTGCGCGCGATCGCGTCGTCGTCGAGCAGCCAGGTCCAGTCGGCTCCGCGGCGGTGGGCGGCCAGCAGCCCCGCATGGAAGCCGCCGGCGCCGCCCTCGTTGCGCTCGAGCGAGAGCAGCTCGAAGGTGGGGTATTCGCGGCGGACAACCTCCGCCGTTCCGTCGCTGCTCGCGTTGTCGACCACGATCACCAGATCGGGCCTCCGATCCTGCGAGACGACCGCCTCCAGGCAGGTCCGCAAAAGATCGCGGCGGTTGTGTGTGACGACGACGACGGCGACGCGCTCACCGGCCGGCTCGCCGTCCCTTCGAGCGCTAACCGGCATCCGATGCGCGGTCCAGCACTCCACGCTGGGTCTCGAGCGAGCCGATGCCGCGTGCCGCGAACACCTCGACCGGCAGAAGGCGGAGTTCCACACCGAGCTTGAAGATGATGGTCAGGAGCGTCGTAACCGGCGTGAACAGCGGGTCCTCAGCAAGAATCGGGAGCAGCCGCCGCAGGCGCCGCGGCACGCGCCGGCCAACCGCGTCGGCTGTCTCGGGGCCGGAGCTGTCGAGCACGAGGCCCTCGCCGACGAGGTCGGGGTGCGCATCGTGAATCATGCGCCGCGACTCGCCCTGGAGGCGCATGTCGCGCCGGAACTGGGCAAGGTTACGGTCATACGCGTGCTCCGCGCGGAGACTTGGGTCGAACACTCCGTCGATGCCGGCGCGCAGGCATCGGAGGCCGAACTCGCGGTCGTCCTGGCCGCGCTTCACCGCAAGCCCCTCGACGCCCACTCGGAGGAAGTCCCGCCGGGGCATCGAGAGGTTGCCGCCCCACAGCCCGTGCAGGACGGAGCGAGGGTCGCGCGACCAGTTCTCGCAGTTCTCCTCGTAAGCCTCGCTGTAGATGCGAGCGATTCCGCGACGGCCGGGCGGTAACCCGTCCCAGCGGTTCGGCATGTAGCCCGCGACGAGCTTCGGCCCGAGGCCGACATGATGGCGGCCGTGGCCAGCAGCAAGGCCGGCACGCGCGAGGACATCGTCATCCATCAACAAGACGACGTCGCCGCTCGACGCCTCGATGCCCGCCTGGCGCGCTGCGCCGGCGCCGCGGTTCGGCAGCGGCAGCACCACTATCCGCGGTTCGTCCGCACGCCGCTCCTCGAGGTACGGGATCGAGCCGTCGGTGGAGCCGTCTACGGCGACCACCACCTCGGTCAAGGCGGGGTCCGAGAGGATGCGGTCGAGGAACCGCGGCAGCGTTTTCCGACCCTGGTAGCTGGGTACGACGACCGAGACCGTCGGCATCGAGCTCGACTCCCTGAGACCGGTCCCGGCCATGGCACGGAGAGGCTACTCATCGCGACCCGATCGCTACCGGGGCGACGCCGTCTCAGATCGACGGCGCGCGGTCACCTGCGCGGGCGAGACCCTGCGCGTGCTCTTCGTTAACCACACGAGCGAGTACAGCGGCGCCGAGATCGCGATGTTGAGACTGCTCGACTGCCTGCCCGAAGACGTTCAGGCGGCGGTTGCGTGTCCGCCCGAGGGGCGGCTCGTCGAGGCCCTCGAGGAGCACGGGGTCGAGCACATCGCGATTCCCGGAAGCGACGTCAGCTTCCGACTTCACCCCGCGACAACCGCGCCCGGCCTCGTTGCGATGTGTCGGTCGATGTTCGCGCTCAAGAACGTCTCCAGGCGCTGGGGCGCCGATGTCGTGCACGCCAACAGCGTGCGCGCTGCGATCATCGCGATCGGCGCCAAGCGGCTCGGCGGTCCGCCGGTCGTCGCCCAGGTCCACGACCACCTGCCGGTCAACGCCCTCGGGCGCAGCGTGCGGCGCTTCGTCGCGCGCGGCGCCGACCGGGTGATAGCGGTCAGCGACTGGACGGCGAGGCACTTCAACCGCGGGCTCCGCCGTCCCGTCGCACATCGCATCTACATCGGCATCGATCACGAACGTTTCGCTCCGGATCCTCATACGCGCGAGTCGGTTCGGCGCGAGCTGCAACTTCCCGCGGACGCGCCCGTGCTCGGCCAGGTCGCGCAGATCACACCCTGGAAAGGGCAACTCGTGGCGGTCGAGGCGTTCGCGCACATCAGGCGCCGCCACCCGAGCGCTCACCTGCTGATCGTCGGCGCCGTCGCGTTCGCCAAGGCCAGCAGCCGCTACGACAATCATGGCTACATGCGCCAGCTGAGAGCGCGGGTAGACGAGCTCGGGCTCGACGGCTGCGTCCACTTCCTCGGCGGCCGCGGCGACATACCGGACATCATGAACGCGCTCGACCTGCTCCTGCTCCCCTCGTGGGAGGAGCCGTTCGGCACCGTCGTAGCCGAGGCCATGGCGGTCGGAACCGTTCCACTCGTCGGGTCTGCAGGGGGAGTGACCGAGCTCGTGGCGGACGGCGAGACCGGACATGTGCTGCCGGTCAACGACGTCATGGCATGGGCCTCGACCGCCTCCGAGCTTCTCGATCAGCCACGGCGACTCGCCGAGATGAGCCGTCGCGCCGAGAGCCGGGCGGGAGCCTTCACCGGGCAGGCCTACGCGCGCAACTGCGTCGACATCTACCGTCAGGTGCTGGGTCGAGCGGAACCGCTCCCCGCCGCGGCGGGGACGCCCGTCAAGGCGGACGCCTAGCGAAAGCTCACGGCCGTCACGCTCGGCCCGGCTTCGATCGTCACCGCTTGTGAGCGTTTGAGCTGTCGCAGCGGCGCGCCCTTACGGCTCGGCATGTAGACAGATACGTCGGCGGCGCCCGCCGGGAAGTCGAGGCTGACGCGATGAGCCGGCAAGCTCAGCGGGCGCCTCGACGCTGTGTCCCAGACCGGCTCGTCCGTCCAGAGAAAAAGCACGCGCGAGCCGTCACGTCGATCGAGCAGCAGCTCGTGGACGGCGCCGGTAGCGCCCGACAGCGTCACGCCCGGGTGAGCGCCGGCGCCCGGCGAGCGCTCGACTACCGCGATGAGGTTTCGAAGGGCGCCGAAAGCGGGCTTCTCGCTCATGTCCGCGCGCAGCAGCCCGAAATGCTGCTCAGGATCGAGGTGGGCGGGCTCCGGATTCTCGTCGAGCAGCTCATAGAGGTAGGTCCGCTCGACGCCCGCCGCAAAGTAGTCGAGGAAGATCTGAGGCACATAGACGGCGGCGGCGGCGTCGGAGACGGGCGGCTGACCGTTCTCCGCGAGGATCGCGTTGTGATAGCCCGTCTCCGTCGCCTCTATCGGGGCGCGAGGATGCAGACTGTGCACCAGCTGGACGGCGCTCGCGACGCTCGCCGCGGGCGGCGCGCCACCAGGATACGGATGGATGTTCTCGACGGTCCAGTCGCGCGCGAGGCCGTTGACGGCGATGCGGTTGGCGGGCTCGACGATCGAGGGGCCGAGCGAGGCCACGCCCGAGTGGCCGCGCAGCGCCCTCCCCAGCTCAGGCGCGAGCCGCGCAAGCTTGGCCTTCCACTCGGGCCCGCCGGATGTGTCCGGCTCATTCGTAGCTTCGAGCCCGTCGACCGCTCCTCGCAGCGGGCCCGTCGCGACCGCGACGTAGCTCGACGGCGGCGACGCGCCGGCGGACACGATCCAGGTCGTGCGAATGCCGTCACGTGCGAGGTCGCGCGTGAGCGGCACCTGGGTCGCGGAGTAGTTGAAGTCGAAGGAGTCGCGGACGTGGTGGACTCCAAGCGTCCGCAGGCGAGCCATCCAAACGCGCGAATCGGCATAAGCGGTGTGGAGGTAGTCGACGTGCGTGTTCACGCCGATCGAGTCGATGAACGCGTCCGCGCTACGCGAGGGCAGGCTCGGCGAGCGGGGGGGCTGCCGGGAGACGAGGACGACGATGACGGCGATCGCCGCGACGGTCGCCAGCGCAGCTGCGAGGCGATCGAATGCGCGCCGGTCCACTAGGACTCTCTGCGTTCACTCTCGAGAAGCTCGGTGTAGATCTCATCCATCTGGCTCGCCATGCGCCCCACCTCGAGCCACTCGAGGTTCTTCGCTGCGGCGGTGGCGAGGCGCGCTCGCGATTCGGAGTCGCGCAAGAGCGACTCGATGGCGCCGGTGAGCGCGGCGGGGTCCCTGGGCGGTACGAGCACTCCTGCAGCCCCGCCGTCCAGCACTTCCGGGATGCCGCCGACGTCGGTGCCGACGACCGCGCAGCCCGCCTCACGCGCCTCGGCCAGCACCAGTCCGAACGGCTCGTTGCGCGATGCGAGGACGAAGATGTCGGTGGATCGCAGCCACGGATAAGGATCGGGAACGAAACCCACGAAATGGATCCGATCGGAGGCGCCCGAGGCACTCGCGCGGGCTTCGAATGCCGCTCGGTCGTCCCCGTCCCCGACCAGGTAGAGATGAGCCGGCAGTTCGGTGTCGAGCTGTTCGAACGCATCGATCAGGTCGGAGATGCCCTTGCGCTCGAAGAGTCCCGCGACAGTGGTGATCGAGGGGCGCTCCATGTCGGCCGCCGCGCCACCGTTGCGATTGACCCGGGGGCTTCCGAGCGGGCCGTTCTGAACGACGCGGAGCTTCCTGGCCGGCACGCCGCGCCGCCGCAGCGGCTCGAGGTTGGCGTGGCTGACCGCGACGACGCGCTCGCCCACGCCCATCACGACGGCATGTCGCTGCCACTCGTTCGGGACGCTGCAGACCAGACGCGCAGGCGTACCGAGCCTCGCACAGTAGGCGAGCAGCGCCCCCGCCACCATGTGCGCGTGCACTACCTGTGGGCGCAGGCGCTTGATCATCGCTCGCAGACGCGGCAGAGCCAGGGCCGCGGCCGAGATGCCCTCCCGCTGCGGCAAGCGCAGATGTCCGACGCCTTCGCTCTCGAGCAGGTCCTCGTATTCCCCGCCGGCGGAGGCGAACCACACCTCGTGGCCCAGCTTGACCTGCGCGCAGGCGAGATCCACGGCGGCGTTGACGATGCCGTTCCCGATGCACTCGACATGGTTCGACAGGTGAAGGATGCGCATGGCCGCGGGCGGCCAGTCTATTGTCCTGGCCCGGGCGGCCCGGACGCTCGCGCTAGCGAATTGCGAGCCGGCGCGAGACCGTCACGCGGGTGCCGCCCTTCGCTGAGCGAAAGCTGATCCGAACGATCAGCCGGTGGCCTCGAACCAGCTTGCGATGTGCCCACTTGACATCTAGACGGACCAGCGCGCCCGCGCTGAGCCTACGGCGCAGGTGCGCGAGGATGCGCGGCGCGCGTGCCTGTGCCGCGTGCGCGCGGACGCCCGGCTGGACCACGCTTACCTGCAGGACTCCCCCTACCGGCGGGCAGAAAGTCAACGCGAGAGCCCGAGCCGAGCGCGCCGGGCTCGCAAGCGACGAGCCGGCGAGCCCTTTGCGCAGCTGCGCGCGAACGCTAGTTCCGCGCGCCGGCTTGGGCGGGGCGGGGTGCGTGCTGTGCACGGTTGGGGTGGCATTGACGGATGGGCGTACCGCCGGGTCGGATGGCGGGTTCAAGACGGTCCACGACCACGTCGCGGCCGCTCCGATCTGGTCCTCACAGTCGTCCAGGGCCCGCACGGAGAAAGTGTGAGCCCCGGCGCTCAGTCCGCTCGCGGTTGCCGGCGAGGCGCATGCGTGCCACGCGAGGGCGTCGACCCGGCACTCGAAGCTAGCCGGGGTCGGGTTCATCGAGAAGGTGAAGTCCGCGCTCGTAGCGGTCGTCGAGGGCGGCGGGCCCGAGGTGATCGTCACCTGGCCCGGCTGCGCGCCAACGGCGAGGTCGACCACGACCGGGTCCGCCAGGACGCTCACCTGGACATGGCCGCCCTGAACGGAGAGTGGGGTCTGCGTTGCTGAACCCTCCGGCCGAACCAGCGACGCCGAGGTCAGCCCCGGTACGTCCACGTCGACCGACTGGGAGGGGACGCTGACGTCCTGACGAGCGGTGGGATTCCACACGCTTGCGTTCTGCCAGACGACCAGCTTGTAGCTCCCCGAGCCGTCTTGGAGCAGCAGATGGTCGACACCTGCCGTCTGACCGGCGAGGCTCACGTCAAGCGGTGTGGTGGTGTGCAGCGCGGGCGGGTGGCCGATCGCGGCAAGCAGGTTCTTGAGTGCGAAATACGCAGGCTTCGGGGTGAAGTCGTTGCGGAGCAGGCCGAAGTGCTGCTCCGGATCGGTGCCCGCAGGATCGGGCTTCTCGTCCATCAGCTCGTAGGCGTACGTACGCGCGATGCCCGCCTTGAAGTGGACGAGGTAGGTCCTCAGCAGGTAGGTGGCGGCTGCCTGCTCGGACGTGGGCGGCTGGCCGGACGTCGCCGCCATCGCGTTGTGAAAGCCCGCTTCGGTGGCCATGACCGGCTTGGATCCGGCGACCAGCCGCTCGTTGCCGAGGATATTCGCCAGAATCGCCGCCGATGGCGGTTGGGCCCCCGTGTAGGGATGGATGTTTCCGAAGTTGAGGGTGCCACTGACATCGCCGACCGCTCCGTAGCTGCCGCCGTAGACCAGGCTCGGTCCGAGGATCGGGACCGAGCTCAGGTTCGGAAGCGATCGGGCCTTGTCGTAGATCTGCTGGTCCCATGTCCGCAGCGCGTCCGCCCAGCCGGGACTTTGATCGGTCAGGTCGTACTCGTTCGGAGACTCGATCGAGTCCACAGCGTTGTTGAGGTTGCCGTTCATCGCGGCCATCAGGTCGTCGAGCGAGCCGCCAGGCGCCTGCGGTGGGCGGACGATGAAGTCGAAGCGGATTCCGGCCGCGGCTGTCGCCTCGACCGCCGCGTTGTAGCGCGCCATCCAGCCGGTCGCCGTCGGATCGTTCGAGATCCCATCGCGGACATGGGTGACCCCGAGATCCTCCAGGGCGGCGAGAACGCGATCCCACTGCCCGTAAGCGGTGTCGTAGTAGCTGACATGCGTATTGACGCCGATCGAGTCCCGAAAAGCGGCGGCGCTCGCCGGCGTCTCGGTGGCCGCGCGGGCGACAGCGGGTCCGCATAGAGCGAGGCCTGTCAGGACCGGCACGGCCGCGATCCGTAGCTTCCGCATGGGGCACGACTCGACCCCTCGCGCGGGGCGCTCGACCGGTGGGGTCTGCCGCGTGGACGCATGTCCTAGACCCCATTAGGACCGCGTCACCTGGACGGGTTATGGGATGGCGTGCTCAGCCGCCGTCCGTCTTGCTGCGGCGAGGGACGAAGTCAGACCAGCGGACCGCCGTCACGCGCTTGAAGGCAATCAGGGCGACGACGAAGACGAGGCTGTACGCGGCAGTCGAGACGATCGCGGCGGCGAGGATTCCGCCGTGCCGGAGGAAGATGCTGAGCCCCGCGACCGTGACGATCAGGCCTGCGACCTGCGTCAGCGTGGCGAGCGTCGGTCTGTTTGCCGCGTAGAGGCCCGCGATCAAGACGTAGGCCACGGCGAGCAGGACCGTCCCGCCCGCAAGGATGCGCAGTGACGTCGCCGCCCCGAGGAACTTGGAGCCATAGACCAGGCTCAGCGCCGGCGATGCGAAGGCGATCAGTCCGCCCGCGAGCAGTGCTGCAACCGAGCCCGAGACTTGCACGGACCGGATCACGGTCTGCGGCCCCCGGTCGCCGTCGCGAACCGCGGCCGGCAGGACCACGTTCGAGAACTGGTTGGCAAGCGCCGAGACGATCAGCGAGATGTTCGCCGCGACGCTGTAGAGACCGATGCTGGCGGCGGAGATGAAGGCCGGCATGATGACCACGTCGAGCCGCTGGTTCATGGCTCCGGCGAGGGTCACCCCGTGCCCGCGCAGTCCATACCACAGCGTGCTACGCCCAAGCTTGAGATCGAGCGGGCCGAAGCCGCCTGCTCCGCGCAGCGCTCGCCTCATCGCGATCACCTGCGTCGCCGCGCCGGTCGCGCCGCCGACCGCGAGCGTCCACCCGACCGTCAGGTGACCGACGATCGCGACGACGATCAGGATCAGCGTGTAGGTGGCAGGTTGCGCGAAGCGCACGAAGTTGAAGAAGCCGTACTGCCCGGTCCCCAGCAGCAGGCCCGCGGTCATCTCCGAAACGACCACGAGCGCGATCATGGGCAGATACAGTCGCGCGAGGAAGATCGCATGCGCGCTCTGAGCATGGAAGAAGAGTGGGAGCGACAGCTCACCCAGGCCGACCCCGAGCGCCGCTAGCGGAATCAGGAGGAGGGACCACGTCGCGGCCAACCGACGCGCCGCTTCATGATCCCGCGCCGCGCTGTAGGAGATCGCCTGGGAGCAGCCGCACGCGAATACGAGGCCGATGTTCTGGGCGAGCATCGCGATCGCCACCGCCTGTCCGCGGCCGGCCGGAGCGAGCGCCCGAGCGGTGATGATCCCGCTCGCGAGGTTCGTTATCAGGGTCGCGAAGGAGAAGCCGTAGGTGACGGCGGCGGCACGCGCCATGCGCCCCGCCATCAAGCGCCGGATCCGCGCGACCAGGCCCGCGCGCCGGCTCGCGATCTCTGCGTCCGAGTAGCTCACGAGTAAGGCGCCGCCGACGACGGTCCGGCGGGTGACCCGCGGCCGCCGGACGTGCGACGCACGGGCCGATTCTAGCTGGCTGTAAGGGGGTGGATAGGCTATTTGCCGCTCTGCTGGAGGCGGAGCCGACCGTTGACGAGCGACCCGCGCCGCGCGCGCCTTGACTCGCATGATCGATACTGCCGCAAGACGCTCGACGCTCCAAGCGGACGCTCCACTGACTCGGCCGGGGCCCTGGTTCTGGCCTTTCACGCTGCTCGCATGCCTGGCCGTCGCAGCGCTCACTCTCGTCGAGTTGCAGCTCGCGTGCACGATCGTCCTGGTGGCGCTCGTGACGGCGCTCTACACCCGCTCGCGGGCGGCGGGCATGGCCGGCGTATGGCTCCTGTGGCTGCTCGCACCGGAGATCCGGCGGCTGTTCGGCCTGACGGGGGCCTACTTGAACGCCGACCCGCTCGCGATCGCCCCGTTCCTGGCAACCGCGATCTGTGTCGCGATCGAGTTGACCCGCGGATCACTCAGTCGAAGGGCGAAGCGCATCCTCGTGCTCGCCCTGATCGGGTACCTGATCGGCATCCCCGAAGGGATCAAGGCCGCGCCCTCGATGGCCTACAGCCTGTTCTCGTACGGAACCGCATGCGCATCGTTCGTGCTCGGTTACCGGGAGGTCGCATGGCGCCTCGAGGGAGTCACGCTCTACCGCGTGTTCAGCGTGGCCGGACCGCTCATCGGCATCTATGCCGCGACGCAGTACCTCATCACGCCCACCTCCTGGGACAACCTGTGGCTGAAGTCGGTCAGCTTCACGAGCATCGGCGCCCAGACCGGCCAGGAACTGCGTGTCTTCGGGACGCTGAACGCGCCGGGCACGCTCGGACCCGTGCTCGCGCTAACCGTCCTCTGCTACCTTCTCGCGCGCCGTGCCGACCTGATCTGGCTCGTCGGTCTCGCTGGCGTTCTCGTGGGGCTCGCGCTGACTCTGGAGCGGGCGTCGTGGATAGCACTGATCGCCGGTCTTCTCACCCTGATGGTCGCGTCGCGCGGAAGGGCCAAGGGGCGCCTCGTGGTGGTGCTCGCGCTCACAGTGGTGTCCGTTGTGGCCATGGCCGCCCATGGCGGGGCTGCACGATCGGTCTTGACTCGCTTCAACACTTTGGGATCTCTCGGTAGCGACACATCCGCGCAGCAGCGGCTGCAGACGCCGACGCAACTTCTGCCGGTCGCCATTGCGAGCCCGCTCGGCATCGGACTCGGGCAGGCGGGTGAGGCCACCCGGCTCGGCGCCTCCGAGCTTCTGCGCGCACCCGACAACGCCTATTTGAGCCTCATGTACCAGCTCGGTCCCGCCGGGTTCCTCGCTGTCATCGTCGCGATCGGGATGGGGGTCGCGAGCGCCTGGCGACGGATTCGACGCAGCGCTGCCGCGATCGACAGCTTCGTCTTCGTCGCGATCGGGATGCTGATCGTGCTGGCGTTCTCGGGAGACATCCTCTACGGAATCACCGGCGTAGCATTCTGGTACCTGCTCGGCCTCGCCGTGCATAGAGACGAGACCGACCAGGGAGTGGTGAAGGCGTGAGATCCGTTCGGACCCTCATCGCCGCCGCGGTCTTCGTTGCGATCGTGACCTTCATAGTCGCGGCCGCCGCCTATGCGATGTCCTCCCAGCAGGCGAAGCAGTACTCCGCGACCGCGAAGCTCCTCTTCTCGCCCACCCCGCGCATCGACCTGCAGGTCCTCGGCGTGAACCCCGGATCGCCGCCGGATGCGACAACGCAGACGGCCACCGACCAGGGCCTCGTAGCGTCGGGTGACGTCGCGGACGCGACCGCGTCGCAACTACCCGGCTACTCGTCCGGCGAGGTCTCCTCGCACGTAGCCGTCGTCAACGAGCGGGGCACCTTCATCATCGACGTCACCGCCACCGCGGCGAATGCGGTGCAGGCGAGCACGCTCGCGAACGCGTACGCGAACGCCTACCTGAAGGTCACGCAGGGTCAGGACGCCGCTCGGGCGAGCCAGGCGCGGGCGGCTCTCGCCGGTGAGTACGCGCACCTGAGTCGAGCCGACAAGGCGGGGCAGCAGGGGGGCGCGCTGATGGCCCAGATGGGCCAGCTCGGGGTCATCCAACGCATCGGCACCGGCTCGCCGCAGTTGTTCCAATCCGCCGCACCCGCGGGGGCGCCATCGGCGCCGCAGACGACCCGCAACGTACTGTTCGGCGCGCTCTTCGGGCTGGTGCTTGGGATCGCCCTCGTGAGCCTTCGCCTGCGCCTCAGCGCCGGCCCGCCGGACGACGGCGCGGTGACGGTGCGGCGGCAGCAGACGCGCGAGGGGCTTCCCTACCCCTAAAGTGTCGTCCCTCGGAGGAGGGACGAGTCAAGGAATGGCCGTATCGAGCGCAGCGCCCGAGTCCGTCGCTGCGAGCAGCAGCGAGAGCATGTCAATCCTCGTCGCGCATCCGTCGCGATGCCTGACCGACCATCTGGCAAACGGAGACGGGCTGCTGGCGTACGCCCTGATCCGCGGTCTGGCGGATCGGGGACACCGGCTGCACGTCGTCGCGGAGCGCACGGATCTGCGTGAACCTCTGCCCGAGAACGTGGTCATCCACACGATTCGCGCGCGCCGGTCGACGGCACTTCGGGCGCAGTTCGCGTGCATGGTCCGCATCCGGCAGGCCTACATGGAAGTGTCACGAGGCACGCGCTTCGACGTCATCCACCAACTGAACCCCGTCGATGCCGGCCTGACAGCGCTCCTGCCGCGCTCCAGTGCGCCGATCGTGCTCGGTCCCTACATGCCCGACTGGCCGTTTGGCTCAGGGCAGCCCGCGATGCCGACAAGCGCGATCGCCGCCAGGGCGACCCGGCTGAAGGAGGGAATCCGGTGGCTCCAGCAGCGGCGGGCGGCGACCGTAATCCTGTCGACCCCGGCGGCCGCGGAGAAGGTGCGTACCCCGCGACCGCGCGTTCGCTATCTCGCCCCCGGCATCGACACCGACCTCTTCCGGCCCGGCGAGGCGAGCGACCCGCCGGAGATTCTCTTTCTAGCCTCGATCTGGAGGCGCAAGGGCATCTTCACGATGCTCGATGCGTTCTCGCGCGTCGCGGCGAAGCTCCCGGACTGCGTCCTCGTGGTCGCAGGAGACGGCGTCGACTTCGCCGCGGTCGAAGATCTCGTCCGAGGTTCGCGCTTCGCCTCCCGGATCCGCTTGCTCGGAGCCGTCGGGCGGGAGCAGGTACCGCCGCTGATGCGGCGCTGCAGCGTGTATTGCCTGCCCTCCTACGCGGAGCCGTTCGGCCTGACCGCGCTGGAAGCGATGGCGTGCGGGAAACCCGTCGTCGGCACGAGCGCAGGAGGGCTCCGCTATCTGATTCCGGAGGGCGGCGGACGCAAGGTCGAACCGGGCGACGCGCGCGGGGTGGCCGACGCCCTGATCGGGATACTCAGCTCGCCGGAGATCCGCCGCAGCATGGGGGAGACGAACCGACGCCGGGTCGAAGAACGACACACATGGGCGGGGGTGATCAGCGAGCTCGAGCGTATCTACGACGAGGCTGTTGGTGGTTAGACAACCGTGCCCATGATTACGATCAAGTGAGGGGGGAACAGGAAGTTCACACGTCGCCGCGGGGGGGACGGACGGAGCATGAGGGTTCTCTTCGTCAACCACACGAGCACCATCAGCGGCGGCGAGCGCTCGCTGCTCACGGTTCTCGATGCCCTGCCAAGCGACATCGAGCCGATCGTTGCGTGCCCGAATGGCCCCCTGGCGGAGGAAGTGGAGGCGAGCGGTATGAACCGGGTCCGGATCTCGCCCCTCGAGGCGAGCTTCAGGTTGCACGCGCGGCATACCGGAATGGGACTCGGGCGGGCCCTGAAGACCAGCTGGGAGCTGCATCGGGCCGCGGCCAGCCGGCGGGTCGACCTGGTCGACGCGAACTCCGTCCGCGCAGGGCTCGCAGTCGCAGCGTCTCCGCTCGCGCGCACGGCGCCCACCGTGGTGCACGTGCGTGATGCGCTGCCCTCCGGTGTGCTCGCGGACGCCCTGCTGCGCTTCATATGCCGCCGAACGGCGGCGACGGTTGCGAACTCCGCCTACATCGCCGATCGCATGCCGGATGCGTGCGCGCCGGCCGTGGTGCTGCACAGCCCCGTGGACCTCGACGCCTTCTCTCCCGCTCGGCACGACAAGCGAGTAGCACGCGAGCGGCTCGGGCTGCCGGACAACGCACCGATCATCGGGTTAGTCGCCCAGTTGACGCCCTGGAAGGGACAGGACGACGCGATCCGCGCGCTGGCGATGCTCCAGGAGCGTCATCCGACGGCGATGCTGCTCCTCATAGGCTCCGCGAAGTTCCTCAGCGCGGCCACGCGATACGACAACCGACAATACGAACGAGACCTTCACGCTCTCGTGCGCGCGCTCGGACTGGAGGACAGGGTCGTGTTCCTGGGAGAGCGGAGCGACATTCCGGCTGTTCTCGAGGCGCTCGACCTGGTGATCGCGCCATCGTGGCAGGAGCCCTTCGGGCGCTCGGTCGCCGAAGCAATGGCGATGTCCGTGCCGGTCGTGGCGACGGCGCGGGGCGGGCCTGCCGAGGTGATCGAGGATGGCAGGACGGGAATGCTGCTCGAGCCGCGGGAACCGGCACTGTGGGCGCAGGCGATCGCCGACCTGCTGGACAGTCCCGAAAGGCTCGCGGAGCTTGCCCGCGGCGGTCTCCGACGCGCGCGCGAATCCCTGGGTGTCGCAGATCACATGGCAGAGCTCGGGGCGCTATATGAACGGCTGCTGGCCGGGAATCAGTCCGCGCCTACGGGGGTCGCCGCGTAAGCGGGTCAATCGCCCGCGTTTCGCCCAAACACCCGCCGGGTATCTGAACCTTTCAGCGAGGCCTCGGGCGTCGTTTTACGTCATGTTCACCGTAGCCTGAGGCTGAGCGACTACGTTCCGAGCTCGTCTCGGGACGACGGGTGCCGGTGCCAGCGCTCAGAGGCCCTCGGCAGCGCTCGTCACGACGTCGGTAGCCCTTTGACAGGGGCAGGGATTGACGTTAAGAATGCGCGAAGCCACGGAAACGGCTATGACGGGAGAGGCTCATGGGGTTGGTACGGCCTGGCGCTGATCGCGCGCCGGTCAATGGTTCATACGCCGGTAGGCGGCATAGGCGTCCGCGGGGCGCGGCCCAGAGCGCCGGGCCTGAGCGCCGCGACGTCGGCGGCGGGTTCCTCCGCCGGCGCGATGTCACACAGCGCTTCGATGCTCGCGGGCACCACCTGCGGCGACTGCTGATCGTGGTCGACACTGCGGCGCTCGCACTCGCCTTCGCGCTGACGGTGGCCAACCGGCACGCGCTCGGAAGCCCGGACTCCGTGCCTGGCAGCCTGCCCCTGCTCGCGCTCGCGCTACCCGCTTGGCTGCTGCTTGCCCACACGCACGGCCTGTATCACGTAGACAGCCGTAGCGCGGAGCACGGAGCAGCGGATGAGGCCGCTCCGGCCCTGCAGATGTCGACGCTGTGGGCCTGGTCGCTGCTCCTCGTTCTGAAGCTCACGCACCTGGCCAGCATCTCGATCGGCGAGCTTGCGTTCTTCTGGGGGGCGTCGGTCACACTCTTCATGGCGCTGCGAGCCGCCGCGCGGGCACGTGCTCGACGGCGTCCGTGGTATCGGGAGAACGCGGTCGTCATCGGAACCGGCGCGGAGGTCACCGGGATCATCCGAAAGATCTCTCGCCATCCCGAGTGGGGCCTCAATGTCGTCGCCTGCATCGACCACGCGGGCACCGGCGAGAGCATCCGCTACGTCGACGAGATCCCGATCGTACGTGGCGAGATCGACGCGCTCGACCTGATCGAGAAGGTCGAGGCCAAGCGGGTGATCATCGCCTGGGAGTCCGGCTCCGCGCACACTCCAGAGCAGCGCTTCGCGCTCGTGCGAGAGCTGTCGGACAAGAACATCCACGTCAACCTGATTCCGAGCTGGTTCGAGGTGCTCGGAGCACGGCTTGAGCTGCGCGAGCTCGAGGGGATGCCGCTGCTCAGCGTCCCGCCGATGCGCCTGGGCCGCTCTTCGCTGCTGATGAAGCGCGCGCTCGATGTCGTCGTGAGCCTCGCCGCGCTCGTCTTGCTGGCACCGATGCTCGTCCTCTACGCGATCGCGATAAAGCTCGATTCGCGCGGACCCGTCTTCTTCCGTCAGCGCCGCGTCGGCAGGAACGGCCGGTGCTTCGAGCTGCTCAAGTTCCGTTCGATGACAGCCGACGCCGACGACCGCAAGCACGAGGTCGCAGAGCTGAACGCCCACGGCGGCGGCATCGCGGAGGGAATGTTCAAGATCCCCGTTGACCCGCGTGTCACGCGCGTCGGGGCGCTTTCTACGGCGCACCTCGACCGACGAGCTGCCGCAGCTTTGGAACATCCTGCGTGGGGACATGAGCCTGGTCGGCCCGCGTCCGCTGATCGAGCGTGAGGACAGGCAGGTGAGCGGGCGCTTCAGGCGGCGCCTTGACCTGACGCCCGGACTGACCGGGCTGTGGCAGGTGCACGGACGCTCCGAGATCCCCTTCGAGCAGATGGTCAACCTCGACTACATGTACGTGACGAGCTGGTCGCTCTGGAACGACATCAAGATCCTGCTGATGACAATCCCGGCCGTTGCGGCGAGCCGTGGCGCCTACTGACGACCGAAGGCCGGTCCATTACATAGTCCGAACGTTTCCGAAGCTCTCGGAGTCGTTCGTCCAGCGCGAGGTCGAGGAGCTGTGGCGCGTCGGCGTGGACCTGACCGTATGGTCGCTGCTGCCCGGCGAGCCCGTCGCAGCCGGCGGGACGCTAGAACCAGGCTCGGTACGGGAGTTGCCGCGCGGTGCACGTCGCCTGACCCGACTCGTGCGCGCCTCCCTCACGATGGCTCGGCACAGTCCGGGCCGTCTCGCGCGCTGCCTCGTCTGGGCACTGCGCTGGTCGGTACGAGAGCGTGACCCCCGCCATCTCGCCGCGATCCCGTTCGCCTGCCACCTGTCCCAGCACGTTCCGGAGGAGGCACGCGTCCACGCTCACTTCGCGAACACGCCGACCACGGTCGCGCTCGCGCTCTCGCAGCTCCGGGGCCAGAAGGTCTCCTTCACGGGCCATGCCCGAGACCTCTACGCGGTCACCTCGTCCCGCGTTTCTCGCGGAGAAGGTTCGCCTCGCCGAGTTCGCCGCAGTCGAGACCGAGTATTCGCGGTCACGCATCGCGACGCTGCTGCCCGCCAGCGAGCGCCACAAGCTGACGGTCGTGCGCAATGGCCTCGCGCCGCGCCCGGACCGGGAGGACGGAGAGCGGCGGGATCCGCGGCTCCTGATCTCCGTAGGTCGTCTGGTCCCGAAGAAGGGCCTCGGCACTCTGGTCGACGCCTGCGCCCTGTTGCAGCAGCGAGGCGTCGACTTTCGCTGTGAGATTTACGGCGACGGCCCGGAGCGATCACGGCTCGAGCAGCGCTTGCGGCAAGCAGCGCCCACCGGCGCGGTGACCCTGGAGGGGGCGCGCGAGCGACC
The DNA here is from genome assembly GCA_963719375.1 of uncultured Actinomycetes bacterium. Classification (GTDB taxonomy): domain Bacteria; phylum Actinomycetota; class Thermoleophilia; order Solirubrobacterales; family Thermoleophilaceae; genus JAICJV01. The sequence goes on along the minus strand of CAVRBY010000001.1, from coordinate 143,344 downwards.
GGAGATCGATGCTGCGCTGGGGCGCGCGAGCGTCTTCGTGCTCCCCTGCGAGCGGCAGCCCGACGGTGACGAGGACAACCTCCCCGTGGCCATCCTCGAGGCGATGCAGCTCGGGCTCGCGGTCGTCTCGACGCCCGTCGCGGGAATTCCCGAAGCCGTCGAGGACGGCGTCTGTGGACTCCTCGTCCCCGAGCGAGATCCTCGCGCCCTGGCCGATGCAATCGAGCGTCTGCTCGATAATGAGACGCTACGTGATCGGCTCGGGGAGCACGCGCGAGCGAAGGTCCGCGAGCGGTTCGATCTGACGGAGAACGTGTCGCGGCTGGCGCGCGCGTTCGGCGTCAGGTCGGACCGAGGCGCTCAGCGGGCTGAAGCGGACCGCGCGCGATGACACGCATCCGGTCGCGAAAGTCGGGCGCCCAGATTCTGTTCGCGACGGAAGCGGCCTCCGCTGCGTGGACGAGCGATCGCCCGAGCGTCGGTGAGTAGCCGCTCGAGACGGCTTAGGTAGTAGCGCACCGCTAAATGCCTTCGGCGCACTCGCGACGACCAGCGGCGCAAACCCGCGACGGCGCAAGAGGACCTCGATGCTCGAGCGTGTGAAGTACTGGACGTGAGTGGGCAGGACCGACCACCAGTGCGAGCCGAGTAGACGAGCGAGACGGCTCCCGGCGTCCGGTAGGGCGAGACACACGACGCCGCCGGGATTGAGCAATGAGGCAATCCGGTCGAGTGCGTCGGCCGGGCGCGGAAGATGCTCGATCACGTCGCCGAGGAAGACCGCGTCGAAGCGGCGCCCGCCGAGCTCGGCGGTGAATAGGTCGCCGGTTATCACTTCGAGCCCGAGCTGCTCGCGCGCATAGCGCGACGCGAACCCGCTCGGCTCGACGCCAAGCGTCTCCCAGCCCCGATCCTCGCGCCTCCGCGAGCAGGAAGCCGACCCAGCAGCCGAGGTCGAGAAGGGACCCACACGGTGTAAAGCGCTCGATCGCCTCGAGCGTCGCTCGGGCCGTGGCGCGCTGACCGCCCTCCTCCTCGATGTAGGCGTCCGAAGCGGCCTCTCCGTAGGCCTCTCCGAGCTCAGCCTCGCTCGGCATCGTCGCAAGCTGCATGTGACCGCACCGGTCGCAGCGGACTGATGTCGGACAGCGCGGTGCCGAACCTGTCAGTCGTCGGGATCAGGCCGTCCGGGCCCGCCTGGCGCCGGCGACCCGCAGATGAGGCGAGAGCGTGGGGGCTTCACAGGCGATGCACCGCATCGGCGCAATCCTAGGGTGACGCTCTGGCAGCGGCGCACTCGCTACAGTGCGCAGGCCGCCGCGGGCCATGGATGCCGCACTCCGATCGGCGGACTCCTTGACGGTGGTCGATCGAGTGGGCAGCATGGACAGCGGGCTTTCGGGCCTCAGCCGCGCCACGGCGAGCGGTGATCCGATGAGGATCGGCGTCATCGGTGCGGGCATGACCGGCCTCGTCGCGGCGCGCCGACTCGCGATGGCAGGACACGAGTGCGACGTCTACGAGCGCTGGCCCGGCCTCGGCGGCCAGGCCGCGACGCTCGACGTCGGCGGCGGTCACCTGCTCGAGCGCTACTACCACCACCTCTTCACGAGCGACCGCCACATCGTCGAGCTCGCCGCCGAGCTCGGGCTGCCCGACGAGATCGAGTGGCTGCACTCGACCGTCGCCACGTTCGCCGGCGACCGGAGCTATCCGTTCACCTCGCCGGTCGACCTGCTGCGCTTCCGGCCGCTGTCTATTCCGGCACGGCTCCGGATGGGCGTAGCGCTCCTGTGGCTTCAGAAGCGGCACACCGAAGTCGAGCCGTTCGAGCGGATGACCGCTCGGCACTGGATCCGCCGCTACATGGGCGACGAGGTCTGGCGAGTCCTCTGGGGCCCGCTGCTCACGGCGAAGTTCGGCGACCGCGCCGAGGACATCTCGATGGCGTGGCTATGGAGCAAGCTCACCCTTCGGCGGCAGATGAAGGGCGCGGAGACGCGCCAGGAATACCTCGGCTATCCGCGACGAAGCTGGGAGGCGCTATACGAGCGGCTCCGCGCAGAGATCGAAGCGGCAGGGGGTCGCGTGCTGATCGACCGCCCGGCCGCGCGGCTTGCGCGCAGACAATGGCAGTCTCCTCGATCACCCCTGCGGCGCGGGGACTCGTTCCGCCGCGGCCACGACCCGCAGCATGTACGACTTCGACGGTGAGCCGGAGCGCTACGACGGGGTCATCGCGACCGTCCCCTCGGACATCTTCGAGGGCCTTATCGACGACGCGCTTGCCGACGAGCTTGGCGAGGACTATCTCGCCCGCGTCTATGGCGCCGAATACCAGACGGCGCCCTGTGCTCGCTGCTCGAACTCGACCGGCAGTTCTCGCCGTTCTACTGGACGAACATCGCCGACCCATCGCTTCCCTTCATCGGCCTCGTCGAGCACACGAACCTGATCTCGCCGGAGCGCTACGGTGGCCGGCGATTCCTCTACGTGTCGAACTACCTGCGCTGCCGGTCACCCGCTGCTCGCGCTCGACGCAGACGCTCTGATCGAACACTACGAGCCCGGCCTGCGGCGAGTCAATCCCGACTTCAGCGACAGACTGGATCCGGACGCGCTGGCTCTTTCGCGAGCCGGCGGCGCAGCCCGTCGTGACCGTGGGATACCGGCAGCGGATCCCCTCGCTCGACACCGGCGTACAGGGACTCGTCCTCGCCAACACGACCCAGATCTATCCCGAGGATCGCGGCACGAACTACAGCGTGCGGCTCGGCGACGACGCGGCCGCCGCGCTGCTGGCGTCGCTTTCGTCGAAACGGCCGGTTCCTTGACGCTGGTTCGTCTGCACCCTAGACGCAGATCGTCGCTAGCTGACGGGTGCGCCGTTACTGGCGAGCGTCCGTGACAGCTTCGCCCGAGTGAAATGGCCGCCTCGCCGAAACTGAGCGGCTAAGGCTTGCGAGCCACGAGCGCAAACACCTGCGCGTCGAGGTCGCGGCTTGCCTGCCCGGTCAGCCGGTCGGTGATCAGTCACGAGCGTCTGCATGACCAGCGCGAGCAGCGGCTCGGAGCAGCGGGGAAGCTTCCAGTAGATCGCGTCCTGAATCAGCTGCAGGCCGGTCGGGACGAGGCCGATGATGCCCTCGAAGCGAACGATCTCGAAGCCCGCGTTGGTCACGGCCCGCGCGCAGTCCGGAGCCCGTCCAGCGCCAGTAGTCGTCGGGATCGGCGTGGTAGACGAAGACGCCGTGGGTCGAGAGCAGGATCCGTCCGCCCGGGCGGAGCACGCGGAACGCCTCGGCCATATAGAGGACCGGGTCCTCGACATGCTCGAGCACCTGCGTCGACAGCACGGCGTCGAAGCTCTCGTCCTCGAGCGGGCACGGTCCCGTCCGGGCGCAGCTCGAGAGTCGGCGTCGGGATTGCCGCCAAGGTCGGCCGCGACGTAATCGACGTCGGCGGCGAAGAAGTGCCGGTAGGGGACGTCCGCGCAACCGTAGTCGAGCAGCCGTCCCTCGCTCAGGCACCTGCAAGTCGCGCGAAAGCACCTCGAGACGCGCCGGCAACATCCTGATGTGGTGCGCGTAGCGATGCCACGGCTTGGCCTGGCCGGATGTCCTTCGGCCGGTTGCGCAGGAAGCTCGGCGATCGCGGGACAGTCGCGTCCGTGCGCGCTGACTCGTGCATCGGGCGCGATGTTAGTCTCCGCCGCGCTACCGCCCCGCTTTGGCTTGCCCCATGCCCGACCTGCAAGAAAACCTCGTCAACTGGAGCGTCGACTGGGACTGGTCCGAGGAGGGCGACGAATGGTCGGGCTGGTGGGGCGGGACGCCCGCGCTCTGGTACGGAGCCCTGCTGCCGCGCATCCATCCCTTCGTCCCCACCGGCACGATCCTCGAGATCGCTCCAGGCTTCGGACGCTGGACGCAGTACCTGAAGGATCTCGCGGACCGTCTCATCGCCGTCGACCTGACCGAACGGTGCATTGACCACTGTCGCCGGCGTTTCGACTCGGCGACCAACATCGAGTACCACGTCAATGATGGTCGCTCGCTCGCGATGGTCGAAGACGCCTCGGTCGACTTCGCCTTCAGCTTTGACTCACTCGTGCACGCCGAGACCGACGTCATCGGCGCCTACCTCGAGCAGCTTTCGACGAAGCTCTCGCCTCATGGCGTCGGGTTCATCCACCACTCGAACATTGGCGCATACAAGCCGATGATCGCGCTCGCGCGGAGGGTGCCCGCGGATCGAGTACAAGAACTCGTGCGGAGGGGCGTGTTGATCAACCTGCCGGCCTGGCGAGCGGAGTCAGTGACGGCCGAATCCGTCGCCGAGCAGTGCGAGCGTGCCGGCCTCGCTTGCGTGACTCAGGAGAAGATCAGCTGGGAATACGGCCGCTACCTGATCGACACGATGACCTTCTTCACGCGGCGCGGATCGCGTTGGGACCGGCCGCGCCGCGTCCGCGCGAACCCGCTGTTTACGAACGAGGCCAAGCGGATGACCGCGCTCTACGCCCGCACGTCGTTCGAGGGCGCCTAGGGCCGACGGCGCAGCCACCCGAGTGGGTGATGCGAGATCAGGAAACGCTGGTTGCGCGACTCGTCGTGCTCGAATTCGTGATGGCGCGCCAGAAACGCCTGATTGGCCGGCAGCGGTCCCGGACGGCTGTCGCTGAAGATCGGCAGCTCGTCGATGATCCCGTCCTGGCTCAGGAGATAGCTTCCGCGCGTCACGAGCGGTGCATACAGCTCGAGTTCGGCCGCCGACGTGGTCTCGGTCGTGGTTGCCGTCGAGGATGACCATCACCGGGCCGTCGGCCTCGGCGGCGGCCTCGCGCACGCGCGCCACGACCTGCTCATCGGTGGAGCTGCCGAGCAGGAACTCGATGCGCGGATGCTCGAGCTCGTGCAGCTTGACGATGTCGATGGTGAGCACGCGTCCCGTGCCGAGAATGTCCATAAGCTGTGCGTAGAAGAGCGCCGACCCCCCCCGGTTCGTCCCCGTCTCGATCAGCAGCGCCGGCTTGATCTCGGAGATCGTCTCCTGGATCGTCCAGAGGTCGAGCACGTTCTGCCAGATCGGCACTCCCGCCCACCGCGTGTGACCGAAGTTGTCCGTCTTGACGACCAGATCCCGGTGGAACATGCCGGGGACCGGGGCCGCGGGCCGTCCGTGCCCACATCGCGTTGCGGAGGCGAAAGCTCGCGTGACGGGCTCGTTCGAGGGCAATCCGGCGCTTTGAGTCGGCGGCCAAGGCGGCCGAGAGCATATTGCGTGCGTTAACCCGGGGCGGGGACAGCCCGCGAGCCGGCGGGCGGGAACATGGCCGCGGAGGATCCTCACCGCCCAGCCGATCACGAGCAGGAAGAAGGCGACCCACAGCACCGCCAGATCGGCGGCGTAGACGACCGGATGGCCGGGGTCCCAGTAGAAGGCCAACTCCGCCGGCAGCAGCAGGATCTGGACGGCGAGCGCCTCCCAGATGTAGCCTGCAATCAAAGCGAAGGGCAGCGCCCAGATCACGTACCAGGTCGCGAAGCCGATTGCCAGTACCAGCAGGCCGACCCAGAGCACGAGCGCCGCCTGAAGCGGGGGCAGGCGACGGCGCCAGACGATTGCAACCAGCGGCAGCATCAGGATCGCGAACACGAGCTGCTCGTGGCCGAACAGCAGCCTATTGATCGCGGACAGTTGGACGACCGGTCCACCCCCGACCCAGTCCTGCGCGAGCGACGGCTGGAGGACCAGGCTGATGCCCCCCATTCCCGGCAGCGAGCGGTGCGAGCGCAGCGCCAGCACCGTTCCGTGTGGGTCGGCGATCAGCAGCGGGGACAGCAGCACGATCGGCGACCAGTATGGCCGCGACCGTCAGCGTCGCGCGCTCCCTACCGGAGCGCGCCGTCGGCAGGAGCGCGAAGACCATTAGGAAGGGGACGGTCTTGATGCTCGTTCCGACTCCGATCAAGAGACCGGCGATCAGGCTCGCCGGACCCCGGGCGGCGAGCGCTCCCAGACGTAGAGCGCGGCGACCGCCGGGAGGATCGCGAGCGAATCGATCTGGCCGTGGTAGCCCGACACGATGAAGAACGACGGCCCGAAAGCGACTACGGCGGCCGCGGTCAGACGCAGGCGCTCGCTGCAGCCGCGGAGCCTCAGGAAATCCTGCACAAACCAGGCGAGCGCGGCATCCGCGAAGATCTGTGGCAGTTGCACCCACCCGTCGAAGTGGTGGCCGATGTGCCGCGTCAGCCAGTCAGCCGCGAGGATCCACGGAAGGAAGCCGGACGGGTAGGGCCACCGGTTGTACGGATGCCCGTTGACGAGCGAGTACATGTGCAGGGGATGCGACGTCAGGGCGTGGCGCACCAGGGAAACGAGTCCTGGTCGTACTTCAGCCCGTAGGTCTTGAACGCAACGACGATGCGCGCGACGGTGGCTACGGCAAGCATCGCGAGGAGGAGCCACCTCCCGCTCCGGCTCAGCGCGTCGTGCCGCGGCGCAACTGCGGTATCGAAGCTCTGCACGCGCTGAGGAGGTTACAAGCGCGAGCCGGTCAGGCGCCCCGCCGACGCTCGACGCGCGCGGCGCTCCGAAGGGCTCCACGGGTGGACCCGCTCGCGCCAGAGTAGTTACGTGCGCGAGACACTAAGATCGGCATCGTGGCAGCGCCCGAACGCTCGGCGTCCGTGGGCGCCTTCAAGGCTCCCCGTCGGTGGCGTGGAGCGCTTCGAGCGTGCTACGCACGCTCACTGCAACGCCCGAGGCGCATGCGATGAGCATCGACATCGCGTGCGCCGCCGAGGGCAGGGCCTACCTCGCACACACGGCGGCAATGATCCATTCGGCGCTCGAGTCGGCGGCGCAGCAGGATGTTCGGATCCATTTCATGCACGGACCGCGCTTTCGTCCCGCGGACCGCTCCGCGCGGCTCGCCGCGATGGTGGCGCAGGCGGGAGCTACGCTGTCCATTCATCGAGATCGAGGATTCATGGCATCACAGGCCTGCCGACGCGCGGCTTCACCCGCAAGGCGACGTGGTACCGGATCTTTCTACCCGAGCTGCTTCCCGACGTCGAGCGCATCCTCTATCTCGACTCGGACGTGATCGTGCTCGACTCGCTTGAGCCGCTCTGGCAGCTCGACCTCCGCGGGCACTACGTCGCGGCGGTCACGAACGTCTTTCCGCCCGCCTACACGGAGCGCGCCGCCGAGCTTGGCCTACCAGATCGCGACGCCTACTTCAACGCCGGCGTGCTGCTCATGAATCTCGAGCTGATGCGCGCAGACCGCGCCAGCGCTGCGTTGCTCGACTACGGCGTAGCGCACGCGTCCGAGCTTGTGCTGCGCGACCAGGATGCGCTCAACGTCGTGCTGGGACCTCGCAGGCTGCCCTGCATCCACGCTGGAACTGCATGAACAGCGTGCTGCTGTTTCCCTGGAGCCCGGATGTGCTGGGAGCCCAGGCGGTTGCAGAGGCGCGCGCGAACCCGGCGATCAGGCATTTCGAGGGCCCTGACGAGAACAAGCCGTGGCACCTGCTCTGCGAGCGCGACCTGCGCGAGCTGTACGCCGAGCACCGACGGGCGACGCCATGGCCACGGATTGCGACCGGAAGGATTGACCGCTCGAAACGTGCTTCGCCACCTGCGCGCGCGCCGCGCCCTCTTCGGTGCGTAACGGGCCACCGCCGCGAGCGTGCCGGACTTGTATCCTTCGCGCCCGCATGAGGCGGGACTTGCGGGAGCTCCGCGGGACAGCCCGGCCGAGCATGAGACAACCCGCGTCACTGCGAACAGTGGCCGGGCGCCCGCGCTGAGCGCTCGCGCGCGTTCGGCCCTCTGGATCCTCCTCGCGGTCGGAGCCGTGGGCCGCGTTGTGCTCGCCTTCAAGACCTACGGCGTCGTCTACGACTCGGACTCCTTCAGGATCGTCCGCGACGCGCTCCGTCAGCATCCGCTCCACGTCTACTCGATCGTCAACGGTCATCCCTATCTCCGCTGGCCGTACCCGCCTGGGTTCCTGCCCTGGATCGCAGCCGCGGGCGCGATCGCCTCGGCGACCGGCTCACACTTCGGCGGCTGGCTCCATCTCCCTCAGATCGCGGCGGACCTGGCGATAGCGTGGGTCGTTCAGGACCTTCTCGGTCGGCGTTCCGCGGGCGAGCTGACTCGCCTGGCAGCCGTTGCGCTGGTGATGTTCGGCCCGTCGTTCTGGATCCTCTCCGGCTATCACGGACAGATCGATCAGCTTGCGATCCTGATGCCGCTGCTCGCCCTCTGGAGCTGGGACCGGATGCCGGCGGGCGTGCGCCGCGGGTTGGTAGCGGGCGCGCTTATCGGCGTCGGGGCGACTATCAAGACGGTTCCCGTCCTGATGCTGTTCGCGCTGCTGCCTACGACGCGCGGATACCGCGAGCGGATCGTCCTGTTCGTCACCCCGGCGATCATCGTGCTGATCGCCGTGGCGCCATTTCTGATCGCCGACGCGCACGGGATCCGGCACGCCATCGGGACCCAGCGCGCGCTGCCCGGCTTCGGCGGCCTGAGCCTTGTTGTGCAGCCCGATCTCGTCAAGATCTGGCTGGGACAGCCCCATGCGGCCGCGCTCTCACCGCTCAACCAGACGCTGTTCCACTACCAGCAGCAGATCCTGGCCGTCCTGATGCTGCCGTTCCTCGCGATAGTGATTTACCGTCGAGTCCCGGCCGTGCAAGCCGCCGCGCTGCTCTGGCTCGCCGTGCTGATACTCAACACCGGCGGGCAGTACGCCGTTTGGGCCTTGCCCTTCGCGCTTGCCGCCGGCTTCGTCTGGCAGGCCGCGCTCGTCGAGGCGGTGCTCGTGCCGCCGCTCGCCGTCTTCTACTTCCACCCGTACGGGCACTCCGCCTGGCTTCTCTATGCGCCGTTCATGATTCCGCTCTGGATCGTCCTCGCGGTAACCACGGTCGTCTGGGGTGTGCGCATTCTGCGCTCGCGGCCGGCGGCGCAAGGTCCCGTCACGAGCGGTGCGGCCGTCGCGGCCGCGCGGGGTTAGACGGCGGTGACCTCGTTTGCCGCGGCACGCCTGCGGCGGACTCGGCGCCGCTCCAGAAGCGCCTGCAGGCCGGTGGCGAGCGCGGCGAGTGCGAGCCCGCTGACGACGAATCGGAAGCGGTTGTTTTCGCTGAGATCGAGCGCGATACCAGCGAACGCTACGTAGAGCAGATTGAGTGCGATGAACGCGAGCGTCACGACCCGCGTTGTTGGGCGCCTCGTGCGCACCCCTCCGATTGCCGCCCCGAGGGCGACCGTCACCGCAAGCGTGTACTCGAGCACGATCAGCCAGCCTGTTCCGCGAAGCTCACTACCGAGGCTGAGCGGCTGCGCGAGGGCGGTTCCGCGCGGGGGGTGCGAATCGAGCTGCCCGGCGAGGCGCATCAGCGGAGCATCCAGGCGATGCACGGCTCGTTCGTTCGCGGGGTCGAAGTAGATGTACTCGCTCGCCGGGCGGAAGTAGATGAACGCGGCCTCCTTGACGCCGTGGAGGTAGGCGGACGGACGGTGCGTTAGTACCGCGACAGCATCGGACTCGTAGCGCCGGCACAGCGCCAGGAACCCGCTCGAGTCGAAGTTCAGACCGCCGGTCGACTTGAGCGGACGGTCGAGCACCGCGTTTCCCCGCCGCGGCTGGTCACGGTTCACTCGCAGGGCAGTCGCGACATCGTACGGGTAGGCGACGCCGGGGAGGGCATATGTCGAAACGACATGCGTCGCGACGAGTCGACGCAGTTGCGCCGGCGGCAGTTGAGAGACGGTGATGTGAGACAGGTTCACCCCGCCGCAGGTCGATGCCGAATAGGAGCCGAACATCACCCCGTTCTTGATGTACAGCGCGAGACACACCGCCACGGGCACGGCCGCGCACGCGAGCACCGTACGCCGGCGGCGTGGGACCGTCACCGCCACGAGTGCGGCGGCGGCTATAAGCCAGGCCACGTGGAACAGGGTCGCGAGAGAACAATGGCCGCCAGCATCGCGAAGGCGAGCGTCAACGCCCAGACGGACCCGCCCGCGCAGAAGCGGTAGATCAGCAGCGCCGCTACGACGAGGCCGGTCGCCACCGCGTAGTCGACGTAGAGCCAGTTCTCGAACAACACTGTTCCCGGTGCAGCGGCGAACGCGAACGCGAGCGCAAAGGCAACCCGCCGGTCGACCCCGAGGCGCAGCATCAGCCGGAAAAGCGCGACTACGAGTACGGCTCCGAGTGCGAGGAAGGTGAGCGCGAAGACGGTCGTCCGGGCCCCGTAGGCGAGCTTGAGGACGATCCCCAGGTAGAGGTTGAAGAGCGGCGGTTGGCTGTGCAACTGCCAGAGGCTCCCGAATAGGTGGTGGCGCAGCAGCGCGGGGTCCAGATACTGGGTGAACGTGCCGAGCGGCGCGTCGTCGAAGCGCACGCCGAGTGCCCAGTAGACGACCCTCGAGAGGGCGAAGGCGGCGAGCAAGAGCAGGGTCGGCGCCGCCGCGCGCGGCAGCTTGATTTGCCTCCGGCTGCTCTCCCAGCGCGCCATCCGACCTCCGCGAGCGCGCATCGTAGACGACGGGCTAGTGCTTCACCGCCACTCGACCCGTGTAGTCGATGCGGTTCAGCAGCAGCGGCGGCGCCTCGTCGCGGAAATACTCGTCAACCGCTCGGCGCGCGCCCTGCCAATGCCCGTAGTCGTCGATGATCAACACCCCGCCGTCGACGAGACGCGGGTAGAGGTGCTGAAGCTCGTGCCGTGTCGAGATGTACCAGTCCGTATCGAGGCGGAGCACGGCGATGTGCTCCGGAGCCGCCTCGGGAAGCGTCTCCTCGACCCGACCGCGCACCACATGCACGCGCTCGGCGGGATAACCCGACGAAAGCACGGTTTGCGTGACGGCGTGCTCGTCGAAGACGTGCGCGCCGAACATGTCCTCCCAGGCCCGCTGACCCGATGCGCGGGCACGGTTCCACGCGTCCAGAGCGCTTCCCTCGTGCTCGGACACGTCATCGCCGGTTGGCTCCGTCATCCCCTCGAACGTGTCGTAAAGGTAGATGTCTCGCTCGCGCGGCGCCGAGTTGCTGCAGCGTCAGGATCATCGCGAGCACCGAGCCCCCGCGCCAGACGCCGCACTCGGCGAAGGCTCCCGCCACGCCGCGCCGCTCGCAGTAGCGGACCGCGTCGATGCACGCTTGGATGCGCTCGGCGCTCGTCATCGTGTAGGGGCGCGCCGCCTCGATGATCGAGCGGTCCGCGGGATCTACGGCCGCAGGCTCACCGGGCTCGCTAGGGGCGCGTGCGAGAAGGCCACGGATACGCGCGCTGAGCGGGGAAAGGTTCCTCATCGGCGCGACTTACTGTGGCAAATCGTCGCGGCCGGCGCGACGAATGGCGGCGGCTACCATGCTGCGCGCATGGTCAGCGCGGAAGCGGTTGATGGAGAGCAGGCGCTGCGTGCGCGACCCCGGGCCGCATGGCCGCTCGTAACGGTCGCAATCGTCGTCTACAACCGGCGCGATGCGCTTCGCACCACCCTCGAGACGCTCTTCGAGCGGCTCGATTATCCCGCGCGAGAGCCTCGAGGTCATTGTGGTCGACAACGCCTCGGTCGACGGTCGCGCAGAGAATGGTGGCCGAGGAGTTCCCTGCGGTCAAGCTGATCCGGCTCGAGGAGAACATCGGCGCGCCGGCCTGGAACCGCGCCTTCGCGGTCGCTCGCGGCGACTGGGTCCTGATCCTCGACGACGACTGCTGGGTCGAGGGAGACGCAATGAAGCTCGCGGTCGCAGCGGCCCGAGCGAACGCGGCGGACCTCGTGTCCTTCCGGGTACGCAGCTCCGTCGATCCCTCGTGGTACTTCACCGAGCGGCAGTACTACTGCGGAATGCTCTCATTCTGGGGCTGCGCCTGGCTCATCAGCGCTCGCGCGCTCGGACCGCTCGGTGGGTATGAGCCGTACATCTTCATGTGGGCGAACGAGCTCGAGCTCGCGATGCGCTTCTATGACCAGGGCTTTCGACACCTCTATCTCCCGGAGGTGGTCGCGGTCCACATGAAGCCCCCGGTGAAGGGGGAGGAGCCCTTTCAACCGGAGCTCCACAAGGTCAACTACAGGCACTGGGCTTTCGTCGCGAGCAAGCTGATGCATCCCTCCGACGCGGCGCGCGTGCTGCTGCGTCTGTGGTTGATGACAGCGATCGAGATGCTGAAGATCTCACCGCGCGCCGCCGTGGCCGTGGGCGCAACGCTCAGCGGCTTCCGGGCTGGACTACGGGTCCGCCGGCCGGTGCGACGCGAGGTGTCGGCCATCTATCGCGACAACTTCATCAGCTTCGTGAACCCGCTCATCTTCGTGCGACCTCCTTGGGAACTACTGGTCGCGGCGATCAAGGGCCAGCCCGAACCGTACGGGGCGCGGCGCTGGATGCGCTTCCGCAGCAGGCGCGCCCGATTCTTTCCGAGCAGCGCCACGCTGCTCGAGCTCTGACTAGGCTGTCGTGACCAGCTGCTCGTAGAGACGACGCATCTCGTCGAGATGATCGTCCATCGGGCGCACGAACTCAACGCGGCGCTGTCGGACGGAGACTCTGCAACCGCTCGACGGTCGCTGAGTCTTCGATCGCGGCAATCATGATCTCGGCCAGTTCGGCGCCGGTCGCGGACGAGTTGAGCCAGCCCGTGATGCCCGGAATTACGTACTCGGTGATGCCGCCGAGCGCGCTGCCGATTACGGGCAGACCCTTCGCGAGCATCTCGATCCCGACGAAGCCATGCGTTTCGTCCCAGATCGACGGCAGGATCCCGATGTCGGGACCGTCGAGCAGGCGATCGAGGTCTTCGGGAGCGTATGGACCGTGCAGAGTCACCGACGGTGAGGCTGCGAGGGTCTCGCGTACGGCCGGCTCAGCCCAGCCGAGCACGATCAGGCGGTAGCGGCCTGAGTAGCCCGCCGAGTCGAGCGTCTGGACTGCCTCCGCAACGACTCGCGAGCCTTTGGACCTGCTCGCGCAGCCGCCGAGCGTGACAAAGGTGAGCGGCGCGCCGGGAGGCCTCTCAGGTCGAGGCTTCAGACGCTCGAGGTGCGGCAGCGTGAGCCGCTGCACCGCGATGCGGCTGCGGTCGACACCGAGCTGCTCGAAGATCGCCGCGGTCGCGTCGGATGGCGCGATCAGCTGCTCACAAGCATTGAGCCGCTCGACGTTGAGGTCCCGGCGCCGCTGATAAGCCGCGGGCGGCGACGGTGGCGCCCCGGGACGCCGCAGGTTGCTAGCCGCCTCGGCAAGCATCAGCGCACGCCGGTTCTGCTTCGGGAAGTCCACGTGGCGCGCAAAGCGACCGAGCGAACGCTCGGCTCGGCGTGATTCGAAGCGCAGGCTCGCGTCGACCAGGTGGAGATCGTCGTCGGGGGCGGCCGCGCAGTTGCGGGCGCAGTCGTGCCCGACTTCGGTGCGTCGGCAACGCTCCCCATCGGCGTCGAGCAGGCGGACAGACGCGCAGATGGTCGCGTAGTCATGGAGCGTGATCGACTCTGGGGACGCCGCGGCGTCCGGCCTGCGTCGACTATCGACGAGGGCAGACCGGCCAGCTCATTGACGTGGACTACGTCGGGCCGCGCGTGGCGCAGCGCGGCTGCAAATGCCGACATGCCAACCCGCTCATCGAGGTCGCGCTCGGGATAGCGAGTCCCGCGCGACCAGTGTGAGTTGATCGGCGACTCGAGCAGCTCTTGCATCGCGATTCCGTCGCTCGACCAGCGACGGACGCGCGGCCGTTTCAAGACCGGGTAGTGGCGCCCCGCGAAGAAGTACGTGACCTCGTGTCCCTTTGCCGCAAGGCCGCGCATCAGAGCGTCCGAATAGAGCGTCAGGCCGCACGGCCTGATCGCCGCGGAATCCCTTCCGACGTAGAGAAGTCGCAAGTCGTGCAGCATAGTGCGGGGGCGGGCCGCCTCTAACATCACGCGCGGATGTCCGCGACCGGAGAAGAGCCCGGGACGTCCGGGACGCTTATTGCCGAGCGACTCGGAGGGGGAGAGCGTAATCTAAGGCGGCGAACGGCACGGGGCGTCATCGTAAACGGCGTCTTCAACGTCGGCACCACGGCGCTCAACTTGATCAAGGGCGTTGCCGTCGCGGGTTTTCTGACCACCGCCGAGTACGGCAGGTGGGGCCTCATGCTGGCTGCCTTCATGGCGCTCGTGACACTCGCCTCGGTCGGCGTGGACGACAAGTACATCCAGCAGGATGACGCGGACCAGCAGCGCGCCTTTGAGGTTGCCTTCACGTTCCAGGCTGCGCTCAGCGCCCTCCTTGCCCTGCTCGTCGTCGTGGGCATGCCACTGTTCGGGCTGCTCTACCGGCAGCCAGGGATCGTCATTCCCGGTATGGCGCTTGCGCTCGCGCTTCCTGCTGTGACGCTCCAGATGCCGCTATGGACCCACTACCGGCGCATGGACTACATGCGACAGCGCTCGCTGCAGGTGATCGATCCCGTCGTGTCCTTCGTCGGCGTGCTCGCGCTCGCGGCGGCCGGGGTGGGCATCTGGGGCCTCGTCATCGGCGAGCTGACGGGAACATGGGTCGCTGCGATCGTGATCGTGCGTGCATCCCCGTATCCGCTGCGGTTCCGCTGGGACTGGGCGGTCGCGCGCGAGTACCGACGTTTCACGTGGCCCCTGTTCGTGAGCGCGTGCGCCACCGTCCTCCTGAGCCAGGTCCCGCTCACGGTCGGAGCGCGCGTGCTCGGAGTCGCGGCCGTCGCCGCTCTCGGACTGGCCCACAACATCTCCCTCTTCGCTCAGCGGGTCGACACGGTCGTCACGCAGACGCTCTATCCCGTTATCTGCGCGGTCAAGGACCGCGCCGACCTGCTGTTCGAGTCGTTCTGGAAGTCGAATCGCCTGGCCCTGCTCTGGGCCGCGCCACTCGGCGCCTCCGCCGCCCTGTTCGCCGGCGACTTCGTCCATTACGTCCTCGGCGACAAGTGGCGCTACGCCGTGACGCTGCTTGCCTTCTACGGCGTCTGTGCGGCGCTCAACCAGATCGCGTTCAACTGGTCGGCATTCATGCGCGCGCTCGGCGACACGCGACCCCTGGCGGTCGCCGACGGCCTGACGCTGATCGGAACTTTGATCGTTCCCGTACCGCTGCTCGCCACGGTTGGGCTGAACGGCTTCGGCGTGGGCATGGTCGTCGTCACAGTGTTGGGGCTCATCGTGAGGCTGTGGTTCCTGCGCCGGATATTTCCCGCTCTGGCGGTCGTCGGTCACATCACGCGCGGCCTCGGGCCGGCCGTCGCCGCGACAGGAGCCGTGCTCGCCCTGCGAGCGGTCGCCCCGTCCAGTCCACACGGCGGGGGCCTGGTGCTCATCGAGGTCGCAATCTTCGTCGCGATCGCCGCGGGCGTCACCTACCTATCCGAGCGGACCCTGCTGCGCGAGTCGCTCGGGTACCTGCGTGGTCGGGTGTCGTTCGCCGGCGCGGCCGCTTGAACGACCGCGGCGCTCCTCGTCCGCGCTCCCGGCGACCTCCCCGAGATGTCGCTCGACTGCCTGGTTGAAGATCGTTTCCGTATGCAGCGGGGCGGTTTCGAGCCCGCCCCCTCGCAGTCTCGCGCGTAGCGCCGGCGAGGCGGCGAGTCGCCGCACCGCGGCGGCGAGCGCGTCCGGGTTGCGGTCGGGCACGAGAATGCAGTTCTCGTCGGCGCGGAGGTACTCCTTCGAACCGCCACGTCCGGTTGCGATTACGGGGCAGCCGCACGCCATCGCCTCGATGGGGACGAGACCCCACGGCTCCTCCCACCGCGCCGGGAACAGCACTGCGTCGGCATCGTGGTAGAGCGCGATGACCTCCTCGCGAATGCGCTGACCGAGCAGCTGCACGCGGTCCCCGAGAGCGCGCTCGGCAATCTGAGTCTCGAGCGCGCGCTCGTCGCGAGCGTCCCAGCTGCCGGCGAAGGTCAGCGTCGCATCCGGGAGGTGGGCTAGCGCGTCGACGGCGTCGTTGATGCCCTTGTCCGGGTGCAGGCGGCCGACGTAGAGCAGGCGTCCTCGCCAGTCGCTCACGGGACCGGGCGAGAGGAAGACCGGGTTGATGCCCGAGTGCGCCACCGCGGTGTCATGCAGATCGAGCCCGGTCCCGAGCGTCGCACGGCGCATGAACTCGCTGACGAACACATAGCGCGCCGCACCTTCGTAGTGGACGTCCGCGGGAATGCCAGTCAAGGCCTTCAGCGGCTGCAGGAGTCGCCAGCGGCCATGGCGAAAGATGCGACTCCACTGATCGGTCTCGCGCCCGTAGACGAGCCATCCGTCGTGCACAAAGGCGACTGCCGGGATGCCGCGGCGGCGGACCGCTTCGATCAACGAATGCGACATGCCGCCCATCGACCAGAAGCTGACGATGTCGGGGCGCAGCTGGTCGAGGGCGTCGTTCAGCAACCCGTGATTGTGGCGCTCGATGCGAACGCGCTCAAGCAAGGGAAAGCGTTTGAACTCGTGATCCTGCCAGTACCAGAGAAGCTCTCGGTGGACCGCGGGCTCCTCGCCGTCGGGAACGCCGGAATGCCGGAACGTCGTGGTCACGACGTGAACCTGGTGCCCACGGTCGCGCAGGTGGGCCACCGCCGACGACCAGACCTGCTCGTAGCCGCCGAAGTGGTGCGGCGGGTACATGTTGCCGATGCAGAGGACGCGCACCGGCGCCGAGTCTAGGTGGCGCATCCGCGCTCGCTACCCTTTCGGCGGCGGCGCTGGACGCGCCCCAGGGTGCGCATGACCGACACGAGCTACGACTTCCTAATCGTGGGAGCCGGCTACGCCGGCGCGGTAATAGCCGAGCGACTGGCGAGCCAGAGCGACATGAGCGTGCTCGTGATCGACCGTCGCGATCACATTGCTGGAAACGCATACGACTACGTCGACCAACACGGCGTGCTCGTTCACAAGTACGGCCCGCACATCTTCCACACGAACGCTCAGAAGGTCGTCGACTACCTGTCTAGGTTCACCGAGTGGCGGCCGTACGAGCACCGAGTCGTCGCACGCGTCGATGGGAAGCTCGTTCCGATCCCGATCAACCGCACGACCGTCAACCAGCTCTACGGTCTCGACCTCCAGACCGACGCCGAAGTCGAGGCCTTCTACCAGGAGCGTGCCGAGCCGATAGACCGGATCAAGACTTCTGAGGACGCGGTCGTCGCCAAGGTCGGCCGCGACCTCTACGAGAAGTTCTTTCGGGGCTACACACGCAAGCAGTGGAAGCGCGACCCTTCTGAGCTGCACGCCTCGGTCACGTCGCGGATTCCCACCCGCACCAACACCGACGACCGCTACTTCACCGACAGCCACCAGGCGATGCCGGCTGACGGGTACACGGCCATGTTCGAACGGATCCTCGACCACCCGAACATCGAGGTGCGCCTGAGCACCGACTTCTTCGAGGTGCGCGACTGGGTCGAGGCCGATCACGTCGTCTACACCGGTCCGATCGACCGCTACTTCGACCGCTGCCACGGCGAACTGCCATACCGCAGCCTCGAGTTCTCGCTGCGCAACCAGCCGACGCCGGACGGCAGCCTCGTGCTCCCCGCAGGCTCAGTAAACGAGCCGAGCGAGGACGTGGCGTATACCCGGACGACCGAGTTCCGGCACCTCAGCGGCCAGGGACACGTCAGCTCGACGCTCGCCGTCGAGTACCCCCGCTCAGAGGGCGATCCCTACTACCCCATCCCGAGCGACGAGACCCGCGCGCTGTACAAGCGCTACGAGCAACTGGCCGAACGCGAACAGCGTGTGACCTTCGTCGGGCGTTTGGCGCGCTATCAGTACCTGAACATGGACCAGGTCACGGCCCAGGCGCTCGCCACTTACGAGCGGCTTGTGGATGCGCTCGACCTGCGGGTCGACGCCGCCTGACGCAGGACGGTGAACCACATACCGATGTAGTGCGCGAGACCCACTACCGGATGGTTACACTGCGCCCGTGTCTGGGCTGGGAACCCTGAGGCGGCGGGGTGGAGGCGTAACTGCCGCTCGGCAGCGCACGACCGAAGCTGCCCCCGGGCAAGGAAGCCACGCATTCGGGCGCAGATCCCAAGAGATCGCACTCATCGTGGGTGGCGGCGCCGCGACGCTGCTGTTGTTCCTGCTCGTCCGGCGCGACCTCATCGACGACGCCTATATCACGCTGACGTACGCGCGGAACCTGGCGCTCCACCTGCAATGGGGACTGATACCGCATCACATCTCGAACACGCAAACGTCGCCCCTGTACGTCTTCCTGCTCGCCGTCATCACTGCGGGCACACGGGTCGCTGGCTCCACGCACCCGTTTCTCGCGCTCGGGATTATCTCCGTCGCGCTCGGCGTCGTGATCGCGTGGGCTTGGACCAAGATCGCCCGCAGTCTCCGACTGCCGGTCGCCGCCGCCGTGGTCGGCGTCCTCCTCGCCATAGCAAACCCTTTGCTCCTCTCGGCGCTGGGCCTCGAAGTACTCCTGACAGTGACGCTCCTGGTTGTCCTCGTCGCCTTCGCCCTGGAGGGCAGAGCCGGATCGTTCGGCGTGGTAGCAGGGCTTGCTGTACTCGACCGTCTTGACCTGCTCATTTTCGTCATTGCGCTGGCCCTCGCGACCACCGAGGTGCGGCGACAATGGCTTCGCGTATCCGCTATCACCGCAGTCCTCGCTATTCCCTGGTTTCTGTTCAGCTGGCTATATTTCGGGTCGGCGGTGCCCGATAGCCTCCTGATAAAGGAGGCGACACCGTCCTTCACCGGCGCTGGGACCTTCTTCACCGGTCCTGCGATGTACTGGTCGAAGTACCCCGCGGCGGTTACGTTCGCCTTTTTTCCTGCCGCACTCGGCGCGCTCGCGCTGGCTGCCTGGTTCGGGGTCCGCCGCTCGGCGCGCCTCGCGACTGCTCTTCCGTACCACATCACTCCCGCGGTAGGTCTCGCTGCCGGTGGGATCGCCTACTACGCGGTGTTCTCGGTGATCGACCCCGGGCCGTTCCACTGGTATTACGTGCCCACCACCGCGTCTCTCACGACCTTTCTAGTGATCGTGGCGGGAGTTGCAGCCGGGCGCGCGTCGAACGCGGACCCGCGCGCTCGCGCTCTTTGGTCCTTGCCCGCCGTCGTCGTCGGGACTCTCACCCTGGCGACCGTCGCCGCGGAGCTAGGCCACGGCGTGCCGTGGCGGACGCCGATGGTCACGACCAACTCCGGCACGGCGGCCCAGTACACGCGCATCGGGGCCGCTGTCCGGAAGCGCATCGGCGGCGCGGCGGTCTTGAGCCCAGGCGAGATAGGAACACTCGCGTATTCCTGCCAGTGCTTGATCGCTGATAGCTACTCCGACCGCGGCTATGTCATCGAACTGGTCGATGATCGCATTGCACATTACGGAACGGCCAAGCGGGCGTTGCTCAGGCTCAACTACCTCTGGCTAAACCGTGGAGAGAAGCCGATCCCACTGGCCTACAAGCTGTGGTGGGGGAACGGCCCTGGATCGGGCCCGAACGTCTGGCAGGTAAGTTCTCCGTGGGATGGCGTCCACCATCTCACGCTCACTCCGATCCGCAGGAGTGCAACGGGCGTATCGAGTGGCTCATAATCGCACGCGCCTACGCGGTGCTCACCGTCCGTGTAGCCGTCGTCGACGACCACTGGTTCGGTGGGCAGCTCGGTTTCGGAGACCTGGCAGGTCGCTCGCGTGACCGTAGCCCGCTCGTTGTAGACGGGTATCAGGATCGGGGGTCAGCCTTTATTCTCGGCCCTGCCCCGCGCGAGAAGCCGGAACGGCTCTACGACCGGATCAGCTCGAGCACCTCGTCGCGCCGGCGCTCCATGTCCTCGCGCGAGACAAGCGACTCGAGGTTGAGCCGCAGCAACGGTTCGGTGTTCGACGGCCGCACGTTGAAGTGCCAGTCGTCGTAGTCGACTGAGATGCCGTCGAGCTCAGAGATCTGGCCGTCCGAGTAGCGCTCAGCGATCTCCGTCATCTTGGCGTCCTGGTCCGCGACCTCGGAGTTGATCTCGCCAGAGATGAAGTAGCGCGAGTGGAAGTCCGCGAGCAGCTCGCTCATCCGCTGGTGCTTGTTCCCGAGCAACTCGAGCACGAGCAAGGCCGGGATCGTTCCGGAGTCCGCGCAGAAGAAGTCACGGAAGTAGTAGTGACCCGAGACCTCGCCGCCGAACGCCGCGCCGTCGCTGCGCATTCGCGCCTTGAAGAAGGCATGCCCGACGCGGTTCATCTCGGCGGTGCCGCCGGCGCGCTCGACCGTGTCACGAACGGCTCTGCTCGCCCGGACGTCGTAGAGGATCAGCGCCCCCGGCTCCTTCGAGACGATCGACTCCGCAAGCAGCGCGGTGAGGAAGTCGCCGTCGACGAAACGTCCCTGGTCGTCGATGAAGAAGCAGCGGTCCGCGTCTCCGTCCCAGGCGATGCCGAGGTCGGCGCCTTCGGAGCGGACCCGCTCGATGATGAATTTGCGATTTTCCTCGATCAGCGGGTTCGGCTCGTGGTCGGGGAATTCCCCGTCGGGGGTCCAGTAGCTGCGGACCTGCTCGATCGGGAGATCGTCGAGCAGCGGCCCCACCATCGGGCCCGCCATGCCGTTGCCGCCGTCGAGCATGACCTTTATCGGTGGCACGGCGGAGGGGTCGATGAACTCGAGCGCGCGGTGGCGGAAATCCTCTCCGACGTCGTCACGGCTGAGCTCACCTCGCTGCTCCGCCGGGTCGCCAAGCTCCTCCGCGGCGAGCTTGCCGACCTCCGCGATGCCCGTGTCGCCCGAGAGCGGCAGCGCTCCGCGCCCGACCAGCTTGGCGCCGGTGTAACGCGCCGGATTATGCGACGCGGTGCACATCAGCCCGCCGTCGAGGCCGCGCTCACCGACCGCGAAGTAGATCATCTCCGTGGCCACCTGGCCGATGTCGACGACGTCGGTGCCCTCGTCTCGCAGACCCTCGATGTAACGCTCGGCCAGCCCGGGTGAGGTGAGCCGCATATCGTGCCCGACGGCGACGCGCAGGTCAGCGGGTCGCCGACTTGCCTCGCCAGCCAGGACCCGCGCGAACGCACGCGCCACCCGGTAGGCGACGTCCTCGTCGATCTGTTCGGCGTAGACGCCACGGATGTCGTAGGCCTTGAAGATCGACCGGTCAATCTGAGTCAAGAGGGCCGGACCTCCTGCCCGGGGATCGTGGCTGAGCGGCCAGACTACCGCCAGCGCCCGGCTCCTACCCTTCGCCCGCGTGCACCTCAAGGCCCCGAAAGTGACCGTCGCGATTCTCGCGTTCAACCGCCGCGACGCGCTGGGGACAACGCTCGCGAAGGTCCGCGACGAGCTCGAATACCCGCCGGAAACGCTCGAGCTGATCGTCGTCGACAACGCCTCGAGCGACGGAACCGCGGAGATGGTCGCCACCGAGTTTCCCTCCGTGCGGGTGATCCGGCTCGCCGCCAACGTCGGCGTCTCCGGCTGGAACAGCGCTTTCCGCGAAGGGAGGGGGGAGTGGTTCCTCGTCCTCGACGACGACTGCTGGATCGACGGCGACGCGCTCACGCTCGCCCTCGGGGCTGCCCAGGCCGCTCACGCCGACCTCGTGTCCTTCAGCGTCCGCAGCGAGCAGGACCCGGAGTACTTCTTCACCGAGGAGTACACGCCGGGGCTGTTCGCCTTCTGGGGCTGCGCATGCCTGATCAGCAGACGCGCACTCGAGCGCCTCGGCGGCTATGACCCGTACATCTTCGTCTGGGGAAACGAGCTCGAGTTCACGATCCGGCTTCTCGACGCGGGCTTCCGCCACCTCTACCTGCCGGACGTCGTCGCTGTGCACATGAAGGTGCCAGGCTGGACGGAGACGGCCGCCCGCCGCGCGCGGCGCTTCAACCACCGCCACTGGGCGTACACAGCTGCGAAGCTGCTCCAGCCCGCTGATGCGGCGCGGGTGATCGTCCGTCAGTTCGGGGCGATCGCGGTCGAAGCCGCAGCGCATTCCGTGCGTGACTTGGCAGCCATCCCCGGCGTCGTAGGCGGAATGCGCTCCGGGATACGTCACCGTGCGCCGGTGAGGCCTGTGGTCTCGGTCGCCTATCGCGACAATTTCGTCAGCTTTGCGAGTCAGATCGAGGTGCTCGTGGCTCCGCGTGAGCGCCTCGCGCGCCTCCTCCGCGGTGACAGAAGAGCGCTCTCGCGCGAAGCGCCGGAGCGCTGGAGGCGGTACCGCGCAGCCCGGCCCGACTTCTATCCGCACGATGAGGGCTCGCTCATCTTCCCGATGAGCAGCTGAAACACCGCCCGAGCGGGCTAAAGTCCCGTAGGCTCGTGCTGATGGACGAGGTCGAAACCGCGAACCCGAACCGGGGCCGTTCGCTGCGGCTGCTCAGCGTGGTCGCTCCCATGTTCAACGAGGAGGGGACCGCCGAGCGCTTCTACGAGCGGGTCGTCGCCGCGCTCGCCGGACTTCCGTTCGAGCTCGTCCTTGTCGACGACTCGAGCCGCGATCGCACGCCGATCCTGCTCGCCGGGATCGCCGCTCGCGACCCGCGCGTACGCGTCGTGACGCTGTCTCGCAACTTCGGCCACCAGGCGGCGCTCACCGCCGGCCTCGAGCACGCGCGCGGGAACGCGGTTGCGATGCTCGACGGTGACCTCCAGGACCCGCCGGAGTTGATCCTCGAGATGCTCGACAAGTGGCGCGAGGGCTCCGACGTGGTCTACGCCGTGCGCCGCGAGCGCGAGGGCGAGAGCTGGTTCAAGCTCGCGACCGCGCGCTGGTTCTACCGGTTCTTCGACCGGCTGACGAAGCTCGAGCTGCGACACAACTCGGGCGACTTCCGGCTGCTCGACCGGCGCGCGCTCGACGCACTGCTCGCGATGCGCGAGCGCAATCGCTTCCTGCGTGGGATGACCGTCTGGGTCGGTTACACACAGACCGCCGTCAGCTATGACCGCGACGCACGCACCGCGGGCGAGACGAAGTACACGATCTCGAAGATGATGAAGTTCTCCTTCGACGCGATCTCGTCGTTCTCGTGGGTGCCCCTGCAGGCGGCGACGATCCTCGGTTTCATCTTCTCCGGGATCGCCTTCCTCGGACTGCCGGCGGTGATCATCTCCCACATCGTCGGCACCTATGTCCCGGGCGTCAGCACCGTGCTCTTCATCATCCTGCTGCTCGGCGGAATCCAGCTGATCACCGTCGGGATCATCGGCGAATACGTCGGGCGGATCTACGACGAGGTCAAGGGCAGACCCCTCTATCTCGTACGCGACGTGCAGGAGACGCCTCACGACGCGAGCGAGGAGCCTCCGACCGGCCCCGCCGGGACCCAGGCGGCCGACCGCGTCATCGCGCCGTAAGCACGCGGCCAGCCCTTGCTTCAGCGGCTCAAGCCGCTATCCTTTGACGCCGACATAGCCGTACGCATCCAGAGGGGTGGAGGGACATGGCCCTATGAAGCCCCGGCAACCATCAGGACGGCCGTTGCGGCCGCTTGAACGGTGCCAATTCCATCAGGCTCCAGAAAAAGCCTGGGAGATGTGACGAAGCGCTTCGAAGGCCTCCGTCACAGGGACAACGGCGGAGGCCGACGAAAAGGGGTTGAAAATGGCTCTCGAAGCGCTGCAGTGCAAGGAATGTCGCGAGCGATACCCGCTCGAAGCTCGCTACGTCTGCGACGTCTGCTTCGGGCCGCTCGAGGTCGCCTACGACTTCGAGTCGCTCGATCCGGTCTCGACGCGCCGCAAGATCCAGGCCGGACCGCTCTCGATCTGGCGCTACGCCGACTTCCTTCCGTTCGAGTCGCGGCCGCACACCCCGCTCGACGCGGGCATGACACCGCTCGTGCGCTCCGACAGGCTGGCGGCTCGGCTCGGGCTGCGCGAGGTCTGGATCAAGAACGACGCGGCGAACCCCACCCACTCGTTCAAGGACCGAGTCGTCTGCGTCGCGCTCGCCAAGGCGCGCGAGCTCGGCTACGGGGTGGTGGCGTGCGCGTCGACGGGCAACCTCGCGAACGCCGTGGCCGCTCACGCAGCCGCCGCGGGGCTCGAGTCGTACGTCTTCATCCCCGCGAACCTCGAGGAGCAGAAGGTCCTCGCCACCGGCGTCTACGGCACGAACCTGGTCGCCGTCAACGGCACCTACGACGACGTGAACCGGCTCTGCACCCAGCTCGCCGATGACCGCGACTGGGCGTTCGTGAACGTCAACGTCCGTCCCTACTACGCGGAGGGCTCGAAGACGCTCGCCTACGAGGTCGCCGAGCAGCTCGGCTTCGAGCTGCCCGACCGCGTCGTCGCCCCGATCGCATCGGGCTCGCTGTTCACCAAGGTCGCGCGCGGGTTCGAGGAGTGGCGCGAGGTCGGACTCGTCGAGGGCGAGCTGCCCGTGATGAACGGCGCTCAGGCCGAAGGGTGCTCGCCGGTCGCGCAGGCCTTCGAGGGCGGCCACTCGACCTGCAAGCCGGTTCGTCCCGAGACGATCGCCAAGTCGCTCGCGATCGGCAACCCGGCGGACGGCCCCTACGCGCTCGAGCTCGCACGCCGCTCGAGCGGCGGCGTCGACGCGGTCAGCGACGACGAGATCCGCGAGGGGATCCGTCTGCTCGCCGAGACGACCGGCATCTTCACCGAGACCGCCGGCGGCGTGACCGTCGCGGTTCTGAAGAAGCTCGCCGAGCGCGGGGAGATCGATCCGGACGAGCGTGTCGTGGCCCTGATCACCGGCGAGGGCCTGAAGACGCTCGACGCGGTGCGGGGCAGCTTCGAGCGGCACGAGATCGAGCCGTCGGTCGGGGCATTCGAGCGCGAGTTCGAGACTCCGCCCGCCGGTGTCGCGTCGTAAACTGCTGGCCTGATGGCGGTCACGGTCAAGATCCCGACGCAGCTACGAAGCGTCACCGGCGGTGACCCGGAGGCGACGGTCGATGACGCGACCACCGTCGGCGAGGTCCTTGACGGCCTCTACGAGCGCTATGACGGCCTTCGTGAGCGGATCGCCGTCGACGGCGACCTGCGGCGCTTCGTCAACGTCTACGTCGCCGGCGAGGACATCCGTTTCCTCGACGGGCTCGACACGTCGGTCGAGGACGGCGACGAGGTGACCATCCTGCCCGCGGTGGCGGGCGGCTGAAGCGCCTCATACACGCGCGCTTTAGCAAAACTTATGCAACCCCTTAGAAGGGGTTGAGAGAGGGCCGCTAAACAGACTCGAAATGGCGGCCCCTATCTCGATTGCGCTGGTGCGGCTGCTCGAGGAGCGCGGTTGAGGCGCTCATCCGAGCGGATCACGCCGGGCTGGTGGAAGGTCGCGCTGGCGGCCCTCTGCGTCATCGCGATCGCGGCCGCGGTGCTGGTGATCGGCCCGCCGAGCGCGCCTGGCTCGCAGCGTCGCCTCGTCACGGTCGCGCGCGGGGTCGTCCAGTCGACCGTCTCGGGCAGCGGCTCGATCGAGTCCGCTTCACAGGAGAACGTCAACTTCACCGTCTCCGGCCAGCTCAAGGACGTCTACGTCAAGACGGGCCAGCACGTCGCGGCCGGCCAGCTGCTCGCGGACCTCGACCCGACGAGCGCGGAGCTGTCGCTGAGCGCGGCGCAGGCCAACCTGAGCTCGGCGCAGGCGCGACTGGTGCAGGCGGAGACCTCGCCATCCTCGTCATCGGGCTCCGCTTCGGGGTCCGGGTCCACACCGAGCGGGGGCGGCACGACGAGCGGGGCCGCGGACACGACGAGCGGCACGGGGTCACTCCAGCCGGCCTCCTTCGTGCAGGCCGCGGCCGCGCCGCGCGGAGGCTCGCGGCGACCGTCCGGCTCGAGCGGCGGATCGCACTCCGGTCGATCCGGCGGGTCGGGATCGTCATCGCAGAGCACCGGCTCGAACAGCCAAAGCTCGCGGGGATCGTCGTCCTCGAGCAGCTCCTCGTCGCAGGGCAGCAGCGCGACGAGCGCCCAGTCCCAGCAAGCGAACATCGCGTCCGCCCAGGGCTCGGTCGACAGCGCGCAGGCCTCGGTCGACAGCGCCCAGCACGCTGTCGACGAGACGCGTCTGTACGCCCCGGTGGCGGGCACGGTCGCGGCGATCAACTCGCAGCCGGGCGAGACCGTCCAGGCGGGAGCGACGAGCAGCGCGAACAGCTCGAGCTCCACCTCCTCGAGCTCGAGTGCGAGCTCGAGCTCGGCGCGGGGGCGCGGGCGGCGCCGCCGCGAGTGGCGGCGCAGCCGGTGGCAGCGGAGCGGGCGCTTCGGGCTCCGGATCATCGGGGTCCGGCTCTGGCTCGACCTCGGGCTTCATACAGCTGGTCGACCTCACGAGCTACCAGCTGTCGGTGCCGTTCAGCGAATCGGACATCGAGAAGATCCGCGTCGGCCAGCCGGCGACCGTAACCGTCAACGCGCTCCCGGGCCAGGAGCTCGCCGCGCACGTGGCCTCGATCGCGTCGCTGCCGACCACGAGCAGCGGCGTCGTCAGCTACACCGTCATGCTCCAGCTCGACCAGCAGGAATCCGGCCTGCGGCCGGGGATGTCCGCGTCCGCGCAGGTGGTCACGGAAAGCGTGAACGACGCGATCAACGTCTCGAGCGCCGCGATCTCGAGCCGGGGCGGCACCCAGACGGTGAACCTCGTCGAGGGCAGCAAGATGGTCACTCAGCCGGTCGTGACCGGCATGGTCGGTGACAGCACGACCCAGATCGTCACCGGCGTGAACCCGGGTCAGCGCGTCGCGATCGTCACCACGACCTCCGCGCTCGGCGGCACCTCGGCAACCGGAGCGGGCGGCGGGCGCGGCGCCGGCGGCGGCCTCGGCGGCGGCGGCCTCGGCGGCGGCGGTCTCGGCGGCGGCGGCTTCGGCGGCGGCGGCGGCGGCGGCGGCGGCGGGGGCGGCGGAGGGTTCCGCGGCGGAGGGGGCGGCGGATGAGCCCGCTCGCGCAGGCCGAGACCACGCGCGCGCGGCGCAAGCCGCACGCGGTGATCGAGACGACCGATGTCGCGAAGACCTACCGGCTCGGGGCGATCGCGGTACACGCGCTGCGCGGCGTGTCGCTGCGGATCGAGCGCGGCGACATGGTCGCGATCATGGGCAGCTCCGGCAGCGGCAAGAGCACGCTGCTGAACGTGCTCGGCTGCCTCGACGCGCCGACGCGCGGCACCTACCTGCTCGACGGGATCGACGTGCGCGACTTCGACGAGGACGAGCTCGCCGACATCCGCAACCGCAAGATCGGGTTCGTCTTCCAGAGCTTCAACCTCGTCGCCCGCACGAGCGCGCTCGCGAACGTCGAGCTGCCGCTCGCCTATGCCGGGCTGCCCCGTGCCGAGAGACGCCGCCGCGCGCTCCGAGCGCTCGGAAACGTGGGCATGGCCGATCGCGTCGAGCACCTCCCGTCGGAGCTATCCGGGCGGCCAGCAGCAGCGCGTCGCGATGGCACGCGCGGTCGTCACCAACCCGTCGCTGGTCCTCGCCGACGAGCCGACCGGCAACCTCGACTCGCACTCGACGGCCGAGGTGCTCGAGATCTTCGGCCAGCTCAACCTGCGGGGCGCGACCGTGCTGCTGATCACGCACGAGGAGCACGTCGCCGCCACGGCCAAGCGAATCGTCCGGCTCGCCGACGGCCGCGTGGCCGAGGACGAGCGCACCGCCGCGGTACGCGAGATCCCTCCGATCCTGCGCGGACGGCTCGAAGGGATGATCCGGGCCGAGACACTGCGGATCGCCCTCGGCGGCCTGCGCGCCAACAAGCTGCGGTCGGGGCTGACGATCCTCGGGCTGACGATCGGCGTAGCGTCGGTGATCGTGCTGATCGCCGTCGGAAACGGCTCCTCGCAGACCGTCCAGAAGCGGATCGAGAGCCTCGGGTCGAACGTGCTGCTGATCACGCGGCTGCCCGTTCGGGGCGGCTCACGCGCGGGGGTGCAGAACATACAGCCGCTCACGGAGGCCGACGCGAGCGCGCTTGCCGATCCAATCAACGCCCCGGACGTCGCGAGCTCGTCGCCGGTCGTGAACGCGACCGCGACGCTCGTGGCGAGCGGGATCAGCTACTCGCCGTCGCAGTTCGTCGGCACCACCCCGTCATACGCGAGCGCTCACACCTACAGCGCGGCGAGCGGCACCCTCTTCACCCAGCAGGACGAGAGCCAGCACCATCACGTGCTCGTGATCGGGCCGACCGTCGCGAGCAACCTCTTCCCCGGCCAGAATCCCGTCGGCCAGACCGTCCAGGTCAACGGCTCGAGCTTCCAGGTCGCCGGCGTCACCTCACCGAAGGGCTCGAACGGCATCCAGGACCAGGACGACATCGTGCTGGCGCCGCTCACCGCGGTGCAGGACCAGCTGACCGGATTCGGCAACATCAGCTCGATCACGGTGCAGGCGAAGTCACGCGGCCAGCTCGACGCGGCGAGCGCCGAGGTGACGAGCATCCTCGACCAGCGCCATCACATCCAGAACCCGCTGCTCGCCGACTTTCGCGTCATCAACCAGGGTTCGATCCTGGCCGCGTCGAGCTCGACCAGCCAGGTCTTCACCACCCTGCTCGGCGAGGTCGCGGCGATCTCGCTGCTCGTCGGCGGGATCGGCGTGATGAACATCATGCTCGTCAGCGTCACCGAGCGCACGCGCGAGATCGGCATCCGCAAGGCGATCGGCGCGCGGCGCGGAGACATCCTCGCGCAGTTCCTCACGGAGGCCGTGCTCGTCTCCCTGCTCGGCGGCATCTCCGGGGCCGTCCTCGGTATCGTCGGCAGCCAATTCCGGATCGCAGGTGTGCAGCCGGCCGTCGCCGGCTACTCGATCTTCATGGCCTTCGGCGCCGCGGTGCTGACGGGGCTCTTCTTCGGCACCTACCCAGCCACGCGCGCGGCCCGCCTGCGACCTATCGAGGCGCTGCGATTCGAGTGAGCGCACGCGAGCAGAAACAGACACCCGAGAGGACACCGATGACGAGCGCACGCGAAGAGACCGAGGTGCTGGATCCCGAGGTCGACGAGGACCTCGGGCCGCTCGGCGACGAGCTGCCGCCGAGACCTCGCCGCCGATGGCTGACCCCGTTGACGGGCGGCCTGCTAGCCGTGCTCGTGGCCGCCTGCGGCTTCCTCGCGGGCGTGCTCGTCGAGAAGAGCCAGAGCTCGAGCTCGACCGCCTCGTCGGCTGCCGGGCGCCGAGCCGCCCTGCTCGGCGCCGCGAGCGCGGCGTCGGGTGGCGGCGGGCGCGCCGGTGGCGGCACCTTCTCGGGCGCCGGGGCGACCGTCGGCCAGGTCACCACGCTCCGGGGCGACACGCTCTACGTGAGCACCGTCAACGGCAACACGGTCGAGGTGAAGATCCCCTCCGGCGAGAAGATCAGCCAGACCACCAATGCCTCACCGAGCGCGATCCATCCCGGCGACACGGTGATCGTGCAGGGCGGCCCGGCGAGTGACGGCACCGTCACGGCCACATCGGTCCGCGACACGCCCGCGGGGGTCTCCGCGGGCGGCGGTCTCGGAGGCCTCTTCGGCGGCGGTGGCGGCGGTGGCGGCGCCGGCCGTTCGGGCGGGGGCTCGAGCAGCGGTGGGAACCAGGGCGGGGGCTCGGGCGGCAGCCAGCTGTTCGGCCCCGGATAGCTTCGAAGCAATAACGAAAGGAACCAAGATGGTGAAAGCTCACAGGCGGCCGCCGAGCGTGGCGCTCGTCCTGGTGTTGCTCGCAGCGGTGCTGATCGCCGCGGGCTGCGGCAGCTCGTCAAGCTCGTCCTCCTCGACGACCGCGTCGAACGCCTCCACGGGGGCCGGCCCAGCCGGGACGCGGCGAGCCGCGCTACGCACCTGCCTGCAGAAGCAGGGCGTGACGCTGCCGCAGCGACCCCAGGGCCAGCGGCCCGGTCAGGGTGGCTTTGGCGGCGGAGGATTGGGACTCGGCGGCGCCGGCGGCCTCCGCTCCAACCCGAAGCTGCGCACCGCGCTGCAGAAATGCGGCTTCTCTCCGCCAGCCGGCGGAGGCCTGCGCGCACGCAGCCCTCAGTTCAGGCAGCGCCTGACGAGCTTCGCTTCGTGCATGCGGTCAAACGGAGTGAACCTGCCGCCCCCGAACACCTCGGGCAGCGGACCGGTCTTCAACACCCGCGGCCTGAACACCGCCGACCCCAAGTTCAAGAGCGCCGTGGCCAAGTGCCAGAGCGTCCTGCGTCGCCCAGGCGGCGGACCGGGGCCAGGCGGGGGCCCGGCCGGGGCAGCCTGACCGGCGGATCCACCGGCAATCCGCGGCGCTATGGAAGCTGCGAGGCCGCGCCCTGCCCTTCCAGGTCCGACAAGCGGAGCTGGTGGCGCGGCGCGGCCTCGAGCGCGACCCGGGAGTCGACGCTGAGATCGGCCGCGACGTGCAGGAGCTCCCCCGGATCGAGCAGCCGCCAGCCGGGGTCGTCGTCCATTCGCTCGCTCGCCAGCACCACCGCGGGGCGCCCGGCGAGATGGGCCGAGCGCACGCGCAACGGCGTGAGCGCACTCGCGCCCTGCATCTGAGCCCCGCCGGGCCGCTCGAGCACATATAGCTCGTGGGTGTCCGGGTATCGCAACGCCCAGACCTCCGCGGCCGTCGTGAGGATCAGATTGAGCGCGAAGACGGGCAGGTTCTGGGCGATCCAGCGGGCGGCGTCGGTGATGGCCGCTCCGACATCGCCGTCACGCTCATTGGCGCGCTGGGTGATCAGGGCGAAGAACCGCTCGGAGTCGGTCTCGCCGCGGACGAGCCGCCGGTAGGAGCCGAGCTCCGCGTCGAGCGCGTCGAGACCCTCGATCACCCCGTTGTGCGCGAACAGCCTCCGGTCCTGCTCGAACGGATGCGTGTTCCGCAGGACAAGCGCTCCCGTCGAGGCAAAGCGGACGTGGGCGACGAAGGTGCGAGACTCGACCTCCCGAGCCTCCTCGAGGAAGCGCTTGTCCTCATAGGCGGCGAGCGCGGACTTCTCGACGTGCGGGGCGCCGTCGGCGCTGTAGTAGCCGATGCCGGTCCCGTCCGGCTCGCGATGGCTCTGGGCGGCGAGGCTGTCGGGCGCCTGCTCGAGCCAGAAGGTCGCCTTGACCGGCTGCTCGCCCCCCGCCATCCCGAACAGGCGGCACATCGGCCTAGGCGGAGTCGGCGACCGCGCTCGCGACCGCCTCGACGAGCCCGTCGTCGAACTCGGAGGGCAGGATCCGATCCGGACTCGGGGAGTCGACGAGAGCGGCGAGCGCGCGCGCCGCGGAAAGCTTGATCTCGTCGGTTACGTCGCGCACGCGCGCGTCCAGCAGGCCCCGGAAGAGTCCGGGGAAGACAAGCGCGTTGTTGACCTGATTCGGGTGGTCGGAGCGTCCCGTGGCGACGATCGCCGCGCCCGCCTCGCGAGCGGCGCCGGGCTCGATCTCGGGGTCAGGGTTCGCGAGCGCGAAGACCACCGGGTCGCGGGCCATCATCTCGACATGCGAGCGCTCGATCGCGCCGGCCACGGACACGCCGACGACCGCGTCCGCATCACGAAGGGCGTCCTCGACCGACCCGCCGCGCTCGCGGCCCGTCAGCTCGACGAAGCTGCGCTTCTGCTCGTCGAGGTCGTCGCGATCCGCGGAGACGATCCCCTCCGAATCGGTCACCACGACCTCGCGCGTCCCGCGCGCCCGCAGCAGCGCCGCCGTGGCCATCCCCGCCGCACCGGCACCGACGATCGCCACCTTGGCCGCCTCGAAGCGCTTGTCGAGGATGCTGAAAGCGTTCTCGAGCGCGGCGAGCACGGCGATCGCCGTCGCATGCTGGTCGTCGTGGACGACCGGGATGTCGAGCTCCTGCTCGAGGCGCCGCTCGACCTCGTAGCAACGCGGGGCGGCGATGTCCTCGAGGTTGATCGCTCCGAAGGTTGGCGCGATAGCTCGCACCGCCGCGACGATCTCGTCGGCATCCTTCGTCGAGAGGACAATCGGGAAGGCGTCGATGCCGGCGCGCTGCTTGAACAGCATCGCCTTGCCCTCCATCACCGGGAGCGCCCCGAGCGCTCCGATGTCGCCGAGGCCGAGCACCGCCGAGCCGTCCGAGACGACGGCGACCGAGTTGCCCCGGATCGTCAACTCGCGTGCGTCGTCGCCGTCCTTCGCGAGGTGCGAGGCGACATCGCCGACACCGGGCGTGTAGAGGATCTCCAGGGTCTCGTCGGTGACCTCGGTCTTCGGGTGGATCTCCACCTTGCCCCGAAGCTCGCGGTGGCGCTCGATGGCCCGCTGCGCACGGTCGGTCATCGGCTGGGGCCATACCCGTGATGGCGCGAGTCGATACCTGACCCGCCGAGGGACCTCGCTCGTGCCGTCGCCGCCGACCGCGAGGTGGGCCCCGGAGACCGCTTCGACAGAGGGGCGCTGGCGGCAGCGTCGATCTGGGGGTGGCGCTCGCCGAAGAGATCCCTTACTTTGGCGGCGACACTGACTCGACCTCGGGAGGGCCCTTGCACCGGAAACCACTGATCGTGGCGGCGATTCTGCCTGCCGCGCTCGCCATCGTCGCTTGCGGCAGCAGCAAGAGCAGCAGCAGCGCCAAGCATCCAGCCGCGCTCAACCTGTCGATCGCCGACAGCGGCAAGACGGCGACTTTCACCGCACCGTCGACTGTTCAGGGCGGCCTCTTACAGGTCTCCCTCAAGAACGCGGGCACGATGCCGCACAGCGCTCAGTTCGTCCGTGTGGAGGACGGTCACAGCACCGCCGAGGCGTACAAGATCATCAACAGCAACTCGGACAAAACACCGGCCTGGATGAGGGCCGCGGGCGGCGTGAGCACAACCCCGCCAGGGCAGACGAACTCGGCAACCCTCGACCTGCCGGCGGGCAAGTACCTCCTGACCGAGGTAGGGGGTCCGCAAAGCCAGGCCGCGCCGGCTCAGCGCGAGCTCAGCGTGACGGGCGGGACCGCGGGCAGCCTTCCGGGAACGTCCGCGACGGTGACGGCGTCGGCGCCCGCGAAGGACAAGTACAAGTGGCAGATCTCCGGGCTGCACGCCGGTCACAACGTCGTGACCTTCAAGAGCCAGGGTGACGAGGCGCTGCATCTGATCGGTGCGATCAGAATCAAGCCCGGACAGAATCCGTCGCTTTCGGCCATCGAGAAGAGCTTCGCCTCGAACGCCCCGCCCGGCTTCGCGGACCTGACGAGCTACGACTCGAGCGCGGTCCTCGACGGGGGCAAGTCGCAGGTGACGACCCTTGACCTGAAGCCCGGCACCTACGTCTTCTTCTGCCCCCTCACCGACCGCGACGGTGGGAAATCGCATATCGCCGAGGGTCTACTGCAGAAGTACACCGTCAAGTAGCGGGGCCGCCATCGCGAGCCGGACGCGGCGTCGAACGCCGCGTCCGGCAGGCGGGCCGGGGAACTGGGTCGTTCAAGGGCCTCAAGGCCTTGGTCAGCGCGCTGGGCCGCAGGGAGCCGGAACTTCGGCACCATGACACGCCAGGAGTGCCCGCGGCTGGTCGCAGCGGGTCCTCGACAACGGTCGAACTGATGACTGGCCGGTGTGGATCAAGACGCGAGCGGCGGCCCGACGTACTCGATGCGGTAGCGGCTCATCAGCGCGTCGAGCGCGCCCGGTGCGGTTCCGGAGTCCTCGGGAAGGCGCCGGGTCTCGGTCGGCACACCCGCGTGGACAAACATCTGCTCGACTCCGCCGGGTGTGAAGATCGCGAGCATCCGCGCGGGCTCGGAGCCCTGCACCCAGAACGTGTGCGGGACGCCGCGCGGCAGGTAGGCGAACCCGCCCAGGCCGAGGACGACGTCAGTCTCGCCGCAGACGACACGCACGCTCCCCTCGAGGATCTGGAGGAGCTCGTCCTCGGCATGGTGGATGTGCAGCGGCGGCCCGAACTGCGGAGGCATCCAGAACTCGGCGGCGCTCACGCGCCCGTCCTCCGCTGTGCTCGCCGCGAGCTTCACGCTCACACACGCGCGCATTTGGAGGACGTGACGGCCTTCACCTGCTTGGCAAACGGTCGGTGCTGTATCTGAGGTTGTCTTCATGCCCCGAAGATGCCCGCGCCGCCGCGATGTCGGTATCCCAACAACCTGGGGGTGTCGCATACGCCGCGAGGACGTACATTCGGTCGAGATGGCTAGCGAGCGCGCAAGGCGGCGCTGTCACGAGCAGGTCTTGGAGCTCGCGCAGCGCCCCGCAGATCCATTCACGGTGCGGTTCCGGATCATCAAGCTGCTGCGCCCCGTGGTGGGGTTCGACCGCTGGTGCTGGCCGGTGTGCGACCCGCGCTCGGGGCTCGCGGGGACCGCGATCGGCGATCATGACTACTGGCCGTTCCTGCCGCGTCTGCTGCTGCTCGACCAGCGGCTGGACGCGCCGGACGCACTGCCGTCGCTGACTGGCGTCCGCGCGCGAGCAGCGCGCGACCCAGGATTGCGCTTCGTCGATGTCCTCGGGCCGGTCGGGATCGGTGACGAGCTGCGGGTCCCATTACGAGACCGGTACGGGCTCTGGGGCTGCCTCGACCTGATGCGGTCGTCCGACGACCCGCCATTCACCGAAGAGGACGCCGCGCTGCTCGACGCGGTGACGCCCGCCCTCGCCGCCGTGACGCGGCGGAGCACCGCAGTCAGCCCCGCCGGCGCAAGTCAGCCGCCGCCGTCGTCGGGAGTCCTCGTACTCGACGCCGACCTCGCCGTGCGGGCTTCGACCGCCGGCGCTCGCGCCTGGCTGGCGCAGCTCGCCCCGCCGACGCTCCCCTTCGCCGAGCTCGCGGCTCTGGCGCCGGTGTTCAACGTCGCCAGCCGAGCGCTCGCCCGAGCGGCCATCCGGCCGGCGGGAGGACACCACACGCACCTACCGGCCCGCGCGCGCGTTCGCTCCACTACCGGCGCCTGGGCCGTCGTTGAAGCCGACGCCCTCGACCCTCTCGAAAGGACGGTCGCCGTCACGATCCGCGAGGCCGCCGCCTCTGAGATCCTCGATCTCCGCTGCCTCGCCTACGACCTCACCGCCCGCGAGCACGAACTGGTCGGTCTGCTGCTCGGCGGCTGCGACACCCGCGCGGTCTCCGAGCAGCTGTTCCTCTCGCCGCACACGGTGCAGGACCACCTCAAGTCCATCTTCGAGAAGACCGGCGTGCGGAGCCGCAAAGAACTCGTCGCCTCACTCGCAGGAGCAACTGACACAGCGTCTACGTGAACTCGGCCGAACCATGCCGGCACTCCGCTTAGCTCGGCTGTCAGGGCGGTGGACTTCCGCGCCGGTGGGTGAGTAAGGATCGACGAAGAGGCTGGCTCACGTTCCGCGCGAGGTGACGTGGCCGCGGTGGCGAGAACGAAGAAGCCGGGGATGGGCGTGGCGGATCGTGGCAGTCGGTTTCAGCTGCAGCTCTACGTGGCGCGCCATGTCGACCAGCAAAAAGCCGAGATCCGAGCTCCTTGGCCAGTGGCTCCTCGGCGGCCACTACGCGTTCGGCGATCGCCAAGGAAATCTGTCTGGTCGATCTGTGGATGGACTTTCACAGGCCGGACAGGATGCGGTCCACCTGCCGCGCGACCTACCACGGCCAGACGCTGTCCCACAGCGGATCGCGCTTGCGGCCGATCTGATGCACCAGGCGCCTTTGCTCGAAGCTGGCCGGCATGTTGGCGTAGACGTTGAACTGCGCGTGAGCCTGCCCGGATTATTTGAACGCCTCGGGAGGCCGCAGCCTCGGTCTATTTGAAGAGATGCGGCGGCGACTACTGCAACGCGCCCGGCAGGATTCGAACCTGCGACTTCTGCCTCCGGAGGGCAGCGCTCTATCCACTGAGCTACGGGCGCCCGCCCGGGCAGTCTACCCCGCGGGGTAGGGCGCGCCCGGCACGAAAGGCGTACGATCCGGCCTCGATCGCGCTGCGGTCGTGACGGCGTGTGAGGGGAGTGCGGGACTCCCCTCCGTGGTCGCATACCCTGGCGCGGATGGTGATCGGACTCATCGCGGACACGCACCTGCCGCGCGGCAGCCGCCGCCTGCCGGACCCGTGCCTCGAGCGGCTCGCCGCGAGCGACCTGATCGTGCATGCCGGCGACCTGAGCGCGGCCTCCGTTCTCGACGAGCTCGAGGCGATCGGGCCGCCCGTCCGCGCGGTTCACGGAAACGTCGACTGCGCCGAGTTGCGCCGGGCGCTGCCGGCCTCGATCGTGATCGAGGCGGCGGGCGCGCGCCTCGCGGTGACGCACGACGCCGGCCCGGCCCGGGGGCGCATCGAGCGGATGCGCAGGCGCTACCCGGACGCCGACGCGCTCATCTTCGGTCACTCGCACATCCCGCTGCACGAGCGGGCCGACGACTTTCAGATCTTCAACCCCGGCAGCCCCACGGAGCGTCGCCGCGCGCCGCGGCACACGATGGGCCTCGCGCGCGTGCACGCGCGCGAGGTCGAGTTCGAGCTGCTCGCGCTCGACTGAGCGATGGACCTCGACGTCCTCTTCGTCGGCACCGCCGGAGCGGCCCCGACGGCCGGGCGCGGGCTGCCGGCCACGCTGATCCGGCGCGGCGGCGACCAACTCCTGTTCGACTGCGGCGAGGGCACCCAGCGCCAGCTGCTGCGCTCCGCCGGCCTCGTGGACCTCCCCGAGATCTTCCTGACCCACTACCACGCCGACCACGTGCTCGGCCTGCCGGGCATGTTGAAGAGCTTCGCGCTCCGCGGCCGGACCGAGCCGCTGACCGTCTACGGGCCCCCAGGCCTCGAGGCGCTGTTCGCGGTCTTCGCCCCGATCATCGGGCGCACCTCCTACGAGCTGCGGCTCGTCGAGCTCGCACGCAACGCGCAGCTCGAGCGGGACGGCTACCGCGTTGCCGCCTTCGACGCCCGCCACCGCGCGCGCGCCTACGGCTACGCGCTGGTCGAGGACGAGCGGGCCGGTCGCTTCGACGAGCGGCGGGCGCGCGAGCTGGGCGTCACGCCGGGGCCCGACTTCGGCAGGCTGCAGCGCGGTGAGAGCGTCGCGGGCGTTGCGCCCGAGCAGGTGCTCGGGCCGCCCAGGCCGGGGCGGAAGGTGGTGCTGAGCGGCGACACCACCCCCTCGGAGCTGACCGCGGCCGTAGCCCACGGCGCCGACCTGCTGATCCACGAGGCCACGTTCGCGACCGCCGAGCAGGACCGTGCCGCGGAGACCGGCCACTCGACCGCGGCGGGCGCGGCGACCCTCGCGGCGGGCGCGCACGTCACGCTGCTCGCGCTGCATCATCTCTCGCCCCGGCACCCGGCCGGCGAGCTGCGAGCCGAGGCCCGCGAGCGGTTCGAGCGGACCGTGGTGCCGCGCGACTTCGACCGGATCGAGATCCCGTTCGCGGAGCGTGGCGTGCCGCGTCACGTCCGCGCCGACGAGGGCGCCGCGGTGACCGAGCTGCCGCCGGTGTGAGTGATACCGTCTCCGGCGCAGTCCTTTAACCCGGTCCCGTGAGGCCAGGAAGGAAGCCATGCCCGACGAGAAGATCGTCCTCAGCGGCGAGGACATCAGGCGTACGCTCGTACGCATCGCCCACGAGATCGTCGAGCGCAACCGGGACGCGGGGCTTGCGATCGTCGGCATCCACCGGCGCGGCTCGGTGCTCGCCGAGCGCCTCCAGCGGCTCGTCGCCGAGCTCGTCGCCGAGCCCGTCCCCCTCGGGCAGGTCGACATCTCCTTCTACCGCGACGACGTCGCGCTGCGCACCCATCCGGTCGTGCACGCGACGCAGGTCGAGTTTCCGATCGACGGTGCGACCGTCGTGCTTGTCGACGACGTGCTCTACACAGGCCGCACGGTCCGGGCGGCGGTCGACGTCCTGTTCGACTACGGCCGTCCGCACCGGGTCCAGCTTGCGGTCCTGACCGACCGCGGTCACCGCGAGCTGCCGATCCGCCCCGACTACGTCGGCAAGAACCTGCCGACCGCGAGCGCGGAGCGCGTCAACGTCCGCGTCAGCGAGATCGACGGCCTCGATGAGGTGACGATCGCCGCCGGCGGCGACAGCCGCGATGACATGCCGCCGCCCCTCCCCGACGCTCGAAAGGAGCTCGCGTGAAGCGCGACCTGCTCACGATCGACGACCTCAGCCGCGCTGACATCGAACGGATCCTGCAGCGCGCCGAGAGCTTCGCCGAGGTCTCGGGACGCGAGATCAAGAAGGTCCCCACGCTGCGCGGCCGGACGGTGATCAACCTCTTCTACGAGTCCTCGACGCGCACGAGCTCATCCTTCGAGCTCGCCGCGAAGCGGCTCTCCGCCGACACCGTCAGCATCCGCTCGACGGGCTCCGCGGTCGACAAGGGCGAGTCGCTGAAGGACACCACGCAGACGCTCTCCGCCTACGATCCGGCCGCGATCGTGATCCGCTCGCCACACGCGGGCGCTGCCGCGCTGGTCGCGCGCTGGTCACGCGCGGCGGTGGTGAACGCCGGCGACGGCAAGCACGAGCATCCGACCCAGGCGCTGCTCGACCTCTACACGCTGAGGCGCCGCACGGGTCGGCTCGACGGGCTCAACGTCTGGATTGTCGGGGACGTGCTCCACAGTCGCGTGGCGCGCTCGAACATCCTGGCCTTCTCGCGGATGGGCTGCCAGGTGACGCTCTGCGGGCCGCCGACGCTGATCCCGCGCGAGGTCGAGTCGCTCGGTTGCGCGGTGCGCTACTCGCTCGACGAGCTGGGCGAGGCCGACGTCGTCTACGCGCTGCGGATGCAGCACGAGCGGATGACCGGCTCATTCGTCCCCTCCCTGCGCGAGTACGCGGCCCGCTACCAGATCGACCGGCGCCGGCTCGCCGCCCACCAGCTGTTGATGCATCCAGGTCCGGTCAACCGCGGCGTCGAGCTCTCGGGCGAGGTCGTCGACTCGCCCAGGCCCTGATCGCCGCGCAGGTCGAATCCGGCGTCGTCGTCAGGATGGCGGTGCTCTACGAGCTCCTGACGGGCGCCGGCGACGGCCAGGGCGCCGAGGCGCGGCTCTCGGGCGCGACGGCGCCCCAGCCCGCCTGATGCCGGCGCCGAAGCTGAGCTACGCCGGGGAGGCCGTCGAGGCGACGGCGCTCGTGATCCAATCCGCGCACCTGCTTGACCCGCGCGCGGGGCTCGACACGCGCGGGGACCTCGTGATCCGGGCAGGCCGGATCTCCGAGGTCGTCCCCGGCGGCGGCGCCGAGGTGCCGGAGGGCGCAGAGCGGATCGACGCCGCGGCGCTGCACGCGCTTCCCGCCTTCGTCGACCCGCACGTGCACCTGCGGACGCCCGGGCGAGAGGACGAGGAGGACATCGACTCGGGCACGCGCGCCGCGGCCGCCGGCGGCTACTGCCGCATCCTCGCGATGGCGAACACCGACCCGGTGGTCGACACCGCGCCGGTCCTCGACGCGCTGCTCGAGCGCGCTCGCGGCGAGGCGCGGATACCGACGGGCTTCCTCGGCGCGGTGACGCGGGGGCTGCGCGGCGATGAGCTGACCGAGATGGCCGAGCTCGCCGACGCCGGCGCTGCCGGCTTCAGCGACGACGGGCTGCCGATCCGCAACGCCGGGGTGATGCGCCAGGCGCTCCAGTACCAGCGGCTCGCCGGCCGGGTGATCGCACTCCACGAGGAGGACCCCTCGCTGTCCGGCGCGGGGGCGATGCACGAGGGCGCGGTGTCGGCGCTGCTTGGCATGAGCGGCATCCCGGCGATCTCCGAGTCGACGATGATCGGCCGCGACCTCGCCCTCGCGGCGTTCGAGGATGCGCGGATCCACATCCAGCACCTCTCGGCACGCGAGTCGGTGGCGCTCGTCGAGCGGGCCAAGCAGGAGGGGGTCGCTGTCACAGCGGAGGCGACCCCGCACCACCTGCTGCTGACCGACGAGGCCGTGCGCTCGCTCGACAGCGACTTCAAGATGAACCCGCCGCTGCGCGCCGAGGCGGACAGGCTGGCGCTGATCGAAGGGCTTCGGTCCGGCACGATCGACTGCGTCGCGACCGACCACGCTCCGCATTCGCGCGAGGAGAAGGAGCAGCCGTTCGAGCTTGCGCCGATGGGCGTCACCGGGCTCGAGACGGCCTTCGCCGCGCTCCACACCGGCCTCGTCCTGCCAGGCGTGATCTCGCTCCCGCTGCTCGTCGAGCGGATGACCGCGGGGACCGAGCCGTTCGGGTTCTCGCCGCCGCGACTCGAGCGAGGAGCGCCCGCGAACGTCTGCCTGGTCGACCTCGCCGGGGAGTGGGAGGCCGGCGAGCCGGGCTATGAGAGCCGCTCCGACAACTGCGCGTTCGGAGGGATGAAGATGACCGGGCGCGTACGGATGACCGTCGCGGAGGGCCGCGTCGCCTACCGCGAGCGCAGCTTCGCGATCGGGGCCGTGTGATGCCCGGCGCCTACCTGCTCCTGGAGGACGGCACGGTCTTCGAGGGCGAGGCGGCGGGCGCGCTCGGCGAGGCGACCGGGGAGGTCGTCTTCAACACGTCGATGTCCGGCTATCAGGAGTCGGTCAGCGACCCGAGCTATCGCGGCCAGGTGATCGTCTTCACCTACCCGCTGGTCGGGAACTACGGGGTCTCCGCCGACGCGATGGAGTCCGACCGCGTGCACGCACGCGCGGTCGTGATGCGCGAGGGGGTCGACCGCGAGGACGCCGCCCACGCCGAGGGCGGCTGGCTGACGTGGCTGGCCGACTGCGGCGTGCCCGCGATCACGGGTGTCGACACGCGCGCGCTCGTACGCCACATCCGCGACAAGGGCGCGATGCGAGGGGGAGTCTTTCCCGCAGGTACCTCGACCGAGAGCGCGGTCGGTCGGGTGGCCGCCGAGCCGCCGATGGCCGGCCGCGACCTCGCCCGCGAGGTGACGCCGCCGGAGCCGGTCACGCTCGACGGCGACAGCGAGGGACCGCTCGTCGTGGCGATCGACACCGGCATCAAGTACTCGATCGTGCGCAACCTGCGAGCGCGAGGCGTTCGACTCGAGCTGTGGCCGTGCTCGACGAGCTCCGATCAGCTCCTCGAGCGCTCTCCTGACGCGATCTTCCTGGCGAACGGGCCGGGCGACCCGGCTGCGCTCGACTACGTCGTCGACGCCGTGCGAGGGGTGGTCGGCAAGGTCCCCGTCTTCGGCATCTGCATGGGACACCAGCTGCTCTGCCGGGCGATCGGCCTCGACACCTACAAGCTCCCGTTCGGCCATCGCGGCGCCAACCATCCGGTGAAGGACCTGGCGACGGGCCGGATCGACATCACGAGCCAGAACCACGGCTTCGCCGTCTCCGGCCCCCGGGGAGAGCGGGCCGTACCCGACGAGCCGGTGCGGTGGGAGACGGACTTCGGCGCCGCCGAGCTCTCCCAGGTCAACCTCTACGACCGAACCGTCGAGGGACTGGTGCTCCGCGACGTGCGCGGGGCGACCGCGCAGTACCACCCGGAAGCCGGGCCGGGTCCCCACGACGCGAACTACCTGTTCGACCGCTTCCTCGAGGCGATCGGATGAGAACAAGGCCTGTCGCCGACAGCTCTCTGAGAACCACCGCTCATGCCTAGACGGGACGACCTGGAGAAGATCCTCGTGCTCGGCTCGGGCCCGATCGTGATCGGCCAGGCGGCCGAGTTCGACTACTCGGGCGCGCAGGCTTGCAAGGTACTGCTCGAGGAGGACTACGAGGTCGTGCTCGTCAACTCGAACCCGGCGACGATCATGACCGACCCGCAGTTCGCCACCGCGACCTACATCGAGCCGCTGCTGCCGGAGTCGGTCGCCGCCGTCATCGAGGCCGAGCGTCCCGACGCGCTGCTGCCCACGCTCGGTGGGGGGACCGCCCTCAACCTCGCGCGCCAGCTCCATGAGGAAGGGATCCTGGAGCGCTACGGCGTCGAGCTGATCGGGGCCAACTACGACGCCATCATCCGCGCCGAGGACCGGGAGCTGTTCCGGGAGACCGTCGAGGGCGCGGGACTGCGCGTGCCGCGCTCGATGAGCGTCTCGAGCATCGCCGAGGGTGAGCGGGCGCTCGCCCGGGTGGGTCTTCCGGCGATCTTCAGGCCGGGGTTCACGATGGGCGGCGCGGGTGGCGGGATCGCCCGCAGCGAGGCGGAGTTCCACGAGCGGGTGGCCGAGGGGCTCGCGGCGAGCCCGATCGGGCAGGTCCTCGTCGAGGAGTCCGTGATCGGCTGGGGCGAGTTCGAGCTCGAGCTGATGCGCGACCGCCAGGACAACGTCGTGGTCGTGTGCTCGATCGAGAACGTCGACCCGATGGGGGTGCACACCGGCGACTCCGTGACGGTGGCGCCGCAGCAGACGTTGAGCGACAGCCAGTACCAGGCGCTGCGCGACCAGGCGCTCGCGGTGATCAGGGCGGTCGGGGTCGAGACGGGGGGCTCCAACATCCAGTTCGCCGTCAACCCGCGGACCGACGAGATCGTCGTGATCGAGATGAACCCTCGCGTCTCCCGTTCGTCGGCACTGGCGTCGAAGGCGACGGGCTTCCCGATCGCGAAGATCGCCGCGCGGCTCGCGGTCGGCTACGCGCTCGAGGAAATCGACAACGACATCACGCGGCGGACGCCCGCGAGCTTCGAGCCGACGATCGACTACGTCGTCGTCAAGTGGCCGCGCTTCGCGTTCGAGAAGTTCCCCGGCTCCGAGGGGGCGCTCTCGACCCATATGCAATCGGTGGGGGAGGCGATGGCGATCGGGCGCACCTTCCGCCAGGCGTTCGTGAAGGCGATGCGCTCACGCGAGCTCGACGTCCCGGCGCGCCCACCGGACGACCTCGACGCGCTCCTCGCCGAGCTCGAGCGGCCGTCGGCCGACCGCTTCGAAGGCGTGCTGGCGGCGCTCGCCGGGGGGGCCTCCGAGGCGGAGATAACCGCGCGCACGGGGATCAATCCATGGTTCGTCGCCGAGCTGGCGCTGCTCGCCGCGGGCGACGACCCGCAGGCGGGACTGGTACGAACGTTCAAGGCGGTCGACACCTGTGCCGCGGAGTTCGAGGCGGAGACGCCGTACTACTACTCGGCCTGGGAGCGGCCGGGCCCGGCGGGGCCGCGCCACGAGGTCAGGCGGGGGACACGAGCGTCGGTCGTCATCCTCGGCGCCGGCCCGAACCGGATCGGCCAGGGGATCGAGTTCGACTACTGCTGCGTCCACGCCGCCGCGGCCGTGCGCGACTCCGGTCGCGACGCCGTGATGATCAACTGCAACCCGGAAACGGTCTCGACCGACTACGACACGAGCGACCGGCTCTACTTCGAACCGCTGACCCTCGAGGACGTGCTCGGCGTGATCGAGATCGAGCGCCCCGAGGGCGTGATCGTCCAGTTCGGCGGCCAGACGCCGCTGCGCCTCGCGCACGGCCTAGCCGCCGCCGGCGTGCCGATCCTCGGCACGCCGCTCGACTCGATCGACCTCGCCGAGGATCGCGCCCGCTTCGGCGAGCTGCTCGGGGAGCTCGGCCTCGACGGGCCGCCCTACGCGACCGCCCAGTCCCCGGTGGAGGCACTCGACGCCGCCGAGGGAGTCGGCTACCCGCTGCTCGTCCGCCCCTCCTACGTGCTCGGCGGGCGGGCGATGGAGATCTGCTACGACCGCGACGGGCTCGCCGACTACCTCGAGCGCACCGGCGCCGTCGCGGGCCGCGCGATCTACCTCGACCGCTTCCTCGAGGATGCGATCGAGATCGACGTCGACGCGCTCTGCGACGGCGAGGAGGTGGCGATCGGGGGGATCATGCAGCACGTCGAGGAGGCCGGTGTGCATTCCGGCGACTCTGCCTGCGTGCTCCCGGCGATGTCGCTCGGACGTGAGATGCTCGGTCGCATCGAACGCGCGACCGTCGCGCTCGCGCGCCGGATGCGCGTAGTGGGCCTGATCAACATCCAGTTCGCGGTCGGCAGCGACGACGAGCTGTACGTGATCGAGGCGAACCCGCGAGCGTCGCGGACGGTCCCGTTCGTGTCGAAGGCGATCGGCGCGCCGCTCGCCGCGCTGGCCTGCCGCCTGGCGCTCGGGGAGGGA
The DNA here is from genome assembly GCA_963719375.1 of uncultured Actinomycetes bacterium. GTDB lineage: Bacteria > Actinomycetota > Thermoleophilia > Solirubrobacterales > Thermoleophilaceae > JAICJV01. Next base: position 99,363 of record CAVRBY010000001.1, on the reverse strand, counting down.
ATCGCGGACGTGCGCGAGGAGCTCGCCGCCGCCGAGCGAGATCACGTCTCGGTCAAGGAGGCGGTCCTGCCGTTCAACCGCTTTCCCTCCGCCGACTCGCTGCTCGGCCCGGAGATGCGCTCGACGGGTGAGGTGATGGGGATCGCCGACGATTACCCGACCGCGTTCGGCAAGGCCCAGGCGGCCGCCGGGACGCGGCTGCCGACTTCCGGCACCGCCTTCATCAGCGTCACCGACGGCGACAAGGCCGCCGCGACCCAACTCGCCGCGTCGCTGCACGACATCGGCTTCGACGTGCTCGCCACCCGCGGCACCGCGCGCGCGATCAGGCGCATGGGCGTCCCGGTCGAGGCGATCATGAAGCTCTCCGAGGGCTCTCCGAACGTCGTCGAGCGGATCGAAGCGGGCGACGTCGACCTCGTCATCAACACGCCGACCGGGTCGGGAGCGCGTGCCGACGGCTATGAGATCCGGCGCGCCGCGATCGCGCGGGGGATCCCCTGCATCACCACGATGACCGGGGCGAGCGCCGCCCAGCGAGCGATCGCCGCCCTGCGGCATGGAGCCGACAGGGTCCGCTCGCTCCAGTCGCTGCACGGCGGCCGGCGCGAGGTGTCGACTTGAGCGCTCCCTTCGGCCGCCGCCCCTGCGCCGTGGTCGCGAACGCGCGGGTGGGCGAGTACCGCCTGCTCAGCATCGCCGACGACCCGGTGCTCCGGCCGCGGCCCGGGCAGTTCTACATGCTCGCGCGCGAGACCCACTGGGGCGGGGAGGGCGGTAGGCCGTACCTCGCCCGCGCCTTCTCCCACTGCCGCGCGCACGGCGACGGGCGGCTCGACTTCCTGATCGACCCGATCGGCCCGGGGACCGCCCGGCTCGCCGAGGCCGGTCCCGGCGATCGACTGCTCGTGGTCGGCCCGCTCGGGAACGGCTTCTCCGTCTCGTCGCGTCCCCTGCTGATCGGCGGCGGCATCGGCGTCGCTCCGCTCGTAGCGCTCTCCGACGAGATCGGAGGCGAGGTCCTGCTCGGTTTCCGAAACGCCGTCTACGCCGGCGCCGCCGAGCTTTTCTCGAACGCGACCGTGGTCACGGACGACGGCTCGGTCGGCCGCCAGGCACTCGTCACCGAGCTGCTCCGTGAAAAGCTCGACGACGGCGACGCGACGATCTATGCCTGCGGGCCGCCCGCGATGCTGGAAGCGGTCCGGGCAATCGCCCAAGAGCGCGAGCTCGCTTGCGAGCTCGCGCTGGAGAGCGGAATGGCGTGCGGCTTCGGCGCCTGCTTCGGCTGCGTACACCCGACGCGAGAGGGCTACGTCCGCCTCTGCGTCGATGGGCCCGTGCTCGAGGCCGCCTCGCTCGAGACCGCCGTCGTGGCCGGAGCGGGGCATTGAGCGTCGACCTGTGCGGAGTCGAGCTCGGTGGCCGCGTCGTCAACGGGTCGGGCACCTTCGACCCGATCGCGGCGCGCCGAGCCTTCGGCGACGAGCTGCTCGAGCGCTTCCCGTTCGCGGCCTTCGTCTCGAAGACGATCACCCTCGCGCCGCGCGCGGGCAATCCGCCGCCGCGGCTCTGGGAGACGCCCGCCGGGCTGATCAACTCGATCGGGCTGCCGGGCAAGGGAGTCGCGGGCTTCCTCGAGCAGGACCTGCCGCTGCTCGCCGAGCTGCCGGTCCCGCTCGTCGTCTCCGTGATGGGGTCAACGCTCGGCGAGCTCCAAAGGCTCGTCCAGGAGGTCGGCGCGAGAGCGGAGGTGTCCCTGATCGAGCTCAACCTCTCCTGCCCGAACGTGAAGAGCGGGCTGATCATGGGCGCCGACCCGGACGAGGCGGCCCGGGCCGTCGACCGGCTGAGCACGGTCGCCGAAAAGCCCCTGATCGCCAAGCTGACCCCGAACGCGACCGACCCCGGCGCCGTGGCGGCGGCAGCCGAACGCGCCGGGGCGGCGGCCGTATCGCTGATCAACACGCTGCGGGCGACCGCCTTCGACCCGCTCACCGGTCATCCGTGGCTCGGTGCGGGCAGCGGCGGCCTGTCGGGAGCCGCGGTGCGCCCGATCGCGCTCGCGCAGGTCGCGGCGGTCGCCGCGCGGACCGAGATCCCGATAATCGGCATGGGCGGGATCGAGACCGGTGGTCACGCGCTCGATTTCCTGCGCGCGGGAGCGGCCTTCGTCGGGGTCGGCACGGAGAACTTCCGCGATCCCGCCGCGGGTCTTCGGATCGCGGCGGAAATCGACGCGGTTTCACGTAACGAGCGGGCATTTTCACATCCCGGAATGGCCCCATAGCACGAAAAGCCCTGCAAAGCTCCACCAAAACCATCAAGTACCCCCAACCGCCCTGAAGGTGAGCTTGAGGTCGAGATGAATTCCGGGAAAAAGGCTCACGGTGGTCAAAGCGGGCGCCGAGCCTGTGTACAATCGCGCCGCATGTCGCCCGCCGCCCAGTCGCCCATCAAGCAGGGAGTGGGAGCGGCTCCGGAGCGTTCGCTGACCCAGCGCATGGATGCACTGAAGCGCGCCAACGAGATCCGCACTCGCCGAGCTTCGCTGAAGCGTGACCTGAAAGCCGGTCGTGCCCAGATTCACGGCCTCCTGCTCGACCCGCCCGAGTACCTCCAGACCGCCAAGGTCTTCGATCTGCTGCTCTCAGTGCCCAAATACGGCCGCGTGAAGGTCAACCGGATCCTGACCCAGTGCCGGATCTCGCCGAGCAAGACGATCGGCGGGCTGTCGGAGCGCCAGCGAGGAGAGCTCGTCTCCTATCTGCGCCGCTAGCGCGCCGGACTCGCGTGGCGGTCCCGAAGGTGCTGGTCGTCACCGGTCCCTCCGGGGTGGGGAAGGGAACGCTGATCCGGCGGCTGCGCGAGCGGATGCCGGAGCTGTCGCTGTCGACGTCGGCCACCACGCGGCCGCCGCGGCCAGGCGAGGTCGACGGGCGCGACTATCACTTCCTGACCGGGGAGGAGTTCCAGCGGCGCGTCGAGCGCGGCGACTTCCTCGAGCACGCCACCTACGCGGGCAACCGCTACGGCACGCTGCGCTCCGAGATCGAGCGTGCGGGCGACGCCGGGCTCGTGCTCGAGATCGAGGTCGAGGGAGCGCGCCAGGTCAGGCGGGCTCTGCCCGCCGCGGTGCAGGTATTCATCGAGCCACCCTCCGAGGCTGCACTCGAGCGGCGCCTCGTCGGGCGGGGGACCGACACTCCGAAGCAGATCACCGGGCGCCTCGCGCGCGCGCGCGAAGAACTCGAGGCGGCGGGGGAGTTCAGCCACCGAATCGTCAACGACGACCTCGAGCGGGCGACCGAGGAGCTCGCCCGGCTCGCCGCTACCATTGGCAGGACGCAAGACCAAGGAGCGAATGCGTGATCAAGCCCCGCCTCGACGAGCTGCTGGAGCGAGTCGACTCAAACTATGCCGCCGTGCTCGTCGCCGCCAAGCGGGCGCGGCAGATCAACTCCTACTACCACAACCTCGGCGAGGGCACCTTCGACGAGTACCCGCCGCCGATGGTGGACACGGACTCCAAGAACTACCTCAAGATCGCGCTCGAGGAAGTCGCGGCGGGCAAGGTCAACTACCGCTACCGCAACTAGCTCCCGCCCCGGCAAGATGGCGCGGATCCTGCTCGGCGTCAGCGGCGGCATCTCCGCGTACAAGGCGGTCGAGCTCGCCCGGCTCGCGATCAAGGCGGGCCACAGCGTGCGCGTCGTGCAGACCGCCGCGAGCCTCCAGTTCGTCGGCCGCGCCACCTTCGAGGGGATCACCGGGGCTCCGGTCCTGGTCGAAGAGTTCGAGCGCGACCCGGCGCGAGGTGCGTATCCGGGCGAGGACGTGCCGGGGCACGCCCCGATCTCGCACCTCGCGCTCGCCACGCGTGCGGAGGTCTTCGCCGTTGCGCCAGCGTCGGCCAACACGCTCGCGAAGCTCGCCGCCGGTCTCGCCGACAACCTGCTGACGAGCGCCGCCCTCGCCGTAGACGCCCCGCTCGTCCTCGCGCCGGCGATGAACGCGCACATGTGGGAGCACCCCGCCACGCGGTCGAACGTCGAGCGGCTGCGTGAGCGGGGGGCGACGATCGTCCCCCCGGGCACCGGCGAGCTTGCCTCGCACGGCGAGTGGGGCGTGGGACGCCTCGCCGAGCCGCCGGAAATTCTGCGGGCAATCGAGCGAGCGCTGGGGAGCACGGAAAGGCCGCTCAGCGGGCTTTCCGTGCTGGTCACGGCCGGCGGGACGCGCGAGCCGATCGACCCGGTGCGCTTCATCGGCAACCGCTCGTCCGGGCGGATGGGAGTCGCCGTCGCCGCGGAGGCGGCGCGCCGCGGGGCCGAGGTGGCGCTCGTCGCGGCGAACGTCATGCTCGACCATCCGCAGGGGGTCGAGTGGATCGACGTGGCAACCGCGGCCGAGCTGAGGGAGGCCACGCTGGCTCGGGAGGCGGACGTCGTGGTGATGGCGGCCGCCGTCGCCGACTACAGGCCGGCCCGGGCCGCGGCGGAGAAGATCGACAAGAGCTCGAACGAGCGCCTCGGCGCTCGAGCTCGAGCCGACCGACGACGTGCTCGCCGAGCTGGGGCGCCGGCGGCGGCCCGGACAGCTGATCGTCGGCTTCGCCGCCGAGCACGGCGGGGATCCGGTCTCCCGCGCACGCGGGAAGCTCGAGCGCAAGCGCCTCGACGCGATCGTCGTCAACGACGTGGCCGCGGCGGGGATCGGATTCGAGGCCGCCGACAACGAGGTGACGATCGTCACCGCGGCGGGCGAGCAGCCGGTCGCGCGCGGCCCGAAGGCCGAGGTCGCGGCCGCGATCCTCGATGCGGTCGAGCGCCTCCGGTCGCGGGTGGCCATGAACGGAGCGGTGAGGCAAGATGAGGGGAGCACCGCCACGGACGGCGTGACGGGAGAAACGAACTTGAGGGGAACGACTTGAGCCCAGACGAGAGCAGCCCGGAGGAGCGGGGCGAGCACGTCTACGATCTCTTCCGGCGCGGAAGCGCGCTGCTCGAGGCGGGTGACTTCTCCGCCGCGGCGATCCCGCTGGAGCGCGCGCGCTCCTACGAGCCGGACAAGACCTCGATCCGCGAGGCGCTCGGGCGCGCCTACTTCCGCGCCGGCCGCTATGCGGCCGCGAGGGAGGAGTTCGCCGCGGTCGTGGAGCGCTCGCCGGTCAACGACTTCGCGCACTTCTGCCTCGGCCGCGCGCTCGAGATGACGGGCCGCCGCCAGGAGGCGAAGCGTCACCTCACGCTCGCCGCGGGCCTGCGCCCGGATCGCGCCGACTACCGCGTCTACCGGGACCGGATCAGGGCCGCCTGAGCTTTCGGCCGGCTAGTCTCGGGCCTGCGGCGGCATCCAGCCAGAGGCCCGGGCAGGCGCCTGCGACATCGCGGTCCGCGCCGCAACGGCGCCCTCCACGAGCAGTCCCAAGAGCCGGTCGAGCGAGCGCTCGTCGACCGACGCCGCCGCGAGCTCGCCGATCACCCAGATGTCGCCCGCGCGCGTGCACGCGAACCGGACGAGGCGCGTGTCGCGGTTCCAGTGGAGGAAGTTCCACGGGTTGATCGCCTCGTCGGCAGGGAGCGCGAAGGCCTGCGCGCGGAGCAGGCCGTCCGCGAGCCGGATGCCGACGTCGAGCGGCCAGCCGGCCGCGGCCTCCGGGCTCACTGTCACTCCCCACTCGAAGGCGCCGAGCCGGCGAGTCGTGCCCGGCAGCTCGCCGACGTAGGTGTCGACGAGGTCGGCCGCTGACATCGGCTCCAGATTACATTTGGGCGCGATGCGCGCCCTCGTCCAACGGGTCAGCCGCGCGTCCGTGACGGTGGCCGGCGAGCCGGTCGCGTCGATCGGAGCGGGGATGCTGGTGCTGCTCGGCGTCCGCCGCGGCGACGGTTCCGCGCAGGCGGACAGGACGGTTCGCAAGCTGCGCGCGCTGCGGATCTTCGACGACGAGCAGGGACGCATGAACCGCTCGCTCGAGGAGGCCGGCGGTACCGCGCTGGTCGTCAGCCAGTTCACGCTCTACGGCGACGCCGGCCGTGGCAACCGCCCGTCGTTCGTCGACGCGGCGCCTGCGGAGGAGGCGGAGGCCCTGTATGAGCGAGTGCGGGCGGGACTCGGGGCGCAGGGCGGCCGGTTCGGCGCCCGGATGTCGGTCAACCTCGTGGGCGAAGGACCCGTGACCATCCTCGTGGAGGTCGATTGAGCTGCCCGAGCTCGCTTAGACCGCGGCGCGGGGGCGCTCTATAATGGCCCCGTCTGGAACTTTCATCTGCGGCCTCGGGCCGCACCTGGAGGTGGGCTTCGCAGCCCACCTTTTTTTCGCCCACAACGAGATACGGATGACCGCGACGCAGCAAGAGATCGAGACCCGCCTTCGTGCCGCCGAGCCGGATGTCGAGCTGCTGCTCGCCGAGCGAGTCGGGGCGGACACCCTGCGGGTCGTGATCGATCGCCCCGGCGGCGTCGACCTCGACCTCTGCGAGCGCGTCACCGGACACCTGCGCGACCTGCTGCACGAGACCGGGCTCGAGGTCTCATCACCCGGTCCGCAGCGGCCGCTCACGAAGCCGGAGCATTTCCGGCGCTTCCTGGGGCGCCACGCGCGCATCCGGACCCAGGCCCCGCGCGGCGACCGTAGGAGCTTCACCGGCGAGATCGTCGGCGCCGACGAGCGGGAGGTCACCGTCGCCGCCGACGAGGGGGTCCTCTCGATCCCCTATGCCGAGATCAAACGCAGCAACCTGCTGGAAGGATGAGGACATGTCGAAGGAGATAGTCGAGGCGGTCCACGTACTGGAGCGCGAGAAGGGGATCTCATCCGAGCGCCTGATGGAGGCGCTCGAGGACGCGCTGCTCTCGGCGTACAAGAAGACCCCCGGCGCGGCCCGCTACGCGCGCGTCGACATGGATCGCGACTCGGGGGACTTCCGCGTCTACGAGCTGCTCGTCCCGGCCGAGCTTGAGGAGCGCCTGCTCGCCGAGGTCGAGGTCGAGGAGCCGACCGTGGACCCGGAGACCGGTGAGCTGCGCGAGCCCGAGGAGCCCGAGATCGATCCGGCACTGCTCGAGGAGTACAGCGATCAGATCGACGAGCGCGACGTGACGCCGGAGAACTTCGGCCGCATCGCCGCCCAGACCGCCAAGCAGGTGATCCTGCAGCGCATCCGCGAGGCGGAGCGCGACATGATGTTCGACGAGTACCAGGACCGCGTCGGCGAGCTGATCACGGGGATCGTGCAGCAGTCCGACTCGCGCTACACGCTCGTCCAGCTGCGCGAGCGGGTCGAGGCGCTGCTGCCGAAGTCAGAGCAGGTCGACAACGAGCGCTACGACCACGGCGCTCGCATCAAGGCCGTGATCACCGACGTCTCCGCGCAGGCGAAGGGACCGAGCATCATCGTCTCGCGGCGCTCGCCGGAGCTGATCCGCAAGCTGTTCGAGCTCGAGGTGCCGGAGATCGCCGACGGCCTCGTCGAGATCCAGAACGTCGCGCGCGAGCCCGGCTACCGCTCGAAGATCGCCGTCGTCTCACACGCCGGCGGCGTCGACCCGGTGGGCGCCTGCGTCGGTCCGCGAGGCTCGCGCGTGCGGATGGTCGTCTCGGAGCTGCGCGGCGAGAAGATCGACATCATCCCCTTCAACGAGGAGCCCGCCCGGTTCGTCGCCAAGGCGCTCTCGCCCGCGCGCGTGCGCGAGGTGCTGGTGGACGACGAGAACAAGCAGGCGACGGTGATCGTGCCCGACGACCAGCTCTCGCTGGCGATCGGCAAGGAGGGACAGAACGCACGTCTCGCCGCTCGCCTCACCGGCTGGCGGGTCGACATCCGCTCGGAGACCGAGTTCGCGGCCGACGACACCGAATGGCCGGAGGACGACGAGGACACCTCGGGGCGCTGCGCGGCGATCCTCTCGAACGGCAAGCGCTGCCCGAACGCGGCACTGCCCGCCTCGCGCTACTGCGGCATACCTGCGCATCAGGCTCTCGCCGCGCAGGCTGGAGACGAAGTCCCTGAGGAGGCTGATGAGCTCGAGAGCGAACCCGCCGGCTCCACCGGCGAGTCGCGCGATCTCGGGCCGGACCGCGAGGACCCCGGTACGCCGAGCGGGGCGGCTGACTCGGCGGACGCGCCCCCGGGGGCGTCGGTGACCGCCGAGGCCTCCCTCGCGGGGAGCGACCCTGACGACGAGTACGGGGCCGCGGACTCCGACCGCCACGCCGAGCGCGCCGAGGAGCAGGCGTAACGGCGGCTCCGGAGCGCCGCTGCGTCGGCTGCGGCGCGGTGCGCCCGCAAGATGAGCTGATACGCCTCGCCGCGCCTCGCGGCGAGGTGGTCGTCGACCGCGAGCGAGCCCTGCCGGGCCGCGGCGCGTACCTCTGCCATGACCCCCGCTGTGCGGAGCGGGCGAGGGCTCGGCGGGGCTTCGAACGGGCCTTCCGGGGGCCGGTGAAGATCCCTCACGACCTCATACACTTGATCCCCTGATGGCCAAGAAGCGCGTCCATGAGATAGCCAAGGAGCGCGGCATCTCCAGCAAGGAGGTGATCGCGGTGCTGCAGCGCGCCGGTCTCGACGTCAAGGCCGCGGCCTCGAGCGTCGACGAGCGCGACATCAGCATGGCCTTCTCGAACGGCAGCCGGCATGAGGCGCCGGCCGCGCCCGCCGCCGACGAGCAGCAGCGCGGCGGCCGCTTCCAGCGCGGTCCGGCGCAGGAAGAGCGTCCGGCAGCGCCCTCGGGACAGCCTCAGCAGTCGCGTCCATCCGAGAATCGCCCAACGCGCCCGACGCGCGGCGCGCCGGCGCCCGGTCCCGGCGGTGGAGGCGGCCGGCGGCGCCGTGTCGTGATCGACTCGCAGGCCTCGCGCCGGCCGCAGGGCCCGCCGCCGCCGCAGCAGCCGCCGCGCCGAGGCCGTGGCCGCCGCCGCCGCACGCCCTGGGTCGAGCCCGACCTGACACAGCCGACGGAGCCGGTGGTCGAGGAGATCCCGATCACCAAGGTCCAGTCGGGCGCGACCGTCAAGGAGGTCGCCGAGTCGCTCGGGCTGAGCGCCTCCGAGGTGATCAAGAAGCTGATGGGACTCGGCGAGATGGCGACGCTGACGCAGACGCTCTCGGACGAGGCGGTCGGCGTGCTCGCCGACGAGTTCGAGAAGAAGGTCGAGATCGTCCACGCCGCCGACGAGGTCGAGCAGGAGCCCGCCGTTGAGGACGACGACGAGGAGCTCGTCGGGCGCCCGCCGGTCGTGACGATCATGGGCCACGTCGACCACGGCAAGACGTCGCTGCTCGACGCGATCCGCTCGACCGAGGTCGCCGCCGGCGAGGCCGGCGGCATCACGCAGCACATCGGGGCCTACCAGGTACACCACGACGGGCGCACGATCACCTTCCTCGACACCCCCGGCCACCAGGCCTTCACGGCGATGAGAGCACGTGGCGCGAAGGTCACCGACATCGCGGTGATCGTCGTGGCCGCCGACGACGGGGTGATGCCGCAGACGGTCGAGGCGATCGACCACGCCAAGGCCGCCGAGGTCCCGGTGATGGTTGCCGTGAACAAGATCGACAAGGAGGGTGCCGACCCGAACCGCGTGCGCGGCGAGCTGGCCCAGCAGGGCTTGACGCCCGCCGACTGGGGCGGCGACACGGAGTTCGTGGACGTCTCCGCCAAGACTCGCGCCGGCCTCGACGCACTGCTCGAGGACATCGTCACGCTCGCCGAGCTCGGTGAGCTGCGGGCCAACCCCAAGGCGGCGGCCTCGGGCACCGTGATCGAGTCGCGTCTCGATCCGGGCCGCGGACCTGTCGTCTCGCTGCTGGTCCAGCGCGGCACGCTGCACATCGGCGACGCGCTCGTCGCCGGGGCCGCATGGGGTCGAGTGCGCGCGATGAGCGACTACCGCGGCGAGCGTGTCAAGGCCGCCCACCCGGGCGAGCCGGTCGAGGTGCTCGGCTTCGACGGCGTCCCCGAGGCGGGGGAGCCCGTGCGCGTCGTCGAGAACGAGCGGCGCGCCCGCCAGCTCGCGGGAGATCGCGCGAACCGGCTGAAGACCGAGGCGCTGGCGCGACGCCAGGGCGTCAAGGTCTCGCTCGAGGATGTGTTCGCGCGCGCCCAGGAAGGGAGCCTGCGCGAGCTCAACCTGGTCGTCAAGGCCGACGTCGCCGGCTCGCTCGAAGCGCTCGCCGACGAGATCGCGAAGCTGCCGCAGGAGCAGGTCGGGGTCAACATCATCCATGACGCCGTCGGCGGCATCACCGAGTCGGACGTGATGCTCGCCGCCGCCTCGGACGCGGTGATCATCGGCTTCAACGTCCGTCCGGTCCAGGACGCCGCGCAGATAGCCGAGCGCGAGGGAGTCGAGATCCGCACCTACACGGTGATCTACAACATCATCGAGGAGCTGCGCTCGGCGATGGAGGGCCTGCTCGAGCCGGAAGAGGTGGAGCAGACCGTGGGCGTCGCCGAGGTCCGCCAGACCTTCCGCGCCTCCCGCGTCGGCACGATCGCCGGCTCCCACGTGCGCGAGGGCACGATCCGCCGCGGCGCGAACGTCAGGCTCGTGCGCGACGGCACGATCATCTACACCGGCAGGATCGGCTCGCTGCGACGCTTCCAGGACGACGTCAGGGAGGTCCAGGCGGGATTCGAGTGCGGCATCGTGCTCGAGAACTATGCCGACGTCAAGGAAGGCGACGTGCTCGAGACGTTCGAGACGCGCCAGGTCGAGCGCGAGCTCGAGTAGACAGGACGGCCATTCGAGGAGGGCTCAGGCGAGACGAGCCGCATGAGCTTCGTATGCCTAATCGAGATCGAGCTGCACTTCCCGGACGTGGGCAGCCTCAAGGGCAAGCGCAAGGAGGTCAAATCGCTCAAGGCCCACCTCCAGCAGCGCTTCGGGGCTGCGGTGTCGGAGACCGATCACCACGACCTCTGGCAGCGCGCAAGCTTGACCGCTGCGCTCGTGGGCCCCTCCGCCTCGGTCGTCGACGACGCAGCAGCCAAGCTTGCGCGCTACGTCGACTCGCGATTTCCAGAGCATGGTGTCGTCGTAGAGCGGGCTCTGCTCTCGAGCGACGAGGTGATGAGTAGATGATCCCCGCACGAGCCCGTGCAATCCGAGACGCTCTCAGGGGGATCATCTAGGATGCCCGGCGCAAGGATGCGGCGGGTCAACGAGGCGGTGCGAGAGGTTCTCTCAGCGCAACTGGCCGAAGGCTTGAAGGACCCGCGCATCGGATTCGTAACCGTGACTGGAGTGGACACGAGCCCCGACCTTCGCAGTGCCCGGGTGTACGTCAGCGTGCTCGGAGACGAGCATGCGCGTACGGAAGCGCTGGCAGGGCTGCGCTCATCGCGCGGCTTCCTCCAGTCGCGCGTCGGCGAGCTCGGCTTGAAGCGGACGCCTACGCTCGAGTTCGTCTACGACGACTCGGTCGATCGCGGCATGCGCATCGCGCGGTTGCTCGACGGGGAGGAGCCGGCGTGAGCCTGCTAACCGAGCGCGACCAGATCGTGGACGAGATCCGCCGCGCGGACAAGCTGCTGCTGACGACGCACGAGAACCCGGACGGCGACGCGCTCGGGTCGCTGCGCGGGATGCACCTGATCCTCGAGCAGCTCGGCAAGGACGCGGTCATGTTCATGGCGGCAAGCCAGTTCCCGCTGCCCTACGAGTACCGGCGGATGGACATCGGCGACGTCGCCCACTCGCCGCCGGCGGACTTCGACCAGCGTGTCGTGATCTTCCTCGACTGCGGCAACATCGACCGCATGCCGGTGGACTTCCTGCGCGGCTCCGACGTGCACATCCTGAACGTCGACCACCACCACGACAACACCCGCTTCGGGACGGTGAACCTGGTCGTACCGGACGCCTCGTGCACGGCGGAGATCGTCTACCACCTCGCGAAGGACCTGGGAGTCGAGCTGACCGTGCCGATCGCCGAGGCGCTCTACATCGGCCTGATCACCGACACCGGCAAGTTCATGTTCGAGAACACCACGCCCGAGGCGCACATGATGGCCGCCGAGCTGATCGAGGCCGGAATCGAGCCGCAGGAGATGCACCACAAGCTGTACGAGGGGCTGCCGTTCGCGCGGCTGAAGCTGCTCGGGCGGGCGCTCGCATCCGTGCACCGTTACGACGACACGATCACGCTGACGCACCTGGAGCGCGAGGACTTCGCGCAGTCGGAGGCCGACGAGTCCGACGCCGAGGGCATCGTCGACCACATGCGCCAGGTCGAGGGGACCGTCGTCGCGGCGCTCGTGCGCGAGCTGGTCGATCGCGACGGCGCGCGCAAGGTGAGCCTGCGCGCGACGGACCGCCGCGTCGACGTGTCGGTGATCGCCCGCGGGCTCGGCGGGGGCGGGCACCGCCAGGCCGCCGGCTTCACGACCGACCTGCCGTTCGACGAGCTGGTCGCGCGGATCCGCTCCGAGGTGAGCGCGCAGCTCGTCGAGACGTTCGGGTAGCCGCCCGACTTGGGCGCCGGCGTCATCCTCTACGACAAGCCGGCCGGCGCCACCTCCCACGACGTCGTGGCCGGCGTCCGGCGCCGCCTCGATCGCGGGACGCGGGTCGGCCACGCCGGGACGCTCGACCCGTTCGCGACGGGGCTGCTGCTCGTCCTGGTCGGCCAGGCCACACGCGTGCAGCGGTTCCTGGTCGCGCTGCCCAAGACCTACCGGGCCGTCGCCCGGCTCGGCTACGTCTCTGACACCGGCGACCCGGACGGGCGGGTCACGAGAACCGGACGCGTGCCGGAGCGCCTCGAGCTCCCGACGGGAGAGCTGTGGCAGCGGCCGCCCGCCTACTCGGCGGTCAAGGTCGGCGGAGAGCGTCTCTACCGGCGGGCGCGCCGGGGGAGCCGGCCGAGGGCGAGCCGCGGCGGGTGACGGTCTACCGCAACGAGCTCCTCTGGCGCGACGGCGAGCGCGCGGGGCTCGAGATCGAATGCTCCTCGGGAACGTACGTCCGCCAGCTCGTGGCGGCGCTCGGCGACGCCTATTGCCTGGAGCTGCGGCGGGTCGCGATCGGGGCCTTCCACGTCGAAGACGCGGATCCCGAGCGCGTCATGCCGCTCCAGGGCGCGCTCGACTTCCTGCCCGAGGCTCCGCTCTCGGGCGACGAGGCAGGGCGAGTCGCCCACGGCGTCGCCATCGAGCGCGACGAGACGCCCGCAGCGGAGGTAATCAGGCTTACCGCCGATGGGCGTCTCATCGCGCTCGGCCGGGTCGAAGGCGCGCTGCTCAAGCCATTCGTAGTGTTCCGCCCGTGAGGGTCACCTCGCTCGACGACGCCATGGGGCGCCCGCGCCGTGTCGCCGTCGGCACGTTCGACGGCGTCCACCGCGGCCACCAGGCGGTGATCGACGGAAACGACACCGTGCTGACCTTCGAGCCCCACCCGCTCGTGGTGCTGCGCCCCGAGGCGGCACCCAGCCTGCTGACCCCATTCGAGATAAAGCGTGACGCGATCGCCGAACTCGGCGTCGAGGAGCTGGTGGTCGTCCCCTTCGATCTCGACTTCTCGCGGCGCGGAGCGGCTGACTTCATCGACGACGTGATCGTCGACCGGCTCGGCGCGGCGGCCGTGTCCGTCGGCGAGAACTTCCGCTTCGGTCACCGAGCGGAGGGCGACGGCTCGCTACTGCGCGCGGACGGGCGCTTCGACACCCGAATCGTCCCGCTCGTCGAGGTCGAAGGCGAGCAGATCTCCTCGTCCCTGATCCGCCGCCTCGTCGAGGAGGGAGACCTCCGCAGGGCGGCTTCCCTGCTCGGACGTCCCTTCACCTTCGAGGGTGTGGTCGCGCCGGGCGACCGGCGCGGTCACAGCCTGGGGATGCCCACGGCGAACATCGTCCCGGACGAGCGATACGTCCTGCCGGCGAGGGGCGTCTACGCCGGCCGGGCCGGCGGACACGCGGCCGCCATCAACGTCGGGGTCCGCCCGACGTTCGACTCCGATCGGGGCGTCCTGATCGAGACGCACCTGCTCGACTTCAGCGGTGACCTGTACGGACGCGCCCTGCGAATCGAGTTCCTCGAGCGGATCAGGGACGAGGCTCGCTTCGACTCGGTCGAGGCGCTCGTGGAGCAGATGCACAGGGACGTCGAAGCGGCACGGGAGATCGCGCGCTCGCGGCCGTAGGGTTTTGGTAGCTTTGCGCGCCTGATGGCCCTCACCGTCGACGACAAGCGGGAGATCGTTCAGAAGTTCGGCAAGTCCGGCGAGGACACCGGCTCCCCCGAGGTGCAGGTCGCCCTGCTGACCGCTCGGATCAACCACCTCACCGACCATCTGCGCGAGCACCGTCACGACCACCATTCGCGACGGGGACTGCTGATGCTCGTAGGACAGCGCCGGCGGCTGCTCAACTACCTCCAGCGCAAGCAGCTCGACCGCTATCGCTCGCTGATCCAGGAACTCGGGCTCAGACGATGATCGAGGCGGGCACGCCCGCTCCGAACTTCTCGCTCGCCGACCAGGACGGTCGCACGGTCACGCTCGCGGACCTTCGCGGGCAGCGGACGCTGCTCGTCTTCTACCCGCTCGACTTCAGCCCCGTCTGCACCGACCAGCTGAACGTCTACGACGAGATGCTCTCCGAGTTCTCGCGCGCCGGCGTGGAGATCTACGGCGTCTCGGTCGACTCTGCCTTCTGTCACGCCGCCTTCCGCGAGCGGCTCGGACTTCGCTTCCCGCTGCTTGCGGACTTCGAGCCAAAAGGCGCGCTGGCGCGCGCTTTTGGCTGCTATGTGGACGACCGGGGGCACAGTCAACGGGCGCTCGCGCTGATCGGGCCGGACCTGACCGTGGAGTGGTCGCATCAGTCGCCGTCGCCGCTCGAGATCCCGAGCCCGAACCTCGTCTTCGACGCGCTCGCCCAGAGCGCCTGATGCCGGACCTTCGGAGCGCTCCCGTCCCCGAGCCGGCGGCCGACGACCACACCACCGGCCGCGGAGCGGTCGTGTTCGAATACGGCGACTACGAGTGCCCCTACTGCGCGAGGACGGACCGGCTCCTGCGCGAGCTGCCCGTCACCCGGGTCTTCCGCCACTTCCCGGTGACCTCGAAGCACCCGCGTGCGCGGGTGCTCGCCCGTGCCGCCGAGGCCGCCGCGCTGCAGGGCGCCTTCTGGCCGATGCACGAGTCGCTCTTCGGCGATCAGGGCCACCTCGACGACCCGCACCTCTGGGAGCGAGCGCGGACGCTCGCTCTGGACCTCGAGCGCTTCGAGCGCGACCGTCGCTCGCCAGCGGTCTCGGAGCGCGTCGAACGGGACTTCCACAGTGGCATCCGGGCGGGAATCGTGACGACGCCGACGCTCGTCGTCGAGGGTGAGCTGTATCCCGGTCTCCCCGACCAAGATCTGCTCGACCGGCTGCGTTAGCGGGCGATGCCCCCGCTACCCTTGGTCGAGCTCTACCAAGAGGTAATACGAGAAGATGCCGCCAACCGGAGGCGGCCGAAAGGAACACATGAAGCCAGAAGCAAGCCGGGTCTCGGTCCAGGTCGGCGGCAGCGAGATCTCCTTCGAGACCGGCAAGCTCGCCAAGCAGGCGAGCGGCGCCGTGGTCGTCAGCGCAGGCGAGACCATGGTCCTCTCAACAGCGACCGCCGGCAACCCGCGCGACGTCGACTTCCTGCCGCTGACGGTGGACGTCGAGGAGCGCATGTACGCCGCCGGCAAGATTCCCGGAAGCTTCTTCAAGCGTGAGGGACGCGCCGGCGAGAAGGGCACGCTGACCGCGCGGATGATCGACCGGCCGATCCGGCCGCTCTTCCCCAAGGGATGGCGCAGGGAGACGCAGCTCGTCGCGATCCCGATCTCGGTAGACCACGTCAACCCCTACGACGTGCTCGCCATGAACGGCGCGAGCGCCGCCCTGATGGTCTCCGACATTCCCTTCCCGATGCCCGTCGGCTCGGTCCGGATCGGGCAGGACGCCGAGGGCAACTTCGTCGTCAACCCCGACGAGGAGTGGCTGCAGGAGACGCCGCTCGACCTCGTCGTGGCGGGTACCGAGGATGCGATCCTGATGGTCGAGGCGGGAGCCAGCGAGATCTCCGAGCAGGAGATCCTCGACGCGCTCGACATCGCCCACGAGGAGATCAAGAAGATCTGTCAGGCTCAGCGCGAGCTTCAAAGCAAGGCCGGCAAGCCGAAGATGGAGATCGAGGTGCCGCAGGTCGATCAGGCGCTGCTCGACCAGATTCGCGAGCGCTTCGGCTCCGCTCTCGACGAGGCGACCCAGGTGGAGGACAAGCTGGAGCGCCAGGATGCGACCAAGCGCGTCGAGGAGGAGGTGCTCACGGCCTTCGGGGGCGACGCGGAGTCGCCCGATCGGGGCCGCAGCGCAGCTCGCCTTCGACAAGCTCGAGAAGGACGTGATCCGCCGCAGGATCGCCGTCGAGAAGAAGCGCCCCGACGGTCGCAGCGCCGACGAGATCCGCCCGATCTGGATCGAGGTCGGCGTGACGCCCCGCACGCACGGCTCGGCGCTGTTCACGCGCGGCCAGACGCAGGCGCTCTCGGTCGCGACGATGGGCACGACGCGCGAGGAGATGCGCCTCGACACGCTCGGGCTGCAGACGGCCAAGCGCTACTTCCACCACTACAACTTCCCGCCGTTCTCGGTCGGGGAGGCCGGCCGGATCGCGCCGAAGCGCCGTGACATCGGCCATGGCGCACTCGCCGAGCGTGCGCTCGTGCCGGTGGTCCCCTCTCAGGAGGAGTTCCCGTACACGCTGCGGGTCGTCTCCGACATTCTCGAGTCGAACGGCTCGTCGTCGATGGCGTCCGTGTGCGGCTCGAGCCTCTCGCTGATGGACGCCGGCGTGCCGATCGAGCGGCCCGTCGCCGGCATCGCGATGGGGCTGATCAAGGAGGGCGACGACTACATCGTCCTGTCCGACATCGCCGGCGTCGAGGATCACCTCGGCGACATGGACTTCAAGGTGGCCGGCACCGAGCGTGGCATCACCGCGCTCCAGATGGACATCAAGATCTCCGGCGTCACCTTCGACATCCTGCGCGACGCGCTCAGCCAGGCAAAGGAGGGGCGGACCTTCATCCTCGGCAAGATGGCCGAGGTGATCGAGGGGCCGCGGGCCGAGCTCTCGCCATATGCGCCGCGGATCACATCGATCCAGATCGACGTCGACAAGATCGGCATGGTGATCGGCAAGGGCGGCGAGACGATCCGGGCGCTGTCCGAGGAATACGAGGCGCAGATCGACGTCTCCGACGACGGCACGATCCTGGTCTACGCCCAGACCGGGGAGCAGGGCGACGGCCTGATCGACCGGATCCGCTCGATGACCAAGGAGGTCGAGGTCGGCGACGAGTTCCACGGGAAGGTCGTGAAGACGACCACCTTCGGCGCCTTCGTCGAGCTCTCCAAGGGCACCGACGGGCTGCTTCACATCTCGAACATCGCGCCGGGCACCCGTCCGGAGTCGGTCGAAGACGTCATGAATCGCGGCGACGAGATCGACGTGCGCGTCGTCGAGGTCGACCGCGAGCGCGGCCGGATCGGCCTGCGGCTCGCCGACGACCCGGACATCGCGGGCAAGTCGGCCGAGGAGCTCGCCGGCGTCGGCACCGGTGACGGCGGCGGCAGGGACCGCGGGGGTCGTCGCGGCGGCGGCCGCGGTCGCGAGGGCCGCGACGGGCGGGACGGACGCGACGGGCGCGACCGCCCGCGGTCCGAGCATGCCCGGGACCGTCGCTGAGCAGCGGCCGATGAGCGCGCCGGAGCACAAGCTCACGGAGCTTCGCTCCGGCGTGCGCGTGATCACCGAACGGATGCCGGCGGTCCGGTCGATCGCGCTCGGATTTCACATCGGCACCGGCTCGAGGCACGAGCAGGATCCGCAGGCCGGCGTCTCGCATTTCCTCGAGCACCTCCTGTTCAAGGGGACCGCGCGCTTCTCGTCGGTCGAGATCGACCAGATCTTCGACGGCATGGGCGCGGAGATCAACGCCGGCACCGGCAAGGAGTCGACGTCTGTCTACTCGCGCATCCTCGACCAGCACCTCGAGCGCGCCTTCGACGTGATGGCGGACATGGTCCTGCGACCGACCTATCCCGACATCGACGCCGAGCGCAACGTCGTGATCGAGGAGATCGCGATGTACGAGGACGAGCCCTCCGACAAGGTCCACGACGTGCTGGCGACCGCGCTGTACGGGGAGCATCCGCTCGGGCGGCCGATCATCGGCACGGCCGACGTGATCGCCTCGATCCCCGTGCCCGACATCGCGGCCTACCACGACCGCCACTACGTGGGGGGAAACGTGGTCGTCGCCGCGGCCGGCAACATCGATCACGACGAGCTCGTCGACCTGGTCGTGCGATCCGCGGACACGCGCGCGACCGAGGCGGATCGTCCCGTCCCCGCTCCCGAAAGCACGCTGGTCCGCGCTCTCTTCCATCAGAAGGAGACCGAGCAGTACCACATCTGCCTCGGCGGAGCGGGACTGCCCCGTGCGGACCCGCAGCGGTTCGCGTTGCGGGTGCTCGACACGCTGCTCGGAGGCGCGAGCTCCTCACGCCTGTTCCAGGAGATCCGCGAGCGCCGCGGCCTGGCCTACGCGGTCTACTCGTACCAGAGCCAGTACGCCGACGCCGGGCAGGTCGGGATCTACGTCGGCACCAGGCCCGACAACGTCGGCGAGGCCCTCGAGGTGATCGGCGCCGAGCTGCGACGGCTGATCGACGGCTCCGTGCCGAGCGACGAGCTCGAGCGGGCCAAGGAGAACGTCAAGGGAAGACTCGTGCTCTCGCTCGAGTCGACGCTGACGCGGATGAACCGGCTCGGAGGCTCGCTGTTGATGGGCGTGCCGCTGCTCTCGCTCGACGAGATGGTCGCCGCGATCGACGCGGTCAGCGCCGAGGACGTCGGCGCGCTCGCCGCACGGCTGTTCCGGCCCGAACTGCTGTCCGCCGCCGGGGTCGGGGATGACCGCGCGGTCTTCCAGCGCGCTGTCGAGCACGTCAGCCCGGAGCTCGCCGAGGCCCTCGCGTGATCGACGTCGCGGTCTCCGGCGCGGCGGGCCGGATGGGGGAGACGGTCTGCGCGGCGGTCGAGCGTGCCGATGACATGGCCCTCGTCGGGCGCGCGGACCCGCTGCTCGGCGTCGCGCTTCAGGACGTGCTCGGCGACGCCGACGTCGTCGTCGACTTCACCCAGCCCGACACCGCGATCCACAACGCGCGCCTCTGCATCGAGGCGGGCGTGCATTGCGTGATGGGGACGACAGGAGCCGCCTTCGCGCGGCTCGAGGGCATAGGCCCGGGCAACCTGTTCGTCGCGCCCAACTTCGCGATCGGCGCAGTCCTGATGATGGAGGCGGCCAAGCTCGCCGCCAGGCACATGCCCGAATGCGAGGTCGTCGAACTGCACCACGATCGCAAGCTCGACGCGCCGTCGGGAACCGCGAAGCGCACGGCCGAGCTGATCCGCGAGGCCGGCGGCAACGTCCACGAGCCGATCCACTCGGTGCGTCTGCCTGGGCTCGTCGCGCACCAGGAGGTCATCTTCGGCGGCGAGGGTCAGACGCTCACGATCCGCCACGACTCGATCTCGCGCGAGTCGTTCATGCCGGGCGTGCTGCTCGCGATCCGTCGCGTCGGCGAGCTGGGAGACTCACCCGTGATCGGCCTCGAAAACCTGCTCTAAGAATTGCTCAGCGCGTCTTGGGACGCAGCGCGCGAGGAACGACGAAGCGGATGCCGGAGCGCTCGTCGTCGATCGAGCAGGTCTTGTTGTCGATCAGCCCGCGCCGCTTCGCGCCCGGGACGAGCAGCATCTGGTGGACGTAATCGTCGTGCCCGCGCTTTCGCGTGATCAGCCACAGGTATCCGTCGGGGCGCAGCCGGTCGCGATAGGCGTCGAACACCCGTTCCGCGTCCTCGACCGAGCCCACCATCACGATCGCGCCGTCGAGCTCGCCCGACTTGACGAAGCCGCGCCCGAGCGCCTCCTTGACCTCGCGGCGGAGCGCGCTGCCGACGTCGCCCGCGACCTCCAGACGCTGGTCGCGCTTGACGCCGAGCTTCTGCACCGCGGTACGGTGCCCATAGTCGGTTCCGGTCGCCATTTGGGCTGCAATTATGACTGAAGGCGCGCCCCGACGGGCTGAGTCGGACCCCTCGCCGCGAGGCGCGCTAGAGTCGCCCCTCGAGCTCGAAGACAAGGGGTGACATGGGATTTCTCGACAGGGCGAAGGAGGCTGCGCGCCAGGCGCAGCAGAAGCTGGAGGAGTCGGGCGCGATCGACAAGGCCCGCGACGCAGCGCAGCAGGCGCAGCAGAAGATCGAGGATTCCGGGGCGATCGACAAGGCGAGGTCCGCGGCTCGCCAGCGAGCCGGGCGCGAGGAAAGCACGACCCCGCCCGCGGGCGACACGCCACCGCCATCTGCCGAGCCCGTGCGCGAAGCGGCGCACCCGGCGCCCGACCCGGCGGCGCCGCCTCCGCTCGCCGACGAGCCGATCTCCAATCCGTCCTCACCGGGGCCGGCCTCGCCGCCGACCTCCGAGGAGCCCGCATCCGCGCCGCCCGCACGCGACCCGGCCCCGCCGATGCCGCCGGCGCCCGAGTCGGGCGCCTAGCTGAAATAATCGCGCGGTGGCGTTCGCTGGCGTCATAACCGCGGTGGTCACCCCGTTCGACGCCGAAGGCGCCATCGACGAGGACGCGTTCGTCACCCTCCTGCATCACCTCCGCCGCCACGGCTCGGATGGCTTCGTCGTCGCCGGCACCACCGGCGAGGGCTCGACCCTCAGCGACGAGGAGAAGCTGCGCCTATACCGGCTCGCCGTCGAAGAGGCCGGTGACGCGCCGGTGATCGCCAGCACCGGCTCGAATGACACGGCGCACTCGATCCAGCTCACCGAGCGCGCCAGCGAGCTCGGAATCGAGGGCGTGCTCGTCGTCACCCCCTATTACAACAAGCCCAACCGGCGGGGCATCGTCGCTCACTTCGAGGCCTGTGCGGCGGCGACCGACAAGCCGCTGATCGTCTACAACATCCCGTCGCGCTGCGTGACCGACATCCCGAACGACCTGCTCCGCGAGCTCGCCCAGGTGGACGGCATCGAGGCGGTCAAGCAGGCCCGCGCCGAGGATGTGGAGCCAATCGACGGTATGGACCTGCTCGCCGGCAACGACGACATGTTCGCGCGCGTGCTCGACATGGGCGGGGCCGGGGTCATCTCCGTCGCCTCTCACCTCGCCGGCGACGAGATGCGGCGGATGATCACCGAGCCCGAATCGCGGCGCGAGATCGACGCCTCGCTCGCCGACCTCTACGACGCGCTCAGCGTGACCACGAACCCGATCCCGGTCAAGGCAGCGCTGAACCTCGCCGGCCACCATGTCGGCGGCCTGCGCCTACCGCTCGTCGAGGCCTCGAGCGAGGAACAGGCGCGAATCCGCGCCGCGCTCGAGCGCCGCGGCGCCTACGCGAGCAGTTGAGCGGATCCCTGCGGGTCCTCCCGCTCGGAGGGCTGGGCGAGATCGGCAAGAACATGACCGTCGTCGAGTACGACGGGCGGATCGTCGTCGTCGACACGGGCCTGATGTTCCCGACCCCCGACCAGCTCGGGATCGACCTGGTCCTGCCGGACTTCAGCTACCTGCGCGAGCGCGCCGCGGACATCGAGGCGATCGTGCTGACCCACGGCCACGAGGACCACGTCGGGGCGCTCCCCTACCTACTGCGCCAGATCGCGCCGACCGTCACGCCGACCGTCTACGGCGGCCCGCTGACGATCGCGATGGTGCGCTCGAAGCTCGACGAGCACCGGCTGCGAGAGGCGCCGCTCGAGACCGTCAATCCCGGCGAGCCGTTCGACGCCGGACCGTTTGCGGTGGAGACGATCAAGCTGTCGCACTCGATTCCCGACGCTTGCGGCGTCGCGCTGACCTGCGAGCTGGGGACGACGCTCGTAACCGGCGACTACAAGTTCGACCAGACGCCGGTCGACGGCGAGCCCGCGGACATAGCGCGGCTCGCCGAGCTCGGCCGCGAGGGCCTGCTCTTGCTCTGCGGCGACTCGACCAACGTCGACCGGGCTGGGATCGCGCCCTCGGAGTCGAGCGTCGGACCGCAGCTCGAGCAGGTCTTCTCGCGCTGCCCGGGACGGATCGTGGTCACCTGCTTCGCCTCGAACATCGACCGCGTTCAGCAGGTCGTCGACGCAGCCGGCGCGCTCGGGCGCAAGGTCGCGCTGATCGGCCGCTCGATGCGCAAGAACGTCAACATCGGACGCCAGCTCGGACACATCCAGGTTCCCGAGGGGATGCTCGTGGGAGCGCGCGAGGTCGAGGACTACCCCGACCAGAAGATGGTGATCGTATCGACCGGCAGCCAGGGCGAGCCGCTCTCCGCGCTACGGCGGATGGCGCACGCCGACCACCCGAACGTCGACCTGCGCGAGGGCGACACCGTCATCTTCTCGGCGACGCCGATCCCAGGCAACGAGCGCGCCGTCAACGAGACGATCGACCGTATCTACCAGCTCGGCGCCGACGTGGTGACCGCACGCGACGCGCCGATCCATGCCTCAGGCCACGGCTACGCCGAGGAGCTGAAGCTGATGATCAACCTGACCGACCCTCGCTACGTGATGCCCTTCCACGGCGACCACAAGCGGATGCGCCTGCATGGCAAGCTCGCCGAGTCGGTCGGCGTCGACGCGGGGGACATATTCCTCGGCGCGAACGGTCTGCCGCTCGAGATCGACGAACGCGGCGCGCGCTTCGGGGCCGCCCGTCAGTCCGGCATGATCTTCGTCGACGGGGTCGACGTGGGAGACCCGGAGGACATCGCGCTGCGCGACCGGCGCACGCTCTCGGCCGACGGGATCTTCATCGTCGTCGCCACGATCTCGGCCCAGGACGGGCGCTCGGTCGCGCCGCCGGAGTTGATCTTCCGCGGTGTGCCGTTCATCGACGGCTCCCCCGACCTGCTCGCCGAGATCCGCGAGGCCGTCGACGACTCGCTGGAGAACTCGGCCGAGGAGGAGATCAGGGAGATCTCCCTGCTTCAGGACCACCTGCACGACGACATCGCGCGCTTCGTCTACGACCGGCTGCGCCGCCGGCCAATGGTGCTACCGGTCGTGGTCGAGGTTTAAGAGCCCGTTTCAAAACCCCCCGCACAGGCATGCGCGGGGTGCCGACCGCTGATAGCGAACCGTGCGGACGACGCTCCATACGGTCTTGCCCCGCTCGATCCGGCGCGCGCCAGCCGCACACGCGGGATCGTGAAACGGGCTCTAAACGGCTCCCGCCGTTCGGGCGGCCGCAGCCGTCAGCGCTTGCCGTTCGCGCTCGCTGCGTCGTCGCGCCGCTTGCGGCTGAACCGCGACGGTCGCTGCTCCTCGGCCCCCGCCTCGGCATCCGCTTCCGCATCGGCATCGGAATCGGAAACGGAAACGGAATCGGCAGCGGCAACGGAATCGGCAGCGGCAACGGAATCGGCAGCGGCAACGGACTCGGCAGCGGGCTCGAACCCGTCCTCGCCCTCGACCCCGACGAGCTGCTCGAGACGCTGGGAGAACTCGACACGACGCTCATGGCCGACCTCGCTCATCTGGACGAGCTCGGAGAGCACCCCGCGCGCCTCCGCAATCCGCCGATCGAGGTCGGCGATCTCGCGCTGGCGCTGGTCGAGGTCCACGCTGCTCTGCTCGGCCAGCATGCTCATCTGCGCCTCCGACTCGATCGTGGCCCTGAGCCGCCGGTCGAGTGCCTCCGCCACGCGCCACTCGACCTCGTCGAGTGCCTCCTGCTTGCGGCGGGTGTCGCTGAGCACCTGCTCGAGCTCCCGCTCCGCGGCGAGACGTCCCTCGCGCTCATCCTGGGCCGTCTGATGCGACTCGTTGACGAGCCGCGTGGCGGCGTCGGCCGCGTCCGCCTGCTGGGCCGCCTCGGCCTCCGCGCGCTCGGCGGCGCGCCGGGCGCTTGCGACCGTCTCACTCAGCTCGACGATGCGCTGCTCGAACTCCCCGCGCTGGTGCGCATGGCGCTCCTCGGTCTGCGAGACCCGATCACGACTGCGCTCGATCTGGGCGTTCGCCTCCGCGAGTGCCCGCTCGAGCATGCCCACGCGCTCGCGCGCGGCCTCGACCTCCGCCGTGCGCCGGGTGAGCTCCTCACGTAGGTCCGCCTGACCCTGGCGGGCTCGCTGCTCGGACGCGGCGGCGTCGTCGAGACGCCGCTCGAGAGCCGCGTGCTTCTCGTTGTGCTGCTCGAGCGCGGCGCGTGCCTGCTCCCGCTCCGCCGCGGCCCGGCTGCGCTGCTCGGCGAGCGCTTGGTCGAGCTCTCCGGCACGGTCTCGCGCCTCCGCGACCTCGGCCGTCTTGCGCTGGAGCTCGGCGTTCGCGAGCTCAAGCCCCCGGCGCACCTTCCGTTCCTCGGCGACGACCGCCTGCATCCGCTTGCCGAGGCGCGCATGCTCCTGCTGGGCCTGTTCGCGCTGATCGGTCTGGACCGACACCTCGCGCTCACGCCGCTCGACCTCAATCTCGATCCGCTCCTCGAGCCGTGCGCGCCGGGCCTCGGAGGCCTCGAGCTGCTCGCGTGCGGAGGCCTCCTCGACACGGGCGCGCTCGAGCGCGCGCTCCGAGTCGAGCCGCGCTCGAAGCTCGCGCGCGACCTCGGCTTGCCCCTCTGCGTCGCGCCGCTCGGCCTCGCCCAGGGTAGCCTCGAGCTGCTTCTCGACCTCGAGCCGCGCGCGCACGCTCTCCTGCGCTTCTTCGCGCGCCTCGGTCACCCGGCGCTCCGCGTCCCCCAGCTGATCGGATTTCTTGAGCAGCGTCGCGCGCACCGACTCGAGCTCCTCAGAGAGCTGCTCGACCCGCGCCCGCGTCTCGACGAACGTCTCGAGCCCGGCCTGGGCCTGCTCGAGCTTCGTTCGCGTGGCCTCGAGCTCGGGCAGAGCCGTGCCGAGCTCGGCCTCGCGCTCGCGCGTCTGCTCCAGCTGTGCCTCGAGCCGCTCCTCGAGCTCCGCTCTGAGCGTACGCTCACGGTCGCTCTCCGCCCGCGCCTCGGCCAGCAGCGCCTGCACGTCCGAGACGCGGCGCTCGGCGGCCGCCCGCTGGGCCGCGAGAGCCCCCTCCTCGGTCTCTACGAGGGCCTGCAGGCGATCCTGGAGGTCTTGTGACACCGCAGCGCTCTCCGTCTCTGCCTCGGGCGCCGGGCCCTCGGTGGCGGCGGGATCCGCCGCCGGCTCGTCGACGACCGGCGGCTTGCTCTTCCCCTGCTTCGTCGCCTTTGTCGTCATCGTGTCCCCTTTTGTCAGAAGTGCGCGCGGTCCGGTCGATTCGACCCCTTGTGCGCAAAGATCGACGCCAACGCGCCTAGACGCGCGCCGCGCGGGACCCAGCGGTGGAGCCTCACCTCTCACTTCGTAGCCGATCCGGCGCGGCTCCGCAAGCCCCGATGCGGACTATACGGGTGAAGGCGACCTACGACTGCGCCGCGGCGCGGGGCTGCTCGTCAGAGAACGAGAGCGCGCCGCTCGGCAGGCGCACGGTGAAGCGGGCGCCCCCCGAGTCGCTGTCCGAGAGCTCGACGGTTCCGCCGTTGGATTCGGCGACCGCCCTGACGATCGACAGGCCGAGACCGCTGCCGCCCGAGGCGCGGTCGCCGGTGCCGCGGACGAAGCGCTCGAAGATGCGGGGGCGAAGCTCGGGCGGGATGCCGGGTCCGTCGTCGGAGACCTCGACCACCAGGCTGTCGGCCTTGCGCCGGACCCCGACGGCGATCGCGGTTCCCGGCGGCGTGTGCATGAGCGCGTTCTGGATCAGGTTGAGTACGAGCCGGTGGAGCTCGTCGGGGGAGCCGTCGAGCACCAGCGCGCCGGACTCGTCCTCGACCTCGAGCGTGAGCTCGTGGCTCGTCGCCATCGGCATCGCCTCGCCGGCCGCCTCGCGCGCGACCGCGCCGAGGTCGACCGGCTCGCGCGCCGAGGGGCGACCCGCGTCGGCCCGCGCGAGCAGCAGCAGGTCCCCGACCAGGCGGCGCATCCGGCGCGACGAGCGCAACGCGGCGCCGGCGATCTCGGCGTCCTCGCCCTGAAGCTCGGCCTCGAGCAGCTCGAGGTTGGCGAGGATGCTCGTCAGCGGCGTGCGCAGCTCGTGTGAGGCGTCGGCGATGAACTCGCGCTGGCGGTCGAGCGCCGACTGGGTCTCGCCGCGCGCCTCGTCGAGCGCGGCGAGCATCTGCTCGAGCGTGCGGGCCAGGTCGGCGACCTCGTCCTCGGCGGGTGGCTGAGGGAGGCGGACGGCGGGATCGCGCGTGCGGGCGATCTCCCTCGCGGCGCGGGTGAGGCTCGCGATCGGGGCCATCGCGCCGCGCGCGAGCATCAGACCGGCGAGCAGCGCGAGCCCGGTGCCCGCCAGGACACCGAAGATCAGGAAGAAGCGCATCCGGTCGATCGTGTGGTGGACCTCGGCGAGCGGGCGGGCGTACTCGACGAACAGCTGGACCGGGAAGCGCGTCAGCGGCTGCGTGGCGACGCGGTAGCCGGAGACGTCGTGAAGACCCGGAGCGGGGGATCCGAGGCCGGACCCCGCGTACACGTTGCCGTTCGCGTCGACGATCCCAGCGGTCGCCTGGCCACTCGCAGCCGCGCGCAGAACCGGGTCGCTCTGGGCAAACTCGTCGCGCAGCGAGTCGATTCCGCCAGGGTGGCTCAGCTGGGCGCTCAAGTCGACGACGCTCGAGCGCAGGTCGTTGTTGAACGACCCATAGACCTGGCGCGCGGTGAAGACGCCGACGACCATCGCGAACAGCAGCAGGATCACGAACGTCAGGCCGGCCGAGATGCCGGCGAGGCGCCAGCGAACCGGCAGTCGCCGCATCCTGCTCATGCTTGGCGCAGCACGTAGCCGGCGCCGCGCACCGTGTGCAGGACACGCGGCTCGCCGCCCGCCTCGAGCTTGCGGCGGAGGTTCGAGACGAAGACGTCGACGGTGTTCGTCTCAGCGAGCGGCGCGTAGCCCCAGACGTCGTCGAGCAGCGTCTCACGCGAGATCACCAGGCGCTCGTTGCGCATCATGTACTCGAGCAGCTCGAACTCGCGGCTCGTCAACTCGACCGGGCGCTCGGCGCGGAATACCTCGCGGGTGTCGGGGTTGAGGCGCACGTCTCCGACCACGAGCGACGCGCTGCCGCGCGGTGGACGGCGGCGCAGCAGCGCTCGCAGGCGAGCCAGCAGCTCCTGGCGCTCGAATGGCTTGACCAGATAGTCGTCGGCGCCGGAGTCGAGGCCCTCGACGCGTGCGTCGAGCGCGTCGCGGGCGGTCAGCATCAGGATCGGGACGTCGCCCTCCGCGCGCAGCCGGCGGCAGACCTCCACGCCATCGAGGCGCGGCAGCCCGAGGTCGAGCACCACCGCGTCCGGCTCGAAGACCGTCGACTGCTCGAGCGCGTCGACTCCGTCCTCCGCGAGCTTGACGTCATACCCCTCGAGCCTCAGCGAGCGGCGCAGGACGCCGGCGATCTCCTGATCGTCCTCCACGACGAGCACCCGGGCGCGCTGGCTCATGCCATCAATGGTAGGCACGTTTCGGGGCTTTGCAGCGATGTTTTAGCGGGGTTTTAGGTCGGGCCAGGGACTCCCCTCCGGCCGTCGAAGGTAACCAGTGCCAGATGCCTGCGAAGACAAAGCGGAGACGCCGGAACACGCGCGAGCGGCTCGCCGCGCGCGCCCCCTGGCGCGCGCTCGAACGGCACGAGCTCGACCTGATCGGCCTCGGCCTCGTCGCGCTCGCGGCGTTCTTCGCCTGCATCTTCTACTTCGGCTGGAACGGCGGCAACGTCGGCCAGTCGCTACGCAGCGGACTCGTCTACGCCCTCGGCGACGTCGCCTACACCGCTCCGGTCCTGCTGCTCGGCGCGGCGCTGGCGATCCTGCTCGGACCGCTGCTGCCGTCGCTTCGACCCGCACGCGCCGGCACGCTCTGCCTCGTGCTCGGGCTGCTGCTCGGCTTCGGCGGAAACCTGTTCGGCCTCGGGGGAGGCCCGTCCGCCCGCGCCGGGCAGTTCGAGTCCCCCTACTTCCGCCACCACGGCGGCGCCCTCGGCGACGCGCTCTACTACGCCGTGCACGCGGCGATCGCCCACATCGGCGCCGAGATCGTCTTCCTGTTCCTGCTGCTCGCGGCCGCACTGCTGCTGACCGGCGCCTCGGTCGCGAGCATCGTCGCCGCCGGCCGCCGCCGCGCCGAGACGTTGACCAGGCAGCTGCGCTACGAAGCGTCCGCCGTCGCGGCCGCGACCGAGCGCCGGACGCGGACGCGGACGCGGCCGACGGCCGACCCGCCCGAGGTCGAGCCGCTCGTGCGCGCGACTCACGTCGAGGTGCCGCCCGCCGAGCAGGAGATCGAAGCGCTTTCGGACGAGCCTGAGCCCTTCCCCCAGCCGGAGCCGGAGGCGGAGGCAATAGAGGAAGCAGAGGAGCCGGAGAGCGAGCTTTCGGGCGAGGCGTTCGAGCCGCCCGACCCCGCCGACCTCACCCCGCAGGGGCGCTTGCGCGCCTCCGTCACCGAGTCGGACGGCTTCAGCTACACGCTTCCGCGGCCCGGCGTGCTGAAGCGCTCCGCCGCCGGTGTGCGGATCGACACCCGGGCGCAGGAACGCGTCTCGGCACAGCTCGTCGAGGCGCTCGGGCACTTCGGCGTCGACGCGCGCGTCGTCGGGACCGTGGCCGGCCCGCACGTCACCCGCCACGAGCTGCGGCTGGCGCCGGGCACGAAGATGTCGAAGGTCGCCCAGCTGAAGGACGATCTCGCCTACGCCCTCGCCGCGACCGACGTGCGCATCCTCGCCCCGATCCCGGGCAAGCAGGCGGTCGGCGTCGAGGTCCCGAACAGCGACCGCCGGACGGTCCACCTCGGGGACGTCTGGCAGGCGGCGCCGGAGGGCTGGTCGCCGCTGACGGTCTGGCTCGGCAAGGACATCGCGGGGAAGGCGATCGGCACGGACCTGGCCAAGCAGCCGCACATCCTCGTCGCCGGCACGACCGGCTCCGGCAAGTCCGGCTGCATCAACGCGATGCTCTGCTCTGTGCTCCTGCGCGCGAGCCCGAACGAGGTCAAGCTGGTGCTCGTCGACCCGAAGCAGGTCGAGCTCAACTACTACGAGTCGATTCCGCATCTGATCACCCCGGTCGTGACGAGCCCGCGGCTCGCGGCCAACGTGCTCGCGAACCTGATCAAGGAGATGGAGGAACGCTACGGGATCATGAGCCGCGCGCGTACCCGCAACCTGGTCGAGCTCAACCGCCAGCGAGAGCGCGAGGGCGAGCGGCCGCTCCCGTACATCCTGTGCGTGATCGACGAGCTCGCCGACCTGATGATGGTCGCCCCCGGCGAGGTCGAGGACGCGATCATCAGGCTCGCTCAGAAGTCGCGCGCCGTCGGCATCCACCTGGTGCTCGCGACGCAGCGCCCGAGCGCGGACATCATCACCGGGATGATCAAGGCAAACGTGCCCGCCCGGATAGCGTTCGCGGTCTCCTCCGGGACGGACTCGCGCGTGATCCTCGACCAGAACGGCGCCGAGTCGCTGCTCGGGCAGGGCGACATGCTGTTCCGACCCGCTTCGGAGTCGCGCGGCGCCCGGATCCAGGGCGCCTTCATCACGGAGGAGGAGATCGAGAAGATCGTCTCCCACTGGCGGCGGCAGGGAGAGCCCGAGCTCCAGGAGGAGCTGCTCGAGGCGGTCGAGAGCGAAGAGGGGGAGAGCGGCGCCGGCGGGGACTTCGACCCCGACGCGGACGAGCTGCTCGGCGAGGCGATCGCGACCGTCGTCCAACTCGGGACCGCCTCGACCTCGATGCTCCAGCGGCGCCTGCGGGTGGGCTACACGCGCGCGGGGCGGCTGATCGACATGCTCGAGCGACGCGGCGTGATCTCCGGCTACGAAGGCTCGAAGGCGCGCCAGGTGCTGATCACCGAGGCGGACCTGCCGCGTGTGCTCGCCGCGCTCGACGAGCCGGTCGCGGCCGAGGCCTCGCCGGAGTAGGCGAAGAACCCCCACCCGGGGGTTGCGAAACCGCCGCTTAGCAGGTAGATGATCGACCGGCGAGACCGGCGTGGGATCATCTACCGTGGTGCACATGTCAGCGGTGCAGTCGATCGGCGAGCGATTGCGGGACGCCCGGGAGCGGCTCGGGTTCGATATCGCCCAGGTCGAGGGCGCGACCAAGATACGGGCGAAGTACCTGCGTGCGCTCGAGGACGAGCAGTTCGACCTGCTGCCTGGCCCGACGTTCGTCAAGACCTTCCTGAGGACCTATGCGGAGTATCTGGGTCTCGACGCCCAGCTGCTCGTCGAGGAATACCGCGCGCGCTATGAGGATCGGGACTACGGCGTGCAGACCCTTTCCTCGCCGCCGCGCGCACGGGACCGCCAGCGCCGCGCGCCGCGCGGGCCGGCCAAGCCGCCCGGCCTCGGCACCGCGCTGATCGTCGCCCTGCTCGCCCTCGTGGCGATCTTCGCGATCCTCGGGCTGACCAAGGGAGGCTCCGGCGGCGGCAGTACCCCGTCCCCCGTATCCCACGGCGCGACGAGCGCCAAGGGCCGCCAACACGCGACTCCCGCCCCGGCCCACCGACCGCCCCCGGCGCCGACGACCGTTGTGCTGCGCGTCGTGCCCGTCAGCCCGACGTATGTCTGCGTCGATCGCGGCCAGGGCACGCAGCCGATGGTCAACAACGTGATCAGCCACCCCCAGCGCTTCACCGGCAAGCACCTGCGGGTCAACGCGGGCATCTCGTCGATCAAGCTGATCGCCAACGGCAAGCAGGTGAGCGTCCCGCCGACGAACAACCCGATCGGCTACGACTTCACGCCGGGACACGTGACGACGATCCCGCCTGGGCCGCAGCGCCCGTGCATCGGCTGAGGCCGATGGACGGACGCTCGGCGCGCGCCGCGCACGGCGGCGCTGCTGTTCAGGGCGCACGCGCACGGGAGGGGGGGGGGAAGGGGTGAGCGCTCGAGCAGCCATTCTCGTCACCGGCACCGAAGTGTTGACTGGACGCGTGCGCGACCAGAACGGCCCGTGGCTGGCGGACCGGCTGCTCGAGCTCGGGATCGACCTCGCGCACGTCGCGATCACCGGCGACCGGCGCGAGGACCTCGAGGCGCAGCTGCGCTTCTTCGCGGGTGAGGGGATGGACCTCGTGATCACGAGCGGGGGGCTCGGGCCGACGGCCGACGACGTGACCGCGGAGGTCGTCGCGGAGTTCGCCGGACGCGCCGATGCGGCTCGACGGAGCGCTCGAGGAGCGGATAGGCGCGATCGTCGCGCCGCTGATGCGCCGCTTCCGAGACCTCGATCCGGAGGCGATCGCGACCGCGTCGCGCAAGCAGGCGATGGTGCCCGACGGTGCCGCGGTGCTCGAGCCGGCGGGGACCGCGCCCGGACTGGTCGTCCCGCCGGCCGGCGGTCGAGGCCCGACGGTCGTGGTGCTCCCCGGGCCGCCGCGGGAGCTCGCGGCAATGTGGCCCGCCGCCGTCGCCACGCCGGAGTTCCGCGCGGCCACCGCCGGGCACACGCGCTACGAGCAGCACATGCTGCGCCTGTTCGGGATCCCGGAGTCAGAGATCGCAGAGACGCTGCGGGTCGCGGGCCGGCGAGTCGAGGGCTTCGGGCGCCTAGAGATCACCACCTGCCTGCGCCGGGGCGAGCTCGAGGTGGTCGTGCGTGGGGAGCCCGGGTCGGAGGACGCCTGGGCGGCGCTGCGAGACCTGATCGGCGAGCGGCACGCGCGGTCGCTCTTCTCGAGCGACGGCTCGAGCATCGACGACCAGGTCGCGGCGCTGCTCGCGGGACGCTCTGTCGCGCTCGCGGAGTCGTGCACCGGCGGCCTGCTGAGCGCCCGGCTGACCGAACGTCCCGGCTCGTCCGCGTACGTCGCCGGCGGGGTCGTCTCGTACTCGAACGCGGCGAAGGTAGAGCTGCTCGGCGTCGACGAGAGCCTGATCGTGCGCCACGGCGCGGTCTCGCCGGAGGTGGCCGAGGCGATGGCAGGCGGCGCGCTCGAGCGCTTCGATGCCGACACCGCGATCGCTGTCACGGGCGTCGCGGGTCCCGACGGCGGAACGGCGGACAAGCCGGTCGGCTACGTGTGCTTCTGCGTCCGGACCGCGGGTGGGGCCGTTCTCGCCCGCGACCTGCGGCTGCCGGGCGACCGCACCGAGGTGCGCGACCGCTCGACGACGGTCGCGCTCCACATGCTGAAGAGAGCGCTCGAGGGGCGAGGCCGACGCCGCGGCGGCCTGAGGAGAGGCGCGCCGGCGGCGGTCGCCTGTTCGTCGCGCTCGAGCCGGACGCGACCGCCAGGCGGCAGCTGGCGCGCTGGCGCGACGAGGCGATCGGGCACGAGCCGGCGCTGCGGCCGGTGCCCGACGAGTCGCTCCACCTGACGCTCGTCTTCCTCGGCCATCTACCGGAGCGGGACCGGGAGCGCGTCGCGGCGACCTCGCTCGAGGCGGTCGGGACGCTGCCCGCGGCACGGCTTCGACCGACCGGCCTCGTGGGTGTGCCGCGCGGGCGGCCGCGGCTGTTCTCGCTCGAGCTCGACGACGAGGGCGGGCGCGCCGCGGCGATTCAGGCCGCCGCATCCGGGGCGCTCGCCGCGGCCTCGCTCTACGAGCCCGAGCGACGTCCGTTCTGGCCTCACCTGACGATTGCGCGCGTGCGTGGCGGGCAGCGCGTGAAGCGCCTGGATGCCGCGGTGCCGGAACTCGCGATCGAGGCGCGTCGAGTGACGCTCTACAGATCGCATCTGAGTCCGCGCGGGGCGCGCTACGAGGCGCTGGACGGTGTAGAGCTGGGCGGGGAGGGCAAGGGCGGAGCCGCAGGGCGGCTCCGCCCTGCGTGACTCAGGCCGCTTGGACCGCGGGCTCCTCAGCCGTGGGAGTTTCGGCTTCGGCCTCCGCCGCCGTGGGAGTTTCGGCTTCGGCCTCCGCCGCGGCGACCGCGACCGGCGCGGACGGGGAGGGCTCGATCCCGACCGCCGCATAGACCTTCTCCTCGATGCTGCGGGCGATCGCGGGATTCTCGCGCAGGTAGGCCTTGACGTTGCCGCGGCCCTGGCCGAGGCGCTCGTCGCCGAAGGAGAAGAACGAGCCGGACTTCTGCACGATGTTGTGCTCGATCCCGAGGTCGAGGATGCATCCCTCGGAGGAGATGCCGCGGCCGTACTCGATGTCGAACTCGGCTTGGCGGAAGGGGGCGGCGACCTTGTTCTTGACCACCTTCACGCGCACGCGGTTGCCGACCGCCTCGACGCCGTCCTTGAGCGTCTCGATGCGGCGGATGTCGAGTCGCTGTGAGGCGTAGAACTTGAGCGCCCGCCCGCCGGGCTGGGTCTCCGGCGAACCGAACATGACGCCCACCTTCTCGCGGATCTGGTTCGTGAACACGCAGAGCGTGCCCGAGCGGTTCAGGTTGCCGGCCAGCTTGCGCATCGCCTGGCTCATCATGCGCGCCTGGAGGCCGACGGTCTGGTCGCCCATAGCTCCCTCGAGCTCCGCCTTCGGCGTCAGCGCGGCCACGGAGTCGATCGCGACGACGTCGATCGCGCCGGAGCGGATCAGGAGATCGGCGATCTCGAGCGCCTGCTCACCATGGTCGGGCTGGGAGACGAGCAGCTCGTCGACGTCGACGCCGATCCGCTTCGCGTAGGCCGGATCCATGGCATGCTCGGCATCGATGAAGGCGCAGATGCCGCCGGCCTTCTGGGCCTCCGCGAGCAGGTGATAGAGCAGCGTCGTCTTGCCCGAGGACTCCGGGCCGAAGACCTCCACGATACGACCGCGGGGCATCCCGCCGACGCCCAGCGCGAGGTCGAGCGAGAGCGCTCCGGACGAGATCGAGGAGACGCGAACTGCGGCGGCCTCGTCTCCCATGCGCATGACCGAGCCCTTGCCGAACTGGCGCTCGATCTGAGTCAGCGCGCCGCTCAGCGCGGCGTCGCGTGCCTTCGCCGTCTTCTCCTGCTCTTTATCCATCTTTGCGCTCCTCGAAGTCTTGGGAATGACAAGCTAAAGAGCGGTTCGGACGCCACTTGCACGCGAGATGGGAGGCCTTCCTGAGCGGTACCACCGACAACCTGATCCGCAACAGCGAGCGCTACGCCGCCGCCTTCGACAAGGCCGACCTGCCCGCTCCGCCGGCGAGCAGGGTGGCGGTCGTCGCCTGCATGGACGCGCGCCTCAACCTCTACGGGATGCTCGGCCTGAGCGAGGGCGACGCCCACGTGATCCGCAACGCCGGCGGGGTCGTCACCGACGACGTGATCCGCTCGCTCGCGATCTCGCAGCGACTGCTCGGAACCGAGGAAGTGATCCTGATTCACCACACCGATTGCGGCATGTTGAGCTTCAGCGACGAGGAGTTCGCGCGCCAGCTCGAGGCGGACACCGGCTTCAGGCCGCAATGGGCCGCAGGGACCTTCTCGAACCTCGAGCAGGACGTGCGCGAGTCGATCGCCCGGATCGAGGCCGATCCGTTCATTCCCCGCAAGGACTCGGTGCGCGGGTTCGTCTACGACGTCGGGTCGGGCCGGCTGCGCGAAGTAGACGGTCGATCGTGAGCGCCAATTAGGCGAGCGCGCGCGGACGCGCTGCCGGTTGCGCGGGAAGGGGCGCCTAAGTACCCTCTAAACGAGCGGCAAGACCAGGCCGCGCGAGACAAATCATTGAGCATTGCTGGAGCTTTCTTCCAAACGCGGGTCAACGACTGAGCCCTTGAGAAACCGATCCGGACAACGAATCGTGGACGAGCGAGAAGGGAGGAGCGCAGCGCGTCCAGCGCGTCCATGACCCCGTGCCGCGCCCACCGCGGGCGCGAACAGCTTGCGTAAGAAGATCTCCGGTGTCTCGCCCGGACGGGCTCGCCGCCCGACAAGAGACACTCGACCTGGCGCCAAGGCGCCGCGGGGGACACCGGATGAGCATCCTGCTGGACGTAATCGTCGCCGGACTCGTGGCAGTTGGCGTCGTGCTGCTCACCCGTCCTCGAAGCCTGCGAGGGCTCCATGTCAACGCCGCGCCGGCGCCACCGTCTCCCGCCCCCGAGCGCGAAGGGGCCACGGCAGCGACGGCCACGGAGATCGCCACGGTCGCGATCGACGCGCCCGCCGAGAGCGACGCTCTCGAGGCCCCCACCCCGGTGGTCGCCGGGCCCGCAGCCGAGCCCGCCGGTGAGCTGAAGGCGCGTCGCGACGAGATCGCGCGCATGGAGGAGCGGCTGCTCGCAAAGGAGGAGCGAGCCGACCTTCGACTCGCCGAGCTCGAGCGGCGCGAGCGATCGCTCGATGACCGCACGCGCAACCTCGACGAGGCGGCGCAGGTGCTCAAGCAGGCCAAGGCCGACCAGCTTCGCGAGCTCGAGCGGGTAGCGCGGTTGAGCCGCTCGCAGGCGCGGCAGCTGCTGCTCGCGGAGCTCGAGCAGGAGCTCCGCCACGACGGCGCGCGCACGGTTCGCCAGATCGAGGAGGAGACCCGGCGGGAGGCCGAGCGGCGCAGCCGGAACATCCTCGCCACCTGCATGCAGCGGCTCGCGGCGAGTCACGCGGCCGAGACGACGGTCACGACCGTCCCGCTCGAGTCCGACGACCTGAAGGGCCGGATCATCGGTCGCGAGGGCCGCAACATCCGCGCGCTCGAGCAGCTGACCGGGATCGACTTCATCGTCGACGACACGCCGGGCGCGGTGGTGCTCTCGGGCTTCGACGGGGTACGGCGGGAGATCGCGCGGCTGACGCTCGAGAAGCTGCTTCAGGACGGGCGGATCCAGCCCGCGCGGATCGAGGAGGCCTTCGAGCAGGCTCGCGCCGAGATCGAGAAGCGGATCATGGAGGTCGGCGAGCAGGCGGTGATCGACGCGGACATCGGCACGGTCCATCCGGAGCTCGTAAAGCTGCTCGGCAAGCTGCACTACCGCACCAGCTACGGGCAGAACGTCCTCGCTCACTCGCTCGAGTGCGCAGGGCTCGCGCGGATGCTGGCGAACGAGCTCGGCGCGAGTCCGAAGACCGCCGCCCGGGCCGCGCTGATGCACGACATCGGCAAGGCGGTCACGCACGAGGTGGAGGGCCCGCACGCGCTCGTCGGCGGCGACATGGCGCGCCGCTATGGCGAGTCGGAGGCGGTCGCCCACGCGATGGAGGCGCACCACAACGAGGTCGAGCTCCGCACGGTCGAGGCGGTCATCGTCCAGATCGCCGACTCGCTGTCGGGCGCGCGCCCCGGCGCGCGCGGGGAGTCGCTCGAGCACTACACCAAGCGGCTGAGGGAGCTCGAGCGGGTCGCTGGGCGCCACGCGGGGGTCGACAAGGTCTACGCGATGCAGGCGGGCCGCGAGATCCGGGTGATCGTGCAGCCCGACGAGGTCGACGACGATGCGGCCGCGCTGCTCTCGCACCGGATCGCCCGGGACGTCGAACGTGAGCTCGAGTACGCCGGCCAGATCAAGGTCACCGTCATCCGCGAGAGCCGGGCCGTCGACTTCGCGAAGTAGAGCGGCTCGCGCATACCGGCGACCGGGGTGTCCCGCACGGGCTCACCGGGTATGGCGCCCCTCGCCATGGCGCGCAACGAGACGTTCATCGGCGCCACGCCGCGCCGGGTCTTCGACCTGCTGAGCGATCCAGGCACCTATCCGGATTGGGTCGTCGGCGCCCGTGAGATCCGCGCCGCCGACACGAACTGGCCGGCTGTGGGGAGCGCCTTCGCCCACTCCGTGGGTCGCTGGCCCGTCGTGATCAAAGACCGCACATGGGTCACGGAAGTGTGCTCACCAGAGAGGCTCGAGCTGCTCGCACGGGCGCGACCGCTGAACGACACGCGGATCGCCTTCGAGCTCCAACCGGAGGGCAGGGGGACGCGCGTGATCCTGGTCGAGGAGCCGGCCAACCGCGTGCTGTCGCTGCTGATCGGGCCGGTCGGGCACGCGCTCGTCAGGCTCCGGAACGCGGAGACGCTCCGGCGGCTCAAACGCCTGGCCGAGCTCCGGCCACCGCAGCGGGCCTGAATGGCCGACGCGGTGGTCATCGGGGCCGGCCACAACGGTCTCGTGGCGGCGAACCTGCTCGCCGACCGCGGCTGGCAGGTAACGGTGCTCGAAGAAGCCGAGGAGCCGGGCGGGGCGGTGCGCTCGGGCGAGCTCGTCGAGCCCGGCTTCACCCATGACATGTTCAGCGCCTTCTACCCCCTGGCGCGCGCGTCGCCGCACATCCGGCGGCTCGAGCTCGAACGCTTCGGCCTGCGCTGGCTCACCGGGGCGGTCCCGGTAGCCCATCCGAGCGTCGACGGCCGCTGCGCGCTGATCGCGCTCGACATCGACGAGACCGCCGCGTCGCTCGAGCAATACGGTGCTCGCGACGGCGAGGCGTGGCGTTCGATGTACGAGTTGTGGGAGGGCGTTCGCGCAGGTGCTCTCGGCGCGTTCTTCTCGCCCTTCCCGCCGGTTCGTGCGGTGCTTCGCCTGCTGCGCGACCTGAGTCCGGCCGAGCTCACCCGCTTCGCTCGCTTCGCGCTCCTGCCGGTGCGCCGGATGGGGGAGGAGGCGTTCTCGGGGTCGGGCGGGTCCAACCTGCTCGCGGGAAACGCACTCCACGCGGACGTCAGCCCCGAGGAGACCCTCAGCGGCGTGTACGGCTGGATCCTCTGCGCACTCGCTCAGCAGCACGGCTTCCCGGTCGTGGAGGGCGGCGCGTCCGGCCTGACCGCGGCGCTCGTCGCCCGGCTCGAGTCGCTCGGCGGCGAGGTCCGCTGCGGTCACCGGGTCACGCGCAT
Source organism: uncultured Actinomycetes bacterium (assembly GCA_963719375.1). Lineage (GTDB taxonomy): Bacteria > Actinomycetota > Thermoleophilia > Solirubrobacterales > Thermoleophilaceae > JAICJV01. Next base: position 61,522 of record CAVRBY010000001.1, on the reverse strand, counting down.
CGAGTGCTCCGGCGAGGTCGCGCGCGCCGTCTGTGCCGGCGAGCAGCGCCACCGTGCGGAGCGGGCCGTGATCGCCGACGTCGGCGCGCCCCAGCTCTACCGCGACCTGCTGCGCGGCCAGTCGCTGCCCGCTCGCCTGCTGCGCGACCTCGACCGCTTTCAGTACGACAGCGCGACGGTCAAGGTCGACTGGACGCTCGACGGCGCGATCCCATGGAAGGCCGAGGGTGCACGGGCCGCCGGAACCGTCCACGTGGCCGAGAGCGTCGACTCGTTGACGGTCCAGTCCGCCGAGCTCGCTTCCGGGCTGATTCCCGCGCGTCCCTACCTGGTGATGGGCCAGTACGCGGCGGTCGATCCCTCACGCGCGCCGCGCGGCAAGGAGACCGCCTGGGCTTACACGCACGTTCCCCAACGGGTGGCGGGTGACGCGGCCGGTGAGCTGACGGGCAGCTGGGACGAGCGGGAGACGGAGCGCATCGCCGAGCGCATCGAGGCGCAGGTCGAGCTGCTCGCTCCCGGCTTCCGCGCGCTGATCCGCGGGCGCCACGTGTTCACGCCGGTCACGCTCGAGCGCGCCGATCGCAATCTCGTCGGCGGCGCGGTGAACGGAGGCACCGCGAAGCTGCAGCAGCAGCTCGTCTTCCGCCCGGTTCCGAGCCTCGGGCGTGCCGAGACGCCCGTCAAGCGCCTCTACCTGGCCTCCGCCTCGGCGCACCCGGGCGGGGGCGTCCACGGTGGCCCGGGGGCGAACGCGGCCGCCGCGGCGCTCGCCGGCGCGCGGCGCGGCGGACCCTCGCTCGCCGGACGCGCGAGCGTGGCGCTCCAGCGCCAGAGCTACGCTTCCCCGTCGTGAAGCGCTATCACGTCACCACCTTCGGCTGCCAGATGAACGAGCACGACTCGGAGCGGATGAAGGGGATGCTCGAGTCGCTCGGCTATGCCGAGGCGGAGAGCCGCGAGGCGGCCGACCTGATCCTCTTCAACACCTGCTCGATCCGGGAGAAGGCCGACAGCCGCCTGATCGGACACCTCGGCGAGGCCAAGCGGCTGAAGGGCGAGGATCCGAGTCGGATCGTCGGGGTCGGCGGCTGCTGGGCCCAGTCGATCAAGGACGAGGTGTTCGAACGCTTCCCGTTCGTCGACGTCGCCTTCGGCCCGGGGCAGGTCCCGAAGCTCGCGGAGTTCCTGACGAGCGACAGCATCAGCGCGCAGGGCTTCTTCGAGTTCGAGGGGTTTACCGGACGCCTGCCGATGAAGCGCGAGCGCGAGTTCCAGGCCTGGGTGCAGATCTCCGTGGGCTGCAACTGCGCCTGCGCCTACTGCATCGTGCCCTCGACGCGCGGGCGCGAGGTCAGCCGCCCCGCTCCCGAGCTCGTCGCCGAGGTCGAGCGGCTCGCCGCGGACGGGGTGCGCGAGGTGACCCTGCTCGGGCAGAACGTCAACTCCTACGGGCGCGACCTCCCGCGCGGGGAGAAGGTCACCTTCGCCGGGCTGCTCGCGCAGCTCGACGCGATCGAGGGAATCGAGCGGATCCGCTACACGAGCCCGCATCCAAAGGACATGCGCGAGGACGTGATCCGAGCGCACGCGGAGCTTCGCTCGCTGTGCGAGCACATCCACCTGCCGCTTCAGGCCGGCTCGAGCCGGGTCCTCAAGGCGATGCGGCGCACCTACAACCGAGAGCGCTATCTCGACCGGGTCGCTCTGATCCGCGAACATGTGCCCGACGCGGCGCTCACCACCGACATAATCGTCGGCTTCCCGGGGGAGACCGGAGAGGACTTCGAGCAGACCCTGTCGCTCTGCGAGGAGGTCGCCTACGACGGCGCCTTCACGTTCATCTTCTCCCCCCGGCGCGGCACGCTCGCCGCGGACTACGGCGAGCAGGTCGCGCCCGAGGTCAAGCGCGAGCGGATGGAGCGCCTCGTCGAGGTCGTGCAGCGGCGCGCGCACGAGCGTGCCCAGCGGTTCGTAGGGCGGGTCGTCGAGGTGCTCGTCGAGGGGCCGTCCCGAACCGACCCCACCCGGCTGCGGGGGCGGACGCGGCACAACAAGACGGTCAACTTCCCGGGCACGGCGGCGCCAGGATCGCTCGTGGAGGTCGAGATCGACTCGGCGACGAGCACGACGCTTTCGGGCGCGGAGCGCCTTCTTTCCGCCGCCAGCTGAGCCGAGCGCGATGCAGGTCGTCGCCATCTTCGGCCCCACCGGGGTGGGCAAGACCGAGGTCGCGGTAGCCCTGGCGCGCCTGCTGCCGGAGCCGGCGGTCGCGGTTTCGGCGGACGCGCTGCAGGTATACCGCGGGCTCGGGACGCTGACCGGCGCAGCGAGCGCCGAGCAACGCTCGACGCTCGAGCATCGGCTCGTCGGCTTCGTGCCCGTCGAGCGCGAGTTCTCGGCCGGCGAGTACATGCCGCTCGCGCACGCGGAGATCGACGCGGCGCTCGCGGCCGGGCGCCGGCCGATCGTCGTCGGCGGCACCGGCCTCTACCTGCGCGCGGCCCTCGCCGAGCTGTCCTTCGCACCGCCGCCCTCCCCGGAGCTGCGCGCCCGTCTCGAGGCAGAGCTCGCGGCGAGCGGTCCGGGTGCGCTTCACCGCACGCTGAGCGAGCGCGCGCCGGCGCTCGCCGCAGCGATCAGGCCGACCGACCGGAGCCGCGTCGTGCGGGCTCTCGAGCGGCTCGAGCTCGGCGCCGGCTCGCCGCCCGGCGAGGAGCTCTGGACGGGCAAGACGCGCCACCCGACCCTGCTCGCCGGGCTCGTGATGGCCCGGGACGAGCTCTACCGGCAGATCGACGCGCGCGCGGAGCGGATCGCCGGCGCCGGCGCCGGGGCGGAGGTCGAAGCGGCGGTCGCCAGCGGCGCCTCCCGGACCGCGCGCAAGGCGCTGGGATTCGAGGAGCTGCGTCACGGGGACGTCGAGGCGATGAAGCGACACACGCGCAACTACGCCAAGCGGCAGCTCACGTGGATGCGAAAGCTGCCCGGCGTGCGGCTGATCGATGTGACCGGACAGGGCCCCGAGGCGACCGCCGGCGAGATCGCCGCGGCGCTCGAGCGCCCCGGGGGCCGCGCTCTGCCCCGCTCGGTCAGCGCCTGATCTAACGAAGGCTGTGCCCGGGGACGCTCGTCCCGTTTGGCAGCACGTAGGACATGAGAGCGGTCTCGCTCGTCGGCTCCGCGATCTCCGGGTAGCGCAGACCGGGGAGCAGGGCGACCTCGAAGATCTCCTGCACGAGATCCTCGAAGCGCAGGAAGGCGGCGATCTGTCCGTTGCGGGTGTCCACGACCCAGACGCCCGAGAGGCGCTCGTCGAGCCGCTCGGTGAGCGGCAGGCCGCCGAAGGTCACGGTCTCGCGGATCTGTGAGAGACCGATGAAGGCGAGCGGGCCACCGAACGCCAGGCCGCGCGTGAAGCCCGGCAGCTCGGTGACGGTCTCCCACGTCCCCTCGTCGAGGTCGGCGACGCAGAGCGCGCCGCGACCCGACTCGAGCAGCCAAAGGCGGCCGTCGTGCCAGCGCGGCGAGTGCGGCATCGAGAGCCCGCGCAGGATCGTCTCGCCGCTCTCGAGGTCGATCATGACTCCGCCGCTCGCCTTGCCGGCGCGCCAGCCCCCGGGCTCGTCGGTCTCACCGAGCGCGGTCACGTAGCGCGGCCTGTCGTCGATCACGCACAGCCCGTTGAGGTGGCAGCGATCGCCGGGGAGGAGCTCGCTGATGAACGGCGGCGCCCAACGGGGGACGAAGCTGTGGTCGGCGTCGAGCGTCGCGAGGCACGAGAACTCCGTCGCCACGACCCAGAGCTCGCCGGCGGCGAAGGCGACGTCGTGAATCCTAATCTCGCCGGTGTGGTGGCGGTTGCGCGGCAGGTAGCAGGCGTCGTGGGTTCCGCGGGGCTCGACCTTCGGCGCGGCCTCCGGCATGTTGCGCAGGTCGACGACCTCGCTGCGCGTGCCGACCGCGATGCGGTTGTCGCGCACCGCGAGTCCCATCGGGCGGTCGAAGTCGCGGAAGTGGGTGTTGAGCTGCCCCTCCCGCTGGCGAAGGCAGATCAGCTTCCCGGTCTGATAGGTGCTGACGAGCAGCGAGCTGCCGAGCTCGCGCAGCATTTGCGGGAAGTTGCGCGTGTGCACGCTGCGAAGCGGGGAGTCGCCCGAGGGGTGTGCGACGCGCGAGCCCCGCGGGCTCGCCACCCACTCACGTGCGCGCTCGGCCTGCCGCTTCGTGCGCTCGACCGTGACGTTCAGGTTGGCGACGTGCGCGCGGTGGCGCTCGGGCGAGAGCTCGAGCAGGTGCCCGTCGACGGGCAGCGGCACCGGCAGCCGCTCGCTCCACTCGACGCCCAGGTACTCGCAGAGCCGGGTGACCTCGCGCTCGGGGAAGGCGACGAGCGCGCGCAGGTCGACGACCGCCCAGCGCTCGCTCGGCAGCGCCTCGAGGTCGTCGAGCAGGATCCGGGTCGTGCGGGTCCACTGCTCGGCGACGATCTCCGCCAGCTCGAGGCCGGCGAGCTCGCGCCACCCCGGCACGAGCGGCAAGGACCACGGCGGCCCCGTCCAGTCCGTCAGGTCGGGATGGGTGACGAAGTTGCCGGACTCCCACGCCTCGACCATCGACGGAAGCGCGGCGCCGGGCTCCCGGTGCAGGTAAATGAAGGCCGCGTCGGGGAGCGCGGCGGCGAGGAAGGCGACGCGGAGCGCGTTGCGGCCACTCTCGACGAGGGGCCGACCCGGGGCGGTGTCGTCGTTGAGCGCCGCACGGACGCGCTCGGCCGCGTCCGAGCCGGCGTCGTCAGCTGCGAGGCGGTCGCTGGCGCCGTCCGAGCTCAGGCCATCGAGGGCAGCGAGCAGGCTCTCGGCGCCGGCGCGCAGGCCCGGCGCGCGGGCAAGCGTCTTCGCCAGCAGCGCAGCTCCCGACTGGGGCGCCGCGACGATGAAGATCGGAGCCGTCGACTCGTTCACAAGAGAAAGGATGAGGGACCAACGCGCGGCTCGCCGTCCGCAAGATCGTCGCGCTGACCAGTACCCGAACGAGGCACTTGCGCGCCGCCCGAAGGGAGGTTAGCTTCGACCAGAGACGCCGGAACGCGACAGAGGCGGTTAGACGTGAGCAAGCGACAGCGGGCGCGCCGGGACGAGCGGCGGCGGGAGGGTGAGCGGAGCCGCGGTGGGCGCAGGGTCGCCACGGGCGCGGGGTTGGCGCTCGGGGTGGCGATGGCCGCGCCTGCGGTTGGGCATGCGAGCGCGCCGAACCTGACGGTCACGGTGGGGACGTTGAGCGATTCGTCGGGTGCCACGGATTGTGCGACCGCTACGAATACGGACTGCTCGCTGCGCGATGCGATCACGGCGGTGAACAGCGACGCGAGTGACGATCCGACCGCGCCTGACCAGGTCGTGTTCAAGTCGGGGTTGAGCGGGACGATCGATCTTGGCAGCCAGCTTCCGACGGTCACGAAGCCGGTCGCGATCAACGGGCCGGGCGCGGGGACGGTCGCCGTCAGCGGCCAGAACAACAACGGGATCTTCGATGTCAAGCTCGGCGCGACGACCGACCCGATCGACATCTCCGGCCTCACGCTCGAGGGGGGCTACGCCTACGGCGCCAACGGCGGGGCCGTCTACGACGAGCGGGGCGCGCTGACGATCGCGAGTGCGACGTTGAGCGGGAACCAGGCGTACTACTACAGCTCCGCGGGCGGCGATGGCGGCGCCGTCGACGTCCGCACGGGGAGCGGGTACGGCGGGGACGTGACGATCACGGGCTCGACCCTCAGCGGCAACACCGCCTCCTACGGCGGCGCCGTCTACGGGCAGAACGTGTCGGTCTCGAGCTCGACGTTCAATAAGGACAACTACGCCTCCGACAGGGGCGGCGCGATCTTCTCGACAGGCACCGACTCGATCACGGGCTCGACGCTGACGGGCAACCACGCCTTCGAAGGCGGCGCGATCTACTCGACGGGCACCGACTCGCTGACGAACTCGACGCTCGGGGCCAACTCGGCGTTCTACGACGGCGCGATCTCGACACGGGCGCCCCTCGACCTCACCGAGTCGACCGTCGACGGCAACGACGCGCGGAGGGTCGGCGGCGTGTACTCCGGCGCCGCCCTCACCATCTCCGGCTCGACCATCAGCAACAACTCCGCCCGCGACGGCGATGGCGGCCTGGAGGCGCAGAGCAACGACGCGAAGAGCATCACGAACTCGACGATCAGCGGCAACAGCGCCGCCTACGTCGGTGGCGCCTTCATTCGAGGGGCGGCGACGATCAGGGGCGACACGATCTCCGGCAACCGCGCCTACACCGGCGACGGGGGCGGCCTCGGTCTGGGATTCGGAAACGGCTCTACCCCGGCGACGCTGAGCAACTCGACGATCTCGGGCAACAGTGCTGCTCGGGGGGGCGGCGGTCTCTACGTCTATGACGGTACGTCTTCGGGGGCGGCGAGCAACGTGTCGCTTGAGAGCGTGACGGTGGCGGGGAACAGCGCGGCGCGCGGCGGCGGGATCCTGAGCGCGGCGCGGGTGAACGGTGGTGCGGTGCCGTCGCTTTCGAACACGATCGTGGCGGGCAACTCGGCGAGCGGCGGCGGAGCCGATCTCGACCTCGCGCCGGGGACGTCGGGTGCGTTCAGCACGCGGTTCAGTTTGATCCAGAGCGCGCCGGCGGGGTCGTTCACGGCGGATTCGTCGGATGTGATCGGCAAGGATCCGCAGCTTGGGCCGCTTGCTTCGAATGGCGGTCCGACGCAGACGATGGCGCTTGGGAGCTCGAGTCCCGCTTTGGATCAGGGGTCGAGTCCGGACACGACGGATCAGCGTGGGTTCAGGCGTCCGGTGGATCTGGCGTCGGTCCCGAATTCCGGGTCGCCGGGCGCGAACGGGGCGGATATCGGGGCGTTCGAGGTGCAGAGCCTGCCTGTGCAGCCGGTGATCCCGCCTGCGCCGGCGGCGCAGTTGTCGGTGAGCGGTCCGCTGCATTTCGGGCCGAACGGGGTGTCGTTCAAGTTGCATTGCAGCTCGGCCACGTGCTCGGGGGTGGCGACGCTTGGGACGGTCGAGCGGGTCAAGAACGGCAGGGTGGTGTCGCTGCTCGCGGCGAAGGTCCGCAAGCGCAAGGTGACGGTCGGCTCGAGGTCGTTCTCGATCGCGGCGGGTCAGACGATCACGGTCACCGTGCCGCTCGACCGCACGGGCAAGCTGCTGCTCAAGCGCTTCGGGCGGCTGCCGGTCAGGTTGACGGTCGACCTCAACGAGGCGGGCGGCAAGAAGGTCGTCGTCAAGAGCGCCAAGTCCGTGATCAAGCCCAAGCGCCACCACAAGCGCAAGCACTGAGGAAGGCGGTTTTCAGGTGAGCAAGCGACAGCGGGCGCGCCGTGACGAGCGGCGGAAGCGGAGTGGTGGGCGCAGGGTCGCCTCGGGCGCGGGGTTGGCGCTCGGGGTGGCGATGGCCGCGCCTGCGGTTGGGCATGCGAGCGCGCCGAACCTGACGGTCACGGTGGGGACGTTGAGCGATTCGTCGGGTGCATCGGATTGCGCGACGGCTACGAATACGGACTGTTCGCTGCGCGATGCGATCACGGCGGTGAACAGCGATGCGAGTGACGATCCGACGGCGCCTGACCAGGTCGTGTTCAGGTCGGGGCTCAGCGGGACGATCGATCTCGGCAGTCAGCTTCCGACGGTCACGAAGCCGGTCGCGATCAACGGGCCGGGGGCGGGGACGGTGGCGGTCAGCGGCCAGGGCGCCCAGGGCATCTTGCAGGTGGGCATGTCCTCGACGAGCGACCCGATCGGGATCTCCGGGCTGACGCTCGAGGACGGCTTCAGCTCGAGCCACGACGGCGCCGCGGTCGATGCCACCGAGGGAGCGGTCACGATCACGAACTCCACACTCAGCGGAAATCATGCGCAGAGCCACCCCGCCGGAGCGATCTACGCCAAGGACTCGCTGGCGATCTCGAACTCGACGCTCAGCGGCAACGTCACCTCCCAGGGGGGAGGCGCGATCTACAACAAGGGCGCGCTGACCGTCTCTGACTCGACGCTCAGCGACAACTCGGCGAGCTCAGGCGGCGCGATCTACACGACCTCGGCCGGGTCCGACTCGATCTCCGGCTCGACCTTCGAGTTTGACAAGGCAGGAAGCGGCGGTGGCGCGATCTACAGCTATGGCGCGCTGTCGATCAGCGGCTCCACACTGAACAGCAACTACGCCTCGTATGAGGGGGCGATCTACGCGGATGGGGCGCTCGACATCTCCGGCACGACGATCAGCGACAACTCCGCCTACCACGACTTCGGCGGCATCTTCGCCGACAGTAACGCCGCGAAGAGCATCACGGACTCGACCATAACCCACAACGGGGCGGCGAGCGACGGTGGCGGCCTGTTGGGGGGGCCGGCGACGCTGAGCGGCGACACGATCTCCGCCAACCATGCGTACATCGGCAGTGCGGGCGGGCTGGTGCTCGCCACCTACGGCACGGGGAGTGGTGCCCCGATAGTTACCAACTCGACGGTGTCGGGCAACAGTGCTGCTCGGGGGGGCGGCGGTCTCTACGTCTATGACGGTACGTCTTCGGGGGCGGCGAGCAACGTGTCGCTTGAGAGCGTGACGGTGGCGGGGAACAGCGCGGCGCGCGGCGGCGGGATCCTGAGCGCGGCGCGGGTGAATGGGGGTGCGGTGCCGTCGCTTTCGAACACGATCGTGGCGGGCAACTCGGCGAGCGGCGGAGTGAGCGGCGCGGGCGCGGACCTGGACCTCGTGCCGGGGACGTCGGGTGCGTTCAGCACGCGGTTCAGTTTGATCCAGAGCGCGCCGGCGGGGTCGTTCACGGCGGATTCGTCGGATGTGATCGGCAAGGATCCGCAGCTTGGGCCGCTTGCTTCGAATGGCGGTCCGACGCAGACGATGGCGCTTGGGAGCTCGAGTCCCGCTTTGGATCAGGGGTCGAGTCCGGACACGACGGATCAGCGTGGGTTCAGGCGTCCGGTGGATCTGGCGTCGGTCCCGAATTCCGGGTCGCCGGGCGCGAACGGGGCGGATATCGGGGCGTTCGAGGTGCAGAGCCTGCCTGTGCAGCCGGTGATCCCGCCTGCGCCGGCGGCGCAGTTGTCGGTGAGCGGTCCGCTGCATTTCGGGCCGAACGGGGTGTCGTTCAAGTTGCATTGCAGCTCGGCCACGTGCTCGGGGGTGGCGACGCTTGGGACGGTCGAGCGGGTCAAGAACGGCAGGGTGGTGTCGCTGCTCGCGGCGAAGGTCCGCAAGCGCAAGGTGACGGTCGGCTCGAGGTCGTTCTCGATCGCGGCGGGTCAGACGATCACGGTCACCGTGCCGCTCGACCGCACGGGCAAGCTGCTGCTCAAGCGCTTCGGGCGGCTGCCGGTCCGGTTGACGGTCGACCTCAACGAGGCGGGCGGCAAGAAGGTCGTCGTCAAGAGCGCCAAGTCCGTGATCAAGCCCAAGCGCCACCACAAGCGCAAGCACTGAGGAAGGCGGTTTTCAGGTGAGCAAGCGACAGCGGGCGCGCCGTGACGAGCGGCGGAAGCGGAGTGGTGGGCGCAGGGTCGCCTCGGGCGCGGGGTTGGCGCTCGGGGTGGCGATGGCCGCGCCTGCGGTTGGGCATGCGAGCGCGCCGAACCTGACGGTCACGGTGGGGACGTTGAGCGATTCGTCGGGTGCATCGGATTGCGCGACGGCTACGAATACGGACTGTTCGCTGCGCGATGCGATCACGGCGGTGAACAGCGATGCGAGTGACGATCCGACGGCGCCTGACCAGGTCGTGTTCAGGTCGGGGCTCAGCGGGACGATCGATCTCGGCAGTCAGCTTCCGACGGTCACGAAGCCGGTCGCGATCAACGGGCCGGGGGCGGGGACGGTCGCGGTCAGCGGCCAGGGCGCCCAGGGCATCTTGCAGGTGGGCATGTCCTCGACGAGCGACCCGATCGGGATCTCCGGGCTGACGCTCTCGGACGGGCAGCACGAGCCACGACGGCGCCGCGCTCGATGCCACCGAGGGAGCGGTCACGATCTCAAACTCCACGCTCAGCGGAAACGTTTCCTCGACCAGGGGCGGCGCGATCTACAACAAGGGCGCGCTGACCGTGTCCGACTCGACGCTCAGCGACAACTCGGCGAGCTCAGGCGGCGCGATCTCCACGAGCTCGGCCGGGTCCGACTCGATCTCCGGCTCGACCTTCGAGTTTGACAAGGCAGGAAGCGGCGGTGGCGCGATCTACAGCTATGGCGCGCTGTCGATCAGCGGCTCCACACTGAACAGCAACAACGCCGATGACGAGGGGGCGATCTACGCGGATGGGGCGCTCGACATCTCCGGCACGACGATCAGCGGCAACTCCGCCTACCACGACTTCGGCGGCATCCTCGCCGCCAGTAACGCCGCGAAGAGCATCACGGACTCGACGATCAGCGGCAACGGCGCCAATTACGATGGCGGCGCCTACATCGGCGGGACGGCGACGATCAGGGGCGACACGATCTCCGGCAACCGCGCCTACACCGGCGACGGGGGCGGCCTCGGTCTGGGATTCAACACCGGCTCTACCCCGGCGACGCTGAGCAACACGACGATCTCGGGCAACGGGGCCGCGAAGAAGGGCGGCGGCCTATACATCTACGACAACAGCTCCTCGGGGGCGACGAGCAACGTGTCGCTCGAGAGCGTGACGGTGGCGGGGAACAGCGCGACGCGCGGCGGCGGAATCGAGAACTACTCGAAAGTCAGCGGTGGTGCGGTGCCGTCGCTGTCGAACACGATCGTGGCGGGCAACTCGGCGAGCGGCGGCGGAGCCGATCTCGACCTCGCGCCGGGGACGACCGATGCGTTCAGCACGCGGTTCAGTTTGATCCAGAGCGCGCCGGCGGGGTCGTTCACGGCGGATTCGTCGGATGTGATCGGCAAGGATCCGCAGCTTGGGCCGCTTGCTTGAATGGCGGTCCGACGCAGACGATGGCGCTTGGGAGCTCGAGTCCCGCTTTGGATCAGGGGTCGAGTCCGGACACGACGGATCAGCGTGGGTTCAGGCGTCCGGTGGATCTGGCGTCGGTGCCGAATTCCGGGTCGCCGGGCGCGAACGGGGCGGATATCGGGGCGTTCGAGGTGCAGAGCCTGCCGCCGCTGCCGGTGATCCCGCCTGCGCCGGCGGCGCAGTTGTCGGTGAGCGGTCCGTTGCATTTCGGGCCGAACGGGGTGTCGTTCAAGTTGCATTGCGCCTCGGCCAAGTGCACGGGGGTGGCGACGCTCGGGACGGTCGAGCGGGTCAAGAACGGCAAGGTGGTTTCGCTGCTCGCGGCGAAGGTCCGAAAGCGCAAGGTGACGGTCGGCTCGAAGTCGTTCTCGATCGCGGCGGGCCAGACGATCACGGTCACCGTGCCGCTCGACCGCACGGGCAAGCTGCTGCTCAAGCGCTTCGGGCGCCTCCCGGTCCGGTTGACGGTCGACCTCAACGAGGCGGGCGGCAAGAAGGTCGTCGTCAAGAGCGCCAAGTCCGTGATCAAGCCCAAGCACCACCACAAGCGCAAGCACTAGAGGAAGGCTGCTGCGGCGGGCCGCTCTCCCCCGAGCGGCCCGCCGTCTTATGCGCTGGCGCCCGCTAGGGGCGCCGACGGCTCAAATCAAGGTTCAACCGGTCGCGCGGAATCGCGACCGCGGCTCCCGGTCGACCTCGAACCAGACCGCGGTGCGGGATCCGTTCTCGACGCCCCAGGACCGCGAGAGAACGTCGACCAGATAGAGCCCGCGGCCCGTGAGCTCGGAGGGCTCGGGCCGCCGCGGCACGTGCCGGAAAGGCGGACCGACGCTCGCCACCGAGACGCGGACCACCTGCCAGCGCAGCGTTCCGACGATGTCGATCGGCCGCCCGTCGGCCGCTCCGCCGTGCTGCACGCAGTTGGTGACCACCTCACCGATGAGCAGGCGCAGCGTCTCGAGCGTCACCTCGTCGACCTTCTCCGAGATGCGGGCCTCGAAACCGTGTCTCGCCTCGGCGGGCGCCGCCGCGCCGCCGCGCACGCTGTACATGAAACCGACGCCGATTCCCCGACCGGCCTCGATCGGCGCCTCGACCTTCGAGAGCGTCGCACGCTCGTCCAGGTGTTGCGCTGTCTGTGACACGTTCGCCCCCTTGACGCCGAGTCCGAGGATTTCTGTTCCCCGTCCGCCTCGCCAGTGGAAGATCTCGACGGCCGCCCCCTACCACGGCCGTCCGGTGACGCGCAGCCTAGCGCGTTCGCGCCCAAATTGCGATGTCTTTCATATGCGGCTCGGGCATGAAGTGAGCGCACGCACCCGGGCGTCGCGTGCGTGCGGCGGGATCGGCGATCATCGCGATCCGTGATCGCCATCAGACACGCCGGCACGGCGGACGTCCGCACGATGTCGGAGGCGCTCGCGCGCGCGTTCTACGACGATCCCCTGTTCACCTGGATGTTCCGAAGCGACAGGACGCGTGTGCCGCGCTCGCGTCGCTACTTCGCGGGGCGGATCCGGCTGCTGCTCGACCAACGATCCGTCTACACGACCGACGGGGCGATCGCCGGGGCCCTGTGGGCGAGACCGCACCAGTGGCGCGACCCGCCGCTCGTGGCGCTGCGACAGATCGTCGCGCTGACGCCGACGCTCGGGCGCCGCCTTCCCGCGGCACTCCGCGGCCTGCGCGAGGTTGAGTCGCGTCACCCCGCCGAGCCGCACTGGTACCTCGCGGTGCTTGGAACCGTGCCGGAGCGCCAGTCCCAGGGGATCGCCTCGGCGCTGCTCGAGCCCGTGCTCGACACGTGCGACCGCGACCGCGTGCCGGCGTATCTCGAGACCGCGAAGGAGCGCAACATTCGCTTCTACGAGCGGCATGGCTTCCGGGTGACCGAGCGGCTGACGCTGCCGGAAGGGCCGCCGGTCTGGCTGATGTGGCGCGAGCCGCGCGCGTGAGGCGCATTTCCTATAGTCCGGCGCCGCGCGCGTGAGCCCCCGAGCCCTAAACCCGAACGACCGCATCGGCCCCCGCTCGTGAGGTTCGCGAAGTGGCAGGCGCTCGGCAACGACTACGCCATCGTCGAGCAAGAGCAGCTCGCCTTCGAGCTCACCGCTGAGCGTGTCAGGCGGCTCTGCGCGGCGCATACCGGGATCGGGTCCGACGGCGTCCTGCTGCTCTCCCCGAGCGAGCGTGCGGAGTGCGTCGCACGGGTGCGGATATTCAACCCCGACGGCTCGGAGGCGGAGCTGTCCGGGAACGGCGTGCGCGAGGCGGTGCTGTACCTGCGCCGCAGCGGATGGACGGACGCCGACAGCTTCGCCGTCGAGACCGCCGCGGGCGAGATCCGGCCCGAGATCACCGGCACCGACACCTGCCGCATCGACATGGGGCTCGCCGCGACGCGCTCCGGCGACTTCCCGAGCGGCGGAGAGGACGGGCGCGGAACGCTCGAGGCCGACGATCGCCGCTTCGACTTCCAGCATGTCTCGATCGGCAACCCGCAATGCGCGATCGAAGTCGACCGGGGCGAGCTTCACTCGCTCGAGCTGACCCGCTACGGGCCGCCGATCGAGGCAAGCTCGCTGTTCCCTAACCGGACCAACGTGTCCTTCTGGTCGCGCGGGCACGGCGGCGAGATCAGCGCCCGGATCTTCGAGCGCGGCGTCGGCGAGACGCTCTCGTCGGGGACCGGCGCGAGCGGCGCCGCCGTGGCGTTCGTCCTCGCGGGCGGCCGGAGCCCCGTCACGGTCCACCTGGACGGCGGGGACCTGACCGTCGAGGTGGCCTCCGACCTGCGCATCCATCTGACGGGCTGGGCCAGGCCGGTGTACGCGGGCAAGCTGAGCGAGGAGATGGTCGCGAGCCTGAGTGCCGAGGGGACCGCGGTCGCGTGAAGGTCAGCGAGCGCCTCGAACGCATTCCGCCGTACCTGTTCGCGCAGCTCGAGCGCAAGATCGCCGAGAAGCGCGCGCAGGGAGTGGACGTGATCAGCCTCGGCATCGGCGACCCGGACACGCCCACCCCGCGCCTCGCGATCGACGCGCTGGCCGACGCGGCGTCCGATCCCGCGACGCATCAGTACCCGTCGAACCGCGGGCGGCGGGAGTTCCGCGACGCGTTCGCCGCCTTCTACGCGCGCCGCTTCGGCGTCACGCTCGACCCCGAGAGCGAGATCATCCCGGCGCTCGGCGCCAAGGAGTGCATCTTCAACCTCAACCTCGCCTTTCTCGACTCGGGCAGCGTCGCGCTGGCGGCCGATCCCGGCTATCCGGTCTACACCGCCGGGCCGCTGCTGGCCGGCGCCGAGGCCGTCGCGATGCCGCTCGCGCCCTCACTCGGGTTCGTCCCCGACCTCGACGCGGTCAGCGCCGGGGACCGCGAGCGGGCACGGCTGATGTTCATCAACTATCCGAACAACCCGACCGGAGCGACCGTGCCGGACGGCTTCTTCGAGCGCGTCGTCGAATTCGCGCGCGAGCACGAGGTCCTCGTCGTCCACGACGCCTCCTACACCGAGACCACCTTCGACGGCTACGTCGCGCCGAGCTTCCTCGAGACCCCGGGCGCGCGCGAGGTCGGAGTCGAGGTCTTCTCGCTCTCGAAGGGCTACAACATGACCGGCTGGCGGACCGCCGCGATCGTCGGCAACCGCGAGGCCGTCGAGACGTACTGGCGGCTCAAGACGAACATCGACTCCGGCATGTTCGAGGCGGTCCAGCTCGCCGCCGCGGCCGCGCTCGAGCTCGGCGACGCGGCGGCGCGCGACATGAGGAGCCTGTACGCGCGCCGGCGCGACCTCGTCTGCGACGCCCTGCGCGAGATAGGCGTCGACGTGACGCCGCCGAAGGGCACGATCTACGTCTGGGCGCCGGTGCCCGCCGGCTACACGTCCGCCTCCTACTGCGAGCACGTGCTCGAGGAGTCCGCCGTCGTGCTCTCGCCCGGGGGCTGCCTACGGCGCCGCGGGCGAGGGCTTCTTCAGGATCTCGCTGACCGTCGCCGACGAGCGCCTGCGCGAGGCGGTCGAGCGGCTCCGCTCGAGCCTCGCGGGCTGATGCGCTACTGCGGAATCCTCGTCGCCGGCGAGTACCAGCACCTCTGCATGCTCGAAGAGGTTCGCCTTGCCGAGCCGCCGATCCGCCTGCGCGCGACCTTCTTCGAGCCGGGCTCGGTCGAGGACGTCGCGGCCGCGGTACGCGGCGAGGGCGAGGTCGTCGTGGCGGTTGCCGCGCCAGCCGGCCGCCCGGACGGCGGGCGCGGGTCACGGGTCTGCGACACGGAGCTGCGCCGCCGCGGAGTCTTCCCGCTCGAATACGACGAGTCCGGCCAGCGCCTGTTCCAGGCGCTTCGGGGACTCGGCAGCTTCGAGCCGCAGGCGGCACCGGAGGCCATCGAGGGACCCGTCGACGAGGACGCCTATCGGGACGGGCCCGTCTTCGAGACCCATCCCGACGGTGTCTTCTGCGCGCTGCACGGCCTGCGCGTGCCGGCGAAGCGTCACCCGTTCGGAATCCAGCTCCGGATCGAGGAGCTCGAGGACGAACAGGTCGAGGACGAGGGCGGTGACCTGTGGTACCGGCGGATCGAGGAGCTCGAGGCGGCCGCCGCGGCGCTCTGCGCACACCGCTACGCGGTCGGTCACGCCTGCTGGGTCGGCGATCCCGGCGAGGGCGTGATCGTCCTGCCCGGGACGCACCTGCCGCGCGAGTTCAGCGGCCAGGGCGTGATCCCGCCGGTTCCGCGCGTGCCACTGCGACGCCGCTGAGCGGAGGGCTGGGCGAGCGCCCGGCGCAGCCCTAAACTCCTCCGCAGATGCAGCGCAGCCGCAACGGGCGCAGCGCCGAGACCCGGCGCGGGGAGGGGATACGCAACCCCCGCGCGCGGCAGCGCGCGCTGATCATCGCCGCCGGGCCGTCGGAGGTGGATCTAGGGGAGCTGCGCGAGCTGCTGCGGACAGCCGGCGTCGCGGTCGCCGGGGAGCTCGTGCAGCGGCGCTCGCAAGCCCGACCCCGACCGCTACCTCGGCAAGGGCAAGCTCGAGGAGCTGAAGCGGGCGATCGCGGCGGCGGACGCCAACCTCGTCGCCGCCGACGACGAGCTGCTGCCGCGTCAGGAGCGCAACCTGGAGCAGGCAGTCGGCGTGCCCGTGATCGACCGCACCGCGATCATCCTCGACATCTTCGCCGACCACGCCGCCTCCGCCGAGGGCAAGCTCCAGGTCGAGCTGGCTCAGCTCGAGTACAACCTCGCGCGGATGCGCGGGCTCTGGACCCACCTCGAGCGCCTCGGCGGCGGAATCGGCACCAGGGGGCCGGGCGAGACCCAGATCGAAACCGACCGGCGGCTAGCGCGTGACCGGATCGCCGCGCTCAAGCGGAGGCTCGAGCGAACAAAGGCCACGCGCGGAGTGATGCGGCGCGAGCGCGAGCGGGGGCAGTTGCCGACCGTCGCCCTGGCGGGCTACACGAACGCGGGCAAGTCGACGCTGCTGAACGCGCTGACGGGCGCCGAGGCGGAGGTGCGCGACAGGCTCTTCCACACGCTCGACCCGCTGACACGCTCGTTCGAGATCGGCGGCCACCCCTATCTGGTGACCGACACGGTCGGCTTCATCCGCAAGCTTCCCCATCAGCTCGTAGACGCGTTCGCGGCGACGCTCGAGGAGGCCATGGGCGCCGACCTGATCCTTCACGTCGTGGACGCCTCGCCTCCCGAGGAGGAACTCGCCGAGATGCTCGGCGCGGTCGACGACGTGCTCGCGGAGATCGGCGCGGCCGAGCGCCCGCGGCTGCTGGTCCTGAACAAGGTCGACCTGCTCGGCGAGGAGAACCGGCGCCAGCTTCGGTTCCGCTACCCGCGCGCGATCCAGGCCTCCGCCGCGACGGGCGAGGGCATCGACGAGCTGCGCGGGGCGATCGAGACGCGCTTCCTGCGCACGCTCCGGCCGATGCGGCTGCTGCTGCCCTACGAGGACGGCGGCAGCCTCTCGCAGCTGCACGACGTCGCCGGAGACGTGGAGCGTGAGGACACCGAGCGCGGCGTCCTCGTGCGCGCGCGGGTCCCGGTCGGCCTGGCGCCTCGCTTCGAGCGCTTCGCCGTCGACGGCGCGTGAGGATCGAGTTCCGCCGGCTCGATCCGGCGGCGCGTCCGCCAAGCCGCGCGAGCGAGGGCGACGCCGGCTACGACCTCCGCGCCACGGAGCCCGGCGTGCTCGAACCGGGCGCGCGTGGCAGCTTCGGCACGGGGCTCGCGCTGGCGATCCCGGAGGGTTATGCGGGCCTCGTCCTGCCCCGCTCGGGGCTCGCGGCCCGGCACGGAATCGCGCTCGTAAACTCCCCGGGCCTGATCGACGCCGGCTACCGCGGCGAGCTGCGGATCCTGCTGCTGAACACCGACCGGGAACAGCGCTTCACCGTCGAGCGCGGCGACCGGATCGCGCAACTCGTGATCGTCGCCCATGGCATTCCCGCCTTCGACGAGGTCGAGAAGCTCGGCGCCACGACACGCGGCGTCCGCGGCTTCGGCTCGTCCGGTCGCTGAGCGCGGTACCGGGGGCCATCCGAGCGCTGCCCGGACACCCCTCCGGTCCGCAATGAGTGGCGCCTCTTTCCGTGCGGCTCCCCGAAAGAGATCGAAAGGGCGAGCCGCACACGCCTTAGGAGGTTTCTTCCCCACCGCGGCGAGCGTCCAAACTGGACTACACGCCCGCCGCGCGCATCGCGCTGCGATGTGCGGCGGCCTCGAAGCTGTCCTCGAGTGGCGCCAGCGCCACCCCGAGGGCGAGCTCGACGAGCCGGTCCGCGAGCCAGACGTTCTTCGGCAGCAGCGGCCCGTGCAGGTAGGTGCCGATGACGTTCCCGCTCCGGACGCCCTCGAGCCCGTCCCGGCCGTTGTTGCCATGGCCCTTCAGGACCCGTCCGAGCGGCGACGTGCCCGTGCCGAGATAGGTCCGCCCGCCATGGTTCTCGAAGCCGGCGATGACGCGCTGACCGTCGCCGATGTCCGCCTCGATCGCGCAGTTGCCGATCAGCCGCGGCCCCGCTTCGCGGACCGTGTGCAGATCGACGAGGCCGACGCCCGGAAGCTCATCGTCGCCGACCGCGTAGCCGCGCCCGAGCAGCTGATACCCGCCGCAGACCGCGAGCACGACGGCGCTGCGGGCAGCCGCCCGGTGCAGGCCGTCGCGCTTTGTCTCGACCATGTCGTAGGCGACGGCGACCTGGTCGCGATCCTGACCGCCGCCGATGTAGAAGAGGTCAGCGGCGTCCGGGTCGAGTGCCTGCCCTACGCCGGCGGCGGAGAGCTCGAAGCCGATTCCGCGCCACTCGCACCGCGCGCGCAGGACGGCAATGTTGCCGCGGTCGGCATAGATGTTCATCAGGTCCGGGTAGAGAGCGCAGACGCGCAGCGTTGCCGTCACGTCCGGACCAGGACGACGACGGAGCTGCCGACGTAGTCGGCGGTGGGCGGGACGCCGCGCCGGGGAGCGACGGCGAGCCCGACTTCCCGGGCCTCTCGCTCGAGCGTCTCGGGGGACACCTCGTCGAGCGTTATCGCCGCGACCGAGTCGGCGATCTCCCCATGGGGCGATACGGCCTCGCGGAGGCGCTCGATCACGGTCCGCCGGCCCTCCGGGCGCATCGCGATCGGCGTGCTCGAGAAGACCCAACCGTCGCGCTCGAGGACGTCGGGAAGCGGGGGGCGGGCGGAGGAGGGCTCGGCCGTCTCGAACGGGTCGGCCAGCGCGGCCGCGAAGACGCCGCCGGCCCCCAGGTGGTCGCGTACCCGCTCGAGCAGCGCCCGCCGGCCCTCCGCACCACCGAGCAGCTGGACGACCTGCATCGGCGCTATCACCAGCGCGAAGCGGCGGCCCAGCGCGAGCGAGCGGGCATCGCCGACGGTCGTCCTGACGCGCAGGTTACGCTCGCTCGCGCTCCGGGCAAGCGCTTCGATCAGCTCGAGGTGGATGTCGACGGCGCTGACCTCGTGGCCGGCCGCGGCGAGCCTGAGGGCCACTCGGCCGGTGCCGCAGCCGATGTCGAGGATCTCGCCGTGGCACTCGGCGGCGAGGTCCTCCCAGAGCGAAAAGTCGGCGTCGTAGGAGGCGCATTCGACGTCGTGCCAGAGGGCTTCGTCGACCAGACGCTCGGTGGCGGTCATTCAGTCAGACCACCGCGCGGCGACGCCACGCTCGGCGAGGAGCGCGCGGAGCTCGAGCAGCGCGGTGTATGTCGGGAGGGCATAGAGGGGACCGCCGTCGCCGGTCGCCAGCGCCTCGTCTAGCGAGCGCCCGAGCTCTCGCTCGGTGGCAATCGGCGCGTCGATCCCAGCGTATTTCAAGCGCAGCGCCATCTCCTCGGCGCGGGTTCCGGAGCAGGTCGCGTGCCCCACCCGACCGGCGAGCAGCTCGAAGTCGGCGTCCCAGATCCACGACACGTCGCGGCCATCGGCCGTCTTGTCGTTCAGCGCGAGCCAGAGGTCGAGGCGGTCGGCCTCGAGCGTCAGCGTACGGAGGACCTCGTTCGCGCCGGCCGGGTTCTTGACGAGCAGTATCGACAGCCTGCGGCCGCCCACGTCGAGCGTCTCGACGCGGCCGAAGACGGCCGCCACCTCGGCGAGCCCGGAGCGGATGTGCTCGAGGGAGACACCGAGTCGGGTCGCGGCGGCGGCGGCGGCGAGCGCGTTGTAGGCGTTGTAGAGCCCGGGGAGGGGGAGCCGCAGCTCGAGCCTCCCGGCCGGAGTGCGCAGCGTGAGGTCCGACCCCGACATCCCATGCAGCACGACGCGCTCGGCGACGACAGTCGGCTCGGGACGCCGGCGCCCGCAGTTCGGGCAGCGGTAGCGACCGAGGTGGCCGAGGTAGACGGCGTCGTAGACGTACGCATGCCCGCAACGGCGGCAGTGCTTCGAGTCGGCGGCGTGGGCGAGCTCGGGGAGTGCGAGCGAGTCGTCGCTGACGCCGTAGTAGAGGACCTCGCGGCGGTCACGCCCGAGGTCGGCGACGAGCGAATCGTCAGCGTTGAGGACAAACGCGGCGCGGCCGTCGAACGCCTCGACCACCCCCGCCCAACGGTTCGCGAGCAGCTCGAGCTCGCCGTAGCGGTCGAGCTGGTCGCGAAAGAGGTTGCACAGCACGAACAGGCTCGGCCCGAGCGCGTCCGCGATCGATGGCAGCCAGGCCTCGTCGACCTCGAACAGACCGAGCTCGCCGGCCGTCCGGCCCGCGTCGAGCAGAGCCGTCGCGACTCCCCAGTTCATGTTGGAGCCCGCTCGGTTCCTGACCACTGCGCGACGGGCGAGCTCGAGGATGTTCGCGAGCATCGAAGCCGTCGTCGTCTTGCCGTTGGTCGCCGATATCAGCGTCGACCCTCCCTCGAGGCGCTGGCCGAGACGCTCGATCGCGCGCGGCTCGAGGCGCAGCAGCGCCCGCCCCGGGGCGGTCGTCCCGCCACGGCCCGAGCGGCGGCTGAGCGCTCGAACCACGCGTGCGAGGACGAGCTTCGCGCGCCAGGTCACGGGGCGATCACGCGCAGGACACGGCGCTCCACGGCCATCGCGGCGGGAAGCTCCGCGATCGGGTCGCCGTCCGCGTAGACGGTGAAGGGCCGGTCCGCCCGCACGTCCACATGCTCGCCACGCAGAAAGCGAACGCCCGGATTGGTCACGTGGGCGCCGCGAAAGACCTTCGGCAGCCCGCGCAGATAGGCGAGCTTCGGCTGGTCGAGCGTCAGCATCACATCCAGCCGGCCGTCGTCGAGCTCGGCGTGGGGGGCCAGATACATGCCTCCCCCGTAGGCCTTCGAATTCGCAACCGCGACCGCGTAGCCGCTGAACTCGTGGCGCTCGCCGTCGACCACCACCTCGAAGCGAGCCGCCCGCCAGGCCGCGAGCGCTCGCAGCGCGGCGTAGAGATAGACGAGGTTTCCGCGAACGAGCCTTGCTTCGTTTGCGATCCGGTTCGCGTCCGAGTCGAAGCCGGCGCTCGCGATGCACGTGTATGGCTTGCCGTTGACGGTGGCCAGGTCGACCGGCCGCTCTCTCCCCTCGAGCGCGAGCCTCGCCGCGGACTCCGGGTCCCGCGGGACGCCGAGGACGCGCGCGAAGTCGTTGCCGCGCCCCGCGGGGACGATCGCGAGCGCGCTCGTGCTCCGCAGCGCTCCCGCGAGCATGCCGACGAAGCCGTCCCCGCCGACGCCAACGCTCGTCTCCCCGGACGACGCCGCCGCGCGAGCCTCCCCGGCCGCGTGCTCAGGACTCCGTGCGACGACCACTCGGAAGTCGGCTGCGCGGCGAGAGAGCTCCGCTCGGGCGCGTTCCATCACGGCGAGCGCGCGCCCGCCCGACGCCGCCGGGTTCACGATCAGGACGAGCCGGCGGCCTGGCACCGCGCCGATAGTAGTCCGCCGACAGCGCGGCGGAGACTCTGCGTGTCGGCGGCATGCGCCGGTAACGGCCTACTTAGTCAGCCTCGCTGCCCTCATCGCCGCCTCCACCTCGTCCGGGCGGTCGGTGACGACATAGGCGTCGATGATCGCGCCGTCGGTGTTGATCGTGATCGACAGGCCCGACTCGACGCGGCGCACCTTCGAGATCGGCGCCACGGGACGGCCGCTGCCCATCCGTGGCTTGACGCGCCCGGTGGCGACACGATGGACGCCGTCGATCGCGGCGAGGGTGTCGAGCAGGCGCCTGTAGCCCTTGGTCGACGAGTGCTTGTGATGGGTCTGCCTAGGCATCGGCATCGACGAGCGCGGCGAGGCTGTCACAGACCATCGTCGGGGCCCCGCCCTCGAATTCCGCCACCTGCTGGCGCGTGACCCCGCCGGTCAGCACGAGCGCCGAGTCGAGGCCGACCTTGGCGGCCGCCGCGATATCGGACTCGAGGCGGTCCCCGACGACGAGCGTTCGTCCGTCGCCCAGCCGGTCGAGGGCGGTGGTGAAGAGATCCGGCTCCGGCTTGCCGACGATCGTCGCGGTCCGCTCCGAGGCGATCTCGACCGCCGCGAGCACCGCTCCCGTGCCCGGCCAAAGACCGTCGGGCATCGGGTAGGTGGGATCGCGGCTCGTGGCGAGAAACTCCGCGCCGCGGCGCGCCGCGAGCGCGGCATCGCGCAAGTCGCCGTAGTCGAGCTCGTCGGTACCCGCGACCACGACGATGTCGGCGCGGGAGGCAAGGTCGGTTCCGTTCATCACCTTCACGCCCGCGTCGGCGACCTGGCGGCGCAGCGCCGCGCTGCCGATCACGAACGCCGTGCGGCCGGCCGCGCTCTCCGCTAGCCGGTATTGCAGCGCCGACCCCACCGTGACGACGTCGTGCAGCGACGCGCGAACGCCGATTGCCCACAGCTTGCGCACCTGGTCCTCCGAGGCGAGGCGCGGGTTGTTGGTGACGAATGCGATCCGGCGGCCGGCCTCACGCAGCCGCTCGATCGCCTCGACGGATCCAGGGATCGCCTCTCCGCCAAGCCAGACACAACCGTCGAGGTCGACGATCAACTGCTCGTAGGCGTCAAGGCGGGGGGAGAGGGCCACGTCCGGGATGATCGCGGAAGCGAGAGATGATCACGCTCCGGGTGATCCTCTACTGTGTCGCGCCGTGCGCCTCTCGCTCGTGTTTCTCGGCCTGCTGACCGCGCTCGCGGTCGCGGCATGCGGCTCCTCGACGAAGTCGACCAGCTCGTCATCGTCAGCAACCGCGTCCGCGTCGAGCTCCGCGGCCTCGGGCTGCCGGACCGTTCCGGCGCCCCAGCCAAAGCCGGCGGGCCATCTGAAGCCTCCCACGACGACGCTCGACGCGAGCAAGAAGTGGCAGCTGACGGTCGCGACGAACTGCGGCTCGTTCACGATCGCCCTGAACCTGCACACCGCGCCGCACGCGTCGGCCTCGATGGTGGCGCTGGCACGCTCCGGTTTCTTCAACGGCACGGTCTTCCACCGGATCGTCCCGGGCTTCGTCATCCAGGGCGGCGATCCCACAGGCACCGGCAGCGGCGGGCCGGGATACCAGACGGTGGATACGCCGCCCGCCAACGCCCGCTACACGAGCGGAGTCGTCGCGATGGCGAAGACCCAAACCGAGCCGCGCGGCGCCGCGGGAAGCCAGTTCTACGTCGTGACCGCACGGGATGCGCAACTGCCGCCCGACTACGCGCTGCTCGGTCAGGTGAGCCAGGGCATGGACGTGGTCCAGCGGATCGGGCAGCTCGGGGATCCGAACAGCGGCGAACAGGGGACGCCGACCGCGGTCGTCGAGATCTCCAGCGTCAACGTCAGCTCGTCCTGACCGCCGCACGCGGCCTATCCTGGGTCGCATGATCCGCGACGTCGACGAGGCGCAATTCGACACCCTCGTCCTCGCGCGCTCGCGCGAGGTGCCGGTCGTGGTGGACTTCTGGGCTGAATGGTGCGGGCCCTGCCGGAATCTCTCGCCGGCGCTCGAAAGCGCCGCCCGCGAGCGCGAGGGCAAAGTCGATCTGGCGAAGGTCGACGTCGACCAAAATCAGCGGCTGGCGCGCGCCTTTCGCGTCCAGGGAATCCCTGCGGTCAAGGCCTTTCGCGACGGCCGCGTCGCCGACGAGTTCACCGGCGCGATACCTCCGGCCCAGGTCGATGCGTTCTTCGACCGGCTCGTCCCGTCGGAGAACGAGCTTGCGGCGGAGGCGGCGATCGCGTCCGGCGACGAGGCGGCTCTGCGCGAGACGCTTGCCGCCGACCCTCGTAGCGCCAAGGCGGCGATCGCGCTCGCCCGGCTGCTGCTCTCCCGCGGCGAGGACGAGGAGGTGCGCGACGTGCTCCTCCCGTTCGTCGAAGCCGACTACCTCGCGAGCGGATTGAGAGCGCGAGCCTCCCTCGCGCTCGCGGGGGCGGGAGACCTCGACGCCGCCTTTGGCGCCTGGGACGCTCACCGTTACGGCGACGCGCTCGAGATGCTCCAGAGCGCCTTCCGAGAGGCGCCCGACGGCGAGACGCGCGACCTGATCCGGCAGGCGATGGTGGGCATCTTCACCGAGCTCGGGCCGGGTGATCCGCTCGCGAGCGAGCATCGG
Organism: uncultured Actinomycetes bacterium; assembly: GCA_963719375.1. Classification (GTDB taxonomy): domain Bacteria; phylum Actinomycetota; class Thermoleophilia; order Solirubrobacterales; family Thermoleophilaceae; genus JAICJV01. The sequence goes on along the minus strand of CAVRBY010000001.1, from coordinate 37,473 downwards.
CGCCGCCTCTCGGCTGTGCTCAACTGAGCGCTATGCCCGTCGCGGCGGCGGCGGCTGCGCGCGGGCGGCCGCTTTGGCGCGGGCCTGACGGCGCCTGCCGAGCGTGACCAGGATCGCGATCGCCGCGACGACGATCGCGATGCCGACGATCACAGCTGCGACGACGCTGGTGCCGCCGAACGGGATCGCGATCAGCTCGGCGAGGCCAAAGCCGATCGCGAGCAACACGATGATCAGCACGACGAGGAGCAGCGCCCCTCGGACGCGCGGGAGCATTCCGGCGCCCTCGGGGGGCGAGATCAGCCCCATCAGCCGCAGCACGAACAGCTGGCGGCCCGATGGAGGCTCCTGCCCGAGCTTCTCCATCGCCTCCTTGAGCTCGTCGGGGCGGCGCTCGGCCTGCGCGAGGGAGGCCTTCATCAGCTGGCGCAGAGCGGGGCGCTCGCGCGGGCTCGCGCCGGCCAGCGCCTCGTTGAAGTAGGCACGTGCCTGCTTCGCGTCGTAGCGCTCCGCCGCGCGGGCGCCGAGGATCGCGCGAGCTGCGGCCCGGTGCTTCGACTCGCTCAGCAACTGCTCGTCGGTGCGCGACTCGAGCTGCGGGATCGCGGCGAGCGTGCCCACCTGGTACTGCATCTTCGCCTGCCGCTGCTTCGCCACGGCAGCCAGTCTACGTGAGACCCGGGTGGGCGGATCGGCCCCGCCGGACGATTGCTGGGATGATCGAGCGGTGCTGCCGCCAGGGTCCCAGCCGCCGGCTGCGCCCCGGCCAGACGTGCTCGGCCGGCGCATCGCCGCGGCGCTGCTCGACATCGTCGCCCTCGCCGTCATCTTCACTGTCGTCGGGGTGATCGGCGGCCACGGCGGCGCCCGGCAGGGAACCGTGAAGCTCGGCCTGGGCGCGTCGGCGGCCTTCGCCGCGATCGTGCTGGCCTACTACTTCCTCGCCGAGGCGAGCAGCGGCCAGACCCTCGGCAAGAAGCTCGCCGGCGTCAGGGTCGTGCGCGTCGACGGCCGCGCCGCGAGCCCGGGTGCCGTGGCGCTTCGCACCGTGCTGCGGATCGTCGACTCCTTCCCGGCGGTCTACCTGCTCGGGCTCCTCGTCGTGCTCGGGACCGGACCACGCCGCGCCCGGCTTGGGGACCTGGTCGCGGGTACGGCGGTCGTCAAGGCTTAAGCCGTTCAAACCCCGGGCACGTGTCTGGCGGGGCGGATCGTCGCGGATGCTGCGTCCTCGGATCCGCTCATATCCCAGCTATGAGCCGGATCGTGCGTCCGTGCCCCGCTCGATCCGGCGCGCCGCACACGCGGGATGTGAAACGGGCTCTTAGAAACAGTGGGTGGATGATCGACCCGCGATCATCTATGCTTCAGGTTCGATTCTTCGGTACTGATCGAACGTGCGAAGCCTGCATCATCCACACATCGAAGAGGTCGGCCTGCCCGACGTGCTGCATGCGCTGAGCGACCCCGTCCGGCTCCAGATAGTCCGTGCGCTCGCCGAGCGCGAGGAGCAGTCGTGCAGCGCGGTCGAGGCATCCGTCTCGAAATCGACCCTCTCGCACCATTTCAAGGTGCTCCGCGAGGCAGGAATCACGTATACGCGCACGAACGGAACGCACAGGCTCGTGTCGTTGCGCCGGGAGGATCTCGATCAACGCTTTCCAGGCTTGCTGGGCTCGGTACTGAGCGCGTCGCGCACATCTGAAGCCACGCGCGCCGCGTAGTAAGGGAAGAGCCCACCGGCGCAAACGGCCGGAACTAGCGCAACCAGGCGCGCTGGAAGGGGTTTAGAGCCTGGCTGGCCAGCCAATAATCTGCGGAAGCTTGCTAAAATTCTATCGGAAGCGAATTATCAAACATGCCTAGGAGTGAGGTAGACACGAGCACTAAGCCTTCCGGGACGGCCCGGGCCGCCCGAAACCGCACCGACCGCGAGCACCGTCGCACGACCCCGGCCGCCCAGGCCGCGGCGCGCCGTCGCGGTGACGATCACGACACCGGCGAGCTGACTCCAGTGCCGCAGGCGAAGCGCTCGCCCGCGAAGCCCGAGGCCGCTCCGAAGAAGCGCGCGCCGCGTGGCCGCAGCCGCGCGTTCGATCCGGACGCCAACCCGGCGGACGCCGCTCATGCCCAGGCTGAGGACGTCACGACCGACTCTCTGCAGCTCTTCTTCAATGCGGCACGGCGCTATCCGCTGCTGACCGCGGCGGAGGAGATCGCGCTTGCCAAGCGGATCGAGAAGGGCGACATGAGCGCCAAGGACAAGATGATCAACTCGAACCTGCGCCTCGTCGTGTCGGTCGCCCGCAAGTACCAGGGTCACGGGCTGTCGCTCGGGGACCTGGTCCAGGAGGGCATGCTCGGCCTCATCCGCGCTGCCGAGAAGTTCGACTGGCGGCGCGGCTTCAAGTTCTCGACCTACGCGACGCTCTGGATCCGGCAGTCGATCCAGCGCGGGCTCGAGAACTCGTCGCGGACGATCCGTCTCCCCGTCCATATCGCCCAGCGCGAGCGCAAGATCAACCGTGCCGAGCGCGAGCTCGCCACCAAGCTGGGTCGCGAGCCGACCGAGGATGAGATCGCCGAGGCGGTCGAGCTGCCGGTCGACCAGGTGATCGAGATCCGGAAGGCCGCGCGGCCGCTGACGAGCCTCGACCAGCCGATCGGCGAGGACGGAGAGACCTCGTTCGGCGATCTGATCACGAGCGAGCAGCCGGCCGTCGAGGACGAGGTCGTCGCCGACGCGGGCACGAGTGCCGTTCAGCAGGCCGTCAGCCGCCTCCCCGAGCGTGAGCGCAACGTCGTCGAGCTGCGCTTCGGCCTCGGTGGGGAGGAGCCCACACCGCTGCGCGAGACGGGCCGCCGGCTCGGGATCTCCGCGGAGCGGGTTCGCCAGATCGAGGAGGAGGCGCTCGAGCGCCTCGCCGAGTCCGGTGAGCTGTCGGCGCTCCACGAAGCCGCCTGAGCGTCAGCTGACCGACGAGCCCGCCGCCCGGCGGGCTCGTCTGCCGCTCTACCCTCCGGCGTCGCCCCGCCGACGGGGACCGCGTCGCGCATGATCTCGTCGATCTGGCGCAGCGCCCAGCGCCACGGCGGTCTCCTCTAACGGGGTCTCGGGGTCCGGCCAGTGCACCTGATAGAGGGTGAGAGCTGCTCGGACGCTCCGAACCCGTAGGCCCTGGGCCGTGTCGAAGAAGTTGATCCCGATCAGCGCAGGGCGGTCGCGGTCAGCCGCTCACGGTCCGCTGCGATCAGCTCGGCATAGGCGAGCAGACCACCGAGGGCGTTCGCCAGCGTGCTCGTGAGCGACGCGGAATGTCCCTCGACCACGGCTGTCGAGCCCGCACCTTGCGCGGCTTCGAGTCTGGCATCCGCGAGTGCGCCCGCGGTCTCGATCGCGCCGGCGACAAAGGAGACGTAGCCGCCGACCAGGAACTCGGAGCGTCGCGGGGCGGTGCGGTGAGCCGCAAAGAGCAGCGCCGCATATTCCTCGACATCGTCGACGAGCGCTTGGTCGGAGAGGGGATCGCGCCCGAGGTGCGCGGCGAGGGCCTCCGCGAGCTTGACCGCGGCGTCGGCGATCGCCGCGAGCACCCCGTCGAGCAGCGGCGCATACAGGAAAACGGACGCGGCGGCCCGGGCGCTCCAGCCGATCTCATCAGCGGTCCGGGCGCGCGCCTCGAGCTCGGGCAGAGCGGCCACGGCGCTGCCGATCCAGCCGAGCGGGCCGGTCGGCCGGCGCGACGGGGGCCGCTGCTCGTCGATCGCGCTCGCGCCCTGGTCGACGAGCGCCCTCAGCGATTCGACGCGGGTACCCACGTGCGGGGCATCGGCAGGCACGGCGCCGCGCTTGAATCGTGCCCCCGGACTTCGACAATCGTGTGATCAGTCGGCGGGCGGCGACGGCTTCTCGTCTCCCGCGGCTCGCTTGCGCTTCTCGCGGCGCCCGCTCCACTTGAGGTAGACGGCAAGCAGCGCCGGCGGCCCCATGTAGACGGGAAACGAGATGTACCAGTGGCCGAAATGGGCGAATACGATCCGCAGCACGCCTCGACAACCCTACGGCAGCGGATGAAGGCCCCCGGCACGGATGAGGGCAAGAGCGGCTGTCGGAAGGGGTGGGGCGAAGCTCGCGGCCGAGATGCCCGCCGAGTGGACCGCGCGTCCTCCGAGCCGGCCCCGCAACGTCGATCCCGTGAAGCGAAGCGTGCCGCGCGCCGCAGCGCGCCCCGCAACGTTCAGCTTCGCCGTGGCGGCGTGCCGGCCCGTCAGGTCAACCGTGAGGGTGCCCGAGACGCGCACGCCGGGGACGTAGACGATGCGGCTGAGGCGGACCGAGAGCACCCCCGCGCGCGACAGGCGGCCCGAGAGGTGACCCCCCCGGAGACCGCCGGCGGCGATCGTCCGGCCCGTCAAGAGGTATGCCAGCCCCTGCTGGAGCGCATCCTGAATGGTCGCGCGGACCGCGGTTGCGGTGCGGCCGCGCTCGCCACGGATGCCTCGCGTCGCGTGCAGCACCCGGACGCTTCGCGGCGGATCGGCGATCGCCGCGAACAGGTGGGCCTTCGCCGGGCACTGCGACGCGCCGGCGCCGGAGAGCCACCGCCCGAGCTCGCTTTGGGAGCACCCCGTCACGTCGGTGCCAAGGACGGAGTGCCCGGTGTCCGGGACGGGTACGAAGGAGGCCTGCGGCAGCAGCGCGGCCGCCTGCTGGGCGTCCGACAGCGGCGTCCGCGTGTCATCGACGCCGTCGAGGATCAGCGCGGGCACGTTCGGCAGCGGACCGCCCACGGCCGGCGACTGGGGCGAGGCGTCGGGCCAGTCGAGGCACGCACGCCCGCTCGCGTTGTCCAGCTCGATCGCCCGTGCCCAGGGGGCGAATGCGGACGCCGGGATCTGGTCGAGCGCGGACACGTACTGCGCCGGTCGCGCGCTGAGCGGCGCGGTGCGGCTCCACGGCAGCGGGGATTCCTCGCACAGCGTCGCCAGATAGGCGCCCGTGCTCATGACCGGCGGGGCCGCCTGCGCCGCGGCCACCGATCCGGGGGCGCTGTCCTCGCGCCGGATCAGGCGCGCCAGCGCTGCCGCATCGCCAGCCGCCGCGGTGTGCAGCGCTGCCGGCAGCTCGGCCCTCGCCGTAGGGTCCAGATCGGCTCCCACGAGCGCGCCGAGGACGCTCGCCGAGGAGATGGTGACGTGCGCCCCCCGCCCGTTTGCCCCGTAGACGACGGTCCGCTCGCGACGGCGCTCCACGCGATGGACGAGGCGGGAGAGGTCGCCGACGGGGTTCGAGGTGATCCCGCCGCAGTCCCCGCGGCAGATGTCGCGCAGCACCCGCGGGTAGGCGGCGAAGCTCGACTGGTCGAAGGGCGCGCGGCCGCCCGGGGAAATCACGGAGTCGAGGATCAGCGCCTCGACGTGCTGCGGGTAGAGGCGGGCGTAGGTCATCGCCGCGTAGGTGCCGTAGGAGACCCCGTAGAGCATGATCCGATCTACCCCGAGCGACTGTCGCAGCGCATCGATGTCCTGCGCCGAGTCGCGGCTCGTGTAGAACCCGCGCCGGGCGCCGAGCGAGTCGGCACATGCAGTCGTTGCGCGGTCGGTGGCGCTGAGCGTCGTAGCGCTGTCGGCGGCCGGGCAGTCGATGCGGTCCGAGCGACCCGTGCCGCGCTGGTCGAAGACGATCAGGTTGCGCTGCGAAAGCCCAGCGGCGAACAGCTGAGCGAAGATGTCGGTGTACGGGGTGGCGGCCTGCCCCGGACCGCCGGCGAGCACGAACAGCGCCCCAGGCGAGGGCGTGGTCGCGGTAGCCTCCCGCTCGACGAACAGATTGACCGACCCGGGGGCATGCCCCGACCAGTCGAGCGGAACCGGGAAGGTCTCGCAGCCGATCCCCGGCGAGACGCCGGCCGGGCAGCCGCCGAAAGCGGCTTCGGCGGGCGGTGCGAGCCAGATCGCCGCGAGCAAGGCGAGCAGCGAGGCCAGTCGCAAAGAGCTCCGCACCGTGATAAGCCTAACCAGGGCGGTCAGCGGGAAGAACGCAGGAGGGAAACGATGCGCAAAGATGACAGACCGGTTTGATTGGACTCGGACGCATCCTCGGCCTCGGCAGCCGCGACATCGCGATCGATCTCGGCACCGCGAACACGCTCGTATACCTGCGCGGGCAGGGGATAGTCCTCTCTGAGCCATCCGTCGTCGCGATGGACGTGCGCAGCGGCGAGGTCCACGCCGTCGGCAGCGAGGCGAAGCGAATGATCGGCCGCACGCCGGCGACGATCTCGGCGACGCGCCCGCTCCGTCACGGAGTGATCGCCGACTTCGAGGTGACCGAGGAGATGCTGCGCTACTTCATCCGCAAGGTCCACTCGAGCCGCTTCGCCCATCCTCGCGTCGTGATGTGCGTCCCGTCCGGCGTCACGGAGGTCGAGAAGCGAGCCGTCGAGGAAGCCTGCCTCGCGGCCGGGGCGCGCCAGGTCCACCTGATCGAGGAGCCGCTCGCGGCGGCGATCGGCGCCGGTCTCGACATCGCCGAGCCGAGTGGCAACCTGATCGTCGACGTCGGGGGAGGCACGAGCGAGGTCGCCGTCCTCTCGCTCGGCGGGATCGTCGTTTCGCAGTCGCTGCGCGTCGGCGGCTACGAGTTCGACGAGGCGATCGTGAGCCACGTCCGCAAGCGCCACAACATGGCGGTTGGCCAGCCGACGGCGGAGCAGATCAAGTTCGACATCGGCTCTGCGGCGCCGCTGCGCGAGGGGGAGAAGTCGGCTGAGATCAAGGGACGCGACCTCGTGTCCGGGCTGCCGAAGACCGTCAACCTGACGAGCGAGGAGGTTCGCGACGCGCTCGCCGATCCCGTCCAGGCGATCGTTCAGGCCGTCAAGGAGACGCTCGAGATCACTCCCGCCGAGCTGGCCGGCGACATCGCGGTGCGGGGCATCACGCTCGCGGGCGGCGGCGCGCTGCTGCAGTGCTTCGACGAGCGGCTGCGCCAGGAGACGCAAATGCCCGCCTACCTCGCCGAGTCGCCGCTGACGTGCGTCGCGCTCGGCTCGGGCGCGTCGCTCGAGGAGGTCGACACGATGGCGCGCGGCTCGAACGGCGGCCGGCGCGAGCGGGTGCTCTCGGTCGGGGCTGACGCCACACGGTAATCCGAGCACCCGCTCTCGGCCGGCGGAGACGCTCTGCGGTGAGGAGCGCCGGTGACTCGGGTGATACGGCAACACAGCACCCGCAAAGCGGGCGCTCTCAGGCGGCGACGGCGCTATGCGGTGAGGAGCGCGCCCGGGAGCGGGTGCTCTCGGTCGGCACTGACGGTGGGCGGTAGAGCGCCCGCGGAGGTGGCGCTCTCGGGGCGGCCACGGGTCTGCCTCGATGCAGGGTGGCGCTCGTAACGACAGGCCTGTACGTTGATATTGGGACAATGCCGCTCACTCCCAAACGCACGAGAGGAGACGATGCGACTTAGCCGGACCTCGGCGATCCGGTCGGCGGCCCTCTACGTTGGCCTGGCCGTCGCTTTCGTGCTGACGGCCGTCGATCCGGCCGCGGCAGGTACTTGCGCCGGCTTCGATCCGGCATGTCACGCCAGTCCGCCCGGCACCTACTCGGGGTCCCTGAACGAAGACACGGGTGGCGGCGAGAATGTTTACGCGCTCGACCTCAAGCCGGGCACCATCCTCTCGGTGTCGATCAGGGACACGGAGGACCCGAGCTGCTCGGCTGCGGGTGCAACGACTTCATGCGGCGGCGTGTACGTCGACCTCTACGTCCACGGCGTCGAGGGCGGTGATCCGACCCGGTTCAAGACCTCCGCAACGTCGGCCCCCTCGGGCGGCTCGCCGGCTCCCACGCAGACGTTCACCTACACGGTGTCTCAGCCGCCCTTCGCGGGCCGCCACTATCTGGATGTCCAGGAAAGCGGTGGTGCAACGGACGCGAACGGCGACGCCGTCCCCGTCCCGTACACGCTTCAGGTCAGCTGGACGGCTCCAGCGGGCGGCGGCGGGTCCGCCGGCGGTAAATCGGGAAGCGCATCCGTCGCGTGCAAGAACGCGCGGGCGCAGGTCAACAAGCTCCGCCTCAAGGTCAAGCACGCTCACTCGAAGAAGCAGAAGCGCACGCTGAAAAGGAGGATCGCAAAGGCGCGCTCCGCGGCTCTCAAAGCCTGCGGCGCGTAGCGCGGGGGACCCCTACGCGGCGCCCACCGCCGGCCGGCGCAGGAAGAGCCCGCCCGCGACCAGGGCGGCCGCCGCCGCCGCCACCGCCACGAGCGCCAAGTGGGTGAGCGGGTGCGTGCCGAAGGTGTGAAGCGCCGTCATCGGGTCGCCCGCCTCGGAGATCTTGTGCTCGGTCGCCGTGTCGACCCCGAGCAGCGCCGGCAGGTAGCTCGCCAGCAGCGCCCAGGCGAGCGCGGCGGCCCCGCCGAAGGCAAGCGTCCGAGGGCCGAGCCTGGTGGGTCCGGTCGCGTCCGCGGCGAGCAGCACGGCCGCGCCCGCGGCGAGGGCGAACGGCAGCAGGGCGATCCAGCCGCGTCCGAAGCCGAGCGCGGTCATGACCGTCGGCTGGAACAGGCCCTGGGCGGCGAACCGCGTCCAGACGGCCGTCTCCGGCTGGTAGCCGACGAGCGGATGGGTCAGCGTCGCGAGGATCATCGCGCAGCAGGAGACGGCGGCGAGCGCGATCGCCGGGCCCGGCCAGCGGCGGATCGCGAGCGCCAGCGGGACGCCGAGGAAGGGGAGCATCGTCGTCAGGAAGCGCGGGCCCGGCACGGCGCCGCCGAAGGGCAGGTAGTAGCCCGAGTTGTAGGCCAGGTAGAGGACCGCGATCGCGGCGATCGCGACCGCCTCGGCGCGCCAGCCGCGCCGGTGGAGGAGAACGAGGCCGGCGAGCGCGAGCACGAGGATGGGGGAGAGTGTCAGCAGCCCGCGCGAGGAGAGCAGCAGCGAGGCCAGAACGGTCAGGCTCGGGAGGCGGATACCGAAGAAGCCCGACTGGTGGGCGGGCAGGTCGGCGTAGGCGACGTGCCAGATGTTGCCGAAGGCAAACAGGTCGTAGAGCGCCAACGGCACGGCCCCGATCACCATGCCCGCGAGGTAGGCGACCGCTCGGCGGATCCGCCGTTCGCCGTCGGCGAGCAGATAGAGGCCGAGCACCACCGCGACGAACAAGAGCGGGTACTCGGCGACCATCGCGTAGCCAAGCGCGAGGCCGGCGAGGGCGGACCGCCAGAGCCGTCTCGGCCCCGCCCGGTCACGCCAGAGAAGGACGAAGGCGGCGAAGCCGAGCATCGCCGCGAAGACGTGCGAGAAGAGCAGCGTCCCGAGCGGCAGGATCAGCGTCCCGAGCCCGACCGTGAGCGCCGCGGCGGTCCCGTAGCCGGGCTCTACGCGCTCCGCCCCCCAGCGCACCAGCAGCAGGAGGAGGATCGCGGGCAGCACGTTCGCCCACAGGCCGACGGCCCAGATCATCTCGTCGTCGCCGCGCTGCGCCGGCGAGTCAAGCGCGAGCTGCTCCGCGTTTGCCGCGTGCAGAAGCTCGTACCAGGGCAGCGCCACGAATGCCAGCCCCGGCGCGCGTGCCGAGTACCAGTGGCCGCGGTAGAAGGCGTCGTCGCCGGTCGTGTCGCGATAGGGATCGATCACGGCCGTCCCGTGCGAAAGCGCGCGTATGAGCGCGAAGTGGGAGGTCTGATTCCAGCTGAACGACTGGATCACGCTGCCGTAGGCGAGCGCCAACAGGATCAGCGCGATCGCGCCGCGCGAAAGGCGCCGGGCGGGCGCCCCAGGTTCCGCGACCGGCGCGACACTGTTCGGAGTCTCTATCACGGGGGCGCCCTCCGTCAGGCTAGCGCCAGCGCACCCGGCACTTTTGTCGAGCGAGGCGGCGTCCGATAAAGACCGGGACCACGATTTCAAGGGGACGGTTTGACCATGACACGATGGCTATCGGTAGGGCGGGCGACCGGGCTCGACGCGGACGCCGGCCGACGCGCTGCGGCCGAGGCCCTCACCGGCGAGGAACCGAAGCTGCTGATCGTCTTCTGCTCCGATGCCTATGACCTGACGGAGCTGCTCGGCGCGATCAACGCGCGCTCCGGCGGAGTGCCGCTCGTCGGCTGCTCGACAGCGGGCGAGATCGCCACGTCGGGACCGGGAGACGCCTCGGTGGTCGTCACCGCGCTCGGCGGCGAGGGCTTCGGCGTCTCGACGGCGGTCGCCCGGGGAGCCTCGAGCCGCCTGCGCGAGGCGGGCGCCGAGGCGGCCGGCTGCCTCGAGCGGGCCGGAGCGCGAGAGCACCGGATCGTGATGCTGCTCACCGACGGCCTCGCCGGCGACCAGCAGGAGATCGTCCGCGGCGCCCATTCAGTGCTCGGCAGCGGAGTGCCGCTCGTCGGCGGCTGCGCCGGCGATGACCTGAAGATGCAGCGGACCTTCCAGCTCGCCGGTGACGAGGTGCTGAGCGATGCCGTTGTCGGCGTCGGGATCAGCTCGGACGCTCCGTTCGGGATCGGGGTCCGGCACGGCTGGCGCAAGGTCGGCGAGCCGATGCTCGTCACCCGCAGCGAGGGAAACCGCGTCTACGATCTCGACGACGAGCGCGCCGTCGACGTCTACCTCGACCGTCTCGCGGCACCCGTCGAGACCCGCACCGACGGCGAGGCGCTGACGCGCTTCGCCCTTACACATCCGCTCGGCCTCAGCCGCCGCAGCGGCGAGGAGCACGTGCGCTTCGTCGGCGGGGCCGACTTCGAGGACGGCTCGCTCTCCTGCATCGCGCGCGTCCCCCAGGGAGCGATGGCCTGGATCATGGAGGGCGACGAGGAGTCCGTGCTGAGCGCCACCGACGCGGCCTGCGCGGACTCGCTCGCGCAGCTTGGCGGCTCGCAGCCGCTCGGAATGATCGCCTTCGACTGCATCGCGCGGCGGGGCGTGCTCGGCGATTCCGGCATCCAGACCGAGATCGACCGCGTGGCGGCCTCCGCCTCGGGTGCGCCGGTGTCCGGCTTCTACACCTACGGCGAGATCGCCCGCACGCAGGGCGTGAGCGGATTCCACAACCAGACGCTCGTCGTGCTCGCCGTCGCCTGAGATGGCCTCGGAGGCAGCCTGGTCGACACAGCAGCTCGCCGAGTTCCTGGCGGTCCTGTCCGCCTTCCCTGACGAGGGATCAGCGGCGCTCGGCGCGGTCGAGCGCGCCACCGAGGCGCTCGACGCCGAGGCGGGTGCGCTGATCCGAGGCGAGACGATCATCGCCGCAAGCGGCTTCGCCGCGGGGGCGACGCCGGAGGAGACGGTGATGGCGATCGCGCGCGGCACGCGCGAGGAGATCGAGCTCGAAGGCGTCGGCGACTGCGCCGCGGTCGCCATCCCGCTCGAGGGCAGCCTGCACGACCGCCTGGTTCTCGCGCGTCGTGCGGACGAGCCTTTCGACCGCTCCGAGCTGACCTTCCTGCGCGCGCTCTGCCGCGTGCTCGTGCTGACGCTGCGGATGCTCCGGCTGATCGGCACCGAACGCGAGCTACGCGAGCGAAGCGAGCAGCAGGCGCGCGAGAACGCACTGCTGCTCGAGCGGCTGAGGGAGCGGCAGGCCCTGCTCGAGCGGCTGTCCGTGATCCAGCGCTCGATCGTCCAGCGCGAGGATCGGGACGCCGTCCTTGAGGCGGTCGTCGACGGCACCTGCGACCTCCTCGACGGCGCGGCGGTGCTGAGGCTCGTTGACAGCGACGATCCGGAGACGACGACGCTGGTCGCCTCGCGCGGCTTCAGCGCGGAGCTCTCCGCCTCGATAGCGCACAGCCGCCGCGGGGTCGGCGCCTCCGGCCAGGTGATCGCCTCGGGACGGATCGAAATCATGCACGACTACCAGCGGCGCCCGGACGCGCACCCGGCGTTCGCCGCGAGCGGCCTGCAGGCCGCCATGGCGGCGCCCGTGCACGAGAAGGGCCGGCTGATCGGCACTCTCACCGCGGGGTCCTACGCGCAGGACCGCCGCTACAGCGAGGCCGAGCAGGAGGCGCTGCTCGCCCTCGCCGAGCACGCCAGCATCGCGCTCACCGACGCTCGTATGGTCGATGACGTGATGCATCAGGCGCTCCACGACCCGCTCACCGGGCTCGCCAACCGCGCGCTCTTCCTCGACCGGCTCGAGCGCGCGATGGCCGCGACCGACCGTTCGGGAGGCCCGGTCGCCGTCTTGTTCCTCGATCTCGACCGGTTCAAGAACGTCAACGACACGTTCGGGCACGCCGCCGGCGACCGGCTGCTCGTGGAGGTCTCAGAACGCCTGCGGTCAAACCTGCGGCCCGGCGACACGATCGCGCGCTTCGGCGGCGACGAGTTCGCGATCCTGCTCGAGGACGGGGGTGGCGGCGAGAGCCCGATCGCCGTCGCGCGGAGGCTGCTCGAGGTCGTCGGGAGCCCGGTCAAGATCGGTGAGCGCACGGTGTTCGTCGCGGCGAGCATCGGCATCGCGGCGGGCACCGGCGGGGAGGACCTCCTGCGAAACGCGGACCTCGCGATGTATCGGGCCAAGTCGCAGGGCCAGGCCCGCTACGCCGAGTACGAGCCGGGCATGCACGCGGAGATGGTCGAGCGGCTCGAGCTCGAGACCGACCTCCGGCGTGCCGTCGAGGCCGGCGAGCTCGTGCTCCACTACCAACCCCTCGTCGAGCTCGACCAGGGGCGGGTCTTCGGCGTCGAGGCCCTGGTCCGCTGGCAGCACCCACGGCGTGGCCTCGTCCCGCCGGGGGCGTTCATCCCGGTCGCCGAGGAGTCGGGGCTGATCGTCTCGATCGGCTCCTGGGTCCTGCGCACGGCCTGCCGGCAGGCGGCGGAGTGGCAACGTCCTCACGGGCCGCTGACGCTCAGCGTGAACCTGTCCGGAGTCCAGCTCGAGCAGCCCGAGCTCGTCGATGAGGTGGCCGAGGTGCTGCGTGACACCGGGCTCGACCCCGCGCAGCTCGTGCTCGAGATCACCGAGACCGTGCTGATGAGCGACGCCGCGGCGGTCGCGGAGCGGCTCGGCGAGCTGAAGCGGCTCGGGGTGCGCATCGCGGTCGACGACTTCGGGACGGGTTACTCGTCACTGCAGTACCTGCGCGGCTTCCCGCTCGACATCCTGAAGGTCGCCAAGTCGTTCGTCGACGGCCTGACGGGCACGGCCGAGGGCTTTCCGCTGGCGCGCGCGATCGTCGATCTCGGAGACAGCCTCGAGCTCGACGTGGTCGGCGAGGGAATCGAGCTGAGCGAGCAGCGCGAGCGCCTGATAGAGCTCGGCTGCGAGCTCGGGCAGGGCTTTCTGTTTGCCCGCCCGGCCACGGCGGAAGGGATCGAGCGGCTACTCGGCTCGGCGAACATCAGCTTCGGCGACCTGCCGCTGACGCCGCTCGAGCCGGGTGTCGACCCGTCCACTCGTTGAGGCGCCGCCCGGCTCGCTCGCGTGATCGGGCTTCGCGACCGAAGCCTCTGAGGATGAGAGCGGTACTGCTGATCCTCTGCGCGCTCGGGCTCGGCGCGTTCGCCGGCTACGCGGCGACCGGCGTGCTCCAGCTGTGGGCGGCCGCCGCGAGCGGCCTCTCACTGCTGCTCGCCACGATCTGAAGCTCGCTGAGAAACTGGCGGGCGATGATCAGCCCGCCGCGACAAGGGCCTGCGCTGCTGGCGGCAGCTGCCCTGATCGGGCTCGCCGGTTGCGGAGGCCCGAGCCCCGCCGACGTCAGCGCCGTCAAGACGACCGTGCGGAGCTTTCTCGTGGCGATCGCCGATGGCGACACCGCTCGCGCCTGCGCGCTCGTCACGCCCGCGGGGCAGGCCGGCCTGGCCGCCGCGGCGGGTCGGCGCGGCTCGCCGTGTGCCTCGGTGGTGGCCTCCGCCAGCAGCCAGCTTTCCCCGGCCGTGCGCCACGCGCTGCGGGGCGTCGAGGTGAGGCGGGTGACGATCCAAGGCGACCGGGCGACGGTCCGCGACGAGGACATCGCGACCTCCACCGGGAACCTCTCGCCGCTCCTGCGCGCTGGCAGCACCACCAAGCTCGTGAAGAGCCGTGGGCGGTGGCAGCTGGCGGGTTAGGTTCCCAAGCACGTCACCGGGTCACCGTCGCGTGACGCGCGAACCGGATCGCAGCGCGAATCGCTGTGTTCGAGGTGGTATGCGCAGGAAGTTCCTAGTGATCGTCGTGGCCCTGGCGTGGCTTGCGACGAGTGCCGGCGGGGCGGGCGCGACCATGCAGGTGGCTAGGAATACTCGCGGCGATCGCGGTGTCCTTTGGGAGCCATACAGACCCGTCGATGTAAGCATCGCTCCCGACGGCTCTGCTGTCGCTAGTGGCTTCGGACCGTTTATGGCGTCTGCCGCCTCACCGGCGGCCGCCTTTCAGCCGTTCGCTCAGCTTGCCCCGGCCGGAATCGACTCGTTCGATGTGCAGGTTGACGATGCGGGCGGCGCAGTCGCGACGTGGATTCCCTTGCTCGGCACGGCGGATAACCCGTATCACGGAGTGCCGATGGTTGCGCTCCGCGCTCCTGGCGGGGCCTTCGGCGCACCCGTGCCTTTGCCGAGCGGCGGCCCGGTCAACGACCTGAAGCTCGCGGTCAACGCGCCAGGCGAGGCGATCGCGCTCTGGCAACGCCCGGACGGGACCTACCAGGACGCCGTCCGTCCTCCGGGCGGCACTTTCGGAGCGGCAGAGTCAGTCAACGTGCCGCCGGCGGCTGTCAAGCCGCTGTTGCTGACGCTCGACGACAACGGAGAGGCGCTCGGGGCATGGGAATCGGGTGGGGGCGGCCCCCGTGTCTTCTATGCCACCCGACCCCCGGGCGGCAGCTTCGGGACTGCCGCGAGCGTCATGTTCCCCGACCCGGTGATCATTACGGCGGGCGGCGACCGGTCCGGAGATGGGCTGCTCGTCGGTGAGGCGGGGCAGCACTTCGAGGTGAGTGAGCGGCGGGCCGGCGGGCCGTTCAGCGCGCCGGCGGTCGCTTTCAGCGAGCCCGTCGGTGAATCGGTCAAGCACGTCGCGACCACGTCAGCCGGCGACGCGGCAATCGTTTTCGAAGGCGAGCGCGTCGAAGTCACCGTGCGGTCCGCTGGCGGGAGCTTCGGGCCGCTGACGACGATCGTTCCGCCGGGCCCGAACCAGGAATCGCCGCAGAGCGATCTCGCCGCCGACTCCCGGGGCGATTTCGCGATCGGCTGGCGCGCCCCGGACAATGCAGTGCGGTTCAGTTACAGGCCAGCCGGAGGAAGCTTCGGGAGACCGATCGATCTTGCGCCGGCGCAGGCCTACAGCGCCGACACCGCCATCCCGCCCGCGCTCGCGCTCGACGACTCGGGGCAGGGGACTGCCGCCTGGGAGCATTCCGACGGCGAGCGGTTGACGGCCCTCACGAGCAGCTTCGACGCGCAACACGCGTCACAGCCTCAGGCGATCGGCAGCATCTCCGCATACCAGCGCTTCAACCGCCCCGGCGCGTGCACGCCGCGGCGCGCCCACCTGCTGCTGCGAACGCGCGTGGCGACCATGTTCAGGCTGCAACACGAGACGTACGGGTGCTCGCGGTCGCGCGGCCAGCCAGTGCCACTGGACGGGACTGGAGACCATTTCGGTGAGACCGCCGCCGGCCCGCCGGCAGCCGCGCTGGCCGGTCCGTTCGTCGGCAACGCCACGGAGTACGAGGACCCGATCAGCGATCTGACTCTGATCGGGGTCACGGACCTGCGAGATCCCACCGATGGCTTCAACCGCTCGGCCTCCGCATACCGCGGAAAGGCGAACAGCCTGGACGGGTCGATCGCAGCCGTACCCGCGGTGCGCCTGCGACCCAACGGCGCAATCGCTTGGGTCGCATGCCGGAACCCATACGACCGCAAACGCGTCCGCCTGGCCTGCGCCCGGCCCGGCGCCGTAGCCAAGCGGCTGTTCAAGTGGAACACCGACGGCAGGCCGCCACGGCTGCTCGATGCCGGGCGCGAGATTGATCCGCGAACCGTCCGCCTCCACGGCTCGACGCTGACCTGGGTGGACGCCGGCAGGCGACACTCGGCAAGGCTCGACTGAGCGACGGCTCACGGACGACCTCGGCGGGGGGCGCCGGGTGGCCGATCGAGTGTCGCCGGCTCGAGGGGCGTTACCCGCCAACAGCGACGGCCGTTAGCCGTGCCCCCTCACAACCCGGGTCCTTTGACGCGTTGTCCGGCTGTTGTTGTTGTTCGCGTTCCGCTCCGGCGACCAATTGGGGTCGTAGCTGAAGGCTTTGAAGGTGTCGACGAGCACCATCACCCGTTTGCGAGTCCCAGCCGCGGCCTTCGCCTCGCGGACGATCGCGCTGCGGCGCGTCAATGGAAGCGAGATCAGACGGTGTCCGCCGGGGGCGATGACGAACTCGGAAGTGTGGGCGTCATAGGTCTTCGAGGTTCCGATGATGACCGGCCCCCAGCAACCTTTCGGGCATGAGAGGTCGACGGCGAAGTGCGGATGCCGGCCTAGGTACAAACGCGCCTTCGAGAAGCGGACGGGGCAGTAGGCGTCGCTGGAGGAAGCTTGGAGGGGTGGGTCATTGAGGACGTCGTCGGATGTGATCGTCTCGCCCGTGCATTCGCTCGTGTGCACGAGGATCCGTTGTCCGTCGAAGCTGAAAATCTGGCCGGTGTCACCGAGGGATCGGCGTTGGCCCTGTAGGTCGACAACGGCGTGCGATCCGTAGGAGTCGCGCGGATAGACGATTCTGTCGGCGGCGAGCAGCGGCGCCGGCGTCCGCCCGGACGGGCCGCAGGCGTCCGCGGCCACGGTCCTCCAGATCGTGTTCGCGGGGCTGAGCCAGTCGATCGTTCCTTTGCAGAGGTCCTCCTGCTCGGGCTGGTAGCCCGTGTCGTAGCGGAAGTGGGCGAGCAGGCGCGCGAGCTTTCCGTCCGCCTGTACCGCCAGGCCGCAGAACTCAGCGACCTCGATGTTCGGTGGCCCCAGCGCGGAGCACGGGTAGCTCCCCCCGTCCGGCACACGCAGAGTCTCTGCGCCGGTCCGCCAGTCGTACTCGACGATCTCTCCCCCTGCCGTCGAGTCCAGATGGAAGGCGACGTAAGGACCGGCGAGGCTCACGTCGGAGGCCGTCACGCCATTGGCCAGTGGAAGCTCGAACGCTGGCCCGCCTCCGCTGGCCATGTTCTGGACGATCAACCGCAGCGACGCGCCCGAGGCTCCACAGCCGTCATCGAGATAGGCGACATCGGAGGCATCGAGCGCGAACCCGCTGCCGACCTCGCCCTCCGCCCCCTCGGGCGTCCCGAGCGAAGGCTTGGCACAAGACGAGACGGACGAGAGCGTGCCGGCGGGGGCGCCGACGAGCAACTCCGCTTCCGGGCCCTGCGCGGGCGGGATCAGGGCCAACAGCTGCGTCGAACCCGCCAAGTGCACGAGGCCCTCGGGGTAACGCATCAGCAGCCGGTCATCGCCGGAGTCCGTGTCGATTCGTATGTCGCTGACGTTCGTCCGCCAAGGGTCGACATAGACCACATTCGCGCCCGCGACGACGGCATCGGTAGTGCCGTACGCCTCGATGCCGCGAGGCAGTACCGCCACCACTGAACGCGCCATGGCGCGTGAGCACGCGATGCCGGACACGAGCGCGAAGCCGCAGCAAGCCATCGTGAGAAGGAGGCTTCGGGCGACAAAGGAGACGCTGACCGGTCCGTGCCGGCGTGCGTCGCTCCGACTCCTCGATCCGCGTACCAACCGCGGATCGAGCGGTCGGCGAATCACCGGCGACCGCGATCGTTCCGGTGCAAGTGCTGACCGCATCTGATTAGAAACCCGACCGAATGCTGAAAGTCGTTCCCGGGGTCTCGCTACTGCGGGAGGACGGCGGCCGGGGACGAAAGGTTGAAACCTGCTCACTGGTAGGGGGTTTCGGTTAGGCTGCGGGCAGGGATGGGGGTTGTGGCGGATAGGCGAGTTTGGGGGGTTTGCGCGCTCGCGCTGGTGATCGTGGCGGTCGCGTGTGGCACGGCAACGGCGGACCCGTGGTCGTCGCCTGTCGCTCTGTCGACGCCGCTGTCGTCTCCCGCGCAGGTGGCTATGACGGCTGGCGGGACGGCGGTGGTCGCTTGGGTCGATTCGGCGCGGCCGGACGGGGGGACGGTGTACGCAGCGGTCCGCCCGTCGGGCGGCGCGTTTTCTGCGCCGCAGCTGCTCGCGCCGGTCGGGAGCGTGACCTCGGTTGATTCCTATCCGGATGCGCCGCCGGCAGTTGGCTGGACGGTGGGCGACCCGAGGTTCGGTCCCCTAGAGACCTGGCGAGCGAGCCTCGCGGCGGATGGTTCGTTTGCGGCAGCGCAGCACCTGTTTGATTTCTCCGGACAGGACGGCCCTTTCGCGTATGACGGCCTGTTCGCGGTGGGTAGCGGCGGCGAGGTGCTCGCCACTGCTAGTTCGAGCATGACGGAGCCCCAATGGAATCGGACGATCCGCTGCAAGCCGGCGGACGGTCCGTTTGGGGACCCCGTGCCGCTGTTGGGTACCGAGGGCCCGCCTCCGATGCTCGACGGGGCCGGTGTCCCGCTCGTATTCGACTCTCACAGCGCGCCCAACGGCAACACGGTGATATCCGAGCGGTCGTGCGCGGGGCGACAGACCGTCGGGCCGGAGACCGGCATCTCAGACCCTGCTAACGATGCCCGTCCGCCTGGCTGGCCATCGTTCGCGACCGACCATGAGGGCGACGTCGTCGCTGCGTGGGCGACCTTCGCCGGCGGCCACGCTCCCCAGATGTACGCCCCGGACATCGAGTTCGCGGTGCGTCGCGCCGGCCAGCCGTTCGGGTCCTCGCGGGTGATCGGGGTCGGCTCTCAGGTGAGCGAGCCGACGGTCGCGGTCGACGCGCAGGGCGACGCGCTGATCGTCTGGCCCGATGCGAGCGGTCTCAAGTCGGTGTTCGCGCCGGCCGGCGGCCCTCCGGGCGCACCGCGCGCGATCCCCGAGAGCGCGGACGTTCACACCGCCGGGGGCGTGGCGGCGGGCTTCGACAGCCGCGGACACGCGATCGTCGCGTGGAGCTCTGACGCTGCGGGGGGTCACGACCCTCGACTGATGGCCTCGATCAGCACCGCGGGCGGCGAGTTCCAGCCTCCCGACACGCTGTTCGAAGAGCCGCCTGCCTCGTACTTCAGCCTAAACTTCATCCGGCTCGCGTTCGATGCGGCTGGTCGGGGCATCGCGGTTTGGAGCTCGCGGTCCGACGAGCGCGTGTACGCCGCGCCCTACGATGCCGCCGCGCTCGGGACAGCGGCCCCGCTGGTCAGCGGTCTCACCCTCCGCTCGGACACGGCCCGCCCGGCCGTCAGCTACCTGTTGCGCGCCCCGGCGCGCGTGCGGGTGATAGTGCAGTGGGCTCCGCGCGGCGTTCGAGCAGCCCGCTCGAGCGCGCACAAGTCTCTTGTCGACCTGCGCGTGCCCGGTCACCGCGGTTACAACAGCGTCCTCGTTTCTACGGCATCGCGGCGACTGCGCCCTGGCCGATACACGATCACGGTGATCGCCGTCCGCCACGGCCGCCGCGTAAGCCGGCGGATCACGGTGCTCCGCTAGCGCCGCACGCCCCGCAGGAGTCCCCGGAGGCCCGGATTGGCCGAGCGTAGAGTCGAGAAGTCGTCGTGGCGGAACTACCGCTAAGCTGCCTGGCGGCCGCGGCCCCGGGAGCGGCGCTTCGCATCGACCTGTGCGGCATCCGCCGCTTCGAGCACCGCGCGCGCATCCCCGCCGTCGACCGGATAGAGCGCCACGCCGATGCTCGCGCTGAGGGTGTCGAGGCCCGCGGTGACGCGCCCGATCGCCGCCGCCACGCGCGCGGCGAGGCGCTCCGCGCCTGACTCGTCGGTCTCCGGGGCGAGGACGCAGAACTCGTCGCCACCGAGGCGGGCGACCGTATCCTGGTCGCGAACGACTTGGCGCAGGGCCTCGGCGACGTCGCGCAGGAGCCCGTCGCCCGCGGGGTGCCCGAAGCGGTCGTTGACGAGCTTGAAGCCGTCGAGGTCGAGCGCGACGACCGCAAAGCTGTGGCGGAGGCGGGCGTGGCGAGCTATCTCGTAGTCGACGAGCTCGGTCAGGGCGCGTCGATTGGCGGCGCCCGTGAGCGGATCGGTGAGCGCGGACCGTCGCAGCGCCGCCCGCTCGGCGCGGCCGCTCGCGCCGACGCGGTGAAGGACGAGGACGCAGGCGGCGACGACGACGATCGCGAGCGCCGGCGGGGGTGGGCGGGAGCCGGCCGCTGCGAAGGCGGCGAGGGCGGGCAGGGCGCCTGCGGTGAGCGCGCCACGAACGCTGCGGCGCGGAGCGGCGAGGACGAGCGCCGCCGGCAGGCAGAGCCAGAACGATCCGCCGACGCGTGCGGCCAGCGCAGCTAGCGCGCAGAGCGCCAGTCCGCGCAGCAGCGCGGCCCTCCGTGACGGTCGCTCACTCACCGGATCGAAGTGTCGCTCGCCCACCGGAGGGAAAGACTGCGCTCGTGAGCGATCTCGACGGAGCGCACACGGTCATGGTTCGGGCGGCGCGGGAGCGGTGCGTCGAGCTGCTGCTCGACGTCGAGGGCTACCCGCAGTGGTACGAGACGCTCGACGCGGTCGTCGTGCTCGAGCGCGACGGGGAGACGCGCCCCACGCTCGTGCGGGCCGCGGCGGACGCCGGCCCGCTCGGCACGATCGAGTTCGTGCTCCGGCTCGACTATCACCTGCCGGATCGGATCGACGGGGTCCAGACGGGCGGCAACGGCAAGGTCGAGGGCGTGCGGAACAGATGGCTGCTCGAGGCGGTCGGGCCGGGGCAGACCGCGGTCACCTACAGCTTCGAGGCGAGCGCCGCGGGGCGGCGCAGCGGGCTCGTCCTGCGCGCCGCGCGGTCGCTGGTGGAGCGTGACTTGATTCGAGGCTTCGCGGAGGCTCTCGCGCGGCGCGCCGGAGGCGACTGAGGGGCCGGCCCGAGGCGCTAATGTGAAGTAGTGATCGCGCTCGGGCTGATAGTGCTTCTGGCGGGAGGCGCACTGCTCGCGTTCGAGGCACACGTGCCGACCGCCGGAATCGCCGGCGCCGCGGGTGTCGCGGGACTCATCGGAGGCGTCGCCGTCGCGCTCGCGGGCGCCGGTGCCGCACCCGCCGTGACGTTCGTCGCGACCGTGGCCGTGGCAGGAGTCCTGATCGGCTCGCTGATGCTCGCGATGCGGCGCGTCGCCGGCGCTCGCCGGGCGCTCCCGCACGGCGGGCGCCAGGGCCTGGTCGGCCATGTCGGAGTTGTGCGCAGCTGGTCCGGGGCGAGCGGCAAGGTGCTCGTCGACGGAGCCCTCTGGCGCGCACAAGCCGGACCGCTCGGGGCCGAGGCAGAGCCGGGCCCGGGAGACGCCGTAGTGGTCGACGGCCTGCACGGGCTGACGCTCAGCATCCACAGGGCCGAGGAATGGGAGGTAGCCGCGTGACCGCCGTGATAGTCGTGCTCGTCGCGCTCGCCGTGATCGCGATGTTCCTCGCCGCCGCGTCGATACGGATCCTGCGCGAGTACGAGCGCGGAGTCCTGTTCCGGGTGGGGCGGCTCGCCGGACAGCGCGGGCCGGGCCCGGTGCTGCTGATCCCGTTCATCGACCAGATGGTGCGCGTCGCGCTGCGGACGGTCACGCTCAACGTGCCGCCGCAGGAGGTCATCACGCGCGACAACGTGCCAGCGCGAGTGACCGCGGTCGCCTACTTCCGCGTGATCGACCCGAGCCGCGCCGTGAACGAGGTGGAGAACTTCCAGCAGGCCACCTCGCAGATCGCCCAGACGACGCTGCGAGCGGTGCTCGGCAAGGCGGAGCTCGACACGCTGCTCGCCGAGCGAGAGCGCTTGAACGACGACCTGCAGCAGACGATCGACGAGCAGACCGAGCCGTGGGGCATCAAGGTGATGAACGTCGAGATCAAGGACGTCGAGATCCCCGACGACATGCAGCGCGCGATGGCGCGCCAGGCGGAGGCGGAACGGGAGCGGCGCGCGAAGATCATCAACGCCGAAGGCGAGTTCCAGGCCGCCGCGAAGCTCAGCGACGCGGCCGACGTGATCAGCACAAACCCCGCGACGCTCCAGCTGCGCTACCTCCAGACCCTGACCGAGCTCGGCGACTCGAACGCCTCGACGATCGTCTTCCCGCTGCCGCTCGACCTGATCGGGCCGCTCGTCGAGTCCTTCGGGACACGCACGGCCGGGGACGCCGGCAAGCGCGCCGAGGCGGAGCGCGAGGCTGCGGAGGAGGTCGCGCTGCCACCCGGCGGCTCCGACCCGCGCGACACGCCCGCCGGCGAGCGGCTGCGGGCCTCCCGGCCCGACTGACCCCCGGACTCGCGTTCAGCCTCCGGCTGAACGGGCATTAGGATGCGTGGACGACCCCGAATGGGAGGCAGTGAAGCTATGGCGACAGGATCCGCATCGGCGCAGGAGCAGCTCGTCGATCCCGACGACCTCGACCAGATCCGGGAGCTCGGACAGCGCCTGCGAATCGACTCCGTGCGCGCGAGCAGCGCAGCCGGCTCGGGCCACCCGACCTCGTCGATGTCCGCCGCCGACCTGATGGCCGTGCTGATCGCGCGCCACCTCCACTACGACTTCGACGATCCCGCGAACCCGCTCGGGGACCACCTGATCTTCTCGAAGGGACACGCGTCGCCGCTGCTCTACGCGATCTACCGCGCAACGGGCGCCGTCTCCGACGAGGAGCTGCTCACCTTCCGGCACTTCGAAAGCCGCCTCGAGGGTCACCCGACGCCGGCGCTGCCCTGGGTCGACGTGGCCACCGGGTCTCTCGGCCAGGGGCTCCCGATCGGGGTCGGGATCGGGCTCGCCGGCAAGCGCCTCGACCAGCTGCCCTACCGCGTCTGGGTGCTCTGCGGGGACTCGGAGCTCGCCGAGGGATCGATCTGGGAGGCCTTTGACCACGCGAGCTACCAGCAGCTCGACAACGTGGTCGCGATCCTCGACATCAACCGCCTCGGGCAGCGCGGCGAGACGATGCACGGCTGGGACCTGAACCTCTACGCCGACCGCGCACGCAGCTTCGGCTGGCACGCGATCGAGGTCGACGGACACGACGTCGCGGCGATCGACGACGCCTACGCCGAGGCGGTGGCGACGGAGGGCAAACCGGTCGCGATCATCGCCAAGACGATCAAGGGCAAGGGCGTCAAGGCGCTCGAGGACCACAACGGCTTCCACGGCAAGCCGGTGCCCGACGAGGACGAGGCGCTCTCCGAGCTCGGCGACATCCCACCGATGCGCGTCAACGTACACGCTCCCGAGGGTGATCGCGAGCCGCACCGGTTCGAGACGCCCGGCGGCGAGCTGCCCACATACGAGATCGACGACGACCCCGTCGCGACGCGGCAGGCGTACGGCGACGCGATCACGGCGCTCGCGAAGACCCGCTCGGACGTCGTCGCGCTCGACGGTGAGGTCTCGAACTCGACGCACGCCGACGAGTTCAAGGACGCGGCTCCCGACCGGTTCTTCGAGATGTTCATCGCCGAGCAGCAGATGATCGCGACCGCGGTCGGCTTCCAGGTCCGGAAGTGGGTGCCCTTCGCCTCGACCTTCGCCGCCTTCCTCAGCCGCGCCTACGACTTCGTGCGAATGGCCGCGATCTCCAAGGCGGACATCCGTCTCTGCGGATCGCACGCGGGCGTGGCGATCGGCGAGGACGGCCCGTCACAGATGGCGCTCGAGGACCTCGCGTCGCTGCGCGCAATCACCTCGAGCTGCGTGCTCTACCCGTGCGACCCGAACCAGACCGCCAAGCTCGTCGAGCGGATGGCGGACCGCGACGGCATCTCGTACATGCGCACCTCCCGTGGCGCGACACCTACGATCTACGGCGCCGACGAGCGCTTCGAGATCGGCGGCAGCCACGTCGTCCGCTCGAGCGATTCCGACGAGGTCACCCTGATCGGCGCGGGCGTCACGCTGCACGAGGCCGTCGAGGCGGCGGACAAGCTCGCCGAGGACGGCATCAGCGCACGCGTGATCGACCTGTACTCGGTCAAGCCCGTCGACGTGCAGACGTTGCACGAGGCAGCGGCGGCCACCGGCGGCCGCCTCGTCACCGCCGAGGACCACCGGCCGGAGGGGGGGATCGGCGACGCAGTGCTCGACGCCTTCGCGGACAGCGACGAGCCCACCCGCGTGATCAAGCTCGCCGTCCACGAGCTACCCGGCTCGGGCAAGCCGGCGGAGCTGCTCGCCCAAGCGAAGATCGACGCCGACGCGATCGTCGACGCCGCGCGCGAACTCGTCAAGCGCTGAGGTGGAGCAGCGGCCGCTGGGCCGCTCGGGCCTCCAGGTCAGCGCCATCGGTCTCGGCCTGGCCGCCCTCGGGCGGCCCGGCTACCTGAACCTCGGTCATGGCCAGGACCTTGGCCCCGACCGCTCCGTCGAGGGACTGCGGACCCGGACTCGGGCGCTCCTCGATATCGCGTATGACGAGGGCATCCGCTACTTCGACGCGGCTCGCAGCTACGGGAAAGCGGA
The DNA here is from genome assembly GCA_963719375.1 of uncultured Actinomycetes bacterium. GTDB lineage: Bacteria > Actinomycetota > Thermoleophilia > Solirubrobacterales > Thermoleophilaceae > JAICJV01. The sequence continues at coordinate 12,945 of CAVRBY010000001.1, read as the reverse complement.
GGAGTTCCTGGCCGGATGGCTCTTTGCGCGCGAGGGCGCCGGCATCACGGTCGGATCGAAGTGGGGCTACACGTACACGGCCGACTGGCAGGTAGATGCCGATCCGCCGGAGGTCAAGGACCTGAGCGTGTCGAACTTCGAGCGTCAGCTCGAAGAGAGTCGTGCGCTGCTCGGCGGCCACCTCGTCCTCTACCAGATCCACTCGGCGACGCCCGAGAGCCTCGCCGACCCGGAGCTGCGAAACAGCCTCGAGCGGCTGCGACTCGAAGGAGTGCGAATCGGGCTGACCACGAGCGGTGCGAGCCAGGCCGCGACGATCGACCGGGCTCTCGAGGTCGGAGGCTTCGACGCCGTGCAGGCGACCTGGAACCTGCACGAGCCATCCGCCGGGCCCGCGCTGCTGCGCGCCCACGACGCCGGCCTCGGCGTGATCCTCAAGGAGACGCTCGCGAACGGCCTGCTGACCGAGCGCGCCGCGAGCCCGCGGCTATGGGACGCCGCGGCCGAGGCCGAGACGACCCCTGACGCGATCGCACTCGCCGGCGCGCTCGCGCAGCCGTTCTCCGACGTCGTGCTGAGCGGCGCGACCACCGCCCGGCAGCTGCAAAGCAACCTCCGGGCTCTCGAGGTCGACTTCGGCCGCTGCGCCGAGCGGCTCGGCGGTCTCGTGCAGGATCCGGACGACTACTGGGAGCGGCGGGCGGCTCTCGCCTGGACCTGAGCCGCTCAGCCGTGCCGCGCCACCGCGGGCGCGAGCGGTGCCCACTCGATCCCGACCAGTACAGGCTCGGGGACGAGCTCGATGCCGAACTCGGCGTGAACACCCTGCGCGACCGTGCGCGCCAGGGCGACGAGGTCGGCGGCCGTCGCGCCCCCGCGGTTCGTGATCGCAAGCGTGTGCTTGGTCGAGATCGCGGCCGGACCGGGAAGCCCGTAGCCGCGAGTGAACCCGGCGCGCTCGACGAGCCAGGCCGCGGAGGTCTTGATCCGCCCGTCCGGCTCGGCGTAGCGAGGTGGCGGCTCCCCCGCGCGCGCCTCGAGACGGTCGAACTCGCCGGGCTCGAGGATCGGGTTTGTGAAAAACGATCCAGCCGAGGTGGAATCGGGGTCACGGCGGTCGATCACCATGCCCTTGCGCCGCCGCACTCGCAGGACGCCCTCGCGGACCCGCTCGAGCGGCGCCGTGCCGCCGAGCTCGACGCCGAGCTCGCGCGCGAGCTCCGGGTAGACGATCGGCGCCGAGAGCTCTCCCGGCGTGAGCTGGTACTCGACGGCGAGCACGAGCCAGCGTCCCCGCTCACGCTTGAACCTGCTCGAGCGGTAGGCGAAGCCACAGTCCGCGGGCGCGAGCTCTCGCACCTCGTCTCGGTCGCGGTCATACACGCGCACACGCACGATCGTCTGCGAGACGTCCTGCCCGTAGGCGCCGACATTCTGGATCGGCGTCGCGCCCACCGACCCCGGGATGCCCGCGAGGCACTCGACTCCGGCGAGCCGCTCGCGCACGGCCAGCGTGACGAGCGCGTCCCACGGCTCGCCGGCGGCAGCCACCAGCTTGCCGTCGCGGTCCATGTCGACGCCACGCGTGACGAGGTGGAGGACCGTCCCGGGGAAGCCGTCGTCGGAGGCGACGACGTTGCTGCCACCGGCAAGCACGAGCACGGGGCCCTCCGCGCTGCGCAGCGCGGCGAGCGCCTGCTCCTCGCTGCCCGCCTCGACGAGGCGCTCGGGTGGACCTCCGACCCGGAGCGTGGTCATCTCGGCGAGCTTGCGCACGTCGCAAGGTTACGCATGAGCGCTTTACACGAGTCGACTAGATTGCCCGGCCGTGCGCCCGCGCCTGCCGATGCTCCTGCTGCTCGTCGCGGTCGGCATCGCCGGCTGTGGCGGCGGCAAGCCGAAACCGAAAGCGCTTCCGAAGCCGCTGCTGCCGCCGGTGCACCTGACCCGCCCGGCGGGGGACATCCACACGATCAGACACGTAATCGTGATCATGCAGGAGAACCGGTCGTTCGACTCGTACTTCGGTACGTACCCGCATGCCGACGGGCTGCCGGCGCACAACGGCCGCTTCACCGTATGCGTGCCCGACCCGCGCAGCGGCGGCTGTCAGGGGCCCTACCACGACCCGAACGAGGTCAACGGCGGCGCGAAGCACGAGCAGTCGCAGGCGGCACTGGCGATGGACGGGGGGCGGATGGACGGCTTCCTGCGCGTCGCGGACACGCCGGGCGGTCGCGGCTGCGGCGGGGCGGCGATCGCCTGCCGCTCGGTCGGGCCGCCCGACGTGATGGGCTACCACGACGCCCGCGAGATTCCCAACTACTGGAAGTACGCGCGCGACTTCGTGCTGCAGGACCACATGTTCCAGCCGGATGCCTCCTGGAGCCTTCCGGCGCACCTGTTCACCGTCTCCGAATGGTCGGCGACGTGCACGCGTACCGGCGACCCGTCGAGCTGCATGAACGACGACCAGCTGTCGGGCTTCCGGACGAGCCAGATCACCGGTGCGAACGCGCCCCCTCTGCGCACGCTGCTCCGGAACCCGGCGCTCGTCCAGTGCCTCGAGGAGAACGGGGTCGTGCCCGGCCGGCGCGGACGGATCCGGCCACGCAACCCTCGGCTGAAGGCAGCCCTGCCGCTCTGCCGGCAGTTCCTGCCGAACGGGACCGGCGCCGCCCCCGGCGCTCGCGACTATGCGTGGACGGACCTCACCTATCTGCTTCACCGAGCCGGAGTCAGCTGGGCGTACTACCTCGAGCGCGGTCAGCAGCCCGACTGCTCCGACGGCGACGTGAACTGCACCCCGGGCCCCCAGAACGCCACCACGCCGCAGATCTGGAACCCGCTGCCCTCCTTCGACACGGTCCGCCAGGACGGACAGCTCGGCAACATCCAGGACGTCTCGCACTTCTACGCCGCGGCGAGCGCCGGCAAGCTGCCCTCGGTCGCCTGGATCGTTCCGAACCAGGTGAACTCGGAGCACCCACCGGCGACCCCGGCCGCCGGCCAGGCATGGGTCACAGGGCTCGTCAACGCGGTCATGCGCAGCCCGGACTGGGACTCGACGGCGATCTTCCTGACCTGGGACGACTGGGGTGGTTTCTATGACCACCTCAGGCCGCCGACGGTCGACGAGAACGGCTATGGGATCCGCGTCCCCGCGATCGTCATCAGCCCGTACGCCCGCCGCGGGAAGATCGACCACCAGGTCCTCTCATTCGACGCCTACACGAAGTTCATCGAGGACGACTTCCTCGGCGGCCAGCGCCTCGACCCGAAGACCGACGGCCGTCCGGACCCGCGCCCGAGCGTGCGTGAGACCGAGTCCGTGCTCGGAGACCTGCGGTCTGACTTCAACTTCGGACAGGCGCCCCTTCCGCCGCTGACGCTTCCCACGCAGCCGCCCCCGGGACCCGCGTCGACCCCCGGGGGATGAGGGTCAGCGGGCCGCGAGCAGACCGGCCAGCGCGCGCAGCCGCCAGTCCGCCTCGGGCGGCCAGTCGGCTGGGTCGGCCGGCCACCAGCTGAACTCGTCGTGCTCGGCGTCCGGAACGGGCGCGGCGTCGTCGTCCACGGTCGTCAAGCCGATCAGCGCGGTGAGCCCCGACGGCATCTCGAGCAGCGCCTCGACGGAGAGCTCGCGCGGCATCAGCTGCCATTCCTCCTCGAGCTCGCGTGTCAGCGTCAGAGTGGGATTCTCACCCTTCTCGACGGACCCACCGGCACCGAGCGCCCAGCGCCCCGCCCAGCTTGCGAGCCAGGCGGCTCGACGTCCGGCGAGCCAGCGCCCGTCCGCGGAACGGACGACGTTCAGGGCCGTCAGGCTGCGCGTGTCGCCGTCGATGAGGCGGAGCGCCCAGCGGACCGGCTCGAGCTCGAGCTTCAGCACGCCACCGGCGGCGTCGTAGGAGCGCAGGCGGGCCGCCAGGCCGTCGTGAGATGGCGAGCCCCGTTCGCGCAGCGCGGCGATCGCCTCGTCGGCGCGTCGCTCGAGCGACTCCGGGGCGTTCCAGGGCTCGCAACGCCATTCGACCTCGACTCGCTCCGGCATCCACGGGCCGCGGGCGAGGATTCCGGGCTCGGTCGGCATCAGCCGAGCGTAGAAGACCCGGCGCTCTGGCGGCGGATCTCCACGCGCTGCGACTAGCCTGAGGGGCATGCCCATCATGAGCCCCGACGCAAGCGCCACCGCGCGCGAGAGAGCGCTCGTGGCGATCGCCGCGAGCGCGGACACGCGCGATCGCGTCGAGGGCGTGCCGCCGTTCCCCGAGGAGGCCGTCGCCCAGCTCGAGGGTGCGGGCCTGCTCGCCGCGACCCTGCCCGGCCGGGTGGCCGGTGCAGCCGCCGAGCTCTCGCTCGTAAGGGAGGTCGCGCGTGCCGACGGGTCCGTCGGCCGGATCCTCGACGGGCATCTGAACGCGGTCGAGCGGCTCGCGGTACAGGCCCGGCCCGACCTGCGCGACGCGCAGCTCGAACAGGTCGCCACGGGGCGCCTGCGGCTCGGCGTCTGGGGCGCGGACCCGGCACCCGGGGAGGGCGAGCCAGCGACGCTGCGCGGGGACCGCCTCTGGGGAGCAAAGGTGTTCTGCTCGGGCGCAGGCGGTCTCGACCGGGCCCTCGTGCTCGTCCGCGAGCCGGGTGCCGACCGGGCCGAGCGGCTCGCCTACGTCGACCTCGCCGATCGCGTCGAGATTGATGAATCCTGGTATCGCGGCGCCGGCATGCGCGCCTCCGCCAGTCATCGAGTGCTGTTCTCGGGGGCGCAGGTAGTGGCCGTGCTTGGGGGTCCCGGCGCGCTGACCGAGGAGCCATGGTTCTCCCGCGACGCGGTCCGGACCGCCGCGACGTGGGCGGGAATCGCCGACGCCGCCGCCGAGGCGGCGCTCGAGACGCTTCGCGGCCGTGCCGACGCCGGTCCGCTCGAAGGGCTGGCTGCCGGCCGGATCGCAACCGCCGCGCAGACGATCGACCTGTGGGTCGACGAGGCGGCCCGGCGCCTCGACGCGGGCACGGACCTGCCGACCTTCGCCGTGCACATGCGCGACGCTCTCGCCTCGAGTGCGCGGGCCGTGATCGACGAGGCGCTGCGAGCGACCGGCTCGCGCCCGCTCGCCGTGGGCGGCCGTCTCGACCGGGCCCGCCGCGATCTCGACGTCTTCCTGCTCCAGCACCGGCTCGACCCGCTCGTCGCGCGCACGGGGATGCGCGCGCTGGCCCGATGAGCGCGGCGCGTACCGATCCGGAGCTGTTCGAACGGCTCTACCGGCAGCGGCGCGACCCGTGGGACTTCGAGACGAGCGCATACGAGACCGCCAAGTACGAGCACACGATCGCCGCACTCGGGGAACGCCGTTACGAGCGCGCGGTCGAGCTCGGCTGCTCGATCGGGGTGCTGACCGAGCGGCTGGCGGAGCGCTGTATGGAGCTCGTGGCGCTCGACCCCTCGCCGACCGCGCTCGCGGCCGCGCGCGAACGGCTCGCCGGTCGCCGGGGCGTCCGCTTCATCTGCGGCCTGCTTCCGGAGGACCTGCCCGCGGGACCGTTCGACCTCGCGGTCTGCTCCGAAGTGCTCTATTACCTGAGCGAGCAGCTGCTCGCCGATGCGCTCGACCGTCTCGAGCGCCGGCTCGCTCCCGGCGCCGCGCTGATCGCGGTCCACTGGCGCCCGCGCGAGCGAGATCACCAGCTCACGGGCGACGAGGTGCACCGGCTCCTGAGCGGCCGGGGCTCGCTGCGCCCGGTCCACTCCGAGCGCCACCCGCGCTACCTACTGGAGGTGTACGAGCGCGCTTGAGGGCGGGGCAGCATCTGGTGATCGTCGGCGGCGGGCCCGCCGGGCTGTCCGCGGCGCGCGGCTACCGCGACGCCGGCGGCGAGGCGCGCGTGACGCTCGTGATGGACGACGACCGCTCTCCCTACCGCCGGCCGCCGCTGACGAAGGAGTTCATGCGCGGCGAGCTCGACGCCTCCGAGCTGTTCCTCGAAGAGGAGCAGTGGTACCCCCAGAACTCGATCGAACTGCTCCACGCACGCGTGCTCTCGCTCGACGTGGACCGGCGTACGGTGACCATCGAGGGCGAACCCGGCGAGCTTCGCTATGACGCGTGCGTCCTAGCCACGGGCGCGGCGCCGCAGCGGCTGCCCGTGCCGGGCGCCGACGACGAAGACGTGCTGCTGATCCGCAGCGCGCGCGACGCGGAGCGACTCGTCGGGCGTGCCCGCGACGGGGTGCGCGTCGCGCTGATCGGGACGGGGTTCATCGGCTGCGAAGCGGCGGCGTCACTGACCTCGCGCGGCGCGCTCGTCACCCTGCTCGGCATGGAGCGGGCGCCACAGGCCGAGAGGCTCGGGCCCGACGTGGGCGCTCGGCTCGCGGGCTGGCTCGAGAGCGCAGGCGTCCAGCTCTCGCTCGGCGCGGAGGTCGAGCGGATCGAGCGCCGCGACGGGGGCTTCAGGGTGCAGCAGGCGCAGCGCGGGCCGGTCGAGGCGGACATGGTCGTGATGGCTGCCGGCGTCGCCGCACGCGACCAGCTCGCCCGCTCCGCGGGCCTGCGCCTCGGCAGCGGCGGCCGGGCGATCGCCGCCGACGGGGCACTGCGAACGACCGGCGACTGCGTCTATGCCGCCGGCGACGCCGTCGAGGCCGAGCATCCGGTCGCGGGCCGGCCGCTGCGCGTCGAGCACTGGGGGGACGCCCTCACGCAGGGCGAGGTCGCCGGGCGCCGAGTCGCCGGAGAGCGGGCCGTCTGGACGGAGGTCCCCGGCTTCTGGTCGATGATCGGCGCGCACACGCTCAAGTACGCCGCCTGGGGCGACGGATTCGACGGCATCCGCTTCGACGACCACGGTGGGGACGCCTTCAGCGCCTGGTACACGAGCGACGGCGCGGTCGTCGGCGTTCTGGCACACGAGCGCGACGAGGACTACGAGCGCGGCCGCGAGCTGATCGAGCGGGGCGCGCCGCCGCCATGATCCCGGCGCCGGAGGAGACGCTCGAGGCGTCCGTCGTGGTTCCCGCGCGCAACGAGCAGGAGCACATCGTCGCCTGCATCGAGGCGCTCGCCGACCAGCGCGGCGTGTCCGCGGACGCGTACGAGCTGCTGCTCGTCCTCGACGCCTGCGCTGACGCCACGCGCGAGCGTGCAATCGAGACGGGACGGCTGAACCCGGCGCTGCGGCTGTGGATCCTCGAGAGTCCCGAGCGCGGCGCGGGCGCCGCCCGCAAGCTCGGCATGGACCTGGCCTGCGAGCGGCTGCTCTCGCTCGGGCGGCCCTACGGGCTCGTCGCGACGACCGATGCCGACTCGACGGTCGACGAGCGCTGGCTGCGCGCCCAGCTCGACGCCATCGCGGAGGGCGCGCAGGCCATCGGTGGGCGGGTCGCGATCGCCACGGACGACGCCGCGGGCCTCGACCGGCGTGTCCACCGGACACGATCGCTGCAGGCGACCGAGCGCCTCGAGCGCGTGCGCCGCTTCGAGCCGTCGGCCGAGCATCACCAGTTCAGTGGCGCCTCGATGGCCGTGACAGCGGCCATATACGCCGCGATCGGCGGCCTCGACCCACGGGAGGCGCTCGAGGACGAGGGTCTCGAGACGGTCCTCAGGCGCCACCAAGTACCGATTGTCCGCCCGCGCGCCGTGGCCGTATCGACCTCGGGTCGTCTCGAGGGGCGCGCCCCGCGCGGCCTGGCGCGCGACCTCGCGCTCGCCGACTGGTTCACGCGCCGCACATACGACGCGAGCACGTACACGCTCGAGGGGTTGCTCGCCGAGAAGCGCGAGAGCGTGAGCGTCGTACTGCCCGCGAGAGAGGTGGCGGCGACGATCGGTGCGGTTCTCGACGTCGCTCTGCCGCTTCGCTCCGCCGGGCTGGTCGACGAGATCGTGGTCATCGACGCGGACTCGCGCGACGGCACCGCGGCGACCTGCCTGCGGCGCGGCGTCGAGGTGGTCCAGCAGGACGACCTCCGTCGTGACCACGGACCCTGCCTCGGCAAGGGCGACGCGATGTGGCGGTCGCTCGCCGCGACGAGCGGAGAGATCGTCGTGTTCCTCGATTCGGACACCGCCAACCCCGACCCGGCGTTCGTGCTCGGGCTGCTCGGTCCGCTGCTCGAGAATGGCGACCTCGCGCTCGTCAAGGGCGCGTTCGAGCGTCCCTTCACGGCCGCGCCGGGCTCGGTCATCGCGGGCGGCGGCGGGCGCGTCACCGAGCTGATGGCCCGCCCCCTGCTGAACCTCCACTTCCCCGAGCTCGCCGGCTTCAGCCAGCCGCTCGCCGGGGAGCTCGCCGCGCGGCGCGAGCTGCTCGAGGGGCTCGCCTTTCCCGTCGGCTACGGGGTGGAGATCGCCATGCTGATCGACGCGCTGCGCGCCGTCGGAATCGACCGGCTCGCCCAGGCTCGGCTCGGCACGCGCCAGAACCAGCACCAGCCGCTGCGCTCTCTCGGCCCGATGGCCTACGCGATCCTGGTGGCGGTGGAGAGCCGGCTCGGGGGTGAGCGGGCCGCGACGCCCGGACCTTTCATGCTCGCCGGCGAGGAGCTCGAGATGCGGCAAGCGTCGATCGAGGAGCGCCCGCCGGTGGCGGCGACCCCCCGCGCGGACACGACCGCCGCGACGAGCTGAAGATCAGCGCGCGGGCGGCCCGAGGCGCCGGTGGTCGAGCAGGCGCGCGCGGATCATCGGCGTCACGTCCGCAGCGGGCCCCGGCGGGCAGATCTGGTACCCCTGCGCGATCCGACAGCCGCACTCGGCGAGGAACCGGAGCTGGCCCTCCGTCTCGACGCCCTCGGCGACGACGTCCCGGCCGCAGGCATCGGCCAGGGCAAGGATCGCCGAGACGATCGCGCGTGCCTGCGGATCCTCGGGTATCCCCTCGAGGAAGGCACGGTCGATCTTGATGATGTCTGCGGGCAGCGCGCGCAGGCGCGCAAGCGACGAATAGCCGGCACCGAAGTCGTCGAGCGCGAGCCGGACGCCGGCCTCGCTGAGCGCTTCGAGGACCGGCATGATCCGGGTCGTCTCGAGCACCCAGCTCGACTCGGTCAACTCGACGATGAAGCCTGCCGGCTCGAGGCCCCGCGCTTCGATCACGGTGATGAAGTTCTCGGCGAAGCCCGGCCGGCGCAGCTCGCGCGGCGAGACGTTCACGCTGACCATCGGAGCGAGGCCCTGCTCGCGCCACGCGCGCGCCTGTTGCGTCGCCTCCTGGAGCACCCAGTCGCCCAACGCCTCAATCACCCCCATGCGCTCCGCCTCGGGGATGAACTCGAGCGGCGGTACGAGGCCGCGCTCGGGGTCGCGCCAGCGGACCAGCGACTCGACGCCGCGCACCGGCAGCGACTCGCCGAGGTCACAGACCGGCTGGTAGTGGAGCTCGAATTCCTCCGCGGCCAGCGCGCGCCGCATACGGGCCGCGAGCGACAGGCGCGCCAGCGGGTCGCGCCGCTGCGCCTCGTAGACCGCGAAGCCGCCGCCGGCGCGCTTGGCACCGTACATCGCCGCGTCGGCATGGCGCAGCAGCGTCTGGGAGTCCCCTGCATCGTCCGGAAAGACGCTGACGCCGAGGCTCGCGTCGATCTGAAAGACGGCGTCGCCGATCTCGAAAGGCCGGTCGAGCGCGGCGCGGAGCTCGAACCAGCAACGTTGCGCGACCGTCTCGGCGAGGCCGGACGCCGACCCTGCGCCGCCATCCGGGTCGCTGATCAGCAGCAGGAACTCGTCGCCTCCCTGCCGGGCCAGGACGTCACCCGGGCGGGTCACCGTGCGCAGCCTGGCGGCGACCTCGATGAGCAGCTCGTCCCCGGCCTCGTGTCCGAGGCTGTCGTTGACGAGCTTGAAGTCGTCGAGGTCGATGTAGACGAGCGCGAGCGGCCGGCCATCGCGGCTCGCGCGCTCGATCGTCTCCTCGAGCAGGTCCTGTAGAGCGACGCGATTCGCGAGCCCGGTGAGGCCGTCGTGGTATGCGAGGTAGGCGACCTCGTCGTCACGATGGCCGCGTCGGGCCGCTCGCTTCGAGCGCGCCTCCTCGGTCGGCCGACCGCCGTTCACGGCGGTGTTATCGACCCGGCGGAGGGAAAACTGAAACCGTTCGAGCGGCCTACGTGCCGCAACCGGTCCCGTCGTAGCGGGCGTCCGGCACCTTGTGCGGAACCCACCCCTCGAGCGGGGTCCCGGGGATCGCGATAAGTACCCATTGGGCGACGCCGGCGCGGGCCGTGAAGGTCGGGTTGGTCGTGCGGCCACAGAACCCGTTGGGGTCCGCGTAGCCGAACCAGTCCTTGACCACGTAGTGCGACGTGGGGGGCAGGATGGCGCGCACGATGCCGCCGCCGTGGATCATCGTCGTGTCGGCCTCGATGCGCGCCTGCGCGTCGGGGGCGCCCTCGGCGAGACGCGAGCCGAGAGTCGCGGGCGGCCCACCGGGCGCGTCGATCGCCGGCGGCGGGAACGTCGCGTAGTTCGCGTAGCGGTTGTCGAACGGGTTCGACTCGATCGACCGGCTGCCCGAGCCGAAGCTCGATCGCGACGCGCGCCTCGGGGCGCCCGGGAACTCCGCGTTGTAGCGGTAGAACCAGGCGAATTGCGGGTCGAGCAGGTTGCCGGAGAAGGAGGCCGTCGCCGGCCGGCTCGGGTCGCGGAACCCGAGCGCGTGCTGGTTGCAGCCGGTCCGCGCGTGGAGCGCCGCGAGCGCCTGGGGGACGGCCTTGCCCTTGAGCGGACCGCCGCGGGAGGTGTGTCGCGCGTACTCGGCCGCCCTCGGGTTGAGTATCGGCTTCTTCGGAAACGCGGCCGGGCTGATGAAGCCGCGAAATCCGATATAGCGCCCGTGGTCTCCGAAGCTGCCGTGCTCGAGCACGACGATCGGGAAGCTCCGGTCGCTGGCCTGGAGCATGCACGCGTAGCCCTGGATCGCGAGGTAGGGCGCCGTCGGGTCGTCGCGGGCCGACTTCGAGGCCAGCGTCCGGGTCTCGACGAGCGTCTTGCCGTCGGCCTCGAACAGGCTCCAGCGGGTCGTCTTGTTGAGGCCCGGAGCCGCCGCGTTCCAGTCCTGCTGGATGAAGGCGATCGTCTGGCCGAGCGAGTTGACGAGCGGCCACTTGCGCGCGCCGGTCGCGGGGTTCACGTTGAGCGGCCAGTCCGGCTTGAAGCTGCTGTAGGCGGTCAGCAGCGCCGTCGTCCGCTCCGATGCTCCGTTGGTCGCGATGCGGCAGTACGCCTGGCTCTTGGGGACGCCCTTGACGCAGGCATGCGAGGCTGCGCCCGCCGAAGAGGCGGTCCCGAGCGCCAGAACGAACCCGGCGAGAAGCGTGGTCAGGGAAGGGCGGGTCATCTGAGTGAGCGCTGGAGCTTAGAAACCCGGTCGGTCGCCCCTTGTTCCGCAACTACTGTGTGAGCATGCGCGACGTCGCGATCAGGGGAGACGGGATCAGGCTCGGCCAGCTGCTGAAGCTCGCCGGAGCCGTCGAATCGGGCGGCGACGTCAAGGCCCTCCTCGCGGAGGACGCCGTGGTCATCAACGGGGAGCCCGAGCGCCGGCGCGGGCGGCAACTGCGGCGCGGAGACGTGCTCGAGGTACGCGGCGACGAGCTGCGTCTGACCTGAGCGTCGATGACCCTGCGCGACCGCCACCGCGAGCCCCGCCGCCGGGCGATCGCGCTCGTCGACGACGAGCTCGAAAGGCTGCGGAGAGGGGGGAACGGCCAGCTGGCCGAGCTCGCCGGCGGGTCGCCGCTCGAGAGGGAGAGCGAGGGGCTCACGCTGACGACGCACGTGAGCGCCGAGGGAGCCCGGCTGCTCGTCCTCGTCGAGGTCTCCCGCGGCCGGCGGATGCTGGCGACGGGCGGCTTCGCGATGCTGCCGGACGGCTCGACGCAGACCCCTCATTGAGCACCGGATGCGGCTCAGCCGCTCGACGCCCAGGGCACACTTGGAGCCCCACCCGACAGGAGTCGCATGTCCCTGACCCGCGCACACGGCCCGCTCTCGGGCCGACCACCCGCAAGCGTCAACTACACGATCGACGGGCCTCCACATCGCCTGCTGATGCACCCGTTCCCGCGCCGTGTGCGCGCCGAGCTCGGCGGCGAGACGGTGCTCGACAGCACGCGCGCCGAGCTCGTGCACGAAACCGGGCCGCTGCCACAGCTCTACGTGCCTGCGGACGACGTGCGACGCGAACTGCTCGAGCCGACGGACCTTCGGACGCACTGCCCGTTCAAGGGGGACGCCTCCTACTGGTCCGTGCGCGCCGGCGAGGCCCTCGCCGATAACGCGGCCTGGGGCTACCCGGAGCCGATCGACGGCGCCGGCTGGCTGCTTGGCCAGCTGGGGTTCTACTGGGGGAAGATGGACCGCTGGCTGGACGAGGACGAGGAGGTCAACGGCCACCTGCGCGATCCGTACGCGCGCGTGGACGTCCGCGCCTCGAGCCGGCACGTCGAGGTGCTCGCCGGCGGCAAACTCGTAGCGGACACGCGACGCCCCACGCTGCTGTCCGAGAACGGCCTCCCGAACCGCTGGTACGTGCCGCTCGCCGACGTCCGTGCGGACGTGCTCGAGCCGAGCGAATCGCACAGCGTCTGCCCGTACAAGGGCACAGCCTCTTACCGGTCGGTCGTGGTGGACGGCCGGCGGCTCGAGGACGTCGCCTGGTTCTATCCGGAGCCCTTCGACGGCGTCCGCGCGATCGAGGGTCACCTCTGCTTTCTCGGCGAGGAGATCGAGACGCGCGTCGACGGCGCGAAGATCTGAGCGTCAGGGGTCGGCGGTGAGGGTGGCGCGCCGCGCCACGTTCCCGAGGCGCGCGAGCGCCGACGGCGACCCGCCGACCCGCCGCAGGTAACGATCGAGGAAGGCGATCGAGACCCGTTCGACGATCCCGAGATAGGGCTGCTGCCAGGTATAGGGGGGAGGTGTGCCGCGCCGAGCAGCTCAC